>OZ255719.1:0-3487601 GCA_965277245.1 Mucilaginibacter sp.
AATTGCTTTTGCAGCTTCGTTACCAATGGCCCCAATGGTTAACAGAGCAACTTCCTCACCATCGCAAATTTTACGGCCTTTGCCAATTGGTATTTCTTTGAACGGCCTCCGCCAGTCAACCATAACACCGTTACCACGCGGATAACGGATCACGAACGGGCCTTTGTTTTCCAGTTGTGCAGTATACATGAGGTTGCGCAGTTCTTCCTCGTTCATCGGGGCAGATACCGTCATGTTGGGTATGCAGCGCATGTAGGCCAGGTCATAGGCCCCATGATGTGTGGCGCCGTCGGCACCGGCCAGGCCGGCACGGTCCAGGCAAAATACCACGTTAAGATTTTGCAGGGCCACATCATGTATCACCTGGTCATAGGCCCTTTGCATAAAGCTGGAGTAGATGTTACAAAACGGCACAAGCCCCTGTGTGGCTAATCCCGCGCTAAAGGTAACCGCATGTTGCTCCGCAATACCAACGTCGAAGGCGCGGTTTGGCATAGCCTTCATCATTAAATTTAATGACGATCCCGAAGGCATAGCAGGTGTGATACCCATTATCTTTTGGTTCTGTTCGGCAAGTTCTATAATAGTATGGCCAAAAACATCCTGGTATTTGGGTGGTTGCGGCTTTTCGTAAGTGGTCTTTTTTATTTCGCCCGTAATCTTATCAAACAAACCGGGCGCGTGCCACTTGGTCTGGTCTTTTTCGGCAAGTGCATACCCTTTGCCCTTTACGGTAACAATGTGTAATATTTTTGGCCCGGGTATCTCGCTAAGATCGCGCAGCACTTTTACAAGGTGCTTTACATCGTGGCCATCTGTAGGGCCAAAATAACGGAACTGCAATGCCTCAAAGAAATTGCTTTGTTTAAGTAGGGTGCCTTTGATGCTCTTCTCTATCTTTTTGGCAATCTTAAAAGCATCGGGGCCTACTTTTGATAATTTTTCAAGCACATAAACAATATCATCGCGAAAGCGATTGTATGGTCTGGATGTGGTAATATCTGTTAAGTATTCCTTTAGCGCACCCACGTTGGGGTCTATAGACATGCAATTGTCGTTAAGGATAACCAAAAGGTTGGTATTTTCTATACCTGCATGGTTCAGGGCCTCAAAAGCCATACCGGCCGTCATGGCGCCGTCGCCTATTATGGCTACGTGCTGCCTGTCTTTTTCGCCTTTGTAATGTGAGGCTACCGCCATACCCAAAGCAGCGGAGATAGATGTTGACGAGTGGCCAACACCAAAAGTGTCGTACTCACTTTCTGTACGTTTTGGAAAACCGCTAAGGCCACCGTAAACACGGTTTGTATGAAAATTATCGCGCCGGCCGGTTAGTATTTTGTGCCCGTAAGCCTGGTGGCCTACATCCCATACCAGTTGATCGTACGGGGCATTAAAAACGTAATGCAAGGCCACGGTTAGTTCAACAACACCCAAACTGGCGGCAAAGTGGCCGCCGTTTACAGATACTTCGTCAACAATAAACTGCCTAAGCTGCTGGCAAACCTGCACAAGTTCATCTTCGCTAAATTGCTTTAAATCAGAAGGTGAGTTAATCTTTTGTAATAATTTTCCGGCGATAACTTGCATTAAATCCTTTACACTTTTTCTAACCTACAAAGTAAGCGAATATTTGTCAAATGATTGACAAGCCGCAGTTAAAATTGTTTCGGGATAAATGCGCCTACCTCGGCCCGAATACTTATTTTTGAAAGCATCATGACCGAAGATCAATTTGAGATAAGGCTCCCGCAGTTTGAAGGACCGTTTGATCTTTTATTATTCTTTATAGAGCGCGATGAACTGGAGATACGCGATATTCCCATTGCCCGCATTACCGACGATTTCCTGAGCTACATACAGCAAATGAATATCCTGAATATGGATATTGCCAGCGAGTTTATTTATGTAGCTGCCACCTTAATGCGCATAAAAGCGCGCATGCTGCTTCCCCGTTACGACGCCGAAAATGAAAACGACGCAGACCCGAAAGAAGACCTGATCCAAAAACTGATAGAGTATAAAAAGTTTAAAGAAATTGCAGAGACCCTGCGCCCGCTCGAAGAGGCACGCCTGATGCAGGAAAAGCGGGGTAACATAGCCCACGATCTGGAGCAGGTTGAAGAAGTACCCTTGCCCGGCGAAGAATTAAGCAATATTACCCTCTATAAATTAATGCTGGTTCACGAGCGTTTATCCAGCCGGTGGCAAAACCGCACCGAGCCGGTTAAACATACGGTTACCCAATATCCTTACACTATAGAGAAGCAAAAACAGGCTATCGCCAACTTGTTGCAAATAAATAAACGGCTGGAATTTGCTTCGATCTCAAAAATATCAGAAAACAAAGTCCAGTTTGTGTATAATTTTTTAGCTTTATTGGAAATGCTGCAGCAACAGCTTGTTGATATTCAAATTGGCGCCGGTTACAATAATTTTTATATATGCGCACCCGAACTTTTTTAGCATAGCATTGCTGTTTTATAACACTTATGAAAAGAGATAAATTAATTTTTAACCTGCTTGATGAAGAGCAGGACCGCCAGGAAAAAGGTTTAGAGCTTATTGCTTCAGAAAACTTTGTAAGCAAACAGGTAATGGAAGCTGCCGGCTCGGCTGCAACCAACAAATATGCCGAGGGTTTGCCCGGTAAACGCTATTACGGAGGCTGTGAGGTGGTAGATGAGATAGAAACCATTGCAATTGAGCGTGCCAAACAATTATTTAATGCCGTTTGGGCAAATGTGCAGCCGCACTCGGGCGCGCAGGCAAACGCCGCTGTTATGCTTGCCTGTTTAAAGGCCGGCGATAAAATTTTAGGTTTCGATCTTTCGCACGGAGGGCACCTAACGCACGGTTCGCCGGTAAACTTTAGCGGTAAACTTTATGAGCCGCATTTTTACGGTGTTAAGCAAGATACCGGCCTGATAGATTATGAGCAGCTAAAAGAAGTTGCCTTAAGAGAACGGCCTCAAATGATCATTTGCGGTGCATCTGCCTACTCGCGCGACTGGGATTATCAGTTTATACGCCAGGTTGCAGATGAGGTTGGCGCTTTAGTACTGGCCGATATTTCTCACCCGGCAGGTATGATAGCCAGGGGCTTATTATCAGACCCGCTGCCACACTGCCATATTGTTACCACAACAACCCACAAAACATTACGCGGCCCGCGCGGCGGCATGATTTTGCTTGGCCAGGATTTTGAGAACCCATGGGGTTTGAAAACGCCAAAAGGAGAAGTTAAATTGATGTCGGCATTGCTTGACGCCGCCGTATTCCCTGGTACGCAGGGTGGCCCGTTAGAGCATATTATTGCAGCCAAGGCCATAGCATTTGGCGAAGCGCTGAGCGATGGTTACATGAAATACATATTGCAGGTAAAAAAGAATGCCGCCGCCATGGCAACAGCGTTTACAAAACTTGGCTATAACATCGTGTCGGGCGGTACAGATAACCATTTGATATTGTTAGATTTACGTAATAAAAATATTACAGGAAAAGCAGCAGAGGCTGTATTAGGTGAGGCCGGTATTACCGTTAATAAGAATATGGTGCCTTATGACGATAAATCGCCGTTCGTTACCTCGGGTATTAGGGTAGGTACTGCAGCAATTACCACCCGGGGCTTTAAAGAAAAGCACATGGATAATATTGTTGGCTTAATTGACGCTGCTTTAAAAAACCACGATAACGAACATTATATAAAGAAGATACGTAAAAGCGTACATCAGCTAACGGAAAGGTTTCCGTTATATAAGTGAGAAAAGTGTAAATGATTGTTGATAATTACCCCGTTCCCGACAATGAAAGTGATCGCTTACATGCGCTGCACTCCTATGATATTTTAGATAGTTTGCCCGAAGAGCAATATGATGCTATAGTAAGGCTTACCTCTTATATCTGCGATGTGCCGCTGGCGTTCATAACTTTTATTGATCAGGACAGGCAGTGGTTTAAAGCGGCAATTGGCATGGAAATAGAAAGCCTGCCCCGGGCAGATTCTTTTTGCCGCTATACCTTAATGGAAGATCACCTGGTAGAGGTAGACGATACCACAACCAACAAATTATTTTCTGAAAGCGCATTTGTTACCGCAGGCCCTCAGTTCCGGTTTTACGCAAGCGCACCATTAATAGATCCCGATGGCTATCGCATCGGCTCGCTTTGTGTTTTCGACATGAAGCCGCGGCAACTTAACGATCACCAGCGCGACGCACTTAAAACACTGGCTGCCGAAGTAATATCGCACCTGGTTTTACGTAAGCAAAAGAAAGAGCTGGAAACCAGCCTTAACTGGCATAAAGATTTTTATAACCTGTTTAACAGCTCGCCGGAAATACATTGTATTACGGATAAAGATCTTAATATCGAGCTCATTAATAAGGCAGTGATACCACTTTTGGGCTACACGCCCGATGAAGCGCATGGCAACCCTATCTGGAAGTATTTTCCGAATGAGAAGCGCGCAGAGATATTGCAATTAATGCGTAGCGATGCCAGCAAGCACAGTAAATCTTTCGAAATAGAAACCCCAATTGTAAAGCCAGATGGCGAACTGCGCTGGGTGAGCTGGAATGTAAAGGCCGAGGGCAGCAAATGGTTTGCAAGCGGCAGGGATATTACCCAGCACCGGCTTGACGAAGAGCAGCTCGAATTATTATCATTAGTTGCAAGCAAAGCCAATAATGGTATTGTAATAAGTAATGCCGAGGATAAAATAGTTTGGACCAACGATAGCTTTGAGCATATAACCGGCTACCGGCTGGCAGATGTAAGGGGCCGCCATCTTAAAGATATGCTTAACGGCAAACTTAGTGACAGCGTTTCCAGAGAAAAATTTGAAGAACTTATAAACACCCGCCAGTCATACGAGGTGGATCTTTTTATTACCCGAAAAGATGGTAAAAAGATATGGATATCGGTAATCAACTCGGTAATACGCAACACTAAGGGAGAAGTTGATAAACAGATACGAATCATATCTGACATTACCGATCGCAAGCGCACAGAACAAGACCTGGAGATATTATCATCGGCCTCGCGGAAATCCCCAAGCGGTATCCTTATACGCGATAACCAAACACGCATAGTTTGGATGAACGAGGCGCTCGAAAAGATATTTGGCTGGCAGCTTAGCGAAATAAAGGGCAAAATGTTTACCGATGAGCTTATTGGCCCGGAGACTGATAAAGAAGTCCTGAAAGGTGCCGTGGGGAAGATGGAAAGCAATGAGCCTTACGAAATAGAAATACAGCTTTACCGTAAAGACCGTACACCTGTATGGGTGTTTCTTTCTAACAGCCCATATTATAACGAAGCAGGGGTTGTAGAGCGGCAGATCATGGTAGCAGTTGATATAAGCGAACGTAAAAAAAATGAAGAGCAGTTAACCTACCTGTCGCTGGTTGCCAGCAACACCTTAAGTGGTGTGGTGATCAATGATAGCGAGGGCAAGGTAGAGTGGGTAAATAACGCCTTTACAAAAATTACCGGTTATACAGTTAATGATGTTGCAAGGAAACACTTAGGCGATACCCTGAAAGGCGAACTTACCGATGTAAGCATTATTGAGAAATCGCGCGAGCTTTCAAAAAATAAACAATCTTTCGAGGTCGACATTTTAGCTTACCGAAAAGATGGGCAGCCAATATGGCTATCAGTTATCAACTCGGTAATTGTTGGCAAGGGTGGCCAGGTAGAAAAGTATATCGAAGTAATTATAGACATTACCGCTAAAAAGAAGGTTGAAATTGAGCTGATATCGGCACGGGAAGAAGCGTTGCAGCTAAGCAAGGCGAAAGATATGTTTATATCGGTAATGAGCCATGAGATACGCACGCCGTTAAATGCGGTTATCGGCATGTCGCACTTACTGATGGAGGATAATCCGTCCGAGTCGCAAATGGAAAACCTGGATATCCTTAAATTCTCTGCAGAAAACCTGCTTACCCTAATAAATGATGTTTTGGATTACGCCAAGATAGATACAGGCAATATCCAGCTCGAAAAAGAAAAAACGGGCCTTCGCGAGATCGTACACGGTGTTATTTCTTCTATGCAGTATAAGGTAACTAAAAATATCAACCTTAAAGAAAGCATAGACCCGGCAGTGCCTAATTGCATACTCGGCGATAAAACACGCCTCACCCAGATATTGCTTAACCTGGTAGGTAATGCGGTTAAATTTACAGAAAAAGGCAGCGTAACTGTTGATCTTAAGGTTATAGAAGAGTCTAAAAAAGAAGTGCGCATACGGTTTGGCGTTACCGATACAGGTATAGGCATAGCGCAGGATAAATTAGAGACAATATTTGAATCTTTTAAACAAGCCGAGCTTGACACTACACGTAAATATGGTGGCACAGGTTTAGGTTTGGCTATTACCAAGAGACTAATAGAATTGCATGATTCGCGTATTAATGTTGACAGTGTACCCGGAGAAGGATCAACATTTTGGTTTACCATCTCATTTAAAAAAGTGGAAGATGCCATTATAAACAGCAGCACTCAATTTGACGAAGAACTTAACCTGCACGCCCTTGTGGTTGATGATAACCAGATCAATCGTTTGCTTATTAATAAGGTGCTTAAAAAGTGGGGCGCATCTGCCGATTTTGCCGAAAACGGTGCAGAAGCGGTAGCGATGGTAGAAAAGGATAATAGCTATAATGTTGTTTTAATGGACGTACACATGCCGGTAATGGGAGGTTTGGAGGCTACCCAGGCAATACGTGCAAAAGACCAAGAATACTATAAAAAATTACCTATAGTGGCTTTAACAGCATCAATGCTTAACAACCAGATGAGCGAGATCACAAAAGCGGGTATGAATGACTTTGTATTGAAGCCCTTTGACCCGAAAGTGCTTTATGAGAAGCTGAGTAAATACCAAAAACAGTAAGCAGTAGTTGCGAGTTGTGAGTTTTTAAATTAACCGGTAAAAATACCTAATCAATAAAAAAGCAGGAGAATCCTTGCGATGCTCCTGCTTTAACTATCTAATAAACGCTCCGGATTGTTATACGGTGTGTTTATTAGAAGGTTACAAATTTCTTCAATTATTTTTTATTTCTTTATTCTGCATAGGCAATGGTGGCAATGCTAAGGGTAACGCCATCAACATCAAGCAGCATGCGGCCGCATGCCTCCAGGGTAGAACCGGTGGTTACAATATCGTCTACCAGCAAAATATGTTTACCGGCCAGATCCTGCGGGTTTCTGATCCCAAAAACCGACTTCACATTTTCATACCTGGCCAACCGGGATTTATGGGTTTGTGTCTCTGTTGCCTTTATGCGCACCAGGTTTTTTGTAGATACTGTACTGTTAAGTTTTTCGGCAATACCGGCAGCATACATTTCACTTTGGTTATAACCACGCTTATGCAACCGCGATGGGTGTAGTGGTACGGGTATGATCAGGTCTACTGTTTTAAAACTTTTCGTATCTGCTAACTGCCTGCCTGCCAATTGGCCGAGCATATTGCCTATTTGCGGCCGGTTGCGGTATTTAAAGTTATGTATAAGATTTTGTACGCTGCCACCCTTTGTAAAATACAACAGTGCGTAAGAAGCCTTTAACTCAATTTTACCCCAAAACTGCCGCGCAACAATATGATCTGCCTGCCGGTGAAAATTGGTGTACGGCAAATTATAAAGGCAGGTTGTACAAAGCAAGTTTTCCTGCCCGGCCAGGTTGCAATTGCAGGCCTGGCAAAGCTGCGGGAAAAGCAGGGCGAGAAAATCATTTAGGTAAACCCGTAAGTGATTCATTTATTAAAAGTAGTAAACTACTTTTTTGTTTAGGCAAAAAAGTTCATTTTAAACCACTTCCACTGCTGCTTTATCTTTTATAGCCAGCTGCCCGCAGGCGGCATCAATATCTTTACCGCGGCTGCGGCGTACATTGGTAATTATGCCCTGTTTTTTTAAATAATCGGCAAAGGCATCAATTTTATCTTCGCCGGCATTTAAAAAGCTGGCAAAACTAATAGGGTTGTATTCTATAATATTAACCTTGCAGGGTATATGCCTGCAAAATTTAGCAAGTTCGGCAGCATCCTGCAGGGTATCGTTAAACTCATGAAAAACTATGTATTCAAAAGTTACCGCGTTCTTGGTTTTAGCGTAGTAATACTTCAACGCATCGGCCAGGGCCTTTAAAGTGTTTTGCTCATTTATGGGCATTATTTTATTGCGCTTCTCGTCGTTAGCAGCATGAAGTGATAACGCCAGGTTAAACCTCACCTGGTCGTCGCCCAGTTTTTTTATCATTTTGGCAATGCCTGCTGTAGAAACGGTTATGCGTTTGGCGGCCATGTTTAGCCCGTCTTCGGCAGTTATACGCTCAACCGACTTCATTACATTGGCATAATTTAGCAGCGGCTCGCCCATGCCCATGTATACAATATTGGTAAGCGGTACTCCGTAATTTTCTTTCGCCTGTTTATCTATTAATACAACCTGATCATAAATTTCATCGGGGTTAAGGTTACGTTTACGCTCCATATAACCGGTAGCGCAAAATTTGCAGGTAAGGCTGCAGCCCACCTGCGATGATACACAGGCGGTCATCCGGTCGTCAGCCGGTATCAGCACTCCCTCTATTAGATGATTATCATGTAATATAAAAGAATTTTTTATAGTTTTATCAGCACTAAACTGCGAGTTGTTAATTTTTACATCATTGATGCTAAAGTTATCCTCCAGTTTTTTACGTAGTTCTTTTGAAATATTGCTCATTACCCCGAACGAAACGCACGATTTTTCCCAAAGCCACTCGTATACCTGTGCGGCACGGAAACTTTTTTCGCCCATAACTGCAAATTGTTGCTGCAGTTCTGGCAAGCTTAATCCCCTTATGTCAACTTTATTAATGGTGCCGTTCACGCTTACAAAGGTACAGAAAATTAGAAAATGTTGATTTTCAGTGCGTCTGTTAATTGCAATAATAAAAACAATAACTATAAGTTAAATGTAGTAAATCAATTACACTGGTTTATTCCATGAGAGTTTTAGCTGATACCAGTACCCTTACTTACAATGAAAAGTTACAGAGCCGATTACGTTTTTCCTATTAATGCCGATCCCATAAAGAATGGCGTTGTAACTGTTGATGAATCGGGAACAATTGTTGAAGTTGGTACCCAACCAACACAAACAAATATCACGGTAAAACAACTTAGCGGCGTATTATGCCCGGGTTTTGTGAACATGCACAGCCATATAGAGCTTGCGCACCTAAAAGGAAAGATCCCTCCAGATTGCGGCCTCGTTGAGTTCATAAAACGGGTACAAAAATTTAGAGAAGCAGATACTTCCCAAGCCACAGATGCTGCCCAAAAGGCAGATGCCGATATGTACGAAAATGGCATTGTTGCCGTGGGCGATGTGTCAAACAGTAATTTAAGCCTCAACGTTAAGGCAAATAGCAAGATACATTATCACACTTTTATAGAACTTTTTGGCTTTACACCCCAAAGTGCACATGAAATTTTTGAGCGTGGTTTAGCGCTATTGAAAGAATTTAAGCCGCAAAGCTGCTCCATTACACCCCATGCCCCATATTCTGTTTCTAAAGAGCTTTTTAAACTGATAAAGGAATATTGCGAAACAGAACAAAACCTGTTAAGCATTCACAACCAGGAGTGTGAAGACGAAAATAAATTTTACCGTTATAAAACCGGCGATTTTCTGAACCTTTATAAATCGCTGGGGATAGATATAGAATACTTTAAACCGCAAGCCCGTAATTCGCTGCAAACAGTAATCCCTTTATTAAGCAATAAGCAGAAAATTTTGCTTGTACATAACACTTTCACCAACTTAAAAGATATATACTTTTTAAAACGGTTTGACCGGCGTATAAACTGGTGCTTTTGCCCCACGGCCAATATGTATATAGAAGGGCGCATACCTAAGATAGAGCTGTTTATGGATCAGGGCTTTAACGTTACTTTGGGAACCGATAGTTTGGCCTCCAATACCAAGCTTTGCCTGCTAAGCGAAATGAAGCTGATACAGGAGCAGCTACCATCAATAGGATTAGAAAAACTTTTAAAGTGGGGAACCATAAACGGTGCCCGGTTCTTAGGCATCGACACGGAGAAGGGTACGCTGGAAGTTGGTAAAACGCCCGGGCTTAATTTAATAACCGGTTTAGACGGGCTTAAGATCACGCCCGAAACCAGGGTTAAGCGTGTAGTTTAAATAAAAATCAACAATTGTGATGTTGCACCCGTTGAAGCGCTTGCCGGCCAGGTCCTCTACAGGCTCAGACTAATAAGCAAATAAGTAACATTTATCTATCGCTTATTCTTCCTTATCTTTGCCCCAATGGTTAAACATTTGAATATTACGGTGCGAGGAAAAGTACAAGGCGTTTTTTACCGCGTAACTACCAAAGCCGTTGCCGACCAGTTAGGGGTAAGGGGTTATGTATGCAATGAAGATAACGGCGACGTTTTTATTGTTGCTGAAGCAGATGAGCCTACCCTCGATATGTTTTTAGACTGGTGCCATGACGGCCCCGAACACGCTAAAGTAGAAGCTGTTGAAACAAGTAACGGCGAATTAAAAAACTATCGTAATTTTGAGGTGGTTAAAAAATCGCCGGCGCGCTAAGCTGTGCGGGAAAAAAAATAGTTCGCATTGTCTACAGCCAGGAAATTTGCCGGTCAAACCGCCCTTTACGGGCTTACCACTATTGCGCCGCGCATACTTAGTTTTTTTTTAACGCCGGTTTATGTTAGGGCTTATCCTGCCAGCACCTACGGTATTTTTACAACTGTTTATAGCTGGGTTTCTGTAATTAACCCGGTACTGGCGTTCGGGATGGAAACTACTTATTTCCGTTACTTAAATAAGCATAGTGAAAATAAGCAGCAGGTTTACGATAACAGTTTTGGTACAGTAGTAGCATTAACTTTTGCCTTTTTATTAGCTACCCTGCCATTCATAAAAAATATAGCCGGTTATGTGCAGATAGATAATAAAACCCCACTATCAGACTATATTATTTACGTAGAATATTTTATTGCTGTACTTGTTATAGATGCCTGGTGCGTTATACCATTTGCGAAGATCAGGGCCGACGGTCGGCCAGGCAGATATGGCACGATCAAAAGCATTAATATTTTATCATTTATAGGGCTTAATCTGCTTTTTATATTTGGTATCCCATTAATAATTGAGCACCATTTACCCGGTACCGAATGGTTAAGCCACTGGTATAAAAAAGGTTGGATAGGATACGTATTTCTGTCAAATCTGTTATCGAGCATTTTAACGTTTGTATTGCTTTTACCGGAGTTATTTCAACTGCGGTTAAAGTTTGATAAACGGATGTTTCGCGAGATGCTTATTTACAGCTGGCCGGTATTGATTGCTAATTTATCATATATCATCAACGAAAATTTAGACAAGTTGCTGTTAAGTAAATTGCTGCCCACAGGTATAAGCGCGCGCGACGTTGGTATATACGGCGCATGTGCAAAAATTTCTATATTCCTCAACATCTTCGTACAGGCATTTCGTCTCGGGGCCGAACCTTTCTTTTTTAACCAGGCAAAAAATAAGAATGCAGGCCAAACGTATGCTAAGATTATGGATTACTTTGTAATTTCTGTATGCCTAATCTTTGTAGTACTTGTAGCAAATATTGAATTGCTTAAGTATTTCGTGCATGGAAAAAAGGGTCAGGAAGAATTATATTGGTCTGGCCTTGGTGTAGTTCCCCTTTTACTTTTTGGCTATTTGAGTTTAGGTGTTTATATGAATTTGTCTGTATGGTACAAGCTTTCAGATCAAACAAAATACGGGTTTTATATATCGGGCATTGGCGCAATCTTAACGGTTGTTTTAAATATAATTTTTATACCCAAATACAGTTTTATGGCTGCAGCCTGGGTATCGCTAATTGCCTATACAAGTATGATGGTACTATCTTATATATGGGGGCAAAAAAACTATCCTATACCATATAACCTTAAAAAGAACCTTGCTTATATCTTTACGGCTGTTGTTATCGTTATATTGTCGTTCGTGGTATTTAAAAGAAATTTAATTGCAGGGAACCTGCTTTTTATAACATTTGCAGTGGTAGCTTTACTTAACGAGCGCAAAGGCCTTAAAGCAATATTAAGCAGATCATGATCATAAAAGTTATCAATAAATCACAGAACGATCTTCCTGCGTATGAAACCACGCATTCGGCAGGGCTTGATCTTCGGGCCAACCTTGAAAGCCCGGTTACCTTAGCACCTATGGAGCGTAAACTTATACCCACAGGCCTTCATATCGAGCTGCCTGCCAGTTACGAGGCGCAAATAAGGCCGCGCAGCGGCCTGGCCTTTAAACATGGCGTAACGGTGCTCAATTCGCCGGGGACAATTGATGCAGATTATCGGGGCGAAATAAAGGTGCTCCTCATCAATTTATCTGCCAACGTATTTGAAATAAATAATGGCGACCGTATAGCCCAGATGATAGTGGCCCGCCACGAAAGCATAAATTGGGAAGAATCTGAATATCTGAACGAAACCGTTAGGGGCCATGGCGGTTATGGCCATACCGGCGTGCAATAAGTAATGAAATTAAAGCTTGTTATTTTTAGTCTGGCTTTGCTGCCTGCATTTTGTTTAGCCCAGGCGGGCAAGGGTTTGTTAGTGCAGCCTAACGGCAAACCTATGACGTCGGCAGATAGCCTGATGGTGAAACAGCTTTATTTTACCGCGCTTCGCGAAAAAACCATCGAAAATTTTACGCTGGCCACAGAGCTTTTTACAAGGGTGCTGCAAATGGACCAGAATAATGATGCTGCCATGTATGAGCTGGCTAATTTAAAAAAGCTGGCTAAAGATGATAGTATGGCGCAGCAGCTTCTGGAAAAAGCGGTAACGCTAAACCCTGATAATGAATGGTATTGGGTTGCGCTTGCGGCGGTATACGAGAAAAGCAATAATGTTACCGCGCTCGAAAATGTTTTTACTCAATTGGTAAGGATCAACCCCGAAAATCCCGATTACTATTCAGATAAAGCAAACGCACTGTCTATTGATAAAAAATATGACGAAGCGCTTGCCGTGTATGATGTTCTGGAACAAAAAACGGGCCCCACCGATGACATTTTGATTAAACGCCAAAAGATCTATTTGATACAAGGTAAGGTTGATAAAGCAGCAGACCAGCTGAAGATGATGATAGCCGCCCATCCGGACCAGTCGAAGTATTACCTGATGCTGGGCGAGATATACCATTCAAATGGATTCAATGATAAGGCTGCAGCTACTTTTCAGCAAGTAGAAAAGATGGACCATTCAAACGGCTTTGTTCACCTGGAACTCGCTGATATATATCGTGAGAATAAAAACCCCGAGGGAAGTTTTAGTGAACTAAAGTTGGCCTTCGCCAGCCCCGATATACCTGCCGACCAGAAATTAAGGATCATAGCGGGCTATATCCCCAAATTTAACGATGCTAATGCAAAAGCCAGTGCATTAGAGTTAAGCCGTATTGTGGTGCAAACCCACCCTACAGAACCCAACGCTTATACCATGTATGGGGGCTTGTTAGTACAAAACCGGCAATACAAAGAAGCAAAGCCGCTATTCCAAAAATCGCTTGCCTTAAATGAGCAGCAGTATCCGGTATATGAGCAATTGATAAGGCTGGAGATCGGGAGCGGAGATTTCGAGTCGGCAATTAAAGATGGAGAGAATGCCTTAACGCTTTTTCCAAACCAGGCCTGGATGAATTACCTGGTTGGTGTAGCCTGGATGCAGAAGAAAAATTTTACCAGGGCATTGGTATATGTAAAAAACGCATCTTCATTAGAAACACAGGATAAGGATCTACTTTCGCAGTGTTATGCAGCCCTGGGCGACATTTATCATGAGCAAAAAAATGATCAGCTATCAGACCAGGCTTATGATAAGGCGCTTACCTATAATCCCGAAAGCGCCTACACATTAAACAACTACGCTTATTATCTGTCTGTAAGGGGCGCACAACTGGATAAGGCCGAGCAAATGTCTAAGCATTCTAATGAGTTGCAACCATCAACAGCTTCATTTGAAGACACATATGCCTGGATTTTATTTAAACAAAAAAAATACACCGATGCCAAAATATGGATGGAAAAGGCATTGATAAATGATAAAGAACACAACGCCGTGCAGGCCGAACATTATGGCGACATTATGTTTTATTTAGGCGATGTGCAGGCAGCGGTTGACAGCTGGAAGAAGGCAAAAGCATATGGAGGCCAGTCTACCGTGTTAGAGCGAAAAATAAATGAAAAGAAATATATCGAATAACCTGCTCTTAATTTGCAGTATAGCTATAATGGCAGGCTGCCATGCAAAAAAACAGGTGGTTGCCCGTACCGCCGTTGATACACCAAAAGCAAGTACTGTAACAACTGTTGATAACCTCGCGGCAATGGCCAGAATGAAATTGGCAGCAATAAGAGCAAGGCAGGTGAGTTTTACTACGTTTAGCGGCAAGGCAAAATCTAAATTGAATATTGATGGCAATACTAATGATGTTACGCTAAACATTCGCATTTTAAGGGGTCAAAAGATATGGGTATCTATAACTGCTATAATTGGTATAGAAGTTGCGCGCGCCATGATTACGCCAGATAGTATTGTTGTTATTAATAAATTACAGGGCATTTACTTTAAAAAGCCTTTTAGTTATGTTTACAATTATGCCAGCAGGCAGGTAAATTATAAAACGGTAGAATCTTTACTGGTTGGCAATGCCATACCCGAGTTATTGAGTGATAACGCAACGGTCACACCGCTAAACGGTAATGTGATCATAAGCGGTAATTTGCAAGAATTGCTTTATAAATTAATGATAGGGCCAGATTTAAAGGTAAGCAGCACCAACTTGAATAATAATGCCGCCCAACAATCACTACAGATTAATTACGGTAACTTTATACAAGCTTCAAACCGGGTTATTCCGTCGCATATTATGTTCACATCAAAGGTTGGCAGTAAAAATATACAGGCCGAGTTAAATTATAGCCGTGCCGATTTTGACCAAACGCTCGACTTTCCGTTTAGCATCCCAAACCGTTATAAACAGGAAAATTAAATTGTATTTTTGGGTTGATGAAATTTCTAAAGATCGCGTTTTTTTGCCTCGCAACATTTGCTGCCCTAAACGTATTTGCGCAAAGCAGCTCAGAACTTAAACGCCGCCGCGATAAACTGAATGAAGAACTGGAGCAGTTAAATAACGAATACCAGTCTACGCTTCAAAACAAAAAATCTACCTTAAAGCAGCTTAATATTTTAAAGGCGCAAATTAGTTTACGGCAGGAAAAGATAACCACACTCAATTCTGAAGTAAGGCTGTTAGGTAACCAGATAAACGAAAATACTAACACCGTGCATTCTCTTCAAAGCCAGTTAGACCAGCTTAAAAAAGAGTATGCAGCCATGATAGTTTTTGCCTACCACAACCAAAGCGCATATAACAAACTGATGTTTGTTTTTGCCGCCCGGGATTTTAACCAGGCCTACAAACGGTTAACCTATTTGCAACAGTTTGGCAACTACCGCCAGCGCCAGGCAGAATCTATACAGGGCACCCAGCACGAACTTAACACCAAGATCACCAAGTTAGATCATACTAAAAACGAACAAAGTACGCTGCTGAAAGACCAGGAAAAGGAGAAGCAAACCTTAGGCAAAGAAAAAAATAGTCAGCTTGCAGTGATCGTCGATTTGTCTAAACACCAGGGGCAGCTTAAACAGGAACAAAAACGGCTAAACCAGCAAATTGCCGAAAACAACCGCCAGATAAGAAGCGCCATACGCCGCGAAATTGAAGAAGAACGCCGCAAGGCCGAAGCCGAAGCGCGGGCCGCCGCTGCGAAGGCTGCTGCAGCCAGGGCAGCGGCAGCGCCCGGTAGTAAGGAGGCAAGAGAACCTATAAAAGCTGCTAAACCTGCTGCTACCAATAGCCAGCTTTTAAATGCCACACCCGAATTTGCCAAACTATCTAACGATTTTATGGGTAATCGCGGCCGTTTGCCGTGGCCTGTATCAAACGGCGTTATCACCCAGGATTTCGGAATGACCTATATTGATGGTATTAAAACAGATAACCCGGGTATTGATATCCGCACTAATGCAGGGGCGGCGGTAAGGGCCATATTTTCGGGCGAAGTTACCAGTGTAAACAATATAAGCGGTACTTATCTCGTTGTTATCAGGCACGGCGAATATTTTACAGCTTATGCCAACCTAAAATCCGTAAGTGTATCAAAGGGGCAAAAAGTTGAAGTAAAAACCAATTTAGGCTCCGTGGCAACAGATGGCGCAACCGGCGAAACACAAGTGCACTTTGAATTATATAAAGGGCAAACGCCGGTGAACCCTAAATTATGGCTTGCTGCACAGTAAATAGAAATAACCTTTTTATATATAAATTGTATATATATTTGTAAATCATTCATTCATATGTTTAGCCCCACATTATTATTCTTAAACATTGGCAGTTCAGAAATGGTACTGATCATGTTTGTGGCATTGCTGCTTTTTGGCGGCGATAAATTACCCCAGTTGGCGAAAGGACTGGGCAAAGGTATCCGCGATTTTAAAGACGCTTCTGAAGGCGTTAAGCGCGAGTTGCATAACCAGATAAACAGTTTTGACGAAAAAACTGCAAATGCACCGGAGGCGTTAACGGTAGACCCCAACGCGCCGGTTGTAGAACACACCACACCCGTTGCAGACCCATTTGCTGTTGTTGATCATAATGCGCCGGTGATAGATCATAATGCGCCGGTGATAGACCATAAGGCATCGGTTATAAGCGAAGAAAATAAAGAAACTGCCTCATTAGCATCGCAGCAAATTGCAGCGGCGTTTGGCAACGGCGAAAGCCATGCAGATGTATCTCATTTGGTTAACCATACCGAGGTTACCAAAGTATCTGAAAACCATATTAGCCTGCAACACGTAAGTGATGAGGCAAAGGCAGGCGAGGAGCCTGTTATAAATAATAGCACAAAATAATTAATCATATAAATCAAACAACATCATGGGTGGATTAGGCGCACCAGAAATTATTCTGATCATTATCGCGATATTGATTCTTTTCGGCGGGAAAAAAATTCCTGAACTAATGAAAGGATTAGGTAAAGGCGTAAAAGAATTTAAGGATGCTCAAAACGGGGAGCATACCGACGTTAATAACAATACTACAACAACAAGCAGCACTGCCACCAGGCCCGAAGACAGAACAAACGTTTAATACGTTTTAATATTTTCACAGCTCCGCGGGAGTACTACGTCTTAAAACTTATTGGTTGAAATACCCTTTCAACTGATAAGTTTTTTTATTTTTAGCGCATGGCCAAAGCCCACCTTTCTTTAAGTGATATCCAGTACCAATTGCATCATAACGGCCTAACTGTTGAAACCTTAGTTAAAGGCTACCTTGCTAAAATAGAGCAGGATGCGCATCTTAACGCTTTTAATGAAGTATTTGCCGACGAAGCATTAGCATACGCGAAGCTGTTAGATGTGAAATTAAAAACCGGTAATGCAGGCAAACTGGCAGGCATGGTTATTAGCATAAAAGATAACATTTGTTATAAAGGCCATATTGCAAATGCTTCATCAAAAATACTAAATGATTATAAGGCTATTTATTCATCAACTATTGTAGAACGTTTGCTGGCCCAGGATGCGATAATTATAGGCCGCTGCAACTGTGATGAATTTGGGATGGGCGCCGCTAATGAGAACTCTGCTTACGGCCCGGTAAAAAATTACGCAGATACCAGCCGCGTACCGGGAGGTTCGTCGGGCGGCTCTGCTGTAAGTGTGCAGGCGGGTATGTGTTTAGCGGCTGTTGGCACAGATACCGGCGGCTCGGTAAGGCAGCCTGCTTCTTTTTGCGGGGTAATAGGGTTTAAGCCAACTTATGGGCGTATTTCCCGGCATGGCATTATTGCTTATGCCTCTTCTTTTGATCAGGTTGGCACTATTACAAATTCTGTTGAAGATGCTGCTTTGCTTTTACAGGTAATGGCCGGGCCTGACGAATACGATAGCACGCTTGCCCAAACACCGGCTGCGCAATATAAAGATGAGCTTAAACCATCCTCTCCAAAAAAGGTAGCCTATTTAAAAGAGAGCTTAGAGCGGCCCGGCCTCGATCCGCAAATAAAAATGGCTATGCTGAGCACTATAGAAAACCTGCGCAATGCCGGTAATATAGTAGACCCCGTTTCTTTTGAATACCTGGATTATGTGGTGCCGGCATATTATATATTAACCATGGCCGAGGCATCTTCAAACCTCGCCCGTTATGATGGTATACATTACGGCTATCGCAGCAAACAGGCAACCAACCTTATCAGTACCTACAAGCGTTCGCGTTCCGAAGGTTTTGGCAGGGAGGTAAAGCGCCGCGTAATGCTGGGTACCTTTATTTTAAGTGCAGGCTATTATGATGCTTACTACACCAAGGCACAAAAAATGCGACGCCTCATACGCGACAAGACAGACGGGATATTAAACAATTACGATTTTATACTGACACCAACCGCTCCGGAACCAGCGTTTAAAATTGGCCGCGAAGAAAAAGACCCGGTTGTAGCTTATCTTGCAGATATATTTACCGTGCAGGCTTCATTAGCGGGTTTGCCTGCTATTTCATTACCGGTAGAAAATAAAATGGGCACTTTATCGTTAGGTTTACAATTGTCGGCCAAAAGATTTGCCGAGCAAGACCTTTTGAATTTTGCTAAAAGTTTTTTAGATTTAAGTTAAAATTCTTAATTTAGTAGTATAGCTTTTAACCTTAGCGCATAAGTTTTAAAACCCTTTGTAAATGATGCGATTTTGTACTGTTGTTGCTTTACTGTTTCGCTCAGGTTTTGCCTTTGCTTCCGGTCCCGGCATGTTGACGGATTCGGGCGCTGTGGCTAAGGTTAGGCCTGCGCAATTCCGTCGTGATACCGCTTTAATCCCAAATCAAACTTTAAATTTTCAGGGGTCGTTAATGAAGGGTAAACTGGTTGCCATTCAGAAAGAAGTACCGCTCGATTATAATGAGTTTGTACAAACCTATATAGATAATTACACAGGGCCAAACCGCCGCGAAGAAATGGGCCGCATTATGGGCCTCGCCAAATATTATTTCCCTATTTACGAAAAAGCCTTTCGCGAAGCCGGCATTCCCGACGAGATCAAATTTCTTTCTATAGTAGAGTCGGCTTTAAATCCTAATGCGGTTTCACGTGTGGGCGCGGCAGGTTTATGGCAATTCATGTCGACCACCGGCCGTACTTATGGCTTAAATATCAACAACTACGTAGATGAACGCCGCGACCCCATCCAGGCAAGCTACGCCGCTGCAGCTTATTTAAAAGATGCCTACCAGGAGTTTGGCGACTGGCTTTTGGCCATTGCGGCTTATAACTGTGGAAAGGGCAGTGTAGAACGTGCCATTGCAAAGGCAAATGCCTTAGATTATTGGTCTATAAGGCAATATTTACCGCAGGAAACGCGCGGTTATGTGCCTGCTTATATAGCGGTTGCTTATGTAATGAATTACTACGGCCAGCATAAAATTACGCCTCAGCTAAGTACTATGCCAATGCAAACAGATACTGTTTTGGTAAACAAATTTGTATCGCTGGGCAATGTATCGCGCGTGCTAAACATCAGTAATGATCAGCTGGCATTGCTAAACCCATCTTACCTTCGCCAGGTTGTAAACGGTACAACAGCCGCACCCCGGCGGTTAATAATTCCGCAGGTACAACGGGAAAGATACAGCGCTTTGTATAACGCGCTGAATGATAATTCGCTTACGGTTGCTGCAAGCCCGGTAGTTAATACTTATGATAAGAATGCCGGCCCGGTCGAGGATATCCCGGCCTTCCACACCGTAAAACGCGGCGAAACCGTGGCATCCATTGCCGATAAATACGGCGTTGAGTTAAGCGACCTTAAAGACTGGAACCATTTGGGGGGCAAAGGCGCTGTTATTGGCCAAACGCTAAGGTTGAATGCCGATGCGAGAAGTGGCAGACAGGTAGTTGCTGTTGCAGCGGGTTTGTAGTTTCATCCTTTTATTTGCTCTGCCGTTGTAAGTTTAGCATATGTACTTGTGACAACAATGTGGTAAGCATACAATTTACAAAAGCTGAAGCTTTTATTATGATTACCACAAGTTAGAACTTACGTAAGTATCTGCAAAAAATTTTTCGTATCTCGAAATGACAAATTTTCTGAATTCAATAATTCCGTCAATTCCTTTATTCTTAAAATTCCGGTCAAGACAAATAAACCACTGCCATAATTTTGCGCACAAAACATACCGTACGGTATGTTCACCAAAAAACAGCCGGTTTTCCGCGGGTAAACGCCCCTGATTTCGCGAGCCAAAAACGGATAAAAATTGATGTTTATGATAATTTTATGTTAATGACCATATCTTGCCACTTAAAACATACCGGCCGGTATGTTTTAAAGATGCTGGCTTAGATTAGTTAAATAGAATTGAAAATTCTTAGATCCGGATAGCTATAGGGACTGCATTTCTGATCGCCAACTTATTCTAGCCCAGTTGGAAAAAGAATTGTAATTTTGCCTCCTGAATTTGAGAAGATGAATAAAACCAATCGTAAACTCGATGCGCTTAATTACCACTCCAAAGGGCGCCCGGGTAAAATACAGGTAGTACCAACCAAACCAACCAATTCACAACGCGATCTTACCATGGCATACTCGCCCGGTGTTGCCGAGCCATGCCTTAAAATAGCCGAAAACGTTGAAGATGTTTATAAATACACCGCCAAGGGCAACCTGGTTGGCGTCATAAGTAACGGTACCGCGGTATTGGGATTGGGCAACATTGGCCCCGAAGCCAGCAAACCGGTAATGGAAGGTAAGGGACTGCTGTTTAAGATCTATGCTGATATAGATGTTTTTGACCTTGAGATCAACGCCACCACAGTAGATGAATTCGTAAACATTGTAAAGGCTTTAGAGCCAACCTTCGGCGGTATAAACCTCGAAGATATATCTGCGCCAACCTGTTTCGAGATCGAGCGGCGTTTAAAGGCCGAAATGAAGATCCCGGTGATGCATGATGACCAGCATGGTACTGCCATCATATCCGGCGCAGCGCTCATGAACGCCTGCGAACTGCAGGGCAAAACGCTTAGCGAAATTAAGATGGTGGTTAACGGCGCCGGTGCCGCGGCAGTTTCCTGCTCTAAAATGTATTTATCGTTAGGGGTAAAGGTAGAGAACATGGTGATGTTCGATATTAACGGTGTACTCGATAAGAACCGCACCGATCTCGACGATATCCGCATGCAATTTGCCACCAGCCGCACCGATGTAAAAACACTTTACGATGCTATGAAGGGTGCCGACGTTTTCGTCGGCCTTTCGGCAGGTAATGTGGTAACGCCCGAAATGCTGAAAAGCATGGCGCCAAACCCGATAGTTTTCGCGATGGCAAATCCTAATCCCGAAATTGACTACGAAACCGGCTTTAACACCCGCGACGATATTATTATGGCTACCGGCCGTTCTGATTTTCCTAACCAGGTAAATAATGTGCTGGGTTTCCCTTATATATTCCGCGGCGCGCTGGATGTGAGGGCAACGGCCATTAATGAGGAAATGAAAAAGGCGGCAGCTTATGCCATTGCCGAGCTTACCAAAAAACCGGTACCCGAGGCCGTTAACATGGCCTACGATGCTAAAAATTTAAAGTTTGGCCGTGATTATATTATCCCGAAGCCGATGGACCAGCGGTTAATTACCGAGGTATCTATGGCGGTGGCAAAGGCCGCGGTAGACTCTGGTGTGGCGCGTAAAGTGATCACCAATTGGGATGCTTATGCCGAAGAACTGCAGGGCCGGATAGGGAAGGATAACCGGCTTTTGCGTAATATATCTGTTAAAGCGAAGCAAAACCCTAAACGGGTGGTTTTTGCCGAAGCGGATACCTACAAGATATTACGCGCTGCCCAGATCGTAAAAGATGAAGGTATTGCCACACCGATATTGCTGGGTAACATCAGCAAGATAAAAAAGATAATTGAAGAAACAGAGCTCGAACTTGGCGACGTTTTAATGATAGACCCGCGTAAGGAAAATGCGCCCTGTGCAGATGAGTATGCAACTTACCTTTATAACAAGCGCCAGCGCCGGGGTATTACACTATATGAAGCCAAAAAAATGCTTACGGACCGTAATTACTACGGCGCGTGTATGGTACAGTTCGGAGAGGCAGATGCCTTAATATCGGGGCTTACTAAAAGTTATGTGAGTACAATTAAACCCGCACTGCAGATCATTGGCACCGAGCCCGGCATCAATAAGGTAGCGGGCATGTACCTGATGGTTACTCCTAAAGGCCCCATATTTTTTGGTGATACCACGGTTAATGTGAACCCAACCGTGCAGGAACTGGTAGACATTACCGTGCTGATAGAGCGTTCTGTAAAGCAATTTAACATTAACCCTCGGGTAGCGCTGTTGTCTTACTCAAACTTTGGTTCTAACGATGGCGTACTACCCGAAAAATCGCGTGAGGCGGTTAGGATATTGCACGAAAAATATCCGGAGATGATCGTCGACGGTGAAATGCAGGCCAATTTTGCAATAAATTCCGAACTTCTATCTGATAATTTCCCGTTTTCGACACTAAATGGCACACCTGCAAACACGCTGATTTTTCCTAATTTGGAGTCGGGTAATATCGCCTACAAACTATTGCAGGAACTTGGTGGGGCTGAAGCAGTGGGGCCGATATTGCTTGGTTTGAAAAAGCCGGTGCATGTATTGCAATTGGGCAGTTCTGTACGCGAAATCGTGAACATGGTAACCATAGCAGTAATAGATGCACAGCAAAAAGAATATGCCCGGGTTTAAACAATAGATATAATACCCCCTGATGTTTGATTATATAGAAGGTAAACTTGTGTTCAGATCGCCAAACTATGCTGTTATAGATGTTGGCGGTATTGGCTATCATATTAACATTTCTTTAAATACTTACGCAAAGCTTGGCGATTTGCCCAGGTTTAAATTATTTACCTGGCTGCACGTAAAGGAAGATGCGCATACGCTTTACGGTTTTGCCGATGAAGGCGAACGGCGCTTGTTTTTACACCTCATATCAGTGTCGGGTATTGGCGCCAATACAGCACGGATGATGCTTTCATCTATTACCCCCGAAGAAATTCAGGAAGCTATAGTTGCGGGTAATGTTTCTACCATACAGCGAATAAAGGGAATAGGGCCTAAATCTGCGCAGCGCCTTATACTGGAACTGCAGGATAAATTGAAAAAAGACGGGCCGGGTACGCTCATAACTGTACCTGTTAATTATACCGTTAAAGACGAGGCATTAAGTGCCCTGGTAATGCTGGGTTTTGCCAAAAATATTGCCGAAAAAGTGATAGATAATGAAATAAAACGGCAACCTGAGAGTTTAAATATCGAACAGCTTATCAAAGCTGCCCTGAAAAATTTGTAAAGGCTATTTTTGCACTAACGATTGATTAAAAAAATTACGTTAACGGTTGTTTTATGTTTTCTTTTGTTCGCTTTTTTTGGCGGATATAACAATGCTTTTGCCCAGCAAACCAACACACAGCAGACTTCAACAACCCAAAGCCAGCAGCCGCAACAACCCCAGCAAGCCTTACCTCAGCAAGGTTTATCACAACCTTTACCGCAGTCGCCCCAGTCACCGGCAACCATCAACAACAATAATATTTCTCAACAACCTGGCCAAATTCAGGGGCAGGTAGCACCGCGCGATACCAGCCGGAAACAAGGTACGCCAACTGTTGTGCAGCCTACAAGAAATGCCAACGGCGATCAGCTTTTGGGATCTGGCGGAACGCGCAACAGCCGTTTACTTGAGGGGGTGTTATTACCAGACCCGCCAAACCTAGTGCGCACCATAAGGTATGATCCTGTAACCAACCGCTACATTCTTACAGAAACTGTAGGTAACCTATACTATCGTGCCCCGCAGTATCTTACGTTTTCGCAATACCTGGAACTTATGCAGCGCCGGGATCAGCGCAAGTACTTCCAGCAACTGTCAGATAATTATGCATATCAGTCTCAGCAGCCCGGCTTTATCCCGCAGATAAATGTGCGGAGCAAAACTTTTGAACAAATATTCGGCAGTTCGGTAATAGATATTAAACCGCAGGGTTCGGCAGAAATGATATTTGCGGGCCAGGTTAATACCAACCAGAACCCTTTATATAATACCAAGCAGCGCAGCGTTTTTAACTTTAATTTCGACCAGAAAATTCAGATGAACGTTACCGGTAATATCGGCGACAAGTTAAAGATAACTACCAACTACAATACCGATGCACAGTTTCAATTTGATAATCAGGTAAAATTAGATTATACAGGTCATCCTGATGAAATCATCCAGAAAATAGAGGCCGGTACGGTAAGCATGCCTTTGCCCACTACGCTTATACAAGGCAGCCAGGCCTTGTTTGGTGTAAAAACGAAGCTAAAGTTTGGCAAGCTCGATGTTACAAGTATCTTCTCCCAGCAGCGGTCGCAGTCTAAAACTATAACCATTACCAACGGTTCGCAGCAGGGCGAATTCAGGCTCACGCCTGCCGACTATGAAGCCAACAAGCACTACTTTTTGTCGCAATATTTCAGGAATAATTATGATAAGGCGCTGGCTAATATTCCGATCATAAGTACCAATATCAATATTACCAAAATAGAGGTTTGGACAACTAACCGTACTAACGTTACCACAGACTCGCGGGATATACTTGGTTTTCTGGACCTGGGCGAAAACAATCCATACAACAAAGCATTAATTCAGGGCGGCGGTTCCAATTTGCCATCGGCATTTTTGAGCCCTAACTTTCCTACGCAATCAAACAGCTTGCTGCGTAATTTACCGGCAAATTCCCGGCTCACCAATTCAAACGCAATAGCAGCTTACTTCCAGGCAAACGGCAATACTGATAACTACTCTAAGTTAACTTACGCACGTAAACTTACCGACAAAGAGTATAAATTACAGCCGCAGCTGGGCTATATTTCCTTAAACTACCCGCTAAATAATGATGAGGTGCTTGCCGTTGCTTATAGATATACCTACAACGGCGTAGAATACCAGGTGGGCGAATTTAGCACCGATGTACCCGTTGACGCAGTAAACCCAAAGGTACTTTACGTAAAACTCTTAAAGAATGAACTGCTAAAAACCAGCCTGCCAACCTGGAACCTGATGATGAAGAATATCTATTCATTGGGTGCTTACCAGGTAAGCCCATCTAACTTCAGGATGACCATTACAAGACTGGATGATAAATCTGGTATTGAAAAGCCGATCATGGACGAGGGCGCCAATACCAAAAGTAAGCTCTGGCTTCAACTCACTGATCTGGACAACCTGAACCAACAGAACGCCAAAGAACCCGATGGTTATTTCGATTTTCTGGAGGGTATAACGATAGATTCGCAAAACGGACGGGTAATGTTCCCGGTGATAGAGCCTTTCGGCACTGACCTTGCCGCGCGGTTTGCCCCCGGCGAAACAGACCTGATCAACAGGTATACCTACCAACCTTTGTACGATTCTACAAAAACCATCGCCCAGCAATACTATCCGCAACTAAACCGGTATCTCATTAAGGGTACGTACACATCAACCGGCGGGTCAGAATTTCAGCTGAATGCCCTGAATATACCCCAGGGTTCTGTGGTGGTAACTGCCGGCAGCCTGCGTTTAACCGAGGGTAATGATTTTACGGTAGATTATAACAGCGGCAGGTTACGGATCATTAACCAGGCCTTGCTGTCATCCGGCCAGCCCATTAGCGTACGGATAGAAAACAACGAACTTTTTGGCGTTCAGCAAAAATCGTTATATGGCTCGAGGTTTGACTACCATGCAAGCCCGAATTTAAGTTTGGGCGCCACAGTAATGCACTTAACAGAGCAGCCTATAACACAAAAGGAGATCATAGGCGAAGAATCAATATCTAATACCATTGCAGGGTTTGATGTTAACTACAGTTCCAGCTCGCGGTATTTAACAAGGCTTGTAGATAAGCTGCCTTTTATATCTACCAAAGCACCATCGTCCATAACGTTTAACGGCGAATTTGCGAAGCTGTTTCCCGGCAGCCCCGGCGCGCTAAACTTTGCCGGGTCAACAAAAGGCACATCCTATCTCGACGATTTTGAGAATACCCGGTCTATAATTGATATCAAGGGCGCCACAAGCTGGCAAATATCAGGTACGCCGCAATTGTTCCCCGAGTCGCAAAACTTTAACGACTTGAGTTATGGCTATAATCGTGCGCTATTTGCGTTTTACAATATCGACCCTTTATTTTATACCAATTCTACTACAACACTTGCAAACTCGCGTACAGAGCTTTCTAACCATTATGTGAGAGAGGTATTAGAAACAGAGGTTTTTCCTTATAAACAATCGGTAACCGGCTCGCCGCTTATTTTGCCAACGCTGGATGTTGCGTTCTATCCAACCCACCGCGGGCCTTATAATTATACTACAACTGGGTTAAACGCCGACGGTACCTTCCAAAACCCGGCAAGTAAATGGGGCGGTATGTTCCGCAAAATAGAAACTAACGATTTCGAATCGCTGAATGTAGAATTTATATCTTTCTGGGTGATGGACCCCTTTATATATAAACCGCAATCTAAAGGCGGCGACTTATACTTTAACCTGGGCAGCATATCTGAAGATATTTTAAAAGACGGCCGTAAAAGTTTAGAGAACGGTTTACCCGTGGACGGCGACCTGACCAAAGTTGACGAGACAGTTTGGGGCCGGGTACCAAAATTACAGCCCGTAATAAATGCCTTTGATAATAATGATGCTTCGCGTGCCTTGCAAGATATTGGTTTAGATGGTTTGAACGATGCAGACGAACAGGTAAAGTTTGCCCCTATAGTTAACCAACTAAAAGGCCAGTTAAACCCGGCCGCCGCTGCCGCTATTGCAAATGACCCGTCTTCGGATGATTACCAATATTACCGCGGGGCGGCGTTAGACAATGCAGGCGCCGGTATCCTGGCAAGATATGCCAAATACAACAACACAGAGGGAAACTCCAAAACTGCAAGCCAGTCTCAGGCACTGCTTGGTTTAGAAACGTCGGCTTCAACATCGCTGCCGGATGGTGAGGATATCAACCGCGATAATACCATGAGCCAGGCCGATGAGTATTTTCAATATAAGGTATCTATACGCCCTGCCGACCTGGTTGTTGGGCAAAATTTCATTACGGACATGATCACCTCGGCCGTTAAACTTCCCGATGGCACAACATCAAATGTTAACTGGTACCAGTTTAGAATACCTATAGAGAATTATAGCTCTAAGGTTGGTAATATAGAAGATTTTAAGGCCATACGGTTTGTGCGGATGTTCATGACCAATTTTGCAGATACCTCTACAACTGTGCTTCGTTTTGCAACCCTGCAGTTTGAGCGTGGCGACTGGCGGAATTACAACGCCGAAAACTCGCAAACCAAAGTAATTGCCGACCCGGCTATAGTGAACCCACCGCTCGATAATTCAACGTTGGATGTTAGCACGGTCAATATTGAAGAAAACGGTACAAGGTCGCCAATCCCTTATGTTGTACCGCCCGGCATTACCCGCCAGCGCGATTTTAATAACCTGCGTACTACCACACAGCTAAACGAACAATCACTGTCTGTTAAAGTTACCAGCCTGCGCGATGGTTACTCGCGGGCGGCATACCGTACATTTTACAATGATCTTCGCTCTTATAAAAACATTAATATGTTTATCCATGCTGAGGGTACCGGCGTAAAAGACAATGACCTTAGCGCATTTATCCGTTTGGGGGTAGATTATCAGGATAACTATTATGAATACGAAATACCGTTAAAAATAACACAGCCTAACACCAGCGACCCTAACGCGATATGGCCCGACGTAAATAACCTTAACCTGCAGTTAGACCTGCTTACCAATGCTAAACTTGCACGTAACCATGCGCGCCTTAACGGCCAGCCGTGGCCGCTTACCGTGCCTTATACCATAAGTGATGGTGCTAACAAGATAACCATAAAGGGCCAGCCCGACCTGAGCAGGTTACGAGATGTGATGCTGGGGGTGCGCAACCCGCTTAAAACCGGCTCCGGTACCGGCGATGACGGTTTGGATAAAAGCGCCATAATTTGGTTTAATGAGTTAAGGCTTACCGACTTTGACCAGCGGGGCGGCTACGCTGCCACGGCGAGGTTAAATGCCAAGCTTGCCGATTTTGCCGATGTTACCGTTGCGGGCAGTAAAAGCACTATCGGTTTTGGGGCTATTGAACAGCGGGTAAGTGAACGCAGCAGGAGTGATAATCAGGCGTATGATGTGGCATCTAATGTAGAATTAGGCCGGTTCTTCCCAAAATCGAGCGGCATACACATCCCTATGTTTGTAAACGTTTCATCGCAGGTTGCCATGCCCGAGTATGACCCGGCATCGCCGGATATATTGCTGAAATCGACATTGAATGCTGCCACAAGTTCGCAGGAGCGGGATTCTATAAAGCGGGTAGCAGAAGATTATACAATCAGGAAGAGTATTAACTTCACCAACATTCATAAAGAGCGAACGAGCCCTAATGCCAAACCCCACGTATGGGACATCGAGAACTTTAACGCTACATACGCGTTCAGCGAGTTTCAACATCACGATTTTACAACCGAAAATGACTTCCAGGAAACGTACCGCGTAGCCCTGGCATACAATTACACCAATCAGCCCAGGTATTATTCGCCACTGGAAAAACGGATAAAAAGCAATTTGCTTAAGGTGCTTAAAGAGTTTAATTATAGCTTGTTACCCTCGCGGTTAAACTTCGCTATTAATTTCGACCGCTTTTATTCCGAAAATACGCTGAGAAATAATGACCCGAATAATTTTATCCCGATACCAACAACATTTAACAAAAACTTTTTGATCACGCGCGTATATGGCATCGGCTGGAACCTTACCAAAAATTTAACGATGGATATCGATGCCACCAACCTGAGTGTGGTTGATGAACCTGCAGGCCGCATAAACGGCTTAAAGCGCGATACCCTATGGGAAAATTTAAAAAGGCTTGGCCGCACCACCAATTATAACCATACGCTAAATTTTAACTATAACGTACCATTTAATAAAATACCGGGTTTAGATTTTGTTACTGCAGTTGCTCGGTATACTACCCAGTTCCAATGGCAAACGCAGCCCACTTTTGCGCTTGATAACTCGGCTTTTGATGTGGGTAATTCCATCCAGAACAGGCGTACCATTCAGTTTAATCCCACTTTAAACATGACAACCTTTTACAATAAATTCGCATTTGTGCGTGCGTCTGTAAATGCGCAGGGTAAAAGTGGTGTTTCTGATTTCTTCGTGGGTATCCTAACCAGTATTAAGAATATTGCCGGGAATTACTCGCGCACACAGGGAACGTTTTTACCGGGATACCTGCCCAAAACCAACATTTTTGGTGAAGACTTTAGCTATAATGCGCCGGGGCTGGGTTTCCTTTTGGGCAGCCAGGCAGATATACGGCAAAAGGCTGCGGCAAGCGGCTGGATAACTACCGATACGCTACAGAACCAATTGTACGTGCACACCCTGAATGAGGATATGCACTTCCGTGCAACCATTGAACCTATTAAAGATCTGCGGATAGAACTTACAGCGCTCAAAACACAAAATAAAAATTACACTACCAATTTTAAATATTTCCAGAGTACCGGAGAGTTTGAAAACCTAAGCCCCATAACCAATGGCGACTATAGTATCTCTTATCTGTCGATAGCCACGGCGTTTTCAAAAACAAACGGCCTGGATAATACCTCGAAGGTTTTTCAAAAATTGCTGGATAACAGAACGATAGTATCTCAACGGCTTGGCAGCCAAAACCCTAACTCTACGGGGGCATCTACAATATCACCTGGTTATACAGATGGTTATGGGCCAAACCAGCAAAACGTATTGATCACTTCCTTTCTGGCAGCTTACAGCGGTAAAAATGCAGCTACAACCAGCTTAAGCGGGTTCCCTAATATACCCATACCAAACTGGGATATCAGGTACGATGGGTTGAGCCGTATACCCTTTTTTGCAGACCTGTTCGACTCGTTTAACCTGCGCCATGGCTATCGCTCTACTTATACGGTAAATAGTTATAATACCCTGCTGCAATACAGCGAGCAAAATAATGCATCATATAACCGCGACGTTAATGGCGACTTCCTGCCTTTTTATCAGTTTTCGCAGGTTACTATTTATGAACAGTTTGTGCCGCTATTAGGCGCAGATGTGCGCTTTAAAAATAGCGTTACTGCTAATTTAGAATACCGTAAATCGCGCACTATGAGCCTTAGTTTGCTTAACAGCCAGCTTGCGCAGCAAAACGAAAATATTGTTGTATTTGGCCTGGGCTACCGCACGCGCAATTTTAGGTTCCCGTTTGGCTGGTTTAATAACACCATACTTAAAAACGACCTGAACTTTAAGCTGGATATAGCCGTCCGCGACAATAAAACACTGATATACCGTGCCGATGTAACGCAGGGCGAAGTATCGTCTGGTGCGCAAAACATTACGTATAGGCCATCTATAGACTATGTAATAAGTCAGCGTTTTAATGCCACCATATTTTACGATTCTAATATCACTAAGCCTTATACCTCACAAGCGTTTAATACGGCCTTCAGTAATTTCGGCATTAATTTGAAATTGCTTTTACAATAAAAGGGCTTACTAAAAATTTATAAGCTTTGAACTGCCCTGTGGTTTTAGTTTATTCTTTAAAGCTTTTTTTAGCCGCCTTGCGGCTGTCTTTTGTTCATGTTCAACCATCCGGGCTTTCACCATTGTCTGCGTGGCTTCGTCAAAACCTACAGAGGGCTTAAGGCCTGCCAGTAAACTTTGCCATACCGATTTGAAGAAGGTATAATTAGCGGGCCTCAAGAAATTTACATTAATTATTCGCGGTTTTATAGACCCATCGTCGGGATTGTCGTGCTTTATAATGAGATTGTTTGCCATTAGTGAGGCAATTCTCATGTGGTTCATTTTCAATTTTACAGTATCGGCTTGGTAGAGGTGTACCTTTAGGTCGTTATATAAAAATGTAACCTTTCCCTTGCTTTTATTTCTGTCCGCATCAAATGCAAAATCGAGTGATTTAATAGTACCGCTCCGTATGGCTAATGATGCCAAAGGTATTGCCGCAGGATTTGCTGCCGACATTTTCATAGGCCCTATATTTCCTTTAAAACTGTAAGAGCGCAGGGGATCAGTAAGGTTAAATATAAATTCGGTTGTAACCAGGCCTTTGTTCATAAAACGGCTTGTTAACTGCGCTTTGGCGATGTTGTTATTTTTTAGGGCGGCAGGGTCGTTGGTAATATTATAAAGGGTTCCGTTAATGTTATCAAAATCAATGTGGCCGGCCCTTTTGGTCTTAAAACTATATTCCTGATAGACCAGGTTTATTTTACGCAGATCAACCGTATCTATCTTAATATTTATAGGCAATAGGTTTATTGCTTCGTTCGGAAAGGTTTTGATGCGGTCGGTATTTTGTGTTTTGGGGTCTATGCGGGGGTTACCGAAAACGTTTATACCGCCGTTATGCATAATGAGGTTAGATGCATGAACCTGGTGATACTTATTGTAAAGATTAAAATCGAAGTGGTTTAGCTGGAGCGAGTCTATGTTAAATTTAAATTGGTCTTTATAAGTCTTTGCAAAAAAATCATTTAGTTTTCTGGAGGCTGTTAATGAGCACTGATATGCATTTAACTGCGACGTGAGCGTGGAAAAAGTAATTTGTTTTGCCGAATATAAATACAGGCCATTAGGCGATTTGCCATTATAATCATTCAGTTCGGCATCCATTTCACGGCAGTACAAAAACCGCGTTTTATCAAATTGTGTTGCCGAGTCGATAAGCAGGTCGTTGGCGCTCAGGTTAAGGTCTTTAAGATCTGTAATTACAGTTTTAGCAGGTTTGTGATATTCATAATGTAATACAACATCATTAAGCATGATCTTACCTATATGGATCATTTTTAAAGAACCTGATAGTTGCTGGTAAAGTGTACGCTTATCTTTAACCAATGTGTCTTTAGCGTGGTTTAACTGGTAGTAAACACTCAATTGTGGCGCGCTAAGTATGATCTTGGTTATTTCCAGCCTCCGGTTAAAATACAAATTAAAAGGATGAATGCGGCTGATAACCATTTTTTTTACACGCAACAAATAGGTGTTATTTGGTGCGGTATGAGCAAGTTTCATTTTTCCGTAAACTGCGCTGTCGACTTTTAAGGTAATATTGCTTATAGTTATCTGCCCTGTTAAGATTTGTAGCCGTGCTTCTTTAAAGTTAATTTCATACAGGCCGCCTGTGCTGTTTTTTACAATGTCTTTTAACTTTTCTGATACTATGGGCGACCAATACCTGTTTATAAAAAAAGCAGATCCTGCAAGTATTAAAAAGATCACAACGGCAGTGAAGAAAAGGATTTTTTGAACAGTATTTTTAAGAAATTTAAAAGGCATTTGTTATCAGGGGGTATTCTTAACTTAAAATGTAACAAGCCTAACTTATACATTTTATCTATATTAATCAATAGGGAGGATGGCGATACAATTTTAAAGCTCTGCCAAAGTGTCATCAAATATTTAAATTTTGTGTATTTTTGCAAACATTTTTTTAATAGTATTGAGTAAATGATTGATTTGGTGTTCCCGGATAAAGTGCATGATGAAGGCAGGCAGGGCGAGGCTCTAATGTTATCGACCGAAACTAAAAAAAATGGCCGAAAGCTTTACATAGAAAGTTATGGCTGCGCCATGAACTTTTCCGATAGTGAGATCGTAGCATCTATTCTTACAGCCGAGGGCTTCGAAACCACTAATAATTATAAAGACGCAGATGTGATCTTTATTAACACCTGCTCTATCCGCGAGAACGCCGAACAACGTGTTCGTAACCGTTTAAAAGAATTTAAGGCAGCTAAAACCCGCAACCCTGGGATGGTGGTTGGTGTGCTGGGCTGTATGGCCGAACGCCTGAAATCGAAATTTTTAGAAGAAGAAAAGCTGGTAGATGTAGTTGTAGGGCCCGATGCTTACCGCGACCTGCCAAACCTTATAGAACAGGTTGATGGCGGGCAACGGTCTGTGAACGTGCTGCTATCGCGCGAAGAAACTTACGCAGATATTAACCCTGTACGGTTAAACACAAACGGCATTAACGCATTTGTATCTATCATGCGGGGCTGCGATAACATGTGCTCGTTTTGTGTGGTGCCGTTTACCCGTGGCCGCGAACGCAGCCGGGATGCGATATCCATAATTAACGAATGCCGCGACCTTTTTGATCAGGGTTACCGGGAGGTTACTTTATTGGGCCAAAATGTAGATTCCTATAAATGGGTACCTCACCCGGCCCTCTCGGAAAGGATGGGGGTTGATATAGATGTTTTAAAAGTATCCTCGCCCGCGGGAGATTTAGAGGGGGTTGTTAACTTCGCCAACCTTTTAGCATTGGTGGCGCAAGTTGATCCTGAACTGCGCGTCAGGTTTTCTACTTCGCACCCTAAAGATATTACCGATGAAGTATTGTATACCATGAGGGCATACGATAACATTTGCAAGTATATACACCTGCCCATACAATCTGGTAGTACTAAAGTATTGGATATGATGAACCGTACTTATACCCGCGAATGGTATATGAACCGCGTTGATGCCATAAACAGCATTATGCCGGGGTGTGCAATTTCTACCGATGTGATAACCGGCTTTTGCGCCGAAACAGAAGAAGAGCACGGCGAAACATTAAGTATAATGGACTATGTGAAGTTTGATTACGCCTATATGTTCATGTACTCTGAAAGGCCCGGCACCCTGGCAGCTAAACGTTACGCGGATGATATAGCCGACGATGTTAAACTCCGCCGCCTTAACCAGATCATAGACAAACAGCGGGGCCACGCGCTTATCAAACTACAGGCACAGGTTGGCAAGGTACACAGGGTACTTATAGAGGGTTTTTCAAAGAAATCAAAAAACGATTATTCGGGGCGCAACGATCAAAACGCAATGACAATTTTCGCCGTTAAGGACGGAATAAAACCCGGAGAGTATGTAAATGTGCTTGCAACAGGATGCACATCCGCAACTTTGCTGGGCCATATAACAGATTAAGTAATCTCATAGTAAACTGAGTGACGCTAAACATAATCAATCACTCACTTAATCACTACTCACTCCAACCAATGGACGTACAAGAAATAAAACAACGCTATGGTATCATCGGCAATTCGCCGCTGCTTAACAGGGCTATAAATATTGCCAACCAGGTTTCGCCCACAGATATTTCTGTGCTCATAACCGGCGAAAGCGGGAGTGGTAAGGAAGCTTTCTCGCATATTATTCATCAGCTTAGCCCGCGCAAGCACGGGCCATTTATAGCGGTTAACTGCGGCGCCATACCCGAAGGCACTATAGACTCCGAGCTATTTGGCCACGAAAAGGGTTCATATACCGGGGCCGTGGGCGAGCGTAAAGGCTACTTTGAAACAGTTAACGGAGGTACGATCTTCCTTGATGAAATTGCCGAAATGCCTTTAGGTACCCAAGCAAGGTTACTAAGGGTCTTAGAATCGGGCCAGTTTATAAGAGTAGGTTCATCAAAGGTCGAAAAAACCAATGTACGCGTCATAGCAGCTACCAATGTTGATGTTTATGATGCAGTTCGCGAGGGTAAGTTTCGTGAAGATCTTTATTATCGTTTAAACACCGTTCCGTTACGGATACCGCCGCTGCGCGACCGAAAAGAAGACATTTACCTGTTATTCCGTAAATTTGCGTCAGATTTTACCGATAAATATCGCACGCCGCCAATACAGTTGGATGAGGGCGCCCAACAGGTATTGATCAACTATTCGTGGCCGGGCAATGTGCGGCAGCTAAAGAACATGGCAGAGCAGCTTGCTGTGCTGGAGCGCGACCGTACCATTACCGCGCCAACCATGCTTACTTACATTCCGGATGAGGGCGGGCGGTCTAATTTACCCATGCGCATCAGTAACCAGCCTAAAGAAGATTTTTCGGAAAGGGATATTCTCTATAAAGTGTTATTTGATATGAAACGCGACATGGTTGAACTTAAAAAACTGGTTGCAGATATGATAGAGCATGGCGGGGCAGCGCCCAATTACGCCAACCATTCGCAGGCCATAAGTCAGCTTTATCGCGATATAGAAGTTCCGCATAACAATCATCAGGAACCACAATTTACTATACAGCAGCCCGTTAGTGTTAGCAGTAATAATAATGACGCTTATAGCATTACACCCCATGCCGAAGAAGTGGAAGAATCACTATCACTTATAGACAAGGAGTCTGACCTGATACGCAAGGCGCTTAAAAAGCATAAAGGCAAACGTAAACTTGCAGCTAATGAATTGGGAATTTCAGAGCGTACGTTGTACCGTAAGATCAAAGAATTAAATTTATAATATGTTCAAAAGAACGCTTTTTATTTTGCTGGCTGGCATCACACTAATCTCGCTAAGCCAGTCTTGCACTTACCGGCTGGATGCCTCATCCATACCGAAAAATATGAAGACCATTAATGTGCAGTTTTTTGAAAACAATGCACCTTTAGTAGTAAATAACTTAAGCCAGGCATTTACCGAGAGCTTAAAAGACCGCATCCGATCGCAAACCAGCTTAAATATTACCCGTGGAGAGGCCGATGCTACTTTTTCCGGCAATATCGTGGGTTACGCCATTGCGCCAATATCTGTACAAGCTACCAATACGTCAACCGCGCCACCTATCGCCACTGCCAGCCGCTTAACTATAACTGTAAACGTTAAATATGTTTTAACCGGTAATTTTGACAAGAAACTTAACTTCGAGCAATCTTTTAGCCGCTATGCCGATTTCACCGGCGACATTGGCACCCAGGAACAAGCCCTAATTGTAACCATAAACAGGCAGCTTACCGAAGACATTTTTAATAAAGCCTTTGCCAATTGGTAAGCAATTAGTACATTCAACACGTGGATCAACCTCTTTTTGATACAGATACCAGGGAACTGTGGAGTGTATTGGCCGATCCGGCTGATAAAACACAATATGCAGACACCTTAAGAAGGTTAGTTATAAAATATCCGCAGAGTAATTTGTTGCATGCCTTGTCGGCCAGGGCAGGAAACAAAGAGTTAATAAGAAAGGCAGCAATTTATTTTAACAACACTGCATTATACCGTTTTGTTAAGATTCACGAACCGCTTTTGGTTGCAAATGCCGGCCAGATCGTTTATCTTGATAAAGATTCTTCCGAAGCCGAACCGGTTTCCGGGGAATTTATACCCGAGATAGGCAACGCTCAGATAGCAAGTGAAACACGTGAAGCTGATGAATACGAGATAACAGGTTTTAAGGATAGTAGCAGTGATGAGCCCAATATTTTCGTCCAGGACCCACAGCACCTATTAGTAAATGAGGCTATTGAAGACGGGCGACCTGATTTGATCAGTTCTGGCGTAAGCGCCCCTAAAGCTGACAACTATTTAAACGGGCAGGCGCCGGCCCATGATATTGCGCTAAACCCTGAATCGCCTAAATTTGTAGAAACGGCAGTTGAAAGCCATGGGCCGACGCCGGAAGAAAATTCTTTCAACTGGAAGTCGCTGAATTATGAAGACCCGGCCCCGGTAACGGAAACTCTGCCGGGGACTACGGATCACGAAGAAGAAGTATTTGAAGAAATAACCGGCATAGAAGATTTTTTCTTGCAATCGGCCTCACTAACCACCGGCGAAAATCAACAACACCTGCCGGTATTTGAACCAGAAGATCAACAGGAAATTGCAGCTCACCAAAATGAGAATGGTTTTCCCGAGCCCGTTTATCATCCTTTTATTGAAGAAACGCAGGAAGAGATAATAGCACATGAGCAGCCGGTTACCAGTAATATTGAAGAAGCGCATGATAAATATAATCTCGACGATGAGATTGTAAGCAGCATAGTAAATACAGATTTTTTTGGTTTTGAGAGCGCACTGGTAAAAGATACACCCCAATCTGAACCTTATTGGCCAAAACCTGTCCAAAAAGCAAACCCTGCCCCTGATGTGGCAGAACCGCAAACCGTAGCAAAATATCATGATGACAGCCTGCCATATTCTTTCCTCTGGTGGCTGGATAAGACCCGCCGAGACCATTCAAATGTTTACCAACCCTACGTTAAAGCCACAGTATTGCCAAACCTTAATGCTATAACAGAATCAAAACCTGCCCCGCAGCCTGTAATTGTAACCCCACCCAGGGCAGAGGATGTAATAGAACGTTTTATACACGAAGAACCGCATATAAAACCCCCAAGCAGCGATAAACTGGATAACGAAAACAAAGCTAAGGCAAGCGCCGAGGATAGTGATGAATTAGTTACCGAAACCCTGGCTAAGATATATACAGACCAGATGCTATTCCACAAAGCTATAGCAACTTATAAAAAATTAATCTTGAGATTCCCGGAAAAAAGCAGTTACTTTGCAGGCCAAATCCAAAATTTAGAAAATAGAATTAATTAATATAAAATGTATTTCGTTCTCATTATCGTAGCCATTATTGTTTGTGTATTATTAGGGTTTATCGTGCTGATACAAAATCCTAAAGGGGGCGGCTTAACCTCAAGTTTCTCGTCTTCGTCGCAGCTTATGGGCGTGCAAAAAACCGGCGATATTTTAGAAAAAGGGACCTGGGTATTAGCCATTACCTTAATGGTATTATCATTAGCTATTAACGTTGCCATAAAAAGCAGCACGGTTAAAGGCGGTGCCGCCGGCGCAAACGAATATCAGGATAAAATAGAAAAGGCATCTAAACCAACCGCGCCGGTAAGTCCAATGGCCTTACCTGCATTAGCGCCAAAAAAAGAAGCCGGTAAAAAATAACATACACTTATATAAGTTAAAAAGGCTTTGGATAACCAAGGCCTTTTTTGTGAGTTTTGCATGACAGTGTGACACTGCATTGTTTCTGCAGCATGACGTACAGATAATGCAAAAGTTAAAAGGCTGACAATTGTACAGCTACGATGCCAATTTGAATATAATAAGCCCTCTTGGCACCATTGCTGTTAAAAGGGTAAGAGACTAAAAACTATAAATTATAATAAAATTATGTCAATAAACATTAAACCTATTGCTGGCACCGCCAACAGAGTTATTGTAGAACCGGCGCCGGCAGAAACCAAAACCGCATCAGGTATTTATATTCCGGAAACTGCACAGGAAAAACCTCAGAAAGGTACTGTGGTAGCCGTTTCTGAAGAAGATGGAGATGGTAAAAAATCGACCGTTAAAGCGGGTGATGTAGTATTGTATGGTAAATATGGTGGTACAGAACTTCCGTACGAAGGTAAGGACTACCTTATTATGCGCGAAACAGATATCATAGGTGTTATTTTATAATAATTAAGAAGAGATAAATTTTTAAACATTTAATATGTCAAAACAAGTTAAATATAACGTTGAAGCAAGAGACGCTTTAAAAAGAGGTGTTGATACCCTTGCCAACGCAGTAAAGGTTACTTTAGGCCCTAAAGGCCGCCACGTAATTATCGATAAGAAATTTGGTTCACCTGCGGTTACCAAAGATGGTGTTACCGTTGCAAAAGAAATTGAGTTGAAAGACCCGATTGAAAATATGGGTGCACAAATGGTAAAAGAAGTTGCCTCAAAAACTGCTGATGTGGCAGGCGATGGTACAACTACTGCAACTGTATTGGCGCAGGCTATTGTTACCGCAGGAATAAAAAACGTAGCTGCCGGTGCAAACCCAATGGATCTTAAACGCGGTATAGATAAAGCTGTACGTGTTGTTGTAGAAAACCTGAAATCGCAAAAACAAGATGTTGGTGATGATTTTGGTAAGATTAAGCAAGTAGCTTCAATTTCTGCTAATAACGATGATGTTATTGGCGAGATGATTGCCGATGCCATGAAAAAAGTAGGCACATCTGGTGTTATTACCGTTGAAGAAGCAAAAGGTACCGAAACTGAGGTAAAAACAGTAGAAGGTATGCAGTTTGACCGTGGTTATCTGTCGCCATATTTTGTAACCAACTCCGATAAAATGGAAGTTGAGTTAGAAAATCCTTATATCCTTATCTATGATAAGAAGATATCTTCTATGAAAGAATTGCTTCCTATTTTAGAGAAACAAGTACAAACAGGCAAGCCATTGTTAATTATTGCCGAAGATTTAGATGGCGAAGCATTGGCTACACTGGTAGTTAACAAAATACGCGGCTCATTAAAAGTTGCTGCTGTAAAAGCGCCGGGCTTTGGCGATCGCCGCAAGGCAATGTTAGAAGATATTGCCGTTTTAACCGGTGGTACTGTAATTTCTGAAGAAAGAGGTTATAAACTGGAAAGCGCAGACCTATCATTCTTAGGCCAGGCAGAAAAGATAACTGTAGATAAAGATAATACTACTATTATTGATGGTATCGGCGAGTCTGATACGATCAAAGCACGTGTGAACGAAATAAGGGCACAGATAGAGGTTACAACTTCAGATTACGATAAAGAAAAGTTACAGGAGCGTTTAGCCAAATTATCGGGCGGTGTTGCTGTATTATATATCGGTGCTGCATCTGAGGTTGAAATGAAAGAGAAGAAAGATCGTGTTGACGATGCTTTGCACGCTACAAGGGCCGCTGTAGAAGAAGGTATTGTAGCAGGTGGCGGCGTTGCATTCATCCGTGCTGTTGAGGCTCTGCAAGAGCTTAAGGGCGAGAATGAAGATGAGAACACAGGCATCCAGATCATTCGTCGTGCTATCGAAGAGCCACTTCGCCAGATATGCGAAAACGCAGGCATAGAAGGTTCTATCGTGGTACAAAAAGTAAAAGAAGGTACCGGCGATTATGGTTACAATGCACGTACAAACGTTTACGAAAACCTTATTGGTGCGGGTGTTATTGATCCTACCAAGGTATCGCGCGTTGCTTTAGAAAATGCGGCATCAATTGCAGCTATGTTATTAACAACAGAGTGTGTATTGGCCGACGATCCTGAAGAAGCACAAGGCCATGCAGGCGGCCCTCCAATGGGTGGCGGCATGGGTGGCATGATGTAATCATCCCATAAGTTTTATATAGCAAAGCCCCGTTCGGTTAACCGAGCGGGGCTTTTGTTTTATATCAGTTTTATATCGACATTAGTTTTCACAACCAATACCTGTTTCAATTTGGGCTTTCTTAAAAATATAGCACCGGCGCTTACCCTTATGGTAATGGCACCGGTTATAACCGAATTACTGCCGGGGGCTACGCGTTTTAGTTCAATTTTTGTTTTCCCAATTGAAGTTTGTGTTTGGGGCGGCGGAGCCTTGTTAATACGGGGTGCAGTAAGAAAATGGGACTTAGGCTGGGTAAGCATGCTGACGCTCGCTATTGCGTTGGCCATTGCAGAAGAATGCCTGATCCAGCAAACATCATTGGCGCCATTGGTTATCCGTATTAAAGGTGTTACCTACGCCCGCAGCGTCGACGTTAATTATGTATACATGCTTTGGGCTTTAATTTATGAGCCGGTTTTCGTGGTTTTTTTGCCGGTTTATCTTACAGAAATAATTTTCAGCAACCGTAAGGGCGAAACCTGGTTAAGTAAAACTGGCGCCGTAATCACTATTATTTTTTTCTTATTGGGTGCACTACTTGCCTGGTTTACCTGGACGCAAATTGCACGTACCAAGATATTCCGTGTGCCTGTTTACCATCCGCCGGTAACTACTATAATTATTGCTATCGCTGCTATCATTGCCCTTATATTTCTTGCTTTCGGCCCGTTAAAGAAAAAATTGAGCTTAACCGCGTCGGGTAAAAAGCCATCGCGATTTGTACTTTATGCAACCGGGATACTTTGGGCGGTAATATTGTATGGTATTGTACTGCTGGCCTTCGGACTGGCGCCTTACATTTGGCCTATAGTCCCTATTGCAGTTGGCATATTCCTTATTTTAACAGCTTTAACATTCGTGCCAAAATGGGTATCATCAGTACTATGGCTGGAAGGGGATGTTTTCGCATTGGTGTTTGCAATTATGATAGGCGCTATGGCAGCCGGCTATATTGGTTTTATTGGTGCATTGCCATCTGATCTGTATTTCAAGATTGGTACAAATGCTATTGCTATAGTGTTGATGTTCAGATTAGGTATAATTATAAACAGGCGAAGGCGAAATATGGCTGCATCAAATAATGTATAGGCAAAATGTATATTTTAAACTACAGATAATTTTTAAAAATTAATATTAAACACCAAAAATATACTTTTAAGTATTTTTTTGGGTTTTGGGGTTAGTTGATTTGTATCATTTTTGTAACTAAACGCCTTAGTTAAACATTTTACCGGCTAAGCAGTCATACGGGTACAACATTTGCCTGTTACTGTTCAATCATGAAATACATTGCATCTAAACGCAAACAAATACACACCCACCTGGTAGACTGGTTATTGATAGATGGCCCCAAGGTTTTGGTTGGCATGTACGCCAGATAAAAGCCTAATTTCGTTTCTTTGTGAATGGATCTCAATTTAATTTACAGTAAAGCTTCTGTTTGGTTAATAGATAAGGGCCCTAAATTTTTAGTAGGGCTTATCATATTTTTTATAGGCCTTTGGGCTATCCGTTTTTTAAGGGGTTCTCTTAAAAAACATATGAGTAAAAAGCAGGTACATTCCTCGCTGCAGCCGTTTTTCTTAAGCCTTTCTATAACTGCCCTTTATTTTATCCTGATCATTTTTGTGATGGAGATTGTGGGCATTCAGCTTACTATTTTCACTACAGTTATAGGTGCAGCCACCGTTGCTGCCGGCTTGGCACTCTCCGGCACCCTCCAAAATTTTGCGGGCGGGATACTAATACTTTTATTAAAACCTTTTGACATAGATGATAACATTATTGCCCAGGGGCAGGATGGTATTGTAACTTCTATACAAATATTTTATACCGTTATTATTACGTGGGATAACAAGACAGTTATTATACCCAATGGCAAGCTTTTTAATGAAGTAATAGTAAATGTTACCCGCGAGGGCACCCGCAGGCTTGATATTGAAATTAAGTTGGGTTATGCAGTTGATGCAGATCAGGTAATAAGTGTATTAACAGAATCTGTAAAAGCAACGGAAAATATTCTTGCCGCGCCGTCTGTTTATGTAGGTATCCTGGCTTTAGAGAACGACGGCATAAAATACACCGCACGCGTTTGGGTTAAACCAACTAATTTTCTTACCGCTAAACTTGCGTTACAATCACGTATCCTTAAAGACCTTAAGGCTGCACAGGTTAAGCTTCCCGGCACCTGATATTACGCTTTGTTGGCCTGCAATAGCAGATTACAATATGTATCTTTGTAATGATGCCGAAAGAACAGATCTCTGTTTTTAACATGTTTAAAATAGGTATAGGGCCGTCCAGCTCGCATACCCTTGGGCCGTGGCGCGCCGCACAGCAATTTGTGGCGCTGCTTAAGCAAAGGCAGTCGCTTGATCTGGTTGTTCAGATAAAAATATTATTATACGGCTCATTAGCTAAAACCGGCAAAGGCCATGGTACAGATATAGCCATTCTGCTCGGCTTAAGCGGAGATGACCCCGTTACTTTTGATGTTGACCAAATAACACCAAAGATCCAACAAATTCAAAACGTAAACCAGCTTAAATTAGATAATGAAAAACAAATAAGTTTTTTTTATGATGACGACATTTTGTTTTTATATAACGATTGCCTGCCATTCCATCCCAACGCGGTTACTTTCCAGGCTTTTTTGAGTAGTGACAGGGCCATCTCTGAAACGTATTACTCCATTGGCGGCGGATTTGTAGTTAAGGAAGGTGAAGACCCGAATAGCGGCCGTGAAGTTGATCTGCCTTTCCCGATAGAGAATGCCGGCGAACTACTGCACTGGTGCCGTAAAACCGGCTTAAAAATATCTGAGGTGGTTATGGAAAACGAATCGGCATGGCGTAGCGAAATTGAAACGCGTGCCGGTGTGCTTGATATATTTAACGCCATGAAAGCGTGTATGTTTCGTGGCAGTCACACCCGCGGCCAATTACCGGGAGGCCTTAACGTAGCGAGGCGTGCCGCTGCATTGAATAAAAAGTTAATAGGTAACCGTACTTACAACAACTTTAACGAATGGCTAACAGCTATCCGCGAAACCGGTAACGGTTTCCAAAACATTTTAGATTGGGTAAGCTGTTTTGCGTTAGCCGTGAACGAAGAAAATGCATCATTCGGCAGGGTGGTTACGGCGCCAACAAATGGCGCAGCAGGTGTTATACCCGCAGTGCTGCAGTATTTCATAGTTTTTTGCGACGGCTTTACTGATCAGCAGATCATTCAGTTTTTACTCACAGCATCAGAGATAGGGAGTATTTTTAAAAAGGGCGCCACCATATCTGCGGCTATGGGCGGCTGCCAGGCCGAGATTGGCGTATCATCGGCAATGGCGGCGGCTGCGCTCACAGAGTGCCTGGGTGGCTCGCAACGCCAAAGCATGATGGCTGCAGAGATAGCTATGGAACACCACTTAGGCCTAACCTGCGACCCAATAGGCGGCCTGGTGCAGGTGCCTTGTATAGAACGTAATACCATGGGCGCCATCAAGGCTATTACCGCTTCACAACTTGCGCTGCAAAGTAACCCCGATTATGCCAAAGTAAGCCTCGACGCCGTGGTGCGCACCATGTGGCAAACCGCACAAGACATGAACTCTAAATATAAAGAAACTGCCGATGGTGGCTTAGCCGTTAACATCCCGCTCAGTTTGCCGGAATGTTAGCTACTTCAACCCAACCAAAACCTTCGGCAACAACTGCTGCACCCATAAGGCATACATTTTACCGGATGGATGCAAGCCATCACTTGCCAACAAAGTAAGATCATCTTTTGCGAGCAGCGAAATCTGGGTTATATTAATATAGTTTACACCGAGCCGGGAACTTTCCCCTTCGTTTATAGCGTTGTAAGTAGACAATTCGCTGGAAATAAGCTGTTTATCGCTGTTTTGAGCAAACGGGGTGACAGAATAATCGGGTATGGATAATACATAAACATTTTTTTTACCGCCTTTGGCATGGCTGATGGCGGTGTTAACCAGGTTGTCAAAATCTGTACGGTACGCCTCCGAGTTATAGTTTTGATATTGGTTATTCACCCCGATAAGCAGCGTTACAAAGCTGTATTTCGGATTTAGCGCCGCGGGCGAAGCCGCGGTAATAAGGTCGCCGGTTGTCCACCCCGTGCGTGCAATAACTTGTGGTGTACCAATCTTAAACTTACTTGCTTTTAGCTGCGCGGCCAGTTGGTAAGGATAAGAGTCTGTAGTTGGCACGTCTTCACCTATTGTATAAGAATCGCCCAGGGCAAGATAGGTGGTAGTGTCTGCCAAAACCGTATCTGCAGTTAACGGGGTGGTGGCTACTGTAGGATCAATTGTTCTAAAATTTTGTTGCATGTCGTTTTTCTTACAGCCGGAAAGTGCCGCAACCGCAATTATTAACGTTTCTATAAGTTTCATCCCATTATCTCCATATTAAACAATACGGAAATGTGATGTTTTAAGATTGTCTTTACTTCGTCAACATCCACTTCAAAACCCAGCTCTTGCTGCATACTGGTTACGGCTTTATCATCAATACCGCAAGGCACTATATTTTTAAAATAGCCGAGGTCTGTATTTACGTTAAATGCAAAGCCGTGCATAGTTACCCAGCGGCTGCAGCGAACTCCCATGGCGCAAATCTTACGGGCTTTATCATTATCGGCATCAAGCCAAACACCCGTGTAACCGGGATAGCGCCCGCCTTTTAAACCATATTTTGCCATGGTGTTTATCACAGCTTGTTCGAGTGTGCGCAGGTAGAGGTGTATATCTGTAAAAAAATTGTCGAGGTCTAAAATAGGATAGCCAACTATTTGCCCCGGCCCATGATAGGTAATGTCGCCGCCACGGTTGATGCGATAAAACGCGGCACGTGTATTCTTGAGGCCTTGTTCATCTAATAATAAATTCTCGGGCTTACCGCTTTTACCCAGTGTGTAAACATGGGGGTGCCCGCAAAAGATCAAATGGTTTTTGGTTGGCGTTTCTTCAGTTACGTCATCGCCGGCAAGAACATTATGCAAGTTGCGGTTTGCGATTTTAACACGCACCGTTTCTGCAAAAATAGATTCCTGTTTATCCCAGGCTTCCTGATAATCAATAAGCCCCCAATCTGAAAAAATTACCTGCTTGTTCTTCATTTCTTAACCCTTCACATACCCTACCATGTAATCTTCATATTGCATATAACTTACCTCGTAATTGAGATTAATACCTGTTTTATGCAATTGTGCCTTTACTTCACCAATATTGTTAAATTTAAAGGGCTGCAAATGAATATTATCTAAAAAAGAAACTTCTTTTTGCCCGTTGCATTTATAAACTGCTTCTTTGGCGCACCAATAAACATACAGCTGCTTAATGTAGTCGTGATCGCCTAAAGCGGCCAGTTCACCGGCACTCATAAATTTATGTGCAATGCGTGCAACTTTGTCATTAATCTGCTCAATGTCTATACCTACAGGTTTAGCGGTGCTTACCATAACAGCAGCATAATTAAACGAATGGCTTAGCGAAATATGATATGGCATATTAACAAGGTAAGGCTTACCATGCATATCTACACGGCAATCTATATACTGCTCGGTTTGCAGCATTTTTCGTAGCAAAACCCGGGTACTTAACCAGTGCAGGTTACGTTTGCCCTTGCTTAAATTCTCTAAATAGGCCTTTTCATCCTCATTTAACTGAAGCTGCTTGTAAAGCTCATCGGCCTCTTCTTCTATCTTCCAGATCGCAAATTCTGTATCTGCATCCACCTGTTGGCGGTACGCTATTGCCATAAAAGTAAAATTGCAAAAACTGTGGCAAACATATGTCAAATAATTATAAATTAGTCTCCCTAACCTCCTGAGGCAAAATGATTTTATCAGACAAGCGTATTTTAGAAGAAATAGAAAAAGGGCACATTATAATCGAACCTTTTTTCCGTGAAAATCTGGGCACAAATTCGTACGATGTTCATTTGAGCAAAAACCTGGCGACTTACCGCAACCGGGCCCTTGATGCTAAAGCACATAACGAAATAGACCATTTTGAGATACCTAAAGATGGTTTTGTACTGCAGCCTAACACACTTTATTTAGGTGTAACCATGGAGTATACAGAAACGCATGCCCATGTGCCTTTCCTTGAGGGCAAATCGAGCACAGGCCGCTTAGGAATTGATATCCATGCAACCGCAGGCAAGGGTGATGTTGGCTTCTGCAACACCTGGACGCTTGAGATCTCCTGCACACAACCCGTAAAAATATATCCGGGTATGCCCATAGGCCAGCTTATTTACTTTGTTGTAGAGGGCGAGATAGAAACCCTGTACAATACCAAAGGCAACGCAAAATATAATAACCCCACAACCAAACCTGTAGAAAGCATGATGTGGAAAAACACGTTTTAAAAAGTAAACTTACCGGCGCGTTTACGTATCATATTGATAAACCAATTTCTAAGTGAAAAACTCATTTTTATTTGCTTTTGCCTTTGTAATACTGGCAATACCGGTCGCCACTAAAGCCCAAGACCCCATAATTAAGAGAGCGGCAACCCAACTCTACAAATGGACTACAAACACGCCCCAGGAAAAGGTATACCTGCATTTAGATAAGCCTTATTATTCTTCCGGTGATGATATTTGGTTTAAGGCTTACATTACCGCCGGCCCAAAGCATGAACTTTCCAGCCTGAGCGGTGCACTTAACGTAGAATTAATTGACGACCGCGACTCTGTTAAGCAAGCCTTAAAGCTGCCAGTAATAGCGGGCACAGCGTATGGCGATTTTGCCCTTTCAGACACCCTTGCCGAAGGAAGTTATCGCATACGAGCTTATACCAATTATATGCGCAATTTTGATGCAGCATTTTTTTTCGAGAAAAGCATTAGCATAGGTGGGATTAACAAAGCAGGCGTTTATACCAAAAGTGATTTTGCCTACACTACTCAAAATAGCCAGCAACAGATAAAAGCCGTTATCAAATATACCGATCTGAATGGGCAGGTATACGCCAACAGAGGGGTTAGCTATCAAATAAAATTTAATGATAAAGATTTTGAAAAAGGGAAGGGAGAAACCGATTCACAAGGCAATCTGTCTGTGTCTTTCATAAATACCAATCCTGATATATACAAGGCAGGCAGGATAATTACGCGCATAAAAATAGATGCTAAAACAACCGTATCTAAAACAGTTATAATTAAAGGTGCCTCTGGTAGGGTTGATGTTCAGTTCTTTCCGGAGAGCGGTAACCTTGTAGCGGGTATCCCCTCAAAAGTGGCCTTTAAAGCTGTTGGTGCCGATGGATTAGGTGCGCCGATAAACGGAGTAGTAACAGATAACACAAATCAGGAAGTTGCAAAGATGAGCATGCAGCATTTAGGTATGGGTAGCTTTATAATCATGCCACAAGCCGGTAAAACGTATAAGGCGCAAATTACATTTGCAGACGGCTCGCAAAGCGCGATAAATTTGCCGGTTAAACAAGAAGGTTACGTGATAGCTATTAATAACCCTGCAGACGCTGATAATATTAACGTGCGGCTTTACGCGAGCGGGGGTTTACGGGGCAAAGAATTAACCCTGGTTGCACAAAGTGCCGGGACAATTTATTACGCCGCTAAAAATAAGGTTGAAGGTGGGGTTATTTCATCAATGCTCTCAAAAAGTAAATTCCCAACGGGTATTGTACAATTCACCATTTTTGACGCGGCTGGTACAGCATTAAATGAACGCCTGGTTTTCATAAACCGGCCGGACGGGATGACGCTGGATATAAAACCCAACCAGCAAAGTTTTAAGGAACGTGAGAAAGTAACACTTGATATTAACAGCAGTGCACCAAATGGCAAGCCGGTAATTTCTACACTTTCTGCTGCCGTTATTGATGAAAGCAGGGTACCTGTGGATGCATCTAACGAGACAACAATTATGTCGGGTCTGTTATTAAGTTCGGAGTTGAAGGGATATATAGAGAAGCCAAATTATTACTTTGAAGCGAACAATAAAAATGCCCAGGCCGATCTCGATCTGCTGATGCTCACGCAGGGCTATCGCCGGTTTGAATGGAAGCAGATCATGAATGATGTTTTTGAACCAATAGTTTTTCGGCCGGAAAAAACTTTGCAAATATCGGGCAGAGTGCACACAGGCGGTAATAAGCCTGTAGTGAACGGGAAAGTAACCCTTTTTGCGACCAAAGGCGGGGCCTTTATTTTAGATACCCTTACAGACAAAGACGGCCGCTTTAAATTTACCAATCTTGTTTTTAAAGACAGTATACGGTTTGTGATACAGGCGCGAACCGATAAAAACAAAAAGGATGTAGAGATAGAGCTCGATAACCCTGGCAGGCAGAAAATTACTTTCAAAAGCAGCGCTGCCGACGCAGATATTAATGTAAGCAGCACCATTTTGCCTTACTTGCAGAGCAATAAAAAGTATTATGAGCAGCAGCTTAGATCCGGAGTGGGCAATCATAACATATTGCTTAAAGAAGTGATTATAACCGAAAAAAGAAAACCATTGCAATATTCTGCTAATTTAAATGGGGCCGGCAATGCCGACCAGATTATACGGGCCGACGTTTTTGAAAATACGGCCTGCCCAACCCTTGCAGATTGTCTGCAAGGCAGGATATTAGGGGTTATATTTAGGAATGGAAGGCCCTACACCACCCGCGGTGGGGGAGAAATGCAGGTTATTTTAGATGGTGTATATATTGATGGAGATATCATCAACAATCTGTCTCAATATGATATCGGGAGCATTGAAGTGCTCAGAAGCGTTGGCTACACAGCCATTTACGGTGGCAGGGCAGTTAATGGCGTACTTCTAATTAATACTAAAAGGGGCGACGAAGGTACCGCCATAAGGAGGTATGCTCCGGGTGTAATAACCTATAGCCCCAAAGGTTTTTATCAGGCGCGGCAGTTTTACTCGCCGCAATATGATGACCCTAAAACTAACACCGCCCTTGCCGACCTGCGAACTACAATTTACTGGAAACCAAACATTGTGACCGATGCAACAACCGGTAAAGCAACCATCAGTTACTTTAACGCCGGTTTAAAAGGAAATTATCGTGTAGTTATAGAAGGCATTGATGCAGATGGCAGAATTGGTAGGAAGGTGCTTAGGTATGTGGTGGAGTAAAAACTGATCAGATTAAATAATGGACGTACATTACCATCCGGAAGAGCACCACAAGAATAACGGGAAAAAAATTAGCGAATATTTGAAAGAAGGCCTGATGATTTTCTTGGCTGTTTTTTTGGGCTTTATTGCAGAAAACATCCGCGAGCATATATCCGATAGTAAAAAGGAAGAAGAATATGCAATTAGTATGCTTAGGGATTTAAGGCAAGATTCGCTTAAGCTGAATGATATCATGCAAGCCCACAAAATGCTCGCTAAAGGCCGCGATTCGCTGATTAACTTACTGTCGGATAGTACAGGAACACCTGGGTTTGGCGACCGGGCTTATTCGCTATTTTTTAAATACGGCACTTCGCAGCCTATATTTAATGCTACCGACCGTACTATTACACAGCTTACCAGCTCGGGTAATTTCCGGTTAATAGAAAATAGGGCAGTTGCAGACAGTATTGCCGGGTATTATGATAACATTAAAGATGCCGGTACACAAGCAGCCCTAAATAATACAGTTGTAGACGATTGCTTCCAATATGCCCAAAATATTTTCAAATTTAGATATGGGATAAAGCCGCATATCCATGGTAAGGCACTGCTTACAAGCAATGGGAATGATATCACCAGGTATGTAAACAAACTTACCGAAATGCAAATATCCGAACAGTATTATATTAATAAGGATCTGCGCGACGTGAACAAGAGCTGTATTAAGCTAATGCAATTGCTGAAAAAAGAATACGGCATTAAATAGGCAGCTCTTTTCTCTTTTTGGTTAACGGATACAACTACTTTAGCTGATATTCCTAATAGAGAATATTCCGTTCATGATCCGAATGGATAAATTTTGTGTTACGGCTTGCCACCTATATAAAATTTCTCCCAAAAATCAACCGACTTATTCATTTCAGAACGGTCGCCGCTACTTTCTCCGCCCCGGTTCATACCGCCACCGCGCATCCCGCCACCGCCCATTCCGCCGCGGCCGCCACCCATACCACCTCTGCCGCCACCCATGCCACCGCCGCCCATTCCACCCCTGCCACCGCCCATCTGGCCTTCGTTTTGCGGGTTTCCGCGGCCCTCGGGTTTGCCAATGCCGTTTATTCTAATATTAAAGGCCCACTCTGTTTTATCGGGTGCCTCGGCGTGAAAAAACTTAAGCGGTATAGAAGCCTCATAAACCAAATCGCCGGTGTCGGCATAATTTAGGGCCGTTTTTATGCCATAAGTGTTTGATGTGGTAATATTTTCGCCTTCTATATCAGGGAAACCTATTACCTTAATGTTGCGCAGCTTTGTTAACCTTGCACGCATTAGTTCTTCCCGGTCTTCGGGGGTTATCTGGTCTGCACCGGCCCTGGCCAGCATGGGCGCAGCGCTGCCATCAGCAACGGGGAAAGTAATACTGTACATTTCCTTTTTTTTGCCTTTTGTATTCACACTAAGCGTAAGCCCGGCGTTCATTACCCGCATTTGTTCGCTATGATCGTTAATACGGATGGCCAGGTAAAGGTTGTCATTATCGTTAGCCAGCGTATAGTTTAATTTCTTTTCGGTATTATAATAACGCAGGCTGTCGCCCCATTCTTTCAGATCGCCGTCTACCTTAACATTGGCGGGCGGAAGCTGCAGGATGTTACCGTTCTTAGGCTGCGCATTTGCAGGCCGGCAAAACAGGGAAGCCATTGCTGCAAGGAGTATCATTTTAAATGTTTTCATATGAGGAGTGTATATATGATAGCTATGAATATGCAATATTATGGCTATAAACACATTTATGCCACGCTTATTATAGTTTTTGAGTAAATTTGTCATTACAATATACTATGCCAACAGAAGTAGAGGAAGAAACCTTCACACTCGAAGAAGTATTAGCAGGCTTAAAAGAAATGCACCGCCTCATTTTATGGAATGACGATGTAAATACTTTTGATCACGTAATTTATTGTATGATGAAATACCTGGATTACTCTGAAGGCCAGTCTGAAAAAATAGCCTGGAAGGTTCATAACGATGGTAAGTGTGCGGTATTGGAGGGTTCTTTTACAGAAATGGAAGTTTACCGTAAAATATTACAACAGGAAGGTTTGACCGTTAGTGTTGATTGATATGCAAAAGTGTAAATATGTAAATGTGCAGAGGATAATTCTGCACATTCATTAATTCCACAAATTTTGGTTCAGACAGAGTAATTCCAGCCAAAGGTATCTTCGGCCCGGCCGTAGCGGATATCATCAAGTGTTTTCAATACTTTTTTAGAAAACTCGCGGTTAGCTGGGTCTGTTAATGTATAATCTGCGCCATCGTAGTTTAAAACGCCAACCGGGGCAATAGTTGCGGCCGTACCTGCGCCAAAGGCATCAGTAAGCTTACCGCTTTTTGCGCCGTCGATAATTTCGGCAATAGAAATGCGGCGCTCTTCTACCTGCATTCCCCATGATTGCGCAAGGGCAATCACGGTATCGCGGGTTACACCGTCGAGTATGGTGTCACGTATTGACGGGGTGATCAGTTTACCATCCAGCACAAACATTACGTTTGCGGCGCCCATCTCTTCAATATAGAGATGTTCTTTGGCATCTGTCCATATCAACTGATCGAAACCTTCCTCTACGGCCTTTTTATATGGTAACATAGAACCGCCATAATTCCCGGCAGCCTTGGCATAGCCAAAGCCACCCTCGGCGGCGCGTGTGTAGTGATCTTCAAATTTTACACGTAGTGGCTTAGTAAAATACGGGCCAACAGGGCCAATCAGCACTACAAATTTGTAGGTTTTAGATGGCGTTACCCCCAGGTAAGGGTCTGTGGCAAACATTACCGGGCGAATGTACATCGAGTGGCCTGCCTGTGTTGGTACCCAGTCGCGGTCTACATCAACAACGGCAGCAATGCTTTGTATAAATAATTCTTGGGGCAACTCGGGCATGCATAAACGTTCTGCCGATTTGTTGAAACGTTGCGCATTTTTATCGGGGCGAAATACAGAGATTTTGCCATCTGCATGCTTATAGGCTTTTAAACCCTCAAAAAAGGCCTGGCCGTAATGCAATGATGAAATTGCGGGGCTAAGCATCATTTCGCCGTAAGGCTTTACCTCGAAGTTCTTCCATTCGCCATCAGCATAATCTGCAACCACCATATGGTCTGAGAATGTGTGGCCGAAAACGAGGTTTGAGAAGTCGGTTTCATCCAATCTCGAATGAGCCGCTTTAGTAACTTTAATGTCGAGTGTATCTGTCATGGCCAAAATGGTTTGAAGATTGGCAATTTAGCGGTTTGTAAGCGCAAATGAAAGCAGTGTGACCTGAATTTTACGGAAGCGTAGCTAAAATTTCTTCAACCCAGGCCCTTCCCCAGTTTTCCAACTGCCCGGCAGTCCATAATTCAGGGTAAAATATGCGCTTTTGGAAGCGTGGCGGCAGGTATTTTTGCCAGTTAGTTCCACCGGTTGCCTTTATTTGCTCGGGTTCGCGATGCAGGTAACGTACTGCCGACTTGTAATGCGCCAGCGGCCAGTTCACATTTACAAAGGTATCCAGCTTGCGCAACTCGTTTTCAACATCAATAGTTGACTGCTGCTGCGCCCGGAGGTTTTTAAGCAGGCCGTTAAAGTTATTTCCTATACACTGCTTGCCCAGTTCTACAAACCCAGTGCTGTACTTCTTTTCAAATTGCTGCAGGGTAAGCGTTTTTTTGCCGGTAGACAACTCCGTGGCTCCAAACTTCCAATAGATATATTCAAACTGGTGCTCAATGGGCGCTACGCGCAGCTCGTCGCGTTTATCATTGGCAACCAGGTTTATAAAATCGGTAGCATAGATCTCGATCATGCGATACTGGGCCGATTGAAAACCGCTTGCCGGTAATAAAGACATTCTGAATTTCAGGAACTGCTCTTTTTCCATACCATCAACCATTACATCAAACGATTGTACCAGCGCGTTAAAATAGCTGTTTATGCGTTTTAGCCTTGCCGTAAAAAACTCCGCTGTTAAGCTGACGTTTTCTATTATTTGCTTACACTCGTGCAGGGTTAGTTTAAAATAAAGCTCGGTTATCTGGTGGTAAATGATAAATATCTCTTCATCGGGAAAAGGCGTTTTGGGGCTTTGCAAGCTCAGTAAGGTATCCAGGTGGATATAATCCCAATAAGTGAGGAAGTCCGCATGCAATAAACCATCCAGGTATGATGCCATATCCTGCCCCATGGCTTCGTACTTCTGTTGCAGCAGCGCGAGGCGCTCGGTTATTTCGGGGGTAAATTGCACCAACAAAAATAATAAAAGAAAACGCAGCATACACCTGTTGCTTCCGAAGCTTTTTTAACACATATTTGTATTATACATAAAGGCAATGGAGTTCTGCCTATTTGAACCGCTGCAAAGCTGATGACGCCTACCCAAATAAGTTTTATTATTTGCATGTAGGTTTATGTTAAAAAAATTCTTTTCCGTACAGTTTTCTATTCTTTTTTATGTTTTGCGCTGGGTCGCGATCGTGGTACCTGTGGCTATAATTATAGGCAGTGTAGTGGCCTTTTTTTTATGGCTGTTAAACCTGGCTATACATTATCGCTTTGCGCACCCATGGCTGCTTTATTTATTGCCGTCAGCCGGGGTGGTTATCCACTTATCGTACAAACTCTGGGGTAAATCTGCCGAGCGGGGCAACAATTTAATTATCGACGAGATACATGAACCCGGCGCAGGGGTGCCAAAGCGTATGGCCCCGCTTATTTTGTTCAGCACCGTTATAACGCATCTATTTGGAGGCTCGGCAGGGCGCGAGGGTACGGCAGTGCAAATAGGCGGCAGCATAGCACATTATTTTACCGATCTGTTTAAACTTACAACTGCCCAAAGAAAGGTGCTTTTAATGGCAGGTGTGGCCGCAGGCTTTGGCGCTGTTTTCGGCACGCCGCTCACAGGCGCTATTTTCGCGCTGGAGGTAATTACCATCGGGAGGATAAATTATACAGCCTTGCTGCCGTGCATTATAGCGGGTTTTAGCGCCGATGCCACCGTAGCCCTATGGGGAATCCACCACACCGCATATCATATAGATATAGCACAAACTGGCACAGCTTATTACATTCATTATTTACCGATTAGCATGCTCCTGGTATTAAAAGTAATACTTGCCTCAGTTATATTCGGCGTGGCAAGTTTCTTTTTTGCAAATGCAACACATGCAGTTAAACGCATTGCGGGCAAGTTTGTTAAAACCGACTGGCTGATTCCTGTTTGCGGTGGGCTAATTATTATTGCGCTAACCTTAATTATCGGCAAACCGGATTATTTAAGCTTAGGTGTAGATGCAGAGCATACTGGCGCTGTAACTATCGTATCGGCGTTTCAACACGGCGGAGCCGATGTTTTCAGTTGGTTATGGAAATTGGTTTATACAGCAATAACCTTAGGTACAGGGTTTAAAGGTGGCGAGGTAACACCGTTATTTTATATTGGTGCTACACTTGGCAATACCCTGGCCGAAATGCTTAATGCTCCCGTAAACCTGTTTGCCGCACTTGGTTTTATTGCCGTTTTTGCAGGGGCTACCAATACGCCGCTGGCGTGTACACTGATGGGGATCGAGCTTTTTGGTGGCGAACATGCGTTGCTTTTTGGCTTAGCCTGCGTTATTGCTTACCTGTTTAGCGGCGACTCGGGAATTTATACAACACAGCATAGCAAAGCTGCAAAATACGACAGCACTTTTTGGCACAGGCGTTTTGGCAAGTATTAAAATGCTGGGGTTTATATAACGGCAATCAAAAACATATTTCGTCTCAACTGTTCTAACTAAATTAAACCAGGATACGATGACAACTTTCAAGAAGATACTAATTGGGGTAGACAACAGTAAGTACGCGGAGCATGCTGCAAAAATAGGGTTTGGCCTGGCAAAAAGTTTTAATGCACATGTTGGGCTGGTACATATTATAGAACCTGCATTTTTAGCGCCCCCGGTTACAGATACTACCATGGGCATGCCGCTGCAAGGCGGGGCAGATATTAACGGTATGGAGGTAATGGATATCCAGAATGAAATGTCGGAAAATATAATTGACCGTACTATTAAGCATTATGCAGGGGAATTGCTGGTTACCCACTTCACAGAGTTTGGATCGACAGCCGATGGAATCTTAAATTGCAGCAAAGAGTTTGCCGCCGATCTGATCGTGATTGGCACACACAGCCGTTCAGGTATCGACCGTTTATTTATGGGCAGCGTTGCCGAGGATGTGATCCGTACATCAACAATACCTGTATTGGTTATTCCGCTTGGGATAGAAGAAGATTAGATGCGATTTAAAAACTCATTAAGCCACTCGCTCAAATTAGTACAGCAGCCTGAATTTTATGGTTTGCGGGATAGCTTTTAACATCTCCAAAACTTCGGTATCGTAACCCGCATCAACATCAGTAATTACATAACCTATTTGCGGGTTTGTAACCAAAAATTCGCCTACTATATTAATATTATGAGCAGCAAAAACCTCGTTTATTTTAGCCAGGATTCCCGGTATATTTTTGTGAATATGTATTAGGCGGTGCGCGTTATTGCTTCGTGGCGGCTGCAAGTCGGGAAAGTTGCAACTGGTGTGCGTTCTGCCCTCGTTCATGAAAGAAATTACCCGTTTAGGTATAAAATCGCAATTACGGGGGTTGTCTTTTGGATCGTCAAATATAATTACGCCGTTTTCGCAGGCTGCATCAGCAAGCTTACGGCTTGCCACTTTGCCGAGGCAGCCTATTACCTTTAAACGCGGGGCGTTGGCTAACTGTTGGGGTGTGGGTTGTGTGTCTTCACTGCAAAGCAAAATACCTGCTTCTCCCAAATATTCATCTTCTACCTTATCTTTCTGGCGGATGTTATAACCTTCTTTTTGCATCTGGGCAATAGCATCTTCGTCAACATTACCGGTTATGAGGCACTTGATCCTGTTCTTGGGGTAAGAAATAGCCCTGGGTAACCTGTTGATGTATAGAAATTCGTCGAAACTCGGGGTAATGTAGTCGGCCTTTTCGGTAACAGATTTACGTTCGATATTTTCCGTATACGCAAAAAATTTCTTGATCATGCCCGATTCCTTTAATTGGAAATCCGAGTAACCATCGCCTATCCCAAAAATATCGCCCTGCAGGTCAAGCTCTTTTAACAGCTTAACCTTGCCTCCTTCCTGCGAAAGCGGGTTTGTGCGGTCATACCCGATAATGTTATCCTGTTCATCAAAAAGAAAAGTGTTGGCATAAATATTTTCTTTTTTAATATGATACTCGGTCACTACCGGAATAATAAACTCCTTAAATCCCCCCGACACGATCAAAACCTCGTCCTGGTGTTTTTTAAAGAAAACGCTATTGCGTGAAAACGAGGTCGACACTTTTTTGCGCAAATGCCTTACAAGTTGTTTTAGGTCATCGCGGGTTGCTTCAAGTAGTTTTACACGTTGCTCCAGGCTGTCGGTAAAAGACAAGCGCCCTTCCATAGATGCGTTGGTAAGGTCTTCTATTTTTTTGTAGATCAGTTCACGATCCGGGCGGTCTTTAAGTGAGATTCGGGCCAGTTCATCGAGCGCCTCAACCTGTGTAAAGGTGCTGTCGAAATCAATGATATAGTATTGGCTCATATATAATACCCGCTTTACGGCAAAAATGCAAAATTAAAATGACGCTGGCCAAGTTAAAAAGCTTCATTTTGAGAGCACTCTATTCTATTGCAGGGTAATGGATGTCTATTTTTGAAATAGCGACTATTACAACAACTATTCCGGTAATTACGTAGCCACCAGTAGCTATGATACGCCAATAAGAACACAATGACCCGTTGTACGCCTCGCACAGGTTTGCTCATATGGCCTGGCTCTGAAATATTTAACATAAGCATCATATAACAATGTGGATCGGCAGTAGTTTTTTTTGAAGGTTCAAAAAGTCAGCGTTATAATCAACTGTGTCCCGACCTGCCCCGAATTTTAGTATTTCTGTGCGATCTGGTCTCAGCGAAGGCCTCGAAAGCCGTGTGCGATAATAATTACGGTCTTTTCTAAACCTTGCAAGATCTACGTTATTCAGTTTAAACAATTTTGCATCCTCAATCGCCTTTTGAATGATGTCTTGTTTACTAAGGCTTTGCGCAAGGCTGTTAATGGCAATCAGTATCAAAAGTATTGATAAAGTTAGGAAGGTTCTCATATTTACGATGGCTGTAGATCACTAATAAATAAAGGATTGAAGTAACATAAGATTTTATGGTTTTAAAACTGTCACTATCTCATCAATAGTTTCGTTAACCGGCTTAAACTTAAACCTTATGGCAGTTTCTAGTTTAGCGGTGCCATAATTCTGGGTAACACAGGCCGCCTGCGCCGCTATTTTATCCAGGGCAGGCTCTTGGCTGGTTAGCGCCCCAAAAAAAGATGCGCCACGCCATGCAACTTCCATCATCCACGGCTCGGCTTTGCGCATGGGCGCATTTACACCAAACTTGTTTGCAATAGTTGCCAAAAACTCCTTAAAATCGCGGTTCTCTGCACTTATTATAAAACGTTCGGCGGTAATATCAGAATTCATCAACGCAATCATGCAGTTGGCCACATCTTCTACGTCAACAAAACCGCAGCTGCCACCAGTATAGTAATTAAGGCCGCGGCGTACGGTTTCAAATATTTTGCCACTCCCCTCACTTCCTGCGTTTGCACCGATAATTATAGAGGGATTAACTATTACAGCGTCCAGGCCTTCTGCAATGCCCCGCCATACCTCCATTTCACTCTCCAGTTTAGAAATAGCGTATACGTTATTTACCGGCGTATCTTCTATGTAATTTTTTTCGGTAATAAGTTCGCCGGGTTTGGCAGTGCCTATTGCAGCCACAGAACTTACATGCACCAGCCGGGCCTGTGTTGTTAAGCAAGCATTTACAACATTAGCGGTGCCATTTACATTGGTGCCTATCATCGGCCCCTTATCTGCTTGTTTAAAAGATACCCAGGCGGCACAGTGGTAAACTTGTGTTACACCTGTCATAGCGTCTTCTAGCGGGAATAGGTTGCAAATGTCGGCTTCAACCCATTCAATGAGTGAGTCATAAGGTTTAAGCAGTTCGGGAACAATTGATGTGTTTCGGCGGATACATCTTAACGCGATGCCATCCGTAACAAGCTGTTTAACCAGTTGCGCGCCCAAAAAACCTGTTGCACCGGTAACGAGTATCATACTTGCAATTTTTCAGAAAACCATGCAAATTAATTGAATTAAATTGATATTTGGACTTTCCACGATCCCGATATGTCTTTATCCGATTTTCTGTCGCCCGTTGATCTTAGCAGCATAACGCCCGCAACCGGCTTTAATGCAGGGCAGCTGGGCAGCAAGATAAGTACTTATACTGCGCAGCTGCCGGATATGGAAGGTAACAGCTTTGACATAGCACTAATAGGCGTTTTAGAAGACAGAAATGCTGTAAACAACGAAGGCTGTGCCATGGCTCCCGACGTTGTGCGCGAAAAATTGTACACACTTTACGAGGGTTTATATATAAGCCGCATTGCCGATCTTGGTAATATCCGCAGGGGCGAAACTATAAAGGACACTTATATTGCCTTAAAAACTGTTGTTAACGAGCTGATACGCGCAGGCATTTTACCCGTTATTATAGGTGGCGGCCAGGACCTCACCTACGCCCAATACATGGCCTATGAAGATCTGGAATTAAAGGTAGACCTGGTTGTTATCGATAAAAATTTTGATATAGATGACGATTTTGAGCTCGATGTTTCGGAAACAACTTCTACGTCGTTTTTAAGCAAGATATTGCTTCATGAGCCTAATTACCTTTTTAATTTTAGCAACCTTGGTTACCAAACTTATTTTACCAGCCAGGAAAGTTTACGGGTTATGGATAAGCTGCTATTTGATGTACACCGTTTGGGCGAATTAAGCGGAAATATAGCCGTTGCCGAACCCGTGATCCGTAATGCCCGTATGTTAAGTTTCGATATAGGGGCAATTCGTGCCTCAGATGCTGGTGGCAACGGCAATGCTTCTCCCAATGGATTTTATGGTGAAGAAGCGTGCCAGCTTTGCAGGTATGCAGGGTTTAATGACAAACTAACATCAATAGGCTTTTACGAATTTAACCCTACTAAAGATATAAATGGCCAAACCGCCATGTTGCTGGCACAAATGATCTGGTATTTTATAGAAGGTTTCTATAACCGTAAAAAAGATTTTCCGCTTTCGCCGCGGGAGCATTATTTGATCTATAAAACCACTTTAAGGCACGAAGAGCACGAACTGGTTTTTGTAAAAAGTAAAAAAAGCGACCGGTGGTGGATGCAGGTACCGTACCCAACAGGCGGCTCGGCAAACGAACGCCACCATTTGGTGCCATGCAGTTATGAAGATTACCAAACGGCAGTAGCAGGCGAAATGCCCGACCTTTGGTGGCGCACCTACCAAAAACTAAGTTAAACTATACGGCTTTTATTTTTTATACGTTTGATATTCTTCACCAATAAATTGTTAATGAGAAAGATATTTCTATACATCATCATAATTTCGCCGGCTTTGGTGTTTGCGCAAGCGCCGCAAACCTTTACGGTAAAAGCAAAAATTGCAAACGCTGTTCCGCCTGCTAAGGCTTACTTATTTTATAATCTTGGGGCTAACCAGGTTGTAGATTCAGCCACCATAAGTTTAGGAGGTTTTGAAATTACGGGGAGCATCCTGTTCCCGGTTAACGCGACGCTGGTATTAGATCACAAAGGTGTTGGCCTGCAAAAGCTTGATCAAACTAATGCCGATGTTTTAAGATTTTACCTGGAATATGGCACAATTACGATGAATGCTTTAGACTCGGTTGCCAAAGCAAAGATCACAGGGTCGCAAATAAACGACGATAATTTGCGGTTAATGGCAAAAATAACGCCGGTTATGGATAAAGCCAGGCAAATTCAGGCAGAAGCGCAGCGTGCCCCGCTTGCAAAACAGCAATCGCCGGATTTCCAGAACGAGATGCAGAATCGGTTTAAGGCATTGCAGTTTGAACAGGAGGGTATTTTGAAAACATTTATCCAGGCCAATCCAAATAGTTATCTGAGTTTGCTGGCGTTAAGTTCGCTCGGTGGCCCCGCCGCAGATCCGTTGGTTATAGAGCCATTGTACAATTCATTAGATCCGTCGCTCAAGGCTATGGAAGCCGGAAAAAAATTGCGTTCGGCCATTGATGAATTGAAGGTAACTGCTATTGGCGTTATAGCCCCGGATTTTGCCCAGCCCGATGCAGATGGAAAGCTGATCAGGCTATCGTCGTTCCGCGGAAAATATGTGTTGATAGATTTCTGGGCTTCATGGTGCGGCCCGTGCCGCCAGGAAAACCCTAACGTGGTAAAGGCATATAACGAATATAAAGACAAGAATTTCACCATATTGGGCGTGTCATTAGATCGCCCAGGAGCTAAGGATGCCTGGCAGCAAGCTGTTAAAAGCGATGGGCTAAACTGGACGCAGGTATCTGACCTTAAATTCTGGAACAACGACGCTGCGGAACTTTATTTTGTACGGTCGATACCACAAAATTATTTGATAGACCCTAAAGGTAAGATCATAGCAAAAAACCTGCGCGGCGAGGATCTGAAGAATAAATTACATGAAATATTTGCTCCCCTGCCGGCAAAAAAAGGAGAATAAGGATTTATCACCAATGCAGCCCTGTATTTATCTATATTTGAGCTTAGTTAAACACAAGCAAATGACAAAAAAAATCTTATTTACCCTAATGATCGCTTTACCGGCGGTTGGCCTGGCACAAACAAATAACTTTACCGTTAAAGGTAAAATTGGCAATGGTAATGCCCCGGCAAAGGCTTACCTCAGCTACCGCGCGGGTGATAAGAGCATAACAGATTCTACAGTGTTGGTTAACGGCGCTTTTGAGTTTACCGGTATCGTTGCAGAGCCTACTCAAGGCGCTATCTATATCAATGCAAAAGGCGATGGTATCCATAGGCCGTTAGATTATGCTTCAATATATGTAGATAAGGGTATAACCATGGTAAACAGCCCCGACTCTGCCATCCGTGCTACAATAACGGGTACCAAAATAAACGAAGAAAGCGCTGCATACAAAGCGGCGTTGAAGCCGGTTTATGACGGGTACAACGCATTGGAAGCTAAAGAAAAGGCCGCAAGCCCTGATATGCAGGGGTCTGAGGCATTTAAGAAAAATATTACGGCGCAAGAGAAAGCGTTAGACAAGCAAGAAAACGCAATAACCAGGCAGTTCATTATAGATAACCCGAATTCACTCGTTAGCCTTACCGCGCTAAGGAGTTACACTTACAGTGCAGATTATGTTGATGTAGAACCGTTGTTCCACAAATTGTCGCTGGAGTTGCAGAATAGTACCTCAGGAAAGGGTTATGCTGCACAACTCGAAAAATTAAAGGGTGTGGCAATGGGTAAAATTGCACCAGAGTTTGCTATGGCCGATACCAGCGGCAAAATGGTATCATTATCGGCTTTTCGAGGCAAATATTTACTGGTCGATTTTTGGGCATCATGGTGCGGCCCCTGCCGCCAGGAAAACCCTAACGTTGTAAAAGCTTTTAACCAATATAAAGACAAGAATTTTACCATCCTGAGTGTGTCGTTAGACAGGCCTAACGCAAAAGATAAATGGATGAAAGCTATACATAAAGACAACCTTACCTGGACGCATATATCAGATCTTAAATTCTGGAACAGCGAAGCAGCTCAACTTTACGGCGTACAGGCAATACCCCAAAATTTCCTTTTAGACCCCAACGGGAAGATTATCGGTAAAAACCTGCGTGGCGAAGACCTGGTAAATAAATTGAACGAGGTATTAAATAACAAGAAGAATAGTAAAGCGGAGTAATTAGCCTCACCCCGGCCCGGCCCTCTCCGAAGGAGAGGAAGATAACAACAAAGCTTCGTGATCCATGAGGCTTTGTTGTTATAAAAATCTTGTCATTGCGAGCGATAGCGTGGCAATCTCCTCGCAAGTATGTCGGCAATACAAGCTACGCGACTGCTTCGTACCTTGCAACGACAAGTTCTTAAAGCCCTCCATCCCGGGGAGGGTTTGGGTGGGACTACAGCAGATCGAAGCCGATATCTTTTCTGAAATACTTGCCATCATAATAAATCCGGCTGGCATCAAGGGTGGCTTGTTGTAAAGCGGTAAACATGTCATTCTGTAAAGAAGTGATAGCAAGCACACGGCCGCCCGATGTTTTTATTTCCCCACCATCGGCATAGGTACCAGCCTGGAAAACCAGGGAGCCGCGAACATTCTCAATCCCGCTGATTGTACGGTCTTTCAGGTATTCACCCGGGTAGCCCCCGGCAACGCACATTACAGTAGCTGTAACTTTATCAGATATTTTTAATTCCCTGGTGTCGAGGTTACCTTCTGCAACTCCTTTAAGCAAGTCTACCAGATCAGAATCTATTCTGGGCAGCACACTTTCAGTTTCCGGGTCGCCCATGCGGCAGTTATATTCTATTACATACGGCTCGCCATTGCAATTCATTAACCCGATAAAAATGAAACCTTTATAAGCGATGTTGTCCTGTTTTAATCCTTCAATCGTACGCATTATTACCCGCTGGTGCACCTTTTGCATAAAGGCCTCATCTGCAAAGGGCACAGGAGAAACAGAGCCCATGCCGCCGGTGTTTAACCCGGTGTCGCCTTCGCCAATTCGCTTATAGTCTTTGGCTTCGGGTAATACTTTATAATTAATGCCATCTGTTAATACAAAGACAGATAATTCTATACCCTGTAAAAATTCTTCTACAACAACTTTCTCGCTGGCAGCGCCAAATTTGGCATTGGTAAGCATTTCTACCAGTTCTATCTGTGCTTCCTGCAATGTTAAACAGATGAGCACACCCTTGCCGCCCGCCAGCCCATCGGCCTTCAATACCACAGGAAAACCCAGGGTAGCCACATAACTAAGCCCGTTTTGCAAAGTTTCGCGGGTAAAAGTTTCGGAAGCAGCTGTTGGGATATTATGCCGGTTCATAAACTGTTTGGAATAATCTTTACTGCCCTCTAATTGGGCCGCCTCCCGCTGCGGGCCTATAACGGGGATATGCTTTATCTGCTCATCGGCTAAAAAGAAATCATGAATGCCTTTTACCAGCGGCTCTTCCGGCCCCACGATCACCATGTTTATGGCATTAACAAGACAAAAGGTTTTTATTCCTTCAAAATCAGTCACTTTCAGATCAACATTTTTGCCGTAATCTGCCGTGCCCGGGTTACCAGGGGCTATAAAAAGTTGTTCGCATAAAGGGCTTTGTGTAAGTTTCCATGCAAATGCGCATTCGCGCCCGCCGTTGCCGATAAGCAAGATATTCATAGCTGCGAAGATAAATATTTAAGAGGGTTTTCAGTGCCAGGTTTTCAGTTGCCGGTTTTCGTTATATTATTAAAATGAAATTACTGAAAACTCGTAACTCACAACTCGCAATCCGGAACCCACAAACTCCCAACTAAAATAAAATCCGTAACTTTACCTGCCATAATGGCTTTTGTAGCTGCGTGGCGCAATTGTTGAGTTGGTGGGCATTATATTTATAAGCATAGCATGTTAGGATTTATCAGTAAACTTTTCGGTAATAAATCGGAGAGGGACTTAAAAAGCATACAACCCTTAGTTGAGAAAATAAAAGCAGAATATTCCAAATTGGAAAACATCAGCAATGATGAGCTGCGCAACAAAACGCTGGAGTTTAAGGAAATTATAAAGCAAGGCCTCGAAGCTATTGATATTGACATCGCGTCAGCAAAAACAGAAGCCGAAAGTCCTGACCTTGCCGTAGAAGCTAAAGTAGACCTATACACCCGTATAGATAAACTGGAGAAAGACCGCAACAAGGCTTTAGAAGATATTTTGATGGGCATCCTACCCGAGGCTTTTGCTGTTGTTAAAGAAACAGCAAACCGGTTAAAAAACAATAAAACCTTAGAAGTTACCGCTTGGGATAGCGACCGCGAACTGGCCGCTAAAAAGAGCAATGTGGTAATAAAAGGCGATAAAGCTTACCATAGTAATACCTGGCTTGCCGCCGGCAATGAGGTTACCTGGGAAATGGTTCATTATGATGTGCAGCTTTTTGGTGGTGTAGTATTACACCAGGGTAAAATAGCCGAAATGGCTACGGGCGAAGGTAAAACTTTGGTGGCTACGCTGCCTGCTTACCTTAACGCGCTTGCAGGCCAGGGTGTGCACATTGTTACTGTGAACGATTACCTGGCACGCCGTGACTCTGAGTGGATGGGCCCTTTATACGAATTCCACGGGTTAACGGTTGATTGTATTGATAAGCACGAGCCAAGCAGCGAGGAGCGCCGCAATGCTTACGCAGCCGATATTACCTTTGGTACCAATAACGAATTCGGGTTTGATTACCTGCGCGATAATATGACCCGCACACCAGAAGAACTGGTACAGCGTAAGCTGCACTTTGCCATGGTAGATGAGGTAGATTCCGTTCTGGTAGATGATGCCCGTACGCCGCTCATTATCTCGGGCCCGATACCTAAAGGTGATGAACACGAATTTTATGAACTGAAACCGCGCATCCAGCGCTTGGTTGATGCTCAAAAATCGTATGTGAATACGGCCCTTAACGAAGCTAAAAAACAAATTAACGACGGTAAGACAGGTACAGATGAGGGCGGTTTGGCGTTACTACGCGCGCACCGGGGTTTGCCAAAGAGTAAGGCGCTCATTAAGTTTCTGAGCGAAGGCGCCAATAAATCGCTATTGCAAAAAACTGAAAATTATTATATGCAAGACCAGGGTAAAGAGATGCCTAAGGTTGATGCAGAGCTGTTTTTCTTTATAGATGAAAAAAATAATTCGGTTGAATTAACCGAAAAAGGGATAGAACTGATAACTGCTTCGGGTGAAGACCCGCACTTTTTTGTAATGCCCGATGTTGGCAGCGAGATAGCTGAGATCGAGAAATCGACCTTAAGCAACGAAGAAAAAGTTAGCCGTAAGGATGAACTAATGCGCGATTTTTCTATTAAATCCGAACGTATTCATTCAATCAACCAGTTGTTAAAGGCTTACACTTTATTTGAAAAGGATACAGAGTACATTCTTGATGAAGGCAAGGTAAAGATTGTAGATGAGCAAACAGGCCGGGTGCTGGATGGCCGCCGTTATTCAGATGGGTTGCACCAGGCAATTGAAGCTAAAGAAAATGTAAAGGTAGAAGATGCTACGCAGACGTTTGCTACGGTAACGCTGCAAAATTACTTCCGTATGTACCACAAGCTTTGCGGTATGACGGGTACTGCCGTTACAGAAGCAGGTGAACTTTGGGAAATATATAAACTGGATGTGGTTGAGATACCCACCAACCAAAATGCGCAGCGTGATGACCGCCAGGATTTAGTGTACCGTACCATCCGCGAGAAGTACAATGCCGTTGCAGATGAAATTGTAGCGTTAACAAAAGCCGGCAGGCCGGTACTGGTTGGTACAACATCGGTAGAAATATCTGAACTGTTAAGCCGCATGCTGAAATTGCGTGGCATAAAACATAACGTATTAAACGCCAAAATGCACCAGAAAGAAGCTGATGTGGTGGCCGAAGCAGGTAAAGCAGGTACAGTAACCATTGCCACCAATATGGCAGGCCGTGGTACCGATATAAAATTAGGCGAGGGTGTTAAAGAGGCCGGCGGCTTAGCCATTGTAGGTACAGAGCGCCATGAGTCGCGCCGGGTGGACAGGCAGTTACGTGGCCGTTCGGGCCGCCAGGGTGATCCGGGTACATCGCAGTTCTTTGTCTCGCTTGAAGATAACCTGATGCGTTTATTTGGTTCGGAGCGCATCTCTAACCTAATGGTGCGCATGGGTATTGAGGAGGGCGAGGTTATCCAGCATTCTATGATCACTAAATCAATAGAGCGCGCGCAGAAAAAGGTAGAGGAGAATAACTTCGGCATCCGTAAACGATTATTGGAGTTTGATGATGTAATGAACTCGCAACGTACCGTTATTTACACCAAACGCAAAAACGCCTTGTTTGGCGAGCGTTTAGATGTAGACCTGAGCAACACCATTTTTGATGTTGTTGAGGATGTAGTTACCGAATATAAAGACAGCAATAATTACGAAGGTTTCCAACTGGAAATGATCAGGTTATTTTCTGTAGATATAGAGATGGACCCGTCGCAATTCACCGGCTCTAACGTGGCAACTTTAACCGACGATGCCTTTGCAGATGTGACCGACTTTTACAAGCGCAAGCAGGAAGCCATTGCACAGCAGGCTTACCCCGTACTTAAAGATGTTTACGATACGCGGGGCAAATACATAGAAAACATTGTTGTGCCGTTTACAGATGGGGTACATGGCATACAGGTTGCAGTGCCTTTACAAAAGGCCATTGAAAATAAGGGTATAGAAGTGTTTAAGTCTTTTGAAAAGAATGTAACACTTTCGCTCATAGACGATGCCTGGAAAGAGCATCTGCGCGAAATGGATGAGCTTAAGCAATCTGTACAGAACGCGGTTTATGAACAGAAGGACCCGCTATTGGTTTACAAATTTGAAGCATTTGAATTGTTTCGTGCTATGCTGGCCAATGTAAATAAAGAGATCGTGAGCTTCCTGTTCCGCGGGGGGATACCCAATGAGCAGGCGCCTGATGAAGTTCAGGAGGCGAGGCCGCAGCCAAAAACGGATATGCGCAAAATGCGCACCTCCAAAGCCGAGCTGGTTAGTGATTCGGGCAACGTGGGTCTGGCCGACTTCCCCGAAATGCAGGCGCCAAAGGCAATGCCGGTACGTGTTGATCCAAAGATCGGCCGTAATGACCCTTGCCCCTGTGGTAGTGGTAAAAAGTATAAGAACTGCCACGGAGTGGGGCAGAATTGATCTTTCCCAACCCTCGCCGAACAGAGCGAGTTAGAAAATTGCATTGCGAAGCGGAAAGCAATCTCGTACTGATAGAGCGTAGCAAAAGGGTGTCATGCTGAAGATACTCGAAGCATGGCCCAGTGGCCTGCCCGCAATACTTCGAGTATCTTCAGTATGACACCCGAAAATTGTAATTGCAAATTAATTTTCGGTGTAAATGCGTATTTACAAATGCAGAAATTAAAAAAACACATTGTCAAAATTTTGCAGGTCTCCGGACGCTGCTTTTTTTTTATGTTGTGCGCTGTCCACGCTTTTGCGCAAACCCGGGGGAAGGTAGAAGTTATAAAAGACCCGCGCGTAGATTCACTTATTGCACATAAATTTGGTAAGTCTGCAAGGTCTGCCGGTGTAGGGGGCGGATATTCGTCAAACGGGTACAGGGTGCAGATCTACACAGGCTCTAACCGTACGGAGGCGTTTAAGGCACAATCCCGGTTTCAGGAAAGTTATCCTGATACACGTACTTATATTTCTTACAGCGAACCCAATTTTAAAGTTAAGGTCGGCGATTTTCGCTCAAGGCTCGAGGCTTCTAAAATGGCACGCGATGTAAAAGCCTGGTTTCCGCTTACCTTTATCATATCAGAAAGAATTAATCCTCCAAAACTGGATACAGATACACAAAATAAATGATTAAAGAACGTATACAACAGCACGCCGAAAGTATTTTTAAAGATGTGGTGGGCAATCGCCGCCATTTGCATGCTAACCCCGAGCTTTCTTTTCATGAAGTAAAAACCTCGGCATTTGTGGCCTCAAAACTCGATGAACTGGGCATCCCTTACGAGCGTATGGCCGATAATGGCCTGGTGGGTTTGATAAAGGGCAATAAACCATCAGACAAGGTTGTGGCTTTACGTGCCGATATGGATGCCCTGCCCATACTGGAAGCTAATGATGTTGACTACAAATCGTTAAACCCCGGCGTAATGCATGCTTGCGGGCATGATGCGCACACATCATCATTGTTAGGTACTGCTACCATTCTTACGCAAATGAAGGGTGATTTTGGAGGGACTGTAAAACTGATATTTCAACCGGCGGAAGAGAAATTACCCGGCGGCGCTAACTTGATGATACAGCAAGGCGTGCTGGAAAATCCTAAACCGCAGGCAGTGATAGGCCAGCATGTAATGCCTTTTATTGATGCCGGTAAAGTAGGTTTTCGGGCAGGTAAATACATGGCATCTACCGACGAAATCTACGTTAGAGTGATAGGCAAAGGCGGCCACGGCGCGCAGCCGCAACAGAATATAGACCCGGTAATTATTACAGCGCATATGCTGGTGGCGTTGCAGCAGGTAGTGAGCCGTTTTGCAGACCCCAAAAATCCCTCCGTTTTGTCGTTCGGGAAGGTGATAGCAAACGGTGCGACCAATGTGATCCCTAATGAAGTTTACCTGGAGGGCACTTTCCGTACCATGGACGAAAAATGGCGCGATGAAGCCCATATCCGCATTAAAAAAATGGCCGAAGGCTTATGTGAAAGTATGGGTGCTAAATGCGAATTCGAGATTAGAAAGGGATACCCGTTCCTGATCAACGAAGAGAAGCTTACCGCTAAAGTGAGGCAGTATGCCGAAGAATATTTAGGAGCAGAGAACGTGCTCGACCTGGATATCTGGATGGCCGCAGAAGATTTTGCCTACTATTCGCAGGTTGCAGATAGCTGTTTTTACCGTTTGGGTACCCGTAATGAAAGCCGCGGAATTACTTCATCTGTTCATACGCCAACGTTTGATGTTGAAGAGTCGTCATTGTTAGGCAGTACCGGCTTAATGGCTTACATCGCTTTAAAGCAATTGGGTAACTAATAACTCATGAAGAGATTTTTTTTATTTTTTGCACTGTTAGTGGTGGCGGTTTTGTATGCAAATGCGCAAAAGATACAGCGTTTTGACCCTGATACGCTAAAGTCCGTCGTGATAGATACCGCCGTTGTAAACATCAGATCGCATAAGCTAAACGCGCAGGATTTTATAGATGCCGTACTGGCCGATACCAGTTTTTACAAAGCGTTTCATAACATGAAAGGCTACGACTTTAATGCCGAGAACCGCATTTATACCTTCGATAAAAAGAATAAGATAGAAGGAAAGATCTACCGCAAACTGCATCACGGCGACAGGAACGGCAAACATTTTATTGATATAATTGCCAAACGCGACAGTGGTAATATTTATAAGAAAAACGGTAAATACCAATTATATACCGTAGAAATGTTTGACTATATTTTCCAGAATGCTTACAACTCTGATTTCATTGCGCCCGAAGGTTTGCCGGGCGGCGGTAAGAACGAGACCTATAAAGATAAACTGAAAACCCTGGTATTTCTACCCGGCCATCGGGTTAGCGGTATACCTTTCATTAGCGGGAAGACCGAAATTTTCTCGAAAGATTTGCGCCAGTACTATTACTACCAGTTTTCGCGCGGCACTTATTTAGATTCTATACCAGTTTACCGTTTTAAGGTTATCCGCAAGCCCAGCACTGCCGATGGCGACGTAATGATCAAAGAGATAACTACCATTTTTGACATGCGTAATTTCCAGATCCTGGGCCGTTATATAGATATGAAATATAGCAACCTCTTCTTTGATTTTAACGTGCAGATGAATTTAGAGCTCAACAGGTTTAATGGGGTACTGCTGCCAACCAAGATAAGCTACCAGGGCAACTGGAACATTCCGTTTCACAAAGAAGAACGTGCCGCGTTTTTGATCCTGCATAAAAACTACAAGAAAGAAAAGTGATTTTATCGATTATTCGACGATTTCACCGAAAGAGTTTATCACCGTTCCAGTTTCCATTACGACAATTTAGATTTTTCAATACGCCGGCGAACTTGCAAGCGATAATAAATTGCCGTCGGGGTCTTTAAACCACGCTACCTTAGTAGTTTCATCTGCCTGCCATACACCCTTATCATTCTGGCCGGGCAGTCCAAACTTTTCGAAGACGACACCTTTGCCGGCCAATTCCCGCATTTCATCTTCGATATTTGTTACTCCCCAGCCTAACACGGTAAACGGGTGTGGGTTTAATTCCCGTACCAGCGTAATACGGAGCAACGTGCCGTTTGCATCAAACTCCATAGCATAAGGGTTTTCTGATACTTGTTTTAGGCCCAGGGTTTCGCCGTAAAAAGCTTTAGCTTTTGCAAAATCTAACGTTGGTATAAAGGCGTGAACATTTTGAGTGTTGAGCATAGCATTTAGTTTTTACACTAAGATACCAATTTTGTCATTGCGGGCAATAGCGCGGCAGTCTCGTAGTTTAAGTTTCAGTTATCTGTATAGCATGTAATTGCTTAGTTCCCTGTATAAGCCATCTCCTTCAGTGAGGGTTGGGTGAGGTCTAAAACTCCGCGTTCTTCGGGAACCTTGGGAAAGGTATCACATCGCGGATGTTACCCATGCCGGTAACAAACAATACCAACCGCTCGAAGCCTAAACCGAAACCTGCATGCGGGCATGCGCCAAATCGGCGGGTATCCAGGTACCACCAAAGCTCCTCTTTTGGTATACCCATCTCGTCCATACGTTGTTCCAGCTTATCTAAACGTTCCTCACGCTGCGAGCCACCAACAATTTCACCAATGCCGGGGAACAAAATATCCATTGCCCGCACGGTTTCACGGCCATTAGCATCGGGCTCGTTTTGGCGCATATAAAAAGCCTTTATAGCTTTTGGGTAATCGGTTAAAATCACCGGTTTTTTAAAGTGTTTCTCTACCAGGTAACGCTCATGTTCAGATTGCAGATCGGCTCCCCAATCTTCTATTAGGTATTGGAATTTTTTCTTTTTATTCGGTGTCGAATCCTTTAGAATATCAATTGCCTCGGTATAGGTTAAACGCTGAAATTCATTGTCGAGGCAAAACTGTAGCTTATCGAACAAGCTCATTTCAGAACGCTCGTTTTGCGGCTTTTGCTTTTCTTCTTCGGTCAAACGCTGGGTCAGGAATTCAATATCTTCTGCGTTGTTTTTTAAAGTATACGCGATCACATATTTCAACAAGGCCTCGGCCAGGTCCATATTATCGTTCAGGTCATAAAATGCCATTTCCGGCTCTATCATCCAAAACTCGGCAAGGTGGCGGGTTGTATTAGAATTTTCGGCGCGGAACGTGGGCCCGAACGTATAAATATCGCTCAGGGCCATGGCGCCAAGTTCGCCCTCCAGCTGCCCTGAAACGGTAAGATTTGTCGCCTTCCCAAAAAAATCTTGTTTATAATCTATTTCGCCTGTATCTGTACGTGGCAATTTGTCAAGGTCGAAATTAGTAACCTTGAAAGACTCACCAGCGCCCTCAGCGTCAGATTGGGTAATAACAGGTGTATGCAGATAAACAAAACCACGCTCCTGAAAAAATTGGTGTACGGCGAATGCCAGGCTGTTACGCACGCGAAATATGGCCCCAAAAGTATTGGTGCGAAAACGCAGGTGTGCTATCTCACGCAAAAATTCCAGGCTGTGTTTTTTTGGCTGCAGCGGGTACTTTTCCGGGTCGCTATCGCCTAAAACTTCAATCTCTGTTGCTTTGATGTCAAACTTCTGACCTTTGCCTAAGGATTCCACCAAAATACCTGTTACACTAAGCGCCGCGCCTGTAGTAATGCGTTTGAGTAATCCAGCATCGGTGTTCTCAAAATCTACCACAATCTGGATATTGCTGTTAGTTGAACCATCATTTAAAGCGATAAACTGATTATTACGAAAGGTGCGTACCCACCCCTTAACCGTAACTTCAATGTTTGTTTCTGTGCTTTCTAATAATGCTTTAACCTTTATACGCTTACTCATGTGTGAAAATAGTGAGCGGCAAAAATACGAAAATGATCACACAGATTTATTTTGTGATTACACCGATTTAAATGACGATTGCATTGCTCTTAGTATTCACATGTCGGCCTGTGCTTTTCAATATTAATTTTTATAATTTACATTAGCGTGAAGTGAGCCGATGTGAGTAAATAAAGTACACGATTTTTCACACGCTGCTTATCTTTGCAAAACGTATGATCACCAAACTCACTGTTGATAAAATAATGGAAGCTACCGACATTGTAGAGGTAGTTGGTGAGTTTGTGCAATTGAAAAAACGAGGCGCTAATTACGTTGGCTTGTCGCCGTTTGCAAATGAGAAAACCCCTTCGTTCACGGTATCGCCTGCTAAAGGGATCTTTAAAGATTTCTCGTCAGGCAAAGGTGGTTCTGCCATTACTTTTTTAATGGAGCTGGAGAAGTTCACCTACCCTGAAGCGTTAAAATGGCTGGCAAAAAAGTATGGTATTGATGTTGAAGAAACCATAGATACTACCGAAAATAAAGAAGCCGATAACCGCCGCGAAAGCCTGATGATCGTTTCTGCTTACGCTGCACAGTTTTTTGCCAAAAGCATGTGGGAAACTGAAGAAGGGCAGTCCATTGGTTTAAGCTATTTTAAAGAGCGGGGCTTTTCGCCCGAAACCATGCGTAAGTTTGAGTTAGGCTACTCGCCCGACCAATGGGAAGCTTTTACCGGCGAAGCAGTAAAGGCTGGATACCAGCAGGAATTTTTAGAAGAAAGCGGCTTATCTGTAAAGCGCGACAATGGCACTTTATATGACCGGTACCGCGGCCGGGTAATGTTCCCTATACATAGTTTTACCGGCAGGGTTATAGCCTTTGGCGGGCGTACGCTTAAAAGCGATAAAAATGTACCCAAATATGTAAACTCGCCAGAGAGCGAGATCTACCATAAATCTAACGTGCTTTATGGGTTGCACTTTGCTAAAAAGGCAATTCGTGAACAGGATAACTGTTTCTTGGTGGAAGGCTATGCCGATGTGCTTTCGGTGCACCAGGCAGGGATAGAGAACGTGGTGGCATCGTCCGGTACATCATTAACTGTAGAACAGATACGGTTAATCGGCAGGCTAACGCAAAACATCACGATTTTATATGATGGCGACGCGGCGGGAATCAAAGCATCACTGCGGGGATTAGACCTTATTTTAGAAGAAGGACTTAACGTGAAAGTGGTTTTGTTTCCCGACGGCCACGATCCCGATTCTTACGTTCGCAAAGTTGGCAGCAGCGCATTTAAACAGTATATAGAAGATAATAAAAAAGACTTTATACTGTATAAAACGGGCATCTTATTAAAAGATGCCGGCATCGACCCGCTGCGCAGGGCAGAGGTGATCCGTGAGGTTGTGGAAAGCATAGCTAAAATACCCGATTCGATAAAAGCTTCGGTGTTTATAAGAGAATGCAGCCACCAAATGCAAATTGAGGAGCGGGTACTGCTTACCGAGCTTAATAAAATGCGTGTAGCCCGCGCTAAAAAAACTGGCCAACAGCCTCAGCGGATCGAGGCTTATGAAAGTAGCAATCAGGCAGAGATTGAACAGGTGTCGCAAAAAGAACGCAACAACGGGATCTCGCAGGAGAAAGAGGTAGTGCGCTTACTGCTGTTGTATGGCAACCGTATGATAGACTGGGACGGTATCGCTAACACCTACATCGGCCCGTTTGTGATTGCCGAATTAAGTGATGTTACGTTTGAATACCCACCCTGCAAGGAGTTTACTGACATATATCGCCAACAGGTGGAAGATGGTGTATTGCCCGAGGAACAGTTTTTTATACACCACCCCGATAAGCAGATCGTAGACCTTGCTGTTGATATGCTTGCTACAAAATATACGCTGAGTGAAAATTGGTACGAAATGCACAAGATATTAGTGAGCGATGAACAGCAAAATATGCGGGCAACTGTTTTGGGAGCAATCTTCCACCTAAAGCAGCAAAAGGTAGGCATCATCCTCGAGAATTTAAGGAAAGAACTGCAAACTACAGAAGGCCAGGAAGACCAGGAAATATTAATGACCCGCTACATCCAGCTTAAAAAAGTGGAAAAACATATATCGGATTATTTAGGCTCGGTGATCATAAAATAATGGCAACCCATAACGATCTTGGCCATCGCGGCGAAAATATAGCTAAAACCCACCTGGAAAGTTTAGGTTATGAAATAATGGATGAGAACTGGACGCATGGCAACCTCGAGGTAGACCTGATAGCCTATAAAAAGGGTGTGATTGTTTTTGCAGAGGTAAAGGCGCGCTCAGGTACCGGTTTCGGCCAGCCCGAAGATTTTGTGGATGACCGTAAGCAAAAATTACTGGCAGATGCCGCAGACGAATATATTTACCTCATGAACCACCAGGGCGAAGTGCGGTTCGATATCATATCCGTATTATTCAAGGGTGACAGTTACACGTTAAAACATATAGAAGATGCATTTTGGCCAACAGCCTGAAACCAATAAACATGAAGTTATATAAAATATTTTTTCTTATTGCCGCAGCAGCCTTAAGTAGTTGTAAAGATAAAGCCGGCGAAAGCGGAGGGTTCAAAGTAAGCATTTCGCCCGATGCAGGTAGCACTGTAAAATTGGGCACTAGTGTTACCGTTAAGGTAAGTTATGCGGCGGAACTTAAGCCAGATTCTGTAGTATACCTAATAGACTCTGCGCACCTGGCAGTAAAGAAAGATTCTTTGGCAGTTACGTTAAAGACCGATACGTTAAAGTTAGGCGTAAAAACATTAACTGTTAAGGTTTACAGCGGTGGCAAAGACGAGGATGCTGCTACAAATATTGTTGTAGTTGCGCCCAGGGCACCTCAGGAACTTACGTATAAGGTGGACAAGATATTTCCTCATGATACCAGCAGCTACACAGAGGGGCTTATTTACCAGAACGGATTTTTTTACGAGAGCGATGGCGGCAGGGCTGCCGACATTGAAGGCCAATCGAGCCTGCGTAAAACAAACATCAATGGGAAAGTATTACAAATTGTAAACAACAACCCCAAAATTTTTGCGGAGGGGATTGCCATTGTGGGCAACAAAATAATCCAGCTTACCTGGACAGAGCGTATCGGTTACGTTTACGACCTTAATACTTTTAAATTACTAACCACCTTTACTAACAATGTTGGCTTGGAAGGCTGGGGTATGTGTTCTGACGGTACTAAACTCTATATGGACGATAGCAGTAACCGTATTTGGTTCCTGGATAAAAACACTTATAAAGCCATTGGCCATATAGATGTTTATGACGAAAAGGGGCCGGTTAAGCAGATCAATGAACTGGAGTATATAGACGGGAAGATTTATGCGAATGTTTACGGTACCGACACCATAGTAGTGATAAACCCTAAAAATGGAGCCGTTACGCAAAGGATAAACATGAGCACGCTATACCCGCAGCCCCGCCAGCAGGGTGCAGATGTGCTTAATGGCATTGCTTGGGATGAAAAAGGAAAGCGCCTGTTTGTAACCGGTAAAAAGTGGCCGCATTTGTATCAGATAAGTGCAAAATAGATGATAGATAATATGCCTAAAAATGTGCAGTTCGTACAGAGAATGGGATACAAACCTGAAGATAGCTAATTCATCTTATTAGATTTAACGAAATACCATGTCCACATCCACGTTTCTGCTTTATGCTAATTTCTTATCTTTGAGCCATGACTAAAGAACAAGTTCAGGATTTGAGGGATAGAACAGCTTCCCTGAGGAGGCATCTTTGACATTGATAAGAAATTAGCTGAGCTACAAGCTGAGCAGGAAATAACCTTGGGGCCCAATTTTTGGGACCATCCAAAAGAAGCAGAAAAAGTGCTGACTTCTATCAAAACCAAAAAAGTATGGACAGACGCTTATCAGAAAGTTGCCTCTGCCGTTGACGATACCGGCGTGCTGTTTGAATTTTTCCAAAGCGGCGATGCGGCCGAAGGTGAAATGAGTGAGCAGTTTTTGCTAACCATCAAAGCAATGGAAGAGCTGGAATTCAAGAATATGCTTTCGGCCGATGAAGATCAGTTAAACGCTGTACTTCAAATTACGGCAGGCGCCGGTGGTACAGAAAGTTGTGACTGGGCAGGTATGCTCATGCGCATGTACATTATGTGGGGCGAAAAAAATGGTTATAAAGTAACCGAGCAGGATTTCCAGGAAGGTGATGTTGCCGGTGTAAAAACTGTTACGCTGCAACTGGAAGGTGATTTTGCTTATGGCTATTTAAAAGGTGAAAATGGCGTGCACCGCCTGGTGCGTATCTCGCCGTTTGATGCCAATGCCAAACGCCATACCTCGTTCGCTTCTGTATATGTTTATCCGCTTGTTGATGATACGATAGAAATTGATATCAACCCGGCAGATGTAGAATTCGAAACATTTAGGTCTGGCGGTGCTGGCGGCCAAAACGTGAACAAAGTAGAAACAGCGGTACGTTTATATCACAAACCATCAGGAATCATCATCAAAAACCAGGAGTCGCGCTCGCAATTGCAAAATAAGGATAACGCCATGCGCTTATTAAAATCGCAGTTATATGAAGCAGAGCTGCGTAAGCGTATGGAAACAACCAACGCCATAGAAGGGAACAAGAAAAAGATTGAATGGGGTTCGCAGATCCGTAATTATGTGTTGCATCCTTACAAACTGGTTAAAGACCTGCGTACCGGCCATGAAACATCAAACGCCCAGGCGGTATTAGATGGAGAGCTCGATGAATTTTTAAAGGCTTACCTGATGGAATTTGGCGGCGATCACGGAAAATAAATCTGAATTATGAAAGCACTAATAACCCTATGTATGCTGACAACAGTCTCGACTATTGCTTTTGCTCAACAGGCAGATCCGATTAATTTATACCCGGGCGGTGTGCCTAATAGCAAACCTATACCTGCTGATTATAAAGAAAAGTTTGAGAACGGCGACTTTATGAGTTTGGTTAGCGTGCCGCAATTGCTGCCGTTTTTCCCGCCCGAAGGTAAAGCAAACGGTGCTGCTGTGGTTATTTGCCCGGGCGGCGGCTATTCTGGCTTATCCATGGTAAAAGAAGGGCAAAAGATAGCCGAAAAATTTAACGAGATAGGGGTTACTGCCTTTGTGCTTAAATACCGTTTGCCGAGCGACAGGATCATGGTTGACAAAACTATAGGCCCTTTACAGGATGCACAGCGGGCCATACAAATGGTGAGGCAAAATGCGGCTAAATGGAAAGTTGATCCTGCAAGAGTTGGTATTATGGGTTTTTCTGCAGGTGGTCATCTGGCATCTACCGAGGGTACGCATTATAGTAAACTGGTAATTCCTAATCCAGACAACATTAATCTTCGCCCCGATTTTATGATCCTGCTTTACCCGGTGATTACCTTTGGCACATTTGCACATCAGGGCTCTAAAGAAAATTTGTTGGATAAAAATGCACCCGATGAGCGCATTAAGAACTATTCGAATGAAAAGCAAGTAACCAAAGATACCCCGCCAACCCTAATTATTCATGCACAGGACGATGATGTGGTGCCTATCCAAAACACCCTTATGTTTTACGACGCTTTAACCACAAACCACGTAAAGGCCGAAATGCATGTTTACGAAGCAGGCGGCCATGGCTTTGGGCTAAACAATCCAAAATCAAAAGAATATTGGTTTGATTGGGTTAATGGGTGGTTAGCGGATAATGGTTGGGTGAAGTAATAAAGTTTTTGTCATTTCGATCCTTTGGCTATGGAGAGAATCTTCTACGCCTTATTAATAAACCAGCGAAGATCCCTCCCTACGGTCGGGATGACAAGATTGATAGTACATAACACTCATTCCAACACTATTTCCAGCAACTCATTCAACTCATTCACCTTTTCTACAGATCCTGTATTTTCATAAGCGCTAATGAGATTACGCAATATCCTGCGTACAATGTCGGCATTGGAGCATGGCTCATAAAACTGTTTATCGGGCTTTACGCCCAGTTGTTTTAGAAACATATCTACATCCCGGCGGCCAAATACAAGGCCTTTATTAAAGGCATTAATGTAGAAGAGTACCCCGCTTTCAAACTCGGTTTCTTTACTCTCATCAACATAAGCCATTATAAAGTGCTGTGGCAGGTTTACGCCATAAATAGGAATATCCAGCTTTTGTGCTACTACACTATATATAATTGCCAGCGAGATCTGGTTCCCTTTGTGCGATTCCAGCACCTGGTTAAGGTAACTATTTTGCGGGTCCTGGTGATTAGTGGTGTTACCGCCAAAGCCGTGAATATTATAAAATATGTGATTTATCAGCTTAACCTGCTCAACAGGGCTGCTTTCATATTGCATAGAAACCCATATGTCGCGTTTAATGGCTTCAATCTGGTTAATTATCTTTTGATCGTCCAGGTCGGGGTATTGATATTTATTGATGATCAGTGCGCCGCGCAACAGGTCGAAACTCCCGCTTTGGTACCAAAGCTTTAGGTCGTTCTTAACCGTATCTAATTGGATCTCGTGCACGAGGTTTGCGATACGTTCCTGCAAAATAGGGTCAAACGCTTGTTCCCAGGCCGATTCTAACGCAACAACCGCCTCGCCGCCAAAGCTAAAAAGCTTATGGTGTACATGTTCAAAAATTTCCTTATCGGGATCGTCCAATAATTTAATAAGATAATTTATTTCTGTTGGATTGATAGATTTCATAAAAATATTGATCCTTTACCTAATTTTACCGCCATGCTCAGATGGCAATTTGCTAAAGATTATCTCATTCACCGGTTCACCTCTAAAACCAGGCATGGCTTGCATTCGCCTTTTGTTTACCGTTTGGTAGATAAAGTAATTTACGATTTTAAACCTAAAAAGTTGTATGTCGAAATTGAAAACCTCAGAAAACAACTTCTAAATGACGATAGGGAGATAACCGTTACCGATCTGGGTGCAGGTTCGCACGTTAATAATAACAAACAGAAAAAAGTAAGCCAGATTGCCAAGAGTGCGCTTAAGCCGCCAAAAATGGCGCAGCTGCTTTATAGGTTGGTTGCAGACCTGCAGCCAGGAAACATTATTGAACTGGGTACCTGCCTGGGTATTACCTCATTGTATTTGCAAAGGGCCGCGCCAAACGCGCAAGTATATACAATGGAGGGTTGCCCGCAAACAGCAGGAATAGCGCAGCAGGAATTTGATAAAGCAGGAGCCAAAAACATTCAACTCATTGTAGGCAATTTCAATAACACATTGCCTGTATTGATAAACGAGCTGCCACAACTCGACTTTGTTTTTATAGATGGTAATCACCAAAAACAAGCAACCTTAGATTATTTTAATTGGTGCCTGCCTAAAGTGTGTGAAAATTCACTATTAATTTTCGACGACATTTATTGGAGCGAAGGGATGAAAGAGGCATGGGAGGAAATTAAAGCGCATCCCGACGTGACGATAACCGTCGATCTGTTCTGGATAGGGTTGGTGTTCTTTAAAAAGGGTAAATTGAAAGAGGATTTTAAAATTAGGATATAAAGATTTAATATTTTGAATATTTGCAATGGCTTTTGTGCTAATTAATTTCAAATTAGCGCATTTTCAAATTTCAAATCAGAAAGCCTCTCCCAAACTTAAATAAAGGCCACTTTGTCTTGCCTCGCCAACAGGCTTTTCTCCTATACCGTAGTCTAACCGGATAGTCAGCCCTTTTTCTACATCAAAGAAATAACGCAATCCTCCACCGTAATTTGGTTTCAATTCGCTAAGATTTAATGTTTTATTGAAAACAGTTCCTGTACCGGTAAAACCAACCACACCAAAACGATCGTTTATGCGGTAGCGCAATTCTGTTTGGCCTGCTATAAGGTTTCGGTCGCGGTAACGGCCACTGTAATATCCGCGCATAATTTCATCGCTTCCTAAGGCAGGTAACAAGTAAAAAGGCGATTGCCCACCCGTTAAGTTCTGATCTTGCACATCCAGTCCTAATACAAAACGCTTGTTTAAAGAAATAAACTGCGAGTATTCGATATTAAAAAAACCACCCGCATAATTATTATTGGCAAAGGTGCCTTTCATAAAATTGAAGTAGCTGGTTATAATTAAACCTTTAGTAGTGTAAGTGTTATTGTTGCGGGTATCTAAAATTAAACTTGGGCCTGCAAAAGCAGTTGTGCCACCGTTACGGCCTTCAACACGCGGGTCGGTGTCAAAAATTCCACCTGGTATCTTATCTTCAAAACGGTAATCAAAGGCGCCGGCCACAGCACCTATATATATATAGTTTCCTAACCGCTTATCTGCCTCTAAATTAAGTTTAACGCGCTGCTGGCCCAGGCGATCTTTATTTATGCTTAGTGTATTATTGCCAATGCCATAAAAATCTGATGGGAAATTGATAAAACTTATAGCCGCTATATAATGCCATTTGTTTTGCGGAGTCCAGTAACTGGTGCTCAGGCTGGCGCGTTCCTGCCCCTTAGTGGTAACAGTTGCATAACCAAACAGGTTTGATACACGCGTACCGCGTTTTACAGTATCAGTGTAAAAAGAATACAGGCCCGATCCGCCAATTTCCAATCCTGTTTCCGGCGCCGAACTTATTACCGGCAGCAAAAAGAAACTACTTCGTTTGCTGCTGTCCTTCTCAAATATCATGCGCCTGACAAATTTAGGCAACAGATTTTTTTGAGCGTCGGCAATATTTATTGCTATGGAGAGTAGTAATAGTAGCAATAGTTTTTTCATGCAATGGTTGATAGTGCAAAGAAAGGAAAATTAGTTTGCAACTGTTAAAAGCAGTGGCAGTGCTTAATCTAAAAAAATATGCTTGCCGCTTTTATCGTAATTTTCAGGCAGTTACCCTATACGAAAAAATATGCGGCAGAATGTTTGACGGATGTGTGGAATGTATTTACATTTGTGGCCCGTATTATAATCGGGTTGTTTTTTGAAAGATATAGATGTAATGATTAAGACTGATAATGGATATTTTTATTTCCATTACTGAGATTTTATTTGCACTTTTGCAACCCGCAAATAATTTATTGCAGGTTGAGTTTAGAAATGATTTGGCACGCTGCTGAATTGATAAATTTGGAAGCCGCGAAGTTTTGAAAATAAAAAATAAAAACTTTGCAAAATTCAAAACACTTCTTACCTTTGCACTCCCGAAAGAAGGGAAATATCGGAAGCAATTTTCGATACTAAAATTTTAAAAGTTTAATCATCGCAATGATGATCCAAACATACCTAGCCGTACCGTGAGGTTATAGGCGCGAAGTTCTTTTTTTAAGATAACATGTAACGTAGCGGGAATAGATACTTAAGGGTATTGAAATCCAGTCAATGAATTTGAGGGGACTGAGAAGTTTCTGAAGGAGGATACTGTATAAAGATACGAAGGCAGGAAGAAGTTGTGAGTTACGAGTTGTGAGTTATGTGTAGTAATACAAAAGACAAACGGCGGACAACAGGCAACGGACGACTGTCATAATAATACAGATTTCTATTAAGAGTTAATAGGGTCTGGATTTGAACAAAACATTTTACAATGGAGAGTTTGATCCTGGCTCAGGATGAACGCTAGCGGCAGGCCTAATACATGCAAGTCGGACGGGATTTAGGAGCTTGCTTCTAATGAGAGTGGCGCACGGGTGCGTAACACGTATGTAACCTACCTTTATCAGGGGGATAGCCTCTCGAAAGAGAGATTAACACCGCATAATATCATTTAATAGCATTATTGGATGATCAAATATTTATAGGATAAAGATGGGCATGCGGAACATTAGCTAGATGGCGGGGTAACGGCCCACCATGGCTATGATGTTTAGGGGATCTGAGAGGATGACCCCCCACACTGGTACTGAGACACGGACCAGACTCCTACGGGAGGCAGCAGTAAGGAATATTGGTCAATGGGCGGAAGCCTGAACCAGCCATGCCGCGTGCAGGAAGACGGCCCTACGGGTTGTAAACTGCTTTTGTACCGGAATAAACCTTTGGTCGTGACCGAAGCTGAATGTACGGTAAGAATAAGGATCGGCTAACTCCGTGCCAGCAGCCGCGGTAATACGGAGGATCCAAGCGTTATCCGGATTTATTGGGTTTAAAGGGTGCGTAGGCGGCTTATTAAGTCAGAGGTGAAAGGCGGTAGCTTAACTATCGGAGTGCCTTTGATACTGATGAGCTTGAATGCAGCTGAGGTAGGCGGAATGTGACAAGTAGCGGTGAAATGCATAGATATGTCACAGAACACCGATTGCGAAGGCAGCTTACTAAAGTGTGATTGACGCTGAGGCACGAAAGCGTGGGGATCAAACAGGATTAGATACCCTGGTAGTCCACGCCCTAAACGATGAATACTCGATGTTGGCGATATACGGTCAGCGTCTAAGCGAAAGCGTTAAGTATTCCACCTGGGGAGTACGCCCGCAAGGGTGAAACTCAAAGGAATTGACGGGGGCCCGCACAAGCGGAGGAGCATGTGGTTTAATTCGATGATACGCGAGGAACCTTACCCGGGCTTGAAAGTTAGTGAATGCGGCAGAGACGCCGCAGTCCTTCGGGACACGAAACTAGGTGCTGCATGGCTGTCGTCAGCTCGTGCCGTGAGGTGTTGGGTTAAGTCCCGCAACGAGCGCAACCCCTATGTTTAGTTGCCAGCACATTATGGTGGGGACTCTAAACAGACTGCCTATGCAAATAGAGAGGAAGGAGGGGACGACGTCAAGTCATCATGGCCCTTACGTCCGGGGCTACACACGTGCTACAATGGACGGTACAGAGGGCAGCTACCTGGCAACAGGATGCCAATCTCAAAAAGCCGTTCACAGTTCGGATCGGGGTCTGCAACTCGACCCCGTGAAGTTGGATTCGCTAGTAATCGCGTATCAGCAATGACGCGGTGAATACGTTCCCGGGCCTTGTACACACCGCCCGTCAAGCCATGGAAGCTGGGGGTGCCTGAAGTGCGTAACCGCAAGGAGCGTCCTAGGGTAAAACCGGTAACTGGGGCTAAGTCGTAACAAGGTAGCCGTACCGGAAGGTGTGGCTGGAATACCTCCTTTCTGGAGCAGTATCCCGATACCGTTTGGAAACGACAAAACTCAGGACCGAGATTAGCATTGACACGCTATGGTACATGTTATACTTAAAAGATATTTGTTGGTTTTGAAGAGATCATAGTTAATGGTTGCTAGTTCATAGTGATATGCACTAATGACCAATGGCTGATGAACAAATAAACCAACTAAAAAAGGAAACCCAGAAGATGAAGCCATCAGGGTGCTTAAGCTGAGGAGTTTGAGGCTTAAAGTGGCAGTAAGCAGTAGCAGTAACAGATTAACGGTAGAGTAATACTGATAACCGACAACTGGCAACTGATAACTGCAAACAAAGTCTCGTAGCTCAGTTTGGTTAGAGCACTACACTGATAATGTAGGGGTCAGCAGTTCAAATCTGCTCGAGACTACAGCGTAGCAAAGCTACGGAGTTCATTAAGGTTATTAAGTTAAAGAGTTATTAGGTTATAGGTAAGCAGGTAAACATTGTAAGATGTACTGAAACTCATAACTGGCAACTGACAACTAATAACTAACCCTGGGGGATTAGCTCAGCTGGCTAGAGCACCTGCCTTGCACGCAGGGGGTCAACGGTTCGAATCCGTTATTCTCCACGTTACTAAGAAGTATAGAGTAACAAGAATCAAGTAGCAAGATTAGTCTTGATACGTGATACTGACGACTTGATACTAAAGAGTAAAAAGTTCTTTGACATATTGGAAGAAGTAATTGAATAAAACTGAGCACAACAGTAGGGAAGTTCAATTGGTAGCAGGAAATGAGTAGCAGTAGCAGGGCTTCGGTCTTGATACCTGATACTAACTACTTGATACTTAAGAGAGCGGAACAAACAAATAAAGACATACCGTGCAGAGCAAAAGCTGCGCTGGTAGAAGAAAGTAAGAAAGGGTACACGGGGGATGCCTTGGCTCTCAGAGGCGATGAAGGACGTGATAAGCTGCGATAAGCTGCGGGGATTAGCAAATATGAATTGATCCGCAGATTTCCGAATGGGGAAACCTAATCAGTTGAAGACTGATTGCATAAATGCGCAAACCTGCTGAACTGAAACATCTAAGTAAGCAGAGGAAGAGAAAACAATAGTGATTTCCTGAGTAGTGGCGAGCGAAAGGGAAACAGCCCAAACCGGTTTTGTTACGGCAAGACCGGGGTTGTAGGACTACGAAGTGGTTACATTAAATTGAAGTTGAAGGACGTGGGAAAGTCCGCCATAGAGCATGAGAGCTGCGTAAACGTAAGAGATAATGGCCTAGTAGGATCCTGAGTACCGCGAGGTCGGAGACGCCTTGTGGGAATCTGCCGGCACCATCCGGTAAGGCTAAATACTACTGAGAGACCGATAGTGAACCAGTACCGTGAGGGAAAGGTGAAAAGAACCCCGAACAGGGGAGTGAAATAGAACCTGAAACCGTGTACTTACAAGCGGTCGGAGCCCGTAAGGGGTGACGGCGTGCCTTTTGCATAATGAGCCTACGAGTTACTCTTCTCTGGCAAGGTTAAGTGTTTAAGGCACGAAGCCGAAGCGAAAGCGAGTCTGAACAGGGCGTGCAGTCAGAGGAGGTAGACGCGAAACCTTGTGATCTACCCATGACCAGGTTGAAGGTGCGGTAACACGTACTGGAGGACCGAACCGATAAACGTTGAAAAGTTTCCGGATGAGTTGTGGGTAGGGGTGAAAGGCTAATCAAACTGGGAAATAGCTCGTACTCCCCGAAATGTTTTTAGGAACAGCCTGGCGGTTGAGTTATTAAGAGGTAGAGCTACTAATTGGGTGCGGGGGAGTCAAATCCTACCAAATCCAGATAAACTCCGAATGCTTAATAACATACGCTGGAGTGAGGCTCTGGGTGCTAAGGTCCAGGGCCGAGAGGGAAAGAACCCAGACCATCAGCTAAGGTCCCCAAATTACTATTAAGTTGAACTAACGAGGTCCGACTGCACAGACAGCTAGGATGTTGGCTTGGAAGCAGCCATTCATTTAAAGAGTGCGTAACAGCTCACTAGTCGAGCGGTCGGGCATGGATAATAATCGGGCATTAAATAGTATACCGAAGCTATGGATTTACACTTTATTGTGTATCTGGTAGGGGAGCATTCTGTTATCGGTGAAGCATGACACGACAAGTGCATGTGGAGAGAACAGAAAAGCAAATGTAGGCATAAGTAACGATAAGGCGGGAGAGAAACCCGCCCACCGAAAGACTAAGGTTTCCTGATCAACGCTAATCGGATCAGGGTTAGTCGGGGCCTAAGGATAATCCGGGTGGAGATTCCGATGGACAACTGGTTAATATTCCAGTACTTTTTATAACTGCGATGCAGTGACGGAGTAGTGACACATCCGCGTCCTGACGGAATAGGACGTTAAAGGCTGTAGGTATAGGGCTCATTGTAAAGTACGTGAGTTTTGCTGAACGCTGATAGTACTCAAAGCCTTCGGGGGATGAGATAGTGATGGTAATCAGACTTCCAAGAAAACCTGCTAAGCTTCAGGTTATAAAAACCCGTACCGTAAACCGACACAGGTAGTCGAGGAGAGAATCCTAAGGTGCTCGAGTGAATCATGGCTAAGGAACTCGGCAAAATGGCCCTGTAACTTCGGGAGAAGGGGCGCTGGTAGTAATGCCAGCCGCAGTGAAAAGGCCCAGGCGACTGTTTAACAAAAACACATGGCTTTGCAAAATCGAAAGATGACGTATAAGGCCTGACACCTGCCCGGTGCCGGAAGGTTAAGAGGGGATGTTAGGGTTAAACCGAAGCATTGAATCGAAGCCCCGGTAAACGGCGGCCGTAACTATAACGGTCCTAAGGTAGCGAAATTCCTTGTCGGGTAAGTTCCGACCTGCACGAATGGTGTAACGATCTGGGCGCTGTCTCAGCCATGAGCTCGGTGAAATTGTGGTATCGGTGAAGACGCCGGTTACCCGCAACGGGACGGAAAGACCCCATGCACCTTCACTACAACTTAACATTGATATCGGCTACAGGATGTGTAGGATAGGTGGGAGACTGTGATCTGGCTTCGCTAGGAGTCAGTTAGTCAACGTTGAAATACCACCCTTTCTGTATTTGGTGTCTAACCCTGCACAGCGGGGGACATTGTTTGGCGGGTAGTTTGACTGGGGTGGTCGCCTCCAAAAAGGTAACGGAGGCTTTCAAAGGTAAGCTCAGTACGCTTGGTAACCGTACGCGGAGTGCAATAGCATAAGCTTGCTTGACTGTGAGGCAGACAAGCCGAGCAGGGTCGAAAGACGGATATAGTGATCCGGTGGTTCTGCATGGAAGGGCCATCGCTCAAAGGATAAAAGGTACGCTGGGGATAACAGGCTGATCTCCCCCAAGAGCTCATATCGACGGGGAGGTTTGGCACCTCGATGTCGGCTCGTCACATCCTGGGGCTGGAGAAGGTCCCAAGGGTTGAGCTGTTCGCTCATTAAAGTGGCACGCGAGCTGGGTTCAGAACGTCGCGAGACAGTTCGGTCCCTATCTGTTGTGGGCGTTGGAAGTTTGAGTGGGGCTGACCTTAGTACGAGAGGACCGGGTTGGACTAACCTCTGGTGAATCTGTTATGGCGCCAGCTGTACTGCAGAGTAGCTACGTTGGGAATAGATAAGCGCTGAAAGCATCTAAGTGCGAAACTAGCCACAAGATGAGACTTCCATTGAGGGTCGTGGTAGACTACCACGTTGATAGGTTACAGGTGTAAAGGTGGTGACATCATAGCCGAGTAATACTAATTGCCCGAAGCTTTCTTCGACAACAGATATTAGGTTGATTGAGTGAGTGGTTGATTAGGTGAGTGGTTGCAAAACTATAAACCATATCAGCATATCAAGCTCAATCAACCGAAATCAAAACAACAATAAGCTGTTGTAGCTTAGTTAAATTCAGTTCCTTCTTTCAATAATATGTCATTGTTTGTGATAGCAGCAAGTAGTTAGTATCAGCTAGCAAGACCAATGCGGTCTTAATAGTTGTATAATACAAGCATATCATAACAATAAAAAACAGTTAGTATGGCTAAGTTCATAATGCAGGTTATCTGCTGCTTGATACCGGCTACTAAATACTAACCGAAAATATTCAGGTGCCTATATCGGCGGTGTCCACCTCTTCCCATTCCGAACAGAGAAGTTAAGCCCGCCAGAGCCGATGGTACTGCGGTAACACGTGGAAGAGTAGGTCGGCGCCCAATCTTAAAAAAAACCCCCTTACAGTATTGTTCGGGGGTTTTTTCATTTACGAAAGGGCAGATTCATTAATTAACTCCCTCATTATTCTATTACCTATACACTATTTATAATCAAGCCCTGTAAAGTCATGATGCCAATTATATAAGTATAACAACTTAAAAACATTAACTTTACAAACATATAAGACCTATGAAGTTTTTTGTTGAACAACGCCGCGAAGTAATGATGCATATAGAAAAATATATGCTCGAAAAGATGTTTGATTTTTTAAAGCCAATAGAGGACGTTTGGCAGCCATCAGATCTGCTTCCTGACTCTACACGCGACACTTTTTTTACAGAAATTAAGGAGTTGCAGGAAAGCGCTGCGGGGCTTTCTTATGATTTGGTTGCCGTGTTAATTGGCGATACCATTACCGAAGAAGCGTTACCTACTTATGAATCGTGGCTTACCATGGTTGAGGGGATTGATAAAAGCGAAGAAAACGGGTGGATGAAATGGACACGCCACTGGACTTCTGAAGAAAACCGCCATGGCGATCTTTTAAATAAATATTTATACTTATCCGGTCGTGTGGATATGCGTGCCATGGAAGTTTCAACTCAATATTTGATTGCAGATGGTTTTGACATTGGCACCGGTACAGACCCTTACCGTAACTTTATATACACATCTTTTCAGGAGCTTGCCACTAACGTATCTCACAGGCGCGTTGCCGCATTAGCTAAAAAAGACGGAGACAACCTATTGGCCAAAATGTGCGGTGTTATTGCATCTGATGAATCTCGGCACGCTAAGGCTTATAAGCATTTTATGAACCGCATTTTCGAGGTCGACCCGAGTGAGGCTATGGTTGCGTTTGAAGATATGATGCGCCAAAAAATTGTAATGCCTGCTCATTTTTTACGCGAAGTGGGTTTAAAAGTAGGGCAAACTTTTGGCCATTTTACAGATGCTGCACAGCGTTTGGGAGTTTACACCGCAATTGATTATGTAGATATTCTGAAAGGACTAATTGAAGAATGGCATATAGAAAGCATGACAGACCTCAATGAAGCAGGCGAAAAGGCAAGAGACTATATAGTGAAACTACCCGATCGTTTGGCGAGGATTGCAGAGCGTATGAAAAACCCTGGACTTGAATATAAATTTAGCTGGATAGCCGGTTAAGATTCTTCGCCTATATAATCTATTTCGCCCCGTCCGGGGAATTCTAAGAACAAATTATTCATAATATCTTCAAGCGTAAGTACGTTCACGTCATCGGTATAATGTTCTGATTTTATAACGTGTATCTGATTGCCATGAATTTCTATTTTAAATAGAAATCCGTCATAGTTTTCTACATTTTGGATTTCTATCGTATCGCCTAATTCTTCAATAAAAAATTCCAGGTCTATCTGTCTTTGTTTTTTAAAAAGCGGATTCAGCTTTTCGTCCAAAAATTCTTTCAATTCATGAACTGATATTGGGCGGGTCGTATTAATGATTTTCATAATAATTTAGCTAGCATAATTACAAAGCATTCATCAGATTTGTTTGTACGCGCTAACTGGTTAAATTTTAAAACCGATATTGCCTCACAGCGTTTTATGAATATGCAATATAAATTATTAGGCCGCTCGGGCCTTAAGGTTTCTGAATTGTGCCTGGGAACCATGGGCTTTGGCACCGAAGCAGGCTGGGGTGCCGACCAGGAAACCAGCTTTAAGATCATGGATGAATTTGCCAATGCCGGTGGAAATTTCCTGGACACTGCAAATGTTTATAAGCTTGGCACAAGTGAAAAGATCATCGGCGAGTATATTGCTAATCATGACCGCGACTATTTTGTATTAGCCACAAAGTATACGCTGAAGGATAATACGACCAATCCCAACGCATCGGGTAACAACCGTAAGAACATGATGCGTAGCGTAGAAGAAAGTCTTAAACGTTTAAAAACAGATTTTTTAGATGTTCTTTACCTTCATATATGGGATGATATAACCCCGATTGATGAAGTATTGCGCGGATTGGACGACTTAATAAGACAGGGCAAAATTAATTACGCTGCTATAAGCGATACACCTGCGTGGGTTGTGGCAAAAGGAAACACCCTTGCAGAACTTATGGGTTGGAGTCAGTTTATTGCTTTGCAGGTAGAATATAGCCTTATACAGCGTACACCGGAGCGTGAGTTGATACCCATGGCAAAGCACTTCGGCATGACGGTTACTCCTTGGGCGCCGTTAGGTGGTGGTGTTTTGTCGGGTAAATATTTAAAAGGCGGGCAAGGCCGCATAAAGGCCGAAAGTAATCGCAGGGATAAAAACAGCGAACGTATCACCAAAGAAGTTGTAGCAATTGCTGACGAAATTGGTGTTTCGCCGTCTCATGTGGCTTTAAAGTGGACCACGCAGCAAGATTTTTCTTGTATACCGATTGTTGGCGCAACGAAAGTAGAACAGCTTAAGGACAATTTAAAAACAACTGATATAACGCTCAGCACAGATCATTTGAAAAGACTGGATGAAATTAGCGCCATAAAACTTGGTTTCCCCGGCGATTTCTTTAAGGAAGAAGCGGTAAGGATGAATACTTTCGGTGGGTTTTATAATAAAGTGGAGAAGAGATAAAAAAACCCCTCCCGACCCTTACCACGGGGATGCCTGTAAAATGCTACTTGATTAAAATATCATACTTACTCAATAAACCGGGCAGGCCATGAAGTGAGAATTTTGCCTTTTTTACAAAGTTCATGTCAGGATCAATGATGAAGTTATAGGATGAAGTAAAGTCGGCCCCTTTTAACTGCGTACGGTTAAAGAAAGCGCGGTTAAGGTTACAGTTATCGAAAACGGTATTAGTAAGATCGGCCTCGGTAAAATCTGTTTCAGTCATAGAACAACCAATAAATTTTGCACCTTTATTTTTCCGTTGATACAATATGGCATTGTCTAATATGCAACTTTCGGCATGAACAGCAAATAAAAAGTCGCGGGATTTGCTAAAATCTACGCCGCTAAGTTTGCAATCTTTAAAATGGATATTTTGCAGGCCCGAATTTTTAATATCGCAAAGGGCCAGGTTACATCCCTCAAACTGGCAATCGCCAAAAATGATATTAGATAAATTACCATTTGCAAAATCGCAACTTATAAAGCGGCAGTTTTCAAAGGTGGCTTTTTGTTGCTGAAGGTCAGCAGTTGAAGCTTTTGTAAATGCCCGGTCTTCTATAATATTCATGTGCGGGCAAATTTAAACTATAGTCCGGTAATTCATTAAACTAAAGCGCAAATTACCAGATATAGGATATTCCGTTATTTAGATGGACAAAGCGAATATCACATATTCCGTCTATACTGACCTCCAACGGCATAAAGAGCATTGGAGATTTGCCCAAGGGAACAATATTTACAAACCTCCATTAACTGCTCAAATGTATTTTCACCGGCAGCTGCAGCCGTTTGCAAAGCTTTTAATAAATAAGCAGATTTACCCACGTTACGATTTTTGAATGCCTCTAAAGCGGTAATTTGTAATTGCTTTTCTTCTTCTGTTGCCCTGATCACTTCTGTTGGGACAAGCGTTGGTGAACCTTTCTTGTTAAGGAAGGTGTTAACGCCTATGATCGGATATTCGCCTGTATGTTTTAGGGTTTCATAGTAAAGCGACTCTTCCTGGATCTTGCTGCGCTGGTACATGGTTTCCATTGCACCTAATACGCCTCCACGGTCGTTTATACGCTTAAATTCTGCTAAAACAGCTTCTTCCACCAAATCTGTCAATTCTTCTATAACAAAAGCGCCCTGGATAGGGTTCTCATTTTTAGCCAGGCCTAACTCGCGATTGATGATCAACTGAATAGCCATAGCCCTGCGGACCGATTCTTCAGTAGGGGTGGTTATAGCCTCATCATAAGCATTGGTGTGCAGTGAATTACAGTTATCATAAATTGCATATAGAGCTTGTAACGTTGTGCGGATATCGTTAAAATCTATTTCCTGCGCATGCAAGGAGCGTCCGCTGGTTTGAATATGATATTTTAACTTCTGCGAACGGTCATTTCCTTTATATTTATTTTTTATTGCCTTTGCCCAAATTCGTCGCGCTACACGGCCAATTACTGAATATTCCGGATCGATCCCGTTTGAGAAAAAGAAAGACAGATTGGGCGCAAAGTCGTTGATGTTCATCCCCCGGCTTAAATAATATTCCACATACGTGAAACCATTAGCTAAAGTAAATGCCAGTTGCGTAACCGGGTTAGCACCGGCTTCGGCTATGTGGTAACCCGATATTGACACCGAATAAAAATTACGAACCTTTTCGTTAATAAAATATTGCTGGATATCGCCCATTAACCTAAGCGCAAACTCGGTAGAAAATATGCAGGTATTTTGCGCCTGGTCTTCCTTCAAAATATCTGCCTGCACCGTACCTCTAACATTGGCAATGGCGTAAGCTTTAATTCTGGCGTAAATATCTGCGGGTAACACCTGGTCGCCTGTAAGGCCAAGCAACATTAGGCCAAGTCCGTTGTTGCCTTCGGGGAGTACCCCTCCCTGCCTCCCAGAAGGGGAGGAGATGTAAATAGGTCGTTCTAACCTGTTATCATCATACAATTCTTTAAACCTTGCTTCAATTAAATGCTCGAGTTTGTTTTCTTGTATATATTTTTCGCATTGCTGGTCTATTGCCGCGTTCATGAAAAAGCCGAGCAGCATGGGCGCCGGGCCGTTAATAGTCATAGATACTGATGTTGAAGGGCTGCAAAGATCAAAACCGGAATAAAGTTTCTTGGCATCGTCGAGCGTTGCGATACTCACTCCGGAGTTGCCGATCTTTCCATAAATATCCGGGCGAGTATGCGGGTCTTCGCCATAAAGCGTTACCGAATCAAACGCGGTTGATAGCCTGTGTGCAGGCTGGCCAAGCGATACATAGTGAAAACGCTTGTTGGTGCGCTCAGGGCCGCCTTCGCCTGCAAACATGCGGGTTGGGTCTTCGCCATCGCGCTTTAGCGGGAATACACCGGCGGCATAAGGGAATTGGCCCGGCAGATTTTCGGTCAAAAGCCAGCGCAATACATCGCCCCATGCTTCATATTTTGGTAGTGAGATTTTAGGGATGCGTAACTGCGATAACGAAGTTGTAAAGAGCGGCTGCCTGATCTCCTTGTCCCTAACCTTATAAATAAAATCGTCGGCTTTATATTTTGCAACTGTTTCAGGCCATTCAATCAACAGATGTTTACATTCCGGGTGCAAATGTTCTTCCAAATACTTATAAATATCCTTTAATCTAATAAGAACGTCCTCTCCTTCGGAAATTGTTGAGGTGAGGCCCATTGCCCCTTTAACCTGAAACATTTGCTGTGCAATTTTGCATTGCTCATTTACCCAGGCACGATAGGCGGCGCTGCTTTCGGCAATTTCTGCAAGGTAACGTGTTCTGTCAGGCGGAATAATGTAAACTTTGTCCTGCTCTTTCCCTGTCCTTGGAATATTAGGATGAAAGTCTACACCGGTTTTTGCTTTAATAGTTTGCATTAAAGCGGTAAACAAGCTGTTCATCCCTGGGTCGTTAAACTGTGATGCCATAGTACCAAAAACCGGCATGCTGTCATCACCAATCTCAAACAGTTTATGGTTGCGTTTATATTGGCGCCGCACATCGCGAATGGCATCCAATGCTCCCCTTTTGTCGAACTTGTTCAGTGCAACTATATCGGCAAAGTCGAGCATATCTATCTTTTCCAGTTGTGTTGCTGCGCCAAATTCCGGTGTCATGACGTAAAGGGATATATCACAATAATCGGTGATCATGGTGTCGCTCTGGCCAATACCCGATGTTTCTACAATAATGAGATCAAAACCTGCAGCTTTGCAAATATCTATCGATTCCTGTACATAGCCCGACAGGGCAAGATTAGCCTGCCGTGTAGCCAGCGAACGCATATATATGCGCGGATTATTGATCGAGTTCATGCGGATCCGGTCGCCGAGCAAGGCGCCACCAGTTTTTCGTTTAGACGGATCGACTGAAATGATGGCTAGTGTTTTATCAGTTTCAGCCAAAAACCGGCGTACAAACTCATCAACCAGTGATGACTTACCTGCGCCGCCTGTACCGGTAATACCTAATACGGGGACCTCTCCCCCCGCCCTCTCCGCCGGAGAGGGGGCTTTTAATTCTTTGGGAAATTGTTCGGGGTGATTTTCTGCAAGGGTAATGAGTTGTGCAATGGCTTTGGCATCTTTTTGTGGCAGGTGTTTCATCTCACCGTTCAGCTGCGTTTTGGTTTCAAAATCGCATTGCTGCATCATATCGTTTATCATGCCCTGAAGGCCCATACGGCGGCCGTCATCGGGTGAGTAGATCTTGCTAATGCCATATGCTTCGAGTTCTGCAATTTCCTGGGGGAGGATTACACCACCGCCGCCGCCAAATATTTTAATGTGGCCTGCGCCCCGCCCGGCAAGCAGATCGTGCATATATTTAAAATATTCGATGTGCCCGCCCTGGTATGATGTAAGCGCTATTCCCTGCACATCTTCCTGAATTGCGCAATTCACTACTTCATCGACCGAACGGTTGTGACCCAGATGAATAACCTCGGCCCCGGTTGACTGCAAAATGCGTCGCATAATATTTATGGTTGCATCATGCCCGTCAAACAATGAGGTAGCGGTCACAAAACGAACTTTATAATTTGGCTTATATAGCGGGACAGTTTCCATTAAGGCAGGAATAATTGATGTATCATCAAAATTAAACAAATTCTATTGAATGCTATGCTTGCATAGTATTTGCGTTAACGGGATATTTGATTTAAGAATAATAGAAATTAAATTCTATCGCATTTAGCAGAGTTACATCTATAACAAACCGGCTGAATATTTTCTATGTCATCCGTTCCACCCTTATTCAAAGGGAGTATATGATCTTAGTCCAAACAAACTTATACCGCTTATCAGGACGGGTTTTAATTAAAGTCCAGGGCAATTGACATATTGGACAAGTCTCAAACTTTGCCAATTTCTCAAGCCAATCCTTATTGGAGTGTTTACCACCATTTCGGATTTTTTGTAGAGTGTATTTATTTGCTCTCAATCTTCGGCACGGTCTGCTGTAAAAATTTTCTTTATTGGTTTACCGGAAGTCCAAATACCCCAGTCAATGGCATTGCATTTTTTACATGGTCGATCCATATTTAATTCAATATGGCCACTAAATTCAATAATCGTATCTTTGTATGAAGTATGATGTTAACGCAATCGGCAACGGCACAGTGGGAAAAGGGATACAATAATTATGGACCCTGGCTTAAGGAGAAATACGATGGCCAGCGGGTGTTTAAAGTTATTGTTGATGGTGGTTTTACTTGCCCCAACCGCGATGGCTCAAAGGGCTATGGCGGCTGTACATATTGTAATGTAGATTCTTTTACACCTTCCGTTTCACGTAATGCACCCAACCTGCGCGAGCAGGTGATCCAGGGAATGGAGCGTGCACGAAAAGGCAATAAAGCCGATAAGTTTATTATCTACTTTCAGCCTAATACTAATACTTATGCGCCGGTGCATTATCTTAAAATGATGTATGACGAAGCATTGAGCATCGAACCCGAAAACATTGTTGGCCTTTCCGTAGGTACCCGTCCTGATTGTATTGATGCCGAAAAGATTGCCCTTTTGGAAAGTTATACTGATCGGTTTGATGTTGACCTGGAAATGGGTATGGAATCAATTTATAATGACACACTAAAGCAGATCAACCGCGGTTGCAGTCATGAAGAGCTGATCAAAGCCTTAGAACTTACCAAAAATACCAGCCTTGATGTTTGCGTGCATACCATTTTTGGCTTCCCGTGGGAAACTAAAGATATGATGCTGAAGTATGCAGACGAAATAAATCGCCATGAGCAGATTAAATTTGTAAAGTTTCACCACCTTCATATTGTAGAAGGTTCTGTAATGGGCGTAAAATATAAACGCGAACCTTTTAAGCTTTTTACGCTGGATGAGTACGCTAACTTCTTATGCGAGTTATTGCCATTAGTGCGCCCGGATGTTGTTATCCAGCGGTTATTCGGCCTTTCTGACCGTGAACTGCTGATAGCACCTAACTGGTTATTAAGAAAATCGGAGATTCAATATTATATAGATCAGAAGATATTAGAAAAAGGTGTGGTACAGGGTTCGGCACTTGTATAATAAATAAATAACGTCATTGCGAGGCACGAAGCAATCCCAAAAGCACCCTCTAAATCTCCCCCGGGAGGGGAGACCTTTCAGCCCATCCTCCCAGGGGGGGGTTGGGAGGGGTCCTTACATCCCAGCACTTACAGGTGTACGTGCTTTAGCGGCTTATTTGGTTTTCATTTCTCATTATGAATACGTTTTCGACGGTGAGTTGCCCCATGGCCTAAAGCGATATTTTCAGGAGTTTCATTTTGGCGTTACCATTTTTTTTGTGCTTTCGGGCTTTCTAATTGCCTATAGATATTATAACAGATTTGAGCTAAGCGGCAATTGGTTTAAGCAATACCTGAAGAATAGGGTTGCCCGCATTTACCCAATGTATTTTTTGCTGACCGTCTGCACATTCATATATTTTTATTTTTCAGGCGATAAGAACATAACCGCCGGTTTCCCAGATCCTCTTTCGTTATTAGTGCTCAACCTTACGTTTTTTCGCGGATTTTTTAACGATCTGAAGTTTACAGGAATTGGCCCGGGATGGTCACTTACGGTTGAGGAATGCTTTTACTTTTCGGCGCCTTTTATATTCTTCATTTACAAAAAGTACAAGCAGTTTTATAGGCAGGCTTTAATAATAAGCGGTTTAGGTGCTTTGCTTGTACTGGTGTGTAGGAATGTAAACTGGTACGGTTTCTTCGGCAATTTTACCTTTATGATGGTTTACACCTTTTTAGGGCGTTGTTTTGAGTTTTTTGTAGGGATAAAATTAGCGCTGCTGGTCTTGAAGAAAGGGATAACGAGAAATAATAAAATATCCTGGACTTATTTAGGGTTGCTGTTAATATTCATCTGCCCGCTCATCATGTCGTTATTAGCTATTCCGCCGGGATGGAGCGCTGGTCTGCACAATCCGGTGGGAATTATTACAAATAACTATTTATTGGCTTTATCAATCGGCATGTTCTTTTATGGTTTGCTTACCGAAAGTACAAGGTTTAAACAAGCACTTTCTAACCCTCTTATAGAACTGCTTGGCAAAAGTTCTTATATTTTTTATCTCATCCATTTAGGCTATTTGTACCATTACCTGCACGATGGGGTAGAATGGTTAAATACACAAGTTTTTGAATGGTATGATAAACTCAATCTCGACTGGCATTCGCCGTTTGAATGGGATGCTTTGAACTTGCTTTATATATTTATAGCGTTAAATGCGATCTCGATATTGCTGTTTAAAACAGTTGAAGAACCGCTGAATCATTATATCCGCAAATCTAATTTTTTGATCAAAAGCAAAGTATAACTACTGCAACTTATAAATACCAAAGTGTTCGTTTATTGCTTTCTCACGGTATCTAAAAATATCATTAACCTTTTTGGTAACAAATAGTTTACTGGCAATCGGGCCGGCAAGGCCGTAGCCTATAGCGTAGGTTAGTTTGTCGCTCATGTGCACGCCCCCAGATATCTCATTAAAAAAGTGTTCGTGGTGCCAAAGTGCATACGGTCCAAAGCGTTGCTCGTCTATAAAATATTCTTTATCCTTAACGTGGGTTATTTCAGTTACCCAGCCAAGCTTAATGCCCAGCAATGGCGTCACTTTATAAGTGATAAGCATGCCCTCATACATCACCGTTTCTTCAGTATAGTCTGAAGTTACCACGAACTTCATTTCGGGCGGGGTAATCTTGGCCAGGTTTAATGGAGATGAAAAGAATTTCCAGGCCTCATCCAGGCTTATGGGTATAGACTGTTCCCATTTTAATTGATACGTTTTCACATATCACTAACGTAGGGTATTAGCTGATGTTTGTTTGCCGCCATTGATATTTCCACGCCGACTTGTAGACAGACGCAAAAAGATCATGATAACCAGCAATACAACCGGGGTGATTACACTTGATGAGCTATGCGTGTCAGGCTTATAAAAAGCAAATATTACACCCAGCAAAACAGCAACCACATTTATCGCAATGGCAATATTCAATAATTTAATAGTATTCATAAAAGCTATTATAACTTTTTAAAATTATATAATTAGCATTATTGCACCATTTTATTTGCGCAATAAGAGCTTGCAAATGCTTCGGGTTTAGCCTTAAACACAAAGCCCATGCTTAAGATGTAACCCATCGCTTCGTGCAAAGCCTGGTTAGATTTAAACATCGGGTTAGTGTTAATATCGGCGTGTACTTCCAGGTCTACATCATAAAGATCCAGCAAGTCGCAAAGCTTGTAGGCAATGTCTATAGATTTTTGTACTTCGGTAAGCATGCGTTCTTTGATGCTCATTTTTTGTGATGTACGCTCCTGGTGGATGTACATAAAACCGCCGCGTTGCTCGCGCAGGAAAACAATTACGGTGGCAAAATCGGTAACGGCGCCTTTAACCTGCGAATCTGTACCTATACAAACCTTTAATTTGTTGCCGGCCGCTGTTTCGCGCTCAATGGTTTTTTCAACCTCTTCAATAATTGGTGTTTGCAGTATTTCACCGCTAAATTTTCTCCAGGTCATGAAAATTGTATTTAAGATAATTTTTGTGAAACCTTGCCAGTGGTTTTATAAATGTACCTAAATACTTTCCTGAATAACAATCGTGAGATATTATTTATTTGTTAACAATTTACTGTTTGTCAACAGCTTATATTAGAACCAAGAGTCTGGAATCAAGAACCAGAAGCTGGCCTTAAATGAATAGTGAGGTAGAAAATTGAAAGCTTGATTCTTATCTCTTGTTTCTAAAACTACCCTACCAGTTTCTTATACCTGATCCTTTTCGGCGCAATATCGCCTAAGCGTTTCTTGCGGTTCTCTTCATAGTCTGAGTAATTACCCTCGAAAAAGTAAACCTGCGAATCGCCTTCAAAAGCCAGGATATGGGTGCAAATACGGTCTAAAAACCACCTGTCGTGACTGATCACCACTGCACAGCCTGCAAAGTTTTCCAGGGCTTCCTCCAGCGCCCGTAAAGTATTGACATCAATATCATTGGTCGGCTCATCCAGTAATAATACATTAGAACTCTTCTTTAACGTGATAGCCAGGTGAACACGGTTGCGCTCTCCGCCCGACAGTACCCCAACTTTCTTCTGCTGATCTGCCCCGTTAAAGTTAAACTTAGATACATAAGCACGCGAATTGATGGTTCGTGTGCCTAACATCATATTGTCCAGTCCGTCAGTTACGTTTTCCCAAACTGATTTCTCCGGGTCAAGGTCGTCATGGTTTTGATCCACATAACCTAAAGCCACAGTTTTGCCCACGCGGAAAGTACCAGCATCTGGCTGGTCTTGGCCGGTTATCAGCCGGAACAGGGTAGTTTTGCCTGCACCGTTAGGGCCTATAATACCTACAATGCCATTAGGCGGCAAAGTGAAGGTGAGGTTATCAAATAATAGTTTATCACCATAAGCTTTGGTAACGCCGTTAGCTTCTATTACAATATTACCCAATCGTGGCCCCGGCGGAATGAATAACTCCAGTTTATCTTCCCTGTCCTTTGTTTCTTCGGACGCAAGTTTATCATAATTAGATAAGCGTGCCTTTGATTTGGCGTGGCGTGCTTTCGGGGCCATGCGCACCCATTCCAGCTCACGCTCTAAAGTTTTCTGGCGTTTGCTTTCGGTCTTTTCTTCCTGTGCTAACCGTTTAGACTTTTGCTCCAGCCATGAGGAGTAATTGCCCTTCCACGGCAAACCTTCGCCACGGTCAAGCTCCAGTATCCAGCCGGCAACGTTATCAAGGAAATATCGGTCGTGGGTTACGGCTATTACAGTTCCTTTGTATTGTTTTAGGTGTTGTTCCAGCCAGTCGATAGATTCGGCATCCAGGTGATTGGTGGGTTCATCCAACAGCAATACATCCGGCTCTTGTAACAGCAAACGGCAAAGTGCCACGCGGCGGCGCTCACCACCAGAAAGCACGACAATTTTAGTTTCGGGATCAGGGCAGCGGAGCGCATCCATAGCCCGTTCCAGTTTGGTATCCAGTTCCCAGGCGTTCACGGCATCAATTTTATCCTGAAGCTCACCCTGGCGTGCCATCAGCTTATCCATGGCATCGGCATTCTCGTAAACCTCGGGCAGGCCGAATTTTTCGTTAATGTCTTCATACTCTTTTAGGATTGCTGTAATTCCGGCAACACCCTCTTCAACCACTTCGCGAACGGTTTTATCAGGATCAAGCTGCGGCTCCTGTGCCAGGTAGCCAACGGTATAGCCCGGCGAAAATATCACTTCGCCCTGGTAGGCCTTATCAAGCCCGGCAATTATCTTCAATACCGATGATTTACCCGAACCGTTTAACCCGATAACACCGATCTTAGCGCCGTAGAAAAACGACAGGTAAATATTTTTTAAAACTTGTTTTTGAGGCGGGTAAATCTTGTTTACACCAGCCATAGAGAATATTATTTTTTCGTCAGACATTGGTTTAGCTTAACAACAGGATCCAAATATCAGTTTTAAAATTTGTGTGGCAAAATAAGGGTTGTTCTTTAAAAAACGAATGCGGATAACACGAACAGAAAACCTGTCGGCACGAGGCTATTTGTTATATATTTACGCTATCGCTCACCACCACTTTGGCGCAAAGCGGCTTAGCTACATCTTCTGCAAAAGCGTGGTGTGTAGGGTCTACCTGGTAAGCTTCTTCTGCCTCGGCACTGTCAAATAATAACAATAGGGATACATCATAGCTGCTGTCTACCACATCGCGATGGGTATCTGCAGGTACGCCTACATGCATCTGGCGGATGTAGCTAATTGTTTTTAATGTGTTCAGCCCGTCTATTAATTTTTGTTTATCGGCTTTGTCTTTAAGCCAAAAATGTACATGGTGTACAAAGGTTTTTTCAAGTATCATATTAAATATGAAAATACGAATTAATTAAACTGCCAGCAAATGCGGTTTATAGGTATCTGTCCTAACTTCGGCCTTCAGATCGTGCAAGATATTGTAAAGGCCAAAATTTGTGCGGTTAACATAAATAAAATGCTTTACACCGCGGGCTTGTTTAAACTCGGGCATTTTAGCTATTTGTTCGCCAAATTTATACAGGTCTTCAAAAAACTCGGGTTTGCTAAAATCAAACGTATCATTTAAATATGGCTTGGCAAAAAGCCCTATCATCTGCCGGTAATTATTATAATAAAATTCTACCTGCTGCGCCGAATCATTGGGCAGTATCATCTCCAGTTGGCGGAATGCCTTTAACGTTTCCTCTTTATCATCTAACAAATTGGTAGAAGTAAGGGCAAAGAAAGGGTAGTAAAAATCTTCGGGCATTTCTTTAATACAGCCAAAATCAATTATACCCAGTTTCCCTTCCGGAGTGATCATAAAATTGCCGGGGTGAGGGTCGGCGTGTACGGCGCGCAGCTCGTGTTCCTGGAAATTGTAAAAGTCCCAAAGCGCCTGGCCGATCTTGTTTCGGAGTTCCTGTGAGGGCCCAGTTGCCATAAACTCCTTGAGGTGCTTACCCTCTATCCAACTCATGGTAATAATGCGCTTGCTCGATAGCTCAGGAAAATATTCAGGAAATACTATGTTTTCTAAGCCCGCGCACGCATGTGAGAACTCGATAGAGCGGCGCACTTCCAGTTCATAATCTGTTTCTTCGAGCAGGCGCTCTTCAACCTCACGCATATAAACATCCAGTTCTTTCTCACTCATGCCCAGCAGGCGGAATGCAAAGGGTTTAACCAGTTTCAGATCAGAAGATATGGAATCACCCACGCCGGGGTATTGGATCTTAACAGCCAGCTTACGTCCGTTTAATTCGGCCTGATGCACCTGGCCTATAGAAGCCGCGTTGGTAGACCGCAGATTAAATTTGTAAAAGATCTGATCGGGGGTTTTGCCAAAATATTTTTTGAAAGTTTGCACAATAAGCGGACCCGACAGCGGCGGCGCATTGTACTGCGATTGCGCAAATTTATCTGTATATGCGGCAGGCAGCAGGTTTTTATCCATACTCAGCATCTGTGCAACCTTTAACGCGCTGCCTTTTAGCTCACTTAGCGATGCATAAATATCAGTGGCATTATCCTCATTCAGCTGCCTGTTATCCAGCGAGGGGTTAAATAGTTTTTTTGAGTAGTGTTTAATGTAATTACCACCCACCTGAAAACCTGTTTTTACAAATTTGGCGCTGCGCTGAACCTTAGATGTTGGGATACTGTTTTGTTCTCTGTTTTCACTCATCTTAATTAATTAAACAACATGGTTAAGCCGGATGCATTTAAAACGGTATAATCATCTATAACCAGGTTTACCGGTTTAAGTTCGCCGGCATGGTGGGTTGTGGTTATAGCTATCACTTTCATTTTTGCATTGTTGGCCGCCTGCACGCCTGCAATGGAGTCTTCAAAAACTACGCAATCCTGTGCTTGCATGCCCAAATCAACTGCGGCCGTTAAGAATATTTCGGGATCGGGTTTGCCCTTGCTAAGCCTGCTGCTATCAATAACGGCATCAAAAAATTGGCGGATATTAAGGTGCGACAGGATAAATTCTACATTGGCCGGCGTAGCAGACGATGCAAGCGCCGTTTTTATTCCGTTGCATCTTAGATCTGCCAAAAAAAGCTCCAGACCATTTATCGGTTTAATAAAAGGCGCATAAGCTTTTTTATAATTATCGTTTTTTTCTGTATAAAGCGCCTTTAATTCCTCATCACTTAAAGTATTGCCCAAAACGCTTTTTAAACCGGCTATTCCGGGGCGGCCGCTTAATTCCTGATCGAATACCTTTTCTGTAAGTTCGGGAAAATGATGGGCTTCAAAAAGTTTTCGGAATGCCTCGAAATGATATTTATTGTTATCTATCAGTGTCCCGTCCATATCAAATATGGCAGCAATAGCTTCTTTAACCTCACCGGTAGCGAGGCTTTTGGTTTCTGAATTTAAAGATTTTGTGACCTCTATGCCCGGGTAGGGCGTGTCAGCTTTTGGTTTCCCGATCAAGTAACTTTATACTATTTCTTAAAGAGAATGTTAACGATGATTTATTTTTAAGCCTCCCCTTAGGAAGGGTTAGGAGGATTTATGCCCACATTTTATCCTTAAACTTCCCATTTTTTGCCAGGAATTTGCCATATTCAAACAGGTTGTCTATAGGCGAACGCTGAAATAGATCGAACGTTACATTAACACCTTTTTCAATGGCTTCATCGGTTTTTTCAAAACCGGCCGATGTATCGCCGATCCAAAAGTTAAGTACAAAACCAAACTGCATCCATAGCCCGTCTTTGTAACGGTTCGACAAAAATTTACGATCGGCCAGTTCGCCCGAGTCCAAACCCTGTTTTATAATATCATCCGCAAAATTCTCAACCACCGTCTTTAAGTCGTTTAACATTATAGGATGAGAAAGCGTAAGTTTTTGTTTTTTAAGGCTGTAAACAGCAAAACTGCGCTTGCTCTTCAACAGTTCGAAAAAGCTATAGAAAAAAGAAAGCGCTTTCTCGCGCGATGAGTATTGTAACCAAACTTCCTGGGTTTTTATCTCGGATATGGTTATACCTGCGGCATCAGCCCAGATGCTTTGTTCAACAGCTGCAAAAGAACCAAAAAGGCGATAAAACTCATCCTCGGTCATTTTATTTTTTTTGGCAAAAATATAAACCGATTTTGGTTCCTCGCCATGAGTTAATACATAGTCGATGTATGCGTTTTGGATGGTTTCTGAATTAGCCATAATTCTTATTTTAGTATTTAAAGTTAATCATTTGTGTACAAGCAAATGTCATGCTTGAATTATAATAACATGAAATAAGATAATTCGTTACTAAAGCATGCCTTCGCCAAAACGCGTGCTTAAAGAAAACCTTCCGACCAAGATATGTGTAACTTGCGGCCTGCCGTTCACATGGCGCAAAAAGTGGGCAAAAAATTGGGGCAATGTAAAATATTGCAGCAACAGGTGCTGTACCAAAAAAGATAGTGCTCACAATTAAATCTTGATTCCTGGCTGTGCATCTGATTGTAATGTTTGGGCGATGTCAAATATTTGTTCATCGTGTGTTAATGACACAAATATTTGCAATTTTTACAAAACCCCTGGGGGCGGTTCTTATGAGCGAAAAAACAATATTGGTTTGGTTTAGAAATGATTTGCGTGTAAACGATAACGAAATATTGTTAGAAGCTACCCGCAAGGCCGAAAAAGTATTGCCTGTTTATATATTCGACCCATACTATTTTACCGTTTCTGCTGATGGATTGCCAAAAACAGGCAACTTCCGGGCAAAATTTTTAATAGAGTCGGTAACAGATCTCCGCGAAAGTTTAACAGCTCTTGGCGGCAACCTGTTAGTGCGGATAGGCGACCCTGCAGAATTGATACCACAGCTGGCCCATGAATACCAGGTTAATGAAGTTTACCATCACCGCGAAGTATCTTTTGAGGAAACAGCCATATCTGAAAAAGTTGAGGCCGCCTTGTGGAAGATAAAGCTTAATCTAAAGCATTTTATAGGCCACACTCTCTATAATAAGGAAGATCTGCCTTTCCCCATAAAAGATATACCCGACAGTTTTACAGTTTTTAAAAAGAAGGTTGAGCGCGACAGCACGGTGCGGCATTGTATACAAACACCGGAATATGTTATGGTGCCAGATAAATTGGAAGCAGGCATTATACCTTCACTTGCCGATCTTAACCTCACGCCGCCTATTGCAGATGCACGTGCTAAATTTTTATTTACCGGTGGCGAAACCACAGGCAATGCCCGGCTGCAGCATTACCTGGCAGCAAGCGTTGCCGCTACAGGTGCAAAGCCTGTTCGCAACGGCTTACAGGCTGCAATATCTGGCCTGTCGCCCTGGCTGGCTTTAGGCTGTTTATCGCTTAGGCAGGTTTACTGGGCATTTAGCCGGCACTTTCAGCATAATGCCAGCCCTGTGATTTTAGAGTTGTCATGGCGTGATTATTTTAGGTTTATGTTTAAAAAGCACGGCAGTACTAAATTTTTTAGAGCCCAGGGTTTTAGAAATGAAGCGCCGGCTGTGTCTCCAAAACAACTTTTACTTTTTGAAACCTGGCGGACAGGCACAACGGGCAACCCGGCCATTGACGCAGGGATGGCCGAATTAAACCATACCGGGTTTGTTAATAATTACACCCGGCAAAATTTGGCTGCCTTTTTAATAAAAGAACTATCAGTAGACTGGACCCTGGGCGCACTTTGGTTTGAGAGTAAGCTGATTGATTATTCGCCAGCAAGTAATTGGGGTAATTGGGCATTTTTGGCAGGCGTTGGCCCCGATCTTCGCGAAAATAAGTACTTCGATATTGTAAAAGAAACTGCAGATTATAAGGAATTATACACAACAATCTGGTTAACGCCTGCAAGGGCCGAAGCTTAGTGTCTTGATTAATCTTGCAGGTTGTTAATAAGTTAAAATTAACTGCAAAATTTCTTATAAAAAGCTTGCATATTGTGTTAACAACTCTTACCTTAGTGTTACTAAAGGGAAAGAGTATGGGAGGAGCACTTGCAATAATCGCCCCGCCGATTATGACAATCATCTTTATAGGATGGTTATTTTATTTATTATTAGTGAAGAAGGCCGCAAAAAAGCAACTGGGTGACATTTTAGGCGGGTTAATGTTTATTTCAGTCTGGATAGCCATTTATTTCGTATTTATAAGATAAACATCAAGCGATGAACTCCTTCGAACAATTTACTGTGATCATTGGCCTCCTGGCCGTGCTGTTTGAAGGGATGAGCTATGTTAAAGAATTTGTGCATAAACTGTTCTCAACGGGATCAGCAATTAAGGGCTACAGACCAAGATAAGGCTATCTAACAAACACCTGTGAGCTATCATTCCGTTCCTTAGTTAAAGGATCGGAAAATCCCATTTTAGTTACCTTCTAAAGTAGATGGAACGCTGAAACAAGTTCGGCATGGCCGCTTTTTTGTAAATTGTTACGCCCAGGCACACGCCCCATTACCTTATTTTATCTCAATACCCCTAAACCATCCTCCTCTCCGTCCGTTATCTCTTCATGCCAAAAACACTGCGCCTTATCCTGGGCGATCAGCTTAATAGCAAGCATTCATGGTTTCAACAAAAAGGTGATGATATAACCTACGTGCTTATGGAATTAATGCAGGAGCAGGAGTATGTGATGCACCATGTGCAAAAGATCCTGGCCTTTTTTGCTGCCATGCGCAACTTTGCTTATCAGTTAGGCAAAGCCGGCCACCAGGTAATTTATATTAGGCTCGATGATGCCGGTAATGCCCAACAATTTGACAAAAACCTAAAAAGGTTGATTTTCCAGAATCATTTTACCCGTTTTGAATACCAACTGCCCGACGAATACCGCCTTGACGAGCAACTTAAAAGCTTTTGCAATCAACTTTCTGTTAAGCACGGCGTAGCCGATACCGAACACTTCCTGACTACGCGTTATGAGGTGCGCGATTTCTTCGGTGGTCGTGACTCTTATCTCATGGAAAGTTTTTACCGCCACATGCGCACACGCCTTGGTATTTTGATGAAAGGTGAGGACCCCATTGGCGACAAATGGAACTTTGACCATGATAACCGTAAAAAGTATGATCATAAGGTGCCCCTACGCAACCCGATACGCTTTAACCATGATGTAACTGCCTTAAAACAGATGATTGACGGGATGAATGTCAAATATTTTGGTAACGTAAATTCATCAAAATTTGAATGGCCATTGTCGCGCCGGGAATGTCTGCAATCCCTTGAATTTTTTTGCGAAAATCTGCTGCCGCATTTCGGCACTTATGAAGATGCCATGTTGCAGGAGCACATCAGCCTGTTCCATTCGCGCATTTCGTTTGCGCAAAATTCTAAAATGATCTCGCCAACAGAGATCGTAACTGCAGTGTTGGCGCAATGGCAAAACAATCAGGATAATATCAGCCTGGCTCAGGTTGAAGGCTATATACGCCAGGTAATTGGCTGGCGGGAGTTTATGCGTGGCGTATACTGGGCAAAAATGCCGGAGTACGAAACACTGAACTTTTTTAACCATCAAAACAAACTGCCGCATTGGTTTTGGGATGGCCAAACTAAAATGAATTGCCTTAATAAATGTATAGGCCAGTCGTTAAACAATGCCTGGGCGCACCATATACAGCGATTAATGGTTATCGGTAACTTTGCCCTGCTTGCCGGTTCGCACCCCGACGAGGTTGACCGATGGTACCTGGGTGTTTATATTGATGCTTTGCAATGGGTAGAGATAACCAATACCCGCGGCATGAGCCAGTTTGCAGATGGCGGTATTATTGCCTCTAAACCTTATGTGGCATCTGCCGCCTACATCAACAAGATGAGCGATTACTGCAAATACTGCCAATACGACTATAAAAAGAAAACAGGGGAGAAGGCCTGCCCGTTTAATAGCCTGTACTGGAACTTTTTTTACCGTAACCGCAATGAGCTGGAAAACAACCCCCGGGTAGGTATGATGTACAAAATTATGGCAAAGTTCCCGGCAGATGAAATGCAGCAGATAAATGAGCAGGCCGAGGAGTATTTAGATAAAGTGGAGGAGTTGTAGAGTAAGCCAATTAGGATGGATTAAATGATAAACTTGTCCAAAGCGTATACTAAGCCTATAATAAATACGTAGTAATTGTTAAGATGTATAAAACTTTTATGCCTTAATGTCATACAAGATGCCGAAATTGCTTTTAGGTAATCAAAACAGTAAGCGGCTTTATGCCAAAGGCAATAAACCATTTCGGTATTATTGCCTCTAACAAGCAGCTAAATGTTAAAAAGGGCCGTACTTATAAAAAGATTATCGTTTTAAAGCAATAATTAATAGATTGCCTGTCATAAAAGCTAAGCTGAGCGGGAGGGTAAAAAGTTGGCAATATTGTTGTAAACATTAGTTTATCCAAGTCCCTGCAGAACATACAAGAACCAGGGCGTTACAATTAATTCGAAAGGTATTTATGGAAGCTAAATTTTCGCCACGTGTAAAAGATGTTATTTCTTATAGCCGGGAAGAGGCTTTGCGCCTGGGCCACGACTATATAGGAACTGAGCATCTGCTGCTGGGCCTTATACGCGACGGGGATGGCATAGCAATAAAGTTGCTGAAAGGCCTTAATGTTGATACATCAAGACTTCGGCGCGCCGTAGAAGATGCGGTTAAAGGCACATCTGGCACAAACGTACACATTGGCAGTATCCCCCTAACCAAACAGGCGGAAAAAGTATTAAAGATAACTTATTTAGAAGCAAAAATATTTAAAAGCGATGTGATAGGTACAGAGCATTTGCTGCTGTCCATCCTGCGCGACGAGGATAATATTGCATCGCAGTTATTAATGCAGTTTCACGTTAATTATGAGATTTTTAAAAGTGAAGTAGAATCACACAAAAATAATATCACAGACGAAATGCCAGGATCATCAACCGGCGGCGATGACGACTTCAAAGATGAAGAATCGTTCAGCCAGCCAAAAAAAGTTTCTGATATCAAATCCAAAACACCGGTACTCGATAATTTTGGCCGCGATTTGACCAAAGCTGCCGAAGATGGTAAACTGGACCCGATAGTGGGCCGCGAGAAAGAGATAGAACGCGTGTCGCAAATATTATCACGTCGTAAAAAGAACAACCCGATCCTTATCGGCGAGCCGGGTGTAGGTAAATCGGCCATTGCCGAAGGGCTTGCATTGCGTATTGTTCAGCGTAAGGTATCGCGGGTATTGTTTAATAAACGCGTAGTTACGCTGGATCTTGCTTCTTTAGTGGCCGGTACCAAATACCGCGGCCAGTTTGAAGAACGTATGAAAGCGGTAATGAACGAACTGGAGAAATCGCCGGATGTGATCTTGTTCATAGATGAGATACACACCATTGTGGGCGCAGGCGGCGCGTCAGGCTCGCTTGATGCATCTAACATGTTTAAACCTGCCTTGGCCAGGGGCGAAATACAGTGCATTGGCGCTACCACGCTCGACGAGTATCGGCAGTATATAGAAAAGGATGGCGCTTTAGACCGACGTTTCCAAAAGGTGATGGTAGAACCTGCCACACCCGATGAAACCATAGAGATATTAACCCGTATTAAGGATAAGTATGAAGAACATCACGGTGTTACATATACCCCCGAGGCCATTAATGCTTGCGTTACCTTAACCGCGCGTTATATTACCGACCGTTTTTTACCGGATAAGGCTATTGATGCTTTAGACGAGTCTGGCTCCCGTGTCCATTTGACCAATATCCATGTGCCTCAAAATATATTAGATATTGAGCAAAAGATAGAACAGATAAAGGTTGAAAAGAATCGCGTGGTACGCAGCCAGAAATATGAAGAGGCAGCAAAGCTACGCGATACCGAAAAACATTTGCTCGAGGAGTTGGAGCAAGCCAAAAACATCTGGGAGGCCGAAACCAAGACCAAGCGTTACACCGTAACAGAAGATAATGTTGCCGAGGTAGTAGCCATGATGACCGGTATACCTGTTCAAAAGGTTGGGCAGGGCGATAGTCAGAAATTGCTGGCCATGACCGAAAGTATTAAGGATAAAATAATTGGCCAGGACGATGCAGTTAAGAAATTAACCAAGGCAATACAACGTACCCGTGCCGGCTTAAAGGACCCCAAAAAACCTATAGGTTCGTTCATATTTTTAGGCCCTACCGGTGTTGGTAAAACAGAGCTTGCCAAAGAGCTTGCCCGTTTTATGTTTGATACCGAAGATGCGCTTATACAGATTGATATGAGCGAGTATATGGAGAAATTTGCGGTATCACGGTTAGTGGGTGCCCCTCCGGGCTATGTAGGTTACGAAGAAGGCGGCCAGCTTACTGAAAAGGTTCGCCGCAAACCTTACGCTGTAGTGCTGCTTGATGAGATAGAAAAAGCGCACCCCGATGTATTTAACATCCTGTTACAGGTATTAGATGAAGGGCAGCTTACCGATTCTTTAGGACGCAAGGTTGATTTTAGGAACACCATTATCATCATGACATCTAACATTGGCGCCCGCCAGCTGAAAGATTTTGGCCAGGGCGTTGGCTTTAATACCAATGCAAAAACTAACCAGGCAGATGCACATTCGCGCGGTGTAATTGAAAACGCATTGAAACGTGCTTTTGCTCCCGAATTTTTAAACCGGGTAGATGATGTGATCGTATTTAATTCTTTATCGAAAGAGGATATATTTAAGATCATTGATATTGAATTAGCTTACCTGTTTGGCCGTATAAATGCCCTTGGTTATAAGATAGAACTTACGCTTAACGCCAAAGAGATTATTGCCGAGAAGGGTTATGACTCACAATTTGGGGCACGGCCGCTTAAACGCGCCATTCAAAAGTATCTTGAAGACCCAATTGCAGAGGAAATATTGAAGGGGGAACTTGCGGAAGGTGATACTATGGAAGTTGATTTTGATAAAGAAGCTGACACAATTAAAATAACCGCTAAAACAGGTGGTAAAGATGAACCTAAGCAGGAAGAAGAACAGCAATGATCTGAATGTATTTTTAGAATTAGTTAAAAAATAAATTAAAAGGAAAGGTTTTTTGCATTGGCAGGAAACCTTTCCTTTTTTTATGCGTAAAAGTATTTACTCAACGGTACCAAGCCTTAGTGAGAAGAGGTTTGTGCAGTTTTTTTTAACCAATTAAAATACGCGCTATGAAAAAGACTTTGTTTTACGCAATGCTGTTTTTTAGCTCAACTTTAAGAGCCGAACCAGTACAGAATTTAGCTAAGTACAGTTATTTTTGCTTCGCCATTAATAAAAGTATAAGTTATACGGGTACGTGTTTCTTATACCAAAAAAATAATCAAATTTTTGTAGTTTCTAATTACCATGTTTTTTATGCAGCAGACCTGCTTGGCGAAAAACAGGTGATGCATGTAGATACACTGCGCATCAGGTACATTTCTACCAAAACCAACAAGCCGAAATTTTATAAAATTGTGAACGATACTGATCATATCACATTTTTTAAACATTATAATTCACCCGATCTGATGGCTAAGGAGATAAAGGACATACCAACTGATATGCCCCTTAACCTGATAAATGACCTGATGGAGCCAGCTTATTTCGGCAGGCAACCAGACTCTGTAATGTTTATAGGCTACCCTGCTGTTTTTACGAAAGTTACCGGGCCCGAGCAGGTTGAAGTACAACGATGCTTTTTAAAAGGAGATTTTGAGAATTGTGCCACTAAGTTTACCAATGAAAACCAGGAAGCGATTAACAATCAAACATCATCTTCGGCAGTTAACCGTAAAATAAACAACTCAGAATTTGAGATTGGTATTGCGTCTCTGCCAGGCTTTTCAGGATCGCCGGTATTTGGCCGGTTTATTAAAGACGGGCAAGAGCACTACGTATTTATAGGCGTGGTGTTTGCCTCAAACCTCGGCAATAACTTTTCTATGGCTATAAAAGGGAAGGTATTTTACGATTTTATAAAAAACCTCTCGGCACAGGTGGATTAATATTAATTAAAAATGGCCGCTTTACACTGCAAAGCGGCCATTTTTAACTTTTCCTTATTTTAATATGGTTTACTTTTCCATTTGCGCTATAACGTCCTTTGTTACGCCGGTATAAGAAAATCCGCCGTCGTGAAATAAGTTTTGCATGGTAACCATACGGGTAAGATCAGAAAACAAAGTAACTACGTAATTTGCGCATTGGTCGGCAGTTGCATTACCAAGCGGGCTCATTTTTTCGGCATAATTAATAAATCCGTCAAAACCCTTTACACCAGATCCTGCAGTGGTGCGGGTTGGCGATTGCGAAACCGTGTTAACACGCACATGATTTTCTACCCCGTAAAAGTATCCGAAATTGCGGGCAATACTTTCTAAAATAGCCTTGTTATCGGCCATGTCGTTATAATCAGGGAAAACGCGCTGGGCAGCAATATAGGTAAGCGCCACTACAGAACCCCACTCATTTATTGCCTTGGCCTTCATGGCATATTGTAATACACGGTGCAGGCTTAACGCCGAAATATCAAACCCTTTATGTGTAAACTCATAATTATTTTCTGGGTAAGGGATGCCTTTGCGTACGTTAACGCTCATAGCAGGTGCATGCAAAATAAAATCGACACCACCGTTAAAATGTTCCATGGTTTTGCTGATGAGGTTTTGTATATCATCATTACTGGTAACATCGGCAGCTATAACAGGCGCATTGCATTGTTCGGCAAGTTTGTTCAACTCGCCCATGCGCAGCGCAATAGGGGCGTTGGTAAGCACTATTTCGGCGCCTTCTTCTACGCTGCGCTGTGCTACCTTCCACGCAATAGATTGCTCGTTTAGTGCGCCAAATATGATCCCTTTTTTGCCGTTTAATAAATTATAAGCCATAATTTGTTGATTGTTTATAGTGCGATAAAGGTAAAAAATTATTTATGAACCAGAATTTACAGATTTATTGAATTTATACAACGAACCGGTGATTTCACTCGCGAATAAATTTTCCTTTTACATTTAATCAGCACCCAACAATTAATGTTGTTGCTGTCCAATTACTGGCCTTATACAATCCTGTGCGGATATTCATTAATCCCCCAACAATTCCCTTGCATTTTGCAACGCACTCTCGCCCGGGTTATCGCCGCTCAGCATTTTGGCTATTTCTGTTACACGTTCAGATTCTGTTAACCGCCGGATACGGGTTTTTGTAACATCACTATCATCATCCTTATATACAAAATAATGACTGCCGCCCTTGCTGGCAATTTGTGGCAGGTGGGTAATGGTAATTACCTGCAGATTTTGCGCAAGCTGTTTCATAATTTGGCCTACCTGGTTGGCCACCTCACCGGATACTCCTGTGTCTATCTCATCAAAGATAATAGTTGGTAAAGCTGTGTAGCGGGCTATTAACGATTTTATACTTAGCATTAACCGGGATAGCTCCCCGCCCGATGCCACTTTGCTCATCTCGGCCAGGACATGGCCTTTGTTAGCTGTAAAAGTGAAGCGGATCTGATCCGTGCCTGTTGCGGTAAGTTCAGAGACGTTAAGCCGTTCTATCTTTAGCGAGGCATTTCCCATTCCCATCTCCGCAAGGGTTTGCATTACCTGTTTTTCTATAACGGGTATGGCGTTCATACGGTTAGCGCTTAGCAGATTCGCCAGTTCTTCAAGTTCCTGTTTTTGTAAGGATATTTCTTTTTGTGAATGCTCAATACCTTCATCGTTAAACAGCGCCTGCCGGATCTTTTCAGACAGCTCATTTTGTAATGCTAATAAAGCGCTGTTGGTATTTACCCGGTGTTTTTTTTGGAGATTATATAACAGGCCAAGCCTTGTATTCACCTCAACTGCACGTGCCTCGTTAATGTGGCTATTTTGCGCCAGATCGTCCGTTTCGGCGGCAATGTCTTTTAGTTCGATCATCACACTGCTTAAACGTTCTTTTAATTCGCCAATGGCCGGGTTATATTTTTCTAAAGATGATAATTGCTGGGTTGCTTCTTTTAACTGAATAAGGGCAGCCGCGTCGCCATCCTGCATGAGGTAATTTGCACTTTGCAGGTTGCGCTTTATTTCTTCGGCATTATTTAAGGTGTATAACTCCTGCTCCAGCGGTTGTTGCTCGTCAGCATCTATGCTTACCTTCTCCAATTCATCATATTGAAACTGGTGGTAATCCAGATCGGCCTTTGTTTTATCACTATCGGCCACCAACTGCCTTAATTTATTATTGGCTGAGCGATATTGCCTGAATTTTGACTGGTAGTCGGTTAACAGGCCTTCGTGTTTTGCAACCGAGTCGACCACTAATAACTGGAAAGCCGGATCGTTAATTTCGGCAGTGGCATGTTGCGAGTGGATATCTATCAGTTTTTCGCCGAGTTGCTTTAAAACCGTAAGGTTAACCGGCGAATCGTTTACAAAGGCGCGCGATTTACCGTCGGCCGAGATCTCGCGGCGAAGAATGGTCTCATCCTCATAATCCAGGTCATTCTCTTCAAAAAAGCTTCTGAGATGTGTAAAGCCTCCGATACCGAACCTGCCTTCTATAATGCATTTTTTTTGCTGGTTAAAGAAATAGCGGCTTTCCGCGCGCTGGCCGAGTATTAATGAAAGCGCACCCAATATAATAGATTTACCCGCACCTGTTTCGCCTGTGAGGATGTTAAGCTCCCTATCAAAACTTATCTGCAGATTATCAATTAATGCGTAATTATTTATACTGAGCTGTTTAAGCATAAAAAAAGTATCCCCGTTATGAGGATACTAAATTACTAAAAATAGATGTGCGGATTTCTAATGTCCAAATGTGCGAATGAATTATTTTCTTCTAAGCCCAGTTGCACATTTATAATCCGTACGTCTGCACATCATCATTGTTTTACCGGCGGTTCCGGTGCCTTAATTTCCGGAACAGGTGGTATTGGCGGTGTGGTAACCTTCACCTGTGGAACAGGAGGTACGGCCGGCGGCTCTACATCTGCCGAGGCTTCACTGTTCCAATCCCATTTCATTTCTTTTTTCCATTCGGCAATTTTTTTCTTGAACCCGGGGCTGTTGGTATAGGCGCGCATTTCATCTCCCTTTAATTTCATTTTTGCCTGCAACTGTTTTAATTGCGGGCTATTGTTGTAAGCACGCATTTGTTCGCCGTAAAGTTTCATATTTTTTTGCAGCTGTTTAATATCAGCATTGTTGCCATAGTTATGCATTTGCTCGCTAAACAACTTCATTTGGTTTTGTAGCTGCTTAATTTCGGCACTATTACTATAGGCACGCATTTGTTCACCAAGTTTGCGCATATTTTCCTGCTGCTCTTTTATTTTCGGGTTGTTATAGGCATTCCGCATGCTATCGCCCATGGCCTTCATGTTTCGTTGGGCAGCTTTTATGGCCGGCGACTGATAATGTTCCCTCATTTTTTTGCCCAGGGTTTTCATTTCATCCTGTGCATTTCTAACATTTTGAGGTTTATTTTCTCCTAACTCTTGTAAGTAAGCTTTTACGTTTGGATCCTGATCTTTTTCCTGGTAACTGTAAACCGCAGGTACGTGATATTTTTTTTGGAGTTCGGCGGCCTTCTTTTTAAACTCAGCGCTTTCATAATATTGGCTCATCACTTTTCCGTCGGCCACCATTTGTTTACCAACCTTGTCCATATCAGAACCGTCGCCATAGGCAGCGGTCATTTGTTTACCCGCTTTTTCCTGTTCTTCCTGTATCTTTTTTAACTGCGGGTTGTTATAATAAGCCTCCATATCTTTGCCCGATTTTTCCATGTCTTCCTGCAGCTTTTTATAGTTTGCATTGTTGTAGTAACTTTCCATGGCCTTTGCGGCTTTTTCCATGTCTTCCTCCAATTTCTTGTAGGCCGGGTTGTCATAATAGGCTTCCATTTCCTTCCCGGATGTCTCCATATCTTCACTAAGCTTTTTGTAATCGGCGCTTTTATAGTAATTATCCATTTGCTTGCCATAAGCTTCCATTTCTTTACCCATTGCTTCTAATTTAGGGTCTTGAGGGCCGGCATCATAGTAATGGCCTATACCATCTTTACTAACCCAAACACTTTTATGGATTATGGCTTTATGATTAGGCCCTATATGGGTATAAACTTGTACTTTTCTGGTACGGCGGGTAGTATCTAAAATAGTATTAAATAATGCTGGAGGTTTTACGGCCTTCATAGATAATTTGCCATTTCCAATAGCCGGGTTAAGCCATGCCAGGCTGATGGTGCTGGCCAATAATATGGTAAACGCAAGCGCCAAATGGCGCAGGTTTGTAGTGGGTGTTTTAGTTTTCATGATTCGTTCAATTCTGTTTAATAAATGATAATTGTTGCCTGTTGCTGCAAGCGCCAGCGGCATCCGGATCAAGTTGTTCTGTTCTATCTTCAATAATGCCTGCGCATAAACCAAAGGCTCGTCTGTTAAATTAATAACCATATCGTCGCACGCGCTTTCCCTTTCCAGGTTCACCATCCGGTTAATAAGATATACAAAGGGGTTAAAGAAAAATATAACAGACATTACTTGCTGCAGCAAATTAACCAGGTAATCGTTACGTTTTACATGGGCAAGTTCGTGCAGCAAAATAGCTTCTACCTCTTTTGCCGACAGATAGGTAGTAAGCGAAAGCGGCAGCATAATTATCGGCTTTAAAAAGCCTGCAACACATGGAATGTCTATCCGCCCGGCGTGGCCAACCAACACTTGCTTTTTAAGTTTTAATTTTGCCGAAAACTTATTTATAGTTTGTTGTAAGCGTGGATGAAAAACTGTGCTTTGCTTTAGCTGCCGCAATTGCAGCCAAGATGATGTAAGCCTTAATGTATGAAAGATGAGCCCCAACACATAAACAAGGGTAATATATGGCAGGTAGTGTTCAATGGTAATTTCATACCTGTCGTTCGCCTTTGCGAAATGTTTAAGCGTGGTAATTAATGGCAAATGCGGCTGCAAGGTAAAAGAAGCCTGTTTGCTTACAACCCATGTGTAGTGCTTTGCCTGCTCAAACAAGGTATAAACAAACCACAGCGTTACATAATACAGCCCGATAATGCTAATATTGTATTTGGCTGCCGACGAAAATCTGAGCACGCTCCCCAACACAATACGCAGCGCCAGGTAGATAAACATGCATTGCCACAAAGAGTGGATAATGCTTACAGCAAAAACTTCGCTCAGGTTGTGCAGTATGGTTTCCATAACGCTTTACTTTTTTGGGTTTTCAAATTGGTTTAAATACTTACGGATGGCAGCCAGTTCGTCATCAGAAGCCCGGTGCGTGCCTAATGCCTGGATCACCAGATCGGCGGTTGAACCCGTGAACACGGTATCAAGTATTTTGCTAAGCGCACTTTGCTGCGCGTCTTTGCGCGATACCAATGCCTTATAGACGTGTGTTTTGGCCGATGTGTTACGTTCAACCAAACCTTTTTCATGCATGATCTGCATAAGCTTTAAGGTGGTGGTGTAGCCGGAGTCTTTTGATTTGGCTAACTCTTCGTGAACATCGCGCACGGTAGCGCTGCCGTTGTTCCACAAAACCTGCAGGATTTCGAGTTCGCCCTCTGTTGCTTTTACATCTTTCATCTTAATACGAATTTATTCGTACAAATATGTACGATAGATTTCGTATATCAAAATATTTTTACGAAAAAATTAATTTTTTTGTAAAGCGGCGTATTTATTACCATTTGATGGGTCGGCCTGCATTAATATGTTATACGCATTGGCCCTGTCCTGCGCGTTGGCGCCACTTAAAATGCCAACAAACTCATCATCTTTGGCGGTAAAGAAAAGGGTGGGCAGCGTAGCGCCAAGCCGTGTACGATCCAGCTGCGTAAGCACGGGCAACAAACCTTCTATATTTTTACGTGCCTGGGCTGCATTCTCGGCCATAAGATCAAGCCCGTTGCGGTGGTAGTCATAAATAAAGCTGCGCAACGGTATGTATGTTTTATTGCTCAGATTTTCTGAAAGCCAATAACGGTTAAAATTATTGTCGAAAGCCTTCCAGCCTTTAAAAGCAGTGGTTTGCGCATTTATCACCACATTTTGCGCGCCGGCAAAATAAGATGTGCCGCCAAACCTCGAAAAACTGTCGTAATCGAAGCCTAAAATTATATAAGCATAGTAGGCCATTATAGAGCTAAGGTTGCTCTGGAAATTTTGATTGTTGTAGTCTATAGTCTGCCCTTCGGTATAATCGAAGGCAATATCTTTATCATTAATAGAAAATACTGTGGTGGTATACGAGGCGTTATAAACCGGCCTGAGCGATTGCACCTGCAATTCGCCGCCGAAGCTGCTTGCGCCATCCCATGAGGTAACATTCAGCAGGAAATTGCAATCTATTCTTTCATTATTGCCAAATTGATCAACACTCCACTTATGGCCGTTCAAAAAGTCTTTCATGGCAGTTTCCAGCGACTGGAATATCCGCTTGTTGGTTGTCTGTACTTTTGGGGCAAGTACAGTAACGCGGGCATTCAGATCCTGTGCCGGGGCGTTAACAGTTATAGCAAAGAGGGCAGCTATTAATAACAATTTCTTCATGCCAGTATGAGTTCGGTAAGTTTGGCACAAACGTCCTGTGCTACTTGTGTTTTATTTTTCAGCGGATAAACGGTTTTATTAAGATGGCGGTCTATTATGGTTATTTTGTTAGTATCTGTTTTAAAACCGGCCCCTGCATCATTTAATGAGTTAAGCACTATAAAATCCAGGTTTTTACTTTCCAGTTTTTTTATAGCGTTTTCCTCTTCATCGTTAGTTTCCAGGGCAAAACCTGCCAATATCTGTCCGCGCTCTTTTTTGCTTCCCAGCGTTTTCAGTATGTCAACGGTTTTTTTAAGGATTAAGTCTAAATTTGCATCCTGCTTCTTAATTTTTTGTGCAGATGCAGCAACTGGCGAATAATCTGCAACTGCAGCACACATTACGCAAGCATTTGCAGTTTTGAAATACAGTTCGCAAGCTTCCAGCATCTCTGCTGCAGATGTTACATTGATGCGTTTAATGTTAGGTGCCCTTACTTTTTCTGCCGTTGGCCCGGCTATCAGGGTTACGTTTGCGCCCATAGTTGCCAGTTCATCTGCAATGGCAAAACCCATTTTCCCCGATGAGTGATTACCGATAAACCGAACCGGATCTATGGCCTCATAAGTAGGCCCCGCCGTAACCACAATATTGCTATTAGCTAAAAGGAGTTTTTTTTTAAAAGCCGATATTAAATTTTCTAAAATGGTTTCCGGTTCGGCCATGCGCCCCTGGCCGTTTAACCCGCTGGCGAGCTCTCCAATTTCGGGAGCTATCATGATGTTGCCAATCTCCTGTAATTTAGCCATGTTTAGCTGCGTTGCCGCATGTGCCCACATATCCAGATCCATAGCAGGTGCAAAATAAACCGGGCATTTGGCAGACAGATAAGTTGCGGTAAGCAAATTGTCGCAAAGGCCATTTGCCATTTTAGCGAGCGTGTGTGCACTTGCGGGAGCAATTAGCATCAGATCGGCCCAAAGCCCCAGCGCAACATGGTTGTTCCACTCGCCTGTTTCTTTTACAAAATAGTTAACAAGTACCGGCTTTTTAGAAAGCGTGCTTAAAGTTAATGGCGTAATAAATTCCGTAGCGCTATCCGTCATTATAACCTGCACTTCGGCGCCTTCTTTTACAAGCAGGCGTATCAGCAATGCGGCCTTGTAAGCAGAAATACTTCCGCATACACCTAAAACTATCTTTTTACCTTCGAGCATGTTAATTTGTATGGCTAAGATACCGTTTTATTAAATCGCTTTAAACAAAATAAGCCCCTCTGTTTTGGCAGAGAGGCTATATTTATAATATTGATGATTATAGAAGTTCTTTTAAAGCTTCTTTTTGCGGGTTGCGATAGTAAACCTTTTCGTCTAAAAACTCGGTGATAGCAACCAAAGTAGGCTTAGGCATACGCTCGTAGTGCTTAGAGATCTCTATTTGTTCGCGGTTTTCAAAAACCTCTTCCAGGTTATCGTTAGCAGAAGCAAACTCAGAAAGTTTCTGATGTAATTCTTCTTTTACGTTGTTAGAAATCTGGTTGGCGCGTTTAGACATGATCACGATAGATTCGTAAATATTGTCGGTAGTGGCGTCAAGTTCGCGCAGGTCGCGGGTTATGGTGCTGCCCGCCACAGTGTGTTTGCTTATTGTGGTATCGCTCATATGTCTTAAGGTAATTAAATACTATTGTGGCATTTTTTGATTATCGTTCCCTTTTTCAGAAGGGGGCTGTATTTTTATCGTGTCTTTTTTAGCTAATTTCTTAGCCAGCTTTTGGTCTGTTGCGGCTGCAGCTAAAACAGCTTTGGCACGTTGCATGCTTTCTTGCCCGTCTTTTTTGAGGTTCTGCGTTTCTTTGGTAAATTTACTTTGCGGGTATTTCTCCATAAACTGATCTGCAAACGTTATAGTTTGTGCAAAACGTTCCTCTTGTTTAAACTCGGTACTTGAGTGCGCATATTTATCCTGGGCACGAATGGTAAGGAAATCCATTTCCTCGGCATATTTGGTATCAGGGTAGTCGCGCAGGGCATTACCAAATGCAATAACCGCCGATTGGAAATCGCCAATTGTTAAATATAATTTGGCGTTGGCGTATGCTTTTTCTTCCAGTTTATCGCGAAGGTTTTGGATAAGCTTACTTGCTTCGGCCACACGCTCACTTTTAGGGTAAAGGTTAATAAACAGTTGTAAGGTTTCAATTGCCTTGGTAGTATTGTCCTGGTCTAAAGAATACAGCGGCGAATCCAGATAGTAACAATATGCTGCCATAAAACGGCACTCCTCTGCCCGGGTACTGGTGGGGTAAGTATCTGCAAATGTTTTAAAATGGTAACGTGCAGATGTATAATCCCTTAGCTTATAATTTGCATAGGCATAATAATAGAACAGGTCTTCTGCACCTTCACGGCCGCGGTAACGCGGGGTAAGGTCTTCAAAAAGCTCCAGTGCTTTAGAATACTCTTTTTTATTATATAACTTTACTGCTTCCTGGTACTTTTTGGCAACATCATTGCTTGCCTTAAGTTTCTCAAATTTGCTTTTGCAACTGCCAACCGCAATTAATAAGCAGATAAGCAAGCTGTAAATTAGCGACCGTTGTTGTTTAAACATCCTGCAAAGATAGTGATTATTGTAAATCAGTCAATTTATTTATTTGGCTGCTAATATACAAAGGCCATATAATGGCGCTGGCCTTACATATATACATTTAACATCTTTTAACGCTTCTATTATATAGTGTATTGCAATATAGAATGCAAAATTTCTTTTTAGGAAATTTGTTTGTGACCTGATTAGATTTTTTGTTACTGATTTGCAGCAGGTTAATGTTCATATGTGTGAAAATTACACAAAGCATTTGCAGAATTAGAAACCTTGCGTACCTTTGCAGCCCGCAAACGAAGGAATGCGGTTTGTACATTGAAACCGTTTGTAAGAGAAAAGATTGAATGTTTGATTTTGGGAAGTGTCTTTAAAGATAACCAACCTTGCTAATGTTTAAACTGTAAAAAGCTCTGAAAATATTTCAAATAAATTTTGGGAAAGTAAAAAAGGTTTATACCTTTGCAGTCCCAAAACAAGGGAGCCCAAGAGGGTTAGAAGCTGAAAGCGAATTTTAGCTGATAAATTGAAAATTTAGCTTTAAAAATTGAAGGTTTAAAGAAATAAGTTGAAGGCAAAGCCAACGATTTACAACCGAAGACTAACATAGATTAAAGTTTATTATACCTAGCCGTACCGTGAGGTTATAGGCGCGAAGTTCTTTTTTTAAGATAACATGTAACGTAGCGGGAATAGATACTTAAGGGTATTGAAATCCAGTCAATGAATTTGAGGGGACTGAGAAGTTTCTGAAGGAGGATACTGTATAAAGATACGAAGGCAGGAAGAAGTTGTGAGTTACGAGTTGTGAGTTATGTGTAGTAATACAAAAGACAAACGGCGGACAACAGACAACGGACGACTGTCATAATAATACAGATTTCTATTAAGAGTTAATAGGGTCTGGATTTGAACAAAACATTTTACAATGGAGAGTTTGATCCTGGCTCAGGATGAACGCTAGCGGCAGGCCTAATACATGCAAGTCGGACGGGATTTAGGAGCTTGCTTCTAATGAGAGTGGCGCACGGGTGCGTAACACGTATGTAACCTACCTTTATCAGGGGGATAGCCTCTCGAAAGAGAGATTAACACCGCATAATATCATTTAATAGCATTATTGGATGATCAAATATTTATAGGATAAAGATGGGCATGCGGAACATTAGCTAGATGGCGGGGTAACGGCCCACCATGGCTATGATGTTTAGGGGATCTGAGAGGATGACCCCCCACACTGGTACTGAGACACGGACCAGACTCCTACGGGAGGCAGCAGTAAGGAATATTGGTCAATGGGCGGAAGCCTGAACCAGCCATGCCGCGTGCAGGAAGACGGCCCTACGGGTTGTAAACTGCTTTTGTACCGGAATAAACCTTTGGTCGTGACCGAAGCTGAATGTACGGTAAGAATAAGGATCGGCTAACTCCGTGCCAGCAGCCGCGGTAATACGGAGGATCCAAGCGTTATCCGGATTTATTGGGTTTAAAGGGTGCGTAGGCGGCTTATTAAGTCAGAGGTGAAAGGCGGTAGCTTAACTATCGGAGTGCCTTTGATACTGATGAGCTTGAATGCAGCTGAGGTAGGCGGAATGTGACAAGTAGCGGTGAAATGCATAGATATGTCACAGAACACCGATTGCGAAGGCAGCTTACTAAAGTGTGATTGACGCTGAGGCACGAAAGCGTGGGGATCAAACAGGATTAGATACCCTGGTAGTCCACGCCCTAAACGATGAATACTCGATGTTGGCGATATACGGTCAGCGTCTAAGCGAAAGCGTTAAGTATTCCACCTGGGGAGTACGCCCGCAAGGGTGAAACTCAAAGGAATTGACGGGGGCCCGCACAAGCGGAGGAGCATGTGGTTTAATTCGATGATACGCGAGGAACCTTACCCGGGCTTGAAAGTTAGTGAATGCGGCAGAGACGCCGCAGTCCTTCGGGACACGAAACTAGGTGCTGCATGGCTGTCGTCAGCTCGTGCCGTGAGGTGTTGGGTTAAGTCCCGCAACGAGCGCAACCCCTATGTTTAGTTGCCAGCACATTATGGTGGGGACTCTAAACAGACTGCCTATGCAAATAGAGAGGAAGGAGGGGACGACGTCAAGTCATCATGGCCCTTACGTCCGGGGCTACACACGTGCTACAATGGACGGTACAGAGGGCAGCTACCTGGCAACAGGATGCCAATCTCAAAAAGCCGTTCACAGTTCGGATCGGGGTCTGCAACTCGACCCCGTGAAGTTGGATTCGCTAGTAATCGCGTATCAGCAATGACGCGGTGAATACGTTCCCGGGCCTTGTACACACCGCCCGTCAAGCCATGGAAGCTGGGGGTGCCTGAAGTGCGTAACCGCAAGGAGCGTCCTAGGGTAAAACCGGTAACTGGGGCTAAGTCGTAACAAGGTAGCCGTACCGGAAGGTGTGGCTGGAATACCTCCTTTCTGGAGCAGTATCCCGATACCGTTTGGAAACGACAAAACTCAGGACCGAGATTAGCATTGACACGCTATGGTACATGTTATACTTAAAAGATATTTGTTGGTTTTGAAGAGATCATAGTTAATGGTTGCTAGTTCATAGTGATATGCACTAATGACCAATGGCTGATGAACAAATAAACCAACTAAAAAAGGAAACCCAGAAGATGAAGCCATCAGGGTGCTTAAGCTGAGGAGTTTGAGGCTTAAAGTGGCAGTAAGCAGTAGCAGTAACAGATTAACGGTAGAGTAATACTGATAACCGACAACTGGCAACTGATAACTGCAAACAAAGTCTCGTAGCTCAGTTTGGTTAGAGCACTACACTGATAATGTAGGGGTCAGCAGTTCAAATCTGCTCGAGACTACAGCGTAGCAAAGCTACGGAGTTCATTAAGGTTATTAAGTTAAAGAGTTATTAGGTTATAGGTAAGCAGGTAAACATTGTAAGATGTACTGAAACTCATAACTGGCAACTGACAACTAATAACTAACCCTGGGGGATTAGCTCAGCTGGCTAGAGCACCTGCCTTGCACGCAGGGGGTCAACGGTTCGAATCCGTTATTCTCCACGTTACTAAGAAGTATAGAGTAACAAGAATCAAGTAGCAAGATTAGTCTTGATACGTGATACTGACGACTTGATACTAAAGAGTAAAAAGTTCTTTGACATATTGGAAGAAGTAATTGAATAAAACTGAGCACAACAGTAGGGAAGTTCAATTGGTAGCAGGAAATGAGTAGCAGTAGCAGGGCTTCGGTCTTGATACCTGATACTAACTACTTGATACTTAAGAGAGCGGAACAAACAAATAAAGACATACCGTGCAGAGCAAAAGCTGCGCTGGTAGAAGAAAGTAAGAAAGGGTACACGGGGGATGCCTTGGCTCTCAGAGGCGATGAAGGACGTGATAAGCTGCGATAAGCTGCGGGGATTAGCAAATATGAATTGATCCGCAGATTTCCGAATGGGGAAACCTAATCAGTTGAAGACTGATTGCATAAATGCGCAAACCTGCTGAACTGAAACATCTAAGTAAGCAGAGGAAGAGAAAACAATAGTGATTTCCTGAGTAGTGGCGAGCGAAAGGGAAACAGCCCAAACCGGTTTTGTTACGGCAAGACCGGGGTTGTAGGACTACGAAGTGGTTACATTAAATTGAAGTTGAAGGACGTGGGAAAGTCCGCCATAGAGCATGAGAGCTGCGTAAACGTAAGAGATAATGGCCTAGTAGGATCCTGAGTACCGCGAGGTCGGAGACGCCTTGTGGGAATCTGCCGGCACCATCCGGTAAGGCTAAATACTACTGAGAGACCGATAGTGAACCAGTACCGTGAGGGAAAGGTGAAAAGAACCCCGAACAGGGGAGTGAAATAGAACCTGAAACCGTGTACTTACAAGCGGTCGGAGCCCGTAAGGGGTGACGGCGTGCCTTTTGCATAATGAGCCTACGAGTTACTCTTCTCTGGCAAGGTTAAGTGTTTAAGGCACGAAGCCGAAGCGAAAGCGAGTCTGAACAGGGCGTGCAGTCAGAGGAGGTAGACGCGAAACCTTGTGATCTACCCATGACCAGGTTGAAGGTGCGGTAACACGTACTGGAGGACCGAACCGATAAACGTTGAAAAGTTTCCGGATGAGTTGTGGGTAGGGGTGAAAGGCTAATCAAACTGGGAAATAGCTCGTACTCCCCGAAATGTTTTTAGGAACAGCCTGGCGGTTGAGTTATTAAGAGGTAGAGCTACTAATTGGGTGCGGGGGAGTCAAATCCTACCAAATCCAGATAAACTCCGAATGCTTAATAACATACGCTGGAGTGAGGCTCTGGGTGCTAAGGTCCAGGGCCGAGAGGGAAAGAACCCAGACCATCAGCTAAGGTCCCCAAATTACTATTAAGTTGAACTAACGAGGTCCGACTGCACAGACAGCTAGGATGTTGGCTTGGAAGCAGCCATTCATTTAAAGAGTGCGTAACAGCTCACTAGTCGAGCGGTCGGGCATGGATAATAATCGGGCATTAAATAGTATACCGAAGCTATGGATTTACACTTTATTGTGTATCTGGTAGGGGAGCATTCTGTTATCGGTGAAGCATGACACGACAAGTGCATGTGGAGAGAACAGAAAAGCAAATGTAGGCATAAGTAACGATAAGGCGGGAGAGAAACCCGCCCACCGAAAGACTAAGGTTTCCTGATCAACGCTAATCGGATCAGGGTTAGTCGGGGCCTAAGGATAATCCGGGTGGAGATTCCGATGGACAACTGGTTAATATTCCAGTACTTTTTATAACTGCGATGCAGTGACGGAGTAGTGACACATCCGCGTCCTGACGGAATAGGACGTTAAAGGCTGTAGGTATAGGGCTCATTGTAAAGTACGTGAGTTTTGCTGAACGCTGATAGTACTCAAAGCCTTCGGGGGATGAGATAGTGATGGTAATCAGACTTCCAAGAAAACCTGCTAAGCTTCAGGTTATAAAAACCCGTACCGTAAACCGACACAGGTAGTCGAGGAGAGAATCCTAAGGTGCTCGAGTGAATCATGGCTAAGGAACTCGGCAAAATGGCCCTGTAACTTCGGGAGAAGGGGCGCTGGTAGTAATGCCAGCCGCAGTGAAAAGGCCCAGGCGACTGTTTAACAAAAACACATGGCTTTGCAAAATCGAAAGATGACGTATAAGGCCTGACACCTGCCCGGTGCCGGAAGGTTAAGAGGGGATGTTAGGGTTAAACCGAAGCATTGAATCGAAGCCCCGGTAAACGGCGGCCGTAACTATAACGGTCCTAAGGTAGCGAAATTCCTTGTCGGGTAAGTTCCGACCTGCACGAATGGTGTAACGATCTGGGCGCTGTCTCAGCCATGAGCTCGGTGAAATTGTGGTATCGGTGAAGACGCCGGTTACCCGCAACGGGACGGAAAGACCCCATGCACCTTCACTACAACTTAACATTGATATCGGCTACAGGATGTGTAGGATAGGTGGGAGACTGTGATCTGGCTTCGCTAGGAGTCAGTTAGTCAACGTTGAAATACCACCCTTTCTGTATTTGGTGTCTAACCCTGCACAGCGGGGGACATTGTTTGGCGGGTAGTTTGACTGGGGTGGTCGCCTCCAAAAAGGTAACGGAGGCTTTCAAAGGTAAGCTCAGTACGCTTGGTAACCGTACGCGGAGTGCAATAGCATAAGCTTGCTTGACTGTGAGGCAGACAAGCCGAGCAGGGTCGAAAGACGGATATAGTGATCCGGTGGTTCTGCATGGAAGGGCCATCGCTCAAAGGATAAAAGGTACGCTGGGGATAACAGGCTGATCTCCCCCAAGAGCTCATATCGACGGGGAGGTTTGGCACCTCGATGTCGGCTCGTCACATCCTGGGGCTGGAGAAGGTCCCAAGGGTTGAGCTGTTCGCTCATTAAAGTGGCACGCGAGCTGGGTTCAGAACGTCGCGAGACAGTTCGGTCCCTATCTGTTGTGGGCGTTGGAAGTTTGAGTGGGGCTGACCTTAGTACGAGAGGACCGGGTTGGACTAACCTCTGGTGAATCTGTTATGGCGCCAGCTGTACTGCAGAGTAGCTACGTTGGGAATAGATAAGCGCTGAAAGCATCTAAGTGCGAAACTAGCCACAAGATGAGACTTCCATTGAGGGTCGTGGTAGACTACCACGTTGATAGGTTACAGGTGTAAAGGTGGTGACATCATAGCCGAGTAATACTAATTGCCCGAAGCTTTCTTCGACAACAGATATTAGGTTGATTGAGTGAGTGGTTGATTAGGTGAGTGGTTGCAAAACTATAAACCATATCAGCATATCAAGCTCAATCAACCGAAATCAAAACAACAATAAGCTGTTGTAGCTTAGTTAAATTCAGTTCCTTCTTTCAATAATATGTCATTGTTTGTGATAGCAGCAAGTAGTTAGTATCAGCTAGCAAGACCAATGCGGTCTTAATAGTTGTATAATACAAGCATATCATAACAATAAAAAACAGTTAGTATGGCTAAGTTCATAATGCAGGTTATCTGCTGCTTGATACCGGCTACTAAATACTAACCGAAAATATTCAGGTGCCTATATCGGCGGTGTCCACCTCTTCCCATTCCGAACAGAGAAGTTAAGCCCGCCAGAGCCGATGGTACTGCGGTAACACGTGGAAGAGTAGGTCGGCGCCCAATCTTAAAATCAAGCCTTATCATGAAAATGGTAAGGCTTTTTTGTGCTCAATTCTTACTTTCCGCTCATTTCAGCTCCGGCCAATCCCAGCCAATAAGGGAGCTATTATCTACTAATACAGCATATAGTGGCTGAAATGTAGAAGGCGCAGGCATGATTTTGAAAATGAAAGCTTCTATCAAACAAATCCATAAAACAGAAAAAGCTTCGCTTGTTTTTAACAATAAACCCCTGTATTACCAAAATCGAGAATTTATACCACTTTTACCGGGTTTTTATGCTCGTCTATAGCCACAAAGGTGAACGTGCCGGTAATTGCCTTTTGCCTCACCTCAGAATACATCTCCTCTATAAAGATCTCTACCAACACTTTTAAGCTTGTATTGCCTAGGTGTGTAATGCTGCCCACGAGTTCTATTATCGTTCCGCCGGGAATTGGTCTGTTAAAATCTATCCTGTCTGACGATACCGTTACCACGCGTTTGCGTGTAAAACGCGTGGCAGCAATAAAGGCAACTTCATCCATCAAGGCCATTGCAGTGCCCCCAAAAAGCGTATCATAATGGTTTGTAGTATTCGGGAAAACCGCCTTAAATATGCTGGTTTCGGCTTGTTTTATTCTTTCTTCCAAGGTAAGTTGGTTTGCCATCATCTATTATTTGTTATTGTTAAGATACAAAAAAAAGCCGCCTCATGTAATGAGGCGGCTTAAACAATGTAATTTGTTAGGCTTAGTTGAAAATGTATCTTAAGCCTAACTGGCCTTGCCAACGTGACAATGTACTTGCATCTTTTATAAAAGATTGTGTAGGTACAGAGTTAGCAACTCCATTTATAGTTGTTAATGGTAAAGTGTAAGTTGCACGGCCTGTGGCTGCATCTATACCCATATACTTTAACACGGTTGTTGCACCATTGCTAAACCCAGAGTAAGAGTTTTGGTATAATCCCCAATCTTTGTTTAGCAAGTTACCAACGTTGTAAATATCGATTGATACTTCGATTGTGTTTTTGGTTTTACCTGCCTTTACAAAAAAGTCTTGTGCGGCATGGAAATCAAGTCTCTTAAAGTATGGCAATATCACACCGTTTCTTTCAGCAAACTCGCCTCTGTGCTTGCTCAAGTATTTATCCTGGCTAATGAAATCATCTAACTGCTGAGAGATCTGGGCAACGGTACGAGTATCTGTGGCACCGTTTTTTACGATCAATATATCGCCCTGATTTTTAGGAATATACATTAAGTCGTTGGTGGCGCCATCATTATTGGGGTCGCCGCTGGTGATGTATGACACCGCACCGTTATTAGCAACCTCATATTTGAAGCCCACAGTTGTTGTACCAAAATTAAGATAGCTTATTTTATAATACAATGTACCGATAACACGGTTTGGCTGTACATAAGAGCTGTTTGACGTAACATTTGCGTTAGGATCATTAGACACATAACGTGTACTCCATATAGTAGAGGCTGTAGAACCACCATCATTTACGTCTTTAGCGCCACTGTGTGTATAAGCTATATTTGCATACAAACCGTTAGAGAATGATTTTTGCAATTGAGCGGTTACAAAGTACGAATAGCCCTTGCTACTATTTGTCATATAATACAAGCCTGTAATCTTAGGATTTGCGGCAGATAATGTAGCACCGTTTAGAGGAGTAATATTTGACGATGTGTAGCGTATCTGGCCTTCTGAGCCCGGCAGGGTTGTATAGCTGTTAGATATAACTAAATTCTGGTGATAGATAGCGTTTATATCCTTCGTGTACGCGCCTTCGATAGTTCCAATGATTCCCCAAGGTAATTTTTGATCTACAGCCAAATTGGTACGGAAGATCTGCGGATATTTTAGTTTAGGGTCGGTGATATCTAACTCATAAGATGTATTTGCAGCAGCTGCAGCAGGGCGGTTTGCATTAACATTAGGGTTAAATATCAATTGTGGATTAGCAGGTGTTGCCGCTTTGGTAATAGTGCCAGAGCCAAACAGTAAACCGTTATTTGATGCCTGGTTAGATATCCATACAAAAGGTACTAAACCTGTAAAGATGCCGGTACCACCACGCACCTGAGTGCGCTGATCGCCGAATACATCCCAGTTAAAACCAATACGTGGTGATAGCAACACACGGTTTTGAGGTAGCTTAGATGGGTCTACCTGTATACCGCCGCTATATCCTCCCTGAAAGGTTAACGCTGCCGCATTAGGGTTTTGCGCTAATGATGTTGGGAAAACGTCATAATCTGCACGTAAACCATAAGTTAAACGGATGTTATCTGTAACGTGCCACTTATCTTGTGCGTATAAGCTCAGAATAGATGCCTTTATTTTGGCGAAAGGAAACGAGCCATCTGGTAACGCAGAGTTGCGGTAAGTATACGCCTGCGCAGGCACGCCATTAATAAAGTCGGTGGCCGATGCGTAAGTGTAAAGCCCGTTATAATCAGGAGCAAAACCGTTAACATAGCTTTGAATTTGATTGTTGGTACCAATGGTTATCTCGTGCGCACCCTGAAAGATTGTTAAGTCATCAGAAAATTGGGTGATGTTGGTGCTTAACAAGTTGCCTGCAGTGTAGATCTCCGAGCCAAAGCTGGTAGCAGTTGCAGTAGGCGCAGTGGTAATAACGCCGGCGGGGGTTGTTACGCCATTACCAATATCAACAAAAGGGATGGTAGAACTTCCCTGGAAATTACGGAAATCGCGCAAAGCAGAATAACCCACAGTAAGCCTGTTTGATACTTTATTGCTTATTTTAGAATCGAGCTCTATGATACCTATATTAAAGTTGTTGTTAATACGGTAGCCTGCTCCAAAAAACGGCAGCGTATTTGGCCCCGCTGCACGGGTTGTTCCATAACCTACACCGCCGTTGGTAATACCCGAGTTACTTGGTGGCTGGTCTGCATAAGATTTTAGATAGAAATATTTAGCGCTTAGCACGTTGTTTTTGTTGATATTCCAGTCTAATTTAACTGTAGCTTTATTACTGTACGTAGCGAAATTATAGTTCTGGTACGGTCCCGGGTCATAACCATACTTGGTTTTTAAAGTATTTGTTATGGCATCTAACGTTGCAGAAGGTACGCTTGATACCTGGCCGTCGGCACCGGAGCCGGTGGCTACGTAAGTATTTGCCGGGCGTTGTATACGCTCTTCCTCGCCTGATACAAATAAGAATAATTTATTCTTAATAATTGGCCCGCCCACTGCAATACCAGTTTGGCGGTAAGTGAAAGGTGTTTTAGCAATGGTTACATCGCCTGCTTTATAGCCAGTTAAGCCAGTACTTCTGATGAAATCATAAGCAGTACCCTTAACGGTATTGGTACCTGATTTTACCACTGTATTAATACCGGCACCTGTAAAGTTACCTTGCCTAACATCAAATGGTGCAATATCAACCTGTATTTGGTCAATTGCGTCTAAAGATATGGGCTGGGAACTTGTTTGGCCGCCCAATGTGCCGGAAAGACCAAAAGAGTTGTTGAACAAGGCACCATCTACCGTTAAGTTGTTAAACAAGTTACTGCGGCCGCCAAAGCTAAGGCCATTTGCAGAGGGTGTTAAACTCGTAAAATCGCTTAATGAGCGGTTAATTGTAGGCAAATTTTCAATCTGGTTACGTGTAACCGTTTCGCGTGCGCCTGTACGTGACGAGTTTATCACTTTTGTGCCCGTTCCGGTTATCCTAACCTCTTTGAGTGCAGTGTTGTTCTCCAGCAATTTAGCGTCAACACGCTGATCCTGGCCAATGTTTAAGGTAATATTATCCTGTGTGAAGGATGTATAGCCTATAAAACTCACCTTAACAGAATAGGGCCCGCCTACCCTTAAATTGGGCAGGTTGAAACGACCATTTGTGCGGCTCACAGCAGTGTAAACGGTACCTGTTGGTGTGTGTATAGCTGTAACAGTTGCACCGGGTATTGGGCCCTTGCTATCTGACACGACACCGTTCATACTGGCCGTTGTAACACCTTGTGCACGGGCGCTATTATTTAAAAGTGTAATTCCCGTCAGTAAAACTAAAAAGAGTAAAATCTTTTGCATACATTTTTTTTAAAGTGATTAATTGTATGCAAAATAGCAAACCAAATATTAAGAAATGTTTAACACATCATTATTAATGTTGACTTTTTGTTAACATGGATGTTAATAACTTATGAAAGTTGCATTAAATTATGTAACATTATATAGGTGGCCGCATATATATCTTAACGTTTATTTGCCGGGCTATTAATTTCTATCCAATAACCATCAGGGTCTTGAAAATAGAGTTGTAACACCCCATCAGCCCGAAGTGTGGGTTCGTCACTATCGCCTTTCCAGTTACCGTAAGTTATATGGTTTGCCTTTAACGTTTTGGCAAACTCTTTAACAGATGCCACTTTAAAACATAAATGATCTGATTTTTGGTGAGCATTATTACACTCGCCCTGTATGGCATGCATTTTTACATTATTGCCTATATTATACCACTGATGTACAGTATCTGCAAAGGGGTTTGCAACCTTTTGCAGATGCATAATATTTGTATAAAAGGTGGTACTCTTTTTTAGATCTTTAACACAAATAGCTATGTGATCTACAGCTGCAATGGTTTGCGACCGACTAATTTTAGGCGCAAAAAAAGATAACACAATAATACAGATAAATAAATTTTTCATAATTGGAGTTAAGTTTGCAATATTAGGTTTTCTGCTAATTAAGCGATTAAACTTTAATTTTTGTGGGTTTAGCAGGAATATTTTAAAGCAAATTTTTTTAAATGATCGGTTGCTTAGACGATCATGCCACCCGCAAAGTTACCAAGCGATATATACTTTTCATACCGTATCTGATATATCGCTTTAAGGTGTTGGTTAGGCAGATATGTACCTTCAAAACCTTGCCCCATTGTTTTCATCGCATCAGCCACCGTAGCATGTATACCGGCCACAACGGTAGCAAACATTGCCGCACCCAAAGCGCAAGTATGTTCAAATTTGTGAACATGAATTGGCATACTTAAAATATCGGCCATCATTTGCATAATATAGGGCGATTTTTTTGCCACGCCGCCGATAGCTATGATCCCCTCAACAGGTACTCCTTGTTGCTCAAAGCGCTCAATTATCCGTTTTGCTCCAAAGCAAGTAGCTTCGGCAAGCGATTTAAATATTTTTGGAGCGGTTGTGCCTAAAGATAAACCACTTATAGCGCCTTTTAAAAGTTGATTTGCATCGGGTGTGCGGCGTCCGTTCATCCAATCTAAAGAAATTTCGCAGTCTTCATTCAAAGGTAATAGTGCTGCCTGGTTGGCTAATTCAGTTAGAATTTTAGCACCGGTTTCATTTTGCAAAGCCACAGCAATGTCGGGCATAATCAAGTTTGAGCTGTTGAGCAAATGTTGCAGCGGCCACATTAATACTTGTTTAAACCACGCGTAAACATCGCCAAATGCAGATTGCCCTGCCTCGAGCCCGATCATTCCCGGTATTATTGAACCGTTAACCTGCCCGCAAATACCCGCTACAAATTTGCCATCCATGTTTCTAACCGGTATAACCATCATATCGCATGTAGAAGTACCCATTACCTTACTTAGATAATAGGGCTTTATCTCGCCGCCTACCGCCCCCATGTGCGCATCAATGGCGCCTATGCCAATTTTTATGTCTTTAGGCAAACCGAGTTTGCACGCCCATTCTTCAGATATGGTTCCAGCAGGCTGGTCGGCCGTGTAGGTTTCTTTTGGCAGCCGCCCGGCAGATCCGTTAAGCAAAGGATCGAGTGAGGAAAAAAAATGTTCATTTGGATATCCGCCAAATTCTTCGGCCCATAGGCCCTTATGCCCTGCGGCGCAACGGTTTCGCTTTATCTCATCGGCATTGGTACCACCTGTGAGTAAATACGGCATCCAGTCGCTGTGCTCAACCCAGGTATAACACGCATTTCTTAACCCTGTATCTGTTCGTAATATATGAAGTTGCTTTGCCCAAAACCATTCTGATGAATATATGCCGCCGGAATACTTAAGGTAATCTATATCGAAATTTTTTGCGTGCCGGTTTATTTCATCGGCTTCCTTTACGGCAGTGTGGTCTTTCCATAAAATAAACATTGCGTTAGGGTTATTTTCAAAGCCGGGTACAAGTGCCAGCGGTGTACCGGTTTTATCCACCGCAATTGGTGTTGACCCTGTAGTGTCGATAGAAATTGCTTTAATATACCCTGCAACCTCTTGTCCGGCCTTTTTTATGCACTCTTTTATCGTGTGCTCCAGTCCTTCTACAAAATCCAACGGGTGCTGCCTGAATTGGTTACGCGCGGCGTTGCAGTATAAACCTTGTTTCCACCTGGGGTACTCGTAAACAGCAGAAGCAACTTCGCTGCCATTATTTGCATTTATGATTACAGACCGAACAGAATCGGTACCATAATCTACACCTATCACATATTGTTTGTTATCCATAGCATATAAAGCGCCCTATCAAATAACATCTTTTTTTAATAATAAAAAAGCCGCCGGGCAAATTTTAGTTAAATAATTGCAGTTCATAAATGGGTGTATAAACATCTTAGCAATTATTGTTTTTTTATTTAAAAACTGAATAATTAACTTACCAAATCTATGGCAACAGTAGCGCTTAAAAGTACAACAGGAAAATGGATAATGGTCTCGGCTATATTGGCATCTGCTATGGCGTTTATTGATAGTACTGCTCTAAATGTTGTGTTGCCCTCCCTTCAAAAGAGCCTGAACGCCTCGGCGGCAGATCTTTTCTGGATATTGAATGCCTACTTGCTAATGCTGGCATCGCTAATATTAATAGGAGGCTCATTAGGTGATAAACTCGGCCGTAAAAGAATTTTTATGATTGGTATAGTCATTTTTATTGCCGGTTCTGCAGCATGTGGTATATCATCGAGTGTTTTTTTGCTCATTATTTTTCGCATAGCGCAGGGTGTAGGTGGTGCGTTAATGATACCGGGCAGTTTGTCGCTAATATCGGCATCTGTAGATCAAAAGGAACGTGGCAAAGCTATAGGCACGTGGTCGGCGGTTACAACGGTAGTCACCATGGGCGGGCCCATACTTGGCGGCGCCCTGGCAGATGCCGGGCTTTGGCGGTATATATTCTTTATTAATGTGCCCATTGGCGTAGCAGCCCTTACTATACTTTGGTTAAAAGTGCCGGAAAGTAGAGATACCGGCGCCAGTGATAAGCTCGACTTGCCGGGGGCGATTGCCTTAGCTTTGGGCCTGGCTTTAGTTACCTTCGGATTTTTACGGGTGCCTGCAGCGGGGATATCTAACTGGCAGGTTTACGGCTCTTTAGCGCTTGGGCTTATATTGTTGTTTCTATTTATCATCATCGAAAAGAAAAGCAAAAGCCCGATGATGCCACTTTCATTGTTCGCTAATAAAACTTTTAGCGGCGCCAATGCACTTACCTTTTTTCTATATGCAGGCCTGGGGGCAGGGATGTTATTCCTTTCTTTAAACTTGGTGCAGGTGCAAGGTTACAGCCAGTTGCAATCGGGCCTTACGTTTTTGCCTTTCACAATCCTGATGATCAGTGTGGCACGTTTTGCCGGCGCATTGGCAGATAAATACGGCGCACGGCTGTTTCTAATAGGCGGGCCCGCCATTGCGGGGGTTGGGCTGTTAATCCTTTCTTTCGTAAAGCAAACTGCAGGCCCCGGCGATTATTGGACAACATTTTTCCCCGGGGTAGTGGTATTTGGCCTGGGGATGTCATTTACCGTAGCACCGCTTACTACGGCAGTTATGGGGTCGGTAGATGATCATTTTTCGGGCGTTGCATCGGGCATCAACAATGCCATGACCCGTATTGCAAACGTATTTGCCAACGCTATTTTTGGCGCACTTGCAGTGGTATTTTTTTCGGGCGCCCTGCAAAAAGATCTGGCTAAACTTAAACTGCCTGAACCACAAAGGCAAAGCATAATGGCTACAGCCGCCAATTTAGGAAATTCAAAAGTACCGGCAGCCATTAGTGCCAACGTAAAAAAAGAGGCAAAAAAATACTTGCATGAATCCTTTATCTTGGCCTATTCAAAAATTTTGCAGGTATCTGCAGCGCTTGCCTTCGTGGGTGCGCTAATGGCATTAGTGTTTATCCGGACCCCCTCAAATACTAAAATCTACGTAAAGCATCATAAATAAGTACCGGTTTAAAAGGTTTTTTTGTTAAAAATGGTTAAGTGGCTAAAAAATCGGGAATAAAATTCTTCTACTAAGAAATTAGTTGATACTTTAGGGCCACCAAGCCATTTCATGAAGATAATATTACTAACCCTTATCCTTTTTTGCTGTTTGTTGCTTACTGCGTCGGCGCAGATAGGTTATAGCATTAAAGGTGCAGCTATAGACAGCGCTGCAGGAATAAAATTGCACAATACATCTGTTGTGATCCTAAGCGCAAAAGATTCTATGTTAAAGGCTTTTACCAGAACCACCGAAACCGGGGCTTTTAGTATAACCGGATTGAACAAAGGAAAATTTATCTTACTGTTAACCTACCCGGGTTATGCAGATTACGTAGAGAATTTCTCGTTAGACTCTTTGCAGCACGAACGCAATTTTGGGAAAGTTAACCTCCTGCTCAAATCGCGGTTACTGGCCGCTGTTATTATTAAGGGTACCAAAGCGGCTATAAAGATAAAGGGCGACACTACAGAATTTAATGCGTCGAGCTATACCGTACAACCCAACGCCAAGGTAGAAGATCTGTTGAGGCAATTACCCGGCATACAGGTTGATAAAGATGGAAAGATAACAGCACAAGGGCAAACAGTAAGTAAAGTACTGGTTGACGGTGAAGAGTTTTTTGGCGACGACCCCACATTGGTAACTAAAAATATCCGCGCAGATATGGTTGATAAGGTGCAGCTCTATGACAAGAAAAGCGACCAGGCGACCTTTACCGGGATAGACGACGGGCAGAAGACCAAAACCATTAATGTACAGCTGAAGGCTGATAAAAAGAACGGCTTTTTCGGCAAAATGGATGCAGGCCTGGGGACCGATAAATATTACCAGGAGCAGGCCTTGTATAATGTGTTTAAAGGCAAAGAAAAAATATCGGTATACGGCACTTTTGCTAATACCGCAAAAACAGGATTGGGTTGGCAGGACAACCAAAAATACGGCTCGGGCAATGGTCTGCAGGAAGGTGACGGCTACTTTTATTTCAACGGCGGCGACGACGCGTTTGATAGTGGCACCTTTAACGGGCAAGGTTTGCCTAAAACATTTACAGGCGGCCTCCATTTTGAAAACAAGTGGAAGAGCGACAAATATGCATTAAACTCTAATTATAAGCTTGGCAATATAGATGTTGATGGTACAACTAACACGCAAACACAAAGCAACCTGCCTACGGGTACCATTAACACTAATAATAACCAGCATTTTGTTAATAATAATTTCAGGCAGAAACTTGATGTAACTTACCAGATAAAATTTGACACAACGGCAAACCTAAAAATCACTGCCGATGGTACCGGTAAGCAAATTGACACTAAGAGCGATTTTGATGCGCAAAGTTTGCGCGGTAATAATGTGTTATTAAACCGGCAAAACCGTACGCTTACAAATACGGGCACTCAAGACCTATTTAACTTTACTGCGTTATATACAAAGAAATTTAAAAAACCGGGACGAACCTTTTCTGCAAACTTTAGTGAAGCGTATAATAAAAGTAATAGCCACGGATTGTTAAACTCCGAGATAGACTACTTTAATGCTATTGGTTTGCCAGATAGTACACAAACCGTAAACCAGTTAAAAACCACCGATGTTAAAAGTGCACTGTATTTACCGACGTAGCAACCAAAACAAGTGTTATACGGAAGGAGGTTTTTGAAGAGAATTTTTTGGTGAAGGACAGCACCCGCAAAATAAACTGGAAGTTAACCAGCGAAACAAGAGAAATTTTGGGCTATCAGTGCCGCAGGGCAAACGCCGTAATTTTAGATTCTATTTATGTAGTGGCGTTTTATACAGATCAGATACCGGTTTCGGGTGGCCCCGAAACATTTACCGGGCTGCCGGGGATGATATTGGGTGTGGCGCTCCCTCATGAAAACATTACCTGGTTTGCCACCAAAGTTACCGATATGCCAATACCAGCAAACGCCATTATGCCGCCAAAAAAAGGCAAGCCTGTTGATAACAAGCTTTTATCTGCTACGCTGCAAAAGGCATTAAAGGATTGGGGCACTTACGCTAAAGAATACCTGAAGACGTTCTCTTTATAAATAACAGGGTATTTCAGGAAGGAATTATACTACCGGTTCGGTCTGATGTTTTTTTACGAATTCTACGAAGAATGTGGAGCCCGTGCCAAGTTCACTTTCTACCCAAATCTTACCTTTGTGCTTGTCTATAATACGTTTGGCGATGGCTAAGCCCACGCCGGAGCCCTCAATATCTTTTACATTATCCATCCTGTTAAACAGATCAAACACCTTATGTAAAGCGGCCGGGGCAATACCAATACCATTATCCTTAATGGCATAGGTAACACTGTCGTCAGTTTCATTGGCCGAGATATTAACCTGCGGATCGCCGGATGGTATTGAGTATTTCACGGCGTTACCTATCAGGTTGGCAAATACCTGCGATACCATAACAGGGTCGCCTGCTACTGCGGGCGTATTATCCACAGTTACTTTTAGGTTAGGAACGTTATAGGCAATAATAAGGTCCTTAAGTAATTCGTTAATGATGGGATAGGTATCTATTTCTACAAATCTGATCTCAGACCTGCCAACACGCGAATAATCAAGTACCTCATTGATCATCAGGTTCATCTTATCGGCCCCGGTATGAATACGTTCAACTATTTGCTGCGCCTTTGGTTCGAGGTTTAAATTTCTAAGCAATATTTGCGAATAACTTTTTATGGTAGAAAGCGGGTTTTTAAGATCATGAGAAATGGTAAAGCTAAAAGTATCAAGTTCTTCATAAGCCTGTTTTAATTTCTCGTTCAACTGCCTGATAGCACCCGCCTTTTGATTAATGGCATAAAATATTTCTTCGCGCAAGCGGGCAGCAGATGTTACCTCTTCTGCCGTCCACTCTTTTGATTTTCCGGCTACGGTTTGCGTCCATACCTCAAAAGAATACCTTGGCGAAATATGTTGCAGGCCTGTTGCATCTGTTGTGGCCTGTTTATCGGGGTTGCCGGCCCAATTTATCGTTTGGGCCTGCTCCGGCTTAAACCAAATAATATATTCACTTAACTCCCGAGAAAGTACCGATATCATCATACCACTTGCTACGGCTTTAAAACTTTCGGCGCCGGGGTAAAGCTCAGATAATTCATTGGTGTAAAAAAAGCTTTCGGGGATGTTGTTTTTTATCCATGATATTAAACCCCACATTTGCTCGTCGGCAGGTACGCTGCCTAATTCATATTTTTTACCCTGGTAATAAAGCAACGCGCCGGATGCATCTACTGCGGAAAGCAGGTTGTTATCCAATTGGGTTAAGGCTTCTTCAATGGTGTCGCTTTTTAAAAGATTATTGGCTATAGTGTCAACAGCGGTTTTGTATTGCTGCTTTATTAACTGGTTCTCTTCATCCTGCCTGAACTCCAATGCCGATGAAAGTATTTGCCCTATCAGCTTTGATGATTCCCTCGACTTAAAATCTATAAAACGCGGCGTATAGTTGTGGCAGGCTATCAGGCCCCAGAGTTCTTTTTTGTAGAGAAGCGATATGCTGAAGCTTGACGCCACACCCATATTTTTTAAATATTGGATATGTATAGGAGATACTGCCCTGAGCGACGAGTTTGTAAGATCTAAGGGTTTTTTATCTACCGCTGCCGTACTTATTGCCGAAGGCGTAGTATTAACATTGGCTATAAGCCTGGTGAAATTCTTTTTGTAAAGTTCGCGGGCTTGCCTGGGTATGTCTGAAGCAGGATAATGAAGGCCGATCCACGATTCCAGGTCTTCGTTTCTTGTTTCGGCTACCACTTCGCCGTGGCCGTCTTCTGCAAAACGATATATCATTACCCTATCATAGTCTATTATCTGTTTAACCTGCTTTGCGGCATTATCTAAAAGGCGCTGCAGGTTTTTATCTTCAAGCATTTCTGACACAGAGCGGCCTATAATTTTTTGCAGGTCTATCTGAAGGTCAGAAATTGCGGGCTCAAATTCTAACAGGAAATAATCATCAGATGTAGAGATGATGAGATAAAATGGATTCCCATGTATATTTAAGGTATAAGGGTTGGTTTGATCAAAGCCTTTATTCTTGCCCAAAGTAATTAAAGTGCCTATAAACTCCGGGGGCTCATTACTGCCGATAGAACTTTCAAACTCACGAATATTTTTACCTAAAAAATGCGCGGCACTGTTAGCCGTAAATTCGGCAACGTTATCGCTGTAATATGTAATGTTAAAACTTTGATCAACAACCATTAAAAAACCGTGCGATTGTATTTGCCCGGGAATGTTTATCGGTTCTATATCACAATTGGTAAGGTCTACCTGCAAGTTTGGCATTCGTATTAATTAACGTTTGTACCAAATATGAAAAATAAAAACTAATAATTAGCTAAACCGGTAGAGTGTTATTTAAGCAATAACACAAAAAATGCGTTTCGGCTCTCACCCCAAAACGCACTGTAACATTACTCAATTTAAATATTACATCAACTAAAGCTCAAATCCATGTTTAAAAGATAAGAGATCTTGTAACCGCAAGCGCGGTATTTAATATCAATAATAAGTACAATAAAAATATGAAATTGTTGCAAAAATTATCTAACATTTACGTCAGTTCATTAAAAATTTTTTTAAATATCATAATTAGCGCCTTTCATACAGCCCGAAAAATTATTTAAGCGGCCTAATGCTATCCTGTAATTTTTTGGCGGTATTGAATAAAGCTTTAAAAACGATAAACATTTATAAGTAAAGGCTATCAGGCAATGCTACCGCAGTTGTTATTAAGTGTTAAATGATTGTGATTTGCTATAATCTTTGTGCATTTTTAGCCGTTATATATTGTACAAAAATTATACTGTTGAAAAGATATTTATTCCTCCTGCCGTTCCTGTTCATTTATTTATCGGGCTATGCCCAGAGTGATAGTATCAGCTTAAAAGACCTTGCTCAAAAGGCAGTTACTGTAAGTGTTTCTCACCCGGTAGAAAAAGTTTATCTGCACTTTGATAAACCCTATTACGCCGTTGGCGATACGATATGGTTCAAGGCGTATCTAACCATGGATATACACGCACCTTCCGTAATAAGTAAGGTGCTTAATGTAGAGATCATAAACGAACGCGACTCTCTTATTCAAAACATGAAGTTACCGGTTACAGACGGCGTTGCCAGCGGAAACATAGCCCTACCCGGCGAAACTTACAAACAGGGTAATTATCGTATAAGGGCATACACCGCATGGATGCTTAATTTCCCAATGTCGTACATGTTTGAGCGCACATTTGCAGTTGGTAGCGCGCTTAATAAAGAATTAAGTACACAAATAGCATACACAGGTAATATTAATGATAAAAATTCTCCCCTTAATGCAAGAATCCTTTATAAGGCTTTAGACGGTACCGTGTTAGCAAATAAAAGGGTTGACTGGCAGCTAAACCGCAATGGCGATCTGATTAATAAGGGCCATGGTGTTACCGATGCTTACGGGTATTTAACCGTGCCGGTAAGTGCAGCCAAAAAAGAAGACATACTCACCGGCGCGTTAATAACCTCGATAGAAATAGCCGACAAAAGAAATGCGGGCAGTGTTTTTGTTTTGAAGAACGCTTTTAACGGCTCAGACTTTCAATTATTTCCCGAGGGCGGCACTTTAGTTGCCGATGTGCCAAATACCGTAGCATTTAAAGCTATACAAACAAATGGGTTGGGTATAGCCGTTAAAGGTTCGGTAACGGATGGGCAGGGTAAAGAAATTGTAAGCTTCGCATCTCAGCATTTAGGGATGGGCAAGTTTATATTTACGCCTCAGCCTAATGTAACTTACAAAGCTAACGCAGAGTTTGCAGATGGCAGTAAAACAGTTTATCAGTTACCACGCGTAACGGCAAACGGCATAACCATCTCGGCCAACAACACCAATCCTGCTGCACTGGTTTTGCAAATAAGTGCAAGCCAAAGCTATTTTGAAAAACATAAAGGGCAAAGTTATTACGTTGTTGCCAGAATGGGGAATTTTGTGGCTTATGCCGGCCAGGCTGCGCTTACTGCACCAACTTACAGTGCAGCGCTTTCAAAAAGTAAATTCAGGACCGGCGTTTTACAAGTAACCTTATTCTCATCGGCAGGAGATCCATTAAGCGAGCGGTTGGTGTTTATAGACCATGAAGATCCATTAAATATTGCCGTCTCGGGCGATAAACAATCCTATTTTCAAAGGGGTAAAGTGGCGTTAAAACTATCGGCTAAGGCGGCAGATTTGCCTACAGAAGGCAATTTTTCTGTTGCTGTAATTGATGAGACTAAAACACCGTTTGATGATAATAATTTACCCACTATACAAAGCCATCTGTTGCTCGCAAGCGATATAACCGGTTATGTTGAGCAACCTAACTACTACTTTAATCATAGCGATGCCAAAAAAAAGGGAGAACTTGATTTGCTGCTTATGACGCAAGGTTTCAGGCAGTTCTCGTTCTTTGATATAGTAGATAACAAAGTGCCTCCGGTAACTATACTGGCAGAGCAAGGCATAAATCTTTCTGGCAATTTGCGGAAACTTAACGGTATTCCTGTTTTTAAAGGCTCCCTAAGAATTATCATACCAGATAAAAACTTTTCTACCGAAGCGATGAGCGACGCTGACGGAAACTTTTCTTTTAAAAATGTAGCGTTCACAGATTCATCAAAAATTACCGTAAATGCACGTAATAATACCGATGCTAAAAATTTAAAAGTAACAATGAGCGACGGTTATTATGCTGCTATAAACAAGTCTGTAAACGCCGCAGATGAGTTACTGAATATTGACAGCACCCTAAACCCTTATATAAAAAACAGCGAAAAGCAATATCAATTTAATCGCATACTAAAAGAGGTGGTGATCAAAAGCACCAATATTAAGCATATAGATCACACGGCTTATTCGCAATTAAATGGCTTGCCAAATCAGCCGGATCATCTTGTTCCTGGTAGTGTATTTAAAGGATGTACCAATCTTTATATATGCATAACATCGTCGTTACTGGGCGTATTGTTTAGAGATAATAATTTTTACGTAGTTAGGGATTATAACCAGGGTAATAAAAACCCAATGCAGGTTTATGTAAAAGGCTTACCGGTTGATGTGGGTTATCTGGCCAATGTTGATGTAAATATGGTAGAGTCTGTAGAAACTTTTTTTAAGGACGGTTTCAGTGGCATTAACCAAATGAACAATACTAACGGCATTATTTCCGTTAACATGAAAGAATCACCAAAAGGCACAAAAATGAGTGCTAAAGACCTGGCCTTGCTTTTTCCTGAACAAAATGTGATCACTTTTTCACCTAAAGGTTATGAGAAGGTTCGTCAGTTTTACTCACCCAAATATGATGTAATAAAAAGCGCCCAAAATGCAGATCTGCGTACCACCATATATTGGAACCCCGTGGTTACCACAGATAAATTAGGCAATGCTATTTTAAATTACTACAACGCGGATGGCCGCGGCACTTATAAAGCAATTATTGAGGGATTTGATAAAGATGGTAATCTTGGGCGCACCGTATACCGTTATACAGTAAAATAAACTGATAATTTAAACAGCGGTATGGTTTAGTTGTTATGAATTTATAACAACTGATGCTCAAATTATTATTATTCACTTCGGCCATATTTTTTTGTAATCTATCGCAAACTAAAAACCGCGATACGGTAGCTGTACAGGGAATAAACCCATCTGCCGTTGCCATAAAGAACGGTTTCCCTATGCCGGCGCAAGTGTTAAAATATCAGCAGGAACTTCTGCTAACCGCCACGCAAATAAGCAGGCTAAAGGAAATTGATAAAACACTGGCGTTAAAAAAAATTGAAACCAGCATATCAAATTCCCGCAATGAACAAATGCTTGATAGTATGTTCAAAACCCGTAAACTTAACGAGGGTTCTATCATCTTCTACACAAACCGTTATGGCCTGTATGAGGGCGAATATAGGGGAGCCGTATTAGTGGCTTGTTATGATACCCGCATGTTATTAACCGCAGCACAACTGGCAAAATTTATCCGGCTGCAAAAACCGTGATAACTATGCCGTTAAAATTTACTTAAATTAGCGGCGATAAAATAGCTATGAAAATTACGTTCGATTTTGAAAAGCCGCTTGGCGAATTGCTTGGGCAAATAGAGAAGTTACAGCAGATTGGCGACAAAACGAAAATGGATATGACCGCCTCGCTAACAGAGTTGGAAGACAAACTGGAGGTTGCAAAAAAACAGGTTTACAGCAACTTGACTGGTTGGCAAAAGGTGCAGATATCCCGCCATCCCGAACGGCCATACACCCTGCAATACCTGGAGCTGATGTGCGATGATTTTATTGAACTGCACGGCGACCGCAATTTTGGTGATGATAAGGCTATAATAGGTGGTTTTGGGTCTATTGCCGGCCATACGGCTATGTTTATTGGGCATCAAAAAGGGCGTAATACCAAGGATAGGCAGTACCGCAATTTCGGTATGGCTAACCCCGAAGGCTACCGGAAGGCTTTGCGCCTTATGAAAATGGCCGAAAAGTTTAATAAGCCTATTATAACCCTTATAGATACCCCCGGTGCGTACCCCGGCCTTGAAGCCGAAGAACGCGGGCAAGGTGAAGCCATTGCCCGCAACCTGATGGAAATGGCCGTGCTGAAGGTGCCTGTTATTTGTGTGATCATAGGCGAAGGCGCATCCGGTGGTGCAATTGGCATCGGTATTGGCGACAAGGTTTACATGCTCGAAAATACCTGGTATTCTGTAATATCTCCAGAGTCTTGCTCGTCTATACTTTGGCGCAGCTGGGATTATAAGGAAAAAGCTGCCGAAGTTTTAAAGCTTACGTCAGGCGAAATGCTGAAGAACAAGCTGATAGATGGTATCATCAAAGAACCACTTGGCGGCGCACACCAGGACCCTATTGCCATGGCTACGGTATTGAAAAAGCAATTATTAAAAGACCTGAAATCACTCCAGGAAAAAAGTATAGACGAGCTGGTGAACGAACGTATAGATAAATTTTGTTCTATGGGTGTGGTAATTGAAGACGAAGCGCCTTCGGTTTAGCAGCATATTTACTGTATAATTTTATTATGGCAAGTTCCACTTAGGTGTGACCGACGCATCCCTGCATAAGCCTGATAATCAGTTTTTTAAGTCTTGTTTTCGCGGCGTGACTTTCTGGCCTGATAATTCATTTTTTGGGACCAGAAAATTGCAATTAATTTAAAAACATACCGAACGGTATGTTTCTGCTGGCGCGATCTTGTCACACACAGAAAATTACCATAATCGTCCATTTTTGCAGCATTTTAGCCTGTAAAATTGAGGGGATTTTTGAGCCGAAAATTGGGGGTTTATTTGCAAACATACCGTTCGGTATGTTTCTGCCGACAAAAATTTGTCAGTAATTACTGCGAACATTCTTAATCCGGCAAGTTATTTTTTAAAAACTTATTCTAAATTTAAGTTGCCTAAAATCAATTTTTGCGCTGATTGCGGTAATTAATAAATAGAAAAATATCAAGATGATAAACCTTTCGCCATTTCTGCTTTTTGATGGTAATTGCGCTGATGCCATGGTTTTTTATCAGTCTTGCTTTGGTGGAGAATTAACGCTAACTAAGGTGAGCGATACGCCAATGAAAGATCATATGCCGCCCGGGTTGCAGCAAAAGATTGTTAATGCGCATTTAAAAAGCGTTGGCATTGAGTTTACGGCAGCAGATTGGATGCATCCGGTAAGAAAGCCAAACCAGGGTAACACGGTTTGCATGTTTATTAACGGCGGGAAATTTAGCGAGCTTAAAGAAATTTTTGATAAACTGGCTGAAGGTGCAAATCAGGAACTGCTTGATGAGCTAAAAGATACGCCATTTGGCAGTTATGGGCATCTTGCCGATAAGTTTGGTGTACATTGGTTTTTCCAGGGTGAGCGCGAGATAGCGCTGTAAAGTTTCCCGGTGGTAAAAATTTTCCGGCATATTCCCTCGCTACCGCAAGCTTTCAGCCCTCGCTACCGCAAGTTTTCAGGTTTTGTAACCCTTGCAGCATGATCGTCACAAGTTACGCTGCGCTAAACTTGCGATAGCGTATCGTAGCTTTTACATCATCGAGTATGCTTATTGCTGGCCTCTTCCTAATACAGACGAAAGCTTGCCTTCGTAATCTTTTAATTGAGCGCTGTATTTAGCATTTAGCGCGGTTTGGTTATGCTCTTTGGTGAGGTTAACCAGTGCATTAAGCACAGACATTGATAGCTGTACCTCCCGTTGCTGTACTGCATCGGTATTATTTGCAGCAAGCTGTTTGGCATTATATGATAAAACGTCTATCAGATAATTATCAACCTTAGCTGCCCAGGCATTGCCAAATTGCATGTCGTTTATTTTGTATGCATCTTCTATGAGGTAATATTTTTGCGCCGCTTCATCAGTGTAAGGGTAAAGGTCGGGCATTACGTCGTCAAAGCGATGCAATACGTTTTTTGCCAGGTCGGGGTGGCCCTCTTTGATCAGGTGATCTGCAAGTGATATAAACTGTTTTACAATAATATGGTAAAACATGGTTAACGACTCATGGTCAAGGTAGCGGGCATTTTTCATATTGCCCCATTTAAACTTGGTCATCATGTTATTATACATGATAAGGGTATTGGCGTTTTCGCCTGCAGCCGCGGTTGTATCTGGTTTAAGCGGTAACAGGCGGTTTGCAAACCCTTCATCGTACAAAAACTTATCTAACCCCATAAGGTTTTCGCTGCCTACCGTTATAGAAAAATATACCGGGCGTTTCCAGTTGTTATGGGCCAGTATATCCATCATGGCCAGGTTATCTTTGGTTACATATTTTGAGTTGTATTTCCACTCCATAACCGGCAGTACCCTGTCTTTTTCGGTTGCGGGTATAGTACCGGTTTTAACCAGGTCATCGGCATTGATGGTCATTTTCAGTTTCTGCGTAGGCATGTAATTATCGCTTTCGCCGTTCTGGTATTGAACTTTTGCCTGCGGATTATCGGAGGTGAGAAAATCGAAAACCTCTTTCAGTTCGGTCGATCCCGGGATGTTGCGGTCATTAAGATAAAGCACATCACGCACGCCTTGTTTAAACTTATCGTTAGGCATGGTAATAGGCAGCGGCGCCGACTCGTTCATCTTCATTTTCATCTGGCGGATATACCAATCCGTACCCAGCAAGCTCAGGTTAACGATGCGCACATCGGGGCGAACATTTTCTACCTCCTGCACGTACCAAAGCGGGTAGGTGTCATTATCGCCGTAGGTAAATAGTATGGCATTAGGTGCGCATGATTGCAGGTAGTTGGTCGCCATATCGCGCGGGGTATATTTGGTAGAGCGGTCGTGATCGTCCCATTCCTGGCTGGCCATTAAAATTGGCGCGGCAAGAAGGCAGACACCCGACGCGATGTAAGCGCTTGTTCTGGCATTTAATTTCCTGCTCAGCAGATCGGCAATGGCAAGTACGCCTATGCCTATCCAAATGGCAAAGGCATAGAATGATCCCGCGTAGGCATAGTCCCGCTCGCGCGGCTGGTTAGGGTCCTGGTTAAGATAAAGCACAATGGCCAAACCGGTAAAAAAGAACAGAACAGCCACTACGCCTGCATCGCGCTGCTTACGCCTGAAATGGTATACCACCCCAAACAAGCCAATAATAAGCGGCAGGTAGTACATCCGGTTGTATGACTTGCTGTGCGTAACCGCATAAGGCAAAGCCTTACCGGCATTAACACCGCTTATCCAGTTACCATCGGTGCCGTTACTATCGTTCTGGCCATCCATTTCGTTGGTACGGCCCACAAAGTTCCAAAGAAAATAGCGGGTGTACATCTGGTTTATCTGCCAGCTAAAAAAGAAGGCAAGATTGTGCACCAGCGTAGGGTTTTCTTCCTGGCCCAGGTGCAGCCACTGGCGGTAAAATTCAGGGTCGCCGCCGGTTTGACTGAATATACGCGGGAAAATAGTATTGCGGTCGAAAACGGTATTTTGCTTCTTACCGGCCACCTCATATTTGGTTTCGCCACGGCGATACATGGTTTGGCCTTCTGTTTGGTCTATTGGTTTCGAATCGAAATATTGGCCATACATTAAAGGCGTATCGCCATATTGGTCGCGGTTTAAATAACTGTTTAGTGCAAATGCGTCTTCCGGGTCGCTGTTGTTTAGGTTGGTACTTGCCTTAGCGCGAATAATGATCATCACAAAAGAACTATATCCTAACAAAATAAATAAGGTGCAGATAAGCACAGTATTTAGTATAAAACGATGTTTACGGATATGCAACACATACTCTAACAATGCTAAAATAACTGCGCCGGCAATAAAGCCTATAATGCCTGCGCTTATTGTAAGCAAAATAATAAAACACGCTGCCGAAGCTATAAGGATAGGGTTTGATGGCTTTACCGTATAGTAAACACCTAAAACAATACCTGTTAATAATAAAATGTAAAATACTAAGGCGCCGCTGCCAAAACCAAAACCGAGTGTATTTACAAAGAAAAGATCTGCATAGGCCGATCCTTTAACGGTATATTGTATAATGCCCCAAAGCACTGCGCCTAAAACAACAACACCTAACACAAACGACCATACGGTACCCCATGCAGTAACCTTATTTGCCCTGCGGAAATAAATTACCAGCGCAATGGCAGGCATTACCAACAGGTTTAACAAGTGTACTCCTATAGAAAGGCCCATTACATAGGCAATAAAAACAAGCCATTTATCGGCGCCCGGCTCATCTGCATGGGCATCCCACTTCAATATTGCCCAGAAAACAATGGCGGTGCAAAGAGAAGATTGCGCATAAACTTCAGACTCTACAGCCGAGAACCAGAATGTATCGCTCCAGGTATAGGCCAGCGCCCCTACTAAGCCGGCGCCTATGATACCTACCAATTTTGCAGTTGTTAATTCTTCGCCGGCCCTAAGCACTATCTTTTTTGCCAGTGCGGTAATGGTCCAGAATAAAAATAAGATAGTGGCGCCGCTTGCCAGGGCCGAGCCAATATTTGTCCAGTAGGCAACGGTATGCCTGTTACCGAATGATAGCAGCGAAAACGCCTTTCCTATCATGGTAAAAAGCGGTGCACCCGGCTGGTGGGCAACCTGCAGCCTATAAATACAGGCAATAAATTCGCCGCAGTCCCAAAAACTGGCAGAAGGTTCGAGCGTAAGTATATAAGTAACGGAAGCGATTAGAAATGCAACCCAGCCGAAAATATTATTGGTTTTGTTATAATTCATGTGTTGAATATACAGGTAACTTATTTAAGCCGACGAAATTAGCAAAAGTATACGATGTTTATGGGTAAGTAGAATAATCTTTAACATATTTTAACGTGTGCAGAGCCTCACTCAAACCTCTCCGAAGGGAAACGGAGCTCCTTCCAAACCCTCGCCGGCAGAGGGGCTTAAAACCAATACCGAGGTCTGTCGGTCCGGGGGGAGATTTGGCAGGGGCTTTCTTCGGAGAGGGGCGGGGTAAGGCTCCCTTTTTTTAAAAATTGCTTTTGTACTTTAAAATTTCGTGGTATATTTGCATTCCATTTCGGGATCGAAAGAAACCGTGGGGAGATTGCCTGATAGTATAAAGGTAGTACGACGGTTTTTGGTACCGTTTGTCTAGGTTCGAATCCTGGTCGGGCAACACAAAATTTCGGATGTCGGAATTTCAATTTCGGATTTAGTAATAGTCAGGATCTTGATTTCCTTTATCAGTCTTCTAATTATTAGCAATTCCGAAATTGATGCCGATAGCTATCGGGACGAAATCCGAAATTTATAATTGATAAAGATCGGGATGCCTTTACAATTTAATCAGGTTAAATTATTTGCGGGTTCGGGCAGTGTAGATCTGGCTAAGAAAACGGCCGAGGCTTACGGGCGCGAACTTGGGGATGTGGTGCTGTCGCGTTTTAGTGATGGCGAGTTCCAGCCGCATTTTAACGAGTCCGTGCGGGGGTGCGATGTATTTCTTATACAGTCTACCCACCAGCCTACAGATAACCTGATGGAACTGTTGATGATGATAGACGCTGCGCGACGCGCTTCTGCTCATTATGTAACCGCGGTGATACCGTACTTCGGGCTTGCCCGGCAAGACCGTAAGGACAGGCCGAGGGTGGCCATAGGCGCTAAACTGGTAGCTAATTTATTGGTTGCCGCAGGTATTAACCGCATCATGACCATGGATTTGCACGCAGCGCAGATACAGGGGTTTTTTGATATCCCGGTTGACCATTTAGATGCCTCGGTGATATTTGTACCCTACATTAAGGCGCTGGGTTTAGAGAATTTAACCATTGCATCGCCGGATATGGGGGGCTCTTACAGGGCACGCACCTTTGCCAAGTTTTTTAATGCAGAGGTGGTAATATGTGACAAGCGCCGTAAGCGCGCTAATGAAATTGAGTCGATGACTATTATTGGTGATGTAACCGGGCAGGATATTGTGCTGATTGACGACATTATTGATACGGCAGGCACATTAGCAAAAGCTGCCGGTTTAATTATGGAACGCGGTGCCAGGAGTGTAAGGGCGGTATGTACGCACCCGGTATTATCTGGCAGGGCGTATGAAACCATAGAAAATTCGGCCTTAACGGAGCTGATCGTAACAGATACTATACCGTTAAAGCACCAAAGCCCTAAAATAAGGGTACTGTCTACAGCAGATCTGTTTGCGCGGGCTATAACCAACGTAAATGAACATGGGTCTATAAGCCAGTTGTTTAAGGTAGATTAGTTATAAGTCCATAGTCGATGGTCAATAGTCCATAGATGGATAAAATGTGATTAGAGCTATGGCCCATCGACTGGGGCTTGTGAAATGAATTAACAAATTCTTACTACTCCCTCCCCTTCGGAGAGGGTTGGGGTGAGGCTAAATAAATAAAAATAGAAAATAATGAATTCAGTTGCCATTAGCGGTTCTCTGAGAGAGAACGTAGGGAAACGCGACGCCAAAGAGCTGCGTTACCAGAGTTTAGTGCCTGCCGTACTTTACGGTGGTACAACACAAACACATTTTGCAGTTCCTGCTGCCGAATTAAAAACGGTTATCTACACACCAGAAGTTAACTTTATTGATCTGGACATTGCAGGTACAAAGGCGCAAGCCATTATACAGGATGTGCAATACCATCCGCTTACAGAAGAGATCATCCACATCGACTTTTTAGAGCTTAGCGCTGCTAAACCGGTTACTATGGAGATCCCTATTAAAATTACCGGTACATCTCCCGGTGTTAAAATGGGTGGAAAATTAGTGCAGAAATTACGCAAACTGCGTGTTAAGGCATTACCGAAAGACCACATTAACAACATAGAAGTAAGTATAGAAGGTTTAGAAGTGGGCAGTTCTGTACGTGTTCGCGATGTGAAGGTTAGTAACCTAACCATTACCAACTCGCCCGAAGATACCGTATTGTCTATAACTACCTCACGTGCATTGCGCCAGGCAGAACAAGACGCCGCAGCAAAGAAGTAATTTTTTGGTTACACCGTTAGTTTGTGATTTAAGAGATTAAAGCTTAAACACAAAAACAGCGATAGGTTTACTTATCGCTGTTTTTTTATAGTTTTGGATTCCCCCTTCAGGGGGTTAGGGGGTTTATGAAGTATCTAATAACAGGTTTAGGCAATATAGGGCCAGAGTATGCAGATACCCGGCATAACATAGGCTTTATGATACTGGATGAACTTGCCAAACAGGAAGGCCTTAAGTGGTATACCATGCGCCATGCTTATTATACCGAGTGGCACTACAAAGGCCGCATGCTGCACCTCATTAAACCAACCACCTACATGAACCTTAGTGGCAAAGCGCTAAACCACTGGATGCAGGAACTAAAGATCCCCGCAGAAAACGTACTGGTTTTGGTTGATGACATCGCCTTGCCTTTCGGCAGTTTGCGGTTAAAGCCAAAAGGGAGCGCTGCCGGCCATAATGGTTTAAAGCACATAGAAATGGTTTTAGGCCATAATGATTATGCACGCCTGCGTTTTGGCGTGAGCAATAATTTCTCTAAAGGCCGGCAGGTAGATTATGTGCTCAGTGGTTTCGACGACGATGAAGAGCCTGAACTGCCCGCCCTCATAGACCGCTCGATAGAGGCGATAAAAAGCTTTACCACCGTTGGCACAGAGCTTACCATGACCAGGTTTAATAAATAACAATAATTGATATTTTTGCCCGATGAAGGTTTACGGCATCGCCAATTGCAACACGGTGAAAAAAGCGCTCGACTGGCTGAAAGCCAATAATGTTGATTATGAATTTCAGGATTTTAAGAAACTTGGTATAAGTATAGAAAAACTGCAGGAGTGGAACACCAAAGCAGGTTATGAAACATTTATGAACAAGCAGGGCCTCACCTGGAAACAGCTTGAACCGGCAGTAAAAGAAGCTACAATTTCTGCAGCCGAAGCGCTGCCGCTGCTGCAACAAAAAACCAGCATGATAAAAAGGCCGGTAATAGAAGAGAGCGGATTTTTATACTTCGGTTTTAATGAAGAAGTGTATAAACAACACTTTCTCAAATAATTTAAGCACAACTGCTCTACTTTTACGTTATACAATCGCTCCAAGCATTTTATTATAATATTTAATGGGATATTTCAACCGGGCCGGGTTATTACTGGCTGCTATTTGTTCTTTCGGTATTTGCGTTGCACAACCGGGTATAGACCCACCCGCGCCGTCAAAATATGATCATGCCGCTTTATTTGCGCCCCGTTTTTACACTAACAACGGCAGCGAAACCCGCGCCGCAAACGGCGAGCCCGGCCCGCAATACTGGCAAAACCGCGCCGATTATCAATTGGCGGCACATTTGAACGAAAAAAATAATGAAATAACGGGTGCCGAGGTACTTACTTACACTAACAACAGCCCCCAAAAACTCGATTTTTTGTGGATGCAGCTGGAACAAAATCTATACAAACAAGGCTCACGCGGCGGTGCTATGGAACCTGTTGGCGGTAGCCGTAATAATGCGAAAGGGCAGGTGTTTGATGCCGGTTTTAAGATCGCATCAATAACCATTAATGGCATAGCCGTTAAATATGAGGTAGTTGATACGCGCATGCAGGTATTTTTACCCGTTGCCTTGCCCGCAAAGAACGGCAAAGTGGTTATTAAGATTGCTTACTCCTATATTGTTCCCGATTTTGGGTCTGACAGGACCGGCATACAGGAAACAAAAAATGGGAAGATATTTACTATTGGCCAATGGTACCCGCGCATGTGTGTTTATGACGATATTTTAGGCTGGAACACCGCGCCCTATAATGGCCCGGGCGAGTTTTACCTCGATTATGGCGATTATGATGTAAGTATAACCGCACCATCAAATCACATCGTTTTTGCCAGCGGCGAATTGCAGAACCCCCGGGAAGTTTATACCCCCGAACAACTACAGCGATGGTCGCAAGCTAAAGCCAGCGAAAAAACGGTGATCATCCGTACCATAGGAGAAGTGAAGGAGGCGGCATCTCGCCCGGTTGGCAAAGCCGAGCTTACCTGGCATTACAAGATCACGAACGCGCGCGATGCCGCATGGGCATCATCGGCATCATTTATTGTTGATGCGGCTAAAATTAACCTGCCCGGCGGCAAAACGGCCCTTGCTGTTTCGGCCTACCCTAACGAGAGTAAGGGTAATAACGGCTGGGAACGATCTACCGAGTATGTGAAAAGATCGGTCGAGTATAACTCGGCCAAATGGTTTACATATCCGTACCCTGTTGCCGTTGCCATAGCCGGCCGCGTGGGCGGCATGGAGTACCCGGGCATTGTTTTTTGCGGGTACGACAATAAAGAAAAAACCCTGTGGGACGATAACGATCATGAGTTTGGCCACACCTGGTTCCCGATGATAGTAGGCTCTAACGAGCGGCTTTACGCCTGGATGGACGAGGGGCTAAATACATTCATTAACACGCTTTCTACCGCAAACTTTAACAATGGCGAGTACAGCGAAAGGCCAACGGACTGGACAAATAACATGGCATTGCACCTGCTTAACCCCAACCTGGAACCCATCATGACCGCCCCCGATAATATTCCCGAGTATAGCCTTGGCAGCCTTGCTTACGAAAAACCATCTGAAGGGTTAACTATATTGCGCACCCAGATACTTGGAGAAGAGCGTTTTGACCGGGCGTTTAAAACTTATATAAACAGGTGGGCCTACAAACACCCCATGCCCGACGATTTTTTCCGTACCATGGAAAATGTAGCAGGCGAAAACCTGGGCTGGTTTTGGCGCGAATGGTTTTACAATAACTACCAGCTTGATGTAGCCGTTACCGATGTAAAGAACACCGGCGGCGATGGCGCCTTGATAACCATTCAAAACCTGGATAAAATGGCGTTGCCGGTAATAATACAGATAAAAACTGCCGGCGGTAAAACAGATGTTGTTAAACTCCCGGTAGAAATTTGGGCAACGGGCAGCACATGGACGTTCAGGTACCCAACCAAAGAAGAAGTGGTGGCCGTAACATACGACCCCGACCATGTTACGCCCGATTATAACACAAACAACAATACCTGGCGAAGGCAATAGCATCATTTCAAACTCAATTTTGTCATATTGAGCGGCAGCAAAATATCTTCTTATCATTGCAAGCTTAAGTGCATACCCGAAAAGTTATTTTTATCAACCTACGAAAGCCTTCAACTTGTGATTGTGAGGTACGAAGCAATCCCGTAGGTATATTAAACAAGATTTTTATATCACGATCAGGCCCCTATCTCCCGCAATTGCAAGTTTATAGCTAATTAAAACCATTAAGGTTTAAAAGCGGTTATACCCCTATCTTACCATACTACAATGAAACTTAAACTACTTGCAGCCGCTATCTTACTGTTTACAATTACATCCGGCTATGCCCAAACCTACTTGCGCGGTACCGTGTCTGAAACGGGCAGCAACGCCCGGCTTACCGATGTTTTTATCAGAAACATCAGTAATAAACAACTAACCCTGGGCGATAGCAAGGGAAATTATTCGATCAGGGCATCGGCGGGGAATACTATTATTTTCTCGTCGCCGGGGTTCGTATCCGATACACTGTTTTTAACCGATATGCAAAATAAATATATTCAATTAGTACCGCAGTCGATAGAGTTGCGCGAAGTTAATGTACGTGCATCCCGTAAGTTCGACCCGGTGGCCGAGTATCCTGAAGTTTATAGCCGAAGTAAAATATATCCTTTGTCGCCAAGTAGTTATTTCGGTAAAGAAGGCCGCGATGCCCGCAGGCTGAAGCATTATTTTGTGAGGGAAGCGCAGGAACGCAGTGTAGATTCGGCATTCAGCCGCTCTTATGTTGGCAGCCTTGTACCGCTAAAAGGCGTACAACTGGAAGATTTTATGACGCTCTACCGCCCTACTTACGCTTTTTTAAGGAGCAACAACGGCGAAAGCATGGCAGTTTATATTAACGATAGTTATAAAAAATACCAGGCCTTACCTGCAGATAAGAAAAAGGTGCCGAAGTTGGTGCCATAGGGTTAATCAATAAACTTTTCGTTTGCGAGGTACGAAGCAATCCCGCAGCTATTTCATCCTGAACCTGCTTTAGGATCTATTACGGGATTGCTTCGTACCTTGCAATGACAAAAAAATATCAATACCTTTCTTCTTTCCCAATGGGCAGGTCCCTGCGCGACCACTCACTCCAGGAACCCACATACAGCTTTGCATCCGGTATACCGGCCTGTGCTAATGCCAGTAGGGTATGGCAGGCCGTAACACCCGAACCACAATGAACGATAACGTCGGCAGGTTTAACCTCGCCAAGCGTGTCTTTATATTTCGAGGCCAGGTCTTCGGCAGCTAAGTAATTTCCATTAGCATCCAGGTTAGTAAGATAAGGCACATTGATGGCGCCGGGTATGTGGCCGGCAATCAGATCAAGCGGTTCTGTTTGGCCGAGGTAACGAGGCGTTTCGCGTACGTCTATCACTAACCTGCTATCATCATGCGCGGCTATTTTTACCTCTTCAATATCGGCTGTTCCACTAAATTTGGTTGGTACAGGATAAGGCTCTCCCGCTTTTGGGATCGGTATTTCGGTACTTAATTTTGCACCACTATCTATGGCTGCCTGCAAACCGCCATCCAGTACCTGTACATTTTCATGGCCGATAGATCTAAGCATCCACCACAGGCGCGCGGCACTATTAGCGCCGTTTTTATCGTCATAAATTACTACATGTGTTTCCGGCAAAATGCCTAAGCGCGTAAGAAGTTTTGCGAACACTTTTGTTGTTGGAAGCGGGTGCCTGCCGCCAACTGCCGGATCATCTGGATGAGCAGCCAGATCAATATCAAGATTAGCATACAGCGCACCTTCCAGATGCCCCTGCAAATAACGGTCGCGTGCATCGGGTCCGCCCAACGCAGCCACAATCACCAGGTTTGAGCTATCGGCTTTTAACAGGTTTGCAATATTAATTAATGGGAGCATATCCATGTGTGTTTAAGCAAATATAAATTTTGTGACTAATTATCTAATTTCTAAATCTCTCCCACCAACCCGAAATTAATGCCTCTCCCGCAACCTCAGAAGGCAATCCAGGTTCGGGTGCAAAAAGGGTAATGTTTTTTTCTTTGGCAATTTGCGTTAACCGTTCAATGGGCTCGTACCAGGCATGTGGTGCAAGGTTAAATGTGCCCCAATGTATTGGCATCATCACTTTCCCCATAAGCGCCAGGTGAGCGTTAGCGGCATGGTCCGGCCCCATGTGTATATCGGGCCAGTATTTGCCATAAGCGCCAATCTCCAGCATGGTAAGGTCGAACGGGCCGTAAGCATCGCCAATATCTGCAAAACCATCAAACCATCCTGAATCGGCACCGAAAAATATATTATGGGTATGCCCCTTAATTACAAACGCCGACCATAAGGTTTCGCTCCGGTGGGTTAAGCCCCTGCCCGAGAAATGCCTGGCAGGCGTGGTTGTGAGGGTGCAATCACTATCAATTTTAGCGGTATCGCCCCAGTCCATTTCGGTGATACGCTTCGGCGCTATACCCCACTTTATCAAGTATTGCCCAACACCAAGCGAACAATAGAACGGAACGGTTTTATCGGCAAAATAGCGAATGGTGCTTTCGTCAAAATGGTCGTAATGGTCATGCGAAATAATAATGGCATCAAGCGCAGGTAATTGGTGAAGCGGCAATGGCGCGTTAAAGAATCGCTTGGGGCCAAAACTTTGGGAGAACGATGCACGCTGCCCCCACACCGGGTCGGTTAAAATTCGTTTGCCGTCTATCTCTATTAAAATGCTCGAATGGCCGATCCAGGTTATGCGCAGTCCGCTTTTTGGCGCGATGTTATAAACAGCCGTATTGGTATTAAACGGCCCGATCTGCTTTTTGGGCGAATTTTCGGCCTTGTTGGTTATGTATTGCCAAAGTATCTTTACCATCTCCCCGCCGCCGGGCTGTTGCGTAGGTATCGGGTTCTGGAACACATTACCCACCTTGCGCGAACCTTTGAGATTTAATTTTGAAGCCATGGTGCAAGGTAGTTAATGATAGAAGCGGATAATTACAGAACAGGGATGATTACAAACTATTGACTTTCGTAAGAATGATAAATCAGAAGCACCGCCTTGTTTACCAGGTTTACAATAATAATACTATTTTAATTTTAGAGATCCCGTCATTAAGGCGGCACTACTAACCCACCCTCGTACTCCACCACGCCCAGTACATTAACACCGGCTGAAATAGTATGCGCGCCCATGCCCACATTGGTGTAACCCATAAGCTGCCTACCTTTAATGGTGCCTCAAAGGCCATGGTAAAATGGACCGGCATAAATGCCGCAAGCATAATAACGGTAAGCCAGCCAGCCAGCGGCCTGGTTTGCGGAAAGATCATCATCATGCCGAAAATAAGCTCACACGCACCCGAGATAAAATTTACCGCCTTTGGGAACGGGATATAACCCGGTATTATCTTCAGGTAACCATCAGGGTGGATAAAATGGTTGGCGCCCGCACCCGCATAAAAAACTATAAGAATTACTAACGTGACTGTCTTAAAGATGCGCATATTTACAAACCTTGTTGGGTAACATAATAACCGTTATAAAGGTTTTAACGCCTATTTTCCATAATTTATAAACATTCTAAATTGATGTCCTTTGACAAAGCATTGACACAGGTAGCAATTGAGGAATGTAATTTTGGTGAGTCAAATTTATACAATTGAAGTTTTTAAAGGTAATAGCTTTTACGCACAAGCAAATTGAGCTGAAAGAACTGGGTAAACTGGTTATCTGTCAGGAAAATTTGACTGAAAAACTTCAGCAGGTAAAGGCGCAGTTTAATATCCCCGAAATATTTTACCTGGGCACCTGTAACCGTGTTGCCTTTGTTATGGCAACCCAGCAAAACATAGACCGCGATTTTACCCGCAAATTTTTCCACGCGCTAAACATTGGGATGTGCCCGGGCTATACCGAGTTGTTTTTAGATGCCGCCGTTATTTATGAAGACCAGGAAGCATTAAACCACCTCTTGCGTACGTCATGCTCGCTCGAAAGCCTTATAGTTGGCGAAAAGGAAATATTGGCGCAATTACGTAAAGCTTACGAATGCTGCCGCGCATCGGGCTTAACCGGCGATTATTTGCGTATGGTTATGAATTGTGTGGTTAAATCGGCTAAAGAGGTTTATACGCACACCAATATTTCAAAGAATCCTATTTCGGTAGTGTCACTGGCCTACAGAAAACTTAAAGACCTAAAACTGGCAAGCAATGCCCGTATTTTAATTATCGGCGCAGGCGAAACCAACCGTAATATATCCAAGTACCTGCAAAAACACCGTTACTCTAACTTCGCGGTGTTTAACCGCACATTAGCCAACGCACAGGAACTGGCTACCGAACTTAACGGCGAAGCATTTGACCTGGAGGCCTTAAAAACTTATAGTAAAGGCTTTGATGTAATAATCACCTGTACATCTGCAACGCAGCCTATTATTACTACCGAAGTTTATAAAAGCTTGCTTAACGGTGACACTGACCGCAAGACCATTGTAGATCTGGCTATACCAAACGATACCGACCCGGAGGTGATCCTTAATTTCCCGGTTAACTTCATAGAGGTGCATTCGCTTAACGAGGTTGCCAAAAAGAACATGCAGGAACGCTACCAGGAATTGGTACATGCCGAGCGTATTATAGAAGAGAACATTAGCGAGTTTATCCCGCAGTTAAAACAGCGCCGTGTAGAAGTAGCTATGCGCCAGGTACCAGAGAAGATCAAAGAGATCCGCAATACCGCGTTAAACTCCGTTTTTGCGAACGAGGTACAAGGCATGGATCAGCAATCGCGCGAGATACTGGAAAAGGTGATCAATTACATGGAGAAAAAGTACATCAGCGTACCCATGGTAATGGCCAAAGAGATATTGATCAATAATAATTAAGAGTTTCGTTAAACGGTTTTTGTCTCAGAGCGACAGCGAAGTATCTTAGTCGCTGTTTACTGGAGCATATACGGTTTATTGCAATTGATAAGAAACATGTAGTTTTATTAAGTGATGAAGAAATTTTTCATAATACTTATTGTGTTAACAATTACGATAGATTGCTACGCTCAATCTGCAGAAGAACTAAATAATAAAGCTAAAGAGTTTCTGATAAAAAAGGACTTAGATAATGCATTTCCACTTTTAAAAAAAGCTGCAGAGTTGGGAAATGCTGAGTCTCAATATAATTATGGCGTTTGTTTTCAAATTGGAGAGAAGGTAATTAAAAGCGATTCTATAGCTAATATTTGGTTTTTAAAATCAGCGGCTGCGGGATGGAAAGATGCACAATTTAAAATAGCTTATAGTTATGCCGTTGGCAGAGGTGTAACAACGAATCCAAATCGAGCTTTTTATTGGTCAATTAAGTGCGCAGAACAGAAAGATGTTGAATGCATGTATAATGTGATATTCTGCTACATGAACGGCCAAGGTACTAATAAAAATATTGATTCAATGAAAGTATGGGCTATTAAACTTGCATCCTTGCCAAACCCGGAAGATCTGAATATTAGCGGACAAATAACGTCAGCAAGGTTAAATTTGGCTCATTTATATCAAACAGGTGAGTACTGGAAAAAGAATGTAGTACAATGTTATAGTTGGCTATTAGCCTATAATGAAAGCAAACACGACTTTTCGCTTGCCGAGCAAATAAATAATATTGGATTTATAAAATCAATAAAAAATGGTTTAACCATTACTCAACAAAAGGTAGCTCTTTTAGATGCTCAGAAAAATCTTGGTCACCCGCTTAGAAATCTGGAAAAGCTTTATAAAGAGGAGGTTTAAATAAAGCACTTTCTAAAATCATTATAACGTACATTATGCTATTTATAGCAATCCCCCCACCGTCAGCTAATCTTCACATTACAATAAAATTTGTTGCTACACCAGTATAAAAATTAAATTTGTAGTGTAAAAATCTACACTCTTTGGAAAGAACATTACTAATTGGTACGCGCGGCAGCGAGCTTGCTTTATGGCAGGCCAATTTTGTGAAAAATGAACTGGCAAATATTGGCATCAACGCCGAGCTGAAGATCATTAAAACACAGGGCGACCGCATACTTAACCTTAGTTTTGATAAGCTGGAAGGTAAAGGCTTTTTTACTAAAGAACTGGAAGAAGAACTACTGGCCGGCAAAATAGATATTGCCGTGCATTCGCATAAAGACCTGCCTACAGAGCACCCTCCGGGGCTTACGATAGCCGCGGTATCTGACCGTGAAGACCCGGCCGAATTACTATTGATCTTAAAAGATTGCGTAGATGTTCGCCAGCGGCTGTCGGTTAAATTTGGCGGCACGGTTGGCACATCATCAAACCGGCGCCGGGCGCAATTGCTTGCCTTGCGGCCCGATCTGGAAATATATGATCTGCGCGGCAACGTAAATACCCGGATTCAGAAACTGCGCGACGAGCAGTACCATGCCATTATGCTGGCGAAAGCCGGCGTGGCTCGCTTAGGCCTCGACCTGAGCGAATTTATGGTAGAAGAGCTGGCACCCACCGAACTTATACCCGCACCGGCACAGGGCGTACTCGCTATACAGATTAGAGAAAACGATACCGAGCTTTTTGAAAGCTTACAAGCCATAAATAACCCCGAAGTTGCCGGGCAGCTTGCTGTGGAGCGAAGTGTTTTAAAACGCTTTGGCGGCGGCTGCCACCTGCCCCTTGGCGTGTATTGCCGCAAGCACGAAGGCAAATACCAGGTGTTTACCTCCAAGGCAAACGATGCAGAAGAATTTCCAGACCGGCTATTTATCGAGACCGATACCCTTGACGGTATAGAGGAGCGCATCACTGCCAAATTTGATAAAGACCGCAAATTGCCTGCCCGTGTTTTTATTTCGCGCGAATTAAGCGATCAGAGTTACTTTAGGCGTGCATTGGAGAAACATGGTATAGAAATAGAGGCGCATTCCATGATCCGCACCGTGCCGGTGATCAACGCTTTCGACTCTTATATTTTAGGCAGTGTTGACTGGGTTTTCTTTACCAGCAAAAATGCGGTTGAATATTTTTTCAGGCTGGAGCCCGTTTTTCCGCGCCCGGTTAAGTTTGGCGTAATGGGCAGCGGTTCTGAAGATATGCTGCGTAAGAACGGGCATTTTGCAAACTTTGTTGGCCAAAGTAATGACACTGCCGAAGTTGCCGGCGAATTTGCCAAATTGGCAAACGGGGCAACGGTGCTGTTCCCCGGTGCCGAAAGCCCGATGCGGAGTATTCAACAAGGTTTGTCGGCAGGCACAAAGATCATTGACCTACCCGTTTACGAAACTGTTTTTGATGACGAAGCCGCCGCATCATCTGCCGATGTTTTGGTTTTCACTAGTCCATCGAACGTAGAAAATTATTTTGAAGGCTATTTGCTCGATAGTAACCAGCAGGTAATTGCCATAGGTAAATCAACCGGCCGTACGCTGGATGAGTTGAATATAAAATATACACTGCCATTCTCGCCCGACGAAATGGGGCTTGCAGAAGCGGTGTTTGGGTTAGATGCCAGTCGATAGACGATAAACCATAGTCCATAGTTTTTTGGGCATTGATCTGGTCAATTTAAATTTTCTATCGACCATCGTCTATGGACCATTGACTAAGAAATATGCTACAAAGACCGAGAAGAAACCGTAAGAGTGAGGTGATACGCCAGATGGTGCAGGAAACGCATGTGGGCGCGGCTAACCTCATATTCCCGCTTTTTATTGTAGACGGCGAAAACGTGAAAACGGAGGTATCATCAATGCCGGGCATTTTCCGGTATTCTGTAAACAATTTGCTGCGCGAGGTTGAAAGCTGCATGAACCTGGGTTTAAAGGCCTTCGACCTATTTCCTAATATAGACGAGCAGTTGAAAGATAAATACGCTGCCGAAAGTCACCGCGAGGGCAGCCTTTACCTGCGGGCAATAAGCGAGGTGAAGAACCATTTCCCCGAAGCTTGCGTGGTAACAGACGTAGCAATGGACCCATACAGTAGCGATGGGCACGACGGCATTGTAGAGAACGGCGAGATACTTAACGACGAAACACTGGAAGTATTGGGCAAAATGGCGTTAGCGCATGCCCGTGCCGGTGCAGATATTATCGCCCCGTCAGACATGATGGATGGCCGGGTGGGTTACATCCGCAGGGTGTTGGATGATAATGGGTTTACTGATGTTTCAATCATGTCGTACTCGGCCAAATATGCGAGTGCGTTTTACGGGCCGTTTCGTGACGCCTTAGGCTCGGCACCAAAATTTGGTGATAAAAAGAGTTATCAGATGAATCCCGCCAACCAACGCGAAGCACTGATTGAAGCCAGGCTTGATGAAGCAGAAGGTGCCGATTTTTTAATGGTAAAACCAGCACTGTCATACCTCGATGTAATTAAGCTGATAAAAGATAATACAGAGCTGCCTGTGGCAGCGTATAACGTAAGCGGCGAATATGCCATGATAAAAGCCGCCGTGCAAAATGGCTGGTTAAATGAGCAGCGTGCGGTAACCGAAGTGTTAACCAGTATCCGCCGGGCTGGCGCCACCAGTATTTTAACGTACCATGCTAAGGAAGTTTTGGTGAATAAGTGGTTGTAGTAAGTAAAAATTCAAAATTAAAAAGTTAAAAGTGCGCTTGTGCCTACGGCTAAATTTAAATTTTGAAATTTAACTTTTGAATTAAAAATATGTTCGATTCTATAAAAAAGAGATTTTCAACTACCGAGGTCGACGAGCCCCTCAATACAACGGGCAAACCGGATATTAACCGCGAAAAATCGGCAACATTGTATGAGAAGGCTAAAACGTACTTTCCGGGTGGGGTAAACTCGCCGGTGCGCGCGTTTAGATCTGTATACGGCATACCACTGTTTATAGAAAAGGGAGATGGCGCTTACCTCTGGGATGCCGATGGTAATCAATTTATAGACTATTGTTGCTCGTGGGGGCCGCTAATTTTAGGCCACAATAATGCGAAAGTGCGTGAAAAAGTAGTTGAGGTTTTACAGAATGGTATGTCGTTCGGTGCGCCCACTGCCTTAGAAAATGAACTTGCCGAGCTGATCCTTAAAAATAACAAGTATTTAGAAAAATTGCGGTTTACAAGTTCGGGAACCGAGGCGGTTATGTCGGCAATCAGGTTGGCCCGAGGATACACTAAGCGCGATAAGATCTTAAAGTTTGAGGGCTGCTATCATGGCCATTCAGACTCGCTGCTGGTTAAGGCAGGCTCGGGCCTGGTTACCTTTGGCGAAACCTCATCGGCAGGTATACCAAAGTCATTTGCCGATGAAACCATCGTGGTATCGTTGAACGATAAAGAAGCTTTAACGGCGGCATTTACCGAATTTAAAGATCAGCTGGCAGCGGTTATCATAGAGCCGGTTCCGGCTAATAACGGCCTGCTGCTGCAGGAAAAAGAATACCTGCAATTTCTGCGCGATATCTGCACAAAGAACGGAACATTGCTGATTTTCGATGAGGTGATATCCGGTTTCCGTTTAGGTTTTGAAGGCGCTGCAGGTTACTACCAAATTCAGCCCGATGTTATCACTTACGGCAAGATCATAGGCGGTGGTTTACCTGTGGGCTGTTACGGTGCTTCGGCTGCAATAATGGATCACATATCGCCGGTTGGCACGGTTTATCAGGCAGGTACATTATCGGGCAACCCGGTTGCTATGGCCGCGGGCATTGCGCAGCTTAGTGAACTGTTGCGCTCCGGCTTTTACCGCGATCTCAACAACAAAACCGAAGAATTTGCAGAATCTATCCAGCGTTTTGCCACCGCCCGCAATTATAAATTTAAGGTGTTTCACATTGCCTCTATATTCTGGTTTGCATTTACAGATATGGAAGCTATTCGCCGTGCCGAAGACATCGACCCGGCAAGTATGGAAAAATTCAAAAAGATGCACCGCGAATTGTTGAACCGCGGCATTTACCTGGGGCCATCGGGTTACGAGGTAGGCTTCATTTCGTCGGCGCATACTAAAACCGACCTGGAACGAACTAAAAGAGCTATTTTTGACAGCCTCGATATCGTATTTAACGACAGATAAGCTATGAAAAGACCTTTCATTATTTTCTACGCCTTAATTATTTATGCCATTGCCGAATTAATTTGGTGGGGTTATATGCTGGTGCACCTGCAGCCAAATCGCTTCGGCATGATCATGGGCGAAGGGTCTGTTTTTGTGGTAGTGTTTCTGGTGGGGGCTTTTAACCTGCACAGGTCGATAAATAAAGAACGTAAGCTGCAGGAGCAAAAAAGAAACTTTTTGCTGTCTGTAACGCACGAGCTTAAGTCGCCGCTGGCGTCGATAAAGCTTTACCTGGAAACTATTCAGAAAAGAAAGCTGGAACATGCACAGATCATGGATTTTGCCGGCAAGTGCCTGCTGGATGTTGACAGGCTGAACGATATGGTAGAGAATATGCTGCTCGCCTCTAAAATAGATAACCAGTCGTACACCTTTCCTAAAGAACAATTTAACTTTTCGGTACTGGTTGATAGTGTGGTTAACCGCCTGCAGATAAACAAGTGCGATTTTAATCAGCAGCTCATCAACGCCGAAATTGAGCCGAAAGTGGAAATTACAGGCGATAAATTTGCGCTTACATCGGTTGTTACCAACCTGATAGAGAATGCAGTAAAATACTCTGCGCCATGCGCCGAGGTTAACGTTAGGCTGTTTAGAAAGGACGGCCAGGTTTTCCTGATGGTGGCTGACCAAGGCATTGGCATAGCCGATAATGAAAAAAGCCGTATTTTCGAAAAGTTTTACCGTGTAGGCAGCGAAGATACCCGTAACACAAAAGGTACCGGTTTAGGTTTATACATTGTAAAACATGTTTTAGAGAAACACCAGGCCAGCATACGGGTTAAAGATAATATACCCGAGGGCAGTGTTTTTGAAATAGTATTTGGATAACCTAACACACACTTATAATGTCGAAAAAGAGAATTTTATTAGCCGAAGACGAAGACCATTTGCTGGAGGCCATCAAATTAAACCTGGAGCTTGAGGGATACAAGGTTTCTACCGCTACAAACGGCAAAAAAGCGCTTCAGATATTTAAAGAAGAGCGTTTTAACCTGATCATATTAGACGTGATGATGCCCGAGGTAGACGGCTTTGTGGTAGCCGAAACTATCCGATTAGAGAATTCGGAAGTGCCTATTATGTTCCTCACCGCTAAAAATACCAATGAGGATAAAATTGCCGGGCTAAAAAAAGGCGCCGACGATTACCTTACCAAACCTTTTAACCTCGAAGAACTTATACTGCGTGTAAATAACCTGGTTAAGCGCAGCCTTAAGGGCGATGACCTTAAAGAATTTAACAGCTACAAGATAGGCGGGAAAACCATCCATTTTAACTCTTTCGAATTAATTAATGAGGATGGCTCGATCACCCCGCTTACCAAGAAAGAAACCATGTTATTGAAACTGCTGATAGAACGGCGAAACGATGCGGTATCGCGCGAGCAGATATTAGAAACGGTTTGGAATTACGATGTTTACCCCTCTACCCGTACTATAGATAACTTTATATTAACCTTCCGTAAATATTTTGAGCCCGACCCTAAAAACCCGGTTTATTTTCATTCTATCCGTGGTGTAGGCTATAAATTTACAGATACCCAGCATTAATGTTAACCAACCAGGCGCGGCTTATAATTGCAGGCATATTTGTGCTGATGCTTGGTTTTTTTGTTTACCAGCAGGTGTATCAGCTGGCCGGCGTGGCGCTAATGTTTACGCTGCTGCTCATTTGGGGGTATTTTAAAGAAGGGCCGATAGTAATGGCCGCCAAAAGTTTTCATGATAAAGATTATGAGCGGACAGAGCGTTTGCTCATGAGCGTAAATAAGCCGGCATTGCTTAGCAGCAAACGGCGCGGTTTTTACGAGTTTATGCTGGGCAGCATTAACCTTCAACGGCAGGATTATAACGAAGCAGAAAGGCATTTCGAACTGGCTATACAATACCCGCTGCGTTCTGTAAATGATCATGTGGCGGCTTTAGCACATGTAGCCAACATCAGCATAAGGCAGCATAATTATGAAAAAGCCGAAGCTTATTTAGGATTGGCCGAAAAGCATTTAGACCAAACCACCGCCAAAATGAAAAGCGTTTTAGAACGGTTGCATACCGAGTTGAAAAAATACCAGATAAAAGAAAGGCAGGTATAAGCCTGCAGGTACTATAAATGAAGGATTCACTATTTATTAAAGCCGCATTTTCGCAAAAAACAGAACGCCCGCCAGTGTGGATGATGCGCCAGGCCGGCCGTTTTATGCCCCAATACTGGGAGATCAAAAACAAGTATTCGTTTTTGGAAATGTGCAAAACACCGGAGATTGCGGCAGATGTTACGATGCTGCCTGTCGACCTGCTCGACATTGATGCTGCTATTCTATTCTCGGATATATTGGTTACCGGCGAGGCAATGGGCGGCGACTTGAGCTTTACACAGGGTGTTGGCCCCCGGTTTGCAAATCCGGTACGCAGCCAGGCCGACGTTGATCGGTTAGACACCGAAGTTATCCACAAACTGCAATATGTTGCAGATGCTATAAAGGTTATCCAGCAGCGGTTAAACGGCAGGATACCGCTTATAGGGTTTGCCGGTGCGCCGTTTACCGTAATGAGCTATTTGGTTGAAGGCGGCTCGTCTAAAGATTTTAAACTGACCAAACTAATGCTGCATAGCCAGCCGGAGCTGGCACATCAGTTATTGGCTAAGATAGCAAAGGTTACTGCAGGTTATTTAAACCTGCAAATTGCAGCAGGCGTTAACGCAGTACAGATATTTGATAGCTGGGCGCAAGCCCTTGCATGGGACGATTACAAAGAATTTTCGCACCGGTACATAGCAGAGATCATCAGCAACCTTAACCGTAAGGATATCCCGGTGATATCGTTCTGTAAGGGCAGTTCGGTGTTTGCGCCGCTAATGGCCGAAGCCGGGCCGGATGTGATCTCTATCGACTGGAATGCCGACTTGCTGGATATTAAAAAACGTTTGCCGCAAAATATAGCTGTACAGGGCAACCTCGATCCGCATATTTTGTATGCCGATAAAAGTGTGATTAAAGACCGCATCCATAAACTGTTTAAACGTATGGAGGGCCAGAACGGCTATATATTCAACCTCGGCCACGGCATAATGCCCGACATACCGTTTGATAATGTGAAGTACGCGGTTGAGATTATAAAAAATTACCGCTCCCAAACCCCCTAAGGGAGCAACGGCTCAAATTTTGCTTAATTAAATGCTAATTCGATATTTAAAATTCGGTATTCATTATTTGATATTCTCCTCCGTTAGCTAACGGAGGCTGGGAGGCTAATGTATCTATACATATTATCCATACACATTATATTTGTAGTCTGCTGGATGGCGGGGCTGTTTTATATTGTGCGGCTGTTTATATACCACACAGAGGCGCAGGCCAAACCCGAAACCGAGCGAAATATCCTATCGGCACAATTTGAAGTGATGGAGCGTAAGCTCATGAATATTATCACTACGCCATCTATGATCTTAACCCTCATAGCAGGTATAACGATGTTGTTTTTAGTGCCCGGATGGCTAAAGCAACCCTGGCTGCATATTAAACTTGCTTTTGTAGGCGGGTTAATTGTTTATCATTTTATTTGCATCGCCAAAATGCGCCAGATGCGCCGCGGCATTTATACCTGGTCATCAACCCGGCTCCGCATCTGGAACGAGGTGGCTACACTATTGCTTTTTGCAATTGTGTTCCTGGCAGTTATGAAGAGCTCCGTTAACTGGATCTATGGCGTGGTTGGGCTTGTACTGCTGGCGCTTATATTAATGTCGGCAGTAAAGATCTATAAGTATTTTAGGTTGAGGAAGTGATTAGGGCTTTACAATTTTCAGGGCGCTGTTTTCAGAAATATAGTTAAAATGGCTATCATCTTGCAAAAGAAAAGCATCGCTATCAATTGCATATGCGGCTATAAGGCAATCGTTTGGCTTTCTTATAGTTAAACCCTTTTTTCTTAATGCCCTATAAATTTCGGCAGCGTTTTTGGCCATTCTATATGGCTCGGCAGAAATGAGTATTAATTCAGAGAAATGCGATTCAACAATCAACGTCATTTCACTATTTAACACACCTTGCTGGGTTTTCTGCATAACAGTTGGGCATATTGCTACATTCGGTGATGCTAAAATTTCATGTTCTCAATGTGTATAAATTTACATAAAGGTACACATCGCTTTAAAAAAAAATCTTATTGCTTATAAACAACGCCATCCTTCATCACAAATCTTACCTGTTTCACCGCTTTAATGTTCTCTATGGGGTTGCCATCAATGGCCACTATATCTGCCAGATAACCGGGTTTTAGCTGGCCTAAATTCTTCATTTTAAAAACTCCGGCATTAACTGATGTTGCCGAGCGAAGCACATCAACAGGGCTCATGCCATACTCTGCCATCAGGATCATTTCTTTGGCATTATCGCCATGTGCAAATACACCAACATCGCCGCCCATACAAATGGTTACGCCGGCTTTCAATGCTTCCGAAAAAATGAGATGCTTTTGCTTAACCCCTTCAGGGTCGGCATCAATGCCTTTTTTCCAGCCTCGATAGGCCAATATGCTTTCTGTGGCCGCAATGGTAGGGCAAAGTGCAATACCTTTTTCTTTCATAAGTTTAAATAATTCCGGTGTTCCCCCATCGCCATGCTCAATGGTGGTAACGCCCGCCGCTATGGCCCTGCGCATGCCTTCTTCGGTACTGGAATGTACCGCCACCATACGCCCGCTACTGGCGGCAACTTCAACTGCCAGCCTTAATTCTGCCGCTGTAAAAGTTGGCGCTGCTGCACCGTTAACTCCCCAGCGGTAATCTGCATAAAGTTTTATTACATCGGCGCCGTAACCAATTTGAGAGCGGATAACCCTGGTTAAGCCATCCACGCCGTCGGCTTCCTCGGCTCCTTTGGGTAATATGGCATCGGTAACATTGCTTTTTGGGCCATAACTGCCCGTGGCTACAATGGCGCGTGTGGCAACAAGCAAGCGCGGCCCTGGTATCACACCTTTGTTTATTGCCATTTTTAATCCCACGTCGTCATATCCGGCCCCCTCCGTACCAAGGTCCCGGGCCGAGGTAAAACCAGCAATCAGCGTTTCTCTGGCATGGTTTACGGCGCGCGCCGTGCGTTCGGCGCGGCTCTCCGTTAATACCTGGTCGTTCCAGCTTACTTCGTTATAAGGGTGCAGGAACATGTGCGAATGGCCTTCTATAAATCCCGGGCAAAGGGTTGTTCCTTTTAGATCTATAATTATAACATTTGGCGGCGTGGTAATACTGCCCGGCTCGCCTGCGGCGGTTATATTTTTACCCTCTACCAAAACCCACCAGCCGGTATGCATTTGTTGCCCGTCGAAAACACGGTCGGGTTTTAGTAAGGTTGCTTGTATGCTTTGCGCGTTTATTTGTAACGTACTTATCAGGAAAACAAAAAGGTATATGAACTTTCTCATGGCAGCTAAAGATAAAACTTAGTAAAAACTATCTTTATAAATATAAAAAATGTTGATGATGCCTGCAACCATTTAGCCCCCGCCGCAATCTTACTATTAAATGCTGTTCCTGAAACACAATTATACTACTGAAGACCTGATAGCCGACTGCTGCAGAGGCAGCCGCAACGCGCAGGAATTATTATACAAGCAGTTTGCACCAAAAATGCTGGCCGTATGTATGCGGTACGCTATAGATAAGCCCGAAGCAGAGGATATGCTGCAAAATGGTTTTATAAAGGTATTTGGTAAAATAAAAGGTTTTAGGGGCGACGGAAGCTTTGAGGGTTGGGTGCGCAGGATAATGGTGCACAGTTCTATTGAACATTACCGCAAACACCATAAAATGCTGATTGTAGAAATGGACGATACCACGCCCGAACAATCTGTTAATCCGGCTGCGGCTGCAAATTTAGATGCAAGGGACCTGATGCAAATTATACAAAGCCTGGCGCCGGGTTACCGTATGGTGTTTAATCTGTATGCTATAGAAGGTTACTCGCATAAAGAGATAGCAGAGATGATGGGTATTACAGAAGGTGCATCAAAATCGCAGCTTTCGAGGGCGCGGAGTATCTTAAAAGAGCAGGTTACTAAACTGGAGCAAAGAAATTATGAATATGCAGGATAAAGATATAGACCAATTGTTTCACAACAAGCTGGAACACCTGGAAGTTAAGCCTTCGGCAAATGTTTGGAGCAGTATTGTTATAGAGCTTGATAGTAAGAAGAAAAAAAATAGCCTCATGCCTGTTATACGTATAGCGGCCACCATAACCGTTTTTTTAACGGCCGGGTTATTCTTTTTATTGAGGGACTATAAGTTACCGCAAAATTTCCCAAAAGATGCGCTTATAAAAGATCACCAGATTATAAACCCTGTAAAGGAAAATGCTTTAAAACATGGTAAGACGGTAATATCCCATAGCGGCAGTAAATCTACAGCAGTTGCTCAGGCCAAAAAACATCCAACAATGCAGGTTGTTGTTGCAGCAGTACGAAACATTCAAAAAAAGCCCCTAACCACGCCTCAAGAGAACATTGCCGGAACAAAACCCACTGATCAGAGAGAAGAGCGGCAACCATTAGCTGCTGTAACGGATGCGGGGGCAGCTGTTGACCAACCCGTGTTGCCCGAGGGGCAGTTAAATATTAAAACCACAGTAGCAGAAACAGATGGCTTTATTAAGCCGGTTAACGCGGTTTTAGCAAACCTGCCTGTTGTAAAAACCAAATCAAAACGGCACAGCATCCGCAACCTGGGCGATCTGATAAATGTAGTAGTAGCCAGGGTAGACAAGCGTGAAAATAAGGTAATTGAGTTTACCGATACAGATGACGACAGCGCTGTACTTACCGGAGTAAACCTGGGTATAGTACGGGTAAAAAAAGTAAAATAACACCAGCCTAATAATAACCCTATATGAAACGAATACTAATCACAGGCATAATTTGTGCAGCTACATCGGGCTTATATGCACATGAAGCAGGTATTGATACTGCAAAAGCGCCAAAAGACACTGTTAAGCATGGTTACCATATTTTTTTCGACAAGAAAAGCCCGGCTTTGGAGCATGAGGTTGTTAAAGATTCAACCAGATATAGCTATCACAAAGCACCCGGGTTTTCATTCGGTTTAACCTTTGCGCGGTTCGACCTGGGTTTGGCAACACTGGTAGATAACGGCAGTTTTACGCTTTCGCCGCAGAATCAATTTTTGAGTTATCGTTCATGGAAAACAAGTAACGTGGGTTTTGATGTGGTACAGACAGGGTACCGCTTTAGCAGTGCATTTAAAATTTATGTAGCCGGGGGCTTCGACTGGACGTTGATCCGCCTGCGCCAAAACATTACCATACAGCGTGGAACACCTACACTTACCTATACTACAGATAACATTAATTATAGTAAGAACCGTTTTTCTGCAAGTTATTTCAGGGTTCCGTTAGCGTTTGATTTTCGTACCCACGATGATCATGGCGGCGCGGCATACCACTTTGTTTTCGGCCCCGAATTTGGCGTGCTGCTTGATGGCCGGGTAAAGCAAATAAGCGACCAGAATGGCAAACAAAAAATAGACGGTGGGTATCATTTTGCAAAATATAGATACGGCGCAGTTGGCCGTGTAGGGCATGGCGCATTTGGTATTTTTGCCAAATATTATTTTAATGATATGTTTCAGGATAGCCCTGCACAACAGGGACTTAAAGATTTTGCCTTTGGGTTTACGCTGGGTTTTTAATTTGGTCTCAAAACTTGAAAAAGCCGGCAGTTATTTGCCGGCTTTTTTGTTTTATGTATATTTACCCGAATGGCAGATCAACCTTATCTTCAGGCAAAAGCGGTTAGTAAGATCTATAATGGCCGCCACGGCGCCGGCCTGCATTATGTAGACCTTACCGTTAACCAGGGTAAGATAACGGCTATAATTGGCGAAAGCGGGAGTGGAAAGAGTACTTTGCTTAAACTTTTTTACGGGTTATTATCGCCAAAAAGCGGCGAAATTACTTTTAATGGAGAGCACTTGAACGGCCCTGACGAAAAGCTGATACCCGGTCACGAAAGCATGAAAATGGTTACACAGCATACCGATGACCTTAACCTGCATGCCAGCGTTTACGATAACGTAGCCGTACTTTTGCCAAACACAAACATTGCATTAAAAGAATTTCGCACCGAAGAAATATTAAAGCAGCTTAAAATGTGGTACCTGCATGATAAGCGGGTGGCCGAGCTAAGCGGCGGCGAAAAACAGCGCGTGGCAATAGCGCGCGCGCTGGTTACCAAGCCGGAGGTTTTATTCCTTGATGAACCTTTTAACCAGGTTGACACCACATTTAGAGAGGGTTTGCAGCGCGATATAAGGCAAATTGTTAACGACACGGGCTTAACGGTATTAATGGTATCTCACGACCCCGGCGAGGTGTTATCAATGGCAGACCACCTGGTGGTATTGCGCAACGGCGAGGTGGTGGAGGCGGGAGACCCACAGCATCTGTACACCAATCCCGAAAATTTTTATACGGCTAACCTCCTATCAAACTGCAATGTAATAGAGGCTGAGGACGCCCGTACCCTGGGCATAAAAACCAACCTTATTAAAGTGGTGATCTACCCAGAATGGTTAGGGGTAGATACCAGTTTCGGCTCCAAAAAATGGATGATCACCAGCGTGATATTTAAAGGCCCCTATGAAGAGTTAGCGCTAATAAGAGCAGGTGTAGAAGTAAGGCTTTACACAACCGAACACGGTAAATACCCGGTGGGCAAAAAGATAAATATTAAGGTAAACAGGTACTTGGTATTTTAGATATCACAATAACCGTATCTGCTACACCAGGTACTCAAACAAGGTTTGATCCCTGTTTATCTCAATAACCTCAAAACGTTTTTCTTCCATACGCTGCAACAAGGCAGGATAGTCATCCGCCGATTTAAGTTCAATTCCAACCAGTGCAGGGCCGCTTTCGCGTTCGGTTTTTTTGATAAACTCAAAACGGGTAATGTCATCCCCAGGGCCTAATACCTCGCTCACAAAAAGCTTTAGCGCACCCGGCCGCAGCGGGAAGCGTACAATGAAATAATGCTTTAAGCCTTCGTATAATAAGGATTGCTCTTTAATATCCTGCATACGGTCTATATCGTTATTACCGCCGCTTACTACACAAACTACTTTTTTACCTTTTATCTGTTCCCTGTAAAGATCTAACACCGCTACAGATAGTGCACCCGCCGGTTCTACTACAATGGCGTCTTCGTTATAAAGCTTTAATATAGTGGTGCATACTTTGCCTTCCGGCACCAGGAGCATATCATCAAGCACCTTACGGCACAACTCGAAATTTAAGGTACCCACCCGTTTTACAGAAGCGCCATCAACAAAGCGGTTAACTTTTGGCAAAGTAACAGGTTCTCCGGCTGCCAAAGCCTTAAACATAGATGGCGCGCCCTCGGGTTCTACCCCGGCTAATGTGATGTTTGGGTTTTGTTGCTTTAAATATGTACCGGTACCTGCAGCCAGGCCGCCGCCGCCTATGGGCATGATCACTACTTCGGCATCGGGCAGGTCTTCATATATCTCTACACCAACCGTTCCCTGGCCTTCTATAATGCGTTCATTATCAAAAGGCGGGATAAACGTCATATCGTGCAATTGGGCATAAGCGAGGGCTTCTTTAAGGCAATCGTCGAAAGTGTCGCCTACCAATATGATCTCTATATTACCGTTGCCAAACATCTGGGTTTGCTTAACCTTTTGGTTTGGCGTTGGCTCTGGCATAAATATCACACCGCGTGCATTTAATTTTTTACACGAAAAAGCAACGCCCTGCGCATGGTTGCCCGCACTGGCACATACAATTCCATGGCGCATTTGCGCAGCATCTAACCGGCTTATCATGTTATAAGCGCCGCGCAGTTTATACGAACGCACCACCTGCAGGTCTTCGCGTTTTAAATAGATCTCGCAGTTGTAACGGTCTGATAAACCCTGGTTAAATTCAAGCGGTGTACGGCGCACTACATTCTTCAGCCTTTTTGCAGCCGCTTCAAAATCCAGTTGGTATATTGTTTCGGTATCCATTATTGTTTAACTAAATGGCTAACCATTAAACCGCGCAGATCATCGTCATTAATGTCGAGTTTATGATCTGCAAGTGTTAGAAACCTGTTATATGTGTCGTGAAGTTCTTCTTTGCTTAAATTATAGCCCAGCCTTTCGAGATGAAATTTTAAAGCGTGCCTGCCGCTGCGCGCGGTTAACACGATACTTGCATTGGGGAAGCCCACATCCTCGGGGCGGATGATCTCATAGTTCTCCCGGTTTTTCAAATATCCGTCCTGGTGAATGCCAGAGCTGTGTGCAAAGGCATTGCTGCCTACAATTGCTTTATTTGCCTGTACAGGCATGCGCATCTGGGTGCTTACCATGCGGCTCATTTCGTAAAATTGTTTGGTTTGCACATTGGTGTAAAGCCCAAGCGCCTGGTGTGTTTTCAGTACCATCACAACTTCTTCAAGAGAGGTATTGCCTGCGCGTTCGCCAATGCCGTTTATAGTGCCTTCTATTTGCCGCGCGCCGTTTTGCAGGCCTGCTATAGAATTGGCGGTAGCCAAGCCAAGGTCGTTATGGCAATGTACAGAGATGATGGCCTTATCTATATTCTTAACGTTCTCTTTCAGGTATTTGATCTTAGCGCCGTATTGGTCGGGCAGGCAGTAACCGTTCGTATCAGGAATGTTTACAACAGTTGCACCTGCGGCAATAACCGCCCCGATCATTTGGGCAAGGTAAACCACATCTGCACGGCCTGCATCTTCGGCATAAAACTCAATGTCTTCAACACGCTTCTTAGCATATTTAACAGCCGCGATGGCACGTTCCAAAATTTCTTCGCGCGTGCTGTTAAACTTGGTTTTAATGTGCATGTCTGATGCGCCTATACCTGTATGAATGCGTGGGTTTTTGGCATATTGCAAAGCATCGGCAGCGGCATCTATATCTTTCTGATGTGCACGTGTTAAGGCACAAACCGTTGGGTATTTAACAGCCTTTGATATTTCTACCACGCTTTGAAAATCGCCGGGGCTCGATGCCGGGAAACCTGCCTCTATAATATCTACACCCAGCGATTCGAGCTCGCGGGCTATCTCAATTTTTTCGGGAGTGGTTAACTGGCAGCCCGGTACCTGCTCACCATCGCGCAGGGTGGTGTCAAATACATAAACGCGGTTTGGATCGTGCATTGTTTTGTTTTTAGTATCAGGTAGCGAGCATCAGGTATCAATAAATTGCGAGAAATCATGCTACTTAATATTACATACTTGCTACTCTTTTATTGCTATAAATCTTAATCTCTTGTAATCGGCATACCATTGCCCGCCTACTTCATAATAAGGTTGAAGTTTGGCGGTAATTTCTGCCAGTATTTTTTGTTTGTCTGTTGGTTCGATGTCTTTAAAATAAACTGCGCCAAACATTTCTATCCATTTGCTTACCCCTTTAGCGCCATCCTGTAGCGGAGTTTTACGATCGAAGTGCGAAGCGAACATCACGCGGAAACCGTGGGCTTCCAAACGGCTTGCATATTCGCCTAATGATGGAAAGTACCACTGGTTGACCTGCGCTTGTACCTGATAACCATACTTTTCCAGCGTGTTTGTAAGTGCCGATAATAATAGCTGAACATTGCCTTTGCCACCCATTTCGGCAACAAAACGGCCACCCGGTTTAAGACTATTGTAAACCGACTGCATCATGCCATCCTGATTTTGCACCCAGTGCAATGCAGCATTGCTAAAGGCGGCGTGGAAAGGTTCTTGAAAACTAAAATCGCCTGCATCGGCCACCGCAAATTTTACATCCGGATACTTTGCCTGAGCGCGTGCGATCATTTCCGGCGAAAAATCGGTACCGATAACATCGGCGCCTTTCGCTTTTATCTGCGCGGTTAAATCGCCGGTACCGCAGCCAATATCATGGATACGCTCGCCGGGTATTACATCCAGCAGCTCCAGCACGTTTTCACCAAACTGGTAAACAAAAGCGTGTTTTTCATCGTATAGTTCAGCGTTCCAATTCATATAACCCTCCTAACCTCCCCAGGGGGAGGAAATATAGTTTTCTTAGGCCCTTTATCCTTCATCCTCCCAAATATTCCATTACTTTCTGTCCCATTGCTTTGGTACCTAATATTTTGCTTCTATCAGTTTTTGCATCGGCAATGTCGCCGGTGCGGTAACCGTTTTTTAATGTTTTATTTATTGCGGCGGTTATTTGTTTTGCCTCTTCCTTTAAACCGAAACTTATCTCGAGCATCAGCGCTACCGATAAAATTGATGCCAGCGGGTTTGCCTTATCCTGGCCGGCTATGTCATGCGCCGACCCGTGGATAGGCTCAAAAAAGCCGGTACCATCGCCAATTGATGCCGATGCCAGCATACCCATAGAGCCTGCAATTTGCGAGGCTTCGTCCGTTAGAATGTCGCCAAATAGATTAGCAGTTAGCACCACGTCGAACTTTTTAGGGTTTTTTACCAATTGCATTGCGGCGTTATCTATGAACATATGCTCGGTTTCAACTTCCGGGTAATCTTTAGCCATACCCTGAACAACCTCGCGCCACAAGCGCGATGATTCGAGCACATTTGCCTTATCTACAGAACAAAGGCGTTTGCTTCTAACCATTGCTGCTTCAAAAGCTTTTTTGGCAATGCGCTCCACCTCGTACCGGCTGTAGATCATCAGATCTGAAGCAGTATCACCATCGTCGCTGCGTTTCTTTTCGCCGAAATACACATCGCCCGTCAGTTCGCGGAAAAACAAGATATCCGTTCCCTTCAATACCTCCGGCTTTAAGCTCGATGCATCAAGCAATTCATCAAAAAGCATAATGGGCCGGAGGTTCGCATACAAACCAAGTTCTTTTCTGATCTTAAGCAAACCTTGCTCGGGCCTTACCCTTGCTGATGGATCGTTATCATATTTGGCATGGCCAACCGCGCCAAAAAGAATGGCATCGCTTGCCCTTGCCTTAGTTAAGGTTACGTTGGGCAGCGGGTTGCCGGTAGCTTCAATTGCTACGTGGCCCATCAACCCCTCATCGAACGTAAAATCGTGACCGTATTGTGCTGCTACTTCCTGCAAAACAGCCTTGCCCCAGGTTGTAACCTCGGGCCCAATACCATCTCCGGGAATAACTAAAATTGACTTTCTCATCTTATTGTCTTGTCATTGCGAGGAAGACGCAATCCCGTAGCCTTGCAAATTACGAGATTGCCATGCTATCGTTCGCAATGACATATAGTATATATTATCTTCTACTCTCAAATTCTATTACCAAATCTTTATTACTTAGGATATAGTCTATATCATCGTAACCATTAGTAAGGCAAGCTTTCTTATACGGGTTTATCTCGAACCCTTCTTCATCACCGGTATTAGTTATTCTTATTATTTGGGCAACTAGGTCTATTTCTAATTGTGCATCTTTATCGCGGTATAGTTCATCAAAGATCTTAGCTAAAAATCCGTCGCTTACCTGCACGGGCAGTAAGCCGTTGTTCAGGGCATTACCTTTAAAAATATCAGCAAAGAAACTGCTTACCACGGCATCGAAGCCATAATCTGCAATGGCCCAGGCAGCATGCTCGCGGCTGCTGCCGCAACCGAAGTTTTTACCTGCTACCAGCACCTTGCCCGAATAAGTAGGGTTGTTAAGTACGAAATCGCGCTTAGGCTCATCGTTCTCATCAAAGCGCCAATCGCGGAATAAATTATTGCCGAAACCCTCGCGCGTGGTAGCTTTTAAAAACCGCGCGGGTATGATCTGGTCGGTGTCTATATTCTCGATCGGCAGTGGTACCGCGGTTGATTGTATATGTTTGAATATTTTAGTGCTCATTGATTATGTGTTGTTGACATTGCGAGGCACGAAGCTATCACGTCGCTATTATCCTATGCGGTTGCTTCGTACCTCGCAATGACATATTTTTATACTAACTCTTCTTCATTCAACATTTCCCTCACATCCGTTATCCTTCCCGTAACCGCTGCCGCAGCGGCTGTTAGCGGGCTTGCCAGTATGGTGCGTGAATTTGGCCCTTGCCTGCCTTCGAAATTGCGGTTTGAGGTAGATACGCAATATTTACCAGCCGGTATTTTATCTTCGTTCATGCCTAAGCATGCACTACATCCCGGTTCTCGTAAAGGGAAACCCGCTGACTCGAAAACCTTGTCTAATCCCTCGGCAATTGCTTGCTCCTGTACTTGTTTTGAGCCGGGTACAACCCAAACGGTAACGTTCTCTGCTTTTTGCCTGCCTTTAAAAAAGGCGGCTACTTCGCGAAGATCTTCTATACGTGAATTGGTACAGCTGCCTATGAAAACGTAATCTATCGGTTTGCCAAGCAGGCTTTCATCGTCATGAAGGCCCATATAAGTCAAGGAGTTAGCGTAAGATTTCTGCTCTGTTGGGTCTACATTAACTGTGTTTGGTACATGTTGTGTTACACCGATACCCATACCCGGGTTAGTCCCGTAGGTGATCATCGGCTCAATGTCCGCAGCATCAAAGTAAAGCTCTTTGTCAAAAGTAGCGTCTTCGTCTGTATACAAGGTTTCCCAATAAGCTATCGCTTTATCCCATTCTTGGGCTTTAGGGGCAAATTCACGGCCTTTTACATAGTTAATAGTTGTTTCGTCTGGAGCGATAAGCCCGCCGCGTGCACCCATCTCTATACTCATGTTACAGATGGTCATGCGGCCTTCCATACTTAAAGAGCGGATGGTATCGCCGGCATATTCTACAAAGTAACCTGTGCCACCTGCCGCAGAAATTTTAGAGATGATGTAAAGGATGATATCCTTTGCACCAACACCACGGTGTAGCTTACCGTTAACCTCAATTTTCATGCGTTTAGGGCGCTGCTGCAACAAGCACTGCGTTGCCATAACCTGCTCCACCTGCGATGTGCCAATACCAAAAGCAATTGCACCGAATGCACCATGCGTAGAAGTGTGGCTATCGCCGCAAACGTAAGTACAGCCCGGGCGGGTAATACCTAACTCCGGGCCGATCACGTGCACTATGCCCTGGTAAGGATGGCCCAGGCCGTAAAGCTCGACACCAAATTCGGCGCAATTTTTCGTTAACATATCTACCTGGTAACGCGAAAGCTCTTCTTTGATGGGTAGGTGCTGGTCCCAGGTTGGCACGTTATGATCTGCCGTGGCAACGGTTTGGCCGGGCCTTAAAACAGGCAAGCCCCGTTGGCGCAAGCCATCAAACGCCTGCGGGCTTGTTACCTCGTGTATAAAGTGGGTATCGATATATAAAATATCAGGAAACCCCTCTTTACTGCTCACTATGTGCGCATCCCAGATCTTATCAAATAGTGTAGTTCCCATTGTTAGTATCAAGTAGTTAGTATCAAGCAGCAAGTAATGAAAAAGACCTAAGTCTTGATACAAAATACTTGCTGCTTGATACTTTTTTTATTTAGCTAATACTTTCAACCGCCTGATTTTCCGGGCGGAGGCTGCGTACTGTTTTACCTGCCTGCCAGATCTCGCTTTCGCGAAGTTCTGTCAATTCGGCATCCAGTTTTTCGCGGTAATCGGGCTGGCTGTTAGCGTCGATAGAACGCTGTGATTCTTTACCTGCTGCCACGCTTTCATATAGTTCTTCAAATACAGGCTTGGTAGCATCGCGGAATTTTTTCCACCAGTCTAACGCACCGCGTTGCGCGGTGGTAGAGCAATTGGCATACATCCAGTCCATACCATTCTCTGCAACTAACGGCATTAGAGATTGGGTTAATTCTTCAACAGTTTCATTAAACGCCTCTGAAGGTGTGTGGCCTTTACTGCGCAAAACGTCATATTGTGCGGCAAAAATCCCCTGTATACAACCCATTAATGTACCGCGTTCGCCGGTAAGGTCGCTATATACTTCTTTCTTAAAATTGGTTTCAAACAGGTAACCGCTGCCAACTGCTATTCCCAAAGCTACTACACGCTCCCAGGCCTTACCTGTAGCATCCTGAAAAATAGCAAAACTTGAGTTTAAGCCGCGGCCTTGCAAGAACATGCGGCGCAATGAAGTGCCGGATCCTTTAGGCGCAACCAAAAATACATCTACATCGGCGGGCGGTATAATGCCGGTCTGTTCTTTAAAGGTTATGCCGAAGCCGTGTGAGAAATACAAGGCCTTACCCGGTGTTAAATGTTTTTGAACAGTTGGCCATAATTCTATTTGTGCGGCATCGCTAAGCAGGTAGCAAATGATGGTTCCTTTTTCAAGGGCTTCCTCAATTTCAAAAAGTGTTTCGCCGGGTACAAAACCGTCGCTTACTGCCTTGTTCCAGCTTTTTGAATTTTTACGCTGGCCAACTATTACGTTTATGCCATTGTCTTTTTGGTTTAGCGCCTGGCCGGGGCCTTGTACGCCGTAGCCAATAACTGCAACTGTTTCGTTACGTAATACTTCCTGTGCCCGCGAAAGCGGGAATTCGTTGCGGGTTACTACATTTTCTTCAGTGCCGCCAAAATTTAATTGTGCCATTTCTATTGTTTTATTTTATTGATCACACCGATGTTTTTTGATCACACCGATTGGTTTATAATATTATTATTTTATTTCTTCGTCAAATATGATCCGGTTGCCAAACGGGTCATGCACGGTTACGCTCCAGGTATCATAAAAAGACCTTTCGAACCCCGGCCTGCCGTATTTGTATTCCTTTTCGGTAAGCATTTCATGGAATGCCTTTAATCCTGTACAATTTGCATGAAACTGCGACCCTGGCGTGCCATCGCCATGATGCTCGCTCAAATGCAATACTAACCCATAGCCCGACACCTGCATGTAAACAGGTGTGTTTTCTTCAAAACGGTGCTCCCAATCTATCTTTAGGCCAAGCCATTCGATATAAAACTCTATGGCCTTTTGATTGTCAAATATCCGGAAGATGGGTTTTACTGTGTGGACATTCATAACAATATTCAATTAGCTACTTATTTTTGCACCGGTATCATTCATTTGGTGGAGTACTGCTCTGCGTAATGCAATTGCATAACCGAGGTGCAAATTGTCGTGGGTAACGATATATGCTACAGCAGCATCAATGTCTGTTAACGTAACTCCGAAAACTGTTTTAACGGGTTCATAATTGTTAAAAAGCCCGGCGGTTATATCTGCCTGCAAATCATCAAGCAGGGTAAAGGCTTTTTCTTTGTAAAAGTTCAATTCTTCGTTGCTGATGAAACCTTGCGGAACGGTATCCTTTTGATATTTAGTGACGCATTGGGGCGGTATGCGCGGAGCAACATTGCCGCGGATATAGCAAACCGTTTGCTGCGCAGCCACAATGTGAGCAAAATTCCATGCTATGTTGTTATTGTAACCCCGCGGTATAAAATTAAGTTGCTCAATGGTGAGTGCATCCAACAATTTAACGAAATTTAAACGGGTGTGCTTTGCTATATCAAGTATAAATTCCATCTGATATTACATTGTAAATACTTTTTGCCCTTTATTTAAATACTCATTTTCAATAACATCCTCGCTTGGGTCAAGGCGTTCAAACTCCCTGATCTTTGAATTGAAACCTTCGCTGTCTTTAATAATTGCTACCCTGGCGCTGCGTACAAATTCTATCAGTCCGTAAGGTTGTAATACTTTTATCAGGTTGTCTGTCTCCTCGCGGTGGCCGGTGGTCTCAAACACGATATAGTCTTTGCGGATAACAACCGCGCGTGCGCCATTCTCCCGAAGTAAACGTTCTACACTTGCCTTTTCGGCAATAACCTCAGTCGGTACTTTATACAAGGCCATTTCCTGCCAGATCACATCGGCATTGGTATGGTAATATACTTTAAGCACTTCTACCTGTTTCTCAATCTGGCGCGCAAGTTTTCGTACTACATCCTCAGATTCCGTGATCACGATATTAAAACGATGGATACCCTTGATCTCGGAAGGAGAGGTGTTCAAACTATCGATATTGATCTTACGGCGCGTAAAGATGATAGCTATACGGTTAAGTAAACCAATCTGGTTTTCGGTGTATACAGTAATGTTAAATTCCTGTTTAACCCGTCCTAAATCCTCCCCGTGGGGGAGGACTTTGGTTTGATTATTATCTATAAGATGTTGATCTTTTAAATCCATAACGTTTAATTTTAAGCCTCCCCTCCGGGGAGGTTGGAGGGATTATTTTAACCTGATCTCGCTTACACTGCAGCCTTGTGGCACCATCGGGAAAACATTGTTTTCTTTAGTTACCATCACTTCTAACAAGAATGATCCTTTATTATTCAGCATTTGCGCAAGAGCGGGCTGTAATTCTTCCCGCAGGTTCACACATTTGCCCGGTATGCGGTATGCAGCTGCAACGGCTACAAAATCGGGGCTTTGGATATCAACGAACGAATAACGGCGCTCGTTAAAAAGCTCCTGCCACTGGCGTACCATGCCCAAAAAGCGGTTATTGAGGATGATGATCTTCACATCTACGCCGCTTTGCATAATGGTACCTAACTCCTGGATGGTCATCTGCATACCGCCATCGCCAATAATGGCAACAACTGTTTTATTTAATGCACCATATTTAGCGCCTATGGCTGCAGGCAGGGCAAAACCCATAGTTCCTAACCCGCCGCTGGTAATATTGCTGCGGGTATTGTTAAATTCTGCATAGCGGCAGGCTACCATTTGGTGCTGGCCAACGTCGGTAACAATAATGGCTTCCCCTTTGGTTAATTGGTTAAGCTGATCAATAACTTCGCCCATGGTTATTTCGCCATCTTTTGGATGAAGTTCTGCGTTAATCACGGCTTCAACTTCTTTAGCGGTATAATTGTTAAACTTTGCCAGCCATTCGGTATGTTGCTTTTCATCTACCAGCGCGGTAAGCAATGGCAGTGTCTCTTTACAATCGCCCCAAACAGGTACGGTTGTCTTAACATTTTTGTCTATCTCGGCAGGGTCAATATCCAGGTGGATAACCTGCGCTTGTTTAGCATATTTATCTAAACGGCCTGTTACACGGTCGTCGAAACGCATGCCGATGGCGATCAATACGTCGCATTCGTTAGTTAATACATTTGGGCCGTAATTGCCGTGCATACCCAGCATGCCCACATTTAAAGGGTGGGCAGTCGGGATGGCGCCCGCGCCGAGGATAGTCCAGGCTGCAGGGATGCCCGATTTTTCTACAAAGGCCTTAAACTCATGCTCGGCGCTGCCAAGCAAAACTCCCTGACCGAAAAGTATAAATGGTTTTTTTGCCTGATTGATCAATGCAGCAGCTTCCTCGATATATTGGCGCCTTACTATCGGTTTTGGCCTGTAACTGCGAATATGCGTACAAGGCGTGTAGCCTTTATATTGAAATTTTTGAATTTGGGCATTTTTGGTAATATCTATTAACACCGGACCGGGGCGGCCGCTTTTGGCGATGTAGAATGCCTTTGCCAAAACTTCGGGAATTTCGGTGGCATCGGTTACCTGGTAGTTCCATTTGGTAACCGGGGTCGAAATATTGATCACATCTGTTTCCTGGAACGCATCTGTACCTAACAAATGTGCAAACACCTGGCCGGTTATGCAAACCAGCGGCGTGCTATCTATCTGTGCATCCGCAAGACCGGTGATGAGGTTAGTTGCCCCCGGGCCGCTGGTTGCAAATACAACACCTACCTTACCGCTTGTGCGGGCATAACCCTGACCGGCGTGAATGCCGCCCTGCTCATGGCGCACCAAAATATGGTTAAGCTTATCCTTATAATCATACAAAGCATCATACACAGGCATGATAGCGCCACCGGGATAACCGAAGATGGTATCAACGCCTTCTATCAGCAACCCTTCTAACAAAGCCGCCGACCCTGAAAGTTCTACCGCTACCTCATTCTCCGGTACGGTTTCTATTTCTTGTATTAATGCTGTATCGTTCATAAGACCCGGTTCATAGTTAGTGGTTCATTGTTCATGGCAGCCGCATGTTTTAGTTCTAATTTCAATGGTTGATGGTTCCTGCTATGAACTATCAACCATGATCTAATGACTAATTAAGCATCCGTTACACAACCTTCTGCGGCTGTGGTAACCTGTTTTGCATATTTATATAATATCCCTTTGGTAACTTTTAGTTTCGGCTGAACCCACGCCGCTCTGCGGGCTGCCATTTCCTCGTCACTGATGATCACGTTGATCTGATTTTGTGTAGCATCGATAACGATCTTGTCATCATCTTTTACAAGAGCTATAGCACCGCCATCGAACGACTCGGGCGTGATGTGGCCCACCACAAAACCATGCGTACCGCCAGAAAAACGACCGTCTGTTATCAATGCTACCGAACTGCCCAAACCAGCACCATAGATTGCTGATGTTGGTTTCAGCATTTCGGGCATACCGGGTGCGCCTTTAGGGCCAACATCGCGGATAACTACTACATCGCCGGCCTTAACCCGGCCGCTTTGTATACCGCGAATTAATTCAAACTCGCCATCAAAAACGCGGGCGGGGCCCTCAAAACGTTCGCCCTCTTTACCTGTTATTTTGGCTACACTACCACCTGTGGCCAGGTTACCGTAAAGTATCTGCAAGTGGCCTGTTGCTTTTATCGGGGTTTCTACCGGCAGGAAAACTTTTTGCGTATCGAAATCAAGTTCAGGGATCTGGGCCAGGTTTTCGGCAATGGTTCTACCGGTTACGGTTAAGCAATCGCCATGAAGCCAGCCAAGCTTTAATAAATATTTCATTACTGCCGGGATACCGCCAACCTTGTGCAGGTCTTCCATCATGTATTTGCCGCTCGGCTTCATATCTGCCAGCAGCGGTACGCGGTTGCTCACTTCCTGAAAATCGTCCTGGTTCAATTCTACGTCCACGCTTTTTGCCATGGCAATTAAGTGCAGCACGGCGTTGGTAGAACCGCCCATTACCATAATGGTAACAATAGCATTCCCAAATGCCCGGCGGGTCATGATATCGGTCGGCTTGATGTCGAGTTCCAGCAATTTGTAGATCGCCTTACCTGCCGCTAAACACTCTGCGGTTTTCTCGGGGCTCAAAGCCGGGGTAGAAGAGGAGTAAGGCAAGCTCATACCCAATGCCTCTATGGCTGCGGCCATGGTATTGGCAGTATAAATACCACCGCAGGCACCTGCACCGGGGCAGGCATTTTTTATGATCGCTTTAAAATCTATCTCATCCATCTGGCCGGCAATCTTTTTACCAAGGGCCTCAAATGCCGAAACAATGTTTAAATCCTCACCCTTGTAATGGCCCGGTTTAATGGTGCCGCCATATACCATAATAGAGGGGCGGTTAAGCCTGCCCATTGCCATGATAGAACCCGGCATATTTTTATCGCAGCCCGGTATTGTGATCAGGCCATCATAATATTGTGCGCCGCAAACGGCTTCTATAGAATCGGCAATAATATCGCGGCTAACCAGCGAGTAGCGCATACCCTCGGTACCGTTACTCATGCCATCACTTACACCAATGGTGTTAAATATCAGGCCTACCATATTTTCTTCCCATGTACTTTGTTTAACCAGCTTTGCCAGGTCATTTAAGTGCATGTTGCAGGTATTGCCGTCGTAACCCATGCTGGCAATGCCAACCTGGGGTTTTTTCATATCATCATCTGTAAGGCCGATACCGTAGAGCATGGCCTGCGCTGCCGGCTGGGTAGGGTCGGCGGTGAGGGTTTTACTGTAGCGGTTTAGTTCTACAGCGTCTAAAGTATCGGTAGCAGTATTCATAATTTATAATTAGGCATCAGGCCGCATACCGCTATTGGATTATCAAATAAAGTGTGGTTGCGGTAAGTGCGAATTGATATTTGTAAGTTATATAGCTTAGAAAGTATTAGCAATAGTTAAAAAATAAAAATACAATAAGAATATAGTATTGATTTCCATGTAATAAAAACTTATAATTCTACATATAACAAGTTATGCAATATATAATTTTGATGTGTTTATACCAAAGTTGAAATCGGTATTTGGTATAGATACTATGCATGCATAGTATGACAGGTAATTTTCGGCGCGAAAACTCCTTTTGGGAGTAGTTATTGATAGAACAACAGGAAAATATTTAACTTCACAAAAAGCAACAACCGGATTTTTGTTTGGAAAACTTGAAATTTAAAATATTGCAGTATTCTCTTTTAGAGGGGTATCGTAAACGGGTGGATAAAACTGTTAAAGACAATTTTGATGCTTTAACAGACAGTGAGCTATCTGCAGAACCATTTAGTTTTTACACCTCGGTATCAGCCGTATTTTCTTCTAAAATAGAAGGTGAAGAAATAGAGCTCGATTCCTTCATTAAGCACAAAAAATTAGGTGTTAAATTTCTGCCCGACTATACCCGCAAGATTGATGACCTGTACGGGGCCTATCAGTTTGCCCAAGAGACTCATCTGGAAAAAACCGCGGTAACGGCAGCGCATAAATTATTAACCAAACATATTTTACAAGCAAGCCAACGCGGAGTTGTGCGCAATACAAACATGTTTGTGATGACGCCCGATGGTAAGATAGAATACGTTGCTTGCCCGCCGGGTAAGGTTAATGAGGAAATGGAAAAACTATATCATGATGTATCCCTACTGTTAAGTGCTGAATTAGATTTTGCAGAATCGCTGTTCTTTGCCTCGATGATCCATCTGGTATTTGTGAAGATACATCCGTTTAATGATGGTAACGGCCGTAGCGCCCGCTTATTAGAGAAATGGTTCTTAGCGCAAAAGCTTGGCGCTAAAGCATGGTTTGTTCAATCGGAAAAATACTGTTACGAACATCATCAGCTTTACTACACCAACATCAGGCATATGGGATTAGAGTATGATCTGCTTGATTACCGCAAAGCAATGCCTTTTTTGCTGATGTTGCCCGATAGTATTAAATAAAAATGCCCCTGAACATCAGCGGCATTTTGCAAATCTTATTGCTCTGTATATTGGGGATTGCTTCGTACCTCGCAATGACGTGATTATTCTATAAAAAACCGTCCGTCCGGAGTACCGGTAAGCGAGAACGGTTTCAAGCTAATAAATCTTGTTAGCCGGTTTTACCTGTGCGTAATACCTTCGGCAAGCACAATAATTTTGTTGTTCAATACTTCAACAACGCCGCCGGTTATCAGGAAAACATCGCCTTTGCTGTTGGCGGCAGAGCGCACGGTCATCTTACCATTCTCTAAGGTAGAAATGATAGGCGCGTGATCATTAAGTATCTCAAAAAAACCCAGCGTGCCCGGCACCGTAACAGAAGCCACTTCGCCTTCAAATACTTTTTTATCGGGAGTAAGAATTTCTAAAGTCATTTCAGTTGTCAGTTTCAGTTGTCAGTTTTCAGGTGTTGGTGTCAGGTATTAACTGACAACTCACAACCCGCAACTGGCTTACGCGTTTGCTTCTGCTAATAGTTTTTTACCTTTTTCTATAGCATCTTCAATGCTGCCTACCAGGTTAAACGCTGCTTCGGGATATTCATCCACTTCGCCGTCTAAGATCATGTTAAAGCCTTTAATGGTATCCTTAATGTCAACCAATACGCCTTTAAGACCTGTAAACTGCTCCGCTACGTGGAATGGCTGTGATAAGAAACGCTGCACACGGCGTGCGCGCGAAACAGTTAATTTATCTTCTTCAGAAAGCTCATCCATCCCCAAAATGGCGATGATATCCTGCAGTTCTTTATAACGCTGCAAGGTTTCTTTAACGCGTTGTGCAGTGTTATAATGCTCGTCGCCCAAAACCGCGGCGCTAAGGATACGTGAGGTAGAATCCAAAGGATCTACCGCAGGGTAGATACCCAGCTCGGCAATTTTACGTGATAAGGACGTTGTAGCATCTAAGTGGGCAAATGTTGTTGCCGGTGCAGGGTCGGTCAAGTCATCAGCAGGTACATAAACGGCTTGTACAGATGTTATAGAACCACGTTTTGTTGACGTGATACGCTCCTGCATCATACCCATTTCTGTTGCCAGCGTAGGCTGATAACCCACCGCAGACGGCATACGGCCCAACAGACCCGATACCTCAGAACCTGCCTGTGTAAAGCGGAATATATTATCTATAAAGAACAAAATATCGCGGCCTTTGCCTTCGCCATCGCCATCGCGGAAATACTCTGCAATGGTTAAACCCGATAATGCCACACGTGCACGTGCACCGGGAGGCTCGTTCATCTGGCCGAAAACAAAGGTTGCTTTTGAATCCTTTAAAGTTTCTTTATCTACTTTGGCAAGGTCCCATCCGCCTTGCTCCATTGAGTGTAAAAATTCATCACCATAAGTGATAATGCCAGATTCGATCATCTCGCGAAGCAGGTCATTACCTTCGCGGGTACGCTCGCCTACGCCGGCAAACACAGATAAACCTGCATAAGCCTTCGCAATGTTATTTATCAGCTCTTGTATCAACACGGTTTTACCAACACCCGCGCCACCAAATAAACCAATTTTACCACCTTTTGCATAAGGCTCTAATAAGTCGATAACCTTAATACCGGTAAATAAAACCTCGGTTTCTGTAGAAAGATCTTCAAAACGCGGCGGGTTGCTGTGTATAGGTTTACCGTTAGTAGTATCCAATTGCTCCAGCCCGTCAATAGCCGAACCTACTACGTTAAATACGCGGCCTTTAATGTCTTCGCCAATAGGCATCCTGATTGCCGACTCGAGATCGGTAACCGGCATGCCGCGAAGTAAACCATCTGTAGAATCCATCGCTATTGCACGTACACGGTCTTCGCCTAAGTGCTGCTGTACTTCCAGAATAACTTTCTGGCCGTTTGCACGGGTTATTTCTAACGCGTTGTAGATCCTCGGCAAATGTGCATCATCGCTAAAGCTTACATCAACTACCGGACCGATGATCTGTGATATTTTTCCAATGTTTGGCATATATAACCTGGTAATTTAAAAAGAAATTATTGCTTACTCATAGCTGTATAGATACAGCGGTTTTCAGAGGTGCAAAGTTAAGGTTTGCAGCCGATTTTTAAAATAATAATAATAAAGAATTTCTAAGCGATTTTTTTAAGCTATTATTTACCAGGATTTAAGCTAATTATATATGTTTGCAAACCCAATTGTATTTAAGTTAGACCCTAAATAAAAATTATGAGAAAAATTTTACTCTCATTGCTGGCGTTTTTGCCGGCGATGGCATTTGCACAAGGTTTCCAGGTAAATCTGGCCGGTCAAAAACAGATCGGCATGGGCCACACCGGTACCGGGCTGGTGCAGGATGGCGCTTCCATCTTTTTCAATCCCGGCGCAGTAGCTATGCTGCCCGAAAATTCTATCCAGGGCGGTATTAGCCCGTTATTCTTTAAATCGGCATTTAACCCCAGCGGTACTAATGATGTTTATCACAACAGCAACCAGGTGGCTACACCGTTCTCGGGCTACGCCGTTTTCGGGCCTAAAAATTCCTGGTGGAAGGCCGGCATAGGCGTTTATACCCCATTTGGTGGTTTGGTAGACTGGGGGCAAAACTGGCCGGGCAAATACGTGCTCGAAAGTTTGAACTTAAAAGCCATTTATATACAGCCAACCGTAAGTATCAGGCTGGCCAAATGGATAAGCGTTGGTGCAGGCTTTGTTTATAACCGCGGCAGTGTTGATCTTACCCGCGCCATCCCGCTGGCAAATTCTACCGGTGCAGATGGCCAGGCCGAGCTTAAAGGCAACGGTAAAGGCTACGGCTTTAACGCCGGGGTTTACTTACAGCCTACTGATAAGTTTAGCGTGGGCATTGACTACCGCTCTAAGGTTAACACCACAATCAATAACGGTAATGCCATGTTCCAGGTGCCGGCATCTGTGCAGGCAAATTTCCCGCAGCCTAATACTTTTAACGCAGGGATACCTTTACCCTCTACAACATCTATTGGTTTTGGTTATAAATTAAACAAGGCATGGACTTTTGCCCTTGATGGCAACCTGATCAATTGGAGCGTATATAAAGCGCTTGCTTTTGATTATGCCAATAATACATCTGCATTGCAAGACACCTACTCGCCGCGTAATTATCAAAACGCTTACAGTGTAAGGGGCGGTATACAGTATATGGGCAATGTAACAGGCTCCAGGTCTAAATACAAGCATAACCTGGCCCTGCGTTTTGGTGGGGGTTATGCCTCTAACGCGGCCCAGGATGGTTATGTAAGCCCCGAAGTGCCGGATGCCAAGAGATATTTCTTAACCGGTGGTTTAGGCCTTAAGGTAATGAAACATGCCGATGTCGACCTTTCGTTTGAATATGAGCATCTGATGTCGCGCACACAAACCACTATAGAAACGCAATTATCGGGCACCTATAAAACAGATGTTTACATCCCCGGCATTTCCTTTATTTATCACTGGTAGTATTTAAAAAGATTTACAATGAACCAATTTAAAAATATATTCATTTTATCTGCCGGCGTTTTAGCGCTTGCAGCATGTAAGCCCAAGATCGATACCACGGTTACCACCAATGGTAATGCCGATTTTACACGCTATATTTCTGTAGGTAACTCGCTTACGGCAGGATATGCCGATGGCGGCCTGTACCTGGAAGGCCAGCAAAACTCATACCCGTCTATCGTGGCAAGGCAAATGCTTTACGTGGGCGGCGGCACCTTTACACAGCCCCTTTTTAGTACCAGCCAGGCAAACGGATCTGGTTACTTAAAACTTACAGGTTTTGATGCAAGCGGCAACCCTATAACTGCTAACGTTACAGACCAACTGGCCATTAGGGGAGTGGCAGCCATACCCGGCTTTGGCAACGTAACCCTTTACACCAAATATACCGGCGACCTGAACAACTTTGGTGTACCGGGCATTAAACTGCTGCATGTTACCCTGCCTACCTATGGTAACGTTAACGGTTACTACGAGCGTTTGCTAACCGCCAGTGCAGGTACAGCCAGCACCGCCTACCTGGATTTTGTAACCGCTAAACCATTTACCTTCTTTAGTAACTGGCTGGGTAATAATGATGCTTTGGGTTACGCTACATCGGGTGGGGCAGGCGATGTACTTACAGATAAGGCAACCTTTAGCGCATTGTACACTGCGGTACTGGCAAAATTAACGGCAGGTGGCGCCAAAGGTATTTGTGCAACCATACCAGATGTTACGGCTATACCTTATTTTAATACGGTTACCGTTGGGCTCATATTAGGCAATGTGCAAAAAGCAAACCCAACCGTTACCGCTTTATACGTTAACGCTAAGGCCACTGCCGATTATACCAGTACTACCTATGCACCACGGGCCGCAACTGCTGCAGATCTGATCACTTTAACATTCCCAACCTCAAAAATTGGTACGCCGGTTACTGTACCGGGTGTGGGCACACTGCCTTACGGCCTTACACCGTACACGCCAATAGAAAATCAATACGTGCTTGATGCCAACGAGGTTGCCATTACAAAAGATTATGTGATATCTTACAATACCACCATAAAAAGCCAGGCAGCAGCTAAGGGATTAGCAGTTGCCGATATGTATACCTTCCTGAACAATGTTAAGGCAAACGGTTTGGTTGTAGACGGGCTATCGTTAAACTCTAACTTTATAAGCGGCGGCCTGTTCTCTTTAGACGGTGTGCATTTAACACCAAGAGGTTATGCAGTAGTTGCCAACCAGTTCATAGGCGCAATAAACAGCACCTATGGTTCAACCATACCGCTGGCAAGCGTTGCCGCGTACAGGGCTGTTAAATTCCCGTGATAACCGGGTGAAAATCTGATTTAATAATGAAGGCTTCCGGTTACCCGGGAGCCTTTTTAATTCTTATCCGTCCACTTTCTTGTCTTGCCTACTCTGCCTACAAGGCATACTAATAAAACTTATGAACCGCAGGGCGGTTAATAAAAGTCATGGAAACTGTAAAATTAAATAATGGCGTTGAGATGCCAATCCTGGGTTTCGGCGTATTTCAGGTAACTGACCCCACTGAATGTGAACGGAGTGTAGCGGAAGCTATTGAAACCGGTTATCGCTTAATTGACACCGCACAGTCTTACAAGAATGAAGAGGCAGTTGGCAAGGCGATTAAAAAGAGCAGTGTGCGCCGCGAAGAACTGTTTATCACCACCAAACTTTGGATACAATCCAATGGCCACGAAGGGGCGAAGAGCGCCTTTGAAAAGTCATTAAAAAAGTTGCAGCTTGATTACCTCGATTTATATCTTATACACCAACCCTATGGCGATGTTTATGGCGAATGGCGAGCGATGGAAGAGCTTTATAAGCAGGGTAGAATACGTGCCATAGGCGTAAGTAATTTTCAACCCGATAGGCTTACCGACCTCATAATCCATAACGAGGTTGTGCCGGCTGTAAACCAGGTAGAAACTCACCCGTTCCATCAGCAAGTTGATAACCAACAATTTATGGCTGATAATAAGGTGCAGATAGAATCATGGGGGCCGTTTGCCGAAGGCAAGAATGATCTGTTTACGAATGAGTTGCTAAGATCAATTGGCCAAAAGTACAATAAGTCTGTTGCACAGGTTGTAATTCGCTGGCTTACACAAAGGGGTATAGTTGCCATACCGAAATCTGTACGTAAGGAACGTATGGCCGAGAACCTTAACAGCCTCGACTTTAAACTGACTAAGCAAGATATGGACGCTATTAAAACGCTCGACACCAATACAAGCAGTTTTTTTGACCACCGCGACCCTAAAATGGTTAAATGGCTGGGCGAAAGAGAACTTTAATATTAAATTTAGGCTAATTTAGATTGAATGAAGTTACCCGTCCTATTATGGCAACAAAGTTAACAACATAGAGAAGGCTGGTGGAAAGTAAGATCGCTTACATTTTTCTACGCTGCACAGGCCAGTGAGAATAATGGCGGCGTAACTACGCCTCAAAAGCGGCAATTGAGTAAAAGGTTAATGGGAAGCCAAAATAGTATTTAAATTTGCCCCGATGGAAATAGGGATAGACAGCTTTGCTTCGGCAATGTTTGGTATAGAGGGCTTTGCACAAATTAGCCGTGCCCAGGCTATGCAACAGTTATTGCAGCGCATTGAATATGCCGATGCCGTAGGCCTGGATGTTTTTGGCATTGGCGAGCATCACCGCAAAGAATTTCTTGATTCGGCGCCTGCCGTTATCCTGGCGGCTGCGGCTTCGCGTACAAAAAAGATAAAGCTAACCAGCGCGGTTACCGTGTTAAGCGCTGCCGACCCGGTAAGGGTGTTCCAGAGTTTTGCCACCTTAGACCTGATAAGCAATGGCCGGGCCGAAATGGTAGTTGGCCGCGGCTCTGCCATTGAAGCATACCCGTTATTCGGCTTCGACCTGAAAGATTACGACGCCCTCTTTATAGAGAAATTAAACCTGTTGCTCAATATCCGGGAGAATGAATTTGTAACCTGGGCAGGCCGTTTCAGGCCGGCTATGAACAACCAGCCTGTTTACCCCCGCCCTTTACAGGCACAAATACCTATCTGGCTGGGTGTGGGCGGCACGCCCGAATCTTTTGCCCGTGCGGGCACATTAGGACTGCCGCTTATGGTGGCCGTCATAGGGGGTGAAACGCACCGCTTTCGCCCGCTGATAGACCTTTACCGCGAAGCGGGCAAACGGGCCGGCCACGCGCCCGAGCAATTAAAAGTGGGTTTGCATTCGCTGGGCTACATAGCCAACAATTCGCAACAGGCTATAGACGAATATTACCCGGGCTATAAGGAGATTTTTACCCGCCTGGGCCGCGAGCGCGGCTGGCCGCCGGTTACCCGCCCGCACTTCGACTCGCAAACCGGCCCGAAAGGCGCATTTTTGTTAGGAAGCCCCGCCCAGGTAGCAGAAAAGATTTTAGCGCATAGCGAGGCATTAGGCGGCATTTCGCGCGTAACGTTCCAAATGGATAACGCAGGGTTATCAAACAAAAAGCTCTTGCGTGCAATAGAACTGATGGGCACACAGGTTGCACCATTGCTGCGGAAGAACTGAAAGCGCTAATTACTTAAATTGCCCTTTACGTTTTTGCTTTTTTCTAAAACGGCAACGGCAGCGTCCTCTTCGGCAGTTCGTTTAATGATATCGTTCTTTTTCCAGAATTCAGGATCGTACGTAATATTTTTAAACCTGTCCTGATCATGGTCTAAAGAAGTTATTGAAACATCTGCAAATTTCGATTTATCGGCCGGTTCGTTGTAGCTCAGCGCAATTATTTTTGTGGAGTAGGCAAGCGGCTTAACACCAACAAAGCCTGCCTTTAAAGTAGACCGGAGGGTGAAGGTCGAAAAATCGAGTACACTGTTACTGTCGGCATCCATTTTGTATTGGGTTACAATCCTCAATTCTTTTACTGTAATATTAAAAATACCCGATGTTTTTAATTTAAAGCCGCTAACTGTACCATCGGTTTTTAGCACACTGTAATTTTCTGTATCTATATAATAGTCACCAACAAATGCCGATTTAGTAAAGTCTGTTAGTTTTATTTCACAACCAATAATTGCAATCTCGCGCCCGTTGTTTTTAAATGTGCCTTTCAGCGTAAATCTATATACCGAATCGGGGTTGTGGTTTATAGGCCGAATAAATGCACCGTTAGAATAACCGCTGCATAAAAAGCTGAAGGCTGCGAGGTTTTTATAGCTTACAGAACCCTTTTGCTCAATATAGCGGCTATTGTTAAAATTGTACCTGGTTAACCCAAACATTTGCCATTGGGCATCCATAAAGCTTTCAGAAAAAAATGTAGGCTTGTTGTCTTCCGTCATTAGTTGCCTGAAAAACACTTGCGGGTAGTAAGCATTTTTAAAAGTTTTTGCCGCCTTTTCTGACGCAAGCTTCATTATAGTAAGCGCCGGATTGCCAACGGTTACCTCGGCCAACTGCGTGGTTTGTGGCTTCAGGGTGACGTTTATGGGCGCATCCTTATCAATTACCAGTTCTACGGGCTGGTAGCTTAAATGGCTAATGATCAGTGTTGCAGGCAACATTGGTGTATTGATAGAAAAATTACCATCATCATTAGTTATAGTGCCCCTGGTGCCCCCCTTAAATATGACCGATACCAACGGAACCGGCTGCCCTGTAATGGCATCTTTTACAGTGCCTTGCAGGTTAACCTGTGCCATGGCGCAAAGCGTGTTAAAAAACAATACCGATAGCAGTAGATATTTCATGCCGCAAGGTAAAAAAACATACATTCAGCCAACATACAATTATCGGCAGATAACTACTTTTACCCAAAATATATAACCATGTCATTACAACCAGGCCAGCCGGCGCCACAGTTTAAATTAGTATCAACAGAATTAAAGGAAGTTTCATTGGCCGACTTTAAGGGCAAAAAAGTGGTTATTCATTTTTTTCCAATGGCTTTTACAGGCGTATGCACCACGCAGCTTTGCACCATGCGCGATAGTTTTGGCTATTATGATGGTTTACACGCGCAGATACTGGGCATCTCTGTCGATTCACCGTTTACACTTGCAAAGTTTAAAGAAGATAATGCGTACCAGTTTCCGCTCCTGTCCGATTTTAATAAAGATACTTCACGTGCCTACGGTGCAATTTATGAAGACTGGATACTCGGCCTCAAAGGTGTATCGAAACGGGCAGCCTTTGTTTTAGACGAAGCGCAGAACGTAATTTATGCCGAGGTATTGGAAAATGCAGGAGATTTGCCAAATTTTGAAGCAATAGCAGAAAAGGTTAAGTAAATTGAAATTTTTTGTGAAGGAATGAAAAGAAACACTATTTTTGCATTCCCGTTTCAGAAAAGACATAGAACAGCATGTTTTTACGATGCACGGACCGGACCTGTAGCTTAATTGGATAGAGCACCTGACTACGGATCAGGAGGTTAGGGGTTCGACTCCCTTCAGGTCCACTTTAAAATTAAGCCTTTTTGTTTGCTCAGAAAGGCTTTTTTAACTTTAAATCAACGCATGCTAAACTTGGTATTGTTTGGCCCCCCGGGGGCCGGCAAAGGTACGCAGTCACATAACATTATCGAAAAATTCGGGCTGATACACCTTTCAACAGGTGAGTTATTGCGAAACGAGATCACAAACAGTACAGCACTTGGCCTTGAGGCAAAAAAGCTGATGGATGAGGGAATGCTGGTACCCGATGCCGTGGTTATAGGCATGATAAGCAATAAGCTCGATAGCAATAAAGGGGCTAAGGGGTTTATTTTCGACGGTTTCCCCCGCACAGTTGCTCAGGCCGAGGCGTTGGATGAGTTGCTGAAATCTAAGCACTCTCGCATTCATAACATGATCGCTTTGGAGGTTAACGCCCAAGAACTGGAACACCGGTTATTGCTGCGCGGGCAGGAATCTGGCCGGCCTGACGATGCTAACCCGGATGTTATCCGCAACCGCATACACGAGTACAATACCAAAACAGCCATTGTTGCCGATTACTACAAAGCACAAGGCAAGTTCACCAGCATAAACGGCATTGGCGAAATAAGCGAAATATTCGACGGCATCTGCCAGGTAATAGGAAGCTATAAGTAAGTAAATGATGAATATTGAATATCCATTATCGAAGTTCACCTGCAAAACTAAGCTACACTGCTTGATTATATATGCAGCGATGATCATGTAATAACAGGTTACATTCTTTTTAAAAAATAAATTTCATACAATTTTCCATATCTCTAAATTCGATATTGGAAATTCGATATTCGATATTCCCCATGTCTCAAGGTTCAAATTTTGTTGATTACGTAAAAATATGCTGCCGCTCGGGGCATGGTGGTGCAGGTTCTGCCCATTTGCACCGCGATAAGCATACTGCAAAGGGCGGCCCCGATGGCGGCGACGGCGGCCGCGGAGGGCACGTAATTGTACAGGGCAATGCCCAGCTATGGACACTGCTGCACCTCAAATACCGCAAGCATATCATTGCCGGTAACGGCGACTCGGGAGGCAGCTCCTTAAAAAGCGGCAAGACAGGCAGAGATGAGATATTGGAGGTGCCGTTGGGTACCATAGCCAAAAATGCCGAGACAGGTGAGATCCTTTTTGAAATTACGCATGACGGGGAAACCAAGATATTAACAGACGGCGGCCGCGGTGGTCTGGGTAACTGGCACTTTAAATCGAGTACGCAGCAAACCCCGCGCTTTGCCCAACCCGGCGAAGAAGGGCGGGAAGCCTGGAATATATTGGAGTTAAAGCTATTGGCGGATGTTGGCCTTGTAGGCTTCCCAAATGCAGGTAAATCAACTTTGCTATCGGTAATGTCTGCCGCCAAGCCCGAAATTGCCGATTACGCCTTTACAACACTGGTTCCCAACCTGGGCATTGTGGCATACCGCGATAACAAGTCGTTCGTAATGGCCGATATACCGGGCATTATAGAAGGCGCATCTAAAGGTAAGGGACTAGGGTTCCGTTTTCTGCGCCATATAGAGCGTAATTCGGTGCTGTTGTTCATGATTCCTGCAGATACTAACCGCACACTGAAGGAAGAGTACGACATTCTGTTAAACGAACTGGAAGAATATAACCCCGAACTGGTGCATAAGCCCCGTGTTCTCGCTATCACCAAAGCCGATCTGCTGGATGACGAACTGCTAAAAGAAATGCAGCAGGAACTGCCCCCGGATATCCCGGCGACCTTCATCTCATCCATAGCCCAAAAAGGCCTGGCAGAGCTAAAAGATTTGCTTTGGAACGAGATCAATAAGGAGGTATAAGATTTCGATTTGCTTCTTGAAAAAGGCAAAGGCGTATTTTTGTAAAATATGCCTGATTAGCAGCATCCCACATGACTGAAAAAATAATAAAACAACGATAGTGTTAAAATCGACATTAAAAAGATAAGTACCATCAATCTGAAAGGTGTCCAAAACATTTTCATATCATAACTTTGCTGTTTAAATTACCAACTTTATTTGGCTGCAAATAGCACATAATCCTCGCTCAACTGCGTAAAGTGGAAACCTTTATAATCTTCGAAAGATTTTAAGATCATGGTTGCTTTTGCACCTTTATAAGCTGATGGCAGGAAGATATATAACGGGCCGCTGTGCCCGCAGTGCTGGTAGTCTTCATAATTGATGGCCATTTTTTGGTCTATCGGGTCGAGGGTGATAAAGCGGTTATGCTTAATCTCGAGCCCAAGATCCGGGCTTATAAAAACAAAAACCGCGTTTTTTGATGTATTATCGAGTTTTATTATCTCATCTACGGCGTCCTGGTCTAAAAACTGCTGGGTAAGCCCGGAGGTGCCGTGCGCGCCTTCATAACGGTTAACCCGGTATCCATTAACCAAATAGGTTAAACCCGAGCATAGGATAAACGCCCAAAGCAAGCCAAACAAAGCACGATACGGTTTAATCAGCTCACTAACTAAATAAATAGCGCCCGGGATAAACAATAAACCCATCATCCGGAAATGCCGGCCTTCGTAAGAAATGGCCAGTTGCCTTAAAAAAGAAACGCTGAAAAATAAAACGCTTATCACATAAAAAACGATAAGCATTAAACAATAATCGCGGTTGGGCACTGTTTTTAAAATACGGTGGATTACGAATATGCTGCCTGCCGCAAGCACCGCTATAATGGCCACCGAATTGGCATAAGTAAACAAGGCACCATCGGGGTGGTAAAGGAAACCATGTACAAGTTCGTCTATAGAGAAACCCGAAATAAGCGGCGAAGCCAGCGGAAATGCAAATGTTTCCCACAATAATTTTAAACCGGCACCGCCCGATGCCGGCGTATGCCCTTTAGATAAATAGCCAAAATAGATTACCGCGAATGATGTAGCAGCAGGCGCAGCCAGCCAGATGGCGTTAATAAGCCACTTCCCTAAAAACCGGTGCATGCGCGAAGTTCTGATCCAGATAAACCAAAGCCCTGCTGCGTAAACCCACATGAAAGATGATTTGCAAAAAAAACCTATCCAGCCGGATATTAGCACAAATACCACCATTTGCCAGCTTTTGGGGTGCGTAAATTTCAAACACCCGTACAGGAACCATCCCCCAAAACCAAACAGCAAAACCTCGCCGCCGTTATAAAAAACAAACGGCGTAACATAAAACAGCTGGCTGGCAATAAAGGCGGTGCTCATTGCCGAAATAGCCTTTGTAAACCCTGCTTTACGAAAAAAATTATAAAAACCTAATAGTCCTAAAACCTCACAAACTACAATGGTAACTGCACAGGCCTGCCCTATATTTAATTTAAATAAGCTTTTGAAAAGATAAGGCAGCAAATATTGCCCCGGCGACCACCAGCTTAAAAATTCGCCATAATTATCGGCCATGTTTTGCTGATCTGGGCTTACTTTCAGGTTAAAGCCGGCACCATTTTCCATTGAACGCATTACCTGGAACCCCCAGCTTGGATCCGGGAATATGGCCATGGGGTGTATAAACACCAATACGCCCGCAATGGCCGTAAGCGCAATAAGTAAGGGCAATAAAAATTTGTGCAGTTTTTCTTGGTAAGGGATCATTAGTGTTAGCTGAGCATGCGAAATTAAGATAAAAAATAAGCTGAATTTAGAGTGCCCCAACTTTCGAATGGTACTTTGTAGTTTTTACTTAGTTTTGCAGCCTTAAAAGCTGAAATGAGAATAGCCATAAACGGATTTGGCCGCATAGGCCGCATATTTTTACGTACTATATTAAGCCGGCCCGGCATAGACGTAATAGCTATTAATGACATTACCGATACTGCCACCCTGGCTCATTTGTTTAAATATGATTCCGTACACCACGGTTTTAAGGGCACTGTCACGGCCGATGAAACAAACCTTTACATTAACGGCCATACCATAAAGGTATTAGCCGAAAAAGACCCCGAAGCATTGCCGTGGAAAGATTTAAATATCGACCTGGTAATAGAATCAACAGGAAAATTTATCTCTTTAGGTGGAGCTAATAAGCATTTATCGGCAGGTGCAAAACAGGTGATCATCTCTGCCCCCGCGACAGATAAGAGTGTCCCGACTGTTGTTTTAGGCGTTAATGACGATAAGATAGATCTGCTGTCGCCGGTGTTATCAAATGCATCATGTACCACTAATAATGCAGCTGCTATGGTGAGGGTGCTTGATGATAACTGGGGGGTAATGGAGGGCTATATTACCACCGTACACTCCATGACCGGCGACCAAAACCTGCATGATTCACCCCATAAAGACCTGCGGCGGGCAAGGGCAGCTTCGGCATCCATTATACCTACAACAACAGGTGCGGCAAAAGCTATTACTGCCATTTTTCCACACCTTGATGGTATGCTGGGCGGGGCCGGCATCCGCGTACCTGTACTTAATGGCTCGCTTACAGATTTTACCTGCAGGTTAAACAAACCTGCTACCGTAGAAGAGATCAACGCCGCGTTTAAGGCTGCCGCCGACGGTTCTATGAAGGATATTTTAGAATACACCGAAGACCCGATAGTGTCGACAGATATTTTAGGTAATCCGCATAGCTGTATTTTCGATTCGCAGCTTACCTCGGTAATTGGCGGCTTAACAAAAGTTGTGGGCTGGTATGATAATGAAATGGGTTATTCCAGCCGGCTTGCAGACCTGGTAGAGCGAATTAGCGCCCTTACCCCCTAAAGGGAGAACAGAAGTTTTACATGGCTATAATTATCAATCACATTATTACTGCCAAAAGTTAAAGTCAATGTTATTTCGAACGAGGAACGAGGAGATATGTCCTACATGAACAATTAGGCATTCAGATGGTGCCGATCATTAACTAATAACCCAATAACAAACAACAAATTGATCAGGTTTATTACCGCCGATGATGTGCTGCCGCTTCGCAATGAGGTGCTGCGCGAAGGCAAACTTACTTTAGATGAATGCCGCTGGCCCGGCGACAATGCCAGTGGCTCATTTCATCTGGGATACCACCGGGATGACCAACTGGTTTGCATCGCTTCGTTCTACATAGCCCCGCACGGGTCTTTTACCGGCCTTGGCTACCAATTGCGCGGTATGGCCACGCTTGCTGGTTACCAGGGTAGGGGAATAGGAAACCAATTGGTAAACTTTGCGGTGGTGTATTTGCGCGGGCAAAAGGCTAATTATATCTGGTGCAATGCACGTAAATCTGCTGCCAAATTTTACGGGGGCCTCGGTTTCGAGATCATATCCGAAGAATTCGATATCCCCGGCATAGGCCCGCATTACAAAATGTATCTGAAGATACAATGATGCCGCCGCAGACATACGATGGTTTGTGTCTTAATAATTTTATGCCTCAATGAAAGGGTCCTGGTGTTTCTACCGCAACATTCGGCTTATTCCTTAATTCTAAAAATCCCATTCAGACAAACACCTTTTTAATTTATACGTTCCCATTTCAGAATATATTTGCCAGATTTGGCACCGCTTACCAATTTATTACACACAAACATGAAAACAATAAACCAGGTTAATTTCTCGGGCAAAAAAGCACTCATCAGGGTAGATTTTAACGTTCCCTTAGATAAAGATTTTAACATTACCGACGATAACCGCATGACCGCCGCATTGCCAACAATCCAAAAGATATTGAAAGAAGGGGGCGCTGTTATCTTAATGTCGCACCTGGGCAGGCCCAAAGACGGGCCTACAGATAAATATTCGCTAAAACATGTGGTTAAACATTTGTCGGACTTGTTAGGCCAGCAGGTAGAATTTGCAAGTGACTGCATTGGCGCCGAAGCAATAGATAAAGCAAAAAACCTGAAAGCCGGCGAAGTGCTGCTGTTAGAAAACCTGCGTTTTTACAAGGAAGAAGAAAAAGGCGATAAGGGCTTTGCAGAAAAGCTCTCGAAACTTGGAGATGTTTATGTAAATGATGCCTTTGGCACTGCGCACCGCGCACATTCATCAACAGCTGTTATCGCGCAGTTTTTTTCTAATGCCAAGTATTTCGGCTACCTGATGGCCGGCGAACTTGAAAATGCCGAAAAAATATTAAACCACGCAGAAAAGCCTTTTACAGCCATAATGGGCGGTGCCAAAGTATCTGACAAGATAGAGTTGATAGAAAAGCTGTTGGATAAGGTTGATAACCTGATCATTGGCGGCGGCATGGCTTATACTTTTGCCAAAGCACAAGGCGGCGAAATTGGCAAATCGTTATTAGAGGCCGACAAACAGGAACTTGCCCTCAGCCTGATAGAAAAAGCAAAGGCTAAAGGCGTTAATTTATTGTTGCCAACTGATTCTGTAATTGCCGATGATTTTAATAACGATGCTAAAACGGGCATCTCATCTAACAAAGAAATCCCGGCCGATTGGCAAGGCCTGGATATTGGCCCCGAAACCATTAAGGCTTTCAGCAAGGTAATAGAAGAATCTAAAACCGTGCTATGGAATGGCCCTATGGGCGTTTTTGAAATGGCAAGTTTTGATAAGGGCACCAAAGCAGTTGCCGAAGCGGTGGTAAAGGCAACAAAGAACGGCGCGTTTACCCTCATTGGCGGCGGCGATTCGGCGGCCGCCGTAGCCAAGTTTGGTTTCACCAATGATGTTAGCTACGTATCAACCGGCGGCGGTGCATTGCTTGAATATATGGAAGGCAAAGAATTACCGGGAGTAAAAGCGATAAACGAGTAAAATAAAAGTTTGTCGTTTGGTGTGGCAGCGGATGACCTTATTTAGTATTTAGTCTTAACGGAGAAAGGTATTTTGTGATGCTTTTCTTACTTTAGCCTTTAAACACTACCCACAATGCGCTTTATTTTTTCTTTACTTATATTATTTGCCTGCCTTAAAACCATTGCACAGCCCGGCGGTGCCGATGCTGCTTATGTGAAGAACAACTATGCCAAATACGAGTACCAGGTACCCATGCGCGATGGGAAAAAACTGTTCACCTCGGTTTACGTACCTAAAGACCAATCTAAAAAATATCCTTTTATGATGGACCGTACCTGCTACAGTGTAGCGCCATACGGTGTAGATCAGTACAGAGGCAGTTTAGGTCCTTCGCCGCAGTTTTTGCACGATGGGTATATTTTTGTGTACCAGGATGTTCGCGGCCGTTGGATGAGCGAGGGTATTTATGAAGAAATGACACCTGAGCGCGAAGTGCATGCCACCAAAAACGATACCGACGAAGGCACCGACACCTACGACACTATAGACTGGCTATTAAACAACGTGCCTAACAATAATGGTAAGGTGGGCGTATGGGGCATTTCCTATCCGGGTTTTTATACTACTACGGCATTGCTGAGCCGCCATCCGGCTTTGGTTGCGGCTTCGCCGCAGGCCCCAATTGCAGACTTATGGCGCGATGACGGATGGCATAATGGTGCGTTCTTTTTGGTTGCTAACTTTGGCTTTTATCCCGGTTTTACCAACCGGCAGGACGATAAGCCAACCCAGCGCCGCGGAGGCAGGTTTAATATGGGCACACAGGATGCCTATAAATTCTTTATGGATCTTGGCCCTACGCGCAACACAAACGATAAATATTTTAAAGATACCATCCGCCTTTGGACCGAGATGCTGGACCACCCCGATTATGACCAGCACTGGAAAGACCGTAATGTGCTAACCCACTTGCACGATATTAAGACCGCAGTGTTGGTAACGGGCGGCTGGTACGATGCCGAGGACCTTTACGGCGCCATAAACACTTACAAAACGCTGGTTAAAAAAAACCCTGCAACGCCTGTTTATTTTGCCATGGGCCCCTGGGTACATGGCGGCTGGGCCCGTGGTGCCGGCGACCATTTAGGCGATGTTGATTTTGGTGGGGCTACAGGGCCATACTACCGGGAAAACATTGAGTTTAAGTTTTTTAGCCATTATTTAAAAGGTACCGATCTGAACATTGCGCCGGTTAATACCTTCCAGACCGGTGTTAACCAGTGGAAAACCTATCAAACCTGGCCTCCGAAAGAAGCCGAGGAAAAGAAATTATACCTGCTGCCAAATGGCAAATTATCTTTCAATGCGCCATCTGCGGCCGCAAATACCTTCGACGAATTTATATCAGACCCAAAACATCCCGTGCCGTTCATTAACGGTATAGACCCCGATATGAAACGCGAATACATGACCGCCGATCAGCGCTTTGCTGCCCGGCGGCCCGACGTACTTACCTGGCAAACAGACAGCTTAACCACAGATATTACCATTGCAGGCAATATTTGGGCAAACCTAAAAGTATCAACCACCGGAACGGATGCAGATTGGGTAGTAAAAGTAATAGACGTTTACCCCGACTCGACTAAAAATAACCAATGGACAGGTAAAGACGTTTACCTGGCCGGCTACGAGCAAATGGTGCGCAGCGAATCCATGCGGGGGAAATATCGCAACAGTATTGAAAGGCCCGGGCCGTTTATCCCCGGCAAGGTTACCCCTGTAAACTTCGAACTGCAGGATGTGTTGCATACCTTTAAAAAAGGCCACCGCATTATGGTGCAGGTGCAAAGCACCTGGTTCCCGCTCATAGACCGTAACCCGCAAAAATTTACAGACATTATGAAGGCAAAAGAAACCGATTTTCAAAAGGCAACGCACCGAGTGTATACCTCAAAAGCATTGCCGAGTTACCTTAAAGTAAGGGTACTATAACATGGGCAAATGTAGTTATTTGTTGTTTTTATGGTGTTTTGTTGGGCTGATATCCTGCCAAAGCCCCGGTAAACCGAACGATAAAAAAGCCAAAATATTGAACGCAGCAGCTATATCGGCAATTAAAGATACCGCCAAAACCAATCTTATTAACTTTATTACCGTCATTAAAATTAACGGTGCGTATAATAAGGATTTCAATTTTGCTGTAAAATATAAAAGCGCCCAAAATGCCCGTCAGTACGTATGGGCAAAGGTTTTTGCCATGCAAAATGACTCATTTAAATGTGTTGTTGTTACGCCCGGGGCTAAAGGTTTGCCCGCAAAACCAGGTGACACCATATTGCTCTCTCAAGATCAGGTTGAAGACTGGAAAATGGAAGATAAGGTTCGTGGTAATAAGTTTGGCAACTATACACAGCAATATTTAAATGGAAAGCTGTAATGAAAATGCAAAGCTTAAGTAAATCAGTGCTGCAAAGTTTCCAGCTTATCTGCAATTAGGTATAAAAGTTCTTCTTGTAATAGCCCGGTATTTTTGCACAAATGCAAAAGTTTATGGCTGTCGGGTTCAAAGCTGGCAACAAACGCGCCATCCTGAAAAACTTCAAATTTGCAGTGATCCTCCACATGGTGAAGGTAATCTGCAACTTCAAAATTCCATAACTCTTTATCGTGTGCTATTGCTATCGTGAATTTCTCCATAATGGCAATATAACCGCCGGCCTGCCGGAATGTTGCGATTGTGGATATTTAGAAAATTGTGTAAAACTACAGCAGAACGGCCATGTGACATAAATTTGCAGTATCAAACATACCGTACGGTATGTAGCCCCCGCCATTTACCTGTCACTGCTCAAAAATTGCGGAAAACGGTCTCTTTTTGTCCAGTTTCGGCGCTTAAATCGAGGGGTTTTGGAGGGCGAAAATTGAGGTCTTTTTTAAAAACATACCGGTCGGTATGTTTTGCGGGCAAAATGGTGTCAGTGTTTTTGTCTTACCACTACCGCAAGTTTTCAACCTTTTGATAATAAAGTTAAACGTTTGAGTTTTGTAAGCCGGAAGCTTACGTTAATAAACGGTTACACTTTATTATGCTTACAACAACGGAGATGTATTGCAATTGCAAACTTTCCCAATAATGGTATAATTACGGGGTTTATATAGTGTTGCGATTTAAAGATTATTTAGGGTTTAACATCGCAGAATCGAAATATTCTTTACTTATTTGACTATGATTAGTAGAAGACGCAATCGTTGTCATACTATAAAATTTACTGCCAATCAAAATCATAAACATGTCAAAATATCTGTTCTTTTTAACTCCAATCCCGGGACCGCTACTTGTATAGCTCGTGTAACCATGCCAATTGCTAATTTTCACGTCTGACAAGTCTACGTCATGTAATGTCGATTGAACACCTGTTTTTAACTGCGCCACAAATTCAGGTGTTTCTTTTATTGGTGCTAATCCAGTTGAGTCTATACCGCCCACCGTTTTAAAGTCAATCACAGTTATTATGTAAACGATTGTGCTATCTTTATTGGTTGCAATAAGCGACCCCGATAATTTTTCAGATGGTTTTCCCGGAAGTTTAACAGAAATATTAGAATCAATTTTGTGGATTTGCCAAATTTCTTGCGAATAGGATTTGAAAGCATATAGAAAAACTACAGCAAATAAGATAAGGTTCTTTTTCATAATAAACTAAAAGTGAAATATAAAAAATTAGCTTATTTTTTCCAACAACTTATTTAAATCAGTTGCAATTTCTAGCTGTTCATCTATACCATTACTTCCGCCATTGTTGATGAAAATACCAACAATTTGCATTAACGCTGGACAATTAGCTTTTGCAGCGCATATCGTTGGTTACAACACCAACGGTGGCGGAAGCTTCCAGTCTTTGTAAGCTGGAAGCTTACATCATTCTTGTCACAAGTTACGCTGCGCCAAACTTGCGACAGTAGGTAGAAGATCTTTCACTACCTTCAGGATGACAAACGTGTAACAAGGGTGACAAAAAGAGTAATACAGAAAGATAACCGTAATGATAGCAAATTCTTAACTTCTCGCAAACGATTACCTATCCTCAATTTCAAACTGCTGCTGCCACTCACTGCGGCCACTTATTCACTCTCAAATCAAAAACTCAAAAATCTTTTCGTCCCCTATTGAAAATCAGAATATTACTTCGTACTTTTGCAGTCCTTAAAATAAGGACAAAACTGTAAAAATCAAAAGGAAAGAATGCCTACTATTCAGCAATTAGTTAGAAAAGGTAGAGTAGCTATGGTCGACAAGAGTAAGTCGCCAGCGTTGGACAGCTGTCCACAGCGAAGAGGCGTGTGTACCCGTGTATACACCACTACCCCTAAGAAACCAAACTCAGCAATGCGTAAAGTTGCGCGTGTACGTTTAACCAATGGTAAAGAGGTGAATGCCTATATACCGGGAGAAGGCCACAACTTACAGGAGCACTCTATCGTATTAATCCGCGGTGGCAGGGTTAAAGATCTGCCGGGTGTACGTTACCACATCATCCGTGGTGCATTAGATACATCGGGTGTGGCCGGCCGTAACCAGCGTCGTTCTAAATATGGTACTAAACGCCCTAAACCAGGCCAGGCAGCAGCCGCACCTGCAAAAGGTAAAAAGAAATAATTAAAGGAGGATAGTAAAAATGAGAAAGTCGAAACCAAAAAAGAGAATCCTTCTTCCTGATCCAAAATTCAATGATATTCTGGTAACCAGGTTTGTAAATAACATGATGTATGATGGTAAAAAATCTACCGCGTACAGCATATTTTATAACGCTGTTGAGATAGTGGAGAAAAAAACCAGTGAAAACGGTTTAGATACCTGGAAAAAAGCGTTAAACAATGTAATGCCCGCTGTTGAAGTAAAAAGCCGCCGTGTTGGTGGTGCTAACTTCCAGGTGCCTACAGAGGTAAGGCCCGAGCGTAAGATTGCCTTGGGTATGAAATGGCTTATTAGCTATGCACGCCGCCGCGGCGAAAAAACCATGATGGAGAAACTTGCCGGCGAGATCATGTCTGCTGCCAAAGGCGAAGGCGCCGCCGTTAAAAAGAAAGAAGATACGCACAAAATGGCCGAAGCCAACAAAGCGTTCTCTCACTTCAGATTCTAAGAGATAGTTGATTAGTGAGTGGTTGATTAAGTGAGTAGTTTAAAGCTCAATCAACCACTTAACCCAATCAACATATTCAACTAAAAAATATGTCAAGAGATCTTAAATATACAAGAAACATAGGTATTGCCGCTCACATTGATGCCGGTAAAACCACTACTACCGAGCGTATTCTTTACTATAGCGGCGTTAGCCACAAAATAGGCGAGGTACACGAGGGTGCTGCCACAATGGACTGGATGGCGCAGGAGCAGGAGCGTGGTATTACCATTACATCTGCTGCTACCACTGTAGATTGGAAATACCGTGGCCACACTTACCACATTAACATTATTGATACCCCCGGCCACGTAGATTTTACCGTTGAGGTAAACCGCAGTTTACGCGTGCTTGATGGTTTGGTTTTCCTTTTCTCTGCTGTTGACGGTGTTGAGCCCCAATCTGAAACCAACTGGAGGCTTGCCAACAATTATAACGTTGCCCGTATAGGTTTCGTAAATAAAATGGACCGCTCTGGTGCCGACTTTTTGAAGGTAGTTAAGCAGGTGAAAACCATGCTGGGCAGTAACGCTGTGCCATTGCAATTGCCAATTGGCGCCGAAGAAGGTTTTAAAGGAGTTATAGACCTGATCAACTTCCGCGGTATTGTTTGGAACGAGCACGATAAAGGGATGACCTTTACAGAAGTGCCCATTCCCGATGATATGCTTGAAGAAGCTACCGAGTGGAGAGAAAAATTATTAGAATCTGTTGCCGAGTATGATGAATCCCTTATGGAGAAATTCTTCGACGCACCGGAAACTATCACTGAGCGCGAAGTGCTTGATGCTTTACGCCAGGCCGTATTAGATGCTAAAATAGTACCTATGGTTTGTGGTTCATCTTTCAAAAACAAAGGTGTGCAAACCATGCTTGATTATGTGATGGAGTTATTGCCATCACCTATGGATGTTGAAGGTATTGTGGGTACCAACCCCGATACAGGCGAAGAAATTTTGCGTAAACCGGATGTTAAGGAACCATTTGCAGCTTTGGCGTTTAAGATTGCAACAGACCCTTTTGTAGGCCGTTTGTGCTTTATCCGCGTATATTCGGGCAACCTCGATGCAGGCTCTTATGTGCATAACATGAGGTCTGATAATAAGGAGCGTATCTCCCGTATATTCCAGATGCACGCTAACAAGCAAAACCCGATACCTAATGTAGGTGCAGGTGATATTGCTGCGGTAGTGGGCTTTAAGGATATTAAAACAGGCGATACCCTTTGCGACGAGAAACACCCGATCATCCTGGAATCTATGAACTTCCCTGAGCCGGTTATCGGCTTAGCTATCGAGCCTAAAACACAGGCCGATGTAGATAAACTGGGTATGGCTTTAGGTAAACTGGCCGAAGAAGATCCAACTTTCCGTGTTAATACAGATGAAGAAACCGGCCAAACCGTAATTTCGGGTATGGGCGAGCTTCACCTTGACATTATTATGGACCGCCTTAAACGCGAGTTTAAGGTAGAGGTTAACCAGGGTGCGCCGCAGGTAGCTTATAAAGAAGCTATTACAGGCACCGTACAACACCGCGAAACCTATAAGAAACAAACCGGTGGCCGTGGTAAATTTGCCGATATACAGATCATCGTTTCGCCTAATGACGAAGGTAAAGACGGGTTACAATTTGTGAACGAAATTAGCGGTGGTTCTATCCCCCGCGAGTTTATACCTTCTGTTGAAAAAGGTTTTGCTGCTGCCATGGCAAATGGCGTGTTGGCAGGTTACCCTTTAACCAGCTTAAAGGTTAGGTTAATAGATGGTTCGTTCCACGCTGTCGATTCAGATGCGTTATCTTTCGAAATTGCAGCACGTTCTGCCTACCGCGAAGCATTGCCAAAATGTAAGCCGGTATTGTTAGAGCCGATCATGAAAATTGAGATACTTACGCCCGAAGAAAACATGGGTGACGTTATTGGCGATATGAACCGCCGCCGTGGCCAGTTGTTAGGTATGGATAGCCGTGCGGGTGCACAGGTTATTAAGGCAACTGTTCCGCTTTCAGAAATGTTTGGTTACGTAACCCAGTTACGTACCATTACATCGGGCCGCGCAACTTCTACCATGGAGTTTGATCATTATGCAGAAGCGCCGCGTAACGTACAGGAAGAGATAGTTGCAAAATCTAAAGGCCGCGTTAAAGGTGCAATAGCTTAAATAAAGTTATTAGTTGATTGGGTGAGTAGTTACTCTTTTAATTAACTTAATTACTTATAAACAATAAAGAAAATCAACCACGCTGTAACTAATAGCTCTTACAGTTGGTTAAAACAAAAATAATATGAGCCAAAGAATTAGAATTAAGCTAAAATCTTACGATTACAACCTGGTTGATAAATCTGCCGAGAAGATCGTTAAGACCGTAAAGCCAACCGGCGCTGTAGTAAGCGGGCCGCTGCCTTTGCCAACTGAAAAGAAGATCTTTACAGTACTGCGTTCGCCGCACGTAAACAAAAAAGCACGTGAGCAATTTCAATTATGCTCTTACAAGCGTTTGTTAGACATTTACAGCTCTAACTCAAAAACGGTTGACGCGCTAATGAAACTCGAGCTGCCAAGCGGCGTTGAGGTTGAAATTAAAGTGTAGCTCAAATCAGACTTCTCCCATTTTGAGGGATTGATATTAAAAGCCATCTGTTTAACGGGTGGCTTTTTTGTTAGATAATATTTATATTTGAATATGAGCACTTATTTAGTTTACCCTACAAGCGAACAGGAACAAGCCGTGAAGGAATTTTTAGAGACACTTCACATCCCATTCCAAAAAGAAGATGATGAAGAAAAATTGCCGCAGCATGTTTTAGACGGTATTAAAAGGGGACAAGAAGATTTTAAGGCTGGCCGATTTATTTCTTACGAGGAATTCAGGAAGAGGCATCTAAATACCCGACGATTTTTAGGTTAGTTTTTACAGATGAAGCTGAAGAAACTTTTGAGCTCATAAAGTCTCAGGTTTATAATAGATGGGGTAATATACATGAAGAAAGGTTTATTAACAAAAGTGATAAGGTTATTAAAGCGATCTTGCAATCCCCACTTATGTATGAAGCTGTAGGAGACAACGCTTACATTCGTAAAGCATTGATACATAAAAACTGTTCTATGTATTACGAGATATGTGATAATCATCTCATCATTCTTTTCTTTTGGGATAACCGACAAGAACCTTTTTTATAAGATATAGATATAAACAAGAAAGGCTTCCGTTAACGGAAGCCTTTCTTGTTAGTAAGCCCTGTAATAACCGCGGTCGTAATGGCGGTATGGATGGTTGCGGTAACCATAATCGGCCCGTACGGCGCAACTGCTTAACATGCTTAAAACAGATGCGAAGAATGCTATAATGAAGATGCCCTTTTTCATGATCTTTTATATTAATAGTTATGATATATAGATTGATCTGAATTGAAAAGGATTAACCTGAGCCCTAAAAATCTTCGTAACGATTACTTTTATCAAGGAAGCCGAGCCACAGCATTTCCAGCTCTTCAACCAGTTGCGGCCGCACCGATACACCCGAGGCCTGCGGCGTCCACATTTGTTCGGCAAGGCTGCCTGTTTTAAGCAGGTCTAAAGTTAAAATGGGTTCCTCGTTCGGATTAAGCAATACATCCAGTTTAACAGCTACCCTATAGTAGGTGCGCCCTGCCCGCGCGGCCAAAAATGGTTCGGACGATATAATGCCAGATGCAAATATGCCTTTGGGTTCGGTGCCAAGCCTAACGATGTACGCCTTGTCGCCGGGTTTAATGCTCTTGTGGCTGGCAGCGCTCCAGATTTCTTCCAGGTAGCCGTCGCGGTTTAGCTTTTCAATATCTTTATCCAGATTGGCCCAGGACCATTTAATAGGGTTCCAGCCAAATAAGAAAGCTTGTTCTGGCATATTGTGTAAGTTTTTCTCCCCCTTTAGAGGGGCCGGACGGAAGGAACTTAATATGGGTTACCGGTTATTTCCTCTATTTTATTCCTCGCGGTTTGCAGTTCGCGGGCAAGTTTCTTTTCCTTTTCGTTTGCCTTTGCCTTGTAGTTTTTATACTCTTCGTCAAGATCGTCATAAAGCTTAATGCGGTAGTTAGCCTCCCGGCTGTAGCTGCCCGAGCGGAAAAGCACAATTGCCGCAATAACGCCAAACGCAATTACCAGTCCCCACATCAGCATATTATACGCCGACTTGGTCATCTCTATGCCGGCCAAATTTATACTATCAACCCTGGCTGCCGATGCACTCAGTGTTGCCTGCTGTGCGCCTAATTGCTTATGCAGGTCTTTAACTGTATCCGTTAAAACGGCCACGCTGGCCTGCAGCGGTTTTATTTTTTTACGTTCGGCAGTAATGGTATCAGTAACACTTTTATGAAAGGCGGCCAGCATAGGCCTTTGGTAGCCATATAACTTGGTTTGAAGATACTGGTACTGGCCGTTTATGCTGCGGTCGGTAGGGGCAATATCAACCGGGGGGTGCTGTATTGCGGTATTTACGCCAGCAGTGGGCCCTGCTGCGGTTGTTGCTATCCTGGCGGCGGGTTTAACCGGTTTAACATACACACCCGCAGGTTTTGCCTGGTAGCCGGGTGCTGGTTTGGCAGCTACCGGTTTTACATATGTTTTTGGTTTTACGGCTGCTTTTTTTGTAGTATCCTGCGCAAATGCCGGTGCACTTATTAAGATTGCTGCAATGAGTGCTTTTGAAAACAACTTGTTACGCATGTTATTAAGATTATACGGGGTTGAGATTATAATTTAACGTACAGTAAGTAAGATACGCATGCTGACTAAGATATTAAAACTTATTTAATGCGTTAAAAATATCTGTTATGATTTTCATAACGCTTAAAACCCCGTTAGCTATATTAGCGCCATGAATATCGGTATCATAGGGCTGGGCGACATGGGTAAATTGTATGCAAAAGCATTTGCAAAAGCAGGCCATACCGTTTTTGGATGCGATTTGCCGCAAAACCTGGAAACGCTCCAGGCAGAACTATCTGCATTTGATATTAAGGTTTACGACAGCGGCAAGGCCGTTGCTGCCAAAAGCGACCTGCTTATATATGCCGTTGAAGCCGAAAAGCTGGATCAGGTTGTGGCAGAAACCTGCGGGAGCATAAGGCCTGGTGCAATAGTGGCCGGGCAAACATCGGTTAAGCACATGGAGATATTCATCTTCGAAAAATACATCGGCCGCGATGTTAACATCATTACCTTTCACGCTATGCACGGGCCGGGGTTTGAGCCGCGGGGGCAAAAGCTCATACTGATATGCCACCGGGCCAGCAAGGAGGCGTACCGCCAAATGCTTGATCTGTTTAACGAAGTGGGTACTGATATTGTTGAACTGAAGGATTTTCATGAGCACGACAAAATTGTGGCCGATACCCAGGCGGTAACCCATGTGGGTTTCGAAAGTATGGGCACCGCATGGAAGGCCGCAGGGTTTTTCCCGTGGGATAATGCCTCTTACAACGGTGGTATAGATAATGTGAAGATACTTACTACGCTGCGCATTTTTAGTTATAAGGCGCATGTGTACGCGGGGCTGGCTATTTTAAACCCTTACGCCAGGCAGCAGGTTAAACGTTATGCAATTTCGGAGTCGGAGTTGTTTAAGCTGATGATCATGGAAGAAGAAAAAGCCTTTCGTGAACGGATATATAAGGCCCGTGATTTTGTATTTCACGAAAGCCGTAAGCTTATTATGTTTAATGATAAGGTGATGGAAGATTTTTCATTGAACGACAATCAAATTCATCCAAAGCCAAATTCGCATTTGAGTTTGCTGAGCATGGTAGATGCATGGTATCATCTGGGGGTTAATCCGTATGATAATCTGATAGCGCAAACCCCGCCATTTAGGTTGAGGCTGGGCATTGCGGAGTATCTTTTTAAAAACGAAGCATTATTGGAAGAATCAATAGAAACGGCTTTGTATGATAAAACTATCCGCGGCGATGATTTGGAATTTCACTCGGCTGTGCGTGAGTGGGCGTCTATAATTGGTTACGGCGATATGGAGGGCTATAAAAAGCATTTTAATGATGTACAGATCTTCTTTAACGACCGGCTGGAAGAAGGTAAAAAGCAGAGCGCCGAATTGATCAGGCGGTTAATGATGGATTAGCATCTTTGTTGCCATTATTTGTACCGAGTTTTTCAATGTAAACAAAACTGATGGCTAACAATAGCCATAAGTGCCTGAAATTATAAATGTCCGTTGATATGGCTTCAATTACCAGCGTTATAAATATCAGGAATAATGCAAATAGCATATCGTCTGTCTTGAGTTGAGGCTGCCTCAAAAACTTACGTGTTACATACCCAAAAACACAAAGCAATAAAATACCTCCCGATATCCCATTTTCTGCAAAAGCCCTAAGATAGGTGGTTTGGGGTTCGAAGTTTGGCAGCTTATTGGGGTATAAGCCTTTTTGCTTGTCAACCGCAAGCTGCCTGCCGAAATTACCTGTTCCTATACCAATCCAGGGATGATGCTCAAATGTGCGCAAGGCCGCACGTTTCAAGGTAAGGTAGTTTGCTTCAAAAAAAACATAGTCAGGGTTTTGGTAAACTATTCTGTTTGAGGTATATATGGTTTTTTTTATAGCGTTTATGGCAGCATTGTTATGTTTTACAATAATGAGATGGGTAAAGAAAACCATAATGCTGCTAAAGAACAGCACGGTAGTTATAAATGTAAATCTGTTAAGCCATTTGTATTGCTTTAATATTAAAATAACTACAGCCATAGTAAGCAACACCAGCGACTTTGACCACGTTGCAACTGCGCAAATAAAGAGCAGTATCAACAAAAAACGAAGTGATTTAGTTGGTGGCCTGGTTTTGTAAATGCTTAACATATATATGATAGCAAACGTGAGCAGGCAGATCATCATGGTAGGATATTGATTTGGCCCGCTTAACCGGTAAATTATCCCAAAATAAGGATAGTTTCCCGCAGGCCATAAAAACGAAGATCGTATATCCAAACAAAGCAATAAGTAGCCAATTGCAGCAATGATGATCATAAATAACGAGCATAAGATGACAACTTTTGTAAACTTTTTAAGAAATTGCTCTTTTGAGAACGTGCTAGATTGGTAACTTAAAATCGCGAATATAAAAAGCAGGTAAAGCCTTCCAAAGCTTTCTAAAACAGATGAGGCATGTTGGCTTAATGCAGAAGTAAAAAGATCTGTCAGAAAATAAAAGCCGGCAATAATTAAAAATGCTCGGTTATGTTTTGTGTTATAAACTAATACAGCTTTATAGGGGATAAAGAAAAGAAGGATAAGAAATAAAAGTTCCGTAAGTTGAAACTTGCTTCCCACATGCGGAATATCAATAAGGTTTGTGAAAAATACGCTACCCGCCAGGCAAAAACATAGCAGGTTGAAGCAATTACTTCTTAGCGAGTAATTAGTATTCCAAAATAGCCGGTGGCTTCGGGGCATGTGGCAGGTCATTTACTGCAAAAGTAAAATTATATTATCGGGAAACGCTTATCAGGAACTTGGTCCCAGAGCACCATTTAGCGGCTTTGCTGTTGTTACAGGTGGATGGGAAGCGATCTTAGCCTAATGCGATTATCGGGTGCCTTGTTCATTATTTCAAACGCAAGAATAAGCTTACTGATAATATTACCGAACTTGAAATCAGCAATCCTAAATTGAATCACAGATATTAAGGAACTATTGCTTATTGCTAATAATTGCCCAAAAGCCATATCAGCAGTCAATATTATTCTTGGCTCCGCAAAAGCTTTAATAATATTCAAATATAACTCTAATAAATTCAAGCTCAAATTTGCGCTAACCTACTTCTTCCAGTTATTATTGCTTTCATCAGCATCTACAAATACACCACCATTTAAGTTTACTGCGGTAATGCCTTGTGAACTTGTTAAATTAATTACAAAACCTGTTTGGTTGTGCTCCCATACCGCGGGTGTTTGATGATAGGTTTTGGTACGGCCATCTGCATAGGTTACAATAACATCGAACGGAATGGCAAAGCCACCAATATTCTTAATATCTACCTGCACACCTTTTGCCGATGGTGTAACTTTTTCTATTGCCAGGTCTATATAATTATTGGTAAAAAACCAGTTGTTGAAAAACCAGTTTAAATTCCTGCCTGCTCCTGCACTCACCGAATTAAAATAATCCCATGGGATAGGGTGTTTGCCGTGCCAGTTATCCATGTAAGTATGCAGTGCTTGTTTATAGAGCTTATCGCCCAGCATATCCTGCAGCGCCATATAAGCTAATGATGGTTTACCGTATTCGTTATTACCATTTGCAGATGTGAGTTCGCTCGATGGGGTAATAACAGGCAGGTCTTCAAAACTCGAAGGGTCATGTATCCAGCGGTTAACCCTGAAACGTTTAAAAAAGTTATCTGCGTAGGTTTTGTTGTTTTCGGCAATTCCTATCTGGTATTCAAACGTAGTGGCCCAGCCTTCATCCATAAAACCATACCGCGTCTCATTGATGCCCATATAAAACGGGAAAAAGGTATGGGCAATTTCATGGTCTTGTGTAAGGCGTGCATCGGCAAGGTCTGTGCTATGGCTGTCATTCACCATCATAGGGTATTCCATATCGGCAAAGCCCTGGAAGGCCGTCATCTTTGGGAATGGGTATGGCACGCCCGGCCAGTTATGCGCAAACCAATTTAGGCTGTAATTTCCCCATTGCACCGAATGATGAAAATCTGCAGAACTATTTAGGAAAGCAGCCTGCATACTTGCGCGCCTGCGGGTTGCATCATCAACTATGGTACTCGCAGCATCCCAAACGTAATGATCGCTAATGCCCATTGCTACGTCGGTAATGTCATCAGCTGTCCATACCCAGGTGTTCATAGCGTTTTGCGCAGTAATGTTCTTTTTAGCCAAGTCGTCGGCGGTAACAATGTGGATAGTAGAATCGCTGGTGAATGATGCCTGCAACCGTTTAGCATATTCGGGCTGCAACACCTGCTGCGGGTTTTGCAGGGTACCGGTGCTCCATGTGATATAGTTTTTCGGTATTGTTATACTTAAATGGTAATCATTAAAGTCGTTATAAAACTCTAACAGGTCATTAAAAGGCAGGCGGTCCCAGCCATTGTAGTCATCATACACAGATACCCGCGGGTAAAAGTAGGCCAGATAATAAGTAGTAGAATCGATCATGCCCTCGCGCTCGCTTTGTAGTGATACCTGGTAGTGCCATGTAATGTTAAGCTTAACAGAATCGTGCGGCATTAAAGGTTTAACTAACCTAACAGGCTGGTTGGTTGCGCTGTTTATGGCATTATCCCACGGCACCGAAGCGTTGTTTACCTTAAAGCTATCTATCTGCATACCATCTGTTAAATAACGCTGACTTGCCGGTTTTAACCGCACAGCACCCGGACGGTGCACGTTCAATATCAGCTTCATATTAAGGCTTTTTAGCGTATCGGGGCTGTTATTGGTATATACAATTTCTTCAACGCCTTTAATACTGCGATCGGGTGGGGCGGCGGTGATATGGATGTTATAGCGCGCATGGTTTTGCCAGTAGTTTTTGCCGGGTTTACCATCTGGCGAACGTGTACCTTTTTTATAAGCTCTGGCAATATCGCGCGGTATATAAAGGTTTTGGGCTGATGCTATTACTGTGATGAGGCTCGAAATTAGTGCTGCTGCAAGAAACTTTTTATACATATTACTATTTTTGAAGTGCAAATTTATAGTGCCCTAAATAAGTTAACGCAACATCATGGTTATGGTGTGCATTAATTTTCGAAATTTTAGCTGCGCCGTTATCAATTCCATACAAAACCGCAGCTAATAAGCGCAAAAATTCTCCCAAAATTAAGCTTCGTATTTATTGAAAAAATAATTTCCTAACTATTTGAGAGTTAATTTATAATTTCTATCTTTGCCGTCCCTTTAGGGGGAATAAATGCCTTGAACGAAGCCCTACTGCTTCGATGGGCAAAACAAAAGCAAAATTAAAATGTCAGGAATTATTGGTAAAAAAGTAGGGATGACCAGTATTTTCGATGAGGCAGGGAAGAACATCCCTTGTACCGTAATCGAAGCTGGTCCTTGTGTGGTAACACAAGTGCGGTCTGTAGAAACAGACGGGTATGCGGCTATCCAGCTGGCATATGATGAAAAGAAGGAAAAAAACACTTCCGCTCCACTAAAAGGTCATTTCCAAAAAGCCGGTACAACACCTAAGCGCAAGCTGGTTGAATTTAAAACTTTTGAAGACGAAAAAAATCTTGGCGATACGATCAGTGTCGACATTTTTACCTCGGGCGACTTTGTTGACGTTGTAGGTACTTCAAAAGGTAAAGGTTTTCAGGGTGTGGTTAAACGCCATGGCTTTAGTGGTGTGGGTATGCAAACCCACGGCCAGCATAACCGTTTAAGGGCACCCGGTTCATTGGGTGCATCTTCATGGCCTTCGCGCGTATTTAAAGGTATGCGTATGGCCGGGCAAACAGGTAATGTGCGCATTAAGGTTCAAAACCTGGAGGTTGTTAGGGTTTATCCGGAACAAAATTTATTAGTGGTTAAGGGATCTATCCCGGGCGCTAAGGGTTCATTTGTAATCGTTGATAAGTAAGAAGATGGAAGTTAATATATTAAATGTATCGGGAAAAGAAACGGGTGCCAAGGTGCAGCTGTCTGATACGGTTTTCGGAATCGAGCCTAACGACCATGCGATTTACCTGGATGTTAAACAATATCTGGCAAACCAGCGCCAGGGTACGCACAAATCAAAACAACGTAATGAGATTGCAGGTTCAACCCGCAAGCTACATAAGCAAAAAGGTACAGGCGGTGCACGTGCCGGTAGTATAAAATCGCCATTGTTTAATGGTGGTGGCCGTGTTTTCGGTCCGCAGCCGCGTGATTACAGCTTTAAGTTAAACAAAAAGCTTAAATCATTGGCCCGCAAGTCGGCACTGTCATACAAGGCGCAGGATAGCAGCATTGTTATATTAGAAGATTTTAGTTTCGACGCTGTTAAAACTAAAAGCTACATACAACTAATGGCAGATCTTAACCTTACCAATGAAAAAACATTATTGGTATTGCCTGCAGCAAATAACAACGTGTATTTATCGAGCAGAAATTTAAAGAAAACCAAAGTGATCACGGCCGACCAGTTAAACACTTACGATGTGTTAAACGCAGGTAAGCTTATCTTAACTTCGGGTTCTGTTAAAACTTTGGAGGAGGCGTTTGCTAAGTAATATGGAAATTTTAAAGAAACCCTTACTTACAGAAAAAGTAGCTCAGTTAACTGAGAAACTTAATCGTTATGTTTTCAAGGTAGATCACAGGGCAAACAAGATCCAGATCAAAACTGCAGTTGAGAACATGTATGGTGTTAACGTTACGGCGGTAAACACTATGAAATACGTTGGTAAACTAAAAACCCGCAATACTAAGGCAGGCGCCGTTAGCGGCCGGGCTGCTACTTACAAGAAAGCGGTTATTTCGTTGAAAGACGGTGAGACAATAGATTTTTATAGCACATTATAATATAAGAGATGGCAGTAAAAAGATTTAAACCGGTTACGCCGGGTACCCGCTTCAGAGTTGGTGCCGATTATTCTGACGTAACGACCAACGTACCTGAAAAGTCGCTGGTTGTATCGCACAAGAAATCGGGCGGTCGTAACAACACCGGTAAAATGACCATGCGTTATATAGGTGGTGGTCACAAAAAATCATACCGTTTAATAGATTTTAAACGCAATAAGTTTGATATACCTGCAAAGGTTACCACTATAGAGTATGATCCTAACCGTTCTGCACGTATAGCCCTGTTAACTTTTGTTGACGGCGAAAAACGTTACATGTTAGCGCCCGAAGGCTTAACAGTTGGGCAAACCGTACTATCGGGCGAGAGTGCTGCTCCCGAAGTTGGTAACACCTTACCGCTAAAGGCAATACCTTTGGGTTCTATCATCCATAATATTGAATTAAACCCCGGCCAGGGCGGCACTATTGCCCGCTCGGCAGGTACATATGCGCAGCTATCTGCACGTGATGGTAAGTATGCCATCATTAAGTTGCCTTCTGGCGAAACCCGTATGATCCTGGCTACCTGCCTTGCAACCATCGGTACGGTTTCAAATGCCGAGAAAGCGAACGAAGTGTTAGGTAAAGCAGGCCGTAAGCGTTGGTTAGGCCGCAGGCCAAGAGTACGTGGTGTAGCCATGAACCCTGTAGATCACCCTATGGGTGGTGGCGAGGGCCGTTCATCTGGCGGGCACCCACGGTCACGTAAAGGGTTATTAGCCAAAGGCTACAAAACCCGTGACAAGAAAAAGACATCGGATCGTTATATCATTGAAAGAAGGAAAAAATAATGGCTCGTTCAATTAAAAAAGGACCTTATATTGATTTCAACCTGGAAAGAAAAGTTCTTACCCTGAATGAATCAAGTAAAAAATCGGTAGTAAAAACATGGTCAAGGCGATCTATGATTTCTCCAGACTTCGTTGGTCATACATTTGCAGTACACAACGGTAACAAGTTTATCCCTGTGTACGTAACAGAAAACATGGTAGGGCATAAACTTGGTGAATTTGCGCCAACACGTACCTTCCGCGGACACGCAGAAAAAAGAAAGTAACAGGCAATGGAAGAAGCAACAAATAAAATCAAAAAGTCTGTACTGATCAGACAACGCAAAGAGCACGAGAAAACTCTGCAAGGCGGGTCTTCTATTGCTAAACTGCAAAACTGCCCAACATCACCGCGCAAAATGCGCCTGGTTGTTGATCTTATTCGCGGCGAAGGTGTTGAGAAAGCTTTATATATTTTAAAGTTTACCAATAAAGAAGCTGCTATACGGGTAGAAAAGTTATTACTATCGGCCATTAAAAACTGGGAAGCAAAAAACGAAGGCAAACGTGTGGAAGATAGCGGCTTGTTTGTAAAAGAAGTTTCTGTAGGCGGTGGCCGCCAAACCAAAAGACTTCGCCCTGCGCCGCAAGGCCGCGGGTACCGTATTCGCAAGCGCTCAAATCACGTAACACTTATTGTGGACAGTAAAACAGAAATCAATTAATAAAAATGGGACAAAAAGCACATCCAATAGGTAACAGATTAGGGATCATCAGAGGATGGGATTCTAATTGGTACGGCGGTGATCACTACTCCGATAAATTAGTTGAAGACGAAAAGATACGCAAATATCTTTCGGTACGTATAGCAAAAGGCGGCGTATCTAAAGTTGTTATAGAGCGTACCTTAAAACGTATAACCGTTACTATCCACACTGCCCGCCCCGGTATCGTTATAGGTAAAGGCGGCCAGGAGGTTGATAAGATAAAAGAAGAGTTAAAGAAACTGACCAAGAAAGATGTTCAGATAAATATCTTCGAAATAAAACGCCCCGAGTTAGATGCACAACTGGTTGCAGAAGGCATAGCCAAGCAACTGGAAGCGAGGATATCTTTCCGCCGTGCTATGAAAACTTCTATAGCCAGCACCATGAGAATGGGTGCCGAAGGTATAAAGATCATGACATCTGGCCGTTTAGGTGGTGCAGAAATGGCACGTACCGAGCAATATAAAGAAGGCAGGATACCTTTGCACACTTTCCGTGCCGATATAGATTACGCTTTGGCCGAAGCTTTAACCACTTATGGTAAAATAGGTATTAAGGTTTGGATCTGTAAAGGCGAAGTTTATGGTAAGCGCGATCTTTCTCCAAACATTGGTGCATCAAGCAGTGCAAGCGGTAAGGGCGGAAGGCCCGAAGGCGCAGCATCATTTGGCGCACGCGGCGAAAGAGGCGATAACCGCGGCGGCGACCGTAGAGGTGGCGCTGGTGGTGGCGATCGTCGTAGCAGCGGTGGCCCGGGGGGTAATAACAATCAACGCGGCGGCGGCAGTCGCCCGGGTGGCCCAGGCCGTCAGGGTGGTGGTGGCCCACGCCCCGGAGGAAGATAAAAGATAGATATTAGATGGGAGATTTGAGATATGAGAAATATCTCTTCAACCATCAGTTTTATAAAAAGATAATTATTGGAAGATATGAGCAATGAGAACAGGGTTAGTTAAAGCTATCTCACATCTCACATCTCACATCTCAAATCTTAAAGAAGATGTTACAGCCAAAAAGAACGAAGTTCAGAAAGATGCAAAAAGGCAAAATGAAAGGCAACGCCACCCGTGGTGCTGAGCTTTCATTCGGATCTTTCGGTATAAAATCACTCGAGCCGGCCTGGATAACCAGCCGCCAGATCGAGGCTGCACGTATTGCGGTTACACGTTTTATGAAACGTGAAGGCCAGGTGTGGATCAGGATATTTCCTGACAAGCCTGTAACCAAAAAACCGGCAGAAGTACGTATGGGTAAAGGTAAAGGTGCGCCCGAGTATTGGGTAGCAGTAGTACGCCCCGGCCGCATTATTTTTGAAGCCGAAGGTGTGCCGTTAGAAGTTGCAAAAGAGGCTTTACGCCTTGCAGCGCAAAAATTGCCTGTACAAACCCGCTTTATAGTGCGTAGAGATTACGCAGAGGCATAAATATTAGGTTGTAGGTTTTAAGTTGTAAGTATGCTTGCAACGTACAGCTTATAACATTATAAATACTAATAACAAAAAAATGAAAAACTCAGAAATTTTAGAGCTCTCAACAGAACAGTTGACCGCGAGAATTAACGAGGAAAAGAACAATCTCACTAAGTTGAAATTTGCCCATGCTGTTTCGGCTATTGAAAATCCAACCCGTATCACAAAGGTACGCAAGGATGTTGCTCGTTTAAATACAGAAATGACCAAGCGTAAGGCTGCTGGCACTTCTGAAAAAGAATAATAAATCAGCGTCGATCAGAACAATGGAAAGAAATTTAAGAAAAACACGTACCGGGCTGGTAGTAAGCAATAAGATGGAAAAATCTATTGTGGTAGCTGTAGAACGTAAGGTGAAACACCCTATCTACGGTAAGTTCCTGAAAAAAACTACCAAATTTATGGCTCATGATGAGACTAATACCTGTGGTATTGGCGATACCGTATTGATCATGGAAACACGCCCGCTGAGCAAGAACAAAAACTGGAGATTAGTTCAAATTATAGAAAGGGCTAAATAAAATGGTACAACAGGAATCGAGATTAAATGTAGCCGATAACAGTGGCGCTAAAGAAGTTTTAGTGATCCGCGTGTTAGGTGGTACGGGCAAAAGATATGCTTCTATTGGCGATAAGATCGTAGTTACCGTAAAAAGCGCGATACCATCCGGTAACGTAAAAAAAGGTACCGTATCTAAAGCCGTTGTGGTTAGGACCAAAAAGGAAATACGCCGCAAAGATGGCTCTTATATCCGTTTTGACGATAATGCAGCTGTTTTATTAAACAACCAGGACGAGCCGCGTGGCACACGTATCTTTGGCCCTGTTGCAAGGGAATTGCGTGAAAAACAATTTATGAAGATTGTATCATTAGCACCGGAGGTATTGTAATCATGGAAAGAAAGAAAAACGCACAACCTAAATTAAAGATCCGCAAGGGCGATTTAGTAAAAGTAATAGCCGGCGACTCTAAAGGATCGCAGGGTAAAGTAACAGAAGTTAATTATGCCAACAGCCGTATTTTGGTTGAAGGTGTAAACATGGTATCTAAGCATACCAAACCAAATGCTGCCAACCCTAATGGTGGTATTGTTAAACAAGAAGCTGCTATACACATTTCTAACCTGGCTTTGGTTGATCCAAAAACAGGCGAAACCACCCGCGTTGGCCGTAAGGCAAATGCAGATGGTAAATTAGTAAGGGTTTCAAAAAAATCAGGGGAGGAAATTAAGTAATGACCTATACGCCAAGATTAAAATCGAAGTATAAAGACGAGATCCGCACCGCACTGAAAGATAAATTTCAGTACAAAAGCGTAATGCAGGTACCTAAGCTCGAGAAAATTGCAATCAACCAGGGTGTTGGTGCTGCCACTACCGATAAAAAACTTATTGATGTTGCTATAACAGAAATGAGTACCATTACCGGCCAGCAATGTGTTGCATCGCGCTCTAAGAAAGATATATCTAACTTTAAATTACGTAAAAACATGCCGGTTGGCGTGCGTGTAACCCTGCGCGACAACACCATGTATGAGTTTTTAGACCGTTTAATTGCGGTTGCATTACCACGTATACGTGATTTTAAGGGTATTAATGATAAAGGTTTTGATGGCCGTGGTAACTATACATTAGGTATTACAGAGCAGATCATCTTCCCGGAGATTAATATTGACAAGATCAATAAAATAATGGGTATGGATATTACCTTTGTAACCTCGGCAACAAATGATGTTGAAGCATTAGAATTGCTTAAACAATTTGGTTTACCATTTAAAAATCAAACACCAGTTAACAATGGCTAAAGAAGGCGTAAAAGCACGCGAACTTAAACGTGCTAAATTAGTAGCAAAATTTGCTGATAAGAGAGCAGCACTTAAAGCCGCAGGCGACTATGTTGGTTTAGATAAATTACCTAAAGCAGCATCGCCGGTAAAATTGCACAACCGCTGCAAGCTAACCGGCCGCCCAAGAGGCTATATGCGCCAGTTTGGTATTTCACGTGTAACTTTCCGTGAAATGGCACTTGCCGGTAAAATACCGGGAGTAAAAAAAGCAAGCTGGTAAGCACTGATACTTGCTACTTGATACCAAAATGATTTTAACGACGGAAGGTCGCCCCGGATAGGCCGGGAAGGAAACCACCATCAAATTTTATAAAATGAATACAGATCCAATCGCAGATTATCTTACACGAGTAAGGAATGCTATTAAAGCCAATCACAGGGTTGTTGAAATTCCTGCATCAAATCTGAAGAAGGAAATCACTAAAGTGCTTTTCGACAAAGGTTACATTGCAAATTTTAAGTTTGAAGACAACGGGCCTCAGGGCATTATTAAAGTTGCTTTGAAATATCACCCGGTAACTAAAATTCCTGCCATACGTACATTATCACGTATAAGCAAACCAGGTTTAAGAAAATACGCCAACACAGACAACCTGCCACGCGTATTAAACGGTTTAGGTATCGCTATCCTGTCAACTTCCAGAGGCATCATGTCTGATAAGGAAGCACGCGCACAGAATGTAGGTGGCGAGGTTTTATGCTACATCTATTAATCAACAGGAGGAATTAGCAATGTCAAGAGTAGGAAAAGCACCTATAACAATCCCTTCGGGAGTTACGGTAACGGTATCGGGCGAAAACCTGGTAACGGTTAAGGGCCCCAAAGGCGAGCTGCAGCAGGCAATTGATAGCGATATCAAAGTTGAGCAGGAAGAAGGAACAATGGTGGTAACACGCCCTTCTGATCAAAAGCGCCACAAAGCACTACACGGTTTATACCGTGCATTATTAAATAATATGGTTGTTGGCGTAACTACTGGTTACAAGCTGGAGCAAGAGCTTGTAGGTGTAGGTTACCGTGCAACTAATACAGGTAATACTTTAGACCTGGTGTTGGGGTTCTCTCACCACTATGTATTTGAGTTACCTAAAGAAGTAAAAGTATCAACTACTGCTGAAAAGGGTAAAAACCCAACTATCATACTCGAATCTATTGATAAGCAATTGATTGGGCAGGTAGCTGCCAAAATACGTTCGTTACGTGCCCCGGAACCTTATAAAGGTAAAGGTATTAAGTTTGTTGGCGAAGTATTGAGAAGAAAAGCAGGTAAATCAGCATCTAAAAAATAATCGTCATGCCAGCTAAATTATCAAGAAGAGACAGGATCAAACAAGGTATCAGGAAGAGACTTTCAGGATCTACAGAACGTCCGCGCTTGTCAGTATATAGAAGCAACAAGGGTATTTATGCCCAGGTTATTGACGATGTGAATGGAAAAACATTAGTATCAGCGTCATCTTTGTCAAAAGATTTTTCTGCATCTGGCACCAAAGGCGAGCAATCTGCAGCAGTGGGTAAACTGGTTGCACAAAAAGCTATCGCCGCGGGTATTACCAGCGTAGTGTTCGACAGAAATGGTTACCTGTACCACGGCCGTGTTAAACAACTGGCAGAAGGTGCACGTGAAGGCGGTTTAAAATTTTAATTGAAGCAAAGAGATGTCAACAATAAATGTTAAAAGAGTAAAAACCAGCGAGATCGAATTAAAAGATCGCCTGGTAAGCATACAGCGTGTTGCTAAAGTAACCAAAGGCGGCCGTACTTTCAGCTTCTCGGCCATTGTGGTTGTAGGCGATGAAAACGGTGTTGTAGGTTATGGCTTAGGTAAGGCTAAAGAAGTAACGGAAGCTATTGCCAAAGGTATAGATGATGCTAAAAAGAACCTGGTAAAAGTTCCTATTATTAATGGTACTGTACCTCACGAACAATACGGCAAGTTCTCCGGCGGTTTTATCTTTATAAAACCGGCTTCAACAGGTACAGGTGTTATTGCCGGTGGTGCTATGCGTGCCGTGTTAGAGTCTGCAGGTGTGCATAACGTATTGGCAAAATCAAAAGGATCATCAAACCCGCACAACGTGGTAAAGGCAACAGTATCTGCATTGGCGCAACTGCGCGATGCTTACACGGTAGCCAATCATCGCGGTATTAATATTGGTAAAGTATTTAACGGATAATAGTCATGGCGAAAGTTAAAATAACTCAGATCAAGAGCGTTATCGACAGAAGCGAGCGCCAGAAAAGAACCGTTGCTGCATTGGGTTTACGTAAAATAAACCACAGCGTAGAGGTTGAAGCTAATGATGCTATCATAGGCATGATTAGGGCAGTTAATCATTTGGTAGCAGTAGAAAAAGTTTAAAGTCATGAATTTAAGTAATCTTAAACCTGCAAAAGGTTCTATAAAAGATAGCAAAAGAATTGGCCGTGGTACAGGCTCTGGCAGGGGCGGTACATCAACACGTGGCCATAAAGGTGCAGGTTCGCGCTCAGGTACATCAACCAAGGTTGGTTTTGAGGGTGGCCAGATGCCGTTGCAGCGCCGTGTGCCCAAGGTAGGTTTTAAAAACCCTAACCGTACAGAGTATGTAGGTATTAACCTCGATGCTTTGCAGGAGCTGGCAGATAAATACACTTTAAGTGTAGTTAATTTTGATACGTTGAAAGAACACGGTTTAGCTTCACGTAATGATCTGATTAAAATATTAGGCCGTGGCGAGCTAAAGGCGAAACTTGATATTACCGCTCACGCGTTTTCTGCAACTGCGCAAAAAGCTATTGAAGCAGCCGGTGGTTCCATCGTTAAGTTATAAACATTAGATGAAAAGATTTTTCACCACATTATCAAACATCTGGAAAATCGAAGACCTGAGAGTGCGTATTACCAACACACTCTTATTTCTTTTAATATACCGGGTAGGTTCATTTATTGTGCTGCCGGGTGTAGACCCTGCATCGTTAAATAACCAACGTGCCAAAGAAGGCCTTTTAGGCTTACTGAATATGTTTGCGGGCGGTTCATTCTCGCGTGCATCCATTTTTGCATTAGGGGTAATGCCTTATATATCTGCATCTATTGTGGTGCAGTTGTTAGGTATAGCCGTGCCATACTTTATAAAAAAGCAAAAAGAAGGCGAAAGCGGCCGTAACAAGCTAAACCAGTGGACACGCTATTTAACTATAGCCATTACCGCTGCCCAGGCTATTGGTTATGTGCGTACCCAGATCACGGCAGATGCTATTAGCCCCGTTATGGGCCCGGCACTGTTTAACATCGTTTCGGTATTTATATTAACTGCAGGTACGCTTTTTGTAATGTGGTTGGGTGAAAAGATCACAGATAAGGGTATCGGTAACGGTATTTCACTTATAATAATGGTGGGTATTATTGCCCAGTTGCCATCTGCAATTGTTACCGAATTTAGCTCGCGGGTTACAGATACCAACAGTGGTGGTTTATTGATTTTCATTGTAGAAATTGTAGCCCTCATCGTTGTAGTAATGTTTACCATCCTCATTGTGCAGGGTACGCGTAAAATTGCGGTACAATATGCCAAACGGATTGTTGGTAATAAACAGTATGGCGGTGTGCGCCAGTATATCCCGTTAAAGGTTAACGCGGCCGGTGTAATGCCTATCATATTTGCGCAGGCATTAATGTTTATCCCAACTACGGTAGCTTCATTTTTCCCAAAACTGGCATCAAGTACTACGCTCATCCTGTTATCAAACTATACGTCATGGTTGCATAACCTCATATTTGCGATATTGATCATCCTGTTTACTTACTTCTACACGGCTATCACCGTAAATCCGAAACAAATGTCGGACGATATGAAGAAGAACGGCGGTTTTATACCGGGCGTTAAACCGGGAAACCCAACCGTAGAATTTATTGACGATGTGATATCTAAGATCACCCTTCCGGGATCTATATTCTTAGCTATAATCGCCATCATTCCGGCTATAGCCAATCTTGCACACATAAACAGCCAGTTTGCCAGGTTTTTTGGCGGTACATCATTAATCATTCTGGTTGGTGTTGTATTAGACACTTTACAGCAGATAGAAAGCCACTTGTTGATGCGCCACTACGATGGCTTGATGAAAACCGGTAGGATAAAAGGCCGCACGGCAATCCCTACCGCAGCAGGTACTACACCTCCGGCTATTTAATATTCGGAGTGTTTAAATGGCAAAGATCCAGTTTAAAACTGCAGAAGAAATAGAAATGATCAGGGCGAGTGCGCTCCTGGTATCAAAAACACTCGGCGAGGTAGCAAAAGTTATCGGGCCGGGTGTTAAAACAATTACACTCGATAAACTGGCCGAAGAATTTATCCGCGATCATGGCGGCGTGCCGGCTTTTCTTAATTATCATGGTTTCCCTTACTCTTTATGCATATCGCCTAATAACCAGGTTGTACATGGTTTTCCCGGTGATAAAGAACTGGTAGAAGGCGATCTCATTTCTATTGACTGCGGCGCGGTGCTTAACAAATACGTGGGCGACTCGGCCTATACCTTTGCCATTGGCGAAGTAAGCGAAGAAACAAAGAAATTAATGCGCGTTACGCAAGAGTGTTTGCGTTTAGGTGTAGACAAAGCCGTTGCCGGTTTACGCGTTGGCGATATTGGTTTTGCCGTGCAAGACCATGCAGAACGCTGCGGCTTTGGCGTTGTTAAAGAACTGGTTGGCCACGGTGTTGGTTTCCAGCTTCATGAGAAACCCGAAGTGCCAAATTACGGCAGGCGCGGTGCTGGCGTAAAACTGGAAGAAGGGATGGTAATAGCCATTGAGCCTATGATAAACGCCGGCAGGGCAGGCGTAAAGTTTTGGGACGACGGCTGGACGGTTTCTACCAGCGATGGTAAGCCATCTGCACATTATGAGCATACCGTAGCAGTAAAAAAGGGCAGGCCCGACATACTTTCTACGTTTTCATATATTGAGGAAGTTTTAGAAAGAAAAAATTAAAAAATTCAATTATTTTTTTTAATTTTGCGCTCCGCTTTAGCGGGCATTTAAACAAGTAATTATCAGTAATATATGGCTAAACAATCATCGATTGAGCAAGACGGTACAATAAAAGAAGCATTAAGCAACGCGATGTTTAGAGTTGAACTGGAAAACGGCCATGAGATAATTGCACATATATCAGGAAAAATGCGGATGCACTACATAAAAATTTTACCGGGCGACCGTGTAAAACTGGAAATGAGCCCGTATGATTTAACCAAAGGAAGAATAACCTACAGATATAAATAATAAAGCGATGAAAGTTAGAGCATCCATTAAAAAACGCAGCGCTGATTGCAAGATCATTCGCCGTAACGGGAAACTTTATGTGATCAACAAAAAGAACCCTAAATACAAACAACGTCAGGGATAATTAAAAATATTGTGATGGCTGTACAACGGTGGCCCGCCGTTCGGCCTCATGTAACAACAAACTATAAATATGGCAAGAATATCAGGTATTGATTTACCAAGAAACAAACGGGGAGAGATAGGACTAACGTATATATACGGTATAGGCCGCTCTACCGCCCAGCAAATTTTAGACGAAGCCGGCATCAGTTATGATGTAAAGGTGCAGGAATGGACTGATGATCAGTTGGCTGCCATTCGTGGTATCATTAACGATCAGATCAAAGTAGAAGGCGCTTTACGTTCTGAAGTGCAGTTGAACATTAAACGTTTAATGGACATTGGCTGTTACCGTGGCACACGCCACCGTAAAGGTTTACCGTTACGTGGCCAGCGCACCAAAAACAATTCACGTACCCGTAAAGGAAAACGTAAAACTGTTGCTAACAAGAAAAAAGCTACTAAATAATAATTGATTGGCACCTTATGCTGCCAGGAATATATCACTTAAAAAAATAGTTAATGGGTCCGGGTTAGTTGCTAACCCAGTAATTCATAAACTCAAAAAACAAAAAAATGGCTAAAGCTAAAAAAGTAACCAAAAAGCGTGTTGTAATTGTTGAGCCAACCGGCCAGGCACATATAAACGCTACTTTTAACAATATCATTATCACCCTTACCAATAACTCCGGCCAGGCCATCTCATGGTCGTCTGCAGGTAAAATGGGTTTTAAAGGTTCTAAAAAGAACACTCCTTATGCTGCAGGCCAGGCCGCCGGCGATTGCGGTAAAGTAGCGCATGACCTGGGCTTACGTAAGGTAGAAGTATTTGTTAAAGGCCCGGGCGCAGGCCGCGAGTCGGCTATCCGTACTTTACAAACCACAGGTATCGAAGTAACTATCATAAAGGATATTACCCCGCTTCCTCACAACGGCTGCCGTCCGTCAAAACGCAGAAGAGTTTAATTAACAAAAATTTTAAAGCTAAGATTCTACAGCGTAAGGCTGTTTGATACTTTAAAAAACATAACAATGGCAAGATATACAGGTCCAAAATCAAAAATCGCACGTAGGTTCCGCGAGCCAATCTTCGGCCCGGATAAGGTGTTAGAAAGAAAGAACTATCCTCCCGGCATGCACGGCGTTTCAAAACGCAGGGGCAAACAGTCTGAGTATGCAGTTCAGTTAATGGAGAAACAAAAAGTTAAGTATACTTATGGTGTATTAGAGCGCCAGTTCGAAAGCTTGTTTCACCGCGCATCTGCGAAAGAAGGTATTACCGGTACAGTATTGCTTCAATTATTAGAGGCACGTTTAGATAACGCGGTTTACCGTTTAGGTATAGCTCCAACTCGTTCCGGCGCACGCCAGCTTGTTGGCCACAAACATATTACTGTTAACGGCGAAGTGGTAAATATTGCTTCATACCATTTACGTGTTGGTGATGTAATTGCAGTTCGTGAAAAATCTAAGACTTTAGAAAGCATCACAACTTCTGTTGCGGGCCGTAAAATAAATAAATACAGCTGGTTTGAGTGGGATTCTGCAAACCTGTCGGGTAAGTTGTTAAACTACCCTAACCGCGATGAGATCCCTGAAAACATTAAAGAGAACTTAATCATCGAGTTGTACTCTAAATAATTGATTTGAGATCTGAGATTTGAGAAAGGATACATAAAGTATCTCAAAATCTCATATCTCGTGTCTCATATCTCTGTTACATATAAATCTTAAACTTTAAATTAAAAAGATATAAATGGCAATTTTAGCATTTCAGAAACCAGACAAGGTAATCATGCAGAAGTCGACCGACTTTGATGGTACATTTGAATTTCGTCCGTTAGAGCCAGGTTTCGGTATTACTATTGGTAATGCTTTACGTCGTATCTTGCTTTCGTCATTAGAAGGTTATGCAATTACTTCCGTACGTTTTTCAGGAGTGTCGCATGAGTTTTCTACCATAAAAGGAGTTGTTGAGGATGTTACCGAAATTATCCTTAACCTTAAACAAGTTCGTTTCAAAAAAACCGGTACAACCGGCGATTCGGAAAAAGTATTTGTGATCATTAACGGTCAGGATAGTTTTAAAGCCGGCGATATCACCAAGTTTTCTAACAACTATACCGTATTAAACCCAGAGCTGGTTATCTGTAATATGGATACCGCAGTAACGTTAGAAGTAGAGCTTACTGTAAACAAAGGCCGTGGTTACGTTGCAAGCGAAGAGAATAAAAACCCTGATGCTTTAGTTGGCGTTATCGCCATCGATTCTATTTACACTCCTATAAAGAATGTAAAATATACAATAGAAAATTATCGTGTTGAACAAAAAACCGATTACGAGAAATTAGTATTGGATATTGTTACCGATGGTTCTGTTCATCCGGAGCATGCGCTTAAAGAAGCAGCAAAAATACTTATCCAGCACTTTATGCTGTTCTCTGACGAGAATATGATGTTAGAGGCACAGGCTAAAGAGGAGACTAAAGAAGTTGACGAGGAAATTTTGCACATGCGTAAGATCCTTAAAACTGAGTTGGTTGACCTCGATCTTTCTGTACGTGCATTAAATTGCTTAAAAGCTGCCGATATACGAAGCCTTGCAGATTTGGTTTCCTATGATGTTGCCGATATGCTGAAATTCAGAAACTTTGGTAAAAAATCATTAACAGAAATACAAGACCTGGTTAAATCAAAAGGTTTATCTTTTGGTATGAATCTGTCTAAATATAAACTGGACGAAGAATAATCGTCGTTAGATATGAGACCTGAGATATGAGTATTTAGATACTTGTATTGATGTCTTTACAAAAAAAAATCGGGATAGAAGGATGAAGGGTTGGAGCTGGTCTCAAATCTCAAATCTACTATCTCACATTTAAAAACAAGTAAGCGAGCGCATAATTCCGCGGGCTCGACCGTAAGGCCGCCCAACGGTATGCACGTGAAAATCAAAACAAACAATGAGACACGGAAAAAAACACAATCACTTAGGCCGTACCACCAGCCACCGCAAGGCAATGCTGGCAAACATGGCTTCATCGCTTATTGAGCACAAGCGCATTACTACTACTTTAGCTAAAGCAAAGGCATTACGCGTTTATGTGGAGCCAATTTTAACTAAAGCTAAAAGCGACAACACACACTCACGCCGTACCGTATTCAGTTACCTGCAAAGCAAAGATGCAGTTACAGAATTGTTCCGCGATATTGCAGTAAAGATCGCCGACAGACCGGGTGGTTACACTCGCATCATCAAGATGGAAAATCGTATGGGTGATAATGCGGAAATGGCGCTTATTGAGTTAGTAGATTACAATACCATTTACGGTAAAGATGTGGCTGCTGCACCTGCTAAAAAAGCAACCCGCCGTCGTGGTGGTTCTGGTGCTGCTAAAGTTGCCGCAGCAACTACTACTGATGCTCCAGCAGCTACTGCAGAAGTAACGCCTGCCGATGATGCAGATGTTATTGAAGATGCGGTTATTGTTGATGATGCTACTGCCGTTGAAGAAGCACCTGCAACAACAACTCCCGCTGCCGACGAGGTTACCACCCCAACAGCTGCAGCAGAAGAAGTACCTGAAGCACCATCTGCTGAAGAAGCTTCTGCAAAAGAAGACGAAGCAGAAAAAGGCGAGTAATTTAAATACTTGAGATATTGAAAGCCCTGTTCATTTGAACGGGGCTTTTTTTGTTTAATTATCTAATTGTAATAACCCCACCAAAAAGGGGTTTTTATTTTGCTCCATGTACCACTTATCCTACTATAAATATCTATCGCTCCGTTACCACATAAGGCACCACAGTGAAAATTGCGATTGATGAGGACAATTTTGTGATCTATAGAAAAAATTGGCATTGAAATATATGTAGTTGGGAGTTTTGGATCTGACTTAATTTTCCATTTTGAATAAGATAAAAAGGCTTTGTTTATTAACCTGAAATTCTTCAAATCCAACAATTGTTTCTTGGCAAATTCGTCTTCTTCCTTATTCCAATTAAAGTTATTCTGTTTGACATCTGCTAAGTCAGTAAGATTAAAATTAAGATCTAAATTGAATTAATTTATTTGATAAATTGAGGGGTTTGAAGATTCAAGATAATACTGAAGGAATTCATATCGTTCTTCTTCACTTGGTAAGGTTTGGGCCTTAGCTGCTATGTTAAACAAAAAGTTTAACGCGATTAGTATTACAATCAGTTTTTTCACAATGCAATCTATAAAAATTTCTGCCAACCTGTCACCGCAATCTCATATCGTGCTGACGAAACGTTTCATTTCTGCCACTAATAATTATTCTTTTCTGCCATTTGCGGCTTGGCACAACCCTTGTTAAATAGGTGTAGAAACTAACTATAATAATTAATAAAAGTAAAATCAATCATATGTCTAAAATCATTGGAATCGACTTAGGAACAACAAACTCCTGTGTGGCTGTAATGGAAGGTAACGAGCCTGTTGTTATTGCTAACAGCGAGGGTAAGCGCACTACACCATCTGTAGTTGCATTTGTTGATAACGGCGAGCGTAAGGTAGGCGACCCAGCCAAACGCCAGTCTATCACCAACCCAACCAAAACTATCTATTCAATTAAACGCTTCATGGGCATGCAGTTCAATGAAGTTACCAGGGAAGCCGAACGCGTACCCTATAATGTGGTAAAAGGCGATAACAACACACCACGTGTTGAAATAGGCGACCGTAAATATACCCCGCAAGAAATTTCTGCCATGATTCTTCAGAAAATGAAGAAAACGGCCGAAGACTTTTTAGGAACTGAAGTTACCGACGCGGTTATTACCGTGCCTGCATATTTTAACGATGCACAACGCCAGGCAACTAAAGAAGCCGGGGAAATAGCAGGCTTAAACGTTAAACGTATAATTAACGAGCCTACTGCTGCTGCCCTTGCTTACGGCCTCGACAAAGCACACAAAGACATGAAAATTGTGGTGTTTGACTGCGGTGGCGGTACACACGACGTTTCTGTTCTTGACCTTGGCGATGGTGTGTTTGAAGTAAAATCTACCGATGGTGATACCCACCTTGGTGGCGACGACTTTGACCAGGTAATTATAGACTGGCTGGCCGATGAATTTAAGAGCGATGAAGGTATAGACCTGCGTAAAGACCCTATGGCTTTACAGCGCTTAAAAGAAGCTGCTGAGAAGGCTAAAATAGAACTATCGAGCACTGCGCAAAGCGAGATCAACCTGCCCTATATAACCGCTGCCGATGGTATGCCTAAGCACTTGGTTAAATCATTAACCCGTGCAAAATTTGAGCAGCTGGCAGATAGCCTTATTAAACGTACCATAGAGCCTTGTAAATCTGCATTGAAAAACGCCGGTTACAGCACCTCAGATATCGATGAGATCATCCTGGTTGGTGGTTCAACCCGTATACCTGCTATACAAGAGGCTGTTCAGAAATTCTTTGGTAAGGCGCCGTCTAAAGGTGTAAACCCCGATGAAGTTGTTGCCATTGGCGCTGCCATACAAGGTGGTGTACTAACCGGCGAAGTAAAAGATGTGTTATTGCTGGATGTTACCCCGCTATCATTAGGTATAGAAACCATGGGTGGTGTAATGACCAAACTGATAGAAAGCAATACTACAATACCAAGCAAAAAATCTGAAGTGTTCTCTACCGCATCTGATAATCAGCCGTCTGTGGAGATCCATATATTACAAGGTGAACGCCCGATGGCTGCGCAAAACCGTACCATAGGCCGTTTTCACCTGGATGGTATACCCCCGGCACCCCGTGGCGTGCCACAGGTAGAAGTTACTTTTGATATAGATGCCAACGGTATATTGCACGTTGCAGCTAAAGATAAGGCAACCGGTAAAGAGCAAAAGATCCGTATAGAAGCATCATCCGGTTTATCTGATGCAGAGATCAAGAAGATGAAAGACGAAGCTGAAGCGAATGCCGATGCTGATAAAAAGGCAAAAGAAGAAGTTGAAAAACTGAATAGTGCCGATGCCTTGATCTTCTCTACAGAAAAGCAATTGAAAGAATATGGTGATAAGATCTCTGCTGATAAAAAAGCGCCTATCGAATCGTCATTAGAGAAACTAAAATCGGCTTACTCTGCAAAAGATCATGATGCTATAGACGCTGCACAAACCGAGCTTAACGCTGCATGGGCTGCTGCATCTGAAGAGATGTACAAAGATGCCGGTGCACCGCAAGGCGATGGCCAGCCTCATGAAGGCGGCCCGGAAGCAAACGCAGGTGGCCAGGGGAACCCCGATGCCGTAACCGACGTTGACTTTGAAGAAGTGAAGTAATAGGTTTTTATAAATTGAAAGCCCTGTTCGTTAATTACCGGACAGGGCTTTTTGTTGTTATTTATTTAAGATAGGTTGCTTTCCTCTTCGTCTTTCAGATGCTGTTCTACATCCTCAGACCGATATTTTTTGGACTGACGCGTGTATGTAACGCGCAAAATATAAAATACAGGCCCTATAAGAATAGGGCTGAGCCTGCTTAAAGTTAATGAAAATGGCAATGGTATAAATGATATTAAAATGCCTGATAAAAAGATAGCAGGTATGGCAAATCCTCTTGCGAGAAATAATTTTTTAAATACAGGATTTGGAGGATGCGATATAATATTATTAGCAGGATTAAATACATATTTCACCAGGCGATAATTGGCAATGCTGGTAAGTATAATGTTTACATGATAGAAATAAAATGGAACACTATAGCCCCCACTTTCGCTGTAATACGCGGATGAAAAAGGCATTAATACTATAGTTAGTAAGAAATAGAAGTTAAGCCATATTAATTTATCATTAAAATTGTTCACAAACCCGAAAGTGCGGTGGTGGCTTTTCCAGTAGGTAGCAATCACAAAGAAGCTAAGCATGAAGCCAAAAAACTTCCCAACCAGATGGTGTAACTGTTCCCACATCTCACTTGTGGTATCGCCAGTTGAAATTACAGGAGCTTTAATCTCTATGATTAATAACGTTATGGCAATTGCAAAAACCGCATCGCTAAATAAAATGATCCTGTCTATCTGAAAATCTTTCCTGTCGGGATCGTGCTGCTCTAAAAAATGTTCTTTAGCCATTGATTAAATAATAGCTTAAAGTAGCGATTAAGCACATACAAACAAAGCGGCTTTTCAGATCCTCAAGATGTAATTAAATAGTTAGTATTTAATTACAATGCCACTATGCCGGTTTGCAAAGATGTTTTCAAAATTAGGTCTGATATTCTCAAAACCATTCAAAATCAATTTAATCAGCTGATATTTCGAGATAAATGCCCCTTCTACTTCGCCGAATATTACCCTATTATTTGCAGGATCAAACGTTATTTCCCGTTTATAAAAAGCTCCTTGCTCATAATCATAACTAAACCCGTCATCTTCGTAATATGTAAATGAATTTGGTTCTTCGCCATTCCAGATATTTATTATCAGAACACCATCTCCTGTTTCATTAGTGCTTTGAATAATGTTTTGCATTGGCACTATGGCACCAGCCTTTGCAAACACGGGCAGATCGGCCAATGGGGCATCTACAGTATGGTCTATCCCGCCCTGGTGATATTTGCCTGTGCTTAGCCGGTACCAGCTGCCTTTTGGCAGGTAAACCGATACGGTATTTTCTGTGCTGATAACCGGTGCAACCAGTAAACCATCGCCAAACATAAACTGGTTTTGGTACGATGGGTTATAAACCTTTTCATCGAAAGTATGATCAATGGCTAATGTACGGCTAACAGGCAGCCCCGTTTTATGCGATTGGTAAAAGCTCGAATATATGTAAGGCAACAGCTTGTAACGCTGCTCTATGTCCTTCTTAATTATGGCTTCGTTGCCGGTGCCCCAGCGCCAGGGTTCGCGCCTTATTGTGCCCTCCTGAGAATGGTTGCGGAATATAGGCGTATAAACACCAAGCGAGTTCCAGCGCACCATTAATTCGGGTGTGGGGTCGCCGCTAAAGCCGCCTATATCAACACCTGCCATGCTCATGCCGGTAATGCCAAGGCTGCTCACCATGCGCTGCCCTAACAGCATATGGGCATCGTAGGCAGAGTTATCGCCCGTCCACACTGCCGAATAGCGCTGCGTGCCCGAGTATGCCGCACGCGTTAATACAAAGGGCCGTTTATTGCCCAGTATCTTGCGTGTACCTTCATAAGTAGCCTTAGCCATTTCCATTCCGTACACGTTGCGAACTTCGGGCAGGTACCTGTCGCCAAATTTTACCAACCAGGGTATGTTTTGTCCCCAGGCAGCCGGTTCGTTCATGTCGTTCCAAAAACCTTCAACACCGGGTTCTGTAAGTGCCCTGAAAGATTCGCCCCACCAGTCCCTAACATCCTGCCGAAAAAAGTCGGGGAAATAACATCGGCCCGGCCACACATCGGCCGCATATTTTTCGCCGTTAGGGTAGGTTGCAAAATAATTTTTATCAACCCCCTCGTCATATTGCTTATAGCCTTCTTCAATTTTTATCCCGGGGTCAACAATGGTTACCAGCCTAAAGTTCATCGCTTTAAGCTTATCTATAAACGCTTTCGGGTCGGGGAAGGTCTCGTTATTCCAGGTGAAGATCTTAAAGCCATCCATATAGTCTATATCACAATACAACACGTCTGCCGGGATGTTATGATCGCGAAAGGTTTGGGCAATATCCAATAGCTCGTGCGCGCTCATGTAACTCCAGCGGCATTGTTGGTAACCTAATGACCATAGTGGCGGCATTTCCATGCGGCCGGTTAGCCAGGTATAATCCTTTATAATGTTGGCAACAGACAGGGCGCCGAAAAAGTAATAGTTCATATCGCCGCCATCTGCGCCAAACCAGCTCATCTGGTTATCTGTAGTGGCACCAAAATCGAAATAGCTTTTGTGTGTATTGTCGAAGAAAAGGCCATACGTTAAACCACTATGCATGCCTATAAAAAATGGAAATGTTTCGTAAAGCGGGTCTGATGTGGGGCCATGATTAGGTACATCGCTGTTCCAGTTAACGTATGAACTGCCTCTGCGGTCAAGGTCGCCGGTTTTTTCGCCGAGGCCTATAAAGCGCTCATCGGGGTAAAGCTTGCGGTAATTAACAACACGCTCCCCTTGCCAGTTAACGCCAAAGCGTTCATCATCGCGGCTTAATTCTTTACCATCGGCCGTATAAAAATTAAACTGTAAGGGCGCTTTGTTTATCAACAGTTTCAAACAGTCGGTCCTAACTTCTATGGCATCAGCGGTTTCTTCATATGCAATTGCTACCAACGGTTCCTGAATAACTGCAAATGAGCTATATACCGCATCTATTGCTTTACTAATATGTACCCTGATAATTGTAGCGCTATACACAGTTACCTGTGCAACGGCGTTGCCCGATTTAATAATGAGCGCACAGCCTTGTTTTGATATATTTTCTGAATTACCTAAAATGTTAACCTGCATTAGTGTGTTTTAAGAGCGGCAGTTTAAATAACGGCTATTTAAACATATCGTTTCAAATGATTTGATTTTCAATTTTAACCGTCGGGTGCGGTGGTGTAAAGCAACATTAAGCGCGTTTTAATCGATAGAAATTGATGGAATGCCTATGAGCGATAAGTTTTAGCCAATGGAGGCTGTAAGCAGTTATCAATTAGCACTTTAAACAGCTTTAGCCGATCAAAGCAAGCCTTTGTCGGCGTTTACAGCACGCGCGTCTATTACGTTTTTTTGGTGGGGTGATAAGTTGTTGATTTGAATATTGAAAGCAAACAAAATATTTTAAATCATAAATTAAAACTTAAAGATCATGAAAAATTCAATCAAATTATCAGCACTGTTTTTATTGTTAAGTACAGGTGTATTTGCAGCATCATCAACCAAAACAGCACACAAAGAAACAATACCATCTGCACAGGTATCATTCAGCGGCGCAAAAAAACCGCTTGGCCTTAACATCAGTGTTGCCAGTGCTGCCGCCGCAAGGTCGTTCGTAATGTTTTATGATGCCGATAATCACATGCTGGTCAGGGATTTTTTAAAGGCAGGCATTAAAAACTACGATCTGAGCGAACTGGAAACCGGCGATTATAAAGTTACGGTAACAACCAACCAAAATGTGGTAATTAAAATCATCCATATTTATGAAGGCGAAAACCGCCAAAAAGATTTCTTTATCATGCAATAATAAAATTCTTAACTGTAAGAAAGCCCGGCCTATAAAGCCGGGCATTTTGCTTTTAAACCCATCTCGTTTCCGCGGCATTGTATTACCGGTAGATGAAATAAGAATTTACAGAAAACTATAATTGCTACTTTTGCAGCCAATGGAGCAGCTTAAAAATAAATTCGACAGTATAATATTTGATCTTGATGGCACGCTGTGGGATTCTACTGCTAACGTAGCCGAAGGTTGGCAGGAGGCCAAAAACCAGGTAGATTATATTAAGGAAGATATTACCCCGGCGCATGTTGCCTCTATTGTAGGGATGACGTATGATGCCATTTTTGTAAAGTTGTTCCCTTACCTCTCTGATGCACAGCGCACTGATTTTAAAAAAATTGCTGCAGTTAAGGAAATTGAGACGCTCGACAAAAAAGGCGGCACCTTTTACCCGCAGCTAAAAGAAACGCTGCAATACCTGGCAGGCAGATACCCGCTATATATTGTAAGTAACTGCCAGAACGGTTATATAGAAACTTTTTTAAAAATGGACGGTATGGCGGGCCTCTTTAACGGCCACCAATGCTACGGCACCAAAACACAACCTAAATGGCAAAACATTTGTGACGTGGTTAATGAATATTCCCTTAAAGCGCCGGTATATATAGGCGATACCCTGGGCGATTACGAAGCGAGCACAAAGGCAGGGGTGCCATTCATATTTGCGGCCTACGGATTTGGGTTTGTAAAGCAGGATCAAATAGCTACCGTACACCAATTTGAAGAATTGAAAAATATTTTATAAATAACTTTTTTAAGTTCATAATAATCCTAATTTTATTACGTCATCTAACTGTCATGCAAATGGCATTTAGTTTGCCGCTATTATGTAAACGGGGATTTATATGCTGAAAAAAGTTTTTTTTAACGTGCTGCTTTTTATTTCTGCTGTTGTTTTTTTTGCCAACAGGGCCGTTGCACAAACCGGCGCCGACAGGATATTAGGAACCTGGATGGCCGACGAGAAAAATGTTGCTGTAGAGGTTTACAAAGAAAATGATTGTTTTAAGGCACGCATAATTTGGTTTAGCGACGAGGACGACAAAAGCCAGCCAATGGAAACCCGTTTAGATTTTAATAATCCCGATAAAAAGTTACGGAGCCGGCGCGTAATAGGCATGGGTGTATTGCGCAACCTTAGCTACCATGCAAAAACCGATTCGTGGGAGGATGGCATGATATACGATGCCAAGCATGGTCGCGAATGGAACTCGGCGGCTGTAATAACTACAGATGGCAGTTTAAAGGTAACGGGGTACTGGCATTTTAAATTTATAGGTAAAACTATGGGCTTTAAAAGAATTTCTGCTGCAGACCGGGTGTTGGTAAGCAGGTAAATTCCGCACGATAACGGCAAAAGCAAAAAGCCTCCCGTAGCTAACGGAAGGCTTTTTTAATTTTATTATCTGCGGTGCCAGCGGCGGTGATAATAACCACGGCGTACAAACGGCCTGTGATAATACGGGCGGCGGTGGTAATAACCGTGGCGAACTACAGGCCCTGTGCGTACCACAATTCTTTGAAACATTGCCGCAGGCCGTGCCTGGGATGTTGTGGTGCCGGCTATCGCGAAAGTAATGGCGGCAAAAAGCACTACACATAAATACTTGATCCTTTTCATAATATGAGTTTTAAGGTAACTACAAAAAATCAGCTATAAATAATTATTAACTACTGATGAAATAAAGACAACATAAGAATGAAATCGTTTAACATTTATTAAACTGCCGTGCTTATTGTTACATTGGTGTAAATACAAAACAAATGGAAGCTGCCTATTTTAAAAATTTTACAGATATCGCAATTAAAGAAATAGCCCCTGGCTTTTTCTCAAAGATAATTCACACGGCAAACAATTCTATCAATTTTATAGAAGTTGCCGCCGGTTGCACCGTGCCCATACACAACCACATTCATGAGCAACTAAGCTTTGTTTTAGAGGGCCGGTTTGAGTTGATCATTAATGGTGAAGCCGTAACCCTCGATAAGGAAATGTTTGCGGTTATCCCACCTAATGTGCGCCATAGCGGCCGGGCCATTACAAATTGCAGGCTTATAGATGTGTTTAGCCCGGTGCGCGAAGATTTTAAACTCCTTTAACCCCAACGAACAAATCATTGTTTTTTAACCATTTCTGTTTATCTTACCATAGCTGATTTTTTAAACAATAAAAGATGAACAAAGAGCAGTCAAATCCGTCTGCATCGGGTTTGTAAGTCCCGACGGTAAATTCTGCCAATAACGGCCCTCACTTGGGCAAATCTCAAAAAGGCCTCAAGATCATTGGCAGATCTGCTATTACTGCTAACCGACCCTTATCTTATCAGAAGCTTATAAGAAATGTGCAGTGGTCCGTGATGAAATATTTCGCCGGTGTAGCTGAAATTTCTTTATTTTTCTGAAAACATCAGTTTGATTAAGTAGTTTAATTTATAGTTAAAAACTAAATTAAATTATTATGTCTACCGAACAAAGTAAAAACGTATTAATAACCGGCGCCACCAGCGGTATTGGTTATGAACTGGCTAAGCTATTTGCCAATGATAAGTATAACCTTGTAATTGTTGCACGCAATGATGATGAGCTTTCGAAAACAGCGTTTGAGTTACAGCAGCAATATGGGGTTACGGTTACTACCATTGCTAAAGACCTGTTTAAACGTGAGGCTGCCTTTGAACTTTATGACGAGGTAAAAGCCAAAGGGATACAGATTGATGTATTGGTGAATGATGCGGGCCAGGGCATTTACGGCGAATTTGTAAATACCGATATTAACCGCGAATTGGATATTATCCAGTTAAACATATCGTCGCTGGTAACGCTTACCAAATCATTTCTGAAAGATATGGTTGCCCGAAAACAAGGGAGTATACTAAATCTGGCCTCTGTTGCCAGCCGCATACCCGGCCCATGGCAATCTGTTTATCATGGTACTAAAGCATTTGTGCTTTCTTTTACAGAAGCCATACGTTCAGAAAATAAAGACAACGGCGTAGTAATAACTGCGCTTATGCCGGGTGCAACAGATACAGATTTCTTTAACAAAGCCGGTATGCAGGATAGCAAAGCGGTTAAAGAAGGCAGCTTAAGCAGCCCTGCAGATGTGGCCAAAGATGGCTATGATGCCCTGAATGCCAACGAAGATAAAGTGGTTTCGGGCTTTAAAAACAAGCTGCAGGTAGCAATGAGCAATCTGATGCCCGATACTTTGGTAGCCGATAATGTGAAAAAACAACAGGCGCCTGTAGAAGGGAATTAACTGTATCACCGTAACTTTATATAAAGATGCGCCCGTTATAACGGGCGCTTTTTTTATTTTTGACCTATGTGTATTAAGAAAGCAATTATAGCCGATACCGCAGAACTAACCAGCCTGGTTAACAGTGCTTATCGCGGCGAAAGTTCTAAAGCCGGATGGACCAGCGAAGCACACTTATTAGATGGTACCCGCATAGATGACCTGGAGATGCTTAGCTATCTGCAGGACGAAAACATCACGATGCTAAAGTTTGTTGATGACGACGGGCTGATAAAAGGCTGTGTTTATTTAGAACCTAAAGAGGCAAAGCTATACCTTGGTATGCTTACCGTTTCGCCATGGATACAGGCAAAGGGGATAGGCAGGCAATTATTAGCGGAGGCAGAAAAAGTTGCTAAAAAGAGTAACCTTCCGGCTGTTTTTATGACCGTGATCAGTTCGCGCAAAGAGCTGATAGATTGGTATATAAGGCGTGGGTTTACCGAAACGGGTGAGATAAGGCCATTTCCGGTGCACAAAAAATTTGGTATCGTTAAGCAGCCATTTGAATTAATGGTGATGGAAAAGCAAATTGATTAAGGCAATTTAAATGGTTTTAGTATTTAAATATCGCCCGTGAAATACCTTATTTACATGAGTTCGGCAATAAGATTAATGGCTCATGATAGTTTGCTGGATATTTTAACCGTAAGCCGGAAAAACAACAGCGCCAAAAATCTTACAGGTATGCTTTTATATGGCGAAGGCACATTTGTGCAGGTACTGGAAGGCGAACCGGAGGTGATACAGCAAACTTATGATGCTATATGTAAAGATACCAGGCACAAAGACCTGATCGTGATTACGATAAACGACATTGATAAGCGCAACTTCCCGGACTGGAGTATGGGTTTTAGAACTATAAACCACGACATTTTAAAAGAATTTGAAGGCTTTAAAGATGTACGCAAATACGACTTTTTTAAGAACGGTAAACACCACCCGGCACTTACCGTTCTCAAAACCTTTGCAACTGCCAACAATCTAATTTAACAACACGCCTTAAACCTCATCTTTATCAAGCCCGCGGCCTGTTTTATGCTGCAATTCGTCAATGCGTTTTGATGCATCGGCCTTATTTAATTTCTCGTCGAAATGTTCGCCCGCTTCTGATGATAGCGTGGTAAGATATGACGCTTGTGCGCCGGTCATGGGCTCATCGCCGGTTGTCCAGTCGTCCGGGTCTTTTATCGTGTTAGATCCCTTAATATCTGTGTCAGTGTTCGTGTCGTCAAACAACTCGCCATCGCGGTTTTCTTTATTTTGCGTTGCCATAATATATAATTTATAACATAATAACGGCCGGCGTGTAAAGTTGTTTGCTAATAATTTTAGTTTTTTTTGAGGTCGGGATGAAATATTGGCCCGCCTGTAATCTTCTACAATTTGTTATTCCGCATCGTCTTACTTCCCTTCTTTACTGCTCAGATACTTTATCACCGCCATTACATCTTCATCGCCCAGTCCGTTGTCTCGGGCGGCCTTAAAAGTATCATACAACGGCGCGGCGAGGGGTGTATCCAAACCCTGTTCTGTGGCCAGCCGCAGGTCTTTAGCCAGGTGTTTCAGTGCAAATGCCGCCGGGAATTGGTTATTCATTATCGGGCCCGATTTAAGTTTGGTAATCGCACTGCCAACCGCACCCTCGTTAATAATGGTTAGCATATTCGCTGTGCTTATGTTATTGGCGTTAGCAAAAAGTACCGTTTCGGCAAGGCCTTGCAGGTTTAGGCCCAGTAAATAATTAATGGCCAGCTTTGCTGCGCTGCCCGCGCCAACAGGGCCAACATGTACGGCCAATTTTCCTATTTTATCTAATGCAGGTTTAGCTTTTTCATAATCTGCGGTTTCGCCCCCAATCATTAAGATAAGGGTACCGTCCTGTGCCGGCTTAACACTGCCAGATACCGGGGCCTCTAAAAACCCCGCGCCTTTAGCGATGCAGCGGCCACCAACGGCCCTGGCTGTTGCAGGTGCTACGGTACTCACATTTATAAACAATTTCCCTTCACAGCTGCCACTAAGCAGCCCGGCATCTGCCGAGAAAACATCGTTTACGGCGGCATCATCAGATACCATTACAAAAATAAGATCGTTATTTGCAGTTAGTTGCTGCAGTGTGTTTGCGATAGCTGCACCTGCTGAAACTGCTTCCCGCTGCTTCTCTTTAGTGCGGTTAAATACCGTTACCGCAAAGCCGCCCTTTAGTAAATTTTTAACCATCGGCGTGCCCATATTGCCTAAACCGGCCCAGCCTATTTTAAGATTGCTCATTTGTGTTTTTTGTAGGTTAATTTATTTCTACTGCATAGCCGGGCGCCATAGGCTGTAAAAATTTGATGCCCTGTTCCTCAAAGTGTTTGCTGTAATTCTCGTAACGCTGCTTTAAAAAGAAATCTTTAGCATAGCCATCATGCACCGGCAATATTTGTTTTGGATGCAGGCGGTCTGCAAACCCGGCTACCTTAAGTTCTGTTGTAAAAGGTGCCATAACAGGCAGCAATAAAAGCTCTATTCCCTTGTAGGCCATTAATTTTTCTTCGAGCGAATCTACCGGGTGCAGCACCTTATTGTTAATTACAAAGGCCGTCATTTGCGGTATTGGGCTATCCAAAAGCGGTTCATGTTCAACGTCTATCGCAAAAAGCTTAAACGGGCCAATCAGGTAATCGCCGGCGGGTATTATTTTAGCTACGATATCATGTTGTTTTAGCGCATCTGCCACGGCAGTGTTCGTATAAACGCCCGCGCCGCTCAATGCCAGTATTTTTTTCAGGTTATCAACGTCTAAATGATCGGGGTGATTATGTGTTATAATAATGGCATCAACATCGCCAAACATATCCGGCGTAACCAGCCCTTCGGCGAACGAAAACTTGCCGGGATCTATCAGCAATTTAAAACCATCTTCCTCAAAAACAAGGCAGGAGTGGAGGTATTTATAAATTTTCATGGGGTGATAATAATATAATCCATCAACCGCCGCCTGTAAAAAAAGTTTAATTAAAAAACATGTGGGTAGGATTGCCGTGCTTGTAACAATGTGGTGCAAATAGAAAAGAGCAGTAAACAAAAAATCCCGGTCTCTCGACCAGGATTTCTCATATCTCAAATCTAATATCTTAGATCTACATTTTTGTCAGTTCCTCTGCCATGGCAGCGCCAATTTCGGCTGGAGATTCCACAACGCGGATACCGCACTCGGCCATGATCTTCATTTTTGCAGCAGCAGTATCATCGGCGCCGCCAACAATTGCACCGGCGTGGCCCATACGGCGGCCCGGGGGAGCAGTTTGGCCGGCAATAAAGCCTACCACAGGTTTGGTGCCATGTTCCTTTATCCAGCGGGCAGCCTCGGCTTCCATACCGCCGCCAATTTCGCCTATCATGATAATGCCATGGGTGTCAGGGTCGTTCATCAGCATTTCTACCGCTTCTTTGGTAGGCGTGCCTATAATTGGGTCGCCGCCAATGCCTATGGCCGTGGTGATGCCTAAACCGGCCTTAACAACTTGGTCTACCGCCTCATAAGTTAACGTGCCCGATTTTGAAACCACACCCACGTTCCCTTTTTTGAAGATAAAGCCCGGCATGATGCCAATTTTAGCCTCATCGGCAGTGATAATACCAGGGCAATTAGGCCCGATAAGCCGGCTGTCTTTATCGGTTAAATATTCTTTAACCGCAATCATATCTTTAGTAGGTATACCTTCTGTAATGCAAACAATAACCTTAATACCGGCAGCGGCAGCTTCCATAATGGCATCGGCGGCAAAAGCCGGCGGTACAAATATGATCGACACATCGGCGCCTGTTTTATCAACGGCATCCTGCACGGTATTAAATACCGGGCGGTCAAGATGTTGCTGTCCGCCTTTACCAGGCGTAACACCACCAACCAACTGCGTACCGTATTCTATCATCTGCGAAGCATGATAAGTACCCTCATTGCCGGTAAAACCTTGTACTATAACTTTAGAATCTTTATTTACGAGAACACTCATGTTATTTTCTTTACTGGCAAAGCTAATATTTTTAAGATAAAGGCGAAAGGATAAAGTTAAAGGATAAAGGTTAACGGTTGGAAGGTGAAAGGACTGACAACTCGCAACTGACAATTTGCACCAACTTTAATAACAATCTTAAAATGTGGCCTTAGCCTGTGGCGCACAGCCAAAACAGGAGTGATAGCACAGCCGTTCCCGTCGCAGGGTTAAGCCACGACTTTTCTTTGGCTACTTTCTTTTGAGAGAAAAGAAAGTAGCATCCCTTGCCTTTCATACCCCCTCACTGCCATTCCTAATGTAAAACTAAAGAAGTTTCGGGCGTTTCCCTCCGGGTCGGGCTTTCCGTTACAAGTCCTCATTACGCTCCGCTTCATTCCGGGCTTTCTACTGCTATCCCTAACGCGTTAGATCTCCCCCTTTAAGGGGTAAGGGGATTGATCGCCACCTGATATTTCTCCTCATCAAACTCCTTCTCGCTCTTCGCGATCACCACACTGGCAATGCCATTACCAATCACGTTGGTGAGCGCGCGGGCCAGCGACATAAACCTATCTACACCCAGCAAGATAGCCACACTTTCTAAAGGGATGATCTTTATAGCGGTAAGCGTTGAGGCCAGTACGATAAAACCGCTGCCTGTTACGCCAGCCGCGCCTTTTGAAGTAATCATCAGGATACCGATAATGGTTAATTGGTGCCCTAAACTAAGCGGGATATGAAAGGCCTGCGCCAAAAATATAACCGACATGGAAAGGTATATGGTAGTACCATCCAAATTGAAGGAATAACCTGTAGGAATTACCAGCCCCACAACAGATTTAGCGCAGCCAAACTGTTCCATCTTGGCCATCATGGCAGGCAAAACCGGCTCTGACGATGAGGTACCCAGCACGATCAGTATTTCCTGGCGAATAAATTTTAAATACTGCCACAGGCTAAATTTATAGAGGTAACAAATAATATTAAGCACCACAAAAATAAAGATGATCATGGCCAGGTAAACCGCCCCGAGCAGTTTTACCATGGGTAGCAGAGTAGTCAATCCATAAGTGCCAATGGTATAAGCCATGCCACCAAAGGCGCCGATAGGGGCAACGCGCATTACCACGCCCATAATATTAAATAACACCTTCGAGAGTTTTTCTATCCCATTAATAACCGACTGTCCGCTTTGGCCCATTTTGCTTAAGCCGTATCCAAACAGTATAGCAAAGAATAGTATCTGCAAAATGTCGCCTTTGGCAAAAGCATCAACAATGTTTGAGGGTACAATATGTGCAAAGAAATCGCCCCAGTGCATTTGTGCGGCCTGAGCCTCGTAACCTGCCAGTTTTGGGTCAATGTGTTTGCCTGCGGTTACCACCATGCCGTCGCCGGGGCGCAGCACATTGGCCAGCACCACGCCAAGCAGCAGGGCAAAAGTGGTTACCAGCTCAAAATAGCCTATGGCCTTGCCGCCCACGCGGCCAACCTTCTTCATGTCGTTCATGCCGGCAATACCCAGCACAATTACAAAAAAAATAATAGGCGCTATCAACATAGTGATCATACTGATAAATATCTTGCTGATAGTTTGCGCCGTTGGGGCAAAAGATTTAAAGTAAATGCCAACTATGATACCCAGTATAATTGCTATAATTACCTGGAAGGTAAGGTTGGAGAATAAGCGCTTCATGGTACAACAATAATAACAATTTGCACGGCAATTAACTACCCATAGCACAGCATAGCTTAAGTTATACACAAAGCCTGCCGTTAAAACCGCCATTTTTCTTAATTTCGCTTCGCGATTTTTAGCGCCTGTATTAATGGATTATCAGTTTAAAGAAATAGAGAAAAAGTGGCAAAAGTTTTGGGCCTATCATCAGACTTTTAAGGCCGATAACCACTCTGCCAAGCCAAAATATTACGTGCTGGATATGTTTCCATACCCGTCTGGTGCCGGTTTGCATGTTGGCCACCCGCTTGGGTACATCGCTTCTGATATTTTCGCACGCTACAAGCGGTTAAAGGGGTTTAACGTATTGCACCCCATGGGTTATGATAGTTTTGGCCTCCCTGCCGAGCAATATGCCATACAAACCGGCCAGCACCCTGCCATTACTACCGAAGATAATATTGCCACCTACCGCCGCCAGCTTGACCAGATCGGTTTCTCGTTTGACTGGAGCCGCGAGGTGCGTACCAGCGAACCGGGCTATTATAAATGGACCCAGTGGATCTTTATGCAGCTGTTTAATTCGTGGTATAACAAAGATGCGGACAAAGCTGAGCCGATAGAAACGCTGGTAAAGCATTTTGAAGCGCAAGGTTCCGCAGGGGTTAATGCCGTTTGCGATGAAGAAATAAAATCATTTACTGCTGATGAATGGGCAGCGTTTGCACCAGAAGAACAACAGCAGGAATTGTTAAAATACCGCCTTACCTACCTGCGCGAAAGCACTGTTAACTGGTGCGCCGCCCTGGGTACCGTACTGGCTAACGATGAGGTGAAGGACGGGTTTTCTGAACGCGGCGGTTACCCCGTTGAGCAAAAGAAAATGATGCAGTGGAGCATGCGCATAACTGCCTACGCCGACCGCCTGCTGCAAGGCCTGGACCATATAGACTGGCCCGAACCCCTCAAAGAAATGCAGCGCAACTGGATAGGTAAAAGTGTGGGAGCGAGCGTAAGGTTCAGCCTCACCCCAGCCCTCTCCGAAGGAGAGGGGGCTAAAAGTTTTGGTTACCAAACTGCAGATCCATTGCTTTGGGGCATCTTAAAACAAAATGCCAGAGAGAACAGAGCGATTTCGACAGAAGCAGAAAATATTTTATGGCAACAATTACGAAATAACCAAACCGGGTTCAAAATTCGCAGGCAGCATGCTATAGATACCTATATTGCCGATTTCATCTGCTTGCCTAAACGACTTATTATTGAGGTTGATGGGGGCTATCATGAAGAGATAACAGAACAAGACAAAATAAGAACTCAAACTCTAAATCATATCGGATTTGAAGTTATACGTTTTAGTAACACCGAAGTTCTAAATAACACAGATCATGTTGTTAAAACTATAAAAGATAAGCTATCGTGTTCCCCCTCCTTCGGAGAAAGCCGGGGCGGGGCTGACTCCCCTTCTTTCGGAGAGATCCGTGGCGGGGCTGACTCCCCCTCTTTCGGAAAGAGCCGGGGTGAGGCTGGCTCCCTCTCCTTCGGAGAGGGCCGGGGTGAGGCTATTGAAGTTTTCACCACCCGGGTTGATACTATTTTTGGCGTTACATTTTTGGTGATCGCCCCTGAGCACGAGCTTGTTGCAAAACTTACAACTCCCGAGCAAAAGGATGCAGTTGAGGCCTACATTGCCCAAACCAAAAAGAAATCGGAACTGGACCGTATGGCCGACACCAAAACAGTATCGGGCGCATTTACGGGCAGCTACGTAATCAACCCGCTTAGCGGCGAGCAAACGCAGATCTGGATTGCCGATTACGTTTTGGCAGGCTATGGCACAGGCGCTGTAATGGGCGTACCATCGGGCGACCAGCGCGATTACTTGTTTGCCAAACACTTTGGTTTGCCGATAACGCCCATAATAGACATTCAGAAAATTGATACAGAAGCCGACCCGACAAAGGAAGGCCGATACATCAACTCCGGCTTTATAAACGGCATGACCTATAAGGAAGCAACTGCTGCTGTAATTGCCAAACTGGAGGAGCTGGGTGCCGGCAAGGCGCGGGTAAACTTTCGGATGCGAGATGCCATTTTTGGCCGCCAGCGTTACTGGGGCGAACCGGTGCCGGTTTACTTTAAGGGCGATATCCCGCACCTCATCAGCGAAAGCGACCTGCCGTTGATATTACCAGAAGTAGATAAATACCTGCCAACCGAAAGTGGCGAACCCCCGCTTGGCCGCGCTACCGACTGGCATTACTCCCTCTCCTCCGGAGAGGGCGGGGGTGAGGCATCTTACGAGCTATCCACCATGCCCGGTTGGGCCGGCAGCAGTTGGTATTGGTACCGCTATATGGATGCCGATAACGATGGCGAATTTGCATCAAAAGAAGCCATTAATTACTGGAAAAACGTCGACTTATACATCGGTGGCTCAGAGCATGCCACCGGGCACCTGTTGTACAGCCGTTTCTGGAACAAATTTTTAAAGGATATAAACCTTGTAGCTGAGGAAGAACCTTTTAAAAAGTTGATTAACCAGGGGATGATTACCGGAGTAAGTGCCTTTGCCCATGGTATTGGCTTTGTTCTTGGTTATAATATGGTGGGCAATAATGGTCTGTCTGAAGATGAGGAGATTAAGTTTGAAAAAATAAAAGACAAGTATATAAGAGATACTGACAGCTTAATGTCTTATAGCCTAATAGACAATGATGAAGTAAAAGAAAAATTAAAAATTCGGATATTAAAAGATATAGATTCCAGCGGATTAACTGGCAAAGTTGGACCTGTTTTGAATACTACTTTTAAAGTGCACGTACCTATTGATTATGTGAACCTAAAGAATGAATTAGATTTCGGAAAGTTAAAAAAAGAAGATTCTAGGTTTGCAGACACTAACTTTTTAACTGACAAAGAGCAAAATTTCATTTGTTCTCGCGAAGTCGAAAAGATGTCAAAATCCAAGTTCAACGTTGTAAACCCCGATGATATTATAGAACGTTATGGCGCTGATACGCTGCGTATGTACGAGATGTTTTTAGGCCCGCTGGAGCAAAGCAAACCCTGGAATACTAATGGTATAGAGGGCGTGTTCAAATTCCTGCGCAAATTCTGGCGGCTGTTTCATAATGATCAATGGGAAATTATCATTTCTGATGATGCACCAACCAAGGCCGAGCTTAAGGCATTGCACAAGATAATCCGCAAGGTTGAAGAAGATATCGAACGGTTCTCATTCAACACCTCGGTATCCAGCTTTATGATCGCCGTAAATGAACTTACCGACCTGAAATGCAACAAGCGCGCAATTCTACAGGATATGGTGACCATCCTATCGCCTTATGCACCACACATTTGTGAGGAACTTTGGGTAATGCTTGCCAACCGGCCCGGCACTTTATCTTACGCCCCATACCCGGAATTTAACCCCGAATACCTGGTAGAAGATGAGTTTGCCTACCCCGTTTCCATCAATGGCAAAACTAAAATGAACCTCAGTATCCCGCTTTCGCTGGATGTACCGGCAACAGAAGCATTTGTACTTGCTAATACCGACGTGCAAAGATACCTCGACGGTAAAATACCCAAAAAGGTTATCGTAGTAAAAGGCCGGATTGTAAATATGGTGGTATAGGGAAACCCGGTAGTGTCATCCTGAGCGGCAGCGAAGGCTCTTCTGTTTATGAGTTAACGTAGATACACAAGCGCAGAAGATCCTTCGTTACATTCAGGACGACAAATTTAAAGATCCGATGTCACCGCGAGGTACGATGCACGCTCGTAGCTATATTGTATAAACCGTAATGAGATTGCCTCACGTTGTTACTTTTATTTGTATTAAAAAGGTGTTTGATAACTATACTTCTCCTTCCCTTTTCCTCAAAAACCACTCGACCGATAGCAGCAACGATATTAGTACGAACACCCATTTTACGTCAATCAGTTCAGTATAGTGGCGGTCTTCGTTTACTATCGTTTTAATGTTATCGTTTTTGCGGATCAGATCGGCCAGTTTAAAAATTTCATTAGCCTGTAATATTTCCCCGCCCGACTCTTTAGCCAAGCTTCTTAACAATGCATGGTTTGCCGTGCTTTGCCTCGCCTCAAGGTCTATAGCTTTAACGCCAAATTGCCCGCTTGCCCTTAGTTGTTGTTTGCCGGTTTGCGTGGTGGCCGTATAGGTATAATCGCCGGGAGCAAGCACGCCGGCATCCAGCTGGTAGCTCTGCCCTTCGCGGTTAAACTGGTAACTGTAATTCTTACCCCCTGCCTCTTTCAGCTCGAGTTTAACATCGGGCGTGTTGGTAAGCGCCAGCGCCTCGTTGTAAAGTTCGGCATTAAGCAACACATGCTCGCTTTCTTCAAAAACAGACTTACCCGCATAAACCCTAAATCGCTGGCGGGAAGCGTTGGCAGTTAGGTATTGCACCGTTTGCGAAACGAGCTCGTCCAGCGCATTGTGATTGCTATAAGTTTGATATTCGGCCAGCTGCCAGCGCCATAAACCTTCGCCGGCAAGTACGGCAGAGCGTCTGCCATGATCATCTAAAAAAGCCAGCAGCGGGTATGTGGTAGGTATGGTGCCAATCTTTTGCCTGAACAATACCGATGCGCCCGCCCCAACAGCATATGTACCAAAAGGCGCCAGCAGAGGCGGGAGCAGGTTTATCTTTTTTAAAGTTGAATCGCTTAATGTAAATGCCGAAAAGTCGGGCTGCGGGAGCGCAAATACTTCCTGGTTATCATCATGATTGGCACTTATCTGCACCGTTTTTTGCTGCTGGTCAAGATCGGGTACATTGGTTTGCGCCCCGGCCATAAACCAAACCGGTAAATTGCCGTTCACCAGTTGTTTTTGTAGAAGAGTATTGCCCGCCGTTGGTACCTGGTGTAAAATAAGCAAATTATAATCGCTCAATTTAACAGAAGGAAGGTCGGCAATACCAATGGCTTTTAACTCATAATTTCGGTTGGTAGCTATGGATTGCTTCACGGCGCCAATATCCGGATGAGGGGCATTATAGATCAGCAGGATCTTTTGCCGCGCGTCAAGCACTTCAATGTATACTGTTTCTGTATTATTTTGCACGGATACCTCATTCTTAACCGGTGCAATACTAAATGTAAACCGGTGCAGGCCTTTTTTATCGGCGGTCAGCTTCAGCGGCATGGTTTTATGCCAGTTGTTGGTTTCTATGGCAATGGTTTTAGCGGCAACCTGCCTGCCATCTTCTGCAACCGTTAACTGCAAATTTTCGCCATTGCTCAGGTATGCTTCGGCAGCTACTGCTACCACAAAATCATTGCCAAGCAACGCCGTTTTATTGTAATTGATATTACTGATGAGCAGGTCGCGCCGAATGGCGGTGTCGCCAAGCGCAACCGTATAAATACTTGATTTAAGATTCCTCGCTTCATAAAGCGGGCCGGCGCCCTGGTTATAGAGGCCGTCTGATGCCAATATAACCGCGCCGATATTCTGGTTCACATACTGTTCATTCAATTGGTGTAATGCCGACGAGATATCGGTTTGCCCGCCGTTAAAAGTATTAGTTAAGCCGTTTTGCAGGGTTTTACTGAAGTGGAATTCCCGAACGTCGTACTGATCGCCTAACGTTTGTTTAAGCTTATCGAGATCGGCGGTAACTTGTTTCAGGCTGATGCTTTTTGGATTAAACTTTTCTATGGATGCTGAGTTATCCTGTGCGATGAGCACCAGTGGTTTTTGCGGCTGGTAATTAACAGATATTACCAACGGCGATAGCAGCATGAGAGCAACCACTGTAACAGCCAGAGCACGTAATAAGGCCAGTATCAACCTTAATTTGTTGCTTAAATTGAGGGGTTGCCTGTACATTAGCCAGGCATAAAATACGCCTGCCAAAATACAAACCGGCAACCACCAGCCCGTAACGGTACCCCAGCTTATTGAAAATAAAAGCAGCATTAGTTTGATGTATTACGTTATACGTTTAACGTGATACGATGCCTGCAAAGTGCAAAAAACATATTAAAGGGCGAAGGGGTAATGCAGTATATACTTTATGCTGGAACCTACCCCACTATTGCACATTCCTACGCCCCTCCGGGGACGGAATGAAGGGCCTTAAACGATTTTGATACGAACAGGCCCCTTGATAAGCCCAGTATCAATCGGTTTGCCTTTTTGGGTAATGGTTACCAGGCCAGAGTGCTGCAAGTCTACAGCCGCTGCCCTTACATCATCCATGTGGCTGCGCCAGCCGTTAACAAACAATGCCCGTGCTACTTCGCTCGGGCATATGGTTTTATCAGCCCCGCGTTCGGCAGCCATTGTTAATATTTTATCGCTGATCTGAAATTTTGTCACTTGCTTTCGCAACTACAAATTCATTACTAATCTACATCCCTCCATCAACATTCAAAACCTGGCCGGTAATATATGATGCCATGTTTGACGCCAGGAAAACGCAGGCATCGGCAACCTCTGTAGTTTCTCCGCCGCGTTTTAGTGGTATGCCAGCCGTCCAGCCCTCAACTACTTTAGGGTCAAGTACGTCGGTCATTTCAGTACGGATAAACCCCGGGGCCACCACATTAGTGCGGATATTACGGGACCCAAGCTCTTTAGCCATCGATTTAGAAAAACCGATAATACCTGCCTTAGAGGCCGCATAATTGGCCTGCCCGGCGTTGCCGTCAACACCTACAACAGAGCTTATATTAATAAATGCGCCGGCGCGGTTCTTCATCATTATTTTAGCTGCCGCTTTGGTAACGTTAAATACAGATTTCAGGTTGGTATTCATCACATCGTCCCATTGCTCTTCGCTCATGCGCAGCAACAAGTTATCTTTGGTGATCCCGGCGTTGTTTACTACGACATTCAGTGTGCCAAAATCGGTAATGATATCATTGATCAATTTGTCAGCTTCGTCGAATTTCGATGCGTCGGACCGGTAACCTTTTACCTGTGTGCCAAAAGCTTGCAATTCTTGTTCAAGTGCCTGTCCTTTTTCTACCGACGAAAGGTAGGTAAATGCAACGTTGGCACCCTGCTCGGCAAATTTTTGAGCTATCATGCGGCCAATGCCTTTAGAAGCGCCGGTAACGAGGGCAGTTTTTCCTGCTAACAATTTCATATTTGTAAACTTATTTTCGGGCGGTGAAGATAGGGATTTACCGTGAAAGCGCGAAAAGTGAGAGAATTCGGAGGTATGAGGTCAGGAAATTGGTATTTTAATCTAAAATCTCAACTTCCTATAAAATTCTTTTAAATTAAGCCATAATTCAATTCTTTCCCTATGCAGCGCAGAAGCTTTCTAAAAACAGGTTCATTGGCAGGTTTAACCTTTGGCACTTTGGTATCGTCGGCATCAGCGGGCAAACCGGTTGCGGTGTCAGAAGCAAATGCAATTGCACTAAAAGGTGACTTCGAATTAAGTGAGGTTACCGTTGCCGAACTACAACAGCGGATGCAAAGCAAGCAGCTTACCTCAAAGGCCATTACCCAAATGTACCTGAAACGTATACAGGCTGTGGATAAGAGCGGCCCCAAACTTAATGCGGTAATAGAACTGAACAACGATGCCTTAAGCATTGCCGAAGCCATGGACCGAGAGCGTGCAGCCGGCAAGGTGCGGGGGCCCATGCATGGGATACCTGTATTGATAAAAGATAACATCAGCACGGGCGACAGCATGCACACCACGGCAGGGTCGCTGGCGCTGGCTGATAACGTCATGGCGGAAGATGCTCATATTGCGAAGCTGCTGCGCGAAGCGGGGGCGGTCATCCTTGGTAAAACCAATTTGAGCGAATTTGCTAATTTCCGGTCCGACAGGTCTACAAGCGGGTGGAGCAGCCGGGGCGGGCAAACTAAAAACCCATACGTGTTAGACCGCGGGCCAAGCGGATCAAGCTCGGGCACGGGGGCGGGAGTGTCTGCAAACCTTTGCGTGATTGGTATAGGCACAGAGACTAACGGATCTGTGGTTTCACCATCGTCTGTAAACGGACTGGTTGGTATAAAGCCTACCGTTGGCCTGGTTAGCCGCACGGGAATTATACCCATCTCTATAACCCAGGATACCGCCGGGCCAATGGCGCGCACCGTTGCCGATGCCGCGACCATGCTAAGCGCCATTGCCGGCATAGACCCTAAAGACAAAGCCACCGAAACCAGCCGCGGAAAGGCCGAAAAAGACTATACCGGATTTTTAGATGCCGGCAATTTAAAAGGCAAACGCCTGGGTATAGAAAAACTTGCCCTGCAAGGCAACCCGGCCATGTTAAGTGCGCTCCACGAGGCTATGGACCTGATGAAAAGCAAGGGCGCTACAATTGTTGAAATTGAACTGTTAAAACTCACCCGCCAGATAGGCAATGCCGAAACTATAGTGCTGCAATACGAATTTAAAGATGGGCTGAATAAATACCTGGCAACTGCTAATTCCAAATCAAAAACACTCGAAGATATTATTGCCTACAACAAGGCGAACGCGGCAGCTGCCATGCCGTTTTTTAAACAGGAAACCCTGGAAGCATCGCAGGCACGTGGCGGGCTCGACAGTAAAGAATATCTGGAAGCGTTGGCCAAAGTAACCACCCAGATACAGGGATACATTGATACGGTATTAAAAGAAAACCAGCTGGATGCCATTATAGGGCCCACGAATGGGTTTGCGGGCTGTATAGACCTTGTAAACGGCGATTATGGTTCGGGCTTCTCATTTTCGGGCCCGGCAGCAATGGCCGGTTACCCGCATATTACCGTGCCCATGGGCAGCAGCCACGGCTTGCCTATAGGCCTCTCTTTCTTTAGCACCGCCTGGTACGAGCCGCAGCTTATCGCCATGGCTTACGCTTATGAGCAGGCCAGCAAGAAACGGATTGTGCCGGGGTTTAAGGATGTGGTGTTGTACGGGTAAAGTATTGTTGGATAAACCGCTGATGTTAATGATTATTCAGAACATTATTTATAGCAAAACAGATTGTTTTAAATAAGGAGGAATTTTATTGGGCGTCCTTCGTAAATATATCATTGTTATTATTTCGCTACGTTATCATTAAATTGCCGGGGGCAAGGTACCTGCCCGCCGCCAAATATCAGTTTCGAAAAGGGGGCTTTTGATAACTGGCAATGCTATACCGGTAAAATTGCATTAGTTGGCACTATTACCGTTTTGCCAGTGGCGTTAACCCCCAACAGGCATGTTGCCGCTTATAAAAAGACCAGTATGTGAACATCTGTTTTCTTATATTTAATTGTCAAAACACCCGTCGGGAATGAAAAAGTTAATCACCCTCATATTTACATTTTGCCTTTTTGCCGCAAACGCCCAAACAGTCTCAACCCGTACCGCCACTTCATTTACTGTGAACGGGTTAAAAGTGATCTTTAAGCCTACCGTAAAGGATGTGATCAGTGTACGGATGTACTTCCGCGGCGGCGTTTATAATTATACGGCATCGCAGGCAGGTATAGAAAGTTTTGCATTAAAGGCGGCCACACAATGCGGCACTAAAAAGTATGCGGCAAATACTTTCCGTGATATTGGCGACGAGTACGGGATAGACATTGGCGGCTCATCAACCCATGACTACGGAAATATTGGAATGGATTGTGTGAAACAATATTTCGACGAAGGCTGGAACTTGTTTGCCGAAGCAGTTAACAACCCCGTTTTTGCCCCGAATGAGGTAGCGCTTTTAAAAAATAAGATGATAACCCAGGCGAGCGCCCAGCAAGGCGATCCCGACACGCATATAGAAGACCTGTTGATAAAATACGCATTTGCAGGTACACCATACGCAACCGACCCCGATGGTAATACCCAAACCTTAAATGCCATCACTGCCACCGATCTTAACAAATATTATACCGGCCTGGTTAACAAGAACCGCATGTTCATCGTGGTGGCAGGTAACATTACCCGTGCGCAGGTAGAGCAAAAGGTAAGGGAATCATTCGCCTCGCTTCCTGCAAAACCTTATATAGCCCCCGCTGTGAAACTACCCGTCTGGACAGAAAACCATTTGGATGTGGAGAGTAAACAACTGGCTACGAATTATATCAGTGCCGCGTTTAACGCGCCCCCCGTCGACAGCCCGAATTTCTTAGCTTACCGACTGGCTATATCTGCATTAGGTGGCTCACTATTTAACGAGTTGCGCACCCAACTGAATTTGTCTTATGATCCCGGTGCGTCGGCGGTTAGCTCGTTGATGGCTTACGGAAACATGCATGTGAGCACTAATGACCCAAAGCAAGCGGTAGAAGCTATGGTAAGGGTGTTAAGCAGGGTGAAAGCGTTAGGGATATCAGATGAAGGATTAAAATATTTAAAGGGCAGCTTTATCACCTCCAACTACATCAAACAGCAAGGTTCAGGCGCCATAACATCAAACCTCGGCATGGCCGAAATAAATGGTGGCTGGGAGTCGGCAGAAAGATTACCAGAAATGCTCGACAAAGTAACGGTAGACCAGATCAATGGATCGCTCACCACTTATATAAACGGCATCAGGTGGGTTTATTTAGGAGACCCCAAATTAGCAGCTGCGGCTAACGAGGCGTTTAGTACAGCTGTACATTAATGAGGTCAGGGATGATATGAAAAAAGTTGTTTTTGTTTTTATTTTAACAATAGCAGTGTCCGCTTCAAAGGCACAAAGCTTAAACTCAAAAGACAAGCAGTCAATTTCTATGCTTTCTACGTTTTACAAAGGATATTTGTCAGCATTCTTCTTCACTGAGCCAGGACATAACTTTGAGCACTCTTTAGTGAAACTTCGAAAGAAATATTTAACTGCAAGGTGTCAAAGACAATTTAAAAAATTGATATTAAAGACCGATTCTGACCCAATTATAAACGGACAAGACGTTGAGCCAAAATGGGCAGAAACATTATCTATCAAACGGAATTTTAAACACCCAAATTTATATACAATTTCATTTAGTAATGTAAATATTGCCCTTTGTGTTATAAAGCAACAATCTAACTTTAAAATTGATTATATACAGTAAATATGCCGATGTCGTCAATGCGGATAAGGATGCACTATAGCGAAGTAATAAGTCCATGCAATAATAAATAATTGTAGCGGCACCCTAAAAAACAGGTAATACATCCCCGGCCCGCTAAAATCGCCCTGCTCCATATTAACACGCCTTTGGGTAGCATACACATTTGCAGGGAATAGCGCAATAAAAAACGCAATTAGCAAATAACCCGCAATTACCCTGGTTTCATTGATCATAATGCCTGCGGCACCCACAATTTCTATGATCCCCGTAATGGTTACCATTAAATTTTTTATCGTGACGGGAATAAAGGGCGGCACCATCAGTAACATGCCTTTCATAAACACAAAATGAGCGAGCGATGTAAAAAGCAACATGATACACAGCGCCAACCGGCCGCTTAAATAAAGATTTTCGCGTGCATTAAAGGTGTACGTATATAACATGCATAGTGCAAAAACCGACACCAGTACAATTAGTGGTTTCATGGCTTATAATTAAATTGGTGTATAAAAATAGCAAGCCTTTGCGCGCATTACAATACCTTCTAAATAAATATCTTACACTGTAACCACATTTTTATTCAACCTTACCCGATGATACGCGTTGTGTATGTTACCCAATAATATTTAGCCATGTCGTACCAAAAAATTACCGAACTGTTAGGCAAAGACGCCGCTTACTACTTAGACCACCAGAGCAAAACGTTTTCGAAAGATATCTTGCACAAACCCGCTCCCGATTTTATTGATAAGATATTTATAGAAAGTAACCGCAGCCCGCAGGTTTTAAAGAGCCTGGCCGCCATCCATAATCACGGCAGGCTGGCAGGAACCGGCTATATGTCGATATTACCGGTTGATCAGGGCATAGAACACACAGCAGGCGCATCATTTGCCAAGAACCCCATATATTTTGATCCTGAGAACATCATTAAACTCGCCATGGAAGGTGGTTCTAACGCGGTGGCAACTACATTTGGTAATCTGGGCATCGTAGCAAGAAAGTATGCGCATAAAATACCGTTCATTGTAAAGATAAACCATAACGAACTTTTAACTTACCCAACCAAGTATGATCAGATCATGTTTGGTTCGGTAGAAGACGCCTGGAATTTAGGGGCAACCGCCATCGGCGCTACCATTTATTTTGGCTCTGTAGAATCCGACAGGCAAATAATTGAAGTGGCGCAAGCATTTGAACGCGCGCACGAATTAGGCATGGCTACCGTGTTGTGGTGCTATACGCGCAATAATGAGTTTAAAAAAGGCGACATAAACTATGAAACCGCAACCGATATAACCGGCCAGGCCAACCACATTGGCGTAACTATACAGGCCGATATTATTAAGCAAAAAATGCCCGACGTTAACGGCGGTTTTACAACTATAGGTTTCGGCAAAACCGATCCGTTGATGTACAGTGAGCTAACATCCGATCACCCGATTGATATGTGCCGTTACCAGGTAGCAAATTGCTACATGGGCCGTGCAAGTATGATCAATTCGGGTGGGGAATCCAAAGGCGCAAGCGACCTGGCAGATTCTGTAAAAAATGCGGTGATCAACAAACGCGCAGGTGGTTCGGGCTTGATACTTGGCCGTCGTGCTTTCCAGCGCCCCTTTGCCGAGGGCGTTGAATTTGTACACACCATACAGGATGTTTACCTTGCAAAAGAAATAGATTTAGCGTAGTAGTAAAATTGTAATTGCGAGGTACGAAGCATCCCGTTGCATGTTTGTCCGCTCAAAAACTCACCTGCTGCGAGATTGCCGCGCTATTGCTCGCAATGACAAGTCTTATAACTGTTGCCGAAATTTACACCTATGGGTTATAAAACTTTACAAGCCTGCATTGCCGACCTCGAGAAACATGGTCATCTCATCCGGATAAAGGAAGAGGTTGATCCCTATCTCGAAATGGCAGCAATTCACCTGCGGGTTTATGAAAACCAGGGCCCTGCCTTGCTTTTTGAAAATGTGAAAGGCAGTAAATTCCCGGCCCTGTCTAATTTATTCGGCACGCTCAAACGCTCTGAATTTATTTTTCGGGATACGCTCGACAAGATCAAAACGCTGGTTGATTTAAAGAACGACCCGCTAAAAGCCATTAAATCGCCGTTAAAGTATGCTAACGTGGCGCTCACGGCCTTATCTGCCCTGCCAATGAAGATCGGCAACGGCAACATTAGTAATTTTACTAAAATCACCATCAGCGAGTTACCCCAAATTGTAAACTGGCCTATGGACGGCGGCCCTTTTGTAACCATGCCACAGGTTTATACGGAAGATATGGACAAGCCGGGCATTATGAATGCCAACCTGGGTATGTACCGTATCCAACTTGGCGGTAACGATTATATTCAGAACGAAGAGATCGGTTTGCATTACCAGCTCCATCGTGGCATCGGCATCCATCAAACCAAAGCCAATGCTAAAGGCAGGCCTTTAAAGGTGAGTATATTTGTGGGCGGGCCGCCTTCGCACCCGGTTGCCGCGGTTATGCCACTACCCGAGGGTTTATCAGAAATGACTTTCGCCGGCGCACTCGGTAACCGTCGTTTCCGTTATTTTTATGATCCCGAAGGTTTTTGTATTTCTGCCGATGCCGATTTTGTGATAACCGGAACGGTGATGCCGCACGAAAATAAACCCGAAGGCCCTTTTGGCGATCATTTGGGCTATTACAGTTTAAAGCATCCCTTCCCGCTTATGAAGGTGCATAACGTTTACCATAAAGAAAATGCCATTTGGTCGTTTACTGTAGTTGGCCGCCCCCCGCAGGAAGATACCAGCTTTGGCGCGCTCATACATGAGATAACGGGCTCTGCCTTGCCAAAGGAGATACCGGGCCTGCACGCTGTTAATGCGGTTGACGCCGCAGGTGTACACCCCTTATTATTCGCTATCGGCAGCGAACGGTATACTCCCTATATTAAAGAACGCAAACCCCAGGAAATATTAACCATCGCCAACCATATTCTTGGTAAAAACCAGTTGAGCCTTGCTAAGTATCTGTTTGTTGCTGCGCAAGACGATGATCCGGCGCTTGATGTAAATAACATCGAGGCATTTCTACAACACGTTTTAGAACGCGTCAATCTAACGCGCGACCTGCATTTTTATACAAAAACTACTATAGATACGCTTGATTATAGCGGCAACGGACTGAACAGTGGCAGTAAAGTAGCAGTAGCAGTAGCTGGGGCAGCGATAAGGACGCTGTGGACGAAGTTGCCACCAAACTTTCTTTTACCCCCTATATTTGCGGGCCATAAATTGGCAATGCCCGGTGTGCTTACTGTTACTGCTCCTAAGTATACATCAGAGCCGGATACTGATAAACAAATTAGCCAACTTAACGAGCAGCTTAAAAACCAGCAGTTAAGCGGATTGCCTTTAATGATTTTGTGCGACGATGCGGAGTTTACGGCAGCAACTGTCAACAACTTGGTGTGGGTTACTTTTACCCGCAGTAACCCATCGTATGATATTTTTGGGATTAACAGTTTTACAGATCATAAGCATTGGGGCTGCCATGGCCCGCTTATTATAGATGCCCGTATTAAACCCCATCATGCACCAGAGCTGGTAAAAGACCCCGATGTAGAGAAACGGGTGGATACTTTGGTGGATAATTCATGGTTCATAGATGGTAGTAAGAGGCAGCAGCGCTAAAGTGGTAGTAACGGATAGTCTCAGCGGGTCTGTTATTTATTAACAGATTACGATAATAAACTCAATCTATCACGCATTATTCACTCTTTAGGCTAACGGGCAAATGATCTTAAATTTCGAAATGGCATTCTTCAAAAAATCTGCACATTTGCACATCTGCACATTTGCAGATTATTTAATAAACCATGAATAAATTTTACGGCACCGGGGTGGCCATGGTAACCCCTTTTGATACAGGCGGACAGGTTGATTATCCGGCGCTTAAAAAATTAATTAATTACCTGATTGATGGCGGCATTAACTACCTGGTTTCTTTAGGCACAACCGGCGAGAGCGCTACTTTAACCAGGGAAGAAAAGAAAAAGGTTTGGGCGTATACTGCCGAAATTAATAACGGCCGTGTGCCGCTTGTGGCCGGTATAGCCAATAACAATACACACGATGTTGTTGAGCAAATAAACGCGTTCGACAATGCAGGATATGATGCTATTTTATCGGCAAGCCCGCATTATAATAAGCCGAACCAAAACGGCATATATTACCACTACAAGGCAATTGCAGAAAGTTCGCCGCTGCCGGTGTTGTTGTACAACGTACCAAGCCGTACCGGCAGTAATATAACTGCAGAAACAACTGTTAAACTGGCACACGATTTCAAAAATATAATCGGCACTAAAGAAGCATCGGGTAATTTTGACCAGCTAAACCAGATCATGCGCGATAAGCCCGAAGCGTTTGTAATGATCTCGGGCGATGATCCTATAACTTTTCCAATGATTGCGATGGGGGCTATAGGTGTGATTTCTGTAGTTGGCAATGCCTTGCCTAAACAATGCTCAGATATGGTTAATCTGTGCCTTGCCGGCAAATTCAAAGAGGCACAACAGGGTCATTATGATTTGATTGAGTTTACCCGCCTCATGTTTGCAGATGGCAGCCCGGGCGGCGTTAAAACCGCACTAAAATATTTAGATATTTGCGGGGATACATTACGTTTACCGTTATTCCCTGTTAATGAGGATATTGCAGATAAAATTATTGCTGAAACAAAATGTATTATAAAAAATTAATAATTGTCATAGCGACGTACGAAACAATCTCGTCGCCCGATTAGCCGTTATAAGAAACATACTACGAGATTGCCGGGCTATCACTCGCAATGACATAATGAAATAAGAAGCCACTTTGATAACTGTCAAAGTGGCTTTTCTCCTAAAATCCGAAATCGATCCCGATAGCTATCGGGACCGAAATTCGACATCTTTATAAACTATTGATCCAGCTAACCAGTTCTTCGCGGGTTTTACCGGTTTTTTGTTGAAGTTTCCCAAGCGTTTCTTCGTCTTTACCATCTTCGTGGGTCAGATCATCGTCGGTTAAGTCGCCGTAGGCTTGTTTTATTTTCCCTTTCAATTCGTTCCAGCCGCCTTTTAATTCTAATTTGTCCATGGTTTCTATAATTTAGTATTTAAAATAACATATCCGTCATTCAGAAGTTTTCACAAATATGGATAACACTGCCGCTTACTGGATCAACAAACTAAACATGCACCCGCATCCCGAAGGTGGTTTTTACAAAGAAACCATCCGTTCTAATACTTTAATTCAGCGCACTACGGACCACGCAATCAGATCGGCCTGTACTTCAATTTACTATTTGCTGGAGAATGAAGATAATTCGGCTTTTCATCGCATCCGGTCAGACGAGATATGGTATTTTCATAAAGGCAAACCGTTGAACATTTATGTAATAGATGCCGATGGTAATTTACAAACCTTCGAACTTTCAGACTTAGAAACCGGTGCTTTGTCGCTCGTGGTCACAGCCAACTTGTGGTTCGCGGCAGAAGTTGCAGGTCATTCAGGATTTACATTAGTAAGCTGTGCAGTAGCGCCGGGGTTTGACTTTGCCGAATTTGAAATAGCATCCGCAGACGAACTGGCGGCGCAATATCCCAATAACAAAGATTTAATTAGACGGTTAGCGTGAAAAGCACACTTATATAACAACTAAATTATAAGGCAGTAGCTACGGTAAAAAACCTGGCAGGCGCAATTTGCTGCTCCATATTTGGGTTAATTAACAGGCCGGCGGCATAAGGTTTACCTTTAATATATTTGCGTACATAATTTTGCAGATCGGCCTTTGTCATCTTTTGCAGGTTTTCATTATAGGTGGTATAATAATCTAACGATGCAGACGACCACCAAAATGAGAGTACTTGTGTAAAATCGCTGGTTACCTCGGCCTCCTGGGTTTGCTTTATCTCTAATTTGCGTTTAGCGGTTGCCAGCTGCGCCGTGGTAATATAGTCGGGGTTGTCCCACATGGCTATCTGGCGCTTTATCTCGGTCATGCAGGCCTCAACTTTGTTGGGGTTGGGCACAACGGTAAGCGTTATCGGCCCGGTGTGGCTTAATGTTAAATAGCCAAATTCAACTTGCTGCGCCAATCCCGATTGCGTTAAGGCGCGACTAAGTTTCGACGAGTTTTGATCCAGTATGAACGAAAATACATCTGCCGCATAGGTAGCTTGTACATCATGCCGGGTATCGGGCCCAAACCATTCCATTTGTATAATAGGCACAGTAGCAATCGGCGATTTAACTACAAAATACTCCGTTTTTGTTAAGGGTTTAAACTCGGGTATAGGCCATTTTGTAAGCGGATCGAAACCCGACGACTGCCAGCTGCCAAATAATTGTGCCACTTCTGTAAACACGGCTTCGTGCGCAACGTCGCCGGCAATGGTTAATAAACTATTATTGGGGAAGTAGTATTTATTCTTGATCGAATCCATCAAAGCGGGCGTTGCCGCACGGATAACCCTATGGTCGCCGGTTGGGTTTTTACGGCTATACAGGTCGCCCCACATATGGTGGTCCATTGCATCTATAAGTGCAAACGCGGGGTTCGATTCATGCTGCTGAAATTCATCATCTACAACAACGTTCTCCCTTGCCATTTCCTGCGGATCGAACAACGGGTAACGGATAGAGCTGTTCATCAGCTCAAGGCCCGGCTTTAAATTGGCGCTGGGCAGTGTAAAAAAGTAATTCACATTTTCGAAAGTAGTAGATCCGTTAAAGTCTATCCCAAGTTCACTTACCCTGTTCATAAAATCTGTTTGGGTAGGGTAGTCTTTATCGGCCTTAAAAAACATGTGTTCGTATAAGTGGCTAAGCCCATTAAATTTAGGTGTTTCTGTAAACGAGCCGTTTTTGCAGGTTATCATCACGGTAGCCAATGGCACGCTGTTATCTTCTATCACCAAAACATCCAGGCCGTTTGGCAGCTTGCGCAAAAACATATTGGCTGCCAGTTTACTTTGGGCAACAGAAGCACCGCACATAGAAAGTGCGGCAATAAACAGGCAAAACTTAATTTTCATATCACAGTATAAACGCTTAAAGTAATTATTTCTGTTTAAATAGTTACTAAAATTACCGTTACAAAAGGCGTACGCTTAAAAGTATTGTTACTTTAGCAATTCGATATGCCCATACCAGAATGTCTATAATAGTTTTTACATTAATTATATTGGTAGGGGCTTACTTTGCCGGTTTGCTTGGCTCATTAACAGGCCTTGGTGGTGGGGTAATTATTATTCCTTTGCTTACAATAGGGCTTGGCGTAAATATCCATTACGCAATAGGCGCATCGCTGGTTTCGGTTATTGCAACGTCGTCCGGGTCGGCGGCGGCCTATGTTAAAGAAGGGATAACAAATATACGTATAGGCATGTTCCTGGAGATTGCCACCACCGCCGGCGCGTTGGTTGGCGCTTTGCTGGCGCTGGTTATACATGCGCCTGTTATTGCCATTATTTTTGGGGTGATACTCATATTTTCGGCCTTCATGTCGCTGCGAAAAAAATCTGAAGTGATCTTGCAGGATGAAGACCCCTGGGCACAAAAACTAAAACTGAACGGAACTTACCCCACGCAAGATGGTGTTGTAAAATATGGCGTGCGTAAAGTGGGGTGGGGTTTTTTGATGATGCTTTTTGCGGGCGTTATATCGGGCCTATTGGGCATCGGCTCCGGCTCACTTAAAGTGGTGGCCATGGATAGCATAATGCGCGTACCTTTTAAGGTATCAACTACTACCAGCAATTTTATGATAGGTGTTACCGCTGCGGCAAGTGCAGTGGTATACTTGCAGCGCGGTTATATAGACCCCGGTCTGTCTATGCCGGTGGTAATAGGAGTGTTGCTGGGCGCGCTAACCGGCTCTAAAATATTGGTGCATGCCAACTCTACTGGCTGGCTGAGGTGGATGTTTGCAATTATTGTAACTATCCTGGCAATTGAAATGATCTATAAAGGCTTAAGCGGGAGAGTATAATGGCGGCAAAAGCAATATTTAAAGATGCTAACATGCAGGTTATTTTAGGCTGGGTGCTGCGTACCGGCGTTTTTCTGTCTATGATCGTGGTTTTTATTGGGGGGCTGGTATATATTCACCGGCATGGTAATAATATTGCAGATTACCGCGATTTTAAAGGCGTTCCCGAGTTTGTGCATACCCTCCCCGGCATTATTCACGGTATTATTACCTTTCGCGGCCGTGCCATTATACAGGCCGGCATTATATTACTCATCGCTACACCGGTTGTACGTGTGATATTTTCAGCATTCGGCTTTATTCTGGAAAGGGATTGGCTATACCTGGCCATTACGCTTATTGTGCTGGCCATTATAATTGCGGGTGTTTTTACCGGGAGCGCCGGTTAAATAGAAGGAGCGTTCATCCGCTTTATTTCGTCTTCGTTACTATTGCTGTGTTTCCGCTGTGCCTTTACAGACCTTTTGCCAAAGCGCGCCACATAAGTAAGCTTAAAAACCTGCGTTTCTTTTTTGTCGACACTCATGATATTTAAGTTCGCGAAATTGATATTGTAACGGTCGCGGTCTGTGTTAAAAATATCTGAAGCACTAAAAGTGATCGAACTTACCCTGCTTATACGGGCACTAATCCCGGTGCTTGTGCTAAAAACAGGTCTCAGGGCCGATATACCGTAAAAGGTTGCAGATTCAAACCTGGAATGAATATTTGCTGTGAAAACTTTATTTATGGCGAAGTCATGATCCAGGCTAAGTACAATGTCTTGTGTGCCCTTATCTATCAGGTTATTATAATCGCGCACCCGCTGGTAGGATACATCGGCATTAAAGTCAATATTCCACCAATTTGCCAGTTTGGCGGGTACGTCAATATTCACACCCTTTGTGTTATACGATCTGAAATTAGTGCGGGTACTGGTTAATACCTTAGTAGCATCGTTTTGAGTAAAATAGGCGAAATTAAAGAAATTAGATACATACTCCGCATACAGATACGCCTTTAAAACCGACGGCTTAAAATACGTAAGCTGATAATGACTGGTGTATTGAGGTTGTAAATATGGGTTGCCCGCAACATAGTTATAAGCATCCAGATAGGTAACAATAGGGTTAACTATTGCATAGTTAAGCAATGTTGGCCTGCGATTATATTCAAAAATAAGCTGGCTGGTTTTCAATTTATAAATGGCCTGTAGCGACGGGTACAAATTATCATACGTTCTTTTAACACCCTGGTTTACAGAAACCTCATTGGCATCAGAACTTATGGCCTCAAAACGCAGGCCGGCATTATAACTAAACTTACCAATGGTTTGTGAAATATTTACATAGGCTGCACCTGCATTTTCCTTATATAGGAAATGGCTGCTAAGGTCGGCATAAGGAATTAATATATTATTTTGTAAGACATTAAAGTATTGAAAATTATCCGTGTTTACCCTGCTTCCTTTAATCCCTGCCTCAAGCCTGAAAGTTTTTGAGATGATGTTCAAATAGTCTATTTTAAAGGCAGGATTTATATTGCGTGTAGGCGCGGTATTGTTTAGCACACTGCTCGCCAAAGGCGGCATGGCCGTTGCCGGGAAAAAGCCGCTCGCCATTTGTTCGGTATTCAAGGTTTCGTAAACCCGCCGAAAATTGGTCGCAATATCCACATCGGCACTTAACGTTTGGTGATGGGCAATTATACCTGCATAATTAATATTCCATTCAGTAGTGCTGGTATATCGCTTAAGATTTGATATGGTACTCAGTGTTGAATCTAAAATATTATTCCTAAACAAACGCGTATCGGTCTGCCTGTCGAAACGGCTTACAAATGCGCTGCCATAAACCAAAAATCCAATGGTGTTTAAGGAGTCGATAAAAAAATCGGCGCCGATACGGTAATTAAGCCGGGGCGTTTTTTGCGTGTTGTAATACCGGGTTTCGAAAGAGCTTTGCCGCGGGTCATTTATCTGCCTGTCGGTAGTTATTGCGTGCGATGTTTCGTCGTAACCATAGCCCGCGGCCCCAAAAATATTTAGTTTATTAGTGCGATAGTTGCCGGTAATGTTTTTTGATGCCTTGCCAAATTTGCCATAACCAACCATGGTGGTAGATGTGCCGTTAAAACCGTAATTGCTTCCTTTTTTGAGAATAATATTTACTACGCCGCCTGCGCTGCCGGCATCATATTTGGCCGATGGATTTGGTATAAGCTCTATCTGCTCAACATCGGCGCTTTGAAAATTTTGCAGAAAAGAAGCCAGGTCTGGCCCTTCTAATTTTATTTGCTTGCCATTAACCATCACCAGGGCTTTTTGGCCCGATCTTAATAGCACATCGCCGCCGCTGTTTATTTTTACCCCCGGTGCGTTACCCAATACGTTTAATACCGAAGTGCCTGTGGCCAGGATATTACGGTCAACGTTTAAAACTGTTTTATCGGGTCTTACATCAATATAGCGCTTTCTGTCGGTTACCACAACTTCGCCTAAAGTGCGGCCCTGCACCGCCATTTTTACGGCATCAACAATAGTTGTTCTGTCTGCGGCAATTTGAAACGGGCCTTTAAAAACTTTGTGGTAGCCAATTTGGCTAAACAATACCAGGTAGTTACCGGGTTTGATGTTCAGAAAACGGTACTCGCCTGTTTTATCGCTTATTACGGATCTTACAAGTGACGAATCTGAATATTTTAAGATAGAAATGGTTACAGCATCTGCTGCCGCATTATTCTCGTCAAATACTTTACCTTTTAGAGAAAGTAATTGCGCGTTTGCATTAGTGTAAATGGCGGCAAATAATACAGATAATAAAAAACGATTAAAACTTACCTTCATTAATTCTCTGTATAACCTTAGCAGCTATCGGGGTGCTATTTATGTATAAAAGTTTAGTGATGAACTGCTTTGTACGCAGTTGTATTTTTTTGGTTACAATATATTACTATTTTTTTAATCAAAAAGGGCATTTTTATGAATTTTGCTCAATTATTTCAGTTTCATAATATTAATTAACTATGCTTAATTTCACCGCTTAATATTTATGCCGATGAAAAGGTTGTTACTCCTATGCTTAGCGCTAAACAGTTCGGTCTTGTTTGCACAAACGGAACCTGTTAGCTATAAAGTGGCCGTAGCCAAATTTAAAACCTATTATAATAAAAACCAGCCTGATAGTATATTCAGCATGTTTTCGCCCGAAGTAAAAACCGCATTGCCGATAGATAAAAATAAGGCTATGGTTGTACAGCTTCAAAGCCAGTTGGGTGATCTTAACCAGGCCACTTTTAAGGGGATGAGCAATGGCGTAGCGGTTTATAAGGCCGATTTTGCAAAATCTACCCTGGCCATGAAGGTAAATATTAATGCTGCAAACCAGTTTGCAGGCTTATTATTTGATAATTACAAAGATGAGGTTATAGCAGGCCAGCCTGAGCCGCAAATCTTAAATGTTGACCCAACACTTGGGGAAACGCATTTTACATCAAAAGGGCTGTTTGCCGGCGAAATATCGGGCACGCTTACCATGCCCGAGAATGTGAGCGGAAAAATACCTGTAGTGCTCATTATTGCCGGCTCGGGGCCTACAGACCGTAATGGCAATACACCACAATTAGGTGTTTACACCAACAGCTATAAAATGATTGCCATGGCCTTGCGAAAAAACGGCATTGCCAGCTTGCGGTACGATAAGCGGCTGGTTGGAGAAAGCGCATCTGTTACAAAGGAGAAAGACCTGAAAATAGAAGATTACGTTGAAGATGCCAACCGGATGATAAACCAACTGCATGACGACCCGCGTTTTTCTAAGGTGTTTGTTTTGGGCCATAGTGAGGGTTCTTTAGTTGGGATGCTGGCATCTATTAATCAGCCAATAACCGGGTATATTTCTGTTGCAGGCGCGGGCCGGCCGGCTTATGCCGTGCTTAAGGAACAAATGAAATCTCAGCCCGATTTTATCGCCTTGCATTTCATGACCATTTTAGACAGCCTTGCCAAGGGGAAGGTACAAAACAATGTAGATGCGTCGCTTTACGGCCTTGCAAGGCCGAGTGTGCAGCCGTACCTTATGTCGTGGATGCGCTATGATCCTGTACGTGCCATCAGGTTATTAAAGGTGCCGGTGTTAATTATTCAGGGCACTACAGATCTGCAGGTTAGTATAATAGATGCCGATAAATTAAAGAAGGCGAAATCTGAAGCGGTACTGGACATGATACCCGAAATGAACCACATTCTGAAAGATGCACCCGCCGACAGGGATAAAAACCTGGCAACCTACAACAACCCCAATTTGCCGCTGAAGCCCGAATTTATGACCGCTGTTTTAGAATTTATTAATAAGCTTAAATAAACTATTTCCAGGCATTTAGTAACCTGCGGATAATAATGATCTCGCTGGTGTGGTAACTGGTGTGGTCTGCCATTTGCAGGGCTTCCTGCATAATGGTTTGCCCGTCGCCGTGCGGGATCTTTTGATATATATCCTGTGTTTCAAGCAACCCGATAAACTCTTCCTGCTGTTTTTCTATTTCCTTTATCGAATTTTTCCAAATACGCTCATCGGCGGGCGATGCTTCTTTCGGCCAGTATTCATCAGGCCATTTCGGCGATCTATGATTGGGGTAGCGGCTAAATTCCAGCATATCCCATTGCGTTATGCGGATATGTTCCAGCAATTGCCAGATACTATATGGTAAGTTATAAGGTTTTGCGCCGCGTAAGTTTGCAGGGAGATCTGCAATGGCTTCTTTTAAAGTTGCATGCGCGCTACCGCCCCCCAGCAGGTTAGTAAGCTCGTTTATGATTACTTCGTCGGTTTTCATTGGTTTGGTATTTGTGAGCTTACAACAACACAAGCCGTATTAAGTTACAGAGGGCATTTTATCAATTTGCACGTTATTTTTATATAGTTACGGCAAATGTTTAAGTTTATCCATCATAAATTAAAACCCCTGCCACGTGAATAAGTACGTTTTGATAGCCGCCGCATCTTTTATGTTTTTTACCGGCTGCAAAAAAGATAGCAGCATTACCAACACCTCTGTAAAAGATAGCACCGCCTTTGTAGCATACGAAGGCCGCTTTTTAGACGAGCTTTGGAAGCATAACCCCGATTGGGCTACGCAAAACGGTTACCATAAATATGACAGCGTTTTAATAGTCCCAACGGCCGACAGCCGCCAGCAGGATGTGAATTTTGCAAAAAAACAACTCGATTCTTTAGGCAGGTATGATCTTAACCAGTTATCCGATGCCAATAAAATAGATTTTCATCTCATCGAAAATCAGATGCAGGAAACGCAATGGAGCATACAGCAGGAAAAGGCGTATGAGTGGAACCCATCTGCCTATAACGTTATCGGCACGTTTGCCTTTATCCTTAATGAGAAATATGAGCCGTTAGACAAACGTTTGCGCAGTTTTTATCAAAAAATGCTTAATGTGCCGGCATATTATAAAGAAGCGCAAAAGCAAATAAAAAATCCTGTTGCCGAATTGACGGCCTTGGCCATAGACCAGCATAGCGGAGGGGTTTCGGTGTTTGAAACAGACTTTGCCGATTCGCTTAAGAAAACGGCCATCCCCCAGGCAGAAAAGCAAAAAATGCTGGAAAGGGCAAGGCTATCTGCAGAAGCTATAAAAGGCTATGCAGCCTGGCTTAAAGGCATGAAGAATGACAAGGGCCGAAGCTTTAGGCTTGGAAAAGACCTTTATAACGATAAATTTAAATACGATATACAGGCGGCTATAACCCCGCAGCAGATGTTTAACGCAGCTACAGAGCGTAAAAAATACCTGCACCGCGAAATGGCTAAAATAAGCAGGCAGCTTTGGCCTAAATATTTTGGTAAAGCAGCCATGCCATCAGATTCACTTGAACTAATAGGCAGGATGATAGATACACTATCCACTAAACATGTACGGCCCAATGAATTTCAAACTGCAATAGAGCAGCAGATACCAAAGCTCATAGCATTCGTAAAAGAAAAAAACCTGCTTTATATAGACCCAACCAAACCTTTGGTTGTACGCAAGGAGCCTGCATACATGGCCGGCGTTGCAGGGGCATCGGTAAGCTCGCCGGGGCCGTATGACAAGGGCGGCAATACCTATTTTAATGTAGGTAGCCTTAGCGGCTGGGCGCCCGACCGCGCAGAAAGCTACCTGCGCGAATACAACCAGTATATTTTACAGATACTGTGTATTCATGAGGCCATCCCCGGCCATTACACACAACTGGTATACGCCAATAAATCGCCGAGCTTAATTAAGTCTGTTCTGGGCAACGGGGCCATGATAGAAGGCTGGGCCGTTTACACAGAACAGATGATGCTCGAAAATGGCTTTGGCAATAATCAGCCCGAAATGATGCTCATGTGGTATAAATGGAACCTGCGCTCGGTTTGTAATGCCATTTTAGACTACAGCATTCATACAGGCACCATGACCAAAGAGCAAACCATTAAAATGCTCACTAAAGAAGCATTTCAACAACAGGCAGAGGCCGATAATAAATGGAAGCGGGTAAGTGTAACAAGCGTGCAGCTAACAAGCTATTACACCGGCTTTAAAGAGATTACCGAACTGCGCGAAGCCTATAAAAAGAAAATGGGCGATAAATACAGGCTTAAAGAGTTTAATGAAAAATTCCTGAGCTATGGCAGCGCGCCTGTTAAATATATTAGTGAACTTATGCTAAAAAAAGGAAGATAAATTACTTATTCTTAACTTTTTTGCAACGTGCCCGATAGTATCATAGCCAGCGCTATAATTATTATCAGCGCAAGCGCACATAAGATCACCAGGTTTGCACCTTTCATTAATTTGGGTGAGTGTAATCCTCTTTTCCAGGATTGGTCTACTATCGGTCTTTCTGCTGTAAGTTTCATTATACTTTTTTTAATTAAAACCCAGAAGTCTAAATAATGGCGTGAAAGTTTTCCTGCGCGTATTTAGGCTAATAAGTAAAAGCAATAATTACGGTGTGAATAGAAAATATTCAAAAACCGTGCAAAAAGGCCGTCTTAACTGTTTATGGTTCTAAATAGGCGCTAACAAAATTTGATTGTATTAAAATTGTTACAATAATAACCTGATTTATAGATGCTTACAGTTGCGGCATTTTTCCCTATAAAAAATATGTGATCACTTTCGGCAACTCAAAAATGTGGAGTAAATTAAAATAAGTAGCTTATAATGAGGCAATTCGGGACAAAAATTCCCCGATATATTTTTCCATCGTAAGTAGCGGTTGCTTACTAAACGTATTTGTGGCACGGTTTGCCAGTATGATATTAAATGAGATAGCGCGGTGCCCTAAAAGGGGGGCAAGGCCGTAAATGCCGGCAGTTTCCATTTCTATATTAGTGATTTTTTTACCGTAATGATCAAAATCTTTCAGTACATCTAAAAATTGGGGCGTGTTAGGCTCTGCTCTTAACGTACGCCCCTGCGGTGCATAAAATCCCGGTGCGGTAACGGTTATACCTTTGGGCAGGCCGCCGGCAAGTTGTTCTAAAAGCAGGCCATCTGCTGCTGTAACGTAAGGTTTATAAGCAGGTACTATATCGGCAAACGCCTCTAATAATTTTTGCCCAGCGGCGCCCGGTGTGTGCTTATAATAATGCATCAACGCATCCATGCCGAAGGCGTAGTCAGACACCAGCAAACTGTCAACAGAGATATGGGCCTGTACCGCGCCCGATGTACCAATGCGAAGCAGATTTAAAACCCGCAGGTTTGGATTCATTTCCCTTGTGGCGAAGTTAATATTCACCAACGCGTCCAGTTCGTTCAATACAATATCAATATTATCCGTACCTATACCTGTAGAAACCACGGTAAGTCTTTTATTGCCCAGCCAGCCTGTATTAGTTATAAATTCGCGCTTCCCTTTACGTAATTCAATACTATCAAAGTGTTTGCTTATCTGTACTACACGGTCCTGGTCGCCAACTAAAATTACCATTTCGGCTATATCCCCCGGTAATAAATTAAGGTGATACGTGCTGCCGTCGGCATTTAAGATCAGGTCAGTTTCAGAAATAATCATGCAGTAAATATATAACCGCTGTTGTTATTTTTTAGCGGGCGCAACTTTTTATTTGAGCATAGCCCATTACTTTTTAGTATTTTTAATAATGACAGATCAAGGTCCGGATGCTACAATGGTTTACCCCTTAGAGCATCATAATAAATTGGTTTTTTTACGCAACATCATTACGCGGCCAAATATTCAAGTGGGCGATTTTACATACTATGACGACCATGAAGACCCTTACAATTTTGAAAAAAACGTTTTATACCACTTTGATTTTTTAGGAGATAAACTCATTATCGGGAAGTTTTGCGCTATTGCCTCCGGTGTGCAGTTTATCATGAACGGCGCCAATCACGAAACAACACCAATATCAACCTATCCTTTCGCTATTTTTGAGCATGGGTGGGAAACCGTTAACGAAGGAGCAGACATGCGCCGAAAATATCCTTTTAAGGGCGATACCGTTATTGGTAACGATGTTTGGATTGGTTATGGCGCCGTAATTATGCCGGGCATTAAAATAGGTAACGGCGCAATTATAGCCGCCGGGTCTGTTATTATCAAAGATGTACCCGATTATGCCATGGTAGGTGGTAACCCTGCCCAACCTATCAGGATGCGTTATGATGATGACACTATAGCCCGCCTGCTAAACATTACCTGGTGGCATTGGGGCATAGAAACAATCACTAAAAATGTTAAGCTTATCAATTCGACCGATGTTGGTGCGCTGGAAAGGGCAATTTAACTTTTTGGCAAATAATTTGCTTTGTAAAACCATATCTATTAAAAACTAATATTATGGCAAAGTATTCGGAAAAAGCCTCAGAAAAGGTTGAAGCAACCATGCACGAAATGAAGGAAGGTAAACTTAAAAGCGGCAGCGGTAAAAAAGTTACCAGTAAAAAACAGGCGGTTGCCATTGGGTTATCAGAGGCGCGCAAAGAAGGCGCGAAGGTGCCTAAAAAGAAATCTTAGAATAAAAAAACCCTTCTGTTAGTTAGCAGGAGGGTTTTTATTTATCTATATGCTCATACTCGTTGCGTATCCAGGGTTCCAGCTGGTCGTCTTTCTCTAATTTGAGAAGCTGTTCTACATCAGCATCTTTTTTGTGGGTCGGCTCTGCTCGGTACTTAGCTAAGAGCGCCCTGGTTGCTGCCAGGTTTGCATCTTCTTTACTGTATACCGGATGCTCAATCGCATATTTTGCATAAGCGCCCATGAATGTGGCCATTAGCTTATTATTTTTATCGGTAAGGCTAATTAGTGCAGGCATAACTTCCATGGTAATGGTAGGCGTATCCTGTATCCATTTAAATAGAAAATCTGTAGCCTGGCGGCGGGTTTGCGGCTGCTCTGTCCAGGGGGTTGCCTGCAGCCAGTCTACCGTACGAATAACATCTCCTTCATAACGCTGATAGTCGGTTTTTGACGTCATTTTATAGTTTACAGGTGCTTTATAGTTTTGCGCATTTGCCGCAAGGCAAAATAAAAATGCACCTATCAAAGTTAGTGTAAACAGCCTTGTCATGTTACCAGCCAAATTTTTCGGGATCAGTTGTTTAATTATTTTAACGTAAATGTATCTATAATTTCCATTAAAGTCACAGCCTCATTTATACTGCATGGATTTTCTCCCGTACCGTTAAAGTAAGCAACAATTTTTTCTATCATTGGTTGCTGAATATGTTGCGGATGCGTAAAAGTTACCGTTTCGTTACGTTCATTACTTTCGAGCGTTACAGTATTGCCAAAAAAAGGGAACACGATCTTGCCCCTGCTGCCTATAATTTCACAGCTATCATTTACCTGGGCCCCGGCAACATTAAAGCACCAGCTGCCGTTTACAATTACGCCATTGTCAAACCAGATCTCGCCGCAAACATGGTCATCCGCCGCATAAGTTTTAGATTGATTAAGCGAATAACCGTGCGATGCTTTTGGTTTACCAAAGTAATACAGCATCAGATCCAGCTGGTGTGGTGCCAGGTCGTGAAAGTAACCACCTCCCGATTGCTCAGGATCAACGCGCCAGTTGGTATCAGTTTGGGCTATTTGTTCAGTTTGCTGGCTTTTCCACATGCGTATCTGCACAGTGCGTATGTCGCCTATCGCTTTTTGGTCTATCAGGCTTTTAACGTGCAAAAACATGGGCAATGCCCTGCGGTAGTGTGCAACCGTCAATTTCCGGCCGCTTTTAGCAACTACTTCGGCTATTTCACGAGCTTCCGCCGCATTGCGGGTAACCGGTTTTTCTACATACACATTAAAGCCTTTTTGCAGTGCCGTTATCGCATAACCTGCGTGGGAGGATGGCGGCGTTGCTATGTAAACCGTGTTAATGCCGGCGTTGCTCATCATTGCTTCTGCGTCGTCAAACCACTGCTCAACATTGTGCCTTTTGGCGTAGTCGGCAGCTTTGGCACCTTCACGGCGCATCACTGCTATGAGCTTGCTACCCGGCACCTTATTAAATGCCGGCCCGCTCTTTAATTCTGTAACGTTGCCGCAACCAATTATGCCCCAGTTAACCTCTGCCATGTTATTTTAAAATAGCCTCGATCTTAGCCATTTCATCTTCGCTGAATTTGGTGTTATCCATGCATTTCAGCGAATCGGCCAATTGCTCGGGTTTGCTTGCACCTATAAGTACAGATGTAATACGCGGGTCTTTAAGCAACCATGATAACGCCATTTGTGCAAGTGTTTGGTTACGCTGCAGGGCAATCTGGTTAAGCGCCTTTGCTCTCTCAATGGCCCCGGGGGTTACCTGGTTTTCTTGTAAAAAGCCCGTAGATTTTGCAGCACGCGAATCTTGCGGAATGCCGTTTAAATATTTATTGGTGAGCAGCCCCTGGGCTAAAGGCGAGAACGGTATACAGCCAACGCCTTCTTTTTCTAAAACATCCAATAAGCCGTCTTCAACCCAGCGCTCAAACATAGAGTATTTGGGCTGATGGATGAGGCACGGCGTACCTAACCGTTTTAAAATATCAATTGCTTGCCGGGCTTCCGTTGCTTCGTAATTTGAGATGCCTACATATAAGGCTTTTCCCTGGCGCACGATAAGATCCAATGCACTCATGGTTTCTTCAAGCGGTGTATCAGGGTCGGGGCGGTGATGGTAAAATATATCTACATAATCCAATCCCATGCGTTTAAGGCTCTGATCCAGACTGGAAACCAAATATTTTTTTGAGCCCCACTCGCCATACGGGCCTTCCCACATGTGGTAGCCGGCCTTGGTAGATATGATAAGCTCATCGCGGTAGCCGGCAAAATCACCCTTTAAAAGTTTGCCAAAATTTTCTTCGGCCGATCCCGGCGGCGGGCCGTAATTATTTGCCAGATCGAAGTGAGTAATACCGCTATCGAACGCCAGGTGCAAGGTTTTGCGGAAATGTTCCAGCACGTCTACATGGCCGAAGTTATGCCACAAGCCCAGGGAAACCGCAGGCAGTTTGATGCCGCTTTTGCCGCAGCGGCGATATTCCATTTTTTTATAACGGTCGGCAGATGGCTGATAATTCATAATTTAAACGGGTAAAGTTAATAAGGCTAAATTAGCGTTTTTACCGAAAATTGCGCCGCTCGGGTAATATAATACCGATAAGTAAACTGCGCCTTGCCCGGTAACCATCTGCAGACGAGAAGCCATACATTACCCTGAGATTTAAATATTGAACACCGCCAGCCACTTCGAAATAATTTTTATAGGCCGGGGTGGTTAAATAGTTAAGGTTTAAAATTTCCTGGAGCTTTAGTTTGCGTATACCCGGTATGTTATTAAGAAAATAACCCGAAAAGTTTTGCTCATAATGCGCCTCAAAAAATTTATCGGCAGTGCTGTATTTGTAAACATCTAACAACAGGAAGCGATTGGGCGCTACGGTGTAGGCTGTACCATCGGTACCATAGAAGTGCGCGTAGTCTACGTAGGTAAGTTGCTTTGCACTTAAGAATTTGCCCGCGCCAATATAAAAGGCCGACTTGCCATAAACGCCCATTTTAACGTCGTCTTTAGAAAGGCTTGCGGTTAACAGGCTGTAGTCTACATCAGAGCCGAACAGATTTTTAAACCCTTTGGTGTAATTTACAGTAAGCGTAGGATAGTCTGATGGCAAATAATACCTGCCGCTTGGGTAGGTTACATATTTATTGCTAAAATTATAACTGCTGCGAATATTTACCTTAAACGATTTATTTTGCGGAAATAAAGGAACATCTGCATTGGGCACGAATGGATTGTTAGATGTAAAATCTTTATCCTTAGGTTTAAAAATACTATACGAGGTGCTGTTCTCCAGCGAGGTGCGATCTGCATACTCGGCATTAACACCTGCCCGCCACCCGCCAACTATACGATGCGACACTCCGGCAGAGGCAAATGTTTTTTCGTATAATTTTTCTACGTTATTTCTGCGCAGCAGACTGTTGATGGTGTTTGAGAGTGTGCTTATGGGCTCGGTGTTGTTAAGATCGTAAACGCCGCTTCCCCCTGCAAAACTTAGCGTATAGCCGCTTAACGGGATAGTGCCTTCTACATTGGCGTTCAGTCTTTTATCTGCAATACCGTAGCGGATATTGCCGCCCAGGCGCAAAAACTTATTGCTGGCGCTGTCTATTTGTTTTACATACCGCGCACCGTAGTTAAGGGTAAAACCCTCAACGGTGTTGTATAAAAAAGAGGGCAATACGGGATTTAAATACAGATATTGTTTTTCATACCGGTTACGGAGCAGGTAGCCGGTAAGCAGAAATTTGTTTGCCGTGAGGCGATTGCTCACTTTATCAAGTGAATCGAGGTATGTTTTTGATTCCCGCTTTTTGGCCAGGATAGCCTTCTTTTTATAATCGGTAATTTCTTCGTCGGTAAGCGGCACCGGCCTTTCCTGCTGCCAGTAAACCGAATCTTTTTTGTTTACGCTGCTTGTAACCCGCAGCACTTCGGCAAATTCTTTTTTGTTGATAACCGGGTCAATTTCATAATTGCTATAAACTGCTATCACATAACCGCCAAACCTAAAGCCGAAAAACCCACCGGTAAATTCAAGCTTAATGGTAGACGGCATCCATACCTTTTTACTTACCGGTACATATTGCTCTTTAATTTTAAGCGTATCTAACACATTTAAATTGGCGCTTTTGGTAATCTGAATATCAAAGCTGTGCACGCGCCAGGTATCTTCTATAATGTAAATAACACCCGAGAACGTTGGCTCAAAGGCATGTTTGGGTATCAGCTCAATTTTGTTAATGGTTTCGCCGTTCTCTTCAATGGTTCCCAACCATTTGTAGTTATAATAACTTAACGCATTATCTGCAATGGGCGAAATAAAAGGCCTGTTACTTATTTGCGGCCAATCCTGGTAATTTTTGTAAATGTTAACATTAATATCTGATGCGCGGTTAAAACTGAATGCCCGGTTACTTCCCGATACCTTCGATGAGAGCATTTCCTCATGTACCTTATCCGGATTTTGGTGCGAGAGTTTGGACTGCGACTCTGACAGGTAAACAATACCGCGCCGGTTAGAATCGAGGCCATACTCGCGACCTATCTGGTTTACATCGCGGCCCAGAAATTTCTTTGGCGCATCTAACAGCTTTTGCAGGCCTTTAATATAAACATTGCAGGTGTATGCATTAACCTCATTTAAATAGGTAGTCCGTTTACGGATGGCTTTACGGATAATTGCATAGGCAGGGTCTTCGCCGCCGGGGCGGATAATTACATCCTTTAACTGGTAAGAAGCCACAACCAGTTTAATATTGAGCATAATATTAGCCTTGACCGATACCTGCCGTGTTTCCTGCTGATAACCAATGGCTTTAAACAAAACCTCGTATTGCCCGGGCGTTATAGCTAAACTGTAATTGCCATCATTATTGGCCGATGTGCCCTTGGTGGTGTTCCTGATCACGATACTTGCAAACGGCACCGGGTTACCCAAATTATCTGTTATTGTACCGCTGATGGTAAGCTGTTGTGCAAAGGATGCTGACGATGTTAGCAGGAAGGTTACGAGTAGGAGATAAAGTTTTTTCGGCATGCTGCCTAAAGATGAGAAAATTTTAGCCCCCCGGCCCCCTAAAAGGGGAGAATTAGCATAATTTAACAATTGGGGTTTAGAACCCTTGCTTATTGGCTACGGATATTATTTTTTGCTGGCACTCCAAAAGTATATCCCGGAATCTCAAACGAATAGGTGTATTTGTCTTTGGTTGTGTTGATGTCATGTATTTTTAATATGATCAAAGATTCCTTAAACCAGCAACGTTTTATATCGATATCATAATAGCCGCCGACTTCTCTATCGTTCTTGTATTTATAATTCTTAAAAACAATATGTAAACGTTTCGTTGAGTCTGAATAAAGTAGATTTTTCGATTCTACATTTTCTGTATATAAAACACCGGGATAATAGCCGCCTAAAATAATGTCGTCTTTTTCACCTTGTTTAGAAAGAACGAACTTCATACCAGCTACAGATTGTGGGAGTTCATTATTGATAAGAATTATGAAACTATTAGTAACTCTAATTTCTTGGGCTCTTGCTATACTGCAAAGGGAGAATAAAAAGATTGCTAACCAATTTTTATAATTCATTCTATTCGTTTTAAAGTGTATGTTATTTCTCCCTTTTAGGGGTCGGGTGTTAGGTCGGGGTGCTTACCATCTTCATCAGGTCCTCATCGCTAATTATCGGAATATTAAGCTTCGTTGCTTTTTCCAGTTTGGCAGGCCCCATGTTATCGCCGGCAACCAAATAGTTTAGCTTGGCCGAAATACTGCTTAAAATCTTACCGCCGTTTTGCTCTATAATGCTGGTCAGTTCATCGCGCGAGCGTTCAAATGTGCCCGATATGATAAACGTTTTGCCGCTCAATGTTTCGCTTTGCAGCACTACTTCTTTTTCTTCGCTTGCAAACTGCAAACCCCGGCTTTGCAGTTTTTTGATCTCGTCGCGGTGCTGCTCACCGCCAAAATATTCTACAAGGCTTTCGGCAATGCGGTCGCCAATTTCATCCGCGGCGGTCAATTCTTCTAAAGATGCTGCCATAATCCGTTCAATGGTTTTAAAATGCGCTACCAGTTTTTTGGCAACCGTTTCACCAATATAACGGATACCCATGCCAAACAGCACTTTTTCAAATGGCATCTGCTTTGACTTTTCTATACCATCCAGCATATTCCTGATAGATTTTTCGCCAAAGCGGTCCATGCAGGTCAGATCATCGTAATGCAGGTAGAGGTCGTAAATATCGCTGATGTGCCTGAGCAGGTTTCGCTGGTAAAGTGTCTCGATGGTTTCATCGCCCAAGCCGTCTATGTTCATGGCTTTGCGGCCAACAAAGTGCTGCATCTTGCTCACAATCTGCGGCGGGCAGTATTCATCGTTAGGGCAATAAAAAGCAGCTTCGCCCTCCTGGCGTTCCAGTGTTGTACCGCAGGCAGGGCAGGCAGTTACATAGGCAATGGGCAATGCATCGGGCTTACGCTTGGCGGTGTTTACACTTATAATCTTTGGAATGATCTCGCCGCCTTTTTCCACATAAACAGAATCGCCCTCGTGCAGGTCGAGCCGTAAAATTTCATTGGCGTTATGCAAAGTGGCGCGTTTTACCGTGGTACCGGCAAGCAGCACCGGCTTTAAATTGGCAACCGGAGTAACCGCGCCTGTACGGCCTACGTTGTAAACCACGCTGTTAAGCACCGTTTCTACCTGCTCTGCCTTATATTTATAGGATATTGCCCAGCGTGGAACCTTGGCGGTAAATCCCAGCTCTTCCTGTTGTGCGTAGCTATTAACCTTAATTACAATGCCGTCAATATCAAAAGAGAGATCAAAGCGGCGTTCTTCCCAATGGGCAATAAATTTCAGCACCTCATCCATACTGCTGCAAAGCTTATTGTACTCGCTAACGTGAAAACCCCAACTTTTTACGGCCTGCAGGCTTTCCCAATGGGTTTTAAACAATTGTTTTTCGGTATATAAAAAGTACAGGAAGCAATCCAGCGGGCGTTTTGCAACCTCGCCGCTATCCTGCAGTTTCATAGTGCCCGATGCAAAATTACGCGGGTTGGCATATGGTACCTCACCATTCTCAATTCGTTCAGAATTCAGGCGATCAAAGGCCTTCTGGTGCATAAAAACCTCACCGCGTATCTCAAATAGTTCCGGATAATCGCCATGGCTTAATTTATTTGGCACGCTGTGTATGGTGCGCACATTGGTTGTCACTTCGTCGCCTTCAACACCATTGCCGCGGGTAACGGCACGCACCAGCTTGCCATCCTGGTAGGTCATGCTCATAGAGAGGCCGTCGAACTTTAATTCGCATACATACTCAAAATTATCGCCTATGGCCTTACGTATCCGCTGATCAAAGTCTAATAATTCTTGCTCATTATAGGTATTGCCCAGCGAAAGCATGGGCCAGCGGTGTTTTACGGTATTGAATTCCTTTGTTATCTCGCCGCCAACACGCTGCGTGGGCGACTCGGGATTGGCCAGTTCCGGATGTGCCTTCTCTAAAGCAGCCAGTTCCTTCAGTTTAACATCAAAATCAAAATCAGAAATGGTTGGCTGTGCTAGCACATAATAATTATAATTATGCTGCCTTAATTCGACAGTAAGCGCCTCTATAAGTTGCCTGGTTTGTTGTGCAGATGACATAGAAAACGAAGATAGCAAATGTTGAATTAATGGACATTTAGGAGTAAAAAAAACATAAACTTTAAGCCGTATGTTTATTTATCATGACCGACACAAAAAAGTCCCTTCCGTTTTATACAAAAACCGTTTATTTTTTGGTAGGCATAATTGCACTGGGCTTTTTAATAGTCATTGGTAAAAAAGTACTCGATCCGCTAATGTTCGGCTTCTTGTTTGCCATTTTACTGCTGCCGGTATCGGGTTTTTTGGAACGGAAATTAAAATTTCCCCGCAGCCTTAGTTCGTTTTTAGCAATCGTGTTGCTCATATTATTTATCGGGGGTATAATTTACCTGGTTGCCACTCAAATATCGCGCGTGGCAGATGACTGGCCCGAACTGAAAAAGCAAATAGAGGAGTCGGTAACTAATTTGCAAGGCTGGATACAAAGCACATTTCATGTTGATATGGACAAGCAAATGGCTTATGTTCATACTACTACCAGCAAGATCATGTCGTCGGGTACTACGGTTTTAGGTACCACGTTTTCGTCCATCTCATCGCTGCTGTTATTTTTCGCGCTTATTAACGTGTTTACTTTTTTGATCCTGTTTTATCGAAAGCTGTTGTTCCAGTTTTTGTTAAATACCGCCGGCCCCAAATATGAGCCCGTTGTATATGACATTGCCGAGAATATCCAATCTATCCTGAGGCAATATATATTAGGTTTACTGCTCGAAATGTTTGTGGTAGCATCCGTAGCATGCACCCTGTTCTGGATCATCGGCATAAAATATGCGGCCTTGCTTGGGTTAATAACCGGTCTTTTTAATATCATCCCCTATATAGGCATATTCAGCGCATTGCTGTTAAGCACCTTAATTACGTTTGCCACCGGGGCCATTAACAATGCGCTTTTAGTGGCTGTAGGAGTGGTGTGTATACATGCCGTTGACGCCAATTTTTTATTGCCGGTTGTGGTAGGCTCTAAGGTGAGGCTTAACGCGCTCATCACCTTTCTGGGTATCATCATTGGCGAAATGTTGTGGGGGCTATCGGGTATGTTCCTGTCCATACCCACCATTGCCATGCTTAAGATAATTTTCGATAGGGTTGAAGTGCTAAAGCCCTTTGGTTACCTGCTTGGAGGCGATTATGAATTTAAAAAGGCTGCCGAGAAAAGATTCAAAACTAAGTAAGCGCTATATTTTTTAACTTGCTATTCTATTCACCCCTCATGTTACAACGGATACTTTTTTCTATCGCAGGCACTTTGCTCATCACTATTGCCTTTGCGCAAAAACCGGCTTTCAGGATCGTACCGCTCGGTGTTTTAGGCGGCGCCGATGAAAGCAACCTGTCTGCCTATATGCTTGCGCCTGTTGGTTCTAACAGTTACATCTGCCTGGATGCCGGCACGTTACATGCAGGTATAAACAAGGCTATTGTAAATCACAACTTTACTATCTCGGAACAGCAAGTTTTACGGCAATATATAAAGGGATATTGCATTTCGCATTCGCACCTGGATCATTTGGCAGGACTGATCATTAATTCGCCCGATGATAGCTCTAAAACTATTTACGCCTTCGCCGATTGCCTTAAAACTATTGAAACGCACTATTTTACCTGGGCCAGCTGGGCTAATTTCGGCGATGCAGGCGACGCACCGGTATTAAAAAAATATCATTACGAGGCGCTGGTGCCTGATAACGAAATGCCATTGTCGAATACAGAAATGATGGTAAAGGCCTTTCCGCTTAGCCATTCTAATTTAATAAGCACGGCGTTTTTAGTGAGAAAGGGTAGCAATTATGTGCTTTACCTGGGCGATACAGGGCCCGATGCTGTAGAGAAAAGTGAGAACATGCATAAGCTTTGGGAAGCCGTTGCGCCACTAATTAAAAGTAGAAGCCTAAAAACTATCATGATAGAAACCTCGTTTCCAGATGAGCAGCCGGATAAGTCACTATTTGGCCATTTTACCCCGCGCTGGTTAATGAACGAGTTTGACAACCTTAGCAAGCTTACAGGTACCAACGCCCTTAAAGGATTTAATGTAATAATTACCCATTTAAAACCACCGCAAAGCAGTATTGCCACTATAAAAAAGCAATTAAATGCTGAGAACACACTGCAATTACATTTGATATTTCCAGAACAGGGCAAAGCTATTGAGTTGTGAGGATTTTGTTAGCAGTCAGTGTTTTTCCAATTCTGTTAATATGGTCTGTTAGGTCAGCATTATCTATTTGCTGATAAATTGAAATGTCGAATTTTTGTGGCAGCAACAAATCATCGAGCATCGTTGCCAATTTGTTTAGGTCGCTTAACGTAATGTTTTGCCCCTTTAAAGTAATATCGATGTCGGATGCTGGCTTATAATTGCCTTTTGCACGTGATCCATAAATGACAACCTCTTCAATTTTTGGGAAAAGGGCGAGGACGTTTTTAATCCTATCAACGGTATTTAGTGAAAGACCGAATTCCATATTATATTTGGTTAAATCTATCTTCTAAACTAATAAACAGGTTGTAATAATTGGTTTTAATCGCGTTCCCAATTTCATCTGCAGTTTTCTGGTTGTAAGAATGGGAGGTCAAATTCCTGCTTTTAAGCATCTCCATCCAGACATCTCCGTCGGTTACCAAATTTGCGCTATATGATTCCCGAAACGTGTCTCTCGAACCCGCTACATTTGTAAAACCCTGATATTCTAAATAATCTTTAAGTAAATTCCAGGCAAGTTCATAGGTGTATTCAAAGGCTTTGATCAAACCCTGCTGCTCAAGCTCATTCAAATCGCCTTTTTCAATAAATTTTTCCAGTTGCCTTAAAGCTTTACGAAAACTATTAAATCTTTGCTTCCAGCGTATATCATCAGGTATATCCATTTATTTTAAATGCCTAAGCAAATATAAGTAAACAAATTTAACTGCTTGGATACTGTTACTTTACAGCATACCTGTAAACGGTCCGTCCAATACGCCCGGCTTCATCAATACCTTCTATGATGATCTTGTAATTACCGGGGCTGTCTGCATTGTAAAAATTAAAGGATGCTTTACCCGAAATATCGGTCGTGACCTCCGGCTGCCAATAAATGGTAGACCGAAGATCGGGCCTCATAATATTGCTGTTCACATTATACATGGGCGAATAAAATTCGCGCGCCTGATGCAAACCGGTAGCATTAAATGCTAACATACCGATCGCTTTTTGAAAATCTTCTTCGGCGGCACCACCTTTTTTTGTAGTTATCACTAACACGCCATTAGCGCCTTGCACACCATATATACTGGCGCTCGAATATTTTAACACCTCCACCGTCTCAATGTCGACGGGGTTTAAACCTAACAGAGTAGAATGCACGCCCGAGCTATCGTTAGAAAAATCTTGGACTGTTCCATCAACCACTACAAGCATATATCCGGTATGGAAAGAGCGTAATATAGGGAAACCATTTACGAAGGTAACCCCGCGTATGATCCCTGTTAACATATCTTCGAGCGAGCCGCGGGTAGTAATCTTACGCATATCTATCACCTGGTCTGCATGGCCGGGGCCCATGATGTTTGATGACCGATATGAATTTATTTTCACCTCTTTTAATAATTTTCCTTTTAACGGCAGGTAATTAAAGTTATCAGCTTGCCTTGGCCTGGCCGTTTGCAAATAGGTTTGCATGTCGGTTTCCGCAGCCGGCGTATTTATAACAGCAGTAACTGAATTTTCTGGTAGGGGCTCATCAAGGGTTATCAATGTTTTCTTGCTGCCTTTTGCATCTGTAGCGTTTATTACAAATTTAGTGCTATCGGTAAAAAGCAAACCTTTAAAAGCAAATTTGCCGTTACTGCCTGTTTGGGTGGTATAGGCCGGGCCTCCCATTGCTGCCAATAAAGTTACCGATGCGTTACTTAATGGTTTTTTGCCCGAAAGTGTTGTTACTGTACCCGAAACATTAAAAGCCCTTTCTGCTAAGTGTTTAGTAGTTAAAGTATCTGTTAACAATTGTTGCCACGTAAACTTGCGGTAGCCTTGAGTTAACATTAAGGCGTCCAGGCTAACTCTGGCATCATCGGTCTTATTATCAAAATAATATTCAGGTTGTTCTATGTAACCTTTCAATTCGGATGTGAGAAGCAAATAGGACGAAATTGAGTTGTGATAACTATTGCCGGGTAGTTTACTTTCGTCAATAACCGCGACAGAAAAATGCCCGGAAGCTGGGTCGGCCATATTTTTCGTAGCAAGGTTTATTTGCACCTTTTCGCGTTTATTGTATGAAATCTTATCGGCAGTCAATTGCAAGTTTAAATCATCGGCATCGTTTTGTACAAAGGCCAGGCGTTCGCAAAGCGGTACACCACCCGGCCCAAACAAGGTAAACCTGGCCACCCCGGTTTTAAATTTTGCAACCGGCAGGGTAAGGTCTAATTCGTAGCTATCCAATTTGCTGTTCACATAGCTTAACTGACCGCCCGCATAAACCGCAAGCACTACATTTTTGTTAAGGTTCTCTTTAAAAAAAGCCGGGTTGGCAATAATACTTACGGCAATTTTATCGGGGTTTCTGGTGCTTACGCTAAGCGCTATGCCTTTTGCGGCAGGCTTTGGCAGGGTTATGACATGCTGCACACTATCACGCATTCTATATTTTACACGATAGTTTTTGCCTTCCTCGGGTAAAATGGTAAAACTGCCCATACCCAGGTGTGCAGATTCAAACCGGGTGACCACTTTGTTATTATCATCAACTACAGTACCATTAACAGCTACACCTAAACCATCTGTACCAATGGCCTTGAAGCCTATTTTAGTGCGAATATCTGTAACGAGGTTACCACCTTCGGGAAAGAACTGCACATTGCCGGCTGATGATTGAACTGCAGGCGTTGTGTTTTCATACACCACATTGTTTTTCAAAGAACCAACGGCCAGTTGCTGGTCAAAGTAATCGTCCTGCTGCATATATTGGGTATACGCCCGTATACGATAGTTGCCTTTTGGCAATGAATCGGCCAGTGCGATATCGCCCCAACCCAATCCGTTCGATAATTGTACCAGTTCTTTTTGTGCAATATGGTTTTGAGGGTCAATGAGGTCTACATGCAAAATTCCGCTGATGTTAGATAGCATGTGCTGGTCGCCGGCGGTTACATAAGCCTTAAAAAACAAGGTATCACCTGCTGCATAGTAGGGCTTGTCAAACTGTAAATAAGCTTTTTCTGTAACGTGCCCGTCCGAATATTTTTTAAGGCTGATAGTTAGGCGGTTCACAAAATCATTGTCTGCCTGGCAAAAAGCGCGCATGCTAAATACCGTCAAAAAAATAAAAGTAGTAACAAGTCTGCTCATGGCGTTAAATTTTAATGCAGACACGGGCCTGCAAACGGTTTAATAAGATGGTAGTAACAATTGGTAAGTAAATTTACCAAAAGCAACTGTAAAACAAGTAATTAAGTAATTTTTTTTCAGGTTGGGCTACAGCTTTGCCCTGGTAGATAAAACAATAACACTCATACCCATAAGCGCAATAAACGTAAATGACACCCTGAGTGTAAATGCCCCTGCCAGGAATCCAATTACCGGCGGGCCAATTAAAAAGCCTACAAAGGCGATGGTAGAAACTGCCGCTATTGCGGCACCGGGAAGCATCGTAGTTGACCGGCCGGCCGAGCTATATACCATAGGCACCACAGATGATACGCCCACGCCAACCAGCAAAAAACCGAAAACTGCCATTGGCAAAGTTGGGAACAAAACGGCTATGAGTAAGCCTGTAGAGGTAAGCGTGCCGCTTATTTGCAGTGTACGTTTAAGCCCGAACCGTGCCGCAAAAGAGTCGGCTACAAAACGGCCCATGGCCATGGTGCACATAAAGGCGGTATAGCCCGCGGCTACCCAGGCCTTTTCGGCAAGTACGATTTTTTTAAAGTAAATTATACTCCAGTCGAACATGGCGCCTTCGCATATCATAGAACAGAATGCAATGAGCCCGAGGGTAATCAATGATTTATCGGGGATTACGAACGCGGGGCCGGTGATTGCTGGATTTTGATCATTATGGAGGTAGCGCCAGCAAACTGCTACAGATATGATGGTGATAGCGGCAATAAGCATAAAATGCGGCGCGGGCAAAATGCCGTTGCCTATCATAAACGTACCAATGCCAGCGGCGGTGAAACCGGCCAGGCTCCACAAACCATGGAAAGAGGCCATGATGGGCTTATGGTAAATAGCCTCGGTTGCTACGGCCTGTGTATTTATAGCAATATTGGTGGCGATACCGGCAAAGCCAAAAAGCGCCAAACAAGGTATAAGCAGATAAACATGATCAACCGAACCCAGCCCAATTAGCACGATGCCATAAATTAACAGTGCTATAGAAAGCAAGCGCCGGCTGCCTATCCTGGTAACCGCCCAGCCGGAGAATGGCAGCGAAAGCATAAGCCCTACGGGCATGGCAAACAGTACACCACCCAGAGCTGCATCAGAAAGTGAAAGTTTTTGCTGTATGGTTGCTATGCGCGATGCCCAGCTGGCAAAGCACAAACCGGCCATAAAAAACATGGCTCCAACTGCCACCCTTATAATTTTCGGCTGATAAACGGGTAGTTGTGTGATTGTTGTTTCTTCGGCCATTAGTTATGCTTACATGGTTAAGGCAAAAATACGCTTAATAGGTTTAGCCGCTGCTTTTAATTAAATTTTGTAAACCTTTAGTTAGCGGGCAGGTTGTATTATTTTACAGTTAACGCCGTTAATAATGAATTTTAAACCGCAGCCACCCATAAACAGGCAAACTATTGTGATAACTGGTGCATCCAGCGGCATTGGGCGCGCCACCGCTATTGAACTGGCCCGTTTTGGCTGTAAACTGGTACTGGCCGCAAGGGGCAAGGATACTTTAAATGAAGTTGTGGACGTATGCAACAGATTGGGCGCTACCGCAATTGGCATTGTTACCGATGTTACCAATGCCGAAGCTATGCAACAACTTGCAAAAGATGCCTGCACTTTTGGCAAAAGCCTGGATGTATGGATCAACGTTGCCGGGGTAGGCTTGCTTGGCGATTATACAACCATACCTATGCAAGTACATGACCAGGTTATAAAAACCAACCTGCTCGGTTACATGCACGGCGCATACGCGGCTTTACCCTATTTTAAGAAACAGCGTTACGGCACAATCATAAACATGAATTCGGCAGGCGGATTTGTGGCCATGCCTTATTCTGTAGCTTACACAGCCAGTAAATTTGGTGTTAAAGGCTTTGCAGAGGCCCTGCGTGCCGAATTGACGGATTACAAAAATATACATATTTGCGATGTTTACCCCGGCTTTGTAGATACCCCCGGGCCGCTGCATGCAGGTAATTATACCGGTAAGGTTTTAAAACCCATCCCGCCGGTAGTGCCCACTACGAGGGTGGCCGCAGTGGTATCACAGCTTATACAATATCCGCGTGCTACCACGCTGGTAGGTTCATCTGCATATATTGCCAAACTTGGCGTTGCATTGGCACCGGGCATTACCAAATGGGTAATGCTGCAAACCATGAAAAACTATTTTAAACATGCGGAGCCTGAGCCGGTCACCAACGGCAATCTCTTAGCGCCTACCGGTAGTGCTTATAAAATTGCGGGGGGCTACACCTCTAAGGTAATCACCAAAAACAGGGCAGAGCTTGCCGGCCTGATAGGCATTGCCGCTGCGGGTGCATTTTTTATAGTAAAAAAACTTTTTTAGTTAGGCTGTACAAATACCGGTGTTTCTGTTATGGAAACGGTTAATTTGCCATTGATGGTTGTTACCGTGCTTTTAACAGCAGCATCTGCACCGGCTGTAAGCGTATAAACCGAAGCTGATTTTGCACTGCCCAGATCCAGTAAGTAAGAACCCGTCCGGCCTTTTTGATCTGGTATTGTTAGGGCATACATCACTTTACCTCCTGATATATATTTGTCTACCAAAGGATCGGCGCTTAGGGTGCTTGCATACGCATAATTGCCCATAAGTTTGCTTACCTGTAAAAGATAGTCTGCAGATGGCCTTCTGGTCGTATTATCATTTACCAGGCCCGACGTCATATAGCTACCGCCGCCATTGGGGGTATCATCATACATCTGGAAAAAAAATAACCGGGCAATGCCATGCCGTGCATAAAGTAAAGATGTGCGGATTATCCAATCTGCCTGGGTGAGCAGCGCAGTTTTATTACCGATAGCAATAGCGCTTTGCGGGCTGGCCGAATTGATGTCATAACCGGTTTCGGTGATCCAAACGGGCAGGTTTATACTTTTGCCCAGTTTTACAAAATCGTCGGCAGTGGTACCTCCAAGGCCTAACTCGGGGGCATAAGCCTTTGTGGCAACAGAGGTTATAGATGTACCACCATCGTTAGAGTAAAAATGGTAATTGATCACATCAAAACAAAGATCAACAGAACCGTCTGCGCGGTAACCGCGGTTGGCGCGGCACCATTCTATCATATCCTTAACAAACTGCACATTAGCGTTCGCCAGGCCGCCCATTACCACCAGCATATTGGGGTCGGCGGTTTTAACGCCGGCATTTTTGCCCAGTTTACCTTTATTGCCATCATAAAACGCCGACATATTTGCCGCATATTCCTGCCCGGTTTGCTGCGCCTTTGCGCCTTTCCACCATTTATCGCGTTCGTTATCGCACTCGATATATTTTACCAGGCCCATGCCTATCTTAACCTCGTTGGGTGGGTCGGCCGTCCATCTTGGGGCGGTATTTACAGATACCAGGCTACGGTCTACCGCGCCGTTATAACCGTACCGGGCCGCAAACTGGAAAGCCACTTGTGCCTGCAGAATGTATGATGCCGGGTCGCTTTTGTTAGCGGTATAAGGGGCCGGTACATCTTCCGCATCGCGTTGATCGGCAGGGTAATATGCGTTTAAGAACCAGGCCGGTACAGCTTTCAGATCGGCAAGCATCATAACAGAATCTTGCTTGGCCCGCAGATAAATGGCATCGTAATTCCAACTGCCGCTGTGCACAGGATTAAAGGTATAATTGCCCTGCTCAGATTCCAGTTTTTCCCAATCCATATAATGCCTGAACGAGCCAAATCCTTTTATTATGGCCCACTTAGGTTCGTATACTTTAGATACATCGTTCTTATTGTCGGGGTCCTGCAAAATATTCCATTCATACCCGTTAATGCCAAACATATCTTTAAGCTTAACGCCAAGTGTATCTTTAGCAGAGGCTTTTTCTGAATTTACAGGGCTTATCGCTTTTTTACGGCATTGCGAAAAAGCAAGCAAAGGGACGATCAATAAAACGGCGGGAATTTTTTTTATCTGCATCACAAAATCGGGGCTATAGGCAGCGAGATTGCCGACTATACTATCCATTTTACGCAAAACAGGAGTAAAGGTTACGTTTAGCTTCATAATTTTTCGTAACTTTTAAATTCCCAATAGCCAGCTTCCTTAGCGTAATTTACACGATATATACAACCATCGGACGTGATCTCAAAGGTTAATGCGGTAAGCGCATTATCAGCCGGGACGTATTGGCTTATCACACTATCGGCGGCAAATTTTATTCCCTCAAAATCTTTGTCAACTGGCGGCGGCGGCAACGGCATCCAATGTTTTACTTCCCTTATGAGGCCAAACTGATTGCACCAGCCCATGGTGGACAGGTATGCAACTTGCATATTGCCAAATGATTGATAGCTGCCGGCTGGTTCTATCATTACCAAAACAGGCTGTTGCAGTACAGGCAAATTCTTGTCGGCCGGGATCCAATCCATAGAAAAATAATAGGGTTTAATTCTATTGCTAATATAGGTTGCGCAGCCGGCAATTTAATTGGGTACAATGTATTTTAATTTTCTTGCAACAAATATTCGGCTACAGGGTTAAACCTTAATTATAAGTTAAAAACTACGATTATGAAAAACACAATTCTATTTATTCATGGCATGTTCCAAAACGGCAAAAGCTGGGACAAGTGGGTAGAATACTTTGCAGCTAAAGGATATAATTGTATTGCCCCTTCCTGGAAATTGCACGAAGGCGAGCCGCATGAATTACAACAAAACCCACCCGAAGATTTGGGCGACCTACGTTTAGCAACGCTGATAACCCAATTTTATGATATTGCTAAAGCGCAGGAAGAGCCGCCCATAATTATCGGCCATTCTGTAGGAGGCTTAATTGCGCAAATATTGATCAACAACGGGTTGGGTAAGTTAGGTATACCCATTAGTTCTGTAGCGCCCAATGCGATGATTTCTTTCGACCTGGGTTTCGTAAAAAACAGCGGGTTGATCATTAATCCTTTAAAAGGCGACGAACCGTTTATGATGGACCTGCAAAGCTTTCATGATACCTTTTGTAACACCATGACCATGGAAGAAACAGAAAAGGCATGGCTGGCCACTGCCACCAATGATAGCCGCAATGTACTGCGCGATTGCCTTGGCGAAGATGGCAAGGTAGATGTAGATATTCAGCACATGCCATTACTTTTTATAGGCGGTGCAGAAGATCAGATCATACCATCATCTTTGGTAGAAAAAAATGCGATGGCTTATACCGATGAATTGAGTTATGTAGAGTTCCGCGAATTCCCCGGCCGGGGCCACTGGATATGCGGCCAGGGTGGTTGGGAAGAAGTTGCCAACGTGGTTGCTACCTGGATTGAAGGCAAAGCAGAACTAAACCCGTATAAAGAAACCGCAAAGGCAAATTTCTAAACAAAAAGCCTCCCAGATTGTGGGAGGCTTTTCTCAACAATTTTCGCCGTTAATATCGCAGCTTTCGGCTGCATTAATAACCTGTGCCAGTTCTTTATCACCATATGCTTTACGTAGCGTATTGAGAAACACAGCGTCGGGCTGCGCACCGGAGATAGCGTATTTTCTGTCGATCACGAAAAACGGCACTCCATTTATCCCTAATTCTTCTGCTTCGCGCAGATCATGATAAACGTTTTCGGTAAACAATTTAGATAAAAGTGTTTGTTTAACCAGTTCGCCACCGAGCCCGACAGCAGTGCCCAATCCGGAAAGAATATCAACATCATCTATGTTTTTACCATCCGTAAAATAGGCGCAAAATAGGGCCTCCTCTGCCTCACTGCCCAAACCATGCGTTTTAGCAAGATGTGTAAACCGATGGGCGTTAAGGCTGTTTGCTAAAACTACCCTGTCCATATTATACGTTAGGCCAACCTGCGCGGCCATTTCGGTTACCTGGTCGGTCATTTGGCGTGCATACCCAGGCTGCCAGCCTTTAGTGTCGGCCAGGTAATCGATTACATTTACAGATGGGTCTGTTTTTAACAGCGGATTAAGCTGAAAACTCTTCCATTCAATTTCAACGGCCTCTTTATTTTCAAACTCCGCCAAAGCATGTTCGAACCGCCGTTTGCCGATATAGCAGAACGGGCACATCACATCAGACCATATTTCAACTTTCATAGCTCAAAATTAGCTAAGGGCTTAAAGAAAGCGGTAAAGGGAATGTAAAAATGTTGGAAGTCGGAGAAGTCAGACAGTTAAAACCTAATCAACCGGCAATTTGATACGCTCCTAATCAATCACTCACCAGCCCTATTTTGCCCTGGTAAGTGTAGAGTGTATGGTAGAGCCGTTTACGCTAATGTCCAGCGCTACAGAGTCTGCATATACTTTTCCGCTTTGGGGTATCTCCATGCCATTTACACTGGTTGTAAAGGTTAGATCTGCACCCTTTAATTTTCCATTATCAACCGTGCTAACGCCATAAGGCGATTCTGCAGTGCCGGTAACCTTTTCGCCGTCAACTTTAAAAGTATAGGTTAACGCAAGATCGTTACCGTCGTATTGGGTTTTACCGGTCCATTTACCGTCTAAACCGGCCGCGAATGCCAATGCCCCTAATACCACACCGCACACCAGTACGCAAGTGGTTAAAAATTTCTTTGTCATAATATTTTTTGAAGTTTATGATGCAATTTAAATTTTATAAAACTAAAACACGACAGGCAACAATAAATAACACAAAAACACGAAATGAAACATTATAAGTATATTAGAAAAAATCATGGCAACTAAAAGGCAATTCAAGTTTATAAACAGCAAAACAGGCAATACTATTTTTTATTATACCTACACCGGTACAACTGATAAGAATGCAGTAAAGGCTGATCTTGAGAAAATGAAAGGCGAAGTAGCTACCAAAAACGGCGTATTTCTGGATACTATTTATTGGGAAGAAACAAAGGAAAAATAACGCTTGCTACTGCAAACTATATTTATAAATAGGTGCATATACACCTTCACTAGTGGTATAAAAAGATTTACCATCGCGCGTAAAACCGATAGCCTCGCCCTGTTTTTCCTGTTCATAAGGCAACTCCTCGGGTTTTTGCATCATGGTTTTCCAAACAGCCACGCCCGGCTCGCGTTTCCAGTAATAAACATTCAAGTAACTTTTTATCAATATTTGTTTTCCATCGGCAGATATATCGCCGGCGGTTATCCATTTAAGCGGCCTTATACCTTTAAAAAATAATTTGCAGCGTTTGGTAAGTGTTAAAGTATCGCCAGCCTTATAACTTAAGGGCGACGTATAAACAGTTACAGAATCCTGGCGCTTAGATACGATGTAAATGAGTTTCTCAATAGGGTCTATCATCATGGCTTCCGCATCGCGCGGGCCGTCTGGGTATTTAAAATGGATTGGGGCGGATGCCAGGGTAGATGCACCCAGAGTTATGCCTTTAGGTTCTGCAAACCGGTAAACGGTTATGTGGCTTCGTACTGCCCTATTATCGCCAATATCGCCAAGGTAAACGTAACTTTTATTTTTTGCAGGCCCGGGGCCAACGGCAATATCTTCACAATCGCGCACACCAAAGCGGCCGCTCTCTAAACCGTGGAAATAGTAAGTGGCTTGTAACTTCCCGGTTTCGTCGATAGCAAAAAAGCGGCTGGTATCGCCGCTGTCGTTATGTACATACAATGTACCGGGATTAATTGCAGAGATTGCAATGCCCGAAGTTTCGTCCAGCTCTTTATCTTGCAGCGTGCCTGTAATTATGGGCTTTGAACCAAACCTGTGGTGGGCATATGCTGCCAGGAACATAAGCGTTACGGCGAATAATAATACAATTTTGCGTTTTTTGAAAGTTCCTTCGGGCATATTATTTAAAACTGATGCAAATTTACGCAATCCGGATGAAGTTTGTATTAAGCTGGCATTAAGGTAAGATATGCTAAAACCACAGCGGTTCCTTTTTTTAATTTTCGCAAACCAAAATAAAAACTTGTAGTTTCATCTTCCATAAACCAAGACGAAATGACATTTTTTCGACCTAAATATGTGCTGTTAGCCATCGCGGTAACAACGGTAATATCATGCAAAACCAAACCAACTAACCAAACCAATATGGCCCCAGACAGCATACCTACCAGTACACTCATTCCGGCTGCTTCGGGTTTTGAACAAGCCATTGGCGGTAAAAAGGTAAAACTATTTGTATTGAAAGGGAAGAACGGTATGCAGGCTGCCATTACAAACTATGGCGGCCGTGTGGTGAGTCTCATTGTAAAAACACAGGCCGGCAAGTATATTGATGTTGTGGCCGGTTTTGATGATCTGAAAGGTTACCAGGAATCGGCAAGTAACTACTACGGCGCATTAATTGGCCGCTATGGCAACCGTATTGCAAACGGGCATTTTAAGCTGGATGGTAAAGACTATTCCCTTTTTGTTAATAATGCGCCAAACACGCTGCACGGTGGCAAACAAGGCTTTGATTCTAAGGTATGGGGCGCTAAAATGATCAATGATCATACGCTCGAACTTACGTACCGCTCACCCAATATGGAGGAAAATTTCCCCGGCAACCTGGATGTAAAAGTTACCTATACCGTTACCCGCTATAACAGCCTGCAAATTGCTTATGAAGCCAAAACAGATAAGCCTACGGTTTTAAACCTCACCAACCACACCTACTTTAACCTGAACGGATGGGGAAGCGGCGGTATTTTAAAACATGTAATGCAGATAAATGCCGATGGTTATACGCCTGTAAATAAAGATCTCATACCTATTGGTAAGATAGCCCCTGTACAAGGCACGCCTTTTGATTTTAGGGCGCCGTTGCCTATTGGCGATCGTATAAACGCCGATAATGAGCAGCTAAAGTTTGGGCATGGCTACGATCATAACCTGGTGCTTAATAAGCACAGTACCCAATTGCCGGTTGTGACTGTTTTTGGCGACCAGACCGGGCTGATCATGAAGGTTTATACCACAGAGCCAGGTATACAATTTTATACAGGTAATTTTATGAAGGGTGCATCAAAAATGAAGGGCGGCCACCCGGACGATTTCCGTACAGCCTTTTGCCTGGAAACCCAGCACTTCCCCGATTCACCTAATCAGCCGGTATTTCCTTCAACAAAGTTAGAGCCGGGAAAGGTTTACAAGTCGCTTACTTATTACCAGTTTGAGAAGCATTAAGCGCCTCGCCCCAGCTCTCTGAAAAGAGGCAGTGAGGAATCATATCGGTCGGCAGCGATCCGGACTCATGAGGTGGATAAGTTATTAGGTAAACATTATAATTAAAATGCCTGTTGTTCGCCTACGATTCCGAGATATCATTATACATCACAGATCGTTATGCCTTTCAAGAAAACCATTAATATAAACCGCACACCCGGCCGGGTCTTCCAGCCAGGGCAGGTGCCCGGCGCCGGGTATAGGATAAAATTCGCAGTCGGGTATGGCATTCGCAATGCTTTCGCCGGTTTTTATGGATGCAAAAGTGTCATTAGTGCCTAACAGGAACAGTACGGGCTGCGTTACCCGGCCCAATTGCGCAGCATTAATATTAGGCGCCACGTTCTGCATCAGGCTGGTAAATGAGATAAAGTAATGCGGCAGCTGCCTGAAATAATAATAGCATTCTGCCAATTCTGGCGGCTGCCGTTTAAGTGTTTCATCGCTATGGCCCATGGTTTTCAATACGCGGAGTGCTTTGCTCTTATCAGACGAGCCGAGTACCCAGAACAGCAATTTGTTGAAAGGTGGTTTGCTGATTATCCTGAGCATGAGCGGCGGCTTACCCTTCATCACATTGCCGGGATTGCCCAACAGCGTTAAAGAGCGTACAAATTGCGGCCTGGCTATGGCCAGCCAAAGGCCCCAATGCGCACCCATAGAATGCGCCACAACATCCGTATTAATTAGGTTAAGTGATCTTAAGACCACCTCCAGGGTTTCTATCGCAAACTTGCGGATGTTTACAGTAGTATGATCTATGCCTTCGCTTAAACCCCCGCCCGGGCGGTTTACGGCAAATATCCGTCGGCCCTTAATTTGTGCAAGCAGCGAAGCCAATACAAACGCGTCGCCGGTATTACCGGGTATAACTACAAGCGGTGGCCCGGCCCCAAACTCCGATACCCTAACCCTGACACCCTGCCCGGGCAGCAGGATATAATGATCCTTTGTATTAATGCCGTAATGATTAAAAAGTTTATGCTCGGCATCGCGGGCAGCCATTACTGCGCCGTCTGTACTATCAAGTGTAAGCGGTTTCACAACCATATAGTTCTATTTCATTTAAAGCAATATTGCTAATTCTTATTTACATCGTCGTTATTAATACTCCGCTGGTTCTTTTTGATCTCGCTGCTTAACTTGCCAAATTTATAGCTAAGGCTTACCCCATAGGCGCGATAGATCTGGTTAGTGGTGTTAGACTGATAAAAGTCGGGCGTGGCGGTATACTGGGTAAACGAAAAGTGCGCCGCCCAGGGATTGTTCACCACCGCGGTAAGAGTTAACTTTTTGTTTAGCAGTGTTTTAGCTACACTAAAGTTAGAATACATATAATCATTGGAACTCCCCTGCAAGTATATATACCTTCGGTTAAAGCCATAGCCCGCGCCAAAGGTAAACCCGCCTCCAGGTTTATAACTGCCGTTAACATAAGTGTTGGTCCGTATGCCCTGATTGCTGTAAAACCGGCCATTGTATGGCCCGCTTATCCACACGTAAAACAAACCTGTATTGAAGTTAATATTTATTTTTTTGCCAATGGGATAGTTGCCGTTAACGTTCCATCTTAAAATTTTACTGTTGCCAACGTTCTCATAAGTGGTTTCGCTTAAGGTGTCTGAAATTAATTTGGTAACCAATACAATTGCCCCGCCTGTATGCATATAACTTAGCTTAGTACTAAAGCTGCCTGTGCCCGATATGCTGTAGTTTAATTCAACCAGGTTGCTGGATACCGGCCGAAGGTTCGGGTTGCCCGTGCTGATGATCTGGGGGTTGCTCCTGTCTACAAAAGGGTTTAACTGCCATATGCCCGGGCGTTCCAGCCGGTTGGTAAAGCCGAAAGTTAAACTTTGGTTATGCGGCAGTACATGCTGTATGGAAACAGACGGTACCAAGTTGGTGTAATCCATATTGAGCGTGCTGGCCGTGGTTACAAAGTTGGCATCCACATGGGTATGCTCCACTCGTGCCCCTGCTTTAAACGTCCATTTGGCAAGCTTATAAGTGTAAGAATTGTAGGCGCTGTATACATCCTGGTGATAATTGAGGTTGTTTGCGAGGGTAGGGTCATTGATAAAAACCCCGGTGCCGTTAACCGTCTGCTCAACCTGCGCGTCAGATTCGCTAAAGTTTTTGCGCACTATAGCCTTCGCCCCGGCCTCTATGGTTAGCTTTTTGATCGGCTGTACATAATCCAACTGTATGGTATGCTCCTGTGCGCCCGAATTATTATACTGGTTGTACGCAGGACTGGCGTAATTGATCTCATTGGCTGTGGTAATATCGTTATTCTGGCCGTTGTTATAATTAGAGTATTTATATGAGGTGGTTAACAACTGTTGTTTATTATGCCTAAAACTATGCTGATAATTTATGCCAGCTTCGGTGCTGTGGTAACTATTGCCATTGTTGGTAAGCAGGTTATATGACTGCGGCAAAAACCCTGGTGCCTGGCTGGTAAACTGCGTGAGCCTATCGGTATAGTTTTTAAAACCGCCGTAATTATAATTTAAAGACGCTGTGAGCAAGTTCAGGGTATCTATTTCATAGCTGGTTTCTAAGCTTCCGTATGCCCAGCTGCCGCCGGCGTTATGGAAAATGCCATCTTGCGTAAATAATGATGCCGGTGCATAGGTTTGCCTTGAGTTGCCCGATTCAAAATGAGTGGGCAATTGCCTGCCGGTGCCCACAAATGCCGAAGCGCCAAATTTACCTTGTTTTAGGGTTGTGCTGAGGTTGATGTTAGGCCCCCAAGGGAAGTTGTAGCGCGCGCTAAGCGTGCCGTTATAGCCATCGTCTGTAGTTTTAGTGGTAATAATATTTATGATCCCTGCCAGGCCTTCGGCATCGTATTTCGCAGGAGGCGTGGTTATCACTTCTATCTTCTGGATATTTGTTGCCGGCATGGCACGCAAAACATCTTTTGGGTTATTGGTCATCAGGGCAGATGGTTTGCCGTTTATAAAAATGCGATAGCTGCCGCTGCCCTGCAACTGAATGTTATCGTCGCCATCAACGGTTAATAAAGGCACCTTTTTTATCATATCCATGGCGGTTTGGGCTTTGCTTTCAGGGTCGGCCTGTACATCGTAGCTGGTACGGTCTATCTCTTGTTTAATCAGGGCCTTGGGGGCGGTAACCTGTACCTCGTTAAGCTGTGAGGTTGAGGGCGATAGTAAAATTTTACCCAGATCTTTAATTGCGGCTGCTTCGGTCAACGCATCAATATTTATTATTTTGGTGCGGTAACCTACAGAGATCACATTTACCGTATAAGCTTTTAGGGCAAGCCCTGCAATTTGAAAACTGCCGTTATCTTTTGTCAGCCCGCTTTTTATGGGGGTATTGTTGGCAGCATTTACCAGGGCAATAGTGGCAAAACCTATAGGCGTGTTCTTGGCAGAATCTATGACCATGCCTTTGATACTACCCTTAATGGCGGCATTTTGTGCGAATAGATGAAAGTTTAGGAATGTAATTAAGGTGATTAGTACTGTTTTTTTCATAGAGTTGAAGATGAATGATTGTTTGGGCATCCGCACAAAAAGACACCCGATATTTTGGGGCGTGACAGCATCAGCAATGAAAAAAGAAAGTTAGCACCCCGTAAATGACGAATTTGCTTTTTTTAATGCGCCTTTAATCTTTCATCAGCATACCCTATCTTCAACAAAATTTTTTTATGGAATTTGGTAAGGTAGAGCCACACCTGGTTGAAAGCGTTGATTTTTGTTTTGCACCGGATAGTGAACTGACAAAAGGCGTATTAAAGGCCGCAAAAAATGATCAGGAATTACAGGTCCATGTAGGCTGCGCCAAGTGGGGGCGAAAAGAGTGGGTAGGGCAGATCTATCCGCTGAAAACCAGGGAAGCTAATTTCCTGACCGAGTACGTGAAGCATTTTGATTCTATAGAATTGAATGCCACCTTTTACCAGGTTTACCCGGCCGAAACTTTGGCTAAATGGGCAGATAAGGCTGAGGGTAACCCTAATTTTAAATTCTGCCCTAAATTTTCTCAATCCATAAGCCACATCCGGAGACTAAAAAATGCCGAGGAAATAACCACGCAATTTTATAACGGTATTCTTGCCTTCGGTGATAAGTTGGGCCCATTATTTCTGCAACTAAGCGACAATTTTACGCCCAAAAGCTACCCTGAGCTGAAAGCTTACCTTGAGCATTTACCAACAGATGTGCCCGTATTTGTTGAGGTGCGCCATAAAGAGTGGTATAACACGGCGGGTACAGATAAAGACATATTTAAACTCCTGCGCAACCTAAACATTGGTTCGGTAATAACCGATGCTACAGGCAGGCGAGACTGCGTGCACATGAATTTAACCACTCCACATGCCTTTATACGCTTTGTGGGTAACGGTTTAGTTCGCACTGACTACACCCGTATAGATGCCTGGGTTGAGCGTATAAAAAAATGGCGCCACGAAGGCCTGCAATCGCTCTGGTTTTTTATGCACCAGCACGATGAGCAGTTTTCGCCGGTATTGGCAGATTATACCATCGGAAAATTAAATGCAGAGTTGGGATTGAGTATTCACCGGCCACAATTTTTACCAAACCAGACCGGGATGTTTTAAGCAAAGCCAAATCCGAAATCCTATATCCGAATTACGAAATCATTAAGCATCTTTGTTCTATGAGCAAGCTATGGCAAAAGGTTACAGATGTAAATCAGCTGGTTGATACGTTTACGGTTGGGAAAGACCGCGAACTTGATAACCAAATGGCTGCCTTTGATGTGCTTGGGTCGCTCGCCCACACCAAAATGCTGCAAACCATTGGCTTGCTCAACAGCACCGAACTGGATCTCGTGCAAAGGGAATTAAAGGTAATTTATAAGCAAATTCAGGAAGGCAACTTTGCCATTGAGGCCGATGTAGAAGATGTGCATTCACAGATAGAGCTGATGCTAACCCGTTCAATAGGTGACGCTGGCAAGAAGATCCATAGCGGCCGTTCCCGTAATGACCAGGTTTTGGTTGATCTAAAACTTTTTTTCAGAAGCGAATTGCGGCATATAGTTGAGGAAACCCATATATTATTTACGCAGTTAATTGAACTAAGCGAAAAGCACAAAGCAATTCTTTTGCCGGGCTATACCCATTTGCAGGTTGCAATGCCATCATCATTCGGATTGTGGTTTGGCGCTTATGCCGAAAGCCTTACTGACGACCTGGAACTGGTACGCGCCGCCTGGAATATCACCAATAAAAATCCGCTTGGTTCTGCCGCCGGGTACGGATCATCCTTTCCCCTTAACCGCAGTTTAACAACGAAGTTGCTGGGTTTTGATGACCTGAACTACAACGTAGTGTATGCCCAAATGGGCCGCGGTAAAACCGAAAGGATAATTGCCCAGGCCTTATCTGCCATTGCTGCTACACTTGGCCGCATGGCTATGGACCAGGCTTTATACCTGAGCCAGAATTTCGCCTTTATTAGTTACCCGGAAAACCTGACCACCGGATCCAGCATTATGCCGCACAAAAAGAACCCCGATGTTTGGGAAATTATGCGTGGCAGGTGCAACCGTTTGCAAGCGTTGCCTAATGATGTAGCCATGATGACAACCAATCTGCCATCGGGTTATCACCGCGAAATGCAATTGCTTAAAGAGCTGCTGTTCCCGGCCTTTGCAGAGCTTAAAAACAGCCTGCAAATGGCAACCTTTATGTTGCAGCATATAGATGTAAAAACAAATATCCTGGATGATGCTAAATACAATTATTTGTTTAGCGTAGAAGAGGTTAATAAACTTGTATTAAGCGGCACGCCTTTCCGTGATGCTTACAAGCAAGTTGGCTTAGCTATAGAGCACGGCGATTTTAACCCGGCAAAACAAGTTAATCATACCCACGAAGGCAGTATTGGGAACCTCGGTAACGAGCACATCACTGCCAATATGGATAAGATGATTGGTAGCTTTAATTTTAAGAAGGTGGAAGAAGCAGTTGAGGCCTTGGTAAGCCCCCTCTAAATCTCTTCAGTAGGGGAGACTTTATGCATTCAATTTTAAGCCCTCTCCTGAGGAGGTTGGGAGGGGCTATAGCCCCATAAAGTACTTCGTCAAATCACTAAAGTTGTTGAACTTAAGGTCATAATCCTCCGTTTGGCCAAAGCCGTAACTCACAAATACAAACGGCACATCCGCCAGTCGGCTTTGCTCACCATCTCCTGCTGTATCGCCAATATATACGGGGGCTTTTAGATGATGTTTATCCATTAACAGATGGATGTTGTGGTTCTTGGGCATAAAGTTTACACCATGCGCAAACTCGTCGGTAATCAAATGGTCTATACCCGCCCAGTCTATAAAATGCCTGATGATGCCTGCAGCGCAATTGCTTAGAATAAAAAGTTTATATTTTTTTTCCAATTCAACCAGCCCTTCGCTAACGCCATCATATAAAATTCCGCCCATTTCGGGTATCAGGCTGTGGCGCGCTTCGTTAACGGTTTTGTAAATGCTCATGCGCTTTTCGTCATCAAAGTCAGGCATAATTTCTTTGATCACTTTTTTACCTTCCCAGCCTACCATGCCGGCAAGGGTATCACGTTTTATCACGATATCTATCCCCATTTGGGTAAATACTTTATTCCACGAGCAGGCGTATGTATCTACAGCATCCCAAAGGGTGCCATCCATATCGAAAATTAAGCTGTCTGGTTTTTCCATATTTTTATTCCAAGTCCTTCGGTATCCAATGGAGGTGTAAAAAGTCTTACTAAGCCACCAATCCCGATATTACATTGATGCTTAACGCCACAATTGCTGTATTAAACGCAAAGGATATAAGCCCGTGTACCCAGGCTAACCGCCTCATTTGTTTATCGGATATTTCAACATCAGATACCTGGAAAGTCATACCCAATACGAACGAAAAGTAAACAAAATCCAAAAAATCGGGGTTTTTTTCGCCTCCGGGGAAATCCAGGCCTCCTTTTGCTTTGGTAGTGCCATCGTCATTATCGGTGTCATAAAACATGTGTGCGTACCTGAATGCAAAAATGGTGTGTACCAGCCACCACGATATTACAACCGAGGCGATCACCAAAAAAACATGTGTTATCACCTCACTGTGCGGGGTGCCTTTTGCTGTTTTTAATAAAAAAAGTATAGCAAATAAACTCACTACCGAAGCGCCGATAACGATGATAAAGATCATGGTACGGCTTGAATCATCTAGGGTGGTTATCTTTTTAAATTCGCGGGGATGCGAGGTTAAGATAATTATCCAGTCCATAATAACGGCGCTTGCAGCAAACCCCATCCAGGTAAGTAATATGATGGAAGAGGAATCTAAAGTGGTTTTAAAAACACTGAAAAATACCACCGCGGCCGCCATAAGCGATATGAATACGCGGTAATGCACCTCCAGGTGTAAAAGCGGTTTGGGTACTTTAGGGGTATTGGCCATTGGGGCTAAAGTACGTTTTATAGATAAAAAGCAAAGTAATTATTCTTCAATAATTTCGGCAACGCGGCCCACCTGGCCGTCTTCTAAACGCACCTTTATACCGCGCGAGTGATATGCCGAACCGGTAAGCAGATCTTTAACTATGCCGCGGGTAAGCCTGCCGCTGCGCTGATCTTTTTTTAAAATAATATCAACCTCCAGGCCGGGATAAATGTCGCTGCGGTTTGTGCCGTTCATGGGGTAAAGGTAATAAGATTGCCTCACCTAAATCCCCTCCAAAGGAGGCGACTTAAAAATTGCTTTACTCTTTTTCTTTTTTGCAATGGCAGGGGTGAAGCGCTCCCAAAGTCTCCCCGGGGGATTTAAAAAAAGGCTTTACTCCCTCTCCTTTGGAGGGGCCGGGGGTTATGCCATTGTTAAATTATGTTAAACAATGTTAAATGAGCTACTTACCAAATTTTATGATGTGCAATAAGCAGATATTTACGTACGCGAAACTAACACCTGTACGCTATGACCTATCAAAAAATTAATAACCTTCTCGGTTGGCTATGCTTCGCCATTGCCGCAATCACCTTTGTTTTAACCTTAGAGCCGTCCGTAAGCTTTTGGGATTGCGGCGAGTTTATTTCCTGCGCTTTTCGTTTGCAGATCTCACACCAGCCGGGTTACCCCATGTTTGCTATGCTTGGTAAGGCCTTCTCGTTATTATCCTCTGGTGATAATACCAAAGTTGCCTATTTTACCAATTTCGGTTCGGCAATTTGCAGCAGCCTGGCCATTATGTTCCTGTTCTGGACCATTACCGCACTCGCTAAAAAAATGCTTGTAAAGCGCTGCGAGGCTGCTACCTTAAATCAGACTACGCTGATAATGGGTGCCGCTTTGGTTGGCGCCCTGGGCTTTACTTATACAGATACTTTCTGGTTTTCGGCGGTAGAAACGGTCGTATTTTCGCCTGCCATGCTTTGCACCTCGGTTGTGGTTTGGGCAGCCTTAAAATGGGAGGCCAACGCAGATGCACCCGGTGCCGACCGCTGGCTGGTGCTCATCGCTTATGTAATGGGACTATCAATAGGTATTCATCTGCTAAACCTACTTACCATACCTGCGTTAACGCTTATTTATTATTACCGCAGGCACAAAAATGTTACTATTAAAAATACGGTCATAGCATTTTTGCTCGGGGTTTTATTGCTGGCTTTTGTGCAATTCGGCATTATCCAATACACTGTAAAATTTACTGCTTATTTTGATCTGTTTACTGTAAACTCTTTAGGGATGCCCTTTAACATCGGTGCTTTGGTATTTTTAGTTGTGCTAACAAGCGCATTGGGTTGCGGTATATATTACAGTATTAAAAAACATGAACCGGTTTTAAACCTGGCCCTGGTTAGTTTGGCGTTCTTATATTTCGGCTACAGCTCTTTCACTATGGTGCTTATCCGCGCGCATGCCGGCACCAATCTTAATAATACCCATCCCGATAATGCCTTTAGGTTGGGCGTCTACCTAAACCGCGAACAATATGTGCCAAGCCCGCATTTATATGGGCCTTATTTTGATGCCAAACCCATTGACCAGACAGAAGGTGCAACCATATACCGTAAGGGCGATAATACTTATGAGACTATTGGCAAAAGGCAAAATCTTATTTATGATCACAACACCGTTTTCCCGCGTATATGGGGGAACGAGCCGGGCGACATTTCATTCTACAAAGACTGGCTGCGCTTAGGTGATGGGCAGTCGCCAACTTTTGGCGATAATTTAAATTGGCTGTTCAGCTGGCAATTATACCAAATGTATTTCCGCTATTTTATGTGGAATTTTAGCGGCAGGTATAATGATGTTGAAGGCCAAAGCAGTACCCATGATCTTAACGGCAACTGGACAACCGGATGGTTTGATCAGGGGATGCACCTGCCAGATTCAATAACCAAAACCAACACATACACGCCGCTGTATGCGTTGCCGCTCATGATAGGCCTGTTGGGTATGGTTTATCAGTTTAAGCGCAACAGGAATGATGCATTGATCATTATGGTAATGTATTTATTTATGGGGATAGCAATTGTATTGTATGTTAACCAGGAGCACGTGCAGCCCCGCGAGCGCGACTATTCATACGTGGGCTCTTTTTATGCCTTTGCCATTTGGATAGGTTTAGGGGTACTGGCCATTGCCAATGTTTTAATGAAAAAAGTTACCGCCCAAGTAGCGGCCTACGGTTCAATTGCTATTTGCATGCTTGCAGTGCCTGTGTTATTGGCAGTTAAAGAATGGCCGGGGCATAACCGCTCTACCAAAGTTGTGGCGCATGATCTGGCTTATAATTATTTGATATCATGCCCAAAAAATGCCATTTTATTTTGCGATGCCGATAATGAGACCTACCCGCTCTGGTACGTGCAGGAAGTAGAGAATGTGCGGCCCGATGTGCGGATAATTAATCTCAACCTTTTCTCGAGCGAATGGAATATCAGCCAGATGAAGAAGCAATTCAATGCTTCGGCACCTGCACCCATAACTATGCCGGTGGAAAAATATAAAGACGGCGTTCGCGAGGTTATCCGCTTTAACGATGCTAAGCTGCCCGACTCGGTAGAACTTAAAGAAATATTTGATTTTGTTACATCCGATGATAGCCGTGCCAAAGTGCAGTACCAGGACGGCAGCAACGAAAATTACCTGCCTACCAGGAATTTTAAAATTACGGTAAATAAGCAGCAGGTGATGGCTAATAATGTAGTTACCCCGGCGCAGGAGGGCCGTTTAGCCGATACCATGGAATGGAAACTTTTAGCGCCTTACTTAACCAAAGGAAACCTGGCTATGATAGATATTTTAGTCCACAACAATTGGAAAAGGCCTATATGTTTTACCAGCTCGATGCCCGACGAAGATATTATTGGCCTGAAACCCTATATGTATCGTGAAGGCTTAACCTACAGGTTATTGCCGTTTAAGCCGGCAACCGCTAAAAGCGAGATAGAAAAGACCAATACACTGGTGATGTACGATAATATGATCAATAAATATAAATGGGGCAACATGAAGAATGCGAAGTATTTGGACAGCCAAACCGTACAGTTATTTTACCCGATGCTTATGAGCAACTTTCTAAACTTATCGCAAAACCTGGCCGCCGAGGGGCATCCCGACCTGGCTTTAAAGGCATTGCACAAATTTGATGACAGCACGCCCGACCTTACGCCCTACATCGATGTGGCAGTGCGTAAATATTATATTGCAGATAGTGCATACCACTTAAAAGACCTGAAACTGGGCAATAAATACATGAATAGTGTTAACGCTTACCTTAAAGATCAGCTTGATTATAATTATCGATTATTTAAAAAGGAGCCCGATACAGTAAGCCTTAGGGATGTGCAGATGGGTGTGTCACTTATAAACGCCATGGCCGGTACTACCAAAGAAAATAACCAGGTCGCGCTAAATACTATGCTTGAAAGTGAGTTAAGAGATTACGAAGGTAAATTTTCAGCAATTTTAGGAAAGTAAGCCGCGGCCCCCTAAAGGGGGGTATAAAACTATGGCGACTTATAATTGTTGGTATAGCAGAATTATCACTTCTGACCCGCATTTGGGGGTTTAGGAATATCGTCATCATGCCAGAACTACCGGACCTGCAAGTATTTGCGCACAACCTCGATAAAGAATTGGCCGGCAAGACGCTGGATAGCGTAATTGTGCACAGTAAAAAGCTAAATGTATCTGCAGGTGAATTACAAAAAGCATTGCACCATAAAAAGCTGAAAAATGTTTACCGGGAAGGAAAAGAACTGCACTTCGATTTTGGAGAGCATACCCTGGCGCTGCACCTGATGCTGCACGGTAGGCTGTTTTTATTTGAGGATAAAAACGAGCAGAAGTATACAGTTGTTGAATTAAACTTTAAAGCGGGCAAGGGGCTGGCATTAACCGACTGGCAAGGCGCAGCCACGCCAACGCTCGATCCTGAACCTAAGGATGCGCCGGATGCATTGAGCGATGGGATAACGGGCGACTGGTGGATAGAAAAGTTGGCAAAGAAGAAATCGGCAGTAAAAAATCTGCTGCTCGATCAGAAATTTATCCGCGGTATAGGTAATGCTTATGCCGATGAGATCTTATATGATGCTATGATATCCCCATTTTCTATCGCAAATAAAATATCCCCGCTTTCCGCGCAAAAACTGGCGAAATCGGTCAAAAAAGTACTCGAAAACGCGCAGAAACAGATCCAAAAAGCCAACCCGAATATTATCAGCGGCGAGTTTAGAGATTTTCTGAATGTGCATCAGCCAAAGAAAAAAGAAACACCAAATGGGGAAAAGATATTGATTGAAAAAGGAACGCGGAAAACTTATTATGTGGAAGAGCAGGAGCTCTTTAAGTAACTTGATATTCAAATCAAAGTCATTCAGAGCGTTAGCGAAGAATTATTCAAATGATCTGTATACTTTAACGCATTTACGCATAAGATCCTTCACTTCGTTCTGGATGACAAAGTTACATGCAGATATGCTCCAGCATCTTAATATATAACTCAATTCCCTCTCTAATTTCATCCACATAAATAAACTCATCTGCAGTATGTGAGCGTGCAGAATCACCGGGGCCTATCTTTACGGAAGGAATATCTAAAAGCGACTGATCTGAAGTAGTTGGCGAGCCATACGTGGTTTTGCCTAAAGCTAATCCTGCTTGTACAATAGGGTGATTTTTATCTATTGATGATGGTTTCAGCCGTATAGAGCGCGGTTTTACATTGCATTGAACATGTTGTCGGATTATCTCTAAAACATCTTCATTGCGGTAGGCATCCGTAACACGAACATCAACTGTGAACACACATTCGGCGGGCACTACGTTATGCTGCGAGCCTGCATTAATGATGGTTACTGACATTTTTATCGGCCCAAATGCTTCAGATTCTTTCGGGAAACGGTAAGTACGAAACCATTGGATATCTGCTAAAGCCTTGTAGATGGCATTTTCGCCCTCCTCACGGGCGGCATGCCCTGCCCGGCCTTTTGCGGTGCAATCTAAAACCATCAGCCCGCGTTCTGCAACAGCAAGCTGCATTTGCGTAGGTTCACCAACTACGCCGAAATTAAGTTTTCCGATGTCGGGAATAATCAACTCCAATCCGTTTATACCCGATATTTCTTCTTCTGCAGTTGCAGCGAGACAAAAATTGTAATTCATATTTTCTTTTTCAAAAAAATATAAAAACGTGGCGATAAGCGATACCAGGCACCCCCCGGCATCATTACTACCCAAACCATAAAGCTTACCGTTTTCTATTTCAGCATCGTATGGGTTGCGGGTGTAACCGCTGTTAGGCTTAACCGTGTCATGGTGCGAGTTAAGCAGAATAGTGGGCTTAACGGCGTCAAAATACTTATTGTAAGCCCAGATATTGTTCATCTTACGATGGGTGGTAACGCTGTGCTGTTCCAGGTAGGCATTAACAATATTGGCTGTAAGATTTTCTTCTTTACTAAAAGACGGTGTGGATATCAGGTGGCGAAGCAACTGCACTGCTTCTTGAAATAATGTTTCTGTATAGGTCATACACGGGTGGGGTAATGTTCCCCTGCTGATGCATGGCAAAGTTAAAGTAATTTTTTGTGGATGTGCGGTTACTTCATAAAATCGCTATTTTGCGTTATGAAAACACTCTTGTTATTTTTGTATATGGGTATTGGTTTACAAGGCTTTGCGCAAGGCTTTGAAGTTTTTGAGCGCGACGGATACCGGCTGGTGTTTACCAACAACGACCCCAACTTAGATCCTGCCGTTAGAAGCAAACTTATAAGTGCCTTTTTTAAAGTATACCCTAAATTGGCCAAAGAGTATAATGATAACACGGCGGCCGAAGTATATATGCTGGTAGACACCGCCTATAAAGGCGTTGCCGAAACTGCCAACGCCCACGTTAAGATTAGTTCGGCGTGGTTTCATAAGCACCCGGAAGATATTGACGTGGTAACCCACGAGGTGATGCACATTGTACAGGACTATAAACAAAGTGTTGGCCCGGGCTGGCTTACCGAGGGTATTGCAGATTATGCACGTTATAAGTTTGGGATAAATAATGAAGCTGCGGGCTGGAAACTGCCCGATTTTAAAGCCGGGATCAATTATACGAATAGTTATCGTATAACCGCGCGTTTTTTAGCCTGGCTGGAAATCCATGAAAAGAAAGACATGGTAAAAAAGCTGGATAAGCAACTGCGCAATCATAAGTACAGTGCAGAAAGCTGGCAAAAGCTAACCGGTAAAACCTTGGATGACCTTTGGGCAGCATACGCGGCGAACCCGGCATTGTAGGCAAAAAAAATAAAATTTGTTATTGCAAGGTACGAAGCAATTCCGTACCTATACGAATGCCTGCAATGAGATTGCTTAGTACCTTGCAATGACAACAAATTGTTAGTATGCTTTTTACGGAAGATTTTTTGTACTACATATGGAAGTTCCGGCTGTATAACAGGGCTGATTTGCTTACCACCAATGGCAACGCGATCGAGGTGGTTAATGCAGGCATGCAAAACAGTAATTCGGGGCCCGATTTTCAACATGCAAGAATTAAGATAGGGGATACCGTTTGGGCAGGAAATGTAGAGATACATGTTGCTGCTTCAGATTGGCAACGCCATAATCACCAGCAAGACAGGGCTTACGATAATGTGATCCTGCATGTGGTTTATCGTAATGATTTTCCCGTTAAAAGAACAGACGGCAGCGATGTACCTACGCTCGAACTGGAGAATCGCATACCGGCCGAATTATACGCGCGTTACCATAACCTGGTTTATGGCGAGCAAAAAATTATACCCTGCGAAAGCGCCATTCACATAGTAGATTATTTAACCATGCAAACGTGGCTTACACGTGTGCTGGTAGAGCGTATGGAAAAGAAATCGGCAGGGATAGTGGCGCTATTAGCGCAAAACCGCGGCGACTGGGAAGAAACCTTTTATCAGCATTTGGCGGCCAATTTTGGGTTTAAAGTTAATGCCTTGCCTTTCGAAATGCTGGCAAAATCACTGCCGCAATCTATCCTCGGTAAACACAAAAATAACCCGATGCAGATAGAGGCACTGATTTTTGGGCAGTCGGGGTTTTTATCCGGCGAACTCATTGATGCCTATCCAAATCAGCTAAAAACAGAATACGGTTTTTTGCGAAATAAATATAACCTTAAGCCGCTGGATGTGCATTTGTGGAAGTTTTTGCGGATGAGGCCACTCAGTTTTCCTACCATCCGGCTGGCTCAGTTTGCCGCTTTAATAGTAAAATCGAATCATTTACTATCGAAAATATTAGAGATTCGCGACATCCCGCAACTGCGGAAATTATTTGCAGATATTGCAGTAAACCCTTATTGGGAAACGCACTACCGCTTTGATACTGAAGCAAAACCTGTTGCTAAAACACTTGGCGAAAACTCTGTAAATAACTTAATGCTCAATACTTTGGCGTTGTTTTTGTTCACTTATGGCAAGCAGCACAATCAAAATTACTATATTAGCCGTAGCTTAAAATTGTTAGAACAGCTGCCTGCCGAGCAAAATGCAATAACTATTGATTTTGCCGTGCTTGGCGTAAGGGCAAAAACAGCGTTTGAATCGCAGGCGTTATTAGAGCTTAAAACTAATTACTGCAATTACAAAAAGTGCCTGCACTGTAGTATAGGCAATAAAGTATTAAAACTGGCGTAGGGATGTTACAGCGGATATTAACTTTTTTTGAACGATACTCTTTTGGTGTTTGTACCTATTTAGGCGAGCGCCTTAACATATCTATCTCTAAGATCCGCCTGTTTTTTATTTATTCGTCTTTCCTGGCGGTTGGGTTCCCGCTAATATTCTACTTCTTTGCCGGCATCGTACTGGATATCCGCAACTATGTGAAACGGGCGCATACAAGGATTATGGATCTGTAATTACGCCTCTTCAAATTCCAGTTTTACCTGTACCTGCTTGCTGTCGCTTACTTTGGCAAACTGGCCTGTGTTGCGGGTAAAATCGGGGTCGGTATCCAGGTAAACGTTCAGCACGTTAATAATCTGCGGTTTTGAAGCCGAGCCGACATTGTAAATGCAGGGCTGGTTATTGTCTATTTTACTTTTAATATCCTGGTATTCTTTGCCGGTAAGCATCACCATTTTTTCGGCTTTCATACAGTAATTGGGTTTGTATTACGAACAAAATTACGCTTTTGGTTTTGAGTAATACCTTAATGCAACTTGTTATTAGTTTTAAGGATTTTCAAATGACGTGCATAAGGCGGTGTTCTACCATCTTAACTTCCCAAAATTTTAATAAATATTACCAATCTTGCTTTAATCTTTTAACTTTATATTTGCATTTTAAGTGCAGATAAGCATGCCGCCAAAAGCAAATCAGTTTAAATCTAATAGCTTCAGGGACGAAAATCAACCACGTCAGGATTCGGCAAAAGGCGAACGGGTAAAAACTATAAAGCCCCGCTTAGAAAAACTTCCCGAGTTTGATCTTCGCAATGGCCGGCTCGTGAAAATTGTGGGTCTTTTCTTTCTTATCCTTTCCATCTTCTTTTTTATTGCATTCACCGCCTACCTTTTTACCTGGCAACAGGATCAAAGCTATGTATCGCGGGCAAACGGGGGCTGGCATAACTTGTTTAAAACCCAACAGGAATTAATAGATAATGGCCTTAAAGACCCGGTTGTTGATAACTGGATGGGTAAACTGGGCGCATTATTATCAGACCAGTTTATATACCAGTGGTTTGGCCTGGCTTCTTATATTTTCGTAGGCATTTTTGTTATCATAGGTTACCGGCTATTGTTTAAAGTACGCCTTTTATCGCTTAGCAAAACGCTGGCGTATTCATTCTTCTGCATTGTATTTTTTTCTGTAACCATTGGGTTTGTACATGGCATGGTATCAGACTATCCGCACTTTTTAGAGGGCGAATTTGGTTTCTGGAGTACCCGGCTGCTTAACGCGCAGATAGGCCAGGCAGGTACAGGCTGCTTATTGGTTTTTGCCGGCTTAACCGCGCTGATAATTGCCTATAACATCGACTTTAAATTGCCCGGGAGAAAAAGCAAAGGCGGCCTAATGCCCGATCATGTTGACGGCGGTATTTTCCCGCAGGCCGTAGAACTGGAAGAAGAATTCCCTTCTGAACCTGTAGAATGGAAGAAGAACGCGCGTACCCGGTTCGATCCGATTATAGAGCCGGATGCCGAACTGCTGCAGCAGAATATTTTAACACACAAGCCTATGCTGGCTGCTGAGCCGATGGAAACCGATAGTGTTGTACCGCATAGCATGGGGCATACCACAGTGCTGCACAACACGCTTTTGCATGAGCCGGTGGTATTAACACCTGAACCGCTAATGGAAGAAATAGCGTTAGAAGCTGGCGACATCCCTTTAACAGTTGATGCAGGGCGGCCGCAGGCCGAACTGGCTATAGAAAAGGAAACGCCTTCCACCGCTAACGAATTGGTTGATAAATTTGGCACCTTCGATCCAAAGCTCGATCTGTCAGGTTACAAATATCCGCCCATTGATCTCCTGGAGAATTATGGTTCTAACAAAATATCTGTGGACTCCGGCGAATTGGAAGCCAACAAGAATAAAATTGTAGAAACGCTTAATCACTACAACATAGAGATAGATAAAATAAAGGCTACCATAGGCCCAACGGTTACGCTTTATGAAATTATACCCGCGCCGGGCGTGCGTATTTCCAAGATAAAAAACCTGGAGGATGATATCGCTCTTAGCCTTGCCGCCCTGGGTATACGTATCATAGCGCCCATGCCGGGTAAGGGCACTATAGGTATAGAAGTGCCTAACCAGCACCCCGAAATGGTTTCCATGCGGTCTGTACTGGCGTCAGAAAAATTTCAGCAAACCACTATGGACCTGCCTATAGCCCTGGGCCGCACCATATCTAACGAAGTGTTTATTGCCGATCTGGCCAAGATGCCCCATTTGCTTGTTGCCGGTGCAACAGGGCAGGGTAAGTCGGTAGGTATTAATGCCATACTGGTTTCGCTGCTTTACAAGCGCCATCCCGCCGAACTTAAATTTGTACTGGTTGACCCTAAAAAGGTTGAGCTAACACTCTTCCGCAAAATAGAACGGCATTTTTTGGCCAAACTGCCCGACGAGGCCGATGCCATTATTACTGATACCAAAAAGGTTATCAATACGCTCAATTCGCTTTGTATCGAAATGGACCAACGCTATGATCTTTTGAAAGACGCTCAGGTGCGTAATTTAAAAGAGTATAACGTAAAGTTTGTTAATCGTAAGCTTAACCCTAACGAGGGCCACCGCTTTTTACCGTTTATTGTATTAATAGTAGATGAGTTTGCCGACCTGATGATGACGGCAGGTAAAGAAGTAGAAACGCCGATAGCCCGATTGGCCCAGCTTGCCCGCGCAATTGGTATACACCTGGTTATTGCTACGCAAAGGCCTTCGGTTAATATCATTACAGGCACTATCAAGGCTAATTTCCCGGCAAGGCTGGCTTTCCGCGTATTATCTAAGATAGATTCGCGCACCATCCTCGATTCGGGCGGTGCAGATCAACTGATAGGCAGGGGAGATATGCTACTGGCTATGGGTAGTGATCTTATCCGTTTGCAGTGCGCGTTTGTAGACACACCCGAAGTTGAAAAGATATCTGATTTTATAGGCAATCAGCGTGGGTATGCAACGGCTATGCTATTGCCAGAATACGTGGGCGAAGGCGAGGCGAGCAGTCCAAAAGAATTTAATCCCGACGACCGCGACCCAATGTTTGAGGAGGCAGCCCGCCTGATCGTAATGCATCAGCAAGGGTCAACCTCTTTGGTGCAGCGTAAACTAAAACTGGGCTATAACAGGGCGGGGCGTATAATAGACCAGCTAGAGGCTGCCGGGATTGTCGGTCCATTCGAAGGCAGCAAGGCGCGTGAGGTTTTATACCCCGATGAATACAGCCTGGAACGCCACCTCGAAGAAATAGGGAAGCCGCGAGATTAAACCACTCCATTAAATTACACTCCAACCAAGAACATATCGTTTGTACGGAAATATAACATATGAAAAAATATACGCTACTACTATTAATAACTTTTCTCGCACTAACTACTTCATACGCCCAACAGGATGCCGGTGCAAAAAAAATATTGAGCGGTGTGAGCCAAAAATATAAAGCATACGATGCCATTAAAACAGATTTTGTGTTTACGCTCGAAAACCCGCAGGCAGGTATTAAGGACACGCAAACAGGCTCGCTGGTGGCTAAGTCAAAAAGCAATAAATTTAAGGTAACTATTTATGGTAAAAAGGTTGATGGTAAACCCGCAATAATGCAGGAGGTGATGAGCGACGGTAAAAACCAGTGGACTTATCTTAAAAAAGATAACGAAGTACAGCTTAACAATGTAGACAAGGGCGGCGACGGGATAAGCCCCGCTCAAATATTTACAATTTACGAGCATGGTTACAAATACCTGTACACCGGCGAGCAAAAAGTTGCAGGCAAATTATGCCAGGTTATAGACCTTAGCCCTACCGACAGCAAAAAATCTATATTTAAGATCCGGCTGTTTATAGATAAGGCCCAAAAGCAAATTTACAGTGCGCTTATATTCGATAAGAACGGTAACAAGTATAATTACACTATGCGTTCTTTCGCAACAAATACATCTGTTCCTGATAACACTTTTACATTTGATCCAAAAGCGCATCCGGGTGTGGAGGTGGTAGATTTACGGTAACCGGGTACAACAGTTTATATTGAAGATATAATTTTTCGCGTTAGGGATAGCAGCGAAATCCCGGAGTGCAGCGCGGCGGAATGAGAACTTGTAGTGAATAGTGCGGGCCGAAGACAACGCCCTTTAAATGATGACTGATATTTTGAAAGCGATAGCGATATATACTATTTATATCACCAAATGCTCTCTCTAACAATCCAAATTTTACAATTCAATCTAAATGTAATTAGGTAGTTTTAGCTCAGAACGTTAAATTTGAAAACCGCCAAAATTTAATGCTCACCGTAACCAATCATAACCTCGAAAAATTGGAAACCCTGCTTAAAACAGCGGGGTATAAGCTGAGGTATGAAAAAGGCAATTTTAAAACAGGAGCATGCCTTTTGCAAAACAGCCGAATGATCGTGGTAAATAAATTCTCCAATCTGGAAAGCAAACTTCAATCGCTAATAGAGTTACTTCATATACTGGATATAGATCAAAAGCTATTGGACGAAAAGCAGGTGGTATTTTACCTGCAGATTAAACAAACCGAATTACAGCTGTGACCATTACTTTTTTAGGCACCGGGACTTCACAGGGTGTACCCGTGGTGGCTTGCACATGCGAGGTATGCCTTTCTGCAGATAAGCGTGATAAACGCCTGCGCACTTCTATAATGATAGAAGTGGATGGTAAGGTAATAGTGATTGATTCGGGCCCCGATTTTAGGTACCAGATGTTACGCGAAAACGTTATGCACATGGATGCGCTGATCTTCACCCATGAACATAAAGATCATGTGGCCGGTATGGATGATATACGCGCGTTCAATTATAAGCAACAAGGGCCCGTGGATGTTTATGCAACAACAAGGGTGCAGGAGGCCATAAAGCGGGAGTTTCATTATATCTTTAGCGAGTTTAAATATCCCGGCATACCGCAGTTAAACCTGCACACCATCACAAACGATATTTTCTGTATAGGTAATATTAAATTTACCCCCATAGAGGTACTGCACTACAAGCTACCGGTACTTGGGTTCCGCATTAAAGACTTCACTTATATAACAGATGCCAAAACTATAAGTGACACTGAAATGGAAAAAATAAAGGGAAGCAAAATTTTAGTGATCAATGCACTGCAGAAACAAGCGCATATTTCGCACTTTACTTTGGCCGAGGCCATTGACTTTGCAAAAGAAATAGAGGCAGAACAAACCTATTTTACGCACATAAGCCATCGCTTAGGCAAGCATGCAGAGGTTGCTGCAGAACTCCCTCCTAATATTTTTCTGGCTTATGATCAATTGAAGTTAACCCTCTGAGTTGAGGCTATATATATAAGGTGTACTTACCAGCCAGGTGCCAGCCCGTCTTTGAGTGCCTGTTCGTATTTCTCCACATTAAAAGAATATAAATACGGGGCCTTGTGCGCGCCCCCTTTTCGCGGGTGTTCAGATCTATTCAAAATATCAAACGCCAGTATCTTTCGCTGAAAATTACGGCGGTCGAGTTTTTTATCCAGAATAGTTTCGTAAAGTTTCTGCAGCTCGGGCATAGTAAACTCCAGCGGCATCAGGTTGTAACCAATGGGTTGGTAGTTAAGCTGAATACGTAATGCATCCAGCGCGTTATCTAATATCTGTTTATGATCCAGATTAAATGGCGGTAAACTATCCAGGCCGCACCACACGCATTTTTCAGAAAAACTATCGGGTGCAGGTACGGTGTTCTCAAAATCTACAAGTGCATAGTAGCCAATAGTTATAAAACGGTTAGAGAACCAGTTATCCTGATCATCGGCAACGGCCTTATATTTTTCCAGATGCGGGCGCGAACGGTATGGGTCTCCAAATACGTGAAACTGTTTGAGAAAAATATGGTCGAGCCCGGTGCGTTCACCTAATATACGTGTTGCTGCATTGTCAAGGTGTTCTGTTTTTAACACAAAACCGCCGGGCAAGTACCATTTCGGCTCATCCTTCATTTTTAGAAGCAGCACTTTTAACTGCCCCTCGTGAAAGCCAAATACAACACAATCTATAGAAACGTGATTAAGCCATTTCTCTTTTGCCTCTTTAGTATAAGCTATAAGTTCTTCTCTGTTGAACATTAAAAATCTGTGCGTTTTATGGATTCAAAAATGCTTAATATAATTCACAAAAAAACGGTATAAAATAAATGACGACACCTGATATAAAGTGCCCTTTATTTCGGTCATATTGGTAACGGATTGGCTATAATAAAGCTCATTTTACGGTACAGAAGTTTTAATAAAGTTTATACTTTTATTGAAAACGCATTACAAAAAGCTGTATTTAACCATTTTTGATAGGGTTTTACCTTTAATTTCCGTTATAAAAATGGCAATCATACAAAGCGGGTGTTAATATTAAATTAAAATTAACCTTGCTTAATATTAATTTCATTATCAAACATTGTTTTTTATTGAATAAATACTAAATCTCAAAATTCTCTTGTGTAACACCTACACTTAATCTACTTTAGGAATAGCCAATTGTATAAAAAGGTACTAATTAACATTGCATTAAAGAACCTAAGACTATTACAATAAAAAAAAGACAAGCAAATTGTCGGCTTTTAAACGAGCCGACATGCATTTGTGAACTTAATTTTTTGTAAAAAAAAAGAAACTATGGTAAAAACTTTACATTGTTTATCGCAAGAACACCCTAATCAACCATTCGGAAGGTTAGTGTGTGCTGCCTGTTTGCATTACCGTGCGTTTACAGGATTATTGGCGTTTTCTCTCACAACTAATAGCTCAATAATAAATCAATTAAATTAATCAACTAAAATCTCAAACCCATGTTTAAAAGTTTACTCCTAAAAGCAAGAGTGCTATGTTTGCTAACAGCGTGCATACTCTCTTCGTTGGCAGTTACAGCTCAGACAAAAGTCACCGGCCATATCATTGGCAGTGATGACAGACAGCCAATTGTTGGCGCTGCCGTAAGAATAAGCGGTACCACTGTTGGAACTGTAACAGATGTTAACGGTAATTTTACCTTAAGTGGTAATTCAGGCCAAACGCTTACAATTTCTTACGTAGGCTATGTAACACAACAGATACCTGTAAATGGTGCACCACTTAACATTGTTTTGCAACTAAGTAACAAATCACTCTCTGAAGTTGTTGTAACTGGTTACACTACACAATTAAAGAAAGACATTACAGGTTCAGTTTCCACAGTTAGCATTGGCGATGCAAAGAAAATACCTGCTACCAGTTCTGAGCAGTTGCTGCAAGGCCAGGCTTCTGGTGTTACCGTAATTAATCAGGGTGCGCCGGGTGCTAACAGTACTGTATTTATTCGTGGTATCTCGAATTTTGGTAACACTACACCGTTGTATGTTATAGACGGTGTACAAACCAATAACATGTCGCAGGTTAACCCAACAGATATAGAAAGCATAAGTGTATTGAAAGATGCCGGTGCTGCTGCTATATATGGTGTAGCTGGTGGAAATGGTGTTATTGTGGTTACTACAAGAAAAGGCCGTTCAGGTAAATCTACATTTACTTACGATGGCTATATTGGTACCCAAAGGCCGCTTGGTGGCAATGTTTGGCGTTTAATGACGCCAGCTCAGCAATCTCAACTGGCTTACCAGGCGGGCGACGTAGGCCAGGAAACTGCCCTGTATCCGGGTGGCCCGGGTACTTTACCAACTTATGGCTATCGTGGCGGAGCTTCTCCCGGCGGTGGTTTTGCTTCAAGTGGTGTAACTAACGACCCTACTATCAAAAATTTTTACAAATTTGACGCGGCTAATCCGGGTAACGATTTCCTGGTGCAGCAATTTAACCAGGCCGGTACAGATTGGTTCCATACTGTATTTAAAGCTGCTCCGCAACAAAGCCATACTATTACAGCAAGCGGCGGTAATGACAATAATAGTTACTTATATTCTGTTAATTATTTAAACCAAACCGGAACCTTGCTTAATACTTTCGAAAAAAGGTATTCTGCACGTGCTAACACTACCTTTAGCTTTTTAAACAACCATTTCCGCATGGGCGAAAATGGTTATGTATTCTACCGCGAAAATAATGGTGGCAGTGGGTATAATCAACAACAAGAAGCCGGCTCAATTGCAGAAACCTATCGTGAATTACCTTTAATTCCTGTTTATGATATAGCAGGCAATTATGGCGGTGGTTATGCAGGTACATCTGCAGCGTTAGGTAACTCAACCAATCCGTATGCTACCCAGGCACGCCAAATAAATGACCGAAGCAAAACCTGGAACATACAAGGAACTTTATTTGCCGAGGCAGACTTTTTGAAACACTTTACTGCCCGTACTGCTTTTGGCGGTAATGCACGTAACAATTTCTACTATTACACCGGTTACAATCCTTATAATGATTCTGAGCCTCACGCAAATGCCAATTCTTATACAGAGGCCTCAAACTATTCATTTACCTTTAACACAACCAATACCATCACCTATAAGCAAATTATTGGTAAACATAGCATAAGCGCTATTGCAGGTTATGAATTTAAAAGAAATGGCGGTCAGCAGTTAGGCGTTAATTCATCTAACTTCTTCACGTTAGACCCTAACTTCCTTACTGTGGCAGGTACAACTGTACCAACCAGTATCACGTTAACCGGTGGTAACGGCACTTATTTATACCAGCCAACATCAACGCAATCTTTATTTGCAAAAGTTGATTATAGCTTTGCAGATAAATACTTGTTAGGAGGTACAGTACGCCGTGATGGTTATTCATCATTCTTCCCTGGCCGTAAATACGGTACTTTCCCGGCGGGATCTATTGGCTGGAGAGTTTCGCAGGAAGAATTCTTAAAAGGAAGCAAGGTTATTAATGACCTAAAAATACGTGGTAGTTATGGTTCAACAGGTAGCAACGCCAACATTACAGGGACAAACTCTGTTGACACCTATAATTATGGCCCAGGTAGCTCGTTTTATGGTATAAACGGTAATCTTGGCGCTACATCATTAGGTTTTGCTCAAACCAGTATTGGTAACCCGCGTACTACCTGGGAAACCGATAAAATCTTGAATATTGGTTTCGATCTGTCTATTTATAACCATTTTGATATCACGGCAGAATATTATCAAAAGAATATAAGCGGTTTATTATTTCCGCTTCCTTTACCTTCAACTGCGGGTAGTGCAAGTTCACCTATTGTTAACCTTGGTAACGTTCAAAACAGAGGTTTTGACATTTCTGCCACCTATCACGATAACATAGGCGATTTTAGATATAGCATTAATGCCAACATAACCACCTATAAAAACAAGATTACCAGTTTACCAGATCCGGGATATTTCGACTTATCAGTTGGTTCTCGTATAGGTACATTGGTTAGGGAGCAAGTAGGCCAGCCTATTGGTTCATTCTTCGGCTATAAAGTATTAGGTATATATCAAAGTACAGCTGCTGCTAACACCGGTGCTACTTACTCTGGTGCTGCTGCAGGTTCTTATATCTATGCAGATACAAACGGCGATGGTAAGATCACAGATGCTGACAGAACGTTTATTGGTAACCCTAATCCTGATTTTACTTATGGATTAAACATAAATGCAAGCTATAAAGGTTTTGATATCGCAACCGTATTCTACGGTTCACAAGGCAACAAGGATTTAAACTATATCAAGTACTGGACAGACCAGTATAATAGTTTTGTGGGCGGTAAAAGAATAGATTTGTTAACCAACTCTGCAATTGTATCTAACGGTGTTGTTACTAACCCAGGCGCTACACAAACTGCATTAAATTATCAACAAGCTATTGGTAGCACCGTAAACAGTACTTTTTACATTGAAAATGGTTCATTCTTAAAAATGCGTGTTGGCCAAATAGGCTATACATTTGCTCCTAATATGTTAAAAACCGTAGGGGTAAGTAAATTACGTATATATGCACAGGGTACTAACCTATTTACGATAACTAAATACACCGGTCCGGATCCGGAATTGGTTCCCTCAATTAATAACTTAGGTAACGGGCAAAATCAAAGTGCCGCTTTCGGTATCGATTTTGGTGCGTATCCTAATAATCAACGCACCTATATATTGGGTGTAAACATGACATTTTAACTAGAAAAGAAAATAATATTTGTTATGAAAAAATCGAATTATAAATTAATTGCAATTGGCTCTCTGGCAATGCTTACTACGGTTTACTCCTGTAAGCATGCGCTAGACACAAACCCCGCAGGTGCGCTTGCGGGTAGCACACTAGCCAATAAGGCGGGTGTGGATGGATTATTGATCGGAGCATATTCGCTGCTTGATGGTTATTATCAAAACCAGCCGTATACAAATTACGGATCTGGTGTTTCTAACTGGAGTTATGGCGGTGTTGCATCTGACGATGCTTACAAAGGTTCGAGCACAGATGATCAGGGTGCAGATTTATCCCCTATCGAGAACCACACGGTGGATCCTAATAATGGTTACATTATTTCAAAATGGCAGGTAATGCTTGCCGGGGTTGTACGTGCTAATAACGTAATAGAAGAAGTTCCTTTGGTTACAGATGGTTCTGTAAGCGCAGCTCAGGGTGCGCAATCAGTTGCTGAAGCGCGTTTTTTACGTGGTGTTTACAATTTTGAATTGATGAAGATTTTCAGAAACGTTCCTTATGTTGATGAAACTATTACTTATGGCGCCGGAAATTTAAATGTTCCGAACACGGGCCCAATATGGGATAAAATTGAAGCAGACTTTACTGCTGCAATGGGTGTTTTGCCAGCAACGCAATCGCAGGTCGGCCGCGCTAATAAATATGCAGCAGAAGCATTTTTAGCAAAGGCTTATATGTATGATCATCAATACCCAAAAGCTTTGCCTCTGTTAACTGACCTGATAACAAACGGTACAACTTCTAGTGGTGCTAAATATGCGTTAGGGCCATATTCAGACAATTTTAACGCGTTAACCAGAAACAATGCAGAATCTGTATTTGCTGCGCAAATGACGGTAAAAGATGGTTCTAATGGCCAAAACAGCGATTTTGGGGATGTGTTAAATTATCCTGGTGGTGGTACTTATACAAGCTGCTGCGGTTTTTATGTACCATCATATAACCTGGCAAATGCTTTCAAAACAGATGCTAACGGTTTGCCGATGTTCCAGACAGACGCTGCTACAGGTTTCCCAACATTTAATGTTACCAACCTTAAAAATGACCATAATATAGCCGCCACAGATCCGTTTACCCCAACTACTGAGGCTATTGATCCTCGTTTAGATTGGACTGTTGGCCGCAGAGGCATTCCTTATCTTGACTGGGCCCTTGGTGGCGGTGAAAGCTGGACCCGTGGTGATTTTGTACCTTACGTACCAAAAAAGAATGTATTTTATGCAAAAGATCAGGCTTCAACTACAGAGCAAGGTGGTGGTTGGGCTGGTAACCAGGCAACAGGTATAAATTATAATTATATCCGGTTTGCCGACATACTTTTATGGCGTGCAGAATGTGAAGTGGAAGCTAACTCTTTAGCTGCTGCTGAAGCTGACGTTAACACCGTTAGAAACCGTATGGCTTTGCACCCTGAATATTGGGTACACACTTATGTAGATAACAATAACCCCTCTACAGGCAACACAAACATCCCTGCTGCTAATTATGTAATTAAACCATACACCGGCCAGTTTGCTGCTAACGGACAAACATATGCACGTGCTGCTGTATATATGGAGCATGAATTAGAGTTTGGTATGGAAGGCCACCGTTTCTTTGACTTGCAACGTTGGGATGCCAGGTTTGGCGGCCCTGCGGGAGCAAATTATATGGCTAACACACTTAATGCATACATTAAGGCAGATACCCGGATAAGCAACCCTGTGCTTAACGGCCATACTTTCACAGCGGGTAAAAACGAAATATTCCCTATCCCTCAATCGGAGATAAGTAAAGAAGGTGGCGCTTTAAAGCAAAACCCGGGTTACTAATATTTTCAACCTGAATTTACAAGAGGAGAAGAGTTATCTTCTCCTCTTTTTTTTTATAATTATTAATAATTTTGTTAGTTTATAGATGCGGTTATTCATTAAACTATTTTTTTCTGTTGCCACTTTTTGCTCGCTGTTTTCGTGTAAGCAAAAAACCCTTTTTGAACAATTGCCCTCTTCTTACACGGGGATAACATTTAATAATACCATTACAGAAACTGAGGCTATAAACCCTCTTTCTACTATTAATATTTATAACGGTGGTGGGATTGGCGTAGGAGATTTCAACGGAGATGGCAAGCCCGATCTTTATTTTACCGGCAACGCTGTTTCAAATAAGCTTTACCTTAACAACGGCGACCTTAAATTTACAGACGTTACGGCGGTTGCCGGTGTTGGTGGAAAGGGCGGCTGGGGTAGAGGCGTAGCTGTTGTAGACATAAATAACGACGGCAGGCCAGACATTTATGTATGTAATACCCTGCTCAGCGACTCTAATAAAAGAGTTAATCTCTTGTACATAAACCAGGGGAATGATAAAAACGGCGTCCCGCATTTTAAAGATATGGCAGCCGAGTATGGGCTAAACGCCAATGTGCATTCAACTATGGCGTATTTTTTTGATTATGATAATGACGGCGATCTGGATATGTACCTTACCGTAAACGATGTAGAAAACACCGACCACGTAAGTACCTTCAGGCCAATAATGAAAGACGGAAGTAAACAGAGCACCGGCAAATTGTTTCGGAATGATTTTAACAAATCTCTCAACCACCCGGTTTTTACTGATGTGTCAAAACAAGCAGGCATCCTGATAGAGGGTTATGGCCATGCATCAAGCATAACCGATATTAATAATGATGGCTGGAAGGACATTTACGTAACCAATGATTTCTTAGGGAGTAATATCTTATATATAAATAACCACGACGGCACCTTTACAGATGAAAGTCAAAAATATTTTAAACATACTGCAGCCAGCGCGATGGGCCAGGATATAGCCGATATAAACAATGATGGTTTGCCCGACGTTTTTGAAGTAGATATGAACCCCGAAGATAATTTCAGGAAAAAAATGTTTATGAGTCCAAACTCATATCAGCTTTATCAGAATTACGATTATTACAACTATCAATATCAATATTCCCGAAATAATTTGCAACTAAATCAAGGTTATGGTTTGAGTCAAAATGATTCTTTAGCGAGGCCGGTTTTCAGTGAAATCTCTTTTCTTAGCGGGGTGGCCCAAACCGACTGGAGCTGGTGCCCATTGATAACAGATTTTGATAATGATGGTTATCGTGATATTATAATTACGAATGGATATCCGCGCGACGTAACCGACCATGACTTTATTACATTTAGAAATGAAGCCTATGCAATTGCCGGCAATAAAACAATATTAGATCAAATACCAATTGTTAAAATTCATAATTATGCCTTTAAAAATGGTGGTAATCTGCAGTTTAGCGATCAGACAGAAAGTTGGGGCTTAACAAAGACTACGTTTTCTAACGGGGCAGTGTATGCAGACCTTGATGGCGACGGCGATATGGACATGGTGATCAACAACATAGATGATGAAGCCATGATCTACAAAAATACCCTGCGGGACAAACCAGGATCTGTGGATAATAACCATTATCTCCATTTGAAATTTAAGGGCAGTTCACAAAACGTCGACGGCTTAGGCGCATGGGCAAATATCTACTATGACCATGGTAAGCAGCAGGTTTATGAACATACTCCTTATCGTGGCTATTTATCAACCACCTGGAATGTGGCGCATTTTGGCTTAGGTTCTGTAACTAACATCGACTCGGTGGTTATAAGATGGCCTGATCTGAAGAAGCAAGTGTTAACTAATGTTAAGGCAGATCAGACTTTAATATTAGAAAACGCCAACGCGCATACCCCCTATAATTTTAATCGCCCGGCAATTGATACGGGCGCCATGTTTACAGAGGTAACCCGCGATAAGGGGATAACGTATAAACATCAGGATGATGACTATGTGGACTTTAACGTGCAGAAATTATTGCCGCACAAGTTATCTGAATATACTCCGGCTATGGCCGTTGGCGATGTTAACGGCGATGGCATTGACGATATTTTGATTGGCGGAAACTCCAAACATCCGGCACAGATTTTAATCCAGCAAGCCAGTGGAAAATTTTTACAGCGAAACCTTGTTACAGCACCAGGTAAGGCGAATGCAATGGCGCCTTATACAAAAGATGAAAGCGTGCTGTTATTTGATGCAGATGGCGACGGTGATCTCGATGCCTATATCGCCAGCGGCGGATACGAAAGCGACTCTAATTCGGCGAATTACCGGGATCATTTTTACTTAAACGATGGTAAGGGCAATTTTACCGAAGAGCCTGCTGCCTTGCCAAATAATTATACCAGTAAACTGTGCGTACGCGCAGTTGATTATGATAAAGATGGCGATCTTGATCTATTTATATCGGGCCGTGTTGACCCATGGAATTACCCGAAACCGGTATCGAGCATTATATTACGCAATGATAGTAAGAATGGGCATGTAAAATTTACCGATGTTACCAATACGGTAGCAAAAGATCTGAAAAACATAGGTATGGTATGCGACGCTACATTTACCGATTTTAATAATGATGGCTGGCCCGATCTTATTCTTGCCGGGGAGTGGATGCCGGTTACATTTTTAAAGAATGATCACGGGAAGTTTATTAACGTTACTGCCGCGAGTGGATTAGCTGACAAAATAGGATGGTGGAATACCATCGCTTCCGGCGATTTTGACCACGATGGCGACATTGATTACATAGTAGGAAATACCGGGCTAAATACATTTTATAAAGCCAGCCAAGAATACCCGGTTTACATAACTGCTAATGATGTAGACCATAACCATAGTTACGACGCCTTTACGTCCATTTATTTGAAAGATAAAGATGGAGAGATGCGAGAGTTTCCGGTAAACACGCGCGACGACGTTGTAAAGCAGGTTATTGGCATGCGGGTAAAATACCAAAATTACAAATCGTTTGCTGTAGCCACAATGGATAAGGTTTTTCCGGACTCGCTCCGAAAAGGAGGGATAAGGTTAAAGGCAAACATGCTGCAGTCCTGTTACTTAAGGAACGATGGGGGCGGCAGATTTACGGTAATACCCCTGCCTATTCTGGCCCAAACATCAACGCTATGCGGTATAACTGTAGATGATTTTGATGGCGATGGCAACCTGGATGTAGCTTTGAATGGTAATGATTATGGAACAGAAGTAACCACCGGCCGTTACGATGCTTTTAATGGCTTGTTACTTAAGGGCAATGGCAGGGGTGGTTTTAAACCGCTCACTATCGCGCAGAGCGGCATATATATACCCGGCGATGGTAAGGCACTTGTAAAACTGACCGGGGCAAAAGGCGACTATATGCTGGCTGCAAGCCAGCATACCGGTAATTTGAAGCTATTTAAACTTAAACGTAAAGTAAATAGCGTAAAATTGCGGCCTATGGATATGTATGCAATGGTGAAGTATAAAAACGGGAAATCAACTAAGTTTGAATTTTACAATGGCTCGTCGTTCTTGTCGCAGTCGGGCAGATTTTTTAATATTGAAGCTAATATGGCATCTGTAAAAATTACGGCAAACAACGGCCAAACCAGGCAGATACTTTAAACAACCAAAATGCACCATATTAATATTTTAATGAAGGGCTGTATTATTATAATAAGCTGTTTGTTATTCAGCTGTTCACATAAGGCAAAACAAATTAAAATAGATAACGCCGAAATTCTACATCAGAATGAAGACGAACTTACACAAGTAATTATTTATGATGTGTTTACCCCTCCGGTTGCCAGCCGTATATATGGCTACGCTTCTCTGGCTTCGTACGAGGCAATGCGATACTCAGACCCTGCTTATAACTCGATCACCGCACAATTAAAAGGTTTCGGCAAATCTCCTGAGCCGGAGAAAGGAAAAAAATACAATTATACACTGGCGGCAACAAAGGCATTTTTTACTGTAGCACACAAAGTTATTTTTTCGGTAGATTCAATAAAAAAGTATGAAGATAAGGTTTACGCCCGTTTTCAGGACAATTTAGATGACTCGACCTACGCGCGTTCTATTGCATTTGGTGAAGCGATTGGGAAGGTTATCTTAAAGCGCGCCGCTGTAGACAATTATCCGCAAACCCGTGGTAAGCCACGTTTTTTAGGTAGTACCGCTCCCGGCAAGTGGCACCCAACCCCGCCCGATTATTTAGATGGTGTAGAATTTTGCTGGGGGACTATGAAAACGTTCGCAATTGATTCCTCATCGCAATTCCCGCTGGTGCCACCGCCGCCATTTAGCGAAGACAAGAACAGCGCTTATTTTAAACAAAATGTTGACATGTATACCACTTGTATACATTTAACCAAAGAGCAGGAACTGATAGCTAAGTATTGGGACGATAACCCCTTTGTTATTCAGCACAGCGGGCACATTATGTTTGCTAATAAAAAAATAACACCCGGAGGCCATTGGATAGGTATTACAGCAATAGCATGCAAAAAAACTCATGCAAACGCGCTGAAAACCGCACAAGCTTATGCACTTACGGCTGTTGCGCTTTATGATGCCTTCATTTGCTGCTGGCAGGATAAATACACTACACAATATATCCGGCCGGTAACGGTAATTAACGAAAAAATAGACCATGGTTGGCTGCCATTGTTGCAAACACCGCCTTTCCCGGAGTATCCAAGCGGGCATAGCGATATAAGCGCGGCATCATCAACCATATTAACGCACATGTTTGGCGAAAACTTCGCATTTCAGGACACCAGCGATCTTCGCTACATTGGCCTCAAACGCAATTTTGCTTCGTTCAGGAAAGCCTCAGACGAAACTTCGATCAGTCGTTATTACGGTGGTATTCATTACCTCAATAGCGTAAACAAAGGTGCAGCACAAGGCCTTGCCGTTGGCGAGTACATCTGGAAAAAACTTAAATTAACTAAATAACTTTCTAGCAACAATGAATATTTCAACCAGGTCAAAATACTTTATGGCACTCTTGGCTTTTGTGCTGATGGTTTCGGGAAGTGTTATTTTCAATGGCTGTAAATCAAAAAACGGCGCTGCAGGCGTGCAGAATGTGAACGATGAAGACTTAGATAGTAAACAACTTGTAGCAAAATACTGCACCAGGTGCCACGCTTTAACGCCGGTTAATGCTTTAACAAATGATGTTTGGCATTTTCACACTTTACCAAATATGGCGCCATATGTTGGTATTTCTACTTATGGCATAGACTATTTTAAAGCCGAAAATGCAAAAGGGATATCGCTGGCTAATTGGCTTAAAATTGTTGAGTATTATAAAAAAATGGCGCCGGCGAAGCTTAGCTCCCAAAAAAAGCCTGACAGTTTAATTACTGACAACGCGGGTTTCGAGATAAAGCTGCCCAAAGGGAACGCCGGTATTATTGCGGCTTACACAACCATGGTACAGGTAGATCCGGCAACACATCTCATATACAGTGCCGACGGTGTAACCCAAAAAGTTTATAAGTGGGGCGTTAATTTAAATGCGCAAACAGTTAGCCAGCTGCCTTCTCCCGCTTTAGATATGCTAATAACAAAAGATGCACCCCAAGAGGCTATTGTTACTTGTGTTGGCGAACTACAGCCAATAAACTTTCCAAATGGCAGGATTGTAAAATTAGGGAGCGGTGGCACCAAATCGGTTGCAGATATAGAAACAGATATATCGCACCCGCTTCAAACCTCAGCAGGTGATTTTAATAAGGACGGTTTAAAAGATTATGTAGTTTCTGCCGCAGGTAAAAATGTTGGCGCATTGATTTTACTGAGGCAAAAACACGACCATACTTTTACACATATTACCCTTAAAAAACCACAAGGCGCGATACAAACCATAGTCGGCGATTTTAATAATGATGGCTGGGATGATATTATGGCCCTTTTTGGGATTGTAGATGAAAGTCTTACACTTTTTACAAATGATCATAAAGGCGGCTTCGTTGAACGGAAATTATTAAGTTTCCCACCCGTAAACGGCTCTACAAGTTTCCAGCTGGCAGATGTTAATCACGATGGAAAATTAGATGTAATTTACACGTGTGGCTTTAATTATCGCGATTCGCGTATTATGAAGCCGTATCACGGTTTATATATTTACACAAATACGGGCAACTGGAATTTAAAGCAAAGCTATTTCTATCCAATTAATGGCTGTACCAAAGCTATAACGGCAGACTTTGACGGCGATGGCGATATCGATGTAGCGGTGAGCGCTTTTTATGCAGATCTGAAACATCAGCCGCTTGAGGGATTTACTTATTTTGAACAGGATAAACCCATGCATTTTAAACCGCATGGTATACCCATAAATAAATATGGCCGTTGGTTTAGTATGGCTGTAGGTGATTATAACGGTGATGGTAAGCCGGACATTATATTAGGTAACTACAGCAAGGGATTATCTATTGAGGGGAGCCAAAATATGTTTGATAATAACAATATTCCCATAATAGTTCTCGAAAATCACACAAAGAAATAACCGTTTCTCTTATGAAAATTCGTTTATCACTATTCAAAATTATTTTCGGCTTCTTGCCTGGCTCCTGTGCCTTAACAGCAATGGCGCAAAGTGCAACCACTAATGAAGCCAAAATAACCGCCCTTATAAAAAAAATGACGCTCGAAGAAAAGGTGAACATGCTGCATGCAAGTTCTTCTTTTACATCGGGAGGCGTAAAACGCATGGGCATCCCCGAAATGGTAACCTCAGACGGACCTCATGGCGTACGTGTTGAACATGGCCGCGGCTGGGATATTGTTAAAGATGTAGAAGACGCAGGCACTTACCTGCCAACGGGTAATACACTGGCTGCTACCTGGAACCCGCAACTGGGTTATGCCTTTGGCACCGTTTTAGGCAGCGAAGCCAAATACCGTGGTAAAGATGTTATTCTGGGGCCGGGCATAAACATTATTCGTACGCCATTAAATGGCCGCAATTTCGAATATTTAAGCGAGGACCCTTACCTGATAAGTAAAATGGTAGTGGGCGAAATAAAAGGTATTCAAGACCAGGGAATTTCTGCCTGCGTAAAACACTATGCCGCCAATAACCAGGAATACGAGCGCGATTTTATTGATGTAGAAATGAGCGAACGTGCGTTGCGCGAGATCTATTTACCGGGTTTTAAGGCTGCGGTAACTATAGGCAAAGTAAACACTTTAATGGGTGCCTATAACAAGTTTCGCGGTCAGTTTTGTACACATAATGAATACCTTATTAATAAAATATTAAAGGGCGAGTGGGGATTTAAGGGGTTAGTAATGAGCGATTGGGGAGCAGTGCATAATACTATGCAGGCACTTTACAACGGCACCGATCTGGAAATGGGAACAGACTTATCTATGCTGCCCCATCCAAATTATGGCAAATTCTTTATGGGCGATACCGTGATTACCCTTGTTAAAAGCGGTAAGGTGCCTGTAGCGTTAATTGATGATAAAGTGCGCCGGATACTACGCGTAATGTACGCCACGCACATGATTGGCGAAAAGAGGCAACCTGGGGCGTACAACACGCGGGCGCATCAGCTAACTGCGTTAAAAATTGCCGAAGAAGGTATAGTATTGCTGAAGAACGAAAATAACACGCTACCGTTAAAAGTTTCTGCAATAAAAAATATAGCCGTTATTGGCGAAAACGCGAGCCGCGAAAATGCATATGGAGGGGGTAGTTCACAAGTAAAGGCGAAATATGAAATTACACCGCTGGCTGGGTTGAAAAATCTGCTGGGTAGTAAGGTTAATATCCAATACGCTCAAGGTTATAAAATTGCACGCGGCGCAAAGGACGATGATGAGATGATAAAACAAGCCGCAGATGCTGCCTCGAAGGCAGATGTAGCCATTGTGGTAGGCGGATGGACACACGGGTACAATTACAATGTATGGGGAGATAATGCCTACGATGCGGAAAGCGTTGACAAACCCGATATGAATATGCCTTTTGGGCAAGATAAATTAATACAGGCAGTAATAAAAGCAAACCCGCGTACTATTGTAGTTTTAATGGGTGGCGGCGCGATTGACATGAGTAAATGGGTTGATAAAGCGCCCGCCATTGTTGAAGGATGGTATCCTGGTATGGAGGGCGGCAATGCCATTGCGAAAGTACTTTTTGGAGAGGTAAACCCCTCGGGTAAATTACCTATGACCTTCCCTAAAAAATTAAAAGATGTGCCTGCCGAAAAAATTGGAGAATACCCCGGCAAGGATGGCATTGTGAATTATAAGGATGATATTTTTGTTGGATACCGCTATTATGACACTTATAATGTAGAGCCGCAATTTGCCTTTGGGCACGGCCTGTCATATACCACCTTTAAATATGATCACATAGCCGTAAAAAGTCAGGGGGCAGTGTCAACCGTAACGCTGAGTGTTAAAAACACAGGTATGGTAACCGGGGGCGAGGTTGTACAATTATATATTCATAAACAAACCACAGCAATTAAGCGTGCCGAAAAGGAATTGAAAGCTTTTCAAAAGGTATTTTTAAAACCGGGCGAATCTAAAGCAATCACCTTAACGCTGGATGCCGACGCGTTTAAATACTATAATGAGCAGCGCAGGCAGTGGGTTGTAGAAAAAGGTGCTTATGATGTTTTGGTAGGCAGTTCATCACGCGATCTTAGGTTAAAGGCGACGGTGCAAAAAATATAAGATGCTAAAACATCCAAGATCATTAATTATAAAATTAGTTGTGAGCCTGGCTTTGGCAGCAACGGCAGGTATATCGTTTTATAGCTGCCAGCGTAATAACACAACGGCACAGGCATTAGATGGTAAGGCGCTGGCTGCTAAATATTGCCAAAGTTGCCACAGCCTAACATCACCCTTATTAGCCGATAAAAAAAGCTGGGAGAATGGCATATTACCGGCGATGGCAATACGCCTCAACCTCGAAGTTTATATGGGCCAGGCGGTTCAAAATCCGTCATCTGCTGTTACGTTAAGTGAGTGGCAGGCCATTGTAAAATGGTATGTATCCAATGCGCCCGATTCGTTAGTTATACCGAAACCTAAAGTAGCGCCGGTGAGGGATTGGGCGGGATTTAGCGTTATAAGGCCACAAAACGTTAACAAGAAGTTAATGGCCATGACCACTATGCTGGCCGTTAGTCCGTACGATCACAAGCTCTACAGTGGCGATGCGGGTAATAATTTATTTAGTTGGACGCCGTTGGCAAAACCAACCTTAGTTCATACGTTCGAATCGCCAGTGGTAGGCGTAGAATTTAACAAAGGCGCCAAAGGCAACATCGGGTTATTTACAACTATTGGCAATATGTTACCCATAGATATTTTAAAGGGTAAAATACAAGAGCTAACATTAAACAGTAAAAGCAAAACATTAAAACCGGTTGTGATAACAGATAGCCTTCCCCGGCCGGTACAAACCGTTAGCGGCGACTTTAATAAAGACGGTTTAATGGATTATGTAGTTTGTGGTTTTGGCCACGATAGGGGAGCGCTGTATTATGTACAGCAATTACCCGGCAACAAGTTTAAAAAGAACATCATGTTAGCCCTGCCTGGTGGCACGCAATTGGTTAAAGGCGACTTTAATGGAGATGGGTGGCCCGATGTAATTTGCCTATTCGCACAAAATGACGAAGGTATCCGCATGTTTTTGAACAATAAAAAGGGCGGCTTTGATGTGAAAACGTTGTTACGTTTCCCGCCCATATATGGGTCGAGCAGTTTTCAGCTGGTAGATTTTAACCATGACGGTAAGCCCGATATATTATACACATGCGGCGATAACAGTGACTATTCGAGAATATTAAAGCCTTACCACGGTGTTTATATTTTTATGAACCAGGGTAACTGGAAGTTTAAGCAAACTTACTTTTACCATATAGATGGCGCTACCAAGGCAGTAGCTGCCGATTTTGATGGCGATGGCGATCTGGATATTGCAGCTATCGCTTTTTTTACCGATTTTAAATATCATCCCGAAGAAGGATTTACTTACCTGCAACAGAACAAACCGAATGACTATATATGTCACCAGATACCTGTAGAAAAATATGGCCGCTGGATATCAATGGATGTAAACGATGTTGACGGGGATGGTAAACCCGACATTATTTTAGGTAATTTTTCTATTGGCCAACGCGGGTTGTTAAACCAAAAAGGCTTTGTACCAAAGTGGGATATGTTCGAGCCGTTAATTATACTGAAAAATCAAAATAAAAACCAGTAGCTCTTATTTGTAAAATCCTGTATTATGAAAAAAATTTCTTCGCTGGCGTTTAGCCTAATGGTTACTTTGGTTGCCGGCAGCATGACTTTTGCCCAGGCCGTTAAGCAAGTAAAGCTTACAGATTTTCAATTACAGTCATCATCGCAGGTGGCAGAACAAGGCAGCGAGATTTCGACGACGAGTTATCACTCCCGCGCATATTGGTTCCCGGTAAAGGTGCCTTGTACGGTGCTTACCGGTCTTGTGGCCAATAAGGTATATCCCGATCCGTATCAGGGGCTTAACAACATGCTTATTCCCGATGCTTCAGATCAATTTAACAAAGATTATAATCTGGGGCAGTACAGCCACCTTGCAGGCGAACCAAACCCCTGGAAAAAACCGTATTGGTACCGTACCACATTTAAAGTGCCCGCCGGCGATAAGGCCAAAACTTTTCAGCTGATATTTAAAGGAATAAACTACCGCGCGGCAGTATGGGTTAACGGTAAACAAATTGCCGACTCGACCCAAATGGCCGGCATGTTTGCCGAATACAACCTCGATGTAACCAAAGCCATTAACCCGGGTAGCGATAATGTTTTAGCGGTAAAAATTTATCCTTTGGATTATCCCGGTTTGCCTTCAAAAGAACAACTGGCAGCATTAGGCCCCTTTTATGAAAACGGAGGCCCTACAGGGGATATCGGTAAAAACGTAACTATGCTGTGCTCGGCAGGATGGGACTGGATCCCGCCAGTTCGCGATCGTAATATGGGAATCTGGCAGCCGGTGTTTTTACGTACAACCGGGGCGGTTACCATAGGCCGCACCAAATTGGTAACGAATTTGCCTAACCTGCCCGACACTTCAGTTGCTAACATCGGCTTGAGCGTGCAGCTCGATAATCATTCCCCGGTTGCTGTTAAGGGGAAATTAATGGTGACCATTAAACCGGAAAATTTTACAGGGGCGCAAGTGCAGTTTACCCAAACCTATGCTGTTGGCGCAAACTCCTACAATCAGGTTAGTATGGGTGGCAAAGATGTTAGCCAGTTACTCCTTCAGCAGCCGCATTTATGGTGGCCTAATGGATATGGCAAAGCCAATTTATACCGCATACGCATGCAATATGCCGATGCTAACGGCATAAGCGATGATACTACTTTCGTATTTGGCATCCGCACGGTAAGTTCAAAAGCTACAACAGTAAATAATTATGTGCGTCGCGAATTTTTCGTGAACGGCAAACGCGTGCACCTCAATGGCGGCGCCTGGGTGCCAGATATGATGCTCAACCGCGATTCGGCACGTTATGATTATGAAATGCACCTTTGCCGCAATGCCAACGTAAACCTGGTGCGCATATGGGGTGGCGGCGTAACCCCGGGCGATGCCTTTTGGGAAGCTGCCGACCGCTATGGCGAGATGGTATGGTCTGACTTTTGGATAACGGGAGACACGCAGGGCGAATTTAAAGGCTCGCCAGACTACCCGCTTGAAAGCAATGTGTTCATTAAAAATATGATCAGCACCATTTACCGCGTGCGTAACCACCCGAGCCTATTGGTTTGGACGGGCGGCAACGAAGGCCATGCGCGAAAGGAGTTGTATGACGCCATGCGCAATAATATTATTGCTTTAGATGGTACCCGTCCGTTTATTCCAAGTTCATCCGGCCATGCAAAATTGCCCGCCGGTTGGGCAGGCTCATGGCCGGATGATAAGCCTACCGGTGTATACAGCGGCGGCCCATACGAGTGGACAGACCCTAAACAATATTACAAACTGGCCGATCTGCAACACGATTGGGTATTTAAAGATGAGACCGGCATACCATCGCAGCCGCCTTACACTACGCTGCCAAAGATAATCACCAATTTAACCTGGGATAAAACATTGCCTTATCCGCTTAATAATAGCTGGGGTTACCATGATGCCGCAACAGGCGCCGGCAAGTACGATAAATATTATAAGGAAATGGCGAAACGCTACGGCCAGCCAACAGACCTGGTTGGCTTTTCCGACAAAATGCAACTCATGAATGCCGTAGGCTACCAGGGGATATTTGAAGCCGCAGGCCATAAACTAACAGAAACCGGCGGTGTAATGCTTTGGAAACTTAATGCGGCATTCCCCAGCGTGATCTGGCAAATATACGATTGGTACCTGGAGCCAAATGCCGGATACTACGCTATGCAAAATTCTTTAGAGCCCGTGCACATTCAATTCAGCCAAAGTGATTCTACAGTTGAAGTGATAAACCGCACCCACTATGCCATAGGGCAACTGACGGCAACTGCAGATATTTATAATACCGATAGCAAACTTCTTAGATCATTCCATTTGGGCAATTTGGGCATGGCACAGGAGGGTGTACTGGAAACTATAAAGTTAAAGGATGCCCTTATGGATGCAACAGGCGCAAACTTCGTGGTGCTGAACCTGAAAAACGCCACCGGTAAAATTATCTCTCATAATGTGTATTGGATGGCTACAAACAATAATTTTACCGCCTTTAACAATATGAAACATACACAGGTTACAGCAAGTGTTGTAAAAAGCATCAAAGGCATAAATGAAAATAAATGGACGGTGCAATTAACCAATAACACGCGGCAGATAGCATTTTTTGTACGCCCGCAATTAATGAAGAACGGGGCAGAGATAATGCCAAGTTACTGGTCGGCTAATTATTTTACACTTGCCCCGCACGAAAGTATAACCGTTACGGTAAGTGCACCTATTGCTAAAATAGGTACAACTATGCCTACAATATTGGTTGAGGGTTGGAATGTTGACAAGCAGACATTAACCCTGGCCATGACAAGCAAATAAACTAGCAATCACATTCTAAACAAAGCCGCCTATCCATTAGTTAAGGGATGGGGCGGCTTTTGTATTAAATAACCAAATGAGCAAATCAGACATTGTTATCGTAGGAGCAGGAGCATCGGGCTTAATGGCGGGGTGTATGTTGGCAAAAGCCGGTAAAAAGGTAACAGTGCTGGAAGCACGTGATCGCGTTGGCGGTCGTATACATACTATTACCGATCAGACTTACACCCCGATAGAGTTAGGTGCCGAGTTTATTCATGGCGATCTGCCGGTAACTCTTGCCCTGTTGAAAGAAGCGGGCGTAAAATATGAACACGCGGGCGGCGAAATGTGGCGTTTTAAAAACGGTAAAATTTCGCAGGAAGAAGAGCAAATGGAGGGCTGGAGTGAATTGATGGATAAACTGGAAAAACTTAATGTAGACATTGATCTGAATAGCTTCCTGGAACAAAATTTTGCTGATAAGAAATACGAAAATCTAAAAACGTCTGTAAGAAATTATGTTGCCGGTTACGATACCGCAAACCCAAACAAAGTAAGCGCCTTTGCCCTGCGGCAGGAGTGGACCAATGAGGACGACGAAGCACAGCACCGGTTAACAAATGGTTACTGCGGGATGATTAATTTTCTTGCCAATGAGATCAAAAACAATGGCGGCACAATTGAGTTAAATTCTATTGTTAAAATGGTTAAATGGGAAGCCGCAAATGTAAAAGTTGTTACTGCAGGAGGCTTGGAATATGTAGCCGGCAAAGTCTTGATAGCATTACCGCTTGGCGTTTTGCAATCTGTAAATAAAGATGCAAGCGTAACATTTGAGCCCCCCATTCCGGTTCAGCAGGATGCGTTGCAACAGATTGGGTTTGGCGCAATTATTAAGGTTTTGTTGCATTTTAAAAGTTTATTTTGGGAGAACGCCGGTTGCGGAACAGAAAGCATGGCCTTCATGTTTTCGGAGGAAGCAGTGCCCACCTGGTGGACACAGGCTCCAAGGCATGCACCATTATTAACAGGCTGGTTAGGCGGCCCTCCAGCAATGGATCTCGTATGTTCTACCGATAAAGAACTGCTTAAGATGGCGTTAACAAGTTTATCCCATATTTTTAGCAAACCGGTTTCCTGGTTGAAGGAGCAATTAGTAAGCAGCCACATTGCTAACTGGACGGCCGATCCCTTCACCATTGGCTCTTATGCGTATGATAAGTTAGGGTCTGTAGAAGCGCGGAAAGTATTAGCCGATCCGGTAAGCAAAACGATTTATTTTGCGGGCGAATATCTTTATCAGGGCCCGGCAATGGGAACGGTAGAAGCCGCACTTACATCGGCTAAAAAAACAGCCAAAAAAATTATTAATTTATAATTTTGCAACGATCTGTATTCTTTGCTGACGTATTCGTAAGTAAATGTGTAATTCAAATAAGTTTTCGTACTTTTTGACTTTATATTGTAAAAAAGGCACAATGGAAACAAGTTTATTACAAAATGCGCCGGCAAGAAATTATAAATTTGTGGCTCCATACACGCTACCCCATGTATAAAACTTTCGCCTGTCCTTTACTTTTTATTTTTTTTGTAATTTCGGGTACGTGCGGGTACGCACAGCAGCCGTTGTCAATGAAAGAGGCCATCAGGATCGGTGTAGAAAACTACCCGGTAATTAAGTCGAAGGCAAATCAGTTAAACGCATCCAGATCTTACCTTAAAGAACAACGTGCCGAGAACCTGCCCGATGTTAACTTTTCTGCCCAGCAGGATTATGGTACTATTAATGGTACAAACGGGCCGCTTTATGGCTATCGCGGTTTGAGCGTAGCTTCCTCCGGGCCCGCGCTATCTAGTCAAAACTGGAATGCCGCTTTTGGCGCGTTATACTTAACAAACATTAGCTGGGATTTTTTCGCCTTTGGCCGCGCCAGGGAAAAGGTAAATGTGCAAAAGAGCGCTGTTTACCGCGATGAAAATGATCTGAACCAGGAAATATTTCAGCATAAGGTGCGGGTAGCCGGTGCTTACCTGAATTTGCTGGTGGCCCAGCGCATCGTTAAATCACAACAAGATAATCTTATCCGGTCGCTCGAGCTTAGGCGCATTGTAGTTGCACGCGTTAAAAATGGCCTTAACCCAGGTGTAGACTCCTCGTTGGCAAATTCAGAAGTTTCTAACGCGCGTATCGCCTTAACCAACGCGCAGCAAAATGAACAGGACCAAAACAATCAATTAGTACAGTTTTTAGGTGTGCCTGTGCAGCAATTTGCATTAGATAGCGTGTTTATAACCGGCGTGCCTAAAACCACTGATGCACCGCCTGCAATTACATTGCAAAACCATCCGGTACTGCAATATTACCAAAGCAGGGTAGGCGTAAGCGATAGCCAGGCCAAATACTACAGCAAATTCGCCTTGCCAACGCTTAGTGGTTTCGGCGTATTTCAAGGCCGTGGCTCTGGTTTTACACCCGGGGTAACCAGCTCTGCACCTAATATTTACACATCAGATTACGGCAGCGGGGTAGATCCAACGCGTTTTAATTACCTAATAGGCGTTGCTGCGGTATGGAATGTGAGCAGCTTGTTTAGAACACGTTACCAGGTTCAATCTCAAAGATTTACATCGCTGCAGTTAAAAGACGATTATGAGCTGGTAAGCCAGCGGTTGCAAGACCAGGAAGTATTAGCAGAAACGCGCATCAATAACTCATTAAAAAATTACCGCGAAGCGCCGGTAGAAGTAAAGGCAGCAACTGACGCTTATGTGCAAAAAGGTGCACTTTACCGCAACGGTTTATCGAGCATTGTAGATTTTACTACAGCTTTATTTAACCTTAACCGCGCGCAAATAGACCGCGATATTGCTTATAATAACGTATGGCAGGCTGTATTACTTAAAGCAGCGGCAACAGGCGATTTTGGCATTTTTATCAATAATTTGTAATTAGACAATAAAATGGGATTAATAAAAGGTGCACTGCAAAGGCCTATAACCGTTTTGGTTATTGTTGCAGGCTTATTTTTCTTTGGGATAAATGCAGTGCGCAATATCAAAATAGACATTTTCCCCGATCTTAATCTGCCGGTAATCTATGTGTCGCACCCATTTGGCGGTTATACCCCTAACCAGATGGAGTCTTATTTCGGCAAGCAATATGTAAACCTGCTGCTATATGTATCTGGCGTTAAAAGCATAGAAACACGCAATATCACCGGTTTAACGCTCATCAAGCTGACTTTTTATGAAGGTACAAACATGGCACAGGCGGCGGCCGAGGTTACCTCCTACACTAATAGGGCACAGGCAATTTTCCCTCCGGGTTCTCAGCCACCGTTTATAATTAGGTTTGACGCGTCTACCCTGCCTGTGGGCCAACTGGTGTTAAGCAGCGCTACCAAAACTAATAACCAGTTACTGGATCTGGCCAACGTATATGTGCGGGCCTCTTTCACGGCTGTCCCCGGGCTAATATCCCCGGCGCCGTTTGGGGGAAGTACGCGTACGGTATTAATAAAAGTAGACCCGGAGTTGTTGCGGGCCCATAACCTCACCTCAGATCAAATTGTTGCAGCACTCAGGGATAACAACCAAAATTCGCCGGCGGGGAATGTGCGTATAGGCGATTATAACTATTTAACTCCGGCAAATACTTCTATAAAGAACATTAAAGATTTTGCAGATATACCGATCTACAAAAACGGCGTACAAACTTTGTTTCTTCGTGATGTAGCCACGGTTGAAGATGGGGGCGATATTACCAGCAGTTACGCCCTGGTAAATGGCAAAAGGTCTATTTATTTGCCGATAACAAAATCTGCAGATGCCTCTACCTGGGAAGTTGTACAAAATCTTAAAAAAGCAATTCCGAAATTCCAGGCGCTCTTGCCCGATGATGTTAAGCTATCATATGTATTTGACCAAAGCACCTATGTGATAAATGCCGTAAAAAGCCTGGCCGAAGAAGGGACCATTGGCGCTATACTTACAGGTTTAATGGTACTCCTTTTCCTGGGAGACAGGCGCGGGGCTTTTATTGTGATCCTTACCATACCTACATCTATTATATCGGGCATATTATTCCTGTCGCTTTTTCATCAAACCATTAACATCATGACGCTTAGTGGCCTTTCGCTCGCGATTGGCATCCTGGTAGATGAATCGACGGTAACGATAGAAAATATACATCAGCATTTTGATATGGGCAAGCCGAAGGCGCTGGCCATTTGGGACGCGTGTAAGGAGATAGCCTTCCCTAAATTGCTTATCCTGTTTTGTATACTGGCTGTATTTGCGCCTGCCTTTACCATGAGTGGTATACCGGGAGCCTTATTCCTGCCATTGGCGCTGGCAATAGGGTTCTCTATGATCACGTCTTATCTGCTGGCCCAAACCTTTGTACCGGTAATGGCTAACTGGATTATGAAAAACAACCATGAAGATAAAAGCCATACCGGCGGTTACACCATGGAAGACGAAGGCGGTCACGCTGAGCAAAAAGAGCGTGCCACTAAGCTTGCAGAAGCAAATGCCGGTAAAAAAGGCAACAAATTCGACAGGTTTCGGGGCAGCTATTTAAATTTAATGGACCGTATGCTGCCAAACCGAAAGCTTATATCTATAGTTTATATCATTGGCGCGCTGGGGCTTGCTTTTCTGGTGTTAAGTATTACGGGCCGCGATGTACTACCAAAGGTAAACTCGGGCACTTTCCAGGTGCGATTGCGCGCGCCAGACGGTACCCGTTTGGAGCGCACCGAAGCAATTACTATAAATGCTTTACACTTGCTTAATAAATTGGTTGGCAGAAACCATGTTCAGGTTACTTCTTGTTTTGTGGGGCAGCACCCGTCGCAGTTTTCTACCAGTCCTATATACTTATTTATGGCAGGCCCGCAGGAGGCTGTTATGCAGGTAAACTTTACAGAAGATTATAAACCCAATCTCGATGATTTTAAAGAGCGTTTCCGCAATGCGATGAATAAGGAGATGCCTGAGGTGAAACTTTCTTTTGAACCGATTGAATTAACCGATAAAATATTAAGCCAGGGGTCGCCTACACCGGTGGAAGTTGCTGTTACAGGAAAAAACAAAAAGCAAAATGTTTTATATGCTTACAAGGTACTGGAAAAGCTAAAAAAAATAAGCTACCTGCGCGATGTACAAATTGGCCAATCCATTAACTATCCTACAATAAATATAAATATCGATAGGGTACGTGCGGCGCAGTTGGGTTTAAGTATAAATGATATTTCGAGATCGCTTATAGCTTCTACATCATCATCGCGTTTTACGGAAAAAAATGTGTGGCTTGATGAAAAGGTTGGGCTGAGTTACAATGTGCAGGTTCAAATACCGGAGTATAAAATGGCCAGTCTGGATAACATTCGCGAAATACCGCTTTTGAGCAATCAGCCCCGGCCCGTATTGGGCGATGTAGCAGACATTAAAGGTGGTACCACATTTGGTGAAGATGATGATATAGGTGCTTTGCCGCTGCTCACCGTAACTGCAAACCTTAATCATAAAGATCTTGGTAGTGCATCTGATGATGTGGCAAAGGCGATAAAGTCTTTAGGAAAGTTGCCTAAAGGGCTCAATATTGCATCACGAGGCCTAACACAAACCTTAGACGATACGCTGGGCAGCCTGCAAAACGGTTTGTTGGTAGCGGTGATTGTGATCTTCCTGATGCTTACTGCTAATTTTCAATCTTTCAAAGTGTCGCTGGTGGTACTGTCAACCGTGCCTGCGGTGTTGTTTGGCTCATTATTGCTGGTAAAAATAACCGGTTCTACGCTAAACCTGCAATCTTATATGGGCATGATCATGTCAGTAGGGGTTTCTATTTCAAATTCGGTACTGCTGATTTCCAATGCCGAGGAGTTGCGGCGTTTTAACGGAAACGCCTTGAAATCTGCGCGCGAAGCCGCATCATTGCGTTTACGCCCTATCCTCATGACCAGTCTGGCTATGATGGTAGGCATGGTACCGATGGCCTTAGGTTTGGGTGAGGGTGGCGACCAAACATCGCCGCTTGGCCGTGCTGTTATAGGCGGTCTGTTCATGTCTACGTTTGCAGCTTTATTAATTTTACCGCTTGTTTTTGCATGGGTTCAGGGTAATACAACTACGCAGTCGGTATCGTTAGATCCCGAAGATAAAGACAGCCAGTTTTATATACCGCTAACGCACGATGAAGCCGAAAAGCGGTTAACACTTAACCATTAATTTTATACGTGCACATCATTACATTTCAACATGAAAAACATAGAATTTAGGTTACCGAACATATTGCTGGCTTTAGCAGCTTGCAGCATCATGCTAAGCAGTTGCGGTTCGGGCGCTAAAAAAGAGAAAGAAGAGCAGAATGCGATAATGAAGCAGGAGTCGGCGGTTGATACTCCTACCGTGCAAACACTCGAGCTTGCAAAGGGCAAACTCACATCAGATATACAGGTGCCCGGCGAGCTTGAACCATACCAGCAGGTAGATCTCTATGCAAAAACCAATGCTTATGTAAAGCAGTTACTGGTTGATGTAGGTTCTGAAGTGCATGCAGGCCAAATTTTGGTGACGCTTGACGCTCCCGAGGTGCGCTCTCAACTGGCTGAGGCTAAGGCCCGCATAGCACAACAGCAGGCAATTTATTTGTCGAGCAAATCTACTTACGACCGTTTTGTAAATACCGCCAAAACTCCCGGTACCATTGCCCAGAATGATATAGACCAGGCTGCGGCTAAGAAAGATGCAGACATGGCCAACATTAACGCGGCTAAATCATTCTACAGTCAGATAGCTGCAAACCAGGACTATCTGCAGATCAGGGCACCTTTTGATGGCGTTATAAGTGCACGTAATGTGAATGTAGGTGCGTATGTAGGCCCATCGGGCAAGGGTTCAGATCAGCCTTTACTGGTGGTTCAGCAGCAAAGCAGGCTGCGTTTGGTAGTATCTATACCAGAAAATTATACCGCCGGATTGAATAATAAAGACGAGGTTGAATTCTCGGTACGCTCTATGCCCAACCAAAAGTTTAAAGCGAAAGTGTCGCGACTGGCGGGTGCCCTGGATGAAAAATTGCGTTCGGAGCGGTTGGAAATGGATGTTTATAACAAAGACCATAATCTTTTACCAGGTATGTATGCCGAGGTAAATGTACCGCTTCCATCGCGCGACAGTAGTTTTATTGTACCAAAATCGGCTGTGGTTACTTCTACCGAAAAGGTTTTTGTAATTAGCATAGACGGCAGCCATCATGCCAAGTGGATTAACGTTAAAAAAGGCCTGGAAACTTTAGATAGGATCGAAATATTTGGAAAGGAACTCACGCCCGGCACCAAGATTGTACTTACCGCCAACGATGAAATACGCGACGGTTCAAAGGTGATAGATAGTGCAGCACCGGCAACAACCGCTCCTAAGAAAGCCGCCGAATAATTATTCGGGCGTTTGGCCGGCCAACAGGTAAAGTACCGCCATACGGATGGCTACGCCATTTTCCACCTGGTCCAGAATGATAGATTGCTTGCTGTCGGCAACGTCGCTGGTTATCTCTACACCGCGATTAATAGGGCCCGGGTGCATAACGGTTATCTCTTTATCCAGTGAATCTAATAGCTGCTTGTTCAGGCCGTAAAGCATGGTATATTCTCTTAATGAAGGGAAGTATTTTATATCCTGCCGTTCTAATTGGATACGCAGCATATTGGCTACATCGCACCAATTTAAGGCTTTTACCAGGCTATGTTCAACCATTACCCCTAACGATCTGATGTATTTAGGTATAAGCGTAGTTGGGCCGCATACCATAACTTCGGCGCCTAACTGTTTGAGGCAAAGGATATTTGATAAAGCAACCCTTGAGTGCAAAATATCGCCTACAATAACTACCTTTTTACCGGCAACATCCCCATATTTTTCGCGAATGGAAAAAGCATCGAGCAAGGCCTGTGTGGGGTGTTCATGCGCGCCATCTCCGGCGTTTACAATCTGGGCCTTTACATGTTTGGAAAGGAATACACCCGCACCGGCGTAAGGGTGGCGCATTACAACCAGATCTACCTTCATGGCCAGGATATTGTTCACCGTATCTATCAGCGTTTCGCCTTTGCTTACAGATGATGATGAGGCTGCAAAATTTACTACATCCGCAGAAAGCCGCCGCTCGGCCAGTTCAAATGACAAGCGGGTACGTGTAGAGTTTTCGAAAAAGATGTTAGCAATGGTTACGTCGCGCAGAGACGGAACTTTTTTAATGGGCCGGTTCAAAATCGATTTAAAGGTATCCGCAGTTTCAAATATCAGCTGTATATCCTCTGCATTGAGATCTTTAATGCCTAATAAATGCCTTGTGCTTAAACCCATGTTGAATATCGAATAATGAATTTCGAATGTTGAATATCAAATTACTTTAAATTATTTCTTTTGGCCGTTTCGATGCTTTTAACAAATAATGAAATGAGCTAATTACACTCGTCTTTTGCTCTTAACACCTCATTTTGTTCATATATATCAAGTCGTTCAATCAATTTTTTTGAGATCATCGTTTCCCTTAATTCTTTCAAAATGATCTTCATTTTATGTATAAAATCATTTCGTGATTCAGCCGCCTGAGCTTCACCGTAATTAAGAGAAGGCGAACAACCAAATCTTAATATTTGCCCCGCAATATATATACCCGTACAATTATTAGTTAAGCGTTCAGAAATTTTACTATCACAACTGGAAAGTCAATCAGCCTTTCTTATAAATCATACTTTGTTGTTCAGGCATATTTTACTTCCTTATTGGGAGTTCAAAATCGTTATTCAACCCCCTTCATTAACAAGTACTATCTTATCCTCACCATCCGTTTCTTTCCAGCTTACTACTACTTTTTGTGAAGCGATTGAATCTACTTCAATTCCCGTATAATCTGCCGATACCGGCAAATGGCGCGAATATCGGCGGTCAACAAGCGTCAATAACTCCACTTTATCCGGCCTGCCGAAGGCTTGCAAGGCGTCCATAGCTGCACGGATTGTGCGGCCGGTCCACAGCACATCGTCCATCATGATCACCTTTTTGCCTTCGGTAATAAAATTTATTTTAGTTTGATTGGGTACCAGCTGTTCTTTACGCCGGAAATCGTCACGGTAAAAGGTGATATCCAAATCGCCTTGCAGAATGGTTTTGCCTTGTAATATTTTGCGGAGTTCATCGGCAATACGTTTCGCCAGGTAAATACCCCGCGGCTGGATGCCTATGATCACAGAACCCGAAAAATCGTTATGATTTTCTATTAATTGCCTGCATAAACGCTGTATGGTTATCTGAAATTTCGGACCGTCGAGCAGCGTAAGGTTTTGCATCGTTTGGTTGGATTTGGGCAAAGATAGTTGTTTTAGTGAATAGTTGATTGTGTGAATGGTTGATTGTTATGTTAACAACAGCATTAGTTACCGTATAGATTTTCCTGGCCCGTTGGGCAAATATCCAATAACACGCAACTCTTGCAATTCGGGCTATGGTAAAAACATACCTGCTGCCCGTGCAGCATCATAACCTGGTGGTTATCATAAACCTGTTCTGCAGTAAAATTTGCAGGGAGAAGGCTTTCCAAAATACCATTTGCCTTTGCTTCGCCAATTTTTTCATCAATGATACCCAGGCGTACCGCCACCCTAAAGTGATGCGAATCTACAGGTAAGGCCTTGCCCCGAATCATGCTGTAAGCCAGTACCGCCGCGCTGGTTTTAGGCCCAACGCCCGGCAACTTTTCCAGCCATTGCCTTGCTGTTTTAACTTCCATTTCCTTTAAGAAATCGAGCGTTAAAGCGCCGTGGTACCCGGTAATTAATTGGAGCGTTTGTTTAAGGCGCGGGGCTTTTTGAGCGGGCCATGTGCATGGTTTTATTTCCTGCTCAATTAATTCGACTGGTGCGTCCCTTACATTTTCCCAACTCCCGAATTTTGAGAGCAGATTGTTATAGGCAAGCGCCGAGTTGTGGTTTTTGGTGCGGTGAGATAGCAACGTGTCCACCAGTTCGCTTACGGCATCACGGCTGAAAGTATGTATTATTTGTTTTGCATAAACGGCATAAAGCCGGTTGTGTACTTCTATCACCAATTGCCTTTTATCGGAAGTGGTAGTAAGCATTTTAGATAACTAAGATTTTCGGCAACATGTTTTTATCCATCATCAGTAATTAAAAAATGAACAAAAAAAAGCCCCATCCGGTAACGGACAGGGCTTAAAGATTTATTTTAAAGCTTATGCGCCTTCTTCTTCAGTTGTTTTTTTAGGAGCGGCTGCTGCCTTTTTAGAGGCTGCTTTACTTTCGTCGCCTTCCATTTGTTGTTTTAACTGGGCAAGTACGCTTAGATCGCCAAGGGTAGATTTTTCTTGCGTGTCTTTCACTTTCTTAACTGCAGTAGTGGTTGCTTTTGCTTCCTTCTTGCGGTTTTCAAAATCTTGCATGCGGGCTTCAGACCGTAGGTCTTCCCAGATGCGGGCATGTGAAATTACGATACGCTTGGTATCCTTGTTAAATTCAATGATCTTAAACTCGGCAGTTTCTTCTGCTTTAAGCGGCGTACCATTTTCTTTAACCAGGTGCTTGGTAGGCGCAAAGCCTTCAACACCGTAAGGTAAAGCTACAATTGCACCCTTATCAGTCACCTTCAACACGGTACCTTCATGTACAGAATCTGTAGTGAAGATGGTTTCGAAAGTATCCCAAGGGTTTTCTTCCAGTTGTTTATGGCCTAAGCTAAGTTTGCGGTTTTCAACATCAAGTTCAAGTACGATCACATTTAACTTCTCACCAACTTTAGTGAATTCATTAGGGTGATTAACTTTCTTAGACCATGAAAGGTCTGAAATGTGGATCAAACCGTCAATACCGTCTTCCAGTTCAACAAACACACCAAAGTTGGTCATGTTTTTAACTGTAGCAACGTGTTGTGTACCAACAGCGTAACGCTCGGCCGCTTGTTGCCATGGGTCTGGGGTTAATTGCTTAATACCTAAACTCATTTTGCGTTCTTCGCGGTCTAAGGTCAATACTTGTGCTTCAACCTCGTCGCCAACCTTTAAGAACTCCTGCGGATTGCGTAAGTTTTGAGACCATGACATTTCTGACACGTGGATCAAACCTTCAACACCCGGTATAATTTCTAAGAAAGCGCCGTAATCTGCAACTGTAACAATTTTACCTTTAACCTTAGAGCCGATCTGGATACCCTGATCTAAGTTTTGCCAAGGGTGAGGGGTAAGTTGTTTTAAGCCAAGGGCAATACGTTTTTTCTCGTCATCAAAGTCGAGTACAACCACGTTGATCTTTTGATCAAGTGCCAGCACTTCTCTCGGATGCTCAATACGTCCCCATGAAATGTCGGTAATGTGCAGTAAGCCGTCAACACCACCCAGATCTATAAATACACCGAAATCTGTAATGTTTTTAACCGTACCTTCTAATACCTGGCCTTTTTCTAACTTGGCAACAATTTCTGTTTTTTGGTTTTCAAGATCGTCTTCGATAAGCACTTTGTGTGATACCACTACGTTTTTAAACTCGTGGTTTATCTTAACAACTTTAAATTCCATTGTTTTGCCCACGTAGATATCATAATCGCGTATAGGCTTAATATCAATTTGTGAACCTGGTAAAAAGGCTTCAACGCCCATTATATCTACAATTAAACCACCCTTAGTTCTGCTTTTTACAAAACCGGTAATGATCTCATCGTTATCAAGAGCTGCATTAATGCGTTCCCATGATTTTTGAGTTTTTGCACGTTTGCGTGAAAGCACCAACTGACCGTTAGCATCTTCCTGCGACTCTACAAAGACATCAACCTCATCACCAATCTTTAATTCTGGTGTATCACGGAATTCTGATAATGATACCATACCATCAGACTTAAATCCGATGTTTAATACCACATCTTTGTTATTGATGTTTACTACAATACCGGTGATAATTTCACCCTGATTGATTGAATTAAATGTACCATCGTACATTTTTTCAAATTTTTCGCGCTCTGCGTCGCTGTAATTACCAAATTTTTTGTCGTCTGCGTCCCAGTCAAAATCATTGCTGTTAGCTGCGATGTTAGATTTGATCTCATCAATAGAAATTGAATCAGCTTCTGACTCAATAGTTTCTTTTTCCTGCGGAAGCGTGGCAATGTCTTGCTCGGCCTCTTTAGACTTTAATTCTTTTTCTGCTTCTTGTTTTTTTGCCATTAAATAATTTGTCTCCTTTTCCCAACTCAATTGGGACTGCAAAGGTACGGATATAATTTAATTACGAAAAAAGAAATTTAATGTTATTTGCTGATTTAGAGGATTATTAGAACAGATACGCAGTTAAAGCATAGCTATTTTCATTTTATTTAAAAACCCTCATGCACCACCGCTTCTTCGGGGATAACTATTTTACCACCGCTCATTTTCTTTTTAGTAAGGTTGTTAACCCTCATCATTAGTAAAATACTGAGGATGGATATACCAACAATAACATAGCCAACGATACTATAATGAAGCAGGGGCGTACCTTTCCCTTTTTGAGAAACTATCATGCCGGCAACAGCAGCAGCTACGCCACCAGCTATTTGTTGTAATGATGAGTTAACGCTCATAAATGCGCCGCGATCGGCCACGTCTGGTATTGCGCTGGTTAACGCCGACGATGGGATCATGCGGCTCATGATACCCATCATCATTAGTATATTTAATACCATTACCAGCAACAGTGGCGTAACGCCAAGGTTGGTGTAAACCACGCACATGATCATCATCCATACCGATGCTACCGTAAATATTTTAAACTTGTCTATCTTATCGCTTAAGCGGCCTACGAGGGGCATAATGAGCAGAGATGCCACACCCGATACCATAAACAACACAGGCAATTGTGTGTTATTTAAGCCGAGATTATTGATGGCAAATGCGCTGCCAAACGGCATCATCATAAATCCGCCTATTGATAGGAGCGCCGTGGCTGCAAACCCTATCCTGTAATTTGCTTTAGATAGGGTATGCCATAAATGCATAAAGGCCGAACGGTCGCGTTGTATTTTTAAATGCTGAACAATGGGCTGCAATTTTGCCGCTATTAATAAGGCAATGATGATACTTAAGGTAGCAACCATCCAGAACGGCGCTTCCCAGCCCCAGGCATTTGCAAGATATAAGCCTATAGGTACGCCAAGCACCTGGCTGCCACCAAAGCCCATTTGGATATAACTCATAACCCGCCCCCGCTGCTGCAAAGCAAAAAGGTCTGTTATTATTGCCATAGAGATGGAGCCTATTACACCGCCGAACAAACCGGTGATGGTCCGGGCCGCTAACAGCACGGCGTAGGTGTGGGCAAGCCCGCAAAAAATAGTACCGCAAATAAAACCGATGTAAAAAAACAGCAATAGTTTTTTTCTGTCGAACCTGTCTGCAAAGCCGGCTGTAAGCAAGCCCGATATACCTGCGCTAAACGCGTAAGCCGAAACAGCAAACCCGAATGCCGATGGCTGTAAAGTTAAAGACTTCATCAGCATATCGCCAAGGGGCGACATTACCATGAAATCGAGGATCACTGTAAACTGGGTAATTGCCAGTATAAAGATCACAAATTTTTGATAGCCTGTAAACGGGGTACGTTGTTGTTCCATTAAAAGTTTAACAATAGCAGTTATACATAACTAATATAAAACTTAATTTCCATTTACAACATCTACCATAAAGGTTATAGCAGCCGGGCTGTGTAACGTTTTTGTAGATTCCATGGTCATGGCTGCCGTGGCCGACGCACGCTCATGCATTTGATTTTCATAGGCGGCTATAGCGCTATATGTATCTGTAAATGATTCATTTAAAAGACATTGGCTTAGTTCTAAAGCATCCAACATGGCCATGTTCACGCCTTCGCCGGCGTAAGGCGGCATTAAATGGGCAGCATCGCCGAGCATGGTTAGGTTAGCCTGGGGTTCCCAGGTTTGATTTAGCGGCATGCAGTACTGCGGGCGCGGTATAAAGCCGCCCGTTGCGTTTTCGAACAGTTCAAGCCAGATATCGTTCCAACCGGCATATTCCTGCTTAAACCAAGCCAGCACCTGCCCTTTATCCTCAAAATCAATCCCGCAATTGCGCACCCAATTTTCGTGGGTATAAAAACCCGGATAAAATACAAGGCTGCCATCGCCTTTAGAACTTACAATCAAGCTTTTGCTATCGCCGAAGGCAAATATTTTACCGCCATTTAGCAGCTCATGAATTCCGGGGCTGTTAACCGCAGAATTGATAACTGCACCTTCTACAGCGGTAACGCCAGAGTAAAAAGGTTTAACCGATGTTATATAAGGCCTAATTTTTGAATTTGCCCCATCTGCGGCTATAACGAGATCTGCAAATCCAGTGTCGCCATTTTTAAATTCCAGCTTAACAGCGCCATTGCGTTGCGATAATGAGTTAAATTGGCTACCCCAAATAATGGTATCAGGCGCTAATGAATCCAATAGCAATTTCTGGAGCGGACCGCGGTCTATTTCAGGCCGATTGCTTTCATTTCTCCAATCTGCATCATCATCAAAAAATATAGTGGCGTTTTTATCCGTAACCCGCAATTTATCTGCACCGGGGCGGTAATTAGCTGCGAACTCGTCCATTAACCCTGCGGCTTTAAGGGCAGCCAGGCCAGACTCTTCATGCAGGTCTAAAGTTGCTCCCTTGGGGCGGGCATCTTTATGGGCATCGCGTTCGTAAACTTTTACGCTTGCGCCGTTTATTTGCAATAACCGGGCTAATGTTAAACCGCCGGGACCCGCACCAATAATGGCTATGTTTTTATTTTTAATTGTGTTCATATCTGTTATCTGGGTAGACGATTGACGCCCGATAACATTTTAAATAAAAGAAATTTTTACATCCGGCAATTCTGTTAAAATTTATAATTAACTTATTTTTGCATTAAATCCACAATTTTCGTCGTTAAAAATAATATGTCTGCACTTTCCGGCACGTTCCGCTCTTTAAAATATCCTAATTTCAGGCTGTATTTTGTGGGGCAGTCGCTATCGCTCATCGGTACCTGGATGGAACGGATAGCTGTTAACTGGCTGGTATATTCTGTAACCCACTCTGCGCTTATGCTGGGTATTGTAAATTTTGCCGGCCAAATACCAACTATGCTATTTTCGCCGTATGGCGGTGTTATTACCGATAGGCATAGCCGTTACAAAATATTGCTGACCACTCAAATTTGTGCTATGGTGCAGGCGGGTATAATGGCTGCATTGGTTATAACGCATACCTATACTATACCCGCAATTATTGGTTTGAGCATAGTGTTAGGTATTATTAACGCGTTTGATACGCCGGCCAGGCAATCGCTGATGATCAAACTGATTGATGATAAGAGCGACTTGCAAAACGCCATCGCATTAAATTCGTCTATGGTGAATGTGGCGCGTTTGCTTGGCCCGGCTATAGCTGGTATTTTACTAACAACTGTTGGCACCGGGATATGCTTTTTAATAAACGCATTAAGTTTTGTAGCGGTAATTGTTTCATTACTGTTAATGAATTTAAGGCCCGAATTGCCTGCGCGTATAGTGGGTAGTGTTTGGGATGGTTTAAAAAGCGGATATAATTATTTACGGGGAGAGCATGATCTCAAACTGATAATCTTGCTGATTGCCTGCACAAGTTGTTGTACCATGACCTACGGTACGCTAACGCCCGTATTTGCAAAGGAAATTTTTCATGGCAATGCGGGTACTTATAGCCTGCTTAACAGCCTGTCGGGCTTGGGTGCGTTAATGGGCGCAATTTACATGGCTACCCTTAAGTCTACCGAAAACCTAAAGCGAGTTGTTATCATTTCATCTGCCGTATGCGGTGCCGCCATTGCCATATTTGCCTGGTGTACACAATTATGGTTAGCCCTGGGGTTTATAGCTTTAAGTGGTTTGGGGATGATGATACAGATTGCAGGCACCAATACTTTTGTGCAAACTAATGTGGCACCTCAAATGCGTGGAAGGGTGATAAGTTATTACGTAATGGCATTTATGGGTATGCAGCCCATCGGTAGTTTTTTGGCAGGGCTGGCCGCACACCACTTTAACCCCCAGGTGGTTGTGTTTGTACAGGGTATATTAGGGCTTGCAGCCGCGGTATTGTTTGGCATATTGTTTAGACGTAGCCGCGACCGTAAGATTGAGCATGAGGCAGAATTACCCCCAACAAATGCCGTGCCGGCTTAAGCTGCAAGGTTTATACTTATTTGATCGAAGATCTGCATAAAAACAGGCTCGAGCATGGTACGATATTCTAATATAATGCCGGCTAATAATATTTCTTGCCGGGGTGTAAAGGGAGCGTGCCAAATGCGCATGCAAATACGTTTTAGGGCATATGCAACCTGCGAAGTATCGGCGTATGTGGCGAGATAACGGTGTTTTTTGAAGTTTTGAAAAAAGTTTATAAATATTTCGGGGTTTGCCATACCACAAAATTTAAGAAAGTCGAAAATTACAGCATCGGGGCAGTTGCCTAAATGTTCATAGAATTCGTCGACGGTGATTTTATGATTTGTTAGCAACAAATTATCCAGGATCAATTCCAGTGCAATATGGCCGAGAAAGAATGGCTTCACGGGCGAATTTTCTAATGCGGGTAGTAAATCCAGTTTTAACAGGTGCGAATGATATTGGAAAAATGTTGATGAATGAAAATAACGGTCGACTAATAAATGTTTTTGCCAGCCTTGCATTATGCTTTTAATCTCGGGATTAACGTGTGTGAGCTTTTCCGGATGGATCACAATTGTTTTGTCGGCATTTTTTAAAAGATCGGGCATTACTGTGCCCAGCACATGAAAGCAGTCAGTGTTGTCCCGGTCAAAATAAAAATGCGACAGAAAATTCATATCGTTAATGCAAAATAGCGAAAAAGTCTGATAGTTGGGAAAGTCTGTAAGTCAGAAAGTCCGTAAGTTGGGAAAGTTAGAAAAAACAGAAAGTCTGTAAGTCGGAAAGTACGGGAGATCAGCGTTCTAAGTCGGGAAGTCGTAAACGAAACCAAATTACTCAAAGTTGGGAAGGTTCGAATACTAAAGATGTTGTAATATATTTTTAACTTTCCGGCTTCCCAACCTCCCGACTTTCGGACTTCCAGTCTAAAACTTATCTTTGCTGCCTTATTTAATATTGATAATGAATTTTGTTGAAGAACTGCGCTGGCGTGGCATGCTGCACGACATGATGCCCGGAACTGATGAGTTGCTAAGTAAGGGTATGACAGCCGGGTATATCGGTTTTGATCCTACAGCAGATTCGTTACACGTAGGCAGCCTGGCACAGATCATGACCCTTATACATTTTCAACGTGCCGGTCATAAACCTGTTGCGCTGGTTGGCGGCGCTACGGGTATGGTTGGCGATCCTTCAGGAAAATCTGCTGAACGTAACTTATTGTCTGAAGATGTTTTGCAAAAAAATCTGGCGGGCATACAAGCCCAGCTGGAAAAATTTCTTGATTTTAACAGCGGCGCTAACAGTGCCGAAGTTGTAAACAATTACGATTGGTTTAAAGACTTCTCTTTCCTCAACTTTATTCGTGACGTTGGTAAGCACATTACCGTAAATTACATGATGGCCAAAGATTCGGTAAAAAACCGCATCAATGGCGACACGGGGATGTCTTTCACTGAATTTACCTATCAGTTGGTGCAGGGATATGATTTTTACTATTTATGGAAAAATAAAAGTTGTGCTCTGCAAATGGGTGGATCTGACCAATGGGGCAATATTGTAACCGGTACAGAACTTATACGCCGTAAAGATGCAGGTGTAGCTTTTGCCCTGACCACCAAATTAATCAAGAAAGCCGATGGTACTAAATTTGGTAAGTCTGAAGGTGGTAACATCTGGCTGGACGCGGAGAAAACATCCCCGTACAAGTTCTACCAGTTTTGGCTGAATACCAGCGATGATGACGCGAAGAGCTATATCCGGATATTTACTTTGTTTGATGAAGCTACAATATATAAACTTGAAGCAGAGCACGAGCAGGCACCACACTTGCGTACTTTACAAAAAGCTTTAGCACAAGATATTACCGTGAGAGTGCACCGCGAAGCTGCTTATGAAAAGGCCATTAAATCATCAGAATTTTTATTTGGTAACACAGGCATCGAATTTTTAAACGAATTGGATGATCAGGAAGTTATCGGGCTCTTTGATGGGGTTCCTAATTACTCCATCCTATCAAATGAGCTTGCCGACGGTATTAATGTTATTGAATTACTTGCAGGTAAAACATCAGTGTTTCCTTCCAAAGGAGAAGCAAAAAAAATGATACAAGCGGGCGGGGTTTCTTTAAATAAAGCAAAAATTCCTTCAACAGAGCACGTTTATCATCAGGCAGATCTTATCAATAACAAATTTCTGATTGCCCAAAAAGGAAAGAAAAATTATTTTTTAATTATTTTTGGATAAATTACTTTTACGACAAAAAGTTTGTATTTTTGGATAAATGTCGTACAAAAAGAAACAACAAGTGCCAAACGTGGTTAACGAACCTATGGTACAATATCAAACTAACGGGCTTAATTCCTTTACGCGCCTTTTGGGTGGCATAAAATTAGCTACACTTACATCAGATTTTGATATTATTAATTTAACCAGAAATGGCCTGCCAAAAAATGTTTTGCTGTCATTTGCAAAAAAGATTTCTATTACGCTTCAGGAGTTAGCAGATATCATGCACATATCCGAGCGCACATTCCAGCGTTATGAAGATAACAGTATCGTAAAAACAGAATATGCAGAGAAAGCCGTTGAGCTTGCCCGTTTGTATACCCGCGGCGAGGAAGTTTTTGGCTCTATGGATAAATTTAAATTGTGGATGAAAACCCCGGGTTATGTTTTTAATAATGAAACCCCATTATCCTTATTAGATACCTCAGTAGGTTTTAATGTTGTGTTGAAAGAACTTGGCCGTATAGAGTATGGTGTTTTTGCCTGATGTTTCTTTACCGTATTACTAAATCTGTTTATGCAGATGACCTGAGCGGCACAGGTGCAAGGCTTTATGGCGGCAGGTGGAACAGTGTAGGCAAACCCGTTGTTTATTTAGCAGGGTCGCAGTCACTGGCTCTTTTAGAGGTACTGGTTCATTTACCACCGGCTTTAGTCCCCGCAGATTTTGTTGTGGTTACGTTTGAAACGCCGGATGACGTAACAAATATAAATATTGAAATACTGCCCACCGGCTGGAACCGATATCCGGAACCCATAAGTCTGCGTTACTACGGTGATGCATTTATTGCCGAAAATAAGCATTTGCTGCTAAAGGTACCTTCGGCAGTGGTACCGCAGGAATATAACTACTTATTAAATCCGCGACATCCCAGGGCATCAAAGGTAAAGATCATCAGTCGCGAACCTTTTAATTTCGACAGGCGGTTGATTTAATTTATAAATCGCTTAGCAGATCTAACTTTTTAGTGTTGTATTCTTCCTGAGAGATTAAGCCATTATCAAAAAGCATTTTTAATTTTTTCAGCTTCTCTGTTAGTTCATCGGGCTTTGTTGCTATAACCGGTTCGGCCGCGGGCATTGCAACTGGTGCAGGGGCAGGCTGCGAAACAGGCGCGGGTTCGGGAGCGGTTTGTTGCTCGGTTGGTAAGTTTATGATATGGCCTTGCTGCCTTTCAATACGTTTGCGTTCTTCTTCGCGGCATTGTTGTGAATACTGATAAAGTTTGCGCCCCTGCACTTTTGGCAAATAATCAACGCCCATTTCGGCCCCTTGCGTAGTTACAATAGTAAATACCGAACCAATAATTTCTTCTTTCATGTGCACGTCTTCAATATCCTTCCACGTAAAATCAACAAATTTAAGGGAGAGACCCAGATTAGCAGGTGTGAAGAACAGAACACGCCTGTTGGTAACCACAACCGTATCCGGAAGGATGTTTACAAGCGGTTTTTTTTGCGTAGCTATATATAATGCTTCTTCGCCCGAAGGAAGTAATTGCTGCAGGCGAGAATATACCTTCTCTACAGCGCTTTGTTCCTGCTGATCAGCTAAAAATTTTTCGATCATTTTGATTTTATTTTATAAACCGGTAACAAAATTAAAGAAATTTATCAGCTAACGTTAAGTTATCAGCAAATTACAGCCGCGTATATCGGCGTTATCAAAGCGGCCGAGTACTTCAAAAGCGCCATCGGGGTATATCTTACCCAGATCTTGCGTAGCAATAAATGAACAAGAGTTGATGTTTGCCAGATCGATAATGTTTATGCCGCCGGTTCTGTCGCCATTTTTAAGTGTCGAAATTGGGTCGTTCGTATCGCGGGTAATAATTCTCATCCAGGGTGGACAATTAAAAATACCATCCCCTTTTGAATAGGCTTGCGAGAGCAGCTCGGTCATACCATATTCCGAGTGGATAGTTTTAACACCAAAGCCCCGTGATAAGATATCATGCAGTTCTTGTCGTATCATTTCTTTACGCCTGCCTTTCATTCCTCCGGTCTCCATTACGATCAGTTCGGGAAAATCGACCTGGTAATTTTCAACAAAGTCCAGGAGCGCAAAGGTTACCCCCAACAACAAAGTAGGTTTATCGGCTTTTTTTTGTTTTTGTAACTGGCAGTAAAGGTCATCGTGGTTATATAAATAGAAACCGCTGTCGGGATTTTGAGATTGGTTTATAAAATCCTGCGCCATATAGACGAGTGATGACCCGTCACGCTCCAAATAAGCCGGAAGCAGTGCAAGTACGCAATAGTTTTTAATATCGCCGTAAAAGTATTGAAATGCCTTGCGGAAACTTTGTTGGTATAAACCAACGTTGCTAACGTAATGGCTACTTGTGATCTGCCCCGTTGTGCCCGAACTGGTAAATACAACCTCGGGAAGGCTATTAGTACTTAATATGGCGTGCGACTTAAAAAATTCAACCGGCAGGAAAGGTATATCATAAATACTGATCACAGCATCGCAGTCGATGTTTAAGCTCTGTATAAATTGCTTGTAAATGCTGCAATTTTGCGCCTGAAAACGGAATATTTTTAATGCTGCCGCTTCAAACTGCAGGGTATTGGTTATCAAAAATATTGATTTCAGGGCTGGTTTCTGCACAAGGCAAAGATAAACGCTTTAGTCTTTATCAAATAGCCTTTTTACCATGAGGCCGGATAGTGACGCCATGCCGCCAACTATTGCCCCGATAAAGAGTGTAATTATCACCACAAATATCCAGTTGGGTAACTGCAGCATTTTAGAAACCCTATCGGCCAATATATGATCGTTAGGAATGGCCTTGAATAATATTAGTATCAGCCATGCCGCTGCAATAGCAAAAAAACCCGACCAAAAAGCCTGTCCCGATGTTTTGCCTGCATAAAACGCAGCTACGAAGGCTATAATTGCAATAGCCCACCAGGTAAAGATAAAGCCGCTCGCCAGCGTTATAATGAAGATGATCAAAAAAAGCATATTACTTATTGCTTAAAGTTAAAGTTGATTTTATGCGTGCCGCGGTGCTCGCCTCATTTTGTAAAAATAGTAACAGGTCTAATTTCCCGTTTTTCCAGGTAGCCAGCATGTCTGTGTAAAAGTAACTGCCCGGGTTACCGGATTCGCCGCCGGGGAAAATACCATAGCCCTTTACCTCGGGCCCTAATTGTACCACCATACGCCATGACGGGCCGTGGCCATCTACCAATGCATTTACTACGCCGCCGTTGCCACCGGTCTTAAATTGCCCTGTACCCATACCCGGTATATTGGCGAGATGGTTAATATGCGTTTCCTTAACATTACCCCATTCCCACTTTTCGCCCGGTTTTCCCCTTTTTTTATAAAGGTCTGCAACGGTTTTAGCGAATGACTGATTTAGGATATCGCCTGCAGTTTCTATAACCGGTGTTTCCTTTCTGTCAAACCATTTAGATTTAGGCTCGGCTAAGAGTAATTTTTCTGTACGGTCACGACTGGGCCACTGGTACATAGTGTTCGGTTTGCCAAAATCATCCTTCCAGGTAAGTTCGTAAAAGTTATTCCACCAGGTACTGAAAATACTTGCGCCTATTTCGTTAGCATTAAAGCGTTTATTCCATTTCTTTAGGAGGTTAAATGCGTTTAATTCGTTTTCATCGAGTTTAGCGGGATCAATGGCTTTAACCATCGTTCCAAGTATATCACCGGCCATGATACTGTAATTGTCCGTCTGCAAAATGCGCATGCTATCTACAGTGGCATTTTTCATTGCGGCCAAGCGCGTGTTTATACGTTTGCCACGTTCATATGTTCCTTGCTGCCAGTTAATATAGTACGGATACGTTGGCGCTACAGAAGTTTGATTTGCAGAACTTAAATAGCCCTGCGATGGGTTTTTGGCGGTCGGATTTTGGTCTGCCGGGATCCAGCCCTGCCAGTCGTTAGCGGCATCGCTGCCATCTAATATATATTTACCCTGGTCTTTAAATTTCAGCGGATACTTTCCGTTAGGCGTTAAAGCAATATCTTTCTCATTGCTTGCAAAAATGAAATTTTGCGCCGGCGCAGTATAGTAGGTGAGGGCTTTGCGATAATCTGTATAATTTTTACCGCGGTTAAGCAGGTAAAACGTCTTCAGATCGTCAGACTCATCATGGGCAATCCATCTTACAGCACTACCAACAGGAATATTATTAAAAGATTTTGCTGGTTTTTTTGATGCTGTCTCGTAAACCACCGGCCCGTGATGGGTGTAAATTACCGTGTCAACTTCTGCTGCCTTACCCCTGATGTTAATTACCTCTATCCTACGGCTGGTTTTATTCCATTTAGTATTGTACCAATATTCGTTTTTTGAAGCATCTTTAAATTTAATCTGGTACCAATCGAGAACGTCGGCATCAACATTAGTAACTCCCCAACTAATTTTATTGTTAAAACCAATAATTATACCCGGTGCGCCCGGCAATGATACACCATATACGTTTATGCCAGGTGCCGCCAGTTGTGCCTGGTACCAAATTGACGGAAATGTTAAGTTTAAATGCGGGTCGTTTGCTAAAATTGGATAGCCCGTTGTTGTTTTACCGCCTGCAACCACCCAATTATTGCTCCCTATGCCATCGGCTTGCTCCATAGGTTTTAGTTGCTGCTGCTGGGCCAGGAACGCAGGAGATGGTTTCGGGATATTTAGAGGTTTAAAATTCCATTTGGTTGATGCAGGAATAACTGGGTCTTGATGAAAATACTGATTGGGAAAAAGATCATTCATTATCTGAGGCCCAAAATGCTGCAGGGTATTGGTCATGGCAAACTGGTTTGAGCCACCTGCAAGCGTTTCTGACATCAGCTTGAGCAGAAATGCGCAGTTAATAGGTTTCCAGTATTCGGGCGCATAATCCAGCAGTTTAAATTCTATAGGGTAATCGCGCGGGAGCAACTGGTGTATATAGCTGTTGATCCCCTCCGTATACGCGTTAACTACCAAAGCAATCTGCGGGTCTTTCATCAGGCCACGCAGTGTATTTTCGGCGCCGTATACCATACCCATGCGCCGATGATAACGGTCAATTTCTAACGCTTTGTCGCCAACCACTTCTGCAAGCCTGCCGGATGCGCTGCGGGTTTGTATGTCTAATTGCCAAAGCCTGTCGCGGGCTGTTACATAACCCTGGGCAAGGTATAAGTCGTGGTCATTCCTGGCAAAAATATGCGGTATCATGTGCTCATCATACCTGATCACAACCGGTTGCAAAAGGCCTGCGACCTTTAATTTCTCGGCAAGGAGGATATGTTTGCTTTCGGAGTTTTGCCAGAAACCATTACAGGGGTTTAAAAATTTACCGATAGGCGGGAGGCTGCCAAATTTTGTTTGCAGCGCAAAAATGAGCAGGAGCGTTACAGCAATAGAAAGTATTGCCTTAAAGTATTTCATGGTTACAGGTTAGCTTGTACAATATAGCAATTGTACTTAATTAATGAGCCTGTTTTTGTATTACCGATGCCATATATTAGCCGGGCAGTTTCTAACTCAACTTATTACATCATCTCCTGATCTTTCTTTTCGTGATAGGCTTTATATGCCAGGTAAAAAAATATAAGCCCGATAGCCACGTCGCTAATTAATGACGGTGCCTTTAGAGCCGGACAGCTGCGTGCAATATCAACCACGATCATGATGAGGCCGATGAAACCGCCCGCCAGGTACACGTAAAAGAATTTCGAATTTTTCATGGGTGGTGTTATTGTCGTTTAAAAACAAGGGTAGCTAAAGGTGCAATGGTGATGTTGATGGAGTCTTGTTTACCATGCGCATAAATCTTTTGCGATATTATTGCTTGCGTATTGCCTGCACCGCTGCCCCAAAAGTCTTTTGTATCGGTATTTAATATTTCTACCCAATTGCCTTGGTGCGTTACACCTATATTAAAGTCATAACGAATAACTGGCGTCATATTTAAAACTACGATAAGATCATCTTCCGGGTTATTTCCTTTTCGGGCATAAATCAGAATGGAGTCGTTTGCGTTACCGCCGTCAATCCATTCAAAGCCATCTTCCGTAAACTGTTTCTCATAAAGCGCCGGTTCTGTTTTATAGAGCTTGTTAAGCGCTTTAACGGTTTCTTTTACGCCGTTGTGGCTTTCATATTGCAGCAGGTGCCAGTCTAAAGAGTGCTCAAAGTTCCACTCGCCGCTTTGGCCAAATTCGCTTCCCATAAAGAGCAGCTTGGCACCGGGGTGTGTAAACATAAAGCCATATAGTAAGCGCAGGTTTGCAAAACGCTGCCAGTCGTCGCCCGGCATTTTGCCCAGCATACTGCCTTTGCCATAAACCACTTCATCATGCGAAAACGGAAGCATAAAGTTTTCGGTAAATGCGTATATTAAACTAAAAGTTATCCTTTCGTGGTAATATTTCCGGTGTATGGGGTCATTTTCAAAATAATCGATGGTATCATGCATCCAGCCCATCATCCATTTCATACCGAAACCTAAACCGCCCATCCAAACCGGACGACTAACGCCCGAAAACGACGTGGATTCTTCGGCAATTGTTTGTGTGTCCGGGAAATTGTGATACACTGCCTCATTAAACTCCTTCAGGAAAGAAATTGCCTCCAGGTTTTCATTCCCGCCATAATGGTTTGTTTCCCATTCTCCATGTTTCCTGGAGTAATCAAGGTAAAGCATAGATGCTACTGCATCTACACGTAAACCATCTATATGATAACGATCCAGCCAGAACAATGCATTGCTGATCAAAAATGAGCGAACTTCATTACGGCCATAATTAAATATATAAGATGTCCAGTCGGGGTGATAACCCTTACGGGGGTCCTCATGTTCAAATAAATGCGTTCCGTCGAACCTGTACAGCCCATGCTTATCGCCAGGGAAATGAGACGGCACCCAATCCAAAATAACGCCGATGCCTGCTTCGTGCAATTTTTCTACCAAGTACATGAGGTCCTGAGGTGAGCCATATCTTGATGATGCTGCAAAATATCCGGTGATCTGATAACCCCAGCTCGGATAATAAGGATGCTCCATTAACGGCATAAACTCTACATGGGTAAAGCCCAGTTCGGTTACGTAAGGCACCAATTTATCTGCAACTTGTCGGTAGTTTAAAAACTGATCGGGGCTTTCATAGCCCCTCGCCCATGATCCTAAATGCATTTCATAAACCGAATAGGGACTGTGAAGGCCGTTATGCTGCCTTCGGTCGCTCATCCAGCTTTCGTCTTTCCATTCGTAATAAGTATCGGTAACAATGGTGGCTGTGCTGGGAGGAATTTCCCACCGAAGCGCAAACGGATCGCCTTTTTCCAGATCTTCGCCGGTGTTGGCATTAATAAAGTATTTGTAAACTTCGCCATTACCAATGTGGGGGATAAATCCTTCCCAAATTCCTGAGCCGTCCCAACGGTGATTCAGTGGGTGCGAACCTTTTTCCCAGCCGTTAAAATTGCCGATTACAGAAACGTATTTAGCGTTTGGCGCCCAAACGGCAAAATAGGTACCGGTAACGCCACCATGTTCTACCACGTGCGAACCTAATTTTTCGTAAAGCTTGTAATGCTTGCCCGCCTTAAACAGGTCGATATCAAAATCTGTAAAACGGCTATAGTGTTCCATGTGGCCTGCATGGCTATGCGGAGTTGCTATGGTATTATCTGTAGTCTCCGGCGTTGATTTTAACGAACTTTTTTTTACAGGCGATGTTACAATTGCCGGCGCAGGTATTGAAATATTTCCGGCTACTTTTGGTTTTGAAATCCTTTTCTTAGGCGCCTGGGCATCCATTGCCTTTATAGGTTCGGCTTCGGGAAAAGGCGCAGCATCTGATTTTGAAATTCCTGTATTCAGTGGGTTTATTTTATCGGTTTGTTTTGCCATTGGTGTAGCATTAAGGCCGGTTGAGGCGGCTATTTGTTGAACGTATTACTGCCTGCCTTGTTTGCCAAGCAAAACGCTAATGTAAACAAATAAGCCCCCGCCAACTAACGGAGGCTTATTGTTATTTCAATATTTCTATCTGCTTGAAATTTTTATTGTAAACGAATACAAAGTTATCATCTTCGTCAAATTCAAAACTGCTTACCTCTCTGGCATCTATAATGATCTTTGATGGTTTAAAGGGCAAGCCGATAACTTTAAAGGTATAATTTTCGTACCGCGGCGTATATAAACCTTCCATAGACTGCTGGATGGTAAGTGCGGCTTCCTTACCAATTACAATAAATTTCTTCTCAGAGTAAATATCCTGCTCGTAGGCAAAAGTTTCGCCATAATCTTCAAAAAAGAAAGAATTTACCTCGTAATTGCTGTAGTAAACATTTAATTTAACTTCTGTGATCTCTTTTTCGCCAACGTATTGCTGTACCGGATACTCTGGTAATATCGTTCCCGCTTTAATAAACATAGGCATGGTTTCCAATGGTGTGGCCACTTCAACTTCGGCACCGCCTTCTACCATCTCATTGCTCCAGTAATGGTACCAATCGCCTTTTGGCAAATAAACACGGCGGCTTATTTGGCCGGGTTCTAAAACAGGGCATATTAATATCTTATCACCGTAAGTAAATTCGTCCTGGCGGGCCTGATTTGTTAAAACGTCTTGCTCCTGCAATACCACCGGCCTTAATATGGGAAAGCCATAACGGTGATGCTCCCAAAAAGTTGAATACAAATAAGGTAGTAAACGGTATCTTAATTCTATAAATTTACGGTTAATGCTGGTAAACGGTTCTCCAAAGCTCCACGGTTCGCGCTCTTTGGTATCACCTGCCGAGTGCGCACGCATAAAAGGGGAAAATGTACCAAACTGTATCCATCGGGTAAACAGTTCGCCATCAGGCTCGCCGCTAAAACCACCGATATCTGTACCGCTGAAGGAAATGCCCGACATTGCCAAACGCTGGCACTGAATATTCCCTAAACGCAAATGCTCCCATGATGCTACATTATCGCCAGTCCACACAGAGGCATATCGTTGCACACCGGCGTAACCTGCGCGGGTTATGGTAAAGGGGCGTTTATTTTTCATTTGCTTCCGCAAACCCTCATAGGTTGCGCGTACCATCTGCATGCCATACACATTGTGTGCCTTGCGGTGCGACCCGCGAAAACCATCATACTGGTGGCGCACATCATCAGGGAAAGTGCCTGCGCCAAAAACGGCAGGCTCGTTCATATCATTCCAAACACCGGCAACACCGAGCTGTACTAATTCGTCAAATAAGCCGCCCCACCAGCTGCGTACCTCAGGGTTCGTAAAGTCGGGAAACTGGCAGCGGCCGGGCCAAACATGCCCTTCCATAAAATAATCGTCGCACCGGCGGCAGAAATAACGGTTTTCTTTACCTTCTCTAAAAACGCTGTAATTATCGTCGACACGAATTCCCGGATCTATAATTACCACGGTTTTAAACCCATCTGCAGCTAACTCTTTGATCATTTTTTTTGGATCGGGAAAATACTTACGGTTCCAGGTAAAACAGCGGTAGCCGTCCATGTAATCTATATCCAGGTAAATACCGTCGCAAGGGATCTTATTGTTACGGAAACCCTTTGCAATAGTGCGCACCTTGTTTTCTGGATAGTAGCTCCAACGGCATTGGTGGTAGCCAAGCGCCCAAAGCGGCGGCATGGGGTGGGTGCCGGTAAGCGAATGGTACCGCTTTACCACATCCATCATGTGCGGGCCGTGGATATAATAATATTGAAGTTCGCCGCCGTCGGCCCAAAAACTTGTTTTCGTATGGTCTTCGGCACCAAAATCGAATGTGGCTTTAAAAGTATTATCAAAAAATATACCGTGCGCTATACCTTCGTTAAGGCTTATATAAAACGGGATACTACGGTAAAGCGGGTCTTGGTTCCAGGCAAAAGAATAAGCATCTGTGTTCCAATTTTTGAAACGGCGGCCCCGCAAATTAAGGTCAGATGCCTTATCGCCCAAGCCAAAAAATGCTTCATCGGCATGGCAAACCTTTGTGCCGAACACGTAATATCCTCCAAATTGCGTATTTTCTTCCCAGTGCATTGGTACTGCATCAACACTGGTAACGTGTTGCTGTGCATCAGAAAACGTGATCGAAAAGTCTTTTTTTCTAACATGGCAGTTAACCGTACTGGTACTTACCCTGTATTCCAGCTCGTCTTCATGCAAAGAAAATACAGACGCTTTTTGCTCGAATTTAGGTACGGCATAAGAAAATTCTTCCAAAAAAACGCCATGAGGCGCAAGCCTTACCTTAATGATCTCGTCTGTTAATATGCTTACCTCAACACGCGCTTCGCCATCGGTAAAAAAGAATTTATTTTCTACCGCCTTTACGTCGGTAACGCTGTTTAAATATTTTTTTACAATAGGCCTTAAGCCCATTACAGGGTTGTTGAGGTGATGAAATTCGTCCTCGTCTTCTATAAGTTTATTCGCTGATAAATCGGGGTCAAGTATGTTTTCGTCCATGAACCGTTGTAGTTGATATCAATAGTTTTAGTGCCGGCAATAAACGGCCAAGGTATTGAAAATTACAATAACCACGCCAATTAATGTGTCAACATAACACTATCGAAGCGCCTTGCTTATATTAACATCCCTACTGTCGTGCACAAATAAAACACATACAGCCCCACAGAACATAAAGATGCCCGCCAATACCAGGGCGTAAATAGCCTGGCCGTTGTAAAAGTATTTTACGATAGGCCCCCCAAACAGCCCGTTCACAATTTGAGGAAATGTGATAAAGAAATTGAATATACCCATATATACGCCCATTTTTTTTGCCGGGATAGAACTGGATAAAATAGCATAAGGCATAGCCAATATACTGCCCCAGGCCAGGCCAATGCCCACCATGGATAGAAGCAGCCAATGCGGGTCTTTAATGAGAAAAATTGACAATAAACCCACACCGCCCATTATTAAAGAAAAGGCATGGGCAGTTTTACGGCTGGTTTTACGGGCTATGGCCGGCAACATGAGCGCGTAAATTGCCGATACGCCATTGTAAACACCAAATAAAATACCAACCCAGTTTGCTGCTTCGCTATACTTTGCAGAGCCGGTATCGCCGGGGGCTACATGATAAATATGACTTGCTATGGCGGGGGTGCTAAATACCCACATAGAAAACAGCGCGAACCACGAGAAAAATTGTACCAGGCCCAATTGCTTCATGGTGGCAGGCATTTTGCGCAGGTCGGTTAGTATTTCGCTGATACCGCTCTGGTGTTTTTGTGGTTCTGTTTCGGCGGGGTGAAACCTGGCGTATTCTGCCGGAGAGTATTCTTTGGTGCGGATTACGGTCCACAAAATGGTGATCAGCAATACCGTACCGCCAACGTAAAAAGAATATTTAACATTATCTTCTACCTGGCCGTTAGGCGCAGTTGAGGCGATATGAAAGTAATTTGCAAAAATATAGGGTAGCCATGAGCCAAGCACAGCGCCAAAACCTATCAAAAATGTTTGTACTGAAAACCCGCTGCTCCGCTGACTATCGGGCAAATTATCAGCAACTAACGCCCTGAATGGTTCCATTGCCACGTTAAAGGAAGCATCCATGATCATGAGCATACCTGCACCAACCAGTATTGCCGGGCCAACTGATGCCACGGCTGCCGAATTTGGCATCAGAAAGAGCGCTATTGCCGAAAGAATGGCGCCTGTTAAAAAATATGGCCTGCGGCGGCCAAGACGGTTCCAGGTACGATCACTATAATGGCCGATGATTGGCTGGATGATCATACCGGTAATAGGGGCTGCCAGCCAAAACCACGAAAGGTGTTCAACATCGGCACCAAATTTTTGCAGTATACGGCTCGCGTTACCGTTCTGCAGCGCAAAGCCAAATTGGATGCCCAGAAAGCCGAAGCTCATGTTCCAGATCTGCCAGAAACTTAAACGTGGTTTTTCTATCACTGTCATTTTATTAGGTTCATTAGTTCAATGGTTAATTGGTGTAAAACGTTGAACTTGTTCTCATTCTAAACTATTTGTCATTCAGAGCGGCAGCGAAGAATCTTATTCCACAGCCAATTATACGTTACTATATTGGCGCAAAAGATCCTTCACTACGTTCAGGACGACAATCTTTTCTATTCTAAAACTTCAACATTACGCCACTTGTGGCAGGTAAAGTAATATCCAGTCCGTTAGCCATATCACTTACCGAATAACTTGCACCACTCAAAAGATCAGTAAGCCTAATTGCACCGTTTATCTTTAATTGGTTCAAAAGATCGGCAGGCAGTTTAATGTTCATTTTGCGATCGCTGCGGTTAAAGTTAGTGATTACCAGCACTTTTTGTTTATCTGTATAACGAAGATATATATATGTACGTTCATCTACACCGGTGTTGCGTTGGTTTGCCAGCATCAGCTCGTAAAACTTACCGGTGCTTAATGCTTCGTTATCCTTAACCGTATTTAACAGTTTAACATAAAAACTCCTAAGCGACTTTTGACTATCTGATAACCTGGCGCCATCAAACTTGCCATTGTTTAACCATTTCTGATGTTCCGGCACGCCCCAATAGTCAAAAATTGTGCTGCGGCCATCCTCGCCGCCAAAGCCTTCTGTACCTGCACCCGGTTCGCCAACTTCTTGCCCAAAGTACACCATTACCGGCCCGGTTGAGAGCGTTGCAGTTACGATCATGCCCGGCAATGCATACCACGGATTTCCCGCAAAATCCGGTGATGCAATGCGCTGCTCATCGTGATTTTCCATAAACCGTATCATGTGCTCATCTATGCCTTTAGTGTCGTTATTCCAAACCGCGTTAATATCCCAGGTGGTTGCAGCAGGATCATTCCTTATCAGTTTTTTTATTGCATCATACAGCCCCACCTTATCATACAAATAATCGAACTTACCAATATTGATATAATTAGCGTACTGAGTTTTGTTGTAGGCTTCGCCGATAAAGATCAGGTCGGGGTGATCTGTTTTTAGCTTTGGTATTACCCAGCCCCAAAATTCAAATGGCACATTCTCTACCATATCGCATCGAAAACCGTCTATCCCTTTCAGGCTCCAGAAATGTAAAATATTGTACATTTTTTGCCAAACCGGAGGAATAGGGTCGAAATAAGTTTTATGACCGTTCTGGTAATCTACGCCGTAATTTAATTTCATGGTTTCAAACCAATCATTAATTGAAGGCGCTTCATTAAAAACATCATTGCCCGTTGCGCGGGCAGGGTTTTCGTTAAATCTGCCGTCTTTCAGCGCACTGTGGAAATTGTTGCCACCGGGATCGTAGCCGCCGGGTACTATGAAAGGTTTGCCCGGGATGTAATAGAAATCGTTGTTTGCGTCAAAGGCTTTTGTCTTATCATCATTGATACCAAATGACTTGCTGCCTGCGAAAGCTGAATGATACGTGCGTGCCACATGATTGGGTACAAAGTCCATTAAAACCTTTAAACCGTTGTTATGTGTGCGTTGCAACAGTGCTTCATATTCTGCCATGCGGTTTTTAACATCCACAGCAAGGTCGGGATCCAGATCGTAATAGTCTTTTATAGCATACGGCGAGCCGGCCCGGCCCTTTACCACATCGGGATCATCCTGGCTGATGCCGTACGCCGAATAATCTGTCATGGTTGCATGCTGGATAACGCCGGTATACCAAACGTAATTAAAGCCCATTTTTTTGATTTCCTGCAGCCCGGCATCGGTAATATCATTAAACTTACCCGAACCGTTTTCTTCAATAGAACCGTAATATTTATTGGTGGCATTTTTATTGCCGAACAGGCGGGGCAGCAGTTGGTAGATTATTAGTTTATGATTTTGATCTTGTGGCATTTGTAAATTTTTCTTTAAATGTTTTGCATGCGGTTGCCCAATAGCAGTTATAGCGGGTAGCAGAAGAGTAAGCAATGCAAAAGTTATTTTTTTCATTTAGTGTATATATTAGCCTGAGCTTGTCTAAGACCTGTAAGAAGTGTGGTTCGAACAGCTCACCATGACATGGTTTTTAGTTTATATTGTGGCATTAGCTCCAACATTTCCCTCTTTCCCGTTGATCAGCACATTAATTTCTTTGTCAGAACTATTGGTTACCTGCACGCGTTGTTTACTCACCTTGATGTTTAACAGTGCGCCACGGAAACCCACATGGAAAGAAAAGGATTGCCATTTAGTAGGTAAAAACGGATCAAAAGAAAGCTTGCCGTCTTTTACGCGCATGCCACCAAAACCTTCTACTACGCTCATCCACGTGCCGGCCATAGAGGTGGTATGGCAGCCATCTTCGGTATCGTTATTATAATCGTCGAGGTCAAGCCGTGAGGTGCGCAGGTAAAACTCATAGGCACGTGCCTCATCGCCTAATTTGGCGGCAAGTATAGCATGTACACAGGGCGATAATGACGATTCGTGAACGGTGCGCGGCTCATAAAAATCGAAATTCCGGCGGATGGTTTCCAGATCAAATTCATCCTCAAAAAAGTAAATTCCCTGCAATACATCGGCCTGTTTAATATAGCAGGACCGGAGGATGCGGTCCCAGCTCCATTTTTGGTTTATCGGGCGGTCGGCAGCGGGCAGGTCTTTAACCAATATTTGTTCTTTATCCAAATAGCCGTCCTGTTGCAAGAAAACGCCTAATTTTTCTGAAAACGGGAGATACATTTTTTCAATGATGTGCTTCCACTTTTCAGATTCTGTTATTACTTCAAAACTTATCTTTTTGATTAGTGCATCGTATTTAGCAGGGTCGGCAGCTTTAACTTGCCCGACAACTTCCAGCGTGTACTTTAGGCACCAAACCGCCAGTTTACTCGTATACCAGTTGTTGTTAATGTTATTCTCATACTCATTTGGGCCGGTTACGCCAAGCATTACATACTGTTGCCTGTCATCACTCCAGTTTACCCGTTGTGACCAAAACCGTGAGATGGCTATCAATACTTCCAGACCATAATCAGCCAGATAAGTTTCGTCGCCGGTGTAGCGCACGTAATTGAATATGGCATAGGCAATTGCGCCATTGCGGTGAATTTCTTCAAAAGTGATCTCCCACTCGTTATGGCATTCGGTACCATCCATAGTAACCATGGGGTAAAGCGCGGCGCCATTGTTAAAGCCCAGCAGTTTGGCGTTATCAATAGCTTTGCTCAATTGTTTGTAACGGTACAGGAGCAAATTTTTGGTTACTTTTTGATTTGCCGTAGCCAGGTAAAAAGGCACACAATAAGCCTCTGTATCCCAATAGGTAGAGCCGCCATATTTTTCGCCGGTGAAACCCTTAGGGCCAATGTTTAAGCGGTCGTCTTGGCCGGTGTAGGTTTGGTTAAGCTGAAATATATTAAAACGGATCGCTTGCTGTGCCGACTCATCGCCCTCAATAATGATATCGTTTTGCTCCCATTTTTTTGCCCACGCAGCAGCCTGTTCTGCAAGCATGGTATCAAAGCCCTTTGCCGAAACATGCTCCAAATTTGCCTTTGCAACATCTGCCAGACTATCTGCCGGGTGGTTTTGCGATGAGGCGTTGGTGGCGTATTTGTAAACAACTACGGATCCGCCCTTTTTGGCTTCAATGGTGGTTTCGGTGCCAATGTATTTTTCTTTTTGAATGGGCTGAAATTGCGATTGAACAGCCCGGCTGTTTTCTGTGATGTAAACCAGCATTGCTGTGGCAATTTCAAAACCTGTCTTTTTAGTTTTTAACTGAACATAGCCGCCATTCGGCCAGGTATCTCTCTTCACTTCATCCCAGAATTTCTCGTCGTAGTTGGCATCTTTGTTTTTTACATCCCCGTCGATATATGGGAAAATTTTAACGCTGCCGCTAAAATTTAAAGGCGTTACGCTATAGCGGATCGCCCCTGTTTCGTCATCAACCATGCTGCAAAAACGTACACTTTCTACCGAAACCTGTTTACCATTTTTGGTAGTTGTGGTAAAGGTTCGTTTTAGGTAACCTTCCCTCATATTCAGCTCCCGCCTAAAACTTTGAACCGTGCATTGTGCCAGGTCCAGTTCTTCGCCATCAATCTCAATGCCGATGCCTATCCAGTTAGCCGCATTCAATACCTTCGCAAAATATTCGGGGTAGCCGTTTTTCCACCAGCCAACGCGTGTTTTATCGGGATAATAAACGCCTGCCACATAATTTCCCTGCAAAGTTTCGCCGCTATAGGCTTCTTCAAAGTTGGCGCGCTGGCCCATACGGCCATTACCCAGGCTAAATATACTCTCGGAAATTTTATTAAGCTTAGGATCAAAGCCTTCTTCAATGATCGTCCACTCGTTAATTTTTATATAGTTTTTCATTATTGATTCCAAAAAAATAATTCGTCATTCCGATCTGCAATGGCAGGGAAGCAATCCCCGATTTGCAGAGCCGCTATGTAAGTGTGGGATTGCTTCGTAGTACCTCTTCGCAATGATGGCTTGGGGGTTTACAATTCTTCCAGCATCTCCAACGTCATTTTATCCAATCCGCTTATCACCAGATCGGCCTCGGTCAATACCTGCGGCGAACCAATGCCTACAGCTTTCATACCGCCTGCTTTTGCAGCCGCTATACCTGCAATGGCATCTTCAAACACAACACACTCCAACGGCGATACGCCCAATGCTTCCGCGCCTTTTAAAAATACTTCGGGGTTGGGTTTTGGTTCGGTAACATGGTTACCATCAACAATGGCATCAAAAAGCTGAGATATACTAACGTTTTGTAAGATGGTGCCTGAGTTTTTACTGGCAGAGCCCAAGGCTGTTTTAATCCCTGCCGTGCGGCAGGCTTCTAAAAACTCCTTCGCGCCGGGCAAAATTTCATCTGGTTTCATTTTGCTGATCATCTCTACATACCAATTATTTTTGCGGGTAGCCAGTTCAGTTTGCTCTGCCTCATTTTTGTTAACGCCGCCCCAGCCTAATATAAGTTGCAATGAACGCATGCGGCTAACACCTTTTAACTGTTCATTTTGTTCCTCCGTAAAATCAAAGCCAAGTTCATTGGCTAATCGCTTCCAGGCTTTATAGTGGTAAACTGCGGTATCAACGATCACACCGTCGAGATCGAAAATACAGGCTTTTATTTGGGTCATGAGTATTATAAATATTAATGGATACCATCGGGCATCAGTTCAAGTACTATGCTGCCCCTTGGTGGTAATGTGATGGTTTTAAGGTCGACTATCTGGTCTGTAATTACATCCCTGCCCTTGCGCGAGCCGTTAATGCCCTCGTTAAAGTAATCTGTGTCAATAGCGCCCTCCTTATCGGTTCCGTTAAAAACAATCATCACCGTTTTTTGCGCATCGTATCTAAAATACACATACATACCTTTTTGCGGAATGTATTGCAACAGCTTGCCTGTTTGCAAAGCCGTGGTATTTTTGCGGTAGTTAGCAAGCTTACGCACATAATTAAAGGCATCGTTTTCTTTTTTAGTGCGGCCTTCGGCAACAAACTTATTGATCTTATCGCCGGCCCAGCCACCCGCGAAATCCTCGCGCACCAAACCGTCGGGGTTCGACAGGTTTTTCATCAGGATCTCGTCGCCATAGTACATCTGCGGGATACCGCGTAAGGTCAGGAGCAGTGCAAAAGCCGATTTATATTTCGTATAATCTTCATTTACGACCGACAGCACCCGGCTCATATCGTGATTGTCTAAAAAGATCACATTTTTGGTCGGGTCTTTATAGAGAAAGTCTTGCGCCAACACCGCATATAAACGGCCAACACCGTCTACCCAGCCCTCTTTATCGTTAAGCGCGTTAAATATCGCATCTTTTACAACGCCGTCTGTGACGCCGGGCAAATGGGTATCCATTCCACGGCCAATTTTATCGCCTTCGGTAAAAAACGCCTGGTCGGCAGCGCTCCATACCAGGGTTTCGCCATAGATAGAAAGGTTAGGGAATTCGCGCCGCACATCCTGCGCCCACTGCGCCATGTAAGGGCCATCATTATAAGGATAGGTATCCAGTCTAAAACCGTCCACACCTGCATATTCTACCCACCAAATATGGTTTTGGGTGATATAATTCTGCACGTAGGGGTTATTCTCATTAATATCGGCCATGCGGTGATCGAACCAGCCATCGAGCATGATCTTTTTATCAAGTGCCGCAGCATGCGGATCCATCACTACCATATCGCGGTAATTGGAGTTAGTATATTTCGGCCACTGGTGCACCCAGCTTTTCATCGGCATGTCGCGGATAAAATAATGTTCAGTACCCACATGGTTGTGTACCAGGTCTTTCACAACCTTTAAACCCATGGCGTGGCATTTATCTACAAACTGCTTGTATAACTCGTTAGTGCCGAAGCGCAGATCTACCTTATAATGATCGGTAACTGCATAGCCGTGGTATGAAGCCTGCGGCTCATCGTTCTCAATTTCGGGGGTAAGCCATATAGTAGTTACGCCAAGGTCTTTCAGGTAATCCAAATGGTTCATGATACCCTGTATATCACCGCCGTGGCGGCTGAACATAGAGTCGCGGTGCAGGCCTGTTTCACGCATACCTTTTACCACATCGTTTGCAGGGTCGCCATTCGAGAAGCGGTCGGGCATGATCAGATAGATCAGGTCTTTATTGGTCACGCCCTGTGCACGGTTTGCCGAGCGGTCGCGCGCTTTTAGCGCATAATTATAAACAAGCGGCGTTTGCCCCGCAGCCGTAAATTTTATTGGGAACGCGCCGGGCTTTGCATTTGCGGCTATCTGCAGGTCAAGGAAGAGATAATTCGGATTTTCTACCTTATGAACCGCTGTTAATTTAACACCGGGGTAAACCAACTGAACCTGGCGGGCGGCAATATTATTACCGTGCACTATCAGCTGAAGTTTTGAGTTTGCCATACCCGTAAACCAGAACATTGGTTCTACACGTTCTAAGGCGGGTATTTGCGCCCATAAACCTGATGCCATAAACAGGCAGCAAACAGTTATCAATAAGTATTTCTTCATAATCTGGAATTTCAGGTTCAAAAGTTCGGCAGCATGAAGATACCGGGTTTCAAATTTAAAAGAAAAGTTGAGGGTTAGCAGAAAATGTGAAAATAAGGAATAGGCAGCTTCTAATTAATCATTTACGAGTTAAGCCTCTATATCCATTCGCCTTACCAAGCCGTTATCAAAACTATATGTGTGTTTTACCGTAACTTCAGCCATTAAGTTGCCGGCCAGGTCTTTAACCACTTGTTGTACGTTAACAGCAATTTTGCCATCACCAAGTTTGTGGAGATTTATAGGTTCAACTATAGGATCAATTTCCTTCCATTGCCGCGTCCAGTAATCGCGCACCGCGTCATGGCCATGCACATAGCCGCCTTCCCATCCGTTCGGCCATGCTACCTCCGGGTGAAAATACAGGAGTACTGCATCAATATCCCTGTTGTTAAAATTTGTATAGAGGTGTGCTATTATTTGTTCATCTGTCATAAAACTGCTTGTAGAATTGTAAATATAACATTATAATATATCGTTTAATTATAACAAAAAAAGCCGCCCGTTAACTTACGGGCGGCTTTTAAATATGATTTAAACTGAAATTACAGTTTTCCTATTTCCTGAACAAGGTCTATCAGCTTGTTTGAATAACCCCACTCGTTATCGTACCAGGCTACAACTTTTACAAATTTGTCGTTTAGGGCAATACCTGCCTTTGCATCGAATATCGAGGTGCGCGGATCACCTTTAAAATCTTCTGACACAACCTCATCTTCGGTATAACCTAAAATGCCTTTCAGTTCGCCTGCTGCCGCTTCTTTCATGGCATCTTTAATTTGCTCATAGGTTGCACCATTTGTAAGCTTAACGGTTAAGTCAACTACAGAAACATCGGCAACGGGTACACGGAAACTCATACCGGTTAATTTGCCTTTCAAAGCAGGGATAACCAGGGTTACCGCCTTAGCTGCCCCGGTTGACGACGGGATGATATTCTGGTATGCGCCACGGCCCCCCCTCCAGTCTTTAGCCGATGGGCCATCAACTGTTTTTTGGGTTGCAGTAACCGCGTGAACGGTGCTCATTAAACCTTCTTCTATACCAAATTTATCATTCAATACCTTGGCAATAGGGGCAAGGGCATTGGTTGTACATGATGCGTTCGATACAATAGTATTTTCGTTTTTTAATAATTTATGATTTACGCCCATAACAAAAGTAGGGGTATCATCTTTAGCGGGTGCGCTCATTACCACTTTTTTAGCGCCTGCATCTATGTGTTTCTGAGCAGTTTCCTGGGTTAGGAACAAACCGGTTGATTCGATGATCACTTCGGCGCCAACATCACCCCACTTTAGGTTTGCCGGGTCTTTTTCTGCCGTTACGCGGATGGTTTTGCCGTTAACCACCAGGTTACCGTCTTTTACTTCTATAGTACCTTTAAAGGTGCCATGTGTTGAATCGTACTTTAACATGTAAGCCATATAATCGGGCTCAACCAGGTCATTAATACCTACAACTTCAATTTCGGGCCTTTCTAAAGCGGCTCTGAATGCCAGACGGCCGATACGGCCGAAACCGTTGATTCCTATTTTCATGTTTTTTTAATTTTTATTTGAATAGTATGTTAAAAGATTGTTAATGGGCTCATGTATAACACTCCCTACCTGTATACCACTTTTGGCAGTTACATCGCGTAACTCCTGCTGAAACGCTGCTGCTATAGAACCTACAAAATGCACGCCAGAACCGGGATGCTGCTTCTTTAATGGCAGCAGATAAGTATCTGTAAGTAAGTTAAATCCCTTGTTTATGGTGTCTTTAACCCAGGGGTCGTTTTCGTAATCTATAAAAAAGCCGGTAAAAGAGCTTAAGAACAAAGCAGGCTGGCGAAGGCGATAAACTTTTTCGAGCATGGTCTTCCTGTCGGCCTGGTAACGCAGTTCAAAATTTTGTTTAAGGTTATCGGGCAAGGTTTCGTTCATAAAACCTTTAATAAGCTTTCGGCCCAGCCAATTGGCAGAGCCTTCATCGGCCAGGATATAGCCGAGGCCATAATTGTTTGGCGAAAGCTTTTTACCATCATACCACGATGCATTGCTGCCGCTGCCGCAAATGCAAACTATACCGGGCACATTTTTACAGCAGGCAATGGCAGCTGCAAGCATGTCATGCTCAACTGTCACCCTGGCAAATTTAAAAAATGCCGACATAGCGCTATGTATCAACTGTTTCAGCTCTTGGGTAGAAGCTCCCGCGCTAAAAAAGTAAACGCGTTTCACTTCTTCTGCATGGTGTATTAAACTTATATTTTTGTTTAACAGCTGCTGTATATGTTTCTCATCGTTAAACTGCGGGTTTATACTGCCGGTTTTAAAAGACGCAATTGTTTTACCCTTGTTACTCAAACGCCAATCGGCAATGTGCGAACCACTGTAAACAACTGCAATCATGTCCTTATATAGATAATATTTCGGCCATTTGCATCAGGTCGTCTTCCAGTTTGAACGGATGTGTAAGGGCCTGCTCCAACGGCGTAAGTTGTACGCTGTTACCCCTTAGGCCAACCATTTTTTGGTTTTCGCCCGCTATTAACGCATTCACCGCAGCAAACCCTAAACGGCTGCCTAAAATACGGTCGAACGCGCTTGGGCTACCACCGCGCTGCAGGTGGCCAAGTATAGTAACCTTAACATCATACGAAGTTAGTTCCTGCTTAACCATTTGCGCCACATCATAGGCGCCGCCGTTTTTATCTCCTTCGGCAACGATAACAATGCTCGATGATTTTTTTTGCTGGCCGGCCTTCAGGCATTCTATAAGGTCTTTAATAGCGGTATCCTTTTCGGGCAGCATGATCGCCTCGGCCCCACACGAGATACCCGCACGTAAGGCTATACAGCCAGAGTCGCGGCCCATCACTTCTATAAAAAAAAGGCGGTCATGCGCATCGGCGGTGTCACGTATCTTATCAAGTGCTTCTATAACCGTATTATTGGCGGTATCAAAACCCAGGGTATAATCAGACCCAAAAAGATCATTATCAATGGTGCCGGGCACACCTATCACATTTATATCGTTGTATTTTTTTGCGAAGCGCAGTGCCCCGGTAAAGGTACCATCGCCACCTATAACTACCATGCCATTTACACCCCGCTCTTTTAAGCGGTTGTAAGCTATCTCCATACCTTCGGGCGTGCGGAAATCTGCACAGCGTGCAGTTTTTAAGATAGTGCCGCCAAGGTTAAGAATGTTACTTACAGACCGCGGCGACATGTCGTACATATCGTCTTCTATCAATCCCTGGTAGCCCTGCCTTATCCCAACAACAGCTAATTTATTGAAAATGGCGGTACGAACAACGGCTCTTATACATGGGTTCATGCCCGGGGCATCTCCACCGGAGGTTAAAACAGCAATCTTGTTAACTTTAGTCATTTTTTCAGGTAACCCGGAAAATTCGCCCTAAGATAATGTGTATATTTAACACGATGTAATTTTTATTTATTTTTTTCGATTTCGAAATTACATCTATCTTTAAAACCAGATAAATTATAAATCGTTTGGACGTTATATTACCTAAGTTCGAGTCGGTATTCTCGATAGACTGTGTTATTTTCGGTTTCGAGGCCGGGGAGTTAAAAATTTTATTGATTGAACGAAACGAGGAGCCTTTTAAAGACTGGCTTGCCCTGCCGGGCTATATCGTATCGCAGGATGAAAGTATAGATAACGCCGCCGAACGTATATTGAATGAGCTTACCGGCCTGCATGACCTGCACATGGAGCAGTTTCACACCTTTGGCGAGGTAAACCGGCACCCGCAGGGCAGGGTGGTAACCGTAGCATATTATGCCTTAATACGCATAAACGGGCAAAAAGAACTTCGACCGGTAACACAATACGCTCGTAAGGCCTTTTGGCACCCGGTTAGTGAATTACCAAAGCTTGCTTTTGACCATAGCGAGATCTTTAAAACCGGGTTTAATAAAATACGCCGCAGGCTTAGCTATCAGCCCATAGCGTTTGAACTCCTGCCTGAGAAATTTACGCTTACACAACTGCAAATGCTTTACGAAGCCATATTGAGCAAAAAGCTGGATAAACGTAACTTCCGTAAAAAAATGCTGAGCTACGGCTTTTTAAAGGAGCTGGATGAGAAGCAAAAAGGGGTATCATATCGCGCTGCCAAGCTTTATAAATTTGATAAGCGCAAATACACCAAAATATTTCAGAACGAACTGACAGTAGACGAATAGTTGAGCTGCTTTGCATCATAAAACAAATAAGCGCTTTTGCTTATTAAGTGTTTGATGACGAAGTTTTACCGGTTTTTATTTTTTGCACTAATAGCTTCTGCCACCCTGCAGGCGCAGCCCGTTAAGCCAGATTCAACGATTAAAAATACGACTGTTAAAGATACGGTTGCCATACCCGTTATTGTAAAGCTCGATACCGTTATTACCGGCGTTTACATTACCAGCATACACGACATCAATTTTAAAGACAAAGAGTACACGGTTGATATGTGGCTTTGGCTGCGCTATAAGAACAAGAAGTTCGATTTTTTGCAAAACCTGGAAGTACCGCAGGCCAAAACAGTAATCAAATCTTTTTCCACCATAGATTCTACAGGCAATAAGATATTCATACTCATGAAACTGCAGTGCGTAATGAAGGATTCTTGGGCGATAAACAATTTCCCGTTCGACAAGCAAAAGCTGCGTTTCTCGATAGAAAATTCGCAGTTCGACTCTAAGGCGCTGGTGTTTAGGCAGGATACTTCCGGCAAGCATTTCGATCCTAAGTTTACCCTTCGCGGCTGGGATATAGACAGTATGAACATCACCACCGGCATTAAGACCTATGAAACCGCCTTCGGAGATCTTACCCTCAAAAAACCGCATTCCGAATATAGTAATTACAAGATCACCATCCAGATAGACCGGAGCGCCATGGGCCTGTTCTGGAAAATGTTTTTAGGTATGTACGTAGCATTTTTGATCGCTTACCTATGCTTTTATATCCATGCGGATAGTATAGACTCGCGGTTCGGGCTTAGTGTGGGCGCACTTTTTGCCGTAATTGGTAACAAATACATCATAGATTCTGCACTGCCCGAATCTACCACGTTTACGCTGGTAGATACCCTTCACGGCGTAACCCTTCTTTTCATCCTGGTAACCATTATGTGTAACACCTACTCATTGCGGCTCATTAAACACGGCAACCTCGAAAAAGGGAAACGATTCGACTTCCTGTGTGCGCAGGTTTTATTGATCTCATACCTGGTGATAAATGGGTGGTTCATATTTGTGGCAAGCAGGGGGTAGAATGAAAGAATAATAATTTTGTTTTGCATTTATAAAAAAGGCCCCAATATTTTGGAGCCTTAACTTTAATATCGATAGAATCAAAATTTTACTGGTGGTGTAAACCAATACGGAACAGCGTAATAATGTAAATATGCGATTCCGGTGAAAGTTGCTTTTACATTTTTTCTTAATTGGTCATCAATTTCTTCAATATCAGCAAATGTTGTCAAACTTGATTTTGCAATTGTAAATTCGGTATCCGCTATAGTACCGTCAGATGTGTTGAATTTAAAATCTAATCCTAAGGTTTCCTTGTTGATATTTAAGGCATCCAGTTTAAGTTTCAAAACTCCTCTAACAATAATATTTACTTGATTAACATCTAAATGAATGTCTGTCTTTTGAATCCCATAGGTCCAATTATCTTTTAATCTGTCTTGACCGTTGAAATATCTATTTTTAACATTTGATATTACAACATGTGAAGAAGATCTTTTAGAGATCAATTTTGGATAAAAAAAATTAAAAGACTGTTTTACACCTGTATACATTTTGGAGATATCGGTGTTTTGGGCAAATAAATAACTAAAATTACTTATAAGTAGGACTGATGTGAATATAATCGATTTTTTCATCTTAACAACCTGTTAATAAAGCGTGATTAAAAATATTAATTAATGCTTGGGGTTTTAAATTAGCGATATTGCTGTTATAAGGATTATTTGGAATGCTTTTGAATTGCTGTAATTGCGTGTTGAAATCGTCTAAAAATTCGTTATATTCTTCAGTGCCGGATCGAAGTTGATCAAATGAGGAATTTTTATTTGTATAATTGTTGATAAAATCTTTATAATCAGATAGTTGTTCAGGAGTTCCTTGGAAACTGTCCCCTTCGAATGCCTCATAAGTGCCATGTACGATATCGCTATAAACGAGTTGCTCAAATTCTAAATTTACAAACCCTGTTTTTTTTAATCCGTTCTGTCCAGTTCTTCCATATTGTTGTATCCCACCTGGGTAAACTAGATCCTGATAAGTATGAATAACTTCGTGTTCTAGAACATACACATTCGTAGCAGCATAGTCAGTTGAAAACGTTATGGTTCTCGATGCTGGGTCATATTCGCCATTACCGACTCCCGAATTGCTAATACAGAAATAAAATGATTTATGATTATCTATTAAGTTATGATAAACAAACTTGATAGCGCAGTCTACGCTTTGCAATTGATTCAAAGTATTGTTTATAGTAGTAATTTCTTGAGCAGTCATATTGGCACAGGTTGTATCTTTTAACTTCATCACAGTATCCTGGGACTGACTTGAGGGCGGATTATTTGTCGGCCCACCAGCGTCACAATTGGTTTTGACTTTTAAAATCCCATTTGGATCTCTATAACCTTGTTGGTCGCAAGATGACGAGCAAGTAGTGTAGGCAAATTGTTCGCCAGTATTATTTCCGTAAGAGTCATAATATTCCCAATACCAATCAATGCATTGATTTAATCTTTTATCAGTACTTTGAATTTTTTTTGATTTTAACGGATTTGTCGTCAATATTTTATTTAACGTGTTTATCCCATTTTCGTAAACCTTTGATTCTATAAGTTGGCTATTCCATTTATAGAAGGTTACTTCTCCACTAAAATTGGGCATTACACTTTGATTGAAATTTTTTATACAAATATCTTCTTTCCCTGTAATATCAAAGACATTACCAAATATTTCATAGATATTGGTGGTAATATTATTGTTTTGCTTGAGTACAACTAAATAGCGTTGAAGTGTTTTGGCAGGATCATCAAATGTTGAGTTGCTATTTAACAGAACTATTTCAAAAACTTTACCGCTGTCTGTCATGATGGTGTGTGCTGTTTTCCAGTCTGCTTGTTTTAGCAATAGATTTACTGTTATACTGTCAGATTTTTGATCAGCAAGCCAATTTTTGATAAGCGCTTCCGCCTTATCAGTTTATGCCGTAATAGACGGTGCAATTTTAGAGGCTTTTGTACACCCGTAAAACACTATTGCGTTTAAAAGAAGTGTTGCAGCAATAAAGTAAGAAAACCTTTTGGGGGGGATTAATTTTTTCATTAAAGTGATAAGCGATTGTTTAGGCGCTTATAAGGTTTTACGTTAATGCACTTAAAAGGTTACAATTATTTAGGAACAATTTCAAAAGTTTTTTATTCTAAACTTTTGCTAAAAATACTTGCAAAAAAGACAAGGCTGTCATTTCACGGTATCATCCATTTTTCATTCCCGATAAAAGTTATCATTTTACCTGCCGCATCGCCCTGTCACGAAAACATACCGCACGGTATGTAAGCTAAAAATGCTCAGGTGATCAGCCCCTGCTAAAAGGTGTTTTTTCTGCAGAATTGGTGTAACAAACCGCAGATAATTGCAGGTTTTTATACAGTATTAGTTAGCCGGTATTTTTACATACCGCACGGTATGTAAAAATCTTCACCAGGAGGTAAGGCCTTAGATCTGCGTGGTAGCAGCAAGTTCCAGGTGGTATTTTACCAGGTTATCTATAGGCGAGCGGATGATGTTGCCTACCACCATACCATGTTCTGTAACTACTTCTTCCAGCACATTGCGGAAATTGTAACCTACCGATCCAATGCAGTTAAAAGTATATTTCTGATAATCGGGGTAGTGGGTAACCAGGTTTTTAAAAAAATCTTCGAAAGATGTGCGTACCAGGTTGCGCGAATATTCTATATGTACATTGTTATCATAAACAAACTTGCTGAAGCTTGCACAAAAGCGGTTTGCAAGGGGTTGAGAGTAAACCCTGTCATTAACTTCATCGGGGGTTAATTTAAAGGTTTCCCAAAACAGGCTGCGCACAGCCTCGGGCATATAGCCCCTTAAGTAATCTATCAGCAATTTTTTGCCAATGTGGCAGCCGCTCCCCTCGTCGCCCAGGATGTAAGCGCCCGAGTCTATATTATGCGATAATTTCCGGCCGTCGTAAATACAGGTATTCATACCTGTGCCCAATATTGCGGCAAAACCTTCTTCGTTACCCAGCAGGGCACGTGCAGCAGCCAGCAGATCGTGGCCAATGTTTACCTTCGAGCTTGTAAATACGGCCGACATGGCTTCTTCAACAATCTTATTTTTTTCGGGAACGGAGCAACCCGCGCCATAATAATTAACCTCGGTGATCTGGGTCTTATCCAGATCTATAGGTAAGCTTTCGTTAAGGGATTGTATAATATATTCCTGACTTACAAAGTATGGATTATAGCCTTCTGTGTTGAAGTAAACTTTCTTTCCGTCTTCGGTAACCAAACACCAGTTTGTTTTAGTTGAGCCGCCGTCAGCGATGATTATCATGTCTTTCTTATTTAAAAATCGTTTAAAAGTATGATTTAGTAACTGTATTTAAAATAGCCCCCATTATTTTGACGGCTAAAAATTTAACAATTTATTAAAGGAGAATACACAAAGCGGTATTAAATTACGAAGTATGCAAAACCGACCGCTTAGGTGTATTAAAATGAAATCAAAACGGTTAATTCTTCGCACTTATAATAATTACAGCCTATTACAATATATTTGCAATTTTTAAGCTAAACGCATAATTAAACGAGTTAGGGCTGAATTTGAACCGCAGGCTTTGAAGAAATTATGCTATCCACTACAAATTCGCTTACGCCGCGCCACGGCAGGGTGTGCAGGTACTCTTTATAATGCAGCTCTAAAAATGCGCCTGTATTACGGTTTAATTGTTCGGCTATTTTATTATTAGTAACCGAAAATATAAATTCGTTAGACTGAATAGCGCCTTGCGCTGGCGCACGTATCCCTGCCTGTATAAGGCGGCCTTCATAGGTTTTAAACACGTAACCCTTATGAACAAAATAGTTCATAGTACCGGCCTTTGTGCCATCGCCAAAAACGAAATAATACCTGTAATAAAATACACCAACAATAATGAGTACAATAACCCCTAAGATAATTGGAACCGTGCGATTTTTCATGATTTATGTTTTATAGCGTAATTGTACAACAACGTTTGGGCAAATTTGTAACAAGCAGCCTGAAAATTCATTCCGGGGGCCCGTAATAAACTTATTGCGCAACATGAATCTTGATAACCAGCTTTTTTACAAGGTCAAACCCGTCAACCTTAATATTGGGGCGATGAGCATCTGCAGGAAAAAATAGATAAAAAGTGCCCGGCATGGCTATGTAATATTGTCCGGCCGCCGTATAATTAGCCACATCCCTTTTCTCATCATATGTATTAGTTAAGATAGCTTTATTAATAGGGCTAAGGCCTATCTTTTCTTTTCCCCTTATAACATACTGCAGGTCGATATAATTTCTGTGCGATTCCCAGCTTGTTTGGTCAAGCTCTTTCGAAGGCGCTTCGGTAATTATGGCATATGCCTTATCGCCGTCAATTATATACCTGCCTTTGGTAAGCGTATCCAGATCTGTTTTTTTCAACCAACTGAAAACCTTTTGCCATAGCACAGGGACGGCATGGTATTGTTTGTAAAATTCGGCTGCGTTTGTGCTTTTATCTGCATTAAGGTTTAAACCACTTGCCCAGTCGTGTTTTCCGATCCATTTTTTTACTTGCTTTTCTGTAATATCTTGCGCATTTGCCTGAGAAAATGCAGCTGATTTAATGCTAAAACATAATGTGATAACTAAAGTAATTCGGTTTAAGATCGTTAACTTCATAATGGTTTAATGATATCCAATATTACGATGTAAACACGATTTATCTGCACCTGTACCTTTATTTTTACGATATTGCTAACCCAACATAAAAAGGTAAACCCAAAATATATTTATTTTGAAAGTATTACACAGCGTACATCCTAACGATTTTAAGTGTTATGATACAGGCTTAATCCGTGAACGTTTTTTAGCCAACGGCCTGGCAAAAGCCAACGAGATAAATTTCGTTTATACCCATTATGATCGTTTAATTGCAGGCGTCGCCAATCCTGTAGACCAAACTATTTCTTTGCCAACCTACTCAAACCTGCGCGCCGCTTATTTTTTAGAACGCAGGGAGATAGGCATTATAAACGTGGGCGGAGATGGCATAGTTGTAGCCGATGGCGTTTCTTACAAATTGGAAAGGCTTACTTGTCTTTACATTGGCAAGGGCATAAAAAACGTAACCTTTGCTGCGATAGATGCAGGCCAAGCACCCGTTTTTTACCTGCTCTCTGCGCCTGCACATGCTGGTTATCCAACAACATTAATGGCAATAAGCCAGGCTGCTAAGGTAAATGCGGGCGATGCTTTAACAGCTAACCGCCGTACCATAAACAAATATATCCACGCCGACGGGATAAAAAGCTGCCAGCTGGTAATGGGTTTAACTTTACTACAGCCGGGCAGCGTTTGGAATACTATGCCCGCCCACGTGCATGACCGCCGTACCGAAGCTTATCTTTATTTCGACTTGCCGGAAGGCCAGCGCGTTTTCCATTTTATGGGCGAGGGTACCGAAACCCGGCATATATTAATAGAGAATTACGATGTGGTAATCTCGCCACCCTGGAGTATACATTCGGGCGTTGGTACGGCAAGCTATAACTTTATCTGGGGAATGGGCGGCGAAAACCAGGATTACACCGATATGGACCCGATAGCAATTACACAATTAAGATAGCATGGATGATAATAAGTTTTCTTTGGCCGGGAAGGTAATTGTGGTTACCGGCGGCACCGGCATTTTAGGTAACTCTTTTGTTAACGGCATTATCCAAGCCGGTGGAACCGCGGTAATTCTCGGCCGCAACCTACAGGTTGCCGAAGAGCGCACTAACGCCATTATAGCCAAAGGCGGCAAAGCCCTTGCTGTGGTTGCCAATGTTTTAAACGAAGCAGATTTAATTGCTGCAAAGGAAAAAATACTGGAGGCTTACGGCCATATAGATGGCTTGGTTAATGCCGCAGGCGGCAATATGCCGGCAGGTGTGCTGCAGCCCGAAGAAGATGTTTTTAACATGGATATAAACGGTATGCGCCACGTGCTTGATCTAAATCTTTGGGGAACCATTCTTCCTACCCAGGTTTTTGGAGATGCTATTGCCAAAACCGGCAAGGGCAGTATTGTTAATATTTCGTCTATGAATTCTAAAAAGGCCGTTACAAAGGTGTTAGGTTATAACATGGGTAAAGCTGCAGTAGATTGCTATAATCAATGGTTCGCAGTGGAACTGGCCAACCGGTACGGCGATAAAATAAGAATGAACGCCCTGGCGCCGGGCTTTTTCCTTACGGAACAAAACCGCAGCCTGCTTACCAAACCCGATGGCGGTTATACGCCAAGGGGCGAGGCAGTTATCAGGCAAACACCGTTTAAGCGCTTCGGCAATCCCGATGAGTTGATAGGCGCATTGGTGTGGCTGCTTAGCGATGCCTCGGCATTTGTTACCGGCTCTATGATATGTGTTGATGGCGGTTTCTCTATATTTAGCGGTGTATAAAACTATTTTGTAATGGAATTGCAGGTAGCAGATGAGGGTGCTGTATTAACATTTGGAGAAATTCTTTTGCGAGTAACGCCCGATGCCGATGGCATGTGGTTAGAAACTAACCAACTGCCCTTCTTTATAGGCGGGGCCGAGCTTAATGTAGCGACTGCTACGGCGCTTTGGGGCCTGCAAACCAGGTACTTTACGGCCATGCCGGATAACGGGATCACGGAGCAGCTTTTAGCATATCTCGAACAAAAAAATATTGATACCTCGGTAATATATAAGGGCGGCGAACGGCTTGGGTTATTTTATCTTACCAAAGGCCGCGACATGAAAAACAATGCACTGATCTACGACAGGGCCGGATCTTCTTTTGCAGGGCTTAAACCGGGTATGATCAATTGGGATAAGGTGCTTAAAGGTGTACGCTGGTTTCACTTTAGCGCCATTTGCCCAGCGCTTACCCAACATACTGCAAACTTTTGCGAAGAGGCACTCAAAGCTGCATCAGAGCGTGGCATAACCATTTCGGTCGATTTGAATTATAGGGCAAAACTTTGGCAGTATGGTAAATCGCCTAAAGAGGTGATGCCACAGCTTGTTAAATATTGCGATCTGATTATGGGAAATGTTTGGGCAGTTGAGGCCATGCTGAATGTTGCCGTGATGCCAGAAATGCATGAAACCGGGCAAAAAAGTATTTATTTAAAAGAAGCGCAAAACACCTCAGAAACGCTGATGCAACTGTTCCCGAAGTGTAAAGTGGTTGCAAACACGTTTAGGTTTGGGACCGATAGTAAGATCAACTATTACTCGGCGCTTTATACAAACGGCCGCTTATATCATTCTGCCGAATATGAGTCAGACACCATCATAGATAAGGTTGGCAGCGGCGATTGCTTTATGGCCGGCCTTATTTATGGCTTTTGCAATCAATGGGGCGCAGCCGAAACATTAGAATACGCCACCGCTGCGGCCTTTACAAAACTATTTACACCAAGTGATGCCACCACCACAACGGTTGAGCAAGTGAGAAATGCCATGCAAAATGAAAACTAAACAAGAGATAGTTGACGCGATAATTAAGCAAGGGATGCTGCCCCTGTTTTTTCATAAAAGCAAGGAGGTAAGCACCGGAATTACCCGCACACTCTATAAAGCAGGCGTAAGGATAATTGAATATACAAACCGTGGCGAAACCGCACTGGAAAATTTTAAAGCGCTTAAACAATTGCAGAAAACTGAGTACCCGGATCTGCTGCTGGGTATCGGCACGATAAAAACGTTACTGCAAGCAACGGAGTTTATTGAAGCAGGCGCCGATTTTTTAATATCGCCAATAGTAAACCCTGAGGTTGCCGCCGTGGCCGCAAAGGAAAATATGTTATGGATACCGGGCTGTATGACACCTACCGAAATACACACCGCGCAGCATTTTGGCGCATCATTGATCAAGATCTTTCCGGCTAACATTTTAGGGCCGGCATTTATATCGTCTATAAAAGAATTATTCCCCGGCCAGTTGTTTATGCCTACCGGCGGAGTGGAATTAGAGCAGGAAAATATTACCGCCTGGTTTAAAGCAGGTGTATGTGCAGTTGGGATGGGAAGCAAACTTATCACTAAAGAGATAATGGAGAATAAGGAATACGACCAATTATATCAGGATACTGTAAAAGCTGCCGCGCTGATAAAAGCAGGCAGATAAAGCTGTTAATTTTTATTATGGAAGACGATAAAAGGACCGGCTATCGCTGGGTAGTAGTGGCGTTGCTGTTTTTTGCAACCACAATAAACTACCTCGACAGGCAGGTGATCGGGCTGTTGAAACCAACGCTCGAGCATCAATTAAACTGGTCTGAGAAAGATTACAGTAATATAGTTATGGCCTTTACGGCATCATATGCATTAGGATTACTGGCATTCGGCAAGTTTATAGATAAGATAGGTACAAAAGTAGGTTACTCTTTATCATTAATTGTATGGAGTGTAGCCGCCATGCTGCACGCCTTGGTTAAAACCACCTTTGGTTTTGGCGCAGCCAGGGCAATGCTGGGCGTTGGCGAATCGGGGAATTTTCCTGCCGCCATTAAAGCAATTGCCGAATGGTTTCCGAAAAAAGAAAGGGCATTTGCAGCTGGTGTTTTTAACTCGGGGGCAAATATAGGCGCAGTTGTAGCGCCAATAATGGTACCATGGATATTAGGCATCTATGGGTGGCAAATGGCCTTTATGATCACGGGCGCCATTGGGTTTGTATGGCTTATATTCTGGCTGGTTTTTTTCGAAGTGCCATCGCGCCATAAAAAAATAAACACGGCAGAATATGAATTTATTCATAGCGACTTAGACGAATCTGTAACTGCACCCAACGGTGAACAACCTGTAAAATGGGCTAAATTATTTACCATACGCCAAACCTGGACTTTTATAACAGGCAAATTACTGAGCGACCCGGTTTGGTACTTCTTCTTGTTTTGGCTGCCGTCTTATTTTTCAACAACGTTTAACCTCGATCTTAAAAAGCCGAGCTTGCCATTAGTGATCGTTTACACTTCGACCACCATCGGCAGTATTGGCGGGGGCTATTTGTCGTCATATTTAATAAAAAAAGGCTGGCCGGTTTACAAAGCCCGTAAAACGGCAATGCTCATTTTTGCACTATGTGTGGTACCCATAATTACTGCAAAATATGCCACAAATATTTGGGTTGCGGTAGCGCTCATCAGCCTGGCGGCGGCGGCTCACCAAGCATGGAGCGCAAATATTTTCACCACCGCATCAGACATGTTCCCTAAGCGGGCAGTAAGTTCTTTAATTGGCATTGGCGGCATGGCAGGGTCTGTTGGAGGCATATTTTTTCCGTTGTTAATTGGTTTTATACTACAATCGGCAAAAGATGCCGGCAATATTTCCACCGGGTATAATATCATTTTTGCGCTTTGCGGCTTTGCTTATCTGCTGGCCTGGTTTATTATGCACCTGCTAACACCCAAAATGGATAGGGTAACGCTGTAAATAAGTATTTAATGTTTAAACAAAAACTATTATTCGTCCTGATGTTTTTTAGCGTAATTGCGAACGCTCAAAAAGTTACGCTCGATTATTATTATAATCATGAGGTACATATAGCTAAAGATGGTACTGTACAAAGGTTCCATTACCTGTGGACCGATACAGCCAATAGCGGTTTCTCCATTTGGGGTAATTACTTTAAGGCCAAAGGCGCTGTGCCGGATACATTAGGAGAAGCGCCTAATACCCAGAATTTAAAAGGGACGGATATCTATATTATTGTAGACCCTGATACCCGAAAAGAAAGCCAGTCGCCAAATTACATCACCAAACAAGATGCCGGGCAGATTGCGGCCTGGGTGCACAACGGCGGTGTATTGGTAATGATGGCTAATGATAGTGCCAATGTAGAATTGCCGCATTTTAATATACTCGCGGGCGAATTCGGTATGCACTTTAATAATGACCTTCAAAACCACGTTACAGATGATGTTCACTTTGAAGACGGCACGGTTAAAATTATTAATAATAAGGTTTTTAAAACCGCTAAAAAAGTGTTTTTGAAAGATGTTTGTAGCATAGCAATACCGGGCAATGCCATGCCTGTTTTAAAAGCAACTAATGGTGCTGTTATAGCCGCTACTTTAAAATACGGCAAAGGGGCCGTTTTTGCAGTTGGCGACCCATGGTTTTACAACGAATACATGAACGGCAGATTGCCCAGGGGCTATGACAATGAAAAGGCGGCAATTGAGCTGACTAACTGGCTAAGGGGGCAAGTACCTATAAAGTGATTATCTGAAGGCCATGTGCTACAAATCTAATGCGCGTTTGATCCCCAGTTCTAAACCACGCAATTCTGCCAGGCCCTTTAATCGCCCTATGGCAGAATAACCGGGATTTGTATCTTTCCCGATATCATCGAGCATTTGGTGCCCATGATCCGGCCTGAAAGGTATTTTCGTATCGCAGTCACCTTTTTCTGCCCTGTTCTTTTGTTCCTCCAGCAATGCTTTTACTACAGCATACATATCAACATCGCCGGTTAGATGGCCGGCTTCAAAGAAATCGCCATCGGCATTACGTTTCGTGCTTCGTAAATGAACAAAGTGTATCCGTTTGCCCAAGCGTTTTACCATACCGGGCAGGTCATTATCTGCACGAACGCCAAAAGATCCTGTGCAAAAAGTAAGACCATTGTAGTAGCTGTTAACAGCATTGTACAGATCAGCAATATCCTGCTCTGTACTCACTACACGGGGCAAACCCAGTATGGGGTAAGGAGGGTCGTCCGGGTGTATACATAAGTGTATGCCAAGTTGTTCTGCAGTTGGTATTATCTGCTGCAAGAAATAGTACAAATTTGCCTTTAATGTGGCCGTGTCTATGTCTTTATATTCCTGCAAAACTTGCAGAAATTCTTCTACAGAATAGCCGGCTTCGGCGCCGGGTAAACCGGCTATAATGTTGTTGGTGAGCTTATCAATTCCTGCTGGTGTTAGTGATCTGAAATACTGCTCGGCATTTTGATTAATATGAATGGGGTAATTATTAACTGCGCCCGGCCTTTTTAATATAAAAATGTCGAAAGCTGCAAATGCGGTCATATCAAACCTTAAGGCTGTAGATCCGTCGGGCAGCGGGTAAGCGAGGTCTGTACGGGTCCAGTCCAGTACAGGCATAAAATTGTAACATACTGTAGTTATGCCGCAGTGGCTCAAATTAGTAAGGGTTTGCTTGTAATTATCTATATAAAGCTGGTAGTTGCCGGCGCGTTTTTTTATATCATCATGTACAGGTACGCTTTCTACCACCAACCATTTAAGGCCTGCAGCATCTATTAACGCGTTATGTCTTAATATCTCGCCAACAGGCCAAACATCGCCGTTAGGGATATGATGCAGCGCCGACACAATTGCCGTGGCGCCCGCCTGCCTGGCATCGGAAAGGGTTACAACATCTTTGGGGCCAAACCATCGCCACGATTGTTCTAAACTCATTACTGCTAATGGTAATAATTAAATATTAAATTATAAACCTGTTATTACATTCTTTTTGCCCGCAAGCCGGTGTTTGCGCATCAGGGCTTCCAGATAATAATAGTCGGCATAAATAATGGGCACATCAATTTCACTGTTGGCCGGTTTATTGCCGGTGCTGTGCAAAAGCAGGAAACCCCGGCTTTTGTTTGGCTGCGCCTGGTAATAACTTCTTAAACCGGCAATAATTTTATTGGCTGCTGTTGCGTAAAGCTTATTACTGCTATAAGTGCTTAACTCCAGCAAGGCCGAGGCGGTTATAGCTGCAGCCGAAGCATCTCTGGGCGCGCTTTGCCTGTAGGGCGCGTTATAATCCCAATAGGGCACCAGATCTGCAGGCAGGTTTGGGTGTGTCAGGATAAATTTGGCAATGTGTTCTGCCTGATTAAGATAAATTTTATTGCCCGTTTCACGATAGCAAAGAGTAAAACCGTAAAGCCCCCAGGCTTGCCCGCGGGCCCATGCAGAGCTATCTGCATAACCTTGTGCAGTTTGTTTATGTAAAATATTACCCGTTTCCGGGTCATAGTCTATTACATGATAGGAGCTATGATCCGGCCTGAAATGATTTTTAAGCGTGGTATTTGCATGTACAATGGCAATATGACTGAAGCTCGTATCGCCGCTTATTTTGCTCGCCTCAAATAACAACTCGAGGTTCATCATGTTATCAATAATTACAGGGTACTTCCATTGCCTGGTATTATCCCACGATTTTATACAGCCAACTACCGGGTTAAAACGTGTACTTAATGATCTGGCAGCGTTTAAGATCACCTCTTTGTAGTGGGCATTTTTGGTAAGCCGGTAGGCGTTACCTGCGCTGCAATAAATCTCGAAGCCCAGATCGTGAGTGGTTTTAGTGTATTGTTCGGCTTCTATAGGCGCGGTAAACTCTTTCGCGGCGTTCAGCCAGGAGGTATCCTTCGTATATTCATACAAATACCACAGTTCGCCGGGGAAAAATCCGCTGCACCAATCGCCCGAAGGAATCATCTTGAGCTTGCCTGAAGCATCTACGGTCCGCGGTTCAACGGGTTTTTTATCCGTATTATTAATTTTTTGCTTGTTAATTTCAGCGAGCATCAGCTTCGTTTGCCGGGCCGCAAATCGATAGGTTTTCTCAACGCCGGGCTGGGCGCTCAGCGTATTTGCAAAAAAGCAAGCCGTAATAATTATTATGGCGGAAAAGCAGATGTTCTTTAACGGTATTAACATTGCAAAGGGTAGATTTTAAGCTACGATCCTGTAAAATATAATAGGCAAACCTAATTAATAAAATAAAGATGTGAATAATAAACATGCCCTGCTTTAAGAATTTACTATCTAAACGATGATTTCGCCGCCAATGCCGGTCATTCATTCTTGCTTAAAGCTTAAAATAAAAATATCTAATAAAAAGTTCCTATATTCCAAATCCGAGTAACGCCTTTGAACGTAAATTAGGGGAGTGTTTATTTTGGATTATTTAAGCTTAATCCGCGTTTTTTTTCGACCCCCTTGTAATGACTGATCACACGATTAAGGTAACAGCGCTTAGATGCCGTTATATACTACAAATTACAGCCTTTTTGCTGTTATCTATTTGCCCGTATTTAGGCTTCTCACAACAAATTTCAGATTTCCGCTTCAGATATATCAGCACAGAGCAAGGCTTATCCAATACATCTGTTAACTGCATTTTTGAAGATAGCCGCGGGTTCATGTGGTTTGGCACACGCGATGGCCTTAATCGTTATGACGGGGTTAAAATGGTGATTTACCGCACCGAAGCCAACAACCCTTACAGTATACATGATAATTTTATTAACTGCATTTATGAAGATGTTTACCACAATTTATGGATAGGCACCCCTTACAGCCTCAATAAATTTGACCAGGTAAATAACAAATTCACCAGGTTTAAAGTAAACCGCGCCGTAAATGCTATAACGGGTTATGATAAAGGCAATATCTGGATAGGCACACAGGGTGATGGTATCCAACTTTTAAATGTTGAAACAGGGCGGTTTAAAAGCTTTAAAACCGGCGGTAAAGGTGAGGGCCTAACCAGCGACTCGGTAAACTGCTTTTACAGCAATGCAAAAAATGAGATTTACGCAGGCACGCAAAAAGGGGTAAATGTGTTTGATAATCGCTCTCAAACCTTTAAATACCTTCCCATCAAAGGTTTGGCAGAAGCAAGCAATATTGTATCTATGAGTGCCGATACCAATAAGAATTTGTGGATAGGCATTGATAAAAAGGGCGTTGGGAGGTATGATCCTGCTCTTAAACAGTTTAGGCTGTATACCCATCGTGACGCCGACACTACAAGCTTGTCGGGCAATATGATACTACAGGTACTGGCCGATAAAAAAGGTAATATTTGGGTGGGTACGGTAAACCAGGGCCTTAACCTTTTTGATGCCCGGCACAATTCTTTTTATAAGTATTTCCCTAAACCCGAAAGGCCGGGAAGCTTGTCTAATACTTCCGCATCGGCTATTTGTGCAGATCTGCAGGGCAATATTTGGGTAGGCACTTACCGGGGCGGTGTAAATTTATACACCACCGTGTCTGATAAATTTAAAGTGTACAGGCAGGGCCTCGGAAAAAGCACCCTCAGCTATAATGATGTTAAGGCTTTTTTTGAAGACGATAAAGGCAGGATGTGGATAGGTACAGACGGCGGGGGGCTTAATCTTTTTAACAGACAGACCGGCGCATTTAAGCGCTATCAAAATATACCAGGCAATACAGCCAGTTTATCTTCAAACGCTTTGCAGGCTATTGCGCAGGATGGTAAAAATAATTTATGGGTAGGTACCTGGGGCAGCGGGCTTAACCTGTTAAACCCCGTTACCGGAAAAGTGACCCGCTTTAGGGCAAATGCAGGCGACCCAAACGCCATAAGCTCCGACTTTATACAGCGTATGATGCCCGATAGCAAGGGTAACTTTTGGGTAGCAACCTATTACGGCGGCCTTAATTTGATGGATGCGGACACACATCATTTTAAAAGAATATTAAAAGACCCGGATGGCGTTACAAGCTTCAGCGGTAAAAATGTAGTTTCTATAGGCGAAGACCATGACGGCAATGTTTGGTTTGGTACAGATGATGGTGGCCTTAACTGTTATAATTTAGCTACAAAGCGGTTTTCGCATTACTTTAACCATAATAAGGGCAGAACAGATTCGAGGGTGATATTTACGGATAGCCAAGGGAAGCTTTGGCTGGGTATGGAGGGGTTATACTGGTTTGACAAGGCCGCAAACACATTTAAACTTTATACTACCCAATGTGGCTTAGGTATTAATTACATTAAGGGGATTACTGAAGATAGCCACCATAATTTGTGGGTATCTACCTCAGACGGGCTGGTAAAAGTAAGCACGCAAACAGGGGCATGCAAAGGCTATAACACTTTTGACGGTTTGCAGGATATGGAATTTGAAGCCAACTCTTATTGGAAGGCGAAAGACGGGCAAATGTTTTTTGGCGGGCTAAAGGGTTTCAACTCATTCTATCCCGACGAGATCAAACTGAACACCTTTATACCGCCGGTATATATTACAGATTTCCAGGTTTTTAATAAAACGATATTGCCCGGTGCGAAAGACCATTTATTGAAGCAGGATATAAGTTATACCACGGCTATCAGATTAAACTATAAACAGTCTTCCATTTCGCTCAGTTTTGTAGCGCTTAATTATATAGTGAATGCAAACAATCAATATGAGTACAAACTCGCCGGGTTAGACAGCGCATGGGTAAAACCAGGTATAGAGCGCAAGGCCGTTTACACTAACCTCGATCCCGGTACTTACACCTTCCGCGTAAGGGCATCTAACAATGATGCTGTGTGGAACAAACAGGGTGCATCAATAATAATTACCGTTACACCACCATTTTGGGTAACGTTCTGGTTTAGGGCGCTGGTTATAATTTTAATCGCTCTGCTTGTATACGCCATTTATACTTACCGTTTACGTACCATAAAAAAGCAAAAAGCAGAACTGGAACTTTTGGTTAAAGAGCGTACAAATGAAATTCAAACCGCCAATGAAGAACTGCAGGCCCAGTCAGAAGAATTGCAATCCCAATCTGAACACTTGCTAACGGTAAATGATGAGCTGAACCAGAAAAAAAAGCAGGAACAATTGGCGCGCGAAGAAGCAGAGAAGGCAAACCAGGCCAAAAGTATATTCCTGGCTACCATGAGCCACGAAATACGCACGCCAATGAACGGCGTTATTGGCATGGCATCGCTATTGTCAGAAACACCGCTTAATACAGAGCAGCGCGAATACACCGATACGATCATGAGTTCGGGCGAAAGTTTGCTGACCGTTATAAACGATATCCTCGATTTTTCTAAAATAGAATCGGGTAAGATGGAGATAGAGGCCGAGGATATAGACCTGCGCCATACCATAGAAGAAGTGATGGACCTTTTTGCTCAAAAAGCTGCAGAAAAAAAATTAGACCTCATTTACCAGCTTGAAGAAAATGTACCTAAACATATTATTGGCGATAGCTTGCGGATAAAGCAGGTGCTAATAAATCTTATAAACAACGCATTAAAGTTTACTTCGCAAGGCGAAATATTTGTTCATGTATTTTTAAAAGGCCAGGCAGTAGAGGGGCGTATAGAAGTTGGCTTTAACGTGGCAGATACCGGCATCGGTATACCGGCAGATAAGGTAAATAAATTGTTTAAAGCCTTTTCGCAGGTAGACTCATCTACAACCCGTAAATATGGTGGTACCGGTTTAGGATTAGCCATTTGCGAGCGCCTGGTTAACTTAATGGGCGGCAGCATTTGGGCAGAAAGCAATTTTAATGAAGGATCTGTGTTTAAATTTTATATTAATACCAGAAAGAGCCTTAACCCGGTGGTAGCGCCGTCTCTTTGCGATCTGAATGTACTGGAGGGTATTAAAGCTCTGGTTGTAGATGATAATAAAACCAACCTCAAAATACTGGAAACTCAGTTGGCTTTATGGAAAATCAGTTCGGTAGCCAAGCTTTCGGCAAAAGAAGCGCTGGAAGCGCTGGCATCAGATAACACCTTCCAGATATTAATAACAGATATGGAAATGCCCGATGTTAACGGTGCCATGCTGGCCGCGCAGGTTAAAGAAAATTATCCGGAGCTGCCGGTTGTTATGCTAAGCTCTATAGGCGATGAGACTAAAAGTAAATACCCGGGCTTGTTTTCTACCATTCTGGTTAAGCCGGTAAAGCAGCAACAGCTTTGCCAGGCTATACAAAAAGCTATAAACAAACAAGCATCGCCGGTAGCAGAGGTAAGCAGGAATGTGCTTTCGGCAGATTTTGCAGAGAAAAACCCCTTACATATTTTAGTTGCAGAAGATAACCTGATCAATCAGAAGCTTATTGAGCGTTCTTTAAGCAAACTTGGGTATCAGCCAATGCTTGTAGCTACCGGTCTTGCAGCGGTAGAGGAGGTTAAGCATACAAATTACGACGTGATATTAATGGACGTACAAATGCCCGAGATGGACGGTATGGAGGCGACAGGCAATATCCGTAAGCTGGACTTGCCACAACAGCCCTATATTATTGCCATGACAGCAAATGCGCTTCCCGAAGACCGCGAGGCATGCATTAATGCAGGTATGAACGATTATCTTTCTAAGCCAATGAAACTGGAAGACCTGGTAAGCGGGCTGGAGCGTGCAAAAAAAGCTACACAAGCATAGGTTTAATTAATGATAACGCTGCTATTAAGGGTAGTTTCGGAATCTGATACGATACCGCAAATTTTAGTATCCAGTTCGTTTACAGTTTTTTCTATCAATTTAAAATAAGCATAATCTTCATAAGGGTGTGCCTGTTCTAATTTAATAAGCTCGATCATACCCATTAAAGATGCTACAGGCCGGCGCAGCTCATGTGATTGAATAATGGCTATACGCTGTAAAGCGTCATTCTGCAAATTAATTTGTTCCTCATGGCGTTTGCGGGCTGTAATATCGCAGGCGTTTAAGGCTACGCCTAATATTTTACCCGCGTTACTTATGGGTGTAAAGGTAATTTCCATCCACGCGGCATGAGGGGTGCCTACGCGAATGTTAAACTCCGAGCGCACTTTATGCCCTACAAGCGCCGCACTATAAAAGCGTACCAGTTTCTTTAACACCGAGCTTTCTGCATAATCAGACAAAAAACTACCAATGGTTACAGGTATGCCGGTTACTTTTAGCATATGCGCAGCGGCTGCATTATTAAATGCCAGGATTTCCAGGTGGCTGCCTACCAGCAAAAATATATCTTTAGAGCTATCAAAAATAGCTTTCAAATGCAGTTGTGACGCGTCGCTTATCTCCTTCTGTGCCAATACTTCTTTATGCTGTTCATCAAGCGACTGGAAGCTATGGCTAAGCTCCATAAGGTTCATTACCTGCCTGGCCAGTATACGGATGGCGTTTTGTTGTGCCCCGGTCAGCTTTTTTGTCTTTACATCTAAAATGCAAAGCGTACCGGCATGGTGGCCTTCGCGGGTGGTTAGGTTGGCACCGGCGTAAAATTTTATATGCGGTTCGCCGGTAACATAGGGGTGATTCAAAAAGCGCTCATCCGCTTGCATATTTTCTACCATCAACAGGTTGTTCTGCTGTATTGTGAACTGGCAAAAAGAAGCTTCGCGGGTATTGCAGTGTATCTCTACACCTTTACTTGCCTTAAACCACTGCATATCCTCATCTATAAGGCTAATTATGGCAATCGGTACGTCGCACAACTGCGCTACTAAACCTACAATGTCGTTAAGGTCTTTCTTAACTCCCTCATCAAGTACCATGAAACGCTCTACCGCCTCAACACGTAATTGCTCAATGTTCATAATCAATTAGGATATTGGCTTTGTTAAGCGCAACACACTTGCCAATATACTTTATACGTATATTTTTAAGCGTTAGTTGTTCTTTGGGGGCAAAAGATTAGAACAGAGCTATTTAGCCTTCTGGAAATAATCCCGTAACCAATATTACTTATAAAAATAATAAATTCTATTTGTAATTAACTCATGATCTTATTTTAATTTATTTGCCGGCTGCGTAAACATTTAGCTCCTATAAACTATTGTATGAGAAAACACCACCATGAAATATGCATTCTTATTAGGTTCAAACGCATTTATTGTAAATAATCCTGTAATTACTTATCTGCAGGATAACAACGCTGTAGAACTATTAAAGATAAAAAGCCTCTACTCGCCCGCCACCAATAACGCCAACAGTACAATTTTGGTGGTAGATACCAATATTACCGATGCACACGGCCACCGTATAGCGCTTATGGATAATGATCTGGACCACTCGGATTACCGTTCTGTACGCACTGATAAACAAATACATGTTACTGATAGTGAGGGCCATATTGTAATAGATATATTGCAGTTAGATGAAGCTGCAAAACCGGGCCTGTCCAGCCATGTAGTTAATGAACTTGCCCACCACCCCTATGCCAAAGTGATACGGTTGCGCGGCGACTTTATGTTTGGCGAACACAGATTGACTATAGATAACGAGAAGTTTTTTATAGACGATGATATTTATGCCGAAAGTGTACAGGTGGGCAGTAATGGTATAGAGCTAAGCGCCAAAGGTGTAATTGTTTAATTAGCTATGGCTACATTTGCAGAGCTGGTAAATACTGAACAACCCGTACTGGTCGACTTCTCGGCCGAATGGTGCGGCCCATGTAAAATGATGCCGCCCATTCTTAAACAATTGAAAGATAGTACAGGCGATAAACTTAAGATACTTAAGATAGATATCGACAAAAATCCTGCGGTAGCCGCGAACTATAATGTGCAAAGCGTACCCACATTAATGCTGTTTAAAAACGGCAAAAGCCTTTGGCGGCAATCCGGAGTTATGCAGGCCGCGCAGTTGAAACAAATTTTAGCGCAGTATATTTAAGGTATATTTTATTATATTTTAGTTTATTAAATATTTATCCCTGGTGGATAACTCCTAAACATTTGTTGAAATTGTTTTTAAACAGATAACGTGAGTTAATTGTCTCATTATAAACAAAAGCAATTTTATGAATCCGTTTTACAGGAGATTGATCACCTTCGGGCAACTGGTACAACATTTAAGCCGAGTTAACAAAACAAACTATAAAGACTGTTTCGAGATAGAGCATCCTGGTTTTGTGGCATTTAGCAGGCCCAAGAAAATAAAGCCCCATCTAAAATTTATTAAGCCCTGCCCTAAAGAAGAGGAAAAACAGATCATAGATCTGTTTAACAAATGCTTTGCCGAGCAAAGGATGGCGAGTTAGGTGAAGTATAGAAACCTTAAGGATGATACGTCTTCTCTGCATGCTTTAACACATCGGCTTTATAGAAGTACACGTCTTTAAACTTACCATCTAAATATCCCTGTGCCTGGTCTGTAAAATGCGGCGAGGCAGGGTCGAATGATGTGCCCCCGGTTTCAATGCTTTTTGCCTTTATGGTAGGTCCGAATTCTACAGCGGCCACAAAACTATTTCCGGAATAGCCGTACAATTTTTTTTCGCCAGCCCCGGGGCGGCTCACAAAAGATGGCAGCTGGCCATATGTACTGGCAACAGAGGCAGCCGGTAAACTCAGCTGGCCGTTATCATACTTACCATCAAAGGGGCGCTGGTAGCGGTTTATATCGCCCCAGGCAATTGCCCAGGTGCCGTAGTGCTTAGCCAGTGCATCTGTAGCCTGTTTTAAGTTGATCAGTATTTGCTCATCGCCGGCATATTTCATTAAAGCGTTCACGCGTTCGGTTTGATAAGTACCCTCCTCGGTAGATGCAACACGGGGAATGTTCTTGAGCATGATAGAAGCCCATTGTACTGCTAATGTAGTAGCTATGGAATTTACCGCCGAATATTTATCCCAGGCCCTTAATGTTTCTACAGGCTTTGCCAGGTTCTTCTTTACAGAATCAGGCGCGTTATCATACGCTTTAAACAGGGGGGGCAGCATTACATCAAACGCCGATAGATAGCGGTTATAGCCTGTTTTAATTAAACCATCCAGTGTAAATTTTCCAGGGGCTGCCAGCAATTTGGCTGCAGTAATACCTCTAAAATTCTCACCATCGGGCGCCATATATTGCGGATACTTCGCCTTTACGGGGCTTGCCGTACCTGCGGAGGTAAAGGGTGTGGAATTGCAATTTTCTATCCATCCGGTGGCCGGATTGTAAACGTGTACGATCTCGCTAAGCAAATGGACGCCCTGCCACTCCGTGGCCGTTATGGTACCATCAACAGGCTGGCGCCAGTTAAATTTACGGTTGCGTTTTGGCATAAAGTTGCCGTACCAAAAAGCAATGTTCCCCTGGTCGTCGGCATAAACGGTGTTGTTGCTGGTATTAGAGAGCAGGTCCATAGCCTTTTTATAATCGGCAAAGGTGTTGGCCCTGGTTATCACCCACGATTCGAGCAGGGCGCTGTAAGAGCGGTTATTATGCTTTAGGGCCAGCCATTTGCCGTCGCGCATGGCCAGTACTGGCCCATGGTGGGTAAGATAGCCCTCGTAATCCTTCTCTAACCGCTGGCCGTTTTTCACATAAAAAAGCTTTGTCTTTTTTATGGTTACGGGCCTGTCTGCACCGTTGTACGCATAAACCCATTTGCCGTTTTTGCTGGTTACCTTCTCGGAATAAACATCAGCCACATCGGCATAACTGGAGGTGTGCATCCAGCCGCAATGCTGGTTAAAGCCCTGGTACACAAAAAACTGCCCCCAGGTAACCGCGCCATAAACATTAAGGCCTTCTTCACTTACCATTTGCACCTCACTGCGGAAATAGAACGGCACATGTGGATTTATATACAGCATAGCATGCCCGCTTGCAGATTTTGAAGGCGCTATAGCAAAACCGTTAGATCCCATCTCGCGTTTATCAATATCTTCAACTAAAGCGCGCTTTAAGCCGCCGTTATCTTTACCTACTTGTTGCAGCTTATCATAAAACAGTTTAGACTCCGGGAGCGTAATATCGCCGTAATTGGTTGCAGCTACGCTGCCATCGGTAAACATGAGCGGAAACCATGGTTCAAAATGTTTGAAAACCAGCGGTTTGGCTTCTGGGTGCTTGTACAAATAATAATTTATCCCGTCGGCAAAGGCATTAAGCAAATTCTTAAACCATAAGGGGCTCATTTTATATTCTTTAATGGCCTGAGTGCTATCTGCTATCAGCTGCATCTGCAGGTCTTCAATAAGGCGGCCCTCGCCATCAGCTTCGGCCTGGCGGCCAAGCTGATATAAATAGTTACGTTCTATCCCTTTAAAATTATCTTCGCATTGGGTATACATTAATCCAAAAACAGCATTGGCATCTGTTTTACCATAAATATGCGGCACACCGTAATTATCACGTATAATAGTTACCAATTTACTGTTCGCCTCGCAGCGTTGCGCATCGGCTTTGGTAAACTGCTGACAAAATGCCGTCAGGGGAATTAAAAATACTAGAAGCAAAAAATATCTTTTCATGGCAAAAATTGAGGTGTTAAGATAGTGAAGATATTGCACGATATGCAGCAACTTTTAACGCACCAGGTTTTTAACATTTTCTTCTTGTTGCACCATACAAAAGGCTATCAATAATATGCTATAATTTATACCCCTCAATTAACACAACTCTCTCAACCGATTCATTTTTGAGGCCTATTGCTTCTAAACGTTTTGGGTCTTTTGCATAAGATTCAAAATCGCTTTTGTCTTTAAAACTTGCTAAATGTACCTCAAAAGGTAGGTCATCATGATATTCTATAAAGGCTGATTTTTCCGGTCTTATCCTGTATAGCAGCATGCCGTTATGGTTCTTGATCAGCGGCAGTACGTGATCTTCAAATGCGTAGAATTTATCTTCGCACCCGGGTTTAATGAAAATTAGTTGTGTGTAATAAACCACGATTATTTTCTCCCTAATGCTAATTCAACGGCCCTCTGCGCATGGATTATGGTGGTATCGAATAGTGGTGTTGCCGTATCGGGTTGCTTTACAAGCATGCCAATTTCTGTACAACCCAAAACAATTCCCTGCGCGCCTGCACTTACCAATTTATCAATGATTTTTAAATAGGCTATCCGCGATTTGGGGTTGATAACACCCTTGCCCAACTCGGTATAGATCACCTCCTGAATGATCACCCTGTCAGCTTCATCTGGTACAATAACATCGATGCCTTTAACGGTAAAACGATCTTTTATAAAATCCTGCTCCATGGTGTATTTGGTACCCAGCAAACCAATTTTATTAAGTCCCTGTTTCGATACCGCATCCGCAGTGGCATTGCCGATATGGATAAGCGGGATGCTGATAGCGCTTTCGATCTCTGCAGCAACCTTATATTGCGTGTTGCAGCAGATGAGCACAAAATCGGCGCCTGCATTTTGCAGGTTTAATGCAGCCTGGCTCATGTGCTGCCCTATAGCGTCCCAGTCGCCTTTGCGCTGCAGATGTGCTATTTCTTCAAAATCAACCGTATACATTACCGACTTTGCAGAATGTAATCCTCCCAGGGCTTTGGCAACCCCTTTATTAATGAGGTTATAATAAATCGCGGAGCTTTCCCACGACATGCCGCCTATTAATCCGATAGTTTTCATTTTGCTGAGGTATGATGTGCAGTTTGATAGCCGTCGTTAATCCCATCAATAAAACCATGTTTAAAATCGGCCCAGTTTCTGATCAGCAGATAGAGGATCGCGATCATCACAACTCGCCATAACATCGGTTTCTCTTTCTTCATGTTTTTGTGTTTTATTCCGAAAATATAAAATTTGCTAATCCTTGTTTCAATCAGGCAAATCAGTTTGCAAACTTTGTTTAATATTGCCACCCAACTTATAACAAAAACCTATGAACACCAAATTAATTATGACGTTAAGTGCCGCATTCTTAGCTGCTATGGGTATCGCTTTTATATTTTTACCGCAGGAAATAGCCGCCGCAACCAACTCAGGTTCGGGCGTTACGGCCAACCTTGTATTTCAGGCGCTGGGCGCTTTATATTTTGGCTTTGCCATGCTTAACTGGATGGCCAGGGGCGCCATCATAGGTGGCATCTATAACCGGCCGGCAGCAGTAGCTAACTTTACGCATTTTTTTATTGGTGCCTTAGCCCTAATTAAGGCTGTACCACAAAGCCACAATTTGCCGCCGTTAATATGGGCGGTAACTTTTGGTTATGCGGTATTTGCAACATTATTCGGGTTTATACTTTTCCGCCATCCCGGCGCTGATGCTTAGCGCCTTGTATGTTTAACTGGTGTCGACGTTAGTTTTAACGCCTTACAAACGAACACTTTATTTTTATTTTGAATTAAACACCTAAAGCGTTTACTTTACCATGTGTTAACCTGACACAATAACCTTTATAATTATGAAATTAAATTTTACAGCATTAGTGCTATTGGCTGCGTTTGCAACCGGCACGGCTAACGCACAGGAAAAATACACCAGCCGTGATGCCGGCCAGTACATATTAGTTACCAACCAGGGCGGGCAAACGCTCGGTTATTCGGCATCGTCTGGTGTCCATCTGCTTATTGTGGATGGCTTTGCGTTTAAAGACCTGAATAAGAACGGCAAGCTTGATAAATACGAGGATTGGCGCTTACCCGTTGATGTGCGTGCAAAAGACCTTGCTGCACAAATGAGCACGGCACAAATAGCCGGTCTGATGCTTTACAGCAGGCATCAGCCTATCCCGAACCCCCCGGCAGGCCCTTTCACCGGCACGTATAAAGGTAAACCCTTTCCGCAAAGCGGCGCAAAACCGTCTGACCTTACAGACCAGCAGATCGCATTTTTAACTAACGACAATGTAAGGCATGTGCTGGTAACATCGGTGCAGTCGCCGGCTATTGCTGCCGCATGGAACAACAATATGCAGTCGCTTACAGAAAGTATAGGCCTGGGCATCCCAGCCAATAACAGTTCAGACCCGCGGCATGGTATCGTAGCCTCGGCCGAGTTTAATGCCGGCGCCGGCGGGCAAATATCTATGTGGCCCGGCTCTTTGGGTATGGCCGCAACCTTTGATCCTGCAGTTACAGAAAACTTTGGCCACATAGCTGCTACAGAATACCGCGCCTTGGGTATTGCTACGGCGCTTTCGCCGCAAGTTGATATTGCCAGCGAACCACGATGGTGGCGCGCCAGCGGTACTTTTGGCGAAGGCCCGCTGTTGGCTACGGATATGGCAAGAGCATATATAGATGGTTTTCAAACTTCTACAGGCGCTAAAGAAATTGCCGGCGGCTGGGGTTACAACAGTGTAAACGCCATGGTTAAGCATTGGCCGGGCGGCGGCAGCGGCGAAGGTGGCCGCGATGCTCACTACGGTTATGGAAAGTACGCGGTTTATCCTGCCAATAATTTTGCTAATGAGGTTGTGCCCTTTACCGAGGGTGCGTTTAAATTGAAGGGTAAAACAGGAATGGCTTCTGCTGTAATGCCTTATTATACTATCTCTTTCAATCAGGATAAAAAGAACGGCGAAAACGTAGGCAACAACTACAATAAATTTATTATAACAGATATGCTTCGCGGAAAGTACAATTACGACGGCGTTGTTTGTACGGACTGGCTGGTTACCGCCGATGAAACTTCGGTAGACCAGTTTTTATCGGGAAAATCATGGGGGGTAGAAAAGTTAACCATTGCACAGCGCCATTACAAGGCCCTGATGGCCGGTGTTGACCAGTTTGGCGGTAACAGTGATGCCGCCCCTGTACTGGCCGCCTACCAAATGGGTGTGGCCGAACACGGCGAAAATTACATGCGCAAACGCTTTGAGCAATCGGCGGTGCGTTTGCTGAAGAATATTTTACAGGTGGGGTTGTTTGAAAACCCTTATCTTAATGCAGAGGAAACACAAAATATTGTGGGTAAGCCAGAGTTTATGCAGGCCGGTTACGAGGCACAGCTAAGATCTATAGTGATGCTTAAAAACCGGGGCAATGTTTTGCCGCTGGCCAAAAATAAGACCGTTTATATACCCAAACAATTTACGCCGGCAGGAAAGAATTTTTTGGGGATGGACATACCAGAGAAAACACAATACCCGGTAAATATAAATGTGATCAAAAAATACTTTAACGTTACCGATGACCCTGCAAAGGCAGATTATGCACTGGTATTTATAGGCAGCCCTGCTTCTCAGGGAGGTTATAGCAAGGCCGATGTAGCCGCCGGTGGAAATGGCTATATCCCTATTAGTTTGCAGTACAAACCCTACACTGCTGTAGATGCACGTGCCACAAGTATTGCCGGTGGCGACCCGCTCGAAACTTTTACCAACCGCAGCTATAAGGGCAAAACATCTACCGCAATAAATACCAGCGATCTGAATATGGTTACAGATACCTACGCTAAAATGAAGGGTAAACCGGTGATCGTATCTGTATTGATGAATAACCCAACGGTGTTTGGTGAGTTTGAGGGCAAGGCAAATGCACTATTGGTACAGTTTGGCGTACAAGACCAAGCCCTGATGGACATTATTACCGGCGCTAAAGAACCATCGGCGTTACTGCCTATGCAGATGCCTGCCGATATGCACACCGTAGAAACTCAGGCAGAAGACCTGCCGCTTGATATGAAATGCTATAAAGATGCACAAGGCCATGTTTATGACTTCGCCTTTGGCATGAATTGGAAAGGGGTTATTAACGATGCGCGGACTGCTAGGTACGGGCATCCTGCAAAATCGAAATAAAAAAAATGCGATAAATATCCGGGTCTTGGGGTCTGCATCACAAGGCCCGGATTCTTAAATGAGGCCGTATGCCCGCTCTGCATCCAATAATTCAATTACCTTAAATTGCTTGCCGGCCTGCTGGTTATAATTTTTAAAGAAGCTTTCTATCCCGATGATGATCTCCCCGGGCAAGTGGCTAATATCGCGTATGTCTTTAAATTCCTGCGATACTTTTGGTATTGCCAGGAACCGGTCGTTACGCATTTTTGAGCCGTCGCGCTCGGTTTGCTCGGCCTTAATAGCGCCTATTATCCTGCAGTCTACATAGCACCCCGCAAATGTAGAAACTTCGGATATCAGAATAATATCAAGCGCATCACCGTCCTCGCCCTTAGTATCCGGAATGAAACCAAAATCATAAGGAAACGCCATGCCTGGGGGCATGATCTTGCTTAATTTAAAGTTGCCCTTTTCGGGCTCGTATTCATATTTATTTGTACATCCTTTAGGGCATTTAACAATAGCGGTAATAAGTTCCATCTAAGCGGTAATTTTACTAAAGAACATTTAATACCCCGGCCTGTTCTAATTACATCTAATTTATCACCATGGCATTAACCAGAATAATTGGTGCCGGCACCGCAGGCACCGCCGTAATGACGCTGTTTAGCTATGCAGTCTCAAAGGCGGCGCGTAAAAATTTTGTAGAGCCTGTAATTTTAGGCGAGTTGCTCAACCGTACGCTAATTCCAAAAAAAAGTAATGCCAAGCTTGCAGGGTGGGGCACACATTTGGGCATTGGCTTATTATTTACAGCCGCTTACGATGGTTATTTGAAGTTAAAGGCAACAAAACCAAACCTGGCAAATACTCTAATTTTGGGCGTTGCAGGCGGTTCTGCCGGTGTAGCCGTATGGCACGGTACGTTTAAGGCGCACCCAAACCCACCCGGTGTTGATATTAAAAATTTTTACAGGCAGTTAATGATCGCCCATTTGGTTTTTGCCGCGGGCGTGGCAATCACTTATAAATTAAGCAATAATAAGTACAGCGGTACAACCGCTCCGGACAGTAATTAAACATTCAGGGCGCTTAAAATTTCTTTTATCGAGAAATGCGCCGCACATACAAATTCATCGGCTGCACCGTAATATAGGGTTATCGTGTCGCCTTCTACGGTGTGGCCATTGGTAAATACCACGTTACCAAAAAAGCCGCTGGTTTCATATGTTTCGGTTGGTACCATTATGGGTTCTGTACTGCGGGCAATTACTATAGCGGGGATTTCCAGATCGAGAAGTAACGCACCAAGGCAATATTGATGTTGCGAATTGGCACCATGATAAATTTCGAGCCATCCTTTATTTGTCTTTATCGGCGCGCAGCCTGCACCCACACGGGCGCTGTCCCAGCTATCTTTACGGGTTTTTACTATGCATTTGTGGTTGCCCCAATGCACCCCATCCGGCGATTCGGCCAGCCAGATAAAGTTGCCGCCCAGGTCAACACTGCTGGGCCGGTGCAGGGCATAGTATAGCCCGTTTATCTTTTCTTCAAATATGGCGCAATCCTTGTTATGCGGTGGCAGGATCACCCCTTTGGTTTCAAATGTTTTCCAATCGGTAGTGGTGCGTAATCCTACGGTTACACCGTTGGCAGATACCGCTGTATAACTTAAATAATAGGTGCCGTCAATAAAACTAACGCGGCAATCTTCTATGCCAAAAGCCTCCAACATTCCCTGGCCAAATAATGGCTCATAACCGCCGGGCTCATAAAAGCGGATGCCATCATCACTGCACAATAAGCGCAGGTGCGATAATGTGGTAAGGTAATCAAGCCCCTGGTAACGCACTACCCGCGCGTCGGTATTTATCAATTCGGGATGGTTGGCGAGGATCTCCATAACGTCGGTTTTTCCCTGCTCATTAATAATGGGCACCAATATAACGCCCTCTTTAGCAGCCGCGTTTTCGGCTACCCGCACAATTAGCCATGTTTTACTTTGGAACTTAAAAACGCCTGGGTTAAGTAAACAAATAACCTGCATACCGGGTGCGCTTGGCATTACTTGCGCCGGGCTTAACAAGGGGTTTTGGGGAAAGCGTTTGGCCAGATCCTTCATATAATAAATAAATAAAAGTTTAACCAAAGGCCTTTAAATTTGTTCGGTTAAACTTAATGCAGCGTTGCATTTTGATTTTCGGGTTGGCTTTTTAAACCGAAATTCGCATATTTGCACTGCATTGGGGCATCAAGAAATTGCTGTTAGTGCGATGGTCCCATAGCTCAGCTGGATAGAGCAACAGATTTCTAATCTGTAGGTCATAGGTTCGAATCCTATTGGGATCACAAAAATGTAGCTCGTTACAATGTACTGGCTATATTTTTATATACCAAATTTTTGTGCACTTCATCTGCTATCTTTTTAGCAACCGCTGTTGCACGATCTTCATTACACTATCGCGGTAATTGCGGCTGATAGGCAACGAACGAGCGCCCATTTTGATCTCATTTCCCTCTATTGCCTCTATTTTAGAAGCGTTTACAAGATAAGACTGGTGGACTTTTATAAAAACATCATTTGGCAATTGGCTTTCAAGGCTTTTCATCGTGATATAAGCCATGATCCTTTTATTCTCGGTAAAGATACTCACATAATTGCCAATACTTTCGGCATAGAGTATTTCGCTTAACTCTAATTTTTCAATACGCTTATCACTTTTAATGAAAATGTAAGATGACGACAAATGGTTATTTGTACTGGTTTTCAACAGGTGAAAGTCTTTGGCCTTGTGCACTGCTTTCAGAAAACGGTTAAAGGCGAACGGTTTTAACAGGTAGTCGATAATGTCAAGCTCATATCCTTCCAGCGCGTATTGCGGAAAAGCTGTAGTTAATACCACCATCGATTCCGTATCCATTTTTTGCAAAAATTCCAGTCCCGATACTTTTGGCATTTCGATATCAAGAAAGATCAAATCAGCTTTATTATATTTTAAAAACATTTCTGCCTTCCCTGCATTTTCAAATTTGCCTTGCAAGTCCAAAAAGGGCAGTTGTTCTACAAATTCCTGTAGTATCTTCCTTGCTACCGGTTCGTCATCTACTATAATACAGCTAAGTTTCTTCATGGGCTTAGCGTTAAATGCACATCATATTTGTTGTTCTGCTTGTTAATATCCAAATGGTAGCGGTCTTTATACAGCAATTCCAGCCTCCGCACTGCGTTACTCAATCCAATACCGCCGGTTGAAGGTTCGGTCTCGTCGTAAGAATTCCGGCAGATGAAATCTATTTGGCCATTAGTTTCGGTAAGCGCAATTGTTATCTCATTGATGGTATCGTCTCCCCGTGTAACATATTTAAAAGCATTTTCTACAAAGGTCATAAAGATTAGCGGAGCGATTTTTATGGAGGGGGTCTGGGAGGTGATCTTTAAATCGACCAAAATGTTATCATTACTACGTGCCTTTTGCAGGTCGACATAATTTTGCAGGTATTTTAACTCCTTTTCCAGCGCGATCATATCCACATCTGCTTCATACAAATTATAGCGGAGTAAATCAGAAAACTGGACCATCATATCCCTTGCCTGGCTGTTACTGCGGTCAATAAAACCGTAAATGGTATTCAGGCCATTAAACAGGAAGTGTGGATTAAGCTGCGAGCGCAGGTATTTCAGTTCTGTTTGTAATTGGCTTATCCGGCTGTTCTTAATCTGTTCCTGCTGGTCGGCCCATTGCTGGGTAAGATAAAGCAAGGAAGTGATCAGCGTACAGCAAAGCCCGTAGATAAAGTTATCCCAAAAACCAGCACGGGTATGGATCGGTTCATCATGTAAAATATGGTTATGGATAAAATCGTTATAATGATTGGTTAAAACGGTGTAAAAGACAATCAATAAAAGCACGGCGCCGGCATAGGCGCTAAACCATTTCTTTTCAAGCAGCCGCGGAATTAGCAACGCATAATTTCCATACAACATCAGCGCGAACAAGGAGAAGTGTATGATAACGGTAAATAAGTAAGAAAAGCATGCTTTGACCGTATCAACATCATACGATGGCTTTTCAATCAGCAAAGCCCCGACGTAAGAGATGAAAAAGAGTAAATAAGCGGTGCGCTTTTTTAAATGCATGAATTAGCTTCTTTATTAATATATAAATATAAACGGTTGTTTCCGTAACGGGAAATATTAACTCAAGCACATGCCGCTTATCCTGAAAAACAAACAACTTATCACGCTGCTGCTACTTACCGTCACATAAATTTTTCACCCAAAATTATCGTAGTTATTTTTATACTGTTGTAACAAAGGCCATTAACGGTCATTTAACATATACAGATCAAACCCATATGAAAAAAGTGATACAATTTGGAGAAGAGGTTCCGGGATATGATATCCCGGTTTTAAATGAACGGGAAATCAGGGCGGCAGCCGGGATATTATTCCTGGTGATCTATACTGCGTTGATGCTGATCCTTCTTAAAAATAATTTCGTACTGGCCAAATATGCTATAACGCTATTTTTAAGCGATTTTATCATTCGGGTATTTATAAACCCCCGGTTTTCACCATCCCTGATCATCGGGCGGCTCATTGTCCGAAACCAGGTTCCGGAATACGTTGGCGCTAAACAAAAAAGATTTGCCTGGATCATCGGCGTAATATTATCCGGCACCATGTTTTTATTTATGGTAGTGATGGATACCTACAGCCCGATTACAGGCCTCATTTGCCTGGCATGCCTGATCTTTTTGTTTTTTGAGTCGGTGTTTGGTATTTGTTTGGCCTGTAAAGTTTATCGCCTGGTGTACAGTGAAAAAGCGCAGTATTGTCCCGGTGAAGTTTGCGAGGTAACGACCCGGCAGCCAATACAAAAGACATCCGGCGCGCAATTACTTATTGTTGTTGCATTCATCGGTTGCATTTTCCTGATGGGCTATTTTTTTGATAGGCCGTTAAATTCAAAGCCGCATTATCTTTTCAAAAACCAAACAGGTAAATCGAAATAGTTATGGCTGCGAAAAGTGCATTGGAAGATTATTTCGCTAAATACTGCGAACATATCATTGGCCACGGTGCGACTTTTGATTCGCCTTTTGGCAAAAAGCCGTTGATTTACGCCGATTGGACTGCCAGCGGACGGGCATACCGGCAGATAGAAGAACACCTATTAAACGAAATATTACCCTTCTGGGCGAATACCCATAGCGGCACAACGGCTACAAGCGCAATGATGTCCAAAGCTTATGAAGAAGCTAAGTCGGTTATTAAGCGCCACGTTAATGTAAATGATGATGACATACTGATGTTTTGCGGCAGCGGCATGACCAGCGCGGTTAATAAACTACAACGCTTGCTCGGGTTGCGGCTGCCGGAACGGTTGGCTGATTACCTGCCCAAAGATCAAAAAATTACCATCGACGAAACTCTAAGGCCGGTAGTTTTCGTGACCGACATGGAGCATCACAGCAACCATATCAGCTGGCTGGAGACCATTGCGGATGTGGAGATTGTTCAAGCAGGTAGCGACGGCAATGTTGACCTGGGTTATTTCGGGATTTTATTGGAAAAGTACAGCGATCGTAAAAACAAGATCGCAGCGGTTACCGCTTGCTCAAATGTTACGGGTATTGAAACACCATACACCAAAATTGCCAAATTGATCCATCAATATGGAGGTGTATGTTTTGTGGATTTTGCCTGTTCGGCACCGTATGTGGCCATAAACATGCATCCCCGGGAAAAAAACGCCCATTTAGATGCCATCTATTTTTCTATGCACAAATTTTTAGGCGGTCCGGGTACACCGGGCGTATTGGTCTTTAACAGCAAACTCTACACTAACAAAGTTCCTGACAAGCCCGGCGGTGGTACCCTATCCTATACTAATCCATGGCAGGAACATGAATATTTGCAAGATATCGAATCAAGGGAAGACGGCGGTACGCCTCCGTTACTCCAAGGCATCAAAGCAGCAATGTGTATTCGTTTAAAGGAGGAAATGGGCATTGAAAATATTCGCGGGCGCGAAGAAGAATTACTGCAGATCATTTTCGACAGGTTTGAAAAAATAGGAAATGTAGAAGTATTAGAAAATAACGTAAAAAAACGACTGCCTGTTATCTCATTTATAGTAAAAGGCGCGCATCATAACCTGTTCGCTAAATTATTGAACGATCGTTTTGGCCTGCAAGCCAGGGGCGGTTGCTCTTGTGCAGGCACTTACGGACATCGTCTGTTGCAAGTGGACCGGAATCATTCGTGCCAAATATTAAAGGCCATCCGTGCGGATGACTTGTCGGCTAAACCGGGATGGATCAGGATATCAATTCATCCAACGATGAGTAACGCCGAAGTTGAATATATGATGGACGCAATTGAACTTACGGCGGTCCACCTCCGGGAATGGTCGATGGATTATCGTTATAACATAGTCAACAATGAATATGATTATAGCCCTTCTGTAACTAAGTTGCGACCTATATTGGGTCATATTTCAGTTTTAACTACAAAGGGCCGCTAATACTCTAAGTCTACCAGTAACTGGTTCGAAAAAAGTCCAATAGGGATCACCCGACTGAGAGCTCTTTAGTTAACTAAGGAGCTTTTTTTATGAAATAACATGCTCACAGCCCGGTGACTGCTGACGACCAATGCCGCTAAAAATAATAGGGTCTTTTTCATGCAGCTAATGAAATTAATTTGCTAACGCTTCGCAATCAGTGGTAGATATCAAAAAGGCTAAATGACGCGGGCGAGGCAAGTGGAACACAAGGTGAAGTATATGGCTTAACGAAAGAATGTGAAGATCTTGATTCCTTGCAGCAATATACCGGCGCTATTATCTTTTCGGCCATAGCTACGGCGGATTGATCCCTCTTGAATTTGCACGAACAAATAAGGCATTCACAAAAATAGCTGTTTACGAACCAGGCTTATCTGTTAATAATTCCATTAACATGAGCTGGATCCCGGACTACGAAAAATATATGGCGGCGCACGATTATCTGGCTGCATTAGCTGATTTTTCGATAAAGGTATCGCAACTGCATTAATCGAATATTTTTTAGGGTTTGAACATCTCGCACATATAACTAATGGCGGCCAAATTCTTTTCAATAAAGTGGTTCAAAAAAAGTCCAAATGGGATCATTCGCACCCTTAGAAGGCCTTTGTTATTTCTGATAGCTTTTAAGTTAGTTTTAACGATAATTAATTAGTTTGCTAACTTTTTAATGGCGAAATTAGATAACGATGGCAGACCCTAGTGCAATGGAAAAAGATGATATAGAGAACGTGGTATTGAATAGTGCATTTGCGCAAAGCCCACTGCCCATGGCCATATTTGAGGGGGCTGATTGTAACTGCACCAATTTTAACCTGGCATTTACCAATATTTCTAAACATCACGATGCCCAAAACATACCCATGCGCGAGTTGCTTCCCGAAATGGCGCATGATTGGGAGCGCATAGCAAAAACAGTATTTGAACAAGGCCAAAAAGCTTATTACTACGAGTTTGCACAAACGCAGAGCTACGGCAACTCCAACATAGCCTGGTTCGATTTCGTTTTTTCGCCTATAAAAGATACCGGTAATACAATTACCGGCATGCTGCTTACGGGCTTTAATGTAACGCAGCGCACCATGGCGCTGCAAACCATTACAGAGCAGGAGATGCTTATTAAAAGCATGGTAAATACCGCTGCAACCGCCCTGTGGATGATAAACGATAAGGGCGATATTACCTATGTAAGTAAAACCTGGATAAGCTGGACGGGCCGCCCCTTTGAAGCGCACCTGGGCCGCGGCTGGCTGCAAAGCGTTGCCGAAGGTGACCGTGAGCGGGTTTTTCAGCGCTTTGCTAAGCGTTTTGCAGCAGAACAAATTTATAATATAGATTTCCAGATCGTGGGGGCTAATGGTGAAAACCATTGGATAGCTACCACAGGTAAACCGCGTTATTTCCCCAATGGCACCTTTGCCGGCTATGTAGGCTCCTGTACAGACATTACCAGCCGTAAGGAAACAGAGAACCTGCTTAAGGAAAGTGAGGAGCGTTTCCGCCGGATAGCCGATCTGGCGCCGATTTTTATCTGGATGACAGACGCTCAAAAACACAGCACTTTTTTTAATCAAAGTTGGGCCGACTTTACCGGTAAAAGTTTTCACGAACTAATAGCCACGCTGGCGCCCCAAGATATACACCCCGACGAGCGGGAGAAAGTAAGCAGCCTGTATGCCGAAGCATTTGAGCATCATCACGAGTTTTATATGGAGTTTCGGCTTAAAAGCAGTGAGGGCAATTACCGGTGGATAGGTATGAAAACCATACCTCGTTATACCTTAGATGGCGATTTTGAAGGTTTCATAGGCTCGGGGATGGATATAACCGAAAATAAGGAGCATGAACAGGTAAAGAATGAGTTTATAGGCATGGCCAGCCATGAGTTGAAAACGCCCATAACCTCTATTAAGGCATACGTACAATTGTTATTGGGTATGTACCAGAACGATGATGACGAATTTTTAAAAAAATCGCTCACAACGGTAAACAAGCAGGTAAATAAATTAACACGGCTCATAACCGATCTGCTTGATGTATCTAAAATAGAAAGCGGCAGGTTAAGCCTCAATTGCGAGGGTTTTGTGCTTAACGACCTGATAAAGGAATGTATTGACGAAGTGCAGCACACCTCGCAAACACATGATATCGTATTCCACCAGGATGGCGGGTTTTCTATTAATGCCGACCGCGACCGTATTGCCCAGGTGATAACCAACCTGTTAACCAACGGCATTAAGTATTCGCCCGAAAGCGATCATATAAATGTGTACATCAGTAATGCCAATGGTAACGCTTTAGTGAGCGTGCAAGATCATGGTATAGGGATAAACCCTAAAGAACAGCAGAAAATATTTAACCGTTTTTATAGGGTAGAGGGCCGCAATGAACAAACCTTTTCGGGTTTCGGCATAGGGCTGTATGTAGCCGCCGAAATTATAAAACGCCACAATGGGCAAATTTGGGTGAACAGCGAAAAAGGTAAAGGATCGAGTTTTTGTTTTGCGCTGCCTATAATTCAACAGGCTGTAGCTAATTGATGGGCAGTTCAATTCGTAGGCTATAGCTAAGTATGATCATGACGCGCCCGGTAAGCTATCAAATAAATCATTTCAAAAAATAAAAACCCGCGCCATACTATTTTGTTACTCTTTTATACATCTACTTAAAAGTATAAAAGAATATGAAAGATCAAACCAAAGTTATAGCAGCGCTTTTAGTAGGTGCTGCTGCAGGTGCAGCAATAGGCTTATTATTAGCTCCTGAAAGCGGTAGCGAACTGCGCGACGATATTGCAGAGTATGTGAATGATTTGTTCGAAAAGGCAAAAAATCAGGCACAAACCACAGTTGGCGATGTTAAGGATTATGCCGGAAGCGCAGCAGATAAAGCTAAAGAATATGGCAGCGGCCTTGCAGATAAAGCAAAATCTAAATTTAACGGTTTAGTGGGCGATGCCGAAGATTATAAAGATCAGGCTGTTGATACCGCGCAAGCCAAAGGCAAGGATTACGCCAACGAAGCCAGATCTTATGGCAATGAGGCAAAAGACCGCGTTAAAAGTACAGCCAACGACTGGAACAATTCTATACAGCAGGCGTAACGCATATTTCTTATAGAAAACCCGCTTAATGCGGGTTTTTTTATGAAATTATATTTGTAACGTAAATGTTAATTTGCGCAGTTGATAATTCTGAAGAAATTTAGTTTCTTTGCTGTAGTTATTTTAATAGGGGTATTAAATGACTATGAATGAGAGCCGGACCGCAAGATCCGGCTTTCTTTTTTTTAAGATTTTCCATCTTCGGCGGTTAAATATTCCTTTGAGAGGGCGTAAAAAAGCTTATCGTCATCCCTCGATTCATCAAAGCATTCTGTCATCAGTTGCACAATCTCATCATATTTTAATAACGAAGCAATTTTGCGGAGCATGCGGTATGAAGTAATGTTTACATGCTCTACCAGCTGCATGTGCACCATAATGTCTATATCATTAATAATTACCGGGTTAGGGATATTACGTAGATCGCGGGCGCTTTGGATAATGGTTTTCATGGGTGCGTCAAAAACCTTCGATGGCGTTTCGTTCAGCATATGATAAACATGATCTATGCGTGCCAGTTGTGCTACCACGTCATGCAACAACTCTTCTAAAGCCAGTTTCAGAATTTTAAGGTGCGTTTTTTTAATAACCTCAGGCAGGTTTGCGCGCAGGTAAAGCTTGCCATCATAAATTTTATTCAGGTAGTAAATAAACAGCGTTTTTTGGATTGCGGGATCAGAAGCAATGGGGATGCTGGTTTCCATCAGTTTAAATATTGTATAGGTGAAATTGCAACAGGGCCATAGGGAGCGAATCCTGTTAACGTAAATGTATCTATAAAAATGCAATTACCATATGCCCATAAACTACAAATATGGCGTGTATATAGCTTTGACACAGCAAAACCCTTAAGTTTGCCGATATGAACTGGAAACTTGGAGATTTTGTACGTTTTGTTGACGAAAAACGCGAAGGATTTATAACGCGCATTTTTGACGACCAGATGATAGGTGTAACCGGCGATGATGATTTCGAGATACCGGTATTGGCAACAAAGGTAACATCTGTACACGGGCACCAGGCAAATACGGCCACTACCGGGTATGAAGAGGGTGGTAAGGGCCCGCTTTTAGTAAGTGATTTTATACAACATGGTGTATGGCTTGCCGTGGTAAATGATGCACGGGCAGCGTCTGTAGTGCATTTCCATTTGATTAACGAAACTTCATTTAGCGTACTGGTTAGCTTTACAACCAACACTTATGATAAATTTAAAGGCGAGTATGCAGGTATATTAGCGCCGCAATCTTCCGTTGATCTTTATGCTGCGCAACTGGCAGATCTGCAGCTTTGGCCTGCCTTTGAGCTGCAAGCCCTGTTTTATACCAAACAATTTATAAAGCCGATCAAACCGATCTTATTTAGCCGGAAATTTAAGGCGAAAGATTTTGCCGGCACAAAAAAAACCATACCCATAATAAAACAGGCCGGATGGCTGTTTCCGCTCGATGAGCAAGAGGTGGCCATTGACCCGCAAAAATTAAAGGAAAGCTTTTTTAAGCCCGCTGCCGAAAAGCAGGAGTTGGAAAAGCCCGCAAATGAAATAGATCTGCATATAGAAAAACTGCGCAGCGATCATCAGTTTTTAAGCGCCGCCGAGATGCTGCAGATACAAACCGGCCATTTTAAAAAATTGCTCGATGCGGCCATTGTTCACCAGATGCCGGCTATTATATTTATCCATGGTGCGGGCAACGGCATTTTGCGCCACGAGCTGCATAAGCAGTTAGGCAAGCACCCTAAAGTAGCCACCTTTATGGATGCCCAGAAAGAAAAGTTTGGCTACGGCGCAACCAGGGTGTTGCTTAAGTAGTTACAACCCCGAATTTGATGAATTAATTGAATTAGCAGGTTTCTGAAATATTTACGGCCTCTCAATTCAAATTTATAAACCAAATGAATTATTTATAGCATTTTTACTGCCGATAAACATGGGTAATTTTTTGCAGAACAGGGCATTTAACATATACATCATCGGGTTAACATTCGCTATAGGGCTTTGCAGCTTTAAAAAGCAAAACAGCCCGCCGGGCCAGTTTAGGTTTCGCACCATAATTATTGACGCCGGCCACGGCGGTAAAGACCCCGGCGCGCACGGTGCGTTTTCTGCCGAAAAAAAAGTGACCCTGGCAATCGCCAAAAAACTGCAGCAGGCCATTCAAGAACAAATGCCCGATATTAATACGGTAATGACCCGCACCACAGACGATTTTATCCCCCTTAATGAGCGTGCGCATATTGCTAACAGCAACAAAGGCAACCTGTTTATTTCCATTCACTGCAATTCATCGCCGGCGGTACATGGCCGGGAGAAGGGCATACTGCTGCTGGTTTACGGTTTTCACCGCAGCGAAGAGCAGCGCGAAGCCATCAGGGAAAATGCGTCGATATTTATTGAAAAGGATTACAAGCAAACCTATGGCGATTATGACCAAAACTCGCCCGCAGCGGCCATTATTCTCAATAACTATATGCTTAAATACCGCAAGCAGAGCATACTTTTTGGCAGCTTGCTTAATGATGAGTTTACCGGGAGCGATAACCGGCATAGTTTGGGCGTAAAAGAGCAGGGGGTTTTAGTGCTTGCACATAGCGCCATGCCGGCAGTGCTTGTAGAAACGGGCTTCATCAACAACCCGGAAGAAGAGGAATTCTTAAATTCTGACGAAGGGCAAAATCAGATCGTACGGTCGATAGTTAGGGCAGTAAAAGCCTACAAAGAAAAAACTACAACCAATTAAATATAACCGTTTGGTAAAATCTGCTACTTTAGTATACTACTAAGGCCGATATCAATATATTTGGCCACATCAACTAAAAGAACAATATTATGAGTTTACGATTGGGCGATAAGGCGCCAAATTTTACGGCACAAACCTCTGAAGGAGAAATTGACTTGTACCACTATTTAGGCGATAGCTGGGGCGTTCTGTTTTCGCACCCTGCAGATTACACGCCCGTTTGCACCACAGAACTTGGCCGCACCGCCTCGCTGAAGGATGAATTTGATAAACGTAACGTAAAAGTTATTGCTTTGAGTGTAGACTCTGTAGCATCTCACACGGAGTGGATAAAAGACATCAACGAAACGCAGAACGTAGAAGTAAACTTCCCGATAATTGCAGACGAGAACCGTGAAATTGCGGAAGCTTATGATATGATCCATCCCAATGCCTCATTAACTGCAACGGTACGTTCACTGTTCATCATAGCGCCGGATAAAACAGTTAAACTGATGATCACTTACCCGGCATCTACCGGCAGAAATTTTGTAGAAATATTACGCGTTATAGATTCACTGCAATTAACAGCCAAATACAGCGTATCTACCCCTGCCGACTGGAAAGACGGCGAAGATGTGATCATTGTGCCGGCTATAAAAAACGAAGATATACCTGCCAAATTTCCCAAAGGGCATGTGGAAGTAAAACCATACCTGCGTTTAACACCGCAACCGAATAAATAAGGCCGCTTATCAAGACCGTTATTGCTTCTCCGTTGGTTAACGGAGAAGCAATCTCATACTTACAGAATTTGGCTATATACCGGGGAGCGCTTCGTACCTCGGATTGATGGTTTTTTTGTATTCGCCCTTTTTTATAATGCCCGCACTATTAATAAAATTTAATATACTTGAACATTATTAAGGGCATTACCAATATGCTGCCAAAATTTTAAACCGAAATTCTATTCATATGAGAAAAAGTAACCAACTTTTTATGAGTGCTGCAGCGTGCGCCTTGCTGTTTGCACAAACAGCAATCGGCCAAAACAAGCCGATGGTAAAATATAATGCTGCCAGTAAATTGGTAAAGGTTTACACTACGGCCAAAAATACCGACATGAAGATAAGCGAGGGCGAAACCCTTCACTTTAGCAGCAAACCGCAACCGGTAGAAACCGAAGTAAGTGTTTTTGTTGACCCCGATAAAAAATTCCAGACCATGATTGGCTTTGGCGGCGCCTTAACAGATGCCACAGCCGAAACGTTTTACAAGCTCCCTAAAGACAAGCAAAAGGAGCTGATAACGGCCTATTTCGATAAGGATAAAGGCCTTGGCTATATTTTCGGCCGCACGCACATCCAAAGTTCAGATTTTAGCAGCGAAAGCTATAGCTATGTGGCTAACAACGATACCGAATTAAAAACTTTTAATATAGACCACGACCGCAAGTATAGAATGCCGTTTATTAAACTGGCTAATGCAACCACGGGCGGCCAGTTAAAGCTTTTTGTAACCCCCTGGAGCCCACCTGCCTGGATGAAAACCAATAATGATGTACTGCATGGCGGTAAGCTAAAAGAGCAGTTTGCACAAAGCTGGGCTAACTTTTATGTAAAGTTTATAAAAACATATGAAAAAGAGGGCATACCGGTTTGGGGCCTTTCGGTGCAAAATGAGCCAATGGCCACACAATCTTGGGAATCTTGCTTGTACACTGCCGATGATGAGCGTGTATTTATTAAAAAGTATTTAGGCCCTACGTTGGTTAAAGGTGGTTTAGGCGGCAAGAAATTAATGGCGTGGGACCATAACCGCGACCTGATGTACCAGCAGGCCAGTACTATTTTAGGCGATCCTGATGCTGCAAAATACATTTGGGGAATAGCATACCATTGGTACGAAACCTGGACAGGTGCCGGCATGAACTTCGAAAACGAACGCCGGGTTGCCGAAGCCTTCCCAGACAAGAAGCTGATGTTTACAGAAGGTTGTGTAGAAAAATTTGATTTCTCGCGGTTGCATGACTGGGTGCTCGGCGAGCGTTATGGTTATTCAATGATAAACGACCTGAATGCAGGTACCGTTGGCTGGACAGACTGGAACATTTTACTCGACGAAAAGGGCGGCCCTAATCACGTGGGCAACTTCTGCTTTGCACCAGTACACGCAGATACCCGTACAGGCGAACTGATCTATACCAACTCATTTTACTACATAGGCCAGATCTCTAAATTTGTTAAGCCGGGTGCAAGGCGCATTGCCGCGTCTGCCAGCCGCGATAAATTGTTAACCACTGCCTTTGAAAACCCCGATGGTAAAATTGCCGTAGTGGTAATGAACCAAACAGATGAAAGCATCCCTTACTTTTTATGGATAAAGGGTAAAGCAGCTAAGACCACCGCATTGCCGCATTCTATGAACACGTTGGTGGTTAACTAAACTCCGTAGGGTTTTACCAACTGTAGCGTGTCACTAAGCCTTTAGTGCTGGGGCGGCCTTGAGTGCTTTATTAAAGTACCCGCGCTGCGTTTACAGTTATAGCATCTTATAAACCAGTATACCAAATGTACCCGGCACCACTTTGCGTGTGCCCGGCTCGTATTGGGCTACGCTGAGGTATATTTTATGCGTTTTTGGGTCGAGGGCTAAAGTTTTGGCGCGTACCTGTGTAGTTAGCGTCTGCACAACGCTATAATCATCGGCCGATTTTTGTTTAATGATGGTTGTTGTACCATCGCCGTTAGAAACGAAGATCAATTTGGTGGCTTCGTCAAATGCAGCGGCATCAACACCGCCACCAATAGGTATAGTGGCTACAACTTTGCCTGTTGTAATGTTCACAACGCTCATGCCCTTGTTTTCGCGGCAAACGGTAAAGGCGCGGTTACTTTTAAGGTCTAAGGCCAAACCTGTTGGCCCGCCGCAAGGCGAAAGACTAAAGTTCTTGATCACCTTCAAAGTTTTGGTGTCGATAATGTTCATGCTGTTCTTATCTTCCAGGTTATTATATATTTTGCCTTTACCATCGGGTACGGCAAACTCGGGGCCGCCGCCCAGGGCAACCGTTGCAATTTGTTTCAGGGTAGCAGGGTCTACAACAGAGCTGTTGTTGCTTTCGCCGTTAAAGGTAAATACTTTATCACTGTAAGGATCGTAAGTAATGGCATCGGGGCCATTAGCGTCAACGGGTATGGTAGCCAGCTTTTTAAGCGTGGTCAAATCAAAAGCTACTACTGCGTTAGCGCGGCCATCTGTTATAAAACCACGATTAAGTTTATTGTCTATAGCTATACCATGTACGCCCTTCATCTCGTTAATCGTGCCTACGGGCATATCGGTGGCCAGGTCTATCACGTTTACCATGGTGCCGTGCGAAACATATAAACGGTTGTTCACATGGTCTATAGAAAGGTAGTCATAACCACCATCGCCGGGCACGGTTATCTTTTTATCTAATACATAAGTTTGGGCATGTAAGGCAACCGGAAGGCTAATAACTGCGAATATGACTGTTGCAATTCTGGTGATGTTTCTCATTGATGATTTTTCTTTAAAACTGCTAAACAAATCTGTAAATAATTAGGATTTGGAAAGGATAACGGGTTTTTTAAAATTATGATTTTTGTAAGCTATACGGATAAGGCTTGGTAATACGATAAGTAGTAATGGCAAGGCTGCTAAAAAGCCGCCGATAACAGATATAGCCAGTGGCTGGTGCAGCTGCGCACCTGCACCAATTCCCAGCGCCAGCGGCATCAATGCAATTATGGCCCCAAGCGCCGTCATTAATTTAGGCCGGAGGCGGGTTGAAATGGAGTAAACGATGGCATCGTCTACAGTGGTTTCCATAGCGCTTTGTTTAAACTGCCAAAAGGTAAAAATGGCATTTTCGCCAATTATCCCCACGATCATGATAAGGCCTGTGTAGCTACCTACGTTTAGCGGAGTATGTGTAATAAACAAAGCCAAAAAGCTGCCGGCTATGCCAAGTACCGAAATAAACAATATAATTAGCGCAATACGGAACTGCCTGAACAGGAATAATATTACACAAAATACCAGCAGGCTCGAAGTGAATAAAATGATCAGCAGTTCTTTGAAAGATTGCTGCTGCTCTGCATAAGCGCCGCCGTAAGTGACGTGATAGCCCGGGGGCAAGGTTATTTTTTGCGCTATGCCTTTTTGTATGGCAGGGATAACGGTGCCCAGATCACTGTTTTCAAGCCGGGCAGTTATTACACCCATAGACTGCAGATTTTCGCGGTCTATCTCCGCGTCGCCGGTCTTCAGGTTAACATTTGCCAGGCTGGTTATCGGGATCAGCTTACCGTTAGGCAAAAATATGTTCAAGGCTTCAAGCCCGTGCACATCAAGCGCGCGGTTATTGGGGTAAACTAACCTGATGGGCGAAAGCTGCTGTTTCTCGAACAACTGGCCTACCACGTTGCCCTCTAAAGAAGATTGCACCTGGTATTGCAGGTTGCTTGGGGTAATGTTGTACTGGGCAAGCTTGCTATAATCCGGCTCTATACTAACCGAAGGCCCGGCTATCACGATACCATCAAACACATCGGCAGTGCCCTTAACGCCAGTGGCAATGGCCGCAATTTGTTTAGAAAGTGCTTGTAACTTAGTTTGATCGTCGCCAAAAACCTTAATTTCTATCGGCTGGGTCGAGGTCATCAGGTCGCCCAGCATATCGCCAATTACCTGTCCGAAATCTATGCGCAACGAGGGTTGTATGGTGGCAATCTTGGTGCGCAAATCGCTTATTACTTCTTCTGTGCTTTTATCGTGCCCTTTTTTTAGCTGTATCAGGTAATCGCCGGTATTAGGTTCTGTAATAAAGAAACCCATTTGCGTACCCGTGCGGCGCGAGTAAGCAGCTACCCCGGGTTCTTTTACAATAATTTTTTCTATTGATTGCAGCATGCGGTCGGTTTCTTCTAATGAGGTACCCGGCGGCGATGTATAATCCAGCACAATGCTGCCTTCATCCATATCGGGTAAAAACCCGGTTGCAAGCCCCGACGGGATAAACGCGATGATAGCCATAAACGCAACAATGATCACCACGCTTACTATCGGGTTCAGGATAAAGAACGATACCCACTTTTGCCGTTTAACTTGGTGTACTCCCTCCTTTTTAGCACTGATAGTTTTTGGCTTGTTGCGCGATAGCATGAGGTAAATAACCGGCAAACCTATCCATGTAACAAAGAACGAGCAAATGAGCGTAATGATCATGGTATTGGTCATCACCTTAAAATAGGCGCCGGCAACGCCGCTCATGAGCATAAAGGGAATAAAAATAACAATGGTACTAACAGAAGAGCCCACCATTGCCGGGAATAGATAGTCTATCGCCTTTTGCAAAAGGTTCATAGTTGGCTCATCGGGGTGTTCTTCGTGGGTGCGGTGAATCTGCTCTACTACCACTATGGCGTCGTCAATTATGAGCCCAATGGCTGCAGCCACGGCACCAAGCGTCATGATGTTAAAGGTATAGCCCTTGGCGTAAAGCACCAGCAGGGTTAGCGCCAGCGTAACCGGTATGGTTATGAGTATAGCGGCACTTGCCTTTACCGATCTTAGGAAAATTACAGCCACCACAATTGCCAGCGCCAGCCCTATCCACAAACTATCGGTTACACTTTTTACGCTTTCGTTCACAAAATCGGCCTGTACATAATAGGGCCTTATGGTAACGCCCTTAGGTAATATTTTCTGCAGGCTTAACACCTGCGCATCCATAGCCTTCGATAATTCTACCAGGTTGGCATTAGGTTGTTTTATCACGGCTACAAGCACACCCTCGTGGCCGTTAGCATTAATCTTAGTGTATTCAATTCCCGGGTTTATCTGCACATCGGCAATGTCTTTTACCTGCACTACCCGCTTGCGGTTATTGCTTATAACCAGGTTAGCCAGTTGGTTTTTGGTGTTTACAGAAGCATCTGTAATGGTTAAATAAAGCAATTTATAATCTGCCAGGTAACCTTCAGATCTGATGAAATTGGTTTGAGCCAGCGTATTGGTTATCATATCGGGAGTTAGGCCCAGGGTGCTCATCTTTTGCCTGTTCAATACCAGCCAGTATTCTTTAGCCTTGCCGCCTATGATGCGCACTTCTGATACGCCAGAAACCTGCGATAAATAAGGTTTTATAGTATACGTAGCCAACTGCCGCAGTTCTATGGGCGAAAGGTCATGACTCTCTAAAGTATAACCGCTTACCGGCAGTATAGAGGGGTTCATCTTTTCTACGGTGATGTTCACATCGGCCGGCAGGTCATTTTTAATCTGGTTAATGCGCGACTCTATGCGTTGCTCGCTCAGGTCTATATCGGCATCCCAGTTCATAAAGGCCGAGATCTCGCAGCTGCCGCGGCTGGTTATGCTGCGCACATATTGCAGATCGGGCACCTGTTTTACAGCGTTCTCCAGCGGCTTGGTAACCGTTACCATCATTTTGTTAACCGGCTGGAGGCCTTCATCGGCAATGATCTTAATTTTCGGGAAGGTAATTTCGGGGAAAAGCGATGTTTGCAGTTTGGTATAAGAATATACGCCACCCAAAATGATTAATCCCAATATTAAGGCAATGGGCTTTTTGTGCGATATAAAAAAGTTATCTAAAAACTTCATTGCTTTATCACCTTAACTTTTGCGGTATCTGCAAGCCCGTAATTACCCGTTACCACGATACGATCTTTAGGATTAAACCTGGGCGAGAGAATCTCTATCTTATCATTAGTTTCAATGCCTTTTTTAATGGGTATTTTTAAGGCTGTACTATCATTCATCAATTTCATGACCCAAAACTCGGTCTGCGTTTCGTTGGCCAGCACCGCCGATTTTGGCAGCGCAGTAGTGTTTGTTTTTTCTGTTTTGATGATGTGTGCTTTGGCCACCAGGTTTTCGGGGATGGGGTTGTTGCTGGTCACCTTAAGCACTATGCCCTGCGTTTGGGAGGCTGTATCTACCGCCGGCATTAGCGATGCTACGGTAGCATTTAATTGCTGCCCGCCCGGTAAAGTTAATGGTACACTTTGGTTAAGTTTTAAGATGTTCAATAATTCATACGGCAGTTGCAGCAGGAAACAAAAACTTGCGCTCTCGTTTATCACAGCAAGTTGCTCACCATCCTGCACATAATCGCCGGTTTGGTGGTATAATTGGGTTATATAACCGCTTGCCGATGCCCTGATCCTATTAACACCCGAAAATCTTAACGTGGTATCGAGCACGTTAATGGTATTACCAATGCTTTGCGCCTCTTTGGTTTTAATGGTGAACAGGAGCTGGCCTTTGCTTACATACTGGCCGGGCTGTATGTAGCTTTTTTGGATATAACCAATAGTATTTGCCTTTACATAATTTTTGCGGAGGTAAATGGATGTTGCGTTCAGGTCTATGTAATTAGCCAGCGACGACGCTTCTTCAATACTCGTAACCGTTACCGGGGTTTGCGATTTTACGGCGGCATCTTCGTCGTCTCCTGCTTTTTGGCCGTTTTTGCAGGCCAGCAGGCCGGTGCACAGGCTTAATATGATAATGATAAATTTTACGGGATAAGGAAGGGATCTCATGCTATCGGTTAAAGTAATTAAACTGATTTATCAATTGAAGGCGGCTGATGGTAGTTTGCGTAAGCAGGTTTTTTACCGACAGATAATTATTAACGGCAATGATGAGGTCTGAGATTTTAAGATCGCCTGTTTCCAAAAGCTTGGTATCAACCTTTATTAAGCTCTCGGTGTATTTTATCTGCTCGTTAATATCAACCAGTAACCGTTCATTCTCGGCTATCTGCTGGTTATACTGGTCTATTTGCTGCCGGTACTGACTGGTAAAAAACAGCTTATAGTTTTGCCTGCTTTGCTCTTCGAGCGCCAACCGTTTGTATGATAATTTCCTGAGGCCGCCATCATAAATGGGCACTATGAGGCTAAACCCTGCGCTGCTGCCGAAATTCTTATACGGCATATCACTAAAATCGGTGTTATAACCAGCATCGGCAAAAACGTTTAAACGCGGGCGGTAACTGTAATCTATCAATTTCCGGCCATTCCTGAACCGCAGGCTGTCCAGCTGGTATTGCTTAAAAAATATGCTCGTGGCAGCCGCCGGCAGGCTGGCTTTGCTGAGGTTTGGGTCGGCCAGTTCTTTAAAGACAGTATCGCGCACACCGGAGAGGTAATTAAGAATTGCAAAATCATTTTTATACTGCAGCATGGCCTGCTTAACCTGTAACTCTTGTTGTTTCAGGGTAACTAAAAAGGTAAGGTAATCCGTTTGCCGGTAAACGTTGGCGCGGGTTAATTTCTTCAATATCTCCTCTTCGGTAGTTAGCAGCTGTACCACCTCTTTACTAAAACGGTATTGTTGCAGGTCGCCGTAGGCGGTCACATATTGAGAAATTACACTCTTGCGCAGGTCCTGCTCCGAAAGCTTGGAAACATTGCCCAGCGAGTCGCGCTGTAGCTGCAAACCGTAAAACTGGGCATTGGCATAATTTTTACCTATAAAGTTTTTGTTAACGCTTATTAAGCCGTCAAGCGTTTGGTTGTTGGTAATGGCGCCGGCATAACCGTAACCACGTATAACCGGGGCATACAAGCCACCGCCATTAAAATTTACCTGTGGTTTAAAGCCCGCCCTTATACGCAGGCTATCCAGCTGTGCAATAAGGATCTGGTTATTAATATCTTTAAGCAGGGGGCTGTTTTGCACACTCTGGCCGGTATAATAATCGAGGTTATAGGTCTGTGCCCGTACCGCCTGCTGTATAAAAACGAAAAGTAAAAGGCTGAAAATGTATTTCATTGACTGTTAAACGGCAATACTAAGTAAATGTATATCCTCCATTTATAATGTAAAAGCTAAAATTTTATTGTCATTACATGGTAGGGCGTTTCGTACCGGTAAATAAGCGGTAAATCATAGTTTTCGCATATCTGTTTAGCTATGGTAAGCCCCAGCCCGGTACCTTCTGAATGCGATGATTTATTAAAACGTTCGAAAATTTGGCCGGGGTTAAGCGGCTGTTCTTTACCTGTGTTTTTTATAACCAGTTCCGTTTCTGTAAGTAAAACATCAATGTTACCACCTGCATAGTTATGCCTTATTGCATTTATTAAAATGTTATTAAGCAATATCTCTGTTAATGACCTGCTGATGTATAAATGTTTTTGAGCAAGATTACGCGTAACGGTTATGCTTTTATCTGCATACAATTCATGCAGCTGGCCAAGCACGGTTTCTACCGCAATTTTAAGGTTAATATCTGTATCGTCCTTTACCAGGTTATTTTCTATTTTCACTAACAACAGCATCGATTTATTAAGCCTGGTTAGCCTTGACACAGATTCGTATAAGTCGCTCAATATCCTGCCTTGCGGCTCATCAAACTGCCCGGTTTGCAAAAGCGTATCCAATTTGGTATTAATAACGGCAATAGGGGTAAGCAACTCGTGCGAGGCATTTTCTGTAAAAGCTTTTAATTCCTGGTAATCGTTTTTAGCCTTACAGGCCATGCTGCTAATTGCATTTCCCAATTCGTTAAACTCGTCTGTATCAGACGGAGGGAAAAATGTAGGCCCCTTATCAGAAATATTAAAATTCTTTAGCTTAGTTAAAATAAAATAAAAAGGGTTCCATAACCTGCGGATGATAAACCTGTTAATTATAAACAAACTTAATACCAGCAGCAAGATAACAGCTATGGTTATGCCAAAGATGATACGGATGAGGTCTTCGGTTTCTACCTTCGATTCTATAATGGTAACACGATAATTTCTGGTGTTCACTTTAACCGCGCTTATAAGTGCCCGGCCCGACTCGTCTTCTTTTCCGTTCCAAAAAGTAGTATCTATGAACCGCCGGTTAACCCTTGTTCCGTTTGTAAGCGAAAAACTAATGGCCTGATCGTCTGATTTATAAACCTCCGGTAAGTTATGATTGGCTGCAACATGCTGAAAAACTTCGTTTTCTTCTATAACCAGGTCTTTATCTACTTTACTAGTAAGTATAATACTTACCACGTAATAGTAAATAATGCCCATAAAAAGCATTACTATCACTGTGGTTAACAGGTTTATGCGGTTATATCTGGTAAACAGCCTCATTGATCAGAAAACTTGTAACCCATGCCATAAGCAGCGTGTATGTAATCTTTACTGCCTGCATCAACCAGTTTTTTACGCAGGTTTTTGATGTGTGAATATATAAAATCAAAATTATCAGACATGTCGAACTCATCGCCCCACAAATGTTCTGCAATTGCGTTTTTTGAGACTACTTTGCCCTTGTTGGCAATAAAGTAAAGCAACAGTGCAAACTCCTTGCGGGTAAGCTTTACTGCATTTGTGGCAACAGCCACAGTTTTACCCTGCAGGTCTATCTCAATTTCATTAAAAGCCATTTGGTTATTACCGTTGTATGATTTACGGCGGATTATGGCCGTTACCCTTGCCCTCAATTCCGACAGGTGAAAGGGTTTCACCAGGTAGTCATCGGCACCAAGATCAAGCCCCTGCAGGCGGTCGTCGAGCGAGTTTTTGGCCGAGATAATGAGTATACCATCGTTATGCCCTTTACCCTTTAGGTGTTTAAGAATATCTATTCCATTGCCGTCGGGAAGCGTAATATCAAGCAAAATGCAATCGTAGCGATACATTTTAACCTTCTGCAGCGCGGCCTGGTAATCTGTAGCTATTTCGCAGATGTTGCCCGCCTCGGTAAAGTATGCCTGCATACCTTCGCGCAGGCCCTGCTCATCCTCAACGATCAATAACTTCATAATCGTTTTAAAATTAACCATTAAAACTGGAGAAATTCTGTTTGCATCTGTCTTGTAACCGCTACAATATTTCCACAGAAAACTATCGTTAAATTCGGGCCTTTTAAATTTATAAACATGTGGTGGATATACGCGCTTTTATCAGCTTTTTTTGCGGCCCTCACGGCCATTTTTGCCAAAGTGGGCATAAAGGGGGTTGATACCAATGTGGCAACGGCCATAAGAACGGTGGTGATACTTATTGTTGCCTGGAGTATTGTTTTGTTCAGGGGCAGCCAGGGTGGTATCACTAACCTTACCCGTGTTAACTGGATCTTCATAGTTCTTTCGGGTTTGGCAACCGGCTTATCGTGGATATTTATTTCAAGGCATTACAGCTTGGTGAGGTATCGCAGGTGGCGCCGGTAGATAAGCTGAGCGTTGCCCTGGCTATCGTATTATCTGTAGTATTTTTGGGCGAGCCCCTTACGTGGAAAAACACCGCTGGTGCATTGCTGATCATTAGCGGTACATTGGTACTGATATTTTAGCAAGCCCCTCCCAGCTCTCCCCGGGGGGAGGGCTTTAATCGACAGGGAATAATCAAATTTCAATCCATTGGCCAACCATTTACCGTATGTAATGTTATAACAAGCATACATATGAAATACCTACTGATATTAGCCCTGCCTTTTTTAATGTTAACTGCCGCTAAAGCGCAAAAACATTTAGCCGTTGGCGACCCGGCACCAGCCTTTGCCTTAACCGACCAGGATGGAAAAACATTCGATATGAAGAACGAAATAGGCAGACACGTGTTGGTTGTTTACTTTTACCCAAAGGACGAGAGTATGGTTTGCACAAAAGAAGCCTGCTCTTTCCGTGATAGCTTTAATGATTTTACCAGTGCCGGCGCCAAGGTTATCGGCATCAACAATGGCACGGTAGAAAGCCATAAAGAGTTTCGCGATCATTATAAATTACCCTTCACTTTGCTTAGCGACCCGGGTAACCGTGTGCTCGACCTGTTTGGCGTAAAGGGCAAGTTTTTCATGACCGGCCGCGAAACATTTATAATAGGCATGAATGGTAAAATTGTTTACCAGTACAGTGCCATGATGGAAGGTAAAGGCCACGTAGAAAAGGCTTTAGCATATATTAAATCTTCCAAATAGTTTCAAAGTTCCGAAGATCACCCCGCTTCATTATATTCATATTGCAGTCAAATGATCATTATTCTGTTTTTTCTTAGCCACTGGTTTTTCTCCCTGTTTTTACAAACCTTTTTTCTGCACCGTTATGCCTCGCATAAAATGTTCAGGATGAACGGGTTTTGGGAAAAGGTGTTCTATTTCCTCACTTTTATTTTCCAGGGCTCATCTTTCTTAAACCCGCGTGCGTATGCCATTATGCACCGCATGCACCACGCTTACAGCGATACCGAGAAAGACCCGCATTCGCCGCATTTCATCAAAGATGTTTGGGGCCTCATGATGCAAACCAAAAATATTTACTTTAACTACCTGCAGTATAAAACCGAGCCCGAGCCGCAGTTTATAGACCGTTACCCAACCTGGGCATTGCTTGACCGTATTGGCGATTTGTGGGTTACCCGCTTAAGCTTTGTAGCCTTTTACACCGCGTTTTATATTGTATTTGCTACCCACTGGTGGATGTTTTTATTGCTGCCAATCCACTTTTTAATGGGCCCTTTACATGGTGCTATTGTTAACTGGTGCGGCCATAAATATGGCTATAGCAACCATGATAACGACGACCATAGTAAGAATATGCTGCCGATAGATTTTTTAATGATGGGCGAACTGTTTCAAAATAACCACCATAAAAAACCAAATGATGTAAACTTTGCGCAGCGCTGGTTCGAGTTTGACCCATCGTATCCTATTATTAAATTAATGCATAAATTGCATATCATCCGCCTGCGGAAAACCTAAATTATATGATCACTTTTTTGAAGATTATTTTCAGCGTAATATTTGTTTGGATGTGCTATGTGGTAATATCTACCTCTATAGCACATAATCTTTTTAAGGAGTGGGATAGCCTTGGCACGGCATGGATGCACGCAACCCTGTGGGATTTTTATGCCAATATCCTGATCGTTTATCTTTGGATCTGTTACAAAGAAAAGTACATGGCTTTAAAAGTACTGTGGTTTGTGCTGTTGTTCGCTTTAGGCAGCATAGCGAGTTGCGGCTACGTGCTTATACAGCTTTTTAAGCTTAAACCCGGCGAAGGCGTTAAAGAATTGCTCTTGAAAAATGGATGATCATTCGGTTTGGTTTTTGGTGGTGGTAAGCCTGATAACCTGCAGTGTTATTATGGCACTGGTTTGGCTATGGGCCTATAAAATTAAGAATGCCGGCGTTGTAGACATTTTTTGGTCGTACAATTTCCCGGTAATTGCCATTATACTTTTGCTGGTGGCAAACGGTTTTGCAACGCGCAGGATCATGATCTGCAGCATGGTTATCCTGGCAGGGGCGCGATTGGGTACACACCTGGCACTGCGCGTGTTAAAACACTTGCACGAAGAAGAACCGCGTTACGCGCACATCCGCAAAGAGTGGGGCAACAGCGCCGAGCTGAAGATGTTTTTCTTTTTCCAGTTTCAGGGCATATCTAATGTGATACTGGCTATCCCTTTTTTTATTGCTGCCGTTAATCCCGGTCCCAATTTAGGTGTTTTTGAATACGCAGGGCTTGCCATCTGGCTTATAAGCGTAATAGGCGAAGCTACTGCCGATGCGCAGCTTGCTGCCTTTAAAAAAGACCCGGCAAATAAAGACAAGGTTTGCGATAGGGGTCTCTGGCATTGCTCGCGGCACCCTAACTACTTTTTCGAATGGCTGATGTGGATGTCATACTTCATATTTGCACTTGGTTCGCCTTATGGTTATTTGGCAATAATTAGCCCGGCAATAATACTTTATTTGTTGTTAAAGGTAACCGGTATACCAACTACCGAGGCGCAATCATTACGTTCTAAAGGTGAGGCTTTTAAAAGGTACCAGGCGAGCACGAGTGTGTTTGTACCGTGGATCCGCCGGCTCCCTAAAGGAGACGAATAGTGCATGTTTTTTTATTTATGAATTTAACTCCTCGGAAGAGTGAGTTTGTCAGATACTATAGGGAGTGATGCCGTCCGTGAAGAGCACTTAAAATAAGTATGACTCTGATAGCCCAGGAGTGCGAAGGCTGTCATGTTGAGGCCGCACAAAACATAGCGGGCAGGCCCCTTACACCATGCCTGGAGCGGCCTCAACATGACACCTTTTTTTTTATAAATTCCACTGCCAAAATCTCGTCACGCAAAACATACCGACCGGTATGTTTTAGAATTAGGCCCTAATTTTTGCCTCTGAAACAGCCTGCCCGATCGTGCAAAAACTGGACAAAAATGGACGGTTTGTGCAAATTTTTGGTGCTGTCATAAATGCGCCATACAAAACATACCGAACGGTATGTTTTTAAAAAAAACGGTAAAATTTGCCGCCCTGCAATCCATAAAGTTGTAAAACACGTAATGATATTTAAATAAGCAATCAATAATTAATACTTTACAATACAATTTAGGCCCTTCCCAATTTTATGTGGTACGATAAATTAGTAGAAAACGATAACGTTCCCGACGTGTTACTTCGCCAGGGTATACGCAAGCTTTTAAAGCAGCGCTTAGCCGACGAAAATAAAGGCGGTGTAGAAGAGCAGCAAGCGCATTTAATGGAGCTGATAGCCACGTTAAAAGCCTCTGCAATAGCGGTTAATACTGCCGATGCAAACGAACAGCACTATGAAGTACCCACCCGGTTTTACCAGTACTGCTTAGGCAAAAATCTCAAATACTCTTCAGGCTACTGGAAACCGGGTGTGACCGATATTGATACCTCTGAGGACGATATGCTGGAGCTTACCTGCCAGCGCGCAGAGTTGCAGAACGGCCAGCAGGTGTTGGAACTTGGCTGCGGCTGGGGGTCGCTATCACTGTTTATGGCGGCGAAATACCCTGGCAGCGCATTTAAGGTGGTATCAAATTCCCGCACACAAAAAGAGCATATTGATGGCCAGGCGCGCGCGCGTGGCATCATGAACTTAACCGTGATCACTGCCGATATTAATGTATTTGCCATCGACGAAAAGTTTGATAGGGTGGTATCTGTAGAGATGTTTGAGCACATGCGCAACTATCAGTTGCTTATGGCAAAAGTGGCTTCATTCCTGAAACCCGACGGTAAATTGTGGATCCATATTTTTACGCATAAAGAATATGCTTATCTTTTCGAAGTAATTGACGAGACCGACTGGATGAGCAAATACTTTTTTACCGGTGGTATTATGCCCAGCGACGACCTGATGTTTTATTTTAATGACGATTTGGTTGTAGAAAAACACTGGCACGTTAACGGCACCAATTACGGCAAAACATCTGAGGCATGGTTAAGCAATATGGACAAGCACAAGAAGGAAATTATGCCTTTATTTGAGCAAACCTATGGTAAAGACCAGGCCACAAAATGGTGGGTTTACTGGCGTTTATTTTATATGGCCTGTGCCGAGCTTTGGAATTTTAACAACGGAAACGAGTGGATAGTAAGCCATTATCTGTTCCATAAAACACAAAAATGATAAGGTTTATCCTCATCCTGCTGCTTTTTCTGTTCTCCCTGTTAACGGTTTTTAAGGCGCCGGCTTACTATTTTTGGATAGCTGCCATACTAATTACAGAGTACCCGCTCATATTTACAACCGCTGCAACCATATTAACGGTATGGGGCTTTTGGGTAACTACTTACAGAGCAGCGGGTACCATTTTAGGAATTATTACTATAGCGCTTTGCATCTCACCAATTATGAGGGCTTATTTTGTAGCTGCCAATATTAAGGCCGATATGAACCAGGTATTTAACATGCCGCATAAAACGCTTTTCCCGGCACAAAAATCCTTTAGCTTTTTTAAACTTTTCTCATCGGCAAAAGACGGAGTTTTTAATGTGCATACTTACGTTAAATATGCCGATACATCACTTAAACTCAATTATTATGGCTCAGGCATTTCAGGTAAGAGGCCGTGTATAATTATGGTGCATGGCGGTTCATGGAGCAGCGGAGATAGCCATCAGTTGCCCGAATTAAACCCTGTACTGGCAAAGTTGGGGTACAATGTGGCAGCTATAAACTATCGCATGGCGCCCAAATACCAAACGCCCGCGCCGGTTGAGGATATTAAAAACTGCCTGAAATATTTACGTGCCCATGCCGACAGCCTGAATATAGATACAAATAAATTTGTATTGATCGGCCGCTCGGCAGGGGCACAGATAGCCTTGCTGGCCGCTTATACCATGCATGACCCATCTATAATTGGGGTGGTTGATTTTTACGGCCCCGCCGATATGGTGTGGGGATATTCCATCCCATCAAACCCCTTAATTATGGACTCGCGCAAGGTAATGGGCAATTATGTTGGCGGGCAGTATAAAGATGTGCCGCAAAAATATTTCAACAGTTCGCCTATAGAATTCGTAGACAAGCAATCGCCACCCACGTTATTAATCCATGGCGGTACAGATGTGCTGGTATCACCCATCCACAGCCAAAAGCTGGACGCAAAACTAAGCAAGTTTGATGTGCCGCATTACTGGCTAAAACTTCCATGGGCCACGCACGGCTTTGATTATAGCTTAAATGGCCCCGGCGGGCAGCTTTCTACTTTTGCGATAGAGACTTTTTTAAACACCATTACAAAATAAATGGCAATTGATATTAATAGCTCTCCCTTTAGGGGGATGAGCGGTAAAACCGCCATTATAGGCACCGGTATTGCCGGCATGGGCTGCGGGCATTTTCTGCAACACGAAACAGACCTTACATTTTACGAGCAAAACGACTACATAGGCGGCCATACCAATACCGTAACGGTTGATGAAGATGGCAGTCTGGTTTACATAGATACCGGTTTTATGGTGTTTAACTATAATACATACCCCAACCTTTGCAAACTGTTCGCCGAAATAAACGCGCCTGTAAAAAAAACAGATATGTCGTTCAGCGTTCAACATGTGCCAAGCGGTTTGGAATACGCCGGTTCGAGTGTTAACCATCTTTTTGCACAGCGAAAGAACATCTTTAGCCTTAAATACATTAAAATGCTGATGCAGATCGGCAGGTTTAATAAAGAAAGCGTTAAGATAATAGACGACCCCAAATATGCCGACTACTCAATCGGCCAATACATCCGCGAGTTTAATTTTGGGGAAGAAATGCTGTGGAAGTACCTGGTACCCATGAGCTCGGCAGTGTGGAGCACGCCAATGGAGCAGATGCTCGATTTTCCTGCTGTCACACTCATCCGCTTCTTCCTTAACCACGGTTTTTTAGGGCTGGATACACAACACCAGTGGTATACCTTAGATAAAGGCAGCCAGGCATACCGCGAAATATTGATAGCACCATTTAGAGATAAGATATACGTTAACCGCAAAGCAATAAACGTGACCCGTGAGAATGGTAAAGCCACCGTTCATGCATCAGATGGCACGAGCGAGACGTTCGACCGGGTGATCATTGCAACGCATGGCGACCAGGCATTGGCTCTGTTAGATGAGCCCAAAAACTGCGAGCAACGCTTACTCTCCAACTTTAAATACCAGTATAACAAGGCAACCCTGCATACCGACGAAAGCATTATGCCCAAGGCCAAGCTCGCCTGGAGTGCGTGGAATTACCGGATAAAAGAAGAGGGCGGCAAACTGCAGCCCAGCACTATTTACTGGATGAATAAACTGCAGGGTGTATCAGAAAAGAAGAATTACTTTGTTTCTATTAACCCGCATAAGGATATCGACGAAAGCAAGATCATTAAAGAACTGGATTATGAGCACCCGTTATTTGACGTACCTGCCATAAATGCACAGGCAGAACTGCACAAACTGAATGAGAACGGCCCGGTATATTTCTGTGGAAGCTATTTCAAATATGGCTTTCATGAAGATGCCTTTGCAAGCGCGGTTCAGCTATCGTCGCATTTGCTTGGTAAACCTGTATATGACGATAAAATAATCCATCCGGCGGTATAAGCCGTATATAAGGGTATGAACAACGCTCCGATAAATTCCTGTTTGTACAAAGCCCGCGTAATGCACAACCGGCTGGAGCCAAAGCAGCACAGTTTTTACTACGATGTTTTTATGTTCTACCTCGATCTGGATGAGATTGACGGGCTGCATAAAAAATTGAAACTAATGAGCCGCAACCGGTTCAATCTTTTCAATTTCAGAGATAAGGATCATTTACAACTCCCCGCCGGCAATCCCGACACTTCAAAAAACGTACGCCAACAGATAACAGATTATCTTAAAACACAGGGAGTTGAAATTGGCAACGGCAAAATTATGCTGCTTACCAACCTCGCTACTTTAGGCTACCAGTTCAATCCCGTATCGTTCTATTTTTGCTATAATGAACAGGGCGAGCCTTTTTGCAGCATCGTTGAGGTTTGCAATACCTACCATGAAATGAAGCCATACTTTTTAGGCATGGGCACCCAAACAGATGATAGTTTTCATCTTAATACAACTAAATACTTTTATGTGTCGCCGTTTATTGATATGGATACCAATTTCGACTTTAACCTGCAGGTACCCGGCGATAAACTGAACATCAGGATAGATGATTTTAATAAAGAAGGTCGCCGTTTTTTCACCAGTACGCTGCACGGGGGTAAAGCTGAGCTTACAGATGTGAAATTATTTTTATATTTCATCAGTTTTCCGCTCATCACAATTAAAGTGATGGCCATGATACACTGGCAGGCTTTAAAATTGTGGTTAAAAAAGATCCCGTTTCACAAGAAGGACGCAGAAATTCATCTCCAGAAAGGAGTATATCGCGTTTATGAGCCAAAATAATGTAAATGATAAAAACTTTTAGATAAATAAATTCCGTACATATATTAAATCACGATTACAACCGAAAATATTACGACGATGTCAGAAACTCTCACACTTGTACGAAAAAGCAGCAGTTTTTATCAGAACATAGTTTTAGATGTACTTGCCCGAATGGATAAAGGTCATCTTTTTCTTTCTTTACCAAGCGGCGAAAGTATGACATTAGGTACCGGTGAAGGTAATATTAGTGCAAGCATGTATATTGTGGATGAGGAGTTTTACAAACGCATTATCATGTACGGCGATATCGGTTTCGGCGAGGCGTATGTAGACGGGCTCTGGGAAACAGACAACATTACCAACGTGATTAAATGGGTGCTACTTAATATCGACAATACGCCGGTAGTATCAGGAAGTAAAAGCAGATCGATAGCCCTTAATATCCTTAAAGGGTTTAACAAATTATTTCATTCTAAAAGAGAAAACACGGTTGATGGATCGCGCAAAAATATTTCAGAACATTATGATCTGAATAACGATTTTTTTGCAACTTTCCTCGACCCTACAATGACTTATTCGGCCGGATATTTTTACAAAGAAGGTATCACGTTAGAAGAGTCGCAATACGCAAAATACGAGCGTTTAAGCCGCCAGCTGCACCTTAAACCTACAGACCATGTGTTAGAGATAGGCAGCGGCTGGGGCGGCAACGCCATTTATATGGCCAAGAACTACGGCTGCAAAGTAACGTCGCTCACTATATCAGAAGAACAACTGAAACTGGCGCGTGAACGTGTGGAAGCTGAAGGCTTAAGCGATAGGGTGGAAATATTAATGAAAGATTACCGCCAAATGGACGGTGTTTACGATAAGATCGTATCGGTAGAAATGCTGGAAGCGGTTGGCCATAAATACCTTGGCGAATATTTCCGCCGTTGCCATGAAATGCTGAAACCAACAGGCATCCTGGCTATACAAGTAATTACCAGCCCCGATTCGCGTTACAACAGCCTGCGCAAAGGTGTGGACTGGATCCAGAAACATATTTTCCCGGGTTCGTTACTTCCATCGGTCGGGGCTATTAACAAGGCTGTAAACCGGGCCGGCGATATGACCATGGTAGACCTGAAAGATATGGGCCTTGATTATGCCACTACCTTAAAAATGTGGTATGATGCCTTTAACGCCAACCTTAAAAAAGTAAAGCCGCTCGGCTTCGATGATAAATTCATCCGCAAGTGGAACTATTATTTGTGCTATTGCGAAGCCGCGTTTGCCATGCGCAACATCAATGTAATGCAGTTGGTTTACAGCAGGCCAAACAATATAGAAAGATAAGTACTATTGATCGTTTTTGAGCATAAATGAAAAAGCCTTCCGCTACCAACGGAAGGCTTTTCTTGTCAAGGTCTTTATGTTTATTTCGTTTACTGGTTATTTGAATGATTTTTTTTATAAAATTCAATATTCTTTAAGCGTTGTGCTTCTACGTCCTTTTCATATTTTCTACCTGATTGGTACATTTTAGTGCGGATGTTTAAATATTGCTGGTTTGGATAAACAATAATCTCATCTATTATACCTTCGCTTAACCACACATTGTCCTTCTCAATTATTTCGCAATCGTCTTCCAAGATTTTGTAGCTACGATACGTTTCGTCAATGTGATATTTATTGAATATTTGTGTTAAAGTCATTAAATGTACATCTGGCAAAATTTTATAAATAAATACAGTAGTAATAGTCTTATCATCAGTGTACAGTGGAATTTTATCTCCAGCAACTAATGACGAACCTTTAACCACTATCTCATTCATTGAGATCACTAAATCCCGAGTTTTTATTTCTGAACCATCGGCTAACAATGCAATAAATAACGCATTTCCTCTACTTCTTATTTTAAGATTTTCATGCGAAATTTTTTGGGCGTGGCAGTAGGTTGCAAATGTTACCGCGATTATAATTGTTATTAAATTTTTCATGGTCGTATTAACTTTTATTGTAAATTATGTAAATATTTGCGAACGAAGTAGCAGGCTGAAAATCGTACACCCCTCGTGCAGGATCAAAATATTGAATTTGACCAGTTGTATTATTATAACCGGTAAGCATCACTTCATGGCCAGTACCATCACTGAAAACTATTGCAGCCATCATCGGATAACCTAAATTTATTTGTTGTTGAATATCTATCCCAGGATCGGCATGTAGAACGCTAAAATAGTGGGACAAATAACCGGTCACATCAGCGGGCAATAATGGGCCAGTTTGTGTAATTTGATCAAAGTCCGTTGTACTTAATTGATAATATGCACCATAATAAGTATATGCCTCAAAATAGTTGACGTTTCCACCAAAATACCCTGACAACCACTCAATGGTTTTAAAAAAGCACATATTAGCTTTTTGTGTATCAGTTGTGTGATTGGGCGGTAAATTGGATAGTTTTAAAGTAATTATCGTATCATCTGAAGGAGCGCTGCAAGGATCAGTTGGCGGCGGCATGCCATTATCAACAAAAGCTAATCTAATGGTGTTTAGCGATTGATTTATATTTCCACCACCGCCCGAGCCACCACCACATGTTGCTGGCGGCAGGCTTGCTGGCGGGCCGCCCCCACCGTTAGGAGAGCCTGCTCCGCTGCCGCATCCATCCCCTTTTGTACTTTGGCATGAGGTATTACATGTTGTACCAAGATAAACAGCATCCCGAGATCCATCATCATATGTAGTAATTAAATACCAATCCAAACAGTCACTTTGTACTGCTACCTGATTTGTAGCTTTAGAATCAGCGCCGGTTGTACTTTGAACCTGGTCTGCTGCCTGACTAGTAGCAGGTGTAATCAACTGCCCGCTTGCATAAGTGTAACTACCCAAAAAACGCCCCTTTGGTGTAAAGTATAATACCAACCCGGTAAAGTCGGCATCATGTTTCTGGTAGGTGTTATGATCCAGCTTGCTCAGGTCATTATTTACATAAAATGGGTTTGCCATGATCATCATCACATAGGCTTTATAAACCCCATCTTGTTTCAGCAAAAGGAAAGAGGTACGGTTATACTTCTTATCAGAGTAAACCGTGCCGGCGGTCATATTTTTAAACTCGGCACCCATATTATACTTTGGGTCAATAGGCATTTCAATTACATCTTTACCAAGCCTTTTATAATTGGCAAAATGTTTCCAATCGGGTTTAATCTTTTGGGTAAAGTCAACAGGGCCGTTACCTGTCGATTTCAAACCTAATATAGATGTGCTACCGGAAACGGGATTGCCAGGGTATTCATTTTCATACCAGGTTTGTGCGTCACTTATTACCGGATTATTCAATTCGGCTGTTCCTTTGAATTCTTTTTTTACAGCCGTAAAAAAGAAGGCCTGTTAATAAGAGTCCAGTCGCAAAGTAACGAGCCAACCGTTTAGGAGGTATTAATTTTTTCATAAAGTGATAAGCGATTTGTTTAGGCGCTTACAAACTTTTACGAGAGCTGCTATCTAATGTATACTTGATTGGGGTATTTGTCGTTTTGCTCTTTCCATTCTTTTGTCATGATGTTTAAAAAACGCACACCGTCGCTATCGGTAACTACCTCTATTTTAAAAATGGCATCGGGTACACCCATCAGCTCTTCCGGGTTTTTAATTGGCCGGTAATCGAGATAAAGCGGAAGGCCGGCATTTTCTTTAGTAACTTTAAATTTAGTAAAAAGTTGTTCTGCGGTAAATATTATAACGCCCGACTTTAAATGAACTATTTCAACGGGTTCACGGGAACCGTATTTTGCCATTCGCTCCTGTTTCGTAAGCGATGTTACAGATGATTCGGAATTAAGGTCATCAATAAAATGTTTCTTTATAATGGGAGTATTACTGCCATCAACAAAAATCTCAAATTTTTGGGTAAAGTTGTCATGCGGCAGCTGTCTTTTGAGAACTTTAGATTCATCGAAGTTCGGATTTTTTACGGCGGTCATTTTCCCGTTGTCTATAGTTATATTGTAACGGCCACCGTTTAAAACGTAAGGTGGCAGCTTTTTAACCGTTGGTTTAACAGTGTCCTGGCTGTAAGCCGTGGTGTATGCAAATACTGCCAGAAGGCAGTTGATTGTTATTTTTTTCATTTCATTAATACTCCGTGCGGCTTATGTAAACTATATACCGATTCCTGAAGTTTTAAGATAAGAAAATGCGATGAGTTTTTACTCAACTACCCGTATTTAAGAAAAAAGCCTCCCGCTGTTAACGAAAGGCTTTTATGTTATTTAAACCCAGTGGCCCGGTATCCAAACAGAGCCGCGGCGGGTATTGCGCCAGTGGCCTGCAATAAACCTTGCACCGGCACGCGGCGGCGCAGCCCAATAACCACCACCGTAAACGTAGCGGCCATTAACAGGGCGCCAGTCTTCACGTACCCATACGTGGCGGGGCGACGGCGCAGGTGGCCTTACAATAACTGTTCTTGGCGCTGCCGGTCTCACGCGCACAATAATTTGCGCCTGGCTTGCAGATGCAGAAACGGTAATTAACGCCGCAATTGCAAATGCTTTTAGAATCTTTTTCATATAAATTTTGATTTGGTTTTTTAAAATGACAAACAATTAAATAAAAGGTTTGGAGCGCCAGCTACGACTCATGCTCTGGTGTGGTGTTGGCGCTCATGGTCTCAGTGCCGTTTCTTTTTGCTTGTTTCTTCTCTTTGCGTTCGGCTTTCCAGCCATAGTAAGCTTTTTGTTGTTCGGGGCTCAAAACAAAGCTTAAGTTTTGGTCTGTTGATGCCATAATATTTCTCATGGCACGTTTATTAGGTTTACTATTAGCAGCTGCTAATGTACTGCGCAAACTATCAACACGGTTGGCCTGTGTAAGCATGATGGAGTGCACCTGGAAAGCCTGGTCATTACTTAAATTAAGTGTTTTTTGCAAAACCTTAGTTACATGCGTAGCGCGTTTTTCGGGCGATTTGGCTTGCGGCTGCGCAAGAGCGGTAGCACTTAAGCCGGCAGCCATTGTTAGTATTAAAATCAGTTTTTTCATTTCTTTTATTTTAGCATTAGGAGTGTGAATTTTTGCAATGGTTTAAAAATATAATTGTCATAATTTTTAAAGTTTATGTGATTAAACCTTGCAATGGTGGTAATAGTCAGATTGTTATTACATTTAAGAAAACGTACCTATGAAGTCTTCCGTAAAATATTTATCGGCGTTATTTTTACTCATTGCCGGTGCATTTTTATTCTCTTCCTATTATAATGATGTGCATAGCCGTTACACTTTTAAATTTCCGTATAAACAGGCGGGTTTAACAGAAGGGCAGGCGGCTGCGCATTTGCTTAGCCGTTTTACATACGGCGCTACGCCCGACGAAATTGAAGCGGTGGAGAAACAAGGCCTCGAAAATTGGTTTCAGCAACAATTAACTGCCCGGCTTCCCGACGATTCTTTAAACCGGTTGTTGAGCGGTTACGACGCCATAAAATTAAGCAACACCCAAATTGCCGAAGAGTACCCCAAGCCCGGCCAAATTTTACGTATGGCGGTTAAGGATGGTACAGTTAATAAGGATTCTGTTAAGACCGACCGCAAAGCCTACAAGGATGAATTACAAGCTTATATGCAGCAAAAAGGCCTTAAGCCCGAGCGCGAACTTTTTCGCCAGTTCATTAATCAAAAAATACTGCGTGCCGCCTATAGCAACAACCAGTTGCAGGAAGTGATGACCAGTTTTTGGTTTAATCATTTTAATGTATCCATCACCAAAAATGATTGTTCGCAATTTATTCCGGCTTACGAGCGCGACGTTATACGGCCTAATGCGTTGGGCAAGTTTAATGATCTGTTACTGGCAACGGCAAAGTCGCCGGCTATGCTTTACTATTTGGATAATTTTAGCAGTTCTGCCGCCAATACCGGTATGCAGGCTAACAACGCTAATGCGCCGATGCGCCGCAGGCTTATGATGAACTTGCAAAACGCGGTCGCCGATTCTACACAACGTGGCCAGCTGGTTAAAAAATTGCAAAATGCAAAGAAAGCGCAGGGCCTTAACGAAAATTATGCACGCGAAGTAATGGAGCTGCATACCTTAGGTGTTGACGGCGGTTATACCCAGCAAGACGTAACCCAGGCCGCTAAAGTGCTTACCGGGTGGACGGTTTACCCCATGGGTACTTACGGCAATATGGCGCAGAATATGTTGAACCGCTTTACGCCCGAGCAGTTGGCCAGCCGGGGTTTTGTACACGATGGCGACTTTATGTTTAACCCCAACAAGCACGATAAAAGCGAAAAAATAGTGTTAGGAAAGCACTTCGGCCCAGACGGTGGCTACAATGAAGGTGTGCAGTTGTTAAGTATGCTTGCGCATAATCAGGCTACTGCAAAGTTTATCACCAGGAAAATTGCCGTGCGTTTTGTAAGCGATACACCGCCCCAAACGCTGTTGGATAAGATGGCCAAAACCTTTTTAAGTGAAGATGGTGATATTAAACAGGTGTTGATCACCATGGTATCATCGCCCGAGTTTTGGAGCGCTGCGTCTGTTCGTGAAAAAACAAAATCGCCGTTCGAACTTACTATAGGCGCTGTGCGTGCACTACATGCAGATATACGCCAGCCATACCAGTTGTATAACTGGATAACAAAGATGGGCGAAAAAATGTATTTCTACCAGGCACCAACCGGTTTCCCCGATAAGGGGCAATACTGGATCAATACAGGAGCTTTGTTAAACCGCATGAATTTTGGTTTGGCCATTGCATCTGGCAGAATACCGGGTGTAAGGGTAGACCTGGCGGCTTTAAATAACCATCATGAACCCGAAAGCGCCCAGGCTGCGTTAAATATTTATGGTAAATTGATCATGCCCCAGCGCAACCTCAATGAAACCATTAAAAGGCTTACGCCCATGCTAAACGACCCAGACCTGATGAAAAAGGTAGACGATGCAAGCGCAAAGACTGCTGCCGCTACAGAAGAGCCGTTAATGGCAGATAATACCATGAATGAAAAGATAGGCAACAAGAAGCAGGGCTTTCAGCTTAAACAGCAAAATACATTGGCTATGCAGCCGGCGGGTAACAATAGCATGCTTGCACAGGTTGTAGGTGTAATTATTGGTTCACCGGAATATCAACGACGTTAAACCCCTATAAATAATACGATCATGTTATCAAGAAGAGGATTTATAAAATCAGGAGGCCTAACCCTATTTGGTGTAGGTTTAATGGGAGGTATCCCCGCGTTTATTGCCGAGGCAGCAGCGAGCAACAAGTTTACGCCCATATATAAAAAGAAAAAAACGCTGGTATGTATATTTCAGCGCGGCGCTATGGATGGCTTAATGGCGGTTACCCCCTTTACCGACCAAAATTTACAGGCAGCACGTCCTAATTTATTTATGACTGCGGCAAAAAGTGGCAATGGATTGCCGCTTATAGATCTTGATGGGCGTTTTGGCCTGCATCCGGCAATGAAGGGCTTTGAGCCTATGTTCCGCGAAAAGCGTTTAGGCATAGTGCATGGAATTGGCTCGCCGAATAATACACGCTCACATTTTGATGCGCAGGATTACATGGAATCGGGCACCCCCTTTAACAAGGGTACCGCAAGCGGCTGGCTAAACCGGGCTGTAGGCTTGTTAGGCCATGATGCCATTACCCCGTTTACCGCGGTGAGTATAACATCGGCCATGCCGCGGTCGCTTTATGGCGATAACCCCTCTGTCGCCATTAGTAACCTTGATGACTTTGCCATCCAGATGCGTGGCAACCAGCAAGGCGCAAACATGGCGGCCAAAAGTTTTGAAGATCTTTACGACCAAACCTCATCGAGCCTGCTTAAAAGCACTGGTAAAGAAAGTTTCGATGCCGTAAAGATGCTTCAGAAAACCGACGTAAAAAATTATCGCCCGGCAAATAATGTGGTTTACCCTAATTCGGCATTAGGTAATTCATTGAAGCAAATAGCGCAGTTAATTAAAATGGATGTAGGCCTGGAAGTTGCCTTTGCCGAATCTAACGGTTGGGATACGCACTTTAACCAGGGTACAGAAAATGGCATATTTGCCCGCAACGTTGCAGACCTGAGTAATAGTATGATGGCTTTCTGGAATGACCTGGAAGCGCACCAGGATGATGTTACCGTGATGACCATGACAGAATTTGGCCGCACGGTGCACCAGAATGGCACCGGTGGTACAGACCATGGCCGTGCGTCATGTAATTTTATCCTCAGCAACAGTATCATGGGCGGCAACGTTTACGGCGATGTAAAACCGTTAACTATGGAGAACCTTGAAGATGGGCGCGACCTTGCTGTAACTACAGATTTTAGAAGCGTGTTTAGCGAAGTAGCGGATAAACATCTGCGAATTAATAACAATAAGCTGCTATTCCCGGATTGGAACGGGCAGCAAATGAACTTAATGCGGGGTTAAATATTATCTGTTAAGTAAAATAAGAAGGCCGGATTTTTCGGCCTTTTTTGCAAACATTAAATTTTACGAAACTAATTCATATTGATTATAGTAGTTTTCGCTTAGCGGAACTAAATTATTCTTTAAAAGTGTAACTTTCAGTTCTTATTTTCGTTCCAATACTAAAACCATCCCGAGCCGCAATTAATGGACGTACGCCACTTACTTAATGAAAAGATACTTACCGGTTACTGGGATTGGAATATGCAAGGCACTACGCCTTTTGATGATATTGATTTTCTGGAACAACTGGGTTATAACAGTAAAGTAGAGCGGCAAGAGCCGGTATGGCTAAATAAAATTTTTGAGAACGACAGGCAAATTTTTATAGGCAAGCTTAAACAGCATATAGAAACCCATGCCAAAACTCCGTTTGTACAGGAAATGAGACTGCAATTTCCAGATAACAAGGTCAAATATTTAATTTTTACCGGGCGCATTGTACAGTGGGAGAACACAACGCCGCTTTTTATGACCGGCACTTACCTCGATGTAACCTCGCGCCGGGAAGAGCATAAGCAATTTTTGCAGACAAAAGACCTTTTAGAAAAGACCAATGAAGTTGCACGTGTAGGGGGTTGGGAATTAGATGTAGAAACCGACAGGGTAACCTGGTCTGCAGTTACGAAGGTGATTTTTGGAGTTGAGCCCGATTTTGAGCCCAAACGTGGCAGCGCATCAACTTTTTTTAAGGAAGGGAAAGACAGGGAAGCGCTTGTACACGCTGCAGATCTTGCGCTGCACCACGGAACCGCCTACGATCTGGAACTAAAGGTTGTGAATGCCCGTGGCCAGGAATTGTGGACGCGTACCATTGGCCAGGCCGATTTTGAAAATGGAAAATGCGTGCGGCTGTTTGGGGTATTTCAGGATATTACAGAACATAAAATTAGGGAAGAACAACTAATGATGCGAAAAGAGCAGATGGAAAAATTCATCAGCTCGGCACCGGTAGCTATCGCCATGTTCGACCACGAAATGAACTATATGGCTGCCAGTGCCATCTGGATGGCCTCTTATAATCTCGATATAAAATCTATAATAGGTAAAAATCATTTCGACGTATTTACTGAAATACCCGGAAATTGGAAAGAATATTTGCGGCGCTGCCTGCAGGGTGAGGTGATCCGTATGGAAGAAGATAGTTTCGTAAGGCGCGATGGCAAAACAGAATGGCTGCGATGGGAGATAAGGCCCTGGAATGAAACTGCCGACATTGTTGGCGGGATTATCATGTACACGGAGCTGATCACAGAAAAAAAACGTGTACAGGAAGAACTGATACGTGCCAAAGAACAAGCAGAAGAAGCGGTATTAACAAAATCGAGGTTCTTGTCTGTAATGAGCCACGAAATACGGACGCCTATGAACGCAGTTATTGGGTTTACCAATTTACTGCTTGATAGCCCCCGCCCGGATCAGATAGAATTTCTTAAACCGTTAAAATATTCTGCCGATAACTTGCTGGTGCTGATTAACGATATCCTGAACCTGAGTAAGATTGAGGAGGGTATGGTTAGTTTTGAGCATGTGAACTTTAATTTGAGAGACTTGCTGCAAAATATATATTATGCCACACAACAGTTTACAGCGGGTAAGGATATAAACTACAAGGTTACCATTGACGAGAATATCCCTGCTCATTTACTGGGCGACTCGGTAAGGCTTGGGCAAATTATTAGCAACCTTGCCAATAACGCTATTAAATTTACCCGGCAAGGCATTGTTGATGTAAAAGCAACCCTTATTGAAGAAAGCGCCGAAAATGCAACTATCGGTTTTTTTGTTACAGATACAGGCATAGGCATCCCGGCAGACAAACAGGAATATATCTTCGAGATTTTTACACAAGCAAGTTCAGAAACTACTCGCGAGTATGGGGGAACAGGCCTTGGCCTGGCTATATCTAAGCGCCTTGTGGAAATGATGGGCGGCAAAATACAGTTGCAAAGTAAACCGGGTAAGGGATCGGTATTCTCATTTGAGCTGAAATTTGAAAAAACCAGGCCCGAAAATATTAAAGGTACCGAACGACGGGAACACGCCCGGGAAAATGCTTTCGATGGTATAAAGGTGTTAATAATAGAAGATAACCCGTTAAATGTATTGTTGTTGAAAAAGTATCTGCAGCAATGGGGCATAACATGCGATGTTGCCGAAAACGGTAAAATAGGGCTCACCAAGGTGGCGGTTAATGAGTACGATCTTATACTTTTAGATTTACAAATGCCTGTAATGGATGGGTACGAAACTGCCAGGCATATACGCGCCATGGATGGCGATCACTTTAAGAATATTTTTATAATTGCTTTAACAGCCTCAATGATAGAAGATATTAAAGATCAAATAGTAGCCAGCGGTATAAATGATGCCCTAAGCAAACCGTTTAACTATGCCGACCTTTACGACAAAATAAAAAATATTGTACAAAAGGTTTGATCCTAAAGTTCAACAAAAAACTCAGAACCAACATTGGGCTCACTCTCCACCCAAATACGGCCACCAAAGGTTTCTATTTGGGTTTTTGTCATAAAAAGCCCTACGCCCTTGCTATCAAAACCACGGTGAAATACCTTATTAAGTTTAAAAAGGTCTTGCTGATGCCGCTGCAGATCTATACCCAGGCCGTTATCCTTAAACCTTAACAGGGTACGCCCGTTCAACTGTTCGCAGCTTATGGCTATACGCGGCGGTACATTACTTTTGCTGTACTTTAATGCGTTGCTTATAATGTTATAAAAGATACTTTCCAGGTAAAGCTTAGGAAATTTAACCGTATCTGTTGCTAAATTAGAAGTGATAATAGCCTCTTTTGCTTTGAGCTGGCCCATTAACATACGTTCTGTGCCTTGTATAATTTCTTCAACATTGCAATCATCAAATGCCAGGTTGCGATTATTTCGCACCTCAAGCACCTTCATCAATTCGTTAAGCGTTTCGCTTAATACATCGCTGGATTGTTTGAGCATTGAGAGTACGTCCCTGCGTTCCATTACATCGCAATCATCTTTAGCCAAAAGGTTAAGCAGCATTTTTATACTTCCCGATGGCCCGCGCAGGTTGTGGGCCACTATGCGGTTAAAATCTTCATACTGGCTTATCCTGTTCTCCAGCTGCAGCGCGCGCTTGTATTCATCAATATCTGTCGAAGAGCCAAACCACTTTACTACTTCTCCATTTTCCTTCATCGGTATACCACGGCCTAAATGCCACTTATAATTATTACCGGCACCGCTTTTAAAGCGATATTCTATCTCAAAAGGCTCCTGTGTCGCCATGGCGTCGCGCCACACAGCACTCATTTGCGGCAGGTCGTCGGGGTGCAAAACAGAAAGCCAGCCCCTGCCTAAAGATTGTTCTGTGCTTAACCCGGTGTAAGAAAACCAATGCTCATTAAAATAATCGGCAAATCCGTCGGGCGATGCCGTCCACACTATCTGGGGTATGGCATCGGTCATAAACTTAAATTCCTTTATCTTTTCTATTGTTTTGTCCTGCACTTTTACCAGTTCAATCTGTTTACTTAGTACCTGGTTCAGCTCGTCCTGGCGTTCGAGCGAAAACTTTAGGGCAATTTCTGCCAGCTTACTATCATTAATATCCTGAAAGGTGCCAAAGAGACGTTTGCATTCGCCATTTTCCATTTCTGCATTGCCAATGGCCCTTACCCATATAGCCTTCCCGGTGTTGTTGATTAGCTGTAATTGCAGGTCCCAGGGTTTTCCTACTGCAAAAGCCACTTCAAGGGCACTCATTATTTTTTCGCGGCTTTCTCCTTCTTTGTAAAAATTTATACCGGTAAGCAGGTCGGGTTCATAATCGTCAGGAACGCCATGTATCTCTTTGGTTATTGTACTCCAGTAAATTTTTTTAGAATCCACATCAAGGCTCCAGCCACCAACCTTAGCCACCTTGTTGGTTTGCTCCAGCATTTGCCTGGTGTTGCGCAATTCAAGTTCAAGCGCCTGAATTTCGGTCACATCACGGCCTATACCAAATATTCGCCCGGTCGAAAGTTCGGGCGTGGATGTCCATTGTATGGTGCGGTAATCGCCTTTAATGGTTTTAAAGCGCTGTAAAAAATTAACTGTGCGGCCGCCTTCCTGCAATTTATTTAGTTCTTTACTGGTAGAATCCACATCATCCGGGTGAAGAAAATCGAAAGTGGATGTAGTAAGCAAATGTTCTTTGCTCCAGCCCAGAACCTTTTCAAAAGCAGGGTTTATTTGCTGAAAGTAGCCGTCGTCGCCGCCTATGAATACCAGATCTGTAGAAAATTCAAAGTGCTTTTCGAAATTTTGCGGGTTGGCTTTCCGGCTGCGTTCCTCTAATAAAGATATCACCTCTTCGGCAAGGAGTTGCAACCCTGTTTTTTGCCGGGGGCTCAGCTCTTTAACTTCGGTATCATAAACCTGCAAGGTGCCTACAATTTTTTTAAGGCTGTTCATAAGTGGCAAACCGGCATAAAAACGAATGGAATTTTTACCGGTAACCAGCTCTTCGCGCGCAAAAGTGCCATCGTCGGCGGCATCGCTTATTTCTACAAGGGAGTTTTCTGAAACGGTGTACCGATGAAAGCCGGAGTTTCTGAAAGGTTCGATATCTATACTGGTATTGGCTTGTATCCAATCCTTACCATCTTCAAAAAAGTAAACTAAAGCGATTGGCGAACCGCTAATAATGCTGGCCAGTTTTGTAACACGGTCAAAATCATGGGATGTTAAAAGGTCGAGCGTGCCAAAATTGCCGAAGGCATTAAAACTTTCAGCAGCATATAACAGCGATGGGGCAAATGCAAAATCCTTTGGGGGCATACTGGGGTTGAACAACAAGGAACGCCGGGCTAATGTAATGAATTCTTTACAAAAAGTAAATACGGAAAAAAGTACGCAGCGGTTTAGGCGGTGGTTAAAATAATAAGACATTTTATCTGCAGAAAAAACTTATTGCGGGTTGTTTGTTAACAAGAAAACGGAAGTATATTGGCTTCAAGAAAATTTTCTATTTACAGCGCCTTAGCCGCTAATTTGCTCATTGCAGCCACAAAGTTTACCGCCGGCTTTATAACTAATAGTGCCGCAATGGTGGCCGAAGGCATACATTCTATAGTAGATACTGTTAATGAGCTTTTTTTATTGCTGGGGATATCGCGCAGTAAGAAACAGCCAGACGCAACCCACCCGTTTGGTTATGGTAAAGAATTGTATTTCTGGTCATTTATAGTTTCTATAATGATATTCGGCCTGGGTGGCGGCATATCCATTTATCAGGGCATAACACATATTATTAAACCCGGCGAGTTGCGCAACGTTGGCATTAATTACCTGGTATTGGCCTTATCTGTCTTGTTCGAAGGTACGTCGCTTATTATTGCTTTAAAACAGTTTAATAAGTTGCGCGGTGGCACTTCATTTTGGGAAGCTATTGTGAAAAGTAAAGACCCATCGAGCTTTTTGGTTTTGTTTGAGGATAGCGCCGCCGTGGCCGGCTTGTTTGTTGTAGCCGTTTGTTTATTCTTAAACCAGCATTTTCATATCGCTGCGTTAGATGGCGTGGCCTCGGTTATTGTAGGGTTAATATTGGTTGCTACATCATCCATACTTGCACGTGAAAGCCGTAGCCTGTTAATGGGAGAGGGAATTTCTGATGAAAACAAAGAGGTTATTATCACACTTTTGGAAGGCGATGCAGATATTGTGAAGGTTGTGCATATACTTTCAGCTTATCAGTCGCCCACAGAGGTATTACTTACAGTGATTGTAACATTTAAGGATGATTTGGATACCAGGCAGATTAACGATGCGATAATTCGGTTACGGTTTGTAATAAAAGATAAATTCAAGGTAATACGATATATCCTCTTTCAGCCAGAAATAGCCGAGCATCAGGATTTTTGGAGTAGCCGCTAAGTATTATATTTGGGCAACATGCCGCAGCCCAAATCAAACCAAATTGAGTGGATCAGTAACCTGCGTTTTATAGCCTTAGTAGGAGTGATTATGCTGCATGCCAGCGCGGTGCTTTTAACGCAGTACGGCAAAGTGCCATTATCGAACTGGCTTACTGCTGATTTTTTTAATGCCCTCGTCCGGTTTTCTGTACCTGTTTTTGTGATGATAACGGGCGCCTTAAATTTGGGAAGCGACTATGGGCCGCTTGAATTCATAAAGAAACGGCTAACAAGGATAGTGACCCCATTTTTATTCTGGAGTTTAATATACGTTGGTTACGCCTGGTACAACGGCGAACTTGATTTTGACAACGATGCCCATACAAATACAAAGCTGGTACTGCATCAGTTAAAATATGGTGCATCTTATCATCTGTGGTACGTTTATATGCTTATCGGCTTATACCTGTTTATGCCAATAATGGGCAGGTTTGTTAAAGCTGCCACACAAAAGGAAATAGGATATTTTCTTATCCTTTGGCTGGTTATAATGTTAACAGAGCAACCCTATTTATTGCGGTATAAGCCCGTGGTAGAAGTTAGGTATTTTGAAGGTTATTTAGGCTATCTGGTTTTAGGGTATTACCTGGCAAACCAACACTTAAAATTTGAATGCCCGCAATTAATTGCAGGCTTAACATTTGTATCGAGCGTTCTTGTTATAACCAGCGGCACTTATTTTCTTACCGTTAGCAAATATACTATTACTACTATTTTTTACGAGCCTCTGGGGCCTTTTGCGGTATGCTTATCTGCAAGTCTGTTTTTATTTATAAAATACAGAGCGGCTAAATTGCCTGCAGTAATAATACTTATTCGTGATTTTGTTGGGCGGTATGCTTACGGTATTTATTTATGCCACGCGCTTTTTCTTTATTTATTAGATTTGTTTCTGCATATCGATTACAAGCTTTGCGCACCGGTTATAAGTATCCCCGTAACTGCAATATTATGCCTGTCGCTTTCGGTGGGCTTAATTTGGCTGATAAATAAAATACCTGTAGTTGGTAAATATATTGGCGGATAATTACGTTTAATACTACCGGCAGTGGTTTGGGATAAGTGTAGGAGTGATTCCTGCGGCTTTATCTCGTGCATTTGTTAAATTGCGGTGTTAATTAAGCTATGCGTATTCCGTTTTTTGCCTTTTTTTTATTTTTATCGGCAGGCGCATTCTGCCAGGACCTGTCGGGTATATGGACCGGCATTATAGACCAGCCGGGCTCGGGCTTTAAACTTAATTTAGAAATTACAAGTAAAGACGGGGCCTTAAGCGGCACCTGCCAAATGACGGATGCCGAAGGAAACTATGTATTAGAAAAATTTTCGGGCACGGTTGTTAAAGAAGCTGTGCAAATAAACGAGACCGACGTTATAGACAGCACCTGGCCAGTAAATAAACCTTATTTTTTTTGGTGTGTAAAACAGTTTACGGGCAATTTTATAATAGAGCAGCGGGGCGATAAAATATCCATTACCGGTACCTGGACGAGTAATAAAGGTTACCCAAGGCAAACCGGGGTAGACCCTAAATATTATACCCAGGGCTTTTGCAGCAGCGGCAACTTTTATATTTCTAAGCCATATAAGGCACAGCCACGCCCTGCCGACCTGGTATCTGCAAACATCAACAACGCCAAAAAAACAAGCTCGTCTGTACCGGTAAACGCGGCTATAACCAAACCGCTCGGAGTACCGGGCCCTGGGCAAATACCCGCAATTGTACAACCGATAACCTCTTTAAACCCAAATAAACCTGTTTTGCAACCCGTACAGCTTATTGGAGTGCAAATAAAAACTGTTAAAACTCCTGTAGTTACTGTTGAAAAGCCCACGCCGCAAAAAATTGTTGTAACAGATGGCTACTACCACAAAACCGTGATAAATAAACATGCACCAGCATTGGCCGCGCTGCGCGAAACTGATGTATTGTATGCCAAAAGGGTATGGCGGGATTTGGATGTGCGGGAAAAACTTAACAATTACCTGGCATCGCCAAAGGTTCGTCTTATCGACGTGCTGGTAGATGCGATAGAAGCAGGTACGATAGTTGCCTACGATCCTAACCCTGCAAAAAACGACCCTAATGGCGATAGTTTCGGCAATCCGTTAACTCCGGAAAAGGCAAAATTGAGACTGGCAGACAGCGTGCTGATAGACAAATTTGATAAAGAAGGTAACAAGGTGTCTTCTACCCTTAGGCCGGGCGAATTTAACCCAGATAGCGTACTTCGGTTCCGTATAAAAGAAGATTGGCTTTTTGATAAGCAGCGCGGTGTTTTTGAGCCCCGGATTGTTGGTTTGGCACCCTTAAGAAAAGTACGCATTGCAAACGTTGAAACAGACTACCAGCCAATATTCTGGATATATTTTCAGGACGCGCGTAAGGTGCTGGCAAAGCATCAGGTTGCTAACAACCGTAATGACGCGGCAGGTTTAACCTTTGATGATGTATTTATGAAGCGCTTGTTTACCAGTTACATTGTAAAGGTATCCAACCGGGCAGATGAGCGTATTAAAGATTACAAGCATGGCATAGACCAGCTTTATGAGTCAGAAAAATTTAAAAAAGCCCTTCGCGATTGGGAGTTAAATTTATGGCAGTATTAAAGATGTAATTGTTTTTTAGAGCCCTAACATGTAATTTAATGGCAAATAATGGAAGTTCACATACACCAATTTATATTAACTTTTGATGAGAAACGTTTGCGGTTTACGCCCAAAATTTATAGATTTTAAGATATCCTTCTTCATGTTACTCTCTGCTGCTTTTATCAGTGGTTGCAAACAGTCTTCGCATCAGGAAATGATAGATATATTGAGACAGCATGCCGCAATAGATAGCAGCACTCAAAATCCATTTAATTTCATGGCAAAGTTAGCCGAAACGGACTCGCTACTTAGGTTAAAGGGTAATAAAGATAATTTGCAACTGTACTTAAATCGTGCTCAATTATTGTTAAAGGCGGGCCGTGAGCAGGAATCTGTAAATGTTTATGAAAGTGTTTTAAATAAATTATCTCCTTCGCAACGTAAAATTGTACTGCCCGATATTGCTATTGCATACATGCGTTTAGGTGAGCGAACCAACTGTATGCTTAATCATAATGGCTCGTCTTGTATATTCCCGATTAAAGACGGTGGTGTTCATAAGTTGCAAACAGGATCGAAAAAAGCCATTGAAATTTACAAGGAAATATTAAAAAACAATCCCGGCGATCTTGAATCGCGGTGGTTACTTAACATTGCTTTCATGACCGTTGGCGGCTACCCTAATGGTGTACCACAAGAGTTGTTACTTCGGGGTTTAGACTCCCAGAAAGCAACAGGCGTAAAACCCTTCGCAGATATGGCCGCGGATCTGGGCCTGGATATTAACGGAATGTCTGGTGGGGTGATCATAGATGATTTTAATAATGACGGTTACCTTGATATTATTACATCTGGTTGGGGCCTGAGCGACCCCATGCATTATTTCGAAAATAATAAAAATGGCGCATTTAAAGACCGTACAAAGCAAAGCGGATTGGAGGGCATAACCGGTGGTCTTAACATACAACAGACCGACTATAACAATGATGGGAAAATAGACATTTTTATTTTGCGGGGAGCCTGGCGTAACGATGGATGGGGAAACCAGCCAAGCTCTCTGCTGCGTAATAATGGCAATGGCACCTTTACTGATGTAACAACAATAAGCGGTTTGCTGGCGTATCATCCTACTCAAACTGCTACCTGGGCCGATTTTAATAATGATGGATGGCTCGATGTTTTTATAGGGTACGAAAACTCTATGTGGCTAGATAAAGGCGGCGCGCATCCTTGCGCCCTATTCATAAATAACCACGACGGTACGTTTACAAATAAAGCGGCTGAAGCACATTGTGATAAAATAATGTTTGTAAAGGGAGTAACCTCTGCCGACTATAACAATGACGGTTGGCCCGATCTCTTTTTGTCATGTTTAGACGGTAAGAGACTATTAAAAAATATTGGTAAGCCCGGTAAAATCGTAGACTTTGAAGATGTAACCGACGAAGCCCATATTGATAAAAATACGGGTAAAACCTTCAGTACTTTTTTCTTTGACTATAATAACGATGGCTGGCCCGACATTATAGCCGGCGATTTTAATAATGTTAAAAACCTGGGTTATTTTGCGGGGGCAGAGGCGATAGGCAACCCCGTACCTGGAGCCGGTTTCGAAAACCTTTACCGGAATAATCATGACGGTACATTTACTGATGTAACAAAAGAAGTAGGGCTAAACAAGGTAGTGTTTGCTATGGGTGCCAATTTTGGTGACATTAATAATGATGGTTATCCCGATATGTATTTTGGCACCGGGAACCCAAGTTTTAAATCGCTGGTGCCCAATAAGCTTTTCATGAACGTGCACGGCGAAAAGTTTGCAGATGTAACCATATCTTCCCGCACCGGAAACCTGCAAAAAGGCCACGCTGTCGCATTTGCAGATCTACGAAATACAGGTATTCAGGATATATTTATTGAAATGGGCGGCGCATATAAAGGCGACTCATATACAAGTTCGTTATACGTTAATCCCGGCCAAAACTATAACAATTGGATAGGTATAAAACTTAACGGCGTTAAAGGCAATCGTGCGGCAATCGGCAGTCATATAAAATTAACTTTTAATGAAAATGGTAAACAGCGATCGGTTTACAAAGACGTAAATTCGGGTGGCAGTTTTGGCTCATCGCCGTTAAGGCAGGAGATTGGCATAGGCATAGCTAAAATAATTGACGACATGGACATCACATGGGCAGGCAGCCATACAGTGCAGCATTTTAAAAACGTTTTACCCAATCAATTTTTGCAAATAACAGAAGGAGATAATAAGCTTAACATACTACACCTTAAAAAGCTTGTCTTTAAAAAGAGGTCGAAATCAACTGGTATGAATATGCCTATGTAATCACAATTGATCCGCTTTTACCATTTATTGTTTTGTATTAAAGATGTTCGCGAAATATAACCACATATTAGGTTACGGAATAGCCTTGGCTATTATGCTGCTTTTATTAAAATGGCTCGAACTGCATTTCTTGTTTGCCAATAACAGCCTCGAAATATATATGGGCATAATTGCCGTAATTTTTACAGCTTTCGGCATATGGATAGCATTAAAATTACGAAAACCAAAGGTTGAAACTGTGACAGTTGAGGTGGCGTCAACCAAAGAATTTTTTGTTGATATAAAAGAAATTCGGCGTCTTCACTTGAGCAAACGCGAATTAGAGGTATTGCAACTAATGGCCCTCGGGCTAAGTAATCAGGAAATTGCCGACCGGCTGTTTGTATCATTGAACACCATTAAAACACACGCGGCGCAGGTGTTTGAAAAGATGGATGTTAAACGCCGCACACAGGCGGTAGATATGGCTAAAAGATTGAACATTATACCTTAATGCCTATAGTACTTTAGCATTATTTAAGGGTTTTTTGTAAAAATCACCCTAAAGTATTATCATTATTCAGTTCGTCATGAGCAAATTAGCAGAAAACTAAACGCAATGAAAAGAATAGTAATTATTAACGGGCTAATAGCCGGTGCAATTGTAACGTCATGGATATTTGTTGGTATGGCCGGCTTTTTTAGGCACGTGCACTCTTTACTTATAGGGTACACTACCATGATCGTGGCCTTTTCGCTCATATTTGTAAGCGTTAAAAGCTATCGCGATAAACAAAATGGGGGCGCCATTAGCTTCGGTAAGGCTTTTCAAATCGGGTTGTTTATCACGCTCATTGCATCTACCATATATGTTGGCGTATGGTTTGTAGATTACTATTTCTTTATTCCCGATTTTTTCGAGAGTTATTCTAAGGAAATAATTGCCGAAATGAAGGCTAAGGGCGCAAGCCAGGCCGAAATTGCGAAGCAGGCTGCCCAAATGAAGGCTTATGGCATTATGTATAAAAACCCTATTTACAATGCGCTATTTACATATGCAGAAATATTGCCTGTAGGGCTGGTTGTAACGCTGTTATGCGCTTTGGTTTTAAAACGTAATCGCAGCGACAAGAACCTCGCGATGGCGGGCTACTAAGATCATTGTTTTAGCGATCGCCATAAAACAGCCAGGTGCGCAAGTAAAGCGGCGGGTACTATACAACAGGGCAGCCAGATAAATGGAAAATAAAACAAGGCGATATTTGGCTGTCCCAGCCCAAATTTTTGAAACGGGAACGGTGCCGATAGCACCGCGAGCACCACAATGTTAATTAGCAACAACAAACAGATCATATTCCAGATGATTATCCATTTCTTGCCTATCGAAGCTTTTACATAGCCAAGGTAATAGATCACCGGCGCAGTTAAACCGCAAAATATGTCGAAATTACGACCCTCAAAAGTCATAATTTGCGGAACTGTTTTATGCTGGTGTAACCAAAATAACGTAAGCTCTACCGGCAAGCGGACCACATGAAACAAGGTTAAAGTTTTAAGGTTGAAATTGCCTATGAAACTGCGCCCCGTTTTGGTGATGAATAGGGCAATTATTGCTAAGAGCGGAATAACTAAAACTATTCCAAACCTCGGCGGCAATGCAGTGGTAACGGTATAAAAACCTGTGAGGCTCACCGCTGCTTGGATGGCAAGCCAAAGTATCACCGTTATAAGCAATGTAATTGATCCGGTAGCCTTGTAAAGCATAAAAGCTGTAAAGGCTACACAAATAATTAAGGTGCCATTAGCGTACAGCGGCAAATGTTCCATGTTTAAGATCTGTTTATTTGCTTTATAGCATCAATAAGTATTGCAATTTCTTCTTCGGTATTGTAATAATGTACAGATGCCCTTACCAGGCTTGTTATATGATGCTTATTCATGTAATACATAGTTGATGCCGGCTGGCCTACAGATACATTTATATCCTGTTTGGCAAGCTTCTCTTTAATGGCTATGCTTTCTACCCCCGCAATGCTGAATGTAACAATGCCGCACTGATTTGTGCCCTGGTCATGTAATGTTAATCCATTAATGGTTACTAATTGCGAGCGAAGTAAGGCAGCCAAATGTTGTATTCGCTCCCAAATACGGCCTACGCCGATGTTTAGGGCGTATTCAACCGCTCTCCCTAAGCCTAATATTAGCGAGCGGTTTTTTTCGTAAAGCTCAAAACGGCGGGCATCGTCCCGTAATTTAAATTCGTTGTCGCTTATCAGTTCCGCAGCTAAGCTGTCCATATACAGCACTTTTAATTTATCCTGCACTTCTCTTCTCACGTATAAAAAACCGGTGCCACGCGGTGCGCGCAAATATTTGCGCCCGGTTACAGAAAGCATATCACACCCTATTTCCTTAACATCGAGCGGCGCATGGCCCGCAGCCTGGCAAGCATCTATTAAATAAAGAATGCCGTGTTCGGCTGCTATCTTTCCTATTTCAGTTACAGGCATCATACCGCCGGTTGTAGAGGCAATATAAGTAATGGCTATGAGTTTCGTTTTTGCAGATATCGCCTGTTTAAATTCCGTTATTGTAAAATTACCCTGCTCGTCATTCGGTATTAATTTGATAATTACGCCAAGTTGCTCTTGTACATTTAAAAACGCTAAAACGTTGGTAGAATACTCCATTTCTGAAGTGATGATCTCGTCTCCCGGTTTAAACTCAATTCCATAAAAGGCCAGCCCCCACGCCGTACTTGCATTTTCTACTATGGCAATTTCGCTGGCATTTGCATTAATGAGCCGCGCTATCAACTTATAAGTGTCCGCAAGTTGGCTTTGATATTTTGCTTCGGTTTCATAACCGCCCATTAATGCTTCTTCCTGCAAATAATTGACTACGGTTTCAACAACTACATTGGGTGGGAGGGACGCTCCGGCATTGTTGAAGTGAATTTTTTGCAGCGTACCTTTTGTCTCAGCCCTAAATTTTTCTACTTCCTGCGGGGTAATCATGCTCATATTATTTAATGAAACGGCAAATTATTAAAAGAATGGCTTATATGCTCAGTGGCATCAAAATAAGCCGGAACAATTAATAACTAACAGCTAAGTAAGGGAGGATTCTTACTTAGCTGTTATTGAAAACTATATTTTAGCTTTTGGCGACAAGTCAAACGGGACCACAACCTTAAAACTTACATTACGGCCCATGTTGAATATGCCTGGCTGAATGCCGGGCGGTACCACAGCGTTATCAAAATATTTAAGACGCGACATGTTAGACTGGTAATTAACATTAGCCAGATTGGTACCCTCTATAAATAATTTAAAAACCGTATTCCCTTTAGCGTTAACAATATTACCGCCAATACCTGCGCTTAGCAAATTATAACCAGCGGTGTAGGTTTCTGTACCATAAGCCGCAAAAAAGCGGTCCTGGGCATTATAATGATCAAACCCTACAAAGGCATAAATACTTCTGAAACTCCTAAAGCCTTTTGCAAAACTGCCGCGGAGTTCTGAGTGGGTATGCAGCGGCGGTATAAAAGGCAGGTGTTTTAAACTATCGGGCACAGGCCGGCCGTTACCCATATTAGTTCCATAAGTTAATGCCATTGAGTTTTGAAAGTGCAGCCATGATAGGGGATGAATGTCTAAACTGGCTTCGCCGCCATTGATACGGGCTTTGCTCTGCACATAAGTAAAAATAGAATATAGCGGAAAAGTAGGGTTAACAGCAGGTGTGCCGTCGGGGTTTAATAATTGCTGCTGAAAGATGTAGTTCTGAATATCGTTATTAAAAAACTCTACACTTGCCGAAACATTTGGGAGGGTTAAAAATGCGCCAATGTCTTCCTGAACACTAAACTCCGATTTGAAGTTGCTGTTACCAACATGGTAGATCCTCGAGCCCGGATCAGGACCGTTTGCCGACAATTCGGCAATACTGGGTGCCCTGAAACCTCTGGATATATTTGCCTTAAGTAAAAAATGGTCCGAAAAATTATAGGTAGATCCAAAACTCCCCGATACACCGCTGAAATTTTTATTAAGCGCAGTAAATTGCGGCGAAACATTGGGGGCCGATGCAGGATTAGGCCCTGTATATAAGGATGGGTAGGTGCCCGATGTATCTATATAGGCAGCCTGCCCGCTAAATGACCGGTTATCATACCTTAAACCTGTTGCCAGATCTAATTTGCCGTAGGTTTTTTTAATAACAAAAAATGGCCCCACATCAAATTGATGATATGCCGGGATAGGGAAATCTGTAGCTCCGCCAATAGTATTATTGCCATACTGGCCATTTACGCCCAGTGTGGTTTCATAACCGTTGGCAATGTTAAAGGCATATTTAACATCGTAAGTATAAGTATTTAAATGCAAATTTAATCCTGCAACGTCCGGCGCTTCGGGGTGGGTAAATTCGCGCCTGTGGCTAAACTGATAGCCCAGGTTTACAATAAGGTTACCGCCGCCAAGCGTAAAATTGCTGTTGTTATATACTCTGTAAAGCTGCACATGCTGATGCAGTACCGGTATGTTATAAGAATTTAATTCGGCATTAGAAATTATTGGCCTAAACACATCATCTTCTGTAATTTGCTTAGTAAACCTTCTAGTTACAGAGTCGCGGCTACCATCCGGTATGCTCTGCTGATCATCAAATAGAGAGGCATGAAAATAAGAAGAACCCCATGATTTGTTAAAACCAACCATTATTCGGGCATCTTTTTCTTTGTAATTTGTGGCATATACACGTCCGTCGTGCTGGTCCTGGTAGTCTTTAGCTTCTTTTGCAGATACAACGGTACCCCAAACAAAGCCATTATTATTACCCTGCAGCCTTAAAGATCCGTTTAACAATCCCTGGTTTGTTCCGTAAATACCTTGTACTGAACCCAAAATTTTGCCCTCTGGAATTTGCGATGGGGATATTAGATTAATAACGCCGCCAATAGCGTCAGATCCATAGGTTAAACTTGCGGGGCCCTTAATAATTTCAATACGGTCAATGGAGTTTTGGTCAACCTCTATACCATGCTCATCTCCCCATTGCTGCCCTTCCTGCCTTATGCCATCCATAAGGGTAATAATGCGGTTGTACCCCAAACCGTGAATAAAAGGTTTAGACACATTTGGCCCCGTTGTAACGGCGCTTACGCCGGGTACATTGGCTATCTCGTCTATAACGTTACCCGAGGCGGCACGCTGGTCTATATAAGTTTTTCCAACAGCTACTATAGGTACCGGGCTGCGCTTCAATTCTGTAGCACGGCTTACCCCGGTAATGATTACCTCGCCGGTTTCGATAGATGATACCTGCATAATAACGTCTAAAACGGTGGTTTTAGTAAAATCTACCGTTCGGGTAACTGTACCATAGCCTACAAAACTAAATTGTACCAGATATGTACCCCGCGAAATATGCGATAAGGTGTATTTACCATCTACGTTAGTAGATGTTGCATTTTTAAGGTCGGGTATAGAAACAACGGCACCGGGAAGCGGTTTACCATCGGCCTTGTCTGTAACCGTGCCTGTTAAGGTACCGATAGCGTTATCGGTATTTGCAAAAACCGTTGTGCTGAATAACAGCAATATATATATGATAGGTATTTTAAATTTCATTATATTGAATTTAAGGGGAAGGGAAGCAGCTGAAATTCATAAGAAAATGAGGCTTGCTTCTTTTGTTAAGTTTAAACGGATGACCGGCGAACTGCCGGACTAAAGATCACCTAACTACAGGGCGGGCCCCTGTTATCATTATTGATAACCCTTAAACTCTGGTAGTGATGTACAGGTTCTACAAAATGGTTAAAAACCACCAGGTACCAAGAAATTGGCACGGTATGATGGGCGTAAAAAAGAACCTGATTATTTTGGTCGCAAATTTTGCAATGCTCTTCCGCTTTTTTTGATTTGGAAGTGTCGCTATTTGGGTTTGAATGGAATGAATACTTAGCGTGGGTATGCCCATACACAATTCCCTGGCCTACTATAAAAGTAAGCAGAAAGAAAAAGGATAATAGGATTTTTTTTACGCTGTTTTTCAAAACGGTATGAAACAAATATAACTTATAAAGAATTAAAACGCATAATTGTTGCACTTATATTCATAATGTTACTTTGAAGGTTCAAAGTTTTCATCAAACAGTGGGGTTTTATGCAATTTTAGAAATAGTAGTATCGAAGAAAGGCTTAAAATCTTAATCGTCATCCGCATCTTTCTTGCCTGCATATTTTGCCGGGTATAACTTTTTACGCTTAACGGAGTGCCAGATAATTTTATTCATCAGGTCATCATCGCCGCCATCTATATGATCAAATTCTTTTCGGAGCGATGCCTTCGCATAATAAAGATCCTTTCCCTTTAAGGCAGCTAACTTTGTATTCATTTCGTTAAGCGCTATATGATTCAAAAGTGCTTTGTAAACAAAAGGATCGGCCTTATTAGAGAAACACTGGAACATTGGCGAAGCCGTAGCGTCGATGGTATTCATAGGGGGTATACCCAATATCTGCTCAATAGTTCTCACTATGCAGGTTTGATTGTAATTGGTGTGTACCGTTTGTTGCAGCCTGCTGTAGGGGCTTATTACAAACCCTGTGGAGCGGTAGGCAGATACATGATCCCACCCGGCCTGCGAGTCATCTTCGGTCACAAATATTACGGTGTTTTCCCAGAATTTGCTCTTCGATACCGCCTCCACTATGCGGCCAAGCGCCAGGTCGTTATCTGCAACCATGGCACGTGGTGTTGGCAAACCTGGCCGCGTGCCGCCTGTATGGTCGTTTGGTAAGGCCATTACCAATAATTCGGGCAGTTTATCGCCGTCTTGCTTTTCAAAATCCTTTAACTCATTTATAAATGCCGAAGCGCGTAACTGGTCATTTACTTCGTGATTATCATACCCGGGGTAAGTTTGCGATAGCATGGGCCTTACCCGCGATATGGTGCTTACGTTCTTAAAATGAAAAGGTTTACCTGCTGTATAGTCCTCATAAATATTTGTCCAGGTGGTGCCTTGTTTAAATTCCGGCGTACAGGCTTCGCCGTAGATCCTTACAGATTTATCGTGATCTGCAGCATTGTTCCAGATAAAGCCCTGTTTATCATAAACCATAGCATCTGTTTGCACGTGTGGGTAGCTCCTGAACCACGCCCTTACACTTTTTTCAACATAATCTGTAACCATGGCAGCATCTGTCCATTGGTGCCCTTCGGCAGATGATTTGCCCGAAACGTAATAATTATCCATCAGCAAAAAGTCTTTTGCGAGCTGGTGCTGATTTGGGGTTATTTCGTTACCAAAAATACATAGATCTTCCCGGCCGTCGCCCGTTTTCATATCACCCAAAACCTGGTCGTATGTACGGTTTTCTTTAATTATGTAGATCACATGTTTAAATACAGAAGGTTCGCCAACCCTGTCGGGCACAGGTTTTGGCTGGATATTTTTGTGTGGAAGCAGTGTTGCAAGCTTTGCGCGAAAAACCAAATTTAATTTTTTAACGTTTTCTGTATAACCGTTAAGCGTACTATCGTTTGGTACCGGTATAGCAGAGATGGTAGCCATTTGATGGTGCGAATTAAAAGCGCCGCCCTTAGTTTCCGGTACATCGGCGTTTTTGGTATGCGTTAATGTATTGCTGTTAACGCGTGAGCCTTCGCCCTCCAGGTTAGTTACAAACAGTATGTTGTTAGTTATAACCAGGCCTCCGGGGTAAGCTTCTGTAGGGATAAAACCGGTAACTAAACTTTTCGCGTTTTTGCCGCCTGCGTTTTTGCCAAGCTTTATAACCGCCACGGCATTATCCAGGCCGTTGGTCACAAAAAGGCTTTTGTTGTCGGCGCTTAACGCTAAAGCATTGGGCGAATCACCTATTAACCCTCTGTTGCCGGCAAACAATTGCGCCGGTATGGTTTCGGTTACTCTATCTGTGGTGGTATTAATAACAGTTACATCGTCGCTATTGCCGTTACTTACATAAATAAATTTCTGGTCGGCACTGCCGGTTATATCGTTCGGGTGCAAACCCGTCTTGATCTCGCTCATAAGTTTGCCTTCCTGCAAGTCAAATACCGATACCGAGCCCTGGTTTATGGCGCCGGTTTTCGGGTCTATATAAGCCTGGCCGTATGGCACTCCCGCGGTTTCACGGGTTATGGTATTGGTAGGCGTGGTGCCACCCCAATTGGTTATATAGGCTTTGTTATTAAGAATTTTCAAACCATACGGTGCTACCCCGGTAGGAGCAGACCATACTATTTTTTGGTCGTTAAGCTTCATCTTTACCAACTTGTTGTTGCCGTTTAACACTACATACAAATAATCGGCGTTGTTCTCGTGCGTTATGGCCAGCTCATTTGGCAGGGCCAAAGGCGATTGCCCCTCAGGCTTAAAAGCAATGCCGCCAATTATGCTGAGTTTACCGGCGCTCAAGCGGGCACGCATAACGTAAGAGGTATTACCGCCGTTTGCGGCACTCCAGAATATTTGTGTTTCTCCATTTATTTTTGCGGCCTGAATGCCCGAGTATGTGCTCATGATGCCGTGGTATTTTGCATCGCCATCATAACTAAGCCGGTCTGTTATACGTAAACTTTTATTATCTAATAGAGCTATACCATACCGGTCTTCAACCGCGAGCAGGTTTGTTTCGGGGATCTGGATAATATCGAGTGCATGATTTTCGTAATTACCATCGCCATAGGTTATAACCCGGCCTGCAGGAGATATGATGCGGTTATACGGCAGCAACATGGGCAATTGCGTTTGGTGCAGGGTACTGTCATCATATGCGCTATGCTGGTTGGTTTGTGCATCTTCGGTAACAGTCGGCGTACGTTTAAAATGGCATGATGCCGTTACCATTGCCACTAATATTGTTAAGAAGATAATTGCTTTGTTCATTTCACAAGATAGCAAATTTTGTAACGAAGCTTTATTAAGCGCTTGCAGAGTATTAAGGCTTAACCGCCGGCAAAATGGATAACCGCAAACAGCAACACAAAACCAATAATAGTGAGTAATGCGCTTTTCCACCGCTTGCCAGATCTCATGCTTTCCGGCAGAAATTCTGCTGCCCCTATAAAAAGAAAACAGCCCGACATAAACGCCAGCAGTACGCCGAGCGCAGGCGCCGGTAATTTGTAAAAATAGGTAGATAATGCCCCCAAAAAAGGTGCAACTGCGTTAACAACCAACCATTTTAAAGAACGGTAAAAATTACCCGTGCTTTTTATGACCACATTTGCGGTATTCATCCCGTCTGCAAAGTCATGAACCAGTATTGCTGCTGATACAACACCGCCAATTGCTGTAGAAACCTGGTAAGCTAAGCCGATAGCAATACCGTCTAAAAAACTATGAAGCACAAGAAATGAGGCAATCAGCGTAGATGTAGCAGAAGTACCGCTTGCTTCTTTTTTATCGGTACTTAAAATGGTAATGGCCCGGTTTGCCAGGAGATAAAGAATAAAGCCTGAAGCTGCCATTCCCAACACACCACATGTTGCATTAACGTGATCTAACAGTTCTAATGCAGTTGGTATGAGATCAAATAACGCTATGCTTATCATAGCGCCGGCACAAAACCCTAATATAAGATAGCGGTAGCTTTGAAACTTTAAAGCAAACAAACCACCCAGCAAGGTTGAAATAAAAGTGGCAGTGCAGATTATAAGGATCATGGTAAGTTGCCGCAAAATGGCAGATAATTATAAACCGCAAGGTAGTAAAAGCAACTTAATGGCGTTTATTGAATATAGCCGTTAAGTGTTTATTAAACACTAGGATAAATAGCAGAGGTTATTTCAGGCTCCAATTATCACATCAATTTTATCTATTAAGTATAGAATAAATCTATTGCGAACGCACCCAGCAATGTCTTATTTTTATAGGGATAATATAAAACTATAATTATGGATAATTCGTCAAATGACATTAGTAAATGCCCTTTTCATAATGGCAGCATGAACAATAATAATGTTGGCGGTGGCGGTACACGCAACCGCGACTGGTGGCCTAAACAGCTAAAATTAAACATCCTTCGCCAGCAGTCTGCCGCATCTAACCCGATGGGCGAAGCGTTTAATTATGCAGAAGCATTTAACAGTCTCGACCTTCCAGCTTTAAAAAATGACCTTCATGCACTCATGACCGATTCGCAAGACTGGTGGCCGGCAGACTTTGGTCACTACGGCGGTTTATTTATCCGGATGGCCTGGCATAGCGCAGGTACTTACCGCGTAGGCGATGGTCGTGGCGGCGCCGGTGCGGGTTTGCAGCGTTTTGCCCCGCTTAACAGTTGGCCCGACAATGTAAGCCTTGATAAAGCCCGCAGGCTGCTTTGGCCCATTAAACAAAAATATGGCCGCAAGATCTCCTGGGCCGATCTGATGGTACTTACCGGCAATATTGCATTAGAATCCATGGGTTTTAAAACCTTTGGTTTTGCCGGTGGCCGTCCCGATGTTTGGGAAGCAGATGAGTCTGTATACTGGGGTTCAGAAAACACCTGGCTGGGTGGCGATATCAGGTATGCGCATGGTTCGCCGGGCGTTGTAGAGGGCCATGGTGTGTTAGTATCTGATGATGATGCCGACGGCGATATACATTCACGTAACCTGGAGAAGCCGCTGGCCGCCGTGCAGATGGGGCTGATCTATGTAAATCCTGAAGGGCCTGACGGCAACCCCGACCCGCTTTTATCTGCCATGGACATTCGCGAAACTTTTGGCCGCATGGCGATGAACGATGAGGAAACCGTGGCCCTTATAGCAGGCGGGCATAGCTTTGGTAAAACCCACGGCGCAGCATCGGCAGATCATGTTGGCAAAGAGCCCGAGGCTGTAGATGTGGAGATGCAGGGGTTTGGCTGGAATAACAATTATGGATCTGGCAAGGGCGCTGATACTATTACCAGCGGCCTGGAGGTAACCTGGAGCAAAACGCCAACACAATGGAGTAATAACTATTTCGAAAATCTATTTGGTTTCGAATGGGAGCTTTCTAAAAGCCCCGCAGGTGCCCAGCAATGGGTGGCTAAGGGTGCCGAAGCTTTTATCCCGCATGCTTATGATAGTACAAAAAAGCTGTTACCAACAATGCTGACCACAGACATTGCCTTGCGTGTTGATCCTGCCTACGAAAAAATATCAAGGCATTTTCTGGAAGATCATGAGGCATTTGCAGATGCTTTTGCCAGGGCCTGGTTTAAATTGACTCACCGCGACATGGGGCCGCGTGCGCGCTACCTCGGCCCGGATGTGCCGGCCGAAGTACTGCTCTGGCAAGACCCTATCCCTGCGGTAAACCACGAACTGATAAATGAAGCTGATATTGAAAACCTGAAAGCAAGAATATCGGGCTCCGGATTAACCATATCTGAAATGGTTTCTACGGCATGGGCTTCGGCAGCCACTTTCCGCGGCTCCGATAAACGGGGCGGCGCTAACGGTGCCCGCATTCGCCTCGCACCTCAAAAATACTGGCAGGTTAATAACCCCGCGCAATTGCAAAAGGTGTTAAATACGCTGGAGCAAATACAGCAGCAATTTAACGGTGCACAAGCAGATGGTAAGAAGATCTCGACAGCAGACCTAATCGTTTTGGCGGGATGCGCAGGTATTGAAAAGGCTGCAAAAGACGCAGGAAATGTTGTCAAGGTCCCTTTTAGCCCGGGCCGGATGGATGCCACACAGGACGGAACAGACGTAGAATCTTTTAGTTATTTAGAGCCGGCTGCCGATGGTTTCCGTAATTATAAACAAACAAAGGTTGCAGCATCAACAGAAGAATTACTTATAGATAAAGCACAATTGCTTACCCTTACTGCTCCGGAGTTAACCGTACTGGTTGGCGGTATGCGGGTATTAAGCACTAATTTCGATGGTTACAAACATGGGGTGCTTACTGATCGCCCGGGTGTGCTTAGCAATGATTTTTTTGTTAACTTACTGAACATGGGTATCCAATGGAAAGCAGTATCTGCCGACCGCGAGCTTTACGAAGGCATTGACCGCACCACCGGTGATGTAAAATGGACAGGTACCCGCGCCGATCTGGTATTTGGTTCTAACTCAGAATTGAGGGCGATAGCAGAAGTTTACGGAAGCATGGATGCACAAGATAAATTTGTTACAGACTTTGTTTCTGCATGGGACAAGGTGATGAATCTTGACCGTTTTGATTTGAAGTAAAATTCAGGCCATCTCATAGAGATTGAATTTTTTGCCAATATTTCAAATAAGGCACCATTGGTGCCTTATTTATTAAGCGAAAGTTTATTTAAGCTCCGGTCTATGTACAGCTTTAGGATGATTGTAATTGAATTAGCGCGTATGCAATTTTATAAGATTCTGCCTATATTGAGCATTACAAGCTTTGTTGACCTACAATTCTATGAAATGCAAGATCTTAAATAGTTACGCCGCTGTTATAACAACTGTTATAATTACTGCGGGGCACGCTTTTTCGCAATCCGGCATCAGGCTTAATCAAATTGGCTTTTATCCGTGGGCGCCTAAGATTGCCATTGTTTTGAGCAATGCAGATGGACCGTTTTCTATTTTAGATACAGATGGGCACATTGTATTTTCAAACAAATTGAAGCCGGCACCGGCTAAAAGCTTTGGTGGTAAAGATGTTTACATAGCCGACTTTAGCGCTCTTAAAAGGTGCGGGAGGTTTACGCTAAAGCTTTCAAATGGCGAAAGATCAGATCCGTTCATGATTTCTAATAACGTAAATGATGATCTGGCTAGGGCGGTAATTAAGGCTTATTATTTCCAAAGGGCATCAACATCGCTATCTGAAAAATATGCAGGCAAATGGCACCGGGCTAAAGGGCATCCGGACGATCAGGTGCTGGTTCACTCATCTGCTGCAGGTGGTAAGCGGCCCGTTAATACTATTATTTCTTCCTCACGCGGGTGGTACGATGCCGGCGACTATAATATATACATTGTTAACAGCGGCATAACCATGGGTACCATGTTATCGCTATATGAGGACTTTCCGGCATCCATGAACGGCGTTAAATTAAATATCCCCGAGACAGGAAACGGCGTACCCGATCTGCTGAATGAGCTATTATGGAATTTGCGATGGATGTTTACAATGCAAGACCCTCAGGACGGCGGAGTATACCACAAACTAACAAATGCTGCCTTTGACGCCATGATTATGCCCGATAAGGCAATGACACCGCGTTATGTTGTGCAAAAAAGCACGGCCGCAACATTAGATTTTGCAGCAGTAATGGCACAGTCGGCGCGTATATTTAGGGGCTATGATAAACTTTTACCGGGCCTTGCCGACTCGTGTTTAAAAGCATCTGTGACGGCCTGGAAATGGGCCTCGGTTAACCCTCGAGTTTACTATGATCAGGATGAAATGAACAAGCACTACCAGCCGGCAATATCAACAGGCACCTACGGCGATAACAATGTAAGTGATGAACGGATATGGGCGGCAGCAGAATTATATGTTACCACGCACGATGAAGAATACAGCGTTGCAATGAAAGAAGGCAACATTAACAAGCCGGAGTTGACCATCCCCTCATGGGCACAGGTTAAAACATTAGGCTATTATTCATTATTGCGTAACCGTTATAAATTACCGCCGGCAGGAAAAGCGTTAGCACAGGATATAAGTAATGGGTTAATCGGATTGGCTGATAGCCTGGTTAGGGTTGCTAACGCTAATGCTTATCAAACGGTTATTACAGCCTCAAAAAAGAATTTTGTATGGGGCAGTAACAGCGTGGCGGCAAACCAGGGCATTGCGTTGATACAGGCATACCGGCTTACAAATAAGAAACAATATTTAAGTGCTGCTTTATCAAACCTCGATTACCTTTTGGGCAGGAATGCAACCGGCTATTCATATGTAACCGGGTACGGCTATAAAACTCCTATGCATCCGCATCACCGGCTTTCCGTAGCAGATGGTGTGATTGATCCCGTTCCGGGATTGTTGGCAGGAGGCCCAAATCCGGGGATGCAAGATCATATTCAGTTACAAAGTATCGTACCCGATGAAGCGTATACTGATGACGACCGTGCTTACGCAGTTAATGAGATTGCCATAAACTGGAATGCACCATTGGTATATATAGTAAACGCGCTTAATGCCATTGAAAAATCGAAATCACCGGGTAATTGATCTGATAATTGCCGGTGGTTAACTTAAATTAACATGGAGGGATAATATTTCATTCACAACGTTTTATGTCGGCCGATAAGTTATTGCTCGAGATGAGGTTAGGAAGTTTGAGTAAATGAAGAAACCTTATTCTGAGTCTTTGATTCGGTTTTTTTTAAATCTCCTCTTTCCCCCCGCTGCAAACCGTGACTGTTTGCGTGCTGCTGTCATGGCTCCAGCCTGGTGGATTAACAATGTAGAGCAGTTTGTTTTTAGCCAGGGCGCTTTTTTTAATATCAGCCCGCAAGGTAAATATACCGCTGATATTGACCTCCTGATTTCGGCGGAATGTGACTAGTGATTCCGCGTCAAATTTGACCACCCCATCCCGCGTCAAATTTGACCACCCCATCCCGGGGCAAACTGACCAGGCATTCCCGGCCGAATTGACCATTCCGAACGAGCAGCTATTGCTGTAGAAGCGCCCATCTTTACGAGGTTCAACATACCTCCGGAACCATGGCCAACACCACGATTAGCATGAATAAGATTAGGAAGATAGTAAGGATGTACACTAATGGGCGCAGTATAATGCCGATGGCTGCCAGGCAGATACACCATTTCCAGTTTGCCTGCGAAGACTGGTAGATAACAAACCGTGCAGCATTTTTTGAAGGCACAAAAGCCACGGTTAATATTGCCTGCATGGAAGATTGTGAGTTTTTGTATATCAGTATTGATAACAGTAAGGAATTGGGTGCCCGGCTTGGAAGTATGAACATTTCCTGCATATCAATAATTATAAGGGCTACATGTCGCTCGAAAAACGCCTGCAGGTAATGATCATGGGGATGCCAGAGAACATTATGAGCACTTTATCCGGCACTATCCTCAATTTATCAGTAGAATTCCTAAAACTTTTATTGCTTCGTATTTATCCCGGGAAACATTGAGTCGTTTGTATCGGAATTGAAATAGGTAATTTTTTAAACTAACTTTAATTTTGATAGCCGTTACTTGCAAATAATAATCGCTCATAACAATTTTTCGCACTAAGTTCTGTCTAAATCGTACTCAATGATTCCGTTACGTGCGTACCATCAGGAGTCAGGATTTTCACCTTTTGATACCGGTAGCGCAAAGTAAAATATGCTGCCTTCACCAATAGCACTTTTCAGCCAAATTCGCCCTTGTTGTGCTTCTATAAAATCTTTAGAAATTGCTAACCCTAAGCCGGAGCCGGATTTATTCTGGCCATCAGTAGGTACCTGAAAATATCTTTCAAAGAGCCTTTTCTGATATTGCTCGTCAATTCCTTTTCCTGAATCTTGAACAGAAAAAATTATCTCATTTATCTTTTCCTTGATTTCAATAACGACGGTGGATTTTGGAGGGCTATATCGAAGTGCATTTGAAAGAAAGTTTACAAGAACCCAGGCAGTTTTTTCAACATCAACCTGCACTTTTGATAATAATTTGTCAGCATTAACTTTTAAGGAAATATTTTTCTGTTCTGCTGGAAATTTAACTGCATTGAGCGCATAATCTACAATTTCAATAGGCTCAGAAGTGGTGAAGTTGAGCTGAATATTGCCTGTCTCTACTTGCGAAAGATCTAAAAGTTCGCTGGTTATTTTTAACAGTCTTTCACTGTCTTCATTTAGATGATCAATAAGCTCTGATTGTTGATTGTTTATCGGGCCAATGCGTTCATCTTTAAGCAGTTTTAAACTCATTTTAATAGAAGAAATCGGCGTTTTTAATTCATGTGAAATGGTTGCTATGAAATTAGTTTTAGCTTCATCGCGCTCCTTAAATTCGGTGATATTTTTCAGCACATACACCCTTCCCACAGATTTGCGGCCGTAGTCTAAAACATCCTCAGGATTAGGGTTCACATTTGGAATCATGATTTCTCTATTCTCGGATTGGAAATATGATTCTTTTCCGTTTAAGGCAACCTTAATAGACTTTAATGACGCATTATTAATGATAGATTTAAAAAGATCGTTGCTTGCAGTAAATTTTTCAACAAGCTGGCCGACGGTTTTTTCTTCGTTTAAGTTCAAAACATTTTCTGCGACGGTGTTGATGAATATAATTTCACCTTTTTCATTTAATCCAATGATAGCATCCTGCATTTGTTCTATAATAGTTTCAATTCTTTGCTTTTCAGACATTACAGTTGCAAGGTTGCTGTTTTCCCATTCTTTCAAGCGACGGGTCATATCATTAAAAGCAGCAGCTACACCGGCAAATTCATCGGTTTCACTAAAGTTTAAACGCTGGTCATAATTTTTGCGGCTTATTTCACGTATACCATCAATCAAGGCCCTTAAAGGATTTGCAATAAAGCCCGGAAAATTAACGCTGAAACTAAAAAGTATTAAAAAGGTCATAGTTCCGAAAAGACCCAGAAATAACGTTGCACTTTTAACAGATGCCTGCGCACGGTCATTTTTCTTTTCAATTGCTGTCATATTCAGCCTTTCAATTTTTCTCAGATAAGATCTGGCCTCATGCTGGGCCATATCAAGTTGCTTTGAGCTTGCCGAAGATGTCGTTATTTTTATAAAAGACTGTCTTAATCCTTGTGTAGCTACAGCCTCACCTTTTTCAGTAATATTATGTTCCTGACGCAATAGTTGGTTTTGAAAGTCATTCTTTGCTGCTGATGATAGAGGGAGTTTATTTTCATCCAATATCGTCCGCATACCCGCAGTAAAATTTAACGTCTCATAATTATTTTTTAATATAACCTTGGCGCTTTCTGATATTTCGTGAATATAGAAAAGTGATACTGCTCCAAAAAACAGTACAACTACGAAAAGAAATCCGAAGCCGAGTCTTAATTTGGTTTTAATTTTCATGATTTTTCTATTTGGGATATTAAGATAAAATGACCAAGTCTGTTTCTGTATGTGCAATGTGCTTCAATAACTGATTAAAAATAGCTGTTTGAATAATAACCTGAAAAAGACTTAGATGGGGCTTGCCAATACAAATGGTAGTTATTTCACGCTCGTCTGCAATTCTCATAATTTCCTGGGTTATTTGATCGCTTTTTACTTTTAACACATCTGCTCCAAGTTCTGTAGCGAGTTTAAAATTATTTATTAGATGCCTTTGCTTGTCTAATTTTATCTGGTCAAGGCTTTCGCTACTGCTTTGTACATAAAGCACAATCCAGGGGGAACGGTAATAAGAAGCAAGTCTTGCAGTTTTGCGGATTACAATTTTTGCGGTATCGGCGTTCGATGAAATGCATGCGAGGAATTTTTCCGGCCTTAACTTAATTTGTTTGGGAACTTCAATATTAATCTTTCTTTCGAGATGATGGGCTACTTCTTTGAGTGCAATCTCCCGTAGCTGTAGTATTTTTTCATTTCGAAAAAAATTTCGAAGGGCGATTTCCACTTTTGATTTGTCGTAGATCTTTCCCTCCTTAAGTCTTTCGATAAGTTCGTCTGCGGTTAAGTCTATGTTAACAATTTCGTCAGCAACTTCCAAGATCTTATCCGGTACACGTTCCGTGATTTGAATTCCGGTAATGTTTTCGATTTCTTCATTCAGGCTTTCCAGGTGTTGTATATTAACTGCAGTTATAACACTTATTCCCGCCTCAAGAATATCTTTAACGTCTTGCCAGCGCTTGCTGTTTTTGCTCCCCTCTATATTGGAATGCGCAAGCTCATCTACTATCACCACTTCGGGATGCTTGTTTAAAATAGTAGAAAGATCCATTTCTTCCAGCTCTTTACCTTTATAAAATGTTTTGCGGCGAGATATTACGGTAAGACCATTTACTAACGCTTGTGTTTCTGCCCGGTTATGTGTTTCAATATAGCCTATCTGAATATCAATTCCGTTTTTCTTTAACGCGTGCGCCTCTTGTAGCATACGGAAACTTTTACCTACACCGGCACTCATACCAATGTAGATCTTTAGCTTTCCGCGCCTAGATTTTTTGACCAGTTCGATAAAAGTCTTTACCGTTTTATCATTTTGATTAACTGCCATAGTCTGTTAAAAAGATACCGCTATGCTGGTTGTCAATACTGTATTGCCTGTAACCGCCATGTTGTCCCTGATAAATATCTTGTCTTTACTCGCAAATGTTTTGCCTTCTATTCTTATAACGGCATTTGAAACAGGACTATAATCAAAGTTTAAAGAATACCCCGTTGTACTAAATCCATTAGGAGCTTCGGTAAAAATGAACATCCCATTTTTGTCTTTGTAATATTCCACCCGACCAGCTACCGCCCAACGTGCAGCCAGTTGATATCTTGCGATAAGAACAGGAGAGATAATATTTATATCACTGTGATCAGTTTTGGACTTCTGCTGCAAGCCATAGTCAAAACCAGCGATTATGCCGAAGTTTTTACTGAGCTGAAAAATGCTATAGAAGTTATTATAAAAACGCCGTACGCCCACAGAGTCCGCGCCTTCAGAGCCAAAGTAGTTACTGTAATTTATAGTCACGTTAGCGGAAGGTTTCCAGGTAAGCTGTAGGCCGCCTGCCGGTTTGTTATTTCCGTTTAAGCGTTGTATACGTTGCCAGCCGTTTAGATACAATCCAGTAATTGTAAACTGCCCACCTTTGGTGGTGTAGGTTAGCTTAGCCCCGGCCTCATAATAAGGGGTATTATCAGATAAGATGCCACGGGTAAGTACCCAACAATCTTTTCCTACGGCGCTTTCAAAGCCAATATGAGATCCAAAAATACCGGCATCCAGCCAAAGATCTGCAGTCTTAGAAAGTTTTAGGCCTGCATTAGCTTCAAAAATATTTTTTAAAACGCCAGGCTCTGCAGCAAGATTTGCATTGGTATAAGTGCCCGCCATAAAAGCAAGATTAGCGCGTACATTTTCATTGCCATAGGCGGCCTTTATAAAACCCAAATTAAGGTTGAATTCATTGTGCCTGTTATAAGAATAAACGAAAGGAGGCCTGTTATGATCTGCAGGTTTATTAAAATCGTAACCATAATATAATTCTGCATATCCGCTTATGACCAGTTTGGCATTAGTAGTGGTATCTTGTGCTTGCAATCTTGCCGTTATTGTTAACAAGATAATAAAAATTAATTTTTTCATTGTTTACTTTTAGTTTAAGAACGACTCACTAATTTACGCCGCTATCTGAAAGAGTTACAGCTACTTGATTTCATCTACCGCGACATTTAATTTTAAAACGTTGACTTTAGATGGGCCAAAAAGTCCTAATAACGGACCGTCTGTATGATCATTAACTAATGCATTTATTTTAGCTTCGTCAATTTTCCTGTATTGTGCCACTCGTTTAATTTGAATTTTGGCGGCTTCGGGAGAAATGTCAGGGTCAAGGCCGCTACCAGAAGCGGTAACCATTTCAGCCGGAATGTCAGCGCGTTTTAAATAAGGGTGATATTTAAGTAATGTATCAATTCTGTTGCTAACGTCTTTCAAATATTCGGCATTGCTTGGGCCTTTGTTAGACCCGCCAGAACCTGCGGGGTTATAGTTAACCGCAGATGGCCTGCCCCAAAAATATTGAGGCTTGGTAAAACTTTGACCAATGTTGGCATACCCAACAACTTTACCGTTTACAATTACCGTTTCCCCGTCACCTTTTCCTTTAGAAAATGTAGCTATAAATGAAATAAGGACAGGATATATAACGCACAGTATTATTGTGAGTACCAGCGTAAGGCGTATTGCTTTTAAAATATTTGTATTCATGATTAAAAGAATAATGAAATGAGTAAGTCTATTAATTTTATCCCTATAAATGGCGCTATTACGCCCCCAAGACCATAAATAAGCAGGTTTCTACGGAGAAGGGCACTTGCGCCGATTGGTTTATATTCCACACCTCGTAAAGCCAGAGGGATTAACATGGGTATAATAATGGCATTAAATATCACCGCAGATAGGATGGCGCTCTCAGGGCTGTGTAAATGCATGATGTTGATGCTCTGCAATGCCGGAATTGATGCAATAAATAAAGCCGGAACAATAGCAAAATACTTAGCAACATCATTGGCTATAGAGAACGTGGTAAGTGTGCCACGCGTAATGAGTAATTGCTTTCCAATCTCGACAATTTCTATAAGCTTTGTTGGGTCGTTATCCAGATCAACCATGTTACCGGCTTCTTTAGCAGCCTGTGTGCCGCTGTTCATCGCAACGCCAACATCTGCCTGAGCCAATGCAGGCGCATCATTCGTGCCATCGCCCATCATGGCTACCAGGCGGCCGCTTTGCTGTTCCTGCTTGATGTAATTCATTTTATCTTCGGGCTTTGCCTCTGCGATAAAATCGTCCACTCCCGCTTTTTCTGCAATGAACTTAGCAGTAAGAGGATTGTCGCCGGTAACCATTACCGTTTTAATACCCATTTTACGCAAGCGTTCAAAACGCTCGGCAATACCAGGCTTAATAATATCCTGAAGCTCTACTGTACCTAATACTTTTTCATTTTGGGATACTACCAGCGGGGTGCCGCCATTAGATGCGATTTGCTTAACCCTTTCTGCCACATCTTCCGGGAACTTGTTGCCCGCGTTTACAGAGAGATTACGAATAGAGTCAAATGCTCCCTTGCGTATACGCATTCCATCTTTGGTATTTATACCACTCGACCTTGTCTCTGCTGTGAATTTGATAAATTCTGCGCCTTCAGGTGCAGTTAAAGCAAAATTTATTTTGCTTTGGCTTGCAAGCTCAATGATTGACTTCCCTTCCGGTGTTTCGTCAGCCAGTGAAGATAGAACGGCCGCCCTAACCAATTCTTCGGGCGATATATCTATTGCGGGCCAAAAGTGCGTAGCCTTACGGTTACCGATAGTAATTGTGCCAGTTTTATCAAGTAAGAGCACGTCGATGTCGCCTGCAGTTTCTACAGCCTTACCAGATTTGGTAATTACATTAGCGCGTAAAGCCCTATCCATGCCTGCAATGCCAATTGCAGAAAGCAGGCCGCCAATGGTTGTAGGGATCAAACAAACAAAGAGCGAGATTAAGGCAGCTATAGTAATAGGAGTATTAGCATAGTCTGCAAATGGTTTTAGCGTGACACATACGATAATAAATATTAAAGTGAAGCTCGCCAACAGAATAGTTAATGCGATCTCATTGGGTGTTTTTTGACGGGACGCACCTTCTACCAGGGCAATCATTTTATCAAGGAAACTTTCGCCTGGCTCCGTAGTGACTACTACTTTAATATTGTCAGACAAAACTTTTGTTCCACCTGTAACAGATGATTTATCGCCACCAGCCTCACGAATAACAGGCGCTGACTCGCCTGTAATAGCCGACTCATCAATGGTAGCGAGTCCCTCTGTTATTTCGCCATCGGTTGGGATGGTATCTCCTGTTTCGCATACAAAAATATCACCCTTTCTAAGCTCGTTAGATGATTTTGAAACAATGGAACCATCAGGCATCAATACTTTAGCCGGGGTTTCCTCGCGGGTTTTGCGTAAGCTATCTGCCTGTGCCTTTCCTCTTGCTTCGGCAATGGCTTCAGCAAAGTTGGCAAAGAGCAGGGTGAGCAGCAATACTATAAATATGATAAAGTTGTAAGCAAATGAGCCCTGTCCTGTGTGCAGAAAGCTATAAACACTCATGTATAACATAATAGCCGTACCAACTTCTACCGTGAACATCACCGGGTTACGGAGCATCACTTTTGGGTTGAGCTTGATGAACGATTCGGCAAGCGCGGTCTTCACTAAAGCCGGTTCGAATAATTTATTTGATTTAGTTGTCATGATTCGGATTATTTAGGCATTGAAAAGAATTCTGCGATAGGGCCTAAAGCCAACGCAGGGAAATATGATAAAGCATTAAGAACAAATATTACAGCGAAGGTCATCATGCCAAAGGTTACAGTATCCACCTTCAGTGTACCGGCAGATTCAGGCACATATTTCTTCTGTGCCAGTAAACCGGCTATCGCAACCGGGCCAATGATTGGTAAAAATCTACCAAGTATTAAAACAAAACCGGTTGTAACATTCCACCAAATATTATTATCACCCAGGCCTTCAAATCCAGATCCGTTATTAGCATTTGCTGATGTATATTCATAAAGCATTTCTGAGAAACCATGGAAGCCGGGATTATTTAACCATGCAGATGGCTTTACAACCCAGTTGGCGTTACCGTGAGTAGTAAAAACAAAAGCAGCGAGAGCGGTGCCTGCCATAATTAAGAACGGGCTTAACAATGTGATTAGTGCCGCTATTTTTACTTCGCGGGCTTCAACTTTATGGCCCAAAAATTCTGGTGTACGGCCAACCATCAAACCAGAGATAAATACAGCTATAATTAAATAGATTAAGTAGTTAAGAATGCCCACACCGCAACCACCAAAAAAGCCGTTAACCATCATGGCCAATAATTGCCACAATCCTGTAAGCGGCATAGTACTGTCATGCATGCCGTTAACAGAACCTGTTGAAGTTACAGTAGTTAAAGTGCTCCAATAAGCAGTTGCTGCCGGCCCAAAGCGCACCTCTTTTCCCTCCATTGCGCCGGTATGCTGTGTGATACCCATTTTGGCGATGGCTGTGTTACCGCCAATTTCACCGCTAATACTTGGTATCATTAACAATAGCACTCCAAACATCATTACACTAAATATTACCCAGCTTAATTTTTTACGGCGTATAAAATATCCGAAGGCCAGCACCATAGCGACGGGGAGAATCATTTGCGAAATGATCTCTGTCATGTTAGTCAGGTAATTTGGGTTCTCCAGCGGGTGGGCAGAATTGGCACCAAACCAACCGCCGCCATTTGTACCCAAGTGTTTTATGGCAATCATCTGTGCGGCAGGCCCGCGTGATACGTGTACTGTGTCGCCCTGTAAAGAGATAAAATGATCTTTACCGGCATAACTTGCAGGCGTTCCGTTAAATGCAAGTATTAACGACACCACAATTGAAAGCGGCAGTAATAACCTGGTGATAGACTTTATAAAAGTTGCCCAAAAGTTACCCAGGTCCGTAGTCGTTTTATCTCTAAAAGCTTTGAATACTGCTACAGCGCAAGCTATCCCTGTTGCTGCGCTTACAAAGTGCAGGAACATAAAAATAAAGTGTTGAGTAAGATAGGTGGCCCCGCTTTCGCCACTGTAATGCTGTAAATTACAATTTACCACGAAGCTAATAATCGTATTAAAAGCCAGATCACTGGTCATGCCGGGGTTACCATCAGGGTTTAGCGGCAATTTGTCTTGAAAAATCAATACGAAAAAGCCGTAGATTAACCAAACTATATTAATGGTCATCATGGCCTTTAAAAACTGTTTCCAGTTCATGGGTTCATTAGGTTTTATGCCCGACAACTTATAAATCCCGTGTTCTATGGGTTTCATAAAATCGGTCCATACTTTTTCACCTGCAAAAATTTTGGCCAGGTATTTTCCCAACGGTATTGCGATTAGCAAGGTTATCGCAAATGATGCTACAATGCCTAATAATTCTGTGTTCATTGCGTTTTTTAATTAAAAGTTTTCAGGTTTAAGCAGTACATATACCATGTATAGAAAAACTGCTATAGAAATAATGAAAAGTGCTATCATGATGATTAGATTTTTTCGAACCAGTCGATGGATTTAAAAATGAACCAGCTTAGTAATAAGATGGCAATGAATAGGATAATAGTGTTCATAGCTTATTTTTCATAGTGTAGACAAAGCGTATACCATCAAATTATTTAAGTTATATATCACTGATAATAAGCGATTTAAATGATATTTATTGTTTTTAGTCTCTGATTTTGATTTAAAACCCTCTCATTTTGGTAGGGTTCAATTTCCATATAGGTATGGTAAAGATCAGTTGATAAATACGGTAGTAGGGGAACAAAAGTCCCGAAGATTCGGGACTTTAGGGGATAGTCATAAGTTAAGGTTTTATAGATGCCACCGACCTTTGGAAATTCCTGATCCGTGCCCTATTGCAGAACTTTCTATTTCGTGAATAAGTTGACCTGCAAAATTACCTCTGAAGAAATTGCTGATCTTATAATAATAAGTTCATGTTCCAATTTTTATGATTTGTTTTCGGCTGTTGCCTTAAATCGAAATCACCAAATGCCAAAAAGGATTGCTTAGATCAGCATCACAAAGTATTTCCTCAAGAATATTTGTAGGTGCCTGCGGAAGCTAGTAGCAGCTATACAACCTGTTACTTGTAAAATAGTCTCTGCATCATAATTTTGACTTTTGAGATAAGCACCTACTAAAAAAATACCGCGGTCTTAATGTACAATATTCTGATAGAGATATCCGCTATCATGGAATAGGGCCGCTAATTGCAAAGTGTGAAAGTCTAAGTCTAAAAGTTATTTGCGTGGCCGATTTCTGAGCTAATATTAAAAACATGATTGGTATGAGCCCAGTTATGAAAATATAATGTTGCCGGCAACTTTTTAAGTAACTGTTCTATGTAGTTGAAAGCGTAATTTATAGAACCTTGTTCAAGCATCCTCTTATATCTATACCACTATATTGTATTCAATTCTGTATAAATATAGTATACTGAACATTTTTTATCGATTAAAATGTTCTTGCCAACGCGATTCATATTAAGATAATATTATCGTTTGATTAACAATAACTCCAAAGACCTAAAATTCAACATTGCTCCAATATTTAGGTGTTCTCTTTGCAGAAATTTAATACCTCAATATGGAGCACCGTTACCTTCACAAAAAGATTTTACTCTTATTATCCGTCAGCATTGCAAGCTTAACTACGGTTTCAGCCCAGGAAATTAGAGGAAAAGTCACAGATGCGCGAACGAGAGAGCCGCTTATTGGTGCAACTATCCAAATCCAGGAAGCCGGTTACAACCGTTCTACTTCGGCTAACCTTACCGGTAGTTTTTCATTTAAAAACCTCAAGCCAGGCACTTACCAACTATCTGCAAAATACGTTGGTTATATTGCATCATCACCTTCGGATGTAAGAATAAACGGGACCGCTGTTGTGATTCAAAACATAACGCTTAAAGACGCCTCTACCGTTATGAATGAAGTTGTCGTTTCTGCACAAGGGAACCGCGAATCTGACCGCTCTGCCCGTAACCTTGAAAAAACTGCCCCGATGGTTCAGAATATCCTCTCTGCCAAAACTATTCAGCTTCTACCCGACGTGACAGTTGCAAACGCTTTGCAACGGGTAAGTGGCGTCACTATTCAACGGTCGGCAAGTGGCGAAGGGCGCTATGCCATTATACGGGGTATGGACCAGCGGTACAATTCTACGCTTGTAAACGGCATAAAAATACCAAGCCCCGACCCCGCTTACCGTTTTGTGCCGATGGATATCTTTCCGTCTGAAATGTTAGAGCGCTTGGAGGTTATCAAAGCACTTACACCCGTTATGGAGGGGGACGCCATCGGTGGTTCAATGAACCTAATTATGAAAAGCGCGCCGGACCGTTTTATATTAAGCGCGAACGTTTCTGGTGGATTTTCAACATTGTTTTCAAAAAACCGTCCTTTTGTGAGCTTCATAGCGTCGCCTAACAGTAAATCGCCGGCGGCCATAAACGGCAACGCTTATGCCGCAACCTATGCCGATTTCAACAACAATGCAATCACCAGTGACAAAAATCAATCATCGCCATTTAGCTCCACCGCTGGTTTAACCATTGGCAACAGGTTTTTAGATAACAAACTGGGTGTTGTTGTATCTGCAAGTTACCAGAACATTTACCGTGGCTCCAACTCTAAAGAGTTAACGCCAAATGCGCAACCATCAGCTATCCCGTTGCCAAACTCTCCGCAATTTTCTGATGCTTATGACCGCACTTATTCAACCCAAACCCAACGTCTTGGTATCCACAATAAGATTGATTATATTTTTAACAGTAAGAACAAAATCTCGCTTTACAATCTCTACATCCACCAAAACGAATTTGAATCGAGGATCACATCAGATACTTTGGGTCTCGGGCTCAACTCTACCTTGTTAAATAAACAGATAACCTTATCTAACCGCAGTACCTTAACGCGCCAAGATATTTATAATTCGACCCTGCATGGCGACCATGTTTTAAGCAACGTTGTAAGATTTAACTGGGATGGTGTCTATTCTATTGCTAAACGCAACCAACCAGACCGTACTGAATTTTCATACGATGCTAACCGTTCGTTAAACGCGGCAGGAGCGATTACCGCAGAGATAGATAATAACACAAAGTTGACTCATCATTGGGAAAGTAATAAAGACCAAGACGTAGCAGGTTATGGCAACTTTATCTTCACGCCAAAAATAGGCAGCTTAAATGCAGAGATTGCGGTTGGCGGCATGTACCGTCATAAAAACCGTAACGCAGATTACATTACCTACAGCCTGAATGGTGGCAAGTCAACCCTGTTTAGCAATAATTTTAATTCTATTCCATTCGCTTTTACCAGCGCCGCCGATGGCGTGGGCATTAACAACCCCGACCTTCAAAATAATTACACCGTTAAAGAAGATGACAATGCTGAATACTTACAATTAAAGTTTTTTCCATTTGAAAAATTGCAAATATTAGGCGGCGTACGCATTGAAAATACTAACCAGAATTATGCAACCGAATCGCCGGCAACAGTAACACAGAGAAGCGGTACAATTAAATACACCGATGTTTTACCAAGCATACATATTAAATATGCGCTTGCTGATAACCAAAATCTTAGGGCTTCCTATAATGCTTCTATCAGCAGGCCGGGTTTCGGCGAGATTGTACCTTACAAAATATCAGGTGAGTATTTTGACCAGGTAGGCAATCCGTTGTTAAAACATATTACTGCAGATAATTATGATACCCGTTATGAATTTTTCTCGGGATCTTCAGACCAGTTCCTGATCGGCTCATTCTGCAAGAAAATTTATAACCCGATTGAGTTTTTCGTAGTGAGAGATGGCGGGCCAAGCAGCCAGGTTATTAAGCCACAAAATGATGACGGAAACGCAACCAATTATGGTTTTGAGGCTTTAGCAACTAAGTTTTTTGGAGTTATTGGTTTCTCTGTAAACTATACCTATACTAATTCTAAGATCACCACTTCTAAACTGCTTTATTTTAATGATCCAACGTTAGGTCTCCAGCAAAAACTGGTTGACCAAACCCGCCCGTTACAAGGACAGGCAAAAAATGTAGGTAACGCCTCGATACTTTTCAAGAGCGGAAAATTAGGGCTTGACATACAAATAGCGTTCGTTTATACAGGTGAGCGCCTGACGCAAGTATCGCCTTATGCCAACCTTGACTTTTATCAACACGCTTATAACCAATTAGATTTCTCTTTTGAGAAGAACATTGTTAAGAGGCTGTCTTTTTACGGAAAAATCAATAACCTAACCAACGCTGCCAGCAAAATTTATTTAAAGTATCCCCATGGCAATCTTGACGCCAAGCAACAAGAATTTATTGGTAATCAGGATATAGCTGCGCAGACCCTGGTACAAAGTGATTATTATAAGACATTATTTCTGGGCGGTTTTCGCTACAAATTATAATTACATTTAATATTTATTTAAGATGAAAAAGATCATATATCTTATTGCTGTTATGTCCTCGTTGTGGTCATTAAGTAGCTGTAAAAAATGGAAAGGCGAATCTACAGACATTTACAGCTACACCCCACCCGCTGCCAGTCCTATAGATGACAGCAAACCACTTTCTTGTTCAACTGCAAATACGGTAGTGCCTGTAAAAGGTACTATGCTTAGTGGTAAAACTTACAACGTTAACGCGGGTTGCGATATTGTAATAAATGCAACCGATACATTATTGATGCAACCAGGTGTTACTCTAAATATGGGCGAACACAGCAGTCTTATAGTTTTAGGAACATTAGTTAGCAACGGCACCAAGGCACAACCTAATTACATTACCAACCCCGGAAACGTAAAGAACGATGCCCCTGGCGCACTACCCGCTAAAGCAGACTCTGCATATGCAGGCAGGTGGAAAGGTATAGTTGGCGGGCCGACTTGTAACCTGATGGTTCTAAGATGGACGCACGTGGAATATGGGGGCTATACAGAAGGCAAAACCACATCCACGATTGCCGGATCTGGTACGGGCAATCAGTTTAGTATTTTATTTGCCAATTACAAAGGGAGTTTTATAATGGAGGACTCTTGGCTTTATGGCGGTGTTGATGATCCAATACGTATATCGGCGGGTAAAATAGCCATTTTTAGAAGCACATTTGAAAAGAATGGTGTGTTAGGCGGGGACTGTTTGAATGTGAAAGGCGGCACGGTAGGTACAATGGCCTATAATACTTTTTTAGGCACAGCTACCAACGGGCAAAAGGCTTCAAATAAGGGGCAAGCTACCGGTGCACCCCAAACCAATATAGTAATGTATAATAACACTTTTATTAGCGGCGGTTATCGCCAGGTGCAAAGTGGGCGTGGCGGTTGCATAAATTATGAAGAAGGCGCGGCTGGTATGTATTTCAATAACGTAGCCATTAACTGTAAATACGGCTATCGCGTGGTTGGTAGCCCGGTTGCCGACGTTGCGCATCTAAGTTATGGAAACAATTATCAATGGGCGGATTCTTTAAGTGTAGCTAACCAATTTTATCCAACCGGCTATATTACTCAACCGCAGTCAACGGATATACCATCAATAACTACTTCCGCTAAATACCTGCCATCATCATATAAATTAGGCGATATCTATGATGGTACAGACGTGGTACAAAAGAACAATCCAATGTTTGTGAACTTTCCATTACCTACGTCCGGAAAACCCCTTTCTGCATATAACGCCATGTACACGTTTAATTTCCATTTACAGGCTAACTCGCCTTTGATTGGTAAGGGCAACACTTCTATTTCGCCACTTATTGTAGTTCCATTAGATAAAATATATGGTTTGTCTGACCCAACTCCTGCCGGCCGAGATCTTGGCAGTTATCAATTGGACGGTACAGGTAATCAACACTAGGAATGAGCCAGGTGGTGAAAAGGCCGCCCGGATTTCAAATACCCTCATGATGAAAAAATTTAGCTTAATATTATTATTTACAACAGGTGTATGTTTAAAAATTTTCGCCCAATCAGATGATTTAAGAATAGTTTTTATCCGTCATGGAGAGAAACCACTTAAAGGTGATAACCTCAATTGCCAGGGATTGAATAGGGCTTTAAAATTACCATCTGTGTTAACCGCGAAATTTGGAGTACCTAATTATGTATTTGTGCCCGCTCTTGGTTTGGGCGAGTCTACAAAACACTCCCGGATGTTTCAAACCTTGATACCTCTTGCGGCAAAGTATAATTTATCCATTAATACTAGCCGGTCGGAGCGCGATTCTATATTACTGGCCACAGATCTTATATCTAAAACAGGGACAGTAATTGTATCATGGGAACATAAAGGTATTGCCCCCATCGTTCGTTCTTTAGGAATAACAAATACTAAACTCGAATGGCCCGATGACGACTTTGACAGTATCTGGATAGTAACCTTTAAAAACGGTAAAGCCATTTTTAAGGTTGATAAAGAAAACATACAACCGTCTGCCGATTGTGATCTTTAACTAATCATTTTACGATGTTTTTTAAATAACGGATTAGCTATATAGCAAATGAATACCAGATCTAACTAAGGTGTTATGCGTGCTACAAAGGTTTTATTGCTTATTGAATTTAAAGTATCGCAACATATGATACCTCGGAATAATAAGTGTCAATTTTAGTTTAAAAGTGATTTGAATTCCGAAACCGGATCCTTAAAAATTGATAGATTAGAGATGCTTTAATATAGATTGGAATTGAATGATTATCCGCTACCAAGAACCTTTAGGTTCATTTGTTGTACATCCTTAAAATCTTTCTAATCTTATTCATGCTAATTGTAGTGTTGGCCATGCTTTTGGAGGTTATGTTAAACCTCGCAAAGATGGTTGCTTCTACAGCATTAGCTGCTCGTTCTGGGTGGTCAGTTTGGCCCGCAATGCCCGGTCAGTTTGACGCGGTATGGGGTGGTCAATCTGACACGGGATCAGTGGTCACTTTCCGCCGGCATCGGGTGATCAATGTCAGCGGTATATCCACGTATGCCTATAAATAAGCCTTATAGATTCAGCATCAGTAGTCTCTTTAATATTCCCTAAAAATTTGATTAATTTATTGATTAACTCAATTTGTTGTTGTTTTGTGGTAAGCTTAGATTCTTAAGCTTTTTGCAATTGCAATTGGCGATCCTAAGCGTGTGTCAAAACCTCCTCCCTATGATTATCTTGATAATAAATTTGTCAGAACTATTTGTAAAGCTGTAACCGGGGCCAGCATTAAACTCCCATTGTGGACTTATGCTAAGGTCAGTCGCTAAAAAAACTTGGTGATCTTGCTCGTTAAAGGGATCATAATGAAAAAAAGGGCCGGTAGTTCCATAATATTCTAATCCAAGGGCAACAACCTTGGTAACATCATAACTTCCTTTTATATTGGGCGAGAAGATAATCCCTCTACCTTTATCTGGGCCGGCGAAGCTTTCATCTAATGTGGGATTGATTGATATATAAAGCTTATTCCACTTTTTATCGAAAATAGGCCTGATTTCTAGAGTTGCGGTGTTTGCAGAAAACTGCGCTTTTTGAAAGCCAAATTCTGTCGACAGACTTACGCCAACAGGCCAATTCCAGGTCTCCGGTGCAGCTACCCGGGGTCTTATATGCGACCCTACATATGCGGTTCGGCCATCACTTCCTATCGAGTTGAAAATGTAGAACCCGGTTTCGAACCATGGCGTCCAACCATGTGTTATTTCTATTGTTTCATGTTCAACATGATTAGTCGGCAACTCTCTACCGATACCTATCTTGTTGCCGATTATTGTATTATTGCTATGTAATTCAACCATCGTATGGCCTTTAGCAACAGTTTCAGACCCATAAACCTGAATTTCGTAATTGTCTTGACACTTGGCAGTTAGTGCGGATAAAATAAAAAATACTAATAAGTTTAAATGTTTCATGTAGAATGTCAACTCAATCCAAATCTCCAGGCAAATGTTGGAGCAAATCTGAAGATATTCTTATCAAAAAGATATTTCAAAAGCGTGAAGATAATCTTCAAAGTGGTAAGTGATCCTCCAATTATAGAGTGTGCAAATATTCTGTGCTAATGCAAGGCCAAGGCCAATCCCTTCCGACTTACTACTTTTATTGAATCTTTTAAATACGTCATTGACATTTAGGGACACTTCACTACCACTGTTTAAAATTGTCAGGCCATTATCTGTTAACACAATATTTACCACCCCGCACTGAGCATTGTGTCTTATTGCATTACCAATCAGATTGTTTAGTAAAATATCGATTAGCTGACTACTTGCAGTAACTGTTTTTGTAGTTAGGTTGGTTTGTGCCATAATATTGTTGGCTGTCATCAATTCTTGAAACTGTTTTAGTTTGTCATTAATTATAGATTCAAGATCTAATTCTTCAGCGTTTTCAACTAAATTATTTTCTATTTTAAGCAGCAACAATAATGAATTGTTAAGCCTCGACAATTTGTTTGTTGCGCTGTAAATATCATTTATCTGCTCAAATTGCTCAGACTTAAGCGTAGTATCCTGTATAAGCGTATCCAATTTCGAAACAATTACCGATAATGGTGTCATCATTTCGTGAGAGGCGTTTTCTGTAAACTGTTTTAGGGTTAAGAACTCATCTTTAACACGTATCGTCATGGCCATGATTGCCGAATCTAATTCCATAAACTCATCTACTCTATTTGTGCCAGGTTCAAACAATTTAGTTTCCGACACATCAAAAGTTTTAAGATATTTTAATAACCTGTAAAATGGCTTCCATAAATCGTTAAGCAAGAAGCGATTTGTTAAAAAAAGGATGAGTAAAAGTGTTACGACTAAAACTAAAGTTATCATCGTAATTATTTGCACTAAATATTGTGTGCTTGCTTTAGATATAACTACAGCGAACTTATAATTCTGTCCTTTAAGCATGAACGAACTTTCTACAGCCCTGCCATCTTTGTCATTTAAAGCTTTTGGATTATGATAAATAGTGTCGAAAAAGCGTGTTTCAATCCGTTTAAGTCCAACCTTTAAAAATGTTGTTTGATCTTCGTCGAAGTCAACAGCTTTAGGGAGCTGTTGGTGAATATTAACATATTCTAATATTTCTTCTATTTCTTCAGAAAGATCGCGGTCAAGTTGGCGCTGTGCGATATTATTTATAGCAATAAAATAAACTACTGCACCAACAAGCAAAACAGTAATCGTAATTAAAATACTTGCTTTATTATAATGCGACGCTAATTTCATTCAGCTGAGAATTTATAACCTATTCCATAAATAGATTTTATATAGTCAGGTGAGTGTACATCTAATAATTTTTTCCTTAAATTTTTGATGTGAGTATATATAAAGTCAAAATTATCGTGTAAATCAATTTCATCACCCCACATATGTTCTGCTAACGCGCCCTTTGCAATTACTTTCCCTTTGTTTGCAATAAAATAGAGCAAAATATCATATTCTTTTCTTGTGAGCGAGACCGTTATTTCGTTAATCGTTACCGTTCTGCTAGTGAGCTCTACAGTAATCTCATTAAATATAACTGTATTGTTGCCATTGGCTGATTTGCGCCTAAAAACAGCGTCCAATCGTGCTTTTAATTCTGCTAAATGAAATGGCTTAGTTAAATAGTCATCAGCCCCTATGTTTAAACTTGTGATTTTGTCATCCAAAGAATTTCTTGCTGATATAACAATTACAGCTTCATTCTTTCGATTCTTTTTTAAATATTTTAAAACATCAAAACCTTCGCCATCAGGAAGCCCTATATCCAATAAAACGCAGTCATAGCTATAACATTCCAGCTTTGTGATGGCAGCTTGCAGAGTAATGCAATTTTCACATACATTCCCATCTTCACTTAAATATGATGTAATGTTTTCCCGCAAACCCTGCTCGTCTTCTATAAGGAGTATTTTCAAGTTTTTTTACCAAATATACTTTTTTGAAATTGAAGATAATCTGAAGCTACCATACGTTTAGACATTTTGTATGCTTCAGTATTACTTCAAATTTGGCAAGTAGATTGCAAAAGTAATTTAAATAAGGATGCCAAAAAGAAACGACGCCAAATTTGTAATTCAGAAGATACAGCCAGGATTACTTGGACTAATGGACGGTTCGGTTTCCACCCTTGCGCCAATCTTTGCAACTGCAGGGTTGACAGGTCAACCCATCAAGGCATTTTATGTTGGTCTTGCTGCCTCCTTAGGTGCCGGTATAAGTATGGGATTGGCAGAAGCACTATCTGACGATGGCTTAGTAACAGGCAGGGGAAATCCGATTATTAGAGGCAGTATTACTGCATTTGCCACCGCACTTGGAGGGATGTTGCATACGCTACCGTTTTTGATTAATAATATTCATCAGGCCTTGCATTTAGCATACGTGGTTGTAATTATCGAATTACTCAGTATCGCCTTCATCAGATATAAATATATGAAAACACCTTTAGTATCTACAATATTACAGGTGATTGTGGGTGGCGGAATTGTATTTGTTTTAGGGATATTTTTAGGAAACGCAGCATCATAAAATAATGAGTTTAATAGAACCTGTAAGAAAAGATGTACAACATCCGGGAGAAGTAAAAAGAAATTCTGCCACGTTGCGCTTATGGCACTGGCTAAATTTTATTGTTATTTGCGGATCGTTAATAACTGTATTAATTAATTCGACAATTACAGATCAGCATGCCATTGGATCGATAACCAAAGAACAGCTTACAAAAACCGGCCTTGAAGTTACCAATGCACAAACTAAAGCTGTGGCACATGCTGTAAGCGATAGCACTTGGGGCGCTCATATTTATTTCGGATATGCGCTTGCATCGCTTTTATTATTTAGACTGCTATTGGAGTTCTTTCAACTTGCAGATCAAAAGTTTTTGCGAAAGCTAAAAGCCGCGTACAATCAATTTCAAACTACAAAAAAGCAACGCGAATTAGCCCGTCATGAATTAACTGTCAAGCTTATTTATGCAGCTTTTTATCTATTGCTTATTGTAATGGTTGTAACAGGTTTGTTTCTTGCTTTAGAAGATACTTTTGCCGCATATAAATCTACAAGGCATAACGTGAAAGATATACATGGTTTTTGCATGTATCTGATTATCGCTTTTATAATTGTCCACTTAGCGGGCGTTTTTCTTGCCGAAAGAAAGGATGGCAAAGGCATCGTATCAGACATGATTAACGGAGGTAAGAAGACAGACCTTCAATAAATAACATATAATTATGCCCTACATAGCAGCGGTTGCTAAAATAGACTTACCTTATAAGATTCCGCAAGTGGCTGTTAAATCAGCAGCCCGCGAATTGTTTATTGACAACTTTCCTCAAATCGACAGATTGATGGGAGCTTTTGACAGCACTGAGATTACTACTCGTAATTTCTGCAAGCCGATGTCTTATTACAGCGAAGACAATACGTTTGAACAACGCAATATGGATTACATAAGTAATGCTTTAAAATATTCAATTTATGCTATTGGGGATTGTATCGGTAAGGCAGGAATTGAAGCATGGGAGATTACTGATATTTTATTTGTATCTACAACAGGGCTGGCAACACCAAGCCTCGACGCGCTCATTATTAATGCCATGCATTTAAATCCCTACATAAATCGCATTCCTATATGGGGTTTAGGGTGTGGCGGAGGGGTTTCCGGAATGGCAAAAGCAAACACCCTGGCTATTGCAAACCCAAAGGCTGTGGTATTGTTGGTAGCAGTTGAACTTTGCTCTTTAACACTTATAAAAAACGATTACAGCAAAAGTAATTTTATAGGTTCCAGTTTGTTTTCGGATGGTATAGCAGCGTGTATAATTAATGGAGATGAATACAACAGAAATAGTAACATTAGTATAGTTGCATCAAGCAGTAAGTTATACTATGACTCTTTAGCAGTTATGGGCTGGGAGTTTCAGGATACCGGCTTTAAGGTTCTGTTCTCTAAGGATATACCGACGTTTATTCATGAAAATATAAAAGCCGATATTGATAGCTTTTTAGAAAAGCAAAGTTTAAAACTAAGTGATATCAAAAATTTTATTTTCCATCCCGGTGGTAAAAAAGTGCTTGATGCATATACTGATGCATTAGTTTTTGATGAGGATTTTTTAGAAAAGACACGCAGAGTAATGACAGAAAATGGCAATATGAGCAGTGTGACAGTTCTTTACGTTTTAGAGAAATTTATGACAGAAGGCTATGAGGATGGCTACGGTTTGATGCTGGCTATGGGCCCGGGTTTTAGTAGTGAAATGGTTTTGCTTAAAATGAAAAAGTAGTGGCAGTTTTTTTATTTTTCATCGGGTTTGTAATTGCAATACGTTTAATAGAATTAATGGTTGCCAGGCGTAATGAAAAATGGGCATTCGAAAGAGGAGGGATAGAATACGGCCAGTCGCATTATCGATATATCGTTTTATTGCACACCCTGTTTATCATATCTATGATGGGGGAATATTGGCTCAGACACGGCGTATATAATGCTCGATTTTTGATTGTTTTTATATTTCTTATTACTTTTAAAACATGGATAATTATGTCTTTGGGTAAATATTGGAACACCAAGATAATCAGGATACCCAATTCAAAATTTATTCGTAAAGGCCCGTATCGATTCTTTAAGCATCCCAACTATTTCATAGTAGTATGTGAAATTATTGCGATACCCATGGTATTTAATCTATATGTAACTGCAATAGTTTTTACGGTACTAAATGCTTTGATGCTTACAGTACGTATTAGAGTAGAAGAAAAGGTGTGGTCATAAAAACACACCTTTATTTCACTTTTAGCGCTAAAGTTACAATATCACTGTTTAAGCCTGTGGAGCGCATGTAATGTCCATATCTTAACTCGAGCGAATTTAGGTGACGCCACCCGAATACTCCTTCTGGAGGTGACAGTCGTAGATTTGCACCTACAAAGTTGCTATGCAGCGTTGAAAGATCATAATCACTTGTGTAATAGATATCCGCTGCGTTATGCTGAGCATAAGGTGCGAAATATCGTGTTCCAACCTGATTGTTATATCTATAAAAAGGACTTACAGAAACGAAAGAAGAGAATTTCACAGGTACCTCAATTTCTGCCGTGTGTGCCTTTATCCCCCAGTTGTCCATATAATAGCGGTAGAATGTTCTGATGATAAAATGATCGTCAACAAAATAATTCATCCGCAAACCTATCGGTAATTTATAACGTCCCTCCGGTAAATTTTCAGCGCGTTCAGATCCATCTGTAAAATAGTCTCTTTGGTAACGCGTGCTTAACAAACCTTTCTGATATGAAGGTTCAATTATTAGCGCAGCCTGGAATTTCGTATTAATAACCTGCGATAAGGAAAACGAGGCGCTAAACGAATTTCTTGGTGCAGAAGGATATTGATTATCCTGGTAACGCTGAATGATTGCAGGATTGTAGCCAGTTCTTAGTTCTACCGGCAAAATCACTTTCCAGGTATCTAAGAATGCCTGTAATTTAAAATCGAATTGCGTGTTCTTACTTGCCGACAAATGGGTAAGGTTAAACCCTGCTCCCAGCGACTGATAATCAAACTCATGTGAGTACGAACCTGTGAACCCAAATGAATTACCTGTCTTTTCACTAGCCGAAGTCCAGTTTAAAGATGGATATACACGGGTGTCTTGTCTCGATGCAGAAGATATCGTACGTGGATCGATCTTGTCAGACGATGCAGAAGTGTAATGATCAACACCTAACTCGAATAGGTATGTATTTTTACGCCCGCTTTTTCCATATTTAGATAGCTGCAGATCAAGTGTGTTTGCAAAATCCGTAAGGCTTTCTGTCCCGATGCCGCCTGTTACTGCAGAGTTATTACCATTTTGATGATAGTATGCCGATACAAAGTTTATCTCATCTACAGCTAACTTTCTTGACTGATAGTTTGTGGTATCCTTAACCTGGGTTTTTTTTGCCTGTATCTGCGCATGTGCAGATAAAATGCCCATGTAAAGCGATAAAACGCCTAAATATATTTTTCTCATTTATGCGTTTAATTAATTGCACCCGCAGCCACCGCCGCTCTTGCCACCGTTTGCACCAGACCCGCCCTCGCGGTAAAGCTGGAAACTTTGTTCAAACTTTTGAGATTTCCGCGCCGCAAGATCCATCTCAGAATCATTTAAGCGGTTTTTTTGATAGGCTTTTACAGACATACAAGATGTTGCCGTTATGGACAAAAAAATGCATATAGTACAGAGCTTTAAGACAGGGGCTTTCTTTAGGATCATTTATTTTTAATGTTTATATTATTTGAACAATGGATTTTATTATTATCGTCAACAATGACGCACGCTAGCTGGCGTAATTGATTTATTAAATCGAGCCCAACTTTTACGCCCATTACCATAACAGGTGTTGCCATAGCATCGGCCAGTTCTGCACTTGGGCCAATTATGCTTACACTCTTAATTCCGGTAACGGGTAAGCCGGTTAAGGGATCAATGGTGTGCGAATATTTTTTGCCATTAATGGTTACATACTTTTCATAATTACCAGACGTGGCAATTGCCATATTACTGATATTCAGTGTGGAAAAAGGCAAGGCGCTTTGATCAGGGTCGGCAATTCCAACTGTCCATGGTTTTCCATCAGGTTGAGTTCCCCACGCAGCAAGGTCTCCGGCGGCATTCACCAGGCCATTTTTAACACCGTTAGTTGTTAATAGTTGTTTAGCTTTATCGGCAGCGTAACCTTTACCTATACCGCCAAAACCGATACGCATTCCTGGTTCTTTCAGAAAAACGGTTTGATCCCAACTATCAAGAATTACATTTTGATAATTTATTAGCCTTACTGATTGCACTGCAATTTCGGCATCGGGCAGAGCGGTCATACCCAGATCAAAATTCCATAGGCTTTTATCGATAGAACCATAGGTAATATCAAAAGCTCCCTGAGTTATTCCGGAAATTTTGAGCGAACGTACTATAAGATCGAATACTTCTGTGTCCACTTTGACCGGCTTAACACCAGCGTTTCTGTTTATCTCGTTGGTTTGGCTATCATCGCTAAAAGTGGTAAGCAGTTTTTCTATTCGCGTTACCTCGGTAATTGCATTATCAATTTCACTGTTCGCCAAATCGGCATTTTCATCTATAACCGTAAATTCAAATCTATTGCCCATAAGCTTAATAACGCGCTTATGCATGGTATCCGGCAGTTCCAAAAACTCAGTGGGCATTATTAAACTTGCTGATATCGTTTATAAACTTTTCAGGTGATTCGTCTGGATAACCATCCCATACCTTCAGTACTTTGCCTTTTTCATCGACCAAAAGTGTGTACGGAAATTTGCCTTCAGCATTATACTTTTCAGCAAGGGTTTCATTTAATTTAACCTGCTCTTTTGCTAATTGATTTTTCTTTTGGCGAGGAAAGTCCGCACGGACCAAGAGCAAATTTTGCGCTGCATATTGTTCGAATTTGGCAGACTCTAATATCTCTTTACGTAAACGAATGCATGGCCCGCACCAGTCTGATCCCGAAAAGTTAATCAGTATTAATTTATGCGATTTTGCCGCTTCCGTTTGAACAATATTAAAATCACCAGACCAATTAATAGCGGGATTAAAAAAGGTAAAAAACAAGATTGCTAATAATTTCATTAATTATTTATTATAAAAAAATTAAAATAAACGTAAAGACAACCAACATATTCGTGTGAATAGTTAAATTGCTAATAATAATTGATAAACGTGATGAAGGAGGTTGTAGGCTTAGATTTAAACGTTATGAATTACAATATTGATCTGCAAATCTGAAGTTAATCTGAAGTTGAATGGAAGATGTCATTTCTTATCTTGGTCAAAAAAGTAGACAAAATTTATTCTGGTAAACACTTTTTAATTATCTTTATTCCTTAAGGTTTACATCAAAAACTGAATAAGATCAGCGGTGAGTAATTTAGTGAGTTCGAATTTTTACATCTATAAAATATTGATAATAAGTCGGTTATAAAGGAGGTGCAAAAATCAAAAAGACAGGTTAAGAGGATTACGCAGCATTTATAGTGGACATTCCGGAGCCATTGATCACTCGTTCTGGGATAACGAACAGTTAATTCAGGAGCACTCTGACCATATTAATTTATTTAGCCTCAACTGTGAATTTCTTGGCCTCTTACACAACTTGGTGGTCCAAAGCGCACGGAATCCCATGGTCAAGCCTCCCGGAATCTCTATTTTAAGCAACGCTCCACAATTTTTTCATATTACATCTTTTTAGGTATATAATTCGTTTTGCTTTTTTCCTTCACGTAAATCACCAGTAATTTAACGGGAACTTTAGTGATTGAATCGTTTTTAATTGTCGTTCTCGATCATCGTAGCGAATAACCATATCGGAAGCTGTCAATATGCAGTTTAGGGGCAGTAATCATGGTGTCTGTCTATTATGATTCGGCTCTGGTCAACCTGTCCAGATCCGCGCTAATGCTGTTTTTCTCCTGAGTGTTTTTCGCCAGTTTTAAGCCATTTGCAAATGTTTTAACGCTTTTTGGTCATTAATTCCCGACTACAAATGCCCAAGTAACAAGTGATAAAAACGATCCCGGCTTAGCTGTAATTTTTCTGCTTCTTCAATGGCGATTGCATTGCTTCTGGCTTTTGCCAGTGCGTAGGTCCTGTTCAACGCCGCCATCGGAGAATAAGCCAGCGCCATTGGCGAAAGCGGTGCGCCCATAGGGCCGACATTGCCGCCAATACCGTTAACGGATGCAGAAAAGAACGGTACTGCCTTCGCCGCGAAAGAAGGAGTTACCACACTTGCAGAACTGCGCGCCATCCCTGCAGATAGGCTTCTGGATGATGCGGGTAAACAAGGCATGCCGCCAAACCGGCCAACTATAGACGGATATTTTATGCCGAAACTGCCGGTACAGATATTTGCAGCAGGCGAACAAGCCCATGTGCCCTTACTGGTAGGCTGGAATTCTGCGGAGGTCCCTTACAATGCTTTTACAGGCGCAGATGCACCAACCACTGAAAACTATGAAAAATTAGTACGCCGGGTTTATCCAAATGATGCAGATACGGTGTTAAAAATGTATCCCGGGATTAGTCAAACACAAGTTATCGAGTCGGCCACGGCGTTGGCGAGCGACCGTTTTATTGCTTACAGTACCTGGAAGTGGGCCGACCTTCAGGCTAAAACCGGCGGTCGGCCCGTATATCGTTATTTGTTTGCGCAACCGCGACCTGCTATGCCGAATACCCCTGCGCCTGTGGCAGGTGCGCCCGTAGCTTTCGCGGGCGCCTCACATGCTTCTGAAATTGAATATGCTTTAGGAAATTTACCAGGCAATACCGTTTACGCCTGGCGGCCCGAAGACTACAAAGCATCGGCAACAATGGAAGAATACTTTGGCAATTTTATAAAAACCGGCAACCCAAATGCTAAAGGCTTGCCAAAATGGGCACCAAATTTGGCAACCGGTAAGGTAATGTACATGAATATTAAAGCGGATAGTAAACAAGAATTGGAGACCAACCGACAACGGTATTTGTTTTTGGATAGGCAGTATATGAAGTAGGGCTGAATAAAGGTTAGAATACTGAGGCTAGGATTAAAAGGATAAATTTGTACGCGTTAGGGATAGCAGCGAATACCGGCCCGCGCGCAAGGCCTGCAGGCGTATGAGCGGATAGCCCGGTCCGTTGGCTAACGGAAACGCCCGTATTGAACATAAATTATCTCATTATAAATAAAATGTCAGTCCGAGCTTGTCTAATACCCTGCGCCCGGTGGTTCGACAGGTTTACCATGACAAATTTTACTGTTACAACTATTTCGTTATTTTAATAATCCATTCCTAAATTACCCGGTTTACAAGCCCTTCCTAACATCTGCTTACATAGACTTGTTATATACAACCCATATATCAAACCCTTTTACGTATAACCACACTATTATGCGTAACTTAGGCTTTTTATTAAATAAGTATAGTGACTTTTAAGGATTTTAATTTTAGCGAGCAACTAACAGAAGGTATTATGAGTATGGGGTACACCACCCCAACAGCCATACAGCAGCAAGCCATACCGGTAATAATGGAAGGTAAAGACATTATTGCCTGCGCCCAAACTGGTACCGGTAAAACGGCATCATACTTGTTACCGGTGCTAAGCCGCATTAGCCAAACCGACCAAACACAAATAAATACACTCATTTTGGGGCCTACACGCGAGCTGGTACAGCAGATAGACCAGCAGGTAGAAGGTCTTGCTTACTTTGCTGACATTAGCTCTTTAGCCGTTTTTGGCGGAGGGGACGGCATTGCCTACGAACAGCAAAAACGCGGCATAGCCAATAAGGTAGATATTGTGATAGCTACGCCGGGCAGGTTAATTTCGTTCCTTACATCGGGCGCTTTAAAACTGGACCATCTGGAACATTTTGTGCTGGACGAAGCCGACCGCATGTTGGATATGGGCTTCTTTCAGGATATTATGCGCATTATCACTTACCTGCCCGCCAAACGCCAAACGCTTATGTTCTCGGCAACGATGCCGGGCAAGATCCGCACCCTGGCGCGCTCTATATTGCATGACCCGGCGCAGGTAAATATAGCTATTTCGCAGCCCGCCAAAGGGATAAACCAGCAGATCTACCGTGTTCATGATTCGCAAAAAACGCATTTGCTGCAGATCATATTGAGGAGCGGTGAGTTTAAAAGCGCTATAATATTTGCCTCGACCAAAGAAAAGGTAAAGGCATTGGCCAAAGACTTGAAAGCCTCACATATTGACGTAGAAGCTTTTCACTCCGATATTGCACAGAACGAGCGTGAAACCATACTGTTGAGTTTTAAGAACCGCACACTGGCGTTTATTATTGGTACTGATGCGCTTTCGCGTGGTATAGATGTGGAAGGTATTGACCTGGTTGTAAATTACGACGTTCCCGGCGATCCGGAAGACTATATCCACCGCATTGGCCGTACCGCCCGCGCGGAAACCACGGGTACTGCGATAACCCTGGTGAACCGACATGACGAACGGAAACTAACCAACATACAAGCCCTTATTGATAAAAAAATTGATGAAGTAAGCCTGCCGATCGAATTAGGCGAGGCATCTGCCGATAACCCCGAATTTCAACATCAAAGAAAAAGCCGTAATAATAGGAACAATAGTAATAACCGTAACCGGCAATCGCCACGCAAAGCTTAACCAGATGTGCAGAGTTCAGATGTGCAGATTTCGAATGATTCATGGTTTCGGGATAGCTTAATTCTGTTAATCCTTCTATTCTGCAGATGCTGATTCAGATGTGCAAATGATTTTCGAAATTTGATGCTATGGTTCTATAAAGTATAATTTTAAACCAATTAATCTGCACATTTGCACTTCTGCATATTCGCACATCCAAATGAATCTTCGTACCGTAAACGTAATCCGCTACGTAACGCCGCTGCGCGAAGGCGGTTCGCTGCCTGCCATTGCCGAAGCCGATGACGGGTTTTTATATGTATTGAAATTCCGGGGAGCAGGACAGGGTGTAAAAGCACTTATTGCCGAATTAATAGGCGGCGAAATTGCAAAGAAACTTGGCTTAAAAATGCCGGAGCTTGTTTTTGCCAACCTGGATACGGCATTTGGCCGCACCGAGCCCGACGAAGAGATACAAGACCTGCTGAAAGCAAGTGTTGGCCTTAACCTGGCTTTGCACTATTTATCGGGTGCTATCACGTTTGATCCCGCTGTAACTAAATTAGACGGCCAATTGGCTTCCCAAATAGTTTGGTTCGATTGCCTGCTTACCAATGTGATCGTACCGCGCGAAATACTAACATGTTGCTGTGGCACAATGAGTTGTGGCTTATAGATCATGGCGCGGCTTTATATTTCCACCACTCATGGCATAACTGGCAGGAGCAATCTACCCGGCCTTTTGCTAATGTAAAAGATCATGTTTTGCTGCCCCGGGCAACTGAACTGGATGCTGTTGATACTGCATTTAAAGCTGTATTAACTTCGCAAGTTATCAGGGAGATTGTAAACCTGATACCAGATATTTGGGTTAAGGAAGGTTTTGAAAACGCAACGCCCCATGAGGTGCGCGAAGTTTACTTTCAATTTTTAACGTCACGTATTTCGGCGTCAATCATATTTGTAAAAGAAGCGCAATATGCAAGAGAATCACTTATTTGAGTACGCCGTTATACGCGTTGTGCCCAGGGTAGAGCGCGAGGAATTTCTGAATATCGGCGTAATTTTGTATTGCAAACAGGAGAAATTTTTGCGCCTCAAATTTGCAGTAAACGGCACAAAAATATCCCATTTTTGCGCAGATTGCGACGTTGCCGTACTTACCCAAAATCTGGAGGCGCTAAACGAAATATGTGCAGGTACCGAAGCAGGCGGACCGATTGCCAAATTGGATACCGCCTCACGTTTCCGTTGGATAACCGCTACCCGCAGTACAATTGTTCAGGCCTCGAAAGTTCACCCCGGGCTTTGCAGCAATGCTTTAGAAACCCTCGAAAAATTATATAATCAGTTGGTGCTCTAAAACCTTCTGGTATTTATAATCGTAATTGGATAGAACAAAAACAATGTTGCAGGCTTACTAAAGCTTATAACGTTAATTACACTAATCGATTTATGAAAAAATTATTTTACTCCATGGTAGTTGCAACTGCGTTAATGGGCGGAGTATTAACTGCCGGGGCACAAACCACAGATCAGGAAAAATTTACTCAAACCGCTGACGCCCAGGCTGCAAATGCTGACTGGGCGGGCAAATGGATGAAACATAACATTGCCGGCGTATTTGGTATTCAGGTTACTTATCGGCATACCAATTTAGACCAGATCAACAGCGCGCTTGTGAGCAGTGGCATCCCCACCTTGCGTAACAGCGATATCTGGATAAACCTAACCCAAGACCATGTTCATAACAAATGGATATTTGAAGATGGCTTAGGGGCTACGCCGCTTACCGAATCTAACAACGGATCTGTTAAGGCAAAATTTGGTCAGGCACAAGCCTATTTTCGGGCCGGATATGATGTTACTAAGAATTCGGCGTTTAGGTTGTTCCCGTTTGCGGGTTTAAATTTTACCGGTGCAATGTTAAATATTCAGGATTATGCGCGTACAAACGCTGCTACTACTTTTAATTCAGAAATTCTTAACAGTACATCCAGTAAAACATTCTATCAGGGAGATTTCGGTATCGAGTTAGGGGCCGGTTTTGATTATGTTATCAAATTGAAACCAAAGAATACGGATTGTGTAACTATAGAACGCAACATACCTATAGGTATCAGGGCCGGTTATTACATTAATGCATCGCAAAGCGACTGGAAAGTGGATGACCATTCGTTAAGCAACCCGCCCGATAAAAAGCAGAGCGCAGTGTTCGTGTCCTTCAATATTGGATTAGGGTACAACATTCATAAATAATTAACGCCTGTTTAGTTTTTGTAAAGCGAATGATTGTCATTCGCTTTTTTTATTCATAGCTGTTAACATGTACGCGCTTGCTTAACATAATGATAACATTGAATTAATGTTTACATAACCTACTTTTGCACAATAATTTATAGAGAACTTTATGAAAAAAGCCAAGCTAAAATCACTTTTAAAAGCAGCCCGTAGAACCACCAAAAAGAGTATTGAAAGTAAAGTAATTGCAGACCTTACTGCCTTTACCGCCGAAATAGGCCAGGATTCTAAAAAACTCAACAAACAAATAAAAAAGGGCGCTAATCTGTTAGCTAAAAAAATTGCTAACAAAATCAAGATTGACAAAGCTGCCTTTACTGATAATGGTAATGGCATCCAAACTGCCGGTTTGCCCGAAACTCATACAGCTTAAATACAGGCATTTTATTTGATACTGTCGTACATGCAACAGTTAAGCTTTTTCGGCCACTCAAAACAAAAAGAAACTTTATTGCCGGGATTAATTGACTATATACCCGGTTTGTTTAATCAAGGGGAAAGTGATACCCTTCTTCAGAAATTTATCTCTGAAACACCTTGGATGCAGCGCGCTGTACACATGTATGGAAAAGAAGTGCTTACGCCCCGTTTAACTGCCTGGTTTGGCGACAGTAATACTGATCATTCCTTTTCAGGTGGTGGATCTGCAGCTTTGCCATGGACTTCGGAACTTTTGCTGATCAGGGAAAAGGTTAAAGAGGTATCTGGCATAAAATTTAATAGCGTTTTGTTGAATTATTATCGAAACGGCAACGATTCTGTAAGCTGGCACGACGATCGCGACGGAGTTGCCGGCAGGAATAGATTTGTAGCCTCTGTAAGTTTAGGTGCTATGCGTATTTTCGATATCCGTAACAAAGATAACCATGGCATTAAACATTCCATCCCGCTTAAGAGTGGCTCTTATTTACTAATGAAAGGTAACTTTCAGGAAGAGTGGCAGCACCGTATTGCCAGAGCCGCAAATATTGTAAAACCGAGAGTTAATCTCACATTCAGAATAAGTAAACATACTCCCTAATTTACTGGCTTTAACACGCTTCCGGAAAAATCTCTAAATATCTTGCTTAGGGAATAAATTTAAAAGGCATATTGCTTTTAAAAAATCTTCATTAAATTGGCTAACCATTTAGCTACAGTGCATCATGAAACAGACCAATCCATTCCCCGGGGCCTATCTTTACCGGCGTGTTGTGCAGGCTAAAATATTTATCGAAGAAAACTTTCATGAACCAATTGATCTTGATCAGATAGCCGACGTTGCTTCATTCTCTAAGTATCATTTCATTAGATTATTTAATAGCGTTTATAAGAAAACACCCCACCAATATTTGCGCGATGTACGCATAGAAAACGCACGAAAATTGCTTCAGCATCTTAAACCGGTAGAAGAGGTATGCTTCGCGGTGGGGTTTGATAGCGTTAGTTCGTTCACTACCCTGTTTAAAACTATAAACGGGTGTTCGCCGGCAAATTATCGGCTTAAGCAGCAACAGCGCAAAACAGATGTATCACTGCAACCGCTAAAATATATACCTAATTGTTTTCTGCAGCGAGCTATTATTATATAATAACCGCAATTTTCAATAAGTAGTTCGCTTTATAATAGATCACCTTTGGGTAATAAAAAAAACAATTATTATGATAACTAAAATGAACCATATGAGCATTTTCGTGCTCGATCAGGAAAGCGCATTCAATTTTTACGTAAACAGGCTGGGCTTTAAAGTTCATACCGATGCCGCTATGGGTCCGGGTGCCCGGTGGCTTACCGTTTGTCCGCCGGAGCAACCCGGCCTTGAAATTTCACTAATGGCCATAAACGATGGAATGATGTTTAACAAGGAGTCGGCCGCACAAATGCGCAAACTGGTTGAAAATGGCACATTTGGATTTGGTGTTTTTGAGTGTGATAACCTTTTGGTAACCTATGAAGAGCTAAAAGCAAAGGGTGTAACGTTTACTAAAGAGCCCACAAAAGAATTTTATGGCTTTGAAGCGCTTTTTAAAGACGATTCGGGCAACTGGTTTTCACTGGGAGAAAAGAAAAACGACTAAACCCGGCCTAAGATATGTTTAATAAGGGGATCATTTACTAATGATCCCCTTTATACATTTTTTACTTAATTTACATACCTAATTCGCCCAAAATCCTTTTGGTGATCATTACGTGTTCTTTAAAGGTTGCCAAAGCTAAAGTAGCCAGGTGGCGGGTTTGGCTTTCGGCAGGGCTTGTCCTGCCTTTGGCATTCATAATATAATTTTCTGCCAGGCTAACTAAAAATTCGTGATTTTCCAGTTGTGCTTCTATATAAGCCTTATCAAAAGCCGCGCCTGCAGGAGCCGCTTTTATTTTGGCAAGCGTAGCAGATGCTTTGGCATCCATTGGCGGTACAGGTGTACCCAGGTCTTTTAAAACTCCCGTAACTGCTATAGCTTCGGTCAGCTCAAAACCGGCAAATTCTTTTGCGTTCTTTTGTCGGGCTTTGGCTACTGCTATTTGGCTGGTTATTAAAGATAACTCGGCATGCGGCATCAGGATCATACGGAAATCTTTCTCTGTATTTGCCATGGGCTTATTAGGGTCGGTAGTTGTTGTGGCTTCTGCGTAGAACGACGATAGCACGGCAACCGTAGCTGATAAACCTGCGCCAATTGCAATAGACTCTTTAAAAAAGGCTCTTCTTGGATTTGTGTTTTCTAAATTCATAAAGTTTTGTTTAAGTGAGTACTAATTCTCAAACTACCTGCCGTTAAATTAGTTTCTTCTGTGGAGATTATATTTCACATTAAATAAGAGTAAGCTATTTTAGATCACAAAAAAAGGGGCAGATTTTTAGCTGCCCCTTTATACTTTATAAAAATAATAATACTACGCTTCCGTTTCCATCGCCTTGTATGACGATATATGCGTTGTTTTGATACTGAACAAAAATGATTTACCAACGCTTATCTTCATGCTTTTTTCTGCAAGCATGGCTTTAATGGTCTCATCAGATTTTAGCGCCTCAAAAAGGTCGCGGGCAACTGCCGAGCTGCTGATGTTGTTAGTAACACGCCCATTCTCTAATTGCAGGTTAAACATATAGCCAGATTTTCCGCGGTCGCCGGCAGATTCAAAATCTGTAATATTAAGTTTAAAACTTTGCTCAGAAGTTAAGCTTTTCTTAATATGTAATCGTATTACCGGAAGATACTTTTTCCAGGTTTGCAGGTATTTTCTCTCTTCCATTGGGTATAAAGGTACGGTTAATAAATTGACAAATTTGTTAACCTCGCATTTTTGATTAAAATGTTAAAGAGTATAAAAGTGATTTTGTCTGAAAATTTTTGCAGAAATCATTTTTTAAGAAGATATTTACATCGCCAAATTATATTCAGCCTCATTGAAAAAACTTTTAGTCGTACTTTTATTAAGTATCCACCTGTTTAATATGGGCGGTTACCAAATGCTGTACCAATACTTTATCTACCAGAGCGATAAAGTAATGAATGAGCATATTGCTAAAGATCAATACAATGTTAATGATTTGGTACAGGTTAAGATCCCGGTAAGTATGCCCGGTATTTCTAACGAAACAACTTATCAGTCCATCAGTGGGAAAATACAGTTTCGTAATGGTTGCTACAATTATGTAAAGCTAAAGCTTACTACAGATACGATGTTTGTAATGTGTATCCCTAATTACGAAAAAACACGTTTGGTAAGCTCAAACATCATCTGCGCCAAACAATTGGCCGACCTGCCTGCAAGTAAGCACGATAATTTGCCTTCACTAAAAAAGAGCGGTCAGGATATTTATAACCTCGTAACATTTAACCTTTATCTAAACAGCTCGGTTGTTAACTTGCAATCATTTAACGTTTTTAAGGCTGTTAATATTAAAAAGGGAATGACCACTAAACCTTTTCTTCCTCCTGAACACATTTGTTAAGCAGTTGCTTGCCTGCTGTTTTTTCACATCAAATTAGGCAGCTTTAGTTGGTTAGGGTGAAATTACCGCTATACCAACATCACTCATCATTATTTTAACCATTGCCATAAGCCAAACCGGATCAAATAGTCCGCAAGTTTATTGTAATGAAGTGTGTTCATCATGTATAAGTATTCAACAGAACAAAAGCTATATTTTGTTTTACGCCTTGCTGTAGCCATGTGCTTTATTGGTCATGGTGCTTTTGGGGTTATCACCAAACCCGTTTGGGCCAATTATTTTGCAGTATTCGGTATTGGTCATGATACGGCCTTTAAGCTGATGCCTTATCTGGGTGGCGTAGATATTGCCCTTGGCGTGATCATGCTGGTTTACCCGGTAAGGGTTATCGCTTTGTGGCTGGTTATCTGGGGCCTGGTTACCGCCTCGCTCCGGCCACTCTCGGGCGAGCCGTTTGCAGAGCTCATAGAACGTGCGGGTAATTTCGGTGCGCCTTTGTGCATGCTAATTTTAACGGGAGGCAGCAGCAATTTTAAAGGCTGGTTTACCTTGATAAAACCCGACTTTAAAATAGAGACTGAAACATCACTAAAGCTCACCAATTTATTACGCATAATAGTATTCCTGCTGTTGATTGGGCACGGCTGGTTAAACCTCATCCATAAAAAAGGCTTACTAAGTCAGTACAACGCACTTGGGTTTCACAACCCCGAACATATAGCTTTAACTGCCGGCCTGTTTGAAATTTTTGCAGCCTTTACCGTATTAGCGCGCCCCTGGAAAAGCCTGCTGGTCGTGTTGTTCATCTGGAAGGCCGCTACGGAACTTTTTTATCCCCATTATGAAGTTTTTGAGTGGGTAGAACGCGGCGGCAGTTATGGCTGTATCCTTGCGCTTATTATGACGCTGGAATATGGGCACACTATTATGAAAAACTTTACAAAACCTTTTTCACCAACCTTCACAAACAAACACAATGATTAAACTGCTACAAAAAAAATATGTCTGGCTAAGTCTCATGATGTGCGTAATTGCGGGTCTCCAATCTGCCAAGGCGCAAACAGAAGAAGATGCCATTATGATCCCCAAAAACTTTATCTGTCCCGCTTTTATGTACAGCTACAGCAGCTGGGACCATTATTGGGAGGGTTCCTTTAAACGCAATAATTTAAACCTGGGTACTGTTAGTACCAAAATGTATGTGGGCGCAGTGGTTTATGGTATTGCAGATAATTTGAATGCAATTGTTACCGCGCCTTACATTACAACAAATGCCTCGGGAGGTACATTACAGGGGCAAAAGGGTTTTCAGGATATAAAGGGTACGCTTAAATATATGCCTTATGAAGGTATTATAGGCAAGGGGGTATTTTCTGTGTATGCTATAGCCAGCTACAGCCTGCCGCTCTCTAACTACAATGCCGACTTTTTGCCCTTGTCTATCGGCCTGCACAGCAAAGCAGTTTCGCTCCGCGGCATGGTCGATTACCAATACAAAAACTTATTTTTTACGGCCTCCGGGCAATATATAGAAAGAAGCGATATCACCATCGACAGAACATCTTACTACACCACTATGCTCATTTACAGCAACCGGGTAGATATGCCTGATGTAGCTGTGTATAACGGCCGTGCAGGCTATCGCAGCGCACGGTTCCGGGCAGAAGCGGTGGTTGAAAATAATACCACGCTGGGCGGGTTTGATATCCGTAAAAACGATTCGCCATTCCCGAGCAATAAAATGAATATGACCAGCCTGGGTGCGAACTTTAAATATTCGTTTACTTCTGGTTTAGAGTTTAGCGGCGGGGGCGCACGCGTTATAGCTGGCCGCAACGTAGGCCAAACCACCATGTTTAACGGTGGGGTAGATTACCTGTTCAGCCTGTCGAAAAAAAAGAAAACTAATAAAGCTGTTTTAAAAGACGTTAATAAGAAATGATCATGATACGCAATAAATACTACAATGCTGCCCTTTTAATAGGTTTAACTGCAGCAATAGGCTATGGGTGTAAAAAAGAAGTGATATCAAATAATGCAGATTACACTGCATTAGCGCCGTCTAATATCGATCTTGCTGCAGATACCTGGAAGCCAATACTGATAAACGGTTTTAGCGATCTTACCGTGGCCACGCCCGATGCCGTGACCTCTACCGCTTACGTTGCCGACTTAAATGAGATTAAGGCCCTGCAAGCCAATCTTACGCAAGACCAGAAAGACAACATTAAATACTGGAGCGCAGGTGCGGTATTACGCTGGAACGAAATATTGCGGGAACTTGTTGCAAAGTACAACCTGCCGCCATACCAAAACGCCGATGGCAGCTATCCTATACCTTCTGCGGCTAATCCGTTCGCTTATCCACAGTTTCCGTTCTCAAACCCGCCTTATGCAGCACGTTCTTATGCTTACTACAGCGCCGCGCAGTATGATGCGTTAATAGCTGCCTACCATTTTAAAAAGCTATATAACCGCGCTGCACCGTATAAAAATGATGCTAACGTGCAGGCATTAATACCCAGATCAGATCTGCAGGCATACCCAAGCGAAGATGCTGTAGTAGCAGGTACGGTTATCGAGACCATGAAATTGCTTTTCCCTACCGAGATTGCTTATATAGAGTCGAAAGAGAATGATGAAAAAATGTACCGCATTGCATCGGGCGCCAATACCCGCAGCGATTGGGATGCAGGCGAATCTTTAGGCCGCCAGGTTGCCCTGAAATTTGTTGCCCGCGCACGCGCCGACAGGGCGGGAGCTGCTATAGGTACACCTGCGCTTTGGGCGTCATTGGAAACCAATACTGCTGCCACCGGCGAAACACCCTGGGTAAGCCGCGAATTGCCGTTGAGACCGCCAATGCTACCGCTATTTGGCAAGGTAAAACCGTTTTTGTTCGATTCGCTCACCGTTATTGCCCTGCGACCGCCGCCGCCGCCTTCAGTGAAATCAGCCGAGTTTCAAAAACAACTTGCCGAGGTTTTGTCGCTATCAAAAAACATTACGCGTGAGCAAAATGCAACTGTGGCTTTTTGGGCGGATGGGGTAGGTACTTACACGCCGCCGGGGCACTGGAATGCAATTGCTGCCAATGAATTTGTTAAGCAAAATTACAGTGAAGTACGCTGGGCCCGAAATTTTGCGCTGCTGAACATGGCCGAAATGGATGCAGGCATTGTATGCTGGGACACCAAATACTTTTATTTTAACGCCCGGCCTTCACAAATGAATAATGATGTGAAAACGCTTACCGGCATACCTAATTTTCCTGCCTACACATCGGGCCACTCTAATTTTAGTGCAGCAGCCGCAACTTTGCTTACGTTTTTACTGCCCGATAGGGGCAGTAAATTTACAGATATGGCCAACGAAGCCGCTTTATCGCGCTTATACGGTGGTATACACTATCGTGTAGATTGCGACATGGGCCTGGTAACCGGTACCAAAGTAGGCCAATACGCGGTAGCCAGGGCGCAGGCCGATGGGGCCGGTAATTAGTGCGAATTATATATTGAGTTTAGTTTGAAATAAGTTGGTTAAACGCCCGGCTGATTACCGGGCGTTTTTTATGCCTAACTTTCGCCGAACCATTAATGGCTACAAACGTTATGAATAAAACCCGCTAACCATGGCATATATTGATTATTACAAAGCATTGGGTTTAAGTAAGGCCGCTACCGATAAGGATATTAAAGGCGCTTACCGTAAAATGGCCCGCAAATATCACCCCGACCTTAACCCGAATGACAAAGAAGCGAATAAAAAATTTCAGGAAATTAATGAAGCTAACGAAGTATTAAGCGATCCCGATAAACGCAAAAAATACGATCAATATGGTGAAAACTGGCAACATGCCGACGCCTATGAACAACAAAAACAACAGCAAGGCAGCAGGCAATACAGCGGTTACCAGGGCGCCGGCGAAGGCGGCTACAACTTTGAAGGCTTTGGCGGCGGGGGCGACGATTTCTCAGATTATTTCAGTCAGATGTTTGGAAACACGAGCGGCGGCGGCCGCAGGCAGCAGGCCAAATACCGCGGTCAGGATTACAGTTCAGAACTGCATTTGAACCTGCGCGATGTGCTAGAATCGCAGAAGCAAACCCTCACGGTTAACGGGAAAAATATAAGGCTTACTATACCTGCAGGAGTAGAGAACGGGCAGACGATAAAGATTGCCGGGCATGGCGGTGCCGGGACGAATGGTGGCCCGGCAGGGGATCTGCTCATCACTTTTGTAATAAAAGATGACCCCGAATTTAAACGCGATGGAAATAACCTCCAAAAAACAATAAAAATTGATTTATATACTGCCGTATTAGGTGGAGACACCATTGCAGAAACGCTTACAGGAAAGGTAAAAGTGCCTGTAAAAGCCGGGACGCAAAGCGGTGCAAAAGTAAAACTAAAAGGAAAGGGAATGCCGATGTACAAAAAAGACGGCCAGTTTGGCGACCTCTATATAAGCTATGATGTAGAGATACCAACGGAGCTTACCCACAAGCAAAAAGAGTTGTTCACCGAATTGCAAAACCTATCAAAATAACCTTATGGCAAATCAGGATCATATAGAAACTACGGTTTTTTGTACCTATCATGAGGTAGATTATTCGTTTATTAACGCATTAGAAGAAAATGGATTGATAGAGATTAGCGAAATAAACCAGCATAGATACATCCCTGTTAGTCAGCTTAGCCAGTTAGAGCGCATGATACGTTTACATCACGACTTAGACATTAATGTAGAAGGTATAGGCGCTATAATTAATATATTACAGCGCATGGAAAGTTTGCAGCAGGAAAACGTTAGCCTCAAAAACAAACTTCGATTTTACGTCGGCGAACAATAATCTTAACAGGCATTAAGTTTCTTAACAGCGTGAAATTTGAAAGGCAATTTATTTGCCTTACATTGGTTTCAGTTAATCCCGAAGCTTTTATGAAACTTTTTATCGCAATTATCCCATTCGCATTTGCAGTTGCGGCAGTAGTGGCGCAGCCATCTCCTGCACTTACCGCAAATGATTATGCTCATGCAGAGAGCTATTTAAATTATAATGCCGACCAGTTTATAGATGGCAACATTCCTTTGCCTAACTGGCTGCCGGGCGGCAAATTCTGGTATAAGGTGCTTACGCCCGCAGGGAGCCAATTTATACTTGTGGACCCTGCAAAAGGTAAAAAATCTACAGCGTTCGATGCTACAAAACTGGCAGCATCTTTATCCCTTCAAATGGGGAAAACTTACACTGCAGATAAGCTGCCTGTAAGAGATATTAATTATACCGCCGATGGGAAAGCTGTTATAGTTTCTACCTCTGCTAAACAATACAAGTGCGATCTGCAAACCTACGGTTGTGTAATTGACACAACGCGCATGGGCGCATCGAGCATACAGGTTACAAGAAGGGCCTTAAATAGTGTTGAGGTGAAATCGCCGGATGGCAAACGTACCGTTTTTATAAAAGATTATAACTTATGGGTTCGTAACGTTGCAACGGGCAAACAAACCCAGCTAACCACAGATGGTGTAAAAGATTTTGGCTACGCTACAGATAACGCAGGCTGGAGCCATAGCGATGGTGCAGTTGTAAGATGGTCGCCAGATTCGCGTAAGGTAGCTACGTTTAAGCAAGACCAACGAGGGCTTAGCAACATGTACCTCGTATCCACCAATATTGGTGCACCTGCACTCACTCAATGGAAATACCCATTGCCGGGCGATAAAAATATTGCTACGATAAAGCGTGTGATCATTAATGTAGATGTACCCAAAGTTATTGAATTGCAGATACCGGCAGACCCACACCGGGCGTCGTTAAGTGATGACATATCCAGCAGCGGAACTTTTGATGATGTGAACTGGAATGCCGATGCTTCAAAACTGGCGTTCCTTTCAACTTCGCGAGACCATAAAATAGAAAAATTGAGAATTGCCGACGCTAATACCGGCGCCGTTCGCGAAGTTTTTGAGGAAGTTGCGCCAACCCAATACGAATCTGGCTGGGGGGCAATTAACTGGCGTTATCTGGATAAGTCAAATGAGATTATCTGGTTCTCTGAACGCGACAACTGGGGCCATTTATATTTATATGATGCCACGACAGGAAAGCTTAAGAATCAAATAACCAAGGGCGACTGGCTGGTTACCAAGTTGCTTAAGGTTGACGAAAAAAACCGTGTTCTTTACTTTTTAGCAGGAGGACTTGAGCCGCAAAACCCTTACTTCGTTCAACTATGTAAAGTAGGGTTTAACGGTAAAAACTTTAAGGTGCTTACCCCCGAAACCGGCACCCATCAGGTCAATTTATCTCCGGGGGATGCCTATTTTACAGATAGTTATTCAACACCCGATGTGCCGCCTACAACCGTGGTGCGCAATATGGATGGTAAATTACTGATAACCCTTGGTACTACCGATGTTTCACGATTGAAAGCCACGGGCTGGAAACCGCCGATGCCTTTTTCTGTTAAGGCGCATGACGGTACTACAGATATTTATGGGCTTATGTTCACGCCAACCAATCTCGATGCAAATAAAAAGTACCCGGTTATAGATTACATATACCCGGGGCCGCAGGGGGGTAGTGTGGGCAGCTGGGCATTTGCGGCATCGCGCGGCGATAACCAGGCTTTAGCCGAACTTGGATTTGTGGTGGTAGTAATTGAAGGTACAAGCAACCCGCTTCGTTCAAAGAGCTTTCATGATATGAGTTATGGTAACATGGCCGAAAACACGCTGCCAGATCAGGTTGGCGGCATTAAGCAACTGGCCGCAAGGTATCCCTATATTGATATTAACCGTGTGGGTATATGGGGGCATTCTGGAGGCGGTTTCGCTACTGCTACAGCCATGTTCCGTTTTCCCGACTTTTTTAAGGTTGGTATTTCCGAATCGGGTAACCATGATAACCGCAATTATGAAGACGACTGGGGCGAACGTTATGACGGACTGTTGAATAAAAATAATGACGGCGTTTCTAATTACGAAGCCCAGGCTAATCAGAATTATGCGAAAAACTTAAAAGGCAAACTTATGCTCGCACACGGGTTAATGGACGATAATGTACCACCGCAAAACACCCTATTGGTTGTAGAAGCGCTTGAAAAAGCAAACAAAAATTATGACCTGGTAATATTCCCTAACAGTGCACACGGTTACGGCCAGTACGCACCTTACATGATGCGCCGCCGCTGGGATTACTTTGTAAAGAACCTGTTGGGCGCAGAGCCACCGCAGGACTATGAATTTAAGCGAAAGCAAGACCCCCGCACCAACGTTCAATAATAGTTTTAAATTTTCTGCAGAACCCTGCCAAAATGAAAGTTACCCTTTCATTTTGGCAGGGTTTCTTTTTATCAGATTTTTAAAAAAGGCGTTCATTATCAAATTAAAAAGGATTTTAAAAAAGTGGCATTATAATAGCAGCTATTAAAAATTAAGAACTGACAGCATTATTTTGGCCAGAACCATCGTCCACCCCGCTTTTTTACACAACATACAAAAAACCTTTCTAAGTTAATGAATACGCACATCAGAAAACTATCTGCCGGTGGCGTATTGATTACGCTTGGTATCATATTTGGCGATATTGGTACCTCACCGCTATACACATTTCAAACTTTGCTTAAAGAGGGTGGCCGCGCCGATGCCTTCCTGGTGTTAGGCGCGATATCATGCGTGTTTTGGACACTTACGCTGCAAACTACCTTTAAGTATATTTTTATAACGCTGCAGGCAGATAATAGGGGCGAGGGCGGCATATTTTCATTGTATGCGCTGGTAAGGCGGTACGGTAAATGGCTGGCAATACCGGCCATTATTGGCGCCGGTACCCTGCTTGCCGACGGCATAATAACCCCACCCATTTCGGTAACATCTGCTATAGAAGGCTTAGGGTTGGTACCTGCATTTACACAATATTTTGTGCCCGGCAACCACCTTATTCTGGGTGTTGTAATTGGCATCATGTTACTTTTATTTTTCTTTCAGCAATTTGGCACCAATGTTATCGGTTCGGCATTTGGGCCTATTATGCTTATCTGGTTTATTATGCTGGGCATCGTTGGCACCATGCAAATAATCAATTTCCCAGAGATATTTAAAGCACTTAACCCAATTTACGGCTGGCATTTATTAACGGAGCATCCAAAAGGTTTTTGGCTGTTAGGAGCGGTATTTTTATGTACAACAGGCGCCGAAGCTTTATACTCAGACCTGGGGCATTGCGGCCGTACAAACATCCAGATCAGCTGGATATTTGTAAAAACCACCCTTGTATTAAATTACCTTGGGCAGGGTGCCTGGGTACTTACGCAGCATAAATACGCTCACCTGGGCGATGTTAATCCTTTCTTTGAGATTGTACCACACATATTTTTACTTCCGGCCATAGGGATCGCAACTATGGCTACCATTATAGCAAGCCAGGCATTAATAAGCGGTTCATTTACGTTAATAAGCGAGGCTGTGAGCATGAATTTCTGGCCTAAGATTACCATTAAATATCCATCAAATATCAGGGGGCAAATTTACATACCTAGTATTAACTGGATACTTTGTTTTGGCTGTATTGCCGTATCGCTTTATTTTAAAACATCTGAAGCAATGACCGCTGCCTATGGTTTCTCTATCACTATAGCCATGCTCATGACCACTGTTTTAATGTACTATTTTATGCGGTATGTTAAACATTGGCCTATATGGCTGGTTACCATTATCCTTTGCGTTTTCCTTACGGTAGAGTTCTCATTCTTTGTAGCCAACGCGGTCAAGATCGTTAAAAGACTGTTCTTCCTGGTATTTGAGGTTGGCCTGATATTTACCATGTACATCTGGTTCAGGGCGCGCAAGATCAATAACCGGTTTCTTAATTTTGTTGATCTTAAAGATTACGTGCCAATGCTCTACGCCATGAGTAATGACCAGGGTATACCAAAGTATGCCACGCACTTAATTTACCTTACCAAGGCCAACAACAGCAAGCAAATAGAACAAAAGATCATATACTCTATACTAAGCCGCAAGCCCAAACGGGCAGATGTATACTGGTTTATCCATATAGAACGTACCGACGAACCTTACACCATGGAATATAGTATGGAAGAACTTGAAGACGATAAGGTTATACGTGTTGAATTTCGCCTTGGTTTTAGGATACAGCCGCGTATCAATGTGCTGTTCAGGAAGGTAGTAGAAGAAATGATACAGCGCCGCGAATTGGATATTACCAGCAGGTATGAATCTTTAGGGAGTTATAATTTGCCCGCAGATTTTCAGTTTGTGATCATGGAAAAATTTCTCTCCTACAACAACTCCTTCAGTGTAAAGGAGGGCTTTATCCTCAGAAGTTATTTTACCATAAAGAGCTTTGCGCAAAGCGAAGCAAAGGCCTTTGGCCTGGATACCAGCGAAACCCAAATAGAGAAGGTGCCTATGGTGGTGAACCCACTCTCTAATATTAATTTAAAGCGGGTTGATATGGTGCACTAAAATGAGATAACCTGCTGATGATTTATTTTACATCTGATGGTGTAATGCGCCTTAAAATGTACGAGAGTATTGAAGCGAATACTACATAGCCAACAAAAACGAAGTAACCCGGCTGCAACGAGGTATTGTTTTCGGTAATTGTTGTAATGAAGGCGTTTTTAATGTTAAGGTTAGAGAGCTGGCTTTTTAAGATACCATTTAAGCCGATGTAGGTCATGATAATACCAACCACCATAACATCGGCCATGTCCCATTTTGCTGCCCGAAAAGCGATGTAGATTACAGCTTTATTTTCGGCAACCTTTTTCGGGCTTAATATATGTATCCCCCTGGCTACCATCCGCAACACCGGGAGCACAATAACGAATAAGAAAATAAGCGAGCCTACAACTATGGCATCCGGCTTAGGCTGCCTTATTAATGTTTCTACAATACCGTACAGGCTTTTACTTTGAAAAAACAACACCTGGTTTTCAAAAGCTATCTTATGGCCCATCATCATAAAGTTGAGCGTTTTAAGCCGGGCATCAACTTCTATTATAGACGTTGTGATACCAACCAGCAAAAGCACTAATGCAAACAATAACGACATTACAAAAAGCGTAGATTGCAAATGCACCTGATTTCTCATCAATAACCATAATGCCAGGGCAGCAGCAACACAGCCAAGCATGGCATAAGCATAATCATAAGTTACTGTACGTATAGCTGCCAACTGTTCATTTATCCGTTTATTAAAATCGTTGGGGTTGTTCACATGGTACTTATCGTACATGTGTTTCGTGATAACGGCTATAGCTACCGAGGTACTATCGTAAGTTTGATTTTTAAGTTGGTTTATCTTACTGGTGGCTATGTCTTTTAACCTGCGTTGGCTGGCGGGGCTGGCAATCTTATCTACAATAGTTTTAGAGAATGCAGGCACCTGGGCATATACCTGCGCGGTATCTACAATTGTTTTAAAGGCAAATTTTTTCAACTTGCCCATCAATGATTTTTGAGGCTTATTAAATTCTGCAACGGTTTTGCTTATTAAACCATGCAACTCTGCATCTATTTTTGTTTGTAATGCCCTTTTTTGTGCGCGGGTTAAATTAAAGTCTTGCACTTGGCCACCAACAACCGCAGTGATCCTGTCGCGCCACTCATCAACAGAAAACAGGCCGAACGTAATATTATTCGACATGCTGTAGTCCTCCTTGATCTGCTCCTGCTCGCTCGAAAGGGTATGCAGCCGGTAGCCAAAGTATCCCTCGCCGCACAGCAGTACGCTTAACCCCAAAATGAGCAAGATATTGGGAAGGCCGAATTTACGGGCCGGGGTATTTTGTTGATCGGTGGTCAAAGCTGTAATTTTTTTATTTTAGCAACAATATGATGTTAGTGCGAATCGTATGGTGTAATAAATTTTAGTATGGTTGATAGTATGAGCCCATATAATACAAAGCTGATGAATATAATATATCCCGGTTGTAAGGCCGTATTGTTAGTTGTTATAATTGTTAAAAAATCGGTTTTGATGTTTAAGTTGGCAAGCTGGGTTTCCAATAAACCATTTAAACCTATATAGGTCATTAATATAGCTATCACAATCACGTCGGCCATGCTCCATTTACCGGATTGAAATGCAAAATATTTGATGAACCGGTTCTCCGCAATTTTTCTTTTACTCAGCAGGTGAATACCTGTAGAAGTTAACTTCATTATAGGGAATAAAATGCTGAAAACCAGTATCAAAGCGCCCACGAGTATAGAGTCTGCGGCATGTTGTTTTACAAGCAATTCCACAACATCAAGAATGCTTTTGCTTTGAAAAAATAAAACCTGGTTCTCAAACACTACATGCTGGCCCAGCAACACAAAGTCTAACGAGCGTATCCGCGCATCAACTTCTATCATAGAAGCTGTTAAACCAACTGCAAGCAGGATAAAGGCGAACAATAGCGACATGATAAAAAGCGTGGCATGCAGTTCAACCCTTTTTCGCAGCAGCCACCAAAGCATTAATACTGCTATCACGCAACCAAGCATGCAAAAACAATAATTATAAGTTGTTGTCCTGATTGCGTTTAACAGCTTAGTGAGTTTGCTGTTTAATTCTTGTGGTGATGATGCGTGGTACCTGGTGTACAATTTATTTGTAACAGAATCATTAGCTGTTAAAGTACTATCAACGTACGCGTTCTTTTTTACCGCGGCAAATTTGCTTAAAGCCATTGTGCTCAGCTGTTTTTTACTGGTAGGGTTATCAACTTTGGCTATAATGGTGTTTGCAAAGGCCGGCACCTGGGCCTTTATCTTATCGGTATTTACAAAGGTTTTAATGGCAAGTTTTTTAAGCTTACCGCCCAAACTTTTTGGTTTTTTATCAAGCAGCGCTTCTGCTTTATTTATCAGCGCCAGGATAATTTGCTCTACCTCGGTGTGGAGTTCTTTTTTTTGTTTGGGTGTCATCGTAAAATGACGAACCTGGTGGTTAATTATCCCGGATATTTTGCCGCGCCATTGGTCAACAGAAAATAACCCGAATGTTATATTGTTAACATTGGTATAGTCTGTTTTAATAACTTCCTGCTGGTCTGACAGGGTATGTAAACGATAACCAAAGTAGGCTTCGCCGCAAAGAAGCAGGCCAAGGCCAAAAATGAGAATAACGTTAGATAAGCCGAATCTTTTCGCCGGGGTTTTTTGTTCAGTTGCCAAGTTTACCCATGTTAATTAATTTATAATTTAACTACAGAGCTTACCTATTGTTTGCCTTTTAATTAAAGGCTTGAATAGGGCTCCCCGTCCAAGCTGTGCCCGATGCCAGTTTTTCGCCCTTCATTACCAATGATAACGGTTCGAGTGTTACGTCATCCCCTATTTCGGTGTCATATAAGATGATGGTACGCGCACCAATTGTGCACCTGTTGCCTATCTTAATTTTGCCAACCTTCATAATACGGTCTTCAAATAAATGTGTCTGAGGCCCGCAATCTTCATTTAGCGCAGTATCGTCGCCAATAGAAACCATATCATATTCAGTTATATCCGTGGTATTCAGCCAAACACGTTTGCCTATTTTTACGCCGAAAAGGCGCATAGCCATTGGCAAAAAAGGGGTACCGCGCAAAAAATCGAGTGTAAAGGGAACGGCAAGGGCTTCATAAGTTGTAGTAATGGCCTCGCTGCGCCAAACTTTGTGGGTCCACATTGGGTTTTGCTCGGCTTTAAATTTACCTACTACAACCCATTTTAAAATTATAGGTATCATTAGTGCCGGCAGGCCAAAGTAATACAAATAATAAAAAGGCAGTTTGGGCATTTGCCATAAGATCTGAATAACGGTACGGTCTTTAACCAGGTCGTGGCAGTAGGCAATAAATAATACACTGCAGCAAATGATAACCGTTTCTGGTAAAATGATGCGAATGGCTTCAATAATACCGCGCGCCAATTTACGCTGCCAGGATGGGTGCGTTGTTAAATTTGACGGGTATTCGCCGCTGCTCTGCCTCCGGGGCAATGCTATGGCCGGCGAGCCAAACCAATCACCAAGGGGATTGTCGCCCTGTTGCTGCGCCGTTGGAGGTACCGATAAAACGCCGATCAGCATATTATCTCCTAATTGGTAACCCTGCGGAATAAGGGCGCTGTTACCAACAAAGCTGCTGTTGCCTATAGTGGTGTTAGCCAATACCAACCGCTGTGCACGAATATCTTCTTCGCCCAAAGTTACTGCATCGGCAATGAAAGATTCGCTGCCAATTTCGAGCATGGTATGCGTTACATTGCTGGCGGTAGAAATTTCGGTGTTTTTACCGATTTTAGCGCCAAGCATCCTAAAAAACAGCGACACAAATACCGTTGCATAAATGGGGTGCAACACAATGAGCGCTATAGATATAACCTGATCTGATAACCATTTGCGAACGTATATCCCGCTAAAAATAGGGTAGGTGCCTGGCTTGATGCGCCAAAGCAATATCCTGGAAAGTATTACGGTTTCCAGGGCATATAAGATCACGTAGAGTAATGTAAGCAGCGGTACATGAACAAAATAGCTGAAATCATAGTCGGGCGAGTTAAGATCAAGATAATTCAAAATTTCTATAACCGGTAAAAGTGGCAATAAAACAGTTATAGGGAATACTATGAGCAAGACGCTAAATAAAAACCCGTATGATTTTAACTTTACATATCGTGTTTTTAATGGCTGAGGTAAGTCTTGCGGCTGCGCTATACCTGCTTTTTCTGCAGGGCTGCCCTTCCAAACTTCATAAGCTTTAATGGTATGGCCGCTTTGCAGGTGGCTCAAATCTTGTAATTCGCCCCAATCTTCTACAGTACTGCCGCCGGATAATACGGCGCTGCTGCCTATATAGGCATGATCGCCTATTTTTATTTTACTAAATTTGATGAGCCCGTTTTCTACAGTTACGTTATCGATAACTACAGCAGAACTTAAACTGGCATCATCGCCAATTTCAACCAGATCATATGCGCCGACCGTGATAGAACTTAGTTGAGCATTTTTAGCAATACGCATACCAAGCATGCGCAGGTATAAAGGATAAATGGGTGTACCATTCATGAATTGGGCAGGTACCAGCCTTAAAGCTGTATCAACCAGCCAATACCTAAAGTAGTATGTTCCCCAAAGCGGGTGTTCCCCTTCTTTTACCCTGCCTAATACCAGCCATTTTAAAGCGATGCTTACTAATGACAGTAGCGGAGGTACCAGGCAGTACAGCAATAAAGCAGTAATTATGGCTATACCGCGGTCTGCCCTGCCAGATTCTGTCCTGGCTACAATATAATAATAACCCAGGTAGGGAATAAATATCTGCACGGCAAATAAACTATAGATTACCAGTAGCGAAATACCTTGTGCCAGGCCGCATAAAAAGTAACGCAGCGGCGGAATTTTATTAAATGGTTCCTTTTTTAAATTCGGGCGCTCTTCCGATTTTTTTTCTGCCTGCTCCCAGGCATTAATGAGGTTACTTACCGGCCGGTTGGTATAGATATCCTTTAATGAGGCATGGTTTATGTTTGCCTCTTTTCGCAACAGCGAGGTAAAGGTTGCAGCCAATAAAGAGTGGCCGCCCAGGTCTGTAAAAAAATCTGATTGCGGCGTGATTTCCTGTCCCGGAAATACTTGCCGCAGCGCGGTTATAACCCGGTCTGCAAGTGGTGCATCCAGGTCGAAGGCAATATCCTGCTGCACCTGCATTTGTAATAAAGCTTCGGGCACGGGAAGCGCCTTACGATCTATTTTACCACTGGAAAGCCGCGGCATGGGGTTAAGTGTGATAATTACCAGCGGCACCATGTAGGCAGGCAGCATTTTTGCCAATTGTAACCGGGCTTCATGCTCTACGAATGTGTGCCCCAATTTTGCGGTTACATAGCCCACCAATTGATCGTTACCGGCGGCATCTTTTTTTAACGCCACTGCCGCGGCAGATACACCGGCAAGCTCATTTAATTTTACCTCAATTTCGCCAAGCTCAATGCGATAACCGCGGAGTTTTATCTGATCGTCTAAGCGGCCATGAAAATCTATACGGCCATCGGCTTGCATTACTACCGCATCGCCGCTCAGATAAATACGGTCGCCGGGCAGATTTGTTAGCGACGCAGGTTTGGTTAAAAACTTTTCTTCCGTTAGTTCGGGCCGGTTTACATAGCCTTCGCAAACACCCGGCCCCGAAATTACCAGTTGGCCCTGTTGCCCGGTAAGCAGCAGGTTAAAAGCGTCGTCAATAACGGCCAGGTTGTAATTAGGCAGTGGGCCGCCAATGGTTATGGAGTCCCCCGGCTTTAAGGCCACCATGGTAGATGTTACGGTGGTTTCGGTAGGGCCGTAGCTATTATAAAAAACATTTTGTCCGGGCTTGCTCCACCTGTTCAATACAGCGGCGGTGCAGGCTTCGCCGCCGGCATTTACGATCCTGAGTTTGGGTATATCATCATCTATTACGGCAAGTAAACTCGGCACGGCATGTAAAACGGTTATCTGCTCACGCCGCAACACATCGCTCAGTTCATCTATAGATTTGGCTGTTGTAGCATCGGCAACCCATACGGTAGCGCCTGCAAAGAGACTTATCCATGTTTCTTCGCACCACATATCAAACGATACCGAAAAGCCCTGGTACACCTTATCTTCTGGAGTAATATTCAATACACTTTGTTCTGATTTGATAAGGTGGCAGATGTTATTTTGCAATATTGGTATACCTTTAGGCTTACCCGTACTGCCAGATGTGTACAGCACATAAGCGCGGTCATTAGGCCCGGGGCCGGCTGTTAGCTGTAGGTTCTCTATTGTTTCGTCGAATTCCGGTACGCTAAAAACGGGGCAATTGAGCGTTGGTGCACCGTCGCTAAAGCACGCGGAAGCGCCAACTTCTTGCATTACCACCTGCAAGCGGTCTTGGGGCATTTCCCTATCCAGCGGCACATACGCCGCGCCCGATTTTACAATGCCCAAAATAAGGGCATGCAAATGAAGCCCGCGGCCCTGCCAAACGCCTATAGACTGGCCTGTGCCTATGCCTTTAGATGCTATATAAACCGCTATCTGGTCGCTCCATAGATTAAGCTGGGCGTAGCTAAGCTGCTTATCTCCATAAATTAACGCGGTTTTGTTTTTGTAATGGGCTGCTACGTTTCTATAAAGATCGGCAAGGGTATCGCTATTTATAAATTCGGGGCGATAAGTACCCTTTAGCAGGCTGGTAAGCATCATAAATTAATACAGGTATATTGGCGGTAATTTGTGTAAATGTAAATTACTTAAATGAAAATTTTATTAAATTAATCACGTGGCAACTCATATTTTCTACACGGTGGAGAGCAGTTTGCTGCCCTATGCAGCTTATCTGGAGCTGCTGGCAAAATTACCGCAAAATATGCAGTCGCGGATAATTGCCTATAAACAACCAATGGACAGACAGTTAAGAATGGCCGGTAAGCTGTTATTGAAATTTGCCCTTGCAAAACTGAACTTCGAACCGCTTCTGTTCGAGGCACTTTCATATACGGAAAGTAATAAACCTGTTTTAACAGATTTTTCCATTAATTTCAGTATCAGCCATAGTGGCACAATAGCTTTGTGCGCTATAAATACAACCGGCAATATAGGCGCGGATATCGAAGAAATTATGCCAAGGGAAATAGAGCTATTGGCCGATAATTTTAATGAAGATAGCTGGAAGTCAATTATTAACTCGCCCGACAAATTAATATCATTTTATAAAGCCTGGACTCAACGCGAAGCAGTGATCAAAAATATCGGGTATGGTTTTCCGGTAACAGATATGGCGCGCATTACCATTTCGGGTGACACCCTTAACGTTTATAACCAAGCATTTTATCATTACACAACTACCATTGAAAACACTTATATACTTTCTTTGGCGTCATCTAATAAGATAAGCGCACCTGTTTTTCACAAAGTAACTTTGGGCGGTCTTTAAATCGCAAATTTTGTTTTCAGTGGCATTTACAGTAATATTATCCTATGGTAAATCATGCTTTACAGACCAGGATTGTAGCGGTTAGCGTTATTTATTTAATGCTATTTTGCCAATGCACAGAGGGCAACAGTCAATCACCTGTAAGTAGGAAAAACAAACAAGCAGTTTCGGTAATACAGACCGGTTATACCAAACCGGCGCAGCTGATAACTTTTGCACGCTCGCTTACAGGCACCCCATATCTATACGCTTCTACAGATCCTGCGAGGGGTTTCGATTGCTCGGGGTTTATTACTTATGTGTTTAATCATTTTGGCATTGTGGTGCCCCGCAGTTCGGTAGGTTTTACCAACGCAGGTATCGAAATTTTGCAGACAAATGCTAAACCCGGCGACCTTATTCTCTTTACTGGAACCAACAGCGCTATCAGGGCTGTAGGTCACATGGGCATAATTGTATCTACCGGAGGCGGAGATATCAGGTTTATTCATTCCACATCGGGCAGAGCCAATGGCGTTACCGAAACCAGCCTTTATCCAAACTATATCCCCAGGTTGATGAAGATCATCAGGATATTTCCATAAAGTGCACCATAACAAGGAAATCTGCTTAGCAGTTGAGAAAAAAAACTGAGCACCCCATAAAATTACGCAGGGAAAAAATTCAAACTAATTCCGTAAAAACCATTTTTCCTTTATTTAACTCTTCAATATTTTTATTTTTCTGCCCTATAAAGTGCTTATATATAGCTGATAAGCCATATTTTTTATTGCCGGTTGGGTAAGAAATATAAGTGTATTTATTACACTAAGATTATAAAACTAATGGATATTAACCTCACCTTTGCACCATCAAAAAGGTAAGGGTGTTAGATACTTATCTAATCTACCGAAGTACCGATACCACCACCTTTTTGAGGTTGCGTTCTAAATATTAAAAGGCGCAATTAAGCATCACAATAAAAGATAACAAAATGAAAAGTAAAATTTTATCCTTAATCATCACGATAGTTATGATGGGAACAGCAATCAAAACCTTTGCAAATAATAACTTTACCGTATTAAATGAAAAAATGGCCATTAATAAAATAGAAGTTCATGGTAATGTAGAACTTTATATTTCTGATGCCGATGCAGATCAAATAAAAGTATACAATAAGTATTACGCAGAAAACGCTTTGGTGCAAACTAAAAACGGCGTGCTGCGCATAGCTTCTTATAAGAACGAAAAACTGGTTGTTTGGGTTAGCTCCACTGATCTTCGTTCTGTTTCGGCGTATGATAATTCTGTTGTAAGATCATTCGGTAAATTATCTAAAATAGAATTCAATATTGATCTGCACGACAGGGCAGAAGCTAATTTAAATTTAGATAGCTTTATAGCTACAGTAACGGTTAAAGATAATGCTAAAGCAACCATGACCGGTTCGGCACAGGAGTTAACTTTGAGCCGCGACATCCAGTCGAATTTAAAAAATACAGCATTTATTGCAGCCCATATTTATGAAACAAAGCCATCGTATAACGCCGCTGTTGATAGCCGAGTGATCGGTATGTAATACCGCATTTTCAAGCAAAAAGGCCATTTGTCTGTTAACTAACAGACGAATGGCCTTTTTTTTTTTAAGTAAGTTCTACAAAAGCGTTTCTTTATGAAGAAAGACTTTTGTGCTCAACGCTTTGGTCATATCTTTCTCTTCGATCATCGGCCATGATGGCTTTACAAAACTAAAATCACCTGTTAATGCTGATCGGCCAGATGAGCCTGTGCCGGATGCGCCAGGTCTTTTATGTTTGTTCTAGGTTTCTTTGCCGGCTTAGGGTTCATGTAATCCAATTTGTGCTGCTCATGGTAATCAGTCTGTTCTGCCAAGGCTTTGCGCTCGGCGGCATATTTCAGGTAAAAGATCCAGGCAATAGTTCCTGCACTTAATAAGCCGATGGCAAAACCGGATAGCCAAAAGGCATTATTCTCTTTTTCTCTTTTAAATAGATTTTTCATAACGGTCATTTTTTGAAAGAACAGCAATTGCTGCAAATAGTTCCTCCCCGGCGAAAATAAGCTTAGCGATGCAGGCGTTGATACAATAGAATCCCGCTCCCCACTGGTAGAACACAATACTTTCACCCCTGATTTCTGCTTGTATGTTGACCTCTGCAAATAATGACGGGAACGAACCCATTGTATGGCGGTGCGAGATGTTTAGCAAATCATAAAAAAATCGAACCAATTTATTGGTTCGATTAAAATAATTTATCGGTATAAGGCTAATCCTAATACTGACCTTTTAAACCTTCAATTTCTGACAAAGCGAGCTGTATACCATCCCGTTGTTCTTTCAAAATACTTAAATGATCTGCGTGATCTACGTAATCGGCAATGTATTCATCATATTTATCGATAGCAGCCTTTTCGCCTGTAGCAATAGCTTCAACTATTGAAGAATTGCTGTTACCGGTAAGCGTTTGCTTAATGGTGATCCAGGCACGGTGTAAACCGCCTAAAATACCGCCGTCTTCGTTGGCCGCATCGCCGTTATGCACCGCAATATGTTCCTTTAGTTCGGAAGCGTAAACTATACGTTCACCCTCTATCTTTAAAAATAAGGTTTTTAGCTCCGGCGACTTCGTGATTTCAGCAGCGTGCTGGTAACCTTCCTTGCCGTCATTAACAAGTGCTAATAAGGTTTTAAGATCGCTTACAATCTCTTCTTTCGTTTTTAACGATGATTTTTGGATATCCATTATCTATGTTTCAACATCATGAACAAACATGAAGCCACCTTTCCTGAAACCATTTATATTTAATTAATGACCGAAGAAAAATTTCAGGGTGCCTAAAAGTTCGGCTCATAAGTAACTCTTATAATACGAATCTAAGGATTTAGAAAAACCGAACCCTTATTGCATTATTACGTACCGACCTGGACGTTTTTATATTTTCACGAGGGAATATGATCTTACCGATTAGCAGAAACAAACCCCAAAGGATTAAAACGGTAACAACTGCGGGCACAAACAGCTTTAAAGAATTATTGCCGACAGATGAAGTTAATAAATGACTATACAAGTTCATATTCCTAACATATCAAATAACAGGCCAATCCGTTAAAAATATTTCTTAAACAGAAAAACACCAGGAAATGCGTTACTAATTGGGCTTGCCAATGCGCGTGTCCGTTACGGAACCAAAATATGGCTAAGCCTCGTATTAGAATTAGTTAACAGGCGGAAGTAGGGGAATAAACCGGGTGATTAGGGTGAAGTTGGCGAAAATGTCTTATTCGGTAAAACCGATAATTGAACGGATTACGCCATCCAGTTCATCAGCTGCGTTATGCAACATTTGGATAAGCTCTGGAGTTAGGGTATAGCCTTCCAGTTCTATGACGTTTATCAGGCCCAAAATAGAAGCAACGGGCTTGCGAAGTTCATGAGATTGGATATAAGCAATTTGTTTCAATGAATCGTTTTGGGATAAAATGCGATGCTCATATAACTTTCGTTCTGTAATATCGGTAGCATTGTAAGATACACCTATAATCTCTCCCATAGGATCAAAAGCGGGTTCGAAGGTCACATCCCACCAAATAACATCCCCTGTGCGGTATGTTACTTCGCGTTCAAATCTTAAGGTATTGCCAAACAGGGCACGGTTGTATTCTGAAATAAACGTATTTAGCGGATTTCCCTGTAAAATCTCATCTGCTTTCATACCCTGGCGTAATTCTACCGAATACATTCGGTCAATCAGTTCGGCCATATTGCGGTTATAGGTTAGCACCTCCGTAGAAAGGCCCAAAAGCAAATGACACGCCACTGAACTTTCAAAAAAGGACCTTAATTTTATTTCGGCATCCTTTGCCTGCAAAAACTGTTTCTTTAACAGCCCGAGCGTAAAATCAAATTCTATAAATTGCACCACACGGGTTGATAGCACCTTTAATAAATGCTGTTGGGCGTTGCTTAACTGCCTTGGTTTTATGTCCATCACACAAATGCTACCCAAATGTAAGCCGTCATGTGTAATCAAAGGCGCCCCGCCATAAAACCGTATGTAGGGGTATTCGCTAACATAAGTATTATCTGATAATCTTGGATCTAAGAGCGTGTCTGGAATAAGAACAAGTGCATTATTACCCGGCAAATCCGGCCAAAAAGTATCTTTTGGTTTCTGCCGGTCTAAAATATTTCCTAAATCGAACTTAAAACTCGTGGCTTCTTCATCGTTGAGGTTAACCAAGGCCACCGGCATTTCGCAAAGTTCGGCCGCCAATTCCAGGATCTCTTGTATTTCAGCATCTTTATGAATTTCAAGATTCATAAACCTGTTAACTGCTTGCAGACGTTCGAGTTCTCTTTGCGGCATTAGGGGACGCTAAAATTAAAGTGAATATAAAAAATTATAGTTATAAGTATATCACTTATATATGAATTTCCATCTATTCTTAATGGATTATGAGGTTTTGTGGCACACACCGCGAACGCTAAAAACCGGAATGGACAAAGGGCCGCTACCTAAGGCCAATACCGTTGTTAGCAGTAAAGAAGATCCGAAAATAAACTTCGTTTTTTACCGCTCGTAATTATTCATTAGTGTATTAATTTCACTCAATTTCTACACTATAAAAAGCATGTCGTGAGTAAGGGTTTATATTAACGGAGAGTACAATAGGATTGAGGCAAAGATTAAATTAATTACATCCGTTAAATAACACCGAAACAAAAAAAGCCCCTCTAAATATAATAGAGAGGCTTGAATGTGCTCCCGAAGGGATTCGAACCCCTATCGATGGTACCGGAAACCACAATTCTATCCATTGAACTACGGGAGCTAAAACCAGGCCGGTAAAATCGGCGAACGCTGCAAATATATAACTGAATATCGAATATTTAGCAGTTAATATGTTCCCCGTTATTGGGATAGCGATTATACATTAAACCTAAAGTGCATAATGTCGCCATCCTGCACAATATACGTCTTGCCTTCCACGCCCATCTTGCCTACTTCTTTACATGCTGCTTCAGAGCCGTACTTTATAAAGTCGTCGTATTTAATTACTTCGGCGCGTATAAAGCCTTTTTCAAAATCGCTGTGTATAACGCCTGCAGCTTGAGGAGCGGTAAATCCCTGTGTAATTGTCCAGGCGCGAACTTCTGTAACTCCAGCAGTAAAATAGGTGCTTAAATTTAAAAGTTGGTAGGCGGCTTTAATAAGTTTATTAACGCCCGATTCTTCCAGCCCCAGGTCGTCCAGAAACATTTGGCGTTCATCATAAGTTTCCAGCTGTGCAATTTCAGATTCTATTTGTGCTGATATGATGAGCACGCGTGCATTTTCATTTTTTACCGCCTCTTTAACCTTCCCCACATAAGCGTTACCGGTATTAACAGATTTTTCTTCTACGTTGCAAACATACATAACAGGCTTGGCCGTTAACAGCCAAAGATCGCTAATGTATTCCTGATCTTCTTCGGCCACCGGGGCCGTACGCGCCGATTTTCCCGAAAGCAAATGGTTTTTATATACGGTTAAAACATCATACACCTTTTTAGCTTCTTTATCGCCTGTTTTAGCGGCTTTTTCGGTTTTTTGAAGTTTTTTTTCTACCGAATCCAGGTCTTTCAACTGCAGTTCGGTATCAATGATCTCTTTATCTCGTATGGGGTCGACAGAGCCATCTACATGGATCACATTATCATCATCAAAGCAGCGCAGCACGTGGATGATGGCGTTAGTAGCGCGAATGTTTCCCAGGAACTGGTTTCCTAAACCTTCGCCTTTGCTGGCGCCTTTAACAAGCCCGGCAATGTCTACTATCTCGATGGTGTTTGGTACAATCTTTTGCGGGTTTACCAGCTCTGCCAGTTTGGTAAGGCGCTCATCAGGAACGGTGATTACCCCTATATTAGGTTCAATAGTACAAAACGGAAAATTTGCCGCCTGTGCCTTAGCGTTAGATAAACAGTTAAAAAGTGTTGATTTGCCCACATTCGGCAAGCCGACTATACCACATTGTAGTGCCATTGGTTATTTTAGTTTATTAAGTATATTGAGTTGTTAGTTATTAAAAGTATTTATCTGGCCAATTACTCAATAACCGAATAACTCAATAACTAACCCCCAAAAGCCGCAAAGATAACATAAAAAACATCCCTGTAATTTGAAAAAATAAACGACTTTTGCGAGCGCTAACAAAGGCAAAAACCACAATGTAAAATAAGGAGGCACCCGATATGGAAGAAATGGTTGAACAAGTAGAGCTGTTGCTGGAGCAAGAGAACAAAACAGCGTTACAGGAATATTTGAATAACCTCAATATATCGGATGTTGAACAATTAATTGATGAATTACCCGATGACGGGCCGGAATTTATAGAAATCCTTTCTTTAAACCGCGCTGTAAACGTATTCAGGATACTTGATTTTCCTACACAGGAACGTATCATCAAAAAACTTTCGGGGCATAAACTGGCAGAACTGATCAATGAGCTGCCGCCCGACGACAGGACCTCACTTTTTAGCGAACTGCACGGCGATACGGTTTCGAGCCTTATCCAGCACCTTTCGCCGCAAGACCGTAAAGAAGCACTCTCTCTGTTAGGGTACAAGGAAGACAGCGTTGGCCGCTTAATGACACCAGACTACATTGTGGTAAAAAAAAGCTGGGATGTGCAGCGGGTGCTTAACCACATTCGGCGGTACGGTAAAAACTCCGAAACCATTGATGTTATTTATGTAATTGACGAAAAAGGCACGTTGCTGGATGATATACGTATACGCGAGATCTTGCTGGTTGCCCCCGAAACCAAGATTAGCGACCTGATGGATAGCCGGCTTATTGCCCTTAATGTAAATGACCCCCAGCAGGAAGCTATTAATACATTCAGAATGAATAACCGGGTTGCTTTGCCGGTTACAGACAATGAAAACATAATGCTGGGTATTGTGACTGTTGACGATATCCTTTGGATAGCTAACGAAGAATACACAGAAGACATTCAAAAAATTGGAGGTACCGAAGCCCTGGACGAACCATATCTGGATATACCTTTATTAAGGCTGGTACGCAAAAGGGTGGGCTGGCTTATCATTTTATTTTTGAGCGAAATGCTAACCGCGACCGCAATGGGCTTCTTTGAAGGGGCCATAAAAAAGGCGGTAGTGCTGGCATTGTTCATCCCCTTAATTATTTCGAGCGGAGGTAACAGCGGCTCACAGGCATCAACGTTAATTATACAGGCCATGGCGCTTGGTGAGGTTACCGTTGCCGAATGGTGGCGGGTAATGCGGCGCGAAATTTTATCGGGACTTATGCTTGGCGGCACGCTGGGTTTAATTGGCTTTGCCCGTATATATGTATGGACTTTTTTTAGTACCGTATACGGCCCGCACTGGATGTTAGTGGCATTAACTGTAAGCATAGCGCTGGTGTTTGTAGTATTATGGGGCTCATTAGCAGGCTCTATGCTGCCATTGGCTTTAAAACGCCTCGGGCTCGATCCTGCCACGTCATCGGCGCCGTTTGTGGCAACACTGGTTGATGTTACGGGATTGATCATCTATTTTACGATAGCCGTTGCCATTATGCGGATTTAGTATTTGTTTAGTTTCCAATGTTTTATAAATTAGTGGTCTAATCGCAAAAACACATGGAGGAAACCACTACCACTTATGAAACTTCGCCACAACCAGAATATGGCCTGGTATTAACGCAAGAAGCGCAGTATTATTTAAATGAAGGTGCAGGCTGGGCAAGCTTCCTTGGCATAGTAGGATTTATTTTCTGCGTGTTTATTATAATTATTGCCATGTCCATCGGGAGCATTTTTGCTTATTTAGCGCGATTTTCTCCGCAACCAACACCTATGCCTGCACTTGCAGGCACATTTATAGGCGTTGTATATGGGTTAATGGCTTTGCTGTATTTTTTTCCGGCACTTTATCTCTTTCAGTTTGGCGCAAAAGCTAAAAAAGCTGTGCTTTATCAGGATGTGGAAGATGTTACAGCTGCAATGACAAAACTTAAATCTTTTTTAAAATTCTTTGGTATAATTACTATTATTATGCTGGCATTCATGGTGCTGGGCCTGATAGGATTATTTGCAGGCGCCGCAGCCATGCACGGTTTAAGGTAGCAACAAAAAACCCTGTCCGTATTTTACGGACAGGGTTTGTTTAGTTTTTAATATAAATTAGTAAGAGAAATCTTCATCAGCTGTTTTTACGACTTCAGCGTTCTCAGCAAATTCGTATCTTTTCTCAACAACTTCCTGGTTTGCTTTAATGTAGTCAACGGTGGTCATCAGGCCTTCTGCAAATTTTTCGAAGTCTTCTTTGTATAAAAATATCTTGTGCTTCACAAACACGCCATCTTCCAGGCGTTTTTTGCTTTCGGTAATCGTTACATAGTAATCGTTAGATCGTGTGGCCTTAACATCAAAAAAATAGGTGCGTTTACCCGCCCTTATTTTTTTAGAAAAAACTTCTTCCCGCTCTCTGTTGTCAAAATCTCCCATTGTTTTAAGTGTTTGTGCTTAGTTTGATTGGCATAAATATAATTATTTTTTCAAATTGGAAACATCAATTCCAATATTGTTTGAAATAATTAAAACAATTTAAAAAAAACAAAAAACGACTTGTGCCTAAAGCAGCAGAAACAGTTGTGATATTAGAACACTAACTCAAATTTTCCTGCTCTTCCAGCAACTGCTTTTCGTAAAGCTCAAAATAAGCGCCTTTCTGCTGCATTAAGTATTCATGGTTGCCCCGTTCAACAATTTCCCCATGGTCAAGCACCAGTATCTGGTCGGCGTTTTTTATGGTAGATATCCGATGCGCTATCATAATAGTGGTTTTGCCGTTCATTACGTTACCCAGGTTATTCAATATGTCCTCCTCGGTACGGGTATCAACTGCAGAAAGGCAATCGTCAAAAATCATAACCCTGGGGCTCTTTAAAATAGCACGGGCGATTGATACCCGTTGCTTTTGCCCGCCCGACAGTGTGATGCCACGTTCGCCTATCATGGTATCAAAACCTTCATCAAATTCTACAATGTTGCTGTAAACTGCGGCATCTTTAGCCGCCTGCTCTACATTGTTCATATTCAAGGCATCGGCGCTGAAGGCAATATTGCGCCCAATGGTATCTGAAAACAGGAATACCTCCTGCGGTACAAAACCAACCTGCAACCGGTAGTTATTAAGATCCAATTGTGTAAGTGCGATGCCATCTATGTTGATGGTTCCTTCATTTACGTCATACATCCGCATGATGAGGTTGGCAATGGTAGATTTGCCTGAACCTGTGCGGCCAATAATGGCGACCATTTCGCCAGGCCTGGCCTTAAACGATATATTTTTTAAGGCTGTAATACCAGTTTCGGGATAAGTGAAACTCACTTTGTCGAAAATGATCTCACCGGCAATAACGTGTGGAATGCCGTTGTGCGAGGTGATCTCCGGTTCTTCGTGCAGGAATTCGTTTATTCGCTTTTGCGATGCAGCAGCACGCTGTATTAGTGAGGTTACCCAGCCCAATGCAATAACAGGGAAGGTGAGCTGATTAAGGTAAAAAATAAATTCGGCAATATTACCCGCAGTAATGGTGCCCTTCATAACCTCAACGCCACCCACATACATGATAATGATGTTGCTTACGCCTATGAGGAGCAGCATTAAAGGATAAAATAATGCCTGCACCCTCACTAATTCCATCGAGTGCGTCTTGTAGCTCTCGCTTTCGGCAGCGAAACTGCCTTTTATAAAATCTTCTCGCACGTAAGATTTAATAACCCGTATGCCGGAGAATGTTACCTGCACAAAACTCGATAATGATGAAAGCCGCTGCTGGATCTTCTCACTGCGGAAATTAATAATGCCGTTAACATAGTAGATCATCAGCACCAAAATAGGCAATGGTAATACCGAAAACATGGTCATCCGTACGTTTACGGTAAGCATTATGCAAACGGTAAGCACAAAAAGTACCACCGTGTTTATAGAATACATAATACCCGGGCCAAGGTACATGCGTACGCGGGTAACATCTTCGGTAGCGCGGTTCATCAGGTCGCCGGTGCTATGGCGGCGGTAAAATGCAAGAGACAACGCCTGGTAATGCTGATAGATAAGATTCTTTAAATCGTACTCTATATGCCGCGACATGAGGATAAGCGTTTGCCGCATAAAAAATAGGAACATGCCGCGCAATAATGCGAGAACCAATACCAGAACGCCGAATAATAATAAACTCGAGCCAAAAATATCGTAAATAACCCCTTGCCGGTTAAAGCCTGCGTACAAGCGATAAACGGCAATGTTTTCGGTCACGAGATCAAATGCTACGCGGATAACCTGCGCCGGCAATACCCCGAATATGTTAGATATAACCACAAACAGTAACCCCGGTATCAAATACCAGCGGTACTTCCAAAAGTATTTATTTAAAAAAGCGAGATCCTTCATCTTTAAGAAGCCCGGAAGTCAGGGGAGGCCGAAATTCCGGAAGGCAAAAGTACTTTAAAAGTCGCAAAGACTGACTGTCAGGCATACTTAAAATAATTTAAGGAGGGTAAAACCGAAATTCAATATAATGATAATCAACAACAAAATCTTTCCGACTTTCGGGTCTTTCTAACTCCATACTTAAATTAAAAAAAAACAGCTATTTTTGACCCGAAAATCACCAAGTAGAAAAACAGGGTTCAACCCAAAACCGTTCTTATCAAATGCTAAACAGAAGGCACCTTAGGGTAAAAGTTATGCAGGCATTGTACGCCTACAACCAAACAGAAAAACAGGAGTTACCGCAACACGAAAAGGGCTTGCTGCAAAGTATCGATAAGGTTTATGAGATGTACATCTGGATGCTGTCTCTCATTGCCGAGGTAGCCAACCATGCCACAGTGGATGCCGAAGAGCGGTCGAAAAAATACTTACCCACGGCAGAAGATCTAAAGGCAAATTTAAAGATCACGCAAAACCGCTTTCTTCTTTCACTCGAAAAAAATGCCGATTACCTGGCTGCCCTCAAAAAATATAAGGTTTCCTGGAGTTTTGACCCCGAACTTTCCAAGGCATTGTTCACTATATTAAAAAACGCGCCCGAATACCAGGAGTATCTCGATTTTCAGGATGATACCATCCAGACCGATAAGGACATTATAAAGTTCATCTTTAAAAAAGTGATCCTTAAATCGTCATTAGCTGAGCAGGTTTTTGAAGATAAATTTATCTTTTGGCCCGTAGATAAAGACGTTTTGCAGGCGCTAATTGCTAAAACGTTTAAGAACTTTTCGTTCGATGATCCTAAAGCAAACAAGCTCGCCGAAGTTACCGGCAACTGGGAAGAAGACCGCGAATTTATAATAAACCTTTTTGAAGAGACGATAAGGCATAATGATGCCTATCAGGAATTGATAGCGCAAAAAACGCAAAATTGGGAGCCCGACCGTATTGCCATGATGGATACCTTATTAATGAAAATGGCCATAACCGAGTTTGCAAATTTTGCCTCCATCCCGGTTAAAGTAACCATTAATGAATATCTTGAAATAGCAAAGGAGTTTAGTACACCAAAAAGCAACTCGTTTTTAAACGGTATATTAGATAAAATTTTATCAGAACTAAAAGCTGCCGGTAAAATTCATAAAACCGGCAGGGGATTAATTGAATAGATTATGAAAAATGTTTTTTTAGGTTTTTTAGCCCTTATAGCATTAGCGGCCTGCAACCAGGTAGGCACCGCGAACAAAACAGCAGCCGTATCTGCAACGGTATCTGCAGCAGATAAGCCTGTGCTAAATTTCGAGCGTATATCGCACGATTTTGGTAAGATAAAAACCGGCGATATAGTTAAATATGATTTTAAGTTCACCAATACCGGCAAAACTCCATTAATAATTACAGATGCGCGCGCAACATGCGGCTGTACCAAACCCGATTACCCAAAAACACCGGTTGCCCCCGGAGCAGCAGCTGTTATCCACGTGGAATTTAATAGCGCAGGTAAAACGGGGCTGCAAGACAAACAAGTAACCATTATAGCTAATACAACGCCTGCCGAAAACAACGTTCACCTCGTTGGCGAAGTAGTGGCAACGAAATAATTTAACAAGTAAAAATGACAACAGCAATTCTATTACAAGCCGCAGGCGGCGGTTTCGGTAACTTTGGTTCGTTAATACCAATGGTATTGATCATCATCGTGTTTTATTTTTTCATGATCCGCCCGCAAATGAAAAAGCAAAAGGACCAAAAGAAATATGTTGATGAACTTAAAAAAGGCGATAAAGTGGTTACTACTTCGGGCATACATGGTAAAATTGCCGATTTTAATGACATTACCTTTTTAATAGAGGTTGATAATGGTGTTAAGATCCGTTTTGACAAGGCCTCTATATCATTAGAAGCTTCAAAAGCATTAAACACGCCGGTAGTTGTAAAGGCCTAACCTACATAACTTGTATAAAATGCCGTTCTTTGTAATTATAGAACGGCATTTTTATTTTTAATATCTGAGTGAGCAATGGCCATCATTAAACTTTCGGCAACCGAACGCAGGCGCCTCTCGGCGTTTTTAACCTGTTTGGTGCTGGCCGGTTTAGCATGGCTGTTAAGTACGCTGCAGGGAGTTTATACATATAAGGTACAACGTTTGCTGGTTTATACCAATACACCGCGCCGGCGGGCGTTCCGCTCGTTACAGTCAGATACGGTTGATGTAACTATGCAGGGCAGCGGCTGGAAAATGCTTTTCTCAAAAATGAGGCCGGTTAATGAGCGGGTAACTATAGACCTGCACACCCTCGAATCAAAAAACTTTATTGCCGTAAACACCCAGCTCGACAGGATTAACATGCGCAAAGAGCCCGATCAAAAAATTATAGATTTTGATCCCGATACCTTGTATTTTGATTTTACTAACCGTGCAATAAAACGTGTGCCTGTAAAACTGCAATATAGCATGCGGTTCATGCCGCAATTTGCCATGTCTGGCAATATTACTATCCGGCCGTCATACGTTACTTTAAGCGGCCCCGAAAATGTTATCGGTAAAATAACAGAATGGAAAAGCGACTCGTTAAAAATGGGTGATGTTAGTGAAAACATGACAACTAAGGTTAACCTTGAACATGTGCATGCCGCTAATTTAGCAGTTTACCCTAAAGTGGTACAGGTAACGGTGCCGGTTGAAGAATACACTGAAAAAACACTCGAAATACCGGTGCGGCTTATAGGCAATGTGCATTATTATGGTGTAAAAATATTCCCGCAGAAAGTAAAGGTTACTTTTACTACTTCGTTAAGCCGCTATAATGAACTCGATGAAGATTTTTTTGAGGCCACTGCTGATCTCGCCCTGTGGAGCGATAGGCACTACTCTGCCTTGCCTGTTAAGCTGACCCGAATGCCTGCTTTTACCAAAATAGTAAAAATAGAACCACAGAACGTAGATTTTATAATCAAAAAATAATGTTGAAGATTGGCGTCACCGGCAATATTGGCAGCGGCAAAACCACCGTGAGCAAGATTTTTGAATTGCTTGGTGTGCCCGTTTTTTATGCTGATACAGCCGCCAGGGATGTAATGGTCAACGACACACGGCTGATAGCTGCCCTGAAGCAACAATTAGGCAGTGAAGCCTATTTTGATGACGGCAGCCTGAATAGGAAATACATTGCTTCGAAGGTGTTTAACGATGGTGAACAACTGGCAAAGCTAAATGCGTTGGTACATCCTGCCGTGTTCAGGTCTTTTGATACTTGGGCTGCCAATTATAAAGATGCGCAGTATGTGATAAAAGAGGCAGCGATATTATTTGAAAGCGGCTCATACAGGCTATGCGATTATAGCGTGATTGTAACCGCGCCTTTAGCTTTGCGGCTTGACCGTATAATTGCAAGGGATAACATTACCGCGCAGGAAGCCGATCTTCGTAATTCCCGCCAAATGCCCGAGGAAGAAAAAATAAAACTTGCGAATTTCCAGATTACAAATAATGACACAGTCTTAGTGATACCACAAGTGCTGGCATTGCATCAACAAATTTTAGCGCTTGCGCAAGGCGGATGATTCTCGACAATTTTATCTACCTGAACGATAAGGGCATCTACTGCCCTTATGGCGATTTTTATCTCGACCCCAAAGAACCCGTGGCACTTGCAATAATTACGCACGCGCACGGCGACCATGCTGTTAGCGGCAATCTGGATGTTTATTGTACCGAAGCCACAGCGGCCTTTATGCAATCGCGTTATGGGAAAACAGCAGCTAAAACTTTCAATATGGTTGGGTGGAAGTCGGCATTCAAAATAAAGGATGTGGTAATATCATTTTTGCCGGCCGGCCACATGCTTGGCTCGGCGATGGTTTTAATGGAGTATGTTGGTATTAAATATCTATACACCGGCGATTTTAAATTGCAACCCGATGCAAGCTGCGAACCAATAGAATTTTGTAAAACAGATGTACTAATTACCGAGAGTACTTTTGCCGATCCAAACATTACACATCCGGACCCTATTGCAGAGATAAACAAACTGAACGATGTTAAAACCAATATCCTTTTAGGCGCTTACGGGTTAGGTAAAAGTCAGCGGTTAATCAGTATGATCAATAAGTGTGCGCCTCAAAAAAAGATACTTGTGCACCATAAAATAATGACGCTTAATGGTATTTATGAAAAATTTGGCTATCCCTTAGGTAAATACCAAATGTACGGACGTAAGATCATGAAAAACCAGGAAGGATTTGTTTATATAGTGCCGCCGTTTACTTTTGATAGCTATATTAGGGCGGTTGGTGTTAAGCGACTGTTTGCCTCGGGCTGGAAAAATTTGCAGGTTAACGCAAGTGATACCCTTTTTATATCAGATCATGCAGACTGGAATGATATTTTAGAGGCAGTGAGGCAGGTAGCGCCGCAGCAGATATGGACGCTGCACGGCGATGGCCGCCACCTTAAAAATTACTATAAGAACAATATTTTTGTAAAAATATTAAACTAATGCTGCAGGAAAACATTGATTACTATACAAACGAAGACGGTAACATTGTATTCACTCGCGAATATCATCTAAAACGCGGCTATTGCTGCCAAAACAAATGTATGCACTGCCCATGGAATTACGGGAAAGATAAAGAGCATGAGCATACAGACGATAAATAATATATTTGCATATTCTATTAGCTACTAACCATGAAGATAGACGAGGAGATACAAGGGAAATTTGAAGACGAATACCATCGTGCGGTTGTGAACCTATCTTACACTTATGGATGGTTAAATAACTTTATGCGCTGTAAGTTCGAGAAAAACAACCTTACCAGCCAACAGTTCAATATTTTACGCATCCTGCGTGGGCAGTATCCTAAACCAGCAACTATCAACTTGTTAAAAGAGCGGATGATAGATAAAATGTCTGACGCGTCGCGCATTGTAGACCGATTGGTGCAAAAAGATCTGGTTTCGCGCTGCACTAACAATAAAGACAGGCGGGCAGTAGATATAAGAATAAGCGAAGAAGGCTTGGCCATCCTTAGTAAAATGGATGTTGAATTTAAAACAAACGAGATGCTGAGCGGCAATCTAACAGCCGAAGAAGCCCAAACCTTAAGTAATCTGCTGGATAAGTTGAGAGGTTAAAATTGCGAACGTGGGCCGCCAACCTTTTTAGACTGACTAACGTGAAATGAAGGCTGAATTTTATGGTTTAGCAAAGCAAATGAATATCCAATCAGGGCACCGTATAAACCGCCGCCAATTACATCTAACGGGTAATGTAACCCCACATAAACTTGTGCAAAGCAAACGGTAAGCGCCCACAGCAGGGCCCACAATAATATCCAACGCCACTTTTTGTAAAACACTATGATGAGGAAAACCGACATCGTAAAATGGTCTGTAGCGTGCGTTGAAGGGAAACTATAACCCGTACCGCAATTAACCCTTATAATTTCTGCCGATGCCAGCATTTGCTCACGGCAGGGGCGGGTTCGCTTTACCAGCTTCTTTATAATGGCAGCGCTTGTAAAGTCGGCTATGCCAACCGCAAGCAGCAGCACTGCGATGGTAATAACGCCTTGTTTTTTATATTTCAAAACTGTAAAAGCTATAATGAAAATGTACAGCGGTATCCAAAATAGAGGGTTGCGCAGCCAGGGCATTACCGTATCAAAAAACGGATTTGCCAAATCGTAATTAATCAGATGAAATAAATACCTGTCGAGCTGTAGCAAATATCCGGGCATGTGTTTAAGCAGATGCGCAAATATAGCGATAAAAGCACTTCCTGAAACCGCGTTTAATTGCCTGTTTATGGCTAATTATTGTAAATTTGCGGCTTAATAAAATAGTGGTTTGACTTTAATAAAATCAATTTCAGGTATCCGCGGAACCATTGGCGGGAAGGCGGGCGAGGGTTTGTCGCCGTTAGATATTGTAAAATTTACATCTGCCTATGGCGCTTGGGCAGGTAAAAGATCCGGAATTAAAAAGATCGTGGTTGGCCGCGATGCCCGCATTAGCGGCATTATGGTAAATAACCTGGTGATTGGCACTTTACAAGGCTTAGGGATAGACGTAATAGACTTAGGCTTGTCCACCACGCCTACGGTAGAAATTGCCGTGCCGATAGAAAAAGCGGCGGGAGGCATTATCATTACCGCAAGCCATAACCCAAAACAGTGGAACGCCCTTAAATTGCTTAATGCTGATGGCGAGTTTATTAGTGATGCCGACGGTAAAGAAGTGCTTGAAATTGCTGAAAGCAGCGATTTTTTATATGCCGATGTTAACGATCTCGGCACTGTAACAATTGATAATTCTTACCTGCAAAAGCATATCGACGCAATTTTAGCTTTGCCTTTGGTTGATAAAAAGGCTATTGCCGCTGCTAATTTTAATATTGTTATAGACTGCGTAAATTCTACAGGGGGTATTTTTGTACCTGCACTGTTAAAGGCATTGGGTGTAAAAACCGTGCATCCTTTATATTGTGACCCTACCGGCGACTTTCCGCACAATCCGGAGCCTTTACCCGAGAATTTACGGGCACTTTCAAAAGAGGTTTTGGCAAAAAAGGCCAATTTGGGTATTGCTGTTGACCCCGATGTTGACCGCCTTTGCTTTGTTGCCGAAGACGGCAACATGTTCGGCGAGGAATATACACTGGTTACCGTTGCCGACTATGTACTGAAAAACACTACGGGAAATACAGTTTCTAATTTATCGTCGACCCGTGCATTACGTGATGTTACTGAGAAGGCCGGCGGTAAGTATGAGGCTGCTGCAGTAGGCGAGGTTAATGTGGTTAATAAAATGAAGGAAACCAAAGCAGTTATCGGCGGCGAAGGTAATGGCGGTGTGATCTACCCCGAATTGCACTATGGCCGCGATGCTTTAGTTGGCATCGCTTTATTTTTAACACATCTGGCAAGGTTTGGTAAATCTGTTTCGCAGCTGCGCAGTACCTATCCTAATTATTTCATCTCTAAAAATAAAATTACGCTTACGCCCGAAATGGATATCGATGCGCTGCTGTTAAAGGTGGAGGAGAAATACAAAAATCAGCCCCACAGTACCATAGATGGCCTTAAAATTGAATTTGATAACGAATGGGTGCACCTGCGCCGTTCTAATACAGAACCCATCATCCGCATTTATTCGGAAGGTAACTCTGAGCAGATAGCAAACAGCGTTGCCAACAAAATAATTGCCGATATAAAAGATATTTTGCAACTTAAAGATTAGTCAGAAACTCATGCAGTCGGTGAGTCAGAACGCCGGACCAATGAACTAATGACCAATGAACTAATAAACTAACTAAGATGCGTGTTTACTTAGATAATGCCGCCACTACGCCGATAGATCCGGAGGTTTTAAAAGAAATGTATAAGGTAATGGAAAACTATTATGGTAATCCTTCGTCTATACATGCCCATGGCCGCGAGGCCAGGTCGTTATTGGAGCGTGCACGTAAAACCATAGCCGGTTTGCTGCACACCTCGCCAGCCGAAATTTTCTTCACATCCGGTGGTACGGAAGCCGATAATATGGCCATACGTTGTGGGGTAAGTGGGTATGGTTTAACACACGCTATTACCAGCAAGCTGGAACACCATGCAGTTATCCATACGCTGGAAGCAATGGAGAAAGCAGGCCTGTTGAAACTGAGTTTTGTAGATGTAGACCGGCGCGGTGAGGTTGATTATAAGCATTTAGAACAACTGCTGCAAAATAACGAGCGCAGCTTTGTATCTATAATGCATGCTAATAATGAATTGGGTACAATTAACGATATTGAACAGATAGGCGAATTGTGTGAAAAATATAACGCTATTTTTCATTGCGATACTGTGCAAACTGCGGGCCATTACCCGCACGATTTGAGCATGCTTAAGGTACACTTTATGGTTTGTTCTGCACATAAACTACACGGGCCTAAAGGTGTAGGCTTTATACATGTAAGCCATAAAGTAAAAATAAGCCCGATGATATATGGCGGCGCGCAGGAACGTAATATGCGCGGCGGTACCGAAAATATTTATGGCATTGCGGCTTTGGCTAAAGCCTTAGAAATGGCTTACGCAGATATGGCAGCCCATCAGGAACATATACAAAGCCTAAAAACCTATATGATGGAAAGCCTGATAGAGCAGGTGCCCGGCATACATTTTAATGGTGAAACCGATCCTGATAAAAGTTTATACACCGTTTTAAACGTCTCATTTCCGGAAATGGATATGGCCGATATGTTACTGTTTAACCTCGATATAGCAGGTATTTCGGCCTCCGGCGGCAGCGCATGCAGCTCAGGAACTAATATCGGTTCACATGTTTTAACTGCCATTGGGGCCAATCCCGACAGGCCCGCCGTACGCTTCTCCTTCTCAAAGTATAATACAAAACGAGAAATTGACTATGTGGTAAACAAGGTTAAAGAAATTTGCCTGGTAAATGCATAGTTATCCAATTCACAACATGTAAAGCACCGCCATGAAAATAGCGGTGCTTTTTTTGTTATTTCAAAAAACATAACCCTTAACTCATGGTTTAATATATAAACCAACTACAAAGATTATGGCAGCCTTTAATGACGAATTTCAAAATGAAACAAGGTCGGCAGTAGAGTCGGGAAATCTTGATTATGGCAGAATTTCGAATGACGCAAGCCCGGACCCTGACGATGACGACTTGTTAGATGATGACAGCGATCTTGACACTGATCTGGACGACGATGATACCGCGCTAAGTGATGACATAGAAAGTGACGACTTTGATGATGCAGACATTGCAGATGACGACGATGATGACGACGATCTTTAATAAGTAAACTAATAATAAATAATAATATCATGGAGAATAATTTAACGGGCGAAGGCGAGCCAAACTTTTCGCCCGATGAAACACCCGAAAGAAAGACATCTGAAGAAGAGGGAACAGGCTATGACCAACAGGTAGAAGCCAAGCCTCAGCAAAGCGAAAGTAATGCTAACTACAGCGAACAGAATGACGTTACGCCACCAACTCCGCATGAATTTCCTGCAGAGGGGTCGCATACCAAAACTAATTTTGAAAGCCGCCCGCAAGGCCGTACAACTGGCCGTATGGTAAGCGGAGAGCCCGGTACCGAGGGTATCTAAGCGTTTTGGTTTTAAAAAAAGCCCGGGGTGGGGACAGCTCCGGGCTTTTTTATGCAAATTAATTGCCTTTATAACCTAAACTGTATACTTATCTTAAAAGCTATATGGCTTGGTAACAAACCATTATCGTCTAAGTGATCATTATGGTTTACGCGGTACAGCACATCAAATCGCAAAAATTTAAGGATATTTTCTATACCATAGCCAAGTTCGATATATGGAATGCCACCCAGGCTGCGGTCATAACGGCGTAGGCCGTTGCGGCCAACTAATGTATTGTTATCATCGCTTATGCTGCCTTCAAGTATATTAAAGTCGGCAACTGTGCGTAAGTCGAGGCTCTTAAGCAGCGGAATGCTATTTGTTAAAAGGCCTTCCATGTGTTGGGTATAATTTAATGATACCCATTTGTCGCTGGTAAATTCTAAAAAACGCATGGTATTAAAATTAAACCGGTGGTTTTCTAATAACGGGAAAGGAAGCACAGAGGGGATTATGCCGGCGGTAAAAGAATATTCGCCCTTGCCGTATATACCCATGTGCACTTTTTGGCTTATGTTACCGGCAATTTTATTATAATTAAAATCGCCATCGGCAAGTTTGGCGCCATGTGTATACCTAATTGTTATAATGGGATTGTCTTCACCGTCATTAATCAGGATGCGTTTGTTTATCTGGTCAGATTGTAGCTGCCTGCGCCCGGGTGTCCATTGCAATTCGGCAATACCTTCGGCAACCTGGTAATCGTGTATAACTTCGCCATCGTCTCTCCTTGTATAATTAAATGCAAACAGCGGGTCGAATGTGCGGTGCTGCAGGGTTACTTTTGCCCTAACATCGGGTTCAACATCGGTTTGAAAATAGGTAGAAAACTCATTTTGTTCAAAAGGGCCGCGGCGCTGTATATCCCCATTACGGATAGACGCACGGAAAATACCATTTGTGCGGCTAAAATTTTCAAACTGATAACCGGTTTGCGCAATATCATGGCTGTAAGATACGCCGGCCTCGGTCCAAGGTTTCCGCGATAAAATAAAATCGGCAGAACCGCCATAATTAACCTTTTTATTTTGGAAGGCATAACTTACAAAGCCCCCTAAAACTACTTTATTACTAAAATACTTGTTGGTTACGCCACCTATCCTGGCTACGCTGCCCTGAAGATCGTTATGGCTGTAGGTGTAAAAGTACGGGCCGAGGCTAAATTTGCCAACCCGATAGTAACCATTTATGATAGTGGCCGCTATATCTGCATAAGTGCGCACTATCGGTAAGTTTCGTACGGTATCTATCACTTCGTACGTTCGTTTATCTACCGCGGTGAGGGTATCAGAGCGGTTTTTATTCCAATAAGCGTCACTTCCCTGCAAAGAGTGTGGGGCAATGACGAGGTTCTCTTTGAAAAGTTCTTTAGGGTAAACCTTATTGATGTTGATATTTTTATTGGCGATATAAAACTTACCGATAAAACCCGGCTGGTTTTTAAGTGGGTTTACAACTTCAACAACTACACGTGTTTTTTCGGGTATCCAGGCTTGGGTACCTCGCGGCTGGGTCATCTCTTGCTGAATCTTTATCTTTTTGAAAAAGTCGAGATTGGCATCCGGCGACATTGAGAGATCTATTCTGTACAAAGCATAGGTATCATGCGTTATCCACATCACACCCTTAAAAGCCAGATCGTGCGATCGTTTCGGTTCAAAATTTATCCGGTAACATTCAATGCCGTTTATCTTTTCGTACCGTTCTACAAGCTCATAATTATAGAGCAGTTTCCAGCTGTCTGTTATTGGCGAAATAAAGTCTTTGCCGGTTAGCCTAACATAATTCCTGTAAAAGTTATATTGCTGAAACGCAGTGCTCACAATTTGTGAAATTAGGGTCTGGTCTTCTATGCCTACCCCCTTTGATCGTGTGCTGATTATCTTTTCGGCCTTTTGATCCGGCTTGCGGGTAAAATACATATCAGATATACTTTCAGACATAAAGACAGGTAATATGGGGGTCCCGTCACTTCCAGCGGTCTTTTTAAGGCTATCCATTATAGGCGTTATCTGGCGCATAAACTTACGCCGCCTCATACTCTCGCTAATGTTATTTATTGCCAGGTCTATACGTTTATAACTCTGAAAATTGTAACTATTTAGCCTTTCGTAGTTGTTACTGTCTTTATGCAATACAACGTTCTGCATAATTTCCCAGGCAGGGTTAACATAACTATGCGGTGTAACAATAACATCCTTCAGCATTTTCACGTCGGGTTGTAGCTGAAAGTCTACGGCATTGTCATTAACCGTAAGCACCTTCTTACCTGTTACATAGCTTACGTAGGTAGCATAAACAGAATCGGGCTTTAAGTTGGCAGGTATGGCTAATTTATACAACCCCGAAAAGTCTGTAGCTATCCCTAAACGGGTATGAGCGGGGGTTTTTATAAATACAGTAACGTAAGGTAAAGGTTCCCCGGTTTTTGCATCGGTTATCTTACCTGTTAAGTATCTTACCGTTTGGGCATCAGCATTACAAACGGCAAAAAATGTTAAAATTGCGGTGGCGATTGCCGCAAAAAAACATCGCTGCATTGTTAAATAGGGCGTTTAAATATCTTAAGACGCTTAAAGATAATGTTATTTAATTGATATTTCTTAAAAAGAAAAAGCCACTCCTATACGGAATGGCTTTCTGATTCGTTGTACGCTTATACACTCAGTTTTTCATCATTTTGAGGAAAGAAGTAAGTTTTTCCTTCATTTCCCGCCTGTCTACTATAAAATCGAGAAAACCGTGCTCCTGCAAAAATTCTGCAGTTTGAAAACCCTTGGGCAAGTCTTTTTTTATAGTTTCTTTAATAACCCGCGGCCCGGCAAAGCCAATTAAGGAGCCAGGTTCTGCAATATTGATATCGCCCAGCATAGCATAAGACGCTGTTACGCCCCCCGTTGTAGGGTCTGTAAGTAAAGATATATAAGGAATTTTTGCCTGGGCAAGCAGGGCCAGTTTTGCCGACGTTTTAGCCATTTGCATGAGCGAAAATGCAGCTTCCATCATACGCGCCCCGCCAGATTTGGAGATCATTAAAAAAGGCATCTTATTTTCGATACTGTAATCTATTGACCGTGCTATTTTTTCGCCCACGACGGAACCCATGGAACCACCTATAAAATTAAAGTCCATACAGGCTATCATGATATCCTGGCCGCCAATTTTGCCATGCGCTGCACGTATAGCGTCATTTAGCCCCGTTTTGGCAATGGTATCTTTCAGGCGGTCGGCGTATTTTTTAGTATCGGTAAAGTGCAACGGGTCGCCAGACCGGAGGTTGGCAAAAAGCTCGTTAAACTCATTATCATCAAACAAAACGCTGAAGTATTCTTTAGAGCCAATACGCAAATGATAGCTACAGTAATGGCAAACATATTGGTTTTCAACCTGTTCTGAGTAGTGAAGCGGCTTTTTGCAATTAGGGCATTTATTCCAGATTCCGTCCGGCGCTTCCTTCTTTTCCTCGGTAGTAGTTATTATTCCCTTAGACTCTCGTTTAAACCACGACATTGATTTCCTTCTGTTATATGATGTGCAAATAAACAAAAAATTTAGCGCACTAATTGTTTCGCTTAACGTGAATTTAACGGCGCTTAACCAACCCAATCAGTGCTGTTGGCAGCCTTATAAAATCAAGATACTAATTTCTTAATCAATAAATTTTATAACTTCGAAGCCAAATTAAATTGCTCAAATGGACTTAAAGAACTATAAAGGTGTACTGCACGGCGACCAGGTGCAAGAACTTTTTGAAGCGGCAAAAAGGCATCAGTTTGCCTTACCGGCTGTTAACGTTATCAGCACAAATTCTGTTAATGCGGTATTAGAAACTGCAGCGGCGGTTAAATCGCCGGTTATCATTCAATTATCAAACGGCGGGGCACAATTTTACGCAGGTAAATCATTAGATAACTCAAAACTGCAGGCTTGTATTTTAGGTGCAGTATCTGCGGCTAAGCACGTTCACTTACTGGCAGAACATTATGGTGTTGCCGTGATACTGCATACAGACCATGCGGCTATGAAATTTTTACCATGGATAGATGGCCTATTAGACCATGGCGAAAAACATTTTGCCGAGACAGGTAAACCGCTGTTCTCGTCACACATGCTCGATCTTTCTGAAGAGCCGATTGAAGAAAATATAGAAATTTCTGCAAAATACCTTGCCCGCATGGCAAAAATGGGTATGACACTCGAGATAGAGTTAGGAGTAACCGGTGGCGAAGAAGATGGTGTGGATAATACAGATGTAGACAGCTCACGCCTTTACACACAACCCGAAGACGTTGCCTATTCTTACGAGCATTTGTTAAAGGTTAGCCCACGCTTTACGGTAGCTGCTGCCTTTGGTAACGTACACGGTGTATATAAACCGGGCAATGTAAAGTTACAGCCTGTTATTTTGCACAATTCACAAGAGTATGTGAAGCAGCATTTTGGCCTTACTGCCGAGAAACCGATCAATTTTGTATTTCACGGTGGTTCTGGATCCAGCCAGGAAGAGATACGCGAAGCAATATCTTATGGCGCCATAAAAATGAATATAGACACCGATATGCAATGGGCATTTTGGGAAGGCATTAAAGACTATTACAAATTAAAAGAAGGCTATTTGCAAAGCCAGATAGGTAGCCCCGACGGCGCCGATTCTCCGAATAAAAAATATTATGACCCGCGTGTTTGGTTGCGCAAAGGCGAAGAAACCTTTGTGAAACGCCTTACCCAGGCATTTAGCGATCTTAACTGCATAGATGTTAATAGTAAACTGTAAGCGTTAAAACATTTAAGAATATTAAACGTCAGTACCATAAAGTATTGGCGTTTTTTTTAGTCGATATTAAAATAATAACCATATGGCTAAAAAAATAGAGAGTTTAATAGAACGATTTGCAAATAAGGCAACCGCGGCAACAGGCAGTTCGGCGGCGTTTATTATTGCAACTGTTATCATTATTATCTGGGCAGTTACCGGGCCGTTGTTTAAGTATTCTGATACCTGGCAACTGGTGATCAATACAGGTACAACCATAGTAACTTTCTTAATGGTATTTCTAATCCAAAAGTCGCAGAATAAAGATTCAAAAGCGGTGCATCTGAAGCTTAATGAGCTTATTGCGGCAATGGAAGGTGCCAGCAACCGCATGGTTAATATTGAAGATTTGAGCGAGCAAGAGATAGAGCAGATACACAAATATTACGTTCGGCTATCTGACCTTGCTGAAAACGAAGACAATATAGGCTGCACCCATACCATTGATGCGGCTAACTTTAACCACCACAACAAGGCCGCACGTAACCGCGATAGAGAAAGTAGAATACATGAATCCAGAAGTAAAAGTCAAAAAAGTAACTGATCCTAAATTACTTGAACAGGTTTTCGCGATCAGGCGGGAAGTTTTTGTGGGTGAGCAAAACTGCCCGCCCGAGCTGGAATGGGAATTTGAGGAGGAATCAAACCATTTCCTGGCTACAGTGGATGATAATCCTGCCGGAGCATCGCGCTGGAGGAAGACGGAGAAAGGTTACAAGCTGGAGCGCTTTGCAGTACTTAAGCAATTTAGGGGGGCAGGAGTAGGGCAGACACTTGTTAAAGCGGTGCTTAACGACTTACCTGAAGATGGTTGTTTGGTATATTTACATGCGCAGATACAGGCCGTTTCTTTATACGAAAAATTTGGCTTTGAGAAGACCGGTCCGGAGTTTGAGGAGGCTGGGATAAGGCACTTTAAAATGGTGCGGAAGGCAAAGAAATAGTATACCGGAACATATCCGGTGTTACACCGCCGGCAAGATACTGTCCGTGGTTCATTATCAACTGTTTATTATTTTGGCTATGACAACTGCCGGGCCCTTGTTGCAAGAACGATGGTATCCATCGGGTATATTTAATACATAAATTGTAGTAAATTTATATCCATGAAATTTTCGCCGGTGCTTTTTTTCGTCTTTGCTATTTGCACTTGTGCGGCACAGCCCAAATTAAACCGCAAATTAAAGCAGCAGTTAGACAGCGTATACGCGCTGGATCAAAAGTACAGAGCAATGATAACGCTCATGAGCAGCCCCGGCGTTGCAGATACCATGGCTAAAAAGCTTACCGTCTCATTGCAGCAGGCAATGGGCATGCTGCAAAATGAACAACAGCATTTAGATTCAATGAATTTTATTTTTGTTAAAAGGCTGATGGATAATTATGGTTACCCTGGTAAAACTTTGGTGGGCGACACCACCAGCCAGGTTGCCTGGAATGTAATAGACCATGCGAATAAGATCACAGAATATCTGCCTGTGGTTAAGCTGGCTGCCGAAGCTAAAGAGATACCCTTTTACCTGTATGCCACCATGCTCGACAGGTATCTGGCTAATGATGGCAGGCCGCAAATATACGGCTCGCAATGCACCTGCGGCATACTTAAAACCGGTATAAGAGCATGTTTTGTTTGGCCTGTAGAAAATCCTTTAACGGTAAACGAACAACGGAAAAAGGCAGGCTTCAAAATAACTATAGAACAAAATGCCGAACGGTTTGGCATAAGATATCGCGCTCTCAAGCTCGAATATATTCAATTGCCGCTAAGCAATTAAGGTGATTGGTCAATTGCCGCCGCTAAATTACTCCAACTATAGCTAATCTTCTGTTTTGGGCAAATGTGCAGCCTGCTCTTGGGGCATGGCCGCAGGCTCATATTTACGTAAAATAAGGCGTGTACCGCCATTATAACCAATGTAATTCACTATCCAGTTTATAAATACAAATACCTTATTGCGGAAACCTAACAGGAAAGAGATATGCACAAACCACCAAACTATCCAGGCAAAAAATCCCTGGGTTTTAAATTTGCCAATATCAGCCACGGCCTTATTGCGCCCAACCGTAGCGAGCGAACCCTTATCAAAATATTTAAAGGCTGTCGTTGGGCGGTTATTTATCAAATTAACAATGGTTTTGGCAACGTGTTTACCCATCTGTATGGCCACCTGCGCCACACCAGGATGGCCTTTGGGCGTTGCCTCGGTTATCATGGCGGCAACATCGCCTATGGCATAAACGTTGGTGGTACCGGCCATAAGGCAGGTTTCATTCACGCGTATACGGTTACCTTTCTCCAGGTTATCTTTAGAAATACCATCGGGCACCACACCTGCCACACCTGCAGACCATATGACGTTCTTAGTAGGAATTTCTTTGCCACCCTCAAATTTTATAACGGCGCCATCGTAGCTGTTAACCTTTACTCCTAACAGTAGTTTTACGCCCATATCTTCCAAAAATCTTTGCGCACCTTTAGATCCTTCGTCAGAAAAAGGGCCTAAAACCTTTGGCATAAAATCTACCAGGTATACCTGCATTTCGGCCTTATCCAACTCGGGGTAGTCTTTAACCAAAATATGGTTGCGCAGTTCTGCAATGGCGCCTGCAAGCTCCACACCGGTAGGGCCGGCGCCCACGAGTACGAATGTTAAATAAGGGGCACGCGCTTCGGCAGTTTTCTGAAGCACTGCTTCTTCCAGATTCTGCAAGATCATGTAGCGCAGGTTAAGCGCCTCGGGTATGCTCTTCATGGGCATGGCAAACTGCTCTATCTCCTTATTGCCAAAAAAGTTTGTTGTAGATCCTGTTGCTATAACCAGATAATCGTATTTAATATCGCCAATTGTGCTGTTAATGGTATTGCTGTCAGTATGTACGCCGGTAACTTCGGCAATGCGAAATTTAAAGTTCTTCTGGCCTTCAAAATCTTTACGCAGCGAAAAGGCAATAGACTCCGACTCGAGACTGCCCGTGGCAACTTGGTAAAGCAGCGGCTGAAAGACGTGGTAGTTGTGCTTATCGAGCATTAATATCTCAACGGGCTCATTGGCAAGGTTATGGGCAACCTGCAGGCCGCCAAAGCCGCCGCCTGTAATAACTACTAATGGAAATTTGGTATTATCTGCTGAGGCCATTTGATACTGTTTGATATAACTAACTTATAATCTATAAACAAAAAAGGCCCTGAATGTTCTTCGGGGCCTGCGTTTTTATGAGAACGGAAATGATGAGCATTGCTTTAATCATATAAAGGATGTGTATCCTGCGGTAAATAGAAATTTATCCGAATTGAGTCACCCATTTTTATATTTAGTTCTTTAGTAACCTTGCGTGGATACGGAAAACCTGCACCTATAAAACGATACTTCCCGGGTTTTACCGAGAATTTATAATTGCCTTTAACGTCGCCTTTTATGAAAGGTATATCGGGAAGATATTTAACTACCGGTATAGGTATCGGATATTCTGTTCCATACTCTTTAAAGTTGCCAAATATAACAGGGTCATGCTTCTCAGACGATTTGTATCGCATAATGTCATAACATTTGGACTTAACTGAATATTCCTTTTTTGCTTTACAAGCAAAAGCTAAGGTAAAAATTACCAGAGCAAAGATTTTTTATTTTTCATATTTTATCGTTTATGTGCAACCGGAGGCTTTACCTTTAAATGTTATTTGATTTCCAAAACCGTCTTGACCATCCTGTTCTGTCTATCAGCCGTCTTTAAAATAAAGTTAAACTAAAAAGGCCCCAATAAATGGGGCCTCTTCAATATGATGATTTAATAAATTATTTGAGGTTCTTACCGCCGAAATCTACAATAACCGGTGTGGCAACGCAGATAGACGAATAAGTACCGAAACAAACACCTATCAATAATGCGAATGAGAAGCCGCGGATAACATCGCCACCAAAGATGAATAGTACGATCAATACGAATACCACCGTTAACGCCGTAATAATGGTACGGCTTAGGGTACTATTGATAGCGCGGTTGATAACTACCTGGGTGTCTTCGTTTCTGCCTGCATTCTGGTTCAGGAACTCTCGGATACGGTCGAACACCACAACAGTATCGTTAATGGAGTAACCTATAACCGTTAGTATCGCTGCTATAAAGTTTTGGTCGATATCTAATGAAAACGGCAAGTAACCATTAAACAGCGAGAAGAATGATAATACCAGCAAAGCATCGTGAGCGGTTGCTATCATGGCACCCAAACTAAACTGCCATCTGCGGAAACGGATTAAAATATAAACCGAGATAACCAAAATAGCGAATAATACCGTCCATATTGCCGAGGTTTTAATGCTGTTGGCAATGGTGGGGCCTACCTTTTGCTGGCTGGGTATGGTAAATACCGGGCTTACTTTGGTAAGGCTTTGGCGCAGCACTTTCTCCACTTTGTTGTCGGCAGCGGTGCTATTATCGTCAATCAGGTAATCGGTAGTGATATTTATCTGGTTATTGTTATTAACGTATGTTTTTACAATCGCCTTTCCCTGCCCGAAGGTTTGGGTAAGGTTCGTACGCACATCATCAACATTAATTGCCTTTTCGAAGCGCACTACATAAGTGCGGCCGCCGCGGAAATCTACCCCGTAGCTAAAGCCGCGGGTTAACATAGAGATGATACCCGCCAGAATAAAAATGCCTGAGAATGCATAAAACTTAAAGCGATTTTTTACAAACGCATAATTCGCTCCCTTAAAGGTATGCGAGCTCCATGGGTTAGAAAATTTTATATCCCAGCCCTTGCCCAGCATCCATTCAAATATTAAACGGGAGATAAGCAGCGAACAGAATAATGAGGTGACGATACCGATCATCAGTGTGGTGGCGAAACCCTGTACAGGGCCTGTACCGAAAATGAACAGGATTAAACCGGTAAGAAAGGTACTGATGTTTGAATCGAGGATAGAAGATAGGGCGTGTTTAAAACCGTCTTCAATACTTAGGCGTAATGATTTGCCCAGCGCCATTTCTTCGCGCACACGCTCGTAGATCAATACGTTGGCATCAACAGATATACCCAGGATGAGCACGATACCAGCCACACCCGGAAGCGTTAGCACGGCACCTATATTGGTGAGTACGCCCATCAGGAAGAATACGTTGATGAATACTGCGATAACGGCTACCGTACCTGCCCTGTTATAATAGGCGATAGTAAATACCAGGACCACCAAAAGGCCTACAAGGCTGGATACCAAACCATTGTTTATGGCTTCCTGACCTAACGACGGGCCCACAACATCTTCTGCTACGATACGTGCAGGAGCAGGTAAGCGGCCGGCTTTTAAGATGTTCGCTAAATCTTTTGTTTCTTCTTGTGTAAAGTTGCTTCCTGATATTGATGAACGCCCTCCAGTGATTTCGCCGTTTACACGGGGAGAAGACACAACGTTATCATCAAGAACGATGGCTATAGAACGGTTGTCGTTTTGGTCTGTCGGGTTACCTGCAGCGGCCGCGGTAATTTCGCGCCATTTTTCGGCACCCTGAGAGTTCATGTCCATGGTAACCTCAAAGCCGCCTTGTGCCTGGTTAACATCTGCATTGGCATCTGTAATGGCATCGCCGGTTAATACAGGGCCATTATTTGCACCTGATAGTTTGATAGCATATAATTCAAATTGAAAAATGCCTTTTTGATTTTTTGTGCCTTTTGCCGACCATAAAAAACGCAGGTTTTGCGGGATGATGGATTTTACCTCGGGCATGCGTAAATAACCATCTACCTTCGCGGTATCCTTAGCTTCGGCATAACCCACTACAGGGCCGGGGCCGTATTGTGCCTGGCCATTAGCACCCGGGTAAACGGCAGCCGTTAACAGAGCAAATAATGGATTTTGTGCTAAGGCCTGCGCTTTACCCAAAGCGCTGCTGGTATCCTTTCCCGCGCCTTTTTGTACCTTGCTTAAAAGCGATCCTTTTGTTGAATCTGCTTTTGCGGTTTTTAAGCCTGCAATTTTAGCAGCGGTATCTTTTTTTACAGAATCTTTGCCGGTTACCTTGTTTTTTGCCGCAATTAAACTGTTAATGTTGGTAAGTACGGGCGCTACTTCTGCATTCTCGCCGGTTTCGTAAAACTCCAGCTTGGCAGATCCTTGTAAAAGTTTGCGTACACGATCAACCTCGGTAACACCTGGTAACTCAACCAAAATACGGTTGGTGCCCGTTTGCAGCTGAATATTTGGAGAGGTTACCCCAAATTTATCTATACGTGTACTCAGGATATTAAATGATTGGGTTACCGCAGTATTGGCCTGGTCTTTTAAATAGGTTTCAACCTCGCTGTTGCTCGAGTTAAATTTAATATGTTCCTGGTTTTCTTTGGTAGCGAATATAGGTGCAAGCTTACCATCGGGGCTAATCTTTTTATACTCTGCCATGAACAGGTTAATGTAGTTCTCCGGGCTGGTATGAGAGTCTATCTCTGCTTTTGACAGCGCCTGGGTAAAGGCCGGGTCCTGGTTGTTATCAGACAATGCTTTGATCAGTTCGCCCAAAGATATCTGCATGGTTACGTTCATACCACCTTTTAGATCGAGGCCTAAAGCAAGTTCGCGTTCTTTACAATACTGGTAAGTGTGCTTAAGCAGCGGATAAACCGGTTGCGACGACATTGAATCTAAATATGCCTTTTCTTTTTCTGCGCTACCCTTGGCGTAGCTTTTGGCATCGTTCTCCACCTTGTGGGTAACCCACGTAAAAGAAAGCTGGTACAAACATACGAGTGCCAGCAGGATGGCGAAAAACTTAATAACCCCTTTACCTTGCATTGTGTATTAGAATATGTAATTAATTAGTTTATAGCTATTTTAAACAAGACGGCAAATCTAACAAAAATTTACAACCCTTAAATTTTAATTGCAAACAAAAAAAGGGGTGCCGGTGTTAACTGCGTTTAAGGGTAATAAAGGAGTAGGCGATAGGGTTTCGCTCGTCCGCCCCGTGGTCTTCACGGGCGGTTTCCTTCCATTTTTTTTCATCAATTTCCGGGAAAAAGGTATCGGCATCGAAGCTTTGGTGAACCCTGGTTAGGTAAATAACATCAGTGAGCGGCATTGCCTGCTTATAAATTTCGGCGCCGCCAATGATATGCACCTCGGGCAGCCCAATGCAAAGGGCCAGCGCATCATGCAGGGAACCGACTACTTCGCAGCCTTTTATGTTAATATCCTTCCGGGTAATTACAATATTGCGGCGGTTAGGCAAGGGCTTGCCAACCGAGTCGAACGTTTTACGGCCCATAATTACAGTATGGCCGGTGGTGATCTCCTTAAAATGTTTCAGATCTGCAGGGAGCCTCCAAAGCAACTGATTGTTTTTGCCAATGGCATTGTTAGCGGCTATGGCTACTACGATTATGATGTTCATAGGTAATTTAAGATATGATGGCGTGGTTTTTTTTTGTCCAATTTACGATACCATCAAACCGCAAACCTCCCATGCTTGCCAACACTACCATTTTATACTTTACAGAAATTACATAGTCACAACTATCAAGTAACAACTCAAGCATGAAATATGCAAAGGGCCTTTTAATTGCTGCTTCAAGGCCAGGAATATCTCTAACTCCCTTTAGCTCCGCCAAATTCACCAATTAATCTGTCATGAGAAAATAAGACAACTTTTATATCAATCATTCAATCATTGCGCTATTTTGGAAAATAGTTCTCTATTTTAGTTGATAATACGATCGATGCTTTGATTTAATTTTTTATTTGTTTGAAGGTTTTTAACGAAATCTAAAAATTTCTTCGAGTTGTTATTCTGAAAGCTTATCAAGCTCTTTATCTATCTCTGCTTTTAACTGTATTGCCGTTATACTCAAAAGTACAAAATTGATATGTAAATGAAAAGTGCGTATCAAGCCCTCCGTACCGGAGGGGTTTTTGGCGGGCTTATATTGCCACCGCTCCCTTGATATGCGGCCACGGGTCGTAGTTCTCCAAAGTAAAATCTTCGAACTTAAAATCAAAGATGTTTTTCACTTCGGAGTTTATCTTCATGGTTGGCAACGGGCGCGGCTCGCGGCTTAGCTGGAGATGGGCCTGTTCTATGTGGTTATTATATAGGTGTGCATCGCCAAACGTATGGATAAAGTCGCCGGGCTGCAGGTTGCACACCTGGGCCATCATCATGGTAAGCAGGGCATATGATGCTATATTAAATGGTACACCTAAAAATATATCAGCACTGCGCTGGTATAACTGGCAGCTTAATTTACCAACTGTTTCCCCCGCTAAAGGGTTAGGGGGTTGTACATAAAACTGAAACAAGCTGTGGCAGGGTGGGAGCGCCATCCCATCTATATCTGCAACGTTCCATGCCGATACCATAATACGCCGTGAATCGGGATTGTTCTTGATGGTATTGACCACGTTACTGATCTGGTCTATATGCCGGCCATCGGGTGTTGGCCACGAGCGCCATTGATAACCGTATACCGGGCCGAGGTTTCCGTCATCGTCTGCCCACTCATCCCATATCTTTACACCGTTTTCTTTCAGGTACTTAATATTGGTATCGCCGCTTAAAAACCAGATCAATTCATGTATAATAGATTTTAGGTGCAATTTTTTAGTAGTTACGAGCGGGAAACCATCCTGTAGGTTAAAACGAATCTGGTAGCCAAACACGCTTAACGTTCCTGTACCGGTCCTGTCGTGTTTCTGGGCGCCGGTATTGAGCACATGCTGCATCAGATCGAGGTATTGCTTCATTTAGTATTGGTGGGTAGTTGATAATGTGAGTTGAGAGTGGTTGCGAAAATGACGAGTAATAATTTAAACCACTCACTATTTTCTGCTCACCATTCACTTAACTACAAATAAAAAAAAACTAATTTTGGTATCCTATATATGTTTAAAACTGTAGAACAAGTTTATGATCGTTTTCCCGAACGCCAAGATCAATATCGGCCTAAATATTATTGCGAGGCGGGCAGACGGCTACCACGATCTGGAAACGATTTTCTACCCGGTAAACATGAAAGATGGATTAGAGGCTATTACAAGCGCTCAGATGGACTATACATCTTCGGGAATAAAGATACCGGGCGAAAGTAAAAATAACCTTTGTATCAAGGCTTATGAGCTCGTTTCTTGCGACTACCGCCTGGCCCCACTTAAAATTCACCTGCACAAACATATCCCGATAGGTGCGGGACTGGGCGGCGGCTCTGCAGATGCTGCATTTTTTATTAAGCTGCTAAACAAAAAGTTTGAATTAGGATTAAGCATCGAAGCGATGAAGAACTACGCCCGGCAGTTAGGTGCCGATTGCGCATTCTTCATAGAAAATAAGCCGGCCTATGCGTTTGAAAGAGGCGACCAGTTTGAACCTTTGGAACTTGACCTTAGTAAATACGCCATAGTGTTAGTTATGCCTCCTGTGTATGTGGCTACAGCTAATGCTTACAACGGCGTTATACCGGCACCATCTGTAACCTCTTTAAGGGACATGATCCAGTTACCGATTGCAGAATGGAAAAGTTCAATAAAAAACGATTTTGAAAAGTCTGTCTTTTTAAAATATCCGGTGATTAGCGAAGTGAAGCAAGCGCTTTATAATGCCGGCGCTTTGTATGCAAGCATGAGCGGGAGCGGGGGTGCTGTGTTCGGTGTTTTTAAATCGCTGCCCAATCTTAAAAATCTCGAAAAGGACAATCAGGTTTTTTATAACGTGTAACGGAGCCTAATTAATATAGTCACGATCTTCATCACTTAATGTCTGCCCTTTTGGTGGTGCGTCTGTATCTTCATGCCGGTCGAAATCTTCTACGCGTTTTAGCTTACGCGGGCGGCCAACCATCACACCGAGTATAAACGCTACTACCGCAAACGCAGTAAAAATTACAAGCTTAGGAATATACACTTGTGTAAACAGTAAGGTCACCTTTATCTCGTCGGTGTTTTGCATGATCACAACGGTTAGCAGTATAGTGATCAGTAACATAAAGATGGTAGATATTCGCATAGTGATATTTTATATACATATGCAATATGCATTTTTTTAAGCGGTTGTAAAACCATTAACGGATTCGGCAGGGGAGGGCGCTTTGTGTAAAACGCTTTGGCATGGTTATGGTATACTTTCGTTGTAATTAAAAAGCTGCGCAATTATAATTGTAGCACCAATCTAACTTTTTAGCGAATACTCGCACCACAATTAAAATTTTCCTGCTCGACGGCTGCAATGTCGATACACTAACGGTTAGCACAAGTCTTAAAACCAACAGATGATTTTTAACTTTAACTAATTACGTATAATTGCCTGATAATTAGTCAGTACCAATATTATTAAATCCTTATAGATATTACTTGCTAAATATTTTAGTTGATATTTTAACAATCAGTAATTTTAATCTTCAGTCCTACTTTATAAATTAGTAATAAGATATTGATTAACAATTAGTTATACAGATATAATATACCATAATATATTCGTTATTCTTATTTTAAATGGGCTATAAAGCGGGCATAATTACATACAATTGGCCTTAAGCCACTGGCAATTTTTAACACTAACATCATGGGAACATTTTGGCTGCAATTTTGCCACGCCATTTTCACAATTAAAAAATCACTGCTATGCTGTGTTAATTACAAGCGCTTAATTTCAAGTTAACCGCTAAGTGTACCACAAAGACGAGCAGATTACCGGGAACGATAACGGGTGACCTGTTTTTGGGCCAATGGAAAAAGGAACACAGTAGATAAGATAATAAGCGCCCCAACCCAAAAACCAGGTGTCATCAACTTCATTTCTCCAAAGAAAAGGAACGACATTATAATCCCATATACCGGTTCGAGGTTGGTTATGAGGGCTACCTTAAACGCCGAAAACTCGCGCATAACAGAAACCCCCGCAACATAAGCGAGCGATGTGCAAACAGTGCCCAGCAGCAGTAGGTAGCCTAGATCGGCATTGCCCGGTAAGGTAAAATGATCAAAACCGCCGGTTAAAACCATATAAAGAGAGATCCAGCAAAAGGCCCCCGCAAGCTCATAAAAAGCTATAATTGGCGCTTCTAGTTTCTTTACCTGCTTTGAGTTTATTATAGAGAAAAGACTTGCAGCGGCAGCACTGCCCAGGCCCATAATGATGCCCTTAGTGTAATGGCTTTCGAATTTAAAAACTAAAAAAATGCCGATGATGATAAGGAGCCCGGCCGCAATCTCTAAACGTGATATTCTTTTTTTATTAAAAATGGGCTCAAAAATGGCAGTAAATAAGGTTATAGCCGAAAGGCATACCAGCGATACGGAAAGAGTTGAAGCCTTTATAGAGCCAAAAAAAAGTATCCAGTGGCCGCCTACTAACGCGCCGGTAAAAAAAAGTTGTACCACAATCTCCCGGTTTATTTTAAACGCAACTTTTCTGAAATTGAAGTAGAGAAAGAGTGTTACAAATGCTATTAATACCCGGTACCAAACCAGGTTAATAGCGGTGATGGATATTAATTTACCCAGTACCCCTGTAAAGCCCCAGATAAAAACTGTGAGATGAAGGATAAGCAGGTTTTTATTTGGGCCGCTCGTCGTGCTATTTGGGCTTGCCATTATTTAGGGGCTTTACGAAGCAGGTAATATCCTAACAAGCCAAACGTAACGTTGGGGATAAACACTGCTATGATAGGCGGCATGCCTCCTTTTACAGAAAATACAAACGCAAACCTATCTACCACAATGTAGGTGAAACATAAAAATATCCCTATACCCAAAGGCAGGCCTATACCTCCCCTCACTTTCCTGGAAGAGATGGATACGCCAATGATCATCAATACGTATGAAGAAAGCGGGTAAACAAATCGCCTGTACTTTTCGAAAAGCATATCGGTTAAAACGCCCGTACCCCGTATACGTTCGCGGTTAATGTTTTTTTCCAGTTCAGACATCGACATGGCCCTATAAATATTATCCCTGGCTTCAAAATCGGCTGGGCGCATATCAAGCACGGTGTCTTTCCGGGCGCCGGTGTAGAGCTTTTCGTGCATACCGTTCACTTCCCGTATCTGGTAATCGCGTATAGACCATACATGCTTTAGCGAATCGTAAACTATACTATTTGCAGTTAGTTTCTGGCGCATCTGATCCCCGTCGAATTTCTCAAGCATAAAATTAAAGCCAGTATGCGCCTCGTTGTTAAAAGACTGCAAATAAACAAAGGTATGCTTGTCTAACTGCATGTGCACCTCGCTCTTTGTAGGATCTACATCGTTAAAATAAACGTTTTCGAAGGCAATATCCAGTTTATTGGTATATGGTATGAGGTAAAGATTGGCAAAAAAGAAAACGATAAATATAAGCGACGACGAAAAAAAGTAAGGGCGTAAAAAGCGGTTAAAGCTTGCCTTTCCGCTAAGTATGGGTACAATCTCTGTTTGGTTAGCCATTTTGGCCGTAAAAAATATCACCGCCAGGAAATTGATAAGGGGTAGCAAAATGTTGGTATAAAACGGAAGATAACCGGCGTAATATTGAAATACTATTGCACTAAGCGGGGCATGGTTCTTCAAAAAATTATCAAGGTGTTCAGATACATCAAAAACAACAATGATCACCATAAAAATGGCCATGGTAAATGCAAAAGTACCCAGGTACTTACGTATTATATACCAATCAATAACCTTTAAATAACGATCAAAAAGGCCTCTCATGCTATAACCGTGTTGCTAAACGTTTTATCATCATATTTTTCCAGTCGTAAAACTCGCCGCTAATTATCTTTTCCCTTGCTTGTGTTACCAGCCAAAGGTAAAAATGCAGGTTATGCAAACTGGCTATCTGTGCCCCTAAAATCTCTTTAGATGTCATTAAATGCCGTAGATAAGCTTTGCTATATTCCCTGTCGGCCCATAAGTCGCTATCGGCATCAATGGGCGAAAAATCATCTTTCCATTTTTCGTTACGGATATTTATAAAGCCATCCCTGGTAAAAAGCATACCGTTTCGGGCATTGCGGGTAGGCATCACGCAATCAAACATATCAATACCCAAGGCTATGTTTTCCAGAATGTTAACCGGCGTACCCACGCCCATTAAGTAACGTGGTTTTGTATCGGGCAGTATGCGGCAAACCAGCTCGGTCATGGCATACATTTCTTCCGCAGGTTCACCTACAGATAAACCACCGATGGCATTTCCCTCACGTTCAAAAGAGGCAATAACTTCTGCCGATTTTATGCGCAGATCTTTATAAACCGATCCCTGTACAATAGGGAAGAAGGTTTGATCATAGCCATATTTCGGCTCTGTACTGTCGAAACGGTCGCAGCAGCGCTTAAGCCAGCGGTGCGTCATGTCTATAGACCGGCGGGCATAGTTGTATTCGCAGGGGTAAGGCGTGCATTCGTCAAACGCCATTATAATATCGCCGCCAATAGTGCGCTGTATATCAATGGCGGTTTCGGGGGTGAACAGATGCTTTGAACCGTCAATATGCGAGCGGAAGGTGACGCCCTCTTCCTTTATTTTACGCACATCTGTAAGTGAATAAACCTGGTAACCGCCGCTATCGGTAAGAATTGGCTTGTCCCATCCTATAAATTTGTGCAGTCCGCCGGCTTTCTCCAGGGTGTTTAAGCCCGGGCGCAAATAAAGATGATACGTATTACCCAAAATTATCTGGGCTTTAACATCATCTCTAAGCTCATGCTGATGAACTGCCTTTACCGTGCCCGCAGTGCCTACAGGCATAAAGATGGGTGTTTTTATAGTGCCATGATCTGTAGTGATCTCGCCCGCGCGCGCTTTTGATAATGGATCTGTTGCTGTTAAATTAAATTTCATTTAAGGGTACAAAAATAGCATTTTCGGGCTTTTAATCCGGTACCATTATTTTCAACAACAGGGTTTAATATTCGTCGTTTTTTAACATTTTTGCTTATTATATTTTTCGATTTGGATCTAATTATACAAGGCGTTTTAGTGGCCTTACTGGCCGTTTTTTTTGTGTTTCAACTCGTGCCGTTACTGGGCAGGCAAAATAAGCTTAACAAGTTTAGTCAGGAAGATGAGGCGCCGGTAACAGACATTCCAGTATCGGTAATTGTTAGCGCCCGTAACGAGGCCGAAAACCTTAAAAAACTGGTGCCAGCTCTCATGCAGCAGTTTTATCCTCAATACGAGCTGATTATTGTAAATGATTGTTCGATAGATGAATCGAAATGGGTGCTTGAAGATCTGCAAGTCCAATATCCGTTATTAAAAATTGTAACAGTTACAGAAAGCAGGAATTATAAAACAGGCAAAAAATTTGCCATTACCATGGGCATCAAGGCAGCTAAATACGACTGTTTGCTGTTTACCGATGCCGATTGCGTGCCTGCAACGGAAAACTGGATAAGCAGGATGGCGATACATTTTCAGGATCACGAAAAGCAGATCGTTTTAGGCTATTCTCCCTATTATAAAACGGGGGGTTTTTTAAATGAGATTATCCGGTTTGAGACCATAAAAACAGCAATAAACTATTTTTCGGCAGCCTTAAATGGAAATGCGTATATGGGCGTTGGCCGCAACCTAGCGTATCGTAAAGATTTGTTTTTCGGCAATAAGGGGTTTGCCTCTCACATGCACGTAATGAGTGGCGATGACGATCTTTTTGTAAACGAAAATGCTACCAGGTATAACACCGCAATTGAGTTGCACGCCGGCTCATTTGTGTATAGTGCGCCAAAAACAAGCATGGTAAGCTGGTTCAGGCAAAAAAAGCGGCATATGGGGGCTGGTAAATATTATAAAAGCCACCACAAACGCATGTTAGCTACCGATGCTTTTACCGGCTTATTTTTTTATTTATTATTTTTTGCTTGTCTGGCATTCAAATATTCGATATTCATTGCTGCCGGCCTTTTTTTAATTAGGTGGTTATGCCAGATATTGGTTTACAATAAATTATTTAAACGTTTAGAGGGTAAGGACCTGAGGTGGTTTTTACCATTTTACGATTTGCTTTACTACCTGTATGTGAATGTTTTCGGGTTGATAGGAATGTTTGCCAAAACAACGAAATGGAAGTAAATAAACATTTTACCGAAAACGCAAAGAACGACTTTCAACTGGTGCTTAAAGCCCGGGGGGGCGATCAGCAAGCTTACGCAGCGTTAATGCAGCGCTACCGGGATGCAATTTACTTTATGGCCGTAAAGATGGTTAATAACAAAGAAGACGCAAACGACCTAACTGTTGAAACCTTTGCTAAGGCTTTTAATAAGCTGGACAAATACCAGCCCGAATTTGCGTTTAGCACCTGGCTATTTAGAGTGGCCACAAACAACTGTATAGACTTTATACGTAAAAAAAAGCTCAATACAACCTCTTTGGATGGTCTTGTTGACGAAAATGGAGATGAGCGCTCTATGCAGCTCAAAACAGAAGACCCAAATCCCGAAGAATTTTGGATAAAAAAGCAAAGATCTAAAGATCTGAAGCTGCTGGTTGAGAGCTTACCGCAGCGCTATCGAAATCTGATAACATTAAGGTACTTTGATGAACTGTCTTATGACGAGATAGCGGTGCAATTGGGCATCCCGCTTGGTACGGTTAAGGCACAGCTTTTTAGGGCAAAATATTTACTGGGCAACATTGTTGATAATACAAACAGCCGTAATGACCTTTGAGATAATAGCAAAATTTTTCCCTCAGCTCACTGTAAGGCAGCAAGAGCAATTTGCCATGCTGCAGGGCCTTTATGAGCACTGGAACAGCCAGATAAATGTAATATCGCGCAAAGATATAGACCAGCTTTATGAGCGCCACGTATTGCATTCGTTGGGTATTGCCAGGATCATTAATTTTTTGCCCGGCGAAAAAGTGCTCGATGTAGGCACCGGTGGTGGTTTTCCCGGTATACCATTAGCCATTATGTTCCCTGATACCGATTTTTACCTGGTAGATTCTATCGGGAAAAAAATAAAGGTGGTAAAAGAAGTTGCCAATGCCCTGGGCTTAAAAAACGTGCGGGCCTATCATAACCGGGCAGAAGAGATAGATGAAAAGTTTGATTTCATCGTTTCGAGGGCAGTTACCCGGCTTAACGAGTTTTATCCCTGGATAAAAAATAAATTTGGCAAAGACTCAAAAAACTCGCTTCCAAACGGCATCCTTTACCTCAAAGGCGGAGATTTGGTGGAAGAAATAGCAGAATCACGCCTGGCGGTAAAACGCTACGAACTGAAAAATTACTTTCCAGGCGAGTTTTTTGAAACCAAGCAGGTGTTATATATCAAAGGCACATAATCTTACTTTTTTCCCTTTTCCGAAAGCAGTATCAACTCTGCCAGATCGGTAATGTTTAATTTCTTTTCTTGTGCCAGATAGGAGATAAGCTCCTTTACCGAGTCTTTAAAATAGGCTTTCAGCAGTTTATCAAAGGCAAACTTCTTATAGTCTTCTTCGCTAACAATGGGGTGGTACACGTGAGCTGTTCCATAGGCCTTATGTGCCAAAAATCCTTTGGTTTCCATTACCCTTACCACGGTTGATACCGTATTGTATGCAGGTTTTGGCACCGGCATCTTATCTATAATATCCTTTACTATGGCTTCCTTTAACTGCCAGATTATTTGCATTACCTGTTCTTCGGCTTTCGTTAATTCCTTCATTTCGAACAAAAATAACAACTACAACGATAGTTTGAGCGACCTATGATGATAGTTTAGTTACTATAGCTATAGTTAGAATTGATATTTTCCCTACTGCTTTTATAGTTATGCAACTATCATCATAGTTTAAACATCATAATATATTCAATACTAACAAGTTATAAATTTTGTTAAATTTTTCTGCTAAAACATTAGTTACTTTGGAGTTCCATATGTCTATTATCCACCAGATTGCCTTAAGCCTGATTAAAAATGTTGGCCCTGTAACCGCTAAAACCATGCTGGCCTATGCCGGCAGTGCAGAAAACGTGTTCGAAATGAACCCTGCGAAGTTTATTAGAGCGCATGGCATTGGCCAAAAAACTATCAACCAGCTTGATTTTAAAACCGCGCTGATGCTTGCCGAGAAGGAGGCAAACTATGCGGATAAGCACAATATAGATGTACTATTTTTTACAGACCCGCGCTACCCCAAGCGGCTTAAGGCCTGTAATGATGCGCCGGTACTGCTTTATGCGCAAGGCAATATGGATCTGAATACACAGCGGGTTATAAGCGTTGTAGGCACACGTAAAGCCACTAATTATGGCAAGGACCTGTGCCGCGAACTGGTAGAAGAGTTGCAGGAATATGGCGCACTGGTTGTTAGCGGCCTGGCGTATGGTATAGATGTGGCCATGCATAAAGAATGCGTGAAGCTACATTTACCAACAGTTGGCGTATTAGGGCACGGGATGGACCGGTTATACCCGGCAGCGCACCATGCCGTAGCAGAAAAGATGAAGCATAACGGCGGACTGTTAACAGAATATGCATCCGGTACCGCCCCCGACAGGGAAAATTTTCCTGCGCGTAACCGTATCGTAGCCGGTGTAGCCGATGCTACCATTGTGGTAGAAGCAGGTATAAAGGGTGGCGCGCTCATCACCGCCGAGATTGCCAACTCATACAACCGCGATGTTTTCGCTTTCCCCGGTCGGGTTAATGATGAGTATTCTGAAGGATGCAATTTTTTGGTGAGGCACCACAAAGCGGCATTGCTAATGAGTGCTGCCGACCTACCTTATACCCTGGGCTGGGAAAAAGACGATCTCAGGCAATCTGCCAAAACCAATCAGTTAATGATGGCTATGGATCTAACAGCAGATGAGCGGCTTATCATAGAAGTGCTTAACCAAAACCAATCTATAGCCATAGATGAATTAGTGCTTAAGATAGGTATGCCCGTGAGCCGGTTAACCATGAATTTGCTAAACCTGGAAATGCAAGGCTTTATACGTTCTATGCCGGGCAAAACGTATACTATCGTTTAGGGTTCGTACATCCAAGTTACTTTGCCTGTAGCAGCCGAAATAAGCTTCCAGTCGTCTACCTCAAATGCTATCAACACGGCGCCGCAGGTAGGCAGGCTGATATACTGCGATGATAAATAAGTGCTTACCGTGCTTAAAGCGGGGTTATGGCCGGTTATGGCTATAAAATCATAAGCACTGGAAAAGCTATTGATCACATCAAGCAGATCACGGTCAGACGCTTCGTAAATGGATGCTATGAAGTCGCCAAGTGGTATTTCATTATGGTTACTGATAATACTTGCAGTTGTTTTAGCGCGAAGCGCCGGGCTGCTGTAGATAATTTGAGGAGTTATGTTTTTCTTGGCCAGTTTTTTTGCTAATCCAAAGGCATCGTCCTCTCCCGATATTTTTAACGGGCGGTTAAAGTCACCATCGGTCCCCTCAGTAACAGCCTTAGCATGGCGTATGATCAGCAGATTTTTCATTTTATCTGAATAAATATCCTAAACTAACCGATATAAAACGGTTTTTAATGACGTATGTACCCGTGTCTTTCAGTGGGTCTGTGGTTAGATTTGCAAGTCCGACCTGGTAGCTTACATCAAAAATCAGTTTGTTATCTAACTTCAACCCTGTTGTAAAGTTAAGACCGGCATCGTATCGCAGCAGATCGCCTCTGCTGCCAAACTCTATTGCGTTAGAAGTTTCGCTGGGTGGTGTTTCGTAAACGTTATATCCGCCTGTACCGCGCGAAAAATACCCGCCGCCACCAACGTAGTAAAGGCCCAAACCGGGTACCTTAAAATTGTGAACTAAAGATAGGGGCACCTCTACATAAACGGCATGTTGTGTTGTGGTCATTGCATCTTCGGTGATAAAAGAGCCTTTACTTGCAACTTCCAGGCCGGCCTGCATTTCCCATTGCCGGTAAAACCTGTATAGCGCCATGCCGCCAAAATTAAAACCTCCTGTTGAAGTAGATGATATAACATCTTCATCCTGAACATGTTGACTTGCCAACCCGCCACCTAATTTTATGGCCAGACCAATTTTATTTTGAGCCGACGCACCAAATGCGGTAAGTGTTAACAGGATGATGTACAGGTATTTCATTTATTGCTGTTGATTTGCAAAGTTAACGATCAGTTCTTCCGGGATATTATTCATACACTTAAAATGCCCAAGGGGGCAATGCGACAAGCCGAATTTTGAACACGGCCTGCAGGGCAGTTCCACACCCGCCACCAGCGCATTCTCTACCTGGTATGGCTGCACACCCAGTAAATCGGGCACGGTGCCTCCCCATATTGAAGCAATTGGTTTGTTAAATGCCTCGGCAATATGTGTTAGGCCGGTATCGAAACCTATAACATTGGCAGCATTGGCCATGATAAACACAGACTGATCTAACGTGTACTTGCCGCAGGCATTATATACTCTGGCCACTGAAGCATCCTGAATAACATCGCCATTAGCCTTTACGTCATCGCCCCCGAGCAGTACCACCGGTTTATTTAGATCCAGGCATATATTAATTATCTTTTGGTTAGGCATACGTTTGGTAAAATGGGTTGCTCCGATAATGAATGCGTGGTAACCATTAATATGTGTTTCGGGTAGCAGATCAGCTAAACTGTATTGTTGTTTTAGGTAGTAGTCAATGGGCAAATTATCATTTATCACACCGAGCGATTTTATAGTCATCAGATACCTATCTACCAGATGTACCGGCAGAATAAGTTTTAAATTAAACTTGAGGCTCAGCCATTTTTTAATGTGCTGCTTATTATAGGTGAATGATTTAATACCAGTACGCAGTTTTATAATCGCTGTACGCAGGTTGTTGTGAAGGTCTACAACATAATCGTAGTTTTCATGCTTAATATCACGTATGGTTTCGCTTAAGGTTTCCTTTAATAACAGTACCTTATCGGGGTAGGGATTAGCATCATATATGTATTGAAATGCCGGTTTTGTAAGGAAATGCACCTCTGCCCCGGCAATTTGTTGCTTTAAGCAGCGCACCACCGGCGTGGTGTAAATAATATCGCCCATTGAACTAAACCTGATCACAAGTATTTTCATCGTTATACTAATTAGGAAGTTTGGGCCTTTATTTTGTTGATAATAGCAGTTGAAGAAAATCCGTTGACCAGGCTAATGGTTTTAACTTCGCCGCCGTTAGCAAATACTTCTTTAGCCCCGGCAATATTTTCGATACCATAATCTGCACCCTTTACCAACAGGTTGGGAAGGAGCATTCCTATAAGTTGCGCGGGCGTATCTTCGCTAAACACAATTACAGCGTCTACAAACATAAAGGCTGCTAATAACAACGCGCGACTGCTCTCGTCATTTATCGGGCGATCTTTGCCCTTTAGCCTTTTAACCGAACCGTCAGAGTTAAGGCCGACAATTAATTTGTTACCCAGCGCGGCAGCTTGTGCAAGGTAGGTGATATGGCCGGTATGAACCAGATCGAACACCCCGTTGGTAAAAACTACTTTTTGCCCGTCATCCTTCCATTGTGCTATCTTTTTTTGCAGTTCGGGCAATGACTGTATCTTATCAACTATCGCTTTTTGGTAATCGGGCATTTTTACAATTAGGCGCTAAATTAAAAAGTTAAAATTTATACATCAGGGTGCGAATTCATTTCAACGTCGGTAATAATGTCTAATAGGGTAGCAGTGGCATTGCCAACCTGCTTAATAACAATTGCAGCAGCATGATTAGCCAGTTCAGACGCGTCTTCAACACTCAGCCCTTGCGCTGTAAAATAAGCAATGGCGGCTAAAACGGTGTCACCAGCACCGGTAACGTCAAAAACTTCTGTTGCCTTTACCGGTAACATTTTATACGTGAGTTCGCTAAGGATCACCATGCCTTCTTCAGAAAGTGTAACGATCAGGTAATCAACGCCGGTTTGATCAAATATGGTTTTAGCAGCTTTTTGCAGATCTGCTACGTTAATTATCTTCTCGGCTTTGGCTGCATCCGCCAATTCTTTGCGGTTTGGTTTAATAATAAAAGCGCCTTTGTATTTAGCGTAATCATATCCCTTAGGGTCTACTATTACCTTTTTATCATTCGCGTTAGCAAACTCAATTAGCTTTCGGGTTAACCCCGGCGCAAAAAAACCCTTATTATAATCCGAAAAAAGCACGATATCTGCAGCCGCTATGCAATCCTGTAATTTCTCATATAAACTCTCCTGCAACAGGCCGGTAATAGCAATTGTAACCTCCCTATCTACCCGCACCAGTTGATGGTTACCGGCTAATATGCGGGTTTTTACGGTGGTAGGGCGGGTTTCATCAATTATAATAGCTTGTGTATCAATGCCTGCATCCTCTAAAAGCGCTATAATTTCTTCGCCGGGCTTATCGCTGCCCACTACACCGGCTAACAACACCCTCGCACCCAATGCAACCAGGTTTTGCGCTACGTTAGCCGCACCCCCCAGCGTTGCAGACTCTCTTTTTACATTTACTACAGGTACAGGCGCTTCGGGCGAAAGGCGGGTTGCCTCGCCCCATATATAGTGATCAATCATCAGATCACCGATCACAAGTACCGATGGCTGACGGCCGCTTTCTTTTATGTCTCTAATTTTATGTAACAGCATTAGAATGTTATTGGGCGGCTGCTTTTTTAGTTTTAAAAATTTCAGTTATCCGGGCCAGATCCATTGCATTTAAGCAATGCGCTTTACTTAAGCCGCCCTTGCGCGATACTAATATACCATATTTCATATCATGGAAGCCTTCCTTACGGTGTGCGTCGGGATTGATGGAGAGCATTACCCCTTTATCAAGGGCGTAAGCATGCCAACGCCAATCCATATCCAGCCGTAGCGGATTAGAGTTTACCTCTATAATCACGTTATTGGCGGCACAGGCGTCAATAACTTTTTTATGGTCTATATCGTAACCTTTACGCGCAAGCAGTAAACGGCCCGTTGGATGCCCTAATATGGTTGTATAAGGGTTTTCTATAGCTTTGATCAGTCGCGCGGTAGCTTTATCTTCGCTCATTTTAAGGTTCGAATGAATAGACGCGACAATAAAATCGAAGGTTTTTAAAATTTCGTCCGGATAGTCGAGTGAACCATCATTCAAAATATCCGATTCGATCCCTTTAAAAATGTGGAAGTTTTCTATCTGCTTATTCAGTTCATCTATTTCCCGGTGCTGCTCCAGAATGCGTTCTATGGTAAGCCCCTTAGCATAAAAAGCGCTCTTACTATGATCGCTCATGCCCAGGTATTCCAGTTTCAGCTCATCACGGCAATACAGCGCCATTTCTTTAATGGTGTTTACCCCATCGCTCCAGGTGCTGTGATTGTGCAATGCTCCCTTTAGATCGCCAAGGGTAATTAAGTGGGGTATGGCGTGCAGGCCGAGTACGGCCTTGCCCTCCCGCAGTTCGGGGTTTATCCAGGGCAGGCCGGCTTTTGTGTAGATCATTTCTTCACCATCCAACTGATCTATCTCATCACTTATCAATTCAAATACGGCTTCCACATGTTCCTCTGTACCAGTTTGAACAAATAGTTGTTTAAAATATTGCCTTTTTGCAACGCACACAAGTTCTACCAAAAGGCCATTAGGCAATTCGCCGTTAATTCGTGGGCCGTTAATGGTTTGGTTCTGGAGTAGTTCAGAGTCTCTGATCAGGTCTATACCTATCTGCGCATCCCGTGTACCTATTACGAAAGATAGTTCGCTTATGATCTCGTTGCGCCGGCGGTATTGGCCGCTAAATTCTATAAATGCGTCGGGCAGCATAGCGCTCAGCTGGGCACACATAGCCTCGGCATCTGCTTCTATCCGTGCGTACAGGAACATACCGTTAGCGGCCATCCTGAATTCAATGACCTTGCGGATCTCTTCCTGCGTTTTTAACCCAAAACCTCTTGCTTCTATAAGCCGGTTCTCGTTACAGGCGTAAAGCAATTCGCCAATGTTTTCGATACCCAGGTCATGCCAAATTATAGCTATCTTTTTTGGGCCTATACCTTTTATACCCAACATTTCTACAATGCCTTCGGGGGTAGATCTGAGTAAGTCCTCCAAGTCGGTAATATTGCCTTTTTCTATAAACTCGTGCACCTTGGCAGCAGTGCTTTTACCCAGCCCCTCTATTTTCTCCATTTCGGCAAGGCTTTTATCTGCAATCTTAAACGGTAGTTTATCAACCTTAAAAGCTGCGTTAGCTATCGATTTTACCTTGAAAGGATTTTCGTCATGCAGTTCCATTAAATGGGAGAGTAGCCTTAGGGCGCGGGCTATTGCTTTGTTTTCCATATTGGTTGCTGTAAAAATACATAAGCCACCCAAATTGAGTGGCTAATGATAATAATTAATATAAACTACTATTGTTTTTAGCAGTTTACTTAACCACGATCTGGTAAGGCAACCTGGCCTGTGGTGTGCGCATCATATTTTGTAAAGACTTTATTTGCTGATAGTAAACATAATTTGGCCCAAGTTCTGCTTGTACCATACTTGCCTTCACCTCGGCAGTTAATCCAGTGCTAAGCTTGCTAAAAATGTTTTTCTGCTCCGGATAAGTTATCGTTTTGTAATCTGTTATGCCGGCCTTTTTTGCGGCGCTTGCAATGGCATCGTTAATATTTCCAAGGCGGTCTACCAGGCCTAATTTTACTGCCTGGGTACCTGTCCACACACGGCCCTGGCCTATGCTGTTAACGTAGGCCTGTGTTTTGTGGCGGCCATCTGCTACGGCTTTGGTAAACTCATCGTAACCGCGGTTAACCTGCGTTTGCAGTATCATGCGCTCTTCGGGGGTAAGAGGGCGGCTTATATCGCCCAGATCTGCAAATTTGCCGGTCTTAACGCCATCAAAGGTGATGCCTAATTTATCGTTAAACAACTTTTGCATGTTAGGCAGTATAGCAAATATACCTATAGAACCCGTAATGGTGTTGGGCTCGGCAATAATTGAGTCTGCTGCGCAAGCAATATAATACCCGCCCGATGCCGCATAGTCGCCCATGGAAACGATAACAGGTTTAACTTTTTTTGTAAGGATAACTTCGCGCCAGATAACTGCTGATGCCAGTGAACTGCCACCCGGCGAATTAACCCTTAGCACTACCGCCTTAACTTTGTTATCTAACCTTACTTTACGCAGAGCTGCCGATATTTTTTCTGAACCAATGCTGTTGTCGTCCCCATCGCCGCCATTGATCTCTCCGGAAGCATAAATAACCGCAATTTTCCTATCTGCAGAACCTTCTTCTTTTTTATCGTCAGCGCTTTTAGTGTAATCCTCAATATCTACGCTGTGTATCTCTTTATTGTGTTTTATACCAGTACGGTGGCGGATATCATCCAACACTTCGTCTTTATATTTCAATCCGTCTACCAGCCTGAACTTTAGGGCGTCTTCGGGGTATTGTATTTTAAGGTTGTTAGCTACATCGCGAAGCGTATCAACGGCAATGTGGCGGCTGCTGCCAATGTTTTGCAGAAAATAATCATACATAGAACCCAGGTAAGAGGTAACCTGCTCGCGGTTGGCATCGCTCATTTTAGTTAAAATAAGCGGCTCTACGGCGCTTTTATAAGTACCTACCTTAATGATCTGCGCCTCGATGCCCAGTTTATCGAGCGTACCCTTTAAAAATTGCACTTGTGAACTAAAGCCGCTGAAATCAAAAATGCCTTTAGGGTTTAAATAAACCTTATCGGCAACAGATGCGAGGTAATAAAAGCTTTGTGTGTAAATTTCCGCGTATGCTACAACAAACTTTCCCGACCTTTTAAAATCTATGAGCGCCTTTCTGATCTCTTCTGTTGTAGCCTGGCCGGATAGTGCATAGCTTTCGCTCAGGAAAATGCCTTTAATATTATCATCTGTTTTGGCTTTTTTTATGTTTGCCAGGATGTCATTCAGCCCAATGGCCTTGTCGCCGCCAAAAATGCTCAGGCCTGCTAATGGATTGTTAGGGGTACGTTCTGTTATTGGATGATCGAGGGATATATTTAATACAGAATTGGATTGAACACTTACTTCTTTATCGCTGCTTGCCGAAACAACAATACCTATGAGCACGAATATGAGTATGATGCTTGTAAAAATGATACCAACTATGGTGGCCAATACAAATTTGAAAAATTGTTTCATTAAGTGATTTAAATCTTGTTATCTATGCAAACTTACCAATTACCTGCGGTAATGTTAAGAGCGTATTCTATAATATTTGTTACAACATGATTAGTGTTTTTTTACTTTTAGGGAGCAATCTCGGCGATAGGCATAGTTTTATAAAAAATGCCAGGATGGAAATTGCAGATCTGATTGCGCCCATAGAAAAAGCATCGTCAATATATGAAACCGCTGCATGGGGGAGCAACAACCAGCCCGATTATTTAAACCAGGTTATTTTAATAAATACTGCACTTGCTGCAAGGAACATTTTGGAAAAAATATTGGTAATAGAACTTTCTCTCGGCAGGCAACGTAAAACGAGATGGGATTCGCGCACGATAGATATAGATATTTTATTTTATGGAGACGCAATAATTGAGGCACCCGACTTGCAAATACCTCATAAACGGATGCACGAAAGGCGTTTCACTTTGGAGCCGCTGGCAGAAATTGCACCCGGTTTGTTGCACCCTTTGCTGAAAAAAACTGTTGCCGAATTGAAAAATGAGTTGACGGATAACTTGATTGTTAAAAAATTATAACTTTGATAAACCTAATAATAGATCTATGCCTGACAACCAAAATCTTGATTTAACCTTTTTATTTGAGATAGCCGATGGCAGCAATGAGTTTATAGTTGACTCTATAGATATGTTTATGCAGCAAACCCCCGAGCTGCTGCAGGTAATTGAAACCGCGATGAATGCCGCCGACTGGCCGGGAGTAGGTGCTGCCGCACATAAATTAAAACCTAATCTTGGATTTTTTGGAATGACCGATTGCCAGGGTTATATGCAGGATATAGAACATATGGCAAAAACAGGCTTCCCCGATGCACAGCTAATAGGTGCGAAATTTCGCGAAGCTAAAGGTGTACTTACAGACAATATGCCTAAACTGCAGCAGATAAAGGCTACGGCTGCCGCGAATCTTTAAAAAGGAAATTAAATGGCTTTTATCCGGAAGGTATAGCTTTCCATAATAAGGTTGGCTAATAAGTTCTTGCAGGCCTGTTCTACCTTTGCATAAGCGGTTTCCTCATTTTCTGCATCGATCTCCAGGGTTATATGTTTGCCAATGCGTACATTATCAATTTCGGCAAGGCCCAAATTTTTCATACTTCCAGAAACTGCTTTTCCCTGCGGATCAAGAATTTCTTTTTTGGGCATTACGTCTATTTCGGCCTGGAATTTTGTCATTTGGCAATTCTGAATTGGATAACTGAAAGAGTAATGTACATCAATATAACTATCGGTACGGCGGCAAATTTAAAAAATAGAATCAAAATAGCCGAGAACAGCAGCAGCAAATACCTGAATATATTTTTGTTGAAATCTCGGTTCTTAAATTTGAGCGACATAAGCGGCATTTCTGCAACTAATAACGCGCACATAACCAGCGTAAAACACGCCAGAAAATAGGGATTAAGGATATACTCCGTTAAAACAAGGTTGCGTTCGTGTAATATCAACGGGAAAGAAGCAATTAGGATCGCATTGGCAGGGGTGGGCAAACCAATAAAGTTTTCGGCCTGGCGGGTATCTGTATTAAACTTGGCCAACCTTAACGCCGAAAATACAGGCAATAAAAAGGCGATGAAGTTTAGGTACATACTCACCTTGGGTATCTGCGGGGCCTGCATAAAAAGCTCGTAAAGCATAACAGACGGCAAAACACCAAAGCTTACCATATCTGCAAGAGAGTCGAGATCTTTACCTATACCAGAAAACGATTGCAAAACCCGTGATGCAAGCCCGTCGAAAAAATCAAATATGGCCGCTAAAAAAATACAATAAGCTGCAAAAACAAGGTTTTCCTGAAAGGCAAAAACTATACCTATACAACCACTGAACAAATTAGCACAGGTTATTGCATTAGGCAGGTGTTTCTTAACGCGTTTCTTCATGTAAGCCTGTAAATATAGCAAACCACAAATTAAGGTTTTGTGAAGTTAACGTCTTTTTTATCTGAGAATCTTACAAAGCCTTTATGTTTTACGAGTTCATCGATATCAAAAACTCTTCATTAGTTTTTGTGCCACGCATTTGCGCTTGTAAAAACTCCATTGACTCCTGCGAATTCATGTCGGCCAGGTGAAATTATTGGTTTTTATAAAGCTAAACAACGACTTGTAATTTTTAATATAACCGTAAATATTAAGAAACTTAGCTGTGCATAGTATAAACTAAGTACGTATAAATCCGAAGTTAGAAAATATTTGACAACTTCATGCTCAACTTAATTGGCCTTTTAAAACACAGCCTAAAACAGAATCTTCAGGCATCTTGTTCCATCTCCTAAGCATAACTTTTGATATGGAATCTAATTTTTTACTTTTATAAAAATATATACATGTATTAAAAACGTGTTTGCCTCTTGCACCTTCTGCCATAGTTGTTAAAGACTCTAATGAATCCTGCCGCATTTTAGATATAATGGGTTTTAACACACTAGTTATTTCGTTGCGAAATACCAATTCTATTTCGTTACTAAAAGAACGGTCAATCATACGTATACTATCTGTCACAGACTTAATGCCTATTCCTTTCACAATGCAATTGCACAATACCCTATCTTTAAAATCCTGTTTCCACGATCGGTTAGTTCTATAAGTAGCCATACCATCAAAGAGGATAGTCTTGTTAGCGGTACATGCTGACAGAAATAAAATCAAAAAAATTGTAAATTTTTTCATAACTATTGATTCAACTGCCATATTAAAATGTCATATAATCCCCCGCAGCTTATAACTGCGGGGGATTATAATAGAGATATGTGAGTGGATAGTATATTAATTAATATACTTAGGTAAATAATGATCTATTTTCCAATTATTCCCATATCTACTTAGATATGTTTTAATTAGCAAATGCGTTCCAATTCTCATAGCCACAAAAGATTTATCACCCCGTATTATTTGCCTTTCAATTTTGATGTCCTCCATATGTTCACTAATGTCACTGGTTTCCATTATCCCGTAAATAATATCAAATTCCAGATCGTCTACAGGGCCATCTGATTGCGGATAAAATTTCAAATTCTCATCTGCATTATCAAATTTCTGCTTTAAATCGGATATATAAATTGTGGATACAAAGCCGCTTTTTAGTAATTGAAAAAAGAATTCTTTTAAATTGAGTTCATTAATCTTATATATTTTAGTCTTGCTTCCAGGTAAGCCATCAATAGCATTCCATTGATTTATACTTTTTTTATTATGACTATACCATTTTAAGAAATTTATAACACTATTAAACGGAGTTCCTCGATCTGTATAATTATCAACTTTTATAAAATCTATGTCCTTGACAGGATTTTTTTCCCCGTAAATAAACGAAGTTTTAAAAACCAGTACGATAACTGCAATGCTTAGATAAAATGTTTTCATTTTATAAAGATTTACTCTTCCTAACTTGTGTAACTATATAATCATGATGATTAGCTCGAGGCCGACCATATTGACTTTGTGTTTTTCCACTAATAATTCCTGTTGAGGAATCATAATAAAGTTTATTATCATCACTTGTTCCAAGTGAAGGCCAGTTTGTTGAACTATCGTAAAATCTAAAAAATTTTCCATTAACATCATTCCCCATTCCTACTATAACAATGAAATGATTTGTTGAGCCATCATGGTTCGCTGAAGGTGCGCCAGGAGAATTATCAACTCCAACTAATACAGGAATTCCCCTTGAAAGTGCAGACTTAAGATATCCCACTGCATCCTTAGCTTTATTAATATCGGCTCCCCCCGATTCTGTATAAACTTGAATAGTTTGATTAGGGGCGTAATAGTCTGATACTTGGTAATTATGCGTGGCTAATTGTTTTTTTGCTAAAGTAAAGCAGTTATCAGTTAAGTTTACAATAGGAACGAATTCAATTTTTAAGATTACATTTTTTATCGTCGGCCATGAATCGTTGGGTTGGTATGATGAATATGAACTATTGTCATATCCACCGGCAACGAAATTGTTGATATCATCTTCACTGGAAGAATCATCATCAAGTGATACTTCGGAAGTTGGATCTGGAGCTGCTGCGGTAAAATCAAAATAATATGGTGTCCACTGTGGACACCCGCCTGTGTTTTGGATTTTTACTATTTGAGCTTCCTTAGTATTATTTACAGTTTTTTGCCGGATGCCATCATTTACTACTTGGCAGCCGTTATTGTCGTCATCGGGAGTATTTGGTGGCCGTACCCAAAATACACCGCCACCCAATGTTCCTACCATATCTTCTGTTATTGGTTGAGTGTTACCATTAGTCTGCTGATAATAAGTTGCATTATAACTCCAGTTATAGCCTTGCGGAACACTTAACGGCTCGGTATTATAGGTGCCATTGCCTTCAAAAACTGCAAGAAATGCTCCAATACCACAGTTATAACTTGGATCGAATGCATAACCTAATGTCATACATAAAAGATCGCTAAGATAAAGGCTATTCCCTTTAACTATCAAATTAGATGGTTGATGGCTAAAGTCATTTACTTTAACATTTTTTTCATTTTTATTTTGAGTGCTTTCATAAACAGCTTTATGTGTAATCATACCTTCAATATAAGTCATTTGATACAAAAAACCGGTTTGAATGTTGAATGCAACCATAGAGCCAGTATATAAGCTGTCGGTAGTTTTTTGCGTTTGCCATTTATAGGCATAAGCATTTATGGTTTTATTCTTTTTTAATAGAAATAATGCTGAAGTATCTGATAACGGAATTTTTACAACATATTGTTTTTTTATTGTTGCTTGCTCAATATTGTCCCAGGAAATTTTTTTGGTCAATTCACTACCCTGGCTTATTAACCAATCAAAAACTTCTTTTTGGGTAATAATATCAGATTGATTACTATTTGTACTTGTCGTACTCTCACCTAGTGCTTGCAGCCCCGATGACTTTGATATGTCCTTTTTACAAGAAGTAATAAAAAGCAATAACAGAATGAGTGCTAAAAGCAGTTTTTGCCTGCTGAAGAGTTTAAATTTCATAAATTGCGATAAGCGATTGTTTAGGCGCTGTCAGCGATTATACGAAGGTTTTTATAAAAAGTTACATATTAAAAAAGATAAAAAAAAAGCTCCCAAACAGGAGCTTAATATTACAATAACGTTTTTGACTTTTACGAATTCATCGATATCAAAAACTCTTCATTAGTTTTTGTGCCACGCATTTGCGCTTGTAAAAACTCCATTGACTCCTGCGAATTCATGTCGGCAAGGTGGTTACGTAATATCCAGATGCGTTGCAATGTATCGCGATCTAACAACAGATCGTCGCGGCGGGTGCTCGATGCAGTAAGATCAATAGCAGGGAATATGCGTTTGTTAGACAGTTTGCGGTCTAACTGAAGCTCCATGTTACCGGTACCCTTAAACTCTTCAAAGATAACCTCGTCCATTTTAGAGCCGGTTTCGGTAAGGGCGGTAGCTATAATGGTTAAAGAGCCACCATCTTCTATATTACGGGCCGCACCAAAAAAGCGTTTCGGCTTATGCAATGCATTGGCATCAACACCACCCGATAATATTTTGCCCGATGCCGGCGCAACAGTGTTATAAGCACGGGCTAAACGGGTTATAGAATCGAGCAGGATAACCACATCGTGGCCGCACTCTACCATACGTTTGGCTTTTTCGAGTACTATATTGGCTATTTTTACGTGGCGCTCGGCAGGCTCATCAAAAGTTGATGATACTACCTCTGCGCGTACGCTGCGGGCCATATCGGTAACTTCTTCAGGCCGTTCGTCTATTAACAGGATGATGAGGTAAACCTCCGGGTGGTTTTTAGCAATGGCATTAGCCACGTCTTTTAACAACATGGTTTTACCCGTTTTTGGCTGCGCCACTATTAAACCGCGCTGCCCCTTGCCTATAGGCGAGAACAGGTCCATTATCCGGGTTGAATTGTTAGATGAGTCTGTAAACAAATTCAGCCTCTCCTGCGGGAATAATGGCGTTAAGTGATCAAAGGGTACGCGATCGCGTACTTCTGCCGGGATGCGGCCGTTAATTGCTTCCACACGTACCAAAGGGAAATATTTTTCGCCTTCTTTTGGCGGGCGTATACTGCCCCGAACGGTATCGCCCGTTTTTAAACCAAATAATTTGATCTGCGATTGCGACACGTAAATATCATCCGGGGAGGTTAAATAATTATAGTCTGATGATCGTAAGAAACCATAGCCATCTGGCATGATCTCCAGTACACCCTCGTTAACAATTACATTGTCGAAATCTAAGTTAATGGCATCCTGTAGCTGCTGCCTCGAATTTTGATTACCATTACCTGTATTATTGTTAGGCTGGCGTTTTTCAAAACGGGGCTGGCGTGGCTCGTTATTATTGTTAGCAGGGGCCTCTATTCTTTCCGGAGCTTGTTGCTGCGTTTCTTCGGGAGCGGGAACCGCCGCCGCGGTAGATACCGGGGCCACAGGGGCGCTGTTAGTGTTGTAATCTGTTTGGGGCTGCTGCGGCTCGTCTTCGTCCTGCTCAAACTGGGTTGATTTTACAGGTGTTTCGTGTTCAACTTTAGACTTTAGCGTGCGTGCCCTTTTACCACGCGGTTTATCAGCGTCTGCATCCTGATCGTTGTTGTCTGTATGATCGCTATTTGTTGGCGCGTAATTATTATCCAGCGCATTTTGCTGGTTACGGGCTTGCTCTATCAATTGTTGTTGTTCGCCTATCTGGCTTATTAGCTGCGGTTTACGAAGTTCGTCGGCATCAGCTATACCCATACTTTTTGCCATTTGGCGCAGCTCTGAAACGAGCTTGTCATTCAATTCAATTAATTCAGACATTGGAGGAATTATGATTCAAAAAAAAGAAAAATGTTTGTTTGGAAGTTTGCCCGCATTTTGTGCTTAGCAATAACCAAGTATTTGTATGATGTTAATCTGTAAACCGGGATATTTTTGATCGTTTCTCAGAAACAAGAAAACTTTCTGTCGGGAAAACGATACAATTGTACTTATAATATTATTTAATTCAAAATTTTTGAAATAAATATACAGATGGTTAACACTATGGTTTATTTTTAGTTTTTTTGATGGCAGAAAAAATCTAAAAGTATTTTATGCTTTCCAGACAACAGCTTATTGGCCAGATAAAACAAAAAAAATCTTTTTTATGCGTTGGTTTAGATAGCGATATAGATAAGATCCCCCGATTTTTATTTAAATATCCCGATCCTGTCCTGGAGTTTAACAAACGTATAATAGATGCCACTCACGATCTGTGTGTTGCCTATAAACCAAACTCGGCCTTTTATGAAAGCCGAGGTATAAAGGGGTGGCAAACGCTTATAAATACCTGGGAGTATTTACCCCAAGATTGTCTTTCCATAATAGACGCCAAACGCGGAGATATCGGCAATACATCAGGCCAGTATGCGCAGGCTTTTTTTAGCGAAGAAGCATCGGGAATGAGTTTCGATGCCATAACCGTAGCCCCATATATGGGTAACGACAGCGTGGCCCCTTTTCTTAAACACGAGGGCAAATGGGTTATCCTGCTTGCACTTACGTCATCTATAGGCAGTAAGGATTTTCAGTATTTAAGTACCGAAGATGGCCATTTATATGAAGCGGTAATTAAAAAAGCCAATACCTGGGGCAATGCCGATAACCTGATGTTTGTAGTAGGCGCTACCAAAGGCGAAGGGTTTGCCAATATTCGCAAATATGCCCCCAATAATTTTTTACTGGTGCCGGGCGTAGGAGCGCAGGGTGGCAGTTTGGCAGATGTTTGCAGGTACGGTATGACCAATGACTGCGGTTTACTGGTCAATGCATCGCGGTCTATTATCTTTGCTTCATCTGGCGAAGATTTTGCAGATGCTGCGAGGGCAGAAGCTGTAAGACTGCAATTGCAGATGCAGGAGGAATTGGAAAAGGCCGGGATTTTATAAATAAACACTTATTGCGACGAACGAAGCAATCTCGTAGCTATGTATACCACGAGATTGCCCGCTATCGCTTCTGATAACAGTACGTTGGATTATACCGAAAGAGTTCCCTCAATGGAATCATCCAGTGTTTTGCCGATTGCTGCGCCTATGGCCATTTTTGCAAATGCTACAACTTTACCATGTTTGTTGTCCCAATAGTAGCCTTCAGATGGTTCTACCTTTACCACGCTTATACGCGGGTCATCTTCGCCCCCGGTAAACCAGGTTTTTAATATCGGCTCCCAAAGTTCTTTTATCTTTTCTTTATCGTCGCTTATTTCTGCAATACCATAGATGTTTAAAAAACCGCTATGTGCCGAACCCTGGAATAATAAATGCACAAAAGGGTCGTGGCTTACCTCTTCGTTCTTATGGCTGTCTTTAGCGCTCAGGAACCAGAAATTGCCATCATCGTCAACCTTTTGGATAGACATAGGGCGCACCGACAATGGGATACCTGTTTTAATATTGGTTATAAAAAAGCACGATTCTGCCCCTTCTGCTAATTCTTTGATCTTTTTAGCGGCCTCTGCACCTTCTAAATTTTTTGTGTTTTCTTCGGGCTGATTTTGATTAATGCTGTCCATAATGTTTTATATTTCGGTTATAATGTAGATAGGATAACCAGCCATAGTGTATATTGTGTGGAAATAAAATTAATTTAAGAGAGAATCGCCACTCTTGTCATCGCGAGGTACGAAGCAATCTCGTCATAACCTTATAATTTTGCATAACTACGGCATTACTTCGTACTTAGCAATAACAAATCTGTAAAACTATTTCGACAGAAAATTTTATTACACTGCAATCGCAGCATCAAACACCACCTTTTTTTGCGGGTGCTTTGCGGCGTAGTTGATCACCAGGTTGCGTATGTAATCATTACCCTGGTAGGGTGTGAGGGTGTTTTTAAGCTGATGAATATTATCGGCATCAAAATAATGCGATACGTAGCCCATGCCATAAAAACGGCCTTCTTCTATTAAAATGCAGCTATGCTCTTCGTCATTACGGCCTTCATCGCGTATGGCAAAAGTGGGCAGGGCTTGCTTCAGTTCTTTTATGGCAGCAATTATTTTTGAATTGTAATTTTCGGCTTTTTCGTTACCGGTGCAGGCACATGCTTCGCCATTTATACACAAATCGTTGTTGGTTTGTATAAAGCACAGTTTTGGGCAAAGGCCGTAGCTTTCAATTAGTTTGGTTAATATATTGCGCCCCTCTAGCATAGAGCCGCAGGTGTGCACCGGCACACTGTATTTGCGGCGTTTATCTACCGCAAGGCGGATGTAACCGCGCTGGTCTTCATAAGTGTAAAGGCCAAATGCAAAATCGAGATTTTTTTGTGAACGGTTATAAGCAGGCCAAAGACGTTTAATATCAATACATTCCTGGATAAAAGCCATTAACTCATTACCGCATTCCTGAAAACTAATGCGGTGAATATTGCGCATAAACTCCTGCCGCTGATAGCCCGAGTTATTACCCGTGAAATGACTGCAAACCCGTTTTTTTATATTTACAGCCTTGCCAACATAAATCACTTTGCCTGTGTGGTTATGGAAATAATAAACGCCGGCGGTTAATGGAAGCCGGTCTATATCGGTCTTAGGCAAATGCGGCGGCAGTACCTGCTCTTTAGAACGTTGTTTTAAAGCTTGTTCAATATGCTTGTCTTTATCGCTGTTAAGTAATAGCGAAAACAAAATGGATGTAGCCTCTGCATCGCCTAATGCGCGGTGCCGTGCATTGTTGCCTATACTTAAATGATTGCAAAGCTTACCTAAACTGTAAGATGGCAAACCGGGCAAGATTTTACGGCTTAAGCGTACGGTACATAGCTTGTTACACTGCAGTTCATAACCTGCACCGCTTAAATGGTATTTTACAAAAGAATAATCGAAGTTAACGTTATGGGCAACAAAGATCTTATCGTGCAGCAAATCAAATATCTCATGGGCAACTTTGTTAAAATAGGGGGCTGTTTCCACCATCTCGTTGGTAATGCCGGTTAGCGCGCGGATGTAAACAGGTATTTCCCTGCCCGGATTAACCAGCGTTGTGTAACGCTTTACTACCTTTTCGCCATCATGAATGCAAATGCCTATCTCGGTTATGCCGTTAGCACTGGCATGCCCTCCCGTGGTTTCTATATCTACAATTGCATACATATGATCTCGCCGTACGCAAATGTATATATTTTGCTAATTATTTTAGTGATTATTTGAAAAAAAGTCCTGAAGACCGAAAGTTGGAAAGACTGGAAGTAGGAAGGTCGGAACATCGAAAGTCTGTAAGCAAGTGGAATGCGAAAAATGTCATTGGGATAGATAGCAACGAGTCTAAATCGGGAGCAGGTTTACGACTCAAAAAGGTTCCGATTGACAGAAGCTTCTTCGTGACTTCCCGTCTTCCGGACTTTCTCCCTACCTCTTCATCGCCCTGTCCATTTCTACCTTAACATCGCGCTCCTTCATGGTTTCGCGCTTATCATATATCTTTTTACCCTGGGCAAGGCCTATTTTAAGCTTTGCATAGCCGCGCTCGCTAATGTAGAGCGCAAGCGGGATAATGGTGAAACCTTTTTCTTCGGTACGTGTCTGTAGTTTTTTAAGCTCCTTTTTGTTAAGCAGCAGCACCCGGTCGCGTTTTGCTTCGTGGTTGTAAAATGAGCCGTGCGAATACTCTGCAATATGCAGGTTACGTACAAAAAGCTGGCTGCTTATAAATGTGCAGAAGGCATCGTTCACATTTGCCTTTCCTTCGCGGATAGATTTAATCTCCGTACCCAGCAGTTTCATACCTGCCACGTATTCATCAAGCACATGATATTCAAAATACGCTTTTTTATTTTTTATATATAGATCCTCGGCCATGCAGGTGCAAATATGCGAATTATTTAGGTTGAGGTTTAACAATAAGCACCGGCACTTTTACTTTGTGGCGCACGGCGTTCACCGTGGTGCCGAAGATGAGGTCTTTTAAAAATTTGTGCCCGTGCGAACCCATTACCACAAAATCTATCTTTTCTTTTTTCACAACATCGGCAATGGCCGTAGCGGTAGAACCATAGCCTATCCGGGCATTAGCGTTATATCCCTGGCTGCAAAGCTCGTTGGCGTATAGCTGCAGATTGTTAACATCGCTTTGTGTTTCCATATCCATGGCCTGGCCGCCGTGGTATCTTGCAGCAGCAGTTTCTACTACGTGCATTAAGGTATAGCGCGCTTCTTTTCCGCCTTGCATCACACCATGGCGGATGGATTCCCAATCGTTCTTAGAAAAATCAATGGCAACGCCTATATGATTATAATTGATCTTTGCCAGCTGGTGAATAGCCCTTGCAATGCCATGAGGTACATTGTTGGGCTTATCGGGTGTTTTAAATAATATGGGGCGAATAGTTACATATATTAATAATAAGGTAATGGCAAAAATTAAAGGTACTATTAAAAAATGCAGTACAGCAGGCGATACCGTGCCGGCTTTACCCCAGTCGCCCAATTGCTGGATAACCAGTTTTGCATTTAGCCCCACAATTAATATGGCGCAGCCCCAGGCCAATACCTTCATCCATATACTTATTACAAAGTTGCCCATTCTGACCTTGTCAGATACGAAATGTATTAATGGAATTACCGCGAAACCCAACTGTAAACTTAACACTACCTGGCTTAGTATGAGCAAATGCCCAAGTGCTTGCCCGCCAGAGTAAATAATGGTGAAATAAGCCGGTATAATGGCCAGCAGGCGTGTAAGCAAGCGGCGAAGCCAGGGCGCAATGCGCAGGTTAATGTGGCCTTCCATTACAATCTGGCCTGCAAGGGTGCCGGTAATGGTAGAGCTTTGCCCCGCTGCTATCAGCGCTATGGCAAACAGGGTAGGCGCCATTTTACCAAAGATCTTGCTTAGTAATTTATAAGCATCCTGTATCTCGGCAACCTGGTGAAAGCCATGTGTAAAAAATGCGGTTGCCGCCAAAATTAAGATAGCCGCGTTTACAAAAAATGCGAGGTTTAATGCAATTACGGTATCCAAAAGGTTATACTTAATAGAACTGGCAATACCCTCTTTGGTGCGTTCAATCTTGCGGGTTTGCACCAGTGATGAGTGCAGGTAGAGATTATGCGGCATAACGGTGGCCCCTATTATACCAATGGCAATATATAACGCACTCCCCGAAAGCATGTTGGGTATCAGTCCTTTGCCAACTTCGGCAATATCCGGTTTGGCGATAAACATTTCTGTAAGGAATGATACCCCTACGATGAACACCAGCGATACGATAAAACCTTCCAGTTTACGCATACCCTTATTCATCAAGAAAAGAATGAGCAAAGTATCTAAGAGCGTTAGCGATACACCCCAAACTAAGGGCAATCCAAACAACAGGTTTAAACCAATTGCCATACCTATAATTTCGGCCAGATCGCAGGCTATGATGGCTATTTGCGCCAATATGAACAGGCAAAAGTTTACAAAACGCGAGTAAGCATGTTTGGATGCCTGCGCCAGATCAAGCCCGCGTACGATACCCAGGCGGGAACTTAGCGATTGCAGCAAAAGCGCTATTAAGTTCGACAAGAGCAAAACCCAAATCAGTTTATAGCCAAACTGGCTGCCCGCCGCAAGGTCTGTCGCCCAATTACCCGGGTCCATATAGCCAACACAAATAAGGTACGCGGGGCCTATAAAAGAAAGGAATTTGCGCCAGCCGGTGCTTTTATCTGTGGCTACAGACCCATGTACATTGCCTAAAGATTCGCCCATGTGGTTGTTAAAATATTTTTAGCAGCATCTTTACTGATGCTGATCTTGTGATCTGATCCGTTTACTGTTAACACTACCGATTGGTCATATCCCAGCACCTCCACAACCATAACCCGGTTACCGGGCAGCAGGTTCATTTTTTCTAAATATTGCAAAAATGCGGTTGAGTGCTCCCGTACGCCAGAAATTAATCCGCTCTCATTAACAGCAAGTGTGCCGATTGGTTTAAAATCGCCCTTTTTTATTCTGCCATGCTTGTCGGGTATCGGGTCGCCGTGAGGATCATGGGTAGGGTAGTCCATAAATTCGTCGAGCCTGTTTACTAATCCGGTTGAAGAGATATGCTCCAGCTCTTCGGCCATTTCGTGCACTTCATCCCACCTGAATTTTAATTTTTCTACCAAGAAATATTCCCATAAACGATGCCTGCGCAATACATCTATAGCTATCTTTTTACCGGCAGGAGTAAGGTTTACACCATAATAAGGGGTATAGTCTATCAGCTTTTTCTCCGAAAGTTTTTTTAACATATCCGTTACAGATGCCGCTTTAGTGTTTAATTGTACAGCCAGTTGATTGGTGCTTACATTTTCGCTTTCTTCGGATAATTTAAAAATGGTTTTCAGATAGTTTTCCTCGGTAAATGTTTGCATTTAAACAAATCTAATTAAATATTTAGACTAATCTAAAATTTAACCCTAAGAATAAATAATTGTTTGAACGGTTGTTTAAAAAATTTTATTTTGTTTAAGTGCCGAATTATATATTTGTACAACTATGTCGGCAGAATTAGATAAAACAGATCTCCAGATATTAAAGAAACTTCAGGAAAACGGCAGGATAACCAATCTGCAGTTATCAAACGAAATTGGCCTCTCGCCGGCGCCTACCTTAGAGCGTGTACGCAAGCTCGAAAACGCTGAATATATCAAGAGTTACCACGCCTTGGTTGACGAAGAAAAACTTGGTTTGGGTATTAAAACCTTTATCCAGATCTCGCTCGATTTTCATAAGAATAACACCATCCAGATATTTTTAGACGAGATACAAAAGATAAAGGAAGTTACCGAATGCCACCACGTTACAGGCCAATGCGATTTTTTGCTAAAGGTTTACGTGCGCGATATTAAATCATACGAACAACTAATCATGGAAAAGATAAGCCGCATACCGGTGGTAAAAACCTTCCAGACCATGATGATTATGTCGACCAGCAAAAAGGAGCCAATAGTGCCGTTGGAATATTGATCGGATGTGCATATCCGCACATCTGCACATCTCTCAATGTATCTGCCAGTCAATCGGCTTCCTGCCTTCCTTTATTAAGTAAGCATTTGTTTTGGAGAACGGTTTAGAACCCCAAAAACCTCGTTCTACCGATAGTGGCGATGGGTGGACCGATTTGACAATATGATGCTTTGTCTCATCAATTAAAGCAGCTTTACTTTGTGCGTAAGCACCCCATAAGATAAACACCAAGCCCTTTTTTTCTGCCGATAGTTTGCGTATCACCTCATCTGTAAATATTTCCCAGCCTTTTTTCTGATGCGAACCGGCCTCAGCAGCACGAACGGTTAAGGTTGCGTTTAAAAGCAGCACGCCTTGTTTGGCCCATTCTTCGAGGTTGCCGTGCGCTGGTTTGGTAAAACCGGGTATATCTGTAGCCAGTTCTTTATAAATATTTTGCAGCGATTTTGGTACGGCAATACCCCTTTGCACAGAAAATGACAGCCCATGCGCCTGGTGCGGGCCGTGATAAGGGTCCTGGCCAAGTATTACCACTTCAACTTTATCAAAAGGAGTTTCATTAAGTGCATTAAAGATATCCTTGTTTTTTGGGTATATAACCGCGCCACTTTCTTTCTCCTCTTTCAAAAATTGTTTAAGCTTTACCATGTAAGGCTTTTCAAATTCGGGTTTTAATACTTTAAGCCACGATGGTTCCAGGTCTATTGCCATAAATGTTATTGTAACAGTTGATTAAACGTTCAAATAAACGGATATTTGCACTTTAATATCTATAAACAATTATGTTAAATATTGTTCGGCTGGTTATAGCCTGTATTGTACTTGGAGCATCTATCGCGTTAATGGCCTTCGGCTTTTGGGGATGGGGAATCCTGGTGTTTCTTATTGGCGGCATTGTGTTGTTATCCTATTTTTTCAACGAAAACATGATCATAGCGCAATTTTATCTGCGTAAAGAAAATAATGTGGAAGCCGAGAAGTGGCTTTTTAAGGTTACCAATTATGAAACGCAATTAAACAAAACGCAGCATGGTTATTATAATCTGTTGTTAGGCTTGATCGAATCGCGCAAGGCGCCAATGAAATCTGAAAAGTATTTTAAGAAGGCGTTATCCTTGGGTATGAAAATGTCGCACAATACCGCATTAGCTAAATTAAGCCTTGCAGGTATTTCAATGGCTAAACGCAACAAGCGCGAAGCGCAGCAATACCTGTCTGAAGCTACAAAGGAAGACAAAAATAAGCTGCTTGCCGAGCAGATAAAAATGATGAAGGCCCAGCTTGGGCAAATGGATAAGCAAGTACAACGCGGGTACAGGAACTATTAATTCAGTTGCGAGTTGTGAGGTGTCAATAACATACACATCGAATCAATGTCGAAAATTACTTCTCGTAAAGCGAATCATACTCATCGGGCTCTGATGATGAATGGCGCTGGGTTGGCGATATATGCCTGTCGGGAATAATAAAATTATCTTCGCTTGGGTCGGCAAGCTCTACCTGTTTTAGCAGGCTGCGTATAAAAGACAGACCGAATTTCTTCCTGTCCAGTTTGATCAAAAATTCCTGATCTGTTATTTCTAAGGTCATGTGTTCGTATTTTATGTCGTCTTCCATAAAATTAAAACATGCAAGTGAACAAAAGGTTATGTGCACTTTAAGTTTTGGTTAAGAAACGTTAATATAAATGCGTCATTCTGAGTGGAGCGAAGAATCGTCTGCGCTTACGCATTCAGGAGCAGAAGATTCTTCACGATCGTTCAGAATGACAAGAGTGGTGAAACTGGAAATGTTTACTCAAACCAGCTCATCACCACATCCTTAACCGGCATGGTAATATCAAGCTTTAGCTTTTTGCGCATGCCGCCAAGGTCATTAAATACCTTGTTCGGATTGGCTGTTTTTAACTCTTCTATAGTATTAAAGCCCATTTTATTGATCACAGGTACCCATTCGGCAGGTACACCTATGCTCACAAAATCATCAATAGTTACAATCTTCGCTTTTTTCTCCGATCGCATCTGCGGGAAAAATAAAACCTCCTGAATAGTGTGCTGATTGGTTAGCAACATTACCAACCTATCTATTCCGATCCCCAGGCCCGATGTTGGCGGCATGCCATATTCCAGCGCACGGAGAAAATCTTCGTCCATCGCCATGGCTTCTTCATCGCCACGGCCGGCCAGTAATAACTGGTCTTCCAGGCGCTGGCGCTGGTCTATCGGGTCGTTTAGTTCCGAATAAGCGTTAGCTATCTCTTTGCCGTTTATAAACAGTTCAAAACGTTCTACCAGGCCCGTTTTAGTGCGGTGTTTTTTTGCAAGCGGGGTCATTTCTACCGGGTAATCGGTAATATAAGTTGGCTGTATTAAGTTAGACTCAACCTTTGCACTAAACAGTTCGTCTATAAGTTTGCCTTTACCCATGCTGCTGTCCACCTCTATGGCCAGGTTGCGGCAGGTTTGTCGTAAAGCTCCCTCATCCATCACAGATACATCAATATCGGTATATTTCAGAATAGAGTCATACATAGATAAACGCTCGTACGGCCCCGCAAAATTTATCTGTTTATCGCCAACCTGCGCAACTGCCGATCCGTTTACCGAGACTGCAACCTTCTCCAGGCATTGTTCTACCATTTCCATCATCCAGATATAGTCTTTGTAGGCTACATAGATCTCCATAGATGTAAATTCGGGATTGTGGGTACGGTCCATACCCTCGTTACGGAACATTTTGCCAAACTCGTAAACCCCGTCAAAGCCCGCTACAATGAGCCTTTTGAGGTAAAGTTCATTAGCTATACGCAGGTATAGCGGCATATCCAGCGTGTTGTGATGGGTATTAAAGGGCCTTGCCGCAGCCCCGCCATGCACAGGCTGCAGGATAGGCGTTTCTACCTCGAACCAGCCCTGCGCATCAAAATAACTGCGCATCGCGCCGATAACTTTGGTGCGTTTAATGAAGATCTGCTTAAAATCGGGATTAACAGTAAGATCTACATAACGCTGGCGGTAACGCATTTCGGGGTCGGTAAAACCATCGTAAGTATTACCATCATCATCGCGTTTTACGATGGGTAACGGCTTAAGTGATTTAGCCAAAATGGTCATTTCCTGCGTGTGGACAGATATCTCGCCGGTTTGGGTTAAGAAAACAAAACCCTTAATACCAATGTAGTCGCCAATGTCCAGCAGCTTTTTAAATACGGTGTTGTAGAGAGTTTTATCGTGGCCGGGGCAAATATCATCGCGTTTTAGATAGACCTGAATACGACCGGTAGAATCCTGCAGTTCGAGGAAGGAGGCGTTGCCCATTATACGGCGCGTCATGATGCGGCCAGCTATTTTAACTTGCTGATAATCAGTTGGTTTACCATTAAAATTATCAGTAATATCCTTTGCCCAGGCGTTTACGGCATAAGCTTGTGCGGGGTACGGATCTATGCCCAGCCCACGCAGTTGCTGTAAAGATTCGCGACGTAAAATTTCCTGCTCAGATAAAGCTGCAATACTCATAAAACCCTAAAATTATAAGGAGGCAAAGATAGGATTTTGATTGATTAGTTTACGTTGAATGGTTAACGGAGTGATTTGTGAACGGCGGATAGTTTGGTATACGTTGGCAAATACTACTATTGCCAAAAGTTTGTCACCTAAAACATACCGTACGGTATGTAAAATTCCTTTGCCCGGAAATCATCCCGAAAATTTCATTTTTCGGCAATTTTCAGTCTGTTTTTTGCAACTAAAAGGGCGTTAAATTAATAGGAAAAATTCACTCTTTTTTAGAAAACATACCGTACGGTATGTTTTCGCTGCAAAATCCTGTCAGTGATTTTATGATAGATATTGACTGACGGTTGTGCCGCTGTTCCGAAATTCTGGTGCCAAGGATAAAACTCCCTGTTTATAATTAGTCAATTTTAAAATTCGGGAAGCTCTTATCTAAAACACCTCGCCTAAATTCACAAATAACCCTCTCGAGCCCCTTATACCTACACCATAGTCGATGCAAATATTTGTATTGGAGTGTTTATTAACTTTTACCCGCAAACCTGCGCCGCCTGCCGGTGCAAAGCCCGAAAGTTTGTTATCGCCCAGGCTGCTAAAAGATTGACCGTTGGCAAACAGTACACCGCCAAATAAGCCGTTTTGCGATAACCCGAACCGGTATTCGCTTTCTAAATAAACCATGGTACGGCCGCGAAAACGCCCCTGTATATAGCCACGGCCCGCATTATTGTAGGTGTCCTGGCCGGTTGCCGGCAGATCCAGATAGGGTGTTTGCGCCGAACTTAACCATGCCATGCCCCAAAAGGCCAGCACATTGTTAGAACCGCTAACCGGCCTGAAATATTTACGCACATCTACCAATACCGAACGCCAGCCTGCATCGCTGCCTAAAAACGTGGCATTTTGCCTGAAAATTACACTGGCATACGCACCCTGCAGCGGATTGATGGAGTTGGCGCGGTTATCAAACAGCAGATTTGCCACACCACCGGACGATGTTGACTGAGCCGAACGGCCATATTTCTCAAAATCCTGGTTAATGGCACTTGCGCTATCTTTTATATTATAATGATGATCATAATTATAACCCAAACCTGCATAAAAATTTTCAGCTACTTTTTTAAAGAAGGTACCGTAAACGCGGGTATAAGTATAATCGAGCGTTCGGTCTTGTGCGGGGCCGCTTAAAGTGCCCAGGCCGTAATCGTCTGTCGGGTATTGTTCAAAACGAATATCAGTAATAAATTTATACTGGTTATTGGCCCCCCATATCTCCGACCGGTTTATAAAAATACGCTGGCTACGGGTATCTATAACGCCCTCGCCGTTAATGAACGAAAGATTTTCTTTATGATCTTTACTGGTATAAAATGCCACATTGGCCACCACGTCAACAGCGAAACCTGTAGAAAGGCTGTAACCAAATGAGGGCACTACCGAAAAATTTAACCGTTGCGCCGCACGGGATTTTTTTTTCGTACTGTCGCGTTTCAGGATCTTGCTAAGTACTTCATACAGATCGGTTTGTTTAGATGAATCTACAACCGTTTCGGTACTACTATCCATGCGGCCATTTTTGCCCATGGTTTGCGCCTGGCCCCTGGTTGAAAACACAAGGAATAATAAAATGCAAAATAAAAAGGTATTGTAATGTATTTTCAAGAAGCTGTAAAAAGGGGTTAGCAATATTTTCGCCAAAATAGCACTTTGTGAATTTTTAAATTGCAGGCAAAAGTCATTTTTGCCCTGTTTCACTTACGCATTCAACTACAGCTTAGTTTTAAATAGCGTTTACTTTTGCGCAGCGCTATTGATCCAGGTTAGGGAACATCTGAAAAAGAAGCGGCGTTTTAGTACAGCACCCGGTAACAGCCTGTTTATCACCTCGCTGATATCTGCTAATGATTCGTCCGGATTTTTAACAGGTGCCTGTGTTGTTTCGGGTGTATTGAAGAGTTTAAACATTTTACTTACCGGCAGCGCAAGGCCTGCAAACAGCATATCACTTAGTGTTACCGGCCTGTAAAGGCCTATGACCACTATTTTACCGTTTGGAGATAATAACTCCTTAAATCTGGCGATGGCAGCGCCTAATGGCAGGTGATGGAGCGTAGCAACTATTGTAATGAAATCGAATTTTTGGCCTGCAAAATTGTAGGTTATGATGTCGCCGTTTATAAATTCTATCTTATCGTGAGAGCCGTAATTGATGATCGCACCCTGCAATGCGGTTTCATCTTTATCCATACCGACCACATGATCGCAATGCGCAGCCAATTTATGGGTAAGCAGCCCATAACCGCAGCCCACATCAAGCGCGTGCCGGCATCCGGGCGGTATTTGGCTTAAAATTAATTTATGGTAATGAATGTTGTGGTTCCAGGGCATTAAAAGGATAAATTAAAGAATTTAACGATCTTTAATTCCTAATTATAGCTTGGCCATTGACAGTTTGGCTGTGATGCTGTAGTTGGAGACTAAAGGCATAGGCATCCGAGGTCAGAGACTTCGGACAGCGGTTTTAGATTACCCTATTCCATTGATAGCATAACCTGCAAATTCTTGTTTATTTAAATTATATGAGATACGCCAATAGTAACTGCAGCCATCAAACACTTGGATTAATTTGTTTTTCCAGTCTTTGTTGAAAGAATGATCTTTGTCCCAAAAACAATTTACAAAAAATCATTTTTTCTCCTTTAGAAGAAAAGTAACCAGCATATTGTTGTGTATATTTTTTTTAATTTTTTACTATCCTTATTGTCAAGCCATGATATGATGTTTATCGTTATAAACACCATACCGATTATTATAATAACTAATTTCAAAATTGTAAGTGTCAAATAAATAGAGTTTCTCACATCCATTTTTTTTCAATGTTCAATTCCGCTAATTTCTTGTCTAACAATTAAACTTATAGTCCCAATAGTGATCCAAAGGCCTCCTTCGGAGGGTTAAGGGATTTCCACATACATCTCATCTATAGCATCCGCATATTTCTTCTCAATTACCTTCCTTTTGGCTTTCAGGGTAACCGTCATTTCGCCGTCTTCCATACTAAAGGGGTTGCGTTTTACCTTGAAGTTTTTAATGCGCTCAAACTTGGCCAGTTCGTTCGATAGTTTTTTAATATCGAGGTTTATCCAGTCGGTAACCTGCTTGTCACTGATAAATTGTTCGGGCTGCTCAAAGTATTGCTGGTCGAAATTAAAAGTTTCCTGCAAACTATCGCGAGAGGGGACAATAATGGCTGTAACATACTCGCGCTTATCGCCAACCAGGAATACCTGCTCAATTTTAGGGCTTTTTAAATACGTGTTTTCTACCGGGGTAGGGTAAATGTTCTTGCCATAGGCGTTAACCAGCATATTTTTCAGGCGATCGGTTATCTGCAGGTAGCCTTTATGAAAACGGCCTATGTCGCCGGTATGGAACCAGCCTTCGTTGTCAATGGCGGCTTTTGTTTCTTCGGGCTTGTTCCAGTAGCCTTTCATTACAGAAATACCGCGAATGATAATCTCACCTTCTTCCGACTCAAAATCGGGGTTAAACGTATCGTGGTTTTGCACGGTGTAGATCTTCCCGGTCTCAATGTTTTGAATGCCTACGTCAGTGCCCTTTAAAATGCGGCCAACGGTACCGTAAACCTGCCTGTCGAACTCGGTAACGCACATGGGGCCGGTAGTTTCCGTTAAACCGAAGCCTTCCAGGATCGGTACGCCCAAATTGCCGAAAAACTCGCCCACGTTGCGCGGCAAAGCGCCGCCGCCAGAGATGAGGAATTTTAACTTACCGCCTGTTTTCTCGATGATCTTGCTGAAAACCAGCTTACCGGCAATAGCGTGTTCGCGTGTTAAAATAAAGCCTGGCTTTTTACCGCTCTCTTTTATTTCACGGTATTTTTGGCCAATGCCCATAGCCCATAAAAAGATTTTGGTTTTTATGCCGCCTGCGCTCATACCGTTCTTATTGGCCCGGTCGTGAATGCGTTCCAACAGCCGCGGCACGCAGTTCATAATGGTGGGTTGTACTTCTATGAGATTTTTAGCCAATAGCTCCAGGCTTTGTGCAAAGGCTATCTGGCAGCCCACGCCACAGCATATATAATAGGTTGCGCAGCGCTCAAACACATGCGACAGCGGTAAAAATGACAGGAATTTATCGGTAGGCTCTACATTAGAAATTTGATCCAAACCGTAGCGCACCGTTTCTACAAAATTGCTGTGTGTAAGCATTACACCTTTTGGCGTGCCGGTTGTGCCCGATGTGTAGATCAAACACGATAAATCTGTTGGCAGGATTGCCTCACGCGCAATGTTTATGGTTAAACTATACTGATTTATGAGCCCCTTTCCTTCGGTTATCACATCTCTAAAACTAACTACCCCGGCTGTGAGGTTTAGGGGGGCAGTAAATTTATCAAAATCATCAAAGGCAGGGATGATCCTAACGAGCGACGGGCAGTTATTAGCCACTTTTAGCACCTTGCGCAGTAAGAACGGGTTGCCAACCAGCAAAGTTTTAGCGCCCGAATCGTTAATGATATACTCGGTTTCGGCCTCGGTAAGGGTAGGGTATATAGATGCGTTTACAGCGCCAATTTGTTGCAGTGCCTGGTCATAATAAATGTAATCGGGGCCGTTATCAATCAGTAAACCCAGGCGGTCGCCTTTTTTTATGCCGATGTGCAGGAACCAGGCCGAGATGGCGTCGGCGTTTGCCAGCGTTTCGCGGTAGGAAATCTCCTGCCAGGTATCGCCAACCTTGTCCATTAAAAAAGTATGTGTATCGGGGTGAATGTTTTTTACAACGTTACGGAGCATATCCGGCACGGTTGCCACATCATTATGAAGGTTCATTAAGCTTAATCAGGTTTTATAACTAAACAAATTTAATTATTTAGGGATAAGTTGCAAGGGGTAGAAATAAGTAGTTAGAATTACGATGCTATATTGCCTGGAAGAGGTGTTAGGAAAATAAACCTTGAAAGTTTGGGTTTTTATAAGGCTTAAAAAATTTGTTATGCGAGTTACAAAGCAATCCTGTAATTATGCTTAAAATTTGTAGTTATTGTCTTTAAATTATAAGCAGATAAATTGATGGCATTTTTGGCGTTCCCTGCGGGCCAGGCCATTAGCTCATACTGCACAGGCCTTAGGCGCAAGCCTGTATCCGCTACTGTCTCTAACGCAAACAGATAACAAAAAAGGCGCTAAAAGCGCCTTTAAATATCGTCATGATAAACCTTATACCGAGAAACTCTCGCCGCAGCCGCAGGTGCGGCTGGCGTTAGGGTTGTGGAAATTAAAGCCCTTGCCGTTAAGGCCGTCGGTAAAATCTAACTCTGTACCGGCCAGGTAAAGGAAAGATTTCATATCAAGTGCCATTTTAACGCCTTTATCTTCAAAAAACTGGTCGCCCTTTTTTTCTTCGTTATCAAAATCGAGATTGTATGATAAGCCGGAGCAGCCCCCTCCCTGAACAGACACCCGCAGAAAATACGAGGCATCGAGCCCGGCATCTGTCATGAGGTGGTCTATTTTATCTTTTGCTTTATCTGTTACGGTAACCATGTTAGTATCAGTTGTCAGTCGTGAGTTACTTGTTGTGAGTAGAAACAGTTATTCCTGACAATTCACAACTTAAAACCCGCAACTTATTAATGGTGCACTTTTTCGCTTTCAATCGGCTGCATGCCGTTTTTAATGCGGTAATCATTAATGGCAGCTTTAATAGCGTCTTCGGCTAATACAGAGCAGTGGATCTTTACCGGCGGCAAGGCCAGTTCTTCTACAATGTCCATATTGTCAATGGTCATGGCATCATCAATAGATTTGCCTTTTAACCATTCTGTTGCCAGTGATGATGATGCAATTGCAGAACCGCAGCCAAAGGTTTTAAACTTGGCATCGGTAATCATGTTGTTATCATCAACCTCAATTTGCAGGCGCATTACATCGCCGCACTCAGGCGCACCAACAAGGCCGGTACCAACCTTAGCGCTGCTTTTGTCTAAAGTACCCACGTTACGCGGGTTAGTGTAATGGTCAATTACTTTATCTGAATAAGCCATAGCTTTATGATTTGTTAATTAGTGTATTTGAAAATTTGAAGATGTGTTTTTATTAATATTTTTGTTTTTTATGCGGATATGGCAATTTTCAAATCATCAAATTACCGCATCATCAAATCAATTAATGTTCTGCCCACTCTATCGAGTCGAGGTCGATACCTTCTTTAAACATTTCCCACAGTGGCGAAAGTTCGCGAAGGTGCGTTACCGAGCGTTTGGTTACTTCAATGGCGTAATCAACTTCTTCTTCGGTGGTAAAACGGCCTAAACCGAAACGGATAGAAGAGTGTGCCAGATCATCAGACAAACCTAATGATTTAAGCACGTATGATGGCTCCAGTGATGCAGAAGTACAGGCAGAACCAGATGATACCGCCAGATCTTTCATGGCCATCATTAAACCCTCGCCCTCTACATACTTAAAAGAGATGTTAGCAACGTGTGGCAAGCGGTGTTCCACATTTCCGTTCACGTAGCTTTCTTCTAATGTTGTTAAAGAAGCTTCTAATTTATCGCGCAGTTTTGATAAGCGTTCTGCATCCTGTGCCATTTCTAAACGGGCAAGCTCACAAGCTTTACCAAAACCAACTATACCGGGTACGTTTAACGTGCCGGAACGCATACCGCGCTCGTGGCCGCCGCCGTCCATTTGTGATGTAACCTTAACCCTGGGGTTTTTACGGCGAACATACAGTGCGCCAACACCCTTAGGGCCATACATTTTATGTGCCGACATAGCCAGCAGATCAATACCATCGGCAATAACATTTACAGGTATCTTGCCAACTGCCTGGGTAGCATCTGTCATAAACAGGGCGCCATATTTATGTGCAATAGCTGCGATCTCTTTTACCGGCTGTACAACACCAATCTCATTGTTGCCATACATAATAGAAACTAAAATAGTCTCTGGCGTCATGGCAGCTTCAAGTTCCTGCAGGTTTACCAAACCATCTTCCTGAACGGGAAGATAAGTTACCCTGCCGCCTAACTTCTCTACATGCTTACAGGTATCTAATACAGCCTTATGTTCTGTAACGGTGGTAATGATATGATTACCCTTTTCGTGATACATTTCAAATACTCCTTTAATAGCCAGGTTGTCAGATTCGGTAGCGCCCGATGTAAATATTATCTCTTTTTCGCTGGCGCCAATTAACTGTGCAACCTGTTCGCGGGCATAATCAACGCCTTCTTCGGCAACCCAGCCAAAAGCGTGGTTACGGCTTGCCGCGTTACCAAACTTTTGTACAAAGTAAGGCACCATAGCCTCAAGCACCCGTGGGTCCATTGGTGTGGTGGCGTTATTATCTAAATAAACCGGGATATTCATAGTTTTTATTTACAATGCAAAGATAAGTAAACTTTTTTATTGAAAATCCTAATGATTGTAGCACGATAGCCGTTTGCAGTCATTATTTTGCAATTTTAAAACCCATGAATAAAATAGAGCATATTGGTATTGCCGTTAAAGATTTAAAGGCCGCCTCGGCTATTTATGAGCTGCTTTTAAATACAAAAGTTTATAAGACCGAAGCAGTAGAAACCGAACAGGTAAATACGGCATTTTTACAGAGCGGCCCTAACAAAATAGAACTGCTGGAAGCCACCTCTGCCGATAGTGCCATTGCTAACTTTATAGCCAAAAAAGGGGAGGGCATACATCACATCGCGTTTGACGTGGATGATATAGAAGCCGAAATGGCACGCTTAAAAGCCGCAGGGTTTGTACTGCTGAATGATAAGCCCAAACCTGGTGCCGACAATAAATTAGTTTGCTTTTTACACCCTAAAAGTGCTAATGGGGTGCTGGTGGAATTGTGTACCCCCCGGGCTCCTGAAGGGGGGGGATAGTTTTCAGAATTTGGTTGCGATAGCTATCGGGATCGTTGCAGATTTTTTATTCTTGGCCAGCCTGACGAATTACCGTTTGGTATAATTCGTCTGACACCCTGAAATTTGTTTGCGTCATCAAATCTATTAAGGGCCAAACAGCTTCAATTAAACCTTCGTGTTTAGCGCGCAAAATAATCCCTAAAGTGCCGATGATAAACATTCCTAATTGTAGCCAATTTGCGAGCTGATAAATCATCTGTAATAAGATATTTATCATCAATTTCATGAGCTAAAGCAATTGCGCTTGCCTCACCTTTATCCACTTGTGAAGATAATTGCACTTGCAACAACTTATTATCAACCGCGATGATAACAATCCATTCAGGCAAGATCGAGCCATCTTCGGCAGCATTTCTGGAGTAGTAATTACTTTAGAAAAAAGTTGATTTAAGACACCCAATAATGCAATCTTCCCGAGAATTCTTAAACAACTTGCATTTGTGATAACAACAGTCTGTAACAGAATTATTTGAATTCATTTAACAGATCTTCGCCGGTGTATTGAAAATAAGGTTTATCGAACTCAGAAAGTACATTGGGGAAGTCCCATTTTTTTAAACCACACCTTTCTGCGGCCTGCCCCAAAGATAATTTCCCAGACTCATACAGCCTGGCAGCAATAAATCTTACTGTTTCATCGTGTTCTTTTTTCAAGTACATCAGGAACGTTAATTACCATGGTAGCCATGCGCTGTAAATAAGTTTAAGATACAAAATAATCTAAATAAAATTTTATTGCGTTGCACATACGTCAGGCTAAATTCCGTCAATCCTAAAATTCTGAAAATTCTGATTTACTTTTGAATTAAAACACTATATTTGCACCTCTTTTTAAAGGAAAGTATAACATGAAACAGGACCTGCATCCCAAAAATTATAGATTAGTTGTATTTAAAGATATGTCTAACGACTACTCTTTTATGACTAAATCTTGCATAGATACCCGCGAAACCGTTAAATGGGAAGACGGCAATGAATACCCGCTGGTTAAATTAGAAATTTCACACACATCGCACCCGTTCTATACAGGTAAGATGAAACTGGTAGATACTGCCGGCCGTATTGATAAATTCCGTACCCGTTACGCTAAAAAGTAAGCGGCTGCGAATAATATTATTTTGAAAGTCTCCCGATACATCGGGAGACTTTTTTATTTTTGTGCAATGGCAATCATCCTGTTTGACGACAGCGCGCACCAAACCCTTCTCCCTTTAACCTACACACGGCCCGTTGCAGATATGCGTATTGGTATTATTACCATTGCACAAAAGTGGGCCAAATCATTAAAATCAAGCTATTCGTTCCTTACCCAGCCTTATTTACAGGCCAAGTTTCCGCTTAAAATAAGCGAACAGAACACATTCATCAACGGTGGTTTTTGTCCTGACCTTAATTTGCTGGAAGCTATTGATAAACTTAAAAACGGCGAAGCCTTAAAATTTAACGGCATATTAATAGCGGTAAAGCTTGACGAAACCGAAGCAAAAGCCTTTAACCCCAATGCCGAATTTAGCAGCGTTACCGAGATTGAACAAATACCAGTATACATTCGCTATCCCGAAGACATTTTCAGAAAGAACGATATTGAGTTAAGACGCGATTACCAATTGCTTACCAAAGGCCGCACAAGCGCGGCTGTAAACAATACCAACGTGATCATTGGCGATTATTTTTTTGCCGAGGAAGGCGCACAGGCTGATTGTGCTACCTTTAACACCAAAAACGGACCTATCTATTTAAGTAACGATACCGAGGTATGGGAAGGTGTACACATACGCGGAGCATTCGCGCTGTGCAACCATTCGCAGGTTAAGATGGGGGCAAAGATATACGGTGCTACTACCGTTGGCCCGTACTCGCGTGTTGGCGGCGAACTAAACAATGCCGTGATCTGGGGATATTCTTCTAAAGGGCATGAAGGGTATTTAGGCAATGCTGTAGTGGGCGAATGGTGCAACCTGGGTGCCGATACCAATAACTCTAACCTCAAAAATAATTATGCCGAGGTAAAGCTCTGGGATTATACTACAGAACACTTTCGTAAAACAGGCCTGCAGTTTTGCGGGCTCATTATGGGCGATCATTCTAAATGCGCAATTAATACCATGTTTAATACGGGCACGGTAGCCGGCGTAAGCGCGAATATTTTTGGTGCTGGATTCCCCCGTAATTTTATACCCGATTTTAGCTGGGGCGGCCATGAGGGTATGGAAACCTATAGCCTCAAAAAGATGTTCGAAACTGCCGAACTTGTATACTCACGCCGCGAAAACCGCCCGTTTGACGATATTGAAAAAAATATTTTAAAAGAGATATTTGAACTTACTGCACACTTTAGAGAATACATAAACGGTTGAGATAACCCAATAAGACGATATCAATATAAAACAATGAGAAAAAAAATAGTTGCCGGTAACTGGAAAATGAACCTCGATTACAGCGAGGGGTTAAGCTTGTTCTCTGAGATAGTGAACATGGTAAAAGACGAGATAACCGGCTCACAAACCGCTGTAGTATGCAGTCCCTTCATTCATTTACATAGCCTGTCGCAATTAGCCAAAGGATATACTAAAGTGGCCATAGGCGCGCAAAACTGTCATCAGGCAGAAGCGGGCGCATATACAGGCGAAATTTCTGCTAAAATGGTAAAATCTACCGGCGCGGCGTATGTGATCCTGGGCCACTCAGAGCGCCGCCAGTATTTTGGCGAAACCAATGACCTGCTGGCCGCTAAAACCGATACAGCTTTGAAGAACGGCTTGATACCGATTTTTTGCATAGGTGAAACCTTAGATGAGCGCGAAGCAGATCAGTATTTCGATGTGATCAAGACCCAGCTTAAAGAGGGGATATTTCATTTATCGAACGATGAATTTTCGCAATTGGTTTTAGCTTATGAGCCTGTTTGGGCCATTGGTACCGGTAAAACCGCTACATCTCACCAGGCGCAGGAAATCCATGCATTTATCCGCAATGAAATTGCCGAAGCTTATAATCAGGAAATTGCAGATAATACCACCATACTTTACGGCGGCAGCTGTAACCCCAAAAATGCCCCGGAGCTGTTTGCCCAGGCAGATATCGACGGCGGCCTTATCGGCGGCGCATCCTTGAAATCGCGCGATTTTTTAGATATAGTTAAGGTGTTTAATTAATGTTCAGTTGTCAGTTATGGGTTGTCAGTTGCGAGAGCTTGTCCTGACAACTCACAACTGACAACTTACAACCGAAATGGATTACTACGAACTAACATTTACCCTCCCAACTCATGAGGATTACCAGCACGATCTTTTGATAGATGCGCTTGGCGATGCCGGGTTTGATACCTTTGAGGAAACTGAACAGGGTTTTAAGGCTTACGTGTTGGCAGATAGCTTTGAGCAGGCAGCAGTAGATGAAACTTTGTTTCCTTTTAAAGAAATGTTTGAGTTTAGTTACGAGGTTAATCACATCCCGCAAAAAAACTGGAACGAAGAGTGGGAGCGCAACTTCGAGCCCATGCAGGTTGGCAATCAGGTTAGGGTAAGGGCAACTTTCCACAAGCCGGATGCAAGTTTCCCTTATGAGATCATCATCGACCCTAAAATGGCTTTCGGCACCGGCCACCATGAAACCACAACCATGATGATGGCCCATTTACTGGAAGCGGGTCTGAAGGATAAAAATGTGTTAGATATGGGCTGCGGAACAGGCATTTTAGCTATCCTGGCGTCTAAATTAGGTGCCGCAGAAATTACAGCGATAGATTTTGACCCGGTTTGTTACGACAGCACTATCGAAAATTCAAAACTAAACGATGGTGGTAATATTACAGCATTATGCGGTTCAAAGGAAACTATTCCTGGTGTACTATATGATACGATATTAGCCAACATCAACCGCAACATTTTAATTGACCAAATGGTGTGTTATAATGAAGCGCTAAAGCCGGGAGGGGAGATCTACTTAAGCGGTTTCTATGAAACGCCCGACTTAGCTATAATCAAAGCCGAAGCCGGTAAATACGGCATGAACTACATCAGCCATAAGAAAATGAAAGATTGGGTTGCGGCGAAATTTATGAAAGAAATTTTGTGACAAGTATAAATGGGTGCTGAGGCACCCAAAGCATAGCGGGCAGGCCACTACACCATACTTTAGGTGCCTCCGTATGACACGGTTGTTTTTTTATTCAACCCAAGTAAGTGGGTATTAGTGTTTAGGAAGACAAATTTAATTTAACCCCTCAACTTTTTCCATTCCACCTTCATCATTGCATACTGCTCATTGGCTTCAGCTTTCTTCCATTTTTTGTAAAAAACATCAGCAGCTTCAGCTTTTTCGGGGTCTCCGGTGCCACGTTCCAATTGTTTATAGTCTTTAGTTTCGTCATATTTTTTTCCGCCTTTATAATTGGCGTAGCGGCGTGCCCGGGTATAACCCATCTGCAAATATTTGCGGGCCATATCGGCACCTACAAAGTCGTTATGCTTCAGGTATTGGAGAAACAGTTTGTAAATTTTGTCGCTGCTTTCTAAAGCAATTACCGTGGTTTTAAATCGCCAGTACCGGCCAATTTCAGATTTGTACGGTTGGCAAATTAACACGCCTTGCTCGCCTTTGCCAACGCGATATTTTGTTGGGTGGTCGCGGTAATTTATATCGGGTTTCCATGCATATACAGCTGTATTAAAACTTAAATATGAGGGTTTATTATCCACTTTATTATAACAGGGGCAATATTTTTAAGTTTCATTTATTATGGGTTTGTTCATATTTGGCACGTATAAATTGCTGTTAATGAGTTATTAAAAGAGTGTTGAAAAAGATATTTTTTACAAATTAATTTTTATTCCGAAATATTATTGTAACTTTATTAACTATTGAGAAACTTAAATCCTTAAATAATTTAAAATGAAAACACTGGGAAAAAAAATCAGATTATTGCGCCACCAAAAGGGCTGGAGTCAGGAAGATGTTGCTAAAAGATTAGACATTTCGATACCTGCATTTTCTAAAATTGAAACAGGTATTACAGACATAAACCTTTCGCGGCTTGAGCAGATAGCTGATCTTTTCGAGATGTCGGTGGTTCAATTACTTACCTTTAATGATGCCGAAGGTGAGTTGAAGTATGCAACCGAGTTAGAATCTGTGAACAAGAAACTGATGGATAGAGAAACCGAAGTTATTGATCTGCAAAAGAAAGTTATAGAACTTTTTGAAGAACTTAGGCAAAGCAAAGTAAGCGCTTAAGCCGCAAACTTTACTATAATATTAAAACCCGGCAATAGCCGGGTTTTTTGTTTAAAAAATATAACGCATGGTTACATGCTTTTTGCTAAAAGTTGCACCCATGGCATCGTGCAGTGCAAGCATTTTGTGATTAAAATCGCCAACCCACGAAAGCTCCAGGTCATGGTACTGGTTAAGCGGATATACATATTCCTTTAGTTTAATGAACATGGCCGATTCAAGACCGAGATTTTGAAATCTTTTCTTGGTGCCCATTACCACAGCCCGCATTTCGGATACGCCCCTCCAGCGGTTATAAGCAAATTTTAATTTGCCCAACAGATTAAGTTTACCATTAAGATTTTTGATCATCTGGTTTGCATCTGGCAATATTACAATAGCCGATGCCGGTTCGGCGTTTATGTAGGTAAACCAGATGAGGTTTGGGTCCATAATAGGTTTCATCTGCCTAAAACTATTCAAAATGGCGTCTTCTGTAATGGGCGCAAAATTTTCGAAATCCTGCCAGGCGTCGTTATAAATTTCCTTAAAATCAGCAGCAAACTTGTTTATATTTTTTGGGTCGAGGCGTTTAAACTCGTAGCCGGGTTTTTTGGCTACCCACTGCGCTATTTTTGTAAACCGCTCCGGAAACTCGTTATATACTTTAAGTTTATTGGTAATTTGCCCGTATTGAATTTTAAAACCATAAGCCTCAAATAACGATAAATAATAGGGCGGGTTATAGTTCATGCCGTATGATGCAGGTACAAAACCGTCTACCAGCAGCCCCCAGTTGCTATCATTCTCTCCAAAATTTATGGGGCCGTCCATTGCCTTCATTCCTTTGCCGCTAAGCCATCCCTTTGCGGTATCAAATAAAGTAAACGCAGCCTTTAAATCGTTTATGCATTCAAAAAAACCGATGCCCCCGGTAGGCTGCTCGTTATCATAAGCTTTTTTTTCGTTTACAAAGGCTGCAATGCGGCCCACTACTTTACCAGCAGCATCTTTTAAAACCCATCTGGTAATGGAGCCATGCTGATGAAAACTGTTCTTTTCCCGATCAAATACCGCTTCCACCTCGTTATCTAAGGGGCATATCCAGTTGCCATCGCCTTTGTAAATAAGCCGCGCCACATTTAAAAATTGCTTTACTGCTTGTTTATCGGTTACTTCTGTACAGATCATTTTAAATGCAGACGAAAAAAGGCACCCATTAGTTAATGGATGCCTGTAAATATATATCGCTTTTTTTAGTATTCTTCTTCATCATCATAATCAAGGTTCTCATAATCTATATCGTCTAAAGAGCCCCCAAAATCTTCGTCATCGTCATCATCAGCTTTATTGGGTTTGTCCATTGCTGGCTGTGCCGGTTTTTCTCTGGCTGCAGTATTTGGATCGTGTTCGGTGCGTTGGTTTTTCAGGGGCTTTGTCATCGCGATAAACTTAAAATAATTGTATAAGCAATGTATTAAGGTGTTATAGCTTGTTTAACAAATTTAATGTTTATCCAAAACAACAAAAATCTTAATTAAAAAAAATATAATTATTCCGGGCGGTGGCCAACAGTATCATTCCCGTTTACTAATTCTTTCATTTGCGGCAATTCATCAATATCATTAATGCCAAAATAATCCATAAATAATAAACTCGTACTGTATAATATAGGTTTACCAACGGTATCTGCCTTCCCGGCGATGGTGATCAGTTCTTTTTCTAAAAGCCTTTGTATGGTATAATCGCAGTTTACCCCGCGTATCTGCTCAATATCTGCCCGGGTTACTGGTTGGCGGTAGGCAATAATAGCTAAGGTTTCTATTGCCGCCTGGCTGAGTTTTTTCTTAGAACGCTGTAATTGCAGTTGGTTTATAATACCGTGATATTTCTTTTTTGTTAAAAATTGGTACCCATTTCCCAATTTCACCAGTTCAATGGCAAATTTCCCGTCAGAAAACTTACTCCTAATGGTTGTAAGTGCTTTTTCGATAGCCTGTTGATCGTAATCTTCGCCTAATACGCATTGGAGGCAGTATTGCAGTTCTTCTAACCTTATACTTTGCTCAGATGCAAAGATCAAAGCCTCTAAATATTGCTCAATATCTTCCATTTCGAGCTTCTAATATAGCAATAATGTAGGTGTTGCTTTAAAACTGCCTAACCATTTACCTCGTAATTGGTTATACATTTAATTCACAAATTTAATTGCTAATCAAATACATCTTATGAAAACACTTATTGAAGATCCTCAAAGTGAAGGAATGGCAAGACGCCAGTTTCTGCGCTATGCAGGAACAGGTGCAGCAATGGCGGCAGGCGTCATTTCTGTGGCTTCCTGCAAAAAATCCACTGCCGGAGTTGACAACGACCATGTGGACGTTGGTACGGGCGACATTGCTATCTTAAATTACGCATATGCGCTTGAACAATTAGAAGCCGCATTTTATATCCAGGTGTCTGCCAGCCCATATGCAGGCATAAGTGCATCTGAAACCGCTTACCTTACAGACGTGCGCGACCACGAAGTTTCTCACCGCGAGTTTTTTAAGGCAGCATTGGCCGGTAATGCCATCCCTGCACTAACACCTAACTTCAGCTCTATTAATTTTGCCGACCGTACAAGTGTATTAACCGCGGCTAAAAATTTCGAAGATCTGGGCGTTGCCGCCTATAACGGCGCAGGTTACCTTATCCAGAACGTTGCTTACCTTGCATTAGCCGGTAAAATTGTTTCTGTTGAAGCACGCCACGCATCGCTGATCCGTAATTTATTATCTTATGGTTCTTTTGCCGATACAACCGTACTGGATGCTAACGCATTAGACAGGGCGTTTACACCTGCACAGGTTATACCAACGGCTAATAGCTTTTTAACCGGTATCAAAATTTCAGCACCTGCTTTAGGTATTTATTAATCAATTTAACCAGACAAAATCATGGATTTTTTCAACATATTAGAACAAATAGAAAAGGCCGATCCGGAATTTCAGGATAGGATAAGCCCGCGCCGTGCTGCCATTAAAAACATCACGAGCTTTGGTTCAAAGGTTGCCGCTGCGGCTGCACCGTTTGCATTTACCACTTTGTTTAAAAAGGCTTATGGCCAAACAACAACTGCCAGCGTACAAACAGTGTTAAACTTTGCGTTAACACTCGAGTATTTGGAGTCATATTTTTACAATACCGGTGTAGCACAGGCAAATTTGATACCTGCTGCTGATAAAACAGGTTATTTTACAACAATAGCTGCGCACGAAAATGCGCACGTTAAATTTTTGCAAGGTGTGTTAGGTGGTGCGGCTGTTGTTTCACCGAAGTTTGATCTTACAGCTAAAGGTACCTTCCCCGATGTACTGACAAACTACAACACTTATCTTGCGGTATCTTTAGCATTTGAAGATACAGGTGTACGTGCATACAAAGGCCAGGCCGGTAATTTATTACAAAACCAGGTACCGTTAACCGCCGCATTGCAAATACATGCAGTTGAAGCGCGTCACGCATCTGCAATACGTTACTTGTTAGCTACTAAAGGCTTTAAAGGCTTTAACGGGCAGGTAATTAAGCCTTGGATATCCGGCAGTGCAACAGTATCTAACGATACAGGCATTGCTGCAGTAAATGCGAATTATGCAGGCGAAAATAACATTACCCAAGGTGGGGTTAATATAACCACGCTGCCTGCCGTAACCGGCACAACATCTCTTACTGCCGCAATTGAAGGTTTTGATGAGCCTTTAGATATGCCAACAGTATTAACTATAGTAGCTCCATTTATAATGTAATTTAGCCGGGCTAATAACTTGATAAAGGCATCCGTAAATTGGATGCCTTTTTTTGTTTATTCTTATAAGTTGTAAAAGATTTCAAATAATAAAAACCTAAACAACATAATATGTATTATAAAGAGAAATTATTATTCTATCAATTGAATTTATCTCTTTATGAAAACAATTACACAAAATTTAAATGGTGAAGGAATGGCCAGGCGCCAGTTTCTGCGCTATGCAGGTACGGGAGCAGCGGTAGCGGCCGGCGTACTCACCGCAGCATCCTGCAAAAAAAACCCCGGCGGGGTTGATAATGATCATTATGATCTTGGTACTGGCGACATTGCCGTATTAAATTATGCCTACGCGCTGGAGCAATTAGAGGCCGCTTTTTATACGCAGGTAACAACAACGCCGTATTCAGGTATTTCTGCGGCAGAAACTGCCTTTTTAACAGATATACGTGACCACGAAGTTTGCCACCGCGAATTCTTTAAGGCAGCGCTGGCAGGCAACGCTATTCCTGCACTTCAGGCTAATTTTAGCAGCATTAACTTTGCAGATAGAACGAGCGTTTTAAGCGCTGCTAAATCTTTTGAAGATCTTGGTGTATCTGCCTATAACGGTGCAGGCTATTTGATTCAAAACGTTACTTATTTGGGTTTAGCGGGCAAAATTGTTTCTGTAGAGGCACGCCACGCAGCCTTGATACGCGATTTGATCCAATACAATACATTTGTTGACTCGTCGGTGGTAGATATTTCAAATACCAGCCTCGAATTTTCGAAAACGCCGGCACAGGTGATCCCGATAGCTAACTCATATTTAGTAAATAAAAAGCTGTCGGCCCCTGCCTTAGGTATTTATTAATCTTTAAAAGAAATTATCATGAATTTATTAAACTTAATAGAAGATATAAACCTGGCCGATCCGGAGTTTCAGGACAGGATTAGCCCGCGACGCGCCGCCATAAAAAATATCACGAGCTTTGGCTCAAAAGTGGCCGTTGCAGCGCTTCCGTTTGCATTTAGTACTTTATTTAAAAAGGCTTACGGGCAAACCGCAACAAGCAGTGTTACAGATGTACTTAATTTTGCCTTAACTGCAGAATACCTGGAGTCTGCTTACTACAACAAATACACAACCAAGTCATACATCCCTGCTAAGGACCTGCCAGGCTTGCAGATTATTACAGTTGACGAAAACAACCACGTTAAATTTTTAAAATCACAGCTTGGCAGTGCAGCCATTACATCGCCTACTTTTGATTTTAGCGGTGGCAGTGGTTCCGGTAACGGCCCTTTTGCATCTGTAGAAACCAGCTACGATACATTTTTAGCATTGGCGCAAGCTTTTGAAGATAATGGTGTTAGGGCTTATAAAGGCCAGGCGGGTAATTTATTAGGTAACCAGGTTGTGTTAACAGCCGCGCTTAACATACACTCTGTTGAGGCACGCCATGCATCGCACTTGCGTTATATACGCCAAACCCGCGGTATTGGAATAAAGCCCTGGATAACAGGCACTAACAGCGGTATAACCGTAGCGGCAGCAGCGCCGGTTTACGCGGGAGAAGACAATGTAACGCAAGGAGGGGTAAATTTAACAACCTTACCTGCAAGTATAGGCACTACACCTGTAAGCGTTGCAACCGAATCTTTTGATGAGCCGTTAGATAAACCTTCTGTACAGGCAATATTGTCTTTGTTTATCAAGCCGTAACACTAATTGATTGCAAATGTAAAAGGCATCCGTATGTAACGGATGCCTTTTTAGTTTGTAGAAAATTATCATCTATTTAAGCGGATAATATTCCACATAGTTTAAAACATTATTCTGAAAACCCAATTTTTTGCCATATAGTTAATGTTGTGCCCGTGGCACAAGTCTTGAATAAGTAGTAAATGCCCTACAAAGGGCTGTTTTTCATAGGTAGATGTAGGGTCGGATAAGCTGCGAGAGTAAGTCCGGCCTTTTTTTGTGACCCGGCCTTAGTTAGCTAACGGAAAACGTTTGTATTGATAACGAATTTGAGCGATAATAGTATGATTAGCTCTTAGTTAGCCGTCAATTATTCGGGTTTAATCAATTGATTGCACTTCTGTGCCCTTTAGGGCAGGGGTTTAATAATCGATCACCTGTTCTTCAGGTGCAATGGTTAATTCACGCCATTGATATTTTTGATTCCGTAACTGCGATTCGAAGCCGGCCTCGTGTATTGCCGTTTGTATGCCTTTGGCGGTAAAACGGTGCGGTGCACCCGCTGCAGATACTACATTTTCTTCGATCATGATAGAACCGAAATCATTTGCACCTGCATGGAGGCATAGCTGTGCAACTTGTTTGCCAACCGTGAGCCATGATGCCTGTATGTTTTTAATGTTTGGCAGCATGATACGGCTTAAAGCGATCATGCGGATATATTCGTCGCCGGTTACATTATTAGTTATGCCCCGTACTTTGCGCAGCAACGTGCCATCGTCTTGAAACGGCCATGGAATAAAAGCGGTAAAACCATAATTGCCTTCCGGTTTTTCTGACTGCACTTCGCGTATCCAAACCAGGTGCTCAAAGCGTTCTTCAATGGTTTCTACATGGCCGAACATCATCGTAGCCGATGTTGGCAGGTTTAGCTTGTGCGCGGCGCGCATTACATCCAGCCATTCTTTACCCCCGCATTTACCTTTAGATATAAGCCGGCGCACGCGGTCATTTAATATTTCTGCACCTGCACCCGGTAAAGAATCCAACCCAGATTCCTGCAATGCCTTAAGCACATCGTAATGGCTCATGCCTTCTAATTTAGCAACATGGGCAATCTCGGGCGGGCCTAAAGAGTGCAGTTTCAGATCGGGGTAAAGTTCCTTTAGCTTACGGAAAAGATCTGCATAAAAAGCCAACCCAAGATCGGGGTGGTGGCCACCCTGTAAAAGGAGTTGATCGCCGCCGAATTTAAAGGTTTCCTCTATTTTGCGTTTATAAGTTTCAATATCTGTAATGTAGCTGTCTTCGTGCCCCGGCCTGCGAAAAAAGTTACAAAACTTGCAATTGGCTATGCAAACATTGGTAGTATTAACGTTGCGGTCTATCTGCCAGGTTACCTTACCATGCGGCACCTGGATCTTGCGCAGCTCATTAGCGGTATACATCAGATCGGGAGTAGAAGCATTGTGGTACAAAAACATACCTTCTTCAATACTTAGAAAATTAAAGGCTAATGCACGCTGTAACAGACCGGCTGTATTCATACTACGAAGATACGCTGTTGAAAGGAGAATGGTAAAAGGAACAGAGAAAAAACAAGGTTAAGCGAAACTTTTACAAACCAATAACCAATAAAGACGTGCCGTTAAAAGGTGCTCCGTTATTTAATTACCTCGCCTTTATCTAATCTTAAGTAACGATCTACTGCATCCGGTATTTCATACCGGTAATGGGTTACGTAGATGAGTGTAAGGTTGCTTTTTTCGCATATAAAGTCTATTATCTGTTTAAACAGGTCCACTTGCTGCTCATCCATTCCCTGGCAGGGTTCGTCGAGTATCAGCAGGGCAGGGTTTTTTACCAGCGCCCTCGCCAGCAGGCATAGCCGCTGGGCACTCACCGGGATGTTTTTCAGCAAATAATGCGCGTATTGTTCAATGTTCAAGATCTTCATCCAGCGCAAAGCGAGGGCATACCGCTGCGGGTCGCTTATGCGGAAAAGGCCCAGTGTATCATAGAAGCCCGATTCTATAATCTGCAGGCAATTATTATCTGCAGGGAAATATTGAAAAAGCTCGGGCGATACGAAACCGCATTGGCGTTTAATATCCCAGATGGTCTCGCCGGTACCGCGCTTTTTGTCGAACAGGATGATGTTATTTGCATAACCTTGCGGATTGTCGCCGTAAACCAAACTCAGTAGGGTAGATTTACCTGCACCGTTTGGCCCCAGCAATGCCCACCGTTCACCTTGTTTAACTCGCCAGCTAACGTTTTTAAGCACAACTACTTCCCCATATTTTACGTTAACCGCTGCCATTTTAATGATATAATCAAATGCCGGGCGCTTTTGAAAACTTAACAATGCTTCAATTTCAGCCGTGTTAATATTCGTCGGTGTAAATTCCGGTAAGAAATTTTCGGGGTTAAAGTCTTTGCGATCAATTATTTGTGTTAGCTTACCGTTCTCTAAAACTACTACACGGCCTATAATATCCGGTATTTCCTGGCCCGAAGTAGCTATGATAACAGTAATACCCGATGCAGAAATTTCATTCAGCAACAAATTAAAATCAACGCGGGAATTCATATCCAGGCCTGTTAATGGCTCATCTAACAATAATAACGCGGGGCGTTTAAGCAACGCAGCCGCCAGCCTTAGGCGTTTAGTTTCACCGTTAGATAGTTTGATGATCTGCTTATCATAAAGCCCTTTTAACCTCAGGCGGTTAACAACCTTTTGCAGATCCCAATTTCCATCTGTTTTCCGGGACTGTACAGATGCTAAATACTGCTCAACCGTAAGTGCATTTTCCGAATCGGATGAGTTATAACGCTGCTGGTAGTAAAGAACGGCGCTATTAGCGCTGTTTTTAAAGTGATGCCTGGATTGAATAAGGGCAATGTGCTTTAACGGCGACTGCGGTATACCGTTAGAACTATCATACAAATTAAAGCCATACGCAATAGAACCACCCGATAAACCTTGCATACCAGCGATGGCCTTTAATAAAATGCTTTTCCCCGAGCCGCTTTTACCTGTTATGGCTAAATGCTGCCCACTGTTTACATTAAGGCTAATAGCTTCTAATATAACCTTGCCACTTAAAACTGCACTGACGCGATCTATGGATAACAGCGGATTGTTCATTTTGCGCAAAATAGTAAAAACCTGCCTCAACAATTAGAATGTACAGCTGTTGATAATGATAATAAAGCAAAAGAATATGGCTAAGCAAGTTGAACGCGGCAAAAAGAAATGGTCGGCAAAGGTCACCAAAGAGAGCGATGCACTCGACCTGAAAAAGGAGGTCTTTAAATCTAAAGACCCGCAAAAGATAGCGTCATCCCTAAAACATTCGGCAGAAGAAAGCGACCGTAAAAAAGCCTCTGGGTTCCAGTCGGCCATGTCTATGCTTAATTTTTACATCAACCGGGCGGGCAAAAATTTAACCAGGAAAGAAAAAGAACCTTTAGAAAAAGCCAAAAATAAATTACGCACCCTTTATAACAAGCCCACTAAATAAAATGAAAACTATGATTGCGCTAACCGGCGGCTTTGCAGGTGCTTGCGTGCTTACCGCTTTGCACCAATTGGTTAAACATGAAGATGCTTACCACGCACCGCGGATGGACTTGCTGGGCATGGAAAGTTTAAAAAAAATTGGCCGGGAATTAAAAGTCCCAATACCGGCCGGCGATAAGCTGTACTACATAACTATGGCAAGCGATGTGTTGAGTAATGCAATTTATTACAGTGCGGCGGGGTTAGGAAAAAAGAATGTGGTGTTAAAAGGGGCAGTGCTTGGTTTAGCCGCCGGTGTTGGCGCTGTTTATTTGCCGGGGCCTTTGGGATTGGATGCCAAACAAAGTAACCGTACACCGCAAACGCAGGTTTTAGCTGTACTATATTATTTAACGGGCGGAGTTGTTGCGGGGAGTGTAATGAAGTTTTTAAAGAAAGAAAAACACCCTTAATATTTTTTAATGTCGCGGCTATTGTTCTTAAAGCCGTAACGCAGGTAAAAAATGAGACCTACAATGGGGGCCATAAATAAAACCGCACTCCAAAAGGCCTTAACCGGCATCACTATATCTTTCCGTTTTGCAAGGGTAAGTATGGCAATAATCAGCACTGTTATTACAGACGAAATTGACCCGCTGCAAAGCGAAGGCATGGCCCTGGTTGATAAGTTGAAAGCTGCAGGCGTTAAAACCGACAGTAAGAATTATGATGGTGTAACCCACGAATTTTTTGGGATGGGCGCTGTTGTACCACAGGCAAAAGATGCCGAAATGTATGCAGTAAGCCAGCTTAAGGCTGCGTTTGCCGGTAAATAAAAAACAGTTTATAAGCTGATGTAATAAAAGGTACAGTTATTGTATTGCTTATTACATCACTTATTAAAACATTATATATGAAACGTTTACCTGTACTTTTACTTGCAATAGCCATGATGTTCTTTAATGGCTGCGCCGTTGTAGGCGGAATTTTTAAAGCGGGGGCTGCAGTAGGCATTATTGCCGTTGTTGTTATTATCCTTATTCTGGTGTGGCTGTTCTCGATGTTTAGGGGGAAGAATTAATTCACTTTAAATTAAACAATTTAATTACCGGAGGGTTTATTAACTACTATGGAAAACACAACAGCAACACTGGAAACATTGAATGATCTTGTAAAGATTAATAATGATAGGATAGAAGGTTACGAAAAGGCAACCCTTGATCTGGAAGAAGGCAACGAAGACCTAAAAGAATTATTTACCAGCCTTATAGGAGAGAGCCAGCAAAACAAAATGGAGCTTGGCCAGGAAATTCAGGTTTTGGGGGCCGATATTGAAAATACTACCAGCACAAGCGGTTCGCTGCACAGGACCTGGTTACAGGTTAAGGCCGCATTTACCGGACACAGCACTAAAAGCGTGTTAGAAGAATGTGAATTTGGTGAGGATGCCATTAAAAAAGCCTATGCAACAGCTTTGGATGAAGAGCACTTGCCGGCTTTTATTAAAGATATTATCTCTAACCAAAAAATAGCGATTGACCAGGCGCATGATGATATTAAAGCGCTTAGAGATCAATATGAGAATGCTGAATAATTTTTTTAACCTAATAATAACAGAGGATATTGAGCAATCAGTATCCTTTTTTTAATTAAAATGTATTTAATATTGTGCCATCAATCAACACAAACAATTAATGAAAACTTATAAGCTTATTTTACTAACGGCTATAGCCTGCGTAGGGCTAAATTCTTGCGGTGGCGATCACGCAACCGGCGGTGGTGTAGATTCTGTTAAGGTAGATTCTAATTTTAATGTTAAGGCTAATATAGATACATCTATAGTTACCCACGCAACGGGCGAAGCTACAATGGTATCCAACGATGCATCGGGCGGTGTGTTGGTTGGTAAAGATACTACACACATGAAAGTACGATCCGTTACTATTACACCTGCTGCGGCCGTGATAGCCGCCCCGGCAAAAACAGATACTGCCGCTGCGAAGAAATAATTATAAGACAAAAAAAGGGCCTTTAGTTGCTTAAAGACCCTTTTTTGTTTGGTAAAACAGAAGAATTACATTTTCTTTTTAGTAGTGTCTTTCTTCATCATTTTAGTGGTGTCAGCCATTTTGGTCATTTTGCTGCTGTCTTTCTTTACAGAATCCATTTTAGCTGAAGAATCAGTCTTCATTGAATCCATTTTAGCAGTAGAGTCTGTAGCAGTTTTAGAGCCGCTGCCTTTACATGCAACCATAGAAGCAGAAATAGCTAAGGCAACAATGCCTAATTTAAATGCATTTTTCATTTTTTGTTAGTTTAAGTGAATTAATAGTTTTCTCTTAATACTGTAAATAAAAAAAGGTAACCCTTAAATTAAAAATAATTTAAAGATTACCCTTTTTCTTTACGAAAAATGAAGTTACATTTTCTTTGTAACGTCTTTCTTCACAACAGTTTTGCTAACTGTTTTTTTAGAAACCGTGTCTTTCTTCATTTTAGAAGTGTCGGTTTTCATGGTGTCTTTCTTTGCAGAATCTACCTTAACTGTAGAATCTGAAGTTGTTTTAACTGACGAGTCGGCTTTGGCAGTGTCTGTAGCAGAACCAGAACCGCTGCCTTTACAAGCAACAAGTGAAGCAGAAACGGCTAATACAAGAAATGAGGCTTTAAATAAATTTTTCATTGTTTTTGGTTGTTAGTTAAAAACATTAATACCGTAAACAAAGAAAGGTAACCCTTTTGAGGTTACCTTTCTTTTTGGATCAATAAACCTGACCCCCCCAGACAAATTACATTTTCTTGGTAGTGTCTTTCATCATTTTAGAAGTATCAGCTTTAGCCGAATCCTTCTTAGCTGTAGTGTCAACAGTTGTGGTTGTTGCAGAAGAATCAACTTTAGTTGAATCTGTAGAGCTGCTGGTTTTTTTACCAGAGCATGCTGCAAATGATAATGCTACAACGGCTACCAAGCCTAATTTTGCGATGTTTTTCATAACAATTTTTATTTTTATTATTAATAAGTTACCGCTTGTTAATACCCGGAATGTTAAAAGGTAACCCTACATTTTTATTATTTTAATTTAATTATTTTTAACAATCTTGGGTTACCATTCCCTGTAAATAGTATTAAGTAGTGAGCAAAGAGATAAAAGGTTCAGCCCCAGCAGACAGCGAGGTAATACTCGGCATATTAAACAACTCTGGGAATGTGTTAGAACGTGTGTATGTAGCTTATTTTCCGATGATCTTACAATTGATCATCAATAATAACGGCACCACGGCAGATGCAAAGGATATTTATCAGGAAGCCATAATTGTTCTTTATAATAAGGTTAAGGCGGGAGATTTTGAATTAAGCAGCAAACTTAAAACATTTATCTACTCTGTAAGCAGGCGGCTTTGGCTCAAGAGGCTAAATCAAATGAGCCGGTATGAAGGTGATATTAAAGACTTTCAGGATTATTTGCCGGTTGAAGACGAGGTTGAAAAACATCATGACCGCGATATACAGTTTACAAAAATGGAAGGCGCGCTTGCATTACTCGGCGAGCCCTGCAAAACCATTATAGAAGATTTTTATATGCATGAAAAAAGCATGCAGGATATATGCGAACGTTTTGGGTACACCAATGCAGATAATGCCAAAACCCAGAAATACAAGTGTTTGCAGAGGCTGAAAAAACTATTTTTTCAGCCGTAGTTAGGAAAGGAAGTTTATGGATGAAAAGCAATTGCAGGAAGAAATAGAACGTTACCTCAACGGCGATATGAATGCGGGCGAGCGTGCGTCATTTGATACACTCCGTAATGGAAATGCTGCTATAGAAGCGCGTTTTAATGAGCATAGCCGGTTTATAGGTATGCTTAAACAATACAGTGAGCGCCGCGACCTGGAAACGCGGTTAAATGCTATACATAATGATATAGATGTTCATGCCCTTAAAGAAGAATTAACCGAACGCCCGCCACTGGTTGTGCAGTTGTGGCGTAACCATCATTCTAAAATATCGGTAGCGGCATCTATAGCTATTTTTGCAATGCTGGCCACCTTGTTTTTTACTGGCTATTTCAGGAGCGCCAATTCTAATTATACGCAACTGCGTATGCAGGTAGAAAACTACAAACGGTCTACAGAAAAGTTAAACCGCTCTACTACTGCCTTAATTAACGATATTAAAAAGGGGAAAAAGGTGGTTGAACCTGCTAAATTTGAAGGTACGGGCTTTGCCATTACCGCTAACGGCTATATCATTACCAATTATCACGTGGTTAGTGGTGCAGATAATATAGATGTTCAAAACCAGGCGGGAGATTCTTTCCATGCCCACGTGATCTACAGCGAACCGCAATATGACGTGGCCTTGTTGAGGATAGATGATTCGACCTTCAAAAATCAGGCGCCTGTTCCTTACGCTTTTAAACGTTCTAAGGCCGATATTGGTGAAGAGGTTTACACAGGCGGTTACCCGCGCAATACCTTTGTGGGTGGCTTTGGGGTTTTGGCTTCATCAACTGGTTTTCAGGACGATACAACATCTTACCAGGTTTCCATACCGGTTAACCCGGGTAACAGCGGCGGCCCGTTACTGGATAGCCGCGGTAACATCATCGGCATTATTAGTGGTAAGCAAAGCTTAATGGAAGGTGCGGCATTTGCCATTAAATCTGAGTATTTGCTTAAAGCAATTAAAAATATCCCTGCCGATTCGCTAAGTAAAAAGCTGGTGATCAACAGTAAAAATATGATGGCCGGCTTAACCCGCACGCAGCAGATAAAAAAACTGCAGAATTACGTTTACCTGGTAAAGGTGTATAACTAAAAGCAATCAACCCTCTAAATATAGTTTCTAAATTAAAAGTCCCGTTCACCGGGATTTTTAATTTTATGAATATCTCGTTTTCTACTGGCAAGGTTAATTTTGAGGTTTAAGCCAGCATTTCTGCCAAAACGCCTTCCTTTAGTGAATATACAGACATGGCAACCTTTTTAATGTTAAGTTTTTGCATAATATACCTTGTAACAACTGCTGCCATAACGATCATATCTACTCTAACAGAAATGATGTAAGGATTAGCAGCCCGTTCCTTATGCGATGAGCAAATAAAATAGTTAAGCAGGCCGATAAAAGAGTTTTCGTCGAATTCATAAGTGGTAAGGGCCTTCAAGTTGAAATTGTTCCCCTTGTTGCGTTCCGCTATTTCGGCAAAGGTTTCAAAAGCTCCCGAAGAGCCAATAATATTGTCTATAGAGATGCCCGCAACGGCAATAAAAAAATCTTTTATCTCCCGGTCAAGATAATTTTGCAAGTCGGCAATCGCTTGTTCGGTAATGGGGCCATCACTCTGATGAAACTTATCCATTAAACGCGCGGCGCCTACTTCGAAGCTTCGTTTCCAAAATATCCGTTCACTATTGGCAATAATAAATTCAATGCTGCCGCCGCCTATATCGAGTATCAGGCTGCGCTTATCGTTCAATATCCCGCAAGATTGAACACCTTTAAAAATATATCCGGCTTCCCGGTCGCCGTCAATAATTTCTATGACTATATGTGAATCTTTGTTCACCATGTCAATAAAATCCTTCCCGTTAGCCGCGTTCCGCAACGCGGATGTAGCTATAGCCCTTATCTCCGTTACTCCGTACTCATCTATATGCTTGCGAAAGGTTTGCATGGCCTGCAGCCCCCGTTCAAATGCATCGGGCTGAATAAAGCCCCTATTGATACCGCCCTCGCCAAGTTTGGTAGCTAAATGATCGTGTTGCAATTCTTTATAATGCCCGGGCGGGCCTTCTGCTATAAGCAAATGGAACGTATTGGTGCCAAGGTCCATAACGGCAACTCGTTTAGGCATCAGTTAATTAAGAATTTATAATTGGTTTGAGCCTAAATGTAAAAACTATAATCGGAAATCTACCTTGCGCTTATAAAAATTTGGTGTGTAAATGATACACAACTTTATAGAATGCCAAATCATTTGTATATTGCCATATCTATCTTGCTACCGTATGAAGATCATAAATATCTGCCTCTGCTGCAGCATTTTGCTGCTTTTTAATCATGTTTCGGCCCAGCGGCGGCATAGTGCCACAACAGATACCGTCACCTCATTTTATAACCCACAAGCACTTTTTGCCCCCATGTTTCACCAGCAAAAGGGGAGTGAATATCATTCGGCAAATGGTAACCCCGGGCCAAAATATTGGCAAAACCGTGCCGATTATCAATTAAAAGCTACCCTCGATACTGCTGCTAAAACCTTAAGTGCAACAGAAATTATTACCTACACTAACAATAGCCCCGATCAGTTAGATTATTTATGGCTGCAGTTAGATGAAAACATTTACAAAAATGATGCACGTTCTAACCACGCCACCGCCTATACCTCGCCAAAACATACGGAAGGCTATCAAATATCTTCGGTACAAATAAGCCGCGGCAATAAAACAGAAAAAGTTAATTATATAGTTACCGATACCCGCATGCAGGTAAGGCTGCCGCATGCGCTAACGGCCAACGGTGCCAGGATAAATTTGCTTATCACTTATACGTACACCATCCCGGGCAATTTTGGCAACCGTACCGATTATACAGACACTAAGAACGGTAAGATATTTGAAATTGCCCAATGGTACCCGCGCATGTGCGTTTATGACGATTCGCAGGGTTGGGATACCCTTCCGTTTTTAGGTAGCGGAGAATTTTACTGCGAGTATGGCGATTTTGATTACCAGGTAACGCTGCCTGCTAACATGATAGTGGCAGGATCTGGCGAATTGGTAAATCCTGCCGAAGTACTCACACCTGCCCAGCAAAACAGGCTTACTACTGCGCGCGGCAGCGATAAAACGGTGATGATACGTACAGCCGATGAAGTTAAAACGCCCGCCGGCGGAAATAAAACCTGGCACTTTAAAATGTTTAACACGCGCGACGTAGCCTTTGGCGCGTCGGCGGCGTATGTTTGGGATGCGGCAAGGGTTAATTTGCCCGGCGGCAAAAAATCTTTAGCAATGTCTGTTTACCCCGTAGAAAGTGCCGGCAATGCGGCGTGGGGCAGGGCTACAGAATACCTAAAAATGTCGATAGAATATTTTTCACAAAAGTGGTTTGTTTACCCTTATCCGGTTGCTATTAATGAAGCGGGCATAGCAGGTGGGATGGAATATCCGGGGATCGTTTTCGACGGAATTACTGATAAAGGGAAAGAATTATACTGGGTTACCGCGCACGAAATTGGCCACAACTGGTTCCCTATGATCGTAGGGTCTGATGAACGCCGTTACGGCTGGATGGACGAAGGTTTTAATACGTTTATAGATGTTTACGCGTCTGACGTTTTTAACCATGGCGAATACGCCCCAAAACGCGACGGCGAATATGCGCCGGGTGGCGAGAACCCCGCCGATGAAATAGTGCCGGTGTTAAACGACCCTGATGCGCCTGTGATCGTAACCAATGCCGATGGTATACCCGAGAAATACAGGCACCCCATTGTTTATTTTAAACCCGCTTTAGGCCTGGTGTTGCTGCGCGAGCAAATTTTAGGAAAAGACCGGTTTGATTATGCATTTAAGAATTATATAAATAAATGGGCATATAAACACCCGCAACCCGACGACTTTTTCCGTGCGATGGAAAACGCAGCGGGTGAAGACCTTGCCTGGTTTTGGCGCGGCTGGTTTTATAATAATTATAAGTTTGACGCTGCGCTAATTGACGCGCGCTACACCGATAAGAACGATCCAAAAAAAGGGATCATGATAACCATTGCCAATAAAGAACAAATGGCTATGCCGGTTACCGTTGAAGTAGTTTATAGAGACGGCGGTATGCTGCGTATGCATGTGCCTGTAGAAACCTGGCTGCAGGCAAAAACCCATACGTTTACCATGCCTACGACCCGCGAAATAAATGAAGTAAAAATTGACCCTGATAATGCTTTGCCTGATTTAAACAGGGGCAATAATGTGTTGAAGGTAAGGTAGCCTAATAAAAATTTGTCATCCTGACGGCGTGAAGGATCTTCTGCGTAAATGTATTGGCGTATCCCTATCATACGAAGCAGATCCTTCATTAGCAATCAGAATAACAAGACTAAGGTTAAGAGATTATTTTATCAGCCTTACCAACTGCTGATAAAGCTTTTCGGTAGGCAGGCCAACCACGTTAGTGTAAGAACCGTTTATTCGTTCAATGCCTGTTAAGCCTATCCACTCCTGTATGCCGTAGGCACCTGCCTTATCAAAGGGTTTATACTGGGTTACATAGGTTTTTATCTCCTCATCTGCAAGTTTGCGGAAAAACACTTCAGATACATCAAAGAACTTATTGTACTGATGCTTGTAAAGTATGCACACACCAGTTATGACCCGATGAACGCGGCCGGATAAGGTTTGCAGCATTTCAACCGCATGCGCTTCGGTCTCTGGTTTGCCCAATATCTTGTCGTCTATACAAACAATGGTATCAGCAGTCAGCACGATCTCATCACCTAAAGCTTCGTCGTAAGCTTTGGCTTTCTTTTCGGCAATGTATACGGCAATTTCTGCAGGGGTAAGCCCTGCAGGGTAAGATTCGTCAACCTCTTTAAGCACAACCTTAAAATCTACATCCATAAGCTTCAACAACTCCTGCCTGCGAGGAGATTTAGAAGCTAAAATAATAGGAGGGAGGTGGTGTATGGATTTCATAGTAGTTGATGGTTCATAGATCATGGTGAAATATAAAATTTAAATGCCCTACGGTTGCTACGATCTATGAACCATAGATAAACCCTTACCAGCTGTACGCCTGTTCGCCAAGCCATTTCTGCTGTATCTTTAACACCTTTTCTATTACATCGCGAACGCAGCCGGTGCCGCCATTGTATGGCGAAATATAAGCGCTTATAGCTTTTATTTCTTCGGCTGCATCTGCGGGGCAAACAGGCAGGCCCACTTGCTTCATCGCTTCCAGATCTGGAATGTCATCGCCCATATAAAGCACATTTTGCGGTGTAACCCCTTTCTCTTCCAGGTATATTTTAAGGTTTTCTGTTTTAGTATGCGCGCCAATAAAAACATCCTGAACACCGAGGCTATTTAAACGGTACAATGATATTTTTGAGCGGCTGCCAGAAATGGAACAAACATTGTAGCCGCATTTAACCGCCAATTGAATGGCATAACCATCTTTTATATTAAAGGATCGGAACTGCTCACCGGTTTCGGTAACGTAAACGGAGCCGTCTGTAAGTACACCATCAACATCAAAAATGAACGTGGTTATATCTTTAAGTTTATCAAGCATTGAGGTAACTATTGATTATCGCGCCATTCATAAACCCAGGCGCTTTGTATCTGCTCCAAATGGCCTTCGGTACTTTGCTCACGGGTATCGGCAAAATTTGGGATAGTTATCACCCAGTCTACCAGGTCGGTAAACCTTATGCGGTAAATCTTCGACTCGTTAAAATCGTCACCAAATTTTTCATAAAGACCTATGGCAATATCTTCATAATCGTTCCAATGTATTGGCAGGGCAAATTTATCTTGCATATTTTTTATTTAATGCAGCTTTTAGCTGTTTGATTAAAACATCAATGACCCATAAAGTTCGACTGGTCTGGTAGTGTAACCTCAATATCCCCATCAATCACCACACACTGGCAGCCCAATCTCGACGTAATGCGCGGGTTTATAGCACGGTCGATAAAATCTTCTTCCTTATCAGATATTTCCTGAATGTTATCCATTCCTTTATTCACATAAACATGGCAGGTACTGCACCCGCAAACGCCGCCGCAATTGTGCTGCAACTCAATTCCGTTTTCCAGGCAAATATCTAAGACCGATTCGCCCTCGGCAATTGGCAGTATTACGGTTTCGTGGTCTTTCTCCTCAAAGTTTATCTTAAGATTATAAACATTCATTGCGGCAAAAGTAACAAAATTAGTGGAGGCCATTGCCCGCATTTGCCATTTTAGCTACCCCCTCGCTTAGTAATTGGTAAAGCGTTTGTAAAAAAGCATGGTCACTAAGCATTTGCAGGTGGGTTGCCATGGTTTGCACATCTTCCCGCGCGGCAGGCCCGGTCTGTACCGCCGAAGGCAGGCGATCCTGAATTTTATCTGCCGTCTCCGCTATTAGAGGCTTTAACAAGTTGAAATCTAATTGGTTATTTTGCAGCAATTGTTGTGCAACGTAATACAGGTAGTTAGGAAAATTGCAGGCAAACACGGCTGCAAGGTGTAATATCTTTCTCTTTCCGCTGTCTATCAATTGTACCTTATTGCTTATAGTTTGGGCCAGTTCTATAAGGTTGTCCTTGATAATTTCTCCGGCGCCTTCTATACACAAGGGTACATCTCTAAAATTTACCTCTTTTTCTTTGCTGAAGGTTTGCAGGGGATAAAAAACACCGGCCCTGTCTGTCAGATTGGTTAATGTTTGTAATGATACCGCGCCCGATGTATGCACAATGAGCGTATTGTATCTAATTAACTGTTTTGCCACTTCTGCAATTGCATCATCTTTTACAGCGACGAGGAAGACGTTGGTATTTAAGAGGGTGTTTAGGTTATCTGTAGGCTCTGCGCCGATATGATAGGCAAGTAACGCAGCAGCTTGAATATTACGGCTGTACACCTGCACCATCCGGTGGCCTGCGTTCTTTAATGCTGCACCTAAATGTGTAGCTACGTTACCGGATCCAATAATTGTAATGCGCATCTGTTGCAAAGATAATCTACCTGTTTGCAATTATTGAAAGATTGGACTTATATTAGGCAATCAATCTCTAAGCCCACGCCGAATGAAGACAATAAAGATCATCTTTTCATCACTTTTGATTTTGATAGTGGCGTTAATAATTATTTCGGCTGTTTTTTACCATGTTAAAAATGCAGAAACCAAAAGCATTACAGATAGCGACCGCAAGGCAGCCGGCGGCAAATATGTTAAGCTGAGCGCGGGCTTAACTCACTATCAAATTGCGGGACCGGATACAGGCAAAGTTGTGTTGCTGCTGCATGGCTTTAGTGTACCATACTTTATTTGGGATGGTACCTTTGGTTATCTGGCCGCACGCGGTTTTAAAGTAGTACGGTATGATATGTACGGACGCGGTTTTTCTGACAGGCCGGATGTAGTTTACAATAAAGCCCTATACATGGATCAAATTACAGACCTTATTAAAAAGTTAGATCTAAAAACGCCGGTTAGCCTGGCAGGGATATCTTTCGGGGGCGAGATTACTGCAGATTTTGTATGCCTGCATCCCGGACTTGTGAATAAGGTTGTATTACTTGACCCCGGTTACGCCAACGCGCCTCCGAACACCCCCGAACTTTTAACCTATTTTAAAGAGGGGACAGATTCTGAAGGCCGTGCAACGGGGCAACTGGCAGACTTTAAATATCCAAAGCAACACCCGGGCTGGGTTGGTAAATACAAAGTGCAGATGGCATATAAAGGATTTAGAAATGCCATAATTTCTACTCAATATAATTACACACATAACGGTAGGGAAAGCAGTACCTGCCTAAACGGCACACATAAGCCGGTATTGTTGATCTGGGGACGAGAAGATGAGACAGTACCCTTTAGATATAGCGACTCGATAAGAAGTGTATTGAAAGCAGATTTCTTTCCGGTACCCGATGCCAGGCATTTACCCAGCATTGAAAAGCCTGAATTAGTAAATAAGAAAATGGCCGACTTCCTGAAAAATTAAACTTTTTAGAATTTTTGTGGTTGGGATTTTTCTTCGCTGCGTTTCCATTCCTTATTTCTGCGGAAAATGGAGAGCAGGAAGCCAATAACCATAATAACCGTACCCGACCAAAAGAAGTTAATGTAAGGGAAGTTAATAGCACGCATAACAATGTAAGCTTTCTTGCTTTCCGGTTGCTGATAAACCATTACCTCAACCTTATTAGTCTCTGGAATGATCTTCGAAAAGCGAAGTTTTAAACCGGCATCGTCAACCTTACGCGCAAAGTCAAATACATTGCCTTCTTTTATCATAAATACTGGCTCCGCTTTGTAAGTTTTGTTGTGTGCGGTAACGTCAAACGCAGCACCAACGGCAACATCGCCACCTTTAAGAGGTATATCCTGAATGTGTGTTTCCTTATTTAACCCGCGCAATATCATATAACCTTCGCGAAACCGGATGGTATCGCCCACAGCTATTTGATGTGTTACCGGTGCATCATAGTTCTTGTCGTCGTCTGTTTCGCTATGGCCGCCGTTTTCGCCATCAAGGTCGCCTTTTATCGGGGCCATTGTTACATGGGTATACAGATCATGAAAAAGGTAGTGCTTGGTATCTGGCGATGAAACCAGGCCCATCTTGTTGTTAGCCTGCGAGTTGGGTTTCAAAACAAACTCTTCGGTTATCTTGCCTGTTGCATTAACCTTTTTGTAATCTACCTTAAAATAATGATTAGGGGCCACTATAGAATCGCCAATGTAAGTCAAAATGTAGTCGTTCATCTTAATTGGCTGATTTTTGTAAAGCATAATGTTTTCCTTCGGATTGGCTCCTTTGGCAAATTCATCGCCATAACCTATACCACTGTTATTTTGCGACACCACAGTGCTGGTGCCTGCAGCAATGAGTGCGCCTACCAATATCAGCCCAAAACCTATATGAGCCACGGCCGAGCCAACCAGTTTCCCCTTACCTTTTATGGTATCGGCAAATACCTTCGCATTGGCTAAAATTGAATATATGGCAGCTATCATCACCAGGGTAAAAACAAAGTGCAGGTGGTAAATCCCGGTTATGTAAACAACCAGGGCACCAATAAGCGCGGCAAATACTAAATAAACCAGTGTGGTAATAAAAAAGCGGGTGGTGTCCGTCTTTTTATATTTCAGGAACTGGCTAAAGCCCATCAACAAGGTCACAATAACCGCAAACGACGCCTGTATTACATTATAATGCCTTACAGGCTCGGTAGGGGGCGCCAGTTTGGTGCCGAACATCCAGTTCCAAAGTGGTATTGATGTTACCAATACCAAATGAAAGCAAGCCAGGCCTAAAAATATAGCGCCTACAAACATCCAGAATTCGCGTGAGTAAGTTTCTTCATCTTTCTTGGTGATAGGTAGCTCCTTCCACCTTGCAATAACCAGGCCTACACTTATACCCAGGAAGATAAGCACATCTACGATCAAATGCCATTTCATGCCCAGGTCTGTAAAGGCATGCACAGATGTTTCACCTAAAATGCCGCTACGCGTAAGAAACGAGGCATACAACACCAGCACAAAACTGATGAGCACTAAAAATAACGCAGTAAAATAAGAATGCCCAGTGTTTTTAAACACGATCATTACGTGAATGGCAGCTATCAATGTTATCCAGGGCAGCATCGAAGCATTCTCAACCGGGTCCCAGGCCCAAAAACCGCCAAAGTTTAATGATTCGTAAGCCCAGAAAGAGCCCATAATAATGCCTGTACCCAAAACCATCACCCCGAAAAGAGAATAAGAAATGGCAGGTTGGATCCATTCCCGGTATTTGCGCTGCCACAAACCGGCAATGGCATAAGCAAAAGGGACCACCATAGATGCAAATCCCAAAAACAAGGTAGGAGGGTGGATAACCATCCAGTAATTTTGCAGCAGCGGGTTTAAGCCGTTACCATCTTTAATGAAGGTCATGTAATCAGAACGGCTAAATATCGGCCCTTCAATAGCCTCGCGCAATAAAATAAATGGAGAGCTGCCTACACGTGTGCCGAATAATTCTACACCAATAAGCATAGACGCTAACAGGGTTTGCGATAGCGCAATAACCGTCATTACCGGCTTTTCCCAGTTCTTCGCTTTCCAGATCAGGATGTTGCCTAACACAGCTTGCCAGAACGTCCATAACCAAAAGCTGCCTTCCTGGCCTTCCCAAAAGCAAGAAATAATATAATATACCGGCAGCTTGGTAGACGAATGCGCCCAGGCATAATGATATTCAAAAAGATGCTTGTAAATAATGTAAAAAAGGCATGCACCTATACCAACAGTAGATAAAGTATTAATGTAATAACTGTAGCGGCCCATTAACAGCCATGATCTGTCGTTCTGATCTTTATTGGTGGTAGCGAAATAATAGCTTATTGCGGCGAAAAGTGCCGAACCAAAACCAAGAATAACAAAGAACTGGCCGAGTTGGCCGGGTAAAAGGTGTTCGCCCTTAAATGCTGTAGTCATTAATATTATAAGTTAGCCGACTTTGCAGCTTTTACTTCGGTGATCTCCACCTTGTCTTGCGTGTATTTAGACGGGCACTTCATTAAAATTTTTGATGCATGAAACTCATTGCCCTGCATCTGGCCGGTAAGTACAATTTGTTCAGAACGTTCAAAATCCTGCGGTTTGGTACCCGTGAATATGATTTTACATTCCTGGCCTTTATTATCGGTCATATAGAAAGAAAAATAGTTGGCATCCTTTGCAGCATCATAATGCAGTTCTTTGCTTTTCACCAGGTGGCCAACCACCTGCAAAGGTGCTTCGGTTTTCTTGGCGTCTTTAAAGTCGCCGTAAGTGCTTGAAGATGAGTATGTACTAATGATCACTGCTATGGCAACAGCAATTACAATAATACCGATGATAGAACTTTTTTTCATGAATTAACTGCTTTCCTGAACTTGCCAACAAAAATACAAAACGTGCAGCTAATAATGTTTATTACAAGGGATTAATCTTATTTAGAATTGTTCTACAGAATGGTGAGAGGAATTGAGTTCGTAGGAATTAAATGTATATAGAAAATTTGTGTGATAGGTTTGAGGAATTATAAATGAAAAAATATTAGGGATATGGGAGTTCCCTCCGGGCCGGGCTGTCCGTTAAAGGTCCTTACTCAGTTCCGGGCTTTTCACCGCTATTGATAGCGCGGTAAATCCATAGTAGTACGCTCTAAAAAAAAAGCCTAAACTAAAAGTCCCGGCGTTTCAAATTATTATTATTAATGAAAATGTCTTGATTCTTGCATTTATTCTCCCTTACTCAAAGTATTCCTTCATCCGTTCAAAAAAGCTTTTTTCGTTTTTGCCGGGATTAGGCTTAAAATTTGGTGAGGTTTGCAATTTTTCCAGTATCTCGCGTTCTTCGCGGCTTACAGCCTTTGGTGTCCAGATGTTAATGTGCACTAACTGATCACCACGATGGTAAGAATTAACTTCGGGCACACCTTTGCCTTTTAAGCGTAATATCTTACCGCCCTGTGTACCAGGGTCTATCTTGATCTTGGCCTTACCGTCAATAGTCGGCACTTCTACACTCGAGCCTAATGCCGCGTCAACAAAGTTGATATGCAGGTCATAGACCACATTGTTACCATCCCGTTTTAAGGTTTCGTGCGGTAATTCTTCTATCAATATGATTAAATCTCCGGGTACTCCGCCGCGGGGGGCTGCGTTACCTTTGCCGCTCATGCTTAACTGCATGCCTTCGCTAACACCTGCGGGTATGTTTATGGTGATCGTCTCTTCGCCGCGTACAACACCGTCGCCATGGCAAACATTACATTTAGAGGTGATAACGGTTCCTTCGCCGTTACAGGTGGGGCAGGTACTGGTGGTTTGCATCTGGCCTAAAATGGTATTAGTTACCCTGCGCACCGCGCCCGAACCACCACAGGTAGAGCAGGTTGAAAAAGCTGATTTATCTTTTGCGCCTGTACCGTCGCATGTTGTGCAGCTAACTTGTTTGTTAACTTTTATCTTCTTTTCTGCGCCGTTAGCTATTTCTTCGAGAGTTAACTTAACCTTTATACGCAGGTTGCTGCCGCGGGCAACCCTGCGGCCACCACCACCCTGCCGGCTACCACCGCCTCCAAAGAAGCCTTCGAACGGACTGCCGCCACCAAATATATCGCCAAACTGGCTAAATATATCTTCCATGTTCATGCCGCCGCCGCCGTAGCCGCCGCCATTTGGCGAACTTGCGTTGGCAGCATGACCAAACTGGTCGTAACGCTGGCGCTTTTCAGGGTTGCTTAATACCTCGTAAGCTTCGGCCGCCTCTTTAAAACTTTCTTCGGCAGCCTTATCGCCCTGGTTTTTATCAGGGTGATACTTAATGGCCATTTTGCGGTAAGCCTTTTTAACATCATCTGCATTGGCACCTTTCGCAACACCAAGAACGTCGTAATAATCTCTTTTTGCCATCTTTATTTTGGTTATCAGGTTATCGAATTATAAGATTATCCGGGGTTGTTTTAACCGAATATTCTTCTCAATAACCAATAACTTAATTACTTATTTCAACTAATTAATTTCCTACCACCACTTTAGCAAAGCGTATCACCTTATCATTAAGGTAATAGCCTTTTTCTAATTCATCAACCACCTTACCTTTCAAGTCATCTGTTGGGGCGGGTATGCCGGTAATTGCTTCATGTATGTCTGCATCGAACATAACGCCTTTGGCTTCCATCTCAGTAAGGCCCTTTGCAGCCAATGTTTTCTTTAATTTATTGGCAATAAGCGCAACGCCCTCCTTAACGGGTACAATATCCGTTGCGGTATCCATTGCTTTTAAAGCGCGCTCAAAGTCATCCAGGACAGGTAACAAGGCAACAATGGTATCTTTACCGGCATTCAGTCTTTCGTCGGCGCGTTCTTTATTGGTACGGCGGCGAAAGTTATCGAACTCTGCATATAGCCGCAGGTATTTATCGTTTGCTGCAACCAGATCGCCTTTCAATTTTTCTTCTGCCGACAAGCCCGGCGTTTCATCAAGAGTTTCTCCGGCATCGGTTGCTTCAATATCAGCGCCTAATTCGTCAGCAAGCGGGTTTTGTTCGTATTGGTTATCTTCTGTATTCACGTTATTCATATTTTTTAATGCTTTATCCTGTTTTTTACCCCAGGGCATGTTTTTAAATATCATATTCAACAAGTGCAAAACAAGTATCCTGCCATCGGCTTAAACTTGCCACGTTGTCAGTTTTTTAAATTTTTCGCTCACTTATTGGCTGATTTCGTTTTTTTAGAGTTGGCAGTTGGCAGAATCTAAACAAGCCATCATGCCGAACTTGTTTCGGCAACCCACTGGATAATCTTAAGGGCGACTAATTAGATGGGATCCCGAAACAAGTTCGGGATCCCATCTAATTATAATCGCTCTACGCAATTTGTGCGTCTTCCAATACTTTCCCATTTTCACATTTGATAATGCGCGACGGGAACGCCCTAATAATATGGTAATCATGCGTAGCCACCAAAACCGCAGTGCCCGACTGGCTGATCTGTTTTAACAACATTACAATTTCTTCTGAAGTATCCGGATCGAGGTTACCTGTTGGCTCATCTGCCAGTATAATTTCAGGGTCGTTAAGCAGGGCACGGGCAATAACTACGCGCTGCTGTTCGCCGCCCGAAAGTTCGTGCGGCATCTTTTTCACTTTTGAGCGCAGGCCAACCTTTTCAAGCACGTCCATTGTTTTTTCTTTTATCAGCACCTTATCCGTCCAGCCTGTTGCTTTCATTACAAATTCCAGGTTTTGTTCTACGGTACGGTCTGTAAGCAATTGAAAATCCTGGAAAACGATACCAAGCTTTCGGCGTAAAAATGGTACTTCTTTACTTGGCAGCGCTTTTAACTGGTAGCCGCAGGCGTGGCCTTCGCCTGTGGTAATATTCAGGTCGCCATAAATCACTTTAAGCAAACTGCTTTTGCCCGACCCTGTTTGGCCTATAAGCCAAACAAAATCGCCTTTATCTATATGCAGGTTTACATTAGAAAGTACCAGGTGTTTTTGCTGAAAAATGTCAACATTGTTAAGCTTTATAATGGAGTTACCAATCATCTTTTATTAAAGTTCGAGTTTTAAAATTTGGCCAAACGGCAGTTCTTTTACCAGGTTCATAATGTATTCGGCCTTATCTGCCAAACCTACTTTATCTAACGATTTTTCGGGCCTGTCTACCCTAAAATAGGCCAGCAGGGTAAACTTTTCGTCGCGAAGCTGTACATAGTCGGGTATTTTGGCAACGCCTTTTACTTTAATAATGTACATGCAGCCCAAAGGTATTGTTATTTTAAAGATTTGACAAGAACTGCATGGTATCAATACCATCGGCATAGTCCCAAAGTTTTGGGTACTGGCTTTGCCCGAACGGCACAATTTGGCTGTCAATTTCTACCTTCGTTTGGCTAACTACGCACTGTATTTGACCTGCACGCGTGTTCAATCTTTCTAACGCTACATCCAGCGTTTTATAATACTGAAAGAAGAGTACGGCAAGGGGCGAGGTTAGCCTTTCATCTTCCTTTAAAAGTAAAAAGCCGTTATCGAGATGCTTGTCGCGGTTTACCAAATAAATGGCCTTGTTATAATCATAATTGTTGTGGAATTTATGATGATCACCAACCGGATGAAAACATTCTATGGCTTCAAAAAAAGGCGTAAAATCATAGCCCTCCGGCACCAGCATACTTGATACATTGCGGCAACCGAGGCCATAATAATCAAAAATATCGTGGCCTAAGCGAGCCAATTCGTCGGAAGTTTCGTAACCGCTTACGAGTGCTACGCTATTGCGATTTTTACGGATAATGTTTGGCATTTTGCCAAAATAGTAATCGAAATAGCGCGAAGTATTATTGCTGCCTGTTGCAATAACTGCATCAAAGTTTTCTAACCGTTCGGTATAGATGATCCGGTCGGCAAAGGCAGGTTCTATTTCTGTCAGTAAACCGAGTACATATTTTATCAACCTCAAATCCTGCGACGATAGCTTAATAAGTGCGATATTACCCGTAACCAGCGCACAAAGTATATCATGAAAACCCACCATAGGGATGTTACCTGCCAGTATTAAGCCAATACACTTTGGCGGATGTTTTGCCAGACGATATTTTTCCAGCCAGGTAGCTAGCTCCCCTTCGTTAAGCATTTCGGCGCTTGCTTTAACAGCGCGCTGCACACTTTCCGGCGTGAACCAACCGTTATAATTTGCTTCGCCAGCAATAATGGCTGCAAGATTTTCATCGGGTGCCGAAAGCTGTTTGCCAAGCCTGGCAAATATTTTTGTTATGTAATTTTTATCTGTTATTGCCATATTCAGTAAGGTTTTTGAAACCCTTAAACTGCTTTTTTGTTATATTTGCAACCGCAAAGGTAACGCTTAGCACATAAGACTTTAATAATATGGCGATTAAAATCACCGATGAATGTATAAACTGCGGGGCATGTGAACCCGAATGCCCCAACAACGCTATTTATGATGCAGGCGCAGCATGGCGTTTTTCTGACGGTACAGGTTTGCGTGGTGTAATTGATTTTGGCGATGGTAACACCCTTACTGCCGAAGAAACGCAAGCGGCCCTTAGCGACGATATTTACTACATAGTACCCGATAAATGCACTGAGTGTGTTGGTTTTCATGATGAGCCCCAGTGTGCCGCGGTTTGCCCGGTTGATTGCTGCGTAGACGACGAAGACATCCGTGAAAGCAAAGAAGAGTTGTTAGCTAAAAAGGAATGGCTTCACTTAGGTGAGTAAGCTTTTACAATATTGTTGAAAAGGGGGGCGAATTTCGTTCCCCTTTTTTTATTTGGCCCCACCCAACCGCCCGGCACGGAGGGCTTTGAAGAACGGCTTTGATTTTTGGCTCTTGCTTCTCGTTTCCCTATCTTCGTAATATGGAGTATGGTATAAGCACCCTGGCAATAATCCCCATGCGGGCGGAAGCTAATGAGCGCAGCGAAATGGTATCGCAGATATTATTTGGCGAGCTGTATGAAATTACCGAGCGGACCGAAAAATGGTTGCACATTAGTACGCTTCATGACCAATACACGGGTTGGATAAATTTTACACAGGTTACGCAATTAAATGCAGAAGAACATCGTAAATATGCAAGCTCTATCGTATTAAGTAACAAGGTGGTAAGCGCGCTTGTAAAGCACTCCGATGGTACGCTGGTTTATATTCCTTTCGGAAGTTCTTTGCCGGGATTAAAAGACGGCAAAACGCTTTTAGGCGGCGAGTTTTATGACGTAAGTAACGTGCAAACCGAAAATAACGACATCATGGCAACCGCGCAATCTTTCCTGAATGCGCCATATTTGTGGGGCGGCCGTACGCATCTGGGTGTGGATTGCTCGGGGTTTGTGCAGGCTATATTCAGGCAGTTTGGCGTTAATTTAAAGCGCGATGCCTACCTGCAGGCCGGGCAGGGGACCGTTGTAGATTTTTTACCCGAAGCCAAGGCAGGCGATGTCGCATTTTTTGATAATGAAAGCGGTAAGATAGTGCATGTAGGGATTATGCTTAATAACGAGCAGATCATCCATGCATCAGGAAGGGTTAAGATAGAACGTGTAGACGGCCAAGGAATTTATTCTGAAGAGTTTAAACGTTATACACACAAACTGCGCATCATTAAGCGCTACATTTAAAAGCTGATATCCCAGCCTAATACACGCTTATCATCACCTACTGATATAAGCTGATCGCCATTCCATGCTAATTTATTTACCGATAGCTGGTGAGCAGCAAAGCCTTTTTCGCGGCTGATTATTTTGTACAATTTGAAATCATCGGTACCCCAAATTTTTACAGACTTATCCATACTCGCACTTGCAAAATAAGGTTGGGTAGGATGGGGCGCTAAATGATTGACCGCGAACAAATGTGCCGGGATGTTTTTCAAAAGCTCAAAAGAGTTGGCATCCCATACTTTGATCTGTGCATCGCGAGATCCTGACAGCAGATACCGACCGTTCGGTATGTAGGCAGTGGTAAATACTGCCATGTTGTGACCTTCTAAAGATGCCGAAAAGGTATAAGCTTCTGTGTTGTAAAGCTTAATTGTACTGTCGCGGCAGCCCAATGCCATTTGTTTACTGTTGGGCGAAATAGCAATTGACCGCACGGTATCTTTTGAAACACTGAGGGTGTGCAGCAGCTTAAGATCTAACATGTTCCAGATGGAAACTGTGCCGTCTTCGGATGCAACTAACAGTTCGTGCTTACCTTCAATAGTCTTGATGTCAAAAATGGGTTTGGTATGCTGTTTTAAAGTTGCTACAATTTTTTGCTCGATAAAGTGGAACACTAAAATATCACCATTACGCAAACCGGCAAACATTAAGGGCAAACCGACCGGGCAATGTATGGCATAAACAGAGCTTGCAACCGGAAACATAACCTTAATGAACCCCTGCTTAGTCAGGCCCCATTCAACCAATCCTTTATCGTTACCGGCTGTAAAAAGCAGCCCCGGTTTTTGAGAAAGCTCTGCAGTAAAAATTGGGTTTTGATGCCCTGTAAGTTCAAATGCCTGTTTGGCTTCCATACCTTCTAACCCCCTAAAGGGGAACAAGTTTAAAATACACGTGGTGGTTTCTCCCCATCTTTTAGAGGCTGGGAGGTATGCCTCTGCTCTAAATTCTTAGCGATGGTTTCCAGGCTTAAGCCTTTTTCGCGAAGCAAAACTAACAGGTGAAAAATCAGATCTGACGACTCATTGATCATATCTGTTTCCGTTTCTGCCAGCGCGGCAATCACCGTTTCCACAGCCTCTTCACCTACCTTTTGTGCAATTTTTTTTAAGCCTTTTTTGTGCAGTTTATTTACATAAGAACCCTCTTGCGGCTCCTCGTAACGGCTGCGAATAATATCCTCCAGCTCTAATATAAAGTTCTGATTGTATTCGGTTTTAAAGCAACTGCGGAAGCCGGTATGGCAAGTCGGCCCATAGGGCATTACTTTTATCAGAATAGTGTCGTTATCGCAATCTATGTGAATACTCTTTACATGCAAGAAGTTGCCGCTGGTTTCGCCTTTTGTCCACAAACGGTTTTTTGAGCGGGAGAAAAAAGTAACTTTATTTTCCTTAATAGTTTGTTGGTAAGCCTCGGCGTTCATGTAACCAAGCATCAGCACCTCAAGCGTTTGCGCATCCTGTATCACAACCGGCACAAGGCCGTCGGTTTTATTGAAATCTATTTCCATTCTGTGTTTTTAAGCTCATAAACTACGCACGGCTCGCCATGAAGTTCTATGTTTTTAACATATTGCATGCCTAATTTTTTCATGATTTTAATAGAGGCATGATTAGCCTCCATGGCGTGTGCAATTATTTTTGCTAAATGTAAGGTGTTAAATCCGTAATTGAGGCTGGCAATTGACGCTTCGGTAGCATATCCCTTGCCCCAGTGCCGCTTATGCAGGCGATAACCCAAATCAACTAAGTTTTCATTGGCATGAAATTTTAAACCGCACCAGCCAATGTTTTCGCCGGTTGTTTTAAGAAATATATTGAGCCTGCCCATTTTATATTTTTCGTATTGATCGTAGTTCCGGATAAATTCGTCTACTTGCTCAATATCCCTAAACGCGCCGTCGCCCGTATACCGGGTTACTTCTTCATCGCTGTTCAGCTCAAACATGCCTGGTGCATCTGCTGCGCACATTTGCTTTAAGAACAACCTATCCGTTTCCAGTTGGATAGCCATTATCGTACGTTTATATGATTTTCTTTTAAGGCAGCTTTCAGATCTGGAATTAATATTTCGCCATAATGAAATACGGATGCCGCCAACGCTGCATCAACGTTAGTCTTTTCAAAAACATCTATAAAATGCTGCACATTACCCGCACCTCCCGAAGCGATAACAGGAATATTTACCGCGTAGTTAACTACTTTTAACAAGGTGTTATCAAACCCGGCTTTTGTGCCGTCGTGATCCATAGAGGTTAATAGTATTTCTCCGGCACCACGGCTTTCGGCCTCCAGGATCCATTCTAATGTTTCTTTCTCCGTAGGTACGCGCCCGCCGTTTAAATGCACAATATTTGCATTGCCGGTGTGCCTGGTATCAACAGCTACTACCACGAACTGTACGCCAAATGCTTTTGCCAACTCATCTATTAACGCCGGATTGCGCACCGCAGCAGAGTTAACTGAAATTTTATCTGCGCCGGCACTGAGTAATGCATCAGCATCTGCAATCTCGGTAATACCGCCGCCTATGGTAAACGGGATATTAATTTGCCTTGCAACTGACTTAACCAGCTCTACGAGGGTTTTACGCCGCTCATTAGTAGCGCTTATGTCGAGGAAAACCAATTCATCTGCTCCCTGGCGCGAATAATTCCAGGCAAGCTCAACCGGGTCGCCGGCGTCGCGCAGGTTAACAAAGTTTACGCCTTTAACCGTACGCCCGTCTTTAACATCAAGGCAGGGGATAATTCTTTTGGCGAGGCCCATAATTAAATAGAAACCAGACTTTGCAAATTCCACTCCTGCACTTCTTCTATACTGATGCGGTTTTCATAAATAGCCTTGCCCACCACGCACGACTCTACCTTGATCTTGCTTAACTGTTCAATATCTTTCATTGAACTTACACCGCCCGAAGCAATAAGCTTAATAAAAGGGGAGTGGTCCATCAGTTTTTCATAAAGCTCAATGCCCGCACCGCCCAGTTTGCCATCTTTATCAATATCGGTACATAAGAATCTGAAAAAGCCCAGGGCAAGGCATTTATCAACATAATCCATTAACTTAATTGGCGAACTTTCCATCCAACCCGAGTATTTGATCACCTCGTCGAGCACATCAATAGCTACCACAATTTTGCCGGCGCATTTTTCTTTACCACAAAGTTCCTGGCTTAATTCATCCAGAAAGGTTGGGTTTGTAATGGCCTGAGTACCTACAATAACACGGTGAATACCGGCATCCAGTAACTCTTTCACTTTTTCTATACTGCGCACGCCGCCACCGTATTGCACCTTCATATCTGTTTTTTTTATGATGTTAAAAAGATAATCCTGGTTGCTGAAATCATTTTTAGCGCCGTTAAGATCAATAATGTGAATGAAATTGGTGCCGTTTGACTGGTACCGATCGATCATTTCTTCCAGTGTAACGTCGTAATTGGTTACCTGGCTGTAGTCGCCTTCACGAAGGCGTACCACTTTTTTGTCAAGAATGTCGATGGCAGGGATTATATACATGTGCCTTATAGTTTAGAAAAGTTTTTTAGTAATGTCTCGCCGTACTCACCCGATTTCTCTGGGTGAAATTGTACGCCGTAAAAATTATTGTGCCAAACAGATGCCGAAAATTTATTAACGTAATTAGTTGAGGCTAATGTATATACGGGATTATGCTCTATAAAGTAAGAGTGCACAAAATAAAAGTACGCACCAGCGGGGATATCTTTAAATAAAGGATTTTCCTTTTCGGCATTAACATTGTTCCAACCGGTGTGCGGCACTTTAAAACCCGGTTGTTCTTTAAATTTTAACGTCTTTACCGGAATGATGTTTAACAGATCGGAGTTGCCTTCCTCAGAATATGAAGTTAGCAATTGCATCCCTACGCAAACACCCAAAGTTGGTTTAGTAAGCGCTTTAATTCTGGGTACCAGCCCGCTTTCTATAAGCTTGTTCATGGCAGCGCCGGCATGCCCTACGCCGGGAATTATATAACGATCAAAATGTTCAAAATCAGCTTCATTAAAAATCATACCATAGGGTATGCCCAGCCTGTCGAGTGCAGACGTTAAAGAGAAAATGTTTCCGGCGCCGTATCGTATTATCCCAAGCCCCCCCGCCCCCTGAAGTGGGAGCTTTTGCGCTGACGCTTGATCTTTGGATCTTATATTTTCTTTTATGGTATCCAAAACTGTATTATTTTATTTAGCACTTAGGTGTTGGTGTTTCGCAAATCTTTTGCATTTGCAAAAATTAACTTGTCGGCTCCTAAAAACAATTTCTTACTCATTTTTATGTTCCCAAGGCGGGGGCTTACAGTACCCCCTTTGTGCTTGGTAAAACCATATTATTTGCATCGCGCCTAACGGCCATTTTTATGGCTTTGGCAAAGGCTTTAAAAATAGCTTCTATTTTGTGATGCTCATTTTGGCCCTCGGCTTTGATGTTGAGGTTGCATTTGGCAGCGTCCGAGAACGATTTAAAGAAATGGTAAAACATTTCTGTTGGTACATCGCCAACCTTTTCGCGCTTAAAATCGGCATCCCACACCAGCCAGTTACGTCCGCCAAAATCTATTGCCGCTTGTGCCAGGCAATCGTCCATCGGCAGGCAGAAACCATAACGCTCTATACCGCGTTTATCGCCCAATGCCGTCGCAAAAACTTCGCCCAGGGCAATGGCAGTATCCTCAATGGTATGGTGCTCATCTATATGCAGGTCGCCTTTAGCATCAACGTCCAGGTCTATGCTGCCATGCCGTGCAATTTGATCCAGCATATGATCGAAAAAGTGCAGGCCGGTTTTTACTTTAGCTTCACCCGTACCATCGAGATTAAGCTTGATGTATATGTCAGTTTCCTTTGTCGTCCTGCGGCGTTCTGCCACGCGCTCGCCCAATTTTAAAAACTCGTATATCTTTTGCCAGTCGGTTGTTTCCAGGGCTACGGTTTCTTTGATCTCGGCGTTTTCCTCAGCGGTAAATTCGCTATTTCCCAAGTCCGAATGGTTATTCAACCAGATAGCTTTACAGCAAAGATTTTTGCCCAGAAGCATGTCATTTTTACGATCGCCGATCACAAATGAGCCGGAAAGGTCATATTTCGATCGATCAAAATATTGTGTAAGCATGCCAGTACCTGGCTTGCGGGTAGGAGCGTTATCGGCCGGGAACGTACGGTCAATATGCACTGCGGAAAATACAACACCTTCATTAGCAAAGGTCTTGATCACCAGTTTTTGCACCGGCCAAAAGTCCTCTTCCGGGTTGCTGATCGTGCCCAACCCGTCCTGATTGGTTACCATCACCAGCTCAAAATCAAGTTCGGCAGCAATGCGGGGTAAGTATTGCAGGGCCTTGTTGTAAAATTCCAGCTTATAAAAAGAATCTATCTGCTCGTCAGCACACTCTTTAATTAGTGTGCCGTCCCTGTCGATAAATAATATTTTTTTTAACCCGCTCATTTATAAAGCTGTAAAGTTTCTAATAATTTTTGGTTTTCGGCAGGTGTACCAACTGTTATTCTAAGTGATCCTTCGCAGAGTTCAACTTTAGTACGGTTGCGCACAATAATACCATGCTGAACTAAAAAATCATAAATGGCATTGGCATCTGTAGTTTTCACCAGAATAAAGTTAGCATCAGAAGGATAAATATCGAGCACAAAATCAAAGTCTTTTAGCTTTAATACCAATTTATCGCGCTCTGCCAAAAGTTCTTTTATCCAAAGGTTGATTAGATCGGTATTTTGCAAGGCCTGCAAAGCCAGTTGCTGCGATGCCTCATTAACGTTATAAGGTGGTTTAACCTTGTTCATTACTTCTATAATTTCTTCGCTGGCAAATGCCATACCTACGCGCAAGCCGGCTAATCCCCACGCTTTCGAAAGGGTCTGCATGACCACCAGGTTTGCATACTCTGTAAGCTCCTGTATAAAAGTCTTCTGGCGACTAAAATTTATATAAGCCTCATCAACCACTACAATACCGTGAAAATTAGCCAGCAGCGTTTCTATATCATCGCGATTGATAGAATTACCGGTAGGGTTATTTGGCGAGCATATAAAGATCAGTTTGGTATGCTCATCAATTGCCTCAGAAATCCCTTCCAAGTTTAGTTGATATTCTGTTGTAAGCGGCACTTTCCGTACTTTAATATCATTAATATTCGCCGAAACTTCATACATACCATAGGTAGGTGGTACCAGTATCACATTGTCCACTCCCGGGTTACAAAAACTGCGAAACAAAATGTCAATAGCCTCATCGCTGCCGTTACCCAGGAAAATATTACGGGCCGGAACACCTTTAATTTCACTCAAACGCATTTTAACCTGGTATTGCAACGGATCCGGGTAGCGGTTATACTGCTGCTCCAAGGGTGAGCCAAACGCATTTTCATTTGCATCAAGATATACGCTGGCTTCGCCCTTAAACTCATCACGTGCGGATGAATAGGGAATCAGGTCTTTAATGTTAGGACGTAAGAGCCCCCCTAACCCCCTAAAGGGGGAGTTGCCATCTTTTCTGCTATATAGTTGTTCTTTTTGTTCCATAATTATGATAATTATGCATCTGTAATTAGTATTAATAAGGCATATTCTCCCCTTTAGGGGCTTGAGGGGTTTCTCACACTCACCGCATTTTTATGGGCATGCAAACCCTCGAGTTCCGCCAAAATCTCAACCGAAGGGCCAATGTTTTTTATACCCTCGGGACTTATATGCTGAAACGTTATTTTTTTTATGAATGAATCGACAGACACGCCAGAATATGCCTTTGCATAAGCGCTGGTTGGCAATGTATGGTTAGTGCCGGATGCATAGTCGCCAACACTCTCTGGCGATAAATTGCCCAGGAATACGGAGCCTGCGTTGATGATCTGAGCAGTAATTTGTTTCCAGTTTTCAGTTGCCAGTATCAGGTGTTCGGGAGCGTAAAGATTACTGAATTGTATCGCTTCGCCCAGATCTTTTACAATTACTATGTAAGAGTTGTCTATGGCCCTGCCCGCAATTTTTGCGCGCGGTAAAATGGGTAGTTGTTTTGCTAACTCTTTTTCAACTGCACCAGCAATTTCTTCTGAAACAGTTACCAATACCGCCTGGCTATCAACCCCATGCTCCGCCTGCGCTAAAAGATCGGCGGCTACATAAATTGGGTTAGCGGTTTCATCGGCAATAACCAAAACCTCGGATGGGCCTGCGGGCATGTCGATAGCAGTTGTCGTAGTCGACTGAATAATGGTTTTAGCCTTGGTTACGTACTGGTTGCCCGGGCCAAATATCTTATCCACTTTGCTAATACTCTCTGTTCCGTATGCCATAGCAGCAATGGCCTGCGCTCCGCCTGCAAAATAAATGCGGCCGATGTTTAACAATTGCGCCACATAAGCAATAAAAGGGTTAACCTTCCCATCTTTTTGCGGAGGCGAACAAACTACAATTTCGTGGCAGCCGGCAATTCGAGCCGGGATACCCAGCATTAAAAATGTGCTTGGCAAAACGGCGGTGCCGCCGGGGATATACAGGCCTACTTTTTCAATTGGTCTTGGTTCTCGCCAGCAGGTAACGCCAGGCATGGTTTCGGTTTTGCCCTCATCAACCAGTTGCGTTTTGTGAAACCTATAAATGTTATCAAACGCCAGTTTTAGCGCAGCCGCCTGCTTTAATTCAACGGTGGCAGCTAAGGCAGCAATCCCGTCTTTATCGAGATAAAGCTTTTTTAATTCAACCTTATCAAATTTCGCTGCATATTCCAGTAAAGCGGCATCACCACGTTCGCGAATATTAACAATAATGTCTTCTACAACAGCGCGTATCTCATTAGCCGGGTCAACATTTCGTTGAACCAGAAGTTGTAGTTCTGCCTTGCTTAAATCGCTGTAGTTATATGTTTTCATGAACTCATCCAACCCTATCCAAAGGAGAGGGCTCTATTATATTGGAATTGAGAGGTACGAAGCAATCGCGAACTTTGCAGATGGCTCTGTATAACATGCGATTGCCATGCTATCGCTCGCAATAACAATTAATTTTTATATTATTATCTTCTCGATCGGCATTACTAAAATACCCTGTGCGCCGGCTTGTTTAAGGCTGCTTATTTTATCCCAAAAGTCACGCTCAGGGATCACGGTATGTACCGCCACCCAATCTGCCTCGGCCAATGGCACAACCGTTGGGCTTTTAATACCCGGCAACAGGTCTATCACTGCGTTTAAATTATCTTTATGAATATTAAGCACCACATATTTGGTTTCCTTTGCACGTAGTACAGATTGTATCCTTTGTATCAGTTCCTGCACCAGGATGTTATCTTCATCGCCCTTGCGGCCTATCATTACCGCTTCTGACGACATTACATCGGCAAATGGCTTCAATCCGTTACTTTTAAGCGTTCCGCCGGTAGATACCAGATCGCAAATGGCATCGCTTAAGCCCAGGCCCGGTGATATCTCTACCGAACCAGAAATGGTACGGATGTCGGCGTCTATTGCATTGTCGTTCAAAAATTTACCCAATATAACCGGATAGGTAGTTGCTATTGATTTTCCCTGCAGTTGTTTGAGCTCGTGAATGTCGCTATTATTAGTAATAGCGATCTTTAAAGAGCATTTGCCGAAACCCAGGCGTTGTAAATAATTAACCTTTACTTCGGTTTCCTGTATCACGTTTTCGCCCACGATACCCAGGTCGGCAATGCCATCCTGAACGTATTCAGGAATATCATCATCACGAAGAAAAAGAATCTCTAAGGGGAAATTTGATACCGGAGATATTAGCGAACTTTTATAATTCTCGAAGTTTAAACCACAATTTTTAAGTAGTTCAACGGATTTTTCGTTAAGCCGACCCGATTTTTGGATCGCTATTTTTAATGTTTTCAAAGCGGGGAATTGATTATACTATAAATGGATAGAAAGTTATTTGTTTCGCGTAGAAACATGCATTATTTGATCACCACATGTTGGTGATGCATATGCAGTTGATGTAGGGCGAAAACTTTCATTTTTATAGCTAACTGTTGGTGAGCAAGTGCAAATATATACTTTATTCAATAAAATGAAACCAAAAAAGCTGTCACTGTGGCTTTTGATCCGTTTCGTTGTACTCATAAAGCGCACCGTCATTAAATTGTTGTAATTTTTTTATAGTTTCTTTCGGGCCAATGTATTTGATGTTGATCAGTTCGGGATTATCCAGGTCTTTAAACCAGATGATGTAGTAATGTTTTAGCCCTAAGAACTTTTCAATATCAGCCGGAAAATAGCGGTGAGGTAATAATTTAATTCCCTTGTGCCCGGTAAACAAGTAAACCGCTTCTGGTGCATCAGAATAAATTGGCGGGTTGACTTTAAGCCACTCCGAATGCTTTATCAGGTAGTTAACAGTGCCAGAAGTTTTCCAGCTGTCGTCTGTATATCCGGGAACGCCGTAATCAAACTGATCGTCATACCGCTGATAGTCGATTTTGTAAAGGCGGTATTCAACCCAAATTACCAATAGTCCGAAAACAATATATACAGGCAGCTTCTTTGCAGCCGACCAACGCGCCGGCAGATGTGTTATCCACCAGGTTAACGCCCAAAAAAGCGGAACATAAACCGGCGACAGTAGCCTGTCGTTAATTTGTTCGAAGCGCGAAAATGTGGCCGAAATGGTGATAAAAAGTGAGTAAACCAACGAGAACGTTATGGCAATAACCAGGTAGTTATTCAGGTTTTTTCTGAAGGTGTGATAAAGCAATGCGATAATTAACACCACCATAATAAACGCACCAACACAAATGGAACCTGCATAAGATGTTACCGGAAACGAACACCAGCCGTTTATAACCGAACCGAAATAGGATATGTTTTGCCCTAAACCAGTTACCGAAGCCTCGCGCGGGCCGGTTGAATTGCCGTTTAAAATCCTATTGCGAATTAAATTTGCGGCCAAAAAACTGCTTGCAATTATACTGTAGATCAGTATCGGCACAAGCCTTTTCTTAAACACGGTTTGCCTGTCTATAAGCAAAAGCAAACCACCCGTGCCTACTACCGTTACACCAGCGTATCGCGTAATGCTTGTTAACGCAGCCACAAGCGCGGCAATAATTAAAGCAGTAAGGGTCCTTTTATTTATATAATTAGAAAAGGCAACAAAGAATACCAGCACCAGGAAGGTAAAAAGTGTTTCTGACCACAGGTAGGTGTAAACCTGTAACAATGCCGGGCTAAATAGTATAAGGATAAGGACAAGTAATTTATAAGGAAGGCTGTTTGGCGCAAACCGCTGCATAAGCCAGCCGCTCATGAATAGCAGTCCGGCAAATAATAGTCCATTAATAACGGCTCCGCCTGCAATTGGATCAACTCCGCTAAACAAATAAATTAATGACAGAAAAACAGGGTAGAAGATAGGGAAATCAACTATCGGCTGATTTAAGAAAGTTTGTAACGTGCCATGATCGTGAAAATTGCGCGCAGCGCTTGTATACATAATTGCATCGGGCGAAATGCCGATACCATCGTATTTTGTGAACAGGTAGATAACCACAAAACCCAAAATCGCTGCAATCAGCGTGTCGAGATTTTTAATGTAGTCGTTTAATTTCATTTAACGGGCTTATTAGACGGTCATTGCGAGATATGAAGCAATCCCCTAAATACAGACCGGCTGTGCATGGTAAGGGGATTGCCTCATTGTACCTGTTCGCAATAACGGGTTCTGCTTAAGCTATCAGATCTAAAATTGTACTTATCGGCTGGTCGCTGTTGATCAATATGCCTTTAACGCCCGCAGCGGTTCCGGCTTCCACGTCGCGTTCCCTATCGCCAATAAAATATGATTTAGCAGGATCTATATTGTACTGTTCTATACCCCTTAGCAGCATACCGGGTTTAGGCTTTCGGCAATCACAATCGCCGGTGAAGTTAGGATGATGGGGGCAATAATAAATATCAGTGAACTTAACGTCATGTGCTTTGTAAAGCTCTTTTAAATGCTTGTGCATGCCTGCCAACTGTTCTTCTGTATACCAGCCTTTAGCAAGGCCGCCCTGGTTTGTAGCAACAATAAGCAAGTAGCCACGATGCTGCAACTCTTTTAACACGGCAAAATTATCCAGTACGTGAAAGTCTTCTATCTTACATACATAGTCGCCCATTTCCTGGTTCAACACACCATCGCGGTCTAAAAAAACAGCTTTATTTTTTTCGGGCATTTGCTATAATTGTTTGGAGGCAAAGATAGTTTAATCATTTAATTAGATATGAAGCTTCCATGGTGATTGATAAAATCGTAATTGTGTGGCCTTAAACTGTCAAATATTTAAAATTTAAGGCGCATAAGGCTTTTGGATTGCTAACATTCTAAAAATTTGTCGCGCATTTTTATTCAAAGTTCAAATCGGTAACTTCGATAAATACACCTACGTCTAATTGGTTCTTGTAATATGGCTTTAACTGACAACGATCAGCAGGGATTATACCGCCCCGAATTTGAACACGACTCCTGCGGCACGGGGTTTATCACCAATATTAACGGACATAAATCTAACCGGATAGTGCGCGATGCACTAACTATTCTCGAAAATATGGAGCACCGCGGTGCTTGCGGCTGCGACCCGGATAGCGGCGACGGTGCAGGTATACTGATCCAGTTACCGCACGAGTTTTTGATGGAAGAATGCTCCAATTTAGAGATCAGCTTGCCGCAACCCGGCGATTACGGCGTTGGGATGACTTTTTTCCCTAAGGACTCTGTACTTAAAAAGGCCTGCCGTAACATCATTAGCGGCGCTGCCGAAAAATTGGGTTTACAAATCCTGGGTTACCGCAAATTACCGGTCGACAGTACAGTTATTGGCGTAACCGCTCGCGAAGCCGAACCGGATGTTGAACAATTATTTGTTGCTAAACCACACCATTTGGCCGATGCTGAAGCCTTTGAACGTAAGCTTTTTGTTTTAAGAAGATACATCAACAAAACCATTAGCGAAACCATCCCTGCCGCTGCCGAATACTTTTATTTCCCTTCACTTTCCTGCAAAACAATTATTTATAAAGGCCAGCTTACTACTTATCAGCTGCGTAAATATTTTTTAGATCTCGAAGATCCGCGGGTAGTATCGGGCTTTGCCATGATCCATTCCCGGTTTTCTACCAACACATTTCCATCCTGGAAACTCGCGCAACCCTTTAGGCTGATTGCGCACAATGGCGAGATCAACACTCTTACTGGTAACCTTAACTGGTTCTATTCCGGCGTAAAATCGCTGGCGTCATCATATTTTACCAGCGAAGAGATGGAAATGCTGCTGCCGGTGATAGATAACAACCAATCGGATTCTGCTTGCCTTGATAATATCATCGAAATATTGCTTCACTCCGGCCGTACGTTACCGCATGTAATGATGATGCTGATACCAGAAGCCTGGGACGGCGATGAACAGATGGACCCGATAAAAAAGGCCTTTTACGAATATCATGCAACCATCATGGAGCCCTGGGATGGCCCCGCTGCCATCACATTTACAGACGGCAAGCTTGTTGGTGCACTTTTAGACCGCAATGGCCTACGCCCGCTGCGTTATGTAGTTACTAACGATAACCGGGTTATCGCCGCATCAGAAGCCGGGGTTTTGGCGCTGGACGAAAGCACCATCATTAGCAAGGGCCGTTTGCAGCCGGGTAAAATGTTACTGATTGATACTGCTAAGGGCAAGATCATAACCGACGAAGAAATTAAGATGCAGATTGCATCACAGCAGCCTTATGACCGCTGGATAGATAATTACCAGATCAGGCTGGAAGAACTGGCCGAGCCACGTCTGGCTTTTGCAAGTTTGGCACCGGATTCGGTTTTCCGGTACCAGCAGGTATTTGGGTATAGCCGCGAAGATATAGACGTGATCATTAAGCCAATGGCTGTTGATGGTAAGGAGCCTATAGGCTCTATGGGTACCGATGTGCCGCTTGCTGTTTTATCAGATAAGCCACAACACCTTTCCAGCTATTTTAAACAGTTTTTTGCGCAGGTAACCAATCCGCCGATAGATCCTATCCGCGAGCGTTTGGTGATGAGCCTGGCAACATTTTTAGGCAACAATGGCAACTTGCTGGACGAGGATAAAATGCATTGCCATAGTGTTAGGCTTAAACATCCTATCCTTAAAAATTACGACCTCGAAAAATTAAGAAGTATAGATACCGGCCTGTTCCACGCCAAAACGCTACAGACTTATTTTAAGGCCGATGGCTTGCCGGGTTCGATGGAAAAAGGTTTAACAAGGCTTTGCCGTTATGCTGAAGACGCGGTTGAAGATGGTTTTGAAGTACTGATACTTTCGGATCGTGCAATAGATTCTGAGCATGCACCTATACCTACTTTACTTGCGGTCTCTGCCGTGCATCACTATCTCATAAAAAAAGGTATTCGTGGCCAGGTTGGTTTAGTTGTAGAAGCCGGTGATGCCTGGGAAGTACACCATTTCGCAGCTTTGTTAGCATTCGGTGCAAGCGCCATAAATCCATACCTGGCGCTTTCTACCATTGAAAATTTAAAAGATGCAGGCGATCTGGTAACCTCCCTTAAAACAGAAGAACTGTTTAAGAACTATGTAAAATCAATTTGCGATGGCTTGCTTAAAATATTCTCAAAAATGGGAATTTCAACTTTGCAATCTTACCACGGCTCGCAGGTATTTGAAATATTAGGGCTGAACAAAGAGGTAGTTGGCAAATATTTTTGCGGGGCAGTTACCCGGATAGAAGGTTTAGGCCTTGATGAAATTGCCCGCGAAGCTTTAGGTAAACACCGCATGGGCTTTAATCACTCCAAAGGCGAGACCCGCTTGCTGCAGGAAGGCGGTATTTACCAGTGGAAACGCAGAGGAGAGCAGCATTTGTTTAACCCGCAAACTGTGCATTTATTACAGCATGCAACACGCACCAACGATTTTGAGGTGTACAAAAACTATGCAAAACTGGTTAATGAGCAAACAGAAAAGCATTTTACCATTCGTGGATTATTAGATTTTACACATCACCGGGAGGCTATTTATAAAGAAGAAGTGGAACCCGTTGAAAGTATCATGAGGCGTTTTGCAACCGGCGCTATGTCGTTTGGTTCTATATCGCACGAAGCGCACAGTACGCTGGCCATAGCCATGAACCGCATCGGAGGTAAAAGCAACACCGGCGAGGGAGGCGAAGACGAGATGCGCTACGATAAAATGGAGAACGGCGATTCTATGCGTTCGGCCATTAAACAAGTTGCATCTGCCAGGTTTGGTGTTACTTCAAACTATCTGAGCAACGCCGATGAGTTACAAATAAAAATGGCCCAGGGCGCAAAGCCTGGTGAAGGTGGCCAGCTACCCGGCCATAAGGTTGATGACTGGATAGCAAAAACGCGCCATTCAACTCCAGGTGTTGGTTTAATATCGCCGCCGCCACACCACGATATTTACTCTATTGAAGATTTGGCGCAACTGATCTTCGACCTTAAAAATGCCAATCGGGCTGCACGTATTAACGTTAAACTGGTATCTAAGGCAGGCGTAGGTACAATAGCTGCAGGCGTTGCCAAGGCTCATGCCGACGTGATCCTGATTGCAGGATATGATGGCGGTACAGGTGCATCGCCAATAAGCTCGATTAAACATGCCGGCCTGCCATGGGAACTTGGGTTGGCCGAAGCGCACCAAACCTTAGTTCGTAACAAGTTGCGCAGCCGCGTTGTGCTGCAAGCCGATGGGCAGATGAAAACCGGTCGTGACCTTGTTATAGCCGCTTTAATGGGCGCCGAAGAATGGGGTGTAGCTACTGCAGCGCTTGTTGCAGGTGGCTGTATCATGATGCGTAAATGCCACTTAAACACCTGCCCTGTAGGTGTAGCCACGCAAGACCCTGAACTGAGAAAACTATTTAGTGGTACGCCCGATCATATTGTAAATTTGTTTAGGTTCCTGGCAGAAGACATGCGCGAGATCATGGCCGAGCTTGGCTTCCGTACCATTACTGAGATGGTTGGGCGGGTTCAGTTTTTGCGCGTAAAAGATAATATCCAGAGTTGGAAAGCTAAAAAAGTTGACCTTTCCGGCATCCTGCATCCCGTAACCAATGCCAAAGGCGCTACGCTTTACAATAGCGAGAAGCAGGATCATGGCATGGACGAAATATTGGATTGGAAACTTTTAGATTCAGCTCAACATGCACTGGAAGATAAAACGCCGGTATTCGCCAGCTTCGATGTCAGGAATACCGACCGCACTATAGGTACGCTTTTATCAAACGAGATCTCTAAAAAATACGGCTCTGCGGGTTTGCCCGATAGTACCATCAACTTTAAATTTACGGGTTCGGCAGGGCAAAGTTTCGGTGCTTTTGCAGCAAAGGGCATTTCATTTGAGCTGGAGGGCGAAGCAAACGACTATGTAGGTAAAGGGCTATCGGGTGCTCAACTGGCAATTTATCCGCCTTCAACCGCAACCTACAAACCCGAAAGTAACATTATTATAGGTAACGTGGCCATGTATGGCGCAACAAGCGGCGAACTGTTTGTACGCGGGTGTGCGGGCGAGCGTTTTGCTGTGCGTAACTCGGGTGCAACGGCAGTGGTAGAGGGAATTGGCGATCATGGCTGCGAATATATGACCGGCGGCCGCGCATTGATCCTCGGTTCAACGGGGCGCAACTTTGCGGCAGGTATGAGTGGTGGTATTGCCTGGGTTTATGATCCTGAACATAAATTTGCGGAAAATTGCAACCCGGAGATGGTAGATCTTGATCAGCTTACTCCTAAGGACGAAGAGCAGATAATTGCTTTATTGAATAGGCATTTACATTTAACTAAAAGCGATGTGGCAAGGCAGCTTTTAGCCAACTGGACAATTGCCTCTGGCAATTTTATAAAAGTATTCCCTAAAGAGTACAAAAAGGTTTTACAACAAAAAGAATTTCACACGGTAAGCAAATAAAATGGGAAGGCCAACCGGATTTCAGGAATTTAACAGGGAACTTCCCGTTAAAATACCGCCAGCAGAACGCGTAAAAAATTACAACGAATTTGCAGGCTTATACACTGCCGAAAAATTGAATGAGCAATCGGCTCGTTGCATGGATTGCGGCATTCCGTTTTGCCATTCAGGATGCCCGCTTGGCAATATCATACCCGAGTTTAATGATGCCGTTTATCAAAAAAACTGGGTTGAAGCTTATGAGATCTTATCGTCAACAAACAACTTTCCGGAGTTTACAGGCCGTATTTGCCCGGCCCCCTGCGAATCTGCTTGTGTGTTGGGCATTAACAAGCCGCCCGTTGTTATAGAGGAAATTGAAAAGCATATTATTGAAATAGCTTATCAAAAAGACCTGGTTAAACCAATGGCTCCGCTTATTAAGACCGGTAAAACGGTTGCGGTTGTAGGTTCGGGCCCGGCGGGTTTGGCTGCCGCCGCGCAATTAAGTAAGGCTGGGCATACGGTTACCGTTTACGAACGGGATGATAAACCGGGCGGGCTGCTTCGTTATGGAATTCCTGATTTTAAGCTCGAGAAATGGGTTATAGACCGCCGTTTGAAGATAATGGAAGCAGATGGTGTCAATTTTATTTGTAATACAGAAATTGGCAAGCATGTTTCTACAGAAGAGTTGCTTCGTTCATTTGATGGGGTTGTGCTTGCCGGCGGTTCAACCATTCCGCGTGATTTGCCAATACCCGGTCGTGAATTAAAAGGTATACATTTTGCAATGGATTTCTTGAAGCAACAGAATAAACGGGTAAGCAGTACAACATTTAATATTGAAGAAATTAAAGCCGTTAATACAGATGTTGTGGTTATTGGCGGTGGCGACACCGGTTCTGATTGTGTAGGTACATCAAACCGGCAGGGTGCTAAATCTATCCTGCAATTCGAGTTTATGCCGCAGCCGCCGTCGGCACGCACGGTGGGTATGCCATGGCCAAGCTACCCTATGATATTGAAAACCACCAGTTCTCATGAGGAAGGCTGTGTCAGGCATTTCGGTGTGAACACCAAAGAATTTTTGGGCGACGGTACCGGGAATCTTCGTGCATTAAAAGTTACCGATGTTAGCTGGGAGACCGACTTTTTAGGCCGCCCTACTAAGTTTAATGAAGTTGAAGGCTCTGCGCGCGAAATACCTTGCCAGCGTGTTTTCCTGGCAATGGGCTTTGTAAACCCTCAATATAATGGCATGCTGGAAAGTATGGGTATTGAACTTGATGACCGCAAGAACGTAAAAGCCAAAGAAGGCGTTTACCGTACCAACGTTAGCAAAGTATTCGCCTGTGGCGATATGCGCCGTGGTCAGTCGCTAGTTGTCTGGGCAATATCAGAAGGGCGGGAGGCTGCACGCAAAGTCGACGAGTTCCTAATGGGGCACACGCTTTTAGAGAGTAAAGACGAGGTTAACTTTTACGAGCAGGCGTTATAAGCCCTTTTATAACGGCACCACCTCGCTTGCCGATTGCAGCTTTTGCTTCACTTCTTCGAACGATTCTTTAACCGTTAGAAAAGAATCGGCACCGCCGGTTTGGTAAATACGCACATGCTCTTCCGGTTCGTGGTAAATCACTACAGAAAGTATATTATCAACGTTGATCAGCGTGCTGCGATTATTTTTATCGAGGAGTTCTATGAATTTTGCCATACCGGTATAACATGAATATGGGCAAAAGGTTGATGCAAAGTTATCTTGTCATTCCGGGGTACGAAGCAATCTCTTCCCATGTAGGTGATGAATTGTTACAGGATTGCTTTGTACCCCGCAATGACAAGTTTTATATTGTTTATTTCGCGCTGGGATTTTTCTTTTTGTCCAGCAACATCTCTACCATTTTCTCCAACCTGGCAAGTTTTGTCTTTTCCTGCTTGGCTTCCAATATCCAAACTACATATTCTTTTTTGTGCGAGTAGGCCAGGTCGTTAAAATAACCTAATGCCGCTGGTGCGGCTTGCAGTGCCTCTAATGCTTCGGGTGGAAGTGTAACCGTCTTTTTATCAACGTCAATATATTCCGAAAACTGGTTTTTGCTCCTCATCTCCGAATTTCGGAAAGGGGCTAATTTTACCTGCTGCTCGGGCTTAAAACGTAAAGCCGTCCAGGTTTGGTTAATAGCGACAGACGATACCGGGCGCAGGTTATATTTACCAGCTTCAGTCCAGCTACTCATCATTTCCAGGTCTGTTGGTATGGCAGTATTCTTCTTGGGAAACGTTATCCAGATAATTGTTTCTGGCTTTAAAGCGGGCTGGACACTCGTTAATACCTGGGCTAACTCGCCGCTGTTTTTTACAAATAACTGCACCCCATCGCACGGGCCCCCGGTTTCAAAGCTCGTTTGCACGCCATCGGGTAAAGGATCAATATATGCCAGGTAATCTTCTGGGGCGTTTAAAAACAGCCAGTATGAGTTCGGTTTAATCTGTAATTTCTTAGCAACAGGATTCATTGTTGTAACTATTTTAGGTTCAATTTCGCAAAAAAATCCCAAAGTACAATACCTGCGGATACCACGATATTAAATGAGTGCTTGGTTCCAAACTGTGGTATTTCAATACAAAGGTCAACTACCTCCATCACATCTTCACTTACACCGTTCACCTCGTTACCAAATACCAATGCATACTTTTCATCGGCATTTGGGTCAAAATTATTTAACATTTCGCTATCCTCGGCCTGTTCAATGGCTACAATGGTATATCCCTGCGCCTTCAATTTATTTACAGCCGCACACGTATCCGGCTCATAAGTCCAGTCGATAGATTGGGTTGCACCCAATGCTGTTTTCTCAATTTCCCGATGGGGTGGTTGGCTGGTAATACCGCATAAAACGATCTGCTCCACAGCAAAGCCATCACTGGTGCGGAAGATAGAACCTACGTTATGCATGCTGCGCACATTATCCATCACTACTGCTACAGGTAGCTTGTCCTGGCCTTTAAATTCACTTACGCTTGCGCGGTTTAGCTCGTCTAACTTTAGTTTCCGCATACTATATTTCCATTACCCCATTGCCGATGCGTGAGCTGTACACGGTTGGGAGGTAGCCAATTTTTCCTGTATAATATTTTATCACGCCCTCAGAAAAGCTATCAAACGCCGATTGCTTTACGATTGCAATTGCGCACCCGCCAAAACCCGCACCTGTCATTCTTGCGCCGGCAACATCTTTGTTGGTTTTACAGTAGTCCACAATGGTGTCCAGTTCGGTGCCGCTTACTTCATAAAGATAGCGTAGTGATTCGTGGGAGGCATACATCAATTCGCCGAAAGCGCCCAAATTGTTGGCTGCTAATTGCGTAGCGGCAAGTTTTACGCGCTCATTTTCCCGTATAACGTGACGGGCCCGTTTTCTGACGGTCTCGTTATCAATCAAGTGTTCATGCAATTTAAGCGATGTACTGTCTATATCGCAAAGGTTCTGTATATCTAACACCGACTGCAGGGCAGATAGGGCAAACCGGCATTCGGCAACGCGCTCGTTATATTTAGAATCTGAAAGTTTACGGTGCTTATTTGTGTTAACTATAGCAAGCATATAATCGCCTAAACGGCAGTCTACGGCGTTATAATCAAGCGTAGCGCAATTCAACAACAGTGCCTTGTCTTTTTCGCCAAAAGTTACGGCAAACTGATCCATAATGCCGCTGCTGACACCCATGAAATCGTTTTCCACCGCCCTGCCGATCAATGTGAGATCGAGTTTTTTATAACCTGCATTAAACAGGCTGTTCAGGGCGAAAGCGGTAACGATTTCTATTGAAGCTGATGATGACAATCCTGCGCCGATGGGCAGGTCACCATAAAAAAGCATATCCAATCCACCAAGCTCGTGGCCGTCTGTCAGGAAACTATTAATTACCCCTAAAGGATAATTGTACCAACAGGAGTCTATCTTTTCATAACTCTCCTTTAAGGGAATATTGGCTGTATCATCAAAATTCTGGCTTCTGAAACGTAGCACTCGATCATTATTGGGCGTAACCAATAGCCATGTTCCAAATGTGATAGCGCAGGGCATAACCAGGCCCCCATTATAGTCGATATGCTCGCCAATAAGATTTGTCCGCCCGGGCGAAAAAAAGGTACATGCGGCATTGGTGCCGAACAAGTTTTTAAAACCTTGTTGAAGCTTTTCCTGATCCATAATTATTGTAAAGCAAATATCTCAAAATAACGCAGAATGCTTGCTTTATTGCCCAAATGATAAGCGACCTTTGAAACTAACAATGGTAACATTTGTTTACTATTGACGCAAACTATTAAAAAAATGAACCAATACCTCATAACTGCATACGACTATACAGATACCGAAGCATTAAACCGCCGCATGAATGTTCGCGGCCATCACCTCGACGAGGTTGTACGGCTTAAAGAAAATAGAAATTACATTTTAGGCGGCGCTATATTAAATGATGAAGGCAAAATGATAGGCTCTACCATGATCATGCAATTTGAGTCTGAGGATGAATTAAATGCCTGGCAGCGAAACGAACCATACATCACACAAAAAGTGTGGGAAACAGTGGATGTTAAACCATTTAGAGTGGCCCAACTGCCAACGGCTTAAATTACATTTCGTTTACTATTTGCGCTAAACATTAACAGCCGGATGCTTGTTCCTGCTTTGTAAACACACAATATGAATAACGTACAATTTGAACAAACATTCACTATAGGTGGCGACTTAACTGTTAACCGCCTCGGTTATGGCGCCATGCGTATAACGGGTAAGGGTATTTGGGGCCCGCCCGAAAATCATGACGAAGCTGTAAATGTTTTAAAACGCGCCGTAGAACTTGGCGTAAATTTTATTGACACTGCCGATAGTTATGGCCCGCATGTATCAGAAGAGTTAATAGCCGAAGCATTACACCCCTATAAGCAGGGACTGGTAATAGCCACAAAGGGTGGTTTGATACGTACCGGGCCAGATCAATGGCCGGTTAATGCAAGCCCCGGGCATATGAAAGAAGCACTTGAGGGCAGTTTAAAACGCTTAAAGGTGGAGCAAATTGATCTTTATCAATTGCACCGCATAGACCCTAACGTACCTGCCGAAAAAACTTTTGCATTTTTGAAACAGGCACAACAGGAGGGAAAGGTAAAACACATCGGCCTCTCTGAAGTAAGTGTAGCCGATATTAAAAAGGCCCAGCAATTTTTCCCGGTGGTATCTGTACAAAATATGTATAGTGTTGATAACCGCAAATGGGAACCTGTTTTAGATTATTGCAAAGAGCAAAAGATAGCGTTTATCCCTTGGTTCCCGCTTAGCGGCGGCAATGTAAATGCGGTAGAAGTTTTAAAGCAGGTTGCCGAGAAGCATGATGCAACCGTTCATCAGGTGGCGTTAAGCTGGTTATTACACCATGCCAATAATATTTTGCTCATACCGGGCACATCAAGCGTGGCGCATCTGGAAGATAATATGAAAGCGGCCGGCGTTGTGCTCACCATAGACGATATGGATAAGCTGGATCAGTTATCGTTTTAACACAACAAAAGAGGCGCCTAATCAGCGCCACTTTTGTTATTGTATTTTTTTATTCAGCTCACATAGTTAATTCTTCATAAGCCGCTGTAAGGCTGCGCGATATACCGTCGCCCTGCCAGTCATTCACGCCGGGGATAGATGTTGCTGCAAGGATATCTTCTTTTGTACGGCCAGATCTAATGCCATCCTGAACGTAGGCAGTCAATTTTTCCATATAATTCTGCATGGCCTTCAGATCGTCTATCGATCCGGTTACCTTTTGAGGATCATACGCATGGCCAAACACAAACAGGGTGTCTTTGTCAAACTGTTTTTGAGCCTTCTCTAATACCACGGCCCAATTAATTACAGACGCACCTGCCTTTCGGTCTACAAACGGATATCGGCGGTTAAATACCAGATCGCCGGTGTGTACGATGTTCGCATTTTCAAAATGGATCATCGCATCGCCGTTGGTATGGCCGGGTCCCCAGTAATAAGTTTTAATATGCTCATCACCTATTTTCTGCTTCCAGTGATTGGTGAAGGTAAGGTCGGGATATAACTGTTTGTCTTCTGTTTTGGCCTCAACAGCCACTGTTTTTTGGTTAGCTAAAGAATTTTCATGCGCAATTACATGTTTCACCAATCCCTTAAATGCAATGTTGCCCGATGTATGATCACCATGATGGTGGGTGTTGATCAAATATTGAAATGGCTTGTCCGACTGTTTCTTTAGCTCCGCGATGAGGTCGGCGGCAGGAGCAGGGAATTCTGCATCAACAACTACAATACCATCGGGGTTTGATAGCCAAGCAATTGTACCACCCTGCTCGCTGAACATACCCATGTTACGGCGGAGCGGTTTAAACTGATATTTCGGATCTGCATGCGCTGCTATGCCATGTTTGCTAAGGCCTATTGCCGCCAGCGTTAACGCGGTTGATGATATAAAGGTTCGACGTTTCATAAAGCTAATATACGTTGCAACATGAAGCAATTCATTAACGATAAAATTATATATGTAAATAATTCTTTACAGTTATTATCCTCATTTTCAATTCTTAGCTTTACTGCATAAACGTCATATACCTTTTATGAAAACCTTTTTATTGATCTGTAGCTGCTTATTTGCCGGTAGCGTTTACGCACAGCAATTACCGGCGCGCTGGGACGAACTTAATGCGACCGACTGGCCTGCAGCACTGCAAAAATCGGGGCAAACCTGCATATTACCCATTGGAATCCTGGAAAAGCACGGCCCGCATGCCCCGCTGGGTAATGACCTTATCCATGTGCGGGAGATAACTGCGCGGGTTGTAAAGAATGAATATGCCGTTGTATTTCCTGATTACTTTTACGGCCAGATAAACGAAGCACGCAGTCAGCCAGGCACTTTTGCCTTACCTGCCAAATTAATACTCGAACTGTTGCAGGCAACCTGTGATGAGATAGCGCGCAACGGATTTAAAAAAATAGTGATCATTAATGGGCATGGCGGCAATCCCGAATTTTTACATTTTTTTATGCAAGACCTGTTGAATAAGCGGCATAACTATGCGGTATTTTTGTACGAGCCCTCTGCCGACCCGGTTTATAATAAAGAAATGGCAAAACTCCATAAAAGCGACGCTGCGAACGACTACCACGCCGGCGAACATGAAACATCAACCACTATGGCTTTACGGCCCGATTTGGTACATTTAGATCGTGCTGCGCTGCAGTCCGGAGAGAACCGGAAACGTTTAACACTTAACAATCTTTACACGCCAATATGGTGGTACGCATCCTACCCTAATCATTACGCCGGCGACGCGTCTAAATCATCTTTAGAGTTGGGCAGGATTATAGTAGATCATGAAGTAGCCACCTTTACAGATGCGCTAAGGCAAGTAAAAGCGGATGTGAAGACCATCCCTCTGCAGAACGAATACTATAATAAGGTAGATAGCGTTGGCAAATATTAATTGCAGAACAGAGCCTTTAAAGGCCTTTAATCAAAATCTACTTTGCCGTAATTAGTTAAGAAACATTTAATAAAAATGCGGCACGAAACAGGCCTTCCATCTATCGTGGCCGGAATAAAGGTTTTGTCTTCGTCGCTTAACAGATCGAGGTTAAAACTAAATGAACGCTTAAACACGCTGTTTTGAATATGAACGGTATAATCTGCAAGCCTGCCGCCGGGGCTTACCAGCAGCTCTAAGGTAACATTTACCAGCAACGGGTTAATGTCCTGTATATCACGCGGAAGTTTAAAGATAAACAAATAGGGAATATAACCGTAATATCTGTCGCCAATGCGTATCGGTTTGGTAGTTACAGATTTCGCCGTTAAGGTATCGTCAACCACGTAACGGCAGTTAGAGGTGCTATCTTCAGGCGCTTCGTAAATTAATGTTCGGGTTGTATAATTAAAGCGCTGCAAGAGATTGTTATTGGTATCGAAAAAACTCCACACGCCAGCTTTTTTACTGTTATCGTACCTCCCCACAGCCAGGGCATTGTTTTTACTGCCTGTAAATGCCTGGTAAAGGCCCTGCCTGGTAATCCTGTCAGATTTTAGCACGGTTATACGTTCTGTAACTGCATCAGTCAGTCTGTTCTTCTTAACCTCAGTTTCCTGCGCAAAAGCCTGCGCAGCAAGCAATAAAAACAGATAGCCTAAGAGTAATTTCGTCACGATTTTTACAGATGGTTTGTAAAATTAAGTTATTCCTATAGATGACCAACATTTGCAGCGTTAATTTCTTAGGGCTTTGCAAAAAACTTGTCCTCATTTCGGCCATCTTAAACAAGCCCCATATATCTAAATAAGAATGAGATTCAGCCGACAAAAGTTGTCATCCATATGCCTTTTACTTACGTAATTATCTTATAACGAAACTATAAATGGTTAAATACCATGATTAGTTAATTAGCGTTATTGAAATAATGGAGGTTAAGTTTTTGCATAAGTTGCACTATGTAATTTTAATTACCTACCTTTCCATTGAAAAGCAGAAACTCCTAATTAATTTTTACTTTTTAAACCGATATAAATGTCGTTTTTAGACACTGTTTTAGAGCCGCCCTCATACGGATGGCAGCACCCCGACGGGCAGTTAGTTAAGCCCACAATTAAGCAAATGGTGGCCGAGTTTTTCTCGAGGCTTAACGTTTTTAAGAATAAAAAGAACTGGCTGTCTTTTCTATCATGGATAATGGTACTGGCACTTGTTCCTTTTTTTATGCTTTTTGTATTTAAATACATGGCAGTTAAAACCCTAATTGCCGCATTTTTATACAGCATGATCATTATGGGCACCCACGGTACCATCTGGCATCACAGGTATTGTACACACAATGCCTATACGTTCCGCAATAATTTCTGGCGCTTTTTTACGCAGAATTTAACACTGAAGATAATACCCGAAGAGATCTATGTGGTTTCGCACCATGTTCATCATGCCAAGTCTGATACTCCAGGCGACCCATACAATGCGCAGGGGGGGTTCTTTTATTGTTTTTTGGCAGATGTTATACATCAGCCTATCAGCAAGACACTAAGCGAGAAGGATTATGCAAAATGTGTAAACCTTATGAAACACACCGGTGTAAGTGTTAATACTTATGCGCAATATTTAAAATATGGCTCGCTGGCCAGGCCTCTTAACACCATTGTAGGTGTAATATTAAGCTGGACTTTTTGGTTTGGCGCGTTTTATTTACTCGGAGGCATTCCAATGGCGGTAGCCCTGTTTGCAGCGGCCGGTTTTTGGGCTGTTGGTGTGCGTACCTTCAATTATGAGGGCCATGGTAAAGGTGATGATAAGCGCCGCGATGGCATAGACTTTAACCGCGAGGATATGTCTGTTAACCAGATATGGCCGGGTATTGTTGCCGGCGAGTGGCATAATAACCACCACCTGTACCCAAAAAGCGCCCGTTCAGGCTTTAAGCCGCATCAAATAGATTCTGCCTGGTACTATATAAAAATGATGCACACGCTTGGCGCGGTTAGCAAATACAACGATTCTAAAGATCAGTTTTATAAAGACTATTTTAAGGTGCAGGCAAAGGCAGGGCAGAAAAAAACTGTGATGCAAAAGTTTACGCCCATAACTTTGGTGCCCGAAGAGGTTTTGTAAAACTTTTTGGTGTAAACGGTGTTTAACTCTTAAACAAACTCAATCCAAATGAAAAAACTAATTTCAGCCGTTATCCTCACAATTTGTGTAGTAACTTTCTCTTTTGCTCAAAAAACAGAGCACATGGTACAAAATAAAACAGAAGTAAAAAGAACTGCAACAGCGGGCCAGCGGGTTCACAACGTGTTCCACCCTAAGCACAAACATTACAGTGGCTATAAAATACACCACAAAGTGAGATACAAAAAAATGTAACGAAACTCAAAGGGAGCAATTTAGCTCCCTTTTTTTTGCTCTGTTATTTTAAAAAAGTCTAATTTAGCTTCTAAAAATTTTATTTAGCTATGAAAAAGGTAACAGGTATTGGTGGTATATTTTTTAAAAGTAAAGACCCTGCGCTGCTAAGGGACTGGTATAGCCAAAAACTGGGTTTTAAAACTAACCCCTGGGGCACGATGTTTGAATGGCGCAAGAGCGACAACACTGATCAGGAAGGTGTAACTGTTTGGAACCCCTTTCCGGATGATACCACTTATTTTGATCCATCGAAGAAGGAATTTATGATCAACTACATTGTAGACGATCTGCCGGGGCTTGTGGAGCAATTGAAACAAGATGGTGTTACTATACTTGATGAGATTGCCGATTCTGAATACGGTAAATTTGTGCACATTCTTGATCCCGAAGGGAACAGCATTGAACTATGGCAAGCGCCGGCAGAATAGTTGGTTATAGCCTGTTACAAAGTTTAACCAGTTTCAGCAAATTTTCTTCTATGTCGGTGGACATTAATTTTGGCAGCATTCGCCATAACCAATTGTTATCCGGAGATGAAGGATTATTCATGCGTGAGCCTGTACCCAGATTAAGTATGTCTTGCATAGGAACAATAGCAATGTTTGCTGTAGATGCATAGGCCAGTCGCATCAATATTTCGTTAACATTTTTTCGTTTAACAGATATACCACTGTATTCTGTTAGCCGTTGCTGTACTTCCTTACCGGCATCATGATCGTACCAGCCTAAAACGGTATTATTATCATGCGTACCTGTATAAACTACGGCGTTCTTATTGTAATTATGTGGAATGTACGGAGACCGCGGCATATCGTTGCCAAAGGCAAATTGTAAAATTTTCATACCCGGCAGTTTAAACTTATCGCGCAGGGCAAAAACCTTTTCGTCAATGTCCCCCAGGTCTTCTGCAACAAATGGCAGCCGGCCAAGAGCTATTTCAACAGCATCAAAAAAATCGGCGCCCGGCCCGGGCAGCCACCTTCCGTTCTTCGCCGTCAATTGGCCGGCAGGCACTTGCCAGTAAGATGCAAATGCCCGGAAATGATCAAGCCGAACCAGATCAAAAAGTTCGATATTTTTTTTAAGGCGGGTTATCCACCACCGGTAGCCATCTTTCTTCATAACAGCCCAATTGTAAACGGGCATGCCCCAAAGCTGGCCATCGGCATTGAAGTAATCTGGCGGTACACCAGCAATGCCAGCCATTGCACCATCTGTATCCAACGCAAACAAATTCTGGTTTGCCCAAACATCGGCAGAGTCATAACTAACATAGAAAGGCAGGTCGCCAAATATCTTGATGCCTAACGTTTTACAATGTTCCCTTAACTGGTGCCACTGCCTGTAAAAAATAAATTGCAGCCATTTAATTTTGTCGATCGCATTACCATGGGCATTTTTAAACAAGTTGACCGCAACGGTGTTGCGGCTTTTTAGATCTTCATTCCAATGATACCACGGCTGGCCGTCGTGGTTATCCTTAACGGCCAGATAAAGAGCAAAATCGTTGAGCCAGGCAGCCTCTTCCAGGCAGAAAAGTGAAAAATCTTTTTTTAGCTGCGAGAAGTTGTTAAGCCGAAAATTATTGTAGGCAACATCAAATAGTGGTTGTTTCACATCCTGAACCCTTGCAAAGTTTACAGCGGCGGTTTGTGTAAGGTAACTCTCTTTAAGATCGGCATCACTTAGCAAACCTTCTTTAAGCAACAACACGGGGCTTATAAGCAGCGTATTGCCGGCCATACTACATAACGCGCTATATGGAGAGTAATTTTGAGATGCGCTGATAGGATTAATTGGCAATAACTGCCAATACTTTTGGCCGCAGCGGCTTAAAAAATTAGCAAAGGTTTTTGCGCCAGGGCCCATATCGCCAATACCAAAGTTAGAAGGCAGTGAGCTAATGTGCATTAAAATCCCGGCGCCCCGGTCATTGTTTTGATGTTCTGAAGATAAGATCGCGATTGGCAACTCTTTAAAAATATCGCTAATCAGAATGTCGGCTTTTACGGTCAAATTTGCGCCAGAAAGCAAGGCCGACCACACTGACGGGGCTTCTGCAGGAATTGCAATGCGGGTGTCTTTCCAATTGATGCAGATGGGTTCTACGCCCTGTTTCTTGCAAATTGATGCAGTATATAAAGGTGCGGCAACAATCAGCCACTTGTTTTGATACCGCCGTGCAAACGCAATGATGTTTTCTTTGTAAATGCCTTTTACCTTAAGAGGCAGGTATTCGCCTTTGGAAAAAAGATCGGGATCCGACCGGCGCAGGGTAAATAATTGTTGCGTAAGCCAAAGCTTAATGTGACCATCGCACCTATCGTCCCAAAGCTGTGACAAACATGCCGAACTATTTATGGGCATCGGCTTATCTAAAAACTTTTCGCGAAGGGAATAATCAACCGGCCTGCGATTATCAGGGTCTACAAAGCTCAGGTCCCATAACTCGCAGCCCTGATAAACGTCGGGCACACCGGGGCAAGTAAATTTTAGTGCCACCTGTAATAAAGAGTTAATAATGCCGTGATCTGCAATTTGCCGCCGAAAACTATCAAATAAGGGCCAAAACGTGCCTTGCTTGTTTAGCAATGCGGCGGCGAAATTAAGCGTGGCCTTTTCGTATTCTTCGCCGGGCTTCGCCCAGCCGGAGTTTTGTTTCCCTTCGCGCAATACCTTTATTAAATATTCATTTAAGCGTTCGCCAAAGGTTTCGTCTCGTTGCCCCGGCATGGGGTAGGAGCCGGTAATGGTTTGGTAAATAAAATATTTGTCGTTCGCATCGGGCATAGGCAAATTGTTCTCCAGGTCTTGCCACTGCCTAACTATAGAAAACCAATCATCCGGTATTGCAGTAAGCACATTTAACCTCGCCCGCACGTCTTCGCCGCGTTTGGTATCATGTGTAGATGTGGCATTAAGAGCCATCGGCCAATGGTTTTGCCGCTGCATCATTAATTTGTGAAATTCTTTAACATCAATACCAAAAGCAGCCGGTGCGTCGCCAACCTCGTTATGGCCAATGAAACGGTTATAGGTGTACATTAAGGTATCTTCTACACCCTTTGCCATAAGCGGGCCGCTAAACTGCATTAATCGTTGGTAGAATTTTAGTACTTGTTCGTTAAAAGCAGTTTTATGTTCTAATGGCCTTACTATCAACACTTGCGTTAAAAGTGCCGCTGCCGGCTGCAGCATTTTATCTTTAGCGATAACATTTAACAATATTCTTAGAGAGTCTAATTCTGCGGCCTTTAGCGGCATGTGGTGTCCGTAAAACCTGTATACCGGGCAATTGATAAGGACCCTGCCAATGGCATTTTTTACGTTTTCGGCACCTGCCATCTGCAGTTCAATCTCGTTTGCTAAATTTAACCGGCAAAAATAATTGAACAAATTATCTAACTCGCCCCGCATTTGATCGTTTAGGAAAGCTGTTTTTTTTGCCTTGATCTGATCTTCTACAGCAGTATTGTCTTCCACCATTTCCTGGTAAAAAAGTGTAAACTTTTTTACCGACGAGCCATCTGTTAACAGATTGTTCACCTGCGCCAAAAAATCATAACCGGTGGTGCCTTCAATTGGCCATTTAGCAGGCAAAGTTTCGCCGGCCTCAAGTATCTTTTCGGCCACGATGTAGGTTTCGTCGCCGGTTAATTCCCGGAGGTCCTGCAAATATTTTTCAGGATCGTAAAGCCCGTCTATATGATCTATCCGCAGGCCGCTAATTATAGCCTCATTAATCAGCTTTTTAATTAACTGGTGATATGCGGCAAAAACGCCGGGGTGCCGAATGTTGATGCACATCAGGCTGTTTATCGTAAAAAAGCGGCGATAATTTATCTTGCTATCTGTTTCCTTATAACTGCATAAGCGGTAATACTGCAAGCCTGCAATATCCTTAACTAGTTCCTTATCGGCGTTAATACCACTAAGTAGCGTATCAAGTTCGGCATTCTGTATCTCTTTCAGATCATTGCTTCCTAACGAAATTTTGGAATATGATTGTTGGTTAAGCGGCCAATATTTATCAAAATATTTAAGCACTAATTTATTATCCTGATATGCTACCGTTAATTCGCCGCTTTCGATCACCTCAGATAACGACGCCCCCAAAAAAGGCATCATAATAAGTTTATCAGAAAAAAAATCTCCGGCCAACCCTGTGTCAAAAAAGCCGCTGTATTTAGATTTTTTGCCTTTCTCGAGCACATCTGTTAGCCAAATGTTATAGGGATGCACACCCATATGATTTGGAACAATGTCTTGCAGCCAGCCTATGCCACCTGCCTTGAGTTTTTTTGCACTTGCTGTGAACTGTTGCAATGAACCAATCTCAGGGTTGATGTTGTTAGGATCTATACCGTCGTAGCCATGCGTGCTGCCTGGTACCGATGTAAACACGGGTGATGCATAGATAGCGCCAACACCAAGTTTTTGCAGGTAAGAATGTGCCTTTTCAAAGTCGGTAAGGTTGAAGTCCTTATTAAACTGTATACGATATGTGGCAACCGGATTATACATATTATTGTAAAGCGTAAATTAAAACAGATTGCGGCTGGAGATCAACTGCGGTATTTCCTTTTAATCTACCAGCCGCGTCTTTAGGGCCCCGCCATTTTGAAGATGCAGAGTCGAGCTGTATGATCCAGTTACGATCTGTTTGCGGCAGTATCAATTGTTGTATTTTGTGAGAAAAATTCATGATCACCAGTGCATAATCGCCCTCATGCCAACGATGCAAGGTTAGCAGGTTGTTTTCGGCATCAACGTCTACCCTTAGTTGTTTACGGTTAAGGTGCTTCAGGGCAGGCATTAATTTGCGCAAACCGATCAGCTTTTTGTAATAAGCCAGCAAAGTTTGATGTGGTTCCTGTGTTATTAAACCCCATTGGAGTTTTGACCGTAAAAACGTTTCTTCGATGTTTGGGTCCGGGGCTTCACCTTTCGCGTGGAAAACCTCGAATTCTGCCTTACGGCCATTTTTTACGGCCTCGGCGAGTTCAGGGTCGGTATGATTAACAAAATATAAAAACGGATTTGTTTCGCCATACTCTTCGCCCATGAAAAGCATGGGCAGGTAGGGTGCGGTCATTACTGCGGCCGCCATTAATTTTTGCATTTCAAAACTAAACAATCGGGCGCTGCGTTCGCCAAGCATCCGGTTACCAACCTGATCATGATTTTGAGAAAACGCAATAAATTGTTTACCTGCGGCATTGTTTACCGCAGCACCAAAGTTTTTATCGCGGTGCGCCGAATATTGGCCATTATAAACATACGCGTTGCGGTATGCCCCGGCCAGATCTTCTATCCCGTTAAAGTCTTCATAGTAGCCTGTGCGTTCCCCACCGGCAGTTACCCGCAGCGCATGGTGAAATTCATCAATCCACTGCGCATCCATGTCGAAGCCTGCTTTATTTAGAGGGTCAATGAATCGCGGATCGTTCAGGTCGCATTCTACGATCAAATAATGGTTTCGGCCCGTTTGTTTATTAAGCTCGTTTACGTTTTCTCTTATTTTGGCAAGAATGTGTTTAGGGCCGAAATCTTTTATGGCATGCACTGCATCTAAACGTAAGGCATCAATATGAAAATCACGGAACCACATTAGTACATTTTGTATAAAGTACTCGCGTACGGCATCGCAACCCGCATCGTCAAAGTTAATGGCGTTCCCCCAGGGGGTGTGGTATTTTTCGGTAAAGTAAGGGCCATAATCATTAAAATAGTTGCCTTCGGGCCCTATATGATTATAAACAACATCCAGTACAACGGCTAATCCCTTTTCGTGGCAAGTGTTTACCAAATGCTGCAAGCACTTTGCACCTCCATAATTTTCTTGCACTGCAAACGGATAAACACCATCGTATCCCCAGTTACGTTGGCCGCAAAACTGCGCAACCGGCATGATCTCAATTGCATTTATACCCAATTCTTTTAAATAATCGAGTTTAGTTTCAATGCCTGTAAATGTCCCTTCAGTATTAAAAGTGCCTGTATGTAGTTCATAAAAAATATAATCTTCAAGTGGCAAATTGCCCCACTTTGCATCTGTCCACGCAAAACGATCTAAATCAACAACCTGTGATGCCTCATGAACGCCCTTTGGCTGACCCAGCGACGTAACATCCGGAAGAAATTTTTTATTGTCTATCACTATCCGGTACAGATCTGCATCGGCTAATAAATCTGTCTGCAGGGTCCAGTAGCCGCGTTCTTCGCGCTGCATTGGCAAATCTATACGCCCGTTGCAAACGCGCAAAGCCAGAGTTTTGGCATTAGGTGCCCAAACACGGGCCAGAACGCCACCTGCCGGATCTACATTAATACCAATGGAACGTTTATTTACAAACATACACTAATACACTATGGGATGGTGCAATAAAACTATAGAGCGCGCATCTATATGAATAGTGTCGCCGGGGTTAAATTGTTCTGTTGCTGCCACACTATCTTTCGCAGTGTCTAACAATACTTCCCAGCTCCCGGCATAATCTGCCGAAGGAAGTTTATAGTCAAGTGGTTCATGATGGGCATTAAAAATGATGTAAAAATTATCGTCAACAAGTTCTTCCCCATTAATGTCGCGCGACCTTAATGCCCTGCCATTCATAAAAATGCCCAGCGACTTTGCAAAATCATTACTCCAATGTTCCTCAGTAAGCACATACCCTTCGGGCAAAAACCACGCAATATCCTCTATACCACCTTCCCTTAATGGAGTTCCTCTAAACCACCGCCGCCTGCAAAAAACGGGGTGTTCTTTACGCACTCTTATAAGTTTTTGTGTAAAGCTTAGCAAATCTTTATCAGCCTTTTCCCAGTTTATCCATGAAATTTCGTTATCCTGGCAATAGGCATTATTATTGCCCTGCTGTGTGCGGCTCAGCTCATCGCCGGCAACCAGCATGGGTACACCCTGAGAGAGAAATAAAGTTGTTAACAGGTTGCGTTTTTGGCGTTCCCGTAACCTGTTTATTTCTTCATTATCGGTAGGCCCCTCTTCACCGTAATTGCATGAGCGGTTGTTACTTTCACCATCGTTATTATCTTCGCCGTTGGCGTGGTTATGTTTATCGTTATAACTCACCAGGTCATTCAGTGTAAAGCCATCATGTGCAGTTATAAAGTTTACACTTGCCGTTGGCCGCCTCAATTCGTCGTGGTAAAGGTCAGAACTGCCTGTAAAGCGCTCTGCAAATTCGGCCAGCATACTGTCGGCGCCGCGCCAGTAATCGCGCATGCTATCACGGTATTTTCCATTCCACTCACCCCATTCGGCAGGGAAATTGCCAACCTGGTAACCACCTTCTCCTACGTCCCAGGGCTCGGCTATTAGTTTTACTTGTGAAATGATGGGGTCTTGATGAATGATATCGAAAAACGCACTCAACTTATTTACCTCGTGTAATTCACGTGCCAGCGTAGCCGCCAGATCAAAGCGAAAACCGTCTACGTGCATGTCTATAACCCAGTAGCGCAAGCTATCCATAATAAGCCGCAGCACACTTGGCAAGTGGGTATTAAGCGTATTGCCGGTGCCTGTGTAATCCATATAATAGCGCTTATCGTCGTTATTTAAGCGGTAATAATCTTCGTTATCAATCCCCCGGAAAGATACGGTCGGCCCCATTTCATTGCCTTCGGCAGTATGATTATAAACCACATCGAGTATCACTTCTATTCCTGCCTTATGCAGTTCTTTTACCATGATTTTAAACTCGGTAACCTGCTGGCCCAAAACTCCTGAAGAGGAATAAAGCACCTCCGGTGCAAAGTACCCGATAGTGTTATAACCCCAATAATTATTAAGGCCTTTTTCCTGCAGGTGGCAGTCTGAAAGGAAATGGTGCACAGGCATCAATTCTATGGCGGTAATGCCCAAATCTTTTAAATATTTTATGGTAACAGGGTGGGCTATACCTGCATAAGTGCCGCGCTGTGCTTCGGGTATTGCCGGATTGAGTTTTGTAAATCCTCTTACATGCGCCTCATATATAATGGTTTTTGTATAAGGTATGTTGGGCGGTGCGTCGCCCTCCCAATCAAACGCCGGGTCAGTAACAACACTTTTTGGCAAATAAGGGGCGCTATCAAGTTCGCTGAAACTTAAGTCTCCATTTTCGCTACCAACTTCGTAACCAAAAAGCGCGCTATGCCATTTAATTGGGCCGGCTATCGCCTTGGCATAAGGGTCTAATAATAACTTATTTGGGTTAAAGCGCTGGCCGCTTTCGGGCTCGTAAGGGCCATGTACGCGGTAACCATAAAGCTGCCCTGCTTTAAGCCCGGGTATAAAGGTGTGCCAAATCTGGTGTGTGCGCTCCTGCATGGCAATACAGGTATATTGAGTTTCGTCGTCCACAGTTTCAAAGAGGCAAACTTCAACCTTGGTGGCCTTATTAGCATAAAGAGCAAAATTAACGCCGCTGTTTTTGAGGGTAGCGCCCAGCGGATAAGGGTCGCCGGGTTGGTTTTTGATAGTCATATCCCATCAAATAACGTTAGCGCTAAAAATGTTTGTTGTTCTAAGAGAAAATCTGTCGAATTACTTTATTGTAAAAGTGTTGCCGGTTGTTTGTTTGTATTATAGAATGTATAACTTAGGCTCAACAATTATAGCCTCTTAAAACTTATTTTTATGAACAAAATGCTACGCGGCGTTTTAACCCTGGCGGTTATTACGGCAGCAGGTACATTACAACTTTTTGCACAACCTGCACTTGGGATCTTTGACGGGCAGACCGACGTTGGCGCGGTTAAACACGCCGGCGGTGCCGTTTATAATTCACAAAATCAGCATTATACCGTTAAAGGATCCGGCGCTAATATCTGGACAACACACGATGAATTTCATTTTGTGTGGAAAAAAATGAAGGGTGATTTTCTCCTTCGCGCCAACGGCGCTTTTGTTGGTAAAGGCGTGGAGATGCACCGCAAATGGGGCTGGATGATCCGTACCGGTTTAGATACAGGTTCTGCCCACGTTAATGCGGTTGTGCACGGCGATGGCCTTACGTCATTACAATACCGTAAAAGTAGGGGTGCAACTACCGAAGAAATAAAATCTAAAATAACCGGTGCCGAGGTGGTACAGCTTGAAAGAGTAGGCGGTGTTTTCAAAATGTCGGTAGCGCGCAAAGGCGATACTTTTGTAAGTGAGGAGCTAAAGGATGTTGATCTTGGAAATGACGTGTATGTGGGCTTGTTTGTTTGTTCGCACAATGCCAACGTAACCGAGACCGCCGATATTAATAATGTACGTATAGTGGTACCTGCAGATAAAGCCGTAACGGGTTACCAGCAGGTTATAGGCAGTAACATTGAGGTACTGGATGTACTTACCCAAAACACGCGCATAATTTATCAGTCGCCAAAATCTATACAGGCCCCCAACTGGACGGCAGATAACAAATATCTTATTTATAATAAGGAGGGGCTGCTTTATAAATACGATCTGAAAACCAATACCCCTGCTGTATTAAACACAGGCACAGTTAAGCAAAACAACAATGATCATGTGATCTCATTTGACAATAAACAGATGATCATCAGCAGCGCCACGGCAGGGTCAGATGGTTCTATAGGATGGGTAGTTCCAATTACAGGCGGCGAACCGCGCAGGATAAACAAAATAGGGCCCAGTTACATGCACGGCTGGTCGCCGGATGGTAAATACCTGGTGTTTACCGGTATGCGCAACAAAGATTTTGATGTTTACCGCGTGCCTTCTGCAGGTGGCGAAGAGGTGAGATTAACTACCGCACCCGGCCTGGATGATGGCCCTGAATATACACCTGATGGTAAATACATTTACTTTAACTCGGTACGCACAGGATTGATGCAGGTGTGGCGTATGAAACCCGACGGATCTGAGCAAACGCAGATCACGAATGATGATTTTAACAACTGGTTCCCGCATATATCGCCTGATGGAAAATCGATCGTGTTTATCACTTTCCTGAAAGACGAAGTTGCCGCCGGCGACCATCCATTTTACAAACATGTATACCTGCGTATACTCCCCGTAGAAGGTGGTGAGCCTAAAGTTGTTGCCTATTTATACGGCGGCCAGGGTACAATCAATACGCCATCGTGGGCGCCCGATTGCAGGCACCTGGCATTTATCAGTAATTCACAGCTATTATTCCAAACATATCCAATAGAACGATAACCATATGACTAACTCTTCACGCAGAATATTTATAAAAAACAGCGCGCTAACCATAACGGCAGCGGCCTTGTTGCCCGACAGCTTGTTTGCAGCCGGAAATAGAGAATTGGTGGGCTTGCAACTCTACTCCGTGCGCGACGCTATGAAAGCAGATCCCGCCGGCACATTAAAAAAACTTGCTGACGGCGGGTATAAATATATCGAGCACGCCGGCTATGAAAATGGCAAATTTTATGGCTACACACCCGCCGAGTTTAAAAGACTCATGAATGGCCTGGGTTTAAAAATGCCGAGCGGCCACAGCCGGATGGGCCTGGCAGAGTGGGACAATTCTAAAAACGATTTTACAGATGTTTGGAAAAAAACCATTGCCGATAGCGCCGAGGTAGGCCAACATTTTGTGATTAACCCCTGGATGGACGAACGCCTGCGCGGCGACACCGAAAGTCTTAAAAAGTTGATGCATTACTTTAACAAAAGCGGTGAGTTGTGTAAAACCTATGGTATGAAATTCGGCTATCATAACCACAATTTCGAGTTTACCACAGTGATGGAAGGCGGCAATTTATATGATTATATTTTGCATAATACCGACCCCGGCCTGGTAGCACAGCAGATGGACTTTGGCAATATGATAGGGGCGGGGGCCAAGCCAATTGATTATTTAAAAAAATACCCCGGCCGTTTCCAGCTATTACATGTAAAGGACGAGATAAAAAGCGATGGTAAGGGCGATCTGGGTGACGGATACGACAGTTGTATTTTAGGCAAAGGCATAATGCCGATGACGGAGATACTGGCACTTGCCCGTAAAATTGGCGGCACCAGGTATTACATGATAGAACAGGAGTCGTATCAGGGTAAAGACCCGGTTGATTGTGTAAAAATTGATTTACAAATCTTAAATAAATGGGGTTACCGGTAAACGCTTTTCTATTAACTGTATATTGCACATACAAAACCAGAACAAGTTTCTAATACCTAACTGAAGATCTGATTCATGTTTGAACCCATAAACAGGCGAACCGCTTTACGAAACCTTGGGCTGGTTATAGGCGGCGCGTTATTACTGCCCGCATGCGACAGGCCGGCAGGCAAAGCTTCAATTGCATTAAAAAAAATTGATGTAGATGCGAACCAGGAGCAGTTTCTGGCAGATGTTGCAGAGACCATTATCCCTAAAACAGATACACCGGGCGCCAAAGACCTGGGGCTGCATTTATTTGTTTTAAAGATGGTTGACGATTGCTTTAGCACAAAGGACCAGGCCGCATTTATGACCGGGCTTGATAAGGTAAGCAAAGATGCCGAAAAGCAATTTGGCAAACCTTTTGGCCAATGCACACAAGCACAGCGGGAAGGGTTGTTGGCCGGGCTTGACCGTAAACATGTAGAGCAAAGCAAAGCAAACAAGACAAAAAAAGAGCTAGGTGACAAGACCGAATTGCCTGTTGATGAGGCGCTAACCTTTTATAACATAGCCAAAGGCGAAACTATATTCGGGTACACTTACTCTAAATATTTCATGACCAAACAGATCGTTTATGAACTGGTTCCGGGCAGGTACAATCCGCATTACCCGGTTACAAAATTTAAAGAAGCTTTAAAGTATGGCTAATATAAACGGGGCCGGTACCAAACAGCATACTTACGATGCCATTGTGGTCGGTTCGGGAATGAGCGGGAGTTGGGCTGCCAAAGAATTTACAGAGAAAGGATTAAACACCCTGATGCTGGAACGCGGCCGCGATGTGAAGCACAATGTAGATTACCCCACTACAAATATGTATCCATACGAGTTTGCCCACCGTGGCGAAGTACCATATGATATACAACAGGCAAACCCAATTATAAACCGTTGCTACATTTTTAAAGAAGATGCTATGCATTTTACCGTAAAAGATGCAGAGCACCCTTACGTACAGGATAAACCATTTGATTGGATACGCGGTTACCAGGTGGGCGGCAAATCGTTATTATGGGCGCGCCAGACCCAGCGCTGGAGTGATTACGATTATGAGGGCCCTGCCCGCGATGGCTTCGCTGTAGACTGGCCTATACGCTATAAAGATATTGCGCCATGGTACAGTTATGTAGAGAAATTTGCAGGTATATCAGGCAATAAAGATGGTTTGGATAATCTGCCGGATGGCGAATTTCTGCCCGCTTTTCCGCTTAATGATGTGGAGGATTACTTCAGCAAATTTGTAAGTAAGAATTACGAAGGCAGGCACGTAATTAGCGCCCGTTGTGCCCATTTGTCTAACCCTAACCCAATACACTTGGCGCAGGGCCGCGCTAAATGCCAGGAGCGGGTGCTTTGCCAGCGGGGATGCCCGTTTGGCGGCTATTTCAGCGCCAATTCCTCAACCATTCCGTGGGCGTTAAAAACGGGAAAACTTACGTTAAGGCCACATTCTGTAGTACAGGAAGTAATATTCGATGATCAAAAAGACAAAGCTACCGGTGTACGCATAATGGATACTGAAACCAAGCAGGTTACCGAATATTTTGCAAAAGTAATTTTTGTTAATGCCGCTGCGGTAAATACCAATCTCATACTGCTTAACTCTAAATCAAAACGTTTCCCTAATGGCCTGGGTAATGATAGCGGGATGTTAGGGAAATACTTTGCATTCCACAATTACCGCGCACATGTTTGGGGCGAATATGAAGGCTTTACCGATTTTACAACAGACGGACGCAACCCGGCCGGTGGGGGTTATATGCCGAGGTTCAGGAACGTAAAAAAACAAGAAACTAATTTCCTTCGGGGCTACGCTGCAGGCTTTAGCGCTTACCGGCATTTAGATGCAGATGAGACCGGCGTTGGCGCCAATTTGAAGCATAATCTTAGCCACCCTAAATTAAGCGGCTGGAAAGTCGGTTCGCATATGATGGGTGAAACCATACCAAAAGAGTCGAACTTTATAAGTCTCGACGAAGGTAAAAAAGATGCCTGGGGTGTGCCGCAGTTAAAGTTCAACGTGGCTTATGATGATAACGACGAAAAGATGGTAGCCGACTACCGCGAGCAGGTTACAGAGATGTTCACCAGGGCAGGTTTTAAAAACGTACAATCTAATGATAGCAAGCAAGCGCCTGGATTAGATATACATGAAATGGGCGGGGTGCGCATGGGGCTAGATCCTAAAACATCTATGCTTAACAAATGGAACCAAATGCACGCGTGTAATAATGTGTTTGTTACAGACGGTGCCTGTATGACATCTACTTCAACACAAAACCCATCGTTAACCTACATGGCTTTAACAGCAAGGGCGGTTAATTATGCGGTAAGCGAAATGAAAAAGAGTAATATAGTATAGAACAAGTCTAAATAAGCTTCAATGTGTAAAAAAAACACATTGAAGCTTTTATCTAAAATAAATTAATTCATACATTGGCATAGGCTAACCATACGGTGCACCAATAAAACCAAATTATACCTTTCTTTTTATGTCAGCTAACAATACGTACGACGCCATAGTAGTTGGATCCGGAATTTCGGGCGGCTGGGCGGCTAAAGAACTAACCGAAAAAGGGTTAAAAACCATTATGCTCGAGCGCGGACGCGATATTGAGCACATTAAAGGCTATGTGAACGCCAACAAAGCGCCATGGGAATTCCCGCACCGCGGGGGCCGTACCCAAAAAATGATAGAAGAGTATCCGGTGCTTAAGCGCGATTACCCGCTTAACGAAACCAATCTCGACTATTGGGTTGACGAAAAAGAAAGCCCTTATGAAGAAGTAAAACCTTTCGACTGGTTCCGTGGCTACCACGTTGGCGGTCGTTCATTAATGTGGGGCCGTCAATCTTACCGCTGGCACGAAACAGATTTTGAGGCTAACCTAAAAGATGGTATTGGTGTAGACTGGCCCATCCGCTACGCAGACCTGGCACCGTGGTATAGCTATGCAGAAAAATTTGCCGGGATATCTGGCAACCGCGATGGTGTGCCGATCCTTCCTGATGGCGATTTTATGCCTGCCATGGAAATGAATGTGGTAGAAAAAGATGTTTCGGCACGTATTAAAGCACACTATAAAGGCGACCGCCACATGATCATCGGCCGTACGGCCAATATAACCGTTGCGCACGAAGGCCGTACCAACTGCCAGTATCGTAACAAATGCTGGTTAGGCTGCCCCTTTGGCGCATATTTCAGCACACAATCTGCAACCTTACCTGCAGCTACAAAAACCGGCAACCTCACCTTAAGGCCATGGAGTATAGTAACAAAAGTTCTTTACGATAAAGACACCAAAAAAGCTAAAGGCGTTGAAGTTTTGGATGCTGAAACAAACAAAACATACCAATATTTTGCCAAGGTTATTTTCCTTAATGCATCAACCATCAATACTGCCTGGATATTGCAAAATTCTGCTACAGATATCTGGCCCGACGGTTTGGGCAGCAGCAGCGGCGAGCTTGGCCATAACCTGATGGACCACCATTTGGGTATAGGCGCGGGCGGCCGTGTTGAAGGATATGAAGATAAATATCTATTTGGCCGCCGTGCAAACGGTATTTACATACCACGCTACCGTAATTTAAATGGCGAAAAACGCGATTATATCCGCGGGTTTGGTTACCAGGGCAGCGCAGGCCGCGAACGCTGGAGCCGCGACATTCCGGAATTAAACCTGGGCGGCGAATTTAAGGACGCATTAAGCGAGCCGGGTAGCTGGACCATGGGAATGGGCGGTTTCGGCGAAACATTGCCTTATCATGATAACAAGGTTACCTTGAGCAAAACCAAGAAAGATAAATGGGGCTTGCCAATACCTGTAATTGATGCCGGTATAAAAGATAACGAGATGAAAATGCGTGTAGACATGATGGCCGACGCTAAGGAAATGCTGGAAGCGGCAGGTGTTAAAGATGTGAAGACATACTCTACCGATGCTGTACTTGGTAAAGGTATCCACGAAATGGGTACTGCCCGGATGGGACGGGACCCAAAAACTTCGGTATTAAATAAGTGGAACCAGGTTTGGGATGCGCAAAACGTTTTTGTTACAGATGGTGCCGCAATGGCATCTTCTGCGTGCCAAAACCCATCGCTCACCTATATGGCTTTAACCGCACGGGCAGCAGATTATGCTGTAAGCGAATTAAAAAAAGGTAATATTTAATCAGCTAACTATTAACCAATGAGCAACCAAACTGAAGAGAAGAAAGCCGCCTCACGGCGCGACTTTATAAAAAACAGTGCTGTAGCCGCTGCAAGTTTTATGATCGTGCCGCGCTATGTATTGGGCGGTAAAGGCTTTATTGCACCAAGCGATCGTTTAGTAATTGCCAGTGTGGGTGTGGGTGGCAAGGGCGAAAGCGACATAGCCAATTTCTACAAAAGCGGTAAGGCAGAAATTGCCTACCTGTGCGATGTGGACGACCGGCGTGCCGCAAAAACAGTAGGCAACTTTCCTAAAGCCAAGTATTATAAAGACTGGCGCGAAATGTTTGATAAGGAACATAAGAATTTCGATGCCGTATCTGTTTCTACGCCAGATCATAACCACGCTATCATTACCTATCATGCCATGCAAATGGGCAAGCACGTTTATGTGCAAAAACCTTTAACGCATGATATTTATGAGGCGCGCATGCTTACAGAAGCTGCAAAAAAATATAAGGTAGTTACGCAAATGGGTAACCAGGGTGCATCTAATGATGGTACCCGCCAATTGGCCGAGTGGTACGATGCCGGGGAAATAGGCGATGTACACACCGTATATTGCTGGACAAACCGCCCCGTATGGCCGCAAGGCATCCCCTGGCCAACAACTAAGGCCGAGATACCTAAAGAATTAAACTGGGACCTTTGGTTAGGCACAGCGCCGCAACGCGATTATGTAGATAAATTGGTACCGTTTAACTGGCGTGGCTGGTGGGATTATGGCACTGGCGCCCTGGGCGATATGGGCTGTCACCTGGTAGAGGCGCCTTTCCGGGTACTTGGTATTAAATACGCTAAAGATGTGCAAGCCAGTGTAGGCAGTGTGTACGTAGATGAATTTAAGCAAGGTTTTTTTCCGGATAGTTGCCCGCCATCGAGCCACATTACGCTTACCTTCCCTAAAACCAAAAAGACCAAAGGCGATGTTACCGTGCATTGGATGGACGGCGGTATCCAGCCAGAACGCCCCGAAGAATTAGGCCCGAATGAAATTTTTGGCGACGGTGGTAACGGTACGTTATTTATTGGCACCAAAGGCAAAATGATTGCCAGCACTTATTCTGCCAACCCGCAATTATTGCCAACATCGCGCACAAGCCAGGTAACGGTAAAGCAAGAATACGCACGTGTGCCCGGCCAGGCCGATGGCCATTACGGCCAGTGGGTTGAGGCTTGTATAGCAGGTTATGGCAAAAAAGAAGTAAGTTCTGGCTTTGAAGTAGCCGGCCCGCTTACAGAGGCTTTATTAATGGCAAACCTGGCAGTACGCGGCCACGAATTAAGGCGTGCAAGGGCAACAGGTAACGGCTTTGATTACCCGGGCCGCAGCCTTAAACTGCTTTGGGACAATGACAATATGCGCATTACCAATTTTGATGAGGTTAACCAGTACGTAAAACGCCAATACCGCCAGGGCTGGGCCCTGGGCGCTTAACATGACACTTATAACAAATAACATAGTAACAAATAACTAACTATGAACAGAAGAGACGCATTAGGCAGAGTTGCCTGGATATTAGGCGGGACCGTTATAGGCGCCGAATTCTTTATTTCCGGCTGTAAATCAACAGGCAGCAAGGTGGAAGATTTGTTTAACGAAGAGCATGTTGCTTTCCTAAACGAAGTTGCCGAAACTATTTTACCAAAAACAAATACCCCGGGCGCTAAAGACGCTAAAGTGGGCCAGTTTATGGGCATAATGGTGCGTGATTGCTACACTCCCGAAGATCAAAAGGTTTTCATGAACGGTTTAGGCAAAATAGATGATGCTGCCAACAAAAAGTACAGTGTTAAATTTGTGGGTGCCGACGTTAAACAACGCACAGATATTTTAGCTGCATTTGATAAAGAGCAGGCAGAATACAACAAGACCAAGAAAAAAGACGACCCGAATCATTTCTACTCAATGATAAAGCAATTAACGTTGTTGGGCTATTTTACATCTGAAGAAGGCTGTACAAAAGCATTACGCTATTTACCGGTGCCGGGGAAATTCGATGGCGCTTATCCTTACAAAAAGGGTGACAGGGCCTGGGCACTGGCGTAGTTTAAACTATATAATAAACTTGTTATTGCGTGGAACGAAGCAATCGCATGCTATACAGGGCTACCTGCAGTACTCGCGATAGCTCCGTTACTCGAATGGCAAATTGTGATTAGTACAATTTAATGAAGTTAAGATTAGGAATGATAGGCGGCGGGCAGGGTGCTTTTATAGGCGCTGTACACCGCATTGCCGCACGTATAGACGGCGAATATGATTTGGTTTGCGGCGCATTTAGCAGCAACCCCGAAAAGGCAAAGGCAGGTGGCATAGCTTTAGGCATAGAAGAAAACCGCAGTTACGGTTCTTATCAGGAACTGATAGAAAAAGAAAAACAACTTCCCGAAAATGAGCGTGTACAAGTGATCAGTATTGTTACGCCCAATCACGTGCATTTCGCCCCGGCCAAGATGGCGCTCCAAAATGGTTTCCATGTAATACTGGATAAACCGATGACCTTCTCGCTCGATGAGGCTAAAGAATTAAAAAAGATTGTAGAAAGCAGCGGCAAATTGTTTTGCCTTACTCATACTTATACCGGTTACCCAATGATTAAGGAGGCCAAACAGCTTATAAAAGCCGGTATGCTTGGCAAAATCCGTAAGGTTTATGTGCAATACCCGCAAGGCTGGTTAAGCAGCTTTTTAGAGGGCGATGATAACAAGCAGGCATCCTGGCGCACCGATCCGGGTAAAAGCGGTATTGCAGGTGCCATGGGCGATATTGGTACCCACGCATTTAATTTAGCCGAGTATGTAAGCGGTTTATCCGTTTCGCAGTTATGCGCAGATATCAACATAGTTGTTGAAGGCCGCAGGCTTGATGACGACGGTGCAGTTTTATTGAAATTTGGAGGCGGTGCCAGTGGTGTATTGGTTGCTACGCAAATTGCTGCGGGCGAAGAAAACAATGTGCGCATTAACGTTTACGGCGAATTGGGAGGTTTGGAATGGCAGCAGGCAGATTGCAACTCTTTAGTTGTAAGGTGGCCTGATAAACCTGCCGAGACCCGCAGGACAGGCGGCGGCTATAACAGCAGTTTTGCAGCACACAATACACGTACACCTGCCGGGCACCCCGAAGGTTATTTAGAAGCTTTTGCAAACCTTTATCGCAACTTTGCCTTAACTGTTAAAGCCGGTTTGGAAGGTAAGGAAGCAGAGCCCGAGTGGCTCGACTATCCGGGTGTTGAAGATGGCGTACGGGGGATGGCATTTACAGAAAACGTGATCGCTTCGGGAAAATCAGACCAGAAGTGGACACCATTTACAATTTAAACTCACATGGTAACTATAAAAGGCCCTGCATTATTTATAGCACAATTTATAGGTGACAAGGCGCCGTTTAATGATCTCAAGTCGATAAGCCAATGGGCCGCAGGCTTAGGTTACAAGGGCTTGCAGCTGCCTACCGGCGACCCGCGTTTTATAGACCTGCAAAAAGCGGCCGAAAGTAAAACCTATGCGGATGAAATATCCGGCGTTGTTAAGGAAGCAGGCCTGGAGATCACCGAACTATCTACCCACATCCAGGGGCAATTGGTTGCTGTTAACCCGGTTTATGATGATCTGTTCGACGGTTTTGCGCCGGAAGCATATCGTAAAAATCCTAAAGCCAGGCAGGAGTGGGCTGTGCAGCAGGTTAAATATGCGGCTAAGGCCTCTCAAAATCTCTGTTTAAATGCAAGCGTTACCTTTAGCGGCGCTTTTGCCTGGCCATTCATGTACCCATGGCCGCAAAGGCCCGCGGGTATGGTTGACGAAGCCTTTACAGAACTGGGTAAGCGATGGACACCCATATTAAATTACTATGATGAGCAAGGCATAAACCTTTGTTACGAGATACATGCCGGCGAAGACCTGCATGATGGTGTTACTTACGAGATGTTTTTAGAAAAGGTGAACAACCACTCGCGTGCATGCCTGCTTTATGATCCATCGCATTTTATTTTGCAATGCCTTGATTACCTCGAATATATAGACATCTACCACGAACGTATAAAAATGATGCACGTAAAAGATGCCGAATTTAACCCTACAGGCAGGCAAGGAGTTTATGGCGGCTACCAGAACTGGATAGATCGCGCAGGCCGTTTCCGCTCTTTAGGCGACGGGCAGGTTGACTTTAAATCTATTTTTAGTAAATTGGCTCAACACAATTTCCCCGGATGGGCTGTACTGGAGTGGGAGTGTGCATTAAAACACCCCGAAGATGGCGCAAGAGAAGGCGCTAAGTTTATAAAAGACCATATAATACACGTTACCGACAGGGTTTTTGACGATTTTGCCGCATCTGGTATTGATGCCGCAATGAATAAAAAAGTATTAGGAATCTAAAACAACAACATATAACACCATGAAGAAGACACTCATTATTTTAACCCTTGCATCAATGATTGCGGCTTGCGGGGGCAATTCTAAAAAAGATAAAGTAACCGGCGACACCACAAATGCAACTAACCAAACCGCCGTTGCCGAAAATTCTGATGCAGCGCAGGACACGTCTATTAAAAACGGTTCGGAAAAAACCGGCGCAGGCGTAAACACTTCTTCAAAGGGCGGGCAGCTTATAGCAAAATCAGATTGTTTGTCGTGCCATAAAGAACACGAAAAGCTGGTAGGCCCGGCTTATGCCGATGTAGCCAAAAAATACACGTCTGCAGATGTTGACAAATTAGCCGATAAGGTGATCAAAGGCGGCTCCGGCAGTTGGGGAGATGTGCCGATGACGCCGCACCCTTCGCTGTCGGTAGACGATGCTAAAGAAATGGTTAAGTATATACTTACTGTTAAATAAGCGCCATCATGAATTTTTCTGTAAAAGTCAGGCTATCGGTAATGATGTTCCTGGAGTTTTTTATCTGGGGCGCCTGGTTCGTAACGTTGGGTACGTACCTGCTTAAAAACCTGCATACTACAGGCACCGAAGTTGGCGTTGCTTTTTTAACGCAATCAATAGGTGCAATTGTAGCTCCATTTATCATCGGCCTTATTGCCGATAAATTCTTTTCGGCACAAAAAATATTAGGGGTGCTTCATATTATAGGGGCGGTGCTGCTTTGGTTAGCCTCATCGGCACCCAATTTTGCAGCATTTTATCCTTATGTATTAATCTACATGATCATTTATATGCCAACACTGGCATTAGTTAATTCTATCTCTTTCCGCCAGATGACCAATCCAAGCAAGGAATTCCCGCCGATTCGTGTTTTGGGTACGTTAGGATGGATCGTTGCAGGTTTCACTATCGGTTGGCTGGGTTGGGAACAGCAGGGTACGCTCGACCTAACTTTTAAAACTGCTGCAGGTGCATCGTTAATTTTGGGTTTGTTTAGCTTTACATTACCTGCTACGCCTCCTGTAAAGAAAGACCAAGCCACATCTGTTGGCGATATCCTGGGTTTAGATGCAATCAGATTGTTAAAGAACCGTTCATATTTGGTATTCTTTTTGGCTTCAGTTGCTATCTGCATTCCGTTAGCGTTTTATTACAACTTTACTAACCCATTTTTAAACGAAGTTGGTATGAAAGGGGCCGCGGGCAAACAAGCTTTCGGCCAGGTTTCAGAACTGTTGTTCATGGTGCTGATGCCATTCTTCTTTGTAAGATTAGGGGTGAAAAAAATGCTTGCCTTTGGTATGGCGGCTTGGGTTTTACGCTACATTTTCTTTGCCTACGGAAATATCGATACCAATTATTGGATGCTTATTGCAGGCATTGTAATGCACGGCATCTGCTATGATTTCTTCTTTGTAACAGGCCAGATCTATACAGATAACCTTGCAGGCGAACGCTTTAAAAGCGCGGCACAAGGCTTTATTACCCTGGCCACCTACGGCGTAGGGATGCTCATTGGTTTTCTAATATCGGGGTCAATTGTGGATTCATATAAAACAGGTGATAATTCACATAACTGGATGGGTGTGTGGCTGATCCCGGCCGGTATCGCAGCAGTGGTTTTGGTATTATTCCTGCTGCTGTTCCGCGATAAAAACAGCATGGCAACAGACCCGAACCTTAACCTGGATGAGCCGGGCGATATACGTTTAGAAGTTTAATTTCGTAAAATATGCCTTACAACCGCAGATCGGCAATTAAGAATATCCTTACAGGCTCTGCTGCTGTTTCGGCTGCCGGCATGTTGTCGTCATTCAAATCAGTAAAGTTCGAAGTGGAAGAAAATCTGCCGTTAAAAGGTAACATCAATCACTCAGCCTGCTGGTGGGTATACCAGAGTTTCGGGTTAGAACAGTTGTGTATCGAATTTAAAAAGATAGGCCTAAAGGGCATCGACCTGCTAAATCCTGCGCAATGGCCAACTATACAAAAACACGGCATAGATTCGCCAATGTGTAATGGCGCCGAGCTAGGTTTGTACGATGGCTTTAACGATAAGAAATTTCACGATAAACTTATAAACCAATACTCGGATATGATTCCGCTGGTAAGCAAAGCCGGGTATAAAAACCTTATTTGCTTTAGCGGTGCACGCCGCGGTATGAGCGATGAAGAGGGGTGGAGTAATTGTGTAACCGGGCTGCAAAAATTATTGCCCCTTGCCGAAAAGCACAAGGTAACCCTGGTTATGGAGTTGTTAAACAGCAAGATAGACCATAAAGATTATCAGTGCGACCGTGCCTGGTGGGGCGCCGAACTGGCTAAACGATTAGGGTCTGAAAACTTTAAGCTGTTGTTCGATATTTACCATATGCAGATAGACGAGGGCGATATTATTCGCAATATTCGGCAATATCACCAATATATAGCACATTATCACACGGGGGGTGTGCCGGGCCGTAATGAGATAGACGATACACAGGAATTATATTATCCGGCAATTATGAAAGCCATTGTTGCTACAGGCTTTAAGGGTTATGTAGCACAGGAATTTTCGCCCAAAAACCCTGATAAATTAGCCGCGCTTAAAAAGTGCGTGCATATATGTGACGTATAGAAATTTGTGATTTTGTTTGCACCGTTATGCTTCAAGTGCCTCAGCATTACAACCCAAATTACGAATAAACTAATCAGTAACCAATAACACTAACCAAATGACCAATAGAAGAAAATTTTTAGCACAGGCGGGCTTATTGTCGGCAGGTGCGTTTTTAGCGCCGCAGTTGCTGTCGGCAAAAACCAATGCTAAAGCTGGCCTGCAACTTTGGACCCTTCGCGAATACATAGGCAAAGACCCAAAGGGCGTGCTCGCTAAAGTTGCCCAGGCGGGTTATAGTTATGTTGAACCATACGGTTACAGCAAAAAGGGTGGCTTTTGGGGCTTAAACGCAAACGAATTTAGCGCCGCGTTAAAGGCCAACGGCTTAACAACCGTGAGCGGGCATTACGGCATGGACCAGCTGTTTACCGACGGCAGCTATGGCGAACTGGATGAAGCTTTTGAAGCAGCGAAAATAACAGGGCAGGAGTATGTGATAATACCGCACCTGGCAGATAAGTTCCGCAGAACAGGCGCCGACCTTGAAATGATAGCTAAACGTACAAATCTTGCTGCAGAACGCGCTAAAAAGGCGGGTTTAAAAATTGGCTACCACAACCACGATTTTGAATTTAAACCCGTTGAAGGTAAAATGCTGTTTGATGTATTGCTTGCCAAAACAGACCCAAGCCTTGTTGCCTTCGAGATGGATATTTATTGGGTGGTACGCGCCGGGCAAGACCCGGTTACCCTTTTCGAAAAATACCCCGGCCGCTTTAAAATGGTGCATGTGAAAGATATGGATAAGGCCAAACGCGAATTAAACACCGAAATTGGCAAGGGCAGCATAGATTTTAAGAGCATTTTTGCCAAAGCGAAACTGGGCGGTATAAAATATTATATTGTTGAGCAGGAGAACTTTAGCATTGATCCGTATGTTAGTATAACCGAAAGCAGCAGGTATTTAAAGAACACGCTTCTTTCCTAAATAAACCAATTATGAGAAAAGTTAAATTTGCATTCGCGGCTTTAATTGCCGGCGGATTTTATGCGGCGCAAGCCCAAACCACTACCACCGCTCCAATGCCTAAACATGAAGATACCGAGGTTGAAGGCCCCGCGCCAATGGTAGTCACCCCGGCAATGATAGAATACATGGGTGCACCATCAGACGCTGTTGTGTTATTTGATGGTTCAAACCTTAACCAATGGGTTAAGGTTGCAGATGGCAGCCCAGCAGCATGGACAGTTGCAGATGGTATACTCACCGTTAAAAAAGACGGCGGCAATATAGAGACGAGGCAGAAATTTGGCAATTACCAGCTTCACATTGAGTGGCGCATACCTGCAAACATTACCGGCAGCGGGCAATTACGCGGTAACAGCGGTATTTTCCTCGCATCGTTAGGTAAGGGCGATCTGGGGTATGAATTACAAGTTTTGGATTCTTATAACAACCCTACCTATGTTAACGGTATGGCGGGTAGTATTTATAAACAATTTATTCCGCTGGCCAACCCGGCACGCAAACCCGGCGAATGGCAAACCTACGATGTGATATGGACGGCGCCAACGTTTAATAATGACGGTGCCGTGTTAACCCCGGCCCGTGTTACCGTATTATTTAACGGTGTTTTAGTCGAAAATAACATCACGCTATTGGGCCCTACGCAATATGTTGGCAAACCATCTTATAGTATTAAACATGGCGCCGCACCAATTAAACTGCAAGCTCATGGTGATAAGAGCGAACCTATTAGTTACCGTAACATTTGGGTTCGTGAATTACCCGGCCAGCAGGTGCCTGCCGTTGAGGCGCACAAAATGTAAATGGTATTTGAATTGACATTATGAAGCATCCGTCATCCAACGGGTGCTTTTTTATTTAAATCCACATCTGTTTATTGCGGCAATGCAGCACAGCAAAATGACGAAGCAACCCTGTTTTAGCAACTTAGCCCACGAAGCCGCTTCGTTCGCAATCACAAATTTTTATTCTATTTTTAAAACATGAAGCAAATCACGTTATTCCTTTCTTTTTTGTTGACATGCGGCGCCGCAGTGGCACAGCCAGATAGTACGCAACAAGTTAACAAGGTAACCCGCAACAGCAAGTTTCAGGAAAGGAAACCATACGTAATCATGATCTCAATAGATGGTTTCCGGTGGGATTATGCCAAACGCCATGGCGCTGTTCACCTGGAGCAGTTTGGCCGGCAAGGTATTCATGCTACCTCCATGATACCATCTTATCCATCGCTTACCTTCCCAAACCATTACAGTATGGCCACCGGGTTATACCCTTCACATCATGGGCTGGTGCAGAACAACTTCTACGACCGTAATTTTAAGGCCTGGTATTCTTACAAGGGCAAAACCGCCGCCGAAGGTAAATGGTACGGCGGCACGCCGCTTTGGGTACTGGCAGAGAAACAGCAGATGCTGGCGGCGAGCTTTTACTGGGTAGGGTCTGAAGCCGGTATTCAGGACACTTACCCCACCTACTATTATAAATACAACGAACTTATCAATATTAACGACAGGATAAATACCGTTGTAAAATGGCTAAAGCAGCCGGCAGAACGCCGCCCGCACCTGATAACTTTCTACCTACCGGAAGTTGACCACGCCGGGCATAAAACATCACCGGATGGTAACGCAACCGTAGCGGCAATTCATTTTGTAGACTCTGCTATTTATGAACTTAACAAAGCAGTTAAAAAAACCGGTTTAAGGGTAAACTACATCGTGGTATCGGACCACGGGATGACGGCGATCAGCGAGAAGGATGTAATCCCAACGCCTGCCATAGCAAAAGATTCTACCAAGTTTTTACGAGCCGATGAAGGTGTGCTGATGCACCTCTACGCCAAAAATCCGGAAGATATCATGCCTGCCTATAACCAGATAAAAGCCTCAGCTGTTAACTATAATGTTTATTTGCGCAATAAGATACCTGCCCACTTACATTACAGCACAAAAGATGATTGGCATAACCGTATTGGGGATATTATACTAATTCCTAACTGGCCGCATACCTTTAACACCAAAAACCACAAGTTAGACCCCGGCGCACACGGGTACGATCCTGATAAGGTGATGGATATGCATTCTGTCTTTTATGCCTGGGGCCCCGATTTTAAAAAGAAACTGGTTATTCCGGAGTTTAAGAACGTAAACCTTTATCCAATGGTTGCTAAACTGTTAGGCTTAAAGATCACCGATAAAATTGATGGAACACCCGAGCTGGCCAAGAAGGTTTTGCTGAAGTGATAATATATAAACCGTTAAAGAGTGCTGATCTAACTTAATACAGATAGCCGCTGGCAGCCGCTTAAGCAACCATATTGATGATATTTACAATAAATGTGGTTCCTGCACCAGGGGTGCTTTCAACATTAATTGTCCCGCCAATTTGCTCAACCTGTTGTTTTACCATATATAAGCCTAAACCACTTCCCTCTACTTCTAAATGAAAGCGCTTATGAAGCCCAAAAAGATCTTCGGCATGCTTTTCCAGATCAAGGCCCCGGCCATTATCTCCGAATTTTAGTGTTACTCCATTTACAATTTGTTCTGAAGAAATCGTTATTTCCGGAAAAACGTCTTCCCTTCTATATTTGATACTATTTGATATCAGGTTATAGAATATGCTCGTTACGAAACTTTTAACACTAAAAACAGATGATGCAGCCTTAAAATCGCTTCTAATGGTTACATGGTCTTTTATAACCAAATAATTAACGGTGGTTTTTATCTCACTAAGCAGTTCTTCAAAGTTTACCACTTCTTTTACCTCGGCAAAATTGCGGCTTTCTGCCAATAAACGGCTGATATCATCAACAACATTACTTAATGCCTGGGCTGATGAATCTATAAAAGTTAGATAAAGATCTTTTTCTTCTTCAGTTTCCGACGAATTTATTAATTGAACAATACTTACAATATTAGCAACCGGCGATTTTAAATTATGCCCTACCACATTTCCAAATTGTTCCAGCGTTTTGTTACGATTCACAATTTCGGCAGAAGACTTCTCGATATCGATCACATGCAGCTTGCTTTCGGTAATGTCTTTACTTGATAAAATAAAACCCGGGTCGCTGTTTCCTATATCTAAAACATGCAGCCAGTTGATCTCCAACCAAATTTGCCCATTATGCGTGTCAAAACAAACTTCATAAACAATTTTATCTCCTTTTAAAACCTTTTTAACGGTATGCAACAAATAATCGTGGCGCATTTTAGGAAAATATGAGAGCAGATGGCTGCCAACAGCAAGCTTTTTTCCGTAAAGAAGAACAGAAAATTTTTGAGCCTGGTTATTAAATGCGCATATCTGCGAATCTGCATCGTATAGCACATATCCGGTATCTATATTATCCAGTATCGCGCTAAGATTATTAATAACGTTAAAGTTTAGATTTGAGTGGGGCATCTTGATATTATTCGGAGAAGCATCATTTATATCGTCTGTCAGACAGTTTATTGCTAATGGTAAATGTACAACGCCAAACCATGAGATAACCTCACCTGCAGATTGTTTCTTTTCTTGTTTATGTAAATATATAAAGATATTTCAAACTACCAATTAATACATTCAGGAACGCATGGCCTGTGAGGGAGCGTTTTTGCTATGGTATTTTATAGTTTAAGCTAACATCGCGCTAATATTCAATGTTACGATCATGGCCGAAGATGATAATAAAATTACAGTGTTTAACGCCTTAAAAACAAAAAGGCTTTCCAAAACGGAAAGCCTTTTTTTAAATAACGGATTAATTTACTTGCCGGGCTTACTGTAAAGCTCATTAAATAGTAATTTAAATGTACCGTGCGACTGGCCGCGAAACGTGATCTCAGGACCGAATACATAAAGCATGCCAGCGCCAACCGGCGCCTGGAAAGCTGCTACATCATTTTTTAAATATTTTTGGCCGAAGGCCCAGCCGCTGCGCAATGGTTTATCGGCAGTGTAGCTTGCGAGCGATACCAAACCCTTGTTTGCCGCGTCGGTGCCAAAGGTGAACGCCGGGCTGTTGTCAAATAAAAAGTCGGTTTGCGTACCCATGCCCCAGTTTGCGGGTATCGAAGTATCAACAGTAGCTTGTAGAATACTGCCGGGGATGTAAAACTTATCGCCCGACAGGGGTTTACTGGTACCAGGTTCTACAAAGGCGTTGCTTACCGGTAGTTTTAATTGATAGGCAAGATTGGCACTGCTGCCAATGGTAACCACATTACCGCCTGCTTCTAAAAATGCTTTTATTTGCGGGATAGACTTGTCGGCAGTTATACGGCCTGTCCAGGTTTTAAATTCATCGGGCAGGTTATCGTTATTGGCCCTGCCGAAACCGCCGCCGCCAAAACCACCACTACGGCCGCTTGGGTCAGGGATGGCACCGCCTACAAACACGATCACGTCGTATTTGCTCTTCAGATCGCCTTTATCAATTTCCTGTGGATATATTACATGGAAGGCATAGTGGTATTGTTCCATCATCCAGCGGATCCATCCAGATGGTATAGAACCGCCATAAGTATCCCAAAGTGCAATGCGTGCCGGTAACACTTTAATACCACCTTTCGGCATTTTACTTATAGAACCAACAGTTACACCCAGATTTGCATCGGTAGATAGTACAGTTTTAGCCGTTGCAGAAAATGGTATAAAGAAAGCGCCGGGACCTGCATTTTCAACTCCCTTAACACCGCCCGGTATACGGTAAACGGGCAACCCTGCCTTTAAAAGGTCATTCACTAATATGAACGCATTATTTACACCCGGGCTAAGTACGTAGCCGCCCTTGGCTATAACAGGCACCAACAACGTTGGCGGCGATTGTAACTGGCCGTAGGGCAACTTTTTAAAAGGCCCCTCAAAACTATCTAAAACACGGTCGAATTTAATTCCCATTTGATAGGCCAACGTCCAGCCAGCGTTATCGTACGGGCGGATAGGAGGGCCTCCGGGGTACAAGAAATCGTTAGGGTGATCCTGCGGCTCCATCATATCCATTAAATGCGGGCGGAAAGCCTGATCTGTTTTTAACACATATGAACCCGCAGGATAACTTTTGCCATTTACTTTAAAGGGGGCTGTGGCCTGCTGTATAACAATACCGGCCCTAACCAGGGTGTTTATAAACTTTACTACAGTAGGAAAATCATTCTGATCTGCCGGTAATATATAACCGCGTGCATCCCTAAGGTTTGGGTCTTTTAAAACCTGTGTATAATATTTAACCGGGATGGCGCCGCCACGCCCGCCAAGTGTTACCGCACCTGCTGCGCCGCCGCGGCCAAAATCGTCCCCGGCAGTTGGGGCAGCTTTATTGGCATCTGCCTTATATGCGTTGTTAACAGAATCGATCATTTTTGGTGATAGCGTCCAATTGTCGGTGCTGCCGCGTTTAATGGAGTTCATGCCCATGCGGTACATGTTAAACAGCAACATGTCGCGCTGGCGCGAGGCATAATTTAATACTGCATAATTAAGTGATACAGAGTAATCTATAGACTGTACAAAATGCCAGGGTTGCGGTGTAACCGGGAAAGGTGTATTGCTGTTAGGAATTAATCTGCTTGGTACCAACGGTATTTCCATAGGAGTTGGGCCGCCCGTAATTTCGGTAAGCAAGCCCACCATGTTGTGGAAATAGGTGGTGGTGCGTAAGCCGCCGTTCCACCAGGTAGAAAATTCGGTACCGTTGCGTTCTGTGTAACCGGGCTTACCTTCTTCGTTCAAACGGCTTATCATGGCCGAGCCAACTGCGTCGAGGCTGGTAATCAGCAAAGGATCATACACATAATTAAAAGGATCGCGGTAAGGCGGGCCTGCAACAACAGAACCTGCCGGGCCAGATTGATGATGGTTATACACAATTTGCGGGTACCACTCTAAAAACTGCTGGCGCGTAATGTTTTGCGTTTCTTTCATATTCATCATATAAAAGTCGCGGTTGTTATCATGCCCAATATATTTTTCCCAAAGGCGGGGCACATTCATGTTGCGTTTTGCAGGGTCTTTCTCCCCCATGTACCAGTTGGAAACCAGTTCCTGGCCATCGGGATTGGCGTGTACAAACAGAATGATGGTATTATCCAGAATATTCATGGTCTCGGGGTCTGTACGGGTTACCAGGTCATAAGCTGTTTGTATTAATTGATGCGCACCAACAGTTTCGCTGGCATGAAGGCCACCATCAATCCAAACAACGGCTTTGCCCTCGCTTGCCAGTTTGTGCGCATCTGCTTCGCTCAAACCTTCAGAGTGTGCCAGTTTTTGTGAAATAGCTTTATATTTTTCGAGGTTTTTGATGTTATCCGGCGAGGAAACGATGAGCATCAACTGGTGGCGCCCTTCTTCCGTAAGCCCTATATCTACATATTTAGCGCGGTTAGAGGTGGCTAATTTTTTAAAAAAAGCCTCTGTTTGGGTATAAGTAGCCAGTTGATAATCGTCGCCGATATTAAAGCCGAAATGCTCTTTAGGCGTAGGGATGGTTTGCGCATTTGCCATGCCGGCGGCCAGCAGCAGGTAAGCAAAATAAATAGTAAATTTTTTTGTCATGATAGTTAGTTGATTGTTAACAAGCACAATTTAAATAATTGATACTTAAGTACACAGTAACTTTTTTAAAGCAGTTTAATTTAGCGCACATTGTAGCGGCATGGTTACAAAGCCAAATTGTTTTACAAGGAAACTTGCTAACAAAAAAATACGTATTAATTATAATTCTGCTTACAATTAGCATACCTTAACAAAATAATAAGTATACCTGTGCCAACGGGTGCTGCCAACCAATTTTATGACCTTTAGCCGTATTAATTTTAAAACGATATACTTTTTTGCTGCCCTGCTATTGGTATTGCAACAACATGGCCAGTCACAACCCAAAACATTAAAGGTAGAGCATATAGGTAAACAACAAGGCCTGTCGCAATTAAACGTAACCAGCATGATACAAGATAGCAAAGGTTTTATTTGGGTTGGTACGCGCGACGGGCTAAACCGTTATGATGGTTACCAGTTTGTTGTTTACCGCAACAATGCTAAAGATAATACCTCACTAAGTGACAATTTTATACAAGATATTGTAGAAGATGCAAATCACAACCTGTGGATTGCTACACAAGCAGGGGGCATATGCCTGTATAATCGTAAAACCGACAGTTTTACAAGATATTTGCACGGCCCGGGCAAATTTAACTCCCTGACTAATAACGTAGTGAACAAGTTATGCCTTGATGGCAATACTATCTGGATAGCTACGCAAAAAGGCGGCCTGAATAAAGTTGATATCAATAGTAAACACTTTTCCAATTACGTTTATAATCGCACAGGCAACAACGGCATCGGCAGCAATAACATACGTACAGTTTATACAGACAGGGAGCATAAGCTTTGGCTGGGCACTGATAGCGGCCTTAATCTTTTCAATAAGCAAACGGGCAAATTCCTAAAGTTTAAACATAACGACGGGGATAGGCAGAGTTTATCAAGCAATAACGTTAACAGTATTTACGAAACCAAACAAGGCGCTTTATGGATAGGCACTTTAGATAGCGGCCTTTGTAAGATGAACCCTGATGGTAAAACGTTTACCCGTTACAAGCATCTCGACGAGGCATCGAGCATGGTGAGTAACAATGTCTATTCAATTAATGAGGATACCGACGGTAATTTATGGGTGGGTACAGAGAATGGTGGTGTAACTATTTATAACCCTAAAACAGGCAAATTTTTTAACTATTTGCATGACGATATTGACAATACCAGCATCACCGGAAATTCTGTTTACACCATATGTCGTGATTTGCAGGGCAACATGTGGCTGGGGGCCTTTAGCGGTGGTATCAGCTTGTTTAAAAGAAGTGTACTAAGTTTTACACACTATCAACATACATCGCAGCCTAACAGTCTCTCTAACAATTTTGTGCTGGATATAACCGGCGATAAAGCCGGAAATATATGGGTAGGGACTGACGGGGGCGGCCTTAACAAAATAGATAAGCTTACCGGCAATTTTTCTGTTTATAAACATGTTAATGCTGTTAACAGTATAAGCGGCAACTACGTGCTTAAAATAATGCAGGATGCCGATAATAATATTTGGGCGGGCACGTGGGGCGCCGGGATGAACATTTTAAATCCCGGTACGGGTAAGTTTAATTTCCTGAAACATATTCCTGGTAACCAGCAAAGCCTTGCCAACAATAATGTATATGCTGTAATACAAGCCCATGATAAAAAAATATGGATAGGCTTATATGATGGCGGGCTCGATGAATACGATATTGTTACTCATCATTTTAAACATTATGCCTACAATCAGCAAGATCAAACCAGTTTGAGCAGCAACCGGGTGTTTTCCTTATTTGAAGATCATGCCAATAACTTATGGGTGGGCACTTATGACGGCGGTTTAAACCTCCTCGACAGAACTACAGGAAAATTTAAACGTTTTTTACATGATGAGAAACATAATAGTATAAGTAGCAACGCAGTTACCGATATATATGAGGATAGCCACAACCATTTATGGATAAGCACTTTCGGCGGGGCCAACAGGTTAGATCTTAAAACCGGTATATTTACCAATTTTGCAAAGAAAGATGGTTTGCCGGGCGATGCCGTTGCCGCCGTAAGGGGAGATAATAACGGTAATTTATGGATGAGCGGTAATGATGGCCTTGCCGAATATAACAGCGTTACCCAAAAATTTAAAACCTATACTACTGCAGATGGCTTACAAGGCGATGAGTTTAAACCACATTCTGCATACAAGGCCGCAAACGGAATGCTGTATTTTGGTGGTCTTAACGGTTTTAACGCTTTTTTTCCTGGTCAAATCGTAAAATCAGGGCGTTTTGCTCCGCTAATGATAACCGGGCTTGAATTATTTAATCAAAACGTGCCAATTGCGCGCGATGGTAACGATAGTTCTCCGTTGAAAGAGGATATCGCAGATGCGAAAACTATAAAATTATCATACAAGCAATCTGTTATAACACTCCGCTTCGCAGCGCTTGATTATGCCTCGCCCGGTCTCAATCAATACGCCTATATTTTAGATGGATTTGATAAAGCCTGGAACTACGTTGGCAGCCGTAACTTGGCATCATATACCAACTTGCCAGATGGAACCTATACCTTTAAAGTAAAATACAGAGACCGTGAGGGGCGTTGGTCGCCCGAAACAAGCGGGCTCATTATTACGGTAACCCCGCCGTTCTGGCGTACCTGGTGGTTCATATTGTTAGTCTTATTGTTAGTTGCCGGGGCTGTTTATTTGATATTCCGTATACGGGTTAGGAATATAGAGGCCCAAAAACTAATTTTAGAGAATCAGGTACACGAGCGTACAGAAAAGCTTGCGCAAATGACCACTAATGAGCGCAAACTGCGCGAAGATGCTGTTAAAGCCAAAGACGACGCCGTTAAAGCCAATAAGGCCAAAAGCACATTTCTGGCAACCATGAGCCATGAGATACGCACGCCAATGAACGGTGTTATTGGCATGGCCGCACTGTTATCATCAACTTCGCTTAATGCCGAGCAGGATGAGTATGTAGATACAATTAAAAGCTGTGGCGATGCTTTGCTGACAGTAATTAACGATATTCTCGATTTTTCTAAAATAGAATCGGGCAATATGGAGTTAGAAAATCAAGATTTTGACCTTCGCGATTGTGTAGAAAGCGTATTAGACGTTTTTGCACAAAAAGCGGCGCATTTAGATCTCGATCTGGTATACCAGATAGACCATGATGTACCATCGCAAATAACAGGCGATACCCTAAGGCTGAGGCAAATATTGATAAACCTGATCGGTAACGCCATGAAATTTACTTCCGCAGGCGAGGTATGCGTAACCATAAACATTTTGAGCAGGATAAAAGATGAACTCGAGTTGCAGTTTAGCGTACGCGATACGGGCATCGGTATTCCGCGTGATAAGCTGGACAAGCTATTTATGGCCTTCTCGCAGGTAGACTCGAGCACCACCCGTAAGTATGGCGGCACAGGTTTGGGCCTTGCAATAAGTGAAAAATTGATCCATCTGATGGGCGGGTTTATAAAGGTAGAGAGCGAAGTTGGCGTTGGCTCTACATTTATATTTAGTATTAAAACAAAAGTTGGTTTAACAGCACAGCGCACTTACGTGCATCTTAATTTAAACGAACTGGAAAACAAGCTTGTTTTAGCAGTAGATGATAACCTTACCAATCGTAATATTATAGAAACTCAGTTAAAGCAGTGGAACCTTCGGCCAATTATGGCATCATCTGGCAGGGAAGGTTTGAACCAATTAGAAAACAACAAAAATATAGAGCTCATTATTACAGATATGAGCATGCCAGAAATGGACGGTTCTGAATTTGCCACATTAGCAAAAGAGAAATATCCGCATATACCCATTATTTTGCTTAGCTCGGTTGGCAATGAACAAAGTAAAAAGCTGGCACATTTATTTAACGCCGTATTAACTAAGCCAACCAAACATAATATTTTGCAAAAGCATGTTATAGATCAGCTTAAAAACGGCAACATAGCAGCGGCTAAAGATGCAAAGGTCAATAAACCTCAGTTTAACGAAGATTTTGCGAAACTATATCCTCTTACTATTTTAATAGCAGAGGATAACCTGGTTAACCAAAAGCTAACCATGCACATTCTTAATAAAATGGGCTACCGGCCGGATATTGCTGTAAACGGTCATGACGCTATTAATGCGCTCGGCGCAAAAAACTACGATATTGTTTTTATGGACATCCAAATGCCCGAAATGGATGGGTTGGAGGCTACGCGTTTTATAAGGCAGAATGTAGAAAAGCAGCCGGTTATTATAGCTATGACAGCCAATGCCTTATCTGAGGACCGTGATGCTTGTTATGAGGCGGGGATGAATGATTATCTAAGCAAGCCAATGAAACTTGATGATATAATTAACATGCTCGAAAAGTGGGGTAAAAAGATCCTCACCTAATTCTTTAGCATTTGCATGACGCATTTCTTTCTGCATGTCATATCTCGTTGTTATCTTAACCCGATAATTACCCAAGCAATTTAATGGAGCAAAACCACCAGCTCGAACGAGGCCTGTCATTAACCCAGGGTACCGCCATCAATATGATAGACATGGTTGGTATAGGCCCGTTTATTACGATACCATTTATTGTGGGCGCCATGAAAGGCCCTCAGTGTATAATTGCCTGGCTGGTAGGTGCATTGCTTGCCTTTATGGACGGATCTATCTGGGCCGAAATGGGCGCTAAATGGCCGGCGGCAGGTGGCAGTTATGTTTTTCTGCAAAAACTTTATGGCAAGTGGGGCAAAATGTTTGCCTTTTTATTCATTTGGCAAACTACCATACAAGCGCCGTTAGTAATAGCCAGCGGCGCTATCGGTTTCTCACAATACCTAACCTACCTGGTTCATTTAACCGGGCTGCAGCAAAAAATGGTAAGCGGTGCACTGGTAATTTTGCTGGTATTGTTGCTGTACAGGAACATTAAAACGGTAGGCAAAATATCAGTAATACTCTGGATAATTACCGGTGGTACCTTTATTTGGCTTATCGCATCCGGCTTTAACTCGTTTAACAGTAAACAAGCCTTTACCGTAGGTAAAGATGCCTGGGATTTTACGCCGCTGTTTTTTGTAGGGCTGGGCCAGGCCTCATTAAAAACGGTATATTCTTTTCTGGGCTATTATAATGTATGCCATTTAGGGGCCGAGATAAAGGACCCCGAGCGCAACATACCCAAAAGCATTTTTATATCCATTGCCGGTATAGCCGTGCTTTATCTTGGTATGCAGATCATGGTGCTTGGCGTGTTGCCCTGGCCTAAAATTGCCGCTTCGCAATTTGTGATCAGTATTTATTTCGAGCATATTTATAACAGTGCGGTTGCCAGGGTTGCTACAGGGCTAATCCTTATCATAGCCTCCTCGTCGCTGTTTTCTGTTACACTGGGTTATTCGCGTGTGCCTTATGCAGCCGCTATAGACGGCAACTTCTTTAAAATATTTGGCAAGGTTCATCCAACAAAAAAATTTCCGTACGTATCGCTGCTCATACTGGGGGCGTTTGCATTTGTGTTTAGTCTGCTTTTTAAAATGCGCGATATTATTACCGCAATTATCACCATGCGCATTATTATCCAATTTTTAGGCCAGGCATTTGGCGTACTCATCTGGCATTATAAAAAGCCGGATGAGCGCAGACCTTATAAAATGAAATTTTTCCCTGTTCCGGCTATTATTGCCATTGTTGTATGGTTATTTATCTTAATTACAAGCCCCGTTAAATTTATCGGCATTGCTCTCGGGATAATTTTAACCGGGCTGGTTATCTATTACTTTTGGCAACGCAGGCCGGTATCGGCTCCTTAAAAAAGATTCTGCATTAATATTGTGTAAAAGAAAAAATACGGAACGTTATTAAAACTTTCGTTTAGCTTTGATCTTTTAGATAAAGTCATAGCCACTGTAATGCTTCGCCAGCTTAGCCGATATATCATATTAATCACGCTTCTTGCAATTTTAAAACCATCATCTGCCAATGCTTACGCAATTTTAGCGCATGAGGCCATTGTAGATGCAAGCTGGGAAAAAGAAATAAAGCCTTTGCTCAAAGCACGGTTTGGCGACGTTCCGGATTCTGTAATTAAACTTGCACACTCTTATGTTTACGGGGGCGCCATGATGGCCGATATGGGCTATTTACCCGGTGGCAGTACCTATTTTAGCGACCTTGTGCATTACGTACGGAGTGGCGACCTGATTAATAATTTAATAAATGAGTCGCAAAATATAAACGAGTTCGCATTTGCGCTTGGGGCGTTATCCCATTACCGCGCCGATGAATTTGGCCACTCAAAGGCTACCAATCTTACTGTACCGCTTATATATAAGGAGCTGAGAAAACGATATGGCGATTTTGTAACCTATGGCGACAACCCGGTTGCCCATAGCCGCACAGAGTTTTCGTTTGATGTACTTCAGATAGCGCGTGGTAATTATAATTCGCAGGCCTATCATGATTTTATAGGGTTTAATATAGCCAAACCGGTACTGGAACGCGCAGTTCTGTTAACTTATGGCGAAACGCTTGACGAGCTGTTTGGTAATTTTGAGGGAAGTGTAAAAACCTTTAGATGGGGCGTAAAAAACCTGATGCCCACACTCATCAGGAAAACCTGGCATTCGCAACGCGATAGTATTTTAAAAAGGCAGCCGGGCATAACGGCCAAAACCTTTAAATACAAAATGAAGAAACGCGAGTTTCATCAGGAATTTGGAAGGGGCGAAGCCAAACCGGGCTTTTGGGCAAATACCCTAAGCTGGTTAATAAACGCCTTGCCGAAGATAGGGCCTCTGAAGACCCTGAAATATGTTGATCCTGGCAAACAAGGTGAGGCCTTATTTATTCACAGTTTTGACACTATTTTGGTAAAATACGCACAAGACCTGCATGCTGTTCAAAACCATAATTTAATTCTTACCGATATAGATTTTGATACCGGGCGCATAACCAGGATAGGCGAATATGACCTTGCCGATCAAACCTATGCTGCTCTTTTAGTAAGCCTGCAGCAGCACCAGTTTCAACACATGACACCTGTTTTAAAACAGCACCTGCTTAATTTTTATGCCGATCCGAATTTTATACCTGCATCAGAAAAATATCAAATTAAGTGCGATGAGGTAGAAAAAGCGCTTACTGCATTAAAGACTGCACAACCTTTGGCGCAGCAATAACTTGGTGTTACGGCCCATATTTGCTTACATTTGGCTGCGGCAGCATATGAAAAATATCTTAATTACATTATTGCTGATATTCGGGCTTATAAGCGCGCAATTTTCACAATACTTTGTTGTAGCCGGCTTTAACCTAAACAGAAGTTATATTGCCGAAAAGCTTTGCGTAAATAAAAGCCGGCCTTGGCTGCATTGCAACGGGCGCTGCTACCTGATGAAAAAACTGAAACAATCTGCAGATAACGAAAAGGCTGCGGAACGTGAAAATAAAAAAAATACCGTGCAGCAAATTTTTTACTCTTGTTTGCACGGATATATTTTCCACACATGTTTGCTAAGTGAAATTAATACACCCTATGTGTATAACTGCAAACCGTATGGCTTAAAATGCATCTTTCAGCCTCCAAGGGCGTAAATTTTCTTCTATGCGGATGCCTGATGAATAATACTTAATCACCATGCCCGCAGATAATTAATCTTCATTTATTTATATCAGCCGGTTGGAAGCTTTAGGGCACAGGGCCGGATTATTTTATATCAATGCATTTTTTTACAAAAATGGCTATGGCTATGGCTATGGTTATAACGATTGTTCAATCTTCCCTTGCACAAAAAACTTATAGTGGCCAAATATTTGATGCCGTTACACATCTGCCGTTAGGGTATGTAAGTGTACGATCTTTAGAACAGGGTAAAACTGCAATATCAGACCGGTTTGGCCGGTTTAAGCTTAATCTTGTTGCAGATACTGCTACTTTACAGATCTCATGCATCGGCTATGAAAAGCGGTTAATAAAGACCGAAGCAGGCAATGGGAATCTGCTAGTATCGCTTGCCCGCGGTACTATAAATTTAAAAGAGGTGCAAATATCTGCCGATCTTAATAATGCGGCTTTTCATATGTTAAGCAGCCTCGATCTCAATTTACGGCCCATTAATTCATCTCAAGACCTAATGCGCCTTGTGCCTGGATTGTTTATAGCGCAGCATATGGGAGGTGGCAAGGCCGAACAAATATTTATAAGGGGCTTTGATGCAGATCATGGCACAGATGTAAATATCTCGGTAGACGATATGCCGGTTAATATGGTATCGCACATACATGGGCAGGGTTATGCCGACCTGCATTTTCTGATCCCCGAAACCGTAGCCTCGTATGATTTTGGCAAAGGGCCCTATTACACCGAAAAAGGTGACTTGACCACCGCAGGTTATATTAACTATACCACTAAAGACGCGCTTGAACATAGCCAGATCAGTTTAGAAGGCGGGCGCTTTAATACTATGCGCGCTGCAGGAGCTATTGATCTTTTAAGTGCAACGGCACGGCTCCGCGGCGAGAATGCATATATTGCCGGGGAATATAATTACACCAACGGCCCCTTTCAGCTGCCCGAAAATTATAAACGCAGTAATCTGTTTGCAAAATATACTAAGCAATTATCGGCAAACAATAAGCTATCTATAAGTGCCTCCACTTTTAGCACCCGTTGGCGTGCCACCGGCGAAATTCCGGAGCGTGCAGCAGCCGGCATAAGTACGGCTGTAGATGAAAATGGCGCACCCTACCAGATTGTAAACCATGGCAGCCTTATCAGCAGGTTCGGGGCTGTTGATAGCGCCCAGGGCGGTAAAAGTACACGGGTAAACGCTATCGTTAAGTTGGTTACCAATCTTAACAATAGCTGGACGATTGATAACCAGTTGTATTTTACCCACTATACATTTTTGTTGCATGTAAATTCAACATTTTTTGCCGGCGATAGCGTAAACGGAGATGAACGCGTGCAGTATGAAAAGCGGGATATGTTTGGTTACAACGGTAAACTTAACAAACAAACTTTTTTTGGCAAAAGCGTTCTCGGCTCTACGCTGGGGTTAAGTACACGTTTCGATCGTACCTACGGGTCTGATTATAGCCACGTAACAGAGAATTATATTTTTTTGGACAATATTACACATGGCGATATCAATCAAAATAATTCGGCTGTGTATTTAGACGAAATGCTGCAAAACGGGAAATGGCTGCTAAACGCCGGTATGAGGTTAGATTATTTCAGGTTTAACTATCAGAGCGACACCAAAACAAATCTGATCGCGAGCCCTAAAATCAATATCCAGTACACGGTTAACCCTGCAATTCAGTTTTATGTAAAAACGGGAAAGGGTTTTCATTCTAATAACGCGGTGGCGGTTATAGGCAATAATGGTCTGCAGACACTTCCGGCCGCCTATGGTACAGATATTGGCCTTAACTGGAAACCTGTGCCGCGTTTATATATCAATGCCGCAGTGTGGTACTTGTATTTGCAGCAGGAATTTGTGTATACCGATGATGGTGATTTAGCCGAAGGAGGAAAAACCAAGCGAAAAGGTATCGACCTTTCGGCACGCTATCAACTAACAAACTGGCTTTATGCAAATCTAAATGTAAACCTGGCGAAGGCACGTCTTGCCGACAGCACAAAAGGGACCGGTTACCTGGCTTTAGCACCGGGTTTTACAAGCACAGGCGGTTTGGATTTTAAATTGCATAACGGCATAAACGGGGGCTTAAGCTATAGGTATATGCATAAACGGCCGGGCAATAATACTTACACTTTAACAGCCGACGGCTATTATGTGGCCGACTTGAAAATTAATTATACCCGCAAACGGTATGAGATAGGTTTAACCATAGAAAACCTGCTGAACACCAAATGGAACGAATTTGAATCGGAAGAAGTTAGCCGCCTAAAGGGTGAAACAGGCAGTGTAGATCAAATGAGTTTCACGCCGGGTACGCCATTTTTTGCGAAACTGCGCGCTGCAGTATTTTTTTAAACTAAACATTTTAAAAATGAGAAAAATGATCTTGTGCGTGGCCCTTGCAATTGCTGGGTGCTCACATAACACTCAAAAAAACACTACGGTAGCAGTAGCACAAAAACAGGCAAAACCATGCAAATACATTTGCCTGATGGATAAAGGTATTTGTTCTGATAAGCCGGGTATTTGCCCCAGGTGCGGGATGAAACTGGTTGCTAAAAAAAATTGAGCAATTACCTCTCAAACCTGCTAAGGTCGCACTCTAAATTATGGCGGTCCCAGTTTGCAGTATTGGCTGCAGCCTCATATGTGCTTTGCAAGAATTTAAGCAGGGCTCCTTCGGGCTGCGGCGATTGCTGTACGGCATTATAAGGCAGCAAAAACTCGCCCATTTCTGCGCTGTAAAAGGCAGCGGCTGGCTCAATGGGCTGCTTGCTAAACTCAGCGGGTGTTGGGTAACAGTAGGCGTAAAATGCCGGTTGGGGTGCATCTTTGCTTCCGGGCCAAAACCCGCACGAGCTTACCTCGTGCGAGTAGGCCTCCTGCATTACGGCATTTGGCATGTTGGGTGCGCCGCCTGGGTGCAGCGGTGCGCGCCTGCCCGAAAATCGGGTGACCGCCAGGTCAAAAGCTCCCCAAAAGAAATGTACCGGGCTGCATTTGCCGGTAAACTCTGCCCTAAAAACATGGAAAACATTGTTTATGCGCACCAGCGCCTGCCACAGGGTATGCATGGCATGGGGTTCATAGGTGCAATGCGTTTCATCTTCTGCAAACGGAATGGCAGGGTCAACCTCGTTGGGTTTTGCGTAAATTTCTGGCTCTATGCCCATTTGCATTAACGCGGCCATCAGCTTTTGGTAGAAGTTGGCAACGGTATTTGATGCCAGGGCAAAAGATCTTTCATTGCCAAAACTATTGCTGATAGCGAGCTGATGCTTAATGAAATCAAATTCTATTTCAAAGTTCCCATTAATATAAGGGATAGCGCCTGTGGTTAACCCGCGGGAACTTACGTACAAGGTTACATGCCAGGAATGGTTGGTCCATGGTGTTTGGCTAAGTCTTAACTTACCTGCAATCTGGGTCCATAATTGAACGGTGGCAATCGTGTCGGTGTAATCGTTAAAATTTAGCTGCGGCCAGTTAAGGGTAATTTTAGATACGCTCATGATATTTTATTGATAAGCAAGATCGCGAAAAAATATGCTTGAAGGTTTTAAACTTTTAATTAAAAACGATAAAATGACTAAACATACCACACGCCCGGTTTGTACTTATAAGTAAATAAACAAACCAAAATTATGGATATTACAATAGAACAGGCAGAACAATTATCGAGCGCAGCGCGCCGGAAAGCACAGCAAATAGGCATACCCATGAATATAGCCATTGTAGATGCAGGTGCAAATTTAAAGGCATTCCACCGGATGGATAACGCGTGGCTGGGTTCGGTAGATATAGCAATAAAAAAAGCAAAAACTGCACGATTCTTTGATATGAATTCGGGCGAGATCGGAAAATTGTCTCAACCGGGAGAACCGCTTTACCAGATAGAAGCATCAAATGGCGGGCTAATTACTTTTCCGGGCGGCATCCCTGTTAAAGATGCCTCGGGCACCATTGTCGGCGCTATTGGCGTGTCGGGCGGTACGGTAGATCAGGATCACGAAGTTGCCCAGGCTGGTGTTGAAGGTATGAAGTAACAGGTCACTTGTAGCGTAATAAAAGCGGCAGAAAGCCGTTTTTATTACGCTAACTACTTACACTTTGCCAAATCGGAATTAACCCGGGTGACCGTCACTATTCCTTGCTTATTACCGAAGGTATTTTTTAAATAAGTAAGTACCTGCGCAATTTCTATAGGTGCCAAACTGCTTGCGGGCATCTGGTTCTGATATGGTCTTTTGTTAATGATGATCATCTTATTATTCAATCCATATTTTACAATGCAGCTAAGTTCGGCAGTATTTTTTCTAAGATAAACGGAGTCGGTAAGCGGCGGCATCAATGCAGAAAGGCCTTCGCCCTTATCGCCGTGGCAATTGCGGCAATGCTGGTAATAAACTACCTCTCCCGCGGTATAGGCCCGCTGAAATTCTATTTGCTGGTCGTTTAGGCACGCCGCTAATAAAAACACGGTAGTGATAATAATCAACCATACAGCGGTTTGCTTCATTGCACTATGGTTTCATCGGTTTCCTGCTGCAAGGTTTTTATGTCGGCTATCATTTTGGTAACCTGTTCAGGGTTGGTGCCCAAATAGGAGCCGCGGATGCGCTTTTGCTTATCAATTAAGATAAAATAACCGTCATGCACGTTGCCTTCGCGGGCTTCTACCATGTAGCTTTTAGCCAGTTTATAAGTAGCCTCTTTTTCGCCCTGCAAAAAGAGCCAGGTTTTACCTGTAATGCCGAGTTTGTCGGCATATTTTTTTAATGTATTAATGCTGTCGTGCTTCGGGTCTATGGTGTAAGAGATGATCTTAAAATTACCTGTGCTTTTAAACTCTTTATACACGTTTAGCATATTACGGTGCATAATTGGGCAAATGCTTGGGCAGGTAGTAAAAAAGAAATCGGCCACGTAAATATCGCCATCCAATGATTTGTTGCCAATACTATCGCCATATTGATCAAGATATTTAAACGCAGGGATTGTTTGATAAACCGTGTCGGTAACGGTTTTACCGTTTACTGTTTTAGTTGTGGCATCCCGGTTACCTAAAATTGGTAATTTCGTTTGGTTAACGCCGCCCTTACAAGCTGCAAAAGCAACTGCAACAAACAACAGATATGATATTTTTTTCATTTTATTTTTAAAACCGGGCCAGTAGCTTAGCCGATCGGGCAATTGCCGAATCCAGCCGGCCCTGGATAATGTTAATTTTCAATCGCTCGTTTTCCAGATATTTCATTACGTCGGCATGAGATCTGCCTTTATAATCCGGGTCAAATTTGTGCATCCAGTTTTCCATTGCTTCACTTGCAGTATTCAGGCTGTCGCTCAATTGCTTGAAATCGGTTTGAGGCTTTGCGAGACCGGCAGGCAATAGCTGATTTATTTTAACCAGGCTGTCCAGGCGCATTTTATTGGTCATGGCTTTATCTTCTGCAGCCATTACCTTTTCATGGGTAGCCAGAATATCATCCATTACTTTTTTTTCATCAGCCTTGTCGTTGTTACAGGAGAATAAAATAAAGAGGGTGAGCGCAGCTGATAAGATTTTTTTCATTGTTGATGCTTGTACTCGCGATTACTGTAAAGAACTTTTAATGTTAAATTAGCTTTCTAAACCGCGTAAGTAATAAATGTAGTCGGTAATTGGCAGCTTTTCGGTACCTGCAAGCTTTAATTGCTGGCCAACCTGTGCCCGGTGGTGCGTACCATGATTAATTACCTGGGTAATACAATTGGTGATGGTGTTTGTAAACACATTGCCCTGAAAGTTTTTATAAGTAACCACGCGATCAAAATCATTCTCAGCGTTCAGAAAAACTATCCATCGTTCGTGATTTTCGCGGTTAATGCTTTGGAAGGAAGCTGTCTGCCAGTCGGGTTGCAAGGGCGTGGCAGAAATTTCGTTTTTACACCGTGATAGCCAAATTTGATTAACGGCAAGCAAATGCGCAAACAATTGTACGGCCTTAACCGGCGCGCCTGCATCTCGTGTAGCCGTTATCATAGTCTCATTCGTAACAAAGTCATAATCGAAAAGCCGAAGGAAGTACGCTTGCATCATTATATTTTCGGTATGTAAACATTTGACTAAATTACGGTCTTTAAACGATTTTAAGAACCAACCCGCCATTAAAATGTTAATCTCACATGAACCCCTTCAACGTAGAAATTCCGATGATAGATCGCCCGCTGGTGATCAATGTAAAATTTAGAGACGATAAAACCCCGCCTGTATACGATCTTTATTATTGTGATGAACTTACGGGCTGCATGTTTTGTAATGAGCACAACGTGTGGATATATGAACCACATAAACATGCGGCCTTATTGTTAGATGAGACCCATATTAAACATTTAGGAAAAGCCATTGGGCAACATAAGTAGACCCGCCTATCCTCCCCCATGGAGGAAGGCTTAATTCCCGTTGCTTATAAGCTTTAAAAACGCTAATTTTAGCGCTTCAACGCATCTATTACAATGAAGGTCTTAAAATTTGGCGGAACATCGGTCGGCAGCCCCGAACGGATGAAAAACCTGCTGAATATCATAAACGTACATGAACGGCAAATTATAGTGCTTTCTGCAGTTTCTGGTACTACAAACAGCCTTGTAGAAATAGGACAAGCTTATTTAGATAATGATAAGGCCAACGCAGCGATTCTTATTGGCACACTCAAAGCCAAATACGAAATATTTACAACCGACCTTTTAAAAGACCAACAATATTTAGAACAGGCTAACAACCTGATAGACTATCACTTCGGTTTGCTCAGCCGCCTTTCTAATGATCTGTTCACTCCAATAGAAGAAAAGGTGGTTTTAGCACAAGGCGAGCTTTTATCTACCGCCTTATATCATATTTATCTCAAAGAAATAGGCATACCATCTGTTTTATTAGCCGCCTTAGATTTTATGAAGGTTGACGAAGATCACGAACCGGTGATAGAACACATTACCAGCCATCTTACCTCCCTTTTAGAAAAGTATCCCGGAAACAAACTTTTTATAACACAGGGCTATATCTGTAAAAATGCTTTCGGCGAAATTGACAACCTTCGCCGGGGCGGGAGTGACTATACCGCTTCTTTGATCGGGGCAGCCATTCGCAGCGAGGAAGTGCAGATCTGGACAGACATTGATGGGATGCATAATAATGACCCGCGGATAGTAAAGGGAACGCAGCCTGTCGGTCAGCTTTCTTTTGACGAGGCTGCAGAGCTTGCCTATTTTGGTGCTAAGATATTGCATCCGCAAAGCGTATTCCCGGCGCAGAAATACAAAATACCTGTAAGGCTGTTAAATACGATGGACCCGCAGGCAGCAGGTACATTAATTACAAATTGCAGCGAAAAAAACAAGATCAAATCTATAGCCGCTAAAGACGATATTACCGCTATAAAGATCCAGTCGAGCCGCATGTTGCTGGCATATGGATTTTTGCGCCGTGTGTTCGAGGTGTTTGAACGTTATAAAACGGCAATAGATATGATCACCACATCTGAAGTTGCCGTATCTTTAACCATTGACGACACCAGCCGTTTGGGCGAAATAACTAAAGAGCTTAATGCCTTCGGTACTGTAGAACTCGATATAAATCACACCATTATTTGTGTCGTGGGCGATTTTGGCGCAAGCCAGCATGGTTATGCGGCAAGGGTATTAGAGGCAGTAAAGCATATCCCCATCCGCATGATATCTTACGGCGGCAGTAGCCATAACCTATCGTTATTGGTACGCACCGAAGACAAGACAGAAGCTTTAAGAAGTTTGCATAGCCGTTTATTTTAATTTATTACAGGCAATTTAAAATGTTTACGCAAGATACCATAACCCGTTTCAAAGCTACCGAAACCCCTTTCTATCATTACGATCTGCACTTGTTAGGTGATACACTGCAAACATGCAGAAACGCTGCGGCAACTTACGGTTACCATGTGCATTATGCCATGAAGGCTAATTTTAACCCAAGGGTTTTGCAAACCATACAGTCATACGGTTTTGGTGCCGACTGCGTAAGCGGCAACGAGGTTAAGGCAGCTATTGAATATGGTTTTGGTAAAGAGCAGGTGGTATTTGCAGGAGTTGGCAAGAGTGACAAAGAAATAAATTTGGCGCTTGACCTGGATATCTTTTGCTTTAATGCAGAGTCTGTACAGGAACTGTTGGTGATAAATGATCTTGCCATGGCCAAAGGCAAGACTGCGAAGGTGGCCGTCAGGATTAACCCTAATGTAGATGCACATACCCATCATTTTATCACCACTGGGTTAGAAGAAAATAAATTTGGCGTAAATGTTTGGCAACTGCCAGACGTGGCAGATACTTTACGCAACTGTAGCAATTTAACACTGATAGGTATCCATTTTCATATCGGTTCGCAGATAACCGAATTAGATACTTTTAAAAATCTTTGTACGCGTGTAAATGAATTAAATCAATGGTTTGAAGACCAGGGTTTTTCGCTGACGGTATTAAATGTAGGCGGTGGCCTGGGTGTGGATTATTACTCGCCCGACGAAAATAACATAGCGGATTTTGCAGCGTACTTTAAAATATTTGCCGATTTTTTGGCTGTTAAGCCGGGGCAGGAAGTGCACTTTGAACTTGGGCGTGCGTTGGTAGCACAATCTGCATCGTTGATCTCGCGCGTGCTGTATGTGAAGAATGGCAAGAAGAAAAACTTTTTGATCCTTGATGCCGGCATGACTGAGCTGATACGCCCGATGCTATACCAGGCATATCATCAAATAGATAATTTATCGCAACAGTTGCCCGTTGCAGGTTATCAGTTATCAGATTCCGGTTCTCAGCAAAAATTACAACCCGCAACCCGCAACTCAAAACCCGCAACTTATGACGTAGTGGGGCCAATATGTGAGAGCACCGACTGTTTTCGGAAAGATGTAGAGCTGCCGGAATCTTTTCGCGGCGACCTGATCGCTGTCCGCACAGCAGGCGCTTATGGTGAGGTAATGGCATCGCATTATAACCTGCGCGATGGGGTGCAAAGTGTTTATAGTGAATAAGGCCGAAAATTTACTTTTTAAAACAGTTTGATGGAATGCCCCTTAACAAAAGCTTCACATTAACAGCATTTTAACTTCATAACCCGTACATACCTTTGGTATAACTAAATGATACAGTTATGAATTTGCTATCAAAGTTATATCGCTTAATTAACAGCCTGCATGAACGGGTAATGAACCACAGCATGAAATCGGTTTTTATTCATTAACCGTTTGCATCTTTCACGGGTTTCTTTTTTAATTAAACGTTGCCAATCACGGCTGGTTTGTTGTTACTTTGCCCGCACAAATGAGCAATATTAACAAAAAGCTTTTTGGTGATGATTTTGCATGGGGCGTATCTACGGCGGCGTTTCAAACAGAAGGTGCAGTGGATGCAGATGGTAAGGGCTCATCTGTATGGGATATTTTTACAGCTAAAAAAGGAAAGATATTGAATGGCGATAATGCGCTCATCACCTGCGATTTCTACAACCGCTACCGGGAAGATATAGATATCATCAAAAGCCTTAACATTCCTAATTTTCGTTTTTCTATTTCCTGGCCACGAATACTTCCAAACGGCACAGGTAAGGTAAATCAGGCTGGTATAGACCATTACAACAAAGTTATAGACTATTGCGTAGAACAAGGCATTGAGCCCTGGTTAACGCTTTACCATTGGGATTTGCCGCAGGCACTTGAAGATAAAGGCGGCTGGATAAACCGCGAAATAGTAAATTGGTTTAGCGAATACGTTGCTATTTGTGCAGAAGCATTTGGTGGCCGCGTTAAAAACTGGATGGTAATGAACGAGCCATCGGCTTTTACGGGTGCGGGATATTTTTTAGGCATACATGCTCCCGGAAAGCGAGGGTTAAATAATTTTGCCCCAACAGTACATCATGCGGTATTAAGCCTGGTTGCAGGGGCGAAGGTGTTACGAAAAAAATTACCCGATGTGCAAATAGGTACCACCTTTTCGTGTTCACAGATAGAGCCCTTTAGCCGGTCGGCAAAAGATATTGCCGCCGCCGCTCGGGCAGATGCCCTGATAAACCGGCTATTTATTGAACCTGTTTTGGGCCTTGGCTATCCTACTAAAGAGGTTACCGCACTTAAACGTATTGAAAAATACATATTGCCCGGCGATGAAGCAAACATGACCTTTGATTTTGATTTTATAGGCGTGCAGAACTATACCCGCGAGCTGGTAAAATACTCATTCCTAACACCGTACATAGGGGCAACATTAGTTAAAGCCCAAAAGCGGAATGTGCCTGTTACCGAGATGGGGTGGGAGGTTTACCCGGAGTCGATTTACGGGATGATCAAGAAATTCGGCGCTTATCCGCAGGTTAAAAAGATAATCATAACCGAAAACGGGGCTGCCTTTAAAGACGAACTCGCGGATGGCAAGGTAAATGACCAAACGCGAATTGACTACCTAAACGATTATTTAACCCAGGTTTTGCGGGCAAAGCAAGACGGGTACAATGTGCAAGGGTATTTCGTATGGACGCTTACCGATAATTTTGAGTGGGCCGAAGGTTACCACCCCAGGTTCGGGCTTGTGCGGATAGACTTTGATACCCTAAAACGTACTGTTAAAAATTCTGGTTACTGGTACCGGAATTTTCTGTCAGATGTGTAATGCTTTGTTGTTGCGGTTAAGGTTTACATGAAATACGGTGCCCTTACCTTCCTGGCTATCAAACCAAATACTGCCTTTGTGCTTTTCAACTATCTGATAGCAAATAGATAAACCAAGCCCAAAAGATTTTTCGCCCATGGTACCTAAGCGTTTTGCCTCTGTAAACATATTAAATACATGAGGCTGCATATTTTCGGGGATACCAATGCCCTCATCTTTTACGGAGATACTTACGCTGTATTCGCCACGTACAACACTCACCAAAATAGTGCCCCCAACCGGACTAAACTTAATGGCATTTACGATAAGATTACTAACCACACGCCATATTTTTTCGCGGTTTATGATCAGGAACTCTGTTTTCTCCAGCTGATGCAGCTCAATATGCTGATTTTTTTCGGCGGCCTTAAATTTTAATAATTCTACGCTGTTATATAAAAGCGCATTGATATCTACAGGTTGCATTACAGGTTCGGTTACGCCCGAGTCGGTTACTTCCAGTATCTCATTTATAAGCTCCAGCGAGTTGTCTGCAGTATCTTTTATCATGTTGATATATTCCTTTTGCTCATCATCCATACCGTCTTCTGTGGCCAGAATGTTGCTTAGAGAAGCTATGCCGCCTAAAGGGTTTCGCAAATCATGCGCAACAGTATGTAAGATCCTATCTTTTTCGCGGCTGCTTTGATTAAGGCGGGCGAGGGTGTCTTCCAGATTTGCCTTTTGCCGGGTTACTTCATCATTAAGCAAATTAACCGTAACCACCTCTTTGCGAGACCGGCGCCAATTGCGGAAAATGAGAAAGATAATTACCAGCGCCATAATGCCTGCAGCAGCAGAAACCAATAAATAAATGCGCTGGAGTTTGTTGTATTTAGTTAAGCTTTTTATCTGAAATTCATTTTCATAATTGTTAAGCTGCTCGTTAACATTGGTTTCCTTAAGCAGGCGGGTACTTTCGCTCAGCGAATCTTTAAGTTCATTGTACCGTTTATTATAATTAAGCGCCAATACAGGCTGGTTTTTGCTTAAATAATAATCGCTCATTAGCGAATACCAGTCGCTTTCGGCATTTTTGCTTGTAATAGTTTTAAACTGGCCTTTTATCCTGGCTAAAAGCCTACTGAGGTTTATGTTATCTTTTTGTGCTGCGTAGATCTTTGCTAATTTAATTTCAGATAATACGGCATCTGCATTGTCGCCGCCCTTTTTTATATTGGTAGCAATACTTTGTTGTAACAGGTTTATAGCGGTAGGGTATTGTTTCTGCGCTATAAATATATCGGCCTTATTGCCGTATGCAACCGCAATGGCGGTTTTTATCAGGTTGGCCTTTGTAGCGAAAGCGGGCGATCTCTTGTTTAAATAAGTGATCGTTTCGTCGAAGTATTTAAGCGCGCTATCAGGTTTAGCAAGGTGTTTATAAGCAAGCGCTATGTTATCCAGCACTTCCTGGTTCCTGAAAAAAGTTACAAAATCTGTATCCAGTGCTAAAGATTGGGCATAACTATCTTTAAAATATTTTGCAGAAAGGTTGTAATGCGATTGCTGATAGGTGATCATGCCCATGCGGTAGCTATAGGCAGATATAACAAAATTATTAAGATAACTTTTACCTACGTGGTAGCCGGTGAAGTAAAAGTTATAAGCATTGTTATAATCGTGCAGTTCAAAAAAAGCATCGCCCTTGGCAAAATTGGCTTCAGCGAAGTCGCTTGGATATTGTTTTTGCCCACCGTTATCATTAATGCAGGTGAGCATGCTATCGGCATAAACCAATGCCTTTTTAAAATTACGATGTATTTTACCGGCAATTAAAAAGTGAAAGCTTAACCGCCTGAAATTATCATCAACATTTGGCGACTTTAACTTTTGATATGCAGAATCAAGGTATTTAACCCCGCTATCGGGATCGCTATCGCTAATTTCATTAACCTTTTCATATATTTTTTGAAACCCGGGCGTGTAAATTGTTTTATCTGCATTTTTTGTTTTACAACCCGTAAAAAAGGCTAAAAAAATAAGCGATGCTAACAGTAAAAATCTGTTATTACGAGGGAAAGAGATGTATTTAAGGGCAGAGAACAACTGTTAATTAGTATTAGGTAAACAAATATAATATTTGGGCCACTACATTAATACACAGTAGCAAAAATATATTAACAATTTAATGCCGTTACTTAAAAGCATCTAAACCGGTAATGTCCATCCCGGTTATCAATAAATGTATATCGTGTGTTCCTTCATAAGTGATAACAGACTCGAGGTTCATCATATGGCGCATTATAGAATATTCGCCGGTTATACCCATGCCGCCTAAAATCTGCCTTGCCTCGCGGGCTATATTTATAGCAATTTCTACACTGTTACGCTTGGCCATAGATATCTGGCCTGCTGTTGCGCGGTTCTCACTTTTTAAGGTGCCAAGCCGCCAAACCAATAACTGGCCTTTGGTTATTTCGGTTATCATTTCGGCCAGTTTTTTTTGCTGTAACTGAAAGCCGCCTATAGGCTTACCAAACTGCACCCTTTCTTTTGCATACCGTAATGCCGTATCGTAGCAATCCATGGCAGCGCCCATAGCGCCCCAGGCAATACCATAGCGTGCCTGGTTTAAGCAGCCGAGCGGCCCCTTTAATCCCGCGATATTGGGCAAAATATTTTCTTTCGGGATCTTCACGTTATCGAAAACCAATTCGCCGGTTGCCGATGCCCTCAATGACCATTTGTTGTGCGTTTCCGGAGTGGAGAAACCATCCATACCACGTTCCACGATCAATCCCCTTATTTTGCCGGCTTCATCCTTTGCCCAAACCACCGCTATATCTGCAAAAGGCGCATTAGAAATCCACATTTTCGCGCCGTTTAACACGTAATGGTTTCCGGCATTCTTTATATTGGTAACCATACCGCTGGGATTAGAGCCGTGGTCCGGTTCGGTTAACCCAAAGCAGCCCATTAAGTCGCCCGAAGCTAATTTTGGTAAATATTTTTGCCTTTGCTCCTCAGACCCATAAGCATAGATCGGGTACATTACCAATGAGCCCTGAACAGACGCTGTGGAACGTATTCCAGAGTCGCCGCGTTCCAACTCCTGCATAATAATGCCGTACGCGCTATAGTCTAATCCTGCGCCGCCATATGCCACCGGAATTGTGGGGCCAAATGCACCAATTTCTGCCAGGCCTTTTATTAATTGTTTTGGAAATTCGGCTTTCTGGGCATAGTCTTCAATAATAGGACTTAGTTCTTTTTTCACCCAGCCACGTACGGTTTGGCGTATCAGTTTGTGCTCATCGCTTAACAATTCGTCGAGCAGGTAATAATCGGGCGATTCGAAAAGATCTGTTTTAGCCATAATGAAGTTTCCGGTAGGCAAATCTAATCAAAGCCAACATTCCTTAGTAATTATTATCCGGTTTAATTTACTTTTGAAAAATGACAGAAGTTGCTTTACACGGCGCCGAATTTTTTGCCAGGCATGGCTATTATCCACAGGAACAAAAGCTCGGAAATCGTTTTATGGTTGATATTGAGGTTAGTTTTTCTACAAATAATAATATAGACGATAAACTGACTAATACACTTAATTATGAAACACTTTATAACATTGCACAACAAGAAATGCAGATAAACAGACAGCTGCTGGAAACCGTTGTACAAGCCATGGTAGATAAGATAAAAGCCGAGTTTGATTTCGTGGAAAAAATACTGGTCCGCCTGAAGAAGCTTACCCCACCGCTAAAAGGCAAAGTAAAATATTCGGCGGTCACTATTACTTATCTTAAATAGTATGAAGTATCAGCAGATAACACCGGGGTTGCTTGCCGCTATAAAACAAATTGTTGGCGATATGCACGTGCTAACTTCAGACATTGACAAGGAGAAATACAGCCATGACGAAACCGAAGACCTGCACTTTTATCCGCAAGTGGTTGCAAAACCAAAAAATGCAGAAGAGGTATCGGCACTGTTAAAACTTTGCAATGAAAATTTTATACCTGTTACGCCGCGCGGTGCGGGCACCGGTTTAAGCGGCGGCGCTTTGCCTGTAAACCAGGGTTTGTTAATTGCCATGGAACGCTTTAACAGGATCATTCAAATAGATGAGCAAAACCTGCAGGCAACTGTAGAACCTGGTGTAATTACAGAGGTGTTTATGAATGCCGTTGCCGGGAAAGGCTTGCTTTACCCGGTAGACCCCGCAAGTAAAGGGAGCTGTTTTATAGGCGGCAACGTATCGCACGGATCTGGTGGGCCGCGGGTTGTTAAATATGGCACCATCCGCGAGTATGTTTTAAATCTGCAGATTGTGCTGGCAACGGGCGAGATAATCTGGACAGGCGCTAATACCCTAAAATATGCGGCAGGCTATAACTTAACACAGCTGATCATCGGCTCTGAAGGTACGCTGGGTATTGTTACCGCTATTGTAGTAAAACTGATCCCGCAGCCAAAGTTTAATGCGTTAATGCTGGCATCATTCGGCTCTAATGAGGCAGCCTGTGGTGCAGTTTCGGCTGTATTCAGGGCGGGGGTTGTGCCTTCGGCATTAGAATTTATGGAACGCAGGGGGGTAGAGTGGGTAAAGGAACATGACGGTTTTACTTTCGATCTGAAGGATAATATACAAGCCTTTTTATTAATAGAAGTAGATGGCAGCAGCCAGGACGTAATTTTTGAGAGCTGCGAACAGATAAACTCTGTGTTGGAAGCGTTTGATTGTAAAGACGTTTTGTTTGCAGATACATCGGCGCAGAAAGAGGAGCTTTGGCAGCTGCGGCGCACTATGGCGGTATCTGTAAAATCTAATTCGGTTTACAAGGAAGAAGATACCGTGGTACCTCGTGCAGCCTTACCAAAATTAATAAGTGGAATTAAAGAAACAGGTTCTAAATATGGTTTTGAATCGGTGTGTTACGGCCATGCCGGCGACGGTAATTTGCATGTGAATATTATTAAAGGCGGTATGAGCGATGCGGATTGGAACACCAATCTAAAAGATGGTATCCGCGAAATATTTGAGTTAACGGTTAGCCTGGGTGGCACATTATCAGGTGAGCATGGAATCGGCCTTGTACAAAAAGACTATATGAGTATTAAATATAGCCCTGTACATTTTGCCCTCTGGCGCGGAATAAAAAATGTTTTCGACCCGAATTATATTTTAAACCCCGGGAAAATATTTGACAGGGTATAACGGCAGGAAAACAAAAAACGGGAATCAAGAGTCGGGAAACGAGAGGCCAGAAACAAAAGGGCAGGAATTGTAAAATAAAATTGAAAAAGCAAAACAATATTTTGACGAGGAGATTTTTAACCAAACTCACAACTCACAACTCACAACTCACAACTCACAACTCACAACTCACAACTCAAATGAAATCCATCTGCGTATTTTGCGGCGCCAATTTTAATGGCGACCCGGTGCTTAAACAAACCGTTGAACAGTTGGCCGAGGTACTGGTGAGCCGCGATATTAGCCTGGTGTTTGGCGGCGGCAAGGTAGGAGTTATGGGTTTACTTGCCGAGTCGGTTATTAATCGCGGCGGTAAGACAATAGGCGTAATACCACGGTTTTTGATGGATAAAGAAGTTGGCCATACCGGTTTAACAGCATTGCACATTGTAGATAATATGCACCAGCGCAAACAGCTGATGAACGACCTAAGCGATAGTATAATTATGCTGCCCGGCGGTTTCGGCACACTCGAAGAGTTTTTCGAGGTACTTACCTGGCTGCAGCTTGGCTTGCATAAAAGCCCGGTAGGTATATTAAATGTAAATGGATTTTACGATCACCTCTTGTTACAGATGGATGTAATGGTAGAGCAAAAGTTTTTAAAAGCTACGAATAGAAAGCTGGTTATCACATCTGCCGACGCCATTGAATTAGTGAACCTGATGGAAAATGTGATTATTGAACCCGATGAAGTTTGGTTCAGGGACAGAAACCTTACTTGAATTTAAGAAATTAAGCCAGTTTGAATTTCCTGACGATGGCTAAACTGCGCATTTTTTCTATTAGCTTAAATCTTTTGCATAAATAAAGCGCACCCATTATCAGCATTTGTCAGTTATTTAGTTTTCTAATTTAGAGAAAGTTTTTTAACCGGGCAAATATAAAATTCAAAATATTTTACAAATACTTTTAAGTAAGTATTTGTAATGTAACAACAACTCTACAAATCCTCTTTATTTTAACAGTGCTCAAAATTGTTATCTTAATGGCATGAAAAAATTCCTGTTGCTGCTGTTTGTATTTCCGGTACTTGTTGCATTTGCGCAAGACACCGTTAAAATTCATCGCAAAGCCATATTGGTAGATACCCATAACGATGCGTTATCTAACCAGCTCATAACCGGATACGACTTGGGTAAACTACAAACAGAAGGCAACTTTGACCTGGTACGCGCTAAAGAGGGCGGCTTAGACGTTCTGATTTTTTCTATATGGGGCAGCGGCGATTATGGCCATGGGACCGCTTATGCGCACGCCAATCGCGAAATAGACTCACTTTACGCGCTTATTGCCCGCAACCCAAAAAAAATACAACTTGCTTATAACGCGCATGACCTGAAGGCGGTTGTGAAACATAAAAAACTAGCTGCCATGATAGGGGTAGAAGGTGGCCATATGATAGAAGACCGGCTTGATTATATAGACAGCCTTGCAAAACGCGGTATGCGGTATATGACCCTCACCTGGAACAACAGTACCCCCTGGGCTACCTCTGCAAAAGATGAGCGTTACAAGGCCGATTCATTACCACACCCTGGCTTAACTGATTTTGGTAAGGAGGTAATAACCCGCATGAATTCGTTGGGGGTAATTGTAGATATTTCGCATGTTGGCGAACATACTTTTTGGGATGCGCTGGCAACAACAACCAAACCCGTAATTGCGTCTCATAGCTGCGTTTATGCACTTTGCCCGCATCAGCGCAATTTAAAAGACGACCAGCTGAAGGCTATTGCCAAAAACAACGGTGTTGTATTTGTGAACTTTTACAGCGGGTTTTTAGATAGCACTTACATGCGGCGGCAGCTTGCCTTCGTAAAATTGCACCAGGCCGAGTTAGATTCACTCGTAAAAATTTATCATGACTATGATTTGGGCGTAATTAGATTAAATGTAATCCACAAACCGGAATCTGAGCTACTGAGGCCGCCGTTAAGCCTGTTGATAAAACACATAGATTACATGGTGAAAATAATGGGGGTTGACCATGTGGGCATTGGTTCTGACTTTGATGGCTCTGAATCGTTTCCCAAAGGGTTAGACAGCGTAAGTGATTACCCCAAAATAACTGCCGAGCTTTTAAAACTCAACTACAGCGAGAAAGATATTGACAAGATACTGGGCGGTAATTTTATAAGAGTGTTAAAAGCGAACGGCGACTAAAATAAGATGCCAAGGCAATAAGTTAAATCTTTAAGGAGTTTCCTGTAAAACCTTTTTTCTTAACTCCTGGGATATCTGGTTTGTAATAGCTATAATATCATCTGCAAACTGTGTATTGTTGATGATCAGCTTGTCGCACTCACTTTTATAAGGCAAAAGATATGCTTTGTAGGCAGGCTGTACATGATTATGCCATCTGTACATTACGTCTTCATTTGAGTAGCCTCGCTCTAAAAGATCGCGTTTAAGGCGGCGTTGCAGGGCAACCTCGTTATCTGCTTCAATAAAAATGCGCATATCCAGCAGATCGGCAATGGCTTTAAAATGCAGGATAAATAAACCTTCTACAATAATTATCGGCGCGGGTTTAACTTCCAGTGTTTTAGGTATGGCATTACGGTTGTTAAATGTATACTCTTGTTTATATACCGTTTCATGGCGCATTAACTTTTTAATATCATCTAAAAAATGCCCGTTATCAATGGTCGATGGCAGGTCGAAGTTATACAACGCAATTTCTTCGGGTGTCATGTTATGTGCCACCGGGATATAATAATCATCCTGCGATACCAGGCATACTTCTTCGGGCTTAAAATGCTCCAGAAAACATTTTAAAAAAAAAGTTTTGCCAGAGCCGCTTCCGCCTGCAATACCTATTATAAAGGGTTTAGTCATTCGGCACGCCGTAGCTTATGTTTACGCGGAAACGTTTATCAATGGCACCTAAAGATTCGGCCACATTCTTGGTCATCACCAGGATAACATCCCTGGTCGACTCATTATCTGTAAACCGGCCAACCACCTTAGCAAAGGTGGTACGGTTGGTCATGGGGTTGGTTATCTTAACCACTGTGCCAATGGGTGCGGTGCGGTGTAGTATTAATTTTTTATTAGGGTCGAAGGAAGGGTCGTCCATCCAGGTGGCAATACCCTTTTCATTCTTCTCAAAAAGCCCGTAGCGCGATGTGGTATGTTTGTTAGTGAGGCTGTCTGCAATAGTTGCAACGGTAGTAGTATCGCGTTTGGCAGGCGGAATGGTATCTGCAGGGTGCGTAGCAGGCCTTTGTACAATCACTGTACTAATGGGCCCCTCGCCCTGGCGAATGTTTAAAACCATGCCTGGTTTTAACGCATTGCTGGTTAAATTGTTCAATTGTTTTATAGATTCTACCGATGTATTGAAACGCTTGGCAACACTATAAAGATACTCGCGTTTGGTAACCTGGTATTGCACAATGGCCCCGGTTTCGCCGGTATTAACGGCAGGTGCAGGCGGCGCCATTTGGGCATTTGCAGGCGGGGCTATCATTACCGGTTTTGCGGTTGCAGGCATTGTTTGCTTAACAGGCGGCTGCACTGCCACCTGGGTTTGTGGTTGTGCCCCTGCTCCCTGGTGTATACTTATAATTTGCCCGGGGGTTAAAACATCGGTTTTAAGATCGTTAAGTTTTTTGATATCGTCTATAGTAGTTCCAAATCGTTTGGCCAAACCATATAAATATTCATGTTGCGCAACTTTATATTGGATTACAGAGCCGGCATCTCCGGTATTAGGCTGCACGGTAGTTTGCGGCGCCGCAAAGGCAAGAGCGGTAGGTACTTTAATTACATCGCCGGGGTGGAGGGGGGCGTTGTTATTAAATTGCATAATGGCTTGCGGTTTAACCTTGTACCTGCGTGCAATGGCGTAATATGTTTCTTTTGCCTCCAGCTTGTGCAGTATTATTTTTTTGCCGTTTTGGTTTTCTATGCCAACAGAATCTATAAGCGGGCTGGCCTTTAAGCCGGCCGAAACAGCAGTTAATATAACAAGAACCGATAGTTTAAATCTCATAATGGTTTATACAGGTCTAAAACTTTAACCACCGACCGATTTTTTAGCCAGATCAGTTTATTTTTATAGTTTATAAACGCCTCGGGTTGCTGCTTTTGTATCCCGCCGGCAATTAAATCGGCAAATATCAGATTATTATCTTCATCTAACACGTACAAATGCTGGCTTAAAACACCCTGGTTAAGCGCGTGCAAAGATACAATTCTAAACTTATTATGGGTTAGGTAATGGATTTCGTTTCCGTAAAGATCTTTATTTAAGCCGTCAGAAATATCGTTAGGTGCTATCGTATGCGGGTAATTAATATTACTTATGAGGTCTTTATTTAAAGGAAAATTAATGGCAGGTATTCGCTGCCCGGATATAACATTTATTAAAAATAGTTTTTTAGGCTGTAACCGTGCATCGGCTACAATAAACCCTTCTGTTACCGAATTTTCGAATGTGATATTGTAATCGCTCCATAACACTTCTCCGGTTTTGCCGTCAATGCCCATAAGCCCTTTATGAACCGGGATAGTTTCTCCCTGAAAACCACTGACAAGCATAACCCCGTTATTGGCGGCTTCCAGGCTGCTAAGCCAGCGCTCGGGCATACGCAACTCTTTAAAATTTAAATTTCCGGTGTTAAGGTCGATAGCTGTGAAGTACACTTGCTTGTTCGGCACGTCCCTGATCTCTAAAAATAGGGTGTCGCTTGTTTCGTCGATCTCCATTCGCCAAACCGGCACACCCAATTCTATATCTATATGAGGTTTTAATAACATACGCAAAGATCAAATATCATCAAATAAATTGCTCGTAAATAAAAAGAGACACAAAGTATTGTGTCTCCAGAACCGGTATTGTAAAACGATAATCTTTACTTTTACAATCTAAATCCGAGTGTTAAGAAAACGTTGTTTAAATTATTTTTTTGCGCTGCGCCATAATTTGTTGCCGTGGTTAGTTCGTATGGAAAAACAGTGCTGCTGCTTTGTACGTGGGTATAAGTGGCATCGATATAGTAACTGCCGAAACGGTAACCCAAACCACCGCTTACGGTGTTTATATTGCCGCCATATTGTTTGAGCGGGTTGCCTTGTACGCCGTAACCGCCGCGAATGTAAAGCTGATCTGCTTTGATCTCGGCGCCTACGTGCGCATTTACTACAGAGCGGTATAGCGAATGAATGTCGCTGTTATCGGCATCAAAAAAGCTTTGGTTTGCGTTGCTGTTGCTTGATGTAGATAAATGGATGGATGAGTAATCCTGGTATTCAACATCGCCGGTTATGAAGCCAATTTGGCCTAAAAATACAGAGATACCGCCAGCCGCCTTAAACGGTGTACGCAGGTTGTAATTAAAGGCATAATCCTGTGGGCCGTAAGTGCCCCCGGTGTTATTGCTTAAATGTGTAGAAAGGCCTTCGGTATAAACATCGTCTATGTTTGACCATGTAGGCGTGGTAATGGTTGCGCCTAAACGCACCGCCTCGGCAGCTTTGTATATGATCCCCAATTTGGCATTGAACCCGGTACCGCGGGTAACCTGGTCCTGGCTATAAGTAGAGTTATAGGTACGGTTAACCGCTGCACCATTTTCCAGTACAGACGCTGTGCCACTCTCCAGAAAATCGCTCGAGGTATTATATCTGATATCTGTAATGCCAATACCAACACCTAAATATAAACGATTACTGTAATTAGCGCCAAAAGCTAAATTAATTTCTGTTTGGCCACCTGTTGAGTAGCTGTTCTTTTGCTGATTAACACCCGCAAGCGCGTTGCTTTTATATATAGTGCCCGTGCCGTTTACATACTGGTCTATAAGGTTTTGGTCATAAGCGCCGCCCGCCAGCGTACCCGCAGCAATGCCGCCGCTGTTGGCTTGTTCAGCATAATAATTTGCTATAGATGTGCTTGGGTTTTTACCGCCATAAGCAACATTCTGATAAAAATTGTTTGTACGGGCGTAGCCTGCGCCGAAGTTGAAGCTCAGCCATCCTTTTGTTTTATCGGCGCCTTTTGGTGTATTTAGTTTACCATATAACACCAAAGCGGCATTGTTAAGGTTTATATTATTCCTGGCCGCCTCTCCGCTTTGGCCAAAATAAGATGTTAACGCCTTAGAACCGTTATACTCCGGGGTGATATTAAATTCGGAATGCGTAAAAAAGCCCAGCCCGGCAGGATTATTACTTACTGCACTAAGATCGCCGCCAACTGCTGTACCGGCGTTACCTAAAGCTTTAATCCGGGAAGTGCTTCCGGGTTGAAAGGTTGAGAACCGCAGCGCATCCTGTGCGTATTGGGCATATGTATTTTTAGTGATCGCTACTATAACGACCATGATTAACAGATATTTTAATTTCATTCAGTGTAGTGTAAGGTAAAATTAGGGTCTTGCAGGCCTGCCGCCGCCGCTGCTCGTACCGCCGCCGCCTCCACTGCTGCTGTTGCCGGTAGGGAAAGAGTTAGTTGCGCGCGTTGGCTGTTGGTAATTAGGATTATCTGTACGCACCGCGCGCGTTTCCCTGCCGCCATTACCATTGTTATAGGTATTGCCCGCGCCGTTGCCCGGATAACCATACGTTGTGCTCCTGCGGCCGTAGGTGTTTACCACAGGCCTTCCCGGATAAGTATTTAACCCCGGGTAATTGCCGTTATAACCTGCAGCACGCACAGCCCGGTTACCTACAGCAAGTGCCGGAGCACCAGATCCACGAAAAGGGCGGGCCCTGTTTGCTGCTATGCCGCCGTAACCGCCGCCATACCCATAACCGCCATAGCCACTGCGGCCATAAGCCGAGTAGATGCCCCAATAAGGGTAACCGCCGCCATAACCAATGCCAAATGCCGAATAGCCGTAGTATCCGCCATAACCGTAACCTACGCCAAAACCAAAACCGCTGTAGCCGTAGCCGCCATAGCCGTATGCAGAATATGGCGAATAACCGTAATAATAATCATCATAAAAACCAAAAGGTGATGCGTAACTAAAACGGTCTATACGCGAGGCATAGCTGTCGTAATAATAATAGTCGCCGTCATCATTGCCGTAACTGTCGTAATACTGCGCGTCGTTGGGTTGGGTATTTGTGTTATCTGCATAAACATCCTGCCTGAATGTTGGCGGGGGCGCATCGGGCACATCGCCGGCCTTAGCCTTGGTATAATATACGTCATCCTCAATCTTTTGCGTAGAAACCGCCATTTGTGTAGCACATGAAGAAACGGATAACGCCCCGATGAGAAGCAGCCCGTAAAGTATATTGGTTTTCATTTGTGGATAAGTCAAGTTCAAATAAAGTTTAAATTTATAAATTTGGCGGTAATTGTACGCTATTTTACTCCATATAACAGTCAAATTCCATTCCAAATATACATCATGAGCAAGGGCATTATCAGTAAAGACGAAGATTATTCACAATGGTATAACGATCTGGTTATAAAAGCAGATCTGGCCGAATATTCTCCCGTTCGGGGCTGCATGATCATTAAGCCTTACGGCTATTCTATATGGGAAAAAATACAGGCCGTGCTCGATAAAATGTTTAAAGACACCGGCCACAGCAACGCATACTTCCCGCTTTTTATCCCGAAGTCGTTTTTTTCTAAAGAGGCCAGCCACGTAGAAGGTTTTGCCAAAGAATGCGCCGTTGTTACCCATTACCGGTTGAAGAACGACGGTAACGGCAATATCGTGGTTGATGAAGATGCCAAACTGGAAGAAGAATTGATTGTAAGGCCAACATCTGAAACCATTATCTGGAACACATACAAAGGCTGGATACAATCATACCGCGATTTACCGCTGCTGATAAATCAATGGGCTAACGTGGTACGCTGGGAAATGCGTACTCGTTTGTTCCTGCGCACCAGCGAGTTTTTATGGCAGGAAGGCCATACTGCCCACGCAACTTCAGATGAAGCAGTTGCCGAAGCCGAACTGATGCTTGGCGTTTATGCCGATTTTGTAGAAAACTGGATGGCTGTACCCGTAGTACAGGGCCGTAAAACGCCTAATGAACGTTTTGCCGGTGCTTTAGACACCTATTGCATAGAGGCCTTAATGCAGGATGGAAAAGCTTTACAGGCGGGCACCTCGCATTTTTTGGGTCAGAATTTCGCAAAGGCGTTCGATGTAAAATTCTCTGACCGGGAAAACAAACTGGATTATGTTTGGGCAACATCCTGGGGTGTATCTACCCGTTTGATGGGAGCGCTTATTATGGCCCACTCAGACGATGCAGGTTTGGTGCTGCCACCCATGCTGGCGCCAATACAGGTGGTAATTGTGCCGATATACAAACATGATGAAGAACTGGAAAACATTACGGCGTATGTAAAAGGCTTAACCAACAAACTTAAGGCAAAGAATATCTCTGTTAAATTTGATAACCGCGACACGCAGCGGCCAGGCTTTAAATTTGCAGAATATGAATTGAAGGGTGTGCCCTTGCGCGTAGCTATTGGCAGCCGGGATATGCAAAATGGAACGGTTGAGCTTGCTCGCAGGGATACCAAAACAAAAGAAACGGTTAATCAGGAAGGCTTAGCAGATCATGTAGAAAAACTGCTGGAAGAGATTCAGCAAAATATATTTAAAAAAGCATTGACCTTCCGTGACGAGAACATGACGGAGGTTGATACCTACGAAGATTTTAAACGCCTGCTCGACGAAAAGCCGGGTTTCCTTTCGGCACACTGGGATGGCACGCCCGAAACCGAGCAACGCATAAAAGATGAAACTAAGGCAACAATACGTTGCATACCTTTGAAGAATAAACAGGAAGAAGGCAAGTGTATATTAACAGGTAAACCGTCTAAAGAACGGGTGTTATTTGCGCGTGCGTATTAAGTGTTGGTGAGTAGTTGATTATGTGAGTGATGAGTAGTTAGAAAATATTTTATGGCGTCATTCACGTAATTGAATGTTTGAAAAAAGTCGAGAGAAATCTGCAACTATGTTTCTGTTTCGTCAAATCATTTCCAGCTGAAGAAAAATATCGACTTACTGATCAGATCATTCGCTCATCAAGGTCTGTTGGTAAGAATATCGCCGAGGGGCACAGCGGATACAATTACCAGGATAACGTTCGCTTTTGCGTAACTGCAAGAGGGTCGCTTTCTGAAACATTAGATCATCTTATTATTGCGTAAGACGAAGGCATAATTAATACTGAAACATGAAATAATTTTCAAACTGATTATGAAGTTTGCCTAAAATCAATTAATGGATATATTATTTATTAAAAGAATAAAAAAGGTGATCCTTAAAGAGACAATTATTTGATCACGAAATTTAATAATGTATTTAAAAGATAAATTAAGTACTAACTACTCACCGCTCACATAATCAACCATTCACCATTTATGCGTTTCGCAACAAAAGCTATACATGCAGGGCAGGAGCCCGATCCGTCAACCGGTGCGGTAATGACCCCTATATTCCAGACATCTACTTATGCGCAAAAAGCGCCGGGCGATAACCAGGGATATGAATATTCGAGAGGAACCAACCCAACACGACATGCGCTGGAAAAGTGTTTGGCTGCTTTAGAAAATGCAAAGTTCGGCCTGGCATTTTCGAGCGGTATGGGCGCTACGGATGCGGTCATGAAGCTGTTAATACCCGGCGATGAGGTAATTACAGGTAACGATCTTTACGGAGGCTCATACCGCATCTTCACCAAGATATTTGCTAATTATGGGATCAAATTTCATTTTTTGGATTTGTCTGATCCAGCAATAATCAGCCAATACGCAAATGAGCGCACCAAAATGGTTTGGATAGAGACGCCTACCAACCCAACCATGCAAATTGTTGATATTGAAGAAATTGCCAAAGCTTCGAAGGCTAAAAACCTGATGCTGGTGGTTGACAATACCTTTGCTTCGCCATATCTTCAAAATCCGATAGATCTCGGTGCCGATATTGTAATGCACTCGGTTACCAAATATATTGGCGGTCACTCTGACGTGGTTATGGGCGCGCTGATGATGAATGATGAGGACCTTTATAAGCGCCTGTGGTTCATCTACAACGCCTGTGGCGCTACACCGGGGCCGATGGACAGTTTCCTGGTGCTTCGCGGTATAAAAACCCTTCATCTGCGCATGAAGGCGCATTGCGAGAACGGCAGGCAGGTGGCAGAATTTCTAAAAACGCACCCTAAGGTTCACAAGATCTACTGGCCGGGCTTTGCAGACCACCCAAACCATGAGGTTGCCAAAAAACAAATGCACGATTTTGGCGGCATGATATCCATTACCCTCAAAGATGCCGATTTGGAAGAGACCTTCCGCGTGTCATCACGCTTTAAAGTATTTACCCTGGCCGAATCGTTGGGCGGGGTAGAGTCCCTCATAAATCATCCCGCAACCATGACACACGGCTCTATCCCAAAACAAGTGCGCGAAGAAGTTGGTGTGATAGATAGTTTGTTGAGGTTAAGCGTTGGGGTAGAAGACATTGAAGATCTGATAGAAGATTTGAAACAAGCTTTAGCATAGTATCAAGTAATGAGTATCAAGTGGCCACACTGTTTGATGTTGCCTTCTTTATACTCGCTGCTTGTTACTTGATACCAAATGATCCACGACCTTAAATTTTTCCTCGACTCTAAAGTTGCTCAATATAACCGCCCTGAATTTATTGAGAACGACCCGATCGTAATTCCGCATAGTTTCACCCGGAAACAGGACATCGAGATCATGGGTTTTTGGGCAGCTATACTGGCCTGGGGGCAACGGGTTACCATTATTAACAAATGCCGGCAGCTGATAAAACTGATGGATGGTGCACCGTTTGATTTTATTATGAACCACCGGGACCCCGACCTTAAAAAACTTTTGCAATTTAAACACCGCACGTTTAACGATACCGACACACTGTATTTTATCCAGTTTTTCCGCTGGCATTATGAGAATTATGAAAGTCTGGAAGATGCATTTATACCCAAGAATAAATTTGTCATTCAGCGCACGGCCATAGAATCTTATTCGAGAGAAAAGTTACTGGTGGAAGAATCCCTCAATCATTTCCGCCATTATTTCTTTTCCATTCCCGACTACCCGCACCGCACGAAAAAACATATTTCATCGCCTTCGCAAAAATCGACCTGTAAACGTTTGAATATGTTTTTACGCTGGATGGTAAGAAAAGACAACTGCGGTGTCGACTTTGGGATCTGGAATAAACTACGTCCGGCAGATCTGATCTGCCCCTGCGACCTGCACGTAGACCGTGTTGCGCGAAGCCTTAAACTAATTACCCGCAAGCAAATAGACTGGCAAACAGCAGTAGAGTTAACAGAACAACTGCGGGCATTTGACCCGATCGACCCGGTAAAATATGATTTTGCCTTATTTGGATTAGGAATAGAGGAGAAGTTTGGGTATTTAAATAATATTGAATATTGAATTTCGAATTTCAGGTCTGAAAATCATCTCGTTATACAAAACTGGATTTTTGATGTTCGTTATTCAAGTAGTTTGTGAATAATCATGTCACGGTGTTGACTTTTAAGGCTTTGCGCATCCTGCTAAAAAGCTTAAATTTGTACCATACAACAACAAAATGTCTCAAGAAACAGAACATGTTAAATGCCTGATCATTGGGTCGGGCCCTGCCGGGTATACGGCTGCCATATATGCGGCCCGTGCCGATCTTAAGCCCGTTTTATACACCGGTATGATAGCCGGCGGCCAGCTTACACAAACAACCGACGTAGAGAATTTCCCCGGGTATCCTAAAGGCATTATGGGCCCCGAAATGATGGAAGATTTTCGTGCACAGGCAGAGCGTTTCGGTACAGATATCCGATTTGGTTACATAAGTTCAGTTGATTTTAACAGCACACCGCACAAAGTTGTGGTTGATGAGGCTGTCACCATAACGGCAGATACCATTATAATATCAACCGGTGCATCGGCAAAGTGGCTGGGTCTGGCATCAGAGCAAAGGTTTAACGGTTTCGGCGTTTCGGCTTGTGCGGTTTGCGACGGCTTCTTTTTTAAAGGACAGGAGGTAGCGTTGGTTGGCGCAGGTGATACTGCCGCCGAGGAGGCTACTTATTTAGCAAAACTTTGCAAGAAGGTTACCATGCTGGTGCGCCGTGAAGAGTTCCGCGCATCAAAGGCAATGGTAAACCGGGTAATGAGCACACCGAATATAGAAGTGGTGTACAATACCGAAACCAAAGAAATTGTGGGCAATGATACCGGCGTTACCGGTGTGCGGGTATATAATAATAAAACAGCGCAGGAATCTATAATAAACGTTACCGGGTTCTTCGTAGCTATAGGCCACCACCCTAATACCGATATTTTTAAGGGCATTATAGATATGGACGAAACGGGCTATATAAAAACCAAACCCGGCACAACAGAAACCAATATAGAAGGCGTTTTCTGCTGCGGCGATGCGCAGGATAACATTTACCGCCAGGCGGTTACGGCTGCAGGCACCGGTTGTATGGCCGCCCTTGATGCAGAGCGTTATTTAGCTGCGAAGGAGTATGAGGTAGCTTAACTAAAAGAATTTAAAAAGAAGTTTATGAAGCCACCCGCAAAGTGGCTTTTATTTTATATCGCCTTTTGCAGTTGCCACCTGTGGCCAAAAGGATCGGTAAATTCACCTTGCCGGTAGCCGTAATCAAAATCCTGTACGGGCGAGTATTCTGTGGCCCCATGGGCTAATGCCCGTGCCATCATGCCATCAACATCCTCAACAAAAAGGCCTATGGTGCTTGTTACGCCTTTTTTATCTAATGGGCTAAATGTGCCTATACCCTCTTCATGAAGGTGAAACATTGCCCCGTTAATGGCCAGCTCAGATACATGGATGCTACCATCGTCGTTACTAAACCGGCGCAATTCTACAGCGCCCAGGCCATTAACATAAAAATCGACGTTAAAAGTATCATGTTTGATTACAAGCATAGGGGCGAAGGCCGGCTTTCCCATTTTTAGTGGTTTTTGATTAATGAAACTAATTTAAGAATAATTCGCCTTGATAACATTTTTCAAAAGATGAAATTGTTACACCCCGCTTTTTCTATAAACCAAAAAATCTCCTAAATTCACGGCAGAACTATTGAACCCTAACTTTTTAAAATGTTTTCTACTATCAAACTAAAGCATATAATTCTTTTATTCTTTATCTTTTCGTCAAACACCTATCATGTTTCTGCTCAAAACACCGACCGGTATTCGGGCATTATCCCTGCACCGGTAACACTTACCAAAGCCGCAGGAAACTTCGTGTTAAGCCAGCAAACCAAGGTTTATGCAGACTCGGTAAACAATAAAGCGGTACAGTTTCTGATAAGTTTTCTGCACGATAAAGTGATGCTAAACAATAAGTTAAGTACAATTAGCGGAAGTGCTGCGCCAAATAGTATTACCCTTACTTCAGCCGCTACAGATAATCTACCTGCCGAAGGTTACCGCCTTATCATCACACCGCAAAATATTACCATAGCAGGGAAAGGCGCGGGCTTATTTTATGGCATTCAGACCCTAATTCAGCTGTTTCCGCTGGAGCGCTCGGGCAGTGTGGACCTGCCTTGCTTAACGGCCGAAGATTATCCGCGCTTTGGCTACCGCGGGATGCACCTGGACGTAGCGCGGCATTTTTTTTCGGTTGAGATGGTAAAAAAATACATCGGCCTGATGGCCGCTTACAAGCTCAATACCTTTCACTGGCATTTAACAGACGACCAGGGCTGGCGTATAGAGATCAAAAAATACCCTAAGTTAACAACAGTAGCCAGCCAGCGGGCGCAAACCGTTATAGGCAATTACCACGACCGTACACCGCAACAATTTGATAACACACCCTACGGTGGTTTTTATACGCAAGATGAGGTACGGGAGGTAGTAAAATATGCGGCAGACCGTTACATTAATGTGGTGCCCGAGATAGAAATGCCCGGCCACTCAACAGCGGTATTGGCTGCATATCCCGAGTTTGGCTGCAACCCCGGCAAAACTATTGTAGTAGCGCAAACCTGGGGCGTTTTTCATGATATATTATGCCCTACCGATAAAACTTTCGGTTTTCTGGAAGATGTGCTTACAGAGGTAATGGACCTTTTCCCCTCAAAGCTGATACATATTGGCGGCGACGAGGCCCCTAAAGATGCCTGGGAACATTCGGCTTTTTGCCAGCAACTGATCAAAAAACTTAATCTTAAGAACGAACACGGCTTGCAAAGTTATTTCATTCAGCGTATAGAGAAGTTTGTAAACAGCAACGGCCGCAGCATTATAGGCTGGGACGAAATCCTGGAAGGCGGCTTAGCACCCAATGCTGCAGTGATGAGCTGGCGCGGCGAGGCCGGAGGCATACAGGCAGCTAAGGAAAGCCATAACGTGATTATGACACCCGGAAGCGGCGGTTTGTACCTCGATAATGCGCAAGGCAAATCGGATCTCGAGCCTTTTGGCATTGGTGGTTATGCGCCGCTATCAAAAATATACAGCTATAACCCAACACCGGCGGTATTAACTCCGGCTCAGCAAAAATACATTATTGGTGTGCAGGCTAACGTTTGGACAGAATACATCCCTACCGATAGCAAACTGGAGTATATGCTGCTACCGCGTTTAATGGCGCTATCGGAGGTTGCCTGGTCGCCGCCGGCCAATAAAGATTATAAAGATTTTACAGAGAACCGTTTACCAAAGCAGTTGGCTGTATTAGATAAAGCCGGGTTAAATTATCGTGTGCCGACTGCCATAGGCGCGTCGGACAGCATCACCATCGGCACGACTCTAAATGTAGATCTGAAAGTCCCGGTAACCGGCGCAAAGATCTATTATACAATAGATGATTACAGCCCGCGCGAAACAGATATGCTTTACGAACATGCTGCAACTTACCCCGTACCTGACAATCAATACCGCCAGTTGCAAACCATCGTGATCACCCCGGCAGGCCATCGCAGCGTGGTTACAAAAGGCGCTATTTACAATAAGGCGGCTTTATTACCTGTTACCTATCAGCCTGGGCAGGTAGGATTAAAATACAAACTGGCTGCAGGTGCGTTTACCAATACAGATCAGATCAACAATGCTACCGTTATTGATACTGGCGTTGTAAAAGGTTTCTACACTGCCGATTTTAAAAAAGCCAACCGTAACGGTTTCGGGATAATATATGATGGTTATATCCGTATTGATGTTGATGGCAAATACAACTTTTCGGTTAGATCTTATGACGGCGCCACCCTTTATGTTGACGACCAGCCGGTAGTGATCAATGATGGAAAGCATAGCCTGTTTGAGCGTGGGGGCGATGTGCTTTTACAGCGCGGCTATCACCGTTTCCGGGTAAAGTATTTTGATGTTGGCTCTGCAGGTACTTTACAGGTTTACTGGATCATACCCGGCCGTATGAAAATGGACCTTACAACAGATTACCTTTTTAACTAAACCATTAGAAAATGAAGCTGAAAACTATGCTACTGCTATTTGGGGCTTGTGTATGTATAGCCGCATGTAATCAGCAGGACACTAAAATTGGCTATAAAGCACCTGAAACGGCGAAAAAGCGTGGGCCGGAAGAGCCGTTTAAATATCATAAAATGATAGAGGTGGCTCCCGGCCAATATTATGATGTTTTAAGCTGGGGCAGGGGTGCGGCAGGCGGAGGCGCCTATATGATCTTACGGTCCGACTCTGCAGATCAACAATACGGTTCTACAACCGGCAGCCTGGAAGGGCCCATACAAGACGTATTAAATTCTGACCTGGATATAGACGGCAATCCCGAGATCATAATACAGGCAAAGTCTATTGATACCAATCACTATACTAACATTTTCGCTTATGAATATCGTAATGATAACGCCAACAAACTCGATTTCCCTAAACTCACGGCTACCCAGCGCAAAGGTTATCGCGGCAATGATAATTTTTATATAAAGGATAGCAAGCTGATGCGCGAGTTCCCGATCTATGAAGGCAGCGGGCCGGCTGCAAAACTATCGGGGGCAAAACGGTTATTAGAATACAGTTTACATAGCAACAGTTTTTCGGTAAAGCAGATGAGTAAAGACTCTGCATCTGTTGCCACCAATGAACCGGTTGCTGTACAAAATAAAACGCCAAAGAAAAAAACAACATCAAAACCCGGCAGCAACAGCAGGTCATCAAAGCACCATAAAGTTGCAGCAAAACACAGGGCACATAAACACCCAGTTAAAAAAAAACACCATAAAAGAAGGTAACTAATGTGCTACCAGTTGGATAAGCGTCCTGGCGTTATCAATGGCTGCAACATCAATATCATTGTTAAAGTACAGCCATACTTCCTTTGTGTTGTTGTTTTGGCTGATGGTGTCGGCAACCTTTTTTAAAAAATATTCTGTGTACGCCGATCTGTAAAGATCGGGTACTCCATGAAAACGGTAGTAGATCACAGCGGTGTTTTGTATAATTTCATCCGGCAGTGCAGGGTGGCTTTGGCCGCAAAAAGTGATATTGTGTTTACTTAATTCGATATAAACATCGTTTCGCCACCAACTGGCGTCGCGCAGTTCCAGCACATTTTTAAAAGAGGGATTTAGGCTATTAACTACACGTTCTAAATTTTCGGGACTGTACCTAAATCTTGGTGGCATCTGAAAAAGTACAGGGCCCAGTTTTTCACGAAGCCCGTTGTTAATTACATCATAAAATTGGCTGATAAGATCATGCGCGTTATGAAAAAGTTTATAATGGGTTATACCGCGGGGTGCTTTAACAGAGAAGCTAAAATTGGGCGGGCTGGTATCATACCATTTTTGCAGCGTTGTTAATTGCGGGAACCGATAAAAGGTAACATTTAATTCGAGCGTTTTAAATTGCTGATTGTAAAACGCGAACCATTTGCTTTCCGCAAGTTTATCCGGGTAGAACTTGCCGCGCCAATGCTTGTAAGAAAAGCCCGAACATCCGATATGCCACGCAATCATTTCTTAATAAGATTTTTTAGAGCTATAATGTTTATCACTATATAGAATAAAACAATTTTTACGTTAATTCGTACAAGAAGAGTACCTTACTGACCCATTTATCTGTACGCCGGCAAGACAATGAGAAACGGATGTTTTTGTTTTATGATGCTTCTTATACTGAATTTTAATTCAGTCGCCAGGTCGTCAGGTTCCAAAACTACTCCCGCTTTAATCGACTCTCTTAATCTGAAGGCTTATAACGAACTGCACCAAAACATGACGGATGCACTCGCCATTTTAATAGATGCGGAGCAGCAATGTTTAAAAATAAATTATGCCAGGGGCCTTGCAGAAAATTACCTGTATCAGGGCGAGGTATATAATCAAAAAGGTTATTTTAAAAGGGCGCTGACCTATTTTAACCGGGCGGCCGAAATAAGCCAACAAAACCACGACGATTATAACATTGCCCGTGCAGATGAGCATTTAAGTTCGTTGGAGCGAAAGAATGGCAATTTTGCGCTGGCAGATAAATTGCTGCAAAGCAGCCTGGCAACTTTTCAACGCTTAAACAAAACACTCGATATCGCAAATATTCAACTTCGGATCGGGATCCTGCTATCGAAGAAGAAAAAGTATAAAGACGCGCTTGAGATGTTGCAGACAAGCTATCGCACATCAAAAAAAGTGAATTATTTGTTCGGCGAAAAGAAATCGTACTTTAACAAGGCCGAGTTGTTTGCCGATATGAACAACACAGATTCGGCAGTATTGTACTATCATAAAGCCCTTAAGATAGACAGCATTACTAAAGACAGGTATGGCAAGGCGCTTTCATACATTGGGCTAAGCAAAACATACTTTAAAGCCAACCTCTTTAACAAGAGCGTGCAATATGCTAATGTTGCAGAGTTAAATGCCGACAGCGTTCATGCTACACCGCTTTTAGAAGAAGCGATAGAGGTATTGCTAAACGTTGCCACAAAGCAAAATGACCTTGCTGCCGTAACCCATTGGCAAGACAGGCTATTACAAATTGAGCGCGAAACTAACGAGATCAATAAAAATGACGCCGCCCAATTTATTGATGTATTAAAACAGCAACAGGAAAGGCAATTAGCTATTCAGAAACAGTTTTCGAGGATACAAAAGGTATCAGAAACGAAATCCATCATACTTATTTGCGTATTAGTGGGGATGATCATCGTTGTAATGCTCATTGCTTCAGTTACCTATAGCTATAGAAAAGCTAAAGCATATGCTGCAGAATTAGGTGAAAAAAAACGCTTGCTTGAAGAACATGCACACTCGGTTGCCGTGTTAAATGATAAGGTTACAGGCCAAAATGCTATATTAGAAGAAGACAACCGGCTTAAAAGTAAGTTGCTATCGGTAATATCGCATGATCTGCGGCACCCGCTAACCAATACCAAGAGTATTATAGATTTGGTAAACCTTAAACTGGTATCACATGAAGAGGCAGAAACCCTTTTTGCACAGCTTGAGGCCCAATACGTTAGGGCGCTAACCTTGCTGGATAATATGCTGTACTGGATAAAAAGCCAGGTTCATGGCGGCACGGTAGAAAAAGTGAACGTAAATATAAACCAGCTGATAAACAGTTTGATAGAAGAGCAAAAACTAACCCTGCAAAAAAAGAACATAAACGCCGAAAACCTTGTTGACATGGATATTGATTGGTGTGCCGAGAAGGAACTGCTTAAGATCATTTTCCGTAACCTGCTTACCAACGCTATTAAGTTTACCAATTCTAACGGCCTCATACAATTTACATCAGAAATTAACGGCGCAGAAACTAAGATAGCGGTTACAGATAATGGCATAGGCATGAATAATGAAACGCTTACCCGCGTTTGCCTGGAAACGCAGCATTATACCTCAAAGGGCACCGCTAATGAAGAAGGCAGCGGCCTCGGCCTCATGCTCATCCGCGATTTGATCAAGAAAATAAACGGTTCATTAAATATCGACAGCCAGGCAGGTAAAGGCAGTACATTTACTGTAAGTGTAGTATCTGTAAACGAACCCTGTTTACAGGAACATTAATTTTGGGTACCTGTTAATTAAAGGCCAATAATTCGCATTTTTGTTTCGAGGCTATCGTTTTGATTCACTTTGTATATCCCGCTTTTTTATTTGCGTTGTTCACACTGGCAATACCGGTTGTTATCCACCTGTTTAATTTCAGGCGGTACCAAAAGGTATATTTTAGCAACGTACAGTTCTTGAAAGAAGTACATGAGGAGCAGGCATCGGGCCGCAAACTTAAGGAGTGGCTTATACTTGCAGCCCGTTTGTTTGCGCTAACATTTTTAATTTTTGCATTTGTAAAGCCATTTATTCCGGGCAACGCCGCAGTTGCAACCGGGCAGCAGCAGGTTGTAAGTATTTTTGTAGATAATTCTTATTCCATGCAGGCCTTAAGCCGCGAAGGCACCCTGCTTGATGAAGCTAAAACACGTGCCAAGGAAATTGCGGGTAATTACGATATAAATACCCGTTTCCAGGTTTTTACACAAGATTTTGAAGGCCGGCACCAGCGTTTTTTAAGCAAAGATGAGTTTGATGATGCAGTAGATGCAATAAAAATATCGGCCCAAAGCCGCAAACTGCAGGCGATAATTAACCGGGAGCAAGGGTTGCTGCAATCGCAGCGCGCTGCAGGTGCTGTGTACATTATTTCAGATTTTCAGCGTAATATGGGCAGGAGTAAGCTCCTGGCAGATAGCGGGCTAAGTATAAACCTTATCCAATTAAAAGCAAACGTGCTGCCCAATATTGCTGCCGATAGCGTTTGGTTATTAAGCGCCGTGCATCGCCCGGGCGAAAGTGAGAAGCTGGTGATCAGGCTGCATAATTACGCAGACGAAAAAGCGGTGAATGTGCCGGTTAAATTGCTCATCAACGGTGCGCAAAAAGCGTTAGGCAGCTACAATTTTAGTGCGGGTGCAATCATTACAGATACCCTTTCTTTTTCGGGCTTAGAGGCCGGCTGGCAGCGGGCAGAACTGCAGTTGCAGGATAACCCCGTTACGTTTGATAATCAGTTCTATTTCAGCTTTTACGTGCAGGAACAAATGCCGGTACTGCTCATAAGCGGCAATAAACCAAATGAGTACCTTACCGCCGTTTTCAACAGCGACCCGTTTTTTAAGATAACCCAAACAACAGACGGGCATGTAAATTATAACGGGCTTCCGGAATATCCGCTTATCGTGGTGAGCAATGTAAAGGCAATATCCGGCGGCCTGGTGCAGCAATTAACAGCATTTGTACAAAAAGGCGGCAGCCTCGCCATATTCCCCGGTGCAGATGCAGACCTGGCCAGCTATCGTGCTTTATTGCAGCCCATGAATGCTGCCTATCCCGAAAAGCTGATCAAAGAAGATGTAAAGGTTAACTTGATAAACACCAAGGCGCAGGTTTACAGCAACACTTTTGAAAGCATGCCCAACAATCCCGACCTGCCCCTGGTAAAATCCTATTATCAATTAAGCAGCGGAACACCTGCCGAACTGTTGATGACCTTAGCAAACGGCCGCCCCTTTTGGGAACAGTTTAAATATAAACAAGGTAAAGGATATTTAAGCGCCGTACCATTAGATGATGCTTTTAGCAGCCTGCCGCGGCACGCGCTGTTTGTAATTACTATGCTGCGTATAGCGCTGTTAAGCGCGCACAACCAGCAATTATATTACACCCTGGGCAAGGGTGAATCTGTTGAAGCAGCACCTGCAAATCTTGGACCGGGCGGGGTACTTACCCTTACGCAAGGCAGTGAAAAAATAATTCCGGATGTGCGGAGGGAAAACGGAAGTACCCTGCTCTACCTGGCAGACCAGTTGCAAAGGCCAGGCAGCTATCAACTTTTAAAACAAGACAGCATAGTGCAGTGGTTATCATTTAATAACAATAGGTCGGAGTCTGACCTGCATTATTTAAGTAAAGCAGCTTTGCAGCAAATACTCCCGGCAAAGGGCAGGGTTTTAGAAGCAGATAACACGCCACTGAAAAGCTTTTTAAACGCATCAAATTTTGGCCTGCAATTATGGAAACTTTGTATACTTTTGGCATTGGTCTTTTTGCTTGCAGAAATATTGCTGGTAAGGTTCTATAAACCGCAATCATTGCAATAAGCTTAGCAGACGATCAAAAATCAACATTCATGAATTTGCTCATCAAATCTGCTACAATTGTTGACCCAAACTCTCCCTTTAATAATCAGGTTGCCGATATTTTAATTGAGAACGGTTTTATTACCAGCATTGGCAAACAGCTTGATTCTGACACTGAAATAATTGACGGTTCAGACAAGCACATTTTCCCGGGTTTTTTTGATCTTAACTGCAATATTGGCGAATTGGGTTTTGAAACCAAGGAAGACCTGCATACCGGTACCGCGGCCGCTGCTGCTGGCGGATTTACAGGTTTGGCGCTTATGCCAAACACGCAAGCACCCATACACTCTAAAGCAGAAGTTGAGTATCTGGTTAATAAAGCCAAGGGTAACCTGGTAGATATTGTGCCGCTGGGCACAATATCTTACAAGCGCGGTGGTAAAGATATGGCCGAAATGTATGATATGTACCAAAGCGGCGCACGTGCATTTACAGACGGTAACCAACCCCTGCAGGACGCGGGCCTCATGGAGCGCGCCTTGTTGTATGCCCAGGGGTTTGGCGGCCTTATATTTTCTTATCCCGAGGATACGGCCATTGCCGGGAAGGCCAAAGTTAATGAAGGGATAATAAGTACGCTTTTAGGCATGAAGGGGATCCCATCTTTGGCAGAAGAATTAATGGTAGCCCGTGATCTTTACCTTTCTGAATATACCGGCTCACCCATACATTTTTCTACCATATCTACCACGCGTTCGGTCGAATTGATACGCCATGCAAAATTGCGCGGCTTAAATGTAACCTGCGATGTTGCTGCCCACCATCTGATACTTACAGATGAGGCGCTTACAGGCTTTGACAGCCAGTATAAGGTTAAGCCGCCGTTACGCTTACAGGCCGATGTTGATGCGCTTATAGCCGGGCTAAAAGACGGTACGATAGATGCCATCGTATCCCAGCATACCCCACACGAGATAGAATTTAAAAATGTAGAATTTGAAGTTGCCGAGTTTGGTATTATCGGTTTGCAAACGGTATTGCCGCTTGCTCTTAAAGCAGGTTTATCGCCGGGTTTGATAGCAGAAAAACTTGTGGTTAACCCACGTAAGATACTGCGGGTTAAAGCTGCTGCGGTTACCGGAAACGCCGAAGCTAACCTTATATTGGTTGATATAAAAAAACAATGGGCTTATGCCCGCGAAACCAATTATTCAAGGTCTTATAATTCACCGTTCATTGGGCAAACGTTAAGGGGGCAGGTGCTGTTAACGATAAATAATAATCAAATATTTAAAGCAAAATAAGATGATCGACCCAAAAATTCATGCGTCAATCCGCGCCGCATTGCATGCATTCACCAAATATAATGCGGTTGAGGCAACAGCCGAGGCCCGTTTTGATGAGGTTTTTTCGTCGCCCGACGATTTTATCGCCAAGGTAAACAGGCTGGATGCTGTTTTTGATGATATGCCGCAACTGGATCCGCTGCGCGAAGTGTTTTTTGATATGCTGATGATCAACTTCTTTGCAGAAGATGTTAAAAAGCTGGAAGATGATTACCTGGAAACGCCGGAGTGGGAGGCGATTGAAGAAGAAACCCTCGATAGGGGAACAGAACTGTTAAATTTGCTGCTTTATCTTAATGAATGCCGCGACGAGAACATAGAACCATCGCTGGAGGATTATTTGAAAGAGTTTTTGCTGGTTGACGAAGACGAGTTTCAGGATGAGTACAAAATCTACGAACCGGTAATAGCTAACCAGATACTGCTGGAAAGCCCGGTAGCAGAAATAAGCCGGGTTGCAGGTACCATTCCCGAAGATTCTGAATTAGGGGCAATATTTTATCCCATGATAGTTTTCTTCCAGGATGTACAATCGGGAGAACCAGCGCCCGAAGAATTTATAGCAAATGCAAAGGATGTTGCTTTTGATTCTGCAGTTTATGCTATATTAGATACCTTTAAATAACCATAACCTAACAATTTTCTTATGACAGTTTCAGACCCGGAAATCAGGAAACAAGGCGCTTTGAGCGGTATACCGCTTGGCATTATCTTAGTGGTACTTAATATTTTTTCGTTCTATTTCGTAACGGCTATTGCCAATACTTTTTTGATGATCACATTAGGGCCGGTAATTTTCTCTGTAATAGTCCCGCTGGTAGTAGGCGCCCTATACTCCGGCGAATTGCGTAAAAAAATAGGCGGTTTCTGGAAATTCCGCCAGGCAGTTTCCGGCATTTTTGTAATGCTTGCTGTTGCTTATATAATAACCTACATTGGCGCCAACCTTATTTTCGGTAAACTAATTGAGCCGCACATGGTAGAAAAAACCCAGACCGCCATTCAAAATGCTACCGTTAAATATATGGAAAGCAAAAATGTAGACCAGGAGCAAATAGATAAATCTACCGATCAGATGCAAAAGCAATTTGACCTGCAGAAAAACTTAACGCCTGTTAAAATTGCCACCTCGTTTGTTGTTTCTTTGATCTTGATATTCGTACTGGCATTAATTTATGCGGCGATATACAAACGCGACCCGCCACTTTATGACATCGCGGCGCTGGATGAAGACGCCGACGCAACCGTATAAGCGTGCACATTTATAAGAAAAAAGGCTGTTCTATCGGGCAGCCTTTTCTGTTATAGAATATTAACAGTTAATTTCGTTACGGCTGATTGTTGCGGGTTATCACCAATAATACAAACGCGTTATCAACTTACCTGCAATCCGTTTTATTTACACTAAAGTATTTAACCTTTACCGGTATGATATTGGTGGTATTTACAAAACCCTGCAAAGCAAAAATGGCGATATATTTGGGGTTAATGTCGAGGTCTTTACTCAGGGCTTCTTTAAAGGCAAAGTTTTCCTTCGTGCCAGTAGCATACAGAAACCTGAAATGTTTGCCGTGCTTCTCAATCTTTAATGCAGACTTTTGCAGGTTTTGAGCCACCAGGTTTTCTTTTCCCGGCTCAAAGTTAAACAATGGCAGGTGTGCAATTTCTTCGGGTTTGCTCAAGTCGGTGCTGTTAGAGTTTATAGCCTGAACGATCACTTCCTTCGGGCGATCGTATCCGCCAAAAAAATCATTAAAAGCGATAGAAAGCCGCACACTTTTGCTTAATAGTGTGGTGTCTTCTAAAAGCAATATGCCCGCTTGCTGCCATTGTTTACCCGGGATAAAATTTTCGAAATGTATCTCGCTCTCAAAACAGTTGCCGGGCAATTTGCGCAATAAGAGGTTCTTTATGGCAGGTGCGTTTGCCGAGTCGGCCCAGTTATCTCCCCGCAAAGTGTATAAGGTTAATGCGGCAGGGTTTGCATCCCGCCTGTTCCACCAGCCTTCGTCAATGTTTTTTAACTGCCAGCCGTGGTTGGTAAGGCTATCGTTATTAACGCTTATGAAGGTTTCTCTTATATCGCCTCCTGTTTGCTGCCGCGACAATATAAGGGCTGCAATAGTAACCAGTATGAGTAACACCGCCGCGGCTGTTAGAAACCGGGCAGGCTTTTTATCCTCGTTTATGTTATTAACAGGAGGGAGGACTTTTACACCTACCGCGCTTTTGAACTGGTACCAATAAGGATAATGCCCTTCATTGTCCTTCCGCTGGGCCTCTGTAGTGTAGGGTGCGCCTAAAACATAGCGCGCAAGCGTATCGAGCGTGGCAACGGATGGGTTTTCTGCCCTGGTATCCCGTCCGTCGATCACATATTGCGAATAATTTTTTAAGCTTTTAGCGCCAATTACCAAACCGGTTGCTTCAAATATTTTATTGCCGAAATGTTTGCTTTCCGTTTCTGATGAGGCCACCAATAACTGGAAACCAAAGCACTTTTGGTAAGCCTCTTTAAATAAGTTTATAAATGCAGCGTTGTTTAGCTCGTTCATTTAGGCTAAATATAGGTTTTACCCCTCGAAATATAGATTTCTATCACAATTCTAAATGTTTCTGCCACAATTCCGCATCTCCAATTTTACTGCCCTCATTTTTGCCCCGTCCGAAACAAACCAACCGGGCATTACCGATATGAAATTGATACTTTTTTTAGCCCTGTGCATTTGCGGCTTGCAGGGTTTTGCACAAACCCTGCAATTACATTACGACATTAGGCATACCCTCGACCCGCAGCGCAACCCGCGTAATTTCCCATCGCTTTATTTTGAATATTATAAAGCGGCAGATACCTCGAAAAAACCGATTAACCTGGGCACTTTTCTCTTTAAATCGCAGGCCGATTTTACAGGCGATCAAACCAACCTGGGTAAGTATTATATGCAGGTATCGCAGGAAGTTAAACTTTGGCTGCCTAAAATTTATCTTAACCTGCAATATAGTGGCGGCTTAGGCATTACAACGCCCAGGCAGTACAGTTACTATATTCTTAACACTTATTTAGCGGGGGCCAGCTATCATTATAAAATAGGGGATGCGTATGTAAGCAGCGTGCTCAATTATAAATATGTGCCCTATGCCCAACCAAGCCAGGATTTTTTGTATACCATGTACTTTTATAAAGGGCTGTTTAATTACAAGGCAGAAATATCTGGCGATTTCTCCATCTGGACCGAGAATAAAAACCATGGCGACGAGCAGACAAAAGACCTCGCCGGCAAGCGCGCGTTTTTTTTTGCCGAGCCGCAGGTATGGTATAACGTGAATAAAAAGCTGGCCTTAGGCTCAAAAGTGAATATGTACTACCATGTAAATTTTACAGATAATGTGCTGGAGGTTTACCCAACGGCGGCAGTTAGGTTAAGGCTTTAAAACAAAAAAGGCCATCCTGCAGGATAGCCTTTAATATCAGCATCACAGGGCTTTACTTCCCGATATGCTTTATAATATCGTTACCGAAGATAAAGACCATCAGGGTTATCAGGATAAAGAAACCTACAATTTGCGCGCGTTCCAAAAACTTATCGCTTAGGGGTTTGCCCTTTACCATTTCTATGATCAGGAACAAAGCATGGCCGCCATCAAGCGCAGGTATGGGTAGCAGGTTCATAAGCGCTAAGGCCATAGACAACAGGCCTACCAGGCTCCAGAAACGTGTCCAGTCTATGTGGCTGCCAAACATGGTTGCAATACCTACCGGGCCCGTAAATGCTTTATTAGCCTTCACCTCGCCTTTAAATACTTTACCCAGGCCTTGCGCATTATCTGAAAATGTACCCCATGCCTTAGATGCACCTATGGGCAGCGAACCGAAAAAGCCGAAACTAACATTTTTTATCAGCGGTTCGTCGCCCCTTATTTTGATGCCGCCTGTACCGTTGTCAAACCCTAACGTACCTGTATCATTTACTTTAGTTGTTAAAGAAATAAGCTTGCCATCGCGTTTAACCGTTAAAGACGCCATCTTATTTTTAGCAAGCAGCAGTTGGTCTTTAAGTTGGTCATAAAAATTAACGCCAACATTATTAACTGCTTTAATACTGTCGCCATGCTGTAATCCCGCCTTGGCGGCATAACTATCTGGGACAACGGAATCTATAACAAATTTACTTCTGGGTATGGGTTGTATAAATTCGGCAATACCGTAATCGGCTACCTCATTTAATATATTGGCAGGTACATGGATGTCCATGTCTTGGCCATCACGATTAACAGCCAATGTAGAGTTACCCATCAGCACCTTCGAGCTCATGAGGTCTTCAAAGCGGGTAACCGGTTTTCCGTTAATGGCCGTAACCTTATCGCCTGCTTTAAGGCCAATTTCTTTACCAATACGGCCCGGTACTATGCCGTATTTAATGCTGCTGTTAGGGATATAAGTTTCGCCGAACTTTAAGGTAAGCATCCAGAAAATAAGCACACCTAAAATAATATTTACGGTAACGCCGCCAAGCATTACGATTAAACGCTGCCAGGCCGGTTTAGAGCGAAACTCCCAGGGCTGCGGCGGGCCCGCTAACTGGTCGGTATCCATAGATTCATCTATCATGCCGGCAATTTTTACATAGCCGCCTAAAGGCAGCCAGCCGATGCCGTACTCAACACCTTTATAGTTAAATTTAACCAGGCTAATATTCCAGGCATCAAAAAAAAGGTAAAACTTTTCTACCTTAATGCCAAAAGCGCGTGCAGCCATAAAATGGCCAAGTTCATGCAGGATCACTAAAATTGAAAGGCCCAGTATTAACTGGCCAACCATAATCACTATACTCATTCGTTGTTTTTAGTCAATGTGTAATGCCTTGGCATCTGTTGTAAAAATTTGTGTGCTAAGATGCGGGTTTCTTTGTCAGTATTCAAATAATCATCTAAAAGCGGTTTACTTATATACGGCATCCTATCCATACATGTTTCGATCAGGTTGCTCATGGCCAGAAAACCAATTTCGTTTTTTAGGAACGCGGCAACAGCTACTTCATTGGCAGCGTTAAGTACACATGGTAAATTGCCGCCCTGTGCTAATGCATGAAATGCAAGTTTTAGGTTGCGGAAGGTTTTAGTATCGGGCTTTTCGAATGTGAGGTTGGGATAAGCTGTAAAGTCGAAACGTTTAAATTTATTTGTTACACGGTGTGGGTGCGTAAGCGCGTATTGTATGGGCAGTTTCATATCGGGCAAACCCATTTGCGCCTTTATAGAACCATCCTGAAACTGCGCCATAGAATGGATAACCGATTGCGGGTGGATAACCACATCTATCTGATCTAAGGTAAGATCGAAAAGCCATTTTGCTTCGATCACTTCCAGGCCCTTGTTCATCAGTGATGCCGAGTCGACCGTGATCTTAGCGCCCATTACCCAGTTGGGGTGTTTCAGGGCATCGGCAGCGGTAACATCGGCTAAAAAGTGCTCATCCCGCCCTCTGAAAGGGCCGCCCGATGCGGTAATGATTATTTTTTCTATAGGATTACCATCTTCGCCGGCAAGGCACTGGAAAATGGCCGAATGTTCTGAATCTATCGGTAACAATTTAACGCCATGTTTTTTAGCCAGGGAGGTGATCAGCTCGCCGGCAACTACCAGGGTTTCTTTATTGGCGAGGGCTATGTGTTTACCCGCCTTTATGGCATTAATAGTAGGCTCCAGGCCGGCAAAACCCACCATTGCGGTCACAACTATATCTATGGGGGAATCTGTTACTATGTTTTTAACGCTATCGTAACCCGTTAAAACTTTGGTCGCGCTATTTGAAAGGGCCTGCTTTACCTGCTTATATTTTGCTTCGTTACAAATTACTGCATAAGCAGGTTTATACTTTATGCATTGCTCTATAAGAAGATCGGCGTTGTTTTGCGCTGTAAGTAAATAAACGTTAAACAATTGCCGGTTTGCATCGATAACCTCAAGTGCCTGGGTGCCAATACTGCCTGTAGAACCAAGTATGGCAATATATTTTATTTTATTTTCGCTCGCAGACAAAATCCCCGGTTTGTAATTGTATCGAGGTGTTACCTCAAAGTTTAAAGTTATTAATTAATTATGTATTGCGTTAATTCGTCGGCAATCTTTCTGTCATTTGATAACCGGGGCAGCTTGTTTTGCCCGCCCAATTTCCCTTGCGAACGCATATAATTAACAAACGAATCCTTTTTTAGCGTTCTGACTATCAAAGGCCGCAAAATGTTACCGGCAATGAGGTCTTTATAGTAAATATTTTTGCCCTGAAGAGACACATCCACGCTCAAGGCAAATGCCTGTATGTTGTTGGGAGGCTGTGTAAATTCTATAAACCATTCATGATAAGGGAGTTGGCCGTAAGGTGGATTAACCTGAGGGGCAACCGTAAATTCTACAACCGTTAAATCTTGTTCATGGGCGGCCTGCATGAGCGCCTGTTCTACCTCTTCGCCAATCACGTGCTCGCCAAAGGCCGAAATATAATGTTTGATACGCCCCGTCACCAGTATTTTGTAAGGATCCTTTGACACGAATTTAATGGTATCGCCAATGCTGTAGCCCCACAAACCTGCGCTGGTGTTGAGAATAAGCGCATAATTCTTATTTAATTCGACATCCTTAAGGCTGATGCGCGCAGGGTTATCATTAAAAAATTCGTCGGCAGGAATAAACTCATAAAAAATGCCTGCGTTTACTAACAATAGCAAGCTTTTATCTTTTTGTGAGTCCTGGTAGGCGATAAAACCTTCGGAAGCGGGATAGGTTTCGATACTATCTATTCCAAAACCTATGGTCTCCTCAATTTTAGCACGATAAGGTTCATAATTTACACCGCCGTAAACAAACAGTTTAAAATTTGGGAAGATGTCTTTGATCTTTTTGCCGCCCGCTTTGGCCGAGAGCCGCTCGAAGTACATCTGGCACCAGGGTGGGATACCGGAGATAAGCCGCATATCCTGGTGGATGGTTTCATCTGCAATGGCATCCACTTTTTGTTCCCAATCTTCAATGCGGTTAGTTTCATAACCCGGCAAGCGGTTGGCTTGCAGGTATCGCGGTACGTGATGGGCCACAATGCCCGATAGCCTGCCGGTTGGTATGTTATTAGTATCATACATTTCGGGGCTGCCCTGCAGAAAAATCATTTTGCCATCAAAAACGGCAGTTTTTCCGGTTTCATATGCATAGTTAAGCAACGCGTTACGGGCTGCTTTAATATGCTCGGGCATGCTTTCTTTAGAAATGGGAATGTATTTGATGCCAGATGTTGTCCCAGAGGTTTTGGCCAAATAAGCAGGCTGCCCCGGCCATAAAACATTCTCCTCCCCATCTAAAACACGGTTGATGTATGGCCGAAGGCCCTCATAATCAACAACGGGAACCCGGGCTTTAAAATCGTTGTAAGATTTTATGGATCGGAAACCATGATCTGAGCCAAACGCGGTCTCGCCGGCTTTTTTTAACAGGTATTGAAGTGTTTTTTCCTGAAATTTTACTGCATGCCGCCTGGTACGTTCAATACCGCGCTGTACCATTACCGCGAAAATTTTGCCTGCAAAAGCTTTTAAACCCATGTTTCAGACGGTTTCAGACACATCATCATCTACATCCATGTGGCTGTAAACTAATTTACGGTAAGTAGCCATGATCATCACCTGAACCGTTGGAAATGATAATGCAAACCAACCTACTACCGCAATTTTAACAGCCAGATCTTTTTGGGGGCTGTGCTCATCTATCAGCAGGGTTATAAGGCCGGTGATAATAAGCAGCAGAACAGCAACAAAGGCTATTACAATAAGTATTAAAGCAATGATCTTAAAGAAGTTGCCCCGGGTTATAAAAAGGCTTTGTTTAATAGATTCATAAGCCCCGGAATCGTCATCCACGATAAAACACAGGCAAAATATAGACCTGATAAGCAGGTAACCAATAGCAGCCAGTTCTATCTTATCGAGTATATAAAAGGCCATTTCATGGTCCTGCAGCCTGAAGTTTATAAAAGTAAGCGTAACAGTAACAAAGCCATATACCACAGCAATAAGCACGAAATTCATGACCATACGCAACGTCGGCAATATATCGCGGAAGCTAAACTCGTAATATTGATGATCTATAAGTGTAAGTATCAATTTATAAAAACTAAGTACCAAGTAAGACTGAAATAAAAGCATGAACAGGCCAAAGGTTAATTGGCTATAATAGCTATCTGATATAAAAAAGATGCCGATAACTACGCTGGTTACTTTAAAAACGCCTGCCGAAATGATCGAATAAACGATAAGCGGGATATAATTTTTCTTAATAATATTCCATGCCGATTTTATGGTTTCGCTGATGGAAAAGGGATGGTACATAGTTAATTACGACTGCTTTAATATAATGCGCTTCCAGAAATCCTGCATAAAGCCCAGGCCATACGCTGTAAGCTGGATAAAGGAAGCCGCTATGCTCAAAAATGCAACTTTAACCGATTTGTTTTTAACCAATGCGTGAAAAAATATCAACAAAATAATAACACCTAAAAAAATATTGCAGGCAAGTGCCACAGGCCGGTTTAAGAGGTTGGCAATTACGGTTAGTATTAAAAATAAAGTGAATGCCGCCGGGAAAAAATGCACCAGTTTTAAACCGCCGCTTGGGAAAAACTTGTAAATATTGATGCGTGCCCTGCCAAAAAAATGCAGCTGTTTATAAAACTGCAAAAAGCTGGTGCGGCGTTTATGAAAAACCTTTGCTTGGGGTATCAAGCCGATCTTAAAACCCATATTGTGAATACGGATGCTAAACTCAATATCTTCGCCCAGCCGGGTAATTATAAAGCCGCCGGCTTTCTCCCACACCCGGCGCGACATGCCCATATTAAAACTGCGGGGGTGGAACTGGCCTATGCCTTTTTTATTGCCGCGTATGCCTCCTGTAGTAAAAGGGGAGGTCATGGCGTAACTTATGGCCTTTTGCACAGGTGTAAATGAGGGATGGGCATCGTCTGGCCCCCCGTAAGCATCAAGCCAAGTTGTTTTCAGGCTTTCGTCAACAATTTGCAGGTAATTGGCCGGTATGAGGCAATCGGAATCAAAAACAATAAAATAATCGCCGTTGGCGCGCTCAAAACCGTAGTTACGGCTAAAACCCTGGCCGGAATTAGGCTTTACAAAATAGCGGATGTTTAATTGGCCCTTAAACGTTTCGGTAATTGTAGCAGCGTCATCATCAGAACCATCTTCTATTATCAATACCTCAAAATCTTTGTAAGTCTGCAAAACAAGCGTTTCCAACAGTTCTTTTATTTCCTGCGGGCGGTTATAAAGCGGGATGATGATGGAATATTTCAACTATTTCGGATTTCGGATGGTCGATTTCGGATTTATTTCGATTCTTTAGCAATTTGTATATTTTGCCTTGTAGTTTTTCCTATAGCAGTTAAATTGCAGTAAGTTCGTCGGCTTCTTTTTTTTAGATATGAACGGTGTGAACGTCAGCTAATTCGGCAGCCTCATTAGCTCAAGCCAGTAAATAGATTCGTCTGCTTCTTCTTCAACTGTTATTATTTTGTTTAGAAAACCTGCAGATGATTTTCCTTTACATGCAGACCGATAATTGGCGCCTATAGCGGAAGACCTTTTTAAAAGTTGATTTGATAAAACGCTAAAAGACCTGCTATTTGTAGTTGATTCGATAAACTTGATAATATCAACTGCAAACTTTTTTGTTATTCCTTTTAATTCCTCTTTATTCATTAATTTTTTTAAATCCGAAATTGAACGTCCGAAATCCGAAATCAAATCTTTTCCTCTACCTGGTAATTATTTCGTTCGGGCGAATTACGGGCAACCAGTTCGGCAACAAAGCCTGTGAGGAATAGTTGCGATCCTAAAATAACAGCCACCAGCGCAACATAAAATAAGGGATTATCTGTTGCATCCCGGTATTTTTGGTTATGCGCAATGTGGATCAGCTTTTCGGCAACGATCCAGATGGCCATAATAATACCTGCCAGGAAGCTTAAAACACCCATTGTGCCGAAAAAGTGCATAGGCCGTTTACCAAACTTCCCCACAAAAAATATAGAAAGCAGATCCAGAAACCCGTTAACAAATCTGCTCATGCCAAACTTGGTTTTGCCATATTTGCGGGCGCGGTGCTCAACTATTTGCTCTTCTATTTTGCTAAAACCTGCCCATTTGGCCAATACAGGTATATAACGGTGCATCTCGCCATATACTTCTATATTCTTTACCACAGCCTTTCTGTAAGCTTTAAGCCCGCAGTTAAAATCATGCAGGTTATGTATGCCAGACATGCGGCGTGTGGCGGCATTAAATAACTTTGTTGGCAGGGTTTTGCTTATCGGGTCGTACCGCTTAGCCTTCCAGCCGGATATAAGATCGAGCTTATCCTCGGTAATGCCGCGGTAAAGGGCGGGTATCTCATCGGGGCTATCCTGCAGGTCGGCATCCATGGTAATTACTACATTGCCTTGAGCAGCGGCAAACCCGGTGTTAAGCGCTGCAGATTTGCCGTAATTCCTGCGGAATTTAATGCCTCTTATTGCCGGATTTTGTTCATGCAGGCTGCAGATGGTTTCCCATGAACGGTCGGTACTGCCGTCGTCAACCAAGATAACCTCATAACTATATTGGTGTGCTGCCATTACACGGGCTATCCATTCGGTAAGTTCGGGTAATGATTCATCCTCATTTAGTAAGGGAACAACTACAGATATATCCATTTAAAATTGAATAAAAGAGTTAATTACTCGCCCCTTTTTAACCCGTATTTCTCTATTTTGCTGTACAGATGGCTTCGCTGTATATCAATATCGTCGGCTGTTTTAGATACGTTCCAGTTATTTTTTTCGAGCTTGAATTTAATATACTCCCGCTCGGCAAAATCTTTATACTCCTGGAAGTTCTTAAAGCCATCATAATCGGTTTTTGGAGCAGCGGCCGTAGCAGCCAAAGCCGCAATTGCCGATACCGGTGCGGATGGATTAGCAAATGCCCTTACATCTTCGTCTGTAATAATTTTATCACTCAGGATGATCAAACGCTCAATCATGTTGCGCAGCTCCCGTATATTACCAGACCATGGCAGGTTCTTTAAAGCCTCCATACCGGCTTCCGATACCTTTTTTACAGGCATGCCATATTCACTGCATATCTCATCTAAAAAGTTTTGTGTAAGTAATGGGATATCGTCGCGGCGTTCATTCAAAGGCGGCACATGAATAAGGATAACGCTTAGCCGGTGGTAAAGGTCCATCCGGAAATTGCCATCTTCTATTTCTTTAAGCAGGTCTTTGTTGGTTGCCGCAATTACGCGTACGTCAACCTCTATTTCTTTTTCGCCGCCCACGCGGGTTATTTTACTTTCCTGCAGGGCACGTAAAACTTTGGCCTGCGCAGAATGGCTCATGTCGCCAATTTCATCTAAAAACAGCGTGCCACCCGTTGCAGATTCAAATTTACCGATACGCTGTTTTACAGCCGAAGTGAATGAACCTTTTTCGTGGCCGAATAATTCACTCTCAATCAGTTCTGATGGGATGGCTGCACAGTTTACCTCTATCAGCGGCGCATTAGCGCGATTTGATTTTTCGTGCAGCCAGCGTGCTACCAGTTCTTTACCGCTGCCGTTTGCGCCGGTAACCAAAACGCGGGCCTCTGTAGGGGCAACACGTTCTATAGTTTCTTTGATCTTGGCAATGGCCTGAGATTCGCCTAAAATAGGGCGCACCTTTGATACGCGGCGTTTTAAAACCTTTGTTTCGGTAACCAGGCTGCCGCGGTCTAAAGCGTTGCGTACGGTTATGAGCAAACGGTTAAGGTCTGGTGGTTTCGATATAAAATCAAACGCACCTTTTTTACTGGCTTCTACAGCCGTTTCTACAGTGCCGTGGCCCGATATCATAATGAAGGGCAGGTCGGGCTTTAGGGCTAAACCTTCGGTAAGCACCTCCATACCGTCCATACGGTTCATTTTAATGTCGCATAGCACCAGGTCGTAATCATTTTTACCAATAAGTGCCAGGCCATCAATGCCGTTATCAATATCTTCTACCTGGTAATCTTCGTATTCTAATATTTCGCGTAGCGTACTGCGGATAGAGCGCTCGTCGTCTATGATTAATATTTTGGCCATTTATAGGATCAACAGATGGTTGTGGTTTAAAGCTGCTAAGATAATACTATCCCGGTAAATTGTATAGTAAAATAAACACTTACCATTTTGAATAAAAAAATAACCCTCTTTAAAAAAGAGGGTTAAATAACCAGCAGCAAACCTGTAAGCCGGGTTCTGTTTTGCCGTGTGGGCAACTTCTATCATTAATCTGGGCCCGGCATTGCTGCCGGGCTCTAACAACCTACCCATCTCAACCGTGTTGTTGCCAACAACTAAAAGCGGGCCGCTTTTCCCGATGGCTATCGGGATTGAGACCTATTTGGTTTTTCAACTCCTGAGGTTTACCGCAATCGCGATCGCCCGCGAAGGCCGTGAGCTCTTACCTCACGTTTTCACCCTTACCCCGATGAATTGGGGCGGTTTATTTTCTGTGGCACTTGCTGTAGCCGGCTGGTGCGGCCCCTTCCCGTTAGGAAGCAGGATGCCCTATGTTGCCCGGACTTTCCTCCATTCAGATAAATCTAAACGGCGATAGAACGGTTTGCATGGGTAAAGGTAGGTATTTTAGTTTAGGTGAGTACTGATTGGGTGAGCAGTGATTGGGCGGGTAGTGAATGGTTGATAAATGAGTAGTTGATCAACCTAATCAACCTAATCAAAGCTTTTAGCCCAAAGTCTGTTTATGTATATGGTATGCAGGTGTAAAAACAAACTTATGCAGGCTAAAAACGTTAATTTGCCGGTAACAATAACACAATATGCCTGCTCACTTATTTAATGCTTACGTTCAAAGTCTTAACGGCGAAACCCTTGCCGGGCCCGTTACCATGGATAAAGACGAATATCTTTTTGTGAATAAGAACACCATGGACGATGTTTATTTTAATCTGAAGAAATCTGCTAATGGCTGGTACCGCAGTGGCGGCCCCATTACGCACGATGTGCCGCAGCAATATGTTGACGAGGTTGGCAAGCAGATAGATGAATATCACAAAATGAATTAACGCCCGGCTCTAAGACAATTTTTTCTTTACCCGCAGGCATTCACTATAAAATTTAAAGTATCCCTTCGTCCTTTGTTTTGTCAAGTTTTTGATGCAGTTCATGGATGTTTAGATCTTCCTTCATTTCTTCCAGTTCTTTATCGGGGTTGGCCGTAATTCCTACCTTCTTTTGTATTTCATGTAACATCTCCAGCATTTTGGTAATTTCTTTCTCGGCGCGCACGTTTACCTCAAATTCTATCTGCTGGCTCATTTTTTCGCGTTTTCCCTGCCTGTTTTGGCTAATAAGCACCGATACCGAAAGAATGACTGCGAAAACCGACACCACCATTTCCAATGCCTGGAAAGGAAACTTGTCGAATGGTTTAAGGCCCGAAATAAAGCCAAGGTTCCATAAGATCCATATCGCAAAAAAAGCGACGGCAAAAAAGAGGAAAGCCGGGCTACCAAACGTATCTGTCAAAAAAATGGCGATCCGATCGCTTACCGACTGTTTAAACCGCAATTGCGATTTTAAATGCGGGTCGTTTTTATCATCGACACCTGATGCTTTTTTACCCCGGCCTGCCATTTTACAACGTTAATTAAATAAGTTAGAATGATTTTATAATAAATGGTTTAGCGGCCATTATATTACGGACCGGCAACCGTAAATGTTTTTTCTCCATAAATTACATCTTTACCGGTTACGCCCTGCACAATAATTTTAAAGGGCCCAAGTGCATCACTAGTGTAAAAGCTTACCTCCGTTTCATTTTTAGAACCGAGCCGCAATACATGTTTCCAGTAAATGGTAGAAAGATAATCCACTTTGCCGGCCTCAAGTTGCTTATAATCAGAACTGTAAAATTCGCGCTGTTCAGTCAGCCCTTCCTGATTAACAAGTTCCAGATCGGTCTTTAAGTTAGCACACCCGTTGTAAGATACAATGAATATCCGTTTTCCCTTATCATCCCTAAACGCTTGCCTTATGGTAACACGTTGGTTGTTAGCAAGCAGCGACGAATCGTCCACGGTATACAGGCCTTTTATTTTGGGGGTGGTGTTGTCTTTTTCATACTTATGGGTAGCGCAATCTAAAACATTAAACCTGCATACATAATCGCCGCAATCATTCGCTATGTAATTGTATAGTTTAGTAGCGCGCACATTAACCGTACTTAGTACCATATTTTTTGCAATGTAAGGCGTAGGCTGTAAAAACGGCACAGGCGGCGCCCCAATGCCAGTTGTGTCTTTTCTTACAACTAACCTATTGGTTAAAAACACGTTCACAGATCTGCTTTGATCGCGGGTCTTAAAAACACTTTCATTTAAAAGGCTATTTACGCGTTTATTTTGATTAGCGAAATATGCTGTAACATCCATCTTGCCATCAAGAGTTACCAGTGCAGAAAATGGGTTTAAGTAAGTCTTGCCTGCAAATCCGGCCGTGCCCATCAATTTATATTTCTGTTCACTATCGCTGCTGCCCATCATATCCTGCCAGTTATATCGCCGCCAGCCTTTTATAAGCAAAATATTCTCGAGCAGGTTTTTATCTGCTTTGGTTTGCGCAGAAAACGCATTCATTAACGGCAAATTAGATAGTTTGCGGCCGAGATAAAAATAATTGGCAATCATACGTTCATTGCGTGGCTGCAGCCTGCTTGCCTGCACACAAGCAACAGACACCATGGCACTAATGCTGTCTGCATTGTAATTATTTAGTTTTAATTTAAGCGTAACCCTTTGGCGCGGGGAATAAGTTTGTTTATCAGTACCAATGCCAATATTGGCCTGCCGGTTATAGTGTGCAAAAAATAATCGTTCGGCAATAGGGTGGTTCAGGCTATCAAGTACGGTTATTACAGCAACGCCCTTAGGCAAATCTTTTAAACTAAGGGTACTGCTTTTAACTGCAGCACCCAACATAGCATGATATGAGTAAAATACCTGGCGATAATTATGGATTATAACGTGATAGCGCCCGCTATGTGTATCCCACATACTTAACTGCAATGAGTCTGAAACAACAGCATTTGTTAAATGCAGAACAGCGCCCCGCGGCAGTATTTTTGGCAGCCGGTAAATAGTAGGATCAGCTACAATCTTAACCTGATAAGTGCTTGTTAAATACGGTGTTAGCCTGAAACGGCCCATGCCGTAATGGTCTGTTTTTATGGTGTCTGTAAATTGGTTATTCTTATACAAAACTGCCTTTATTTGCACGGGAGCACCATTCGCATCACGCGCTTCCAAACCTACCATGCCCGGGGTAGCATTTACCAGGTTGCCGCCTTCGGGATAAAATTTTAATGTTGGTTTGCCCTTGGGCAGGCTCAAAACCGGCAGGCTTTTAGGCGCTGCCGATATGTTGACACCATTATTGGTGACCAAACCTTTTATGCCGATATGCTGGGTAAAAACATCTTTTGGCCGCCCGTTTAACAGGATGTTGGTATACAAAATGAAACTATAATTACCGGATGGAACGCTATCCGGGATCTCGATGTTACCATAAGCAGTACCGTTATGTATTGCAAATTTAAGTTCGGCCACTACAGATCTGTTTGCTTCATTTACCAATATAACCAACAGTGCAGATGGTTGGATAACCTGTTCATTACTGTTAAGTAGATACGCTGTAAACCAGGCGGTTTCGGTGTTATTATAAATTGTTTTATCAAAATGGGCAAACAAAACCGAAGCCGGATCAGCACCGCCGTAGTTAGCAACTTTTGCGCGGATACTATCGAGGGCGATATCTTTACGCTGCGCAAACAGCACAGCAGGGGTAATTAATATAATAAGAGCGGTTTTAACCAGTGTAAACCATAAGATTTTCATTAACAGAAACGTTTATTCGGCAGCATGAACGCGCAGAGGTTTATCGGCAAGTTTAAAGCTATCTAAATTCGATTCAAATATTGCAATCCCGGGCCTCTAATGTGGAAAATTAGTGCGTTTGTGAAAAGATTCCTGGCATTTAACTCCAGTCGAAATCTACAATTTTATGGTTTAGCTTCCATTGTACGGGCTGGTAATTGTTTATCCAGTCTAACGGTTCTCCAAGTGGTTGTGGCCCCGCCGCGAAGGCAAAGGCTTCTTTTACAGCAGCCTTTTGTAAACTGCCCATCGCCTCCGGTTGCGCCGAAATAAAAAGCGGCGCGCTGCTTTCGGCAAGCAATTTAAGCCATTGCCGGTTCCTGGCCCAGGCAATGTTTGTAGTTATGCCTACGCAATCGCCATCGGCAGCATAAAATTTATTATGTTGGGGCAGCCTGAAGGCCAGTGTATTTACACCCATTTTACGCGTTCGGTCCCAGTCGTGGCCGCTGGTATCATCGCCTATCCGGCATAATTCAAATATACCTGCGCTAAGGTGGCCTATCGTGTTACACCCAATAATATAAATATTATCGCCGGCGGCTTCGCGCATAGCACGGTATAACCGTAAAATTATTTCGGCGTTAGTTTTACTTCTGTCGCTAAAGTTCCAGCCGGCGGAGGTTATGCTATCCTTCATCTGGAAACCCCATCGCCCGGTAATATCGTAGGTGGTAAAATCATGTTTCACCATTTCATAGCCCCATTGCTTATATATGGCGAAATAGGCCTTCACACGCTCAATATTTTCGGGAATGGTAGGATCAAGCACCGGTTGCCGCTGGTCATTTCTGCCGGGTATCTTTGGCGCCAGTAAACAAGCTTTTTCGTCATGCCGGGCGCAAAGCGGGCGCATCCACAAGCCGGGGCGCATACCCAGTTTTTTTATTTCATCACCCAATAAGTGCATATCTTTGAACTTGTTGTTCGGTTTCGAGAAATCATCATTCCAGCCACCATCGCCCGGTAATAGCGGCGAGTAAGTTGCCCAGCCCGCGTCAATTACAGAAAATGGCTTATTACTGCTGTTAGTTACCAGCTCACTCATCAGGCCGGTGGTTTGCTTTATAAGGCCTGAATCGTTATTGCCATAGGCAAAATACCAATCGTTAATGCCGTAAACAGGTTGTTTAGGAAGACGTGGGTTTTCGCACATCATGCCGCAAAACCGATGGGCGGTGTAAAAAGCATTTTCGCCGGGCAAACCCGTGGTGGTAATTATATCTGCTGCATGAAGTTTTCGGTCACCCAATAAAACACCCGCCCCGCCCGACGCACTATCCATAGTCAGTTCCAAACTATTAGCGGTTAAACCCCACCAGCAGATCGTATTAGCCCCGGTTTTAACACCAAAGCAAGCTGTTTCTGCTTCGTTGTGTATGATCACATACCACGGATTTTTAATATTTAAAGGCTCCGTTTTCCATCTGAGATCGCCGTAAGAACGTTCAAAGGCATCGCCCAAAAAAACGGCCGAAGGCGGCAGATTATGCGCCCATTTAAACCGTATTGCATTTAATTGCTGTGCTGGTGAAGTAACGTGCACACTTTGAGAGTTGCCGTTTTGTTTAATGATCACATTTATATCCCGGTAACTAAAATTGTTGCCGTTAACGGCGCTTAGCTTAAACCAGCTCTCGCCACACTGTGCCCACACTTCATTGGGTGGGTTAATAGTGCTTATGTGTTTGGTTGACGCATAAGTTAAATGGCTTGTTAACCCGGTAGCGGCCGTAATTGCCGAAAGTTTGATAAAATGTCGTCGTTGCATTGAATGATAAATGGCGACAACTAATATCTGCAAAAAATGAATGCAGGCGATGAGCTTAAAATTATTTCTAATTGATTAAAAACTTTAACAATTAATAAAGGTTATTAAACGTATATAAACCCTCGAAATACAATCACTTAAAATAAAATCTAATGTTCCATCACGTAAAAAGCCTGCAGTTTAATGCACGCGTATCTAAACCCGACCCTCGTTTTGCCAATCTTCTGTTAGAACAGTTTGGCGGCGAAAACGGCGAACTGGCAGCTGCAATGCAGTATTTTACCCAGGCTTTTGGCGCCAAACAACCGCACCCGGACAAGTATGATATGCTTATGGACATTGCCGTTGAAGAGTTTAGCCACCTTGAAATTGTGGGTGCAACTATACAAATGCTGCTAAAAGGGGTAAACGGCGAAATGAAAGACGCTGCAGACCAGTCTGAAATTATGCAGGTGATGAATGGCGAAGCGGCGAAAGAAAGCATCATTCACCAGGCTATGGTAAACCCTCATTTTTTAACCCTAAGCGGCGGCGGGCCGCGGCTTAGTAATAGCCAGGGCGTGCCATGGTGCGCATCATACATCCACTCTAACGGCGATCTAACGGTAGATTTGCGCAGTAACCTGGCCTCAGAATCACGCGCTAAGATCGTTTACGAGTACCTGATGAAATTTACCGACGACCCTTATGTAAAAGATACCCTCTCATTCCTGATGACGCGCGAGGTAACACACTACAACCAGTTTGAAGCAGCCCTGAATAGCATACAGCCCAATTTCCCGCCGGGTGTGCTGCAGGCCGACCCGCGTTTTACCACACAAGCGTACAATATGTCGCCGGATCATAGCTCACGCGGCCCATGGAATGAAGGCACGATGCCCGAAACCGGTAAAGAGTTTGAGTATATTGAAGACCCGATTGCCCACGTAATGGCAACAGAAGGCCTTACAAAGCAGCCAAAAGGTATGGACAAGCAACTTGCCGAAACAGAGAAAGCCAATAAACAAATGAGCAAAATTAAAAGCGAAGAAGTAAAAAGCACAGATCCAAAAGGTGTGGCCCAATGGAGCACTTACACCAAATAGGCAAGTAATTATTTTATAATAAAAAGCCGCCCGTTAGGTTACAGGCGGCTTTTTATTGTCTGTTTAAGTTGTATATCATATACTTCAAACATAAAATTTTGAGGTAAGCTTTACCCGTCTGTAACGCGGCGGCGGCGTTTTGGCTTTATTTCTTTAGGCTCTTTCCCGGGTTTGTCTTTAGTTTTTTTGGCGGCCTTTGCTTCGGCGGGTTTTTGCTTTTGTGTTTTTGGCCCGGCCGACTTTGGCCGCGGTGCATAAGGGTCATCAAAATTGGGGTTTGGCTTGCGGAAAGTTGCCGCAAACTCGCTGAGTGACGTGATCTCGTCTGTGGTTTTGCTAATATATTGCCAGCGGTGCGCTATCATGTAATTATAAACCTCGTTGTAGGTTTTTAGCAATTTAAGATCGGCCTGGAGCTTGCGGATATCTGTAAGGCCGAACTCCCATTTCGGGTCTGGCGGCTCTATAAAGGCATTTACGCCGTCGCTTTTGTGCTCTACACCGTTAATTACCACCACCTGGTAGGCCACATCCTTACTCCGCAACGAGTCGAGATTGGTTTGCGCCGATGCAAAAAAAGCCACTAAGCCAAGCGTAAACAGGAGTGCGTATTTCACAAACGCAAGATATTAATTTGATTTGAAGATTTGGAGATGAGGTGATTTGAAAATAAAGATCGCGATCGTTTTTATTACTCATTTTTAGGCTTGCGCAAAGGCTTGGCAGTTAAAACATACCGAACGGTATGCCGGCGGTGGCGGTTTTGTGCCACTGCCGAAAATTTACCCAAAAACTGCGGGTTTCGGCGAGTTTCGGCGCCAAAAATAGGGGTGGTTTAGCCGGGCCCAAAAACACGATTTTTTAAAAACATACCGAACGGTATGTTTATGCCGGCAAAATTTTGTCGGTACCGTTTTTCATTGAGTTTAACAGAAAGGAAGGTGCCACACCGATGCCACTCAAAGCGCGGCAGGCGGGGCTACCAGCCTGACAAGTGCAACAGAAAAAACGGGTGCCACGCTGAGCGTAAATTAAAAATATTGGCTGCTGACAAGATCTTGCACAAAAGCCAAAAAATAACCAAAACCGGGTGACGATGTTCTACCCAGGTTCACGCTTATAAGTAGCTAAAATTAATATCTGTATTTTTTTAGCTACTGACACACTTCGTCCACCAAAAATGTAAAAACTAAGCCCCAGCTTTGTAATGTTCATCCACGTGCCGGAATGCGCCGGCAGCAGCGGTGAAATTTATTACCATGTAAAACTTAAATTTATGTGCTTGCTCAATGCAGGCTGCGCGGGCCGGGCTTGCGTTATTATTAATTGTTTAATTAGTTATAAAAAAGGGAGGTAAAAAGTGCATATCGTAAATGTGCCAGTCTGAACTTGTCGAAGACCTATGCGCCGTGCGGTTCGACAGGCTCACCATGACATTGGCGGTAAAAGGTTATGGAAATATAAAAGAACTTAATTTGGATAATATTTCTCAAAAGCTTTTCGGTAGCCCACTTGATCTCCTTCGAGTTCAATTAGGTTACTGGTAAAGTTGTATGATCTTATGATTGTAAAAAACACTTTTGTTCCGTTGTAGGTGTAATCTCCATAAAATAAGTAACATGCTTTGTAGAGTTTCTTCTCTTTTACATTGTCGATAATTTCGGAGATCATTGGTTCGTCAGATGACAACTCACCTTCTATAAAAAGACTTCGAGTCGGATTTATAGAGGGTATAAAATTGTTGTATTTTATATACAATATTTTAACTTTCATATTTAAACCTTTAACTGGCATTTTTTTCGACTGAACAACGAAACTCATTATCAGACTGTCACCTTTAAACGATACAAGATGGATCTCGGTAACCTCCAACTCTGGTGAGTTGGTATTTATAACTTTTTCTATAATCTTTAGCCTTTTACTCGTGTCATCATACATGTCGCTAATTTTGTGCTGAGAAGAATCATATTTTAAATAATATTTAGCCATTGTTTCTCCTACTCCAGCTGAATATGCACGCGTTGCCTCTTTTATTGATGAATCTAGTCTTATTTGATTAATCGAATCGTGTTTTTGCAGAACAGTATCTAAATGCTGTCTCTCTAGAAATTTGCCATTTGCTGCCAATGCCTCTTTTTTTCTATTAATCCAAATAAATGCTGCAGTTACTAAACAAAGCATCGCAACTTTATTACGAAATTTTTTTAGAAACAAAAAAGCAACTTTAAAAAGAGGGTGTTGAGCTTGGACAAATCTTTGCGTCAGTACATCAACAAATGTTATCGCGGCTACAATGGAACCGCCAATAATTTGCAAGATGTCCAAGGTGGAGTTTAGCATTATTTATGTTTAAATAAGTTTAAAGGTTATATCAAATTTCTAACTAGTTACAGCTATAGTGGGACACCAAAGTAAACATGCATCTGTTAGTGACTACACGCAAATGATGGTTTGAAAAACATTCAATGTAAATCCTGCTTCTTCATAGTCGGGATTACCATAAAAATAAAGCCCTATCTAATTGTGATAGGGCTTTCAAATAATCTTCATAAATATTCCATATTATTTTTTAGGAATCTTTATGGTCTCGACCACTGTACTTTTCTTATGTGCATTTGCATAAGAAATTGTAGTAAACTTACCCGTTGACGCGCTTCTGCCTACTTTGAATGTAGTTGATTTAGCCATATAATGGATGTAGTGATTTGACCCTACAACCAAAAATACCCATTATTTGCTAATATATTTAGTGGAAATTTTCAACATTAAGCAAGTTATCAACATTAAAGATTATGCCTAACCTTTTAAAGATAAGTTATTTAAGAGCTTTGAAATTATTTTGTCTCCTTTGGAGGTGGAGGTGGGGGTGCTATGAATGTCGGTAATATATTTCCCTGCTTAATCGTTGAATCATCATTAGGTAGTGTGGTCTTAATGACTTTTGGCATTTCGATTCTCCCAGACTTGTTTTTTTCGTTGCTCATGATTTTATACTAAAATTTGTGTTTAAATACAGATGTGTTTCACAATTTGCTTTTCTATCTATTTTTGAATTAATTGATTTGATCACATCTCTTAATATCTTATTACTTTCTTTTTCTGTGGCCTTAAGTTCGTAATATTTTGCTTGTGCCTCTTTATCCGTTACGCGGTTATTATCGTAATCATACCAAAGGCATTCCAATTTATTAAAATAGTCGAAATAGAAATCCGTTACCATGTCAAGTTTTTCAATCTGCTTATCTGATGGTATGATATGGACTTGTAATAATTTCAATATCTGTACTAAAGATATAATAGCGCATGCAACAAAAGGTATTTCTTTCCATAATGCCCAACCCATTATGCCAGCACTTGAAAATATTAATATCATTATATTAAAATTATTTAACCAGCGCTTTTGACGTGCAAGCAGGACTAAACAATAATTTTCATTATATTTTATTTGCGATAATTCATTCCAAATTTTTAAGCGCATACTTCTTATTAAATCAAAAATATACAATCTAAAATAGTTAGCACTTTTAAATTTTCAACATTATAAACATTTGGAGGTGAATAGAACCTAGTCTATATGTAATTAACTTTTAGAGGTTCCCATCTTTCCCTACCTTCGCCTCCCATGATCGCATTTCCCGAAGCTATTTTAAGCCGTTTGGCTATTCATCATATTGGTAACAAACTGCAAAACGAGCGCTTTGTACTGTCGGCCGAGCCGGTTGCCCTTGATGATGAGCTGCTGGGCAAACTGCTGATGCAGTATTTCGCCGGGCCGTATGCTCAAGTGAACGAGATTTACCGCCTTTACCACCCCAGCGATGATCTGAACCTGAACGAGGTATTCCACTTTGCAACCGCTATTTTTGATGACCCCGAAACGTTCCAGGAAAACAGCCGGCATTTGGCAAAGCACCTGTACGAAAGCCAGAACCACCCCAGGATAAAAGCCGGCGAATTGTACATCACTTACTTTAACCGGGTACAGGTAGATGGCCAACTGCACGATGCCATCGGCCTATTTAAAAGCGAAAACAAGGAAACTTATTTAAAGGTGTACCCGCAAAAAGATGGCTTCGGCCTTAGTTACGAGCAGGATGCCATTAACATCAACAAGCTGGATAAAGGCTGCCTCATCTTCAATACCGAAAAGGAGGAGGGCTACAAGGTGGCCGTGGTTGATAAAACCAACAGCGGCCAGGAGGCCGTTTACTGGAAAGACGATTTCCTGAAACTGCGCATCCGCAACGATGCCTATAACCAAACGGGCAACGTAATGGGCGTTTACAAAAACTTTGTAACCCAAAAACTCGACGATGAATTTGAGCTAAGCAAAGCCGACAAGATAGACCTGCTGAACCGCAGCATGAAGTACTTTAAAGAGAAAGAAAGTTTCGACATGCAGGAGTTTGGCCGGGAAGTAATCGGTAATGACGAGGGGATAGCCTCGTTCCTCAATTACAAAAAAAACTATGAAGAGGAGTTGGAAACCCCCATCCCGGATAGTTTCGACATATCAGATGCGGCCGTAAAAAAGCAAGCCCGCGTTTACAAAAGCGTGCTTAAGCTCGATAAAAACTTCCACATTTACATCCACGGCAATAAAGACCTTATCCAAAAAGGCTTCGACGATGATAAGGCCATGAATTACTATAAGGTATTTTTTAAGGAAGAGACTTAAGTTAACGGTGGTTAATTGCGGGTATCCGGATTTCAGTTTCGGGTATATTAAGCTTCATCCGAAACCGCAAAACCGGTACTAAACCTCACGCACAACTCGCAACCCTGCACCTACCTGATCACCGCCACATACCCCGATCTTTTAACGGGTTGGTTATCCAGGCTCGTGGCTGTTATTACGTAGTAGTACACGCCGGCGGGTACGGGCAGGCCGTTGTAGGTACCATCCCAATTGTTATACAGGCTTTGCGATTCGAAAAGCTGCACACCGTAACGGTTAAAAACCTTGAGGTGGTAAGCGCCCAGGTTGGTAAGGCCAATGGTAAATACATCGTCAATACCGTCGCCGTTGGGGGTAAAGGCATTGCTCACAAAAATGGCGCCGGCATCGAGCAATATATAATCGCCCCGGGTAACCGATGCGCTGCAGGCCGTATGCTGAAACGCGGTAAGCGTTACTTTGTAGGTACCCTTTACGGTGTAGTTATGCGCCGGGTTTTTATCGGTAGATGTGCTGCCGTCGCCAAAATCCCACAGGAAGCTATCGGCATTTACACTCTGGTTAAAAAAACTGATGCTAATGGGCACCGACAGCCGGGCCGGTATGGTAGGGTAGGTGTAAAACGCCGCCTGCGGCTGGGCGTAAATAGCGGGCACGGTCACACTATCGGCATACGTACACGCCGACCGTGTGCGGGTTAAAAAATACTGCCCCGCCTGCGTGGCTGCGGTAAGGGGAATGTTTATGGCACTGGTATCGGCGGTGTAATTACCGGGCCCGGCCCAGTGGTAAGTGAACCCGGCCTGGTTGGCTACGCTTAGTTTAAGGGTATCGCCAATGCAAAACAGTGGCTTGTTGATCGTTATGGCCGCCAGCGCGGCTTTGGGCACTACGGTAATGGTCTTATAATCAATGGCTACGCAGCCCTGCGGCGAGGTAGCGGCCAGGGTTACGGTTTTTACGCCCGGTGTGGCATAGGTAACGGTAAACGGCCCCGCCGTAGCGGCCGAATCTATACTGGCGCCATCGCCAAAATGCCATTTGAGAGATGAATACCCCGCAGAACTGCTGCCGAAAACAAATTTAGGGTTAATGGAACAGGTGTCGCTCCCGGCGGTGGTAATGGCTGCCGTAGGCCCCACAAACTGCCCTGTGCCTGCAACGCCGTTCTGGTCTGTAAAGGCAACGGTAAAGGCGTTGCCACGGCTGGTAAAGTTGTTTACGAGCAGCGCGTAATAATGGCCCTGCTGCATGGTAATGTACTGTACCTTGCCATCCTGCCCCTGATCGCAACCCGAGGGTTCGCTAAAGTCGGTAGCTGCAAAGTCGAGCCCGGTTTTGTAATAGTTTGGGCCCACGGCGCAAAAGCCGTGGCCGGCCGCGCAGCGGATGGCGTTGGCGGCATTAATTTTGGTGGCATCGTTACCGTTGGTGCCAATATCGTATACCACAAAGTCCAGGTCGTCTGTTACCGAGTTTGGGATAAGCGTAAAAACCAGCGTGCCGTTATTGGCGGCCTGCCACTTATACCACACCGAGTTTTGTTCGCTGGCAACCCCGGCGCCTTCGCTAAGGCAGGTGCCAGCACTTTCCATATTATTGAGGCCTGCACCGCTCACGTTCCCCTGCGAAAATGTTTGCGTACTGCACAAAAGGCCCGCGGTTGCAAAATCCTGCCCGGCCTGCAGCACCGGGTTAAAATTATTGATACAAAACTGAAAGCTGCCCGGCTGATTGTTACCGCTGCCCACAGCCACATAATATGTATGGCCGATAAGGAGGCCGCCCTTATAGTAGGTGGTTTGGTTACCCGCGGTAGATGATGAGCCCGAAAGGAGGTTGCCGGTGCAGTCTGTAAAAAGCTGTATGGTTGGCGTTCCCAGCGTTTGGCCGGTTACCGTAATGCTGATATCTGTAGCAGCGGGGGTAAACTTAAACCAGTAAATGGGTTGGCTGGCTGTGGTGCTGTAGGCCGCAGCGCCGGTGCAGCTGTTCACCAGGTTGGAGATGAGGGTTGCATCCTGGCAGTCGGCGCCGTCATATTTCCTGCGGCCGGCGTTTGCGGTAAGGCAAAAGATGATCAGCAATAAAGAAACGGTTAATTTCAAGGCAGGGGTAATCTATCGGGTGTTAAACTAAAAGCTAATATCACCAAATAACCTGCTAATTCAAAAAAGCCCCGTATGGTCCATTAGTCATAAGTCATTGGTCGTTAGGTTTGTTGGTGCAAGGGTAGTACTAAAATACAGCTACCCTCTCTGGATGGTAACTCTTTAAACCTTAAGACAAGACCAATTAACTAATGACTATTAACCAACCAACCATAAAAATGAAGCCCCTTGCAATTTGCAAGGGGCTTCATTTTTATTCGGCTAACGCCGTTTTAACGGTCTTTACAATTCTTGCGGCCACTTTGTATGGGTCGGCGGCACTGTTAGGGCGGCGGTCTTCCAGGTAACCCCTCCAGCCTTTTTGCACGGTGAACAGCGGTATCCGGATAGATGCACCGCGGTCGCTCACGCCATAGCTGTAATCCATTATGCTGGCGGTTTCATGCTTGCCGGTAAGGCGCTGCTCGTTATCGGCGCCATAAACGTCAATATGCTCCTTTACCACCGGTCGAAAGGCTTCCAGCACCTTGTTATAGGTATCTTCGCTTGCGCAGGTACGTAATACGGTATTGCTAAAGTTAGCATGCATACCGCTGCCATTCCAGTCTAAGGTACCCAGCGGCTTGCAATGCCAGTTAATGTTTACGTTATATTCTTCGCCAATGCGCTCTAAAAGATAACGCGCAATCCAGATCTGGTCGCCGGCTTCTTTAGCGCCTTTGGCAAATATCTGGAACTCCCATTGCCCTGCGGCAACCTCGGCATTAATACCTTCTACGTTAAGGCCTGCTTCCAGGCAAACATCTAAATGCTCTTCTACTATCTTACGGCCATAAGCGTTTTTAGCGCCTACAGAGCAGTAATACGGGCCTTGCGGGGCAGGGAAACCACCTTCGGGGAAGCCAAGCGGTTTGTTAAGGTCGGGGTTCCATAAAAAGTACTCCTGCTCAAAACCAAACCAAAAATCATTATCATCGTCCTCAATGAGCGAGCGGCCGTTGCTTACGTGCGGGGTACCATCGGGGTTCATTACCTCGCACATTACCAGGTAAGCATTCTTGCGTTGCGGGTCGGGGCAAATAAAAACGGGTTTCAATACGCAATCGCTGCTGCCGCCCGGTGCCTGCTCCGTGCTGGACCCGTCAAAGTTCCACATGGGGCAATCTGCCAGGTTTCCGCTAAAATCGTGTTCAATTTTAGTTTTACTACGTAAACTTTGTGTGGGTTTGTAACCATCAAGCCAAATGTACTCGAGTTTAGCTGCCATATTTTGTTGAAAATTATAAAATTAGCGTAAGTGATTAATAGTTATCGTTAATAGTGAACGAATTTATATGTTTTTAATGAAAATATGATAAATATATCGACGAAAAAAATTGTTACAGATGATTTTTACAAAAAGTATCAAATTGATAATTTTTTAAGGAGATAGTGCGCTTAAATTGCGGACTTGTTAAATTTAACAGAGATGGTTGGATCCTTGAGGATGATTTCCCGCCGGTGTTGCCCTTATACGTAAATCTTTAATGTAAAAAGCAAGGCAATTGTTTATAATAATACCAGCAATAGCGGTGGATTAATAATATAAATTTTTTTGAAAAGCAAGGTCTGCTGTGTTATTAATGGTGCAGTCCCGCTATACGCTGTGCGCCGCCCCTGCTAAGGCCCCTATGTGCCCCGCTGCTATCGGGTTTAGATATTCCGGGCCAGTGCTGTTGTACGCCGTTATCATTCAACCGGAAGAAAATATAAAGCGGCGGGTTGTGCGGTTTCTTCCCCGGGTAAGGTAGTATGCGTATGTAAATTATTAAGCACGCCACCTGCCATGGCTATCTGTATTTTGGGTATAAAACAAAGCGTCAGGTAATTTTTGTATATTAGGAGGGCGAAACCTTACGAGCCTACTACGAATGTTTATAAATTAATTGCCTGTTCTTCGCCAATTTTGCTAATATTTGTAGTTAAACACTTACCATAAAACTATGTACCGTCACGTTCAGGATTTTCTTAACGATTGGAAAGATGAAGAAAGCTATACTGTAAAAATGTTCTCGGGTGTTACCGAAGACACAAAATCACAGAAAATAAACGAAAATGTGCGCACGCTGGAACGCCTTGCCTGGCATATTACGCATACCATTACCGAGATGGGCACAGCCGCGGGCCTGTTTGAAAGTGATGCCCTGGCAGACACGCCAACCCCGCAAACCATGGTAGAAATTATAGAAATTTACCAGAAATATAATATTGTTTTTGCGCAAACCGTGCGCAGCAAATGGACGGATTCGTCGTTAGATGAGGAAGTGCCCATGTATGGCGAAACCTGGGCAAAAGGAAAGGTACTATCTGTAATTATAGGCCATGAGGCACATCACCGCAGCCAGATGACCATTGTTATGCGCATGGCCGGATTACTTGTTCCGGGGATTTACGGCCCTGCTAAAGAGGAGTGGGTTGCTATGGGTGTGCCTGCAATGGACTAAAAATAAGCCTGCCACTTCTTTTGCAATTATTACATAAGCAGCACATCTATCCGGTTGGCATGCACCATTCCTAATTTTTCCGACCAGGCAAAAATGGTAAAGTTACCATCCTGCGATGCCACCAGCGCAATGGCATTGTGCTGATCATTTACAAATTGCGCAGCGGCCAGGTGCCGCGTACCCCCGTTTTGCGCCGGGTGCATCACTTTAGCCTCAGAGCCTACTACAGGCTCGGTAACGGTCATCCGTTCTATGCGCTGCAGATCGCCGGCGCGGGCCAGTTTGGCGCCGAAGGCAAGCATTTCGTTATCTTGGTTTAGTATGGTTGCACCATCTACAGCGGTAAAGCCGCCTACAATTTCTATAGCCTGCAGCAGCCGGTCTTGCCAGTCTACGCCGTTTTGCTTTGTTTCATATTTAACCAGCAGTTTTTTTATAGCGTCGTAAGCGGGTTCAACGGGGTAGGTAATGGGGTGTACTACAGATTTACGCCATTCGTCAGAACTTGAGGGTACAATAACTACCAGCCCGCCGCGGCCATGAGCGCGCATGGCCGAAGCTAACTCAATTAAAACATTAACCGTATTTGAAAGGTAGGGTGGCAGCGGCTTACCTAATAATGACGATAGCATTGCCGGGTACTCTGCAATTTCGGCCGTTGGCTGCACTACAAATTTTACCTCGTCGCCTTTCAATATGGCCAGGTTAACAAATTTGCCAAAGCCATCTGCGCGGCTGTGTTTAATTATCAACAACCCCGGTTCTATAACCTCCAGCACAAAGCAAATGGCCGGCAGGTTGTGTATGGTGCCCCATATAAAGGCCTCGTCGTCTTTATTCCAAACGGCAAGGTGTATACCCTGGCTCTCTACAGCGGGGGCCAGTTTTTTTAAATTATGCGGGGTAAGCCGTAGCTTGTTACCAAATTTTAAATGCCGGGGCGCCTGGCTTGGGTGCAGTAAGGCGATAGATATTTTTGGCGAATGCCCTTCTTCGCGCTGCAGGCTTGCCCAAAATGCGGCATCAATTACTGCCTCAATAATGTGCACCGGTGGTTCGTCGGCAAGGTTATGTTTGTTTTGCCTGCGCGCTTCGGCAATGTGATCTGCAAAGTGCGACCCTATGGTAGGGGCTACCATGCGCGCGGCAAGATATGATGGTTCTGATAACATTTACGGCTGAAGGTATATCACAAAGCTAATTGTTTAGCAGCCTTGTTGGTATACCTTTATAACCGGTTAATGTAATTATTTGTCTTTTTCGGGTGCCTTAGGCTCCGGTGGGGTTGATACTATTTCGCCAAACTCGTTTACGTAGGCCATCATGTCTTCCAGCTTACCGCCGCCCGAGTTTTCCTGGCGCTGCTGCTTGCGAAACTCCTTCTCCTCTTTCTTTTTCTGACGGTTTTTCTCGAGTTGCTTCTTCATGAAGGTTGCCTGTGATTTAGCCATATTTTGATATTGGTTTTAAAGGGTAATTTTGTGCAAATAAAAAGCACCTGCCTGTACAGGCAAGTGCTTCAATAAATTTTTATAGAGTTAAGCTAACTTTACGTTAACCGCGTTTAATCCTTTTTTGCCTTGTTGTACTTCGAAAGTTACGCTGTCATTCTCTTTGATCCTGTCTCCTGCAAGACCTGTTACATGAACAAATATTTCTTCGCCGTCATCAGACTTGATGAAACCGAAACCTTTTGATTCATTGTAAAATTTTACTGTTCCTGTCATTATTTTAATATTTTGTATGCTGCAAGGTACATAAAAAAATTATGTATTTATAATTTTACAGAAAATTACTTTGGTAGCGATACTTAAAATAATTAAAAAATCCCGGTTTATAGCAATTTCAACACGGCAAAAATGCCAGATAATTACTTTTTAACCTTCCCGCTGCAACCTCGTGTAGGTTACGCTTTCGGCTATTATTTGTTTCAAAACATCGGTATTAACATCCTCAAGTTTTTTTATGTGGAGGCAGCCCCCGCTCATTTTATATTTCCCCAAGCCGGCAAACAGTTCTTCCTTACGTTTAGCATCCTGGCATAAATACAGGGCAAAGGAGCTTGCACGCGGCGAAAACGAGGCCAACGGCGCATCGCCCTCATGGCCGCTATCGTATTTATAGTGGTAACTACCAAAGCCAACAATGGCTTTCCCCCACATTTTGGCAGGCATGCCGGTTTGTTTGGCAAAAATATCGCATAGCAGCAGGGCGTCGTTCTTTCTGCTTTGGTTGGCCATGCCATTAAGATATGCGGTTACGCTCTGCTCGGTTTCTGTAGTTATATTTTTTGCCATGAATAAATATAAGGTAAAAGCTAAAATTTAAGCGGAAATAAAACCTTTTAACGGGTTTGGTATTTTTAAACTATGAAAAATATGCTTTTTTTCGGCGATAGTTTAACAGCGGGTTATGGTTTGGCTAATGTAGCGAACGAATCTTTCCCGGCGTTAATACAGCAAAAAATAAACGAGGCGCAAATAGCCGTTAAAGTTACAAATGCGGGCCTGAGCGGCGATACATCTGCCGGCGGCCTTAACAGGCTGGATTACTGGATAAACCAAACCGTTGATGTTTTTGTACTGGAGCTTGGCGTAAATGATATTATGCGAAGGATACCCCCGGCCACCACTGCAAAAAATTTGCAACTGATAATAAGTAAGGTTAAAACCAAATACCCCGATGTAAAGCTTGCTTTAATGGGTATGGAAATCCCGGCGTTTATACCGGGAATGTTCGCGGTGCAGTTTAGGGCTATATTTAAACAGCTTGCCGATGCAAATAACATGGCCTTTTTTCCATTCTTTTTGCAAGGTGTAGCAGGTATACGGCATTTAAATATAAAAGATGGCCTGCACCCATCGGCCGAAGGTTATAAAATAATTGCAGATAATGTATGGCCGGTATTAAAGCCTTTGCTGGTTTAACGGATATAATTAATGTATTTACCTGATAACTGCTTAATTAAATGACTGCCTGAACTCTAACGGCGAAAAGGTAGTTTTTTTCTTAAAAAAATTACTGAAAGACTGTGAATGTTCAAACCCGGGTTTATAAGCTATTTCATTAACAGATAGGCCGGTAACTGCTAATTTTTCTTTGGCTTTTTCTATTATTTTAATGTGGATGTGTTGCTGTGCATTTTGCGTGGTAAGGGAGCGCAGCATATCACTTAAATATCCAGCCGATATATTTAACTCGCCTTAAAGGAACTGAACGGTCGGGATGCCCTGCATCAGCGATTTTTAGTTGTTTAAAATAAGTGAGCACTAATGTAAGCTAACTGGGGGATGTTTATAAGCTAATTGAGGATTAAAGCAGAACTGTAACGCCGCTTATTGCCTGGCAATGGTCCATTTAGGGATATAGCCCACCTGCTCGTTAAAATTAACCTTATAAAAGTTAGCGCCTTTCTCCAGCACCTTAATTTTTGAACGGTGGGGAAGCACACTCACCACCGGCGACATATAATCGTCTGTTTGGTGCAGGTAAACTAAACCCGCCAGGTTTGATTTTAAACTGGTGGTATAGCTCGAGTCGGGCAGCACAACGGGCGGCGCTTTTACAGCAGCAAGCGGCGGGCTATTTACAGGTGCAGCAGGCTTTGCCGCCACTATAGCAGGTGCGGGCTTAACCGCTGCACCAACAATAGAATCTTTCTTTACGGGCATCGTTTTGGCCCTGGTAAGGGTGGCTAAATGCACATGATGTTTGTGTTTGTGGTGCTTGGGCGCCGGCAAAGCTGCCTGTGCAACTGGTTCGGGGGTTTTTACAACTTTTTTTGCGTTTATTAACCTGGTAACATAATACGCAAAAAGGCCGGTAAACAAAAAGAAGGTAAATGTTACCGCAATGTTAAGATTGCCTGTTTTAAAACTTGCCAGTTGCTTACGCTGGGTTTTTTTGTAAGCCTGGTCATAAAGGGTGCGTTTGGTTGGGTCGCTCAATATTTCGTAGGCATCGTTTATCTCGCGGAAATGGCTTTGCAAAAAGGGGTCGTTATCAATAGCCTGGGGGCCAAGCTTTTTGGCTAATGAACGGTATGCTTCGCCTATCTCTACAGGCGTACTTGCCGCGTTAGTCCCTAAAATGTAGTACAAGTCTTTCATGCCCTTATCAATTAGCGTTATCTGTTTGATTATTTCTGTTCAAAATAGTTTAACGGCCGGGTATGAATTATCTTTAAGATTTTTGCGGGTTGTACGCTTGTAAATTCGTCCCCGCCTTTACCGTCGCCGGTAAAAACTTATCATTAACCACCGTGTTAATAATACCGGGTGAAAGAAATTACAGATATTGTCAAAGCATACAACCAGGCTGCGGGAGAAGGCAAAAAAGCCGCCCTTGCAACGGTTGTTTTGGTTGAGGGCTCGGCCTACCGCAGGCCGGGCGCCCGGATGCTTATAACCGAAGACGGCCAACTAACCGGTGCTATAAGCGGAGGCTGCCTGGAGGGTGATGCCCTGCGTAAGGCACGTTTGGTAATTTTGCAGCAGGAAGCCATGCTGGTTACTTACGATACGATGGACGATGACGACGCCAAGCTTGGCGTAGGCTTAGGCTGTAACGGCATTATCCACATCCTGATAGAGCCGTTAACAGGCGGGCCTAATTGCCCTATAATGTTGCTTAAAATATTGATGGATGATAAAGAGCCTGCCGTTTTAGTCACCTTGTTTTCAACTGCCGATAGGAAAGCCTATCAGCCCGGTACCTGCCTGGTTGTGGGTAGGCAGGGGGTAAAGGCCCGGCGCAATGAAGGACTGATCGCAGCGGATGCACTGATTGACGACGCGCAAAATGCATTTTCTTCACAATTATCCTCCACGCGGGTTTATGACAGTGATGTTGCTTATACAGCGTTTATAGAATACTTGAAACCAGTTATTGCATTGGTGGTTGTTGGCGCGGGTAATGACGCAATCCCGCTGGTGAATATTGCTTCGGTATTGGGTTGGGACATTACGGTGGCAGATGGGCGGCCAAATTATGCAACTGCGGCAAGGTTGCCGCTGGCGGGGCGCGTTTTAACAGCCCGACCCGAAGAGGTAGCGGGAAAAATGGAAATAACCCCCCAAACCGCCTTTGTGCTGATGACGCATAATTATAAATACGAACTCGACCTGTTAAAAAACATCCTGCCGCTTAACCCTGCTTACATAGGTGTGCTGGGCCCCAGGAAAAAACTGGAGCGCATGCTGGATGAACTAAACAACTGTGGCACAACGCTAACCGGCCAACAGCTCGACCATGTTTACGGCCCTGTTGGTTTAGATATCGGGTCAGAAAGTTCGGAAGAGATAGCCCTTTCCATTGTTGCAGAAATTAAGGCCGTTTTTTCTTCGCGCAATGGGGCATCGCTTAAATATAAGCCGGTACCTATCCACGCCACTAATCTTGAGGCGGCAACTTAATAAGCTATGTTAGCGATCGTTATACTTGCCGCAGGCGAATCGGCGCGCATGGGCCGGCCAAAGCAAAACCTTATTTTTGAAGGTAAAACACTTTTACAGCGCGCCATCGAAACCGCGTTAAATACCACCTGTAAACCGGTGGTAGTTGTGCTTGGTGCCAATACAGGCCATATTATCCCCACCTTAAATTATGCGGGTATTACCATCGTACAAAACGATAACTGGCAGGAGGGGATGGCGTCTTCAATAAGAATTGCGGTAAAACTATTGACGGAGCTTGAGAATGTTGACAGTGTATTGTTTACACTGTGCGACCAGCCCTTTGTTACCGGCGGCTTAATAGCTACGATGCAAAGCACCGCCCGGGAAAGCGGGAAAGCCATAGTAGCCTGCAATTACAACAATACCGCAGGCGTGCCGATGTTGTTCGGCAGAAAGTTATTTGCCAATTTACTTTTATTGCAAGGGCAGGAGGGCGCCCGTAATTTGGTGAAGCAATTCCCTAATGATATTGCAACAGTTTTATTTAATAAAGGGATGACGGACATAGATACTGAGGAAGATTATGAAGAACTAATAACTAATGCACCCAGGTAAGATTTTAAAATAAGTACTTAGGTTAATCTTGCAAGTACTTTATTAATTTGAGCATCGTCTTCATTATTATAATAGCACCTTATTTCTTCGCCTGCGCAATCACTTCATTGTTAAGCCGCACGTATTCTCCGTTCTTATTTTCGGCAGCAATTTTAGCGCCCTGTTCGGCGGTGGCTATTGCAGCGGCTTTATCGCCTTTTTTCAGTAATACGCGCGCTTTCCATAATTTGGGTACAAACGGCGGGAATGCCTTGTCTTTTTCCATTTCATTAGCCCAAAGCAGGGCCTTGTTCATATCCTTGCTGTTATTGTAATAGTATATAACTGCATCATAATAAGGCTTTTTAGCAGTGTTCATAGCCGAGTCGATACGCGCCATTACTTTAGCATCGATATCAGTAGACAGGTGTATGGTAAAACCGCTGTGTTCCCACATCATCTGCAGATCGCAAGTGGTTGGTTGTACGTTAGTAAAGGCCAGCATCATGGTTTCGGTAAGGGCCGGCAGGTGTTCTGTTTTTACCTTGAAACGTAAAAAATCGTCGGCAGCCTTATACGTATAGGCGCCCCACTGGTTAGGCTGTTTATTGATGATGATGGTCCACTCGTTTTCGCCGGGGATGCTGAAAAATCCGTACTCGCCGGCGGGTATCTTCTGGCCGTTCATGGTTACTTCGTCCGTAAATTTAAGTACCGAGGCAGAATTGGCACCGGTGCGCCAAACGGTGCCGTATGGTTCCATACCCCCAAATATTTTGCGGCCCTTTACGTTTGGCCGCGAGTAAGTTAAGGTGATCTTACCCAAGCCAAAGCCCTGCGAAATGCTTTGTGTTGTGCTAGGCTGAGGCGTTAATTGCGCATAGGTGTTGGCAGCGGTAAATGATAAAATAAAAAGGCAGAAATAAACGAATAATTTTTTCATTGTCTTAAAGTTTGATAAAGCTAAGTTATTAAAAATGTGATAATTAAAATTAGGGAAAAAGAGTAAAGGGCTCATTTGGTAAAAACGAAAATAGAGCTTAAACCCTCAGATCATCCGCAGGCTGCATTTTGCAAGCCGTACGTTAACAGTAAAAAAACCGCCCCTGTTAAGAAGCGGTTTTTGAAATTCAGATTGGAGATTCCGGAAGGCTTTGACCATGCAATTCCGTAAGATGCAGAGCACCCATTTATGTAATCTGATTTCAAAGTTATTTCATTCACTCAATAAATTAGCTGATCAAAGTGTTGCGGAATCGATTTATTACATCCCTGGAATGAGGTGGTCAATGGCCTCGGAATTTCCATTGCATGGTCAAAGCCTTCCGGAATCTCCACTATTAGAGCTAATTTCAATTCGTAAGAAGTTTTCTTTCTTAGTTGTCGCCTATTCTTATAAATTATGCGAAAATAGCTATAAATCAAAAATTTTATAATAATGCTTTTAAGTGTGCTGCCACTTGTTCTGGTTGATCAACCTGGACATAGTGCCCGGCGTTTTCGATAAGTGTCAATGTCGAGTCCGGAAGCATTTCGTGAAATGACCGGGCAACACCAACATTCAAATATGGGTCTTCTTTACCAAAGATGATATGCGCCTTTCCAGAAAGCTTATTCATTTCTACCACTCGGGATGAATTATACACAACTGCAGTATCAAGGTCTTTATTAAGTTTTAAAAATGCCTTAAAATTAAGTGGGTCGGAAAAAGACTGGTAAAGCTTCGGAATCAATTGCTTTCTTCTCGTATCATTTTTAATAAATTTGCCAATTTGCTTAAAATAGGTAGCCCGGTTTATAGCTTTAAATGTCCTTGCCACTAATCCGGTAACAATACGAACAACTGGTGTCGAAAACATCCAAATCGCTTCTGGCTTCCGTGTAGTGGCCATTTTGGAATAATAAGTATTCAATAAGACAAGTTTATCCACCATATTGGGATTGTCTAAGGCCATATTTATGGCTGGCGGCCCTGAAGCATCGTGCGCAACTAACCAGAAATTAAGAGTTTTAAAATAGGAAGTTACAGCACTTAATTCGTTACGCTGGTCTGCTGCTGTATAGGCATAAGCCTTGGGTTTAGACGATTTGTGCCAGCCGAGAAAGTCGAAGGTAATTATGTGAAATTTCTCGGCGAGTTCAGGGATAAGGTATTCATATAACTGAATGTTATCTGGAAATCCGTGTAGGAGATAAATTGTTGGCCCGTTAACGGCATATTCCCTTGCATAAATGGTTTTATCAGTACCGAGAATAATACTGTGTTCTTTAAATTTAAGAGATTCAAACGTTTTCATATTGATTGTATATACAAGTATTTAACTAAAATTTTTTATATTTTATTTTTCAAGCTTTCTAACATTTTATTAAGGCTTTCAGAGGAATTAGTTACAAATAGAGAATTTATTTCATTATTCGCTTTTTTCCACACTGGCAATACAGTTGAGAGCAGCGCTATACCTTTTGCTGATAAGGAAATGTTAGTATTACGCGCATCCTTATCCTTTGCTATTATTACCCAATCAGCATTGTGCAATTTATTTAGGTCTCTGCTAACCGTACTGAAATTAATTATCAGCATATCGGCAATTTTCTTTTGATTAGTTGTTTTCATTTTACCTATAAATAGCAGTAAGGTGAATTGGTTCCCAGTAAGTTCGTAAGGTTTTAATGCGGAATCATAAAAACTACTAACCATCCGGTGCAGCATCTTGATCCTGCTGTTATAGCAAACCATTGGATTTATATGCTTTAACGCACTTTCTAAATCATTTGAGCTCATATGCAAAAGTAAAATAATAATTGTATATACAAGTAATTATTTTTTAATTTAACTTTGACGGTATAAACAACTATTTCGCATTTATATGAAAAAATCTATATGCTCTGTAATTCTTTTATTGTCTACATACTGCTATGGTCAGACTGACACGATAAGTTCGTTAAAACATAACTTGAAGATTAAAAATCTGGTTGAGTCGAAGAGTCAATTTGCCGTTTGGAGTAAAAATGAATTGTCTGGCAAAGTTTCTAATATCATACTTTGGGAGCGGAATGTGGCTTTTGCCAAAAAGGATGACCGAAAAATCATAACAGTTACGCAAAAAAGGTTTTTTGAGGATAGTACCAAAAATACCATGGTTTTCACAGTAAGTGATCGGGAAGATTTTCGCACTATATATGACTACAGAAAAGACAAAAAAGGCGTACAAGCTTTTGATTACTATGACGGACAAATTAAAGGGTCAGATACCTTAGTTAATAACGTAAAAGCAGGGTTCAATTTATTATTACCGGTTTTAACATTTTGTTTTGAACTGGATGTTGAAACCTTAAGTATGTTACCAATTCAGCATGTCGGGCAAATTTTTTTTATTAATTTTTATCACCCGGGCGGAAGCACCCCTCCTCGATATTACCCCGTTTCGGTTGTTGGCGAAGACACTCTCGGATATGAGAGTGCGCAATTAAAATGCTGGATCCTCCGACTCAACTATGATGATGGCAAGAATTATGATCTTTCGTGGATTAGTAAGAAGCGCCATGCATATATTAAACTTGAATCACATAGCCCTGGTGTAGTTTTCAATAAGGTAAGATTGTTTACTGATGTTAAAACCCTTTAATCGCTTTTTGATAATACACTTCCATTGAAATCATATTAAAAAAATAGAAAGAGTACACTAAATCATTACCAAATCCAATTTTAGTATATAAATTATTAAAATATCAAAATAGCATTTAAACGTACTTTATTAACATGAGAACTTACTTTAAAATCGCCTTTCGAAGTTTGCTAAAAAACAAGGGTTTCACAGTTATAAACATTGTAGGATTAGCCTTAGGCCTTGCTACCTGTCTGATTATTGTATTTTTTGTGTATGATGAATTAAGCTACGATCGCTTTAATGTTAAAGCTAATCGTATATATAGGGTAAATACAGACATCAAATTTGGCGGCAACAGCAGTTCTTATGCAGTATCCGCCCCACCGTTAGCAGAAGCTTTGAGCAGCAATTTTCCAGAAGTGGAAAAATCGGTAAGAATTATTGCAGCTACAGGCATCCGGTTTAAAAAAAATCAGGAGCATATTAAGGAAGATAAAGTGGCTTACACAGATGCCTCTATATTTGATGTATTTACGCTACCATTTTTAAGCGGTAGCTCAAAGACGGCACTCTTAGAACCACACAATATTGTTATAAGTGAACGGGCTGCGAAAAAGTATTTTGGTCATGTTAATGTGGTTGGTGAAAATTTATTTTTGGTAAACGAGAAAGCCAATTATAAAATAACTGGCGTCATGCAAAACATGCCTGAACAGTCGCATTTTAGATTCGATTATTTGCTTTCTATGCCATCACTTACTGCAAGTCGCGATCCCAATTGGAACAATTACAGCTTTAATACTTATGTTTTGTTTAGGCAGCGCGGCAACCACGCGAATTTCGAAGCTAAACTCAATCATTTACTGATACAGCATTTTGGAGTAGCCAATTACGCTAAGCTGATTAAAAACGGCAGCTATGTAAAAGCTAATTTGATTCCATTAACAAAAATTCACCTAACATCGAATCGGCAATATGAGTTAGGCTCGAATAATAGTTTGTCTTACGTTTACATTTTCTCTTTAATTGCATTAGTTATTTTATTAGTCGCCTGCATCAATTTCATGAACCTGTCGACTGCCCGTTCTGCAAACCGCGCGAGAGAAGTAGGAGTCAGAAAAGTATTAGGTTCATCGCGAACCAGTTTAATAGCACAATTTATTTCGGAATCTGTATTAGTGACTTTTTTCGCAACTATTTTGGCTGTAGTGGCTGCATGGGGCATGTTACCTATCTTCAATCAGATTTCAGGGAAAGATCTTATTATATCAAGACAACTTTTGGGCTGGCTCCTCCCATCATTGATTGTAATTATTGTAGTTGTAGGGGTATTAGCTGGATCTTATCCTGCATTTTATTTATCAGCTTTTAAGCCGATCAATGTACTTAAAGGTAAGCTTTCAACAGGATTTAAGGGCAGTAATTTCCGAAGTTTTCTTGTTGTGTTTCAATTTTCTATATCTATTTTCTTAATCATTGGTACATTGGTAATCTATAATCAATTAAGGTTTATTCAACAAAAAGACCTTGGTTACAACCGAAGTAAGGTTATGATAATAAACAATTTGGACGAAGTTTCCAATGCACAAATTCTGAAGCAAGAAATTTTACAAATACCGGGAATAACTGATGTTACGTTAAGCGGCTTCATTCCTACCGGAAGAGTTCGTCAACCTGATGCGGTTTTTACTAATTCGGTACCAGATCCAAAAAATGCTTTGTTTACGGAGATTTGGCCGATTGATGAAGATTATTTGAATACGATGGGTATGAAGCTTTTTAAAGGACGTGATTTTTCAAATAAACTAAAATCTGACTCATCACGAGTTATAATTAATCAGACCGCGGCACGTATGTTAGGTTATGTTGATAATCCTTTAAACAAAAAATTATACCGGCATGATGATGTAAGCAAATCAATTAAGGCGTACACAATTATAGGCGTCGTTAAGGATTTCAACTTTAGTTCGTTACGGATAACATTACGCCTGTGGTAATGCTGCTTGGTCAAGACAAAGGCGCATTGAGTGTTAAAATCAATGCTAAAAATGTGACGCCATATATTTCAAAAATTGAAGATCAATGGAATTCGTTGTCACCCAATATGCATTTTGAATATTCTTTATGGATCAGGATTTTGATGCAACTTACAGTCTGGAGCAGCGTACGGGTAAGTTATTTTTATCATTTACAATATTGGGGTTATTTATCGCTTGCCTTGGCTTATTCGGCTTGGCAGCTTACGCTGCAGAGCAGCGTAATAGTGAAATTGGAATTCGTAAAGTATTGGGCGCTAGCATAGGAAGTGTTGTAACTTTATTATCCCAAGACTTTATTAAATTGGTAGTAATTGCCATCATTATTGCCACACCCATGGCATGGGTTATTATGAATAACTGGTTGCAGGGTTTCGCTTACCGTGAGAACATACAAATATGGACATTAATTGCTACTCCTATCGGCGCGATTTTAATAGCTTTTTTAACAATAAGTTTTCAATCTGTCAGGGCAGCTCTGGAAAATCCGATAAAAAGTTTGAGAAGTGAGTAATATTTTAACTAAAATTAAAATAGTATGTAATATTGGAGATTCCGGAAGGCTTGACCATGCAATTCCGTAGGATGCAGAGCACCCATTTATGTAATCTGATTTCAAAGTTATTTCATTCACTCAATAAATTAGCCTGGTCAAAGTGTTGCGGAATCGATTTATTACATTCCCGGAATGGGGGGTTGAATGGCAGGGAATTTCCAATCGACGCGGCATTTCCCTGAACAATTCCTTTTCAGTATTGGCAGGGATTGTTAGGTTTGTTCAATGGCTGAAATAATATACCCGAAACTTGATTTTTACCGGCGGATCGTTCAGGCGAAACTATATATCGACAATCATTACGGAAGACAAATAGATCTTTTTGCGATAGCAGATGAAGCCCATTATTCTAAATTCCATTTCGCCAGGAAATTCAAAGAGGTTTATCAACGCACACCTCACCAATATCTTATATTTGTGAGGATGGAGCAGGCAAAAACGCTATTGGCAAAAGGCGTTCCACTTTCCGAAGTATCGGCCTCCGTAGGTTTTGAGGAATTAAGTTCTTTCAGCAAGTCGTTCAAAAGATATGCGGGCATAAATCCTTCCGTTTATCAGCAAGAGTGTATGGATCGGCACAAAGTAACGATCACCTCGCCTTTAAGTCTGGTACCGCATTGTTTTGCTTTTCAATATAACTGGTTATCAAAAGAGCAAGTTTGAACAAACCCTTTTTAATTATTTATATTTTCCTTTGTTAAAAATATAAATAATCAGATATGTTAACGAGATTAACCCACCTCAATATCTTCGTTCTTGACCAGGAACGAGAGTTGGATTTTTATACCAATAAGCTTGGTTTGAAAGTCATTACAGACGTGCCAATGAACCCGCACGCGCGATGGCTTACAGTCGGGGCACCGGATCAGCCCGGTTTTGAAATTAACTTAACACCGGTGCATGAAAGCGTAGTTCGTTCAAAAGACAATGTCGAAACCCTACGCAGGATGATCGCGGATGGTGTTTTCGGGATCGGCATATTTACATCTACTGATATCATGGCGACCTATGAAGAACTAAAATCTAAAGGAGTCGAGTTTACGAAAGCCCCTACAAAAGAGTTTTTTGGTACCGAGGCTTTATTTAAAGACGATTCGGGTAATTGGTTCTCTTTGCTTGAAACAAACTCCTAAGTTATGAAAACGCTGTTTGACAAAAAAGTGCTGGAAGAAGTAATTCAAAGGATTGGCAGGCTGACTGAAAAAAGCAAACCTGAATGGGGGCAAATGACAGTTTATCAAATGCTGAAACATTGCGCCAAATGGGAAGAAATGCTTGTAGGTAAAACAATGTATAAACAATCCCTGCTCGGAATGATCGTCGGTAAGTTCGCCTTGAAAGATATGTTGAAAGATGAGCCGGTCAAACATAACATTCCAACAGTTCCCGCATTAAAGGTAATTGACAACGGTGACTGGATGTCGGCAAAACAGGATCTGCTGAATTTGCTCGCGGAGCAGGACAAATGTGGTCCTTCGGGTTTTCTGCATCCATTTTTTGGGAAATTAGATGCTGACGAGGCCGGCCGGCTGGCCTACAAACACATTGATCATCATCTCAGGCAATTTGTTGCGTAAGATCTATATACAATTGGTAACGAGCCCATATAGTGATGACGCACAATATTTTAGTGGCTTATTCAGCAAAGTGACCGGCATTGCTCCCGGCGCTTTCAGAAAGCATACAGGCTGACGGCAACGCGGCCTGCTATTGCTTCAATCTTTCGCCATTCCGTTTCGTCTGAACAGTTCCACCAATTCAAGTGTAGATTCGTCAGTCGGCGCAGCAAAATCTTTGATCCCAGCTAATGCATCTTTCCCCAATAATGCGGCTCTGCCCAGCATAAGCTTTTCATAAACTGCAATAGCCGACAATAAATCACCATAGTTGGCGCCTGTCAGGCAATCACTCAAATCCAATGCGTCCGGCATGGCCGTGTTTACTCCTTCACCAGATGGAGGCATTAAATGTGCTGCATCACCGATCAGTGTGATATTTGCTTGTACATCCCAGTTTTGATCTAAAGGGAAATAATCCCGGGGTCTTGGCGTAGGGGAAAGAAGTTTAAATTACGAGTCATGCTACATCCAATATAAAGGGCGTTTTTGACGGCAAAAAGACAGGCAAATCAGGTAAAACCATGATTTGCCTACTAAGGTGACGCAAAGTAGTCAATTATCGAACAATTTTATGGAAGATTTAAAGCGATTAGCGTTTAAGTAGTGCGGTAAAAGGGTTCGAGTCCTGCTCCCGCTGAGAAATTTTCATTTTTTACTAAAAGACGGCATCAAATCAGATAGTGCTATATTCTTATATGGTCTGTTAAGCGAAACCCTAAGCTGTAACCTTCTGCATTCGAATCTTTTACGAATTTATCTTAAATGGTAACTACCAGCCTGCCGCCGTTAGGTACCTCTATTTCCCATATTTTGCTGATATCGGTAATGGGCACGGCTATCACATCTGTCGCTATCTTTCGCGCTGCTGCCAATTGAAATACTTCCGGCAATATCTCCCGGAAAAGTACGCCCAGCTCTTGCTTCGTCCAGCTTCCTAAGCCTGAGCCGGATATTTGAATATCGGTACCTCGTAATATTTGCGACGACAGTTGAATAGTATCGCCTGTCATGGCGCCTATATTTACATAGCGTGTTTTAGGTGAGAATGAGCCGTTGCCTTTTAAAGCGGACAGGATTAACCCGGCCGTATGGCCCCATAAATAATCAATTACAATATTGACCGGTGTTTGGGAGTGGATTTTTTTTACCTGGCTGATAAAGGACGCATCACTTTGTTTAAGAGATATCACTTCATCTGCGCCAAGCTTTAAAAGGGAATAAAGGCTTTCCTCATTTCTCCCTGTAACTATGATTTTGCCTGCGCCGTAATGTTTTGCCAGCTGAACCGCCATTTTACCGGTAAAGCCCGTGGCGCCATTAATGAGCACAGTTTCACCATCTGCTAAACCCGCACGGAAACGCAGTGCCATTGCCGAGCCCATAACTGCGTTGGGCAAAGCGGCTGCCATCTCATCTTTTAACCCTTCCGGGATAAGGGTAACCAGGCCGGACCGGAATAATGCCTTTTCTGCCATGGTACCGTTTATACCGATGCCATAAATATGCCGCCCATCAGGAAGTACGGCCACACCATCGCTCCCGACGATCTGGGGTTCGCCATTATCCTGTGAGGTATAATGCGTACCGCCTGCCTTTGATTTGTCGAGGTGCTTAACCGCAACGGCTTTCACGTTCAATACTATTTCGTCGTCGTTTTGAGCCTGCGGCTCGGCAAAATCTGTGTATTGCGGCATACCGTTTGTTGAATACATTACTACTGCTTTCATTGTTTTGTCGTTTAATAACGCAAAACTACCGGCGGCGGGTTAGCCGGACGATAACAATTGTTATCAAATCCCTTGCGGTCTCTCCCTGGCTAACCGGCTTTTGATGCGGCTGAGATGTACCGTACTTATACCCAGGTAAGAGGCGATGTAATGCTGCGGTACGCGCCGTATAATAAGGGGCCGTTCTTTAACCAGGTGCTTATAACGTTCTAACGGTGTATCCCTTATAAAGGATAAAAAATGTTTCATATAGTTAAACATCCGTTCAAACAGGTTATCAATAAACTCATTTCGCAGTTCCGGCACTTTTTCCAGTTCAGGTAACAGGTTGTTGAGATCAGATTTGCTGATGTACCACAAAATGGCGGGTTCAATGGTTTCAATGCTCAGCATGCTGGGTTCTTCCTTTTTAAAGCTTTCTATAGAAGCTACGGTTTCGTTCTCAAAGAAGAATTGAAAAGCAATGTCGGTGCCGTCATTATTGAACCAAACCCGGGCGCAGCCTTTTTCAATAAAGTATATTTTCCTTGCAATATCACCTTCGTTAAGCAAGATGGTCTTAGCAGGCACTTCAATTTTCTTCACACTTCCCGAAAATCTTTCCCATCGGGTATCGTTTAACCGGAATTTGGTTTTCAGTTGATCGAGCATTTTAAAGTGGGTTATCGTAAAACTGAATCGCGTCTCTTAACAATGATAAGAAATATAACGATGCTGTTAGTTGTCAGATTTTGTAAACTTATTCCCTTAACATTAGGAATTTATTTACAATAAAAATGTTTACTCCACATTCAGGACATTGTTTGTAGCCCCAACAGGACTAAAATCGAACCGCTTAGTGAAAGATTTACAACTTTTTGCTTCTATATAATTAGGGTTCGAATCAAATTGAGATCGCCCTTAATCCTTAACTCACGAGCCTCCGGGCTTTAGTGTCAAATTCGTTGATAATAAATAGCAATTATTGAAGCCCAATCCTACGGATGCTTTTATTATTGCCACCATTAGCAATATAAAATGATTCCTTACGATCCGTAGCCAAATCTATCGGATCTGAGAACATGCCTTATCTAATTCGCCGTCAGGATTTCCGTCTGTTCCGGTTCCTGATAAGGTCGTAACAATGCCTTCAGGAAATATTTTCGGATCGCCCTGTTAACCGCTTCCGAAACATACACATTTCCCTCAGTGTCTACCACTAAGCCCGTAGGATTAGTGAATGACGCCGCAATAACTTTCTCATTAGCAAATATAGAACTACCACTACCTGCAAGTGTCGTCACTTTACCATCGGCGCTAATTTTACAGATACGGTTTCCAGACCAATCGGCGACAAAAAAATCTCCTTCACTGTTAAACGCCATTACGTAAACTGTGCCAAAGGTAACATCAAAGCGGTTGCCTTCGCTATTACCGTACAGATGACCGTTGCCTGCGAACAAGGTTAGCAAAAAGATGAGGATATTGAATTTTTTCCATTTACCGTTCATCGTTTAATTCGATCTTACCCTATTGGGCATAAGTTATTCTATCAGTCTCTTTAGGTATTAATGCTACCGCATATTTGCAATTCCATTCTTTTATACTTTCTAAAATTGGCAAAAAAGCCAAGCCTTTTTCAGACAACTTATATTCTACCCTGGGCGGTAATTCCTTAAAAGCTAATCTATCCAATAGTCCGTCTTCTTCCAACTCTTTAAGTTGTTCGACTAAAACTTTCCTTGAAATGAGTGGTATGATCGAAGCTAGTTGACCAAAACGAATGGCACGGGTGCCGATAACATTGAGGATGATGGGTTTCCATTTATTACCGATAGTACCAATAGCTCGCGTAAATGAACAATTAGAAGCGCAAAATTTTTCGTCTCTCATATTTAAAAAATTTGTAGTTACCCACCGGTAACCAGAATAATCTATATCGGTTACAAATATAAACTATTGATAGTATCTTTGTGAAACAAATAAAAATAATTTGAAAATGAGTAGGTTGAAAGATAAAGTAGCCGTTATTACAGGCGGTAATAGCGGCATTGGACTTGGCATTGCACTGGAATTCAAGAATGAAGGCGGAAAGGGAGTTATAGTCGGCAGAAATCAGGAAACGTTGGATAGCGCTGTGGCGAAACTGGGGGATGATTTTATAGCCATTAACGCCGATGTGACTAACCTGGCCGACCTGGAAAGAGTGTTTGTAGCAACCGCTGAAAAATTCGGCAAGATAGACGTTATTGTAGCCAATGCGGGTGCCGGGGCAGTAGGAACTGTAGCGACTTTTGACGAAGCTGCGTTTGACCAGGCCATTGACCTGAACCTGAAAAGTGTTTACTTCACGGTTCAGAAAGCACTGCCATATCTAAATGATGGTGGTTCAATTATTTTGATCGGTTCTAATGCTGCCCATCGGGCCTATGCGAATTTTACGCTTTATGGCGCTGCAAAAGCAGCCGTGATCTTTTTAGCTAAAGGATTTTCCAGCGACCTTTTAGAAAGAAAGATCAGGGCAAATGTGATCACACCAGGCACCACAGATACACCGGCATTTGACAAGTTTGTGCCCGCAGAACAAATGGAAGCGGTAAAAAAACACTTTGCAGATCAAATGCCGATAGGCCGGATCGGACAGCCTGCTGACATTGGTAAAGCAGCGGTTTTCCTGGCTTCTGATGATTCTTCGTTTATGTTGGGCGCCGAACTCCTTGTGGATGGCGGCATGACCTATTTATCAAAATAATCTAAAAATTTCAAAATGAACTCACAAAACAACGCAGCAAAAAGCTACGCAATTATCGGCTTTGGCAAGATAGGGAGGGCCCTGGCGAGGGCGTTCGCCCGTAACGGCCAGTGAAACGAGCTGACCATCCTTGTAGATGCCATAATAATTACCAAGCAGAACTATTTTCCTTTTAAAATAGCCAGGTTGTACAAGCGTAACTAAGTTGAAAATGGCTTCTTTATCCTTCGCACCAAGCGGAGTGATTTCTTCATTACCATCAGTATTTATTGGAGTTTCGCAGACCATTTGAAGACAGACTAGTTCCTGTTTAATTATAAGGCCCTTACGTAACTCTGGTCTTAAACCTATCAAAAAAAAATTGTTAGTTAAAGCTGCATACTGGCATATACCTGTCTCAACAGTTTCCATTGTCCCCAAACCTCCGAAAGTACAATAATCCGGATGATAGAATTTAACGTCTGTATAGTCAATCCTAAATTTCCTGTGGGTTTCGGTTAAGGCGTACCAGGCTGGGTTATCTAATTTTTTATAGTCTGCTTCCATTGAAGTTTGTTGTTTGCATCTGACTCCAAAATTGCTTATCCTGATATTCACTCATTAGAACCTGCTATTACGTTAACTATCGATTCGGTTACTAATTTCATTGAATTGCTGAGCCAATTAGTTCTTTCCTCTTCAGTGCTGGTTACGACGACATTGAACATTCTTCTTTCAAAATGAGGCGTTCCCAGAAAATCCGCAATGCAGTTTTTCCAGATGTTTTCCAGCGGGTCATGGAATACCGTCTGTTCTTTTTCATCGGGCGTGTTTGAAATATTAAAAACAAAGAAGTGCTTCAGTTTTAACAGGGGAAAGGGTTCGCCTTCGCCTTTGTCATTAAAGCCGTATCCTACGTTTAGCCGGATGACCCGGTCTATCCATCCTTTCATCATGGCAGGAGGAGCGCCCCACCAGTTAGGATGTATGATGATTAGGCAATCCGCTGCTATGAGCGCATCACAATACGGACGGATGTCCTCGCTGAAAAAGTTGACGTCCAGTAACTCATTTTCCTTTAGCAAAGGGTCAAAGTTGTTTCTGTACAGATCCTGTAATACTACGTTATGCTTTTCCTCAAGAAACTCGACCAGGTGGTAAGCGAGTGCGCCATTTAAACTGTCCTTTCGGGGATGGGCTAGAACGATTAATATATTTATTTTTTAACTTAATAATAGATTATTAACGTGGCTTTTTATTTATTTTCCCAGTGCTTCATCTCCTGATCGATAAAATACCCTACCAGGTCGCGGAACATTTTTTCGATGATATCAGGACTTAAACAATTTTCTTCTGCCCATTTCCTGCGCTGAACCAGCATAGCTGCCAATCGCTCCGGTGCCTTCACCGAATTTTCGTCCGTTTTGAATTTACTTGCCGCTTTGACGTATTGAAACCGGTTGCCAAGCAGCTCAATAATATTTTTATCGATACTATCGATTTGCGTTCTGATCTCCTGCATATCCAGGCATTCTTCAGGCTTTTTTATAATTTGTTTGAACTCATTTTGTTGTAATGCTGCTAAAATAGGAGTAAGTGTTATTATTTCAATCCTGCGACCAGATTCACGGTAATGCATGCTTCACCATTTAAAATCTCGCTAGCCCGTTTAATGCAGATTCAAGTTCAAATTTCAGTCAATAACCGCACAATAAAATTGACTTAGGTTATTATTTAATCATGTTGACAGCTTTAGATGACATATGAAAGGGATATTAAATATTCCTGTTTTTTTGGGGCTGTAATAGTTTGTTGGTTTATAGTACGCTTACCGAAGTAAAATTCCCGGAAACAAGGTTTAATATTATTCACTAAATATTTATCCTGTCACCGTTCGATTTTGGTTCAGATATAACCAAAAAGTGCAAATCTTCGTGTTCATTATTGATGATACGATGAATAGCGTTTTTTGAAATATGCATCGATTGACCTGCGCTTACGGTTTTACTTTCAACTTCAATTTCGAAAGTAGCAGTGCCCGATAGTATGTAAAATGATTGTTGGGCGCGTTCGTGGTAATGTAATTGTTCTGATGTTCCCGGCGGCATACGCTCTTGTATTACGCTTAAACTGTCTGAGCGCAACAAGTGCCAGCCATCGCATGCGTCTCCCCACATAAAATGTTTGGCATTTTCGATTGATGTAATCATATTGGATTGTGGTATTTGTATTGCCTATCAATTTGCTTTTATCATGAACCGTATAATCGTCGGCCATAGTTTATTTCAAGATGGTTTTGATGTCATCTCGCCTGGCGGTATTAATCCTCCCACATGCAATTATACAGAGCTTTTCTCGCTAATCCTTTTCCGGATCCTGCTAAGGCTTTCCGGTTCAATTCCGAGATAGGATGCGATTTGCTTAAGTGGAACCAGCTTTAGCAGGTGTGCCTGTTCCTTTAACAGTTTGAGATACCGCATTTCGGGAGTTTCCAAAATGAAGGTTTTACCGCGGTAGGACAGCATCCAAATAAAAACGTTCGGTCATGATCCGCCCGAAGCGCTCGAAATCCTGGCCCCTTTCATACAATTTTTGGATGTGGTCATAACTTAACAGGCATAGTTCTGTATCTGCCAGCGCCTCGATATACATCGTCGAAGGTAGCCTGTTTAAAAAGCTCGCATAGTCGGTCAGCCATTCGCCTTCAGGAGTAAAGCCGTCAATGTGTTCGCTGCCGTCCACCACAAAATACATTCTTAAAAGACCCGAGTTTATGAAGGCTACCTGGTTGTAGTTTTTTCCCTCCCGCAACAGGAATTGGTACTTTTTCAATTTTTTATAACTAAGCAGTGACAAAAAATACATCAGGTCTTCCTCGCTGAATCCGACCATCCCCATTACACTTCTCTTTATATTTTCCAGCATTTTTTTTGGGTTAGCTGATTTTTCGCGTCTCAGGAGAGGCTACGATAGCCCTGCCGGCTTTGATCATGGTGTAAATCGAATAAATCCCAGGTATCATCGGCAGGATTGCCGTGTACATTCCCGAAAAATAGTATTTGCCGGTAAGGCCGGCCCAATAGTTATGCATTCCAGCTATGAATACACCGTGAACATTTTGAGACAGCGTATTTTTCACGTCGGGCATAAGATCAGGCTTTAACAGCGGAAAAATGAAATGGGTAAACTCGGCGACACCAGGACCTATAAATATGAACCAGGCAATAAAACCTGCCAAAGGGACGCGATAATACAGGCCCAGGGCTGTCATCGTATATATCACCGGGCCGATAAAAGCAAAGATCATCAGGAAAGTTTTTTCCGTCCAGGTGATATCAAACAGCCGGCTCATTGCCGGCCCAAAACCTGTAAGATACTCTTCACACATATGAATCTCCAGCGCAGCTACGGTTAACAGAAACAAGGGCAGAATAATTCTTGGATCAATAGGATTTTTAAGATAGGTTCTGTACCACATGATAAAGCCGACAATGCCTGATCCGCCGACGATGATAACCGGTGGTAATCCAATGTTGCGGTAACCTTGTATGCATGCTGTTATGATGAATACTATAGCGACCGTCATGCTTAAAAACTGAATTCTTTTAGATGTTTGCATAACTAACTGGTTGGTTAAATATTGACTAATTTTTTAAACTCTTTTGAGCAATTCGTTAATAATCTGGCGCTTCCTTTTCAGTAACATTGCTTTATATTGATCATCTGTCTTTTGCAGCATCCTTTTAAAAACCGGCGCCACCACGAACGGATATACACACAATGCAACCATATCAATAAAGAGGGCATCGGCATCGGTAGCCCCTTGTGTCTGTTTTTCTACCTGTTGTCTAAATTTCGTCAGTTCTACTTTATCTTTTCCTGCAAACAACTCGGTCAACCGTTCTGGATTGAACGTAAGCTCGTTTAAAACAAATACAGGCAGGCCGGGATTTTGCATCAATGCATCCACAGTATGATTCACATAATCAATTATTTTTCGATCAAGTTTTTCATCACTATTCAGCACTTCAGCTATTTTAACGGCAAAGGCCTCAAATGCCTGGCTGAAAACTTTGTTGAACAGTTGATCCTTGGTTTTAAAATAATAATGAAGCATCGCCTTATTGATGCCGGCGTTATCTGCAATCTCCTGCATCCGGGCACCCGCAAGTCCTTTTTTATAAAATATCTTGCGGGCTTCTTCTAAAATCTGCTCTTCTGTACTCACTATTAACTAACCATTTGGTTAACAAATAAACACATTTCCCCTGACATTTTTCTAATTAATTTTCAAATCACAGTTTTTGTTAAGCAACGAATTTTAAGCTATCAGTAACCAATCTGTACAGTCTTCCCGAATAAAGATTCATTAAATAAATTTTTGACCATAAAGTTTGCTACGTCCGCCCTCGATATCTTAAGGCCTTTTTTTAAGGGTTGGTCAATTGCCGCACGGTAATCACCTGTTTCTGGCGTATTTGTCAATTGAGGCGGACGCATGATTGTCCAATTGATGCCGCTTTCTTTTATAATACCTTCCATTCGACGCAAATCTGCATACATGTTGCGCAACAACGGTTGCAAAATAAATCTGGTCGCAAATTTAACAAGTAGGGAGTGAGTGGGATTTACCTCCAGACCGGCTGCTGATATAAAGAAGGCGCGGTCAACACCCGCCGTTTGCATCGCCTGGAGCAAATTTTTGTTACCCTGTGAATAAAGCGCTGTTTCCTTAAAGGAGTTTTTACCAATCGCAGAAATTACAGCGTCCTTTCCTTGCAGGTGTTCCCCAAGACTATCGGGCTGCATCACGTCTCCCTGAACAATTGTTAAATTGGAGTGCTCGATCCCCAGCTTTGAGGGTGTTCTTAAAACAGCTGTAACGCGATGACCTTCGGCCAATGCTTTTAAAACGGCAAACTTACCTATTCCGCCATTTGCACCCAATACGACTATATCGTAAGATGATTTACTTGATTTACTATTCATGGTTTATGTTTAAATTTTTTGCTTTCTGTAATACGTCCAACGCTTAATTGAATTTAAAGACACTTAATGTATATATGATGATGAATAAAATAACCTGAATGGTTTGAACTGTCATCAGCCTGCTTTTAAGACCCGCCATCGATTCAGTGATGTTTGTTCCTGTGAAATAATCGGCAAGACTCCGTTTCAATTTTCCGGCAAGCATTCTCCTGAAACCCAACCCATTCAGTATAATTAGTAATAGCATACCCATTTTTATCCGGAACCATAATTGGGCTCCCCAAATCTCATGCATCTTAACCATCATCAGGACACCCGAAATCAGGATGACCAGCATGCCGATACCCATAAACTTTTGCAGCTTATTTAGGTAGCTTTCCAACCGGAGGCTTTCAGCTGGGTCCTTTAAATACACTTTCCAAAACAGTTGAAAGGCTGCGAGATCGATAAAAGCGGCACCTGCCATAAGTGTAATGCCGATAATGTGTCCAACCAGGGCAGCATCATATATATTCATGCTCATGTTCATTTTACCTTATTTGAGTTTTTTTAATTCAATATTTATTACGTTATAGTAGTTAATTTTACAAATGTAATTCGTTATCGTATTAAAACAAATCTTTTTATAAAGTATTTATGCTATTTTTACTGCGGAAACGAAGCAGTATGAATACGACAGTTGAATTAGTTAATCTTTGGGCAGAATTTGAGGCAAAGCACCCTAAAGGAAACATTGAAGATTTTTGCAGGCATCATTTGGCCAGCAGGCAGAAAAATGAAGAAAACGGCCCGCTAGTGGGCGGTGTCATACCTTATGTCAGTGATGGACTGCTTTTGAAGATCATTGGCAGGATCAGCAAGCTGAACATGAATTACGCCAACCTGGCGCTCCAAGGAAGCGGGTTGAACCAGATCGAAGAGTTCGGGATGCTTTATACCATCAGGCAGGAAGTAAATCCCAGGAAGACAGAAGTGATCTTTGCCAATTTATTCGAACTCTCCAGCGGAACTGACATGTTGAACAGAATGAAAAAAAGAGGATTAATAAGTGAATATGATGACCTGGAAGATAAGCGCTCTAAAAGGATGCGCCTCACATCGGAAGGTGAAAAGGCAGCAGATCTATGCTCCGAAAGAATTGTTGCCAATGCGCAGATGATTATGAACGATTTAAATGACGACGATAAGCAGCTGTGTATCCAATTGCTGAAAAATGTAGAGATCAAATTTTCGGATCTATGGCCCCGGCACAAGGGAGGGGATTTTAATGAGGTTTACAAGGATATAACCGGCATAGGCTATGAGGACAGAAAAAAATCAATCATGCCGAAACCGAACGACAAATAAGTTGATGATTGCAGGCTATTTGTTAATGGCTTTTGTATTAACCATCAGGCTTTCCCCGAAGTCAAGTGCTCCAAAACGAGTGCTGTCAACACGATGTACTTTCAAGGCAATCTTTAGTTGTTTCTGCGGTTCGTCATTAGCTTCGTCTGTAAGGCCTATTGCCCTCACTAACATGCTCCTCAATAAGGGTTTTGTGCTCAAATGAAGTGCCCGTTCCTGTGATCCATAACTTGAGACCCTCAACATTGGCAGGTAAGGCAGGTGGCAAAGAATGATCGACAAAGGCAGGGTGAATAAAGTCACCGAGTTCAGAAAATCGGCGCTTGTTCCAAATGATATCGATAGAATTAGTTACGAGGGTATAACTGTTTTCCAGGTTGATCATCATCTTGTTTTTCTTCAAAGATGATTAGTAAAAATCCGGCAGCCTGCGTCATGACATAAAATGGATTTACTTAATTTTCCTGACGCGGCTCAGCGTCTCCCTTGAAATACCGATATAGGAAGCTAATTGGGTAAGCGTGATTTTTTGAAAAAGAAGGGGTTCATTCTTAACACATATTGATAGCGCTCAGAAGGGCTTTTTATTTTAAAAAGGTTTGCATGTTCCTCCTGGTCGGCCAATAGTTGTTCTAATAAATTTCTATCGAAACTGGCGAACTCTTCGATTCCTTATAAAGTTCAAAAAGAGTATTTTTTCAAATCCCCATATTACCGAAGTCTCGGAAACCTGGATTCCATATTCGGATGGTGTACCGTTCAGGAGGATTTTTAAGTTAGTTACGAAATTGCCGGCCGTAGTGAAGTTCAGGTTTATTTCTTTGCCATCGCTGTACATTACCGATCTTACAAGTCCGCTTTCTACATAATAAATATTTTTGCAGATTTCGCCGGTGGCAAGCAGCAGGCCGTGCCTTTTTACTTTAAGCAATTGTAACCTGCATAACAATTTCTGCTCGCTTTCAGCAGACAAATTTTGAATATCCTTTATTTTTTCGATCAGCTTTCTGACATTCAGTAGATTTTACCTCTAAATTAAGACAATTCCAGCATTTCTGACAGTCGCCTCCCGGTCAAATTATACTTTAATGTTTGGCTGGTGTCAAGCTTGTTAAAAACGGCCCGGTGCAGAGTTGAAATAGTTTAACCTTGTAGAAATTGCCTGTAGGACTGAATGATTCCAGCTTCAGGAACTCGTGGCGTTTCTTGCTGATCCACCAGTATTCATAATTGTCTTTATCATAACTTAATTTGATGATCCAGCAATCGATTTTGGAGTTATTAACCACTTCGATATTCTCACTGCCCGTTATTTCCACCTGGTGGAATTCAGGAGGGTAAGTCAATCCAGGTTATAAACTGATCGCGAATTTTTGCCCGAGTTTTTTAAAGGGAATGGAGCACATGGTTTCTACATTCAATTCGGAGCAAAAGGGAGTGACGTCAGGGAATTTATAATTAAAGCTAATTTTGACGTTGTTCCTAACCGTATCTGCACCAACAACGCCTTTATCTGTGTAATTGAAACCTTCCGCATCGCTTTGAATCCTGAAAGTGTAATCATATAACGCTTGAAAGGTTTTTCTGTCACTTACCGTGTAAACGTATTTACTGGTCAGGGAATCGTTATAATGACGATGCTGGGTTACGATTATCACATCACGATCATTAATTTTGGCGAACCTAATGGTTCTTTCTCCAATACCATGATTGGAGATGAATTTCGTTTTCGGATCCTGGTACCAGGCCAGAAACTGGCTGCTGCCTTCCTTTAAAAACTCGGTATGGCTATTTCTCTTGTTGACGCTCATGGTATCTACCTGCGCATAACCGCGGATACTAATATATGAAAGGAAAAAGATGGCAATAAATTTCACCCTGAAGATGACCATCATATCCCTCTTAAAGGTATTCGCACGTTGTCTAAACATAAAAACAAATTTATTTCAAATCTCACATTAAATATGAAACCAATTCTTGACTTAAGTCACGGTCACTTACCGTAAATACATAGGTATTTTTTGCGCTATCCTCATAAAGCCGCCTTTGAGTAATGGTGACTATTTTTCGGGCTTTCGTCTCTGCGAAAGCCACTTTTCTTTCCCAAAGGATCAGTCTTGATACCCGGCCTGTCACCTCACTTTTACTCCAGACTGCAAACTGGCTCGTGCCTTCTGTCATAAAATCCGTCCTCAGCTTTTTATTGCCGATACCTATAGTGTCGATCTGACCATAACTGAGGACGGATTGCAATAAAAGAATAAGACTGAATAGGAATGTATTTCGGCGATTTTTAATCATTTAGGGATGTTGTTAATATATGTATGCTATATACTTTTATTAGTTTGAAAGTTAAGGTGTTTCAAATGGTACTTTTAAAATATTGGGCCTTCCGTTAAATATTCTGTTCATTTCTGCCTGGAGTTCGGTATAGTTCAAAGGAGATTGATCTTTCCCGCGTTCATAAAAGCCTTTTACCCGGCCGGAAGTGTAGTAGAGAGTTTTACCGTCGCCGGATACGTAAGGATTTGAGTTGGCATCACCATTATTGACGTTAGAACCCAGCTTTTTGCCTGGCAACCATTTTTCTTTATTGCGACAACATATATACAGGTCATTGCCGCTGGCAAAAATGATATACTGCTCATCAGGCGAAATAAAAGGGTCCATGGTTTCTTCTGATCCATTCAAAGCAAGGTAAACCGGTTGCCCGTAATGATCGCCAAGCCAGGGAGTATAAAAGCTCGCCATTCCTTTGTGCCCGTCCCTGTCCATTGAACAGAAAAATAGTGAATGGTTATAGCTTACCGTGGGTGCATAATTATCTGTTCCGTCCGTATTAAAATCGCCTGCTACAAGCCGGGCCGGAGACCATTTGTTGTTAACCACATAATTCACATACCACAAATGTGAACCGGATATTTTTGAGGTATCGGTTTGTGGCCTGTTGGATACAAAGAAGAGCTGCTTTCCATCCGGGCTGAAAAAAGGATCCCAATCTTTCCATTTTCCAGAAAAGGGTAGAACTACCGGCAGGTTCCACTTACCGTTTTTGAATTGCGAAGAGCAGATTGTCAGGTACTTGGTACCCTGGCAGAAGTAAACCGTTTTGCCGTCTGGTGAAAAAGAAGCGGCAGCATCGATGAAAGGAGTGGAAACGACACCCGGCGCAAATACTGACGGTATACCTGACCGACTTTTAACCTGTGCTGATACAGCATAAGAGAAAAGACTAATCAGTATTAAGCAGCCGAGTAATTTACCGGAATTGGTTTTCATATTTCGCATTTGAAGTTTTCTAATCTAAATAATCTTTCACGTCTGCAATTCATTACTTCAACAGGTTAGTGTACAATTTCAACGCATCTGCTAAGATGAGGTTGTTCGCATATCATACATTATTTACGATAAGCCGCAAGTTTTCAAATCTCAAAAGAAATTTTCGGAAATAAATTGATTTAAGTTAAGATTCAACATTCGGCTGAGGCTGCCTGGGTCTCCAGTAATATATTCCAATGGCAACACCCAAAATGAAAGGAATATCAGTTAGAAATTTAGAATGATACATGTGGGAATGCTCAAGCGCCATAGGTATCATTAACAGGCCGTGTGCCAAATTCGCCCACATGGTAAAGTTTAGGAATGACCGGTATTCGTATGGCTTATTTGCTGCCAGAAAGAAGAAAACGCCCCATACGAGGTAAATAATAAATAACATCGGGCCAACATGGCCGGTAACGTCGTCCCATATCAGCCAGTGAAAATTATGACCGGGGTTGAGATCCGTCATCTGTAAAATAAACCCGATAGAAAGAGTTCCGAATATGATAAAGGTAAGCACTCCGTAAACCCTTAAAAAGATTTTCAGGCGTTTAATTCGAATTTGATCGTCCATAAGTCGGTTATTAAGTTTGGTTAAAGGTTAATAATTAAAGAAGTTTAGGGAAATTTGCACTGTTTGCAATTATTGACTGTAATGTTTATTTCAGCTTTTTTGTTAAACAGGCTGGTATTGCATGATGACCACACTAGATTTCAATTGCAGGATATTGATCAGTTTAAGTGGCTGACGGGCATCAAGCTTGAGTTTTTCGAAAAGTCGGCTGTTGCCCCCGCCAGCAATCAGCGGTTGCATACAGAAGCAATAATCATCAACCAACTTAAGTTTCGTAAGGCTGGCTACTAAACCGGGACTACCGATAGTAAGCAGGCCTTTCGCGCCATCCTGTTTAAACGCGGTGATCTTGTTGTGATCGATGGCGCTGACTATAGAAGAATTTTTCCAGGTAGTTTCAGTCAGTGCCGAAGAATAAACATGCTTTGTTTTATCTGTTAAGGCTTTGGCCATTCGGACTTGTGATTCAAGTGCACTATCGTTTTCCAATACTGCGGGCCAGATTTGCTGAAAAAGCTCAAAACTGTTACGGCCAAATGCCACTACTTGTGTTTGGGCTAACAGTCCGTGGACAAATTCATGAAACTCAGCATCCGCATGAACATACTGACTGTCTGTAAAACCGTCCGCCGTAATATTTATCAAACTGATTACTTTCCCCATTGATTTTTTTGTTTTATTATTCAGCAAACGTATCAGTTATATTCACGACTTATAGGGTGTGCATTTAACATCTTCAGGGGTTGTTTGTGCAATTTAGTAAGTGTACCTTGCAGCATGAAAAAGGTAACATTTCTAATGGTGGACGGCGTGCTGAAACCGAGCTGCCTTTTTGGCGCCATAGAGGTGCTGGAAAAAGCTAACGAGTTTTTCGTCAGCCAGGGACAGCCCCCTTTCTATGTCATACAACTGGCGGGCGCAAACCTGAATCAAAAGTTACTGAATACTTCGTTTTCCCTGCAAGGGTTGCAAGATGTAACTTCAGTTAAAAATACAGATGTTATTATCTTACCGAGTTTCGATACAAAAAATAACTTTGGTATAAATAATAGTTTTGAAGCATTGGATTGGGTAACGGGCCAATATAAGAATGGCGCTGAAGTGGCCAGCTTATGCACCGGGGCGTTTCTTTTAGCCGCGACTGGTTTATTAAAAGACTATTCCTGCTCTACTCACTGGAAGGCAGAATCCGCATTCCGTAGTCTGTTTCCCGAGTTAAAGTTAGAGACTAACCAAATTATTACTGACCATAAAGGCGTCTATACTGCCGGCGGCGCACAGTCGAGCCTGAACCTTATGCTGTACCTGGTTGAAAAATATAATGGCAGGAGCGCAGCATTATATTGCGCTAAAGTGTTGCAGATCGATATTGAGCGAAACTCGCAATCGCCATTTATTGTTTTTGAGGGATTAAAGGAACATACTGATACTGAGATCAGGTCAGTACAGGATTACATTGAGTGCCATGTTGAAGAAAAAGTAACCGTTGACTTTCTAGCCGACAGGTGCGCAATGAACCGGATCAATTTCTCACGACGCTTTAAACGGGCAACAAAAATTTCGCCTGTGGACTATATCCAGCGCGTCAAAATGGAAGCGGCGAAAAGAAATCTGGAGTTGGGCCGAAAGAATGTAAGCGAGATTATGTATGCTGTCGGTTACACCGATGTTAAAGCTTTTCGTACAATCTTTAAAAAAGTATCGGGCCTCACACCATTGGAATATCGCATCAAATTCTGCCAGGCATCATAAAAGCAGCAGCTATATTGCAAGCGAGGTCGTAATTTTCGCAGTGAGTCCGGCAGGAATGGTAATACCATTATAATTCTGAAGAACCAATTTTAAAAGTTTTTCCGCAGCCAAATTGCCGCGTTAAGTAAAGGGGTTATTGCCACGACATAATCTAGCCGCTTCTCATGATCCCGAAAGCCTTACGATTAAGCCATGCGTTCTACATTAGCACTGTCAATATTTGCTTTTCATCAGCAAACTTGCTTAAACAATGCTCCGCAATCTGACTACTGCAAGTATCCCCGGTGGTACATAACATCATTATGACCTTCGCTTAACTGGGTTATTCCGCTTAAGTATTTAACTATTGGTTGAGTATCCATAATGAAGATTTGTAAATGATGAATCGTTTTTTTTAAGGAAGTTGTTATAAAAGTGCTACTATGGCATTTTAGAAATAAAAAACCGCAAAATTAATTGCGGGATTTTGTGCAAGTGGTGACATCTGAAAATTTTCCTTCTAATTAAAAAAGTTTGTAAATAAATTGTCAGGATAGCAGCATGTCACCACTTTGAAGAAATGCGAAAGATATTTTTAAGGTTATAAAAACTTAAAAATGAAAAACATAGATTTTAAAAATGCCAGTTTCAAGGATTTTGAAAACATAGCAGGGCAAAACGTTTTTGAGACCGCCTCAGCGTTTAAGGAGTATCTTGAATTCCTCAAAGCCAACGGGCACCTCAATTACAGGATAGAATCACAAACACCAGTTAGCCCGGAGATGAAATTGTTACTACCGGGTGAGAAAAAAGCCAGGTGGTGCGTTTGCCTGGTATCCAATGACTACCTCGGATTCAGCCAGCACCCAAAAGTCAAAAAAGCAGTAATCGATGGGGTTAGAAAATATGGAACCGGATCAGGGGCATCGCCTGCGATAGGAGGACATTTTTTATACCATCGCAGATTGGAAGATAAGATTGCTGCGTTCTATAGAAAGCAGCATGCCATCTTATATACGACAGGATATACCGCAAACAGCGCGACCCTGCAATGTATTTTACGTCGCGACGATCTTGACAATAGTAAGAATGATCTGGCCATCCTCGATATGAATGTTCACGCGAGTGTTTACGAAGGAGCATTGACAACCACTATCAAAACATTTCTGCACAATAATCTTGAAGCCCTGGAGCGGGCGCTAAAAATTGCGCAGGGTATTTATCGGACGATTATGGTTGTTATTGATGGTGTATACAGCCAAGATGGTGATATTGCACCAATTGATAAAATTGCTGAGCTTACCCATCGCTATGGCGGCTACCTGATCGTAGATGATGCCCATGGAATTGGTGTGGTGGGCGAAACCGCCAGAGGCGTAATTGAAGTGTTCGATGCTTTTGATCAAGTTGATATCATCACTGGGACCTTTAGCAAGGCGCTTGGCAATATCGGCGGATATGTGATTGCAAGCGAAGACATGATTACCTATTTAAAATACCAGTCAAAACAGCACTTGTTTTCTACAACAGCAACCCCGGCGGTAACCGGTATCCTAAAGGCATTGGGTCTTGTCGATGAAGAGCCGGAATGGCGGATCAAATTATGGGGTAATATAAATTTTTTAAAACAGGGTTTAATTGACCGGGGATTTGATGTTGGCACTACCGCATCTGCCGTCGTACCTGTCAAAGTGGGCGATATTGCTAAAACACTCGAAGCCGGAAGGTTGCTTTTGAAGGCCGGGGTTTATACCAATCCAATTATGTATCCGGCCGTGTCTAAAAAGAATGCCAGGATCAGAATGAATGTTATGGCAACCCATACCACGGCGCAATTACAAAAGGTGTTGGATGCATTTGTCGAGGTTGATCGCGTACTTCAAATCACTGCCGGAAATAAATAATAAATATGCACCTGTAGTAATCAGATGGCAGCGTTAGCCTTGAAATAATCAGGCTAACGACATATAACCGGTATGTTTATGTTTGAAACTCATATTCATTTTATAACCCTTATTTTCAGTGCAGTGGAAACAGGGCTTTTTGTCTTTCAGTTGGTTATTTATCTGTTTAAAGCACGGGATGGCCAAAGAAAGCGGTTGTTGATTTTACTTGCCTTGATGATGCTGTATAATATTACCGGAGGCTTGTTTCCTGATCCGAGCTTTCGGATAACGATTTTCAATCAGATGATGCTGACTTATGGAAGCGGACTATCAGTTACCTTATTTTTCCCTTATTATTTTACCAAGGCATATGAACTGAGTTCGATTCGATGGCACCTTTCCAGTCGTATTCCTATACTTGTTTGCCTACCGTCTTTAGTTTTCTTTTCAGTTGTCTTCATAGTAAAAGGCAGCCTGGTAATTGATCTCGATTATGGAATGATCACGCCAATGATGTCCTTAATATCGTTGCTATGGATCAGGTTCAAAGTTTTCAGCAATACACGGGACCTTTCTGAAAACCCATCAAAATATCTTGATGTAACAGCTGTTTACGGATTTTATTGGCCCCTGGATATCTTTTGCGATATTCAGTCTGGTTGAAAATAACCAAATGCTTCAAGTCCTGTGCTCCAATAGTGGGATTATCGGGAGTACTATAATTTGTATCCGAAATTCTATCAGAAGCGCAGCAAGGGTTCATCACATTCGGAGCATAACTGACGATCCTGAATGGAATCTGAATTTCCGGCAGGCGTGCCAATCTTATAAATTAACTAAACGGGAAATCGAAATTGCGCTTTTGGTTAGGCAAGGTCTAAGCTATAAGGACATTTCCGAGAAGCTATTTATTTCGGGCAAAACGGTTGAAAACCATCTGCAGCATATTTATGAAAAGACAAGCGTAAATAACAGGGTTGCCATGCTTAATAAATTATCTATTGCGGTCTAATCTATATAGTGGTTTTCCACCATATTGCCGAAATGAGTATAATTACCTATTGTTCAATTACTTATAAGGCAAGAAGTTTGTATAAAAATTTACAGACATTAAAGATTGAGCAGTGAAAGCGAACTACACAGCAACAGGGCAGGAATATCCATATTCATGGCTTGATGATATTATTGGCATAACGCTAAACCCGGAGAAAACGAAAGTTACTGAACTACAAAAGCAGCAACTGGATATGATCGAAAATAAATTCGATCTGGAACTTCGGGAAGTGCTTTCCGATTTGAAACGGAGCACCTTTTTTCTCTTTTCGGATAAAAAGATCAAAACAACTGTTTCTCATTATTATGAATCCCTTTTGTCGCTGGAGGAGCAGGCTAAGCTTAACCTTGCTGCATATCCTTCCGAACATCCCCTGGCCGAAACCGGTGAAAACCTTTTGCTACACATACAGTACGTTGCTAAAATCTTCCGCAAACGATACGAAAAACACCTGCCGAATATCAAAGCTTTGTCCCGCAAACCGACAAACACGCAAAAGCCGGTTGCCAAAGTCTTATTTAAATTTAGTGTAGATCAACTCGGTATACTCCTAAAGGCAGCAGATGACAGCAAAATTTTATTAGCAAGTTCTCTGAGTATTATTTTCCGCTTGATTGTTCCTTATCTATCTACGGATAAGGTCAAAACAATTTCGTGGAATAGTATGCGAAAAAGCACTTATCAAATTGAGCAGCATGATAAAGATTTTGTTATAGCCACTTTGGAAAAGCTTATTTTGAAAATTAAAGAATATTGATCGATGGCAAATACTGGAACAGAGGCGCTTATTACCTTAGTCGGCAGTTCAGTTTTTTATATATAATTTTCTGATGCGGCTTAAGCTTTCCGGACGGATTCCCAGATAGGATGCAATGTCTTTGCCCGCGATATTTTGTATAACATCCGGTCTGTTTTTTACAAGCAAGTCGTAACGTTCTTCACCCGATAGTGAAATCATCTCTATTTCTTTTTTTACTCTTTTGGTGAATTGGTATTCAGCGGCAAGTCTGCCGAAGCGCTCTATGTTATGATATCGGTCGTAGAGCCCATGCAAGGACTTATGAGATAAGGTTACCGTTGTGGCGTCCTCTAGTAATTCTATGTAGAACTGGCTGGGCGTTCTGGTTAAAAAGGAATAATAAGCGGTTACAAATTCTCCTTCAAATACGAAATCAAATGTTAGCTCTTTGCCGTCATTAATAAAATAGCTGCGCGCTACGCCGGTATGGAGAAAGAAAAGCGTTTGTTCCACCTGGCCCTCCCTGATAAGATACTGCCCTTTTTTGAACTCCAAAATCTTTAGTTTCTTTGAAAACGCTTGCCATTCACTATCGTCAAGTTTTTGAAATTTAAAGATTGCCTGCTTCATTTTTTCAAACCCCATTTCACTCATAAACTTCTTATTTTTAATGGCATCATAGTGAGTAAGGCTGATCAATTAACTAACATAAGTCAATTTTAATCAGGCAAAGAATCACTTGTTTTGAACATACAAAAAATAAAGACAATGAGCAAAAAAATTATAAAGGCAGTTTCGCTGTTATTGATCATTATTCATTATTCGCCAGCACATGCCCAGGTGAATATCGGTGAGCGAACGTTCCATTTTATAGACGTGTCACGTAACCGGCCTGTAACAGCCGAAGTGTGGTATCCAACAACTGATTCAATAAAACAGGCAGACAGGGTATTTTCGCCATTTGTGCGTCAATATACGGTTCGTGATGGTAAGCTCCCGACAAGTAAGCTGCCATTAATATTGATTTCCCATGGAACCGGTGGTAACCGCCTCTCTCTGGAATGGCTGGCTCAGGCATTAGTAAAAAAGGGATATATTGTTGCAGCGGTAGACCATTGGGGCGATACGATGGACAATATGGTGCCGATAGAAATACTTAAACCCTGGGAAAGGCCGCAGGACATCAGCTTTGCCCTGACGGAACTGTTAAATGATAATGATTTTAAAGCGGTCATAGATCCTCAGCGTATCGGTGCGGCAGGGTATTCTTTCGGAGGCAACACTGTTATTGAGCTTGCGGGTGGTCAGCTGGATTATCTTTATATGCTTACGTATTACAAAACAATTGGGCATAAGGAGATCGAATTTCCGGAGTTTCCTGGTATAGCTAAAGAATTGGATGACCCTAAATTGGTTTACGGCAGTCAGCACGTGCCACACTTAAAGGACAATCGGATTAAGGCTTTCTTTGCAATGCTACCAGGACTGGGTCCTGGGTATCGGTCGGAAAAGCAATTAAACGATTTGACCGGGGCAATTTACATTATCGGCGCGGCTGCTGATAGCATGGCTCCGATAAAAACAAATGCAACACATTACCATCAGCTAATTAAGAATGCTGGCTATTTCCTGTTTGGCGGGAAAACTTCCCACTATGTAATGTTAAGCGAGGCCGACCAAGATGTTAAAGATAAGTATCCATTATATTTTTCTGACGACCCAGCAGTAAACAGGCACGAAGTTCATTTGAAGGTGGACACTCTTGCGGCAACCTTTTTTAATAAGATTTTAAAGTAATCCACTAAACTATGCTGTCTTAAGACTTAAATATATGAAGTTGAAAAATTCATATGGTTCAATTCAATTATAGAGACAAGGTTGGTTTAGCAGTTCCGGCAATATCAACCACCGGAAGCAGATAACAAATTCTCTAATTTCTTTTCAGCCCGTCTTTTAAAGACGGGCTTTTTTGGCTTCAAGCCATTTCCTTAATTTTTATTTCAAATATAAATAACTGTAAATCAAACGGGTACAAGGGTAAAATTAGGGGTGCAGAAAAAAGTTGAACTTTTTGAAGAACGCAAATAACGGGTGCTTTGCCCCCATGATTACCGGGGAGATGATGATGAAACCTGAGCAGCTGGCCTGCATTTTCAAAGAAGCTGTAAACACAGCTACTTCAAAAATGCTTGCAGAATCCGGCCTTCAAAAGGCGTGGATCAGCAAGGCTGAAGCGTACCGGCTGTATGGCCGGTCGCAGGTTGACCGCTGGATTTCTGAAGGCTTATTCAAGCCTTTCAAATCCAAAATCTTCATCTCGCAAAAAGGGATTGACCGGGAAAAACTGGAAGCCATTGCGGCTGACAGTAACCGCTCAACCTATCTGCCTGTGGCAGAAAGGTGAACAGGTCTTCGGATTCCGGAGGCAAGCACTTGTTATTTGACATGCAGGGATGAAGCATTATCCTGTTGAGAAGCAGGAAATCGGGCGAAGCTGAGATCGTATCAATATAGCGAACGCGCCCGGGCAGGTGAAAGCCGGCATCGTAGGATACAATACCAATCGATTATTTACTCAGGTTTCAAGGAGGCGAAATAACTTTCAAGCTATGTTTTTACATCTGATCAGACTACTGCCTGATTTAAAATACTAACGGAAAAATTATTGGTGTTTAATTGCAACTTTACACTCTGTTACCGGTCTCATCAAAAAAGTGGATAATCAAATTGAAAATCAACTGGCTGATCAGCATCTGGTCAAAAAAATACTAAGTGGTGATAAACACGCCTTTGGAACTATCGTAAAAAATACTGAAGGGCTGGTTGCTATGATCGTTTTTAAAATGATACCTAATAGCGTCGAACGAAAAGATATCGCCCAAGATATTTTTTTAAAAGCGTTTCACAACTTAGCGGGATTCCAGTTCAAATCCAAATTATCTACCTGGATTGGGCAAATCTCCTATAACACCTGCCTTCATTATTTGGAAAAGAAAAAGTTACCACTCATTGGAAATATTTCTGAAGAAATTACATTACATCCAGGTGATAACTACACCGATATTTCTTTGTTTAAAAAAGAACTGTCGGGAATCTTACAACATGAAATTACACAGTTACCGCCAGTTTATCAAACGCTGATCACCTTATTTCACCTTCAGGAATTAAGCTACGATGAACTGGCGGCAATCACCGGCCTGCCGCCGGGAACTATTAAAAGCTACTTATTTAGGGCGCGAAAAATGTTAAAAGACAATTTAGCAAAGAAATATCAGAGGGAAGAATTATGAATAAACTACATGTTTCTGAGGAAAATATACAGCAATATGCTATCGGCGAATTAACTGATGAAGAAACAATTACGCATATTGATCTATGCGAACACTGTAGGCTAAATGCAGGTGCGTACAGGCTGATTGTTGAAGAAATGAAGGCAAGCGCCAAACCTGTTTTTGAATTTGACCTGGCAACAGCAGTATTAGATCAAATAATTATCGAACAGCCAACTACTGAAAAGTGGTATTTTTCCGATTATCTAATAGGGCTTTTCGCTTTCTTATTAATTGCTGTTCCGGCTTTTGTTTATCGGAATGTAATGGCCGATCTTATGACAAATGTCCAGCCGGCCGTGTTAGCTACTGTTGTTATATTTGCGGTTACGATCATCGTATTTCGAGTGATCGAACTCAACCATAAATTGGGAGGGCAAACTTTACTATTAAATTCAGTTAGGAAGTTGCAACATTAATTGAACAACCCGGTCTCATCCAATATATCCGTAAAAAATGAAAAAATCGATCATATACAGTTCAATAGTTCTGCCGTTTACTGCAAGTGCCCAGGGCGGCGGGGCAAACGCAGACGCAGACGCTTTGCGACAGATCATCATCAATGGAACCGTGGTTATCGTCATCTACCTGGCTTCTTCTTTTATTATTAAAACGTTGAAGGCTTTGCATGCCTATCGCCTAAAAAATAAGATCATTGAAAAGGGTGTCCCCGACCATGTAGCCGAACAGTTGCTCCAGCCAGAGAAAGACGAAACAAAACATCAGGCTATCAACTTTTTCTTTATCCTATTTAATGCGGCTATAGGCTTTTTTCTGGTTGGGTATTACAACCCGCCTGTAATGACCATGATGGCCATCATGAGTTTATGTCTTGCCTTTAGTTTCTTGGCTTATTTTATTTACATCAAATACGCAACCCGCTAACCATTCTATTTTAAACTAATAATGAAAAAATTTAAAACTATCCCGATCTCGGGACCGGAAAACCATTGCCTGAAAAATACCAATAGAATGCTGTTGGTTCTGATGCTGCTGTTGATGATGAGCGGCAGGTTATTCGCTCAGTTGACCAATGATAATATACCGATAAAGGCTGATTTGTTAAAACAGGATTTTAAAATGCTCAGGGATTCTCTACAGGACCTGCATGCCGGTCTATACACATACAAGAGCAAAATGCAGATGGATAAGTTGTTTGATCAGTGTGAAGCAAAGCTGGATCAGCCCATGACGCTCATCCGGTTTTATTGCCTGGTAAGATACGTGGTAAGCGGGATTGAGGACGGCCACACCTCCGCCTTTCTGCCCCCTTCCGTTAATAAGGCGCTCATTGGCCAATCCAGGTTTTTCCCGGTATTAATCCGCTTTATCGGCGATAAAGCTTATACGACTTGCGACAATGAAGATTTAACTGCGGGGATTGAAATTACAGCAGTTGATCATCGTCCAATAGGTAAAATACGTCAGGAATTGTTCGGCTATATACCATCAGATGGGAGCACCCAAAGCGGAAAATACGCCGAAATGAACGACGGGGACAGCCCGTTCTTCTATCTGTATAAACTGGTTTATGGCGATAAGGAAACCTTTGCTATCACCTATAAGTTGCCCGGTGGCGTAAAGATGGAAAAACAGGTGAATGCTACCTTATTTAAAGATATCCCCTGTCGCCCGGTGCCGGAAAATGTTACGCAATATTTAAAACTAACCTATCCGTCAAATGCTATCGCGGTGCTGACCATGAAAACATTTTTAAACCATAAGTTGGAGGCAACACATGAGGATTTCAGGAAGTTTCTGCAAAGCAGCTTCAAGCACCTTGGCAATAAAGACATTACAAAACTAATTATAGACGTAAGGGACAATGGTGGCGGCGATGATGAAAACGGGGCATTTCTAGTAGCTTACTTAACAAGCCGGCCATTTGCTTATTATGCCTCGATTGAAACGACAAAACGCAAATTTGCCATTAAAGATCATGACCAGTTAGCGCTACAACGACCAAGTGAAAATAATTTTAAAGGAAACGTGTTTGTCTTGATCAACGGGAAATGTTTTTCGGGGACAACTGATTTTTGCGGTATTGCAAGGCAGTTTCCGAACGTAAAATTTATTGGCGAAGAAACTGGCGGCGGCTATTACGGCAATACTTCCGGAGCCAGGACGACGCTGATATTACCCAATAGCCAGGTTAAAGTGAATATCCCTTTGTGGAAGTATAAAGCCGCCGTCCCCGAGGCAAAATATAAGGATCGCGGAATAATTCCGGATTATCTCCTAACGCCGACGATTAGTGACGTACTACAAAAGAAAGATGTCCAAATGGAACTTGCGCTGAAATTAGCGAATAAAGATTAAACGTCTTTAATGACTATGCTGAATCATCGACTTGATATTATAAACAGCTATTTGTATTTATGTGATATATCAAATATATTTACATCAATAAATATACGACATGACTCCACCCGAACAAACGGTTTTCTACAGCATTGAAAAAGCAATAAAATCTTACCGGCAATTTGCCCAAAAGAACCTGAATGCCAGCGGCTTTGAAATTACCATAGATCAAGGCTTGATCCTAAATATCATTAAAGATTATCCCGGTATTTCCCAACAGCAAATTGCTGCCAATGCTTTTAAGGACCATGCCTCGGTCACCCGAATCATTGAGAACCTGGTGAGCAGAAAGCTGCTTCACCGGGATTTTCATACAGGTGACCGCCGCCGCTTTAATATCAGCATAACGGATTTAGGATTAAGCTTTATCGCGAAAATGGAACCGGTCGTTGAGGCCAACCGCAAAACGGCAATCGCGGATATTTCCGCCGGGGAGATTGACCAATTAAAGCAAATACTCCAGAAGATTACAGATAACTGCAAATAAAAGCACCTGCAAATACAAATAATAATGAGGATAAATTACCGGTTTAAGCCAGGTACACTACTTACAAGTCTGCTGATCATGAGTTCATTGGTTCATGTTTTGGGGCAGGCCACTAACCGTAGAACAGCTGAAGACCGCTATCAAAGCTACCTGAAGTTTTATACCCTGGTACGTGGGACTACGCTGCACCCCCATTGGTATGGGGATGGCGATAACTTCTGGTTCGCAGGTGGCACGTCCGACAGCACCGTCATCTATACATTTGGCCCTAAGCGGAACACGCAAATGGTATTGTTTGAGAACCGGCGCTTACGCGCGGCGTTGAAACAAGCTTTGGGACATGAACCGTTAAATCGAGGAATTCCTTTTACCGATTTTCAATTTGTCAATGGAAAAGGAGGGGTTCAATTTACATTGGAAGGCAAAACATTTGTTTTAAATCTTAACAGCTATCAGCTCACTGCATCTCAGGCAGCTAAGACTGCGGAACAGTTGCTTTCTACCTGTGATCATAACTTATGGCTGGACAGTTTACAATTAACTAAGGACGGGGTGCAAAATTATGATTGGATAACCACTGATGCCGCCTGGTCGCCTGATGGCAGCCTGTTATTTGTTCAAAGATCAGATGTGCGGAAAGTACATCAGCTGCCGATCATTGATTATGCTACATCAGCCGAAACTGTAGCCATGAGCCCTTATGCCAAAACCGGCGGTGCGCTGGAAATTACAGAACTATTTGTTATTGACCCGAAAACCAAAGGCCAGGTAAAAATAGACGTGGGTAAAGATACCGCTCAATATATATTCCCGTTGGGCTGGCTACCCAATGGGACAGCAGTGCTCTTTATGCGCCTGGACCGGGTTGGGAAAAAACTGGATTTATTGGCAGCAGATCCACATTCCGGCGCAAGCCGGGTGATCCTCAGTGAACAGAATGGGACTTTTGTAGCTGGCCTGGACTTTATCATGGACAATTGGAAAAAGCAATTCACGTTACTAAAGGACGGGAAAACCTTCATCTGGCTATCCGAACGGGATGGCTGGAAGCATCTCTATTTATATAGTATAGAAGGAAATCTGATCCGCTGCTTGACTATAGGGTCTTTTCCGGTAATAGAAGTTATTAAAACAGATGAAAAAGCGGGTTATGCTTATTTCACGGCCAACGCCCAGCCTGACCTTTACGCAACCAATCTTTACCGGGTGAATCTTGACGGTAAGCAATTCAAAAGATTAACACTGGCCAACGGCCCGCATGATATCCGGATTTCGCCGTCAGGCAACTATTTTTTGGATACACATTCTACACCAGGTAACCTGCCCTCAGTGGACCTGCGCAGTACTGACGGACGTTTGCTACAAACACTGCGAACTGCTGATACCAGCCAACTGGCCGATATCGGCTATCATATGCCGGAGAGTTTTGTGGTCAAGGCAGCTGATGATAGCACCGATATTTATGGTATCCTTTATAAACCCTTTGACTTTGACCCCCGCAAAAAATATCCGGTGGTCGAATTCATTTATGCCGGACCCTTTACGACCATTGTGCCACATGGTTTTATGCCGGGCAATTCGCTGGTCATACAGGCGCAGGCCCTGGCACAATTGGGATATATTACCTTTTTAGTGGACAGCCGCGGAACCACCGGGCGCAGCAAGGCTTTCCAGGATATAGTGTACGGAAATATAGGCAAATACGAGATACCGGATCATGTCGCGGCGCTCCGCCAATTAGCGAGTTCCCGCCCATTTATGGATCTGAACCGGGTGGGTATTTACGGTCACTCCTGGGGCGGCTATTTCGCGCTTCGTGCGATGCTTACCGCGCCGGACATATACCGGGCGGGCATTGCTTCAGCGCCCGGCGAGTTAACGGCAGGCGCTGAGATCAACGAGCCCTACATGGGATTGCCGCAGGATAATCCGGCGGGTTATGCTTTCGGAAACAATAGCCATCTTGCGGGACATCTTAAAGGAAAGCTTTTTTTGATACATGGTACTGGTGATACGAACGCGCCACTGTCGACCACTATTAGAATGATCGATGCGCTGATCAAAGCAGGAAAGCCTTATGACCTTTTACTGTTACCCGGTCAAGACCATTTCTTTCAGGGAGTCTATGACGACTACGCCAATGATGCGATACGGCGCTATTTTGATGAAAATCTGAAACAGGCCAATTGAAAAATTGCGGTCAAAACTTGCAACATTAATTAAACAGCCCGGTCTAATCCACCATATACATCCCGCTAACATTCTATTTTAACAAGTATGAAAAAATTTAAAACTATCCCATTCTCGGGACCGGAAAACTATTGCCTAAAAAACATCAATCTGTTGCTACTGGTTGTTATACTGCTGTTAACGATGAGTGGCAGCTTATTCGCGCAATCGACCAATGATGATAAACCGATAAATGCCGATTTGCTAAAGCAGGATTTTAAAATGCTCAGAGATTCTTTACAGGATTTGCATGCCGGTTTATACACTTATAAAAGCAAATCGCAGATGGACAGGTTGTTTGACCAGTGCGAAGAAAAACTGGATCAGCCCATGACGCTCATCCAGTTTTATTGCCTGGTAAGATACGTGGTAAGCGAGATTGAGGATGGGCACACCTCCGCCTTTTTACCGCCGGCCGTCAATAAAGCGCTTCTAAGCCAAACCAGGTTTTTCCCATTATTGATCCGCTTTATTGGCGATAAGGCTTATATCACAAATGATAATGATGGTTTTATTGCCGGAACGGAAATTACAGCAGTTGATCATCATCCCATTAATAATTTACGTAAAGAATTGTTCAGTTACATCCAATCAGACGGGAGCACCCAAAGCGGAAAATATGCTGACATGAACGATGGCGACAGCCCATTCTTGTATTTATATAAGCTGGTTTATGGCGATAAAGAGTCGTTTGCCATAAATTATATAAATGCTACCGGGGAAAAGAAAGAGCGGCAGGTGAAAGCTTCCTTCTTTAAGGATATTCCAGGCCGTCCGGAACCTGTTCCCATAACGCAATATTTGAGTTTGGCCCATCCGTCCGGCGATCTTGCTTTGCTGACGATCAAGAGTTTTTTAAATAACAAACTGGAGGTAACCCACGAAAATTTTGAAAATTTCTTGCAAAGCAGTTTTGCAGAAATATCAAAAAAGCAAGTGAACACTTTAATAATCGATGTAAGAAATAATGGTGGCGGACATGATGGTAATGGCGCGTTGCTGGCTTCTTACCTGACCAGCCGCCCGTTTTCCTATTACACATCCATCGTGACCACCAATGGTACAATAACGGTAAATGAAGAAGAGCAACTTGGTATACAACAACCTTCTGTAAACAATTTTAAAGGCCGGGTATATATATTGATCAACGGAAAAAGCTTTTCAACCACCAGTGACTTTTGTAAAGTGGCCAAACAATTTCCTAACGTCAAATTTGTAGGGGAGGAAACTGAAGGCGGTTATTATGGTAATACCTCGGGAGCGCGATCAACTTTATTTTTAAAAAACACGCAAATTAAAGTGAACATTCCATTATGGCGAGAAAAAACAGCTGGAAAAAAAACCAAATTTAAGGATAGAGGAATTATACCCGATTATCCGCTTACGCCTGCAATTACTGACGTGTTGCATAAAAAAGATATACAAATGGAGTTCGCATTGAAAATTGCGGGTAAAGATTAGCTATCTAATAATCGTGTTTGCAATACTTTCATTTATAATTCCATGTTAGAGCCTGCGAGGTCGATTTAGCCCAAAGGGGAATCGAATCCCTTTTCCAAATGGTTCAAATTCTGCCCAGTTAGGGATTAGAAAAACTATCTTAACTCGCTCAGAACGCGAATTTCTTCCAAAAAATGGTTCTTCAAAAGCTTGTGCATGTAACGCATCACTACCACCAGCTTTGCTGTAATTGACGATATGCCAGAACAGGTCGGATATGGTAGGATGGTCGTTTTATAAACAGCAACGTGCTTATCAGACTTTCAATACACGCTTCCCCCCTATATTTATAAAAGGTGGCGCTGATATGATAGTGCCGGGATCTTTCTGAACTTTGCTTCAAAACCTCTGTAAAACGTCTGTTTGGAAAGCCTCTCCAAAATTACCGATTCCCTTATTGCCGCTTAAAAAGATTGCTCTAATGTTGAAATGGCTTATTGTTTTTCTTCTTAATGTGATTGATCGTTTGGCTCCCGATCCAAATCCCCAATGTACCGATAAGACCAACTAACCAACCCGGAGCATTTAGGTCAATGGCGCTAACAATTACAAATCCATCAAAAAGCGAAATCAGGGTAAAACCTACGTCATCAAGATAAGTTGTTGACCGCAATTCTGCTTCTCCTTCAATCAATTTCTTTGCTTTATAACCCCGATAAAAAGTGTATGCAGCCAATAGCACCAGGCAAACGTACACAACTAGCATCTTAAGCGACAGCGATGTTAAATCCCAGGCAACTACAGTTACCAAGGTCAGAAGCATTAATAGCAGGTTAAAATAATAAATTTTGAATAGTCCATTTTTTTTAGTCGCTTTTAAAACGGAACAGCCGAAAATAAATGCGAACAAACCGAAACAGGTGTGTAATACAATCAATACATAATGAGTAGCGGCATGTTTTTATTCTCGAATGTTTTTACTGGCCAATTAAACGTACGTCATATTAGAAAGAATACACGGACCAGATTAAATCAAGACCACACAACATTGGAATTAGCACCACAAGAAAAATTTGGCCAATCATTAAACAGTATCAGTCCTTTTTATTATTGCTGTTAAAGCAGTCCCTATACATTTTCCATCCATCGGATGTTTTTTTCCAGACCACCAAATATTTGCCATCGTCAAATGCTTTGCCTTCCGCATCCATCAATATAAAAGCACCTTCCTCAACAACGTAGTTATCACCCGCGCCGTAAACATTTGTTGTAACGAATTTGCCGTTCCGAAGCTTTATATTGTCGTAAGCAAATTTATAAAATGCATAAGCACCCTTATGCCCATTTAACGCTTTGCCATTGGGTACCATGATCCGGCAGTCTTTTGCATACCGATTAATGAATAATGACGAATCTCCCTTCACAAAAGCTTGGAAATAAACCGCGTTGCTAGCGCTGATGGCGTTTTTAGCCTTATCTAACTTGTCGGCGTTAAAACGTTGAGCATTTGCATGAAGGATGAAAAATGTTATTAGAGCGCTGAACAAACTTAATTTTAAAAGATTTTTTTTCATATTATTTGTTTTTAATAATTCAAAAATAATATAGTTTCCTGGCCGTAAATTGAATAAATGCGAACTGATAACTATAGCATTAATAATGTAAACTTGTAAAACAGTACACGGCAAATTGGGGAATTGAAATATGCTTAAGATTTGAAATTTTATTTAATCGCGGTTTGATTTGTGTATTTTTGTTAGAAGTCATCGACTATGCTGGAATATCAGGAAATACTGCCCGATGAAAAACTCAGGCCGTTTATTAAGTATTATTTTTTAATTTGGTCTGACGTTCATGTTGATTTTAAAGGTAAGAAAATGCCGGATGGTCATATTGAGGTGGTTTTCAATCTCGGTGATGCACGATGGGTTTCTAATATAGGCGATAAAGTTCAGGTTGATCCTCCGGTGGAATTGCTTGGACAGTTAACCGGCCCCTTATCGCTTCAGCTTAAGGGCAGAACATATTTGCTGGGTATTAAATTTTATCCGCACACTGCCCGTTACTTTTTTAACGATAGCTTAAACTGTTTTACAAATCAAATATCAAATTTATGTGATGTTGCCGGCACCCCGGTGAAACGATTGTATGAGTTGCTTTTAAATGAGCCCTTACTTCAGGGAAAAATCGATTTGATTGAAACATTTCTCATAGCAAAATTAATATCCGCAGAACCTGATAAAAAGATGCAACTGATCAGTAAGGCACTAAAAGACTTACAAAGTGATACTCACGGAGGCATTGAACAAATATCGCGGCGACATGGTGTCAGTTCACGGTATTTGCAAAAAATATTTCTGGAAAATACAGGAATATCCCCAAAGACCCATAACCTGATTAGCCGTTTTCAAATTGGTTTAAAACACCTTACTGAAAAAGAAACATCTTTGACTGCTACCGCTTACGAGTCCGGCTATGCAGATCAATCACACTTTATACGGGATTTTAAAAAATTCGCCGGAAAAACCCCATCTGCTTATTTGACCGACTTAACGCCGGTGATTTTACTTGCTGCGCACACCGTACAGCCAACGAATAGCTTGATAAATAGCGGAGTTATTTGATCGGTTTAACTTAAAACAGAGGTGATCCACCAACTGTTACCGAAAGTGTCTTTTACACCGGATATCCTGCGCGTTTCAAAGTCCGCTAATTCCATTAATGATTCGGCGCCATTTTCAATCGCCTTCCGATAGGTAACGTCGGCATTGTCCACCCATATAAATAAACTGTTAGCGGATGCAGCCCATTCATTTGCGGCATCGGCCACCATGATCATGCTACCGCTGATCATCAGCTCAGCGTGCATCACCTGGCCGGTATCTCTTTCCCGGCATTCCAATATGTTCGCATCAAAAACTATCCGGGCAAATTCAATAAAATGTTTGGCTTCTTTCAGCAGCAAATAGGGAATGATGGCTTGTGGGTTTTTCATGTTTATTTATGAGTTAATCCAAATATGCGCTTATTAGTTCCATTGTAAGAAATTCTCTGCCTGTTCTTTCCGGAACAAAGCCCGACAAATTGCGTTAAGGAGTGTGTCGTTTTAAAATTCGTCATCGTACGAATTTTTCTGGTTTGATAACCGAACGTAATCAACGCTTCCTATACCTTGAAAAACTAAGTCAATCCCTATAATTTTTGACTTTGTAATTTGGCCGTCTACCTTAAAGGCTAATTTATCATCAACAAAAACACGTGCTTTACCCTTGGCTGACTCTATTCTTACTTTAACGAAATTCTTGAAGTCTACCCCAAACGTAGAAAGGTCTTTCTGTTTCCCCGAAACTGAGTAACCTGTAAAAAAGAAATTATTGGCCGATTCACAGCCTTTCGAGCACAGGGGTATACATATTGCTGTGCCTTCGCAAAGTAAATAAATATTGGTAGTCTGACACACAGCAGAGCCTTCACGATAATCATTACGGACGGAGGTTTCAAAAGTAAAATTGTCACTGTAAATTTCGCCGAAATTGCGCACGTTACAGTAAGAAAGCATGGGTGGTTGCGGTACAAGGCTGATATTTTGTGCTGTTAGCTTACTGACCGGGAGCGACAACAGGCCATCACCAACGACATCCTCTTTTTTGAAGTAAACCGGCATGGGCGAACGCACGATTGCCGTTAACCAGCCGTCAGAGGGGATTAGCAACCCGTGCTCTTTAACTATCTGGTGATCGACTATGAGTTTTGGCTCAAAAAAGCCAGGGAATTCGTATAGCAACGTATGTTGATTCTCCTTTTTCGATACCAATGTCCGACGCGTCGTATCCCACGACTGTTGGATGATAACTGAATCTCCGGGGGCTTTTGTTGCATTAAAACTAAACACCACCGAATTGGGGATTCCCGCTTTTATTGTCGCCCTGCTGCTAAAACTATAATCTGCGGGGTCGATTTTATTCCTTTGCTTTAAGGATACCCATACGACGCCAATTACCGCGAACAAAAAGCACACAGCGATTAAAACAGGCTTACCTATGTTCGGCTTTTTGAGTAAGCCGGCGCTGGTTTGCACCTTAGCGGCCGGGCTGCGAGGATCTACGTTGTTTTTTACCACAAACTCCCGCCAGTTTTCGTACCCGGCAAACTGCACCAGTGTGTTTAAGGTGTAAACCTGCGGTAATCCATTGTATTTAACTTTTCCCCAAAGCCGTTTCAATGTAATATGGCTGATTGCAGCCCCCGTTTCAACACTGAGCCGCTTGCTAAGTGCAATAAAATCCTGGTTTGTCCAGGTGGTGGCTTTGCCCCAACCAAGCTTTGCTTCGATTAATATTTTAGCTTTTGCAATCAGCTCTTCATCCGTAAGCATATCCTGTAATGTTAAAACGCGTTCAAGATATTCAAAAAAAAGCGGTTGTCGTACTTTGGTGAGCTTTGTTCTGAGAAGAACAAGCTGTGTATTTGATTGCCCCGAACAGCAACACGAAATTTGGCATGGAAAGATTTATTCAGTATGGAAACCCTACAAAGAACCGGACGCATTTTTTACGCACTCGCCCTGGCAGGGGTGGGCATTCACCAACTTTTTTATGCCGACTTCTGCCCGTTCCTATTCCCGCAATGGCCAAATCCAGTCCCTGGTTATAGCGCGTTGGCTTGCGTGTTTAATATTTTGCTCATAGCAGCCGCATTGGCCATTATGCTTAACAGGCAAGGCAGATTAATCGCTTTCCTTTTAGGCGGCGTGCTGTTATGCATGCTTTTTTTCGGCCAGGTATCCTTTGAGTTTATCGTTATACCTTACAAAAAAACACACCTGGGCTTGTGGATACTTCCTTTGAAGGAACTCGCGTTAGCCGGCGGCGCCTTTTGTATAGCCGGGTCCTTTAAAAGAAGCGTTAATGATTGGTTAAGCGCAGCAGCCATTATCCGCCTGCTGGAAAAAATTATACCCTTTGGCCGGTTTTTGTTTTGTATTACGATGATCAGTTTTGGGATCAGCCATTTCCTATACACCGAAACTGTAGCCGCCATGGTGCCGTCCTACTTGCCGGGGCGCTATTTCTGGACATATTTTGCAGCTGTCGCGTTAATAGCGGGCGGTACGGGCATTGTCATTAACGTGTTGTTAAAACCCGCAGCTTTGCTGATGGGTGTAATGATTTTCGCCTGGTTCATTTTCTTACACATCCCCGATGCGGTTACCAATCCGCTTATCGGCGGCGGCAACGAAATTACTGCCGCATTCTCGGCGCTGGCTTTCAGCGGTATCGCATTTGTTATTGCAGCCTGTGCTCCGTATCCTAATTTTAAAACTATTTTTAATGAAAAGAATACAAAGCGTTGATATCACCCGTGGTATTGTTATGATGATTATGGCGCTGGACCATGTACGCGACCTGATACACATCCACTCGGTAGACCAAAGCCCGACCGACCTGGTAACCACCACACCGTTGTTGTTTTTTACCAGGTGGATAACTTACCTCTGCGCGCCAACATTTGTGTTCCTGGCCGGTACTTCGGCTTACCTGTCCATCAAAAAAAAGAGCAATTTGGCGCGAAGCCGCGTGTTTTTAGCCAAACGTGGCTTATTGCTTATACTGGTAGAATTTACCCTCGTGAGCCTGGGCATGTTTTTTGACCCCGGTTTTCATACCGTGCTTTTTGAAGTAATTGCCGCAATAGGCTGTGGCTTTATCATCCTTGCCCTGTTGCTAAAACTACCGGCTAAGCTGCTGGGTGTTTTTGGGCTCATCATCATATTTGGCCACAACCTGGTCTCGCTCATTCCCCTTCAACCAGGTTCATTCGTAATGACCTATTTTTCACCACTTTTTAGCCTGGCCGCTATCCCTTTTTTTTCAAACCATGTTTTTATTATGGGTTACCCACCACTGCCCTGGTTGGGCATTATGCTTACCGGCTTTGCGGCAGGAGGTTTATTCCAGCTTCCCCAAAACAGGCGGAGCAAAATGTTCCTGACTTTGGGATCGTGTGCGCTGCTGCTTTTTATCTTGCTCCGTTATTCCAACTGGTACGGTGATCCCGCTCCATGGGCGCATCAAAAAAACGCGGTATTTACGTTGTTGTCTTTTATTAATGTAACTAAGTACCCGCCGTCGCTGCTATTCTGCCTGCTAATGCTGGGAATCATGTTTTTAATATTGGCGCTCGCCGAATACGCGCAAAGCCGGTTTACAGATATTGCCGAAGTGTACGGTAGAGCACCCCTATTTTATTTCGTAATTCATTTTTACCTTATACATGTGCTGTTGATCATGGTGCTGTTGCTCCAAGGGTTCCATTGGGACGCGCTTGATTTTTCGTCCGGCAGCTTTGGCAGACCCAAGGGGGCGGAAAGTGGCTTGCCTCTATGGGCCGTATACATGGTGTGGATAGGAATAGTGGTTTCGCTTTACCGGCCATGCTTTTGGTTCACCAGCTACAGGTCTAAGCACGGATATTGGTGGCTGAAATATGTATAAATTTTTGTGAGTTAAATTTCAACACCTACTCTAAAAGTTAAATTTAAAGCAAATACGTAAAAAGACAGATATGGACCGATGGTTAAGAGCCCGGTAGATAAAATTTATAAGCGAGATTCATTTAGCGGCTGCATTTTTGAAACGGTTGTATTGATCTAAAACTATGTTTGGGCTATAAAAAGTCATAAAATTAATATTTGCATAATAATCAACTTTAACATTTATCCATTCAATAACATGATTATGAAATTAAAACTATTGTCATCTTTCCTGCTTGTAACTACCTGTTTTACTGCATTTAGTCAAAAAAAGCAAAACATCATTACAGCCGATAAAGGCCTAATTAAAATAACCATCATGTACCCTTATGCGGACGGCAAAACTTTTAACTTTGAGTTTTAGGAAACCAAACACATGCCTATGGTAGCGAGGCTTATAGCCACCAATTTAGTTAAGTATAACATCGAAAAAGGGCTTGCACATTGTATCTCTAATCAACCACAACCATTCATAGGCGATAGGGACATTTTATGTAAAAAGCCTTAACGACTATGAGGCTGCTATAGGGCCGCACAGAGCTGCAATCCGGGTTGATTTTCCTAATTAAACAAATACTATCCCCGTCATTTCGGTAAGTGAGGTATTACAATAATTATAATGTTGCACACCATGCCACACTTGGTAATAGAATGCTCAGATAATATATTCGAATAAAATACTTCGGAGGATATCATGCTGGCTGTTTATGAGATAGCTGGCGCCATAGGCCTTTTTGTTGATAATGATATCAAGGTACTATAAATGAGGCCATTCGAAAAATGATTTTATTTACATTTTTGGATATGTATTTGAAGGCAGAACGATTGAGCAAAAGACAAACCTTTCAAGAAAAATAATCGGCCGTCTTCAACAGATGTTCCACATATTTCCATTTTATCAATGAACATAAGTGAATTCGAGAAGGAAACGTACTCTAACAAAGCTTTGATTAATCCCCTTAACACCGCACAAAACAGGCACTTTTCATAACGGTTAAAAGCTTTGAATCTCTCCATATTTAGTAAAAATAACGACTTTGAATATGATAACAACCGACCTCACCAGATTACTGCAAATTGATTTCCCCATTATTCAAGCGCCTATAGGTAGCGCGACAACACCAGAATTAGCCGCTGCGGTCTCCAACGCAGGCGGACTGGGGACGCTGGCCTTATCATGGAAAAACCCCGATCTAACCAGGGAGTACATAAAACGAACAAAGCAGCTTACCCCTAAGCCATTTGCCGTAAATCTTGTATTAGATTTCGAGCAAGACGAACGGGTTAAAATTTGTATAGCAGAAAAAGTGCCGGTTGTCTCTTTCTTTTGGGGAGATAGTTCCCGATATCTATCGGAACTAAAAAGAAATTCCATCATCGTATGCCAAACAGTTGGCACTTCTACAGAAGCACAGGAATACGAACAAAAGGGAGTTGATTTTATAATTGCACAGGGCTGGGAGGCCGGCGGACATGTTTGGGGTAAAGTGGCTTCATCGATTCTTATTCCGTCAATCAAAGATAAAATAAAAATACCAGTAGTGATGACTGGCGGCGTTGCGGATGGCAGAGGAATTTTATCGGCCTTGAGTCTGGGTGCAGACGGCGTTTGCATGGGAACCCGGTTTTTGATGTCTGAAGAAGCTGACGTCGATCCGGTATACCGTCATTTAATAGCTCAATCCTCTGAAAATGATACCACTTACGCCGAAAGATTATTTAATATCGGCTGGGACAATGCTCCACATAGGATAATCAAAAACAGCACGACAAGTGACTGGGAAAAAGCCGGCCAACCAGCTGTTGGCTACAGGCCCAATGAAAATGAAATTATAGCGTATAAACGAAACGGGCAGCCAATTTTAAGGTATAGCGATGATGGTCCTATTTTAGGCACAACCGGCAATCTTGAAGCATTAGCTTTATACGCAGGTCAAACCGCTGGGTTACTTTTACAAAGCAAGCCCGCTTCAGAGATAATGGCCGACCTGATTAATGATTTACATTCAGAATTCGCCCGGCTAAAAGAAACCATCGAATGACAAGACTGGTTGCGAAATAGCGTATTATCAAATGAACAATGAAATAAAAATTCGTGAAGCTACCATTGCTGATCTGCCGGGCATTAAAAAATTGGTGAACAAGAGCTTGCTTCCGTTCGGATTTAAGTATGATCATAAGGGCTCGGAGCATGATTATAATACGTCATCTAAACGATGCAACTATTTGAACACCCCGTCGTCGTTTTCCTGGAGTAAATAAAAAATAATGAAACCAACTTTAAACAGGAGTTTCTGGATAGACAATTTGAAGTCATTTATAACCGTTTTGGTTGTTGCCCACCATGCTGCGCTGGCTTATACGACTTTTTCTTTCTTCGATAAGACAACGTACATCAATTCCACCCACCCGGTGGTCGATAATATTAGGTGGATGGGCCTGGACGTTTTCGTAAGTTTTAATGATGCATTTTTCATGGCACTCATGTTCCTGCTCAGCGGACTGTTTTTCTTTGGCGGGCTAAAAAATAAAGGCAAATTAAAACTTCTGGCTGACAGGGGTAAAAGATTGGGCATAGCATTTGTCGTCGCGGAACTGTTTATTATCCCGATCGCTTACATCCCCGCTTATTATCTGGCGAATCACGAGTTTGCCATTGGTCTGTTTGTCAAGGATTATTTAATTCAACAGCAATGGCCCGTAGGCCCGCCCTGGTTTATCTGGCTACTTTTGGCGTTTAACTGCTTAGCAGCCTTATTGCCGGAAAGTTTTTATTTTTGGACGGCGCGCTTGTTTAGTAAATTAATACAAAAACCGTGGTCATTTTTTACAATTTGGTTTTTTATTGTCGCACTCTCCTTGATTCCGATGAGTCTTTGGCTCGGGCAATATACCTGGACCGGGTTTGGCCCGTTTGACTTCCAATTGAACAGAGTGCTGTTTTATTTTGTGTTTTTCCTTTTCGGAGTAATACTGGGATCGGTTCACTGGGAGGATCAGCTATTCAAAAATAACCGTTTGTTAGGGCGGTCATCTCGAACCTGGATAATATCGAGCGTACTGTCATTTGGAATTGTTGAACTTATCAATTATTGGGGTTATGGATTTATGGCCGCGAACCTTATCGGAAAAACGGTCGCCAGCTTGATATTTATGCTGTTTTTTACGGCAACAGCAGTTACCACCTGCTTCACTTTTATAGTGATATTCAAGAATCACCGCAATCACACTTCCCGAATTTGGAAAAGCATGTCAACAAATGCGTACGGCATTTATTTATTTCATTATGTTTTCATCACCTGGCTGCAATTTGCACTATTAGGTATTCAAATCCCCGCTCTTGCCAAATTTTTGATTGTATTTGTAGTTTCCCTGGTTGCGAGTTGGGGGTTGATTACTATTTTGAAAAGAATGAAATTAGTTTCCTCGATTATTTGATGATTAAAACAGAATGTTGCTTCCGATGGGCGACAACTGATTTTTGCAAACGTCGGGCAATAACATAAAATTTCCGAAAAAATGATAGATGGACTGAGCGGCAAAACTTGGAACACCAGGTATGAAGGTATTAAGAAAAGCCTCCTGCGGTATCCATGGTGGCAGTAAATTGTATCATTCTTCCACTCACGAAAAAGACATGTTAATAATTTTTTGAATTCATTAAGCAATTCTTCTTAGTCTTTTAAGAAAAAAGTTCGAGAATTTTCCAGATCGTTGACCATACTGGGCAAATTGTTTCTTTACCGGTTTGCCTATGTTTTTGCTCGAAATTGAGCTTTAAATAGGTAAAAATGCATTTTTAATGATTACTATGTGCTTCTTTCCTATAAAGTTGGATAGTTGGCATTAGTTTAATTACCGGGTTCCTCAGGACTTAGAAGATTATTCACATCCATTTTGCTGTTAAGCAGGTTAACTTGGTACTAGCCCGTTTTCGCTCTTCGTTCATCTTTGAATATTGGTTTTTTTAAAGTGGCCCTATAATTTTTTCAAAAATTTGCGTGAAACTAATGGAAGGCTACATCAGTATTTGTTCTTTTCGAAACAAAGGTGAACAAGTTGGAACATATGTAAATTCATTTAGTTATTTATTTAGTTTTGGCATTGACTATCACTTACATAAAATAATATGAAGAAAAATCTAACTATAGTGTTTACAGGTCTAATAATGTTATTGTCGACCGTTAACGCGATGTCCCAACAAAAAAGGGCAACTGATGATCAGGCAATTAAGAAAGGCATGATCAAAGTAACAGTACTCTATGCCAGCGGGGAAGGTAAAAAATTTGATATGGACTATTACGTAAATAAACATATCCCAATGGTTAAGGGTTTGTTTGCAGGCGCTTTAAAACTTACCGCTATTGATAAAGGAATAGCCGGCGGAGTACCCGGTGCGCCGGCGCCTTTTGTGGTGATATGTTACTTATACTTTGATACTATTTCAGATTTTCAAAATGCAATGACGGCAAGCGGGAGCAAAATCCGGGCTGATATACCAAAGTTTACAAATATTCAACCGGTGATTCAAATCAGCGAAGTGTTCGAATAGCATTTATCGCCACAAAAAAAAACAGAAAATGAAATTTTTAAGAACCGCCCTTATGCTATTGCTCGCTGCCGGCGTACACAACGTTTATGCGCAGACAGCAGATTCTGTTTCTTCAAAATACGACCAGACGAAGGTATTTATTCCATTATTTTATCCGCAAACCGGTAATGAGTACCGTACGGCTAACGGTGCCCCCGGCCCTAAATACTGGCAAAACCGCGCCGATTATAAACTTAATGTAACGCTTGATACTGCGGCAGACGTGTAAGCGGTACCGCCGTTATTACTTATACCAATAACAGCCCGGATGGATTGGGTTTTGTATGGCTCCAGCTGGATCAGAACATTTACCGGCAGGATTCACGCGGTACGGCTACCAGCCCGGTTGGCGGCGGCCGCAACCCGGTAAAAGGCTACACCAACGGCGCTGAAATTAAAGGCGTATACATTGTAAAAAACGGCAAAGCCGAGAAAGCCGATTATATTGTGAACGATACCCGTATGCAAATAAGGCTGAAGGACAGCCTGCACGCAAACGGGAACAAACTGCAGGTAAAAATAAATTATGCCTTTGCAGTGCCGGAATACGGCACCGACAGGATGGGGCGAGTGCTCACCAAAAATGGTTGGATATACGAGATTGCCGAATGGTACCCCCGTATGGAAGTTTACGACGATGTTACCGGCTGGAATGTTATCCCTTACATGGGCGGTGCCGAATTTTACCTTGAATATGGCAACTTTGACTATACCATTACTGCGCCGGCCAACATGGTAGTTGCGGGCTCGGGCGAATTAGTGAACCCCGGCGAAGTTTTAACGTCTGTTGTTATTAGCCGGTTAGCGGCTGCATCAAACAGCGATAAAACTTTATTTGTAAAGGATTCTACAAGTATACTCGACCCTAAATTTTACCTTGCAAAAAAAGAGCTTACTTGGCACTTTTACTGCAAAAACTCGCGCGATGTGGCCTGGGCCGCGTCAAAGGCTTTTATGTGGGATGCAGCACGTATTAGCCTGCCTGGCGGCAAAAAGGCCCTGGCGCAATCTGTTTATCCCATCGAATCAAAAGGTAACAATAGTTATGGCCGTTCATCCGAATATGTAAAAGCGGCCATAGAGCTTTACTCAAACAAATGGTTTGCCTATACCTATCCCGTAGCTACCAATGTGGCGGGCACGGTTAGCGGTATGGAATACCCCGGCATAGTTTTTTGCATCTCAGACGCGAAAAAAGGCGAACTCTGGGAAGTTACCAACCACAAGTTCGGCCATAACTGGTTTCCGATGGTGGTAGGCTCCAACGAACGTAAATACGCCTGGATGGACGAGGGTTTTAATACCTTCATCAATAAGGTTGATACCAAAGTATTTAATAAAGGCGAATATTACCAGAAACAGGACGTGCAGCGCGAAGGCCCGGGTATGTTCCCATCGGATGCAAATTCCATCATGACTCTCCCGGATGCAACGCCCGAAAGTTTTTCTGGCATGTCTGAATATCAGAAGCCAGCATTGGGTCTGACCATTTTGCGTGAACAGATATTAGGGGAAGACAGGTTTGATTATGCTTTTCAAGCTTATATTAAACGCTGGGCTTTTAAACATCCCACGCCTTATGATTTTTTTCATACGATGGATAATGCGGCGGCGAAGACCTGGGATGGTTTTGCAATGAGTGGTTTTTTACTAGATGGAAGCTCGATCAGGCTGTTAAACAGATAGATTACACCAATAATAACCCTGCTGAGGCTCGCTGATCACTATTGATAATAACGAGGAAATGGCCATGCCTGTTACGATTGCCATAAAAGAGGAGAACGGCAAAACCGGATTGGTTAATCTGCCTGCGAAAATATGGCAGCGCGGCAGGGAATGGACTTTTGCCTATAAATCCACTTCGAAGATCGCCACGGCTGATATTGACCCTGATCATATTTTGCCTGACGTTAACCCTGAAAACAATGCCTACAGCGGAATAGCTGTACAAAGCGGCCTTACCGCTAAAGAAGTGATCAAAAAGTATATTGACGCAATAGGCGGCGCCGGTAAACTGGCTGCTGTTAAAAGTATTAGCGATACGGCCAAAGCAACGGTGCAGGGAGTGGAGGTAGTAAAAGTTGATGAACATACCGGGACAACCACATTTACACAAAGCCTTATTGTACCGGACTTTAATAATGCTGTTGTTATGCATATTGCTATGAATGGCGATAGTATTTCTGAAACACAGCGTATGCAGCCCATAGTGCTGACTCCGGCTGATAAAAATATTATTAAAATGAAGTACAAGGTTTTCCCGGAGTTAAACTATTTAAAACCGGTTACATCCTGCAACTTGCACCTATGCTGCAAATAGTTGGTGATGAGCAGGCGTATCTGATAACGGTAACCACGCCCAGCGGTATGCGTGTAAAAGATTATTACGACTCTAAAACCGGGTATAAAATTAAAGAACGTGTTGATACCCCAAATACCAGTGCTACCGGATACGGCGACTACCGGGCCGTAAGCAACGGAATAGTGGTGCCATTCATAGTAAAAACATCCATATTTGGCGAGCCGATTGATTTTAAAGTGAAAAGTGTGGAAGTCAAATAGCTTAGGCAAATGTAATTGGGCATTTATTTTTAACCGATAATGAAAATTATATATACGTAATTTTAAGTTTTTTACTGATACAAAGCGTGCAATGACAGGGAAAATGATAGTCATAATAATACACCAAAAGACGAAGCAGCGTTTGACCGGCATTACACCGATATATATGTGCCGCTGGTCAAAAAAATGGCCGGCTTAAAAAATATATGATTGTATCCCCTACAGGGACATTCCAACTTTTTTCTGATTGTAATTTTACACTTTGATAGTCTGGAAGCTTTAAAAGCCGCCTTCGCCACACCCGAAGGCCAAGCCTGCGATACTGACAGGAAAATATTAGCACCTGATAAGGACGCTGTTCAAATGTATACTTATGCATCTTATATTGATTCCCTACAAAAGCTTAAAGATACCAGTGATTATAATGCAGGTATCAACAAGTTAAAACTAGAAGGTAAGTTAGGACAACAACGCTTTTTTGCCGGCAAAAATAAAAACGAGAAGTAGGTCTGTTTCTGAATGACTCCAAAGGTAATACCCGGTTAAAAATATTTATCGATAAAAACGATCAGCCGGTTATCCAAACATTAGAGCAAACGGGCAAGGTTATTGGCATAAAATAGCCTTTTACAAAGTTTGCTTAAGTTCATTATATAGTCGCTAATAAAATGCTAAGTCATTAAGGACATTTATGAATTAGATGGTCCACTTTCATTATGCTATTAGGCAGTCCTTATTTAGCATTATTACCTACTTTTATCCTGGTGAACGCTATAGTAATGACCGCGACCAAAATTCCTATCAGGCCAAAAACAAACGGAAGGGACGTGTATTCGGAGATGAATCCAATAAGTGCGGGCCCAGCGAGTATGCCCCCATAGGCCATCAAAATCACTGGAGGCAATGCAGGTTTATTGAGCAGGGAGGCAAGCTTACCTGCGGTGGAGAAAAATATAGGTATGATGTTCGCACAGCCAATTCCTATTAATATAAATCCGATCAATGCAGCAAGTACAAAGGGCAATGTGACTAATAGGAACATTCCGGTAGCCGCGATGATGCCGCAGTATATAACTGTGCGCTTTTGCCCCAGCTTGTTAACTATCGAATCGCCTGTTAAACGCATAATGGCCATAGCTATTGAAAACATGGCATAACCGAGGCCGGTTAGTTTGCCTTGATAGTTCCTGTAGCTCGTAATGAAAAGCGCACTCCAATCTAACATCGCCCCTTCTGTAAGCGCAACTATAAACGCCATAATTCCTAAAGCAAGCACAATACCTGTCGGAAAACTGAATCCCCTTCCCGCTTTTTTGACTTCAATATCGGCACCGGAGATTAATTTGTTAGCCTGGCTTAAAGTAATTAAGATAAGCAACACAGAGATGGAGAGTATTGATTTTACCGGGGAGAGGCCTAAACTAAGCAAAAAACTGAAGCCTAAAGATCCAAATAAACCGCCGGTGCTATATAAGCCGTGAAACGATGACATGATATGCCGGCCGTATCGCTCCTGAATCAAAACCGCCTGACCATTCATAGAAATGTCCATGCTTCCGGTGGCCGCGCCAAAAACAAGCAATGCGCCCGCCATCATTATTACCGAATTAATAAACAGTAATAAGGGTAGAACAAGGGCTAAAAGGAATCCGTTAGCTATGACGACACGCTTTACGCCGAACTTTCTTAACAATCCTGGAGTAGTAGGCATGGTCAAGATCGCACCTGTACCGTAAAACAATAGTAATGTCCCTAACGCAGCATTGTCTAAGTGTAAGCGGGTTTTAGCAAGCGGGATCAGGGGAGCCCAACTTGATACGGCAAACCCGCATACCAAAAATATAAGCGAATTTGCTACCCTGGCCTTTTCCGCATTGCCATTTGCCTGCCCATCTATTTGTCCTAACTTACTTATCATTGCCCGCCTCACATTCCTTTAGAAACTGTAACACCTCCTGCCAGTTTTTTGCCCGCCAGTGGTGTGCAACTCCAATATTGTGGCCGGCATGAAATAGAATCGCCTTCCCGTCAAATAAATCCAGGTTTTTGCAATGATCATCGATCATGTAATCGCCTCTAACAATCGACTTATCACCGCAAAAGATGATGTTTCTCCAGGATATATATGGAAAATGTTCAGTTAACCACTCCTTCTTTTCGGCAAGTGAATTGGGGAATTCCATTGCTGCTGATACGATAAAGATGTCAAAATCCATCATCAGCGTCATTACCGCTTCAACAGCGCCGCTCATTACCGGCAACGTTCTGAAAAAACCAGGAGTGCGTACGATGGTATTAACTGCCCCTTTTTCAAGAAACACATCTGCTTCCGATTTGCCATCCAGGCTTTGTGGAGAAATCTTAACGCGATATGCGTCAAAATAATAATTGACAAGGTGGGTAGCAACATCTGCAATAACGCCATCCATATCAATTAAAATTATTTTCTTTTTCTTCATACTGCAAAGATATGCGTTATAATGCTATTTATTGCAATATTTTGCTATTTTTTAATTTTTGATTATATTTGTTGATGCTTAAGGAAGAACGACATTTAAAAATTCTTGAAAAATTAGAAACCGACAAGCGGGTCACTTTAGATACGTTGAGCATTCTTTTGGGCGTTTCTTTAGACACGGCCAGGCGGGATTTGAAGGAACTTGCTGAAGGTGGCTTGCTTAAAGCAGTGAGAGGAGGAGCAATGCATGCCATGCCACCCCCATTTGCAAAACGAGAGCAATTGGACGTTATCAGCAAAAATTTAATAGCGCAGAAAGTAGTTTCGTTAATAAAGCCCAATCAGGTCATCTTTATAGATGCTGGCACTACCACGAGCGCGGCGGCTGCGGCTTTGCCGAGAAATATGCCGCTAACGGTGTTTACAAACAGCTTTCCGGTTGCATCAACGTTTATGAATTTCCCGCAGATAGATGTTTTCTTCGCAGGCGGGCATCTTAACAGGCGTACGTTTTCATCCACAGGACCCGGGGCTATAGAAGTATTTCAAGGTGTGCAGGCGCATCTTTGTTTGCTGGGTATTTGCAGTATCGATATTAAGAAAGGAGTAACAGGTATTGACTATCAAGATGTGATGGTAAAGAGGGTTATGGTTAATAATTCCAGGTTTGTGGCTGCCCTTACTACATTTGATAAAGTGGGGCGCTATGATCCGTACCTTGTATGCGAAATCAGCAACGTCAATTATCTTATCACTGAAGAAGACCCCACTAACATTGATTTAACCGGGTATGCCGATGCGGGTATCAATCTGATTTGAAGTTTAAGATACGCATGCTTCAAAAATTATTATTATTTGACAAGCGTTTCAACAATGCTTATATTTAATGACAGGGTGTTCTTTAATACAATAAAGAAGATGGATTTATTCGATTTGTTTCTAAGCTGGCACATCCGGGTCAATCAAACCTAATTCTAACTGCTGAATGTAGAACACATCTTCACCATTGTGTCGTCCAAGTGCTTTTTGGCTGATCTTCTGCCGTTCACGCGCCATTTTAATTTTATCGCCTATTTTTTTTAAAGAGTGTTTGAATGTCATTGGTGGCAAAGCTAAATTTTAAACATTTGTGGCAAATCTATTTTTAAAGCCTTTAAGATAATGATGATTGTAGAAAGTTTTGGATTGATTTTTCCTGTTTCAATTCTTGACACTTGCGACAGTTCAATTTCTGCAATGTTGGCTAATTCTTGCATGGTCAACCCTTTGGCTTTTCTGCACTGCCGTACAAACTTGCCAAACGCATTTATGCCAAAATATCTGTTTAATATAGAATGCTATAGGGGCTAAATTTAATGGCGTTCCCATTATATTTGAGCCCATAGGGGAATCGAACCCCTTTTTAATCGTCATCAAACAGTATGAAAGACTTAAATTCTTATTTGCAATTTTCGCTAATATGTTAACTAAAATTTGAATGAATCATTTTAAAAACTGGACTGCGCTTTTCGAGGGTTAGCGTTAAATATTTATCTTTCAATACGATATATATTACTCGCTTATGCCGTCACGTTTGCCAAAACAGTTAAATCTGCAAGAAAGCGGTTCGAGTTTAGTCCTGTTAAGGCTGGGATTTTAGGCAAGCCCGAGCAGGACTCGAACCGCATTAAATGACGGTTTGTAGCGCCGTCAAAACTTTTAAATTTTCCAGTATTTGGTTCGAATTATGTCCAGTCTGGGGAGCCAGAGGCTACATTTAGCAAATCAATAGTATGTCCCCAGACTGGGCGGAATTCGAACCATTTGATAGACGATTTAAAATTATTAAGTAGTCTGTTGTGCGTCATCTAATGGTTCGAGTCTTATTGGGGCTACCTCAAAGCCTACCCCCAACAGGACTAAAATCGAACCGATTAGTGCAGGATTTACAGATTTTTGCCTCTATATTATAGGTTTCGAATCCAAGTGGGATCTCTTTATCTCAGTAATCCCTAATAGACTTTTTTCGAACCAGTTCCTGGAAGATCTAAAGGATAGCCGTTCTCATTTACCCGTTCGAGGCCGGTTTCGAAAACGGTTTTTATATCAGCTCTTGTTTTTCGTTATCGTAATTGAACTGATTTTATTGTGAAGGCTTTTTAAAGTATTGTTACTGAAGCTCACCTTGAACACGCGCTCAAACTCAGAAATTTGGTTTTTGATGTTCGGTGTATTTTCGAAGCGGTGCCAAAGATCAGTAACGCCGCTAAAGCGATTTAAAATCTTTTTTTCTTTATAAAAATCTAATGCCTTTTGCGCTCCCTTGCCCAGGATCTTCCCCAAATTGATCTCTTCAAACAGTTTATTAAAATCTTCGGACTTAATAGTTTTACTTACACCTTCGTCCAGCTTTGACCCATCTACCATATCCCAAAAACGGTAAAGCAAACGCCGGTTTTCACCGTACTTTTTATTGAATGTTGTCCAGAACTCGCTAAACTCATCTAACGCGCTAATTTGCTGCTTGATAGAATCAGCCTGGTGAATACGCTTTTCATATCCAACTACTGATGATCTCAGGTGGGTAAAATCGTTGCGTAATGCCAGCATCTTGCCGGGCATGTCGTCAAGGCTGCGGCATTGCGAAAGCACAATATTTACCAGTGGCGGAATAGACTGGTACTCATAGCCAATAAAATCACTGATTTTATTGATATCAGCATTCAAAAGTACAGAAAGATTGCTAAGGACGGTTTGTGAGACACCTCTGCCTTCTAATACCTGCATGTATTTTTCAAACGAATAAAAAGGTAGGACGCCCTGCAAATTGTTGGTACTGTTGATCTTTGCAAAGTCGGTATAAAAGGAGATCGGCGAGTAGGAACTTTCTGTCGCAACAAAGCCATCATCGACGCGCCCGATACTCAAGTATTTGAACTTCTCCTGATTGGAATTAACTTCTGAAATATGCAAGTATTTAGCCTTGGCTTCCTCGTAGTCTATTCCGGTTTCCATAAACTGATGGATCCTTTTTTGATATGTTGTCGGGTCATTCATGTCGATCTTTATGATGCTGACAACCTGCGCGATCTCATTGCCTATGCCGCCGACTGTTCTTAAATCCCCTGTTTTCGATAGCATTTCTGATACTGGCCGGCCATTTGGAAAGAGCGATTTTGAAATAACGCTCATATGTGTCATTTCCTGCTTGGAAGTATAAAAATGAGAACTTAAGACGAAAGCTTCGAGAAATGTGTTTAACGTAAAAACGAAAACTTCATTTGCCTTTCCATAACCGCCGATGATATAATCAAGCTCGTCGAGAAGATTAGCACTTATATAGCTAGCATTAGATTCTAAATGAACTTTTTCTGAACTTTCCATGCCGGTTTATTATTAAATTTGTCTAATCTACTAATCTTCCTCATCGAGATAATTTGCCCATTCGATAATTTGTTCAATATCATCATAGGCCTTGAGAAAAAAGGGTAACATTCTTTGGTTTTAGGGGGTGTTTTAAAAAAATTTGATAAACTATAAAGGCTATTAAAAATCGGCAAGCAATGGTTGCATCGCTTGTTCCAATTCTTTAACCCAGAGATCAATCTTATTATATTCCTCTGTAAAATCGGACAGCAATTGCTGGTTTTGCGCTTTGATGTGGTCAAAAGCTTGTTTGCCGTCCCGTGTACCAGTTGCAACGATATGAAATGTCGGCGTAAGTGGCAAGGATGCGGATAAGTAGTCTACACAAAAAGCATTAACTGGTACAAAATAATATTGATCATAAAAAGATATATCATAGTTACTGGAATGATTTTTATCAAAATCCTGCATTAAGCCATTCAACCTGTCGCGCCACGACGGATTCGCTTCCAGTTCCAGCATAAATTGGCCAGTTGAGTTGTAAGCGTTATAAAACAGTTCCTGATATTTAGTTTTTCTTTCAAAATCAAATTCCTGACCATTTTTCAGTTGATCCTTTAGCGCCTGAAAAACATCATGTAAAAAATCGCAAATATTAAGAATCTTCTGAAAGTTTTTGATCGCAGTTTGTCTGTCACCTGCAAAATGCTCTGCAAACGCGAGCAAATAAGCCTCAGGGTCCAGGCCGATAAGGCGGTTCAAATCCTGCAGAGTAAGAAAGGTCATTATGGGGAAATTTACATCATCGGCCTTGGCAAGACCGATCCCTTCCATCAAAAATTCTTTTTGCTGATCGGCGGTCTTATAGATACTCCTCAGCAAAGCGGTAAAATAAGATAACTTATCATTAGTAGTTTGCCTGCGCTGCACCTCGCTTTTTGTTTTTCCAGCTGACTGCCTCTATAAAACACATAATAAGCGATCCAGGCTGCCACCAACGCAACGACGACGGGCAATACAAAGTCCTTCATGACGTCATACAACGAATGCGTTGTCGCATCTTTATTAGTGGTTTGAACGGTTGCCGCTAATAAAAAGGTGATATCCAGTTTAAGCATAATGAAAAGGTTTATTGACTTTGACCACAAAAGTAGTACAATTCATAATATCTTCTACGAATGCCAATTGGATGCCAGTTAGTATCTAATCAAATTACTTACTTTCGTTATAGCAATTAGCTGAAGGACTAGTATGAACCAACATTTAGTATCCGAAGTCTATTTAAAACAATTTGGGTATCAGGATAAAAATTCCCAATGGCGGGTCTGTGTGCTGGAGAAATCAAAGTTTCCGTTAATGGCTAAAGCCAACAAACGTTGGATTGCCCATAAAAGCATTGGATCAGTCCTGTCAAAAGAAGACCATTTCGATTTTGACGATACCGACAGCCCTGAGTTTGTTCGGATGATAGAAACCGCGAATACTGAAGTTGAAACCCTGTTGCCGGAATTATACCGCGAACTGAAAACAGGTAGAAAGCTTAGCAAGCGCGCTGAATCTATCCTGGCCCATTTTGTTTCGAACCTTTTTGTCCGTACTTCCTACTTTGATGCATGGCTGGAAAACATGATCGAAGTTGGCGGATTTGAGCGCCTGATGGAAGAATGCCTGCTTTTTAATACCCTACAAGAAAATGCAGAGTTTACCAAACTGATAAAAAATCCACAATTTACCAGCGGCAAGAACCGGACGAATATGAGCCGCTTTTTGTTTTGGAACTATTTTTTACGCAGGCTATCGCAATTTCAATATTATATTCTCGAACCGGCTAAAGGCAAGGGCTGGATCAGCTGCGATAACCCAGTAGTGGTGCTTAACCATGTTAATGCACAATCCGTAATTGCTTTTGAAACAGAAATCATATTTCCGTTAAATAGCCATAAGCTGGTTTTGTTTAAGACCGCTCGTTCAAAAAGAGTTTCCGGCATCTTTAAAGGAGCAAGGCATAAAAATACGACAACAGCGACCAGTGAGATAAACGAAGAAATAAACCGGATCATTTCCGATACTGCTGAAGATATGGTCATTATCCCCGACGTACAGCAGTGTCGTGAGTTTTAGGCGTTAATTTAAACAAAAATAGCCTCATGCGAGGCTATCTATATCAATGGCAGCTTTTCTGGTCACGGGTCGGTTTGTTTACTTTGTTCTTTGCCTGGTTTTCGGGTTTTTGGTTATTTTTCACGGTTTCCTCCTTTTTTTGGTGATGGTTTGATGAATAGCTCAGTGTTATAAAATCGGTCACTTTTTCAAGTGCCTCACGTGTGTGATAAGCATTCAGTCCTAACAGCATTAATAGAAAGACAAAGTAAAAGAACTTACGCAGTTTGCGCCATACTAAGCCCCAACCTTTTGTGGGTCCGAAGTAAGACTGCAAAGATAATAAAAAATGAAAGGAGTGTTACGGCTTTAATACTCGTTCACTGTATTGCCGATGACAGATAACGCTCCGCTGTCCGAAGTGTTCCACTTCGCATGTCTATGCCTGTAGGCTATGACTTCACGATATACCCAACAAAAAGCCCCCCCTAGTTCGTAAAGCGGCTTCGTAGCCCATAGGGAAACTTTCGAACCCTTTTTAACAGATTTAAGTTCGTTAGCAGCATCTTATAATTTTTACAATCAGTAAGTTGTTGAAAATTGAAAATTTCCTTGATTAAAATTTGCTTAACATAATATTTGGGAGGTTATACCTGTGTGTCGCACTACGTTTCTGCAAGAAATCGCCAAACTCAAGTATTCAGAGATGGTATATCACGATGAAGTTCAATGCTTAACTATAATGGTGTTCAGGTCACCATAATTTCCAAGCTGGATATAATGACAGCAACGCTGTTGTTGGGAATCTGCGTGACGCTCGCCTGTGGTCATACCCATCGTCAAGATAAGGTATAAATAGCTATGGCCACCAGTGCCAACGTGCAGTAGTCCCACGGTTAGTCATGGAAAACTTTTTGATTGCCTGATGCGGTAATAACGGTAAACTGGTTTTTGATAACAATACTTATTTTTTTAGGTTTCGGTTTTTCTGGTTTTAAAGGGGGATCATCTTTAGGTTTGTTAGGAGGGGCCGACACGTCGTCTTTCATCTAAGTCCCCATCTTCTCGTTTCGATTTTGATCCTGGTTTAATGGCACTGAAGTTTTCCATAATATGCTTTTTTTAAAAGATAATATAATTGATCGCAGTATCAAAATACTTCTTTTAATTCTAATGTTCCGTCATTAAGTACGGATTACTTACAACTGGAAGTGCAATGCTTTATAGGGATAATAAATAGTTATCTTTTGTTGCAAAAGAACCGATATGCCAAACGAAATTCCGGCGTCAGCAGGAATGCGAATTTCAACGATGTGCCAGAGCACTTCGTTACAAAAAAAGGCAGACGATGGTAAATCCTTACTCTGGCAATTCATGTACGACTTTACCCTGATAAACACACGCCATCGAAATGACGGCAACTACAACTCGGCTGAACTTTGGAACATTTGGAACTGGTTAAGCCAAATGTCATCTTTGAGGAGATACCTCCTTCTCACACTGATGATTTTCTCATTTCAAAATGGATCGCAAAACTAGAAACCGAAGCAATTGGATTTTATCTCAAGAATTATAAGGCTGAGCATGTGCCTATCGATGACATTATTCCCGATGAAGAATTCTTTCAAAATCACCAAAGGGTAATAGCTCATATTGAAGGGCTCGTCAAGGTTAATGGCTCCAACTACAGAAAATCAGTAAACGCTCATCAGCGTAATTCTGAAATCTATGGATCTTCTTATTTAAATAGCGATCAGTGCATACACTTCCAAACTGAAATCAATGATGCGACATGGGAAGCGTTAAAATCATTAACCAGGATCCTTTCAATGAAGCATATCGGGCTTGGTTTGAACTTCACGATTTAAGAGAGCACACCATGCTCAGAAACATTTATGAGTACAGTCAAACGCAACAATACAGAAATGCGGTATTTTTGTTGGGAACTGCGCATCGGCAATCCATCATAACCAAAATAGAACACTATGTAGAGAGCGAATCCCTTAAACTAAATTGGTATATGTATACATTTAATTTTGGACAGGATTAGATTTTTCCCTTTACCGGCGCAAACTTACTGGATGTGTTTTATTCAATATTCATTCCGCAGAAAATTATGTTTTCGTTCACTAATCGCTGACTTTTGGCAATAGGCGATTTGCTTGTTAACAAAAACGCGGTGCTGCAAGAAGTCGGCAGCTGGTTGCATCCCTTCTAATACTTCCTTTACCCGGTTCCAGGCACGTTCGTCTATCTCGGCCGCAATAGCGTCTCCACTGATCAAACGCAAGCCATGATCATTCCATCGAATTTTTTGAAATTGATCAAAGCTTTTGTTTGCCTTCAAGTAGGTATGTAACAGTATGGCAAAATGTTCCTGGACTTGGCCGCTGATAATTTTAAAAACGCTTTTTATACGCTTTATGTTACCCGCATTTTTTTCGATATAGGCAATCAGAAACGTCAATCTATTAGCGCGAAAGTCTTCTACCTTGATCGTATTGTCAAATAGATGTGTGAGCAATTCGTCAGCATGAAAATTTAAGTATCGTTGTGAAACCAAAAAATTCACTGCTTTTTCTATATGCGTTAACGCATTTGGTAATTCCCAAACTTTGCCGAGTTTCTCCTGGTCGTTCCGGTTCGAGTGTCGTTCTTGGACCAAATGCTCCAACAGTCGTATGTAAAAGGAAGGTCTAAGCTTTAGAATTACGGTTAACTCACTGCCATCATGGTCATAATGATTCTCTTTGCGGATCATTTCGAGGTATGCTTGTTCCATTAAACCCGTGTTGCGAATATCGGCAGCATGTGTCTCGAAAAATTTATCGTTAAGAATATAATCTTTCCCCGCTAGTACCTTTAAGGCGTTTAACAGAAATAATTTATCGTATTTGATGTAACTGTTAACATTATTGAAATAGAGGTAAAAGCGTCCATTAAATCCCGAGAGCAGTGCCAGGTATTCCGTCGCCATTTTCTTATCTATATAGGCATCCTCAAGCGAATTATAATAGGCCAGCAATACATATTGCTTATTAGGGTAATCAGCATTATTTAACAATTTCCCCAATGGGATAATGCACAAGGGGGCTAATTCCCGGATATAATTCATCAACCGGTCAAAGCTGAATATGCGATTGAACTGCGGTAAATGAATAAGGTAAGCCATAAGGTCAAGTACCTTGATCCCCTTTTTTATTGCGGCATTAAAAAGGATTTGGGAAGCATTAGACACATTGTAAAAATCCCATACCTGTAAAGCCGTACACTCGTCGATAAATGAAAAAGTTTGTTTATACCCTTTGATAGTTTTGTGATTGAACACATCCAGTATCTCTTTGGTTTTCTCGTCCTCGAACCAAGTGTGCCATTGATTAAATGGCTGATCGTCCCGTGGATAACGCTCACGATTGCGCAGAAGATTCCAATCTAAAGCAAGAAAGCGCTTATACTCCGGGGTCAAAGCTTCTTTTTGAGTTTTTGCGTAAAGCTTTTTGTCCAATCCCATACGGGCACCTTTACTGACAAATTCGTTGATGGCAAATACGTCCGGAAATTTATTGTAGTGAAAGTGTCTTGCGAAGATCGCCTCGATATGCAACCAATCCGCTGAACGTACATCTTTTTGAAAATCCGGGCCGAAGGTATCCAAAACAGCCTTGAAACTGAAGAGTGATAAGGAGGGATAATCGGTATAAATAGCGTTAAAACGATCCCACATTAAAGCACGTATCTCCAGGAATTTGGGTGTGGCGAAGGGCTAGGTAAAGCTCATATTAATACTTCGGCCTTCCATGAATGAAGTATCGAATCGCGTCTTAAGAAAATGGGGGAGCAGCTTTAGAAATATATAAGTAAAGATAGGCTCACGGTCTTTTGTTTTTTCATTTAGCAGGCGTACAAAACGCTCTTCACGGTAATAATAGTAAATACCATCCCGCTCAGTGAAATTGAAACCACCTTTTATTTCCCGCACGAATCGCTCAGCCAGTCGCGGTTTTTTTTCGATCAGCCTAAATAACAGGGTTACTGCAAGGTCGAAATCGCTGGTTAAATTATGGAGAAATGGCATCGCCAAATCAAAGAGTTCATCTTTCGCGTCTTTATCCAGCGTGATATCATCGGAAAATGCAAAAGTCTTTTCATTAAATCTGGCTATAGTAACCCGGTCTTCCAGCGTAAGGGTATCAGGCGCTGGCAGGGCATCAGTTTGTTCTTTGATAAACAATAATGTCTCATCCTGAAGATAAAACCAAAAGATAGACAATAAGGCGCCTGCATTGCCGCCATCTTGTGTGATCTGCTGATATTTATTAAAAATATATGGCTTGATCAGACTGCCGAAGTCTTCAAAACCGAATGTATTATTGGCGTCGATAGCTGTGTATTTTACACGCCCTGAGTAATTAGGATAAAAACGATCTAAAATGATAGCATAGTCCAACAATTTGTCGACAAAGAATATCCGGAAAAAGATGTAACCTTCCAGGATCTGATCCGAGAAACGGGCTGAGGTCTTATCAGTGAAAACGTCAACAATTTCGTGCCGTTCCAACTCATATATTTTTGTCCAAAAATCATTTTCATCGAGCTGGAACGCAGGCAGTATTTTTTCCGATACCTGGCTATAGTCGCGGTCAAGAACGCGAAAAAAGGCAAGCACACCTAAAACGCGTAAATATTCATCTGACACCAGCAAAGCATTATCGCCGCTGATACGTTCGAAATATGCCTTGTAGATTTCTGCGACATTATTAAGTTCCTCCAATGTCCTGCTTTTTGCGGCTATTGCGGTCATAATTGCCAATCTCGGATTGCCGTGTGCTACCTCACGGATACGTTGGAGAAAAAGCGGGTGCCGTATAGAAAATGGCTTGGCTTTAACGATTTCTTTAATTTGCTGACTATCGAAAGGCTTAACATGGATGGTTTCGTGTGGATATGCCTTTAAAAATGGCTGGATGGTAGCCAATACATAATCACGGGCCGTTAAGATTAGCCTGAAATTCGCTTGGTTCTCCTGATAAAAGGTTAAAACATCGTGCAACTGAGCTATGCTTTTATTGGCATCGTCGATAAATATCAGGTATTTTTTCTTTTTACCTAATAGCTGCCTGCGCAAATCATCCAGTAAGGGTTGCTCTTTATTACGGATGCAAAAAGCCTGATAACCACGATTTTTTTTGATGAAAGAACGCAAATTTTCTATGACAAGTTTCGTTTTTCCCACACCCGCTTTACCAGCTACAACAGTGATCAGGTTTTTTTCTATGGAAGATTCTATTAGTTGCAGTTCGTTTTCCCGGAATAAAAATGGGTTAGATATAGGTGTTGCGATACCCCCTCGCTCATATTCTTCAATAAATTTCTTAATGTGCAGAAGTTGCAAAGTGTCGATCTCGATTCCCAAATGTTCCTTTGCAAGGAAGGGATAGTCTTTTATGATCTTATGCGCAAGGGTGGATAGATTGATAAGCTCCAATCTTTTGCCTTTTGCCCATGCCATATCTCGAAGCTTTTCCTCTGCAGCATTACCGATATTGCTATTGAAACACAACACTACTAATCCCAAATTATCCATGCTGACTTTCGTCTTGCGTGGATTAAAGCAATTATTCAGGTCTTCTAATAGTTTTTTAACCAATGCGTCGGGATTGGGATATTGCTCCTGGGTCGTATATTGAATAAAAATATAGCTGCCGTCAATTTTTCTTATTCGAGTGTCCGGGGTGCCTTTTTTAGCTTTTTGTTTTCCCTCAACCTGACCTACAGGAACAATGCTGTCATACTCGTCTTCGCCTTCTACAAAAAGATAATGGTCACAAAGCCGGTGGAAACCGTCTGGGTTCATAATCTTTATTTTAGATTCTATCAGTTCGATGGTCAGCATAATTTAGATAAGGTAAACGACGAATTTAAACAATCGCCTTTAATAAATATTAGTTGTTAAAATCATAATTAACCGGGGATTTTCCTTGCCGATTATCGCATTGCGGATTTCGGTTTGATCTTTTTTAATTTGTAATTCTTCTTGGGCATTGCCTGCGGCCCGCGCTGTCCGCTATATTTTTTTCCAAAAAGGGTGCCGCTGCCATCGCTAATGCTGCCACCGCAAAAAGCCGCCAACACAAGTGCTGCATTAGTATTTCTTAAGCGCAGATAATACCGTAAATTGCAGATTAAGAGTAATATAATATATTAGCCAGAGCCTAAACTTAGTTGAAACTCAACATTTTCAATAGCTACGCAAATAGGCTGCGCAGGTATGGAATACTTTTGAGAAAAATAATAAAAATGAAGTGGTATAATATTGAAAACGAAGAGTATCCAGACTGGGCCGAACCTGTTTTATTGGCAAAGGAACCCACTGATGAGCTTTTGAAAAATTGCCGCTTGGGTAGAATGGTCTCTAGCGATAATACTAACGAAAAAGGCTGGTTTATTGGAAATGACGATCAGGTTATCACGTTGGCGTCAAGACCATTTTGGGCAAAGTTAACAGAGAAACCGATTGGAATCCCCGATACCGAAAAAGAAGAAGTACTCAAAGATTTTTTGGATGGCTACATGAAATCACTTGGGCATTTTGAGAAAAAGTTCCAACTGTTGGCTGCAAGTATGATTAAAAGTGGTAAAGGGCTGTATCCGCTGGACTATTTTATTTCCGGCATTTTAAACCGTAGCCTTTCTTTGATATACGGCTTTGAAACGCTGATCGGCAGTGCCAATTTCTTATCAGCAGCACATTTGGTCAGACCGCACCTTGACAACTATTTGCGGCTCTCAGCAGCATGGTTAGTTGATGAACCCCACACCTTTGCCACCAATGTATGGAAAGGTGATATAATCAGGAAGATGAAAGACAGAACAGGAAAACCAATGACAGACACTTATCTAAAAGACAAGGCGACGGTGGATTATCTCTGGATTGCCGATGTGTACGAGGCTACCTCCGGGTTTATACATTTCAGCGATAAACATATCACCAATGCAACTAAATTGACCAAAGAAAAAGAAAGAAGCCTTACAACTTTCATAGGCAAAGTTGATAATGACGTTTCCTACGTCTCTAAAATTGAAGCCACGATTGGCATGATCGAAATTTCAAATTGTATTGCCAAACAGGTTTATGGTTGGATAGATACAAAACGGATAAAGGGTTGAATATGAGAAAATGAAAACATGACATCGAAAATATCCTCAAGCCCGATGCCGCTTAGCTATAGGAATGCTGCCTTAAATTTCGCATTGCCCGAACTAAAAAAAATCATGTCTGAGAAGATAGGCCATAAGGCCACAACAAATTACAAACAACCCATCATTCTTGCCACGTTGCTGGATATTGAAAAAGAATAAATGGGAATAGTACAATTAACGCTTTTCTAAAGCGTTTTTTAGCCCTAGCTGAAAAAAAATTGGGTAATGTAATTTTATCTTTGATAATGTCATCCATATCAAGAAACGACCCCTGTCCATGCGGCAGCGGTATTAAATATAAGAAGTGTTGTATGAATAAAGCTGAAGAACAACCCAACTTTACCGCACATGATTTTGAAGCATTCCAGGAGCTTATAAAGAATGCCTCAAAAAAGGAACGTGCATCTAAGAAAAATTCATTTCTGACCTATGTCAAAAATCATAATACTGCCGAAATTCTTAATTACCTGACCGGATTACAACTAATCCCCGAAAATCATGGTAAGAATCTACGCATCGAGGAAATGACACTTCAAGCTTTTAAACATGCGAATTCCTCGAACTCAGTTGAAATTGATAAGTTGAAAAACGAAATCACCAAAAATTACCCTGTTAACTATATGGAAGATCCACCGGAAGGATTATACACTGAATCTATATTATTTCACGGAGGTAACTACATCGCAATGCCAGGCATTTCCAGCCGCAGTGCGGATGTGTTCAGGGCTATGGCAGAAACTATTTTTATTTTAACAAACGATCTTCCCGACGCGTTTAAAAATGAAGCTTATCAGGGGGCAACTCTGTTGTTAGAGTTTGGAAAAAGAATAATTGACCATGCTGGCCTAAAGCCCAATCTGTTTATAGAAGACAGCGAGAACGCGTTTAACCTGACGGATAAAATAACCGACTTCAGTCTAAGCATGGATGAAGTGAAACAACTGTGCAAAGAGAAACTTATTCCGTGCGATGTGTTTCTAAATTTCGTATGTGATGCAGCCGATCCACATCTGAAATTGGACGACCCTGACTTGAATCCTTTGCTATATAAACCACTCGTGATACTCAATGATAGGGTGTTTTTCACGCTCATTTCGTCACAATTAGTCGCCATCGACGAGTTTATAATTAGCGCGGCAATAAGGCATAATTGCGGTGAACAATTCCTAAAATACTATCACGATTTGTTGTGGAACGATGCACTGCTTTCCTGTGAATATATGGGATGGTCTTTAACCGCTATCAAATTACCTGAACCCAAAAAAGACTATAATATTCGCGAAGCAGTACTTCAGTTTGACCGTAACAAATTATGTTACCTTGTTTTTCCCGAACGCACGCAAATTGAAGAAAAATACGAGGAGCATAATAACCTTTTCAAGACTGCCGGTGATAAGAAAAGCCCGGATATAAATGAGCGGGTAAGGTTAGTTTCTGATTTCTTTTATTCAGAAGAAAGATTTGAAGGGAAGGAGATCATGATCATGTTTCTGATACCCGAGATCGGGCGAAATGGCGGACATGGTTTCCAAAAGCCAAAGAACGGCGAAGAATTAACATGGTTTACTGTCTTCGATTTTAATCAACTGATTGTCACTGAGAAATGGAATAATCTTAGCCTTTATAAGTATGCTAAAGTATACCGGCTATTAACCAGTCATACCCAACTCATGAGCTTCGACCCGATTGATGCCTATTCAACCTACAAAAGCAAAGACGAGAGCTTTTATTTTAATGACGAGCCGATGCCGAATTTCCTTTCCATTGCGCCGGGGACGGGTGCCGACATTTACCGCGAGTCAAAGATCAAAAGAGACTTCCGTGGGATGTTGACGTTCCATGGTGATAGTGTGGGATTTGAATTAGTTGAACGGCATATAGAGTACCCAAACATCTACGAGCGCATGCATGTGGACGATGCAACGACGCTGACGGCCAATTCTTACCCAATACCTTTGTGGGTTATCGGCGACTACAAAGACGAGTCTGAGAAGCCGTTTTATAAGGTTGTTATCGAAGCGTTGGCCTTTTGGCTGGATAAGATCAGTTCTTACTTAAGCAGCGGTTTTGCGGAATTGGAAATCCCTTTGCTACAAATCAAGGTTTCATTGGATGGCCTATTTTTTCAAACACTCAACTTTCAGGAGCTGCATGACGCTGTAACGAATGATGTGTTTTCATTTGCTGACGACCACAAGGGAACCATCGCCTTTTTCATACCAGGAGGATTATTGAAACTTTTACGCGGCGCAACAAATAATGGCGAACGTGTCATTATGAAGGAGCTGTTGAAGGGCATGAATCAGGGATTTAAAACACCTTATGGCGAGGATGAACTGAACGCCATGATCGACGAAGTGATGCCGCTTGGCCCTGCGAAGATGATCCTTATATTTGATACGCAGCGCGATTTCAGGTTAGACCCTCGTTGGTTATTCCCAAAACACCTGATAACAAGTGCCGAAATCAATCTGCTATTGGATAATTTAGTAGGTATCATTAGATATCCATCGCAGATCCCTGAGCAATTTGCAATACCTGACGAAAAGATTGCTTTTTGCAAGCACGCTGTAAAAAGCTTATTAAGTCATCTAGATTCTCGATTGAAAGAGTTCTCTAATATGGAACTGCTTAAGTTTCTTTTTCAGCTCAATGAAAGTCTTATTCATAGCAATGAAAAGGCTCGGGTAAAAGTTCCGGCTCAGATATATTGCTTTGGCGAACTGGAAGAAAAAGTGAAACAACTTATGGTTGCTGAAATTAAGGGAGTAAAGACATCCGTTGCATTGCGATGCCTTATTGAATATTTAGCAGCGAGGCCCGCAAAAGGAACAAAAATCCCCGGTTATGATGAGGTTGACCAGCTTTTGGCTATTATGAATGAAGTGGCCACCTTCGGCATGTTGAGCGACGCAATCTATTTCAACTTGGATGATCCGGAAATCGGCCTGTTACCCTCTGGTAGAATTGGCATCGGGAAATCATTTTTTGAGGAAAAACTGCGGCCATTTTCTCACGCCAATACATTGGCAGATGTGGAGCACTATATGGAAAATTTTGATGACCGATTAGAGAGTCTGCCACAACCCAGCGAAGATGACCCGAAAATCGATGCCTGGCTCAACCGCGCCGATGAAGCATTTCTTGTCGATTGGGGGGTGAGTTATACCGAACTATTGGGAACCATCAAATCATTGCTATATATGGGTGCTGAGCGAGAAACTTCAGTGGTGATCATGCCAAGATCGGCGTTTGTCGCGGAGTTCCTTGCCAATTCAAAATTCGATGAGGAGAAAATTAAAAAATTGTTAAGTCTCATGACCATAAAAGAGCGCAATGATTTTCTCATTCCTCCTGAAGGTTATAAAACAGAGGATGTGTTTCCCTGGAAATACAATCGCGAATTCAGCATTATAAAGCGGCCAATAGTCGAGTTTACCGAAAAGGGTGAAAAAATGTTGATATGGGGTATCAGAAACTCAGAAATTGCAGGAAGGCAGATCAATCAGCTTTTGCATCATGGTCGCCTTAAGTACGGCAAAGAAAAAATCAATAGCCTATTGGGGGAACAAAATGAATTGTTGGGCAAGGAATTTCGCAAGATTGCCTATACCTGGTTTAATTCGCAAGCTCATCTGAAAGTATGGAGCTACGAAGTTAAAATAGATAAAGCAGGACATTTAAAGGCCGATAAAAATTACGGCGACATCGACATACTGGTATTTGATCCGCAAACGAATACCGCCTATAACGTAGAGTGCAAGCGCACGCATCAGGCAAAAAATATCCACGAAATGAAAACCGAAATGGATAGTTATTTTGGTAGGGATGGTCAAAAGAAAAAGATTCAGAAACATGTTGACAGGCACGAATGGTTGATTAATAACCAGGATCAATTGGCGGCATTCGTCGAAGGTAAAGTCCCCATATCTGTGAAATCTATTATTCTAACTTCAGAAGTTGTTCCGCTTAAATATGTCGCTGGTAACGATAGTCCACTACCATTGATTGCTTTCCCCGAACTTAAAAGGATCGGAATGAAATTGATCAGCTAACACCTTGATTTTCCAGCTGTGCCGAAATTATGTGATTATTTTGTTAATGGGCAATTCGAGCACAATAGAGTTTTGATAGAATAATTTACTAATTAATTTTTTCTAATGAATACTACAAAAACAATCTTGAAGCAACAATAAGGCCATAACGTCTATTTTAGGTTAAAAAAAATGGTCTTGATTGAAGGCTTTTGTCTTTCCCAACGAGAAGCGAAGTCCTATCAGTTGAATCGTAATCAGACTTCTATCTGTTGAATAACGGGATTAACACCTGTCAGACTTAGACAATCGCGAATGCTTATTGCCCACCGTGACTTCTGAAAAAGGATAACTGAACATTATCAACTTTAGGAGTAGCGAAGCACGCTAGTTTGGTAAGGCTAAATAGACTGACCGTGAGATCCCAGACCTCATATCCTCCAAGATGTTAACATCATGATACGTAGCTTTTAGCATTTTACTTGAGCGATCCTATTATAATAAAATGAATTATTATTATTTTAATGTCAAAACAATACTTGTTGCTACAACGGACCCTTTTATCTAAGTTTGGCATAAACCCGATTCTAAACTAAACATGTTCGAACAGACCTTCAAAAACATTGACGATATATTACACAAGGACGCCGGTTGCGGCAGTGAGCTAGATTACGTAGAGCAAACATCGTGGGTATTGTTTTTAAAGTACCTTGATGATTTAGTGAAAGATAAGCAAACCGCCGCCGAGCTTACCGGGAAAGCATATACCAACATTATCGCGCCCGAATATCAATGGAGCACCTGGGCCGCGCCTAAAGGTGCCGATGGCAAAATTGACCACCATAATGCAAAAAGTGGTGATGACCTGACTGACTTTGTAAACATTCTCCTTTTCCCGTATCTCAAAAAGTTTAAGGTTGATGCCGAAAGTGCCGATACCATTGAATATAAAATAGGCGAGATTTTTAGCGAATTAAAAAACCGTGTACAAAGCGGTTACAACCTGCGCGAGGTAATTAACCGCATTGATGAGCTGCGTTTCCGTACCCATGCCGAAAAGCACGAGATGAGCCACCTGTACGAAGACAAGATCAAAAACATGGGCAACGCCGGGCGTAACGGTGGCGAGTACTATACACCGCGTCCCTTGATTAAAACCATTATTAAAGTGGTTGCCCCAAAAATTGGCGATAAGATATATGATGGCGCGGTTGGCAGCGCAGGCTTTTTATGCGAGGCGTTTGATTACCTGAAACACAGCAAAGGCAAACAAGAGCATTTAACCACACAGGAAATCGAGACCCTGCAAAAGCGCACCTTTTACGGTAAAGAGAAAAAATCGCTGGCTTATATTATCGGTATCATGAATATGATATTGCATGGCGTTGAGGCACCCAATATTATCCATACCAATACCCTTGCCGAGAATTTGGCCGATATACAGGAAAAAGACCGTTACGATGTGATTTTAGCCAATCCTCCCTTTGGCGGTAAAGAACGCGCCGAGGTACAGCAAAATTTCCCGATAAAAACGGGCGAAACGGCCAGCCTGTTCTTACAGCATTTTGTTAAGATATTGAAGGCAGGCGGCAAAGCGGGCGTGGTGATAAAAAACACCTTTTTAAGCAATACCGATAATGCCAGCATAGCCCTGCGCAAGCTATTGTTAGAGAACTGCAACCTGCATACCGTGCTTGATCTGCCCGGCGGTACCTTTACCGGCGCCGGTGTAAAAACCGTGGTGCTGTTTTTTGAGAAAGGTATGCCTACCCAAAGCGTATGGTTTTACCAGTTGAACCTCGACCGTAATTTAGGAAAGACCAACGCCCTGAGCGAAAAGGACTTGGCTGACTTTGTTACCTTGCAAAAAACTTTTGCCGAAAGCGAAAATTCATGGAGTGTAAACGTCGAGGAAATTGAACCGCAAACTTTTGACCTAAGCGCTAAAAACCCCAATAAAAAAGAAGAAGCCGCTTTGCGCCAGCCACAACAGATATTGGCCGAAATGAAAGCTTTGGATGATGAAACAGCCAATATTTTACACTCTATTTTAGAATTGATATGAGTGTAAAAAAGCATATCAAGCCACTAAAGAATTTATGCAACAATTATAAAGCGGACATCGTCGACGGGCCGTTTGGCTCAAATATGCAACGGTCTGACTATATAGATAAAGGCATTCCCGTGCTGAAAATTCAAAATATTAAACCTTTTCAGATCACTATTAAAAAAATGGATTTTGTTACAGAATCCAAGTTCAATGAACTAAAAAGGCATTCTTATAAAAAAGGCGATATTGTGATGACTAAACTCGGAGATCCTCTCGGAGCATCGGCAATTGTTGATGATCTTGATGATGGTTTAATAGTCGCAGATTTAGTACGAATTAGGGCGCAAAAAATTGATACCCGCTACCTTTGTTATCATCTTAATTCTCCTGTTACTAACGACTTTATTAATACCCAGCAAAAAGGTGCTACACGCCCAAGAGTACAAATTTCAGTAGTAAGGGATTTACCCATTTATGCACCGCCTTTGTCCGAACAACAACACATCGTATCCATTTTAGATGAAGCCTTTTATACCATAGCCCGCGTCAAAACCAATGTCGCGCAAAACCTAAAAAATGCCCGCGAGCTTTTTGAAAGTTATTTGCAAAGCATTTTTGAAAAAAAAGGCGACGGTTGGGAGGAGAAAACGCTGGGTGATGTTTGTACACTTTACCAAGGAATAGCTATAAATGCGAAAACAAGGCATGCGCTTGTTGAAAAAAGCGACTTGCCCCTATTAAGAATCAAAGATCTAAAAAACAACACCGTCGAACAGTTTATTGACCCTAATAATTATCCCAAGAATGCTTTAGTTAATGAGTCTGATATTATCTACACCAGAACAGGCTCTTTAGGATTAGTGTTTCGTGGTAAACGGGGTGTGCTACATAACAACTCTTTCAAAGTCGTTCCTAACTCAGAATTGACAAAAGACTATCTCTTTATTTGGTTACAAAACCCCATTTTTAAAGCTAAGATTTTAAGCCTTGCTTTAAATGCAGCCCAACCAGACATTACCCATGCTATTTTTAAAATTCAAGAGATAGCCGTTCCGCCGATTTCGGAACAACAAATCATAGTAAAAAAACTCGATGCGCTATCTGCCCAAACCAAAAAACTGGAGGCCATATACCAACATAAAATTGCCGGCCTAGAGGAACTGAAAAAGAGCCTGCTACAAAAAGCCTTTAACGGTGAACTGAATTTAGAACCCGTACCCGTATGAACGAAGCCGAAACCCGCGCCGAACTGATCGACCCACAGCTAAAAGCTGCGGGCTGGGGTGTTGTAGAAGGCTCCCGGGTTTTGCGCGAGCGCAACGCACACATTACCGCGGGTAAAATACAAACCGGCGGCGGGCGCTTAAAGCCCATGATTGCCGATTATATTTTAGTGTACAAAGGCATTAAACTGGCCGTGGTTGAAGCCAAAAGCGATGAACTAGAAGTTGGTGAAGGTGTAATGCAGGCCAAACTATATGCCCAAAAATTACAACTCGAAACAGCATATTCCACCAACGGAAAAGAATTGTACAGCATCTGCCTTAAAACCGGCACCGAAGGTTTGGTCACCAACTACCTCACACCCGACGAACTTTGGGATAAAACCTTTGCCATACAGAATGAGTGGCGCGAAAAGTTCGCTGCGGTGCCGTTTGAAGACAAAAGCGGCTCATGGCAATTGCGCTACTATCAGGAAATCGCTGTTAAAAACACACTTGAGGCGGTCGCCAATAATTCGCAACGTATATTGCTGACTTTAGCCACAGGTACAGGTAAAACAGCCATCGCATTTCAGATCGCCTGGAAGCTTTTCCAAACCCGCTGGAACTTAAAACGCGATGGCAGCCGCCGTGCGCGTATCTTGTTTTTAGCCGACCGGAATATTTTGGCCGACCAGGCTTACAACTCTTTCTCTGCGTTTCCCGAAGATGCTTTGGTGCGCATCAGTCCCAAAGAGATCACAAAAAAAGGCAGCGTGCCCACAAACGGCAGTATCTTTTTTACCATCTTCCAAACCTTTATGAGCGGCTGGGATAAAAAGGGTAAACCCGCTCCTTATTTCGGCGCCTATCCGGCAGACTATTTCGACTTTATCATCATCGACGAATGTCACCGTGGCGGCGCAAACGACGAAGGCAACTGGCGCGGTATATTGGAATATTTTTCGCCGGCAGTGCAGTTAGGTTTAACAGCAACGCCAAAACGTAAAGACAATGTAGATACCTATCAGTATTTTGGCGAGCCTGTTTATATCTACTCGCTTAAAGAAGGCATCAACGATGGTTTCTTGACGCCGTTCAAGGTTAAACGCATCAAGACTACGCTTGACGATTATATCTACACCAGCGACGATAATATTATTGAAGGCGAAGTAGAAGAAGGCCGTTTATATAAAGAGGCTGACTTTAACAAGATCATCGAAATAAAAGAGCGCGAAGCGAAACGCGTAAAGATCTACATGGATGAGGCCGACCAAAACGAAAAGGCCATCATCTTTTGCGCCACGCAGGACCATGCCGCCGCCGTCCGCGACCTCGTAAATCAATACGCAAAAAGCAAGAACACACATTACTGCGTTCGTGTTACAGCCAACGATGGTGAAATAGGCGAGCAGTTTTTGCGGGAGTTCCAGGATAATGAAAAACTCATCCCAACCATATTAACCACATCGCAAAAGCTATCCACCGGCGTTGATGCCCGTAACATCCGCAATATCGTTTTGATGCGCCCGGTTAACTCGATGAGCGAGTTCAAACAGATCGTTGGTCGTGGCACCCGTTTGTTCGATGGCAAGGAGTTTTTTACTATTTACGATTTTGTAGATGCCTACCACCACTTTGCCGACCCCGAATGGGATGGTGAACCATTAGAGCCAGAACAAGGGTCGACAGATACAAAACCTCCGATGCCACCGCGCGACCCTAAAGACACGCAGGATGGTGATGGGCCGAGCGAGAAAAAGAAAAAGATCAAAATAAAACTGCGGAATGGTAAAGAGCTAGAAATTCAACACATGATGTCCACTTCGTTTTGGAGCGCCAATGGTAAACCAATATCCGCCGAAGAATTTCTAAACAACCTGTTTGGTGCGCTGCCAGAAATTTTAAAGAGCGAAGAAGAATTACGAGAGATATGGAGTAACCCGCTAACGCGCAAAACACTACTTGCAAAACTTGCCGAAGCCGGATTTGGCAGGGACGAATTGCAAAATCTGCAAAAACTCATGGACGCCGAAAAAAGCGACCTGTTCGATGTATTGGAATATGTATTCAATAATGAGATGAAACCCATTACCCGCGAAGCAAGGGTAGCGGTAACCCAGGCAACTATTTTTGCACTACTTAATGATAAACAAAAAGAGTTCATTGAATTTGTTCTTACCAAATACATCGAAAGCGGCGTTGATGAACTTGATCAAGAGAAATTGCCAACACTGCTTACCAATAAATATCAATCACTTGAGGACGCAAAAGGTATTTTAGGTGATGTCGGCAACATCAGCAAATTGTTTATTGAATTTCAAAAGCATTTGTACGAACAGCGGGTCGCTTAATTAGGACTTAGTAAATTTATCGCTGCTTTTAGCTATCTTTTCTATAATCTTGTTGCAATTGTACTGTGGCTATGCCATTCTCGTTGTATTGCAACTGCCGAAGTTCCTGTTCGAAATTGACACAGGATCGTTTACTCTGTTTCCCTTTAATATTTTTGTGCAACGAAGGTAGCCCAAGGTGGTTAACTGCTCTATGTTCGGTTCAAAATTTACACAGGATCGCTTATTTGTTTTCCACTATGTATTTTCGTTTTGAGATGATTTAACAGTAGCGGAAAAGAAGTGCTTTTTATTTTTTCCCTCATCGGCAAAGTTGTGTTTCGAACTTCGGTTTGCCGTGCGTTAAGAAGAATTTGAAAGCCAAATTTATCTAATCATCAGCGCGGTTTTTTTATACCATATAAAGGTTAATCTGCCAACAAATTTTAGGAACATATAAGCAAAGAAAGGAGAGTGAAAAGTGAACGTAGAGCTTATTACAAAAGGGATTTAGAGCAGTTCAAAAAGGAACTGTTTGATGAGTTGAAATCAGGGGGCATGAAGCCCAAGATAGAGCTACCCCAATGGCTCAAAAGTATCAGGTCAGGAACCTGTTGAAGATCTCACCGGGGACATCACAAACCCTGCGGGTCAACGGAACCCTGCCATTTACAAAGATCGGCGGGATCCTCTTTTACAAACATGAGGACATCCTTCGGATATTAAAAGGTAAGTCTAAAGACCCATTACCGGCTCAAAGTCTAGGAAATAGCTTAACAGGATTACGCAGTTTTATATAGTGGCCTTTTGTCTCGAATAGAAAGGAGCAAGCAATGTTTTCGCTACGCTTAAACGTGCTTGCTCCTGCGGAGAGCGCTGTCAGATCAGGGCATTTTGAGATTTCTGCACTACATTTGAATCTATGATACAGGCCGTCTTTATTGGGAAGTAGGCGTTGGAGAAAGATACTTTCCGCCATAAAAAGAACCCTTTTCCGGTCAGTTTAAGTGATGGCGTTCGGCCTATCCTACGCAAAATTTGATGAGGATCGCATCTTAAACTTTTGCTATATATTTTTGAAATGGCAATCTCATATGCAGCTTTAGACGTGCAATATTTCATGCCTGCAAACAGAGGATATTGCATGCTTTCTGCGCACGATATTTTAATGAGAGGATGAGATAAGTATCCTTACGGTACGTCCGGATGCAGGCCACATTATTGATCTTTTTAAGTCTTTTATTATGGGAAGGCCGGTGTTGGAACAGGAGCGCAGGAGAGTAGTTCAGGTCAATATCCGGCTGACTATTGAAGAGTATAAAAAGGTTGCAGCTTATGCGCAAAGTGCAGGCTTATCGCCCGCTAACTGGATACGGCATAAAGTTTTTACGGGTAGGTTTCCGACGGTTAAGAACTCCTCTATTGAAGCTGCCTTATATCGGGAACTGCACCGCATCGGCGTGAACCTGAACCAGGCGGTCAGGCATCTGAACAGCCGCCAATCTTCGTCTATTTCGCAGCCTGTTTTGGAAGAGCTTTTGGCCATGCAGCGGGAGATCATTAAACTCTTGCTGCAATGACTGCAGACCTGGTCAAAGGCAAGGGGTTTCGCGGTGCCCTGCGTTACAATTTACAGAAGCTGGAAAGACAACAGGCTACCGTTTTAGACAGCTCCTTTGTTCGCATGAATGAGCATGATGTGTTGAAGGAAGTAAGCATGGTCAGGATGCTCAGGCCGAACCTGCAAAAGTATTTTTATCATACCTCGTTGAACTTTCCACCGGAAGAAAACCTGGCCGATGATAAGATCCTATCAATTGCAAAAGAGTACCTGGAGGAGATGGGTTTTGACAAGCACCAGTACGCCATCTTTCGGCACTTTGATGCAGGGCATCCGCATGTACATTTATTGGTTAACCGTATCGGCTATGACGGCAGCCTGGTGACGGACAGCAAAGACTATCAGCGGACAGAACAGATACTTCGCAGGCTTGAAATCAAGCACAGCCTGAAGCCTGTTTTAAGTAGCAAGCATGCGCAGGAAAGGGCGACGACCAAGAACGAATTAGAGCTGGTGAAAAGAAAAAATAAGCCGTCCACTAAACAGAAGCTGCAGTTGATCATCAGGGCCGTAACGAAGGACAAACCGACAACGTATGAGTTCATCAAATCTTTGGAAAAACGGGGCATTAATGTCTTGTTCAACCAGGCATCGACCGGTTTCGTGAGCGGGATCTCTTTCGGGTATGAGGGTTTATTATTTAAGGGTGCACACTTGGGCCAGGCCTTCAAATGGCAGGCCGTAAAAAATTCGATCAGTTATGAACCAGAACGAGACCGCCAGGCAATTAGCCAGGGAAACAGTAGAACAAGAAATGCAAAACTTGCACGAGCCGGTGAAGCAGACAGTGACCGAACAGCAGCCGCAACCATCAGCGCAGGAACAGATGTACAAACTGCTGTCGGAATTGCAGACGATACACCGCAAGGCACAAGAGTTATACAAGGAGGAGCTGCTGATGCAGGTCAGGGAGATCCGGCAGGAAATCGAGCAAATTCAAATGAAGATGCTTTCAACCGGTCAGGCTTTACACGAGATGGAGCAGAAGGCAAAAATCCTCAGCGAACAGAACAGCTTCGGGAGCCGCTGGCTGATCCGGCTGTACTTGGTCTCGGTCTTATCGGGCGTCTTATCGGCCCTGACGGCGATGCTGATCGTATGGATGAAAATGCGTTGAAAGAATTACGGAAAAAGAGAAAGAAACGCAGGCAGCAGAGGCCAGGCTGGTAATCATGATAACCAATAATGTTTAAACAGAAAGACCAGCAACCATAGTATCAGTAGACCGATAGCATAGGGTAGTTGACGGCGTTCTTTCAAGATAATGGTGTAGTTGAATTCTAAATCCTGTTTCTTCTCGGGCGAAGCACCCGATCCGAAACATCAATTTCAGGAGACCGGGCTAATTTCGTATAGGTTTTGACAGGAGCAATAATTGGTTCAGCCTGCTTCAATTCTTTGGCTGGTACAGGTTTTTCCTCTACAACCTTTAAGGAAAGCGTTCTGTCTGAAAGTACCGTGTTGTTTAATTCCTGTACAGCCTGCAAAGCGTCATCGTCGTTCATCATGACGATGAATCCATAGCCCTTGCATTTTTTAGACTGCTTGTCGCGGACGATCTTGATGGTAGCAATATCTCCAAAGGGCAGTAACAGCTTGGCCAGCTCCACTTCGGTATAATCAAGCGGAAAGCCGCCTACAAAAAGCTTAATCACGGGGCAACTATTTAGAATTCTTAAGCAGCTCTACCTTTTCACGTTCGCTGGCAAGCAGCTGTTCGTAAAGCTTTTTATTCTCCTCGAAAACTTCGACTAGTTTGTCTATTGGATTAAAAGTACATTGATATTGTACTGAACTTGAGTTATCATGATAATTGTTACCAATGATATTAAAAATGGCCTCTTCGTTAAAATTTTTAAGTCCCTCTGACGTAACTCCTAGCGCTTGAGAAATTTTTTCAAGTGCCAAATCATCTACCTCTTCACTTTGCTCAATTTTAGAAACAGCTTGCTGACTGATGCCTAACAATGCTGCCAAAGCTTCCTGCTTCACACCGCGTAATTCGCGAATCTTGCTGATCTTTCTTCCAATGTGTAAGGTGGGTTCTGCCATGACTCAAATATATTAATAATTGTAAATGTACGATACAACCGCCTAATTGTAAAAAACACAATTCGTTATGGTTCGGTACGGGATTCCTGCTCCGTTAATTTGAATTAAGCCAATACAGGCATTAAAACTTATATTGTCATGGAACCAGCTTATAACCAGTGGGATACTTTCCCTATCCACCTAAGCACACACGAAATAGCAAATCCGCTTCGTATCATATCAGATTTCTATTCAGACGATTCCCTCAGCGGCCACCTGGAAAGGCTGACCCAGTGGCGTGACTTTGTTTTAAGGGACGACTATTACAAAGACATTAAAGGAAGCCCAGCCGGATTGTTGCATTTTTACAAGCTGAACATTCGTTTAATCGAAGCAGCAAGCCTGCTGACGAAAGCGTTTCCATGTGAATTCGGTATTGAACTTATTCAACAAAATATATATCCTGAATTAGCCGCCATTTTAAGCCGCTTAAGCGAAGCACAGCGGCTCGACTTATATGCGGTGCTGTCAGGCTTTTTCGCTGCTTACAGCCTGCATGAGTACCGCGTACAGCTATCAGAGTGGCTGGAGCATGGCTTGTCAAAAAAGGGCGCAGAGGAGTTCATTACTTCCATTGACCTGGTCACCGTTTACGAAAACCTGCAAAGGCTGTATGCCGCTGCCTGGCTCATCTGCCAACACTTACCGGAAACGTTATTTGTGAATGACAATGATAATACCACATTGCCTTTGTCTGATAAGCCATTTCCGGGCGTTGCCGTTTATCAGCTCGAAACAGGTATACCGGAACATCTTGTTGAACCTATCGGCAAGGTAGTTGCAGTTATTAAGCACCAGGTGCCATCTGTACAGGTTATCTATTATTCCGGCGTAGCTCCTGCAATACCTGAGTTATTGTATTTCCTGGTATTTACATCTGACAATGAAATGCAGCATGCACATAGCTTAGCCAGCAATATAAAGGATAGCTGCAAGGAAATTATACCGGTTCATGCGACCGTGCTGCAGGTGGCCAAACTGTTTGATGGTGTTGCCTTCGGAAACCGGTTCTTCCGGCGGGCCATAACTTTGCCTGTGCTTTATCTTTCCGGAGATACCTTATTGCCATCGCCTGGGCAATCCAAAAGTGTCTCGGTTAATGAAAAGACTTTGTTCAACTGGGAGCGCTGGTTTATACAGGGTAAAGACTTTTTTTCCGGAGCAGAGTTCTATATCAACAGGAGATCATTTGGCGCGGCTTTGTTTTCTTTACATCAATGCGCTGAATCTTTGCTGACCGCAATCATCAAGGCCGTGCTGGATTATAACATCGGCGGGCATAACCTGACCAAGCTTTTAGAAATGACCCAAATGTTTACGCCCGACATTGCAAACCTGTTTGAGCTGGGAGATGAAGAAAAGGCCAAACAATTCGATATGCTGAAGCAGGCTTATGTAAATGTTCGCTACAGGGATAATTACGAATCGGACGAAAATCATATCGCCGACTTGCACTTGACTATACAACAATTGATTATTATAGTAGAAAAGGTTTATCAGAAGCATTTATTGCTCAATAACTTGTAATGAGTTCGAAATGCAGCTTGCGGCAGGCGGCTCGTTACATCACGCGTTACCACGCTATATTCCATTCACAGCCAGCCTCGCTGCCGTAGCAGGAGTGAAACTTCGTAACACACATGCGGGAAAACTGTTTAAGTGGTAAATTATCATCATGGAAAAACTAACATTTGAGCAATTGCCGGAAGCAGTTGCTTTATTATTGGAAAAGGTTAATCGGATTGAACAGCTTTTATCAGGTGGCAACATATCGGAAAATACGTTTAACCCCATGTTATCCGTTAACGAGGCGGCCACTTATTTGGGGATCTCCTTATCATTAATGTACAAGCTCACTTATCGGCGGGCATTACCTGTTTATAAGCCATCCGGAGGAAAAGTGTACTTAAAACGCGAGGACTTGCTGGCCTACATGACCAAAAACAGGTTGATGTCGCAAGATGAGATCGAACAGGAAGCGATCAATTACGTAATTAAAAATCCTGTGAAAAAATGGTAGCTATTTCATTTATTAAGATTGGCTAAAGTGACATTTGCTAAAAGCTGGACTTGTATTTTATAACCAGGGGTTATAAATATTTGAAGGGTTGAATCATAATATTGCAGCTGAGTGCTTTTTTATTGTTAAAATCCCATTTCGCCGCATCCGGCAAAGTTTCCGGCCGGCGGGATGAAAAGTAAAGGCTATACAAGCGAAGCAATTTAATTTGTTTTTTAAATGGCGCTTCGGCCTTGACACTTCATCCGCCTCGCGGGTTGGTTGCCAAATCGTTAAAACTGGGATAGTGCGTGAAAGGTGTCGTCGTATTCCTTGCTTAAATATCTTTAAGAATTAAAGAGATACAAGGATACAACATGGACACAACTTGAAGTTGGACTTTTGAAATTTTAGATATAAACAATCTTTGTCAGGTAGTACAGGTTCAGGCAATTACAAGGCCAACGCTGTGCGCATCTTCAGCAAAGTGCGGTATGGGATCATCAAAGGGGAAGCAGCAAGTCAGGAAAGCTAGTATTCAGCAAAAACGAGGAATTAACACTGAACAGGCTATAGGAATTCTTGAAAAACATGGTGTTATCGTAGACGAAAAACAAGCAGAAGAAATTTTGGATTTGTTGTATATTTTAGCTAAATTGTCTGTAAGTCAATATCTTATAAGTTACGAAAAACCAAACTGCAACGATGAAAACAGCTGATCTTTATATACGTGTTAGTACGGATGAGCAGGCCGATAAAGGCTATTCCCAACGTAGTCAGGAAGAAGTATTAAAACGCTACTGTGCGCTCAAGGATATTAATGTCAGGAATGTAATTTTTGAGGATTATTCGGCAAAATCGTTCAATCGCCCAGAATGGCAAAAATTGCTAATTATCCTAAAGAAGAAAAGAGGACACACTGAGTTGATTTTATTTACTAAGTGGGATCGTTTCAGCAGAAACGCCGGGGATGCTTACCAAATGATCAGCCTGCTGACAAATCTCGGCGTGGAACCGCAGGCTATCGAGCAGCCATTGGATATTACTATTCCTGAAAACAAGCTGATGTTGGCTATTTACCTGGCCCAACCGGAAGTTGAAAATGACAGGCGGGCACTCAATACTTTTTTTGGTATGCGTAGAGCGCGCAAAGAAGGTCGTTGGATGGGACAGGCGCTTATCGGCTACGTCAATAAAACCGATGAGAAAGGCAACAAGTATATTTGTCCGAATGAGCCGGAAGCAAGTATCATGAGGTGGGTTTTCGAACAGCTGGCAACTGGCAAATGGTACGTAGATCAGATTTGGAGAGCCGCACATGAAAAGGGCCTTTCGTGTGGCCGGAAAAATTTCAGAAATGTAATCCGAAATCCGGTATACTGCGGTAAAATATTTATTCCGATGTATAAAGATGAGGAGGCCCATTTGGTAGACGGACAGCACGAGGCACTGATAAGTGAGGGCTTGTTTAATGAGGTTATCGACATTTTAGATGAAAGGAAAACAAAGAATAAAATTAAGATTTATTCACCAGAAGAGTTGCCACTTAGGGGGTTTCTAATATGTCCTAAGTGTGGCTATATGCTTACTGGCAGCGCTTCAAAGGGATGCAGGCAATACTATCATTATTACCACTGTTTCCCAAAATGCGGGATTAGATTTAATGCGCAAACGGTTAACGAAAAGTTTGAGGAACAACTTAGTCGGTTCACTATTAACCCTGCACATGTTGAAATTTATAAAGAGCTGATTAAAAACCTATATGAAAAATCAACATTACAGGAAAAATCAGAAAATATGATGTATAAAAAACAGTTATCAGATCATTCTGCTAAGATTGCAAACGCAAGAGAACTACTTTTATGCGGGGCTTTAGATGCCGCGGATTACAGGATTGTAAAGAATGACTCCGAGCGCCAAATTACAATTCTGGAGGGCAAACTCCTTGCGCTTCCAACTCACGAAAGAGGCTTGAAGCCTTTATTAGACCAAGCTGCAAAAAACCTTTCTTTAATTCGTGAGAGATATCAATGTGCTGATGTAAAGGGGAAAAGGAATATCATTAGTTCGATCTACCCTGAAAATTTGACTTTTGACGGTGTGCAACATCGAACTACAAGACTGAATGAAGCAATTTGCGTTTTTGATATTGTAAAGGGCGTTTTTGACGGCAAAAAGACAGGCAAATCAGGTAAAAACCATGATTTGCCTACTAAGGTGACCTGGGAGAGGCTCGAACTCTCGACCCACTGATTAAGAGTCAGTTGCTCTACCAACTGAGCTACCAAGTCGTGATTGTTGGACGGGCTGCAAAGGAACAAATTTTTCTGAATGTTTAAAAGCGCATTACTGCAAAAAATATTCGTGCGGCAGTCAACCGAAATGCGCCGGATCTCGTATAGTTATATACATGTGCATTCATAGACCCAAATTTTTGGCTGCCTTGCGAACCACACAATATTGCCTACCTTTAACTTACCAATTGTATCTAACCCGTTAAGAATGAAACTTTTTACGCTGTTATTTTTCGCTTGTGCGCTACTGTTCTCATGCCATAAAGCGGATAATGATCCTGTACCCGGGCTGTACACGCCGGTTATGGGCACGTTAAAGGCCGCGGGGATAGCCACACCCGTAACGGGTAAGTGGCAGTGGGTTCAATCTTTTCATACTATGGGCGGGCTTTCTAACCCGGCATTGGCACAATATACCGAAAGGCTTGAATTTGGAACCGATTCTACCATGACCATTTACCGCAACGACCAATATTATTATCAGTTCCCTTACGCATATGTTGCAAATTATAAATATAAAACAAGCGTATTTGATGTTACCCAGGTAAACGGCTATACGTACAAAACCACCATAAAGAACGATACCTTAAACCTATCAACCTTTGACCTGGTTGACCAAAACGAATTGATATACAAGCGTATTAAATGACGGCGTTTTTAAAAAAAAAAGAGCGGCTCGCCCGCTCGTTTTATTAACTATTAAATTACGCATGAAGAAAATCTTCGATGCAAATATGGGCTTCTGTTGTTGGCTTAATATAAAGCTTGTATTAATTCACGGCTTACAACTGCGGCAAAAGTTCAAAGGCCTGTTGTTGAAATATACCGTCTAAAATTTCCTGGGTTATATCAGGATAATCTACGGGTATAACCGTCCCGCTCTCTAACCAATTATTGATCACGCCTGCATGTTTTGTTTTCAGGCTTTTAACAACCGGTACACCCATAGATTTTAGCGCGGCTGCATTTAGCTGCTGCTCGTATTGATTTTTCATGGGGATAACCAGCAGTTTCTTTTGCATAAACAGCGCCTCGGCGGGCGTTTCGAAGCCCGCGCCGCATAATACGCCCCGGCCGGATGCCATGCTGTTTATAAATTTCTCATTATTAATGGGTTGTATAGTTATGTTGCGGTGCTTTAGAACCTTGTTGTTATGTTTAGAGAAAACATCCCATTGCACCTGCTTAAAGTTCGAAAGCTGTTTAATTAGGCGCTCATCATTATAAGCGGGCAGGTAAACGGTGTAGTGGCCCTTATCAGTAACGTCCATGTCGCGCACCTGTTTGCGTATAACCGGTGTATAAATGTTATTGCCGAATGACTTGAAATGAAAGCCGTACTGAACGGTTACCGGTGCGTATTGCTTTAATACAAGTTTGCCAAACACGTCCGACGAGTCGGGCAGGGGAGCTTCATCAGCCATTACGGCTGCCTGGTGGCTCAGGCCTATACAAGGCTTATTTTTGAGGTAGCAGGCCCAGGCGCTAACCGGCTCAAAATCTGATATCACCAGGTCATATTTTTCGATAGGTAAAGCTTTTATCTCCTTTAAAAACTTGCGGAAGTTAGAATTATAAAAAGACTTCCAAAGATCCACGCCGCCCTTTTTACCAAAAACAAAACCCATACCATGAAATTCATACTTCACCGGGAATGGCAGTTTCAGATCGCCCTGCATACCGCTCACCAATACATCAACTTCGGCCATTTGCTTCAGCATAGGCACAATATCCATCGACCGGCTCAGGTGGCCGTTTCCAGTACCCTGTATGGCGTATAAAACTTTCATTGGCGGTATAGCTTAATTTTGATGCAAGATAATATTTGCTTGTTAAGCCTACATACTCAACGTGTTAACTGTTGGTTAAGCACTGCAAGTGCAATGCCGGTTCTGCAAATGCAATACTTCTTTTCTATCAGGCCGCTATTCCCATAGGTACTTCCATCAGCAATATCTCTGTATCGGTATCCGCGTCAACATTTAGTGAGGTTATATCCCAGATACCCATGCCGTCGCGTTTTTCTAACGCATGGCCGTTTATGGTAGCCTTGCCGGTCAAAATAAACGCATAAACGCCGTTGGTACTATTGTTAAGCTTATAACTGGTTTTGGTGCCGGCGGTAAAGTTTCCTTTGTTAAACCAGGCATCCTGATAGATCCATACACCAGCATCGCCCGGGTTTGGCGAAAGGATCTGCTCAAACACATTTTTTTCTGCGCTATTTATTTTTACCTGGTCGTAACGCGGCGCTACATTCTGCTTATTAGGGTGGACCCATATTTGCAGAAACTTAACCGGCTTGCTGCCATCTTTATTATACTCGGCATGGTAAATGCCGGTGCCGGCGCTCATTATCTGTATTTCGCCGGGGCTTATCACCGCCTCATTGCCCATACTGTCTTTATGCACCAGCTCGCCTTCCAAAGGGATAGAGATGATCTCCATGTTATCATGTGGGTGGTTGCCGAAACCTTTGCCGCCGTCCACGGCATCGTCGTTCAGTACGCGCAGCGCACCAAAGCTCATGCGCTCAGGGTTATAGTAGCTTGAAAAACTAAACGAGTGGCGGCTTTTTAACCAGCCGATATCGGAAAGGCCGCGGCTTTCTGATTTATGTATGATAAAATTTTCCATGTTTCTGAATGTATAATCAAATATAATAATAAATGTTTAAACATCTATTCATTGAATGTCACATTTATGGGAAAATTTCGGCCTTAATGATCATTTTTTAATGTCAGCCTGCGGGTTAAAATAGTTATTATCTATAAACCAATTGGTTAATTGCTGCGGCCACGATTTAAGCCCGGCTAATTTAGAACGGTAACCCATATTAAAGGCATGATCGCCTTTAGCATAAAGGTGAGCCTCTACAGATGCATGCGCATCCCGATAGGCATTTAAGATCTTTACAATGGGGGTAGAGCAGCAGGCATCGTTATTGGCTACCACTAAAAACGCCGGAGGTGCATCTTTGGTCACTTTTTCGGGCACGAACAGCGGGCCAGGATATATTTGTATCACAAAGTTTGGCATTGAACTTAGCTTATCGGCGTCATCATTTATCCGCATGCCGGGGTTAGCATTATCATAAGCAACCATGTTTACCACTTCGCCGCCGGCCGAGAAGCCCATGATGCCAATGCGGTTAGGGTCTATACCCCATTCGGCCGCGTGCGCCCTTACCAGGCGCATGGCACGGTTGCCGTCCTGCCGGGCGTTCACTTCAATTTTATACGGCGAAAGGGTATCGCGGCCAAGCCGGTATTTGAGCACAATGGCAGCTATACCAATGCTGTTCAAATATCTTGCGGGGTCGTGCCCCTCGGAACTGATCACCAGCATACGGTGGCCACCGCCCGGGCAAACTAATACTGCTGCACCGGTTGCCCTGCCGGCAGGGGGCAGGTATACCGTTATAGTTGGGTTGTGGATATTACTTATGTATGTTGGCCCTTTCTCGGGCTCGTTACGCCTGTTCTCGAAACCCGGCGCGCCGTTTTTATAAAGCGCTATTACGGTAGAATCTCCCTGGGCCATGCAAACCCATGGCAGGCTAAAAGATGCGCAAAATAATAATAAAAGGGTTAACGGTTTACAGCTCATGGGTTTAAACTTTTAAAGTTAAGATCAAATGTAACAATTAGGCTTTAAGATTATCCAATAGCAACAGCGTTGCTAATCACAAATACTATTGTTATGAAATGGAACCAGTTATTTAACCGCATTAAGGCTGCCGACAAGCCAAAAAAAACTAAAACCCGCGAATGGGCAGATGCTATTCTGTTTGCCGTTGTGGCTTCCACTATAATAAGGGGCCTGCTGTTTTCGGCATATGCAATACCATCGGGATCAATGGAGGGCACACAGATGACGGGCGACTATTTGTTTGTAAGTAAGTTTCATTACGGCGCGCGCATGGCTATAACACCGCTATCCATTCCGTTTTTGGAACCTACAGTAACGGATGCTAAAATTAAAACCTATTGGGACGGCCTGCAGCTGCCATATTACCGCCTGCCGGGCTTGTCGTCTGTAAAAAATGGCGATATCGTAGTTTTTAACCTGCCTGTAGATTCGGCCGTTAAGCCGGTAGATGAGCGCACCTCTTACATTAAGCGCTGCCAGGCTATCCCCGGCGACGTGATCAGCATTGTGAATACGCAGGTTTATATTAACGGCAAGGCACTTAAAAATGCGCCGCGTGCCCAAACCTCATACCGTGTTACAACAGACGGCACCGACCTTAACCCGCAGGCACTGCAAGACCTGCATGTAGAGGTTTACCAGCAACTATCGCCCAAAGATTATGTAATGATCATACCGATTGAAAGCTTTGCGGCATTTAAAGGTTACGCAAATATTAAGGCCATTAAACCCATTGTAGAGCCCGCAGGCGTTTATGACCCGGAGATATACCCACACAGCCCTAAGTTTAAATGGAACCTGGATAACTTTGGCCCGCTGGCTGTGCCAAAACAAGGCACAACTATTGCGCTCAACGATTCGACAGTAACGTTGTACAGGCCGTTAATTGTTAATTATGAGCATAATACTATAAGCCGCAACGGCAGCACCTATTATATTAATGGTAAACCGGCGGCTGCCTACACCTTTAAGCAAGGCTACTACTGGATGATGGGCGATAACCGCCATAATTCTGAAGACTCGCGTTTCTGGGGCTTTGTACCCGAAGAAAATATAGTTGGCAAAGCCATGTTCACCTGGATGAGTATTGACAGTACTGCCAGCCTTTTTAATAAGGTAAGATGGAGCCGGGTGATGAGGGGGATACATTAGTGAATGGTTGATTGTGTGTGTAGTTGATTGTATTGAAGGCAAATGCGATGATCATTGCGCTAATGGTCAATTAATAAATCACCATTCAAAATACAGTCATTTGAGTTACTTAATGCCCCCATTCAACTCACCCAACCTAATCAACCACTCACCATTAACCAATTTTAATCGTTACCTTGCGGCTTATTAAAATTTATATAATGCAAAAAGAAGGAACAGTAAAGTTCTACGACACCACAAAAGGTTTCGGCTTTATTTCACAGAGCGAAAGCAGAAACGATGTTTTTGTTCACTCAACAGGTCTGATAGATGATATCCGCGAAAACGATAGCGTATCTTTCGACATAGAAGAAGGCAAAAAAGGACCAAACGCAGTAAACGTTAAAGTAATTTAAAAGATCACTATAAATTTATTCGCAAGCACCTGCCCCCAAACGGCGGGTGTTTTTGTTTTAACAAATCTGGTATTTTAATAATAAATTAATAATATTATCATTGTTTATTAAATCCCCTAAATGAAAATATTTTTTACGTTAATACTGTTAACCCTGGTTACCGGTGTATTTGCGCAAAACCCATCGGTAATGCCCACTATTACCAAGGCATTTATTGCCAATCCGCAGTCAAAAAAAGCTAAAAAAGATACCGTTATAGAATCAGATACCTCGAAGGAGAACAAGGAACCGCGGTATTTTTACCTGGGGGCAACTACCAATGTGTTTGTGAACACCAAGGGCGGTTTTGCCAAACGGTTTTCGCCATCATTTGAGGTTGGGCGTACTTACGGCATATTTGATATGGGTATTGCAGCAGGCAAGTTTAACACCATAGGCTCCGGAAGCGATACCACAACTTTTTTTGAATTCAGGCCCACAATAAATATATTTTCGAAAGGCAGGTTTGCAGAAGCGCTTTGCCTTGGTGCCGGCTATGTGGTAAAAGCAAACCAGGGCCTAGTTACCGAGATCTGCAACAGCATTAATTTTAATATATCAGAAACGGTTGCCGTAGCCGTATTGCAGGGCTACTACTTTTTCGACGGCACGAACAGCAGCCGCAGCACGCAATATATGGGTATAAACCTTACTTATAACTTGCTTAGGGCGCATAGCGTTAATAAGCGCCGTAAACGGGATGCCATTATAAGCGATAAATAGCCGCTTGCGGCAGCTATTTATTACGTTTTAAAATAACCTTATTTCTTAGCCGGTTTATTGCCGTCAATTTTTTCCAGCATCTCTATAATTTTATCAAGTTTATCTATCTCGATAGAATTTAGGCGGGCAAGCAGTTCCTCAATTTCTTTTTTAGCTTCAACATTAGTTTCATAATCGCTGTTAGCTTGCACACGGTCGCGTTCGCCCTGCCTGTTTTGCGCCATCATGATAATAGGCGCGGCATAAGCAGCCTGGGTAGAAAATAATAGATTAAGCAAAATATAAGGATACGGGTCCCAGTGGCTTATAAAACCAATAACGTTTAAGCCCATCCACAAAATTACGATCAGCGTTTGGATGATGATAAAGCGCCATGAGCCCATGCCGTTTGCAACATTATCGGCTAGCCGCTGGCCAAATCCGAGTGACTCTTTGTGGCTGTCGTGCCAGTTTTTCTTGTCTGCCATATTATTTTTTAGGGGATATAATGGCACAAGTATAATAATAAGGCAGCACAATATCATCTAAATTTAAAGGGAAGCTAATTGCAGAAAGGGGACTTCCTGATCAATTTTCTATAGCTCTATTAAATGATCATAACCGGCTATATTATTTACTTACCACAGGCAAACTGAAACAAAACCGGGTAAACTGCCCCGCCACACTCTCAAACCACATTTTACCGCCATGCGATGTTATAATATTCCTGGAGGTATAAAGGCCAAGGCCGTAACTATCCTCGCCCGAAGTGCCTTTGCGTTTGGCCTCCAGTGTGAGTTCGAATAATTTGTCGTGCAGGTCCTGGGGTATACCAATGCCATGATCTTCTACGCAAACGGTTACCAGGGCTTCCATTACTTCGCACCAAACTTTAATTGCACCACCCTGGTGGCTAAATTTAATGGCATTTACAATCAGGTTATTGGCTACGCGCCATATCTGGTCTTTGTTAATAATCACTAGGATCTCATCGTTCTCTGTAAATTTTATTTTCTGTTGTTTTTCGCGTGCGCGGTAACGCAGTAATGCAACACTTTCGCCAAGCAATTCTGTAAGGTTAATGATTGCTCTTTTATCGCTGTCGCTTACGTTGTTAATTTTGGCAGCTAAAAGATCGTTAATGGTGCCGGTCATATTCTCTGCCGACACCCGGATTAGGCCCAACATTTCAAGATCGTCGGGGCTGCGGCCTGTCTCCTCGAGCATTAAGGTAGTGAGGCCGTAAACCGCACCTATGGGGTTCTTTAAATCATGCGCTACAATATTTAGCAGCGAACTGTTTTCGATAGAACTTTTCTCGAGCGCCTTTAAGGTTACCTCTAATTGCTGGTTATGCTGTGCAATATCTATCGCTATTTTTTCTATCCTTTTGTTGTTTTTTAACGTTAGGTAAATAATGCCGCCGGCAAGCAGGCAAATAATAAAGGCGCCCGCCAGGTAGGCCGTTTTCAACTGGTCTTTCCGTTTTAAATTTTGTACGTCGAAGTTTTGCGAAAGCAACTGAAACTCCTTACCGTAATTAGAATTCATTAACACGGCCTGGCTCTTTCTAAACTCAACCATCACATCAATATATTCCTGCAGGAAACTATTTGCCGCAGCTAAGCGCCCCTGTGCCTTGGCGTAAGTGGCTTGCAAAAAAAGCCATTGCAATTTATCCTGCGGATCAAACCGCACTTTTGGCGGCGTTTTTACCTGAGCCATTATAACTGCTGCCTCATTAAGCCTGTTGCCGGCTAAATAAAGTTCGGCCAGTTTCATTCTTGTGATAAAGGCATCATCATTACCATAACCGGGCTGACTATTTACGGCTATATTTTCTTTATATTTTATTACTGCGCTATCGGTTAAACCTTTTTTATAGTAAATAGTACCCAGGTTACCCACTACAACGGCCTTAGCAATTTCAAGCTCTTTCTTTTTACGCGGGGTTTTCAAATTGGCATTTGCTATAACGGTAAGTGCCTGCCTGTATGCCGCTATCGAGCTATCTAATTTGCCGGCATGCATATAACTCAGGCCAATATTATCCAGTGCGCCCTGGATTTCGAGCGGATAAAGCGCTGCCTGCCCGCATTCTGTTAACGCCGCTATAGACCGTTTATGCCACGATGCAGCGTCTAAAAAGCGGTTTTGATCGTAGCTGATGTTACCTAAACGTGCCTGGAAATTAAACAACTGTTTAGGATGACTGCAAACTTCCCTTTCTGACCCCAATTTTAACTTGGCAGTGTAGTAAGCAATATATGCTTCATTAAAATGCGATAACCTGAACAAGGCATCGCCCCGGTTCAGAAAGTTCTCGGCGTATAGAAGCGAGTACTGTTTTTGCTTTGCAAGGGGCGCAAGCACTGCAGCTATAGAATCTGTATAGGCAAGCGCTTTTGTATACCTGCCGCCACCCTGGTGATAGCCCCGTAACCAAATGAGCCTTTTTAAGAGATCGCCGGGGCCGGCATCGTCAATCTGACTAAATTTTTTCTCTAACAACCCTGCAGCCTGGTCGGCCTTATCTTCGCGGCTTAAGCTATCGGCATCCTGCAGTATCTCATCAACAAGCTTCGGGTGGTTTAATATATGCCGGTTAACGGCGCCCTTATTCTGGCACGCGCAAAAGTTAATTGCAAGGGCTAACGCAGCAAAGAAATGTAAAAAAGGGGCCCTGAAGTTCATTGCGGATGATGGACTGCTAATTTAACATAAATATCAAATGCAGACTTAGCTTTATAAATAATTACTTAAACATAATCCCGGCAAGCCGGCCCTCGAAAACTTAGGGCCATTGCTGAATTAACAATGCTAATACAATGTAATAATGCGAAATACAATTTCGGTTTATAAATTATCTAATGGTAAATCTTTAATTTCGCCCCGTTTATTAACACAACATACACAAAAGCTTAACTTTTGGTGTACATTAATTTTACTTATAAATAAATTGATTAGCAGTAATACGAAGGGGATCAAACTTTTCACCTATGCCGGATGGTTAATCATCCTTACAGAACTGGCTTTTTTACCTTACTTTTTTGCCTGGGCCCAACAGCGTAACGGTGTAATGCTTAATGATATTGTGCTCGATCATCTGCCTTACCATAACGTATCATATCTTATTTTCTTTTTAATATGGAGCATGGCAATACTCATGATCTATAACGCCTATAAATATCCCCCAATTATCCCGGTTTATGTTTGGGCTTACTTTTTTATTGTATTGACACGCGTGTTAACTATCACATTGTTCCCGCTCAATCCGCCTGTGCATGTAATACCACTCATAGATCCACTAACGGGTATATTTTACGGGGAGCGCACCATCACTAAAGACCTTTTTTACTCGGGCCATACCGCCACGCTAACCTTAATTTATATATGTGTGCAAAAGGGTTGGCAAAAAACCGTTGCGCTTATCTCTTTGATTTTAATAATGATCTTGCTGCTCATACAGCACGTACACTACACGATAGACGTTTTAGCAGCCCCACCCATGGTATATCTGTGCTACAGGGTAGCTAAATGGATGGACGGCCTGGTAAGAGCAGGAAGCTCGGTAGTTACGGTTAAAGAAGATAGCTTTAAATAAAAAGGCCCGGCTTATGCCAGGCCTTCATACGTCTTAAGGTTCGATATTTAATCCCCCTCTTCCAGCAAAAAAACCTCTTCCAGGGGCTTACCAAACACCCGCGAAATTTTTAGCGCCAGTATGGTTGATGGCACGTATTTATTGCTCTCGATGGTATTGATGGTTTGGCGCGACACGCCTATCTTTTCGGCAAGTTCTGCCTGGGTAATGTTTTTTACAGCGCGCTCAACGCGGATATTGTTAGTCATGATACGGTGGTGCTAATTTAATGATTGGTTTAGCCTATATAACACCCACCTGAAACGGATGATGAAAAACGCCAGGGGCACCCACAAATTGAGCCGCAAGACATCTATCGTATCCATTCCTGCAGTGATCACCAGGCTAACAATAAGAATAAAATAGTTAAGATAAAGCGCCCATTGCAGGGAGTCGAGCCGTAATTGAGAAATGTGCTCATCTTCTATCTTTTCTTTGGAGAAGGCTATCATCAATAAGCCTATAACGATCATCACATAGGTTAAAACGAAAAAAACGTGGTGGTAATTAAAAAGGCCGGTATCATTTTCGTCAAAATGCGCATGCATTGAGAACAGCAGGTGAATAATCGGGAGGTGTACGGCAACGATTAAGCCCAGGCCCACCCATTTGAAATAGTAAGGAAATAAAAAACGTGATCTCATAATATGTAAAGTTTAATTTACCAAATGTAAAATAAACTTTACACATTATGAAACTTTCCTCAAAAAAAAAGCTCAGCTAACGCGAGGTTCCAAATTGAGTAATTAATCTTTATGCCATTGCATACAATTCTTCGCGTTGCCGCTGCACCACATCGCTGTTAATGAATTCATCGTAGGTCATCAACTTGTCGATAATGCCCGCAGGGGTGAGCTCTATCACGCGGGTGGCTACGGTTTCGGTAAGTTCATGATCTCGCGAGGTGAACAGCAGGGTGCCCTTAAAGTCTTTCATGCCATTATTAAGCGCCGTGATAGATTCAAGGTCGAGGTGATTGGTTGGCTCGTCCAGCATCAGCATATTGCCTTGCTGCAGCATCATGCGGCTAAACATACAGCGCATTTTCTCACCGCCCGATAGTACACTGCTTTTCTTTAGCACTTCTTCGCCGCTAAACAGCATGCGGCCTAAAAAACTGCGGATAAACTGGTCGTCCTTTTCGCCGGGCGAATACTCACGCAGCCAATCGATCAGGTTATCATCTTTACCTTCAAAAAATGCTGCATTATCAATTGGTATCTCTGCGGGGTTAATGGTAACGCCCCACTTAAAGCTTCCACGGAAATCTGTATCCTCGCCGCTTAATATCTTGTAAAATGCCGTGGTAGCCAAACTGTTTTGCGACAGTACCGCTATCTTATCTCCTTTACCCACATGCAGGTTAATGTTATCAAATAAAATTTCGCCGTTGGCAGTTTTGCCCAAGCCCTCGATAGACAGGATCTGATCGCCGGCCTCACGCGTCATCTGGTTAAACATAATAGCCGGATATTTACGGTTACTTGGCTGTATCTCATCCAGGTTGATCTTATCCAGGGCCTTTTTACGGCTGGTAGCCTGTTTAGATTTAGATGCATTGGCGCTAAAGCGGCGGATAAACTCCTGCAGTTCTTTAACCTTATCTTCCGTCTTCTTATTTTGGTCAGTTCGTTGTTTTAATGCCAGCTGACTGCTTTGATACCAGAAGGTATAGTTACCGGTATACGTGGTCATCTTCGCAAAATCAATATCTACCACGTGGGTACAAACGGTATCAAGAAAGTGCCTGTCGTGCGATACTACCAATACTATAGCTTCATATCCGGCTAAAAAATCTTCCAGCCATGCAATGGTTTGTATATCCAGGTCGTTGGTAGGCTCATCAAGCAATAAAATATCGGGCTTGCCAAACAGCGCTTGCGCTAACAGCACTCGTACTTTTTGGTTACCATCTAACTCTTTTAACAGTTTATAATGCAGGTCTTCGGTAATACCTAAGTTACTTAAAAGGGTAGCCGCATTGCTTTCGGCGTTCCATCCGTCCATTTCGGCAAAAAGGTTTTCCAGTTCGCCGGCGCGCTCGCCGTCGGCATCGCTAAAATCTTCTTTAAGGTAAATGGCATCTTTCTCTTTCATGATGGCATACAATTCCTTATGGCCTATCATTACAGTTTCTATGACCGGAAATTCGTCAAAAGCATAGTGATTTTGCGTTAACACTGCCATGCGCTCGCCGGGTGTAAAACTTACCGAACCCGTAGACGGGTCTATTTCGCCCGAAAGGATCTTAAGAAATGTTGATTTACCCGCGCCGTTAGCGCCGATGATACCATAGCAGTTCCCTTGTGTAAATTTTAGGTTTACATCCTCAAATAATGTGCGCTTGCCGTAACGTAAAGATAAATTAGATACCGTTATCATTTATTTGCCCGAATTTTTTATGAAACGCAAAGGTACAAAAAACAGCTTCGCCTGAATAACCAATAATGAATTATGAATATCGAATGATGAAGCCATTCGATATCAAATAAAGAATGTAGAATAATGATGTGGTTTTCTTTCCTTTCATTCAAAATTCGGTGTTCATTATTCGATATTCTATTTCCCCCAATTACCGGGATCTTCGCGCCATTTTTTCAATATTGCCAGGTCATCGGCTTTTATATCGCCGTGCTGCTCTGCATATTTGAGCAATGCGGTGTAATTAGAAAGCGTGGTAAAACGGCATTTAGCTGCTTTAAAATTTTCGTCGGCAGCATCGAAACCGTAGGTGAATATTGCTGCCAGCCCCGTAACGGTATAACCTGCCCCGCGGAGCGCTTCTACCGCCTGGAGGCTGCTTTTACCCGTAGATATAAGATCTTCTATTACGGCAACACGCTGGCCGGGTATGATCTCGCCCTCTATCATTTTACCGGTGCCATGCTCTTTTGGTTTGGCGCGAACATAAATAAAGGGCAAGCCAAGCTCCTGTGCCACCAAAGCGCCTTGTGGGATGCCCGCCGTTGCTACGCCTGCTATCACGTTAACGGTACCAAATTCTTCCTGAATCAGCGTAACCAATTGTTGGCGGATGTAGGTGCGGATGCTGGGATGTGAGAGGGTAATACGGTTATCGCAATAAATTGGCGACTTCCAGCCTGATGCCCATGTAAAAGGATTATTAGGTTGCAGTTTTATTGCTTTAATTTGCAGCAGAAATTCGGCAACCTGCTGTTCAATCTCACTTTTATTAAACATGGCCCAAAACTACAGAATTTATATTAACGATAAGACCATTATTATTACACAAAATGGTGCTAACAGTGCTAAAAACGCTAATCCGCTCGTAAAAAAGGGATTCGACTTTAATACCATTTACCATGATGTGCTTAACGCAGAGGCACATACATTTGTGGTTGAAGCTAAAGACCCGAAAGCTTTTCTAAAAAAAATTAGCAAAAGCGTGCCGCTGATAGAGGCTGCAGGCGGCCTGGTAAAAAATAAAGCAGGCGAATACCTGTTTATTTACCGTAATGATAAATGGGACCTTCCCAAGGGTAAACTCGAAAAAGAGGAAACAGCCCGCCAAGGCGCGGTAAGGGAAGTGGAGGAAGAGTGCGGCATAGAGATAGGGCGTTCGGGGCGCAAGATCATCAACACTTACCACGCTTATTTAATAAAAGGTATTGTGGTACTAAAGAAAAGCCATTGGTATAAAATGAAATTCAGGGGCAAAGGTAAATTAAAACCGCAACTGGAAGAAGGCATTACCGAAGTACGCTGGTTTAACAAAACAGATATGAGCGAGATACTGGCCAACACCTTCCCGTCAATTATTGAGGTGATGCATGAAACCAGCCTGGTTAAAGGCAGTCAAGCGCAGCTTTCGGAATAAACTGGCTTACATCGCCGTTATATTTTAAAATTTCGCGAACTATTGTGGAGCTTATAGATGAATAGCCCGGTTTGCTCACAATAAAAATACTTTCAATATCGGGTGCCAGGGCGTGGTTCATTTGGGCAATGGCCTTTTCGTACTCAAAGTCAGATACGGTGCGTATACCGCGTATCATGTAGGCGGCGTCTATGCTCCGGCAAAATTCGATGGTTAGCCCTTCATAAGCTACAATGTGGATCTTTGGTTCGTAATCAAAAACTGCCCGCAAAAGTTCTTCGCGTTTACCCATAGATAAAAAGCCCGATTTCGTGCTGTTAGCGCCAATGCCTATATAGATCTTATCGAACAGCCCTAAAGAGCGCTCAATGATATCAACGTGGGCTTTGGTAACGGGATCAAACGAGCCGGGGAAAAGGGCGATCTTCATTTTTTTGATTTACCTGATAAAGTTAAACTGTTTTTCTGAAAAACGAGAAAGACGAATGCCCGTACCTCCGCTGCTCTTCAAATGCCGGGTGGTTGCTTAAATTTTGCATGGATTGGTGCTCAATGATCAGCAGGCCGTCAGGTAAAAGCAGGTCTCTGTCAAACACCAGTTTTGCTATCTCCGGGATGCGGGTAAGATCATAAGGCGGGTCGGCAAAAATAATATCATAATGCTCTGTTTCTTGCTCCAGAAATTTAAATACATCGGCCTTTAAGGTTTTTACTTGTTCCAAACCATGTTGTTTGGCTACTTCGGTAACATATTTTACGCACTGGTGGGCGCGGTCTACACAAAATACAGAAGCCGCGTAACGGGAGGCGAATTCTAACGCCACATTACCTGTGCCACTAAACAGGTCAAGCACGCTTATGCCTTCCAGTTCTGTTTGGTTTTGCAGGATATTAAACAAGGCTTCTTTGGCCATATCTGTTGTAGGCCGTACGGGCAGATTATTGGGGGGGTTAAGCCTTAAACCTTTTAATTTACCGCCAATTATGCGCATAACGTTAAAGCCGTTAGCGATAACAAATGCTGGGCGGGGATATGGCTTAGCAGGTGGCCTATCTGCTGCGTTTCGTTAATTTTCATGTGCGGGAAGTATTCGGCCAGGGCTTTCATTACGTCGTCATTTACGTCAGTATCGCCGCTGATAACTAATTTAATATCATAAACATTCAACTGTAGCTCATTGATCACCATGGCAATAAAGTAAGGCAATTCACTAATGTCATAATAGTTGAACGAATTGTAAAAACGCAGTTTGGCATCTACAAACCTGGCAATGTGTAAGGTACCCGGCTGCACATCCAGGTAAATGTTTTGAGCAGAAGGGTTACTTTTAAGCAGCACTTTTAACCAGCCTTTGTAATAAAATGTCACATCGGTTTTGGGGTACCTCGTCAAAAGTGCGGGCAATATCCCGTCGTGGTTTTTAAAGATCACCTGGTTATCCGCATCCAGCGACTGGCTGTAAACCTTATCAGTTTCTGCAAGATCTAAAATGCGGGCAAAGTCGGCCACGCGCTCTGCTTTGTACAAACTTTTGGGCACAATGTTAAATACCTGCGGGATAATGCCTATCACAACCTCTTTAAAGTCCTGATCGAGGTAGAGCACCAGGTCCCGGGGATGCTGCAGCTCATTTAACGAATAGTTTTGGGCAAGGGCCAGCAGGGTGTTTTGGTATACAATGGCAAACGAAAAATCTGCAATATTTAGCTGGATCAAAAGGGTGTAATCTTTGGTCCGTTCCAGAACAAAGTCGGCGCTGAAATAAAGTTTCGGTTCGCTGGTCATGTGATAAGCAAATGTAATATATTTTACCCCCTGAGCCCTTAAAGAGGGAAAGATTTTTCAATACTTAAGCATAAATGTTAAAAAGGTATCTTTGCCCATAAATTCCCCCTTCAGGGGGTTAGGGGTAATTTGTCTGTAGAACATATATACAAAGCTTTTCCGCATGAGCCTAACCGGCAGCAGGGCGAGGTATTTGATAAGCTCGACAGTTTCCTGCACGATAACAGCGGCTACGCCTGTTTTATACTAAAGGGCTATGCAGGTACCGGTAAAACTACCATTGTAAGTTCGCTGGTTAAGGCGCTAAAATATTATAACCTTAAATCGGTTTTATTGGCGCCTACAGGCAGGGCTGCTAAAGTGATCACCAATTATTCGGAGCGTAAGGCTTTTACCATTCATAAGCGCATTTACCGCAAAAAACAGGCAATGGGTATGGATAGCGGTTATATGCCTGCTCAAAACCTGGCCGAAGACACGCTTTTCATTGTCGATGAAGCCTCGATGATATCAGACGAGGGGGGAGGGTTCAGCCGGGCCTCCTTACTGCACGACCTGATCCAGCACGTGTACAACGACAAAAATTGCAAGCTGATGCTGGTGGGCGATACTGCTCAGTTACCACCCATTGGGGCCAACGATAGCCCGGCTTTAAATGCGGGTTTGCTTAAAGAGGAATTTGGCTTGCAAACAGTGGTTTATGAGCTGACCGAAGTGCTTAGGCAGCAAAGGGAATCGGGCATACTGTTTAATGTTACCGCCATGCGCGACATTATCCGCAAAGGCGATGAGCAGGTGCCTAAGATAACCACAAAGGGATATAAAGACGTTTTTAGGATGATGGGCGAACGTTTACCCGATGGTTTGGAATATGCCTACCGCAAATTTGGAAAAGAAAGCACGCTTATTATTTGCCGCTCTAACAAGAACGCCAATATGTATAATCAGCAGATCCGTAACCGCATACTTTACCGCGAAGAAGAGCTAACCGGCGGCGACCAGATCATGATAGTGCGTAACAATTACTTCTGGCTGCAGGATAAAGAAGATGATAGTACCGGCTTTATAGCCAACGGCGATATGGCGGTAATTAAACGGGTACGGCGAATTGAAGAAATGTACGGCTTCCGCTTTGCTGATGTGCAGATCCAGTTTATAGATTATGCCGAGGAAAAAACGCTGGAGTGCAAGATCATGCTCGATACGCTGACAACGGAAGCGCCGGCATTGCCGAATGCAGATCAGCAGCGTTTATTCCAGGAGGCGATGAAGGATTATGAGCACATTTTAAACCGCAAAGCCAAACTCAACGAGCTTAAGCTGAACCCCTATTATAATGCTTTGCAGGTAAAATTTTCTTATGCCGTAACCTGCCATAAAGCCCAAGGCGGGCAGTGGGATGCCGTTTTTGTAGACCAGGGTTACCTTACTGATGAGATGGTTAATACCGATTTTCTCCGCTGGCTCTACACGGCCTGTACCCGCGCAAAACAGGAATTGTTTTTGGTGAACTTTGGTGATCAGTTTTATAGGGATATTGGTGAATAGTTGTCTGAACCGGAATTTTTGAATTGAGGAATTTATAGAATTAGGTAAGCTGGCATTTGCTATATATGAATTAAAACTTTCAGCAGTCGCTCGGCTCGAGCGGGTAACATTTATAATAAGACCTCCGGCCTATATTTGCTTCCGGGGCGGCTTTAATATAGTTGCCAGCTAAATGAGGGCAATTGAAAAGGCAAAGAGGTGTCAGCTTAGGCACTCGAAGCCTGGTACGCAGGCTACCAAACCATGGTTCCAGCGCCTCACCATGACACCCTTATAATTTAAATTTGCCGCTTTTTTTTATAACTACTCATCACCCCCCCCAATCAACTACTCACCAGCGACAGAATGTCGCTTAAAACCATTCTTACCTGCCTTTTTTTCAGGTTGCAAACCATTGGCTTGCTAATTGATTTAAGGGTTGTATGAATTTTAACAACTATACCATAAAAGCACAGGAAGCCATACAAAAGGCAACCGAAATTGCAACTGCCAATCAGCAGCAGGCTATAGAAAATGCCCACCTGCTAAAAGGCTTGTTAATGGTTGATGAAAATGTAATTAGCTACCTGTTAAAAAAACTGAACGTAAATATTACGCGCCTTAACGAGGTGCTTGACAAGCAAATTTCCTCGTACCCCAAGGTTAGCGGCAGCGATATTTATTTATCTGCAAATACCAATTCGGCTTTGCAAAAGGCACAGGGTTATCTAAAGGAATTTAAAGACGAGTTTATATCTGTAGAGCATATTTTGCTGGGCATCCTCTCGGTAAACGACGCTGCCGGTAACGCGCTTAAAGATGCCGGCGTAAACGAAAAAGATCTTAAGAAGGCCATTGTTGAGTTGCGTGGCGACAACAAAGTTACAGATCAAAACGCTGAGGCCACCTACAACGCGTTAAACAAATATGCCCGCAATCTGAATGAATATGCCGAATCGGGCAAGTTGGACCCGGTTATTGGGCGCGATGATGAGATCCGCCGCGTTATACAGATCCTTTCGCGCCGTACCAAAAACAACCCGGTTCTGGTGGGCGAGCCCGGCGTTGGTAAAACTGCCATTGCCGAGGGTATTGCCTTCCGTATTATTAAAGGCGATGCGCCCGAGAACTTAAAAACAAAAACCGTTTACTCGCTCGATATGGGCGCATTGGTAGCCGGTGCAAAATATAAGGGCGAATTTGAAGAACGACTTAAGGCGGTTATTAAAGAAGTTACCCAGAGCGATAATGAGATTATTTTGTTTATAGATGAGATCCATACGCTTGTTGGGGCCGGCGGCGGCGAAGGGGCAATGGATGCCGCAAACATCCTGAAACCTGCCCTTGCCCGTGGCGAGTTGAGGGCCATAGGCGCAACTACGCTTAATGAGTATCAAAAATATATTGAGAAGGATAAAGCCCTCGAACGCCGTTTTCAGCGGGTTACCGTCGACGAGCCTGATGCCGCAGATGCGATCTCCATCCTCCGCGGCTTAAAGGAACGTTATGAAACCCACCACAAGGTGAGGATATTGGATGAGGCAATCATTGCTTCTGTAGAAATGTCGCAGCGCTACATTGCCGACAGGTTTTTGCCCGACAAGGCAATCGACCTGATGGACGAGGCCGCTTCCAAGCTCCGCATGGAAATGGATTCTGTGCCCGAAGCTGTAGATGAACTGGAGCGCCGCATTATGCAGCTGGAGATTGAGCGCGAGGCTATTAAACGGGAAAAGGACGACCACAAGGTAAAGGAACTAAGTGAGGTTATAGCCAACCTATCTGCCGACCGCGATTCGTTGCGCGCTAAATGGCAAAGCGAAAAAGACCTGGTAGATGGTGTGAACATAAAGGTTGAACTGATAGAAAACCTGAAACAGGAAGCCGAACAAGCCGAGCGCGCGGGTGACTACGGCAAAGTAGCCGAGATCCGCTATGGCCGTATACAGGAAGTGCAGGCCGAGGTTGATAAATTAAAGGCCGCCCTGCTTGAAAACCAGGAAGACAGCCGCATGCTGAAAGAAGAAGTTACAGCAGACGATATAGCAGGCGTAGTTTCCCGCTGGACGGGTATACCGGTTTCTAAAATGATCCAGAGCGAGCGCGAGAAATTGCTAAGCCTTGAAGATGAACTGCACAAACGTGTTGCAGGGCAGGAAGAAGCAATTGAAGCCATTAGCGATGCTATACGCCGCAGCCGCGCAGGTTTGCAGGATAAACGTAAGCCGATAGGCTCGTTCATTTTTCTGGGTACAACAGGCGTAGGTAAAACGGAGTTGGCAAAGGCATTGGCCGAATATCTGTTTAATGACGAAAGTTCTATGATCCGCATAGATATGTCGGAGTACCAGGAACGCCACGCCGTATCGAGGTTAATAGGAGCGCCTCCCGGATACGTTGGGTATGATGAAGGCGGCCAGTTGACAGAAGCCGTTCGCCGCAAACCTTATAGCGTGATACTTTTAGATGAGATAGAAAAGGCACACCCCGATGTATTTAACATTTTGTTACAGGTGCTTGATGACGGCCGCTTGACCGATAATAAAGGCCGCGTGGTAAACTTCAAGAATACGATCGTGATCATGACATCTAATATCGGCTCGAACATTATTCAGGAGAACTTTGAAAATTACAATGAAGACGATAAAGACGAAGTAATTGCCCGTACTAAAACGCAACTGTTTGATGTGCTGCGCAAAACCATCCGCCCGGAGTTTTTGAACAGGATAGACGAGATCATAATGTTCACCCCACTTGGCCGTAACGAGATAAGCTCGATAGTTAAGCTACAGTTTCATCAACTGCAGGATACTTTGGCCGAAATGGGTATTACCATGAGTGCCAGTGACGAAGCTCTGGATTGGCTTGCACAATTAGGTTACGACCCGCAATATGGCGCAAGGCCTTTAAAACGCGTTATACAAAAGAAAATACTGAACGAGCTTTCCAAGCAAATTCTCGCCGGTAAAGTAGACCGCGACAGTAAAATAAAACTGGATATGTTCGACAATCAATTTGTGTTTTTGAATGAGTAAGCAGCAAATGGTTAACTGGTCATTAGTCAAGTGGAATATTAAGGAGCGGTTGTAACGCCATCTCAATTTTTTTCGGTAACCATTTTTTTGTTATGAGAAATACTTTTATGGTGGGATTCCGAATTAATTCAGGATGAGGTTCAAAAATAAAGGGTCATGCAGAACTGGTTTCAGCACCCCATTATAAAAGTCTACGAGATACAAATCATATTGGTTCCCGAAATTAATTCGGGATGACGTTTTGCCTTAAATTTATGTTTAAAGCTATTTTTAAAAACTGCGCAGTTTTGCAACAATAATGCCCACAAGCTCCTTTGTATACGCATCCCATGTAGATAATGCATCTGCCGATGGTAGTATTGAGTTAACTGTATTTTTGCCGATACCGGCTATGTAATTTGCCGGATAAGGTATAACGTCTAACCCGGCTTTTTTAAATATCACCATGGCCCGCCGCATATGAAATGCCGAGGTAACCAAAAGATAGGGTGGGGCCAAGTGCTTTGCATCAAGCATACGTTTGGTAAAAACTGCATTCTCTATTGTATTGCGTGATTTTCCTTCTATCAGCACTGTACTATCGGGTATATTTAATTTTTTTAGTTCGTTCTTTACCCAAACCGCCTCGCTAAAGCCATCGGGGTTAAGGCTGCCATCGCCACTGGTTATTAAAATGTTTGCGGCTTTCCCGGTATTTTGCAATTCTATACCTTGTATCAGTCTGTCTGCAGCGGGGTTAAAGTAGCCCGACTTATCGGCTTTCTCTCCCGTAAAACCACCTAAAACTATTACGCAGCTATATTTGGCCGTTAGCGAAAGTTTAGCCGGCGGATAATCCCACGCCTTGGCATAAAGATCGAGAAGCAACGGTATGGAAAACAAATAGAGCAAGGTAAAGGCAGTAAACAAAGCTCTTTTTCTTAATACTTGGTTGCGAATTACAAATGCGAAAATAAGTATAACGAATACCCAGGTGAGCGGGAAAAGAAAAATCAGCAGAACTTTGGAAAGGACGAAGGCCACAACCAAAACTAATAATTTTCTCTAAAGTACCGGCAATAAATTCAAAACAACAGGTACTTCTTATTGGTTTATATGCAAACAAGCTCAACCGCTTTTCATAAAAAATACATCCATGAAAAATTACGAAACCTTAGTAGACGCTACAAATGATCTTTTACAACGTGGTTATACTGCCAATTTAAGCTTCGAAGACAACAGCGACAAGATCCAGGATAAATCACAAAATATAGAACTTACCGCAGATGACTTTGAGGTAGATGAGTTTTACCGTTTTGAAGGGGCAAGTAACCCGTCAGATATGTCTATCGTTTACGCGGTGTCATCTGCTAAATATAATTTAAAGGGGGTATTGGTAGATGCTTATGGTACCTACGCCAATAGCAGTTCTTCTGCAATAGAAGCAAAACTGCACCACGGCCAGGTAAGCGATAAGCTTCATGGAGCAGACCGGCCAACGGAATAACCAGTACCTAAATTCTCTTGTAGCTGAGCGGGTGTAAATAGCCCAGCAGCTTTTCGCCCTTGTTTTGTATAGCAGGGCTGCCGCTGCGCATCAGATAGCTTAATTGCGCAGACAATTCTTCGGATAGCCATGGGTAGCGGTGCCGCAGGTTAAACAGCGCTTCCGCAGCAAACGCTTTTACGGCTACAAGCACTTTGGGGTCTATAAGCCAATCAAAACACTGGTTTATAACCAGTTCCATATCCATTGCCAAAATTGCAGCCTTAACATCGGGATGTGCTTTAGGCGATGTAATGTGCATGGCAATTTTAGCATAGTGCCGCTTGCAACCGGCGTGCATAACCAAGCCCATGTTTTCTGTGAGGTGGGCCAGGTCATTTAAAAACCATTGCGGTTTTTTAAGAAACACATTTTCTAAAAGCCATGCGGCCCTAAATGCAATATTTTTATCGTTGTGGAATGTTAATGCAATAAGATCGCGAAGATTGAAATTTTTATGTAGCAGCAGGTTAGTAAGCTCAAGAACTTTGGTTTTACCCATTGTAGCGCTAATTTGCGCCTGAAGTTGCACTTTATTAAGCATTGTGATTTAAGAGTAAGGTAATCGGTTAAGCTTTTTACGAATAGTGCTTTATAAAGTTACAATGATTAACGCAAAACACTAAACTTTTTAACTGCGGTAAAAATTTTACATTTGCGCATTAACAAAATATATCTGCATGGTTAAATTTAACCGTTTCACTTTAAGTAACGGCCTGCGTGTTTTGGTGCACGAAGATAATACCACACCCATGGCGGTGTTAAATATACTATATGACGTAGGCTCGCGCGATGAGGCAGAATCACAAACCGGTTTTGCCCATTTGTTTGAGCACCTGATGTTTGGCGGCTCTGTAAATATCCCTTCTTACGACGAGCCCTTACAACGCGTAGGGGGCGAAAACAATGCCTTTACCAGTAATGATATTACCAACTATTATATAACCCTGCCTGCCGTAAATATAGAGACTGCCTTTTGGCTCGAGAGCGATCGTATGTTAAGCCTCGCCTTTAACGAAAAAAGCCTGGAGGTACAGCGCAATGTGGTTATGGAAGAGTTTAAGCAGCGCTACCTTAACCAGCCCTATGGCGATGTTTGGCTGCGCCTGCGCCCAATGGTATATAAACGGCATCCGTATAAATGGGCAACCATAGGCAAAGAACTTTCGCATATAGAACATGCACATATTGATGATGTGAAAGCGTTTTTTAAAAAACATTACAATCCCCGGAACGCCATCATGGTGGTAGGCGGCGATTTAAAGACAGCAGATGTTAAAGCGCTTGCCGAAAAATGGTTTGGGCCCATCCCGTCGGGCGAAAAATACAACCGCAATTTACCACAGGAGCCGCAACAGCACGATATACGCCGCGAAAGCGTATTTGCAAAAGTGCCGCTTAATGATGTATATATAGCTTTCCAGGCGCCTGCGCGTTTAGAAGAAGGTTATTATGCAGTAGACCTGATGGGTGATATCCTGTCGCGGGGCAACTCATCGCGTTTGCACCGCAGCCTGGTTAAGGAGCAGCAACTGTTTAGCGAGGTGCATGCCTACATGACCGGCAGCTTTGATACCGGCATGTTTGTGGTAGAAGGCAAACCTTTGCCGCATGTAAGCATTGAAAAGGCCGAAGAAGCGATATGGCAGCAACTGGAGCTGTTAAAGCAACATGAAATCCCTGCAGAGGAATTAACCAAGGTTAAAAATAAAACTGAGTCTACACTGGTTTTTTCAGAAATGTCATTGTTGGATAAAACCATGAACCTGGCTTATTACGAATTGCTTGGCGATGCAGAAGGCTTAAATAATGAAGCCGAAAAATACCTGCAGATAACCGCTGCCGATATAATGGGGCAGGCAAATAAAATATTCAGGAAAGACAATTCTTCTACCCTGATCTACCTTGCCGAGGAGCAGGTAGAAGTTGAAACGGTATTAGCCAATTAACATGTTAAACAGAACTTTAGCGCCTCAATTTGGTGCAATAGAAGCTATAAAATTAGTACAACCGGGGCATGTTAAAATGCCGAATGGCTGTAATTTATATTACTTTAATTCGGGCGGGCAAGACCTGGTGAGGATAGAATGGGTATTTGGTAATCTGCGATTTGATCCGGCCAACCCATTGTTGAACAACGCCGTGAACAGCATGGTAACGGAAGGTACAAGCTCAAGGTCCGCCTCAAAAATTGCAGATGAAATTGATTATTACGGCGCTTTTTTAAATGCCGAGTATGGCTTTGATCATTCGCAGGTAACGCTGTACAGCTTAAGCAAACACCTGCAAAGTACCTTGCCGGTAATAAAAGATATTCTTACAGATTCGGTATTCCCGGAGAGCGAACTGCAAACCTTTGTGCGCAATAATCAGCAGAAATTGCAGGTAGCACTCCAAAAAAACGACGTACTTGCCCGCCGGGCGTTTAACAAGGCTTTATTTGGTAATTCCATTTATGGTGCGGCGCCCGAGGCCGCAGACTTCCGGCAATTAACGCGCGAAGATATGCTGGCGCATTTTAAGCAAATGTATCAGCCGGCTAACTGTACCATCTTTGCGGCAGGCAAGATCGACAGCGACGCGTTGGAGCAATTGACGGCCATTTTTGGCACCGGTTGGGAAAATGGAAACAGCCCTGCCGACACCACACAGCCGGAACCGGAGATGGCTGCTGAATTAGTTTATAACATTGATAAGCCCGATGCTATACAATCGGCAATACGCATAGGGCTGAGGGCAATAAACCGTACCCACCCCGATTTCCCTGCATTACAGGTATTGAATACGGTTTTAGGCGGTTATTTCAGCTCGCGGCTGATGGATAACCTGCGTGAGGATAAGGGTTATACCTATGGCGTTGGTTCGGGCATCTCGTCGCTTAAGCATGGGGCGGCTATGTTCATAGCTACCGAGGTGGGTACCGATGTAACCAGAAGCGCTGTTGAAGAAATAGAAAAAGAAATAGACCTGTTGAAAACGGAATTAATACCAGAAGAGGAACTGGCATTGGTGCGTAATTATATGCTGGGCTCTTTACTTGGCAGCCTGGAAAACGTTTTCTCTCATGCCGATAAATTTAAGAACGTATATTTCGCGGGGCTCGATTATAGCTATTACGACCACTACACCAACGTCATTAAAACCGTAACCGCGCATGATCTGCTTGCATTAGCAAACAAATACCTGGATGCGGATAAAATGGTAAAGGTTGTGGTTGGAAAAATTTGATTCCGATATTTTAGTTTGTTTATTATTTAGCCGTCTTCAAGCGGGCTAACGCCGTTTCGGATGTTCGGTTTAGAAATTATCAAATTTTATTATCCCGTTGTAGGATGGATCTTTTTGAAATGAATGGCTTGATTAAGGCAGTCTCGCAGATAGATGTTTCGTGAGCGCTCAATATGACACTTTCTTAAATCCGAAGTCGAAAATCCGAAATAATCTGCTATCTTTGCCCGGCAAGTAATCATTCTCAAATACATTATTTGCCATGCTCAATTCCTCAAAATTTATTGCCGAAGGTTTAACGTACGACGACGTATTGTTAGTGCCGGCTTACTCCGAAGTTTTACCGCGCGACGTTGATACGAGTTCTTATCTAACCCGTAAGATAAAGATCAATATCCCCATTGTTTCTGCCGCTATGGACACGGTTACGGGCTCGTCATTGGCTATTGCCATTGCGCAGGCCGGCGGTATTGGCATTTTGCATAAAAACATGGGCATACAGGCGCAGGCAGACGAGGTGCGCCGTGTAAAGCGTTCAGAAAGCGGCATGATCCAGGACCCGGTTACGGTAAACATTGATGCCCTTGTGGGCGATGCCATGAAGGTAATGAAGGAGTATAGGGTAGGCGGGATACCTGTTGTGTATGAAGATGGAAAACTGGCAGGCATCATCACTAACCGCGACCTGCGTTTTCTAAAAAACATGAACCAGCCGGTTAAAGAGGCAATGACTACGGCTAATTTGATAACAGCGCCGGCCGGTACCACGCTTTTTCAGGCCGAAGAAATATTACAGAACCATAAGATAGAAAAACTACCGGTTGTGGATGCCAGCAACAAACTTGTCGGACTCATCACTTTCAAAGACATCCAAAAATTTAAGAACTACCCCAAGGCCTGTAAAGACGAGCATGGCCGGTTACGGGTTGGCGCTGCGGTTGGTGTATCTGGCGATAATATAGACCGCGTGAAGGCCCTGGTTGCCGCCGGTGTGGATGTAATTGTTGTAGATACCGCTCATGGGCATTCAAAGGGTGTTATAGACATGGTGAAGGCTGCTAAAAGCCTGTATCCCGAATTGCAGGTTATAGCTGGCAACATCGCCACAGCTGATGCGGCACGTGCACTTGTTGCGGCCGGTGCAGACGCTGTTAAAGTAGGCATTGGCCCGGGCTCCATCTGTACAACCCGCATTGTAGCGGGCGTGGGTGTACCGCAGTTATACGCAGTTTATGAATGTGCCGAAGCCTTACGGGGCACCGGGGTACCGGTTATTGCCGATGGTGGTATAAAACAAACCGGCGATATAGTAAAAGCCATTGCGGCTGGTGCAAGTTCCATAATGGCGGGTTCTTTATTTGCCGGGGTAGAAGAATCGCCGGGTGAAACTATCCTTTACGAAGGCCGCAAATTTAAATCGTACCGCGGCATGGGCTCGGTTGATGCCATGGAGCAGGGCTCAAAAGACCGCTATTTTCAGGATGAGACCGATGTGGTAACCAAACTGGTACCAGAGGGCATTGTAGGCCGTGTGCCGTATAAAGGCACCCTGGCCGAGGTGATCTATCAATACATTGGCGGCCTGCGCGCGGGCATGCACTATTGCGGCGCGGTGACCATCCCGCAGTTGCAGGATGCTAAATTTGTACGCATTACTGCAGCCGGCATGCGTGAATCACACCCGCATGATATTACAATAACTAAGGAATCGCCCAATTATACAAGGTGATTTGAAAATTTGGCAATTTGAAGATTTGAAAATAGCTCGTATTATCAAATTTTGAAATCCTCAAATCAATTCGTATTCGTTATCAGCCTTGGCTTGTCAAACTGGATCATGCTGTCGCGCTCTTTGCGGGGTATGGGGACCGATTTATTACTTTCATAATCATAGCTTATACAAACAGATTTGCCGGTGGTGCAGATCTCCTCACCATCATCCGTTTTGCGGGTAAGCAGGTATTGCATATCAAAACTGCTGCTTCCAATGCGCGATGTGCGTACGTAGCAGCATACGCTGTCTTCAATAGTCAGGGGCTTTAAATAATTCACTTCCGACCGGCCCAATATTACGCCAGCTCTGGTATAATCCCAGTTTGCAATGGCCTTCCAGTAGTTAAGCCGCGCAATTTCAAAAAAGGTAAGGTATATGGTGTTGCTCACATTCCCGTAAGCATCTATATCAGAGAAACGGATGGATATGGGGAAGCTAAATGTATAATCAGCAATGTTTTCAGGCATAAAGCGTCATTTTGTCTGTATAAATAATAACAAACCGACAATAAGTCACTTTAAAGATGAATTTTGCCGATTGGTATATGTATTGACCTACAGGTAACGAAATTAATAAATTAAAATTTTGGAGGACCATACAAAATGACATTAGTAAAATTTAACAACGGACAAAGAAATAGGGTAGCAAACCCAATGTTTAACGATGTTTTCAATTCTATTTTGAACGACACGTATTACACAGATCGCGTGGTTAGCAAGACCCCTGCGGTTAACATTGCAGAAACAGAAAACCAGTTTCATATCGAACTTGCAGCACCCGGTTTAAGTAAAGAAGATTTTAAGATCAATTTAGAGAAAAACGTTTTAAGTGTTTCTGCCGAGAAAAAGATAGAGGGCACAGACGAAGGCAAAAAGTACAGCAAGAAGGAATATGCTTATAATTCATTCGTAAGATCATTTACCTTGCCCGAGAGTGCAGACAGTGCAAATATCGAAGCTGAATATATAGACGGTATTTTAAAACTGAATGTTGCTAAGAAAGAAGAAGCTAAAACTCAGAATAGAGAAATAGCTGTAAAATAATTAAAACCCTTCCCAACCCTCCGCATGAGGGAGGGAAGAAGAAAGTTTTCATAAAAGTGTTGGTTTAGTTTAATTGGAGGCGGCCCGTTGCAAAACGGGCTGCCTTTTTTAACATAGTTTCGATTTTCAATTTAGTATATTTAAACTCATGGACTTTCTACATATAATTTTATCCATAATGAGAGAATATCGAACTTTTTTACTTGTATTGTTAGGCGCTGTTTTGACAGTTTTTGGAGCATTATGGGAAAATAAAGATAAGCTAGTCGAGAAGCAGAAATCTCTCGACAACGAAATAACACGGAACAAAGAATATGTTAGCATTATTAAAAAGAGCGATAGCATGCTGCAAAAGCAACATGACGTAATACATAAAAGTAATACAATAATTGGTCTTCAAAATGAGCTGAAAAACGCAAATCAAAAAATTATAACATTGCAGAATTCAACAATGAATCAAATAACTGGTGGAAGTAGTCTACCATTTTTGAAAATAGTGATTGCGCCAATGAATAGTTATTACGGACAAACCATATTTTTTATATCAAATATTGGGAAATTTACAATTCATAGTACTTCATTTGATATAATAGACTTCAATGATAATATTAAAGAAATAATATCGCAAACTGGTGAGGAAGGTGATTTCTCACTTAACAGCACTTCTAAAAATAATGTAAATGATTTGAACAAGTTAGCTAATATAGGTGAGATACCTCCTACTTTCGAAAGTAAAATATATGAGGGTACTTTTCCAAGGAGTATAAAATATCTTTCATATACATTTAATTTAAGATGGTTAAATGGTTACTATACAGGAACTTTTCTACTCAAGAAAAAAGGAAAAACGTATGAAATGGCACGTATTAGTGCGTGGGACCGTCCAAATCATGAAATTGAAGCGAAAAAGTTTTTTCAAGTTCAAATTGAGCCTTCTATATAATTAATTTCTCATATTCATATACTGCAGCGGCTGGCCAAAATCTTCGGCGCGGCAAAGGCTTATAACGGCTTGCAGGTCGTCAATTTTTTTGGCCGTTACACGTACCTGGTCGTCCATAATGGCTGCCTGCACCTTCAGGCCGCTATCCTTTATTTTTTTAACTACTTTTTTAGCGGCTTCTTTATCAAGGCCTTCTTTCACTTTTATCTGCTTGCGTATCATGTTACCGCTTGCTGGCTGCTCGTCGCCAAAATCCAGTGATTTTGGGTCGAGCCCCTGTTTCATCATCCGGCTGATGATCGAGTCTTCTATGGCCTTCAGGCGCATATCATTCTCAGTAACAATGGTCAGCTCGTTAGTTTTCTTGTCGAGGTCTACCGTGCTTTTAGAGTCGTTGAAGTCATAGCGGTTCAGGATCTCTTTTTTAGCGTTGTTAATGGCGTTGTCGAAGGTCTGGCTGTCAATCTTGCTCACAATGTCAAAAGATGGCATAGGGTATTGGTTTTAAAAGGTAATTTTATGCAATATCAGGTTTATTAATTGCACAGTCAAAAATAGCGTTTTTGATTGCGCGGTAAAAAACCATGTAATTGTATTTTAGTTAATATTATCTTAACAAATAAATGAGCAGATTTGCGTACATCGCCTTATAGCTCAACATCTATCTATGCCTCATGATAAACGCATCCCTTTAATTAATCGCGAAATAAGCTGGTTATATTTTAACGACAGGGTGCTGCAGGAGGCCGCCGACCCAACCGTGCCGCTTTTAGACCGTGTACGTTTCCTGGCCATATTTTCATCAAATCTCGATGAGTTTTACCGGGTGCGGGTGGCCACGCTGAGCCGCTTATCAAACCTTAACGAGAAGGTAAAAACGGTTTTGGGCTATAATCCTAAAAAAACGCTTACACAGATAAAAAGTATTGTAATAAAGCAGGAGCGTAAGTTTAACAACCTTTATGAAAATATAATAGTAAAACAACTTGCTGCAGAGAAGATATTTATCCTCAATGAGAAGCAGCTTAACGTTACGCGGGGTACTTTTGTAAAAGATTACTTCCGCAGTAAGCTACTGACTACATTGGTGCCCATTATGCTCGATGAAGATTCGGCTATACCCGAACTTACCGACAGGGCTATCTATTTTTTTGTAAAGCTTACTACCAAAAAGAAAACGCGCTACGCGCTGATAGAATTTCCGGGCAATTTGTCGCGTTTCCTGGTGCTCCCGCAAACCAACGACCTTAACTTTATTATCCTGCTTGACGATATTATCCGTTACAGCCTTGAAGACATATTTTTTATTTTCGAGTACGACAGCATAGAAGCCTATTCCATACAGCTAACCCGCGATGCAGAACTGGACCTTGACAGGGAGGTGAGCGAGAAATTTATTGATGCGCTATCCAAGAGCCTACAAAAACGGAAAAAGGGCAAGCCCATGCGATTGCTTTACGATGCCGAAATGCCTGCTGATATGGTGAATAACCTTACCATAAAACTTAACCTGCATGGCGAAAACCTCATCCCCGGTAACCGGTATCATAATTTCAAAGATTTTATAAAATTCCCGAATACCAATAAACCACAGCTGGAGTATAAGCGCTATCCGCAAATACCTGCCGCGGGCTTATCATTCGGCAAAAGTATCCTCACCCAGATCGCGCTTAAGGATTACCTCGTAAGTACGCCCTATCAGTCGTTTGACTATACTATACACTTTTTGCGGGAAGCTGCTATAGATCCTAAAGTTAAGGAGATCAATATCAGTTTGTATAGGTTGGCCGACAACTCGAGCGTAATACACGCATTGATCAACGCTGCCAAGAACGGCAAAAAAGTGAACTGCCTGATAGAATTGCGCGCCCGTTTTGACGAACAGAACAATATCTATTGGAGTAATCGCCTGGAAGAGGAGAATGTGAACGTTATTTATGGCATACCCAATTATAAGGTACATGCAAAGGCCTGCCTGGTAGTCCGTACCGAAAAGGGCAAACCTGCCTATTATGCCTGCCTCTCTACAGGTAACTTTAACGAAAAAACGGCACAGATATATGCCGACCACACCCTCTTTACCAGCGACGGCAGGATCACCGACGACCTGGTGTGCGTTTTTAAAGACCTGCAAAAGGGCCAGGTATCTAAGAATTTAAAGCATCTTATCGTGTCGCCGGTAGATTCGCGGCCTGCTATTTACAGGATGATAGATCACGAGATAAAAAATGCCAAGGCTGGCAAAACGGCATACATGATCCTGAAAATGAATAGCCTATCTGACGAGCAGTTGATAGCCAAACTTTATCAGGCCAGCAATGCAGGTGTAAAAATACAGTTGATCGTAAGGGGGATGTGCTGCCTGATACCTAATGTTGACGGCTTTAGCAAAAATATTAAGGTGATAAGCATTGTAGATAAATACCTGGAGCATGCACGGGTGTTGATCTTCTGTAACAGCGGCAAAGAAAAGATCTACCTTACATCGGCCGATTTGATGACCCGTAACATTGATAACCGGGTAGAAATTGGTTTCCCGGTTTATGACGGGAGCCTGCAAAAGGTTATACGCGGCATTATTAATATCCAACTGGAAGATAACACCAAGGCCCGCGACCTTAACGGGACCGGGACTAATAAGTACCACAAAACCCGCAGTACCGCCCTGCACCGCTCGCAGATAGAAATATATAACTACCTCAAAGAACTTAACACATAACCCGTGAGATACGCCGCCATAGATATTGGATCAAATGCAGTACGCCTGCTGATTGCCGACACCAACAAACGCAACGAAAAAACATCGTTCAAAAAAAATTCGTTGATACGGGTGCCTTTGCGGTTGGGCGACGACGCATTTTTAAATCAGCATATATCTGATAAAAAGGCTAATGAACTGGTAAAAACCATGATAGCCTTTAAAAACCTGATAGAAGTTTACAAAGTGAATGATTATATGGCCTGCGCCACATCGGCCATGCGCGAGGCTGCAAACGGGCAGGAAATTGTTAAGCGCATTAAGGACGAAGCAGGCATCGAACTGGAAATTGTGCACGGCGAACGAGAAGCTAACATCATTTATGCGAGCCATATTGAAGACAATATGGATAACACGAAGAGCTACTTATATGTTGATGTGGGCGGTGGCAGTACAGAACTTTCGCTTTTCTCTGTTGGTAAATTACTGGCGTCGCAATCTTTTAATATCGGCACCATCCGTATGCTGGATAACCAGGATAAAGAAGAAACCTGGAACGAAATGAGGGAATTTATCTTAGAAAATGTGCGGCGGCATAAAAATGTGTCGGGTATTGGCACCGGCGGCAACATTAATAAATTGTTTAAGCTTTCTGACGAAAAGGAGGGCAGCCCTTTAACTTTAACGAAACTACGGACGCTTTACAATCACCTTAATTCATATTCGCTTAAAGACCGTATAGGCATACTGGGATTAAACCCCGACAGGGCCGATGTAATTATCCCCGCCTGCGAAATATACCTTACCGTAATGAAATGGGCCGATATTAAGAACATTTACGTACCAAGCGTTGGCATGGTAGATGGCATTATACAAACGCTGATCGAAAAAAATGCCTGAATTATTTGTTAATGTATGTTAAATAATTGTTTATCAATTAAAAAACTTTATTTACATTTGTTATGCCCGTAAAGGGCATGTTTTTCATAGGTAGATGTAGGGTCGAATAGAAATATTCGATCCTTTTTTTTGCCTCAATTTTTGTAACATTGTTTGCATAACCTGGTTTACCGTACATGAAGAAAATAGTAGTTGCCGTTACCGGCGCCAGCGGCGCAGTTTATGCCAAAGTTTTGTTCAACCAGTTATTAAAATTAAAGGAGCAGATAGCCGGCGTGGCAGTGGTAATGAGCGACAATGCCAAAGAGGTTTGGAAGTTTGAGCTCGGAAACGAAGACTATAACAATTACCCGTTTAAATTTTACCAGAAGCACGACTTTTTCGCACCGTTTGCATCAGGCTCTGCACGGTTTGATACCATGGTGGTTATACCATGCTCAATGGGTACCCTGGGCCGCATAGCTGCCGGCACATCGGATGACCTGATAACCCGCGCCGCAGATGTGATCCTTAAAGAAAGGCGTAAATTGATATTAGTAGCCCGCGATACCCCACTTAATCTGATCCACATTCGCAACATGCAAACGGTTACCGAAGCAGGCGGGATAATCTGCCCCGCTGTGCCATCATTTTACAGCCTGCCAAAAACCATTGAAGATGTGGCCTTAACGGTTGTTAACCGGGTTATTGACCTGATAGGCTTGGAGCAGGAGAGTTACCGTTGGAATGAAGAGTAGATAAAATTTAAATAATCCGTTATTGCGGGCGTTAGCGAGGCGGCAAATTTTTTAATCCTTTACGTTATGCCGAACTTGTTTCGGCACCTCATAAAACATAACACTATATTAATGCTTATAATCGCAAATGGGGTGCGAAAACAAGTTCGGTATGACCCAATTTATATGTCTCAAGTTATTTTATTCCTTGCTTGCAGTAACAGCCGGCTTCGCATTCTTTACATAGGTATTTAGCCATTCATTAGTTTCCCATATCTTATGGAGCAGGTTTTCGCGGCCTCGGTAACCGTGCGCTTCATAAGGCAGGTAAACAAATCGCACGGTGCCCCCCAAACCCTTTATTGCGGCAAATAGCCGCTCGCTGTTGATAGGGAACGTGCCCGAATTATCGTCGGCTTCGCCATGAATTAACAGTAGTGGCGTTTTAATCTGGTTGGCAAAACTAAATGGGCTCATATCATAATACAACTTCGGATCATCCCAATAGGTGCGGTCTTCATTCTGGAAACCAAATGGCGTAAGCGTGCGGTTGTATGCGCCGCTTTCGGCAATGCCTGCCTTAAATAAACTGGTGTGTGCTAACAAGTTAGCAGTCATGAAAGCACCATAGCTATGGCCGCCAACGGCAACACGGTTGCGGTCGCCAACGCCCATGTCAGCTAATTTGTTGATGGCTGCTTCTGCATTCAGGGATAGTTGTTCAACAAAGGTATCGTTAGGTTTTTTGCCGTCTTTGGCTAAGATCGGCATTTCGGCGTTATCTAAAATGGCATAGCCTTGTGTTACATAAAAAACAGGGCTTCCGCCACCTATTACCGTAAACTTCGACTGCGAGCCGCGCACCTGCGCCGCATCAGACGCCGAATTGAACTCGCGGGGGTAAGCCCATATGAGTACAGGCAGCGGGCCGTCTTTATCTTTATTGTAACCCTTAGGTAAATACAGGTCGCCGGTAAGGTCAACACCATCGGCACGTTTGTATTTTATTTTTTGCTTGCTTACACCAATTAGTTGCGGGTAAGGGTTTTTAAAGTCAGTGATGGCTCTGTCGGCTATTTTAAGCGTCAGGTTTTTAATGTAATAATTCGGCACCTCCGTTTGCGATTCGCGGCGGGTAAGCAGTACCAGTTTATAGGGGTCTAAAACATCAACAACGGTTTCGTAATAACCCTCGGCGCATCGCCACAAGATCTCATTTTTGGCGGTTGCAATATCAAACCTGGCCAAAAAAGGCAAGTCGCCTCTGGCACTTGCACCAACCATATTGTTCATCAGCAGTTTAGTGCCGCCATCTGTAACCAGTATCACTTCGCGGCTAAACTTGTTCTTAACAGTTACAGGCTCACCGGGATCGCTGTATTGATCGCTGGTATTACGCTCATACAGCTTATCCAATGTCTTGGTAACGGTGTTGTATTTGTCAACGCGCTCCAGTTGTTTAGAGCGCAAGCCCTCAATAACCATGGCGAAATCTGCGTTGCCCCATCGCGTGCCGCGATAGCGGTATTTGGTTTTAAACAGTTCTACAGGCTGGCCGGAAAACGGTGCCTGCATTTCAAATACGGCATCGTGAAAATCTGCCTTATTTTTGATGCGGCCGCTATCTAAAGGGTGCGCCCAAGTGATAGTAGCCGGCTCATCGCCGCGCCAATCGAAGGCACGGTCTATGTTTTGTGTATTGTCATTTCCCGACGGTGTACCTTCGCTCGAAGGCAGCTCTGCCAGTATTTTAACCGTTTGCCCTTTAAGATCGGTTATCTTCATCGTAGACGGAAAACCGCCGGCGGTAACCAAATAAGAAAATGGTTTCCTGATGGTGCGCACCAGCATATATTTTTTGTCGGGAGATAATGCCAGCTGGCTGGTTATGCCCGGTTTACCAATAGGCGTTTCTACGCCGTTTTTGTTTTGAACCAATTGCGATGTGCCGTAAAACTCAAATAATTGCTCATCATAAGGTGTTTTTATCAAATCTTCAAAGGTGGCGCTTGGGGCAACCTTACCAAGGCTTTGCTGCACAGTTGGCCCCTTTGGCGCTAAGGGTTTTGCAGGCGCCATGCTAACCGGTTTAACGGCTTCGCGATAAAGTAACGTGTTATCATCAACCCACACCACCGCATTTGATATCACCGTGTTTAAAGGCTGCTTATTGGTTTTAACGGCGCGTTTGGTGGCAATATTTATAACATACAGGTCTACAGCTTTAGCGCCTGTTTGTGTAAACGATATTTTATTTTCGGCGGGGTTCCAGCGCATATTGCCGGCATACAGCGGCATTGGCAAGCCGGCAACCGGGTAGGTTTGGCCTGTCTTAATATTTTTTAAACTGAAATTGCTGATAAAATTCTGGCGGCTTAGCGAATAGTTAGCCGGGTTGATACGCAAACCAGCTATGCGCAGTTCTGGCCGGGCCAATTCTTCTACAAAAGGGTAGGAGTTTCGGTCGGCAATGAGTATCCACTCGCCTTTAGAATCTGCACTAACGGTAGGGGTAGGCTTTGCCAGCAGCAGATCGGCCATTTCTTTTGGCGGAGTTTTGTAGCTAACGGCATCCTGGGCATTTGCATAGCCGCAGGCCAGAAATAGTAAAATGTATAAGATCGGTTTTTTCATGATGTGAAGTTTTCGAGATGATGAATGTAACTATTAATCAACTCATTCATTAAAAAAACGCTTGTAAAATTTTGAATAGAAAGGGGTTAACTTAGCACTCGCCGCCGCTGATTACCTCATCTTCTACACGCTTATCCGGGATAAACCACATCATTGCTACAATTACATACAATATTATGCTGATAACAGGCTTGTAAAAGGCAATGGCGATGCCGCATAGATAAACAATCATAGATAATTTACCCTTCCAGTCCGCACCGAATGCTTTTGCCAGGCGTGAGTTGCTTGCCGAGCATTTTATCAACATGAGCATTAACAGGGTATAGGATGCCCCGCTCATAAACAGCACCACGCCGTAACAAGCCACCGGCCATTGCGCCAAATGGTTTTCGCCCATCCAGGAGGTTACAAACGGCACAAGCGATAACCAGAACAAGAGGTTTAAGTTGGCCCACAGCACCTTGCCGTTTATACTTTCTACCAGGTAAAGCATGTGGTGGTGGTTGTTCCAGTAAATGCCTATGTAAATAAAGCTGAGCGCATAGCTTAGAAATACGGGTAACAACGGCAATAGCGTTTTAATATCGGCGCTGTGGGGTACGTGCAGTTCGAGCACCATTATGGTGATAATGATGGCTATTACACCATCGCTAAAAGCTTCTAAACGCCCTTTTTTCATAATCTCGTATTGCTTCCTTAAAAAGAGTGCTCAAAAACATTCTGCTTGTTAAGATAGAAAAAAAAATTTAAATGCGCTTTTGAGCGGTAGGTGCGCTTATTATGAAATACTGTCAAAACACTTCCACCAAAATCTCAAAACAAGTCCGCAACTTAGCGGCGCCATTTATGGCACAAAAGCAATGGGGCGTTTGGTAAATAAATATTACAATGTAGCAGATAAAAAAAGATAATGGCTATTGCCCGCTTACACAGCGGATGCAGCGTTTATTAACCGGCACAACCATTAAAGCACATATGGTTGTACTTTATTGATCACTTAAATAAATGATGTGCGAACATAAGAGATTACCATACCGGGTAACATGGCCGGTAAAATTGTACTTTGAAATACTAAAGAAACGTTGCTATTGGTATAGATTACTTAATAACGCCTGGTGCAGTTTCTCTATCTCGATGGGTTTGGTTAAAAAACCGGTAAAATAATTTACGTACTCCGCGTGGTGTTCGGCAGTGATATCTGCAGTTAACGCGAATATGGGTGTGCGGAGATTTGGGTTCTCGTTATTGCGGATGTAGGCTGTGGCATCGAACCCATTCATCTCGGGCATGTGGATGTCCATCAAAATCACATCGTACACTTTTTCTTTCGACATGGCCACCGCTTCAACACCATTTTTTGCATGCTCGGCAGTCATTCCCCACTTTGATAAAAGCTTGCGCGCCACCAGGGCGTTTATCATATTGTCTTCGGCTAATAGAATATTCCTGCTCATCAATCTGTCTGTTAGCTTCCCTCCGGAGAAGGCTGGGTTATCGCACTTTTTCAGCTCCAGGTCGAAGTAAAAAACCGAGCCTTTGGCTATCTCGCTTTCTACAAACACATGGCTGTTGTGAAGTTGCACCAGCCTCTTTACAATGGCAAGCCCCAACCCGGTACCACCCTGTTTACGCGTGGTTATAGATTTTGGTTGCGAAAAACTGTCAAATAATTTATGAAAATGATCCCGGGGTATGCCCACGCCCGTGTCTGATATTAAAAAGCGCAAAACATCAGCGTGTTCGTCGCCTTTTACTTTTAATATCTCGAGTTCAATCGAGCCCTGATCGGTGTATTTAATGGCATTACTGATCAAATTACCCAGGATCTGCGAAATTTTTGTCTGGTCCATTTCATAGGTACGCGCAATGGCCGGATCAAACTTTAAGGTTGGTTTCAGCCCTTTCTCAACGGCCATTTTCTCGTAAGTACGCGTGATCTGGTTTATAAGCTTACGGAAACTTGCCGGCCGCTCATCAAGCTCAACCTTGCCGGCATCAAGTTTGGTAAAATCAAGTATATCGTTAATGATAAGCAGTAAATTATTTGATGCAAATTGCAGGGAATTAATCAGATCACTTTCCTGACTGGCGGGCTGCTCTGCCAATAGCGAAGAAATGGTAATAACCGCATTAAGCGGTGTGCGTATCTCGTGGCTCATGGTAGAAAGGAAATCCTGCTTCATCTTTGCAGTTTTTTCGGCAATTTCTTTCTTCTCCAGTATTTCTGCCTTTTCCTTCTGTACACGGGCCTCGTTTTCCATGGCTTCTACCCGGGTTATCAGCTCATAATTCTCTATTACCTTAAGTGTTTGCGTGTTAATTACGGCTTCCTTTTGTTTAAGGTATTTTTCTAAATACTCCAGCGCTTTTTCCGTTTGGTTTTCCTGTTTATAAATATGGTAAAGCAGGTGGTAAGATTTAAATTGAACAATAATGATATTATATTTCTCGCTGAAAGTGATCGCTTTCTTCAGGTTTTTTTTGGCCTCTTCGGGCCTGCCCATCTCAAAATACAAGAAACTTAGTTTATACAGGGCCATTGCTGTACCTAAAGTTTCCTTTTCGCGCGTGTGGATGGTTAATGCATCCATGAGATCTTTTTCGGCTTCCTGAAACCGCCCTGTTTTGGTATACACTTTTGCACGGCCATACAGCGCAAAGGCTAATCCGCGGATATCCCCCGACCTGGTTTTGAGCGCTATGCTTTGCTCGATAAGGCCAAGCGCCTTTTTAATTTTGCCCTGCTTTAAAAATATGCCCGACAGCGGGTTGTAAGCATTAGAGATAAGGTTAACATCATTTATTTTTTGTGCAGCCTCAATGCATTGTTCATATGCCCGTTTAGCGCTTTTAATATCGCCAATGTACTCATATATAGTGCCCAGCGATTTCTGGGTAAGGCCCTGGCTATGAAAATCGTTATGCTTATTATATACGCTTAGGCAATCCATAAGGTAAATAAGCCCAGAATGGTAGTTGTTGGTTTTGTAGTAAACACCGGCGATATTGTATTTGGCATTGGCTATGCCGACTTCATCATTCAATAATTGGAAATGACTGATGGCTTCCTGCGCCATTTGTACGGCCTTTTTGTAATTGCCGGTTATCATTAAGAAAAGCGATAGCTGTACTAAACTACGGGCAATAAAAGAAGGCTCGTTTATCCCGCGGCTTATATTAAGTGCCTTGCCGGCTAAACCGATGCTTTTTTTAAGATCGCGAACGCGCGTACTGTAGGCCTCATCCAGTAATTTATTAATTTGAAGTTTAACGTCGTGAGCCACAAGCGATATTGATATTTCTGTTATACGCTATTAAGGTTTAGTAGGTTACGCTAACAGATAGTTACAGCAAGTTAACACTGTTTATCATCATTTAAAAATAAAAGTTGTGCTAACGCCTATTTTGTTTTTCAACAATGTCATTCAGGATCATATCTGCATGGATGCGCGAATTTTCTATAAACCATAAATGCGTATCCATACCACCACAAACAACGCCCGCCAGGTAAACGCCGGGCAAATTGGTCTCCATGGTTTCGGGATCATAATGGGGGATAAACCTATCGTCATCAGATAGCTTGATGCCTATTTTCTTCAGAAAATTAAAGTTGGGTTTATAACCCGTCATGGCCATAACAAAATCATTAGCTATGGTGATAATTCCGCCGGTCGTTTCTATGTCGGCTTCTGTTTCGCGAATGGCTTTTAGGTTGGCGTTAAAGTAGGCCTTTATAGTACCCTCTTTAATACGGTTAATAATATCGGGCCTAACCCAGTATTTCACCCGGTCGCTTATTTCGCCCCCGCGGATAACCATAGTTACTTCGGCGCCTTTGCGGTAGGTCTCTAAAGCCACATCTACCGATGAGTTGCTTGCACCAACCACGATAATCTTTTGCAGGGTATAAAAGTGGGGGTCCTGATAGTAATGTTTAACCTTTGGCAGGTTTTCTCCGGGGATATCCAGGTTTACGGCGATGTCATAAAAACCGGTGGCAACTATTACATATTTAGCGTCGTAATTTGCCTTGGTGGTAGTTAATTGGTATTTGTCGCTTTGTTTCTGCAAACCTGTAACCTCTTCAAATAAATTCATGGGCAGGTTATTAGATAAAGCTACCCGGCGGTAATATTCGAGTGCATCTGCACGGGTGGGTTTTAGGTGAGTAGTTGCAAAAGGGGCATTCCCGATCTCCAGTTTTTCTGACGTAGAGAAAAACGTCATGGTGGCGGGGTAGTTGTAAAGCGAGTTAACCAGCGTGCCTTTTTCGAGTATCAGAAAAGATAAACCGGCCCTTTGCGCGGCCAGCCCGCAAGCCAAGCCAATTGGGCCGCCGCCAATAATGATGATATCGTACATGAAGATCAAATGTAGCTATTAGGCCAGTACATCTGCAAAGTCTTTATTTTTCTTAAAAAAGCTTTTGGCAAATTCGCAGGCAGGGTCAATTTTCAAATTATTTTCCCGGGCGTAAGTAATTCCTCTCTTAACAAGTTGCGTGCCTATGCCTTGCCCTTCGGCATCTTCATCAACTTCGGTGTGATAAATATTCATGACGTTGCCGCGGACAATATTGTAAGACATCATGCCAATCTCCTTTCCTTCTCTCGCCGCTGTAAACGTACCTGTGCCGTCATATTTCTGATGGTCAATAGTTATTTCGCTCATAAAAATTAAAGGAATAAGATGCCGTAATGTTTAAAAAAATGGAGAGACGGTGCGGGTGATTTGTGTCAAAAAAAAACCTACACTATAAGGCACAAAAAATGGGTAAGCTACTTTTATCGCACCGCTACAACCCTCTACCCTTGCTGCGTTCCCACCCTGGGGGAGTTCAAGAGGAGCTGGTCGTAAAAGACTTACCCACCGCAAATATAGCAAAAACGTATAAATAGCAGCATATAACGGGCAATTATGCACTATCTATTGAAAATGAGCAACATAAATAGATCAGGCCGGTTGGTTTTCGGGTTTAGGTTGGAATTTTATCTCCCTGTAAATGGCCCACTTCGCCCGGCTATTTAATGTTTCGCGGTCCAGGATGGTTAAGCTGTTTACTACAAACTGCCTTTTAAAAGTCATGTATTTAAATTGCGGCCAAAGTTTAAAAAATGCGTTCTCATTTATTGTACGGGCTATAGTAATATGCGGTATGAAACTGCCTTTAGCCAGGTTTAATTGTTTAGAAAAGGCAGTAAACCACTGGTCGCTTTGCATTGTGGGCTCTATAGCTGCATAAATAGTATAGGTATCGTTCTTATGGATAAAGAACTTAAAATTGTTGATCTGTAATTCTATAGTGGGCAGCTTGCGCAATTTTATCTGCAATGTATCAATGGCTTGCTGCATAATGTAAGATTTGCGCCTGTCATAACGCATTACAGAAACATGTGCAGTAGAATACATAGACGGATAATCGCCAACTAAACCTGCAGCAAAATTCTTATAGCTTTTAATTTCCTGGCAAACATGCTCATCCGGCCTTAGCAAGAACATATAATCTGTATAACCTCTCATTTAACATTAATTTTATACCTGCAAATTGCTAATTAAATTAGTAAAAAGTTAATTAAATTTTCCACATTTGTAAGGTGGAACCCAGGCGCTGCATTGTACATATAGACCTCGATTCGTTCTTCGTTTCTGTAGAGCGGAAGTTTGACCCATCGCTTATCGGCAAGCCGGTAATTATAGGCGGGTCTGCAGATAGGGGCGTGGTTGCATCCTGCAGTTACGAGGCGCGTAAATTTGGTGTTCACTCTGCCATGCCTACACGGCAGGCGTTAAAACTTTGCCCGCATGCTATCGTGATACGCGGTACACATGGCCGTTACAGCGAGGCATCGCAGCAGGTAACATATATCATTCATGATTCGGTGCCGCTTTACCAAAAAACTTCGGTAGACGAGTTTTATATAGACCTCACCGGGATGGATCGCTTTTACGATTGCTACCAGCTGGCTACCAACTTAAGGCAGCGGGTGATCAGCGAAACAGGGCTGCCCATATCGTTCGGTATGGCATCTACCAAAACCGTTGCCAAAATGGCCACCAACCAAGCCAAGCCCAGCGGGCAGCTTTACATTCCTAAAGGTAAGGAAATGGCCTTTATGGCGCCGCTACCCATCCGTAAAATACCAATGCTTGGCGAAAAAACCTGCGAAAAGTTGTACACCTACGGTATAGAAAAAATTGGCGATCTGCAACGTGTAGACCTTAAGTTTCTGGAAACCATATTCGGCCGTGCGGGGCAATACATCTGGGAAAAGGCGCGTGGCGTTGACGCCGGCGAAATAGTGCCGCATTCTGAACGAAAATCTATTTCTACAGAAAATACCTTTAACAATGATGTTAAAGACCAGCGCACTTTAGAAACTATCCTGGTATCCATGACCGAAGAGCTGGCGTTTAAGCTTCGGAAAGAGAATAAACTCTCGGCATGTTTGGCAATAAAGATCCGTTACAGTAATTTTGAAACACACACCCTGCAGGAAAAGATAGGCTTATCATCGGCAGAACATATTCTGATACCGGGCATCAAAAGACTTTTGCAAAAGGCGTGGGATAAAAACCGCCCGGTACGGCTTATAGGCGTAAAACTTAGCCAGCTTACCCGGGGTAGTTACCAGATCAACCTGTTTGAAGATAACGAAGAGCGCATTAAACTTTACCAGGCCATGGATACCATCAACTTTAAATATGGAGATAAAACCGTTTGCCGTGCAGCAGGTATGGAAATAGGGACGAGGAATTTTAATCCTTTCTACGCTTAACCCCGCCCTAAAGCGGGCAACAATAACAAATATCTAAACGTAACTATAATAGAACATCTGTTCCCATTCAGGGGATTTTTACCTTAAACACTTCATAAGGGCTGGTGCGCTTATTTACGCCATTATTATAGTCAGGTTGTTTTTGAATTTGAGACGTGGTGATATAAATATAACCGTCTTTAGATATCGAATAAGTGTCGGGCCAGATCAGCTGCTTACTGGACAGCCAGGTGGTTGCCTCAAGAGCCGGCGATAGTTTGATCATTCTGTAATTAACAGGATCGCCCATATAAAGGTTGCCTTGTTTGTCAAATTCCATTCCGTCGGTAAACGCTACCTCGCCCAGATATTTCACTTCGCCGGCCAATTGCTGCCCAGTAAGTTTTTCGTCCAGCAGAGATGATGTTTTTATGCGGTAAAGCTTTTTATCGGTAATGGTTTTATAATACAAATAGCTACCGTCGGGCATTAGCGCTATCCCGTCAGAATTAAATACTACAGGCTGCCCTTGTTTCATCAGCTGGCGGCCGTCTATAATAAACTTAGTCTTCGGGTCTGGGTGCACAGATTTATCGCTTTGCAACACCTGGCGCGATTTGCCGGTTTTAAGATCGAGAATAATAATGCCGCCTGTACCCGAGTTGGTTAAATAAGCCATTTGCTTTTTGGTATCTACCCTTATATCGTTCAAATAGCAGCTGTTGTCTATCGTATTGCCAAAGCGATAGGTTTTTACAACCTTATTGGTATTTAAATCAAACTTAACCACCTTGGCGCCGTTTCCCACCACTTTCGCAAGCATTGGTGCCGAGGCATCTACTATGTATAGAAAGTCATCGTCGTCAACATAGGCAGTTTGTACACAAACCCATTTGCTCATTCCATTCTGGCCCGGCGCCCACATATTGGTTGTGGCATCGGGAAATGGTTTAGCCACCCCATTTACCACCTCAATAACAGCGTATTTATAAGTTTTTGACCAACGAGGGTAGGTAACAAATAACCTGTTTTTAGCAGAGATTGCAACGCCGGTAAATTGGTAAGTATTATCTGAGTAAACAGATTGCAATGCCGGCTGCTGCGCTTTAGCAGTTGCAACAGTAAATGCAAAGGTGCCGATGGCGAGTAATTTGAGAAGTGGCTTAATATCTTTCATTATCTTCATACTTAACTATAATGAAAAAAGTTTTCGATAATTCTAATTTCCAGATAATCACTTGTTGTTTTTATAATAAGCAAATTGAGGGATAAGTAGTTACATTTTTGTGTGTTTTTGTAACTTTTATATGTAAAAACAGAATTTTGTTTAATAAATTTTTATGAATTAGTTGTTTTGATAAAAAATTTATAAGTTTAAGCAACTAATCTTAACATTTTGAAAAGAAAAGACTTCCTCTATCTTTCGGGCGTTGGTTTGGGAGCCGCAATGCTGCCACAAATGCCGGTATTAGGTTCGCCCATCGCGCACGATGTGATCCTTCCGGGGCTTGATATTTCGGTTAAAAAGCGCCTCTCTGATGTTGCGCTTAATACTGCAAGGTCTGCAGGGGCAACGTATGCCGATGTACGCATCCAGCGAACGCTTAACCAAAACGTAGCTACGCGTGAGGATAAGGTGCAAAACGTATCTAACACCGAAGTATTTGGTGTAGGTGTGCGGGTAATTGCCAACGGAAGCTGGGGCTTTGCAGCATCGAGCGATGTAACTGCCGAAAGCGTTGCCGCTGCCGCCAAACTTGCGGTACAAATAGCCAAGATTAATTCGAAGATATTAAAGGAGCCGGTGCAGCTTGCGCCGCAAAAAGGTTATGGCGAAGTAAGCTGGAAAACGCCGATTGAGATCAACGGCTTTGATGTACCTATTAAGGATAAGATAGACCTGCTGCTAACGGTGAATGATACCGCGCTTAAAAATGGTGCAAGTTTTGCCAACTCGGCCATGTTTGTAATTAACGAGCAAAAATATTTTGCATCTACAGACGGTTCTTACATAGACCAGGATATTCACCGGTTATGGCCTATCTTTCAGGTTACAAAGATCGATAAAACTACGGGCAAATTCCAGACGCGTAATTCCCTTGGCGCACCGGTAGGCATGGGCTATGAATACCTTACGCCAAAAGAGTCGGAAAAAGTGCACAGCCAGACCATATTATACCGTAACCGGTACGATATGGTTGAAGATGCCAAACTTGCTGCCCAACAGGCTACGCAAAAATTCGGCGCTAAATCTATAGAGCCGGGTAAGTATGATCTGGTGCTCGACCCTACAAACCTTTATTTAACTATTCACGAATCGGCAGGTCACCCTTCAGAGCTCGACCGCGTACTGGGTTACGAGGCAAACTTTGCCGGTACCAGCTTTTTAACATTAGATAAGTGGAAATCGGGCAAGTTTAACTACGGCAGCAACCTGGTTAATATAGTGGGCGATAAATTGCAGCCGGGTTCGCTTGGTGCAGTTGGTTACGATGATGAGGGTGTAGGTACAAAAAGATGGGATATTATTAAAGACGGCATCCTTGTTAATTATCAGGCCATCCGCGATCAGGCACATATACTGGGTTTAAAAGAGTCGCAAGGCTGCTGCTATGCGCAGAGTTATGATAATGTGCAGTTTCAGCGCATGCCTAATATCTCCTTGCAGCCGGGCAAATCGCCGTTATCACCAGCAGATATGATCAAGAATGTAGAGAAGGGTATTTACATTATAGGTGATGGATCTTATTCAATTGATCAGCAGCGTTATAATTTCCAGTTTGGCGGGCAGTTATTTTACGAGATCAGGAATGGCGCAATCACGGGTATGGTTAAAGATATGGCCTACCAATCTAACACCCAGGAATTCTGGAACTCATGTACCGCCATTTGCGATGAAAAGGATTACCGCTTAGGAGGCACTTTCTTTGATGGTAAAGGCCAGCCGGCGCAAATCAGCTCGGTATCGCACGGGGCATCAACCACCCGTTTTAATGGTGTTAACGTTATTAATACTTCAAGAAAAATTTAAACATGGCTATATTGACTAAAGATGAAGCGCAGGCTTTATTAAAAAAGGTATTGAGTTTTTCAAAGGCCGACGAATGCGAAGCAACCTTAACCGGTGTAGATGGCGGTAATATTCGTTATGCACTCAGTTCTGTATCTACCAGCGGTGGCATTACTAAAAAAACACTTGAGGTTAGCTCTGTTTTTGGCAATAGGGTAGGCTCGGCTACCATAAATGAATTTGATGATGCCTCTCTGGAAAAGGCCGTTCGCCGCTCTGAAGAACTGGCGCATTTAGCACCGGAGAATGCCGAACACATGCCGATGCTTGGGCCGCAGCAATACCAGGATGCAAAAACTTATGTAGCGGCAACGGCCGCGGTAGGGCCGGAGCAGCGCATGGAAGCCGTTGCTAAAAGCTTGGCCATTGCAGATGCTGCCAAACTTGCTGCCGCCGGTTTTTATAACAACAATACGGGGTTTGCCGCCATCATGAACTCAAAGGGGTTATTTGCCTACAATACCTCAACTAATGTAGATTTCAACATCACCCTGCGTACGCCCGATGGTAAAGGATCGGGATATGCATCACGGTCATATAACGATGTAAATAAACTTGATGTAGTTTCGGCAACAAAAATTGCTGCGGGCAAGGCAACGGGCTCTGTTACCGCAAAGGCTATAGAGCCCGGTAAATACACGGTGATCTTAGAGCCGGAGGCCGCAGTTACCCTTGTACAAAATATGCTTGGCCAGTTTGACGCGCGCAGCGCTGATGAGGGCCGGAGCTTTTTAAGTATGCCCGGCGGTAAAACCCGCATGGGCGAGAAACTTGTAGACGAACGCGTTACTATTTTCTCTGATCCATTATATTCAGAAATGCCAACCAGTACCTGGGCAGCAGATGGCCGCCCGATAGAAAAAACGGTGTGGATTGATAAGGGCATTGTAAAAAACATGTATTACTCGCGCTACTGGGCGCAAAAGAAAGGAGTTAAGGCTATACCGCCACCAGGCGGCCTTGGCGGCGGAGGCGGCTTTGGTTTTGCGCCCCCGGGTGGCTTTATTATGGAAGGTGGTAATGATACGCTGGAAGACCTGATAAAAGGCACAGAACGCGGCATTCTGGTAACGCGTTTATGGTATATCCGCGCGGTTGACCCGCAATCGCTGTTGTATACCGGCCTTACCCGCGATGGTACTTTTTATATTGAGAACGGGCAGATCAAATTCCCGGTAAAGAATTTCCGCTTTAATGAGAGCCCGGTAATTATGCTGAATAATCTGGAAGCGTTAGGAAAACCCATGCGCACTGAAGGTAATGCAATGATACCGCCAATGCGCATCAGGGATTTTACTTTCAGCTCGTTATCAGACGCTGTTTAGCCCCCGCAACCCTTAAAGGGGAGTGGATATAACTTAAAGCCATTCTAAAAATTAGAATGGTTTTTTTTATTGGTCGTGAAGAGGAATATCGAAGTATTTTGCAGTATATTTTTCGGAAGTGTTTGTTAAACAGAAGGCTGAAGAATATTTTTCTGAAAGTGGACGGCAATAGCTTCAGATGCTGCGCGCGGATTTGAAGTGCCAATTAATATGTGATCACCTGTTTTGGTTACCAATTGTATCCCTTGCCCGCCTGTGATAATAACGGCCGTTCCGTTTGGGCCAATTCTTAACCCCCAGCCACCATACTCGCCAAGCGGCGAAAATGACCTTACGTAAGCCTCATCCAGGTTTGCCCAGGAATACAATTTAAACGAAAACTCAAACGGTGGAAATTTATAAGATATTCCTCTCTCGTCAATACGAATTTGCAGCCGCGCTATGTATAATAAAAGCATTGTTATTGCAACTAAAACGCTGCAAGTGATGTACGCACCAATGCTCATAGGTTTATTGCCAAAAGAAATATGATATTTTGTTTGGCAAACATAACCCGCAATTAAAGCCACCATCACTACTGTCAATACTACAAAAACCCATTTCTGACTAAAGGCCTGTGTTTCCCGGTAAGCTTGATTTTTCATATTTGATAGTGAGGTAATAATCGACTAAAACTTTGTTAAATCCGGAATCGGACATCCGAAATCCGAGATCGCAGTTATTGCACTATCGCCCCTAACACCCTTTTCACCAAACCATCCATTTCTTTGCTGTCTATCCATCTGGCAACAATAACCAGGTCATGCTCCTGGTCGCAATAAATCATATTGGTACCGTTGCCTATATGCACCCATGCTTTCTCTGGCGCAGACGGTAATAGTTTCTTATCGGTATTTAAGAACCAGTTCATATAACCGTAGCCGGTATTGGCTTTAGTAGGGGTTAAGGCCTGATCAACCCATTGCCGGCTTACTAACTGCCTGCCCTTCCAGTTGCCAGAGTGCAGCGTAAGCAAACCAAAACGTGCCAGATCGAACGCGTTCATAAAAATACCTCCACCCCAGTGGCCGCCGCCACTAACAGATTGCACCGGTGCGCCATCTAATACTATCCACGAATTTTTATAGCCATACCAGCGCCAGGTTGCAGATGCGCCAATGGGATCCATAATGGTTTCCTTTAATACCTGCGGCAATGGCCTTCGCCAAACGTTGGTTGCAGCCAAGGCCAGGGCATTTACACGCACATCGTTATATTTCCAAACAGTGCCCGGCTCATTGCGCTTGCGGTCGCGGTATTCTTCAATATCACCCTGTGGGCGGTCGGCCCAATCGGGCTTGCCCCAAAGTGTGCCTTCCCAGTCGCTGGTTTGGCGCAGCATTACCTCCCAGGTTAATTTGCTGTTGTGTTTAGATGCAAAAGGATAAATAATATCGTTCTGGTTACTTTCGGAACCAACGCTGCTGCCGGGCGAATAAACTTCCACAAATGGAACATAGGCAGCAACGGTGTCTGTCGTCGCGCGGATCAATCCACGGTCAACAGCCACACCGATAACTGTAGAAAGCATGCTTTTGGTTACGCTGTTCACAATATCTACTTTGTTCGGCTGGCCCCACTGGGCAACTATATAACCCTTGTAGATGATGAGGCCGGTGGGGTCGGTTCGTTCCGTTAATGGGCCTACAGCCTCGCTAAATAGCTCCCTACCAAAACTTTGATACTGCGAAAGTACGCCGTCGCGTGATGCCTTTACTTCGTGCCCGAAGGCGAATTTTATGGCGTCGCGAATAGCGCCGTCATCCAGCCCGGCTTGTAGCGGTGTTTTTTGCTGCCAGTTACCGGCGGCAGGGAAATAATCGTTTAATTTTTGTGATTTCTGGGCAAATGCCGAGACGGATAAAAACGCCAGGCAACCGCCTAAGAGTAGATTTTTATTCATAAAGCGAATATAAGGATTTGCAGCCTCACCCCAACCCATAGAACACAGGGAGTGTTAAAATTCATTTTGGATAGTCCACTCCCTTTGAAGCGGATCTGGGTGAGGCTATTTGGCATGATAATAGTACGTCTTTAAACTATGAAACTACAGATCCCATCATTTAAACTGCCGAAGATAAATTACGATAAAATTAAGTTAGACCTTAAGGATACGCTTGCCAAAATGTCAGAAGGGGGCTTCGAGAAAATATTTAAAGGAATAGACCAGCTTAACGTAAAAAAAGGTGTTGATAGCATGGGTATCAACAGGTTTATAAATCAGTGTGCTTTTCTGGCCGCAGGGTCTGGTGCCATTACCGGTGCCGGAGGTATTGCTACGATGCTTATTGGTGTGCCCATTGACTTTGTGAACCTTATAACCCAGCAATTTAGGGTTACTATGGCTATATCTTATTATTACACCGGTGAATATAATGTAGACTTTACTCATTTTATAAAAATAGTGGCAGCCTCATTAAAGGTTGATGCGCGCATGAGTGTATCTAAAACCATTATGGAGGAAGTTGCCGAGAAACTGCTCATAAATATTGGTTCTAAAACTGCCGAGCGTTTAGTGCCCGTTGTTGGCGCAGTTATAGGCGGTACGGCTAACTATTTATTCATCAAGAGAATGTCGGCTACGTTAAAGGATAAATATGCGCCGGTAATTGTGCTGAAGTAACGTGAGCGAAAGTGCATACTGAGTAAGATCCTTGTCCGTTAGCCTACGATCTGAATGACAATCAGAACTTATTCAAACTGATTTTCCAATCGTTCTAACCTATCTATCAGTAAATTCAACTTCTCTTCTTCACTCTGAAAAATACGGCGTTTAAGGTAAAGTGTGAGGAATAATATCCAGAATATTGTAAAGCTGTATAAGATCACTTTTTTTAACACCGATGCGTGTTCTAATATTTCTACCAGGTAAAGCGCCAGGCCCAGGCTTATCAGCGTAACATAAATATAATAGAACCAGCCCGCCAGCACGGCCCGCTGTTTTTGATATTCTTTTATACTTTGTAAATATTCGGTAGGGTTAAGTGTATGGTCTCGTTTATGAAGTATACGATAATGCCGTACGCTTAAACTGAGATACAGCAATATGGTGGCTATGATTACGATAATACCGGCATAGGTTTCCCAATTTTTAAACGTGAAGAAAAACATTACGGCAAAGGCATAAACTGCTATGGCTATCATGGCGGCAATACCCCAATACAATTTAGAGGCAATGCCATTAATGCCCTTTTTAACCTGCTTCAATACTTCGTCCACCGAAAGCTTGTCGTTAACAGGCTGTGCCTGCCATACCGACATTAAGTGCTCAAACTCTTTCATAGTGGTTAAATAGATCGGTTAACTTCTGTTTTATACGATAAATTTTCACTCGCAGATTCCCTTCTGATATACCCGATATCTCCGCGATCTCGGGGTATGGTAATTCGTCTAATACCATGGTAATTATAATCCTTTCTGTCTCTTCAAGCTTCGATATACATTTGTATAACAAGGCCACCTGTTCATTCTTTTCCGAAAATTCTTCGCGTCTGGTTTCGGCTATAAGCGGGGTCAGCTCATCTTTTGCCTGCCGTTTTTCTGATCTTAAGTAAGTAAGGCAGGTATTAACGGCAATACGGTATATCCAGGTAGATATTTGTGCCTGGTTCCTAAACTTGTCGAGATTTTGCCAAACCTTTAAAAAAGTATCCTGCAAAAGGTCATTAGCGGCATCATCATCGCCGGTATAACCATAGCATAGGTGGAAAATCTTTTTCGAATTTGCTTCAAATATTTTCTTGAATGCAATCTCTTTTTCTGTCAAGGGATCAGTTTTTTAAGGTTTAGACTAAGTATGGGCCGTTATGTTACAGTAAATATTCTGATTGATTGATCCAGCTTAACTTGTTGTGGCAATCTAAAACCAGCTCATTGTACTCCTGCCTGTAGTCGAATTGCAGGTCTTCTTCCAGTTTGCCTACAGCTGTTTTAATCTTAACAAGCTGCCTTATTAATATCTGCCGAAGCGGTTTATAGCTTGCCCTGCGGTCGGCATAATCTAAATAGTCTTTACAAAACTGCAGAAGCAATTCTACTTCGCCCTGTTTTGATCCCATAAATTTGATCTGCTTGTTTATGAAACGCAGTATTTTGCGAATGTTTTTGGCCATCTGGTAGCTCTGGTTACTCAATTGACTATACATCAAGCCGCTCTCGGCTTTAATACCGGTTATAAAAGCTTCCTGGTCATGCGCCTCAAAAAGCAGGTAGGCCAATAATTCTTTATTTTCTTTTTTGTACTTTACCATTCGCAGGCACAGGTCGGCAAGCTGTGTGCTGCTCATGTGCTTAAGTTCTGCTTTAACTTCTTTTAATCCGTAAGTGGTTATGGCCATTCAAGCTTAAAATTTCAGCAAAAAATTATTTAATTGTAGTTTCGTCAACCAAACAACAAAATCAATGGGCAGAAATAAACTTACCTTATTCATCTTTATAGCGCTTATAGCGGGCATTTTTGTTGGCTCGGTATACAATGTAAAGATACTCGATAATCTGAATAAAAACCTTGCCCAGGCCGATAGGAACATCAAAGCAGCCGACCTGCGCATGGTAGAAATGAAGGATACTACAGGTGCCGGTTTTAAGTCCCTAAAACTTCAAAAAGCCGATCTGCAAAAGGAACGTAAAAAGATAGATACCTCGCGCGAAGATAAACTGACCGGCTTTAGCATATTAAGCGACATTTTTTTACGGTTGATTAAGATGATAGTGGCGCCCCTTGTTTTTACCACCCTGGTTGTTGGTGTAGCCAAAGTTGGCGATGCCGGCTCTGTAGGCAGGATAGGCGGGAAGACCATGCTTTGGTTCGTGAGCGCTACATTAGTTTCCCTGCTGTTGGGTATGGTTTTAGTAAACTACTTTGAGCCGGGTAAAGCCATGCACCTGCCATTGCCAGATAGCCACTTAGGCACGGATATAAAAGCTGCTTCTATTTCGCTGCGCGACTTTGTAAGCCATGTAGTGCCCAGGAGTTTTATAGAATCGATGGCCAATAACGAAATTTTACAGATCGTGATATTTGCCTTGTTTTTCGGCGTGGCAACCGGGGCTATCGGCGAGAAAGGCAAGATCATTATCGAATTTATGGATTCGGCCGCACACGTGATCCTGAAGATAACAGGTTACGTGATGAAATTGGCACCGGTTGCGGTTTTTGGGGCAATAACCGCTGTTGTGGCCAAACAGGGGCTAAGCATACTTTCTACCTATGCCATATTTATCGGCGAATTTTATAGTTCGCTGCTCATACTCTGGCTCGTGATCGTGCTTGTAGGCTTCCTGATATTAAAAACACGTGTTTTTACGCTTGTAAACAGTATTAAAGACGCCATGCTCATCGCGTTCAGTACTTCAACCAGCGAATCCGCCTACCCGCGGGTGCTTTTAGAACTCGAGCGTTTTGGCTGCAACAACAAGATCGTAAGCTTTGTGCTGCCGCTGGGCTATTCCTTTAACCTGGATGGCTCTATGATGTATATGACTTTCGCGTCGCTGTTCCTGGCGCAATCATACGGAATACATCTTTCGTTCCAGCAGCAGCTCTCTATGCTGCTTATCTTAATGCTTACCAGCAAAGGTGTGGCGGGCGTACCGCGTGCATCGCTGGTGGTTATTGCCGGTACCATTGCAATGTTTGGCATTCCCGAAGCCGGGTTGGCGCTGTTGATTGGTATTGATCCATTGCTCGATATGGGCCGCTCCGCTACCAATGTGTTAGGTAATGCCATGGCCACCGCGGTGGTTAGCAAATGGGAGGGCGAACTTAGCGACGGGCGAACGGAATGATCCCGGAAACGCGGGTTGCAAATTAATATTGTGAAAGTTACAGCCGACCTTAAAGTATTATTTATAGATCTCTTTATTAGCCGAAGCCAGCGTATTTTTAAGGAGACCCACAATGGTCATTAAACCCACACCACCCGGTACCGGTGTAATCCATGAGGCTTTTGGTGCCACATGTTCGAAATCGACATCGCCGTACAATTTATAGCCTGATTTGGTAGTGGCAGAAGTTTCGCGGTTCATGCCTACGTCAATAATAACGGCGCCTTCTTTAACCATATCGGCAGTGATAAAATTCTTTTTGCCAATTGCCACGATCAATATATCAGCGTCTAAGGCGAATTTCTTAATGTCTGGTGTGCGGCTATGGCAAAGCGTTACCGTGCAGTTTCCCGGCTGGGTATTACGCGCCATCAGGATACTCATCGGCGAACCTACTATATTGCTGCGCCCAACAACTACACAATGCTTACCGGCCGTATCAACACCATATTCTTTTAGCATCAGGGTAATACCATAAGGCGTAGCCGGTATAAAAGACGGCAAATTACGCTGCATGCGGCCCAGGTTAACGGGGTGGAAACCGTCCACATCTTTCCGGTAATCTATATGCTCGGTCACCTTTTCCGGGTCGATATGTTTTGGCAGGGGGAGTTGTACAATAATGCCGTCGATATCCCCGTCGGCGTTTAGTTCAGCCACTTTAGCCAAAAGTTCGGCTTCTGAAACATCATCCTCAAAACGCACCGTGCCAGATTTGAAGCCCACCGCTTCGCAATTGCGCATCTTGCTGGCTACATAGGTTTCGCTCCCACCATCGTGCCCTACAAGCACCGCAACCAAATGCGGCTTACGGCCCGATCTTGCAAGATACGTAGCCGCATCAGCAGCAATTTGCAGCTTTAATTTTTCTGAAACGTATTTTCCGTCGAGTAGATTCATATCTCACATCCCACGTCTGAGCTTAATCTAATTTCAATACTGCCATAAACGCCGATTGCGGTATTTCTACATTACCAACCTGGCGCATACGTTTTTTACCTTTTTTTTGCTTTTCCAGCAGTTTACGTTTACGCGAAATATCGCCACCGTAACATTTGGCAGTCACATCCTTACGTAAAGCCTTAACGGTTTCGCGTGCTATGATCTTGGCACCAATTGATGCCTGGATTATAATTTCAAATTGCTGCCGCGGAATCAGTTCTTTTAATTTTTCGCAGATCTTTTTACCAAAATCGTAAGAGTTGCTGCGGTGAATTAATGACGAAAGTGCATCGACCGGCTCGCTGTTCAGGCGGATATCCAGGCGCACTAAATCCGACTGGCGGTAGCCAATCTGCGTGTAATCAAACGAGGCATAGCCTTTTGAGATGGTTTTCAGCCTGTCGTAAAAGTCAAACACGATCTCGCCCATGGGCATCTCGAAAATGAGTTCCACACGGTCTGACGTTAAATAGGACTGATTGATGATGGCGCCACGTTTTTGGATACAAAGCGACATGATCGGCCCAACAAATTCGGCTTTGGAAATAATATTTGCTTTGATGTAAGGTTCCTCTACATATTCCAGTTTGCTTGGATCGGGCAGGTCTGAAGGGTTGTTCACCAGCAGTTCTTCGCCCTTTGTGGTATAGGCCAGGTAAGATACGTTGGGCACGGTGGTGATAACCGTCATATCAAACTCGCGCTCCAAACGTTCCTGGATGATCTCCATGTGCAGCATACCCAGAAAACCGCAACGGAAACCAAAGCCTAAAGCAGCGGAAGATTCGGGCTCGAAAACTAAAGAAGCATCATTTAGCTGAAGTTTGCCCATCGAGTCGCGCAGTTCTTCGTAATCCTCGGTATCAACAGGATAAATACCCGCAAATACCATTGGTTTAACTTCTTCAAATCCCTGTATGCCAGTAGCCGCAGGCCTTTCAACTAAAGTAATGGTATCACCAACTTTAACCTCTTTTGCCTCTTTAATCCCTGAAATGATATAGCCTACATCACCTGTTTTTATTACGTCCCTTGGGAATGGCTGCAGCCTTAGGGTACCCACCTCGTCGGCAAAATACTCCTTTCCGGTGGCCATGAATTTTACCCTTGTATTTTTCCTTATCTCGCCGCTCACTACCTTGTAATAAGCAATAATGCCGCGGAACGAATTAAAAACAGAATCAAATATCAAAGCCTGTAACGGTGCATCCGGGTCGCCAACGGGGGCGGGCACACGGTCTACAATGGCACGCAATACATCATGCACTCCCAAACCGGTCTTGCCCGATGCTGATAGAATCTCTTCGCGTTTGCAGCCTATCAGGTCTACTATCTGGTCTTTTACTTCTTCGGGCATAGCGCCCGGAAGATCCATTTTATTTAACACCGGAATGATCTCGAGATCATTCTCCAGCGCCAGATAAAGGTTGGAAATAGTTTGCGCCTGTATCCCCTGCGAGGCATCCACAATAAGCAAAGCGCCTTCGCAGGCGGCAATGGAACGTGATACCTCGTAAGAGAAATCTACGTGGCCGGGCGTATCAATGAGGTTAAGCACATAATCCTGGCCATCCAGCTTATAGTTCATCTGTATGGCATGGCTTTTAATGGTTATACCGCGTTCGCGTTCCAGGTCCATATCGTCAAGCAGCTGGGCCTGCGATTCGCGCTTAGTAACAGTTTCGGTATATTCCAGTAACCTATCGGCAAGGGTGCTTTTACCGTGGTCTATATGTGCAATGATGCAAAAATTACGTATGTGCTGCATTTGAAGCGCAAAAATAGCGTTTTATGCGGATTTTACGGCATGTTCAATCCACAATCGGGAGGTAAAATTAAACCTGTAGTTTAGCCCGGGCAAACACTTAAATAGCTAATCCTCCAACTTTAGGATCTTGCTGGTGCGCTCGCGTGTGGCGTTTGCCAGTTCTACATCTTTAGTTAAAGACTGCCCGTAAGAAGGGATCATCTTTTTTAATTTTTCCTGCCATTCGGGGGTTTTGGCCTGCGCCCTAAAACAGCGCTCTATTAGCTGGATCATAATAGGAACAGATGTTGAGGCCCCGGGCGAAGCGCCCAATAGTGCTGCAATAGAGCCGTCGGCAGCGGTAACCATCTCGGTACCAAACTCCAGCACGCCGCCATGGCGCGGATCTTTTTTTATTACCTGCACACGCTGCCCGGCAACTTCCAGTTCCCAGTCTTCGGCCATTGCATTGGGGTAATATTCTTTCAATGAATTCAAACGGTCATCCTGAGATTGTACTACCTGGCTTATTAAATATTTAGTGAGCGGAATATTAGCTATACCTGCCGATACCAAAGGGTACAAATTATCGAGTTTAATAGAACCGATAAGGTCAAAGAGCGATCCTTTTTTTAGGAAACGTGTAGAAAAGCCTGCGTACGGCCCAAAAAGCAATGCTTTAGTGCCATTGATCATGCGGGTATCCAGGTGTGGTACCGACATAGGCGGCGAACCAACCGATGCCTTACCATAAACCTTAGCCTGATGACGTTTAATGATGGTTTGGTCTTTACAGATGAGCCACTGGCCACTGACCGGAAAACCGCCAAAACCTTTACTTTCTGGGATGCCGGATTTTTGAAGCAAGGGTAATGCACCCCCGCCCGCGCCGATAAATACAAATTTTGCCGATACCTTACGGCTTTTTCCCGACATCTTATCTTTTACATTAACCTGCCAGGCTGCACCTTTTCTGTTTATACCGGTAACATCGTGCTGCAGATTCAAGTTTACACCCGGCTGCAGTTTCAGATAATTAAACATGGTATTGGTAAGCGAACCAAAATTTACATCGGTACCCAGGTCCATTTTGGTTGCGGCTACTTTTTCTGCAGTGGTACGGCCCTCCATCACTAAAGGAATCCATTCCTGCAAAATATCCTCGTCTTCGCTGTACTGCATGCCTTCAAAAAAATGATTTTTGGTTAAGGCTTCATGGCGTTTTTTAAGGTAAGCAACATTTTCTTCGCCCCAAACAAAACTCATATGCGGCACCCCGGTTATGAAATTTTCGGCAGAGGCTATAAACTTTTGTTCAGTAAGGTAGGCCCAAAATTCTTTAGATATTTCAAACTGCTCGGCAATTTTTATAGCTTTAGATATATCAACTGTACCGTCCTGGAGTTGCGGGGTGTAATTTAACTCGCAAAAAGCAGAGTGGCCAGTACCTGCGTTATTCATGGCATCAGAACTTTCTGCAGCTACAACATCAAGGCGCTCGTAAATTTCTATAGTGAGCGTTGGGTCAAGGGTTTTCAACATCACACCCAAGGTGGCGCTCATAATGCCTGCGCCTATCAGTATGATATCTGCTTCGAAAGATTTAGATGTTTGGGTAGCCATTTTTAATTTGAACGTTCATTATACATTCAATCAGTCTGCATATTTACCAAAATATTTGCACAGCTTAATTATAAACGGTAATTTTTACAATATTGTTGCTTAACCTAAACGATAGTAAAGGCCTTTATAGAATAAAATAACGAGGGTAAAGAAGCTGCATGATACCATCCTGGCATCATTCCTTATCTTAATTTATATATTCTTGCAGCATATCCTTTAAGGTTTGCTTAATAAGACTAACCTCCCTGGCATCGCCTTTAAGCATGGCTTTGCTAAATTTAAGCATTTGGTCTACTGTAATATGCGGCGGGAGCGGTGGAACGTCGGGATCAACCATAGCTTCGATCAAAGTAGGCCTGTCGGCAGATAAAGCTGCATCCCATGCAGGCCCTATTTCTTCAACCTTGTCTATTTTTATCCCTTTAAGGCCCAACAACTCCGCGTACTGGGCAAAATGAAAATCTATAATACTTTGCGAACCAACAAATTCAGGATCGCCTACCATTACACGCTGTTCCCAGGTAACCATATTCAGGTCCTGGTTGTTAAGCACGAGAATGATCAGCCTTGGGTCGCTCCATTGTTTCCAGTATTTAGCAATGGTTATCATGCCGTTTATGCCCAGCATCTGCATAGCGCCGTCTCCAATAATGGCAATTGAAACCCTGTTTGGGAACGCAAATTTTGCCGCGGTTATATAAGGCACACCCGGGCACATGGTAGCCAAAGTTCCTGATAACGAGGCCATCATGCCCTCGCGGATCATGAGATTGCGGGCAAACCAATTGGCAGATGATCCCGAATCTGCGGTAAGTATAGCGCCATCAGGCAGTCTTGGCGATAATTCCTGAACTACCTTTTGCGGGTTCAGGGGTTTGGCTTCCACCCCGGCCTTGGCGGCCACAACCTTATGCCAGTCGGCAACGTTTTCTTCAATGGTTTCCCGCCAGGAGCGGTCGGTTTTGTATTCCAGTAATGGCATCAGCGCTTCCAGTGTTTTTTGGCTGTCGCCTACAAGGTTTACATCTGTCGGGTAACGCAGGCTCACCATTTTAGCATCAATATCTATTTGTACGGCCTTTGCCTGGCCGGGCTTAGGTAAAAATTCTGAATAGGGAAACCCCGTACCAATAAGCAGCAAGGTATCGCAATCGCGCACCATCTCATAACTGGCGGTTGTGCCTAATAAACCAATGGCACCGGTAACATAAGGCAATGCATCGGGCAAGATAGCACGCCCTAAAAGTGCTTTGGCTATACCGCAACCCAGTATATCGGCCAGCTGCTTTAGTTCTTCTGCGGCGTTCTTAGCGCCTATCCCGGCAAGTATTGCTACCTTTTTGCCTGCGTTTAATATGGCTGCAGCCCTTTGCAATTCACTGGTTGGTGGTACCGGTAACTGAATCGAATGGCCGGTGCCGGTGTGCACGCTGCCATGGATATGCGGCGCTTCTTCAACGGCATCAAGTTCTTGCAGGTCATTTGGCAGTATGACGCAAGTAACAGTGCGTTCGGCCTTGGCGATACGCATAGCGCGGTCTATCACGTGCCTTACCTGGTTTGGCTCGGTTACCATGTGCACATAATTATGCGCAACATCTTTAAAAAGAGAAACCAGATCCACTTCCTGCTGGTAATCGCCACCTAAAGACATTCTCGCTTGCTGCCCTAAGATAGCTACTACCGGCTGATGATCAAGCTTAGCATCATAAAGCCCGTTAAGCATATGTATGGCACCGGGGCCCGATGTAGAAATACACACGCCAACTTCGCCGGTGAACTTCGCATGGCCGCAAGCCATAAATGCAGCGTTTTCCTCGTGCGATACCTGGATAAATTCCATGTTTTTTTTTGCGCGGTTTAGGGCGCCCATCATACCGTTTATACCATCGCCGGTGTAACCGAATATGCGTTTTATGCCCCATTCACCAAGGCGGCTTACTATAAAATCGCTAACTGTTTTGCTCATGATCTTGTGTATATGCTATTTTAACTATGGCTTAAGGCTTTTGTTTAGAAAATTATTTAATCTTAAAGAAAGTAAACGGGGTGGGTTTAAAACACAAATCCCGCGCATATGTGTTCCACCAATAACCAAACGATCATGAAGAAAACAACCTATATTTTTTTGCTGTATATTTTGACAGCCGCGTGTACGCATCAGCCCAAACCCATATCGAAAAACATTGCCAAAACTACGGTAAGTGTTGATGGCAAAAAGGACAGCGTAATTAATAATCCCCAAAAAAACTATGGCTCTGCTACCATACCCGATGTTTGTGCTAAAACGCTGCTCCAAAATATACAGGCGACCCCTACTTTTAAGCATATTACAAGCGGTATAAATTCTGTAAACCTTGATTATGTGATCAATTGGGTTAAGGCCGAAAACCCCGGGCTAAAAAGTAATGGCGGAAAGATCACTAATGGTATACAGGTTGCGGTGATCAGGAAAACCGAAAATGCGAAACAGAAACTGGGTTCATACATTTATAATAATGCGGACGGTTTGCTTTATTACGTTAACAACAAAAATCAATTTGATAAATTAGAAACCGATAGTAACGCGCTAAAACAAATGCGCAATGGATGCTATTGGGGCGTGGCTTCTCATAAATAGCTATCTTACGTTTGTGTTAACAAAACGCGATTATGATGCTGTTGTAGTCGGCGCAGGCCCTAACGGCCTGGCAGCTGCAATTAAAATGCAACAGGAAGGGCTATCTGTCCTGATATTAGAAGGTAAAGATACCATAGGCGGCGGGTTGCGTACAGCTGAATTAACGTTACCAGGCTTTAAGCACGATGTTTGTTCGGCTATTCATCCACTGGCCGTAAGCTCACCTTTTTTAAATTCATTACCACTCGAAACGTTTGGGCTGGAGTTTATCTATCCGCCAATAGCCGCAGCGCACCCATTTAATGATGGCACGGCCGCCATTTTAGAAGGGCCTGTTGAAGCAACCGCCGGGAGTTTGGGTATTGACGGGGAAGCCTATAAATTCTACATCCACTCTTTATTAAAAGACTGGCCGGATTTGCTGCCCGATATTTTAGCCCCCCTACATTGGCCAAAAAATCTTTTGGCATTTGCTAAATTTGGCCTTAAAGGGTTACCATCTGCAAAATGGACTACCGATAAATATTTTAGGGGCACACATGCAAAAGGGTTTTTTGCCGGCATGGCAGCGCATGCAATGCAGCCGCTTAACAAACCGGTAACGTCTGCCGTGGCAAACGTACTTCTGCTGGCCGCGCATAATAAAGGATGGCCGATGGTTAAAGGTGGTTCGCAGCAAATTGCTAATGCAATGGCGGCGTATTTTAAAGCTATAGGCGGCCAGATAGAAACCGGGACGATGATAACTTCCCTTAAACAGCTTCCTGCAAGCCATGCGGTATTGTTTGATGTTGGGCCTGCGCAATTGTTGCAAATTGCAGGGCAAAAGTTGTCGTCCGTTTACAAATGGCAGCTTAAACAATATAAGTACGGCATGGGCGTGTTTAAGATAGACTGGGCCCTGGCAGCCACCATACCCTTTACGGCACAACCATGCAAACAGGCCGGCACCGTGCATTTAGGCGGCACATTTAATGAAATAGCGGCGGGTGAACGAAGTATATGGGAAGGCAAAATCCCCGATAAGCCCTTTGTTTTGCTTGCGCAGCAGAGCCAGTTTGATGCCTCCCGCGCACCCCAGGGTAAGCATACGGCATGGGCCTACTGCCATATTCCAAATGGCTCAACTAACAATATGAGCAAGATAATTGAAGACCAGGTTGAGCGATATGCCCCGGGCTTTAAGGAACGAATTTTAGCACGACATACTTTAAATGCCGCGCAAATGCACGAATATAACCCAAATTATATAGGGGGCGATATTAATGGTGGGTTACAAAACCTTTCGCAGTTATTTACAAGGCCTGCATTAAGATGGTCGCCTTACAGCACCTCGGAAAAGGGGTTGTACTTATGCTCCGCATCAACCCCACCGGGAGGAGGTGTGCATGGCATGTGTGGTTATCATGCTGCAAAACAAGCGTTAAAAGATGTGTTTAACAGATAGTATACGTTCACTTCCCTTTAACTTTTGGCTGAGCCTGCCGCATTTTCTCTTCTGCTTTCTTTACTTCATCTTTTTCGCTTAAAGGGCCGTCGCTCTTAATTTCGGTTTTGACCGCTTTAGCCGTCTCTTTTTTTCCGCTTTCTGTTTTCATGACCTTCATTAATATAAAATACTAACCTATAATATTAAATAATTGTTTAATGCAGTATGATAAACTTGCCCAAAAGAAATTAAATTAGATTTTTTATTCTACAAAATGAGAATCTGTAAGTGGACTTCATTAACAACAATATTGCTCTTTCTTTGCTTTGGTTACTACAATGCCGCTGCGCAAAAACTAAAAAACCCAGGCTTTAAAGTGCTTGCTTTTTACACTGCAAAAAATGATAAGGCCCATATCAGCTTTGTGCATGAAGCCAACAGATGGTTCCTGCAAATGGGGGAGAAATATAATTTCTCTTACGATTCGACCAGTAACTGGGCCAAATTAAATGCCGACACATTGGCTAACTACCAGGCCATTATCTTCTTAGATACCCGCCCCGAAGAAACAAATCAGCGGGTAGCCTTTAAAAAGTACATGGAAAACGGCGGGGGCTGGATGGGGTTCCATTTCTCTGCTTTCGCCCTTACCCCATCTGCCTATAACCAGGATTGGGATTGGTACCATAACGAATTTTTAGGTTCCGGTCAATACGTGAGTAATACCTGGAGGCCTACCTCTGCCTACCTTAAAGTTGAGAACACCAGGCACCCGGTAACCAAAGGTTTACTTAAAGTTATTAAAGCCTCGCCAAACGAATGGTACCGTTGGGAGCATGACCTGCGCAACAATCCTAATATCAGCATTTTACTTTCTATAGATGCCGTCAGTTTCCCGTTGGGAACCGGGCCTAAGCAAAGCGAGATCTGGCATAGCGGTTACTACCCTGTGGTTTGGAGCAACAGAAATTATAAGATGGTTTATTTTAATATGGGTCATAACGATATTGATTACGAGGGCAAAAAAAATAAGGAACTATCGCACACTTTTGACAGCCCCGAAGAAAGCAAACTCATATTAAATGCCTTGATATGGATAGGAAAGGGTAAAAAAGTTGAATAAACCGAAGAGTTTACCTGATGATCGTTACCCTGCCCGCGATAACTGATTTGCCATTTTTGGGGTCGATGATATAATAATACGTACCATCTGGCAATGCACTGTTATTATAGCTGCCGTCCCACGCAACGCTGTAATTAACTGAATTAAACACCAGGTTACCGTAACGGTTATAAACTTTTACTGTGCAGCCGGGAAAGTAAGCCAGGGAAGGTATCCTCCAGGTGTCGTTAACGCCATCATTGTTTGGGGTAAATGTATTGATAATATCAATGTTGTTTATTACATCCACAATAACGCTGGCTTGCGCGGTGCAGCCTGCGAATGTGGTTACCAGTAAAGTGTAAGTTGTTTTAACGGTTGGGCTGGCGTAAGGCTTATCTGTGCTGCTGTTATCTAATCCCAATGCAGGGCTCCATGTATAAGTGGCTATATCCCCGGTAGTTATGGCCATTAATTGAATAGTGTTACCCTGTTTTATACCTAAATTAAAAGTAGTAAATGTTACAGTGGGTATCGTGTTGATTTGCAAACTAATCACATTGCTTATAATTGCTGTATTACAAGCTGTATTAGGTTTTAATGTGCAGGTAACCTGATCGCCATTATTAAAAACCCCTGAAAAAAAAGGACTATTTGACCCTTTTGGTGATCCGTTTACCAGCCATTGAAAAACAGGGTTGCTACCTGCATTGCTCACATTGGCAATAAAATTTATATCCTTACCTGCGCAAACATTACTTGCAGATGCAGCTATAGTTATGGTTGGTTGTGCTACGTAAGTTACGGTTAAGAACTGCGATATACTTGCGGACCGATCACTTGCTGTAATGGTTGTAATCCCTGTACCGGTAATATGTATTTTACCATTCATAATGGTAGCCACAGCGCTATTACTGCTGGTATATGTAATAGGGTTTGTGCTCAAAGCATTCGGATCAAAATCGGCATCGCATGTTGTTTCAGCCAGCAACGGGTTAAACGTTAGCGTGGTTGAAACCAGTACACGAATGTTAACTATAAAGGTGCTGCTGCCGTAATAATTATGTGCTGTTATAGTATATGTAGTTACCGGGAAAACAACCGTAGGCGTACCGGTAATGATGCCGGTAGTGCTATCGAAAATCAAACCGGCGGGCAAAGCTTTGTTTATCTCATACCCGTTTAAAGATACGCGCCTTATAGTGTTGTTGCCTTCATCTGCTATATAGCCGTTACCGCCGTTGCTAAAAGCGATTCCGTTTGGTGCCTTAAAACTTGCGGCGGTCCCGATCCCGTCAATTGAGCCGGCGGTTGTTTGCCCTGCAATTGTTGTTACCAACCCCGCTTTGCTTATTTTGCGTACCAGATTGTCAGCAATACTAACTACATATAGGTTTTGTTCGCCATCAATAGCGATGCCACCGGGATTATTAAAAGTTGAACTGCCTGCCGGGCCATCGTTGCTTCCAACGGCGCCTGTGCCTGCAAAAACAATAACAACACCAGCAGTAATTTTTTCAATCGTACTTTCTGCAGGTTTGGTTACAAAAAAGTTACCGATTTGATCGCGCACTATACCACCTATTTTACTGGAATTAGTAAGGATAAACAAGGTTGTTACTACCCCGCGGGAGTTATTTTTCTGATCTTGTTGTTGTTATCGCCGCCGTCTATAACATATAAATTTCCGTTGTCGTCAATGGTCATTTGGGTAGGGGCGCTAAATCCCGCAGCGGCTCCTGTACCATCTATAGAAGCGGGCAGGCGGTTTCCTGCAAATATCGAAATCGTCTTATCCGGCGTAACCTTTCTGATCAAGTTATTGTCTGTATCTGCTATGTACACGTTGCCGGCAGCATCAGCAACAATGCCTGTGGGGTTTTCGAAGTTATTTAGCGCAAGGCCAGAACCAACATCAACAGGCACGCCTTGTGACCGAAAATCTACATTACCGGCGGGCGAAATCTGTTTAATGGCTTTATTCGCCGGGTCATTCACAAAAACGTTTCCGGTAGGGTCTGAACAAATACTATAGGGCAGAATGAATTGCGACTGGCTGGGTACGCCGCCTGCCGCACCCGGTATGCCGGTTTGACCGGCGAAACGAATAACGTTACCAAATATATCAGCAGGGACTGCACCTCCTGAATTAAGGGGTATTAACGGTGCGACAGGGGTATTTATAATATAGGTTTTAGGAGTTGGATAAGCTATAACGGGAGCTTGGGCATATGCCGCGCCAATACAAAAAAACAACAATAAAAGCCCTAAATATTTCATTAAGGGGTTGTTTAAAATCATCAGGATATTATTTTAAGGAATAATTGTTTAATTAAGATACGAATATTTTTTATTAGTAATTTTAACAAACCAATTATTTATGAGAAGCAAACCTTTTTTGCTGCAGGCTATCCTGGTGCCTGTGTTTTTGATATTTAGCTTAAGCCCTGCCCGTGCACAAAAGAACAATGGCTGGCATAGTTTATTTGATGGTAAAACTTTAACCGGGTGGAACCGGGTGGCAGGAACGGCAACTTACAAAGTTGCGGATAACGCCATTGTTGGCACTACCGTAGCCAATACAGGCAATACTTTTTTAGTTACCGAAAAGGAATACGGCGATTTTGAGTTAGAACTCGATGCAAAGGTTGATGATGTAACCAGTAATTCGGGCGTACAGATACGCAGCCACTTTAATACCAACGGCCATACTAATAAAGTTTATGGCAGGCAGGTAGAAATAGACCCGTCGGCAAGGGCGTGGAGCGGCGGTGTTTATGACGAGGCCAGGCGTGAATGGCTTTACCCTTTAGACCTGCATCCTGAAGCAAAAATGGCCTTTAAGGTAGGCCGGTATAACCACATTAAGATAGAATGCATTGGCAACGAAACAAAAACGTGGATAAATAACGTCCCGGTTGCTTATGTAATAGACACGGTGGACTATAGGGGATTTATTGGGTTGCAGGTACATGCAGTAGGTAAACCCGAAGAAGCAGGCAAAAATGTTTATTTTAAAAATATCAGGATAAAAACTACCGGCATTAAGCCGTCGCCATTCCCGGCGGGTATTTACGTAGTTAATTATGTGCCTAACCACTTAAGCACTTATGAAGAAAAAACCGGCTGGAAACTGCTTTATGACGGCGCTACGTCAAACGGCTGGATAAGCGGTAAGGGCGCATCATTCCCGGCTAAGGGCTGGGAATATCAGGATAAAGTGTTAAGAGTGTTATCGTCAGCGGGCAAGGAGTCGCAAAACGGCGGCGACATCGTCACAACTAAACTATATGGCGCGTTTGACATATCTTTCGAGTTTAAACTTACACCGGGTGCTAATAGCGGTGTTAAATATTTTGTTACCCTTGCAGAGAAAACAGACGGATCTAACATTGGCCTGGAGTATCAGGTTTTAGATGACGAATTGCATCCCGACGCCAAACTTGGCCGCAACGGCGACCGTAAGCTGGCATCTTTGTATGATCTTTTCCCTGCGAATAAACCCGCAAGGTTTGTGCGGCCTATAGGCGCATGGAACAATGGCCGTATTGTAGTTTATCCGGATAACAGGGTAGAGCACTATCTTAATGGTGTTAAGGTTTTGGAATACGTACGTGGTTCGCAGGAATATCTGGATGCTGTTAAAATAAGTAAGTACGTAATCTGGCCAAATTTCGGGATGGCTAAGAAGGGTTATATCCTGTTGCAGGACCACGGTAACGAGGTTTCATATAGAAGTATCAAGATCAAAGAACTATAAAAATGGAAGATCAAAGGCGAAAGTTTATCAAGCAATCTGCTGCCTTAGGCGTGGGCGTTCTGGCATCAAAAGTTAGCTGGTCGGCAAGCAGTTATAAACGTATAATCGGCGCTAACGACCGCGTGAGGATAGGTGTTGTGGGTTTCTCAGACCGGCATCGTAACTCGCACCTGCCCAGTTTCATGAACCATTATAAGGAGCTGAATTTTGATGTGGTAGCTGTATCTGATATATGGAGCAAACGGAGGGATGAAGGTGTTGCTGTTTGGAAAGACAAAATGGGCCATGACATTGTAGCCTGCCGGAACAATGATGAATTATATTCAAAAAAAATTGTTGACGCCGTTTTTATCAGCACGGCCGACTTTCAGCACTCGCACCACGCCATTGAGGCGGTTAACGCGGGCTGCGATGCCTATGTAGAAAAGCCCTTTGCCGAGACCATGGAAGATAATCGTGCCGCCTTAAAAGCCATAAAGGCTACAAACCGTATTGTGCAAATAGGTTCGCAACGCCGTAGTGGGGCTAACTATATGGCCGCAAATGATTTTATCCGCTCCGGAAAGTTTGGCCCTATAACAATGGTAGAGCTTACCTGGAACGTAAACCAACCGGGTAGATGGCGGCGGCCCGAACTGGTGGCGCAATGCAAAGAGAGCGACCTTGACTGGAAACGTTACCTTATTAACCGCCCTTATGTAAATTTCGACCCGAGAAAATATTTGGAGTACCGCTTGTTCTGGCCGTATTCGTCGGGATTACCCGGCCAATGGATGAGCCACCAGATTGATACTGTGCATTGGTTTACGGGGCTAAAACACCCGCGCAGCGTGGTTGCCAATGGCGGCATTTACCAATGGAAGGATGGCCGCACTAATTGGGATACCATTACCGCCGTTTTTGACTACGGCCCGCAAGATGATCTTTCAAAAGGGTTTCAGGTAAGTTTTGCATCACGTATGCATAACGGCGATGAAAACCCGGCAGAGATATACTACTCTAACGGCGGCGAATTAAACCTAAATACCAACAAAGTTTCGCCTGAGGGCGGGCTTACCCAAAAGATGGCATCGGCAATGGGTATGCAGGCGAACCTGCTCCCCGAAATGAGCCTGACGAATACCCAAAAAGTGGTAACGTCTGCTAATACCGGCGGCGATATATTAACCAATAATCACGTGCGTAACTGGATGGAATGTGTTCGCAGCCGCAAGCAGCCAAATGCACCTGTAGAGGCCGGCTATGCACATTCGATAGCGAACATCATGACCACGGCTGCATCACATACCGGGGCTAAGGCAACTTTTGATGATACTACGCAGGAAGTAATGGTTAACGATAAAGTTTTCAAATCATGAAAATGAAAGCGGCAATAACGGGCGCTTGTTTTATGCTTGCAGCATTTGCCTCGAGGGGGCAGCTTAAAGAGAGGGTCAGTTTGCTGAAAGATGCCCGTAAAAATAAAATTGATGTTGTAATAGGGGGCAAATTATTTACCAGCTTTTTATATCCGGATAGTTTAGAAAAGCCGGTATTGTTCCCGGTTTATACAGCCGGCGGCGCTGTAGTAACCCGCGGATTTCCGCTGGCGCCACGCGCCAGCGAACCAACTGATCATCCTCATCATATTGGTATGTGGTTTAATTATGAGAATATAAACGGCTTCGATTTCTGGAACAACTCTTATGCCATACCTGCGGGGAAAAGGAAGTTATACGGCTGGATAAAAACGGATAAAATAACCCATATTTCGGGCGGGGAAGAAGGCAGACTTTCTTATCAGGCCCGCTGGGTAAATCAAAACAACGAAACACAATTGGAAGAGACTACGTCCCTCATATTTAGCGGGACAGCAAACACGAGGATGGTAGACCGTATAACCATATTAAAAGCCGCAAAAGATGTAAGTTTTAACGATGCTAAAGACGGTATGCTGGGCATAAGACTGGCGCACGAACTACAAATACCCGCTACCGAAGATCAAAAATTTACAGACGGTAAAGGAAATATTACCATTGTTAAGGCAGGAACAGACCATATAGCTAACGGCAACTACCTTACCAGCGAAGGCAAGCAAGGCGATGCCGCCTGGAGTACGCGCGGTAAATGGTGCAAAGTTTATGGCAGGATCAATAATGATTCTGTAAGTATTTCCATCATAGACCACCCGAAAAACCCTAATTACCCTACGTTTTGGCACGCCCGCGGTTACGGCTTGTTTGCTGCTAACCCGCTCGGCGAAAAGATATTTACCAATGGAAAATCTTCAAAAAACCTACACCTCGATAAAGGCGAAACAGTTACTTTTCGCTACAGAATAGTAGTGGAGGATGGCAAAATAACTACCTCTACAAAACGATTAAATGAGATAGCCGCAAATTTTGCAGCTGATTATTAATTTATCGAATCGGCTACCTAAACCTTTTTAAAAACTACGATGCCGTTGTGGCCGCCAAAACCAAAGGTGTTGCTCATGGTGATGTTTACTTTATAATCTATCGCCTCCTTTAAAACAATATCAAGGCTGGGATCAACTGCTGCATCGAGTCTTTCGGTGTTAATTGTTGGAGGGATAACCTGGTGTTCTATCGCCTTAAGGCACAAGATAGCTTCAACCGCACCTGCCGCGCCAAGTAAATGACCGGTCATAGATTTTGTTGCACTTATTTTCATCTTAAATTTCTCCGCTTTGGTAAGGCCGAGTATGGCTTTGGTTTCAGACAGGTCGCCAACAGGGGTGGAGGTGGCGTGCATATTTACATAATCAACGTCTCCAATGGAGATACCAGACTCATTTAAAGCCAGTTGCATAGCCCTGGTTGCACCAATGCCTTCTGGATGGGTGGCGGTCATATGATATGCATCGGCAGTCATTGAGGCGCCGGCAACCTCAGCATAGATCCTGGCGCCGCGCGCAACAGCATGATCGTAATCTTCTAACACCAGTGCCCCGGCCCCTTCGGCCATAACAAAACCATCACGGTCTACATCAAAAGGCCTGGCTGCATGCTGCGGGTCATCATTTCTTGTCGACATAGCCTTCATAGAGCTGTAACCTCCAAAAGAAGCCGGCGAAATGGGCGCTTCAGAGCCGCCCGAAATAATAATTTTTGCCTTGCCCAATCGGATATAATTAAAGGCATCCATGATAGCCGTATTAGATGTAGCACATGCCGATACGGTAGTATAGTTGATACCCATATAACCATTTCGCAGCGATATCATACCCGAAGCCATGTTTATAAGTGTTTTGGGTATCAAAAACGGATTAAAACGCGGGTGCCCGTCGCCTTTGGCATAGGCCATAACTTCATGTTCAAAAGTTTCTAACCCGCCTTGTGCAGAGCCCCAGATCACACCAACATCAAACGGGTCCATTTTATTAAAATCAAAACCCGAGTCTTTAATGGCTTCGTCCGAGGCGATATATGCATATTGAGTGTAAGCATCGGTACGTTTTATATCGGCACGGTCAATATGTTGGGTTACATCAAAATTTTTTAACTCGCAGGCAATCTGGCTGCGAAATAATGTTGGGTCAAATTTGGTAAGTATTGCTGCGCCGCTTTTACCGGCTACAGCATTTTGCCAGAAACTATTTATATCATTACCGATAGGGGTTAGTGCGCCTATACCGGTAATTACAACTCTTTTTAACATGCTATTCCTAAATTTCCGCAAATGTAAATTAAAAATACAAACTGCTGTTGTTAACACATAACGTACGAGAATTGGTTTAAACAAATTTTTAAAATGCATTTTTGTATTGATGGTAATGAAAGAAAAGGAAAAAGTTGATATTGGTTTCTGGACAAAATACAAACGCTTTGCGGGTAACGAGATATTGCTTTATGTGATCATGATAGTTGGCATTATTTTGGGCATAGTTATCATATCTATTATTAAAGGTTAAGATTTTATGAAGATCTACCAGCAAACGCTATCTATAAAAGAAAGGAAACGCGGTTTCCATTTGATCACCTCTGAGGTGGTTTACGCCATGCCGCATATCAGCCAGATCAATACCGGCATTTGCCAGGTTTTTATCCAGCATACATCGGCGTCTTTGTCGATTAATGAAAATGCCGACCCCACGGTGAGGAAAGATTTTGAGATGTGGTTTAACAAAGCAGTACCCGAAAACGATCCTGACTACCAGCACGATGATGAAGGCCCGGACGATATGCCTGCGCACATAAAGGCTGCATTGCTCGGCAATTCAGTTACCATACCCATAAGAAATGGGCGTTTAGCCTTAGGCACCTGGCAAGGTATTTATTTGTGCGAGCATCGTAACTATGGAGGTTCAAGGAATTTGGTGGTCACAGCCTGGGGTGAATAAATTCCTAATAAAGAACAGCTCGCCATTTCACTTGTTATAGCCCCATGAAAGTTTTACTTGCCGGCGCTAATGGGTACATTGGTACACGATTGATCCCTGTTTTATTAGAAAAAGGCTGTGATATTGTTTGCCTGGTGCGCGATAAGCGGCGGTTTATAGAAAACAGCGATTTTACGGATAGGGTTACCCTAATAACCGGCGATCTGCTTAATCCGGATACTATTAGTGATTTTCCTGCGGATATTGATGCCGCTTATTACCTGGTTCATTCTATGGTACAGGCCAGCGATTTTTCTGATATGGAAGCAAAATCTGCGCAAAATTTTGTTAACGCGGCCAATAAAACAGGTTGTAAACAGATCATCTACTTGAGCGGGATAACCAATGATAACAAACTTTCGGCCCACCTGAAATCGCGCCGTCATGTAGAAGATGTATTAGAACAAGCCAGTGCAAGTCTTACCGTACTTAGGGCGGCTATCATCATAGGTTCGGGCAGTGCCTCATTCGAAATAATCCGCGACCTCGCTGAAAAACTTCCTGTTATGACCGTACCGCGTTGGGTTAACACCAGGTGCCAGCCCATAGGCATCCGCGATGTGCTTTTTTACCTGGAAAATGTTTTGCTGGAGGAGAAGACTTTTGGCCAAACGTTTGATATTGGCGGCCCCGATATCCTGACGTTCAAAGAAATGATGTTAGCGTACGCTAAGGAGCGCAAACTGAAACGGTACATTATCACCATCCCTTTTCTTAGTCCTAAAATATCTTCTTACTGGTTGTACTTTGTAACTTCTATCAGCTATTCGCTTGCGCAAAGCCTGGTAGATAGCATGAAGAACGAAACCATTGTACATGATCATCGCATTAATGATATCATCCCGCATGAGTGCTTGAGTTATGCAGAAAATTTAAAACTTGCCTTTATTAAAATTGAGCAAAACTCCATAGCATCCAGCTGGCGCGACGCGCTGAATGTTGGGTATCTTAACCCGGCATTTATGGATCAGATAAAAGTGCCGCAAAACGGCACGAACGAATATAAAGTTAAAATGCCTTTTACCCAGGATACAGATGTGGTGATGAAAAACATTTGGGCCATAGGCGGGCACCGGGGCTGGTACTACTGGGACTGGATATGGGGTATTCGCGGCGCGCTTGATAAAATGGTGGGCGGCGTGGGCCTGCGCCGGGGCCGCACCAGCGATGTAAATGTTTTTGCAGGTAATACCATTGATTTTTGGCGTGTGCTGCTTGCCGATAAAAAGAACAAGCGGCTGCTCCTTTATGCCGAAATGAAACTACCCGGAGAGGCGTGGCTGGAATTTAAAATAGTAGAAAGAGAGGGCAAGAAGTTTTTGAGCCAGATAGCAACCTTTAGGCCAAGCGGCTTACCGGGCAGGTTATATTGGGCTGCCATGTATCCGTTCCATATTTTTATTTTTAAGGGGATGGCGCGCAAACTTATTAGTTATCCCGCACCTGACACCAAGATCGCGCTGCCGCAGGTATAAAGTACCAATTCGTATCGTGTGTTATTTTTTCGTGGCGAATATATCACCCTTATTCCATACGGGTCGGCCTGCATGCCGGGCAACCAGGTAACCGATAAGAAAATTTAATTGCGCGTATTTTTTACCTGCCTCGAAATCAAAAATGCCGTTAATATCATCTTGCGGTTTATGGTAATATTTAGCACGCCATGGCGCAACAATATCATTCAGGTTGTTTTTACCGTCGGCGGTTTTGCTGCCATATTTAATGTGCAATGCAGGTACACCGGCCAAAACAAAACTATACTGGTCGCTGCGGGTAAAACGTGCTTGCCTGGGTTCCGGATCGGGTTCAACGGTGATGCCCAGAAAGCCGGCAGCCTCATTAACCTCTCTGCTTAATGAAGAATGCTCTGCGCCTAAAGCAGTAATGGAAAGCAGCGGAGCTATTATGGTAGGCATATCGGTATTTACGTCGGCAACCATGCTTTTAACGGGTACGGTAGGGTAAGTAGCAAAATAGCCGGAGCCAAGGTCGCCCATTTCTTCGCCGGTTACCATTACGATCAGGATAGAGCGCTTAGGCTTTATCTTAATATGGTCATATATCTTGGCAATACCTAACAGGCTTGCCACGCCGCTCGCATTATCGTGAGCGCCATTGTAAATAGAATCCCCTTCAACAGGCCGGCCTATGCCTAAATGATCGAGGTGTGCGCTGTGCACTACATACTCGTTTTTAAGCTTCACATCAGATCCTGTTATTTTGCCGACAACGTTGTAACTTATTATGTCTTTATAAGTAGAAGTATAGCTAAAATCAATAGCACCATCAAGCTTAAAGGTTTGCGGTTCGCCGGCTTTATATTTCTTTACCACATCGGCAAAGGAGCGGCCCGAGTTGCTGAATATCGACTTTGCTGTTAAATAGCTGGCAGCAGCATATAACTTTAGCTGATCTGAGTAGTACGAGCGCGAAACCACTATCTCTCCCTTAGCATCCATTATGCTGCTTACGCCCTGGCTTAAATTTGCGGTATTTTTAATCGTAGAATCTGTTGAAGCTACAATTACCCCCGTTGCACCATGCATGGCAGCAACCTTTAAAAGGGTAGAACTGCTGGATACGTGGGCCGTTACAGACGAAGGGAATTTTTCTGGCGCACCGCGGATAACGATCACCGTTTTGCCTTTAACATCCAGGTCGGCATAGTCATCATAACCCAGGGCCGGCTCGCTAATGCCATACCCTGCAAAAACGATCCCGGATGATGCTTTTATAGCGGGTGCGACCGGGTTAGGATAAATAGAAACATTACCTGTAACTGGTTTCCCCCCTAAATTCAATATTGCGTTGTGAACAAATGCCTTTCTAATTCTTACTTTTTGCAGCCAGGTTCCGTTTTCACCTGCAGGTTTCACATGTAAGGCCTGTAAACGCGAAACCACATACTCAACCGCCATTTGATAGCCTTCGGTGCCCGGTGCGCGGCCTTTCAGTTTATCGTCGGCCAGGTAAGCAATGTCGGCCTTAATGTCGTCGGGCCTCACCACTGCTAAGGCTTGCTTTACATCGCTGCTTAAAGCGATAGATTGCGCATTAGTAGTTTCTGCCCAGGCTGTAATTGCGAAGATTAACGGTAATGTTTTTTTGAGCACGATCATGTTCAAATTAAATAATTAATCGGCGCATTTTTATAGGCCATCAATATATTGTTACACAGTTGTAATTTAGGTTTGTAATTTGCGATACCAATTAATACCCTATGAAAAAACTCGTTTTTTTAACTTTCTTATTGTTTTCCATTTGCCGGCTCTCGCTCGCACAGATCAAGTCGGCGAAACTCATCACAAAACAACCCAAGCAATACCAAAAGGCAGAGTGGAATGTTAATTTGATCACTAACTGGACTAATCCATACCTGCAGGAAGATGTAGCCCTCGATATGCTCATCAAATCGCCGGGCGGTAAAAAACTTACGCTGCCGTGTTATTACGAAAGTGGAAAAAGCGGACAAGCCTCGTTTTGGAAGGCCCGTTTTGCGCCGCAAGAAACAGGGGTATATAAATACGCTTTCAGGCTTAACAATGGTGAGCTAACTAACGAGTCGTCGTTTAAAGTTAAGGCATCAAAGAAAGACGGCTTTCTGCACGCGAACGATAATTGGACGCTGAGGTTTGATAACGGCAAATTATTCCGAGGAATTGGCGAAAACATTGCCTGGGAATCCCGCACCAGCGACGATTCTAAATATTTTAAAGAGCTTCACCAGGAATCTAAGTATAATTATGAATATATGCTGCGTTCGCTGGTTAAACACGGCGGCAACTTTTACCGCACCTGGATATGCTCCTGGAACCTGCCGCTCGACTGGCATCATGATTTCAATAACGCGCGTTATATCGCATCAAACGAGTATTTTAACCCAAGCGCAATTCGTAAAATAGACAGGTTGGTAAACCTATCAGATTCGCTGCATATTTATGTGATGCTCACTTTGGGCATGGGTAACTATAGTATTAAAGATGGCGGCTTTTCTGCCACCGCCGCCGATTTTTTTGTTAACCCAAAATCAAAGCAGCAATATAAAGATCGCCTGCGTTATATTATAGCCCGCTGGGGCTATAGTACAAGTATTGGTGCCTGGGAACTATTTAACGAGGTAGACAATGTGCAATTTGGCGATAAGGAGAAGCCGATAAATGCAGATTCTATCGTGGCATGGCATAACGAGATGAGTACCTTTATTAAGTTAACAGATCCGTACAAACATTTAATTACCACCAGTATTTCGCACCGTGATCTGAAGGGTTTAAACTCATTAAAAAACATCGACATCAATCAGAAACATATTTATAAGAATACTGCTGCCATACCCGAAACAATCACCAATTATGAAGGCAGGTTTAATAAGCCGTACATAATAGGCGAGTATGGTTACGAATGGGACTGGTCTAAAAACTTCGACGATTTTGCGCCACAGATGGATAGCGATTTTAAACGCGGCTTATGGTATGGTTTATTTTCGCCCACGCCAATATTGCCTATGAGCTGGTGGTGGGAATATTTCGACAACAGAAAAACCGACGAATGGATGAAGTACCCCCGTGCAATATCAGACAGAATGCTGAATGAAAATAATACCTTAAAAACGTTCAATGTTATTGCAAATGTACCCGAGACAAAAGTGTTTGCATTAAGGAATAAGCACGAAATATACATTTACGTAGATAACCCGGGCAGCGTTAAGCAACAGGGCAACGTAGAGATTGAAATTGATAGAAAAGATATTAAAAATGGTACGTCTTTCGATTGTAATACCGGATACTGGTTGCAATTACCTTTAAAAACATATGACTATAAAAATGGGAAATTAATAATCCCCGTAGTGAACCAGTTACCCAACTCCGGCAGGATATTTATCATAAGCCTTAATAAATAGCTAATCTAAACCGGGTGCCAACAGATCGGGGTTCACTTCGCCGTCATTAGCGTGAGTTATTTTGCTTAAATTATAATGGGTTTCCCCGTCTATATCGTCGCCTTTGATTAAGCCTTTGTCAAAAAGGTGCATTAACGTTGCCGCCGAGGCAGTCTTAAAATATTCGAGATTTATTGTATTGTCCAGTTTGGCCAACTCGTTCTTCACTGCTTCGGCTGTGCCTTCGCCAATCTGAGCTAAAGCAAAAACAATTTTGTTCTGCTCTGTATCGTTTTTGTCGTAATGAGATGGTATGTGCAGCGGCTTAAACTCTTCTCTAAATTCCTGATCTGATATGCTCATAATTGGATAAACCAAAAGCAGCCATTTTGTTTTAACATTGTCAAATCCAATATATTGTAATTGAACACCAATACCGGGGCTCGTTGATATTGGAGATAAAACAAATTGTTTATTTTTATCTTATTAGTGATAAAGTAAACATGCCTAATTGGTTGAAAACCGCCCTCAAAATAACAGGCGGCATATTTATACTGTTAATAGTAATACTACTTGGTTTAACAGCCTACGTAAGTAACAATAAAACCCGCGTACTTGCCTTAATTAACACCGAACTTAAAAAAAGTTTCGACGGTACAGTTCAAATAGGGGATATGAATCCGTCTTTCTTTAAAAGTTTCTCCGGGGTTTCTTTGTCGTTAAAAAACGTGCTCATTCGCGATAAGCGGTTTAACCAACATCACCACACCCTTTTAGATGCTAAAGATTTTGATATTTCTGTAAATACCGCAGCTTTATTAAGGGGCGCATTAAGCATAAACCATATAGATATTAATAATGCTACAATAGATATCTACACGGATACAAGCGGATATAGCAATACGTCTGTATTTAAGAATGCCGATAAAAACAAAAAAAAGGATAAGCAAGATAACGGCAGTTCGGCAACGGAAGTGCATAAATTTAGCCTCAACAACGTAAGCCTGGCCATTGATAACCGGCAGGCAAAAAAGCTTTTTAAATTTGACCTTGCCGAACTGAGCGGCAATGCCAACTATCCCGATACCGGGTGGAATGCTAATGTGCATATGAGAGTATTGTCGCACAGTCTCGGTTTCAATATGAAAAATGGAGCATTTCTAAAAGATAAAATGATCGAGGCCGATCTGAGAGCCGGTAGTAACGATGAGAGCGGCAAAACTACCATCGCGTCAGACAATTTTAATATCAGCGGCGACGATTTTAAATTGAGGGCCTTGTTTTCGCCGGCAGCTAAATCAACCAACTTCTCTTTTAACATAATCAGTGCCGCCGTACTTTGGAAACATGCTGCATCAATAACTGCTGCCAATATTAGTAAAACGCTTTACATGTTTAATATCGAGAAGCCTATAGGACTCAATGCGCATATCTCGGGCAATTTTGGTGGCGGCGACCCTTTGCTTTACGTTACCGCGGTTATTGCAAACAATAAGATGATCATACCCGGTGCGGTGATAGATAATTGCAGTTTTAATGCACTTTTCACCAATTTGTATGAAAAGAATAAACCAGCCGGCGATCCTAATTCTATAATCAAACTCACCAAATTTACCGGCAATTACAAGAACTTGCCTTTTAGAATTGACACAGGCAGTATCATTAATCTTGAGACCCCAATTGCTACGGGAAACTTTGTTTCTAAATTCCCGCTTGCAAACCTAAATGGCCTTATTGGCAAATATGCAAGATTTTCTGGCGGTACGGCAGATCTAAAGCTGCGTTACAAGGCCGATGTGGTAAACCTTCGCCTTAATAAACCGGTGTTGGCCGGCGATATGGTTTTCAAAAATGCCGATGTTGTGTACACCCCCAAACAACTGCGCTTAAAAAATTCGTCGTTAGCGCTGCATTTTGTAGGTAACAACCTGGTGATGAACAACATTAAGTTTCAAAGCGGCAGAAGTATAGTTTACATGGATGGCACTGTAAATAATTTCCTCAACCTTTACTACAGCGCCCCGGAAAAAATAGTCTTAAACTGGAATGTTACCAGCCCCCAATTATACCTCGCCGAATTTATCGGCTTTTTAAACAAAGGGGTTAAAGCCGCTCCCGCAACTGCAAAATCGGGCAGAAGCAATAGCGGGAACGTGATAGATCAATTAGGTAATGTGATAGACCGTTCAAGGGCAAATATGCATTTACGTGTGGCAAACTTACACTACCAAAAATTTCTGGCTACAAATGCCATTGCAGATCTGGAATCGTCTGAAGATGGAATCGTGTTAAAAAATATAAGCCTGCACCATTCCGACGGTTCCTTACTCATTAAAGGCAGGCTGGTTCAAAACGCTAACTCCAATCAATTTAACATTACCACGGCGGTAAATAATGTAGACATACATGAATTTTTTTACGCCTTCGACAATTTTGGGCTCAGTTCACCAACCTATAACAATTTGAAAGGGCACTTATCGGCAACTGTGGCAATAACAGGCGCAGTTAATGGCTCGGGTGGTATTATAAAGCGTTCTATAGACGGCATGGTAAATGTTAACCTTAAAGATGGTGCATTGATCAATTACGGTGTGCTAAAATCGGTAGGTAAATTTGCGTTCCCGTTCAGGCGCATGGGTTATATTACCATACCCAAGTTAGATGCAAAGTTTGATATAAAGGGCGATAAGATAGTCATCAATCCTTTTCAGTTAACATCGAGCGCTATAAATGCAGATATAGCAGGAACATATGATATGGCAGGCAAAACCACAGACATTAAATTTGATGTGCCTTTAAGAAACCCCAAAAACGACAGTACTATTACCGATCAGGAAAAGTTGAAAAAGAAGCGTTATAAAGGTATAGTGCTGCACCTTGCTGCTAAAAATAACGCTAAAGGTGGCGTTAAGATCGGTTTTCAATGATCTGACACGAAACGGGCGGCAATATTCTATAATTTTTTTCATTTTCTGGCGATGTCATACCTATTTTGGCGGCTGGTTTCGTTGTTTGGTTGCATATGTTACAGATAATACGAATATTTTTTACCGGGAATGTTTTTTTGTAATTTAATACATAAGTTTATATCAAATTCCTCATCGAAATTTAATAAACACTAATTATATGACCCGGTTAGGCATAGGTTTTTCGTATCAGCAATATTTATTCTTTAAATTTTGTTTATTTGTCGCCTTTTCGGCGACAATTTTATTTATATCATTTCATAAACACCACATAGTTGCCAGGCCGGCTAACTTTTATCCGGTGAAATGTACCGGATCAGTATGCTGCGCAGATTGTAAACATTGTTCACGCTGTATCAGGAAGCTAAGCTGCGGCAGTTGTCAAAAATAAATCTTATTCGTTATGGAGAAAAACTTTCACCCGCTCGAGCCTTTAACGGCCGCTGAGATTACAGAAACGGTTAAAATACTGCGCGGCGCAAAAAATCTACCCGCTAATATCAGGTTTATATCAACTGCTTTAAAGGAGCCGGCAAAGGGCGAGGTAAAACAATATGCCGTAACAAAAATCAACACCTCGGTACGCAGATCTTTTACCGTTTTATATAATAATGAAACCAGAGAAGTTTACGAAGCCGTGGTTGATATAGATAATAAAAACGTAACAACCTGGAAGGTTATCACCGATGTGCAGCCTACACTGTCTGTAGATGAACAAGCCGAATGTGAACGGGCTGTGATTAACAGCCCGCTTTTTCAGGAAGCTATAAAAGAATACGGTATTACTGATTCAAGCCTGGTAATGGTTGATATCTGGTCGGCCGGTTACTATGGGCATGAAGAAGAGAAAAGTATGCGGTTAACACGCCCGCTTTGCTTTGTTCGCGCGGATGCAACGGATAATGGCTACGCGAGGCCGATAGAAGGTTTGCGGCCGGTTGTAAATATTGATACTATGGAAGTTATCCGGGTAGAAAATTTTGGTTACACACCGTTGCCGCCTAATGCCGGTAATTACGCGGCAAGCCGGGTAGAAAACTTCCGAACGGATATCAAACCGCTGGAGGTGATCCAGCCCGAAGGCCCCTCATTCACGGTAAACGGTTACCAGGTTGACTGGCAAAAATGGAATTTTGTGATCGGGTTCAACCCACGTGAGGGATTAACCTTGCATGATTTGAGTTATAACGACAATGGCGAAAAGCGGTCTATCCTTTACCGTACGTCCCTATCAGAAATGGTGGTACCTTACGGCGACCCGACCGACACGCAAAACCGCAAGAACGCCTTCGATACGGGCGAATATGGCATGGGCACCTGCGCAAACAGCTTAGAGCTTGGTTGCGATTGCCTGGGTTATATCAAATATTTTGATGCGCACATGACCGATAGCAGGGGTAACCTTGTTACTGTGAAAAATGCCATCTGTATGCATGAAGAAGATTACGGCATCTTATGGAAACATACCGACCGCCGTTTGGGCAAACCCGAAGTGAGGCGGTCCAGGCGATTGGTAGTGTCTTCCGTTTCTACGGTTGAAAATTATGAATACGGTTTTTTCTGGTATTTGTACCAGGATGGTAACATTCAGTTAGAGATCAAGTTAACAGGTATCCTGTCGCTGGCATCATACCCGGCAGGTAAGGCCCCAAAATATGGTACGCTGGTGGCGCCACAATTATACGCCCCAAATCACCAGCATTTTTTCAGCGTTCGGTGCGATTTCGACCTTGATGGTGCCAACAATTCGGTATATGAAGTGAACGTGGTTGCAGAAGAATTGGGCGAGGATAATGCCTATGAAAACGCATTTTACGCTAAGGGCACCCTGCTTGAAAATGAGCAGCAAGGCCGGGCAAACCTTAATCTCGAAACCTCCAGGTATTGGAAAATAGTTAATCCTAACCGTAAAAATCTCGTGGGTGACCCTGTGGCTTATAAATTTATGGCAGGCGATAACTGCGTGCCATTTGCGTCAAAAAATGCTTACTGGCGCAAACGTGCGGGCTTTGTAGAAAATCATATCTGGGTAACGCCCTATAATGAAGACGAGTTGTTTGCAGCAGGCGACTATCCAAACCAAAGCCGCGGAGGAGATGGCATTATTAAGTGGACGGAACAAAACCGATCTATAAAAGACACGGACATTGTGTTGTGGTATACTATGGGCCACACGCACATACCGCGGCCCGAGGACTATCCGGTAATGCCAACAGCTTACATTGGGTTCCTGTTAAAACCAGCAGGCTTTTTTGATCAAAACCCGGCAAATGATGTGCCGCCGTCGCCGTCTAAACAGTCTACCACAGGGGGGAGTTGCTGCCAGTGAGATTGATGAGCATACCAAATTATGCTTGAAATGAACATTTGGTGAAAATCTGGTTACATAAAGGCTTTGTACTGAGGAAAATAAATGGATGTTTTTTCTTTAGCCTGTTTGAGACGATAAAAACATAAAAAAGTTCTTGCAGAATTTTCATTTCTGGCTATATTTGCACCACCAAAACGATAAACAATAGCTGAGGCGGTTGTTTATAAATGCGAAAGTAGCTCAGTTGGTAGAGCACGACCTTGCCAAGGTCGGGGTCGCGAGTTCGAATCTCGTCTTTCGCTCCAAAATCCCTTCCACTCGAAGGGATTTGTTTTTAAAAGGTTAGCCAACCTGCTCAGATGGTGGAACTGGTAGACACACCCCGATTTAATCGGGGTTCCCGTAAAACGGACAGTTGGGGTTTGGAGATAATGACACCTGCTCGGGTGGTGGAACTGGTAGACACGCAGGACTTAAAATCCTGTGCCCGTCAAAGGCGTGCGGGTTCGATTCCCGCCCCGAGTACAAAGCCTTCTTAACAGAAGGCTTTTTTATTTAAAAAATGTTTTACACCATATCTTACAATCCGCTAAAAGTGGAAGGACTACATTGGTCATACAGCCGAATTACAAATAAGGTTAAATAGACATAACACAGGTTTTGGTAAATCCACAAAAAACAAAGGGCCGTGGGTTATAAAATATTTCGAATCATTCGACAATGAAACAGCAGCAAATTCAAGGGACTTTTCATAAAATCGATGAAAAGTAAATTATTCATTGAAAGCTGATATTCAGCCAGTAAACGTGTCTGGGTTTATGTCGTAAAAAAAAATCAGAAATCACACCGCCATTTCCAATAACGCAAATACACCATCTTTATAATGTTCGGGCATACCAGGTTCAAACTTTACTGTTGTGGTACCCATTAAACGAAACCCGCATTTTATATAATAATTAATCAGCCGGTCATTTCCTGCGCCTGTGTCCATTCTGATAAACTTTAGATCTTCTTTATCTGCGATTGCTTTAGCCCAGTTAATGATGTGTATAAGCAAATTATTTCCTCTTGAGTGTTCGCTTATGGCAATGCGGTGTATGTAAATGGCGGGAGTTTGATCATTCCCTTGCCATATCAGCGCATCGTCACGCGTTATACAAAATGTACCGCAAATAACGTCGCCCATTAAAATTTTAAAATGTCGGTTTTCCTGTAGTTCATGTTCAATTAATGAGCGTTCGAAACCAAGCCAGTTGTTGTTGCCTACTTTTTTTTGATAGGCTATGGCATCATTATACAAAAGGAAAATTATATCTATATCTGCAAATTGTGTGTTTAAAATGTTTATTAGGGTGTTCATTTTTCAAGGCTTATTTTTATAACTCATTACTTTTCAACACCTCCCATATTAACTCGGTTTCAAAACCGCGGCTCATTGCATACTGAATTAATTTGTATTGGCGTTTAAAAGAGTTCCTCTCGGTCAATTGCTCTTGTTTTTTGTTTAATACAGTTTGTAAAATGTTGGCATAGGTATCAGCGTCAATGGTTAACAAAGCCTTTCGTATTAATGGTTCAGATACCCGCTTTTGCTTCAGGCCCTGCTTAATTTTGCCTTTGCCCCAATGCTTTATATTCAGTTTGCCGCTTGTGTAAGCTTTGGCAAAGCGTTCTTCATTTAAAAAGTTGCCGGCAATTAGTTTGGTAATGATATTCTCTATCATATTTGGATATAAACCCCACTCATATAGCTTATCGCGTGCTTCCTGCTGTGATCTTTCCTGGTATGCACAGTAATGTTCGGCCTTGGCCAGGGCCACTTTTTCGTCGGTTATTTTTTTTCGCGGTTTCGGCTCGTCCATCAAAACTAAAGTAAGCTAAATTTCTTCTATTGGCATAATATCGTCACATTAGTACCATGCTTAGCACTTCCTATTCCGTTAAAGATATCCGCGAGATCGTTCGGGCAAGCGGGCCCATAATCCGCGAAGCAACCATTAATACGCTGCTTACAGATAGCCGCCGGTTGCTTAACCCCGCCGAGGGTTTGTTCTTTGCGTTAAGCGGCAGGAGGGATGGCCACGAATACATAAAGGAAGCTTATCACGGCGGAGTGCGGAGCTTTGTGGTACAACAAGAACCGGCAGAGCGTTATTCGGGATCCAACTTTTTAAAGGTTCATAATGTGCTTGCCGCTTTACATGCTTTGGCTGCGTACCATCGCGCACAATTTATGCTGCCTGTTATAGGCATTACCGGCAGCAACGGTAAAACCATTGTTAAGGAGTGGCTTTACCAGCTCATGGCAGCCGATAAAAATATAGTACGTAATCCCAAAAGTTATAATTCGCAGGTAGGTGTACCGCTTTCGGTATGGCAGATTACTAAGGAAAATGACCTCGGTATTTTTGAGGCTGGCGTTTCAACAACAAACGAGATGGAAAGCCTCGAAAAAATGATCAAACCGCAGATCGGTATTTTTACACACATTGGCTCGGCGCATGATGAAGGGTTTGCAAACCGCCGCGAAAAGGTGCTGGAAAAATTGAAGCTCTTTGAACACTCGGAGGTATTGATCTATAATTACGATCAGCTGAAGGACTACCAAAAAGATATACACGCTACAAAAACGTTTACCTGGAGCCAAAAATTTAAAGAAACAGATCTGTATGTTTTCAGTGAAACGGTAATTGCAAAGAAATACTATTTAAGAGCGAAATATAAGGGCAAAGAGATAGAATGCCTTATCCCATTTCTCGATGAAGCATCCATTGAAAACGCAATAAGCTGCTGGGCAACTATGTTGGTTTTAGGCTATGATGCTAAAGAAATAGACGAGCGTTTAGAGCACCTTACTACAGTGAGTATGCGCCTGGAATTAAAAACAGGTATTAACGATTGTACCATTATAGATGATTCTTATAACTCCGATATACAATCGCTGGAAATTGCGCTCAATTTTCTGAACCAACAAAATCAAAATCAAACCAAAACACTTATTCTGTCAGATATTTATCAGTCGGGCTTAACCCAGAACGAACTTTACCGGCAGGTTGCCGCAATGTTAAAAACAAAGCGTATAGATAAGTTTATAGGGGTGGGAGCGGCAATTACCGCCCATCAGGAGCATTTCGACATTATTAAAAAACATTTTTATCCCGATACCAAAACACTGCTTAAAAATTTAAGCATGCTGGAGTTTAAAGATGAAACTATACTCATTAAAGGTTCGCGGAGTTTCGAGTTTGAGCGGATAAGCAGGGCACTATCTCAAAAAGCGCATGAAACGCTAATGGAGATAAACCTGAACGCTATGATAGATAACCTTAATTTTTACCGCTCTAAACTTTACCCCAATGTAAAAGTTATGGTGATGGTAAAGGCTTTCTCTTACGGCAGCGGCACTTTCGAAATAGCCAACGTGCTGCAATATGCCAAGGTAGATTATCTTGCAGTAGCCTATATCGATGAGGGTGTGGCCCTGCGAGAAAGCGGGATAAAGTTGCCAATAATGGTGCTTAACCCCGAAGCTTCGGCATTTGATAAAATGGTGGAATATAACCTCGAACCAGAAATCTACAGTTTTAACCAATTAGATGAATTTGTGAAATTTGCCTATCAGCAAAATGTTAGTTATTACCCGGTACACTTAAAAATTGATACAGGTATGCACAGGTTAGGTTTTGAAGGCTACGAGATAGAAACCCTTTGCGACTTTTTGGAAGAGATCAAATACATCAAGGTAAAATCGGTTTTTTCGCACCTGGTAGCGAGCGACGCTCCCGAACATGATGCTTTTACATTGCAACAAATGAAGCGTTATGAAAAGGCATACATCCAGATAGAAAACGCGCTTGGCTATAAATTTATCAGGCATATTGCAAATACTTCGGCCATTATACGCTGGCCAATGGGGCAGTATGATATGGTAAGGTTGGGCATTGGCTTATATGGCATAGATTCTGCCATGCCCGAGCATTTGAATGGTTTACAGCCCATTGCAAAGCTTAAAACAAGTATATCACAAATAAAAAAGATACCCGCCGGCGACACCATTGGCTACAACCGCGTAGGCAAGTTAAATAAAGACGGCAGGATTGCTACTGTTCGTATAGGTTACGCCGACGGTTATTTGCGCGCCTTTGGCAAGGGGGTTGGTAAAATGCTTATAAAAGGCATTTTAGTGCCAACGATAGGTAATATAGCTATGGATATGTGCATGCTTGACGTTACCGAAATACCGGATATTACAGAAAGCGACGAGGTGATAGTTTTTAACGAGCAGCAGGGAATAGAAGAGCTGGCAAAACAGATAGGCACCATACCTTATGAAATATTAACTAATATTTCGCAGCGGGTAAAAAGAGTGTACTTTTACGAGTAGGATTCTAAACCGCTATAAATGAGAAAATTTGCCCGTCTTTTACTCCGGTACTTTGTTAAGGGTCTTTTAGTGGTTGTGCCGCTCGGTGCAGCTTTCATTCTTATTTATTGGACGGTATCGGGCTTAGACAAAGCGCTGAATCTTAGCGACATATTTGTAGTAAACCCTAAAACCGGCAAGCCGGTTTACATTCCCGGCATGGGCATTTTAAGCGTGCTGGTCTTTATCTTTTTGGCGGGTATCTTACTTACTTACGCCGTTACCGATCCTATAAAGGCATGGTTTGCCAGGTGGCTTAACCGGTTGCCCTTACTAAAATTCTTATACTCATCCATTAAAGATCTTACAGAAGCTTTTGTAGGCGAAGAAAAGAAGTTTAACGAACCTGTGCTGGTAGAAATGAATGGCTCGGGCATGAAGAAGATCGGCTTTCTTACCCGGCATGACCTGTCGTCAATAGGGCTTAATGGCGAAGTTGCAGTTTATTTCCCATGGTCGTATTCTTTTGCCGGCGAGGTTATAATAGTCCCGGCTGCAAATGTCAAACCAATTGATAAGAGTGCGGCACAGGTCATGAAATTCGTTATTTCGGGTGGTGTTAGCGGGCTTGAGTAAATTTAGCCTCATTCTGTTTCCTAAAATTACCTATTGCTATAAACGTTGCCACCAGGCAAAGTACTGCGCCTAAAAGGTAAGGTGCACCCGGAAAATATAAAAAGCCGCCTTTTTTAGTAAAATGATGAAATACGGAGGTCATTAGCAACGGGCCAATAACGGTGGTTATGCTTACCAAACTGGTAATAGCACCCTGCAGTTCGCCCTGCTCATTTGCCGCTACCTTTTCGGTAATTAAACCTTGCAATGCAGGGCCGGATATGCCCCCCAAGCAATAGGGAATCATAAATAGATACATCATCCATCCGTAACCGGCAAATGCGAGCAGCACCAGCCCTATAGCATAAAAGAGGAGGCCTGCTACAATGGTTTTTTCCTGCCCAAATTTAGGTATGATAACCCTGATGAGCCCGCCTTGTATTGAAACCAGCAACACACCTATAAAAATCCCTAAACTGCTTATGCTTACCAGCGTCCAGTCAAACTTTTCTATCAGGAAAAAGGCCAATACGCTTTCCACAGCTTTTTGCGCTATATAAACTAAAAAGAAGGCGCTTATTAGTCCGGTAATTACCGGATAATCATACAGGCGTTTTAACGAGCCTATCGGGTTAGCGCGTTTCCAGTTAAACTTACGGCGGTGCTCCAAAGCCAAAGATTCGGGCAATACAAAGTAGCCATAGGCAGCGTTTAGCAACGCTAACCCCGCGGCAGTCATGAAGGGTATCTTTATGCCAATTGCACCCAGATAGCCACCCAGGCCAATACCTAAAATAAAACCTAAGCCTGTGGCGGCCCCCACCAAGCCAAAGTTGGCGGCGCGCTGGTCGCCGCTGCTTATATCGGCTATGTAAGCGGTAGCTGTGGTATTACTTGCCCCTGTAATACCGGCAATTGTGCGGCCTACAAACAGCCATATAAGCGTTGGTGCAAAACCCATTAGCAGATAATCTAATCCAAAGCCTACTAATGATCCTAACAGAATTGGCCTCCGCCCGTAACGGTCACTGAGGTTGCCGAGCACAGGCGAAAATATAAATTGCATTAAAGCATAAGTAAAGGTAAGCCAGCCACTTATCTGCCCGGCAGTGCTGATATCTGTATGGCCTAATTGCTCCAAAAGTTTTGGAAGAATTGGTATGATAATACCCAAACCCAGTACATCAATAAAAATTGTAACGAATATAAAGCTTAGCGCTGCTTTTCGTTTGGGTTGAACTGCCTGGTTATCCATTCAGGATGTACAACAAATTAATGGGGCTGTATTGTTTGCTCTGATGTGTCAACATTTTGCGCGGTAACCACATTTTTTTCACGTGCGCGCCTAAAACTGCGCACGGCCAGCAGGGTGCTTGCGATCATAAGCACTGCCCCCATTAAAAATGGTGCGCCCGGGAAGTACACAGGCGCATTTTTAGAGGTAAACCATGCGAACAAATTGGTCATTAATGGCGGCCCTATTATAGAAGTTACACTCATAAGGCTTGTTAAGCCACCCTGTAATTCGCCTTGCTCATTCGGCGGGATCTGCGTACTAATCAACCCCTGTAGCGCAGGCCCTGCTATACCGCCGAGGCAATAGGGGATGAGGAAAGCAAACATCATCCAGCTTTGCGACGCCATTGAAAATAGGATCAGCGCCACTGTATATAACGCAAAACCCAACACGATACTTTTCTTTTGCCCCAGTTTTGGAATGGTTACCCTGATAAGCAAACCTTGAACCAAACCTGATAGTACGCCTACTAAACCGAGCGAGTAGCCCACGGTTGATTCGCTCCAGTGAAAGGTAGACATAGTAAAATACGTCCAGGTACTTTGCACGGCATGTGCCGCAATATAGATCAGGGTAAGTGATGCAACCAGTCCGCTTATTGCAGGGTATTTTTGTAACTGGCGAAGTGAGCCGATTGGGTTTGCGCGTTTCCATTCAAATTTTCGGCGATTTTCTTTCGCCAGGGATTCGGGCAATATAAAGTAGCCGTAAATGGCATTTAATAAAGCTAAACCCGCCGCAGTAAGAAAGGGCAATTTGGTACTGTATTGCCCTAATATCCCGCCTAATACGGGGCCTACAATAAAGCCAAGGCCAAAGGCTGCGCCTATGATACCAAAATTTTGTGCGCGTTTTTCGGGAGGGCTAATGTCTGCAATGTAAGCAGCGCCGGTTGTGAAACTTGCTCCTGTAATACCTGCTATAATTCGCCCTATGAATAACAGCCAGATTGTTGGCGCGAATGCCAGAAAGGTATAATCAATGGCAAAACCAAGCAGTGACCCCAAAAGAATTGGCCTGCGGCCATATTTATCGCTTAAGTTACCAAGTACCGGTGCAAACAAAAATTGCATTACAGAGTAAGCGAATAGCAACCAGCCGCCCCAGCGTGCTGCAGCGCTTAAATCGCCATGGATCAAATGCTCTATTAGTTTCGGAAAAACAGGTATGATAATACCAAAACCGGTAATGTCTATCAGCAGGGTTACAAAAATGAAACCAAGTGCAGGAGCGCGTTTCATGCTTAGTTATTAAGTAATTAGGTTATTAAGTTGTTGGATCTTTTTTAATCGCAATCCAATATAGAAATTGTTTATCAATTAAGCAATTTGAAACTTAATAACATATAACTCAATCTTGCAGAAAATTAAAAATTAGGTTTGAGCAGGTATTTTTGATAAAACCTAAAGATGTGCTCTACAGCTTCTTCGGCGGTATCTACAACCCGGTAAAGGTTCAGGTCATCGGGGCTGATATTGTGTTCTGAATTAAGCATTTTTTCTTCTACCCAATCAAAAAGCCCCTTCCAATAATCAACACCAATAAATACGATCGGGAAACGGGCAATTTTACCTGTTTGGATCAACGTGATTGCTTCGAAAGACTCATCGAGCGTACCAAAACCGCCTGGCAAAATAATAAAGCCCTGAGAGTACTTCATGAACATTACCTTTCGTACAAAGAAGTAGTCAAACTCAAGCAGCTTATCCCTGTCTATATATTTGTTATGAAATTGCTCAAAAGGGAGTTCGATATTTAACCCTACGGATTTTCCGCCCGCCTCATAAGCGCCCTTATTGGCAGCCTCCATAATACCGGGGCCACCGCCAGATATTACGCCATACCCATGTTCGGTAAGCAATCTGGCGCTATCCACGGCCAGCTGATAGTATTTATTCTCGTTTTTAGTACGTGCGGAGCCAAAAATGGAAACACACGGGCCTATCTTCGCCAGTTTCTCAAAACCGTCGACAAATTCGGCCATTATTTTAAAGATCTGCCATGAATCTGTTACTTTGATCTCATGCCAGTCGTGATTGGTAAATGCTTTTCTTATTTTTTCGTCACCGGTCATATCGGGTATTATTTATAGTACCACTACCCGTTCTTTTAACTTTGAGGATAGCAGCAAGCCGGCAAAGGTAATGAATCCGTTGACAATGATTAACTCATTATCAAAAACGTATCCGCCAAGCAATCTTTTAGATTCGGTACTCAGGAAATAACATATAGCGGGTGATACTAAGCAAATAAAGGGCACCAGTTTATCGTTCACTTGCCGGCGGGTCATTAAAAGACCGAAGCTGTAAAGCCCCAATAACGGCCCGTAAGTATAAGATGCTATCTTAAAAATTGCCTTAACTACCGATTCATCATTAACCAATTTAAATAACAGAATGGTTAAGAACATCAGGCCGGAAAATGCAATGTGAACATAATGCCGTGCGGTCACCAGGTTTCTTGGATTAGGGCTTTTACGCTTATTAAAATCTAAAAAGTCGATGCAAAAAGAGGTAGTTAATGCAGTAAGTGCAGAGTCTGTAGTGGCAAATGTGGCCGCGGTTAAACCCAGCATAAAAACAACGGCAGGTATAATACCTAAATATCGCAAGGCTATGGTAGGGTACAGGTAGTCGGTTTTTTCGACCGTTATTCCATTTTTTGCGGCATAAATGTATAACAGCGCGCCTACGCTTAAAAAGAAAATATTAATCAGTACGAATACGGCTGTAAAGCTGAACATGTTTTTTTGTGCTTCGCTAATATTTTTTAAACTCAGGTTTTTTTGCATCAGATCCTGGTCTAGCCCCACCATAGCGATAGTAATAAACATACCCCCGAAAAACTGTTTACCAAAATAAAACCTGCTGGAAAGAAAGTCCTGAAAAAAGAAGATTTTAGAATAATGGCTGGTTTTTATAGTTTCAAAGGCGGTCACGACATTGAGGTCCAGACTGCGGCAAATGAAATAAATAGACAGGAAAACCGATGTTACCAAAAATAAGGTTTGCAGGCTATCTGTAATAATAATGGTTTTAAGGCCTCCCTTATAAGTATAAGACCAGATAAGCGCCAAACAAATAAGTACAGTTACCGCGAATGGTACATGATAGGCATCGAAAATAAACCGCTGCAGGATAATAACAACCAGGTACAGCCTGAATGCCGAGCCAATTGTACGGCTTATGAGAAATATCCCTGCTGCAGTTTTATAGCTCCATTTACCTAGCGCACCTTCTATGTAGCTATAAATTGATGTGAGGTTCAACCGGTAATAAAGCGGCAGCAATACAAGGCATATAACCACAAAACCGGCTGCGTTACCAAGCACGAACTGAAAGTAGGCGAACTGATCGCCCGTTGCCGCGCCAACCTGCCCGGGTACAGATATAAATGTTACCCCGCTTAGGGCGGTCCCTATCATGCCAAATGCTACCAGGTACCATTTAGAGTTGCGGTTGGCCACAAAAAAGGTATTATTGTCTGATGTATCTCCCGTTGTTAAAAACGATATGATTATCAATACTACAAAGTATCCGATAATGAAAAAAAGCAATACACCAGGCGCCATAGCTATATTTTACAGTTTACTGCGTAAGATAAGCTGTTGACCTTATCCTGACAACAAATGCACTGTTTTTTTTTAAGTTTGGGGAATGAATTTTTCCTCAAAGCTATTAGAAAATGCAGTGGCCGAATTCTCTAAGTTGCCGGGCATAGGCCAGAAAACAGCTTTGAGGCTGGTGTTGCATCTGCTAAATCAGGAAAAGGATGATGTGGAACGTTTTGGCCACAGCATGATAAAACTCCGCAACGAAATATTGTTTTGTCGTGTTTGCAACAACATAGCAGATCAGCCTGTTTGCGAAATATGCAGCGCTAAAAAAAGAGACAGCCATATTATCTGTATAGTAGAAGATACACGCGATGTGATGGCTATTGAGAACACTAACCAATATAACGGTGTATATCATGTGCTTGGCGGTCTTATTTCTCCCATGGACGGTATAGGCCCCTCAGACCTTAAAATCGACTCCCTGTTAGCGAGAATAAGCCCCGGCGGTGTAGCTGAAGTGTTTTTTGCCTTAAGTGCTACCATGGAAGGCGACACAACGATTTTTTACCTGAATAAAAGATTAAAAGATTTTAATATAAAGATATCAACCATAGCCCGTGGCATAGCGTTTGGTGGTGAATTGGAGTACGTGGATGAGATTACCCTAGGGCGATCTATAGCCACCCGCGTACCCTACGAAAATTTACTGTCGCGCTAAGGAGTATGAAGGTATCTATAGTTATTGTAAGTTTTAATATGTGTAAAACGTTGTGCGCTTGTTTAAATTCATTGTTTGCGAGTACACGATCTATTGACTCTGAAATAATTGTAGTTGATTGCGAATCTACAGACCATACAGCCGAAACTTTATTAAGACGATATCCTGAGGTAAGGCTAATTTCGTTAGAAAATGATATACGATTATCACGCGCAGTTAACCATGGCGTTAATTTAGCAACCGGTGAATATATCGTATTAATTAAACCCGATATATTGGTACAAAACGGAGCGATAAGCAAGGCCATGGATTTTATGGACAACCATATAAATACGGGTGGGCTGGGTGTACGCATATTAGATAGTGACGGTAATTATCTTAAAGAATCAAAAAAAATATTACCACGCACGTGGATAGCTTTTTTTAAACTAACAGGTTTGGCGCGGCAGTTCCCTAAATCGAGATTAACGGCAAGTTTTGGGCATCATGCCGAGGATGAATTTGAAACTACAGAAACAGATGTGCTAAATAGCAAATTTATGGTTATCCGCAGGTCTGTGCTTAACAGCATCGGGTTGTTTGATGAGCGTTTTAGTGGTTATGGAAGTAATATAGACTTATCTTACCGCATTCGATTAGCCGGATATAAAAACTATTACTATCCTAAAACTTATGTAATAGACCAGCAATGTGCTGCTTTTTCTAAATATAGCTGGGGGCATTTAAAAAACTTTTATGGTGCTATGATTATATTCGCACTTAAATATTTTTTCAGACTGCCTGCGCTGCATGTTAAACCATTGCGGCTGTACCCTGCATATGAACTCAAAGGATAAAGTTGTTATAATTACCGGGGCTTCTTCCGGTATTGGTAAAGCCCTCGCTTATGAATATGCATCGCGCGGCGCTAATGTTATGTTAGCAGCCAGGCAATATGGAACATTATGCGAAATTGCACAAGACCTTGAAACAAAGTTTGGCATTAAGGCAGTTGCCTTACAATGTGACGTTAGCCGCGAAGATGAATGCGCCTCGCTCGTAAAACAAACATTAAACACCTTCAAAAAAATTGACGTACTAATAAACAATGCAGGCATTACTATGCGCGCGTTGTTTAAAGATGTTGAGCTGAGCGTTTTGCGCAGTGTAATGGACGTAAATTATTGGGGGGCGGTTTACTGCTGTAAATACGCACTGCCAGAGCTGCTTAAACGCCACGGAACTATTGTGGGGGTATCGTCTATTGCCGGTATTAAAGGTTTGCCAAGCCGTACCGGTTATTCGGCCTCAAAATTTGCCATGAACGGTTTTTTAGACGCTTTACGTACCGAAAATTTAAAGACTGGTTTAAATGTGATGCTCGCTTGCCCGGGTTTTACTACCTCTAACATCCGCAATGTAGCACTTGATAAAGATGGTAATCAGCAAGGTGAAAGCACTCTTGACGAAGATAAAATGATGACTGCCGAAGAAGTTGCCAAACAAATTGCCGATGGCGTTGAAAAGCATTCGCGCACGCTGATCATGACCGGGCAAGGCAAACTCACCGTTTTACTAAGTAAATTTTTACCTGCCATGCTTGATAAATTGGTTTACAATATTTTTGCCAAAGAAAAGGATTCGCTCCTTAAATAACTAATTTGTGTTTGGCAATTCGGCAGTAGTATAATCACTTATTTTGCCCATGTGCAGGTTTACCTTGCCTGTTTCGTCATTGTAAAAAGTTGGGGTAAAACGCGCACCCCAAATAATTTCGTTATGGTCATATGATGTTCGGGCGTGCACCGTCTGCGAAAAAGTTTCGTCAAAAGCTTGTACCAATATGGCAAAGGTGGCGTTGCCGTTCTTTAGATCATCGGGTTTTACATTATGCAGCGGGCTTTTCTCATCCAATGGGTGCACAACTGTCCAACTTAAGGTTAAGATACTTACATGCTTGCGTTCAAGCTCGAGCGTATAAAATCTCCGTACAGGTTCCCCATCTACAATTTCATTGTAAGAAAATATAATTTCTACGGTAACCTCTAACAGCAAGTTCGGGCGTTTATTAGCCATTCGGAACATTAAGCCTGTGCCACTATTGAGTTGATAAGGAGAGATCAAAAGCCTGTTGCTAAACGCAATTTTTGCCGAGGGGCGTGAGAAACGCCCATATAATAAACCTGTAGCCATGGCAAACGATAACAGGCCGATCATAGACTCGAAGGCGGCAATGAAATTAGCAGTAACGCCCGATGGACTGATATGACCATATCCGACAGTTGAAATGGTTTGTGCCGAAAAAAAGAAAGCGCTTAAAAAATAATGCAACGTATCATTACCCTCATAACCGTTTAAATGTTGTATGCCAATTGATAAATAAATAAATGCAAAGATTACATTAACCCCTATATACCAGCCTAAAACCATAAGCCAAAACCGGCTCCAACGCATGGTTATTAAGGTATTATATGCATTGGCCGTATTAAAAAAGGGCGTACCCACTCTTTTTACATTAACAGAACCATCGCTATTGATAACGCGCTGGCTTATAGCCTGGGTGCCGAAGCCAAGGTCATCTTCCGGGTTTACTGCGTGTTTTCTAATAGACATGTTGATGTTGATTTTTAAAGTGATTAAAATAGGTAAAAATATTATTCCGTTTGTTTTTACTCAAAACTATAATGATATTTGCCTTGTAAAAATGAATGCATTAAACAAAAATTGGTGGTGGCTTAACGAGAGATCGTAAGGCAATTCTGTTTTTGTTTATTTATAAATATTAAAAGAAGGGTTGCTATGAAAATAGCGACCCTTCTTTTTGACCCCGCCCCCTAAGGGGAGATAAAACAACGGGATTATCAGTTTACTGTAAATTAAAAAAATCCCCCATTTGGGGTTAGGGCATGAAAGCGATATTAAATCACCTTTTTGAACACAAAACTTTTAGCCGGGAGCAGTCTAAGGATATCCTGACCAATATTGCGCGGGGGAAGTACAATAACGCGCAGATGGCTGCCTTTATGACCGCATATTGCATGCGCAATATCACTGTAGATGAGTTGGAAGGTTTCCGCGACGCCATGCTTGATCTTTGCCGGCCCATAAAAATTGAGGCAGAAAACCTGATTGACCTGTGCGGTACAGGCGGGGATGGTAAGGATACCTTTAATATCTCTACCCTGGCATCATTTGTTGTAGCCGGTGCAGGTTACAAAGTGGCTAAGCATGGTAACTATGGTGTTTCGTCGGGTTGTGGTTCATCAAATGTAATGGAGCATTTGGGCTACGTATTCACCAATGATCAGGATGAGCTAAACAGGAGTATGGAAAGGGCAAATATCTGTTTCCTGCATGCGCCTCTGTTTCACCCGGCAATGAAAACGGTAGCGCCTATTCGCCGCGAGCTTGGTGTAAAAACTTTTTTTAATATGCTGGGCCCGTTGGTTAATCCTGCAAAACCTAATAATCAATTGGTTGGCGTATATAATCTGGAATTGGCGCGCTTATACGCTTACCTGTATCAAAAATCGGCAATGAAGTACACCATTGTTAATGCACTTGATGGCTATGATGAGGTTTCGCTTACCTGCAATTTTAAAACGTTTACAGTAAATGGTGAAAAGATGAACAACATTAGCACAATGGGTTTTAACAAATTAGACCCGTCGCAAATATTGGGCGGGCATAGTGTAAGTGACTCGGCATCTATATTTACCGCGGTTTTAAAAGCAGAAGGAACAGATGCACAACACAATGTAGTGTTAAGTAATGCTGCTTTGGCTATTCGCACTATAAATCCTAACAATTCTTTCGCAGATTGTTACTATGAGGCAGAGGAGTCATTACTCAATAAAAAAGCGTTAAACAGTTTTAAGAGTCTAATAAACGCCAATTAATGAAAATTAAAGTTTGTGGCCTTAAAGAGCCCGACAATATTAAAGCTGTTGCCGAATTAAATCCCGATTATATTGGGTTCATTAACTTTAGCAGATCGCCCAGGTTTATTGCCAATATGCCTAAGTCCGTAATTGAAGGCTTGCCATCAAAAATTATTAAAACCGGTGTTTTTGTAAACGATTCGGTGGAAATGATCAGCATGCTGATTAGGGAGTATGAGTTTGATGCGGTACAGTTACATGGCTTTGAAAACCCCGAGTTTTGCAAAGCGCTAAAAGGCCGTGTTACCGTTATAAAGGCTTTTGGTATAGATGAAGATTTCGACTTTTCTCAATTGGAACCATATGTGGGCCACGTAGATTATTTCTTGTTTGATACCAAGACAGATAAGTATGGCGGCTCCGGGATTTCATTTAACTGGGAAGTGCTGGATAATTATAAACTTGATGTGCCTTTCTTTTTAAGCGGCGGATTGAGTTTAGATAATCTGGAGGAGGTATTGCAGATTAACCACCCTCAATTTTACCTGGTAGATTTTAACAGTCGTTTTGAAGTTACTGCAGGGGTTAAGGATATTATGAAATTAAAAACGGCATTTGAAAAGATCAGAAAACCAGTTTCGCATGAAATATAGTGTAAATGAGCAAGGGTATTACGGCGATTTCGGGGGCGCTTACATTCCTGAAATGTTATACCCTAACATAGAAGAATTAAGGCAGCAATACCTGGTGATTACTGCAGATCCCGCATTTAAGGCCGAATTTGATTCTTTACTGAAAGATTACGTGGGGAGGCCTTCACCATTATACCTTGCCGAACGACTATCTGCCAAATATGGCGCCAATATTTACCTGAAGCGCGAGGATTTAAACCACACCGGTTCACATAAAATAAATAATGCCATTGGGCAAATATTACTTGCACAACGGCTTGGCAAAACACGGATTATAGCCGAAACAGGGGCAGGGCAACATGGTGTTGCAACGGCCACAGTTTGTGCCTTAAAGGGAATTGAGTGCGTAGTATATATGGGCGAAATTGACATGGAACGCCAGGCGCCAAACGTTGCCCGCATGAAAATGCTGGGTGCAAAGGTGGTACCGGCAACATCCGGTAGTAAAACGCTCAAAGACGCCACTAACGAGGCCATGCGCGACTGGATCAATAACCCGGTTGATACGCATTATATAATAGGCTCTGTAGTAGGGCCATATCCGTATCCGGAAATGGTGGCCAGGTTTCAGTCCATAATTTCTTTAGAAACTAAAAAGCAACTGCTGGAACAAACAGGCAAAGAGTTACCTGATTATGCTATAGCCTGTGTAGGAGGGGGTAGTAATGCTATGGGTATGTTCTATCATTTCCTGGATGATGAAGGCGTTAACTTGATTGCCGTAGAAGCAGCGGGTAAAGGTGTAAATAGTGGCTTATCAGCTGCTACTACATTTTTGGGAAAAGAAGGTGTATTGCATGGCAGCCGCACCATACTTATGCAGACAGATGACGGCCAGGTTGTTGAGCCTTATTCCATCTCGGCCGGGTTAGATTACCCCGGTATAGGCCCGCAACATGCGCACCTTTACAAAATTAACCGGGCAAAATATGTAAGCATTACCGACGATGAAGCTTTAAACGCGGGCTTGTTACTATCTCAATTAGAGGGTATTATACCGGCAATTGAATCGGCGCACGCATTTGCTTATCTCGAAAAAATGGACTTTAAAAAAGAAGATAACGTGGTGGTCTGTTTGTCTGGTAGAGGCGACAAGGATCTCGATACGTACATAAAACACTTTGGATTTTAATATTAAACTGTCATGCTTAACTTGTTTCGGCACCCCACATGCGTAGTATCGTAGCATGATCTGACACCTATTATTATGGGTACCGAAATAAATTCGGCATGACATTTATTTTATGAACCAATTAACTAAACAATGAACCGACTCAATCAACTGTTCAATACAAAAAAAGAAAACCTGCTCTCGGTATATTTTACAGCAGGTTATCCCGATCTTGATAACACCGTTGCCGTTGCCGAAGCCTTAGAAAAAGCTGGCGTTGATTTTCTGGAGATTGGTTTCCCATATTCAGACCCTGTTGCCGATGGGCCTACTATTCAGCATAGTTCGCAAGTGGCTTTAGAAAGTGGTATGAACCTTAACTTGTTATTCGAGCAATTAGGCGAATTACGCAAAAGGGTTAGTATACCGGTTTTATTGATGGGCTATGCCAATCCGGTTATCCAGTATGGTGTTGAACGATTTTGCGCAAAAGCTGCAGAGGTTGGTGTAGACGGTACGATCATACCAGATTTACCTATGTACGAGTACGAAATGCTTTACAAAAATGTATTTGCCCAACATAAGATTAGTAACATATTTTTGGTAACGCCGCAAACAGCCGAAGAACGGATCCGGAAGATAGATGAGTTAAGTAACAGTTTTATTTATCTATTATCTTCTGCTTCCATTACAGGTAAGGCCCTACAGCTAAATGATCAGGTGAACACTTATTTTAGCCGTATTAAAGACATGCAATTAAAAAATCCGACAATAGTTGGCTTTGGTATCGGCGATAATGCTGCATTCAAAAAGGCATGTCAATACAACGCGGGCGCTATTGTAGGTAGCGCGTTCGTGAAATTAATGACTGATAACGAGGACTACATGGAGAAGATAGACGGGTTTGTAAATACTTTAAAAAGTATGTAATTATAGATACCTCTCCAGATCTCCTTTGCCTTCCCGAAGAACTTCAAAGTCCCCTGAAGTGCAATCTACTACGGTAGAAGCCATATTGCCGCCATAGCCGCCATCAATTACAATGTCTACCAGATCCTGGTATTTCTCATAAATTAGTTCAGGGTCGGTTGAGTATTCGATAATGTCATCCTCATCGTGGATAGAGGTTGAAAGGATAGGATTACCAAGCAAATGAACAATTTCGCGCGCAATATTATTATCGGGTACGCGGATACCTACCGTCTTTTTGTTAGAGCTTAATAGCTTAGGTACATTATGGTTGGCATTAAATATAAATGTAAAAGGCCCCGGTAACGCCTTTTTCAACACCCTGAAACAGCTGTTATCTATAGGTTTGGTATAATCTGCAATATTGCTCAGGTCATAACATACAAAAGAAAAATTTGCCTTTTCGGGTTTAATGTTCCTGATCCTGGCAATTTTTTCTATCGCTTTATGATTGGTTATATCACAGCCCAAACCATACACCGTGTCGGTAGGGTAGATTATAATACCACCCTTGCGCAGTACTTCGGCCACTTGTTCAATAGCTTTGGGGTTTGGATTTTCCGGGTAAATCTTAATCAGCATATAAAGAAAGCCTCACCTAACCTCCCCCGGAAGGGGAGGGATGAGGATTATGCAAATTACGTGTTATTTAAAGATTCTGCACATCTTTAAATCTGCTCATACTTTACGCTTGCTTTGCAAACTGTACGTTAATGATCAACTTAATTTCTTCGCCTACAACAATGGCACCTGCATCGGTGATACCTTCCCAGGTTAAACCAAATTCTTTACGTTTTATTTTGCCTGTAGCTTCAAAACCGGCTTTAGTGTTTCCGTAAAAATCCGCGGCTGTGCCACCAAACTCTACATCTAAAGTAACTGGTTTGGTTACGCCTTTCATGGTCAGGTCGCCAGTTAATTTATATTCATCGCCCGCTTTAGTAAAAGAGGTTGATTTAAAGGTAATTTTAGGATACTGTGCTGCATCAAAAAATTCTGCTCCTGTTAAGTGCTGGTCGCGGGCTTCTTGTGCGGTATCAATACTGTTTACATCCAAAGAGAAGTTAACTTCAGCACCTTCAAAATCATCAGTATTAGTTACTAAATCTCCTTCAAACCTTTTGAAAGAACCGGTTACAGTTGAGATAACTAAGTGTTTAACCTTAAACTGTACTTCTGAGTGCATCGGGTCTAAAACCCATTTTGTTCCTGTTGCCATGTTTTCTGATTTTTTTATCAAAGTTATAAATATATGTTTAAACATATATTACTACCATTTTAACTTTACATTATGTAGACAAGTAACAAAAAAAGGGAACCATTGGTTCCCTTTAACAATTTTATTTCTGTTAAGCTTTTATAAGGCTAAAACTTCTTTAACACGTTCGGCAGCTTCCTTTAACAAAATAGCTGAGTAAACTTTAAGTCCCGAGTTATCGATCAGGTCTTTGCCTTCTTGCGCGTTAGTGCCTTGTAAACGTACAATAATAGGAACGGGGATATTGCCAATTTCATTGTAAGCGTCTATAACACCCTGCGCCACACGGTCGCAGCGAACAATACCACCAAAAATATTTATCAGAATAGCCTTAACGTTAGGATCTTGTAAGATGATGTTAAAACCTGCTTTAACGGTTTGCGCATTTGCAGTACCACCAACATCTAAAAAGTTAGCAGGCTCGCCACCGGCAATTTTAATAATATCCATCGTGGCCATAGCCAGCCCGGCGCCGTTAACCATACAGCCAACGTTGCCGTCAAGCTTCACGTAATTAAGGTTAGATTTACTTGCTTCAACCTCTGTAGGGTCTTCCTCTGCTGTATCACGTAAGGCAGCATAATCTGGGTGGCGGTATAACGCATTATCGTCAATATTCACTTTCGCGTCAACTGCTAAAATTTTATTATCAGATGTTTTTAGTACAGGGTTTATCTCAAACTGCGATGAGTCGGTAGCGTCATAAGCCTTATAAAGGACGGTTATAAATTTTACCATCTCTTTAAACGCCTCGCCCGATACACCCAGGTTAAAGGCAATTTTACGTGCCTGGAAGCCCTGCAAACCCACTTTAGGATCTATCTCTTCTTTAAATATGAGTTCCGGGGTGCTGTGCGCCACTTCTTCAATATCCATACCACCTTCGGTAGAGTACATGATAATATTGCGGCCCCTGGCACGGTCAAGTAATACACTGATGTAAAATTCTTTGGTTTCACTATCGCCGGGGTAATAAACATCCTGCGCAATTAAAACCTTGCTCACTAATTTGCCTTCGGGGCCTGTTTGTGGTGTTACCAATTGCATGCCTAAAATATTGCCGGCCTTTTCTTTAACATCATCAATGTTTTTGGCAACCTTAACGCCACCGCCTTTACCACGGCCGCCGGCATGTATCTGGGCCTTAACAACAACCCAGTCAGACCCGTACTCCTCCTTCATTTTTTTAGCTGCTTCAACAGCCTGATCAACCGTATCGGCAACAATGCCCTCTTGTACCCTTACGCCAAAACTTTTTAAAATGGCCTTACCCTGGTATTCGTGAATGTTCATTTGTACTATCGTATTTGCCGTAAAGCTACAATTTATGGCCTACTTATAAAACCCTATTTAATTTTATCGTTTAATTGTTGCAGGCATTTATTTTGGCGCTTAATATTATATTTTTGTGCCGATGCTTAAAGCGCGTAACATTCATAAAAAATTTGGTAGCCTGCAAATTCTTAAAGGCGTAAATCTCGATGTAAACAAGGGCGAGATCGTATCTATTGTAGGTGCATCGGGGGCGGGCAAAAGTTCATTACTCAATATTTTAGGCACACTCGATAAGCCGGATGAAGGAACTGTAGAGATTGAAAATGTAAACACCAGCCGTTTAAGCAGCCGCCAGTTAAGCGCTTTCAGGAACCACAAGATCGGCTTTATTTTTCAGTTTCATCATTTGCTGGTAGAGTTTACCGCCTTAGAAAATGTTTGTATACCTGGTTTTATTGCAAGCACATCAAAAAAAAGTGCAGAAGCGAAAGCCAAAACCTTACTGGCTATGTTGGGCCTCGAAGAAAGGCTTCACCATAAGCCGGGCCAGCTATCAGGAGGAGAGCAGCAGCGTGTTGCGGTAGCCCGGGCGCTAATTAATAACCCGGCCTTGATATTTGCCGATGAGCCGTCTGGCAATCTCGACTCGGCAAATGCGCGTGATCTGCATGAATTATTTTTGCGCTTGCGGAATGAATTTGACCAAACCTTTGTGATCGTAACCCATAATGAAGACCTGGCAGACTTATCGGACCGTAAAGTGCTGATGAGAGATGGTTTAATAGTTCAGCAATAATATTGAGCACATTAATTACAGGAGCATCAACCGCTAAGGCGTATCAAATTAAAAACTTAGTTGTTGATGGCGAAATATATCTTGGCGATTACGAAGACCTGCCCCAGGTAATGCTGTCTTCGGGCAAAATGATCAAATTGCCTAACCCTGCCGATACTGCCTATATTCATGAAATGCTGGCTTTGTGCCTTGATAGCGATATCATTAATATTCACGTACTAAGAAAAGCAGAACAGGATTTACTAAGCGAGGCAACGCTATTATTTAAAGAGTATGGTATAACCTTTCACTTTATTGACGATGCTTTATAGTGCCATAGACGCCCGGAAAAAAGCCTTTATTTTTGAATTAGATAATGTGCTTTATCCTGAAAAGGACTTTCTTTTCCAGGTTTATTACCTGTTTGCAAGCTTTTTAGATTATACCGTGCAAATAGATGCAAAGGCGGCAGTAGCTTTAATGACGGATGTTTATAACGAAGAAGGTAAAGATGCAGTGTTTGCCGAAGTGCAAACCCGTTTTGGTTTAGCCGAAACTTATCGGCAAAACTTTAATAACTTAATGATCAAAGCACAACTGCCTTTACCGCTGCTTCTATATCCCCAAATATTGCAATTACTGCAAGAAATTGTGGTAGATAGAAAAAAACTTTTTATTGCTGCCAACGGAAACGCGGAGCAACAATTAAATAAGATCAAATACACGGAGTGGCACGGTTTAGATAAATACCTGATCTGTTATTTTGCAGATGAATTTAAACCTAAACCCGAGCCGGATGTAATCCATAAGATAATTCACGATCATGGCTTGCAACGGCGCGACTTAATAATGGTTGGTAATTGTAAAGCGGATGAATCTGCTGCCCAGGCTGGCGGTATTGATTACCTTGCAGTTACTAATTTTTTGTTTTAAATTAGGTGATTATTTTTTTGGGCAAAAAATTGTGTCACCGGAATAAAATAAATTATGGTTTGCACACTATTCAGCCACGAACTACGTACCTGATATAATTAATTTAAACGATATATGAATAAAGCACTATTTGCGATATGTGTTTGTGTTGTTGCCCTTACAGGCTGCTCAAAAAATACAGGTGTTACCACGACAAATGCAGCTAAAGGCACCATAGCCGGCACAGGTACCACCAGTGGTACGGTAACCAGTGGTACCGCATTAGACCTAATGCGAGACTCCGTTTTAGCATACACACAAGAAGATTATTACTGGTCTGATGTTATACCAACTTCTGCAACTTTTGGCCCCCGAAATTTTACCGGGAGCACAGATCTTGCGGCGCTACAGTCGGAAGTATTTAAACTATCTCAATATAAAATTAATAGTGCTACGGGCTTACCATATGAGTATGTGTCTGCAACTTCTACCAGTGCTAAATATTCTTTTATAGATGCCGGGCAGGTTGCCACAAAGCTGAGCGACTTTAGCGGCGATTTTGGTATTTCTGTAAACTATAACAGTACTGCCGATCTTCGTATACGTGATGTTATACCCGGGTCGCCGGCAGATATTGCAGGTGTAAAACGCGGTTACCAGGTAAAATCTATTAATGGCAGTACAGCCATTAATTACGACCTGAGCACAGGCGGTACCAACATAGCGTTTGTAAACAATGCAATTTTAAACAGCAGCACTGTTACCCTCGTATTAGTAAAATATGATGGTACAAGCGCCAGTTTTAATTTAACAAGCGCAGCTTATACTAATGTACCGGTACTTTATACCCATGTATACGATTTAGGAAATGGCAAGAAAGCGGGGTACCTGGTTTTTAACAGTTTTGTTTCTTTGGCCACTACTAAAGCTGCCTTAGATGCTGCGTTTGCCACCTTTAAATCAAGCGCTGTTACAGATCTTATTGTAGACTTGCGGTATAACGGCGGCGGTTATGTAGAAACTGCCGAATATTTAGATAATTTGATCGCACCATCATCAACCAGCGGGAGTTTGATGTACAATACTTATTATAACGCGCTGTTGCAATCGGGTAAATCTGTGTTACTTAAAAATCAGGTACGTAAAGATCCCACTACCGGCACAGTTTATAATTATGCCCAGGTAGATTATAGTGTAGCAGGCAACGTTAAAAAATTTAGTACGGCCCACCCGCTGAACCTAAGCCGGGTATTTTTCATCGTAACGGGTTCAACTGCATCAGCTGCAGAACTTACCATCAATAACCTTCGTCCGTTTATGGATGTAAGGCTTGTAGGGCTTACAACTTATGGTAAACCTGTGGGGTTTTTTGATATCGGTATAAATAAATACACGATGTATATTCCCGAATTTGAAACAAGAAATGCCGCCGACGTAGGCGGTTATTACACGGGGCTGGTGCCGGGGGGTACAGATTTCCCCGCGCCAAACAGTTTTAAAGGCGCTGATGATCTTACCAAAGATTTTGGAGATGTTGCCGAGAAGTTGTTGGGCAGTACATTAGGCTACATCAAATCTGGCACGTATGCAGTTTCGGGTGTTAGCAGTAACCAGGTACAAAGCCTTAATACCAGCACCTTTTCTATACAAGATCAAACCGCTGCAACCCTTGCACTTGATCCCGATAAATTTAAGGGCATGATCTTTGAGCACCATAAGCTTAAATAATAAAAGGTAAAAACACTTTCAAGCCCTGTTAATTACAGGGCTTTTTTTTAATCTGCAAGCTCGCGGATATCTACCGGTACCACACGCGATATGCCCTGCTCTACCATGGTAACTCCATAAATTACATCTGTGCTGGCAATGGTGCGCTTGTTATGCGATACGATAATGAATTGAGAATCGGCCGAAAATTTGCGAATGATATTATTAAACTTATCGATGTTGGTATCATCGAGCGGAGCGTCAACCTCGTCAAAAATGCAAAAAGGGGCAGGTTTAAGTAAGTAAAGCGAAAACAATATCGCAGTTGCTGTAAGGGTTTTTTCTCCACCGGATAACTGATTAATTGAAAGCGGTTTTTTGCCTTTGGGTTTTGCTATAATATCAATATCAGATTCTAAAGGCTGCAAAGGGTCTGTTAAGATTAGATCGCAAGAATCTTCCTCATTAAAAAGCGAACGGAACACCTTTATAAAGTTTTCACGAACACTGGTAAAAGCAACCATAAATTTCTCGCGGGCGGTATCATCAATTTCCCGTATGGTTGCCAGCAAAGAAGATTTTGCTTCCAGGAGATCTCTTTTTTGAGCATTTATAAATTGGTAACGCTCGTCCATCTCGTTATAAGCCTCAATGGCCATTGGATTGATGGCTCCAAATTCGTCAAGCTGCCTTTTCAGCCGATCTGTTTTTTCCCTTAAACTGTCTTCATTTTCGTCAGCAGGGGGGGCGGCATCGAGCAGATCATTAATATCCAGCTTAAATTCTACCGACAAACGCTCTTTTAATGCGTTAAGCTGTAGCTTTAAATTGTTGCGCTCATCTTTTAGTTCGTTTTCAATGTATTCGGTTTGTTCTTTTTTACGCCGTAATAAATTGATCTCATTTTCAGTTGCTGTTATTTCACCGCGCTGGGTATAATATAATTGTTCTAAATGTGCCGTACCTTTTTCAAACTCGTCGCGCCGGGCATACATCTGTAAAAGGTCATCATCAGAATGGTCTGTTTGCTGCATAGTTAAAACAATGTCGGCTTTCAACTTTTGCAGTTCTGCTGTATTTTGTTCTATTTTAATATTTAAGCTTTTAAACTGGTTGTCCCGATAATCGAGGTCTTTATTTAAGCCCGACACCTTGTTTTGCTGCTGATGAAAACTGATATTTTCTTCATTGTATAAGGCCGACTGAGCATTTAATGATTCGTTTAAGTCGTTAAAGGCTTGCTGTTTATTAAGTGTTAATTCGCCATGTATTTGCATTTGAGTTTTCAACTCCTCTAATTGCGGTATTGCTACAATTAACTCTTGCTGAATAGAAGCAATCCTGGCAGCTATATCTTCTTTCCTGTTACGGCTGTTCTCAATAAAAGATTGATATTGTTCCTGCCTTGTTTGTACAGTAATGATTTCGGTATTTAGCTTGGTAAGTTCCTGCTGTTTAGTTTTTATGACCTCTGCCTGAGTCGATGCTTTTAACACTATTGCTTGGTTCTGCAATCCCTCAGCTTCCTGAGTGCTCCTTGTTACATCAGTTTCTATAGCCCTAACTTCTTTTGCAAGGTTTTCGAGGTTTTTAGCCCTTCCAATACGTTTGCCCTCAAATAAACCAACAGAGCCACCTGATAAGCTATATTTAGATTTACTGAATTTACCGCTCTTAGCCAGGATTATCACATTATCGGGAAGCGGTGTGGTATTCAGGTCGTTTTCACCAACGTCGTCGATCAGGTAAACGTTGCTGAGCAGATAGCTTACTAAACCCCGATATTTTCGATCAACTTCTACCACGTTTAATGCCCGAACGTATTCAACAAGAGCCGGGTGCTTATTATTTACCTGATCGTAGTTATTCAATATAAAAAATTGCGCCCGGCCTTTTGCCGAACTGCTTAACAAATTAACAGCACTAATAGCTTCGTCATAATCTTGTACCACATAATAATTCATAAATGGTTCCAAATAGTTTTCAATAGCTATGCGGTAATCTTCTTTACAATACAGCACATCGCTAAAAAGGGGTGCATTTTTGGGCCAATTTGCGTTTTTCTTTAAAAACCTGATAGACTCCGGGAAGCCTTCCAGGTTGTCTACCATGCTTTTAGTAAGGGTATATTCATTTTGCTTAGCATCAAGTTTGCGGCTTTCCTGGCGAACGTGCTCTTTGAGCTTATCGCTTTGCTCGTCAATTTCTTTAATACGTTCCTGCAGTTTAGCTTCGCTTTGCATTAAAAGTTCATACGCAGCCTTAAACGTTTCAATTCGTGAACTCAGATCGGCAACTAAGCGGTTAAACTGCGAAAGTTCCGCCTCTTTACCTTCGGCGTCTTCCATATTTCGCAGGCTCTCCTGCGCTAATGCCTGCTGTTGAATATGCAGTATATCTATATTCTTTTCTGTTTTATAAACTTCGTTTTGTAAACGGTTATTTATGTTTATTAACTCGTTAAGCTCGTTTCGTTTTCCCGACTGTTCGCTACGCAGCCCTTCGACAGCTTTTTTTAAATCGGCAACTGTTGTCTGTATAGTGATCAGTATATCATCTTCCTGCACTTTTTCTTCGTTAAGCCGTTTAATGTTGTAAAGTACATGATTAAGCTGATTGCCGTCGCGTTCAAGTTCTTCACTTAGCCTGCCCTCTTTGTCCTTCTGATATTTAAGTTGTTGGTTTTTTACCTTTTTCTCACTTTCATAAGCGCGTATATTACCTATAAAGTCATTAGAAGCTTTTTGCTGAATCGAAAGGTTTTTTTCGTTAGTAAGGCTATTTAATTTTTCCTTTTGCAGAGCTGCTTCCAGTGTATCTATTTGCGTTACAATGCCCGATTTTTCTTCACGCTGCTTTTGTTCCCGGTCTTCTATTTTTGACAATGAGCCGCTAAATGAAAGGATTCGAAATGAAGCCAGCATAATGCTTAAAGATTTATATGCTTCTTTAAGTTTGTAATAACGCCCGGTTTTTTTAGCCTGGTTTTCTAACGTTTTAAGATTTTTTTCAATTTCAAAAAGCAGGTCTTCAACCCGCGACAGATCGGCCTCGGTATCTTTTAACCTGTTAAAGGTTTGCTTTTTCCGAAGTTTGTATTTGCTTATTCCGGATGCCTCCTCAAACAAATTGCGCCTCGAACCCTCTTTGTTTGTAATGATTTCGTCTACCATTTTCAACTCTATGATAGAGTAGGAGTCGGCGCCGATGCCGGTATCTAAAAAAAGATCTGTAATGTCTTTCAGCCGGCATTGAACGTCATTTAGCCTGTACTCACTTTCGCCGGTACGGTATAACTTACGCGTTATAGTAACTTGCGAAAATTCTGTAGGTAAAATATTTTTAGTATTATCGAATGAAAGGGAAACTTCGGCAAGGTTTGCCGGCTTGCGGCTTTTATTGCCGTTAAAGATCACATTTTCCATTTTATCCGATCGGAGCATGCGGGTGCTCTGCTCGCCAAGCACCCAGCGGATGCCATCAACCACATTTGATTTGCCGCAGCCGTTTGGCCCCACTATGGCAGTGATACCCTCGTTAAAATTGATGGTGATTTTATCGCCAAAGCTTTTAAAGCCTTTAATTTCTAAACGGGTAAGCTGCATCTACCGGAAAGCGGGGGGATAAGTAATTAACCCTTAAATTAACAACAATTTTAAGAAGTTATAAAGGGAATTTTGAGAAATAAAGAAAGTAATTACTGCCTTTGACAAGCGATATAGCGCCGGTCATGCTTTTTATATTCATCATTAAGCTGGTCTTGATGGCGCATTTAAGCAGAAAATTATAGGATACAAAAAAGCCTTTCCGATATGCGGAAAGGCTCTCAAATGTTGTTACCTAAAAAATGTTAACCTAAATACGATTTCAGAATTTTACTCCTGGAAGTATGCCTTAATCTTTGCAGCGCCTTGTCTTTTATCTGCCGTACACGTTCGCGGGTTAAATTAAACTTTTCGCCAATTTCTTCGAGCGATAGGGGATGATTTGAACCTAAACCGAAAAACAAAACGATGATCTCGCGCTCACGCTCTGTAAGCGTAGAAAGCGAACGTTTTATTTCTTCTGACAATGATTCGTTAATTAAAATCGAATCGGTGTTTGGTTCCTGGTTTTCCAGTACATCCAATAGTGTGTTTTCTTCGCCTTGTACAAATGGCGCATCCATAGAAACGTGCCGGCCGGAGTTGCTTAGCGTATCGGAAATTTTGTCGACGGTAGTTTCCAGCATATCGGCAAGCTCTTCGGGTGATGGCTCACGCTCATACTCCTGCTCTAATTTAGAGAATGCTTTGCTGATCTTGCTTAAAGACCCTACCTGGTTTAATGGCAAACGCACAATACGAGATTGTTCTGCAATTGCCTGCAAAATTGACTGGCGGATCCACCAAACGGCGTACGAAATAAATTTGAAACCTTTTGTTTCGTCAAAACGTTTTGCTGCTTTGATCAAACCCAAATTACCTTCATTAATCAAATCGCCAAGGGTTAAGCCCTGGTTTTGATATTGTTTAGCAACAGAAACCACAAATCGGAGGTTAGTTTTTGTTAACCGCTCTAAGGCAGCCTGATCGCCCTCGCGAATCTTTTGTGCTAATATTACTTCTTCTTCGGCAGTGATTAGGTCAACCTTACCAATTTCGTGTAAATACTTGTCGAGCGACTGGCTCTCACGGTTGGTAATGGATTGCGTTATTTTGAGTTGTCTCATCTATTTATATTCCGTCAAATCTTAGTTATAGATTTGAACGTGCAAAGGTACAAAAAGTTAGGCAAAATAAGCAGCTTTGATTGTAAATTGGAATGACAATAAAAAAGACCTTTAATTTTATTTGTATATTAATATATTTTTATTGATTTTCGATAAATATTTATTGATGGTAAATCAAATCTAAAAGATTATGAAAAAGCAAAAGATACTAAAAATTTTAACTGTTGCAGCATTCATTTTATTTATAGCTGATATAGTAGGCAAGCCTTTTTTGCAAGGCTTTAAAGACGGATATGAAAATGCACACACCTTAGCTTCACCAAGGCTGAGCAGTTTTCCTGTTTGTGTAAATGCAAATGTGTTATTACCTAAAGCAGCCAACGTAATTAAGGTAAACAAGGGGCAAAGTATACAGGATGTGGAATTTAAAGGTGTGCTAAATAATTTCTCAGAAAAGCCTGTGCCTGTTTATCTAACCGTGTTAAAAATTTTAACAATGCTTTGGGTATTGTATTTTCTGATCAGTATTATCTATCGCGGCTATAACGTAATAGTCGCCATTAGCAATAACCAAGCGTTCGAATTACTTACAATAAAAAACCTCAATATTTTGGGATACTTTTTAATAGGCTTCTTTGTAGCGAATGCAATTTTAGAAAAGATAGATTCTTTATCTATAGCTATAATGGCAAGGCCCATAGCGGTGATAGATCACATAGATTGGCATCCGGAGCTACTATTTAGCGGCTTTATTGTTTTAAGTTTAGCGCAGGCTTTTAAACAGGGTATGCAGATTAACGAAGAGCATAAATTAACCATCTAACATGCCTATTATCATTAACCTCGACGTAATGATGGCCCGGCGCAAAGTTTCGTTAAATCAGTTAAGCGAAAAAGTAGGCATTACGCTATCCAATTTATCTATTCTAAAAAATGGTAGGGCTAAAGCTGTAAGATTGGAAACACTTGAAGCTATTTGTAACGCCTTAGATTGCCAACCTGGCGATATATTGGCTTATGAAAAGTAATTATAGCTCACTTAAATTAAACGTTTCGTTAACCCGGATGCCTCGTTCTGTGTGCTGTAAAGTGCAGCATTCGGTAACCGGATCATGTTCCAGGTAAAGGATATATTTTTTTTCAACTGCTTCATTGAAAAACAGCTTACGTTCGGCCATTGTAGTGAGCGGAAACATATCGTAAGCCATTACATAGGGGATGGGCAAATGCCCGGTAGAGGGTAAAAGATCTGCCATGTAAAGAATTTGCCTTTCTTTATACGTTATCAGTGGCAACATCATGGCGTCTGTATGGCCGTAAACAAAATGGATTTTTATGTTATCGGTAAAAACCGTTTCATCGCCAACGCCTACAAACTTTAATTGCCCGCTTTCTTGTATAGGCAATATATTCTCGGGTAAAAATGATGCTTTTTCGCGTTCGTTAGGCTTCACGGCCCAGTCCCAATGGCGTTCATTACTCCAATAGGTAGCATTTTTAAACGCTGGCTTCAATTGCTCCCCAACGCGTTTCACCGCACCGCCCACATGGTCAAAATGTAAATGGGTTAAAAAAACGTCGGTAATATCATCGGCATCAAAACCTTTTGAAGCAAGCGATTTATGCAGGTCATCGTCGCCATGCAGGAAATAATGGTCGAAAAACTTTTCACTTTGCTTGTTGCCGATGCCGGTGTCTATAAGTATCAAACGGTTACCATCCTCCACCAAAAGGCAACGCATTGCCCAGCTGCACATATTGTTAGCATCGGGCGGGTTGGTTTTTTGCCAGATGGATTTTGGCACCACGCCAAACATAGCGCCCCCATCCAATTTAAATAAGCCGGTGTTTATGGTGTGTAGTTGCAACTTTAGTTCGTAGTTAATAGATCGTGGTCCATACCAATCTAAACAAAATTATAACGCGAATCTGCATATCAATTCAACGCTTTCGTCCATGATCTATAAATCAAATGCTAAAGATGTATCACCTCGCCGTAAGCATCAGCGGCAGCTTCCATAACTGCTTCGCTCATGGTAGGGTGCGGATGGATGGTTTTTATAATATCGTGCCCGGTGCATTCTAATTTACGCGCGGCTACTACTTCGGCAATCATTTCAGTTACATTGGCGCCTAACATATGGGCACCTAAGAATTCACCGTATTTAGCGTCAAAGATCAGTTTTACAAAGCCATCTTTAACGCCTGCGGCTGCGGCTTTACCCGATGCCGAGAATGGAAATTTGCCAACCTTGATCTCATATCCTGCCTCGCGTGCAGCCTTTTCTGTATAACCTACAGAAGCGACCTCCGGCGAGCAATATGTACACCCGGGTATATTATTATAATTTATAGGCTCCACATGCAAACCCACTATTTTTTCGATACAGGTAATACCTTCTGCAGATGCTACATGGGCAAGCGCCTGGCCTTTTACAATATCGCCGATGGCGTAAATACCTTCAACATTGGTACGGTAAAAATCGTCGACCAATACTTTGCCCTTATCAAACTTAACGCCGGTTTCTTCTAAACCAATGCCTTCTAAATTAGTGCTTATGCCAATTGCAGATAAAACTATTTCGGCCTCTAAAACTTCCATACCTTTATCTGTTTTGACGTTTACTTTGCAAATTTCGCCGCTGGTGTCCACAGATTCGACCGTAGAACTGGTCATGATATTAATACCTTGTTTTTTTAACGAGCGGGCCAGGCCTTTTGAAACGTCTTCGTCTTCTAAAGGTACAATATTATCCAGGAACTCAACCACCGTAACCTTTGTGCCTATGGAATTATAAAAATATGCAAACTCAATACCTATGGCACCCGAGCCCACCACTACAATAGATTTTGGCTGTGTTGGTAATGACATTGCCTGGCGGTATCCTATTATCTTTTTACCGTCTTGTTTTAAGTTTGGTAATTCGCGCGAACGGCCACCGGTAGCCAGGATAATATGTTTGGCCTGGTGCTCTGCTGTGGAGCCATCGTTTCCCTTCACTTCAACAGTACCATTGCCCTTAAGTTTACCAAAACCCATGATCACATCGATCTTGTTTTTCTTCATTAGGAACTGCACACCTTTACTCATACCATCTGCCACACCGCGGCTGCGTTTTATCGTTGCATCAAAATCAACAACACCACGGCCTTCTATTTTAATACCATACTCGCCGGCGTGGTTAATATATTCAAACACCTGGGCGCTTTTTAGAAGGGCCTTTGTTGGTATACAACCCCAGTTAAGGCATATACCACCTAAAGACTCGCGTTCAATAATGGCAGTTTTTAAACCCAGTTGGGAAGCCCGTATAGCGGCAACATACCCGCCCGGGCCAGACCCTATAATGATGACATCGTAGTTCATATTCTATTGCTAATATTCAATTTTATTCTGTTCAAAACTAAGTAAAAACCATGATATGTAAAACAGGGCGCATGTATGTAGCCGGGATGTTTACATTTTTATTAATATATACAATAAGAGTTTTTAAATGCAAAATATCCACATTTGTATTAGCAATAAATGCCATCCTGCTCAACAAATGAAACTTTTGTTGCGCTTTTCGTTAATATTATTCTGTTTTGTTGATAAAATATTATGCTAATTAACAATTACTTAACATTAGCAGTATAAGCTTTTTATATATTTGCGGCAATTATTTAAACGTAACAAAACAAAGCACATGAGGAAACACTTACTTCTCTTTATTATTTTCCTGCTTACTACGATGGCCACCTTTGCACAGGTAACTTCCAGTAGCATGAACGGTACCATCAAAGATGAAAAAGGCTTAACGCTACCGGGAGCAACCATTGTTGCTACACACACAGCATCGGGTACGGTTTACACCGGCTCTACCAACAAGGATGGTATTTTTAACTTGCCGGGGATGCGTGTAGGCGGCCCTTACACGGTCACTATTTCTTTTATTGGCTACGCTAAATACACTACCGACAACATCTTTTTAAAATTGGGTGAGCCCTATATTTTAAATATCAGGATGTCTGTAACGGGTGTGCAGCTGCAAACAGTTAATGTAGTATCTTCAAAACGTATTGCTTCTGCTAAATCCGGAGCAACAACAAACATTGGCAGAAATGCCATATCTACGTTGCCTACATCCTCGCGTAGTATTACAGATTTTACGCGTTTATCACCTCAGGCTAATGGCTCGGGTAGTTTTGCAGGCCGCGATAGCCGTTTAAACAGCGTAACTGTAGATGGTGCAAACCTTAATAACACTTTCGGTACATCTGATGCGCTTTTCCCGGGTGGTGGTGCACAGCCGATATCTATAGAAGCTTATGACGAACTTTCAATAAATACATCGCCGTTTGATGTGCGCCAGTCTGGCTTTACCGGTGCAGGTATTTATGCTACTACCAAGAGTGGTACCAACACCTTTCATGGTTCTGCATATACAGCTTATAAAAACCAAACTTACAACGGTACAAAAATAGGCGATAATGATATCTCTGCGGCTATCGCAAAATCCAGCAGCACCCTTTACGGCGCTACATTAGGTGGGCCAATCATTAAAAACAAATTATTCTTTTTTGCCAACTTTGAGCATGAGGTGGCTACTCAACCCGGTGTACTGTTTACGCCGGCAGGTGGTTCTGGACAGGGTACTGTGGCTGCAACACCTGTAGCCGACCTGCAGAAGGTACATGATTACCTGTTAAACAACTATGGTTACGAGGCAGGTGGTTATGACAATTTCCCTGCGTTTAAACCTAAAAATACAAAGTATTTGATGAAGTTAGACTGGAACATCAACTCTAAAAATAAATTTACCGTTAAATACAGCTATTTAAATGCAACCAGCGATGTACAGGTAAATGGTACCAGTACACCCAACAATGCCGCTTACACATTTACAAATGTTAGCACCGGCGCGGCTACTACAAGAGGTTCGGGTGGTTTAGTTAATTCGCGTTACAGCTTACAGTCTATAGCTTTTGAGAACTCTAATTACGGGTTTTTAAACATCGTGAAAACAGGTACGGCCGAGTTGAACAGTACGATCAGTTCTAAGCTTTTTAATCAATTACTATTCACTTTTAAGAACTACGACAATCCGCGTACAACCAAAGGAGCACCTTTCCCAACCATTGATATTTACAATGGGGCAGGGCAAAATTACATAACTGCAGGATCCGATCCATTCACTAAATACAATGAAGTAATTGACAACACAACCAGCATATATGATAACTTAACATATTATGCCGGTAAACATACTATAACAGGCGGTGTTAATTATGAATATCAGCGTATTGGCAACGCCTTTTTACCTGGCGCGGCAGGTTCATACATTTACAACTCTTTAAACGATTTCTTAACAAACGCTGCACCTATACAGTTTACTTACAACTATTCTTTAGTGCCGGGTGTTGATCAGGTTTTTTCTGCAAATCTAAAAACCGGCACGCTTAGCTTATATGCACAAGACGAATATAACGTGACCAATAATTTTAAAGTTACTTACGGTATACGTGCAGACAGAACGAATATATTAGAAAACCCGATAGAGAATCCTCAATTTACTGCACTTCAATTGCCGGATCAAAACGGAAACTTAACCACTTACAATACAGGCCTGTATCCAAAAAACAGAACTTATATATCACCTCGTGTAGGTTTCAGGGCAAGTTTCCTTGATGATAATTCATTGGTGCTACGTGGCGGCGCAGGTATATTTACCGGTAAGGTGCCTTACGTATTCTTAACCAACGGGCCAAGTAACAGTGGTGTATATAATTTTGGTGGTGTTGCAACTCCTGCTCAATTGGCCACTATCAAATTGGTTCAGGATCCAAGTACTTACAAAAACTTATTTCCTACGGTTGCCGGCACAGCAGTACCAACAAGCGGCGCTGTGGTATTAGATCGTAATTTTAAATTCCCGCAAGTATTTAGAACTAACTTAGCGGTAGATAAAAACCTTGGAAGTGGCTTTGTGGCTACGATAGAAGGTTTGTACACGAAAGATATTAATGCAGTAAGGATGCGCAACGCAAACCTTAAGACCCCTACAGGTCTCACTACCGAGCCTGATGGTGTTTCGCGCCCTCGTTTTATTGGTACAGGAACCAATAACGCTGTTACTGCTGCAGACCGTTTGATATACCCCAATTTATCAACCGTGGTGGTATTGGAAAACACCAACCAGGGTTATTCTTATCAGTTAACAGGCCAGTTAAGCAAGTCTTTTAACAATGGATTTAACGCTACTGCCGCTTATACTTATACACAAGCTAAAGAAGCGTTTTCATCTGCAGGGTCAACAGCTGCCAGCGTTTACTCTGGTACGGCTAATGTTGGAACAACAAATAATGTTGAACTGGGCAATACCCAGTTTTATGTTCCACACAGAGTAATTGCTTATGCATCATACAAGTTTAATTACTTTAACCATGCAGCAACTACTATAGGCGTGTTTTATCAAGGCCAAAATGGTGCAAACAACTCGCCGTTTAGCTACACATATAACGGCGATCTAAACGGCGATGGTAACTCTTCTGACCTGATGTATATCCCAAAAAACACATCAGACATTACATTTGCGCCTTACACGCAAACTACAGGCGGTGTTGCTATAACTTACACAGCCGCACAACAAGCTTTAGCGTTTGACCAGTTTATAAATAACAGCCCATATTTAAGAAGCCACAGAGGCCAGTTTGCACAAAGAAATGCTGCTCTTTTCCCTTGGTATAACCGTGTAGATGTTAACCTTTTACAAGATTTTTACATACGTACCAAAGGCGGACAAAAACATACTTTAGAGTTTAGTGCCGTTATGGTTAATGCCGCCAACTTTATTAGCAAGTATTGGGGAGTGCAAAAGCAGTTAACTTATTCAAACCCGCTTACTTATACATCAATTGATGCCAATGGTGTTCCAAGTTTCAATTTGCGCAATCTTAACGGGATATTAGTTACATCGCCGTTTATAGATGCCACATCGCCATCAACAACGTGGAGTTTGCTAATTGGCGCTAAATACTTCTTTTAATAATAAACGGTAATAAAATAAATCACAAAAGAGACATGAAAAAACACATCATAATCGCTTTAACAGCCGTGTTATTAACCGGAATGTTATCGTGTACAAAAAAAGCAGATGTTGCAGCGACCGAACCCAACCTGCCAAAAATTGCATTAAGCAGTTTAGGTACGCAACAGATAAGTCCATTCACAGTTAGCTCTACATCATTAACGTTTAACTTTGGAGCAACAACTACAGGTGCAACACCGGATAAATTTACACTGGAATTTTTCCCGACAACAACAGTAACAGGTGTAGCCGCAAAAATCATAACGTTTCCAACCTGGAGCGGGTCTGACAGTAATGGTACCGGCTCTACCATTGGTTTTGTATTAGAACCAACATCATACCCTAATACACAGGTATATGGTGGTACAATTACAGTTAAACTGAGTTCTATCGGCTTAGTTGCCGGGAAAACATATTCAGTACGTGCTTCTGCTTATCAAACAGGAAGTGCAACCCCGGTTACGTATTCTGTTAACGCATTCTTTAAGACCATATAACAGTAACAATTAAGGTTTTAAGGCCCCGAGATATCGGGGCCTTTTTTGTTTCAATCCGCATCAAAATTTACAAGATTTGAGAACTTAAAAAGATGTTGCATCAAGATGCCTTATTCTCAAATTCGCGTTTAAAAATATATAAATTCTCCAAACGGAGACCGTATGGTTACCTGCTTATGCTCTGCTTCCTCTACACGGCCAACAATTTGCGCGGCTATGCCAAAACTTCCAGAGATGCTTATAATGGCCGATGCAATTTCTGAAGGCACATATAATTCCATCCGGTGCCCCATGTTAAATACCTTATACATTTCCTGCCAGCTGGTGTTAGATTCTGCTTGTATCAGCTTAAATAATGTAGGCACATCAAATAAATTATCTTTTATAACATGCAGGTTATCTACAAAATGCAAAACCTTAGTTTGTGCCCCTCCGCTGCAATGCACCACTCCATTAATACTGGAACGATACTTATCTAAAACAGCCTTTATAACAGGTGCATAAGTGCGGGTAGGAGATAAAACCAGTTTGCCTGCATCAATGCTTTGGCCACCGCCTAAATCGATCTTATCAGTAAGGTTTTTGTTGCCGGAAAAAACCAGATCGAAAGGAACAGCAGGATCATAGCTCTCAGGAAACTGCTCTGCCAATTGTTTGTTGAAAACGTCGTGCCGTGCCGAGGTTAATCCGTTAGAGCCCATACCCCCATTATACTCCCGCTCATAATTTGCCATGCCATATGAGGCGAGGCCAACAATAACGTTACCCGCTTTAATATTTGCATTGTTTATTACATCGCTACGTTTCATGCGGCAGGTTACTGTTGAGTCTACAATAATAGTGCGCACCAGGTCGCCAACATCGGCCGTTTCGCCACCCGTTGAGTATATGCCGATACCAGCCTGTCTTAATTCAGATAAAATTTCTTCTGTGCCATTAATAATGGCTGCTATTACTTCGCCGGGAATAAGGTTCTTATTTCGGCCGATGGTGGACGAAATCAATATATTGTCAACAGCCCCCACGCAAAGCAAATCGTCAACGTTCATGATAATGGCGTCCTGTGCAATCCCACGCCAAACAGAGATATCGCCGGTTTGCTTCCAATATAAGTATGCAAGAGATGATTTAGTACCGGCACCATCGGCATGCATAATATTGCACCATTCGGCATCACCGCCCAAAATGTCGGGGATGATCTTACAGAACGCCTTAGGGAAAATTCCTTTATCAATATTTTTTATGGCGTTATGTACATCATCCTTCGAGGCCGAAACGCCCCGCTGGTCATACCGTTGCGAAGAAATCATGTTCAAATATAAGCTTAATCCTGTTTTTCAGCTTCACTTTTATACCTTTGGGCAATTCGTCAAATGATGTTGTCCTTCTCCAGATGATTTACCCCTGCTCATGAAAATTTTCGAATCCCTCAAATTACAGATAAAACGAACTTTTGACCGGCTTAAGAACGAACACTTTAAAATCAATGTATTGCAGGCTATCCCTTTTTGGGCAGCATCTGTTATAACGGGGGTTGCAGCGGTAATTTATACAAGGGTATTTCTGTTAGCAGAAAGTGTTTGCATCAGATTATTTCATTGGCATAGTTGGCTTTTATTTGGTTTGTCGCCCGTATGTTTTTTGGTTGCATGGTGGTTAGTAACGCGTTTCTCTCCCTATGCGCGCGGTAGTGGCATACCCCAGGTAATGGCGGCAATTCAAATATCTTCTCCCAAAACCAACGCTATAATTGATAAGCTGTTAAGTTTTCGCGTAATAGTTATAAAGGTTATCTCGAGCTTGTTTATGGCAATAGGCGGCGGGATAATAGGGAGGGAGGGGCCTACAATTCAAATATCAGCCTCAATTTATAAGCTCATTTACCAAATATTGCCTGGCTGGTGGCCAAAAATTGCCAAACAGAACATGATGGTAACCGGCGCTGCTGCCGGTTTGGCTGCCGCGTTTAACACACCGTTGGGAGGTATAGTGTTTGCTATTGAAGAGCTTACTAAAACCCATTTCAGCCATTTCAAGACCGCTATATTTACGTCTGTTATAATTGCGGGGCTTTCGGCGCAAGCACTATTAGGGCCGTATTTATATATAGGTTATCCTAAGATAGATAACCTTTCTTTTTATATTTTTTTAGGAGTTGCGCTGGTTGCCATAATTGCAGGATTACTGGGTAGTGGCATGGCAAAATTTATTTTATTTATCTTCTCATTAAAAAAGAAATATCACTTAGATCATCATCAAATAATTTACGTGGCTGCGTGCGGGCTCGTTGTAGCGGCAATGGCGTTTTTCATCAGCGAAGATGTTCTCGGCTCGGGGAAAGAAATTATGGTACGTATGTTATTTACAAGTAACAAGTATTCTGCATGGTATGTGCCTTTGTTAAGAATTTTGGGCTCGGTTGTATCCTTCACCACCGGTGCTGCAGGTGGTATTTTCGCGCCTGCTTTAAGTGCCGGCGCAACTGTAGGCTCGGTAATAGCAGGTTGGTTTAAACTGCCGGATAATGATACTAATTTATTGATATTGGCTGGTATGGTTGCTTTTCTAACCGGCGTTACCCGTTCACCTTTTACATCGGTAGTACTCGTGCTCGAGATGACCAATAGGGATAACGTGATATTTCATCTCATTTTATCCGGAATGATCGCAAGCCTGGTATCTGTTATCGTAGATAAGCACTCACTATATGATTATCTTAAACTACAATACATAAATGACCTTACCCACCATGTAAAGCCACTTGATGAGGTACAGGTGGTTAAAGGAGCTACAGATTAATAAGGGCGTTTACTGCCCTTATTATTATTTCAAAAATAACAACTCTCTAAATTTTGGCAGAGGCCACAGGCTGTCATCTACCAATTGCTCCAGTTTATCTACATGGTAGCGTATATCGGCAAAGTATGATTTAACGGTCTCGTCGTATGCAATGGCCTTATCGCGCGTGTCTTCTATATGATTTGCTTTTTTACGCGCATCAACCATAGCATCAACATTGCTTTTAATGAAATTTATATGTTCTGCCAGTTTGGTTACAATGTCCATTTGCGCCTTATAACTTTCGGGCTTCAACCCAATATCTTTTAGTCCAACAATACTCTGCACTAATTTGCTTTGGTAATTAATAGCTGCAGGTATTATTAAACTATCAACCAATTCGCCCATAACACGGGCTTCAATCTGTAGCTTCTTATAGTATTCTTCCAGCAGGATTTCATGCCGGGCATGCGATTCGCGCTTACTGAAAACCGCGGTATCTTCAAAAAGCCTTTCGGTTTTTTCGCTGATCAATACATCAAGTGCTTTGGGGGTAGTTTTAATGTTTGACAACCCCCTTTTTTCTGCTTCGGTTTCCCACTCGTCGCTGTAACCATTGCCCTCAAAGCGTACAGCCTTAGATTCTTTGATATAGCGCTTAATCACTGTAAGTAAAGCAACATCCTTTTTCTCGCCTTTTTTAATAAGCTTATCTACATCGATTTTAAACTTTTTAAGCTGGTCTGCTACGATTAAATTCAAAACCGTCATTGGGTTTGCCGAGTTTGCAGAAGAACCTACCGCGCGCAATTCGAACTTGTTGCCTGTGAAGGCGAACGGCGACGTACGGTTACGATCTGTATTATCTTTTAATATTTGCGGAATTTTTGGAATGCCCTGCCATAACAATGCCTCATCCTTTAATTTTTTGCTGATGCGTGATGTCTCTATTTCGTCCAAAACATCGTTAAGCTGGCTTCCCAAAAATATGGATATGATAGCCGGCGGAGCTTCATTTGCACCCAGGCGATGGTCATTATTTACGGATGCTATGGAGGCACGCAATAAGTCGGCATGCTCGGAAACCGCCCTAATGGTGTTCACAAAAAACGTAAGGAACATCAGGTTATTTTTTGGCGTTTTACCTGGCGATAGCAAGTTTTTTCCGGTATTGGTGATCATAGACCAGTTATTGTGCTTGCCGGATCCGTTTACGCCCGCATAAGGCTTTTCGTGCAATAAAACTTTGAAGTTGTGGCGTATGGCTACTTTATCCATCAAGTCCATTAATAATGAATTATGATCTATGGCCAGGTTTATTTCTTCATAAATAGGCGCGCACTCAAATTGGGAAGGAGCAACCTCATTATGACGGGTTTTAAGCGGAATGCCAAGTAACAAAGCTTCAGTTTCGAAATCCTGCATGTAGGCATAAACCCTGTCGGGTATGGAGCCAAAGTAATGATCCTCCAGCTGCTGATTTTTTGCAGACATGTGGCCGAACAACGTCCTGCCGGTGAGGTACATATCCGGCCGTGCCTTAAACAAGGCCAGGTCTACTAAAAAATATTCCTGCTCTATGCCCAGCGATGCGTTAACCTTCTCTATGCCTTTATCAAAATAGTGGCAAACATCTACCGCGGCTTTATCTAAGGCGTTTAACGCTTTTAACAGTGGTACCTTATAGTCAAGCGCCTCGCCGGTGTAGGATACAAATACAGTTGGGATACAAAGCGTACGGCCCATAATGAAGGCCGGTGACGATGGGTCCCAGGCAGTATAGCCGCGGGCCTCGAACGTATTGCGTATACCACCATTTGGGAAACTGGATGCATCCGGTTCTTGCTGTGCTAAGGCATCGCCGCTAAATTTTTCTATAGCGCCATCCGCAGTTGGTTCAAAAAAAGCATCATGCTTTTCGGCGGTAACACCTGTGAGTGGCTGAAACCAGTGCGTGTAATGCGTTGCACCTTTACTCATAGCCCATGATTTCATGGCCGAAGCAGTTTGTTCTGCTGTATCGCGTGGGATAGGCTCGCCATTATCTATCGAATTAACAATGCTGTCATAGGCTTCTCTGGATAAGTATTCCCGCATTTTCTTTTTATCGAAAACGTTAGCAGCAAAATAATCGGAGATCTTGGCGCCCGGTTGTTTCACCTCGGGAATAATACGGGTCATTGCGGCTTCGAGCGCCTTAAAGCGGATATTCGACATGATTATAAACGTTAATACAGTGTTTTGTTTAGTTAAACTGGTTCAACAAACCTCATTTTGCGTTTTAGGAGCCGTTAGTTTGTTGTCACAAATTAAAGTAAATATTTTATGGAATTAGTATGGTACGCGCATCTTAATAAGTAACAAACTAACCAGCTAATTTTTAAGATATGTTTACTCCCAAATTTAACCTCTACAATGCCGAGTGGCTCGACCTTGTATTCGACAAAAGAAACAAAAATTATGGCGCCTATGAATTGCGCAACAGTTATTCAAACATCATGACACGGGCGATGGCTATAACGGTATTTAGTATTGTTGCAGGTGCGCTTACCCTAAGCATTCTTACCCGGCACCATGACTTGCCTTTACCACCGGCAGAGCATGTAACAAAAGTGGACCTAACGAGAGTGTTGCCGCCGCCGCCGGAGAACAAACCGGTTAAACCGATATTACATACTACTACTTTGCAATCGCATCCGTCTACAGTGGTTATTCCAACCCGAATTACAGAAACCGAGCCGGTAGTTGAGCCGCCAACCATAAAAGAAATAAGCTCGTCGGCCATAGGAACAGAAAAATCAAAAGGCACAGATGTAACGGGAACCCCCGCTATTGACCCACCCGGCAAGGTTGGCGGTACCGTAACGCCTACCGCAACAGGCAACAGCGGAACTGAAATATTACCATTTGCAGATGTTTCGCCGGAGCCAAACGGCGGCCTGGCGGGATGGTCTAAATTTCTGCAAAGGAACCTCCGTTATCCCGACAGCGAAAGCCAGGGCAGGGTAGTGCTAAGCTTTGTTGTAGAGCGCGACGGCAGCTTATCTGATATTAAAGTGCTAAAAAGCATTGGCGCCGAATTTGACCGCGAGGCAATGAGGGTATTAAAAATGGCACCAAAATGGAAACCTGGTATGCAAAGCGGCCAGGCCGTGCGGGTACAGTTTAACATCCCTATAAACTTTCAATTACAATGAAATTGAGAAATAGGTATGTATTTAGAATCTTATTGTAATTATAATGGCAGATTAAACATAAACAGATATTTTTCTTAATTTGTGTTCATGTTTAATCTCTCCTTATAATTTTTACGATGACAAAACCTCTTACTAAATTTGCTGCAATTGCCATCATCATGGCAAACGGTTTTTTTTGTACAGCGCAAAAAACAAGCGTAGCAACCGGGTATAAAAAAGAAGCGATAACTGACTTACAAGCTAAGTACGCCGATTATAAAAAAACTGCGCTAAAAATATGGGACTATGCCGAAGTTGGGTACAAAGAGTACAAAAGCTCGGCTTTACTGCAAAACACGTTAAAAGAAAATGGCTTTAAGGTAGAAGCCGGCGTGGCAGATATCCCTACAGCTTTTGTGGCCACTTATGGCAGCGGTAAGCCTGTTATCGGTATCCTTGCAGAGTTTGATGCCTTACCGGGGTTGGAGCAAGACTCTACTTCCGATAAGAAAATGCTGCCCGGTAAAGAGGCCGGCCATGGCTGCGGACACCATTTATTTGGCGTGGCATCATCTGCTGCAGGTATAGAGCTTAAAAAACTGATAGACGAGAAGCATTTAAAAGGTACGATTAAGGTTTTTGGCTGCCCTGCAGAAGAAGGCGGCGGTGGTAAAGTATATATGGTACGTGCCGGTTTATTTAATGATGTTGATGTAGTTTTACACTGGCATCCGGGTGCAGAAAATGGCGTAAGTTATTCAACCACTATGGCTGTCACTTCCATAAAATTCAGGTTTCACGGGCTTTCGGCACATGCTGCAGCTGCACCGGATAAAGGCCGATCAGCGCTGGATGGTGTTGAATCCATGAACTACATGGTAAACATGATGCGTGAACATATGCCGTCTGATGCGCGGATACACTATATTATTACTGATGGCGGCAAAGCGCCCAATGTAGTTCCGGATTATGCGGAGTCTTACTATATGGTGCGCCATAATAACCGCGACATAGACAGGCAGTTGGTAGAAAGGGTTATAAACGCAGCAAAAGGCGCTGCCCTGGGCACAGATACCAAAGTTGAATATGAACTGATAGACGGCGACTATAATATTTTACCCAATAAAACACTGGCAATTGCCATGCAGAAAGATTTAGAATTGGTGGGTGGTGTAAATTACACGCCAAAAGAAATAGAATTTGCCAAAGGCATTCAGGCATCTTTTACCTATAAGGTGCCGCCGATAGCTACCGCCGGCATGGTAGATTCTCTGTCGGACAAGGTTCTATATACTCCGGCATCTTCAGACGTTGGCGATGTAAGTTGGGTAGTGCCAACCATTGGTATGGGCAGCGCAACCTGGGTGCCGGGTACGCCACCACACAGCTGGCAGGCAACAGCCTGCGGCGGTACGGGTATTGGTATTAAGGGAATGATGGTGGCCGCTAAAACAATTGCCCTAACCGGGATTGATCTACTCCTGGATAACAACCTGGTTGTAAAGGCAAAGCAAGAATTTGAGGTAAATAAAGGCCCCGGCTTTATATACCAGTCAATGGTTGGCAATCGTAAACCGCCACTTGACTACCGCGACACAAAAAAATAATAAAATGCCGGTTAAACCGGCATTTTTCATTTACAGCAATGTTGTTTTTAAAAGACTTGCACACTCTTTTTTATCTTACTTCCCGCTCAATTTGTTAATTTTGGGCATTCATTAACTAATATATATAACATTGCAGCAGCCGGAACTTACCACAGTTGATACCGCTAAAGAATTGGGCTTACTACCGCAGGAATACGATCGTATTCTGGAGATCATGGGCCGCACGCCAAATTTTACCGAGCTGTCTATATTTTCCGTGATGTGGAGCGAGCATTGTTCCTATAAAAATTCTATTAAATGGCTCAAAACACTACCGCGGGATGGTGCGCGCATGCTGGCGAAGGCGGGAGAGGAGAACGCAGGGCTTGTTGACCTGGGCGACGGCATTGGCTGCGCTTTTAAGATAGAGTCTCATAACCATCCATCAGCCCTGGAACCTTATCAGGGCGCGGCAACTGGTGTGGGCGGCATTAACCGCGATATTTTCACTATGGGCGCAAGGCCAATCGCGCAGCTTAATTCACTTCGTTTTGGAGATTTAAGCCTCGACCGGACCAAATGGCTCGTAAAAGGGGTAGTTAAGGGTATAGGCGATTATGGTAATGCCTTTGGTATACCAACCGTTGGGGGCGAACTGTTTTTTGATGAAAGTTATAACGTTAACCCCCTTGTTAACGCTATGTCGGCAGGTATTGTTAAGGCAGGCGAAACCGTTTCTGCCACATCATACGGTGTGGGTAACCCGGTTTACATTGTAGGCTCGTCTACCGGTAAGGATGGTATACATGGCGCGGCATTTGCCTCTAAAGATATAACCGAAGATTCTGTAAATGATCTTCCTGCCGTTCAGGTTGGTGATCCATTCCAGGAGAAGTTATTGTTAGAGGCTTCATTGGAGGTGATAAAAACAGGCGCGGTAATAGGGATGCAGGATATGGGTGCTGCCGGCATTATCTGCTCAAATTCTGAAATGAGTGCCAAGGGTGAGCATGGGATGGTGATCTGGCTGGACAAAGTGCCTATGCGCCAGGAAAATATGAAGCCGTACGAGATCCTGCTTTCCGAATCTCAGGAGCGGATGTTGATAGTTATAGAGAAAGGCAGAGAGGCTGAAGTACAAGCCGTTTTTGACAAATGGGACTTAAATTGTGTAGCTATAGGTGAGGTAACAGACACTAAGCGCCTCGTTTATTACATGAACGGCGAAATTGTAGCCGATGTACCAGCCGATGATTTGGTGCTTGGCGGGGGGGCACCCGTTTACGACCGCGAATACACCGAACCTGCTTATTTTGCAGAATATCAAAAATTTAAGATAGACGACGTTGCGGAGCCGGAAGACCTGGTTGATGTGGCCGAGCATTTGATCGCCCATCCAAATATTGCCTCAAAGCGCTGGGTTACAGACCAGTACGACTGTATGGTTGGTACGGGTACTATGACAACCAACCGCCCGTGCGATGCTGCCGTGGTTGCTGTTAAGGGCACAAATAAAGCCATAGCGCTTACGGTGGACTGTAATGCCCGGTATGTAAATGCCGATCCGCAGAAGGGTTGTGCCATTGCTGTGGCCGAAGCTGCCCGCAACATTACCTGCGCAGGCGGCGAACCTGTTGCCATTACCAACTGCCTTAACTTCGGCAATCCATATAAGCCCGAAGTTTTCTGGCAGTTTGTTAGCGCCATAAAAGGTATGGGCGAGGCCTGTACCATGTTTGAAACCCCCGTTACCGGCGGTAACGTAAGTTTTTATAACCAATCTACAGATGATGGCCCCGTTTTCCCGACGCCTACCATTGGCATGCTTGGGGTTTTAGATGATAAGGACAATATTATGACGGCTGATTTTAAGCAGCCCGATGATCTCATCTATCTGATTGGTGAATCTGTAAATGATATTGCTTCTTCACAATATTTAGCTTCATATCACAAAGTAAAGGCATCGCCCGCACCCTATTTCAATTTGGAGAAAGAACATGCCATGCACCAGGTTGTAAAACAATTGATCTTGCATAAAGTGATCCAGTCTGCACATGATGTGGCCGATGGTGGCCTGTATATTAACTTGCTCGAATCTGCTATGCCGAATAATCTGGGTTTCGCTGTAGAAGCTGATGACAGCGTTCGTAAGGATGCGTTCCTTTTTGGCGAGGCACAGGGCAGGGTAGTGGTATCCGTTGCACCCGATGATGAAGAGCGGTTTGTAGAAATGATGGCAACTTCAGAAACTCCATTTAGCTTGTTAGGCACCGTTGCCCACCACGGTAATCTTTTTGTAGACAACGAGTTGTACGGCAACATACTTGATATTAAATTGGTGTATGACAATGTTCTGCATGTTACATTGGGCGAGTAAATGTTAAAACTTAACCGAGTGCATCACATTGCAATAATTTGTACCGATTATTTAAAGTCTAAAGCATTTTATACTCAAATTCTTGGTTTAAAGGAAGTTAGAGAAGTTTACCGAAAGGAGCGCGACAGTTACAAACTCGACCTGGAAGTAAATGGGTTATACCAGATAGAACTTTTCTCATTCCCAAACCCTAATACCCGGCCATCAAGACCAGAAGCGGCTGGCTTAAGACATTTAGCATTTGAAGTGGATAATATAGATGAAGCCATTGCTCACATTAACAAATACGACGTCTGGGCGGAACCCGTCAGAATAGATGAATTTACCGGCAAGAAATTTACTTTTTTTGCCGATCCGGATGGATTACCGATAGAGTTCTATGAGAGATAGCTACAAGCTCTATGTTCCAATTTAAACAATTTGCGGTAGACCAATCGGGATGTGCTATGAAGATAAATACCGATGGTGTATTGCTTGGCGCATTAGCAAATGCAGAACACCCAAATAATATTTTAGATATTGGTACAGGTACCGGTGTGATAGCTATGATGCTTGCACAACGTTTTGAGAGCGCACGAATTGACGCCGTTGAAATTGACAACAATGCAGCTGATACGGCGACAAAAAACTTTGAACATTCTTCATATAAGGACAGGTTATTTTGCCATGCGCAAGACTTTAGTAGTTTTTTTGCCGGTATAGATGATAAACACTACGATCTGATGGTAAGCAATCCACCATTTCACTTAAATTCGTTGAAATCTCCCGGAAAGCAGCGTAACCAGGCAAGACATGCAGACAAGCAATTCTTCGCGACGATGATCAAGGAGGTAGTGAACCATCTTAAGCCGAATGGGATTTTTTGGATGATCCTGCCCGTAATAACTCTTGCGTCCGTTTTAACTGATGCCAATGAAGCAGGGTTAAAACTTGTAAAAACAATAGATGTATCATCATATCCTGATTCAGAACCGCACCGGCAGATTGTTGCGTTTTCAATAACAGAATCTTATCTTACCGCCGATAAACTGGTGATCTATCAATCGCCGAAAATCTATACAGAGCAATATAAAACCCTTTTAAAAGACTTTTTTACCATATTTTAAATGAAAACGCTTAATCTTTTGCTCATAGTGCTGTTGGTAGTTTTCCTGGCAATGGGTTGCTACACCATTTACCATGTTTACAAATTTTATAATAGCGAATTCATACCCCATAAAATATTAGTGAATCACGTATATCCTTTCGAATTATTTGAAGTAATTTGCCTTTCAGCAACTATTTATTGTCTCGTAAAATTTGTAAAAGGCGATTATGTAAAAGGCGTTTATGTGGGATTTGCCCTAGTATTATTAAGTTCGCTGTTTTTCTCTTTTATTTAACATGACCCGCATAGGCCTGCTGTCTGATACTCATGGATATCTGGATGACGGGGTATTAAAGCACTTTGATGATCGCGATGAGATTTGGCATGCCGGCGATTTCGGAACTTTGGAATTAGCCGACAAGTTAGCAGCTTTTAAGCCCCTTAAAGGTGTTTATGGCAATATTGACGGACATGACATCAGGGCAATTTACCCCGAGCATTTGCGCTTTAGATGTGAGGAAACTGACGTTTGGATAACACATATAGGCGGCTATCCAGATCATTACAGCGCCACTGTTAAACCCGAGATTTATAAAAATCCGCCTAAATTATTCATTACAGGCCATTCACATATACTTAAAGTGATATTTGATAAAAAGATCAACTGCCTTCATTTTAACCCGGGCGCAGCAGGCAGGCAAGGGTGGCATAAGGTCCGTACCATAATTAAGTTTAGTATTACCGGCAATAAGATCCATGATATGAATATTATAGAAATGAAACGGTAGGACTTTCACAGACCATAGAAAAAAAACGCTATACGGAAATTATTTCAAAACCTGCAATCAAAACATTTTGGCATTTTCCGTTTCAAAAACCGCATCAATTAACAAACTCTTCTGCTTGTAGGCAGCTACCGCCAGCTCGTCGCAACGCTCATTTTCGGGGTGGCCGTTGTGGCCCCGTACCCATATAAATTTAATATGATGCAGTTTGTGTAGTTCCAGGTATCGCAACCATAGGTCTTTGTTCTTTTTATCTTTAAATCCCTTTGCTAACCAGCCATGTACCCATCGCTTTTCTATAGCGTCTATTACATATTTAGAATCGGAGCAAATGGTAACAGCTTGGTTTGGTGCTTTAAGCACTTCCAGTCCCTTTATTACGGCAAGCAATTCCATGCGGTTATTGGTTGTTTTGCGAAACCCCTCTGAAAGCTCTTTGTAGTGATTTCCGGAGCGCAGTACAACACCGTAACCGCCCGGGCCCGGGTTACCGCTCGAGGCACCGTCTGTAAATATCTCTATCATAAATAATAGGCAATTATAGCTAATTAGCCTTTATATGCTACTCAGATATTTAAAAAAAGCGCTTGCAAACAGCGCATATATTCCTATTTTTGCATCTCCAAACGGTAGATGTAGCTCAGTTGGTTAGAGCATCGGTTTGTGGTACCGAGGGTCGTGGGTTCGAGCCCCATCATTTACCCAAAAGCAAAAGCAGGTCAATCGACCTGCTTTAATTGTTTAAAACCTACTTTTTATACACTGTACTCAAAAAACTTTCCAGGCTTGCAGGTTTGCGGCCTAAAGCATCTGCCAAGTGGCTGCTAACGTGTTCAAATTCTCCTTCGGCAATTGCCCGGGCAAAGCCCGACAACATCAGCACAAACTCTTGAGGCACCTGTGCACCCCTTAGCGCCGCTTCGTAATCTTTAACTGAAGGAGAGTTATAATTAATTTCAACACCGGAAGCAGAAGCTATAATTTGTGCTACCTGTTGCCAGCTTACCGCTTCGGCCCCCGTTAACTCCAATGTTACATTATCGTATTTACCTGTTTCATCAAGCAGAATATTGGCGCTGGCTTCGGCCATGTTTTCACGTGTGGCAAATGCAACTTTACCATTTTTAGCCGGGAAGTTTAGCGTTTTAGTTTCTAATACCTGCTGGCCTGCAAAAAATGGAACCACGTCGGCATATAGGCTGTCTTGAAGTATGGTGTAAATCATACCCGATTCTCGTATGGCTCTTTCTGTGTCAAGGTGGCTTTTTGATAAAAATGCAACCGGCGATGTTTCCGTTTCGTTAGTGCGCTGAATACTGGTATACAAAATGTGTTTTACGCCGGCCTCTTTCGCCGCGTTTACGGCGTTCAGCTGCTGTGTTCCGCGATTGCCAATATCCGTGCCAGAGACCAGATAAAGCTTGTCAATTCCTTTAAATGCATTAATAAGCGAGTCGTAGTCGTCATAGTCGCCTACCCGCACTCCAACCCCTCGCGAGGCAAGTTCGCTTACTTTAAAAGTATCCCTCGCAAATATTTTAACGACGGCTGAGTTTGCGTTTTTCAGAAGGTATTTGGTTACTGCACTGCCTAACTGGCCGGATGCCCCCGTTACTAAAATGGTGTTCATGTTTTCTATTTATTTAATTTTTAGCTCTCTTTTAGAAAGTTAAAGTTAAATAGTAACTTAGCAGTAAACAAGAACGCACTGCAAGGTGTGGTACTTACCTGCAAGTTAGATTTACTGATAATAAGTATGTTATGATGAAAAAAAAATTATTAATAATTGATATTGATAAAAATTGCCCTGTACGGAACGTACTGGACAGGATTGGCGATAAATGGTCTATCCTGATAATTTCGTTGCTGGGAAGTAATGGTACGCTGCGTTTTAGTGAGATCAATAACTTTATAGGTAATATTTCACAAAAAATGCTCACGGTAACGCTGAAAACGCTGGAAGCAGACGGGTTGGTATCACGCAAAATATACCCCCAGATACCCCCGAAAGTAGAATATAAATTAACGGATTTAGGTAAGAGTTTATTACCTGCAATAGCCACTTTAACAGAGTGGGCGGCGGTTAATATGCCGGCTATTTTAGCATCGCGCGGAAAATATGCTAACAAAACACCTTTTAAACGTTAATTAGCTGTATTAACATATTCATTTAGGGTAGCTAAATTCTTTACAGCCTCGCCCATGGTATTGTTAAAGTAGGTATAAACAGCTTTACCATCCTGCTGCCATTCTTTAATATATTGTGCATAATCATACAAAAAATCGTCATTATAACTGCCCCTGTAACCTCCGCCGGGGCCATGAAAACGCAGGTACACTAACGAAGTATCTGATCCTGCCATCGGTGTAATGGAATTAGGCATATCATGAATAGCGGTTGTAGCTTTATAGGTGCTTAATAGATCATAAATTTCTTCAGTATACCAGCTGCGGTGCCTGAATTCTACCGCTACCTTCCATTCCTCATCCTGATTGTAAACGCTGATCTCTTTTAAGAGTATTTCGAGCTGTATAAAATTGTTGCTTGTTACACTTGCGGGGAATTGAACAAGCAAGCAACCCTTTTTAGTGCCTGCCTCATTTATGGCATTCATAAAAAGCTGAACATCGTTAGCATTAAAGGCAAGCCCTTTATTGTGGGTAATGTTGCGCCACAATTTAAAAGTGAACCGGAAATTTTCGTCGGTTTCATCAACCCAACGGCGTATGGTTTTGGCTTGCGGCAGCTTATAAAAAGAGCTATTGATCTCGATGCTGTTAAATAATGATGAATAATAGCACAACCGGCTCTTTTCCTGATAAGCCGGCGGGTAATGGGTTTTGTTGCGAACAGGCGATACAAGCCCGCTTGTGCCCGCATAAAACTGGCTGTTCATGATCGATTTTCTGCCTGAAAAAAATCAAGTACTTCCTGCCAGTTATTATACCGGGCGTGGTGGTTATGGTTTACATTGTGAAAGGCATTGAACATTAACGTTTTACCTTTAAAATTATCAAGGTTCTTAATGTGGTCGTCAATCATATAATCGGTATTAATGATGCTTTTATCGCCGCAGAAGATAATGTTCCGCCAGGTAATAAAAGGAAAATTAATACTTAACCATTGCAGTTTTTCCGATAGACTTAGCGGGAATTCCATTGCTGCCGACACGATATACACTTCAAAACTTTCCTGTATTTTCTGCAGTGCGTCAACCGATCCCGCAATTACGGGAAGCGTTAGAAAGAAACCGGGTGAAAAAACGAATTCCCGGATGAGCCCTTTCTCGGGGAAAAGGTTGGCTTCTTCTCGCCCTATAAAAGACTCTCGCAAAACGCGTTTGCCAAATTTTTGCTCATACCATATAATGGCTTGTTCTTCCACATCGGCTATAACGCCGTCCATATCAATAGCAATGCTCCTTCTTTTATTCATTTAAGCAAATAACAAAACTCAATGCAATTACAATAGCATTGCGTAAAAATTATTCTCAGGAATATGTGGCATTATTGGTTTTAAAGACATCCTGCATCTGTCGTTATTTTAGTTTTGGTATCTTTATAACACTATGTACCACTGATGAATACCAGCGAAGTCTTAACCATAACCATTGTACTTGCCGCACTATTTGCTTATATAAACCACAGGCTAATTAAATGGCCACCTACCATTGGCATTATGGTATTGTCGCTCGGCAGCTCGATACTTATAGCTACGCTTGGCAAGTTTTATCCAATCCTTTCAGATAAAGTTCTCCAATTGGCATCCTCGATAGATTTCCGGGATGTACTGATGAATTTTATGCTCAGTTTTTTGCTTTTTGCAGGCGCAATAAATATTGATGCCCGGAAACTCAGGAAGGAACGCTGGCCTGTATTAGTTTTATCAACCGTGGGGATCTTAATTTCCACCACTATTGTAGGAAGTATTATATTTTATTTGTTCAGGTTATGTGATTTGCCGATATCGTTTATTTACTGCCTATTATTCGGCACACTAATATCACCTACAGACCCTATAGCCGTATTGGCTATCCTAAAACAGGCGAAGATACCCTCATCACTGGAACTCAAGATCTCTGGCGAATCGTTATTTAATGATGGTGTGGCTGTAGTTATATTCGTTACGCTTTTAGATGTTGCGCACAGCGGGCAATTGGCATTAAACGTTGTTGCAGTTGGAAAGCTGTTTATACAGGAAGCCCTGGGCGGCATCATATTTGGCGGCATACTTGGATATATTGGCTATTATGCGCTGCGCGCTATAGATGATTATAATGTGGAAGTTTTGGTCACTTTGGCTATAGTTTTAGGTGGCTATTCGCTTGCAGGCCGCCTGCATGTTTCCGGGCCGTTAGCTATGGTTGTTGCAGGAATAATAACCGGTAATAAAGTAAAAGACGAGGTGCTATCTGATACAAGCCGCGACTACCTGAGTAAATTTTGGGAATTGATAGATGAGATTCTTAATGCGGTGTTGTTTCTGCTTATCGGCCTCGAAATGCTGATCATTAAAATAAATATTACCGTTTTACTTATCGGTGCCGCAACCATATTTATCGTACTTATTGCGCGGTTAATTTCTGTGTACATTCCCGTATCGCTGTTGGGTTTTTTTATAAAGTTAGAAAAACATGCCGTAGCCATTTTAACCTGGGGAGGTTTGCGCGGAGGCCTGTCTGTAGCATTGGCATTATCACTAAGCCCCGAAATGCACCGCGACGAGTTTGTACTTATTACTTATATAGTTGTCGTATTTTCGATATTAGTGCAAGGCTTAAGTATTGGCTGGTTTACAAAGCACCTGCTTAAAGTAATTAACTAATATCAATAAAGTACCTCCAAATTTTACAACATCGGTATAGTTATTGCAAAGAATTACAAAGCAGTTTGCTGCGTAACCAATTATAAAATATACACTTATGAAAACCAATGAGCATGTTAAGGGCAATGCCTATTTACAAGGTAACACAAAATCTGACAGAAATTTTGCCGACCAGAAAGAAATAAAACAACAGGCCGGTATTAGTAACGGCGGCAACCCGCGATCTGACCAAACTTCGGGCAGGGATGCGGTGCAAAAGCCAAGAAGAAGAATGTTGTAAAAGGAAGAGCCTCGAGAAGAGGCTTTTTATTTTACAGGCCCTATCAAATCCCATAAATTGCCATAGAGATCTTTAAAAACAGCAACCGTGCCGTAAATTTCTGCTGTTGGCTCACGCACAAACTCCACTTTCTTTTCGATAAGATCATTGTAATCTTGCCAAAAGTCGGCCGTATTTAAAAATAAGAATACACGCCCTCCGGCCTGTAGGCCAATTTGTTTGCGCTGATATTTAGTTGCAGCCTTAGCAAGCAATATCTTAGTTATTGACGTTTGTTCGGCTGCTATTACTACCCAGCGTTTGTCGGCATTTAATGGGTTATCTTCTAACAATTGGAAATTTAATTTGCCGGTATACCATGCAATAGCTTCATCATAATCTTGTACCAACAGCGTGATAAGCGACAGTTGCATAACCATTATATTATTACCATTTGCGCTGTGTTGCGGCTTATTTGTTCCAGAAGTATTCGCCGGGAAGCTATAAACTGTTTCAGGTCATCTTGTTTGTAATGCCGCAGGGTTATAAGCGACAGATTTAAATTATATTTTACCTTAAAATTTTCCTGCAGCTTGTTTAACAAATCGTTAAACCGCTCGTTCCGATAGTCTAAACACAATGTAAAACTTAGTGCCGAAACTTGCATCATGTTTATTTTAACGTGCTTTTCTGCAAAAAGGGTAAATGCCCGGCTCAAATGTTGTTCAGTAATAAATGAATAGTCTTTTGGCGATACCGATAACAGCGCCTGATTTTCTTTTACGATAATTACCGGCTTTTCGTAAAAGACTAATGCTTCTTCGCCTATTATGGTGCCGGGAGCCAATGGATCATTAAATGGTTTCACCAATAGCGGGATGCCTGCATTTTGGAGCGGTTTAATGGTTTTAGGATGTATGACTGCTGCCCCGTAATAGGTCATTTCAATAGCCTCGGTGTATGAGAGATGATCAAACTTAACGGTATCGCTGTAAAGCTTCGGGTCGGCATTTAATATGCCCGGCACATCTTTCCAGGTGGTTACAGATTCGGCGCCGAGGCAAGCAGCAAAAATAGCCGCTGTGTAATCAGAACCCTCGCGCCCAAGTGTAGTGGTAAAATTTTCTGATGTGCCGCCTAAAAAGCCCTGCGTTACTATAATATTGTTTTGCAGTATGGTGGGAAGGCCCTTTTGAATTTCACCGCATGTTTTTTGCCAGTCCACAACCCCTTCGCGATAGTTGTTATCGGTATAAATATATCCGCGTACATCCAGCCACTTACCTGCAAGGCCAATTTGGTTTAGATAAGCAGTAACAATGCGGGTAGAAACAAGTTCGCCAACGGATACGATCTGATCATAAATAAAATCAAAATCATCGTGGGGCTCATCCTCAATCAACCAGTCTATTTCAACAAAGGTATTATCCACTTCATTAAAAACCGGATGCGATGCCTCAAAAAGTTCCGTTAAAATTTGATAATGATATTTCTTTATTTCGTTGTATATCAGGTTAATATCGTCGCTTTTATTTACGTAAGCTTTAGTTAAATTTTCGAGCAAATTAGTGGTCTTGCCCATGGCAGATACTACAATAAGTAATTCATTTGCCTGGTACTGCCTAACTATTTTCCCGAGGTTAATTACTCCTGAAGCATCTTTAACAGACGCGCCGCCAAATTTAAAAACCAGCATTATTTTAAATATTGAGCAATTACAGTGTGCGGCTTTACTAAAGATCTTATTTTTGAATAGGGTATAAGCAGGTCGGTTTGGCCCGCTGCATAAGGCTTTATTTCATATTGATTATATATAAACCGAAGCCCAACCGGCGACATTAGGACATTATTGTTAAGCGCAAACTTAGCATCTTTAAAAAAATAATCATTTGCAAGTGATGAGGTATCTGAGAGATTTTCCTGCTTACGAAAAATAGTATCCGCAACTCTCGTTAAGCGCTCCGGATATCCGGATATTAATACGTCTTTTAAGGCTAATTTTTTTTGATGTTTGGTATCCCAATTTAAAAATCCGGTGAATGATGATCCGTGGGCACCGCCAGTATATGAATACTTATCCAGCTGCAAAGATATAAGCGACGAATCTTGCCGAATTACACTTACAGCAGCAGTAGATGTAAAAAACATTTTACGTGTGTTTGTTTTTTTATCTATTTGGTACAATTTTATAAACTGCGAAGCAGCTATATCGAAAGTGGTATCCATAGCCCAACGCCGTACGGAGTCATTTAGCGGGGTCTGACCATCAAATATTGGATACTTAACGCTGATGACCGTGCAGGCGCTGTCAGGCTTACTTCCGCAATCTCCGGCCCTTTTCTTTAAATTTTCGTAGTGATACTTCAGCGTATCAGCTGCAATAGCTGCCTTCACATCTGGATTTTTCACTTTATCAGTGCATGAATGTAAAAAAGCGGCAGTCAGCAGCAATAATATGTTTCTGATGTTCATAAGTTAAAATTTGCAAGCTGTTCTTTATTTAGGGCTGCATTAAGCCAGCCGGCTTCAATATTAGCTTCGTACTTACTATAAAATTTTATAGCAGGCTCATTCCAATCCAGCACTTGCCAAACCATACCACTAAAGCCGAGTTCCCTGGCTTCCGTTATCATGCAGTTAAACAAAAGTTTGCCAACCCCTTTACCGCGTAAAGCTTCTGTAACAATAAGGTCTTCTAGATAAAGCCTCCGGCCTTTCCAGGTAGAATACCTGACGTAGTAAATTGCAAAGCCGATAATTAAACCGTCTATCTGCGCTACAAATGCTTTCCAGAGTGGCTTGTTACCAAAGCCGGCGTCTATAAATTCATCTAAAGTAACGGTAACTTCCTGCGGGGCCCGTTCAAATAACGCAAGTTCATTTACCAGTTCCATCAGTCTCAGGCAATCTTCTTTTACGGCAACTCTTAAATGTACGTTCATAATTATATGGGAGATTTATAGGTTCGTTTGCCAAATACAGTGCTGCCCAAACGTACCATGGTACAGCCTTCGGCAATGGCTATCTTATAATCGGACGACATACCCATCGATATTTCTTTAAAGTGCTCATCTTTCCTAAAAAAGCTTTGTTTAAGGCCTGAGAAAAATGTTTTCAGCTCATAAAATTCGTCTTTGAGCTGCTTTTCAACATCGGTATTAGTGGCTATGCCCATAACGCCGCAAATGCGTACATTTTTCAATTGGGCAAATTCGTCAGAACGTAAAAGTTCTATGGCTTCATCAAAACCGAGGCCGAACTTGGTATCCTCATCTGCTATATAGATCTGTAAAAGGCAGTCAAGCACCCGTTTATTTTTTAAACCGTGTTTATCTATTTCCTGTAAAAGTCTCAGGCTATCAACAGACTCGATCATGCTGATGAACGGCGCTATATATTTCACTTTGTTAGTTTGCAGATGGCCTATAATATGCCATTGAATGTCTTTTGGCAAAATTTCATATTTTTCTACCAGTTCCTGTACCTGGTTTTCACCAAATATGCGCTGGCCGGCATCATAAGCTTGCCAAACATCATCGGCAGGCTTAGTTTTAGATACCGCCACAAGTTTCACTTTCAAAGGTTCCAACTCCCTAATTAAACCTGTTATATTCTCTGCAATGCTCATTAAATGCGTAATTTTGCGGTAATTAAACCGCGGCTAATTTACAGAATGCGCAACTATATCATCTTGTTTTTTTTCGGAACGCTTTTTTTAGTTGCATGCAGCAGCAGCACCGCCGTCCCCGCTAACCTGATCCCTAAAAAGCAGATGATAGCATTAATGACACAAGTTCACCTGGCTGATGGTACCATGTATAACTACCCGCAAAACCCCGATACGCTTTACCGCCACGGGATGGGTAAGTACCTGCAACTGTTTAAGGCTTTTCATACAGACACCCTGCAATTTAAAAACAGCATGATTTATTATACCGCGCATGCAGATGTTATGAGTGACATGTATGACCAGGTGATCATCAACCTTAATAACAAGTCAGATTCGCTTAATAAGGTTAGAAGGCTGCATGCCAGGGCAGATTCTATAAAAAATGTGATCAAGTTTAAAAGGTCGCAAGATTCCACAAAAAAGGTCAACGCGGCAAAACCCCAAAAAAAATAACAACACAACGAATGATATTCCCGGAGAACAGCTTGGATAAGCTGGGTTTTACCGAAGTTAAAGCACTTATTAAATCGCACTGCCTGAGCGCCATGGGCATGCAAATGGTCGACCGTATCCAGGTGATGAATAATTTCGACCAGATACGCAAGTTTTTGCACCAGGCAAATGAGTTTAAAAATATACTCCAGAGCGATACTGCACTGCCGATCAACCATTTTTATGATGTAAGATCATTGGCAGGCAAAATGCGCTTAGAGGGCGCATTTTTGAGCGAGGAAGAACTTTTCCAAACGCAGGTATCGCTCACCACGGTTTTTGCAGTTATTGCTTATTTTAACGAGCGTGCCGGGCTCTATCCAAATCTTGAGGCACTTTTTGAACATTTGCCCATAGAGAAGGTGATTATTAAAAAGATAGACCTGATAATAGATCAGAAAGGTAAGATAAGGCCAAATGCATCGCGCGAATTGCAGGATATAACCGCAGGAATTGCAAAAGCAGAGCAGGAAGCACGCAGGAAAATAGATCATATTTTTAAAAGCGCCTCAGCCAGCGGGTGGACTGCAGATGGCTCGCTCACCATACGCGACGGCCGGCTTTGCATACCGCTGCTGGCCGAAAATAAACGAAAGGTAAAGGGCTTTGTCCACGATGAAAGCGCTTCAGGGCAAACGGTTTACCTGGAACCCGAAGAAGTGTTTACGCTCAATAACCGCATCCGCGATCTGGAATTTGAACGGCGGCGGGAAATCATAAAAATACTGACGGTGTTAACGGACGAACTGCGGCCTTATGTACCGCTTTTGTTATCATACCACAGCTTACTAACCAAACTGGATTTTGTACGTGCTAAAGCGCTGTTTGCTATAGATATCGAAGCTGAGATGCCCATACTAAATAATGAGCCGGGCTTAACACTCATAAACGCCCGGCACCCGCTCTTACTTTTAAGTTTTAAAAAGGAGAAGAAAACTGTTGTGCCACTTAATGTACAGATAAGCGGCGGCACGCGGGTTATTGTAGTATCGGGACCGAATGCAGGGGGTAAATCTGTTTGTATGAAAACTGTAGGCTTGCTGCAAATTATGGTACAGGCAGGGTTGCTGATCCCGGCATCTGAGACGAGTACGGTTGGAACCTTCAGGCAGATATTCACAGACATAGGCGATGATCAGTCGATAGAAAGCGATCTAAGCACTTATAGTGCCCACCTATCTAAAATGAAGCATTTTGTAGAAAATGCTAACGGCAACTCGCTTATTTTGATAGATGAGTTTGGTACAGGTACCGACCCACAATTTGGCGGCCCAATAGCTGAAGCAGTTTTGGAATCCTTAAACCATAAAAAGGTAAAAGGGATGGTAACAACACACTATTCAAATCTCAAAATATTTGCCAGCAACACCGAAGGGTTGGAAAATGCCTCGATGCTGTTTGATAATGTGCAGATGAGACCGCTATACGTATTGGAAGTTGGTAAGCCCGGGAGCTCCTACGCTTTTGAAATTGCGCAGAAAATAGGCCTGCCGCAAAATGTGCTGAGCCTGGCCAAAAATAAAATAGGCTTCAACCAAAAGAAGGTTGATACATTACTGGTTGACCTGGAACGTGAAAAGAAAGAAATTTTCGACACAAAGAATAACCTTGATAAACAGCAGCGAAAGTTAAATGCGCTGCTTGCCGAGAACGAGCAGTTAAAAGGCTATTTAGAAGAAAATAAACGCAGTCTCATACGCGAGGCAAAGCTGGAAGCGCAAAGTATAATCCTGAATGCAAATAAATTGGTGGAGAACACTATTGCGGGTATAAAAAGCAGCAATGCCGATAAGGAAGAAACACGCAAGCTTCGTGAAAATTTAAACATCGAACTGCAGAAAAACACTGCAAAACCTGTTGCCCACAAGCCAGCCCCTGCAGATGAGGAGCTAAAACCCGGCGACTGGGTAAAGCTGGTAGACTCTGAAACTACCGGGCAGGTTATTGAGATCGCTAAGGACAATGTGATTATAGCCATTGGCGACCTCCGCACCGTTGCTAAAAAGAAACGCGTACAAAAAGTGTCAAGAAAAGAAGTGCCAAAGGAAATAAGGCGCAGTTATAATAGCCATACCAGCGACATGGCAAGCTTTAGCCCCGAAATAGATGTGCGCGGTATGCGCGGCGAAGATGCTGTTCATGCAATTGAAAAACTGCTTGACCGGGCCTTGATGATGGGCTTTGGAACGCTTAAGGTTTTACATGGAAAAGGGGATGGCATCCTCCGGAAACTAATACGCGAATATTTAAAAAAGTATGACCAGGTTAGCCACATGGAAGATGAACATGCCGACCGCGGTGGCAGCGGGATCACTTACGTGCATTTAAAATAGTTTTCGGTAAACCTTTTTTTTGTAAAGAATTAAGGGTCTATTTGTTATCGTAATAAGTAGCGTCAGACACGATCTTGCCGTTAATTAGTTTAAATATGGTGCAGATGGGCATCGAAAAATTTTTGCCATTTGCCGAGGTGCCTGTTGCTATAAATTGAGTAACAACTTTATCTTGCGAGGCAATAATACTGGTTGTACTATCTTTTAAATTTGGAAAAGTAGCAGCAAGGGATCTATATTTCGCGTTGGTTTGCGCGCGGCTTTGACACACGAATTGTTTACCTAATGAGGGATCTAAAAATTTGGCTGTATCAGCATAATAAGATGCCATCAGCTTAAAGTCGTGTTTATTAAATGCTTTAAAAACATCCCTTATTACTTCTTTATTGTCATCTGTAGTCCGCTGGTCATAACTCGATTCCATTACACAACCTGTAAATATAAAAGAGGCGCAAAGCGCGTAAATGATGTTCTGCTTCATTGTTCAATCCAAGGTTTTTGACGGTTATGTAATTACTCAAATTTATATCTTGGTAAGCGTAAAACAAAATGCACTGTTATGAATAAAAAATTGATCATTCTTTTGCTGTTTATTGTTGGTTGTCACTACGGATTTGCCCTGCAACTGATTAAGGCAACTGACAAGCGCATTAGCTACACGGGAAGAATTACTTTTTCGGGTGACTCGTCTGCACTTAGCTGGACCGGCAATTCCATTAGTATAAATTTTACAGGAACGGGTGTAAAAGTTCTGCTTAAAGATGAATACGGGAAAAATTATTTCAAAAGAATACTGGATGGTAGGATTATGCCCGATTTGGATCTCGATTCGATAAAACACACATACTCTATTGCTACAAATATTAAACCCGGCAAACATACACTAACGTTATTTAAACGTACAGAATGGCAGTTTGGTAAAACCTGGTTTTATGGTTTAGCAGTGGAACATGGACAGTTAGATGCCGCCCCGGCGCAACCCAAACGTAAAATAGAGTTTTATGGAAATTCTATTACTTGCGGATATGCCGTGTTAGATACTGCCGGGAAAGATCGCGGCAGTAACGAATTCGAGGATGGATATTTAAGCTACGCAGCTATAACGGCCCGCCACTTTAATGCCAATTACAGCTGCATTTCAAAAAGTGGGATAGGGGTAATGGTAAGTTGGTTTCCGCTCATCATGCCTGAAATGTATGATCGTTTAGATGCTACTGAGGCGCACTCGAAATGGGACTTTAAAAGGTATACGCCCGATGTAGTAGTGATCAATTTATTTCAAAATGATTCGTGGATAATAAAACTTGCCAAAAACCCGCAATTTATAAACCGTTTCGGGTTAAAGGCACCAACAGCTTTTCAAATAGTAACATCATATAAAAATTTTGTGAGGAGTATCAGGAATAAATATCCATCAGCTCAAATTATATGTGTTTTAGGCAATATGGACGCCACTAAAGCCGGCTCTACCTGGCCGGGGTATATAACTGAGGCAATAACCCGGATACATGATAAAAAGATTAAAACCCATTTCCTTCCTTATAAAAATACACCTGGTCATCCTGGCAAAAAAGAGCAACAGTTAATGGCTGATGACCTTATTAATTATATTGATAAAAATATAAAATGGTAACAAAAAACCCCGGTTAACCGGGGTTTTTTGTTATGGATTATTTGGATACTCGTCGTTGTCATCGGGGCTATTACTGCCATAGTCGGGTTTGTTTTGATCATATTCAGGTTTGTAATCTGCAACCCCGGGTTCGCTTTTATTACCATCACCGGCTTTACTTTGCTCCGGGTTGGCGTTGGCCGGTTGCCTTTGTTGTGTGCCTCCATCGTAATCGCTTGTTCCTTCCTGCATTTTTTGGCTGTTAAACTGCGCTCCGCTTCCATCGGTGTGGGGTGCGCCCTGCTGCCCGGCGGGTGTAAAATTATTATTTTCAGGATGTTCTTCAGACGGCTCGGTGCGTTTAAAATAATCATTACTATAACCAGCGTTTTGCGATGGATTTGCCCGGTCGTCGCCAGAAGTGGTTACATTGGTTCTACCGAAGTTGTCGCCTCCCGTGCCTTGCCCTTCATAACCGGGCTGGTCTGGGTCTGCATCATTACTGTTGCCGAACAAAAATGAACGCTTTAAATCTTTTTCCGTAAGGTTATCATCGTCCTCCACTTTGTAAGCTCTGGCAACCTGCCCTTCGCCCAGTTCTGTATGGTTTGGATTACTGTTCTCGTCTCCGTTTTGGTTACTTATCATGACTCTTAATTTATGCATATATAAGCCCGGGCATGTCTAATTTGTTTTAGGTGATACCTTGTTTAATATGTAATTTCGCCTACCAATATAAATTTCATGAATAAAGTGGTTAAGGATGCCGATGAAGCTATTAAGGATATTTGCGATGGCATGACCTTGCTTTTGGGCGGTTTTGGCCTGTGCGGACTGCCTGAAAATAGTATTGCTGCGCTGGTTAAAAGGGGAGTAAAAAAACTTACCTGTATATCCAATAATGCGGGTGTTGATGATTTTGGCATTGGGTTAATGTTAAAACAACGCCAGGTTAAAAAGATGATTGCATCTTACGTTGGTGAAAATGCAGAGTTTGAGCGCCAGTTATTAAGCGGGGAACTTGATGTGGAGCTTATACCGCAGGGTACGCTGGCCACGCGCTGCATGGCGGCAGGTTATGGCATGCCGGCCATATTTACCCCCGCCGGTGTGGGCACGGAGGTTGCCCACGGTAAAGAAATACGCAACTTTAACGGTAAAGATTACCTTATGGAAATTGCCTTTGATGCCGATTATGCTATTGTTAAAGCATGGAAGGGCGATACGATGGGCAATCTTATTTACCGTTCTACTGCCCGCAACTTTAACCCGCTTATGGCCATGGCAGGTAAAATTACTATTGCCGAGGTAGAAGAATTGGTAGAGCCCGGCCAGCTTAACCCAGATCATATCCATACTCCCGGCATCTTTGTCCATAAAATATTTCGGGGTATTAATTATGAAAAAAGAATAGAACAAAGAACAGTGACGCAGTTTGAGGACTTGACAATTCGAGGATGAATCCTAACCCAGATGTTTTCAGGTCCAAAATTAGTAACCACGACTTGGGCATCTAAGAATCGTATTGATCCTTAATATATTTTCAATCTTCAAATCACCCAATATTCAATTTTAAATGCTTACTAAAGAACAAATAGCCAGGCGAATAGCACTCGAAATTAAAGACGGTTTCTATGTAAATCTGGGTATTGGTATACCTACACTGGTGGCAAATTATATACCTGCCGATATGGATGTGGTGCTGCAATCAGAGAATGGCCTGTTAGGTATGGGCCCTTTCCCATTTGATGGCGAAGAAGATGCCGACACCATAAATGCCGGTAAACAAACCATTACCATGCTGCCGGGTTCCGCAGTATTTGATTCGGCCATGAGTTTTGGGATGATTCGTGCAAAGAAGATAAACCTTACCATCTTAGGTGCCATGGAGGTTTCTGAGTGTGGCGATATTGCGAATTGGAAAATACCCGGTAAAATGGTAAAGGGCATGGGAGGGGCCATGGACCTGGTTGCCTCGGCAGATAATATTATTGTTGCTATGCAGCATGTTAACAAGGCAGGCGAATCAAAGCTCCTTCCTGAATGTACGCTTCCGCTAACCGGCGTTGGCTGTGTAAAGAAAATCGTAACCGAGTTGGGAGTTTTTGATGTGTTGGCAGATGGTGGTTTTAAACTATTGGAACGCGCCCCCGGGGTAAGTGTAGCAGAAATTAAAAAAGCAACTGCCGGAAAGTTGATAGTTGAGGGCGTTATAAAAGAAATGGAGCTGTAAGGGGTGAAGTGCATTAACGGTTTACCATGCCTAAGTAAGAAAGTTAAGCGCCTGCTATGGCAAAAAATTAAATGCTGATATTAGCCGGGTGAACCATTACACCAGCGATACCATTGTTGCATTAGCCACGCCCAACGGCACAGGCGCGATCGGCGTGATCCGGCTATCCGGTCCTGACGCCGTTATTATTACACAAAAAGTTTTCAAAGGTAAAGATCTAAGCAGCCAGGCTTCACATACCATCCACTTTGGGCATATTTTAGACGGTGAGGTGATCCTGGATGAGGTATTAATATCCTTATTCATTGCACCAAGATCATACACCCGCGAAAACGTGGTCGAAATATCCTGCCATGGTTCGGCTTTTATCATAGAATCTGTTATTAAATTACTCATCAGGAATGGAGCACGTGCAGCGCAGCCCGGCGAATTTACATTGAGGGCATTCTTAAACGGCCAATTGGATCTCTCACAGGCAGAGGCTGTTGCCGACTTGATATCTTCAAATTCTCAGGCCTCACAACAAGCTGCTATGAACCAATTGCGGGGCGGTTTCAGTAACCAGTTAAAAACGTTGCGCGATCAGCTGGTAACATTTGCATCACTTATAGAACTCGAACTCGATTTTTCGGAAGAAGATGTAGAGTTTGCAAACCGTGGCCAATTGAAGCAATTGATCATTGATATTCTTAATATTTTAACCAGGCTCATCCACTCGTTCGAATTAGGCAACGCTATAAAAAAAGGCATTAATACGGTAATAGCCGGCCGGCCGAACGCCGGAAAATCTACCCTGTTAAATGCTTTGCTTAATGAAGAACGGTCTATAGTAAGTGAAATTGCAGGCACCACCCGCGATACGATCGAAGAGATACTTAACATAAACGGCATTAATTTCCGCCTTACAGACACCGCCGGCCTGCGCGAGGCAACCGATGCTATTGAGGAAATTGGTGTAAAAAGGGCTTTCGAAAAGATCAGCCAGTCGGCAGTATTGATATACGTATTCGACGCTGCAGAAATGCCTCTCGCCGAACTTAATGCCGATCTGGAAAATTTGCAGCGCCCGGGTATGCCTATGCTCGTAGTTGCTAATAAAATTGATATGCTTTCTACGGCGGAGGTAGAAAACATTCCACATTCAGAAAACTTGCTTAAGGTTTCTGCCAAAGAAAATGAGCATATTGAGGAAATTAGGCAAAAGATATATCACCTGGCGGTTAAAGACAAGTTAGGTAGCGACGAGACGCTGGTGACTAACATCCGCCACCTGGAAGCGCTGCAAAACACCGAAGAAGCGTTAAGCAAAGTATTAGTCGGTATAGACAGCCCCTTAACATCCGACTTTTTAGCTATGGACATAAAGCAAGCCTTGCACTATCTTGGCGAAATAACCGGTGCAGTAACCACAGACGACCTGCTTGAGAATATATTCAGCAAGTTTTGTATCGGTAAGTAAGCGTTATTAAAAATTGCAGTTGGCAGATGGGTGTATGGCCTGAACGTCTTTAGTTAGAACAACTCTTTTGCCATTGATCGTCACGATCCACAAACTATCAAAGTCTATACCTTTCCATTTTAATTTTTCGCTATCTACGCCCAGCGCCGAGATAATGGCAGGAATATTACCGTGCTCCCAAACTACTACTACAGTGCCCGATCTTTTTAAAATACTTGCGGCCAGTCTCTTGGTTTGGGTAGCATCATAATTTGTGTTGACCGGTAAGTTGTACTTGACTGCTAATGGCGAAATGGTTTCCATCATACGTAAGCTTTTCGTTACCTTACCGACTGACGGTGCCGGTACGTACAAATAATTAGGAACGCCAAATTTTGCTATAATAACCTTAGGTAATTTTAAGGCCCTGTCAAATCCTGCACATGATAAATTATCACCATTGTCGGGTTTTTCTGCATGCCTAAGGATGATGATCTTTAACGGCGACTGTGCGAATAAAGCCGGGGTAGCGCCTACCAGTAAGCTTAATGTTAAAGTTAGTTTTATTAGGTATTGTTGGGGTTTCATATTTTAATTTAAGAGTATTGCGATATTCTATAAGCCGTTTTTGCGTTCACCGCATGAATAATTTTTAATTATCGTTTAAAAGTGCCTGCCTTTTTCGGCGTTTATTAGTACTATGATCTTTCAGGAAATTGTAAGTATACGTAAACCCAACGTATTGCCTGTTTACACTGCTATTAGATCCATCAAAAAATTCATAGCCCTGCACAATAGCAATTGCAGAATTTTCGGTGATGTTGAAATTGATACTGTTACAAATTTCGGTCATAAGCGCCTGCTTGGCACCAAATACATATCCGGCCCCAAGGCATAAACCTTGCGCAAAACGCCCTTTAGAGAAAATATTTATAGTTGGCCTCAATTCAAGATAATGCGTTGTGTCGCTACCGCTGCTCACGCTATTTGTTGTGCCTGTGGCAATTCCTAAATCAAAAATGCCATAGGTACGGCCAAATTCAAGGGATGGCACAAAACGTTTTGCAAACGTACCGATAGTGTTTACATAAGCCGTGGTGCTTACTGTGACGTAAAAATATTGAGGTTCTTTGTTTTCCTTAGTGGTGTCAGATTCTATAACTGTATCCCTTTTAGCACGCCGATTTTGCGCATGCGGAACGTTATGCACCCCTGTTGCCACTTGTGCGTAAGAATTAATAACAGAAATTAAAAACAATAAGCTAAATACAAATCTCATGGGTATTATAGAAATGGCAATGGGAAAAGTAAAAAAAAATAATTGATATGGGGAATTTAAAACGCCGGATAGTTAAGATAAGGCAGAATATACCTGTCAATTTACTATTATAAAAAATAGTTGTACTTTCGAGCGTAAGACCTAATTAAATGCCATTAAAAACATCTGTTTCAAAAAATCAAGATCTACCAAGCCTTGCAAAAACCCCAACAGGAATTATCGGCCTCGATGAAATCACTTTGGGCGGCCTTCCGGCAGGGCGGCCTACGCTAATTTGCGGTAGTGCCGGATGTGGAAAAACACTATTTTCTTTAGAATTCATAGTGAGAGGTGCGCAGGAGTACAATGAACCGGGAGTGTTTATTGCCTTTGAAGAAAAAGCACACGAATTAGCCACTAACGTTGCATCTCTCGGGTTTGATCTCGAGAAATTGCAAGAAGATAAAAAAATAAAAGTTGATTACATACATATCGACAAGAGCGAAATAGAGGAAACAGGCGAATACGACCTTGAAGGGTTATTTATTCGTTTAGGTTATGCGATAGACTCTATAGGCGCAAAAAGGGTTGTTTTAGATACTATTGAAAACCTATTTGCCGGTCTTAATAACCAGGCGATCTTAAGGGCAGAACTCCGCAGGTTATTTCAATTTCTTAAAGATAAAAATGTAACGGCTATCATAACCGGCGAACGCGGTGAAAGTTCGTTAACAAGGCAGGGATTAGAAGAATACGTTTCTGACTGTGTTATCCTTTTAGATCACAGAATAATAAATCAAATTTCTACACGCAGGCTGAGGATAATAAAGTATCGTGGTTCTGTTCACGGTACAAATGAATATCCTTTCTTAATAGATGAAGAAGGAATATCTGTTTTGCCTGTAACGTCATTACTGTTAAATAAAAAGGTTTCGGGCGACCGGGTTTCATCGGGTATAGAGTCTTTAGATGCAATGCTGGGCGGTAAAGGCTTTTTTAAAGGCAGCAGTATATTGGTTTCAGGAACAGCCGGCACAGGCAAAACAAGCATTGCCGCAAGTTTTTTGAATGAAGCTTGTAATAGAAACGATAAATGTATGTTTTTCGCTTTCGAAGAGTCGCCCGCCCAGATTATCCGGAATATGAAGTCGATCAATATAGATCTTCAGGCTCAAATTGAGGCGGGATTATTGCAATTTCATGCCTCAAGGCCTACTTTGTTTGGCTTAGAAATGCATTTAGTTGCTATACATAAGGCCATCAGAAAATTTAAGCCGAAGGTGGTGGTATTAGATCCTATAACAAATCTCATAACCGTTGGCACCGTGAGTGATGTTAAGGCCATGCTGGTAAGGTTAATTGATTTTCTGCAGGCAGAACAGATAACGGTATTGTTTACAGCTTTAACATTAAATACTATTGTAAATGAGCAAACTGACGAAGGGGTTTCTTCTTTAGTTGATGCCTGGTTGCAGATTAAAGATATTGAACTTAACGGCGAGCGTAATCGCGGCATGTACGTAATGAAATCCCGGGGGATGAAACATTCAAACCAGGTACGCGAATTTGTAATTACAAACGAGGGGCTTAATCTGATTGATGTTTACCTTGGGCCAGATGGTATTTTAACCGGCTCGGCCAGGGAAGCGCAAATAATGCTCGAAGAAACCGGAATGGTTATACATACACATGCAATTGGGCGAAAGGATAGGGAGCTTTCAAGAAAACGCAAAGTGCTGGAAGCTACAATTGATAGTTTAAGATCTGAATATGAATCTGCAGAGGAGGAACTTAATAAGGTTTATATAGAGGAAGAAATAAAGAAAGAGATTATGGAACAAACCCGCAAAAAGGTAACAGACATCCGCCGAGGCGAATCTTCAAAACCAGCATCTTCCAGGAAAGGGCCGAAAAGGTAGTGGAACCAGAATTATATGAATTGCGGCTATATGTAGCCGGAAAGACTCCAAAATCTGTAACGGCATTAAAAAACTTGCAAAAATATTGCGAAGAGCACCTGTTAGGGCAATATACATTAGAGGTAATTGATCTGTTAGAGCACCCTCAACTTGCAGAGGGCGATCAAATATTTGCAGTGCCTACACTGGTTAAAAAGGTACCGGACCCCGTCAGAAAAATAATAGGAGACCTGTCTAACAAAGAACGGGTGTTGGTTGGCCTGGACATAAGACCTAAAACATAAGCATTACCTTTAGGTTAATAGACCATGGATACAGGCGATAAGTTGAAAGACTATGCTAATGAGGACGAGACTTTTTATGCCCTTAGATTATTTGTTGCCGGTACATCTCCCGCATCTGCAAGGGCAATTGGTAACCTCAAGCAAATATTAGATCAGTATTTAAAGGGCAAATATGAACTGGATGTGATAGATATTCACCAGCAGCCCGAACTTGCTGAAAAAGCCAATATTACTGCTGTGCCAATGATGGAAAAAACAGACCCCACACCTAAACGGCTGTTAGTAGGCGATATGTCAAATAAAGCTAAGGTAATGCGTGGCTTAGGTTTATCTGATACGGAATAAAATTGGAAGCACCGCAGCCCATAGGATCAAGTATTTACGAGCTTCAAAAAGCCCTAAAATCAGCGCACGAAGAATTAGAGGAAACTCGTTACCGGCTTGAAGAAGCCAACGAGATGATTGAAGCCATTCGTTCTGGCGAAATTGATGCGTTGGTGGTAAAAATAGAAGACGGGCATCATCTTTACACACTTAAAAATACAGACCAAACTTACAGGATATTTATAGAGCAAATGACGTCTGGAGCTGTCACTATAAACAGTGCCGGCCAGATCCTTTATTGCAATTCTAAATTTGCCGACCTATTAGGCCAGCCACTTGAAAAGGTTATCGGGCAAGTTTTCAGGAATTTCCTGGCAGACAGCTGTAGAGAAGAATTTGATCTGATTTATGATGCTTCATGGCAACAAGGCAAGAAAATAGAAACCTTGTTATATACGTCACCACAAAGAGAAACTCCTGTTTTAATTTCGCTTAAAACATTAGATTTAGATGAAGGCCTTTCCATGAGTGTGATTGTAACCGATCTATCAGAACAAAAGTTAACTCAAAAGCTGCTCCAGGATAAGAATGATGCGTTAGAAATTGCGCAGCAGGAAACCCATCGGTTGAATACCAACTTGGAAAACACGGTTAGGGAGCGCACTAAAGAATTATACAGCAATCAGCAATATCTAACTCAGATATTGGAAACGATGGCAGAAGGAGTGGGTATAATTGATGTTAATGGTAATATGAATTATGCCAACCCAATGGCACAGCGTATTCTTGGTTTAAAAAAGAGTGAGGTTGAAGGACTAACTTTTGACGACCCCAAATGGCAAAATATAAGGATTGACGGATCCGTACTTCCCGAACAGGAACACCCCATAAATGTAATGATGCGTACGGGTAAGCCGCTTTACGATAATGAGATTGGCATTAAACCGCCTGATAAAGACATATTTTATATTTCTATTAACGCTGCACCCATTTACGACGAGCAAAAAAAACTTTCAGGCGGTATTGTAACCTTTATGGATGTTACCAACAGGCGTAAATCTATACAGCAAAAGGACGAGTTTATAAGCGTTGCCAGCCATGAGTTAAGAACGCCCATAACAAGTTTAAAGGCTTCCTTACAATTGCTTAGCCGGTTAAAGGATAATCTTTCGTCAGAAATGCTGCCGAAACTTATTGATCAGTCTAATAAAAGTATGAACAAGGTGAGTACATTGATCAATGATTTATTAAATGCAACGAAATTGACTGAAGGCCAGCTTAGTCTTAACCGATCTGTTTTTACTGCTAAAAAATTGATTGAGGAGTCAGGGATTAAAACGCTGCTTACGTCAAACCTTAATGTAGTAATTGAAGGAGATGTAGAAATGGAGATAAATGCGGATATTGATAAGATAGACCAGGTTATGATTAATTTCATTACAAATGCGATAAAGTATGCACCTGAATCTAAAACGATAAAAATTTGTATTGAGCAGTCATCCAACCATGTTAAAATTGCTGTTAAAGACTATGGCAAAGGCATTCCTGCAGAAATGTTGCCGCATCTTTTTGAACGTTTTTATAGGGTTGACAGTGGTGGACACCAATATTCTGGGCTGGGCTTAGGCCTGTATATTTCATCTGAAATTATCAAAAGGCATAACGGCGAAATAGGTGCGGAAAGTGAAGAGGGCATAGGCAGCACCTTTTGGTTTAAATTACCACGCATTATTAATTAAGGGGCCGGGGAAACAATAATAAAAATTTTAACCAATAGTTATTTGAAATTTACAAATTCTATTGTAAAAAGGATGTTTTGTATCCTTATGTTATTTATTGCGTAACCTCCAATATGTGTAATCTAAACCCTTTTATTCCCGTATTGGGTATTTGAATCCCCACTTCAAAACCAAAATCCTACGTTTTAACGTATTTATCCATATGGCAGGGTAATTGCCTATAGGTTAACACAATTACGCTAGTCATAAAACTAAATAACTATTAAAATGAGAAAACTATTTACTGTAACATTTATCGCTTTAGGCATCATAGTGTTATCAAAAACATCTGGTTTTGCACAGGCATCTGCAACTGCAACATCATCTGCAACTATTGTAACCCCTATCAGCATTGCTAAAACTGTTGATATGAACTTTGGTAACGTAGCTGTTTCTGCAACAGCAGGAACTGTGGTTTTGGCACCTGCCGGTACACGTACCAGCGGCGGCGGTGTAACTTTACCGGCAACTGCGGGTACCGTTACTGCTGCAGCCTTTACTGTAAGCGGGCAAGGTTCTTATACTTATGCTATCACGCTGCCAACTACGGTAACATTGGCAAGCGGTGCAAATAATATGACTGCTACTACCTTTACCAGCAACCCGGCATCTACAGGTACATTGGCTGCAGGTGGTACACAAACGCTAAACGTTGGTGCAACACTAAACGTTGGTGCCTCACAAGCGGCAGGTTCATATACCTCGGCAACACCATTTACGGTTACTGTTAATTATAATTAATTAATTACAATTTCTACTTCATTAGTGCCGCTCATTGCTGCACTAATGAACACTGAATTATAATAACAATGAGGAAATTTCTATTCCTTTCTACACTGGCGTTAGGATTAATTTTCTTCACAAAAGAAAATTCTTTTGCCCAGGCTTCTGCAACTGCCTCATCCTCGGTAACTATTGTTACCCCTATAAGTATCGCTAAAACTGTAGATATGAATTTTGGTAACATTGCGGCATCTGCCACTGGTGGTACCGTAATTCTTGCACCTGCAGGTACACGTACCAAAACCGGGGGGGTAACGCTGCCGGTTACGGCCGGTACAGTTACTGCAGCAACGTTTACAGTTAGCGGGCAGGCTTCTTATACTTATGCTGTAACTTTACCCGGCTCGGCGGTAACGCTTGCAAGCGGCGCCAATAATATGACCGCTGCAACCTTCACCAGCAATCCAACGCCTACAGGTACACTTTCTGCAGGGGGTACACAAACGCTTAGCGTTGGCGCTACGTTAACTGTTGGGGCAAACCAGGCAGCAGGCACTTATACAACTGCCACACCATTTACGGTGACAGTTAATTACAATTAAAAAATTATTAACCAACAGCTTGGCATAAAAAAAGTAAAGCAGATTTTTAACCTGTTTTTATTTTGCTGTCTCCGTTATTTGCATGTCAAGTGCCTTCACCTCGTCCAAGTGCACTTTTAGTTTCGGTAAAGTTTGTTGTGCAAAAGCCTTCACATCAGGATCTTTTCCGTTAACTGCATATTCCTGAAACATTTGAACTGTGCTGCGATGATCTGCCAGCATGGCGTGTACATATAATCTGTCGAAAGCATCGGTAGCGTTTTTAAGCTTAAGGTCTGGTTGAATGCCGCCGGTAGCCTCGGGTGGGATGTCATAATGCTTAGACTTCCATAAGGCCGTTAATTGTTGCTGGGCCTGGCCATGATCATCTATCATCATTTTACCAAATAATCTCACTGCCGGGCGTTTGCCTTTTTGAACAGCAAGTTGGCCGGAACTGATCTCTTGTAAATTACCAATGCTGGCCATTATAATAAAATGCTTCGCAGTGGTATCCGGGTCGGGTGCCTGGGCTTTAGCAATCTCCACAGTAAAAAGTGCTAAACTTAATATTGAAATAATTTTTTTCATCTTATTGTGATTATGGTTGTCCAACGCCTCCGGCGGCGCCGTAAATCTGCCCGTTTGCGAAACTTGCGTCGCTGGCTGCTAACTGTACATAAATAGATGCTAACTCTGCCGGCATACCCGGCCGGCCAAAGGGTGTCCAGCTGCCAAACATTTGTTGTTTATCGGGCCCAGTACCTCCGCTAACCTGTAGCGCTGTCCAAACAGGCCCGGGGGCAACGCCATTAACCCTTATACCCTTAGGGCCAAGTTGTTTAGCCAATGATTTAACATAATTCATGGTAGCTGCCTTAGTTTGCGCATACGCATAAAGCCACGGGTCCGGGTTATATGCCTGTTCTGATGTGGTACCAATTATTGCCGAACCTGCGGGCAAGTGAGGTAATGCTTCGCGAATTATCCAGAACGGCGCATAAATATTAGTTTTCATCGTAGAATCAAACTCCTCGTTGGTGATGTCAAGAATAGAATTAATAGCCTGCTGGCGGCCGGCATTACTTACAATAATATCTAATCCGCCGAGTCCGCTCAGTGCGCGCTGCACTAATTGTTTACAAAAAGATTCGTCGCGCAAATCGCCGGGAATGGCTATTGCTTTACGGCCTTCCTTTTTTATCAGTGCAATTACTTCCCTTGCATCTGCCTCCTCTGTAGGGTAATAATTAATGGCAACATCTGCACCTTCACGCGCATAGGCTATTGCAGCAGCCCGGCCCATGCCAGAGTCGCCACCGGTTATTAATGCTTTTCTTCCCATTAACCTGCCAGAGCCTTTATAACTTGTTTCGCCGCAGTCGGGCACCGGGTCCATTTTACTTTGCAAGCCAGGCCATTCTTGCGGCTGGCTCTTAAATGGGGGCTTCGGGTATTTATTTTTAGGATCTTCGAGTTTTGTTTCTTTTGACAAAATATGGCTTTCCGATTCGGCCAAAACCGGCGAAACGGAAATTGCTGCAATGGTAGTGCCAAGGCCTGCCACCATTTGCCGTCTGGTTAATTTGTTAGGTTCACTCATTATCTGTTTATAGTTAGTTTCTTCCTAAAATACTATAGTGGGCTTATGCCGCTATCTTGTGTCTTATAACTGTAGTTAACTTATAAGAAAAAAAATTGTTTATGATTTTTTATTTTATTTGGGAACAATGAATTCATAACAATTCTTATTTTAAGAATGTAAAAACACGCGGGTATTGCATCTCAATAAGATAATGAAAAATACAAGTCAGAATCTTAAATTATACTAGTCTTATCATTACTCGTGAATTGGCTTGAGTGTTGTAAATCGGCTGTTAAATGGAGCTTTAAATTGCTAAATACAAACACATTAATATTATAATTAGGCAATATTCATAACAACATGAAAAAATTTATAACGCTTACGATCTTTATTCTTTCTCTAATTCAGGCAAAAGGACAACCATATAAGCCGTCGGTAAGTAATATTGAACAGCGTGAATGGTTTAGTAATGCACGGTTTGGCTTGTTTATACATTGGGGCCCGTTCAGCATTCCCGGCGATGGCGAATGGGTGATGGAAAACCGGAAGCTTACCATAAAAAACTATACCAATCTTGAACATTTTTTTAACCCGCAGGAATTTGATGCTGCGCAGTGGGTAAGCACGGCAAAATCGGCCGGGATGAAATATGTAACACTTATTACGCGCCATCATGATGGTTTTAGTATGTGGGATACCAAATATTCTGATTTTAACATCATGAATACGCCTTACAAAAAAGATATTGTAAAGTTAATGGCCGATGAATGTCATAAACAGGGTATAAAATTGGTGTTATATTATTCGCTGCTCGACTGGCGACGTGAGGATTACCCACATGAAACAGGCCGCACAGGGCAGCACAGCGGGCGAATAGGTAAAGGTGATTATGCAAGCTATCTGCAGTTTATGAAAAATCAGCTTACAGAGCTACTCACAAATTAGGGTGAGATAGCTGGTATATGGTTTGATGGTTATTGGGACCAGACACCACCGGAAGGGCAGCCCGACCGGTCATCAAGAATAAATTGGAAGCTCGATGAAATCTATAACCTTATCCACCGGTTACAGCCGCAATGCCTCATAGGCAACAACCATCATCTTACACCATTTCCGGGAGAAGACTTTCAAATGTTTGAACGGGACCTTCCCGGGGAAAATACCTCCGGGTTAAGCTTCCAAAAAGCATCGGAGAAGCTGCCTTTAGAAACCTGCGAGACTGTATCGAATTCATGGGGTTATAACCTGGGCGACACAACTTACAAAACTAAAGATCAACTTATAAAAATGCTGGTTAAAGCCGCCGGGCTTGGTGCAAACCTATTGCTAAATATTGGCCCAATGCCAAATGGACAAATACAACCCGAATTTAAAAAAAGGCTTGCAGATGTAGGCGACTGGCTAACGGTTTACGGCGAAAGCATTTATGCTACAAAGGCAGGTTTTATAAAGCCGCAAAATTGGGGTTGTGTAACTCAAAAGGCCAATAAAATATATCTGCATGTTTTAAATGCTAATTACCCGCAAATAAACATTCCCAACTTCCCGAATTACAAAATTGTTAAAGCGTATCTGCTAAAAAACGGGGTACCGGTAACTTATCAAAGTAACAATCATCAATTGGTGATAAAAAATGCATTTGATAATATGGAACCCGATAATATAGTTGTTTTGGAGTTTAAAAATTAATAGTATTAAATAGATGTAATAGCACATTTCATTTTATATTCACGTTTCGTTAACTTCCGAATAATTATTTTTAATTATCTTAATATGAAAGTGATCAGGGTTAATTATACAACTACAGCTGCCTTTGCGCCCATAAACCAAAAAAATATAGCCGGCATTGTGGCAGAATTAAAAGCCCTAAACCATCCCGGCATACAGTACGGTGCCTGGCTGCTTCCGGATGGTAAATCATTTATGCATTTCGATCAGTTTGAGAGTGAAGAAGCCCACGAGACGTTAACATCTTTAATGTCATTTAAAAAATTTGACGCTGAACTAATGGCAAATGGCTTTGAAATTGAGCCAATTCTTGATGTGCTCAATCTGGTCGCATCGACCGAAAAACTATTTTAGAAAAAAGCTAACCCACATAAAGGATTGAATGCAAGTTATTTAGGCAAAATTTATAAATTGCTGAAATAACTGCAAGATGATACCTGCGGTAACCAGAAATCAATAATAACCTAACGTTAATAATTCATGATGAGCCGTTTAGCAAAAACTATACTTTTAACCGGGTTGTTTGTAGGCACTACAGATCTGCTCTCGGCATTTATAACCGTTTGGGTTAAAACGGGCAAATTTTTCCCGCAACTTCTTAATTATATTGCCGCCGGACTATTGGGGCTGAAGACAGCAATGGCCGGAGGGAGCGATGTAGCGTTTTTAGGGCTTTTTCTGCACTATTTTATAGCAATGTGTTTCACCGTTTTTTTCTTTATTGTTTTCAAATACTTTAAGTTTCTCTCCTTTAATAAATATCTTATTGGTGTGCTTTATGCAGTGTTCGTAAACCTGGTTATGGAACAAGGCATATTGCGGCTAACAACACTACCCATTAGGCCTTTTAGCGTAGCTTATGCATTTATTACCTGGGTAATATTGGGCATTACCTTTGGCATTCCTATAGTTTATAATGCCTACAAATATTATGGAACAGACCAGCAATCATCTGCAATTTAATTTCCCCAAACTTCAACGCTCATGGCTTGTTAAAATTTCTATCAAACTAATAACAGATGGATAAAAATAACAAGCCGGTTTGGTTTATAACCGGTTGCTCAACAGGTTTTGGAAGAGAGCTTGCCACTTTAATTTTACAAAAAGGATGGAATGCGGTAATAACCGCACGCGACGAAAGTAAGGTTAGAGATATAGCGGGAGGATATGAAGCAAGTGCCCTTACCTTATCTTTAGACGTAACCGATAAAGCCCAGGCTTTATCAGCCGTTCAACAGGCGCGAGAAAAGTTTGGCGGGATAGATGTGCTGGTAAACAATGCAGGTTATGGTTATTTTACCAGTATAGAAGAAGGTGAAGAAGAAAAGATACGTGCACAATTTGAGACCAACGTATTTGGGCTAATAAACATTACGCAAGCTGTTTTGCCAGGCATGCGAGCACAAAAAAGTGGGCATATCATCAATTTTTCGTCTATCGGTGGCCTGCGGGCATTTACTGCAACAGGGTATTACCATGCTACAAAATTCGCGGTAGAAGGGTTGTCAGAATCCCTTTCGCAAGAAGTAGCGCCGCTGGGTATTAAAGTGCTCATTGTAGAACCCGGGCCGTTCCGCACAGATTGGGCCGGCCGCTCGACGGCGCGAACAGAAACGCAAATAGCCGATTATAAAGAAACGGTTAGTAAAAGAATGGACACAAGCCTGCAAGGTAGCGGTAAACAAGTTGGCGACCCGGTAAGGGGGTGCGAAGCCATTATAAAAGCAGTTGAAGACAAAAATCAGCCGCTAAGATTGCTGCTTGGCGAAATAGCCTATAATATGGCTATTGAAAAAGTAGAAATGCTTAAAGATAATTTTGAAAAAAATAAAGACTTAACATTCGGGGCAGATTTTCCAATATCTGAACGATAAAGAAGTGCTATTTAATCCCCTGGTGAAAACTTTAAAAGCCGTAGCTGTTGATGCAGCCACGGCTTTTGGTTTTATACACCCAGATCTTTTATAATTACATCTATCTTTTCTTCCAGCTGTTTATCGGTTTCTTTGTAAGCAGCTTTATTGGCCAATTTTCCGTTTACACTGCAATAGAATTTAATTTTGGGCTCCGTACCTGATGGCCGTGCAGAAATTATACTACCATCGGCTGTTATGAACTGCAGCACATCGGATGTGGGAAATTCTAATTTTTTGATGGTGTTGTTACCAATATCGGTTTCAATACCTTTTTCGTAGTCTTTTAGCTTAATAACTTTAGAACCTCCGAGTGTGGCAGGAGGGTTGGTTCTGAATTTTTCCATAAGCGCCTTAATATCTTCGGCGCCGCTTTTGCCTTTCTTGGTTATCGAGATCAGCTTTTCTTTGTAGAAACCATATTGGATATACGTATCAATGAGTGCTTCAAACAAACTGCTGCCTTTATCTTTGTAGTAGGCGGTCATCTCGGCAATAAATGCGCTCGAAACCACGGCGTCTTTATCGCGCACCAGTTCACCTACCAGGTAACCATAACTTTCTTCGCCGCCGCCTATAAATGTTTCTTTGCCTTCCAACTGTGTCATCAATTCGCCGATATATTTAAAACCAGTTAGGGTATTAAAATATTTAACGTTTTTGGCAATGGCAATTTGCTCAATAAGGTTTGATGTTACAATGGTTTTAACAATATACTGTTTACCATTAAGTTTACCAGCCTCCTGCCATGCAGTTAACAAGTAATTAATAAGCATGCTGCCGGTTTGGTTACCGTTTAACAAGATAAAATCATTATCGGTATTTTTAACCGCGATTCCTACCCGGTCGGCGTCAGGGTCTGTTGCCAGAACCAGGTCGGCATCTACTTCTTCGGCTTTTTTTAAGGCAAGGGTTAAGGCTTCCTTTTCTTCGGGATTAGGGTAGATCACTGTTGGGAAGTTACCATCTGGCGTGGTTTGCTCATCAACCAGGATCACGTTCTCAAAGCCAAACATTTGCAGCGCCTTTGGCACCAGGGTAATTCCTGTTCCGTGAATGGGCGAGTAAACTATTTTCAGATCCTTTTGCCGTTTTATAGCGTCTTTAGAAACGGAAAGTGCGGTTATTTTCTCCAGGTAAAGTTCATCAATTTCTTCGCCTATCAGTTCAATATTAGCATCAATCCTCTCAAACTTTACGTCATCAACGCTTTTAATTGCAGCCACCTCATCCATAACCGCTTTATCCTCGGGAAACACAAACTGGCCGCCATCTGCACCGTATGCTTTGTAACCGTTATATTCCTTAGGATTGTGCGAAGCGGTAAGCATTACGCCGCTTTTGCAGCCTAAATGGCGTATTGCAAAAGAAAGCTCGGGGGTTGGGCGAAGCGCCTTGAAGAAATATACATGAATACCATTAGCAGAAAAAACCTCGGCGGTAATATTTGCAAACAGGTCCGAATTATTACGGCTATCATGTGCAATGGCAACCTTTATTTTTTCGTCGGGATATTTCTTTTTTAGATGATTAGCAAGGCCTTGTGTAGCAGAACCGATGGTGTATTTATTTATCCGGTTAGACCCCGGGCCCATTGTACCCCGCAAGCCGCCGGTACCAAACTCCAGGTCGCGGTAAAAAGAATCTGTGAGTTCTGTATTGGCGTTGCTGGCTAATAAAGCTTGTATCTGTTGTTTTACGTCGGCATCGTAGCTTCCCTGAAGCCATGAGTTTACCTTCTCAAGTATGGGTGCATCTAATTCGTGCATAATAATATTTCTATAGGTGTAGTTTATAAAGTGGCAATTCAAATATGATAATAAAAAATTACAGCAAAAATGTTTTGTTACTTATTCGTTTTCGTTTAGCCATTCTTCAATAATTTTAACCGTATCGCCGTAAAATAACCGGTAAGTGTTTTCCGTTACATAACCGATATGCGAGGTTGCCAGTAAATTATCCATATTTCTGAACGGGTGGTCAGTCGGCAAAGGTTCGATGTCAAATACGTCAACCGCAGCGCCCGCAATTTTCTTTTGTGCCAGTACCTGCATCAGATCATCTTCAACAACAAGCGGCCCGCGCGAGGTATTAATAAAATATGCGGATGGCTTCATTAAAGCCAGTTCCTTTGCGCTTACGATCCCTCTTGAGCGGTCGCTTAGTATCAGGTGTATGGTTATAAAGTCGGCAGTTTTAAAAAGTTCCTCTTTACTTACGAGTGTAGCACCCGCCTCACTTGCCTTTTCGGCGGTAAGATTTTGGCTCCACGCATTTATTTTCATGTCGAAAGCTTTTGCATAAGCAGCAATTTTTGCCCCTACGCGGCCAAGCCCAAGTATGCCAATAGTTTTGCCCGCCAGATCGGCGCCGATCGTATGCTGCCATTCGCCGGCTTTAAAGGCATTAGCTTCTTGGGGTATATGCCTTGCCAATGCCGTCAACAAAGCCCAGGTAAGCTCCGGTGCTCCTGTTTCAAGGTAACCGGTATGTTTTAAACTAATGCCTAAGTCTTTAACGGCTTGTGTATCAATAGAAGCATTGCGCGTGCCGGTAGAAACAATAAGCCTTAGTTTTGGCAGCGCTGTTAAAATATTACGCGTTAGGGGAGTGCGCTCGCGCATTACACATATTATCTCGAAGCCTGCTAACCTTTCAATAATGCCGGCTTCATCAGCAATATGATCTGTAAAAACTATTAGTTCTGCATGGTTTTGTATAACGTGCCAGTTAGCCATGTTTAGGGCAAGTTGCTGGTAGTCATCTATAACTGCGATTTTTGGCTTCGTTTGCATTGGCGAATAACAATCAAATTTAACTTTAGTGCAGGCAAACTAAAACTTTAAACGAATAAAAATTGCCAACTCTTTATTATTAAAATATTATTGTGTTAGTTTTACACATAAACCAATTTTAACCAGTTATGACTTCCAGACGTTCATTTTTAAAAGCCTCGGCTATGCTTTCGGCAGGCCTTATGGTGGCACCAAGTTTATTTGCGTTCGACAAAAAATATATCGGGCTGCAGCTCTACACAGTAAGAGATCACATGGCTAAAGACCCGGCGGCAACCCTGGCCGAAGTAGCGAAAATAGGTTACACATCTGTAGAAGGTGCAACTTATACAGGCGATGAGAAATTTTATGGCATGGACCCGATGGCTTTTTCTAATCTGTTGAAACAGAACGGCCTGATCATGCCGAGCGCCCATTATCGTTTAGGTGAGGAACAAATGAACGGCGCCGAAACCAAAGGCACCATCTTGCACGACTGGGATAGGGCAGTTGACGATGCCGCCGCCGTTGGCGCAAAATATATGGTGTGCGCTTATTTATCTACCCCGGAACGCGGAAATATAGATCATTACAAGAGAACCGCAGAGACTTTGAACAAAGCAGGTGAACGTTGTAAAAAAGCGGGTTTACAACTGTGTTACCATAATCATGATTTTGAATTTATTGAAGATAATGGTATGTACCCTTATGAAACATTGCTGAACAGTACAGATAAAAACCTGGTAAAAATGGAGATGGACATCTATTGGGTTACAAAAGCTAACCAGGACCCAATCATGCTGATCGAAAATCACCCGGGCCGTTTCCCGCTGTGGCATGTTAAAGACCTTGATAAAACGCCTGAGCGGATGTTTACCGAAGTAGGTAACGGCACTATAGACTTTAAAAGCATATTTAAACATGCAGATAAGGCAGGTTTAAAATATTTCTTTGTTGAACAGGATAAAACACCGGGCGACCCTTATATAAGCATTGCACAAAGCATTCATTATATTAAAAGAAATCTGGTTTAGGTTTCCCCCTAAAGCAATGTCAAATATCGAATTTCGATCTTGAAAGGTGAGGTGGAAATTCGATATTTTTTATAATACATACATTTTACCGGTACTAACTCGTTTAAAAAATTAGTCGTAATTGGTAATTCATGGACGATAAACAACTATTAACAGAATTTACACTAGGTAAATCAGAACACGCCCTAATGCTGTTTGATTATTTTATAATAACTTTCCGGGGAGTAGGAACCGACATTACACTTTACCCTACAAAATCTATGATCGGCATAGCAACGTCCAAAAGGCGAATTGCCTGGATAACCCAATTAGGTAAAAACTTTATCCACGTGGTATTTCCATTTACAGAACCGCATGAAGATAACTTGTGTTTCCAGAAAATAGCACAGGTGCCGGGCGATATGCACCAGTTTAACCATCACTTCAGAATGTATCTACAAGAAGATGTAAATGAAGAGGTTATAGAATTTATGAAGCTGGCTTATATGGAAGGCCGTTAATTTTCCCTTATCAATAACCCGTCTGCAAATTCCTGCAGGTATTGTTTTCTATCGGGCGGAAGAGTAAGCGCGTTTAAGGCGGCAAATGCTGCATCGGCGTATGTTTGCATCGCATTTATTGCAGTTTGTTTGATACCTACTTCGTTATAAATGGCTGTTACAGCTGCAACTTTTTCCCCGGCATCAAACTGCTTTAATGAGAGCCAATGATTAAGTTCGGTCAGTTTAAGCGGGTCGGTAGTTTCTAAGGCTTTAATAAGCAAATACGTTTTCTTATTAGCTATAATATCGCCGCCAACTTGTTTACCAAACTTTGCAGGATCGCCGTAAACATCTAAAATATCGTCCTGAAGCTGAAATGCTATTCCTAATTGCTCGCCAAAAGTGTAAAGCAAGTTAGCATCATTATCTTCTGCCCCTCCAATCAAAGCGCCTATTTTAAGTGCGCCACCCAGTACAACTGCTGTTTTTAAACGTGTCATTTCCAGGTATTCATCAATATTTACGTCGGCTTGCTGTTCAAACTGCATATCTATTTGCTGCCCTTCACAAACTGCCGTTGCCGTAATATTAAAGATCTCCAACACGGGTCGGAGAATTCGGTCTTCTACCTTCATCATTAGTTTGTACCCTTCTACCAGCATGGCATCGCCCGATAAGATCCCTACATTTTGGTTCCAAAGCTTGTGTACGGTTTCTTTACCACGGCGTAGCGGCGCATTATCCATAATATCGTCATGCATCAGCGTGAAGTTGTGGAACACCTCTATTGCCAGGGCGGGTGGAATGGCGGATTGCACATTACCATTAAACAGATCGCACGCCATAAGCAGCAGGGCAGGGCGTAAGCGTTTACCACCAATGGAAAGAATGTAAGTTATTGGCTCGTAAAGATCTGCCGGATTATTTGGGTACGAAAGTTTTTTAACTGCCTCTTCTATAATTAACTGCAGCTCTTTTAATGTGGTCATAAATACTTTGGTAAAGCTAACCTACCACGAGCGAAAAATCAATTTGTTTTTTGGTTAAATCAACGTTTTTTACTTTTATACTAACCTCATCACCCAATTGATATACTTTCTTTTTACGCTGCCCTATGATCGCATAGTTTTTTTCATCAAGTGTGTAAAAATCGTCGCTTATATCCCTCAAACGGATCATCCCTTCGCATTTGTTTTCTATGATCTCCACATACATACCCCACTCCGTTACGCCCGAGATCACGCCACTAAATATTTCGCCAATTTGATCTTTCAAGTACTCGGCCTGTTTGTATTTGATAGATGAACGTTCTGCATCAGCTGCTTTTTTCTCCATTTCAGAACTGTGCTGGCAAAGCTTTTCGTAATGTTCTGCATTTGCCGATTGGCCACCATTAAGGTAATGGAATAACAGACGGTGCACCATTACATCTGGATAGCGCCGAATAGGGGAGGTAAAATGCGTGTAATGATCAAATGCCAAACCATAATGGCTGGATGTTTTAGTTGTATATATCGCTTTAGCCATTGAACGGATAGCCAGATGTGTCAATACATTTTGCTCTTTTTTACCTTCTACATCGTTCATTAAATAATTGAGCGATTTAGCCGTTTCTTTATCTGTGCGGGTATTGATCTTGTAGCCAAACCTCGCTGCAAAATTAGCGAATGATGCCAGTGCATCGGGTTTTGGCGAATCGTGTGCACGGTACACAAAGGTATATTTATGTTTGCCTTTGCCTAGCTTATTAACATATTCTGCTACTTTACGGTTTGCCAGCAACATAAAGTCTTCAATAAGTTTATGCGCATCTTTACGCTCTTTCACGTACACACCGGTTGGCTTCCCGGTAGCATCGAGTATAAACTTTACCTCGGTGGTTTCGAAGCTTATCGCCCCATTTTTAAATTTTCGTTCGCGTAAGTAATGGGCCAGTTCGTTCAATTTTAAGATCTCTTCTGCATATTGGCCGGCTTTAGCTTCAATTATCCCCTGCACGTCTTCATAAGCAAAGCGCTTGTTAGAATGGATAACCGTTTTACCAAACCACTCATTTACAATATGCGCTCTTTCATCCATTTCAAATACTGCCGCAAAGCATAATTTATCTTCATTGGGCCGTAACGAGCATAAACCGTTTGATAAACGCTCAGGTAGCATGGGTATCACACGGTCTACAAGGTAAACGGACGTACCACGGTCAAAAGCCTCCCTGTCTAATGCAGAATCCGGGATGATATAATGTGCAACGTCCGCAATGTGAACGCCGACCTCGAAGTTTCCGTTCTCTAAAACTTTAAAGGATATGGCATCATCAAAATCTTTAGCGTCAAAAGGGTCGATAGTGAAAGTAAGTGTATCCCTGAAATCTTTTCGACGCGCAATTTCTTCCGATGGTATTACGTCGGATATTGCCTCCGCTTCTTCCTCAACCTCTTTAGGGAAAACCAATGGGAAACCGTACTCCGCCAGTATGGCGTTCATTTCAGTGTCGTTTTCGCCCTGTACCCCAAGCACTTGCTTAATGCGCCCTATCGGGTTTTTCGCCTCAGGCGGCCAATCGGTAATTTCCGCAATAGCCTTCACCCCGTTTTTAGCGCCATTTATATCGCCTAACGGAATAAATATATCGTGCAGCATCTTGCGGTCGTCAGGAATGAAGAAGGCAAAACGCTCAGATAATTTTACGATACCGGTAAACTCGGTTTTTGAGCGTTTAATGATCTCCATTACCTCGCCTTCTTTACGTTTACCCTTACTTTTAGCGTATACGTAAATCTTAACACGGTCGCCGTGCAGGGCTGTCCGCAGTTTGCGCGGGGCTACAAAAATATCACTTTCGTCCGGGTCGTCAGTTACTATAAATGCCGAGCCATCTGTAGTCATATCAACTTTTCCCTCTACAAAAGTTTTTAGTTCCACATACTGAAATTTGCCATGCGAAACTTCCTTCAGCACATTTTTGCGTACCTCATCTTTTAATATTTCGTGTATCGCCTCTCTCGAATCATCATCGCGAACATTGAGTTTGGCAGATATCTGTTTGTAATTGAGGATCTGCTTACCGTCTTGTTCAAATATATCAAGCACCAGTTGTGTTAGCACTTGTTTAACAGAATTACTGTTTTTCTTTTTAGACATTGGTGAATGTGTATTTGGCTAAGGTACTTGTTTTAGTATTAGTTCATGGTTAATGATAAATAGGAAAACATTGTTGTGTTTGTAAATTGAACTGTAAACTATAATCTATGAACCATCAACGATTTGGATATTCTCTTCGGGTATCAACTCCTCACACCTGAAACGTTTTATGAGTTGGGCGGTGGCTATAACATCCTTCTGGCAGTAAGCACATATTCTGTCCAGGCGGTTATCTATCCAGTAAACCTGGCTTACCTGGCTGCCATCTATATCATCCTTTGGTGTTGGAATGTTAAATATAGCCGCCAGTAAATTAAGCGAGGTAAAATTCTTGTAATCGCCAAATTTCCAAAGCTCCATAGTATCTAAATGGTTTATTTCCCATGGCCGTTTGCCCGCTATTTGTAGCTGTGGCGGTAGCTGGACGCCGTTAACCAGCATGCGGCGGCAAATGTAAGGGAAATCAAATTCCTTGGCGTTATGGCCGCAGAGTATGAGATCGCGGCTGCGGCCGCCTAACATTTTGGCAAAATCTTCCAGCAATTCATTTTCGTTGTGTGAAGCAAATGATTTTACCCTGAAACCATTTGAAGAAGTGAACATCCCCACCGAGATACAAATGATCTTACCAAACTCTGCAAGTATGCCTGCCATACGATAAAACTCTTCGGCAGTTTCCTCTTTGCGCTGGTATTGCGTTTTTTTGTCCCACAATTTCTGCAGCATTGGCGGCACATTTTCATGTAAACTGTGTTGGGGCACAGTTTCTATATCGAGCACCATGATATTTTGCAGGTCGTAATTTTCGAGCATGTAGATTAAAATCTTTACTTATGCAAATTAACAATTTGCAACCAAATGCTGAAAGCACCATTAGGCGCGCTATTTACAAAAAGACGTGCCTGCCCGGACTAAATTTTGTTATCTTAACGTCGTGGCTAACCAAAATATAACAACTTAAACATTAATCGTATCTCTATTACGCATGTATATTAAGATAAACAAGCTTTCAATAGTTGTCCCGGCCTACAATGAGGCAACAACTATCCATTTAATTTTAAATAAAATAAAACAAGTAAATCTTATAGATGATATCGAAAAGGAAGTAATTATTGTTAACGATTGTTCTACCGATAATACCGAACAGGCAATTTCTATATACAAATATCAAAACCCCGATCTGAACCTCCAATATTTTAAACATAATATAAACCAGGGGAAAGGCGCTGCTCTACACACCGGTATCGCAAAAGCCACAGGCGAATACCTGGTTATTCAGGATGCCGATCTGGAATATGACCCGGAAGAATATAATGACTTGCTGAAGCCCATTTGTAAAGGTTTTGCAGATGTGGTTTACGGCTCGCGGTTTATGGGCTCCAACCCCCACCGTATCTTATTCTTCTGGCATACCATTGGCAACCGGTTTTTAACTTTTCTGTGTAACATGTGCGCAAATATGAACCTTACGGACATGGAAACCTGTTATAAATTGTTTGATACCAAACTAATACAAACCATTGCTTTACATGAAAAGCGTTTTGGCTTTGAACCCGAAGTAACTATAAAGCTATCGCGTATCCCGCAGTTGCGTTTGTACGAGGTGGGCATATCTTATTATGGCCGTACTTATGAAGAAGGCAAGAAAATAGGCTGGCAGGATGGGGTAAGGGCTATTTATTGTATTTTGAAATATGGGATGTTTAGAGGGAAATAGGAATTTACCCATTGCAAAAATTCCACCGCTTATTGATCCTAATCAAAAACCCGAATTCATCTGATCATAACCCCAACCTTGTTCAGAACCGGCAGCCGGATGAAATTAGATTCTACAATGCTTTCGGGCAAAAAGATAAACTTCTTATCAAAGATCTCTTTTCCGATGTAATAGCTTAACCAGTATTCGTTATTTAAACCAAACGTGGCCTCGTCTATGGGTTCAATTAATGCATGGGCGCCAGGTTCAATCAGCGGGATCATATGGCGAAGTACCGACGTTTTAACCGTTTCACCATTTTTTTCGCCGTAACCTTTAGACGTTACCAATACGTTTTCAATGGGTTGCGCCTTAAGGTTTATCACATAAACATACCATATTTTGCTTTCGGCGCTTTCTTTTTCAAGCGCCACCGCTACGGCAATATCAGTTACTATATTTTCGGGTAAATCTTTTTTCATTTTGTAAGAAAGCAGCTAAGAGCCGGGATGTATCTACGGTTGGGCATTTTTATTAACCAGCAATTGCAGTGTGTGCTGCATCGAGGTTTTATCTGCCCAACCATCATGCCCTGGTATAACTATTTTTGCATCCGGGTAACGCGCTATTACTTTTTGTAAGCTGGCAGGCCACTGTTTAAGGTCGGCCTCACCTGTATAACCCAAATCTGTATCGTCTGTGCTTTTTACAAAACAGCCGCCAAATAATATTTTCTGTAATGGAAACCATACAACCTCATTATCGGTAGTGTGGCCGGGCCCCGGGTAAAAAACTTCTACAGGTGTAGTAGAAGCAAACAGTGTAGTATCGCCTACAAAAGTTTGTACAGCTTTTGGATAACCTGCCGCAACAGCCTTTGTGTTAGTAGCTATAGATGAATATGTTTTTATATTTTTTGCCCTTAAAACGGTATCACCTGCAACCCTGTCTGCATGTGCGTGGGTATGAACACAAAACAGAATGGGCTGGTTCAAATTGCTGTCTATCCAGTTTAATAATTGTTTGGTCTGGTCAATATCCCATGGTGTATCAACCAAGACAATGCCGTCTGTGCTTTGATATAGCAAACCATTGGCAGGTACCAGGCCGCCATTATACATACCATAAGAAGTGTATACGTAAAAACCCTTATCTATATTCGTAACCTTTATTTGCGGTTTGGTTTGCGCAAAACATTGTGCCGATAAAAAGAGTAGTGCAAAGGTTAATAAACGCATGTTATTTTTTCTTAACGGTTTTTTTTACAGCCTTTTTTGCGGGCGCTTTTCCAGGGGCTGCCCTCTTAGCCGGTGTATCTGCTTTCTTAGCAAATGCTTTGCCGAATTTTCCTTTTTTGGGTTCTTTCTCCGCAATATCTGCCAGTGCCTTTACTTCATCATAAGTAAGGGTAAGCGGGTCCCTATCCTTTGGTATTTTAACGTTTAGTTTTGCAAATTCTATGTAGGGCCCCCAGCGGCCATTTAAGATCTTGGCTTCCGGATTTTCATCAAAGGCCTTAATCAAGCGCTCTGCGTCGCGTTTGCGTTTATCTAAAATGATCTCTATCGCCTGTTCTTCGGTAACCTCCAGCGGATCAACCCCTTTTGGCAATGAGTAAAAAGCGCTGTTATGACGAATGTACGGTCCGAACTTGCCTATGGCAACGGTCATATCTTTTTCTTCGAACGCGCCTGCTTTTTTTGGGAGTTTGAATAGCTCCAATGCATCTTCTAACGAAATAGACTCGATCATCTGACCAGAACGCAAACTCGCATAAAGTTTCTGCTCATCATCATTCTCGCCAATTTGCACGAATGGGCCATAGCGGCCAATACGCACAGACATGCGTTTGCCATTTTCCGGATGCGCGCCCAGATCACGTTCGCCATTTGCCCTATCTGCGTTAAGCGTGGTAGATTCTACTTCTTTATGAAAAGGGTCGTAAAACTTACGAATCATGGAACTCCATTCCTGTAACCCTTGTGCTATCTCGTCAAATTGCTTTTCAACCCCGGCAGTAAAATGATAATCTACAATTCCGTTAAAATGCTGTACCAAAAAGTCGTTCACCACAGCGCCAATATCGGTAGGGAACATTTTACCCTTTTCGGCACCTGTGTTTTCAGATTTTTCGTCTTTAGTTACGGCGCCATTTTTTAAGGTAAGCACCTTAAAATTGCGTTGTTTGCCGTCGCGTTCCTCTTTAATTACATAACCCCGGTTTTGAATTGTTGAGATCGTAGGGGCGTAGGTAGACGGGCGGCCAATGCCTAACTCTTCTAATTTTTTTACTAAACTTGCTTCTGTATATCTTGCCGGAGGGCGCGAGAAGCGCTCGGTAGCGGTCATTTCTGTTAAGGCTAATTGCTGGCCCTTGGTTAACGGAGGCAATATAGCGGTAGCCTCGTCATGCGGGGTTTCTTCCTCTTCTTCGTCAACAGATTCGAGGTACACTTTTAAGAAGCCATCAAATTTCATTACTTCACCATTGGCAACCAGTTCTTCTGGGCGGGCTGATATACTAATTTTGGCAACTGTACGCTCAAATTGTGCCTCGCTCATTTGAGACGCTATCGCACGCTTCCATATCAGCTCATATAAACGCTTTTCTGCCGGCTCACCGTCAATAGTGTGCTCATTAAAATACGTTGGCCTAATGGCTTCGTGAGCCTCCTGCGCACTTGCAGATTTGGTTTTATATTTCCTTAACGAGTGATATTGCTGGCCATAGGCAGATACGATCTCTTTTGTAGCGGCATCTAAAGCGGTATCAGATAAGTTAACCGAATCTGTACGCATGTAAGTGATCTTACCCGACTCGTATAAACGTTGCGCCACCGTCATGGTACGCGATACCGAAAAGCCAAGTTTACGGCTAGCCTCCTGTTGTAATGTAGATGTAGTAAAGGGTGCTGCGGGCGAACGTTTTGCAGGCCGGGTGTCGAGCGATTTGATATTAAAATCCGCTTTAATGCAATCATTCAGAAATTTTTCGGCATCTTCTTGCTTAATAAAGCGTTCGTTCACCTCTGCTTTGAACGACTCGCGGCCTTTGCCAAATATGGCAACAACGCGAAATGCAGCTTCGGTTTTAAATTTATTAACCTCGCGCTCACGGTCCACTACCAGGCGTACTGCTACGGATTGTACACGGCCCGCAGATAACGATGGTTTAACCTTCTTCCATAACACAGGCGAAAGCTCAAAACCTACCAAACGGTCTAATACGCGGCGGGCCTGCTGTGCATTTACCAGGTTATAATTTATAGTACGTGGGTTCTCAATTGCCCTTAAAATGGCAGGTTTGGTTATTTCGTGAAAAACTATGCGTTTGGTATTATTTTCTTTTAATCCCAACGTCTCGTATAAATGCCAGGATATGGCTTCACCTTCGCGGTCCTCATCAGAGGCAAGCCAAACCATTTCAGCTTCTTTTGATAATTTCTTCAACTCACTTACTATCTGCTTCTTATCGGCAGGTACTTCGTACTTTTGTTGAAATTCGTGAGCAATGTCAATGGCATCCTCAGACTTAACCAGATCGCGGATATGCCCGTAACTCGACTTTACAACAAAGTCTTTTCCGAGATACCCTTCAATAGTTTTAGCCTTAGCCGGGGACTCGACAATAAGTAAATTTTTCGCCATTGTTCTGCAAATAAACACAAAGAAACCGAAACACGAATTTCAATGCGGTTTTTTTATCGTATCTGAATTTGGTAACCCGTTAAACGGGTAAAAGTTTACAACCTGAGATTGTGAGGATAGAACTACATCAGGAAACCGCCACCAAGCAGGTCGTTCCCTTCATAAAAAACTGCTGACTGGCCGGGGGCAATACCAGATACATTATGTGCAAAATCTACCTTCATGTGATCGCCAAACTGTTGAATAGTGCTTTCGGCGCCGGCATCTTTATAACGTATTTTTGTAACGGCGTCTAAAGGCTTATTAATATGTTCGTACTTAACCAGATTGAGGTTTTTAACCCATGCTTGTTTACGTTCCAGTTCGTTTTGCGTGCCAAGCACTACCGTATTAGTTTTGGGTTCTATCCGGGTAACGAACATAGGCTCACCCAGGGCAATGCCGAGGCCTTTTCGCTGGCCAATGGTATAAAAAGGGTAGCCCTGGTGTTTGCCAACAATGGTTCCATTTTCTAACACATAGTTACCCTGGCCAATACGCTTGTCAAGATCCTCTACTTTATGACGCAGAAATGCGCGATAGTCGTTATCAGGCACAAAGCATATCTCGTAGCTTTCGCTTTTATTGACTAATTCTAACTGGCCCATATCCATAGCCATCTGCCTGATCTCCGATTTGGCAAAGCTGCCTAAAGGAAATTTGGTGCGTGCAAGGTTCGCTTGCGACACACCCCACAGCACATACGATTGATCTTTGTTTTCATCACGGCCTTTAGATATAACATAACGGCCGTTATCATGCTGGCGGATATTAGCGTAATGCCCCGTTGCAATAAATTCGCAATCCAGTTTATCGGCACGTTTTAATAATGCATCCCATTTAATATGTGTATTACACAATACACAAGGGTTGGGGGTACGACCGGCAAGATATTCGTCGACAAAGTTATCGATCACAAAATCGCCAAACTCGCTGCGGATGTCTAAAATATAGTGCGGGAAACCATAACCCACAGCCAGGGCACGCGCATCATTAATACTATCCAGGCTGCAGCAGCCGGTTTCCTTACTGCTCCCGCCGGATGATGCGTAGTCCCAGGTTTTCATGGTAAGGCCAATAACTTCGTAGCCCTGCTCATGCAGCATTACCGAAGCTACCGAGCTATCCACCCCGCCGCTCATGGCCACTAAAATTCTCCCGTGCTTACTCATAAAAACGCTGCAAAAGTACCTATTATAAAATAGATTTGGTTTAAGGCACGGTCAGCATGACGTAAAAACAAGCTATTGCACTTGTTGGCTTGTTTAGCTAAAGCTGTATAATTGTATAAAATAACTTGTAATGACCACACCCGACGAAAATTTCGAAGCGCTAAACCTGCAACTGCCACCTGCACCCGCGCCACTTGGCGTTTATAAACCATGTTTAGTTGATGGTAAACATCTTTATCTATCGGGCCACGGTACAGTGCAAAGTGATGGCAGCCTGATTATTGGCCGTGTTGGCGAGGCGTTAGATATTAACGACGCGAAGCTGGCCGCACAGCAAGTTGGCCTGGCCATGTTGGCAACAATTAAAAAGAACCTGGGGAGTTTTAACCATGTTAAACGGGTTATAAAGGTATTAGGGATGGTTAACTGTACGGCAGATTTTGAAAAACACCCCTTTGTTATAAATGGCTGTAGTGAACTATTCGCCAAAGTTTGGGGTACAGAAAACGGTGTGGGTACTCGCAGCGCCGTGGGGATGGGCTCTCTGCCAGATAATATCCCTGTGGAAATTGAGGCTATATTTGAATTGTTGTAATGGACAATCTGACCGGTTGGTATGTTATTAATGACGTGAATGAAGTGGATTCTCCCGCGCTGGTTGTATACCCGGATAGGATGAAACTTAACATTGCGTTGGCTATAAAAATGGCTGGCGATGCAAATCGTTTACGCCCGCATATAAAAACTCATAAATGTAAAGAGGCGGCCCTGCTGCAAATAGCGGAAGGAATCACCAAATTTAAATGTGCAACAATTGCCGAAGCCGAACTGTTAGGCATGTGCAAAGCCCCTGATGTTTTGCTGGCATACCAACCGGTCGGTATGAAAATCAAGCGGTTCATTCGGCTGATTGAAAAATATCCCGATACTAAATTTTCGTCCCTTATAGATGATATTGAAACTGCTGAAGATATTTCGGCAGCGGCACTAGATGCACAAATTCAAATCCCGGTTTATATTGATTTAAATGTAGGAATGAACCGCACGGGCATAATTCCTGAAAAAGCGCTCGAACTTTATAGAAAGATAAACCTGTTAAAAGGAGTTAAGCCCGTTGGTTTGCATGCGTATGACGGCCAAATCCATGATGCCGATCTGCAGGCAAGAAATTTTAAGGCAGAAATTATATATGATGAACTTCAACAATTAAAAGCGGCTATAACAGAATCAGGCTTGCAGGAACCTACAATAGTGGCAGGTGGAACGCCAACGTTTCCTTTTTATGCAGAAAAACAGGATGTGATCTGCAGCCCGGGAACTTTTGTTTATTGGGATGCCGGCTACAGCGAAAGTTTCAAGGAGCAGGACTTTTTACCTGCTGCGTTAATTATTACCCGGGTGGTGTCCTTACCAACTGAAACAAAAATTTGCCTCGACTTAGGGCATAAGTCCGTAGCGGCAGAAAACACTTTAGATAAACGACTTAGATTTTTAAATGCGCCCGATCTGCAGGTAGTTAGCCAGAGCGAAGAGCATTTGGTAGTTGACGCAGGCAAAAATCATGGCTACAAACCGGGCGATGTAATTTATGTAATGCCATACCATGTTTGCCCAACCGTGGCTTTATATGATAAAGTATTTACAATCGAGAATAAGAAAATAACCGGCGAATGGATGACTCTTGCCCGCAACCGCAAACTAACTGTATAATGTTCATAGTAGATGCCCACCTCGACTTGAGTATGAACGCCCTGGAATGGAACCGCGACTTAAGGCAACCAGTTTCGGCAATAAATGAGCGCGAGCGGGGTTTAGACGATAAACCAGATCGTGGCAAGGCAACGGTATCCTTACCAGAACTACGCAAGGGTAATATTGGATTAGTTGTAGCCACACAAATAGCACGCTACGTAGCGCCCTGGAACCTTTTGCCGGGCTGGCACTCGCCGCAACAAGCATGGGCGCAAACACAAGGGCAGTTAGCCTGGTACAAAGAAATGGAAGCCTGCGGCGAAATGTTCCAGGTTAATGACCTGGCAACATTAGACAAACATTTGGCCTTGTGGAATAACGGCGAACCTAACGACACTAAACCGATAGGTTACATTTTAAGTTTGGAGGGTGCAGATTCTATCGTTGACATTGGTTATCTCGAAACTGCTTATAATTATGGCCTGCGGGCGTTAGGCCCTGCTCATTACGGGCCCGGGAGGTACGCGCAAGGGACAGACGCCACCGGTTTTATGGGTGAAGCCGGGCAAGCCCTGCTAAAAGAAATGGAGCGTCTAAACATCGTCCTTGATGCCACGCATTTATGCGACGATAGTTTTTGGGAAGCGTTGGGTCGCTTTAATGGTCATGTGTGGGCGAGCCACAATAATTGCCGCGCGCTGGTAAACCACAATCGCCAGTATAGCGATGAGCAGATCAAAGCCCTGATACAACGAGGAGCCGTAATAGGAGCCGCACTTGATGCCTGGATGATGGTGCCCGGATGGGAGCGGGGTATATCAAATCCAAAAGTGATGAATTGCGGCCTGGAAAAAGCCATAGACCATATAGATCACATTTGTCAGCTGGCAGGTAACACCTTGCATACAGGCATGGGCACAGACCTTGATGGCGCATTTGGCCGCGAGCAATGCCCCTATGACCTGGAAACAATAAGCGATCTGCAAAAATTTACCGGCTTATTTGAAAAGCGTGGGTATAGCCCGGAAGACGTCGAAAATATGATGCATGGTAACTGGCTTCGTTTTTTAAGAATAGCTTGGGCATAACTGCATGAAAAAAAAACAGTTTTGTTTTATACGAAAACCATATCGGCTTTAGTTTATTATTGTATCTTCACTAAACATCAACCTTAAAAAATAAGATCATGAGCAAAGGCACCAACATGAAAAAAGATAAAAAGAAACCTGCCGCCGAAGGTGGTAACAAAGCGGTTTCAGACTATCAATCAGGCAAAAAATCTGTCTCCAGTACAGACACTGGCACTAAAAAGAAATAGAGGCAACTAAATTCCTACTGGTTTGTTAGCTCTGCATACAAACCGGTTATGAGAATTATAGCACTCGAAGAACATTTTTCTTTCCCGTTGATAAGCGGGCGGATACCAAAGGAAATTTTAGCTGTCCGGGGCCTGCAAGACCCCGCGGATGCACCACCCCGTATTCAGGAGGCTAACCAAAAGCTGCCCGAAATAGGCAAATTGCGCTTAGACCTAATGGACCAAAGCGGCATTAGTTTGCAGGTGTTATCTTATGCCGGCCCCGGCGCAGAATTGCTTCCTGCCGATGAAGGCATTGTTTTTGCGCAAGATTACAACAACGCGCTGGCCGAAAAAATTGCCTTAAACCCATCGCGCTTTGCAGGATTCGCTCATTTACCTATGGCCACTCCCGAGGATGCGGCCATAGAATTGGAACGCGCGGTGAAACAGCTTGGTTTTTGCGGGGCCATGATCTGCGGCACTATTAATACACTCTTTTTAGACGACCCCAAATTTGCGCCGGTTTTGGCGAAGGCGCAGCAGCTGGATGTACCGTTGTATTTACACCCTGCAGTGCCGCCGCCGGGCATCCAGGATATATATTATAAGCGTTTACCAAAAGATGTTAGTTCTACGCTGGCTACAGCAGGTTTTGGCTGGCATGCAGAAACCGCCATCCACATACTCCGGTTAGTTGGCTCAGGTACGCTGGACAGCTTCCCAAAATTGCAATTGATAATTGGCCACCTTGGCGAAATGCTGCCCTTTATGATGGCAAGAACTGAGGGGATGCTGAATAAAGAAATGCGAAACTCTGAACGTTCTTTAAGCGAGATCTTAAAAACTCAGGTCAACATTACCACCAGCGGCATGTTTACCGTTCTGCCGTTTGCACTAACGCTCGGGATATTCGGGACAGACCGCTTATTATTTTCTGTAGACTACCCTTATGCAGAAAATGAGAAAGGGAAGCAGTTTCTGGATCAGCTGAATATTAGTACTGAAGATTTTGAAAAACTGACACATGGTAACGCGGAGCGGTTACTGAAAATAAAACCCGAATAATGGGTTTTATAAATTGTTGCGCTCTTTAAGCGGTTTCACCAGATCTTCTGTAGCATCGTCGCTTGATGTGCCATAACCGTCAACCAGCACGCCCTTCACATCGCCTTTTAATGAGGATATTGCATATACAACGGCTTCATCGTCGGGATTAGACTCGCCTTCAAAACGGAAATGACGGTCGACCACAAATTCTTCCGGATTTAACTTTATAAGCCCGGGGTTTATGTTAAAATCTTCGGTATAGCCTTCGGTGCGTAATTTGTTTAACACTTCTGATAGGGTTGTCATCTGATTCATAGTATTGCAATGCAGGGAATTTAAGGCAGCAAGTTAAAGCATTTTACAGTGTAATAAAAGTTTTGTAAAAACAGCTTCAAGGCTAATAGGCAAACACTAAACAGTACATTTGTATGCTAAAAGCTTATAACAGTTATGATCAACTTTTTTGAATTTTATAATATACAGGAGGCTTTTAAAATAGATGAAGCGAAGCTTAAGAAGCAGTTTTACGATCTGAGCAAGCAATACCATCCCGATTTTTATGCTAATGAGAGCGAAGAACGGCAGCAGGAGATATTAGAACTATCAACCATAAATAATACGGCATATAAAACCCTGGCCAATCCAAATACTCGGCTGGCCTATATTTTAAAACAACACGATCTGCTGGAGGAGGGCGCTAAACCGCAGCTACCCGGGGATTTTTTAATGGAAATGATGGATATTAACGAACGCCTGATGGAAGTTGATGATGGTGAAGAATTGGCCACAATAACCGCCGAAGTGCTGGAGATAGAGAACGATCTGCAGCAAAAATTAGGTGCGGAAACCGGCGATTATGGACAGCTGGACGATACTGCAAAAGCAGACAGGTTGAATGCAGTTGCCGACATTTACTACCGCCAAAAATATTTGTTGCGGATTAAAGAGACTTTAAATACATTTGCGACCCGGTTCTGAAAGAACCAAATGCCCAGCTGGCGGAATTGGTAGACGCGCTGGTCTCAAACACCTGTGGGAAACCGTGCCGGTTCGACTCCGGCGCTGGGTACAAAGCCTTTCTGATATTCAGGAAGGTTTTGTTGTTTTAGATGTCTTTTAAGTAAATTTTTTTATGGAAACCTTAATTATGCATCCTGAAAACAAGCAACAATTGCAGGGTTTAAAAGCAATTGCAAAAGGTTTAAAAATAAGTGTGGAAACGGAAGAAGGTAATTATAAACCCGATTTTGTGGCAACTGTAAAAAAGGCTGAAAAAGAGCTAATTATAAAGAAATTGACCTAATGATGTATAGGGGCAGTTTAAATTTAAAATAAAAATGTAAGCCGAGTTGCATATCAAAAAGCATTTTAAATCTGGTGACAGAGCCGGCATAAAGAAATTGAAAAAATAATTATCGAATTGTCGGAAAACGCCATATTAAGGTATTGACAATCCTGAAGCATTAAAATATAGACTTTCCGGATTCTGGTTAAGAAGGATAAACCAAAAGGGTAGGCCGATCTATAAATTGAGGAAAATATAGTAACAGTATTTATCGTCAAAAATATTTCCGCAACTTTTATAAATACATTTTATCTATAAAGAATAGAATATTTGCCTGTTACATTTATTTCACTAAAATTGTTGCAGATTTATCAATGCCGCCTAATTCATGACAACACCTTCCTTGCCAACCAAACCTCATTACCCCATATTAGATGGCCTGCGTGGTGTTGCTGCCTTTACGGTTGTTGCCTTTCATATCATGGAAGCACACTCAACCAGTCACCTCGATCAGATCATTAACCATGGTTACCTCGCGGTAGATTTCTTTTTCCTGCTTTCGGGTTTTGTAATTGGTTATGCATATGACGACCGCTGGAATAAACTGACGAACGGCGGCTTTTTTAAACGCCGGTTGGTACGCTTACAGCCCATGGTAGTAATGGGGATGATCGTAGGCGCGGTATGTTTTTATTTTCAGGCATCAGCGCTGTGGCCTATGATAGCTACCATCTCTGTTTGGCGGATGCTGCTGGTCATGCTGATAGGTTTTACGCTTATCCCTGTTCCTACATCTATGGATATCAGGGGCTGGCACGAAATGCACCCGCTTAACGGACCCGGCTGGTCGCTGTTTTTCGAATATGTGGCTAATATTCTCTATGGTTTATTCGTGCGCAAATTTTCTAAATCTGCCTTAACCATCCTCGTGATCATCGCAGGAGTTGTGCTGGTTCAATACGCCGTAACAAGTAAAACCGGTGATATAATAGGAGGGTGGTCGCTGGATCCCGACCAATTACAGATCGGCTTTACCCGGGTAATGTTTCCATTTTTTGCGGGGCTGTTACTCTCGAGAACTATAAAAACCGCAAATATTAAGAATGCGTTTTTTTGGAGCAGCCTGCTGCTGCTGTTAGTGCTTGCCATACCTCGTATTGGTGGCGCACAACACCTTTGGGTTAACGGGCTTTATGATTCGCTAAGCATCATTATAATGTTCCCACTAATTGTTTACATCGGCGCGAGTGGCAATTTTAAGCATACTTCTTCGGCTAAGCTGTGCAAGTTTTTCGGCGATATATCTTATCCTATTTATATTACCCACTACCCGCTCATTTATATTTATACAGCCTGGGTGGCTGCACACCATGTTGTATCACGAGGTGCAGACATTTTTTATGGTGTACTTACTTTTATGTCGGCGGTTGTTATGGCTTACCTGCTGTTAAAGTTTTATGATGAACCCGTTAGGCGCTGGCTTACAAAAAGAATGCAGATAGGCAAGCCTACCATCGCCTAAGAATACAAGCCCCATTGACGTAAACATCGGGGCTTTTGCTTTGTTACATGCCTTATAGCAATAGTTTTTGTAAATTTGCGGCGACATCGCTTCACCCCAAAATTCTGACTACCTCATGAGCGGCACATATAATAGCAATCTGGGCACCAAGCAAAAGGCGCTAACCATTAACCTTAATCCTACCGTTTACGGTTCTTTTGCAGAAATTGGCGCCGGGCAGGATGTAGCTGCAAATTTCTTCAAGGCGGGCGCCGCGGCAGGTACTATAGCCAAGACCATGTCGGCTTACGACATGACCTTTTCAGATGCTATTTATGGTATACAACAAATTCGGCGTTACGTAAGTGAACAAAGGCTCATGAGTATGTTAAACCATGAGTACAGCCTGTTAATAGAGCGTTTATCTAAACAACGAGCAAATAATACTACGTTTTTTGCTTTTTCTGGAACTTTTTCGGCATTAAATTACCAAAAAACAAATGATGGCCACGGATGGATGGGGGTACGTTTTCAGATGGAGCCCAACGGGCCGTTCCATGACGTTATCCTGCATGTTAAAATGCTCGATAACGACAACAACCTGCAGCAGCAGGCAGTTGGTATTTTAGGCGTTAACCTAATTTATGCTTGTTTTTATTATCAGCAGGCACCTGCGGTGTTTTTATTGTCTTTAATGGATGACCTTACTAAAGACCGCATTCAAATAGACATGATACGTTTTGAGGGGCCGGGATTTGATAATGTGGATAACCGTTTAATGAGCCTGCACCTGGTAAAATATGGTTTCTCTGATGCTGCAGTTTTTGGCCCCGACGGGAAAAATCTGCAGCCATCTGAAGTGCTTTACAAAAAACATATTGTGGTAATACGCGGCCGTTTCCGGCCACTGATTAATGTGCATCTGGATATGCTGAACACCGGCGTTAAACAGTTTATGGATGAGCCGGATGTAGATAAAAGTAAGGTGGTAGTAATAACCGAACTTACCCTGCAGGCATTAAAAGAGCGTGATGCAGAACTTACCGGCGAAATAGATGAAAAAGACTTTCTGGACCGTGTGGACATTTTATGCTCACTTGGGCAAACGGTTATGATCTCTAATTTCCACGAATATTATAAACTGGTAGCGTATTTATCGGATATAACGAAGCTCAAGTTAGGCGTGGTTTTGGGCTATCCCAACCTGGAATATATTTTTTCTGAAGAGCATTATAAAGACCTGCCCGGTGGCATTTTAGAGTCTTTCGCCACTTTGTTTAGCCGTAAGGTAAAGCTATTTATCTACCCAACCCTGCGCGACGGTATTGTGATGAACTCTGCAGAATTCTCTTTGCCGCCCCACCTGGTCGACCTTTATGCTTACTTGTTGGCCAATAATAAAATAGAGGACATTACCGATTACAATAAAAATAACCTCCAGGTGCAAACAGATAAGGTTTTACAAATGATAAAAGAGGATGCACCCGGCTGGGAAAATTATGTACCTGCCGAGGTTGCTGCTATAATTAAAGCACGAAGCCTCTTCGGCTTTCCGGTAGAAACAGATCTTAAATAACAGATCACTTATCGGCGCGCGCAAGCATTTGCAATAGAAATTTCTATTTTTAGCATCACCAATTAACCAAACAACACCGGATGAAGAAACTTTCTATGTGTTTAACTGCACTATTATTCTTTAATCAGTTATCAGCGCAAAATAAAACACCCATTTACGAAAACAGTAAAGCGCCAATAGAGGCTCGCATACAGGACCTAATAAGCCGGATGACGCTTAAAGAAAAGGTGTTACAGCTTAGCCAGGAAACCGCAGGTGGTAATGATAACGTAAACAATGTTGAAGCAGCTTTAAAAGCCATACCGGAGGGAATAGGTTCCCTTATTTATTTTAGCGAAGACCCGGTTTATCGTAATCAGATACAAAAACGCGCTATTGAACAGTCGCGATTGGGCATACCAATAATTTTTGGTTACGATGTGATACATGGTTTCCGGACAATTTATGCCACGTCGTTGGCGCAGGCTTGTTCCTTCAATACAGACCTCGCAATGCAGGCTTGTGCCATCGCTGCCAAAGAGGCTAAACTTTCTGGGATCGACTGGACATTCTCGCCGATGATAGATGTGGCCCGAGACCCGCGCTGGGGCCGTGTTGTTGAAGGTTATGGCGAAGACGTATATACTAATAGCCGTTTTGCCGTTGCTGCCGTAAAAGGTTATCAGGGTAATAAACTAACAAACCCTTACAGCATTGCCGCCTGCCTTAAGCATTACATAGGATACGGCTTATCTGAAGGCGGCAGGGATTATCATTATGCAGATGTTTCTCCCCAATCACTTTGGGAAACATATATGCCGCCTTACGAAGCGGGGGTAAAAGCGGGCGCGGCAACACTAATGAGCGGGTTTAATGACATAAGCGGTACGCCGGCATCAGCAAATTACTATACGCTGACCGAAGTACTGAAAAACCGCTGGAAACACGACGGTTTCGTGATATCTGATTGGGGTTCTGTTGAACAACTGATAAACCAGGGGGTAGCAGCTAATCGAAGTGAGGCCGGGCGAAAGGCGATTAATGCTGGCGTTGATATGGACATGACCGACCATGTTTGGGAGCAAAACCTCGAACAATTAATTATAGATAAAAAGGTAAGCATTATACGGGTAAACGACGCGGTAGTAAGGGTTTTGCGTGCAAAGTTTAATTTGGGTTTGTTCGATCATCCCTATACCAAGGTAGTAGATGAATCCATTCGTTATTTACAGCCCGAAAGCCTCAACACGATTGAAAAGCTGGCAGAAGAATCTATTGTATTGCTAAAAAATGAAAACGCTGTACTTCCGTTGAAAGGCAATTTTAAAAAGATTGCCTTAATTGGCCCTTTAGCAAAAGATCAGGAAAATTTAATTGGATCTTGGGCAGCACATGGCAGACCGGGCGACACCAAAACCATTTATGAGGCGCTTAAAGACGAACTTGGTACCGCCGCAGATATTAATTATGCTATGGGCAGCGGTTTCGACGGCGCGGATGTTTCCGGTTTTGCTGAAGCAGTTAACATAGCCTCAAAGGCAGATGCTATAATTCTTTGCTTAGGTGAAAAGCGCGCCTGGAGCGGCGAAAATACATCACGTTCTAGCATTGCGCTTCCTATCATTCAGCAACAGTTAATGCAACGTTTAAAAGCAGTGGGAAAACCAATTATTTTAATATTGGCAAACGGCCGGCCATTAGATATTTCTGCACTTGAGCCAATGGCTAACGCCATTGTAGAGATGTGGCAAAGCGGCATTGCCGGCGGCACCCCGGTTGCCAAAGTGCTTGCCGGAATGGTAAACCCCAGCGGCAAGCTGGCCATCACCTTCCCGCGCAGCACAGGTCAAATACCCGTGTATTACAGTATGCGCCAAAGCGCAAGGCCAAATTCTGGTAGGTATCAAGACATTGCTACCGAACCGCTTTATTGGTTTGGCTACGGGCTTAGCTATACTAACTACCAATACGGAGCTTTACAACTATCGGCAAATACCATCAGAAAATCGCAAAAGCTTACAGCAACGGTCGAAGTTGCCAACACAGGCACGATGGCCGGCAAAGAGACACTACTATGGTATATTGCACAGCCTGCGGCATCTATTTCCAGGCCGATGAAAGAGTTAAAATATTTTGAAAAAAAGGAAATAGCAGCAGGGGGTAAAACGGTTTATAAATTTGAGATAGACCCCGTGCGTGATCTTAGCTTCCCCGATGCAGATGGTAAACGGCATTTAGAAGCAGGGGCTTTTTACCTGATGGCGGGCACGCAGAAAGTTAAATTTCAATTGGTAGAGTAAAAGTTTATTTGGTAAGTGAAGATCTTGCAGAAAGCAGGGCTATGCCGCTCATGGCAAACGCTATGAACAGGCTCGTCCATTCGGGTTCTATTTTTGAGCTGGCAAGCACCCTGGGAATGTGGAGCGTTAACACCCATAAAATAAACATGACACTAAGCAGGCTTGTAGAAAGACGTACAAATTTATTGATAGCGAGGCTAATAGCCGTGGCAAAAAAACCTGCCATTGCCACATAGGTCCAAAACAGGTGACCTGGTACCCAGGCCGGTATAAGCGTAGCTACGTATCCCGCATATATACAATGCTGAACACCAAATACAACTAATGCTGCTACAAATAGAAATTTTGCTATTTTAAAAATTGCCCTATTTGCCGATCGGATAAGCATCAATGCACCGCTGAGCAACGATACCACCTCGAATGTGCCGGTCCATTCGCCTCCGTCGTTAATTTTCATGGCTAATTTTGGCAAGTGCACCAATAGCAGGAATAAAGCCCAGATAGTTGCGGCGAGGTATGCGCCGCGTCGAACATATTTATCGTTTATAACCAAAGGCCGGAAAGGGTTAAAACACCCGCCGACAAGTAAACTAATATGTTTCGTATTGGTGTATGTGCGGGAACCGGCAACAGCCCGGCCGGGAAATTTTGAAATGCAAAATGAATAATACCTATGGCAGTCATCGCAACAGCATATATTGCCTTACCTGATCTGAAGTTGTTGAAAGTCATTGCGGCCGTGTTTGGGTTGAATAAATGTAGCAATTTTTTTGCGCGCCAGATATTCAAACTAAATACTGCTTTATTTAAAATATTTTATTGTATTTTTTGGGAAGACTATTGTATCAGTACCGAACAACAGTGTAACATTTACGAACGTTGATCCGGAGGTTTGATCATAATATAATATTGTAAATCAGAGTATTATACGTATGGCACAATATTTTGTATACAGTTGCAAAATATCCCGACATGGTAAAAAACTATCTTAAAGTTGCGTTAAGAAATATTGGCCGCCATAAGCTTTTTACTTTCATCAATATAATTGGCCTCAGCATTGGTATAAGCGCCGCCATAGTTATTTATGTTATCGTTCAGCACGATCTAAGTTTCGATAAGTTTCATCCTAATGGCAACAGGATATATAGGGTTGTATCAGATTTTACTTATAGCGGCGAAAGCGGGTCTAACAGCGGGGTAACCAGCCCTTTGCCCGATGCGGTAAGGGCAGAATTAACAGGAATAGAAAAGGCTGCGCCGTTTTACACTTTTTGGGGATTTGATGTAACCGTACCAAGTACAAGTGTTAAGCCTTTTAAGCAGCAAGGTGGAATTATTGTTACCGATGCACGTTATTTCGACCTGTTTAAATACAAATGGCTTGCCGGATCTGCCCGAAATGTGTTGGATCAGCCAAATCAACTTGTGCTGACAGATGAGCGCGCCAAGTTATATTTTCCAAATCTGCGGCCAGACCAGGTTATCGGTAAAATTATCGCTTATGACGATTCTGTTAAGGTTGCTGTAACCGGGATCGTAGCTGCATATAAAGGAAATACAGATTTAAAATTTCATGATTTTATTTCTTATAAAACCATTTATAACCGGGTTAATTTAAACCAAACCCTACAGCTACAAAATTGGGGTGGCACAAACTCGTCATCGCAATTTTTTATTCAGTTACCCGTTGGCGGCAGCGTATCAAAAATGGAAACAAAGCTCAATCAACTTTACAGAAAACATAATCCACCAACACCCAAAGATAAAGGCAGCACCCACAGTTTTAAATTGCAGCCTTTAAATGACCTGCATTTTAACCGTGCGTATGGCATTTACGATGATGGTACGCTTGCTAATAAAACTACACTCTATGGTTTGTTGATCATAGCTGTATTCTTACTGTTGCTGGGTTGCATCAACTTTATAAACCTTATAACTGCCCAAGCATCGCAACGGGCCAAAGAAATCGGTATCCGTAAAACTATTGGCAGCACACGTTTGCAGCTTGTTGTGCAATTGTTAAGCGAAACCTTTATGATCACGCTTTTGGCTGTTGTGGCGTCAATGGTTTGCGCACCATTTATTCTAAAACTTTTTGCCGATTTTATATCACCTGATATCAAACTGAATTTTCTTAATCAACCGGGTCTTCTTCTTTTCCTGGCATTACTTACATTGATCGTCAGCCTGTTTTCGGGTTTTTACCCGGCAATGGTATTATCAGGCTATAAACCTGTTGATGTTCTTAAGGGCCAATCGGCTGTAAACACCGGCCAGTCGCGCAATGCATGGATGCGAAAATCGCTTACGGTAACCCAGTTTGTTATTGCACAGTTTTTTATAATGGCAACCTTGCTTGTAAGCAAACAAATTTATTATGCCACCCACAAAAGCCTGGGTTTTAACAAAGACGCCATTGTTTATATAAACACGCCATGGAAACATAACAACAATAACAAGATCGGTGTTTTTGCTAATCAGCTTAAGGCAATGCCGGGCGTTGCAATGGTAAGCAAAGGGAGCAACCCGCCATCGTCAAACAACACAAACTCCACGGAGATAACTTATAAAGACGGCAAGAAAGAGTTAAAAAGTGAACTGTTTCAAAAATATGGCGACGAGAACTTTATTAAATTATATGGTATAAAATTACTCGCCGGTCGTAATATCAGGCAAGCCGATAGCACCAGCGGATTTTTAGTTAATGAGACCTACACCCGTTCTATAGGTTTTAAAAACGCAAATGATGTGATTGGTAAAACGCTCGATAAATATAACGGCGATAAGCGAATGACAATTGTTGGCGTAGTTGCAGATTTTCAACAAGAATCTATACATACCCCGATAAAGTCTTTGGCAATATTATATTGTCCAAATAAGTATAACAATGATATCATTCATATAAAATTACAGCCGGAAACAGCCGGGGGCGAAGAATGGAAAGCGACGCTTGCATCAATTCAAAATGCCTGGAAATCAATCTATCCCGAAGATGATTTTAAGTATACGTTTTATGACGAAAGCATCCGCAAATTTTATGAAAGTGAGCAACATACATCGCAGTTGCTTACCTGGGCTTCAGGACTGTCCATATTGATCAGCTGCCTTGGCTTACTTGGCCTGGCCATATATACAACCAGGACGCGCACTAAAGAAATAGGGGTAAGGAAGGTATTAGGTGCCTCAGTATCGCAAATTGTAACCTTACTCTCTACCGAGCTTGTAGCTTTAGTTTTCCTTTCATTTGTTATAGTAACGCCAGCTGCTTTTTGGGCCATGCACATTTGGATGCAAAACTTTGCAGATCGCACCGCAATCAGTTGGTGGTTGTTTGCGCTGAGCGGCATTGGTATGTTATTAACGGCATTATTAACCTTAAGTACGCAAACTATAAAAGCGGCATTATCAAACCCTGTTAAAAGTTTAAGGAGCGAATAAGATCAGGATAATAACTCTTTAACCAGATATGGTGCCAGGTACATAATGCGCGATGCGTTTTCCAGGTGCCAGAATTTAAGCAGCTTATTATAATTGCCGCCAATAAGCGGCCCGATCACATACAAATTTGGCGCTGCTTCCAGTTTATCATTAACCACAAAGGCTTTACCCGAGTGGTTTACTTTTAATTTATTTTGTGTGACGAGGTTTTGGATCAATTGCGATGATGAATTGATAAGATCTTCGGACCCGGTATTGTTGATCACTACTTTAAAAGTTTTTTCAAATTCTACATGCTGCTGCATATCTGTATTATATATTAAAACCGCCGCTTGCTTTTTTTGGCGGATGCTTTCCAAACTGCCCTTTAATATTTGCAGTTTGCCACTTTTTGTCAAAGCCTCCGTTGCTTTTTTATAGTCGGCGCCAGACCGTCTGAACAATTTGGCCAGCTTAACACCATGAATTCCATAAAACTGTGATTTGGCGTGATCGTCAAGCGGCTCCAATAGCTTTAAGGTGTGCCCCACGATAGTATCAATATCAGGTACAGAAACCTCATGCCCATGCATCGACTCAATATCCTTAGCCGCGGCGGCGATCAGCATTTCTATACTGTAATTGCCTTGGTGTTCCAATACGCTTAGGTTAGCATTTACAGCATGACTATTAAGGCTGTAAGTAATATGTGCCGGCAATTTTCCGCTTGTAGAAAGCAGCGTAATATAGTTCACCAGGCTTAAAATATCGCTTGTATTGGCGATTAAATACAAAAGCTCTATTGTGCTGGCGTTTGAGCCAATGATCAGGATATTTCGCTCATTAACGGGCAAATCCTTTAATTTTAGAACCATCACCGACACATTTTCTTCTATCGATGGCATATAAATCTTATCGATATAAATTGCGCCGCTGCCCGTATCGAACGCCGCGCTAAGTTTTTTTTCGGGAGGCGAACCGATGGCTAACACCACCTTTCGTGCATTTACATTTAGTGCCGAACTGTGTGCCTGATTTATTGTAATGTTATACCCTGAACCGGATGGCGTAACCGCAATTGCATCACCGTCTACTATTTTGAAATTGACCAGTCCGATAACTTCTGCCTGTGTTTTTAAGTTTAGTAGCCTTTGTTGAAAATAATTGCCGATAATAAATCTGGGTAAGTAAACTTCATCCCACCGATGTGCCATTAACGCGTGCTCATTATCTATCAACCAATTTTCGGCTGCATTACCGCCCCTACTTTTAAATTCAGCAATAAAGCCATCGAGGTTAAGCAGAAACCAATCGAAAAATTTATCGTAGTCTCGTTCATCTGTAAAAAAATCGGCTATGGTTGTAATGGTTAACCCATTTACCGAAGACCGCGAGCCATAAGGGATACCCTTCCACAATTCGTTATGCTTTTCTACAACAGTTACAGAAAGCTTTTTTTTGGGAGCGGTTTCGAGTAATTGTTCTAACAAGTTGATCAGGGTTACGGTACAAGCTATCCCGCTTCCGATAATCCCTATATCGGCAGATTGTTGGTTGTTGTAGGTGAAATTTTCAGCTTCCATCAATAACCTCAAACGGTAAAGGTTGTGTGCTGTAATCAGTTTTATCATACGCAGTCGATGACAATCCTAATAATACTGTATTGGGCGTGAAATTGTAAAACTCGTGCCAGTCGCCCGGTTCTATAATTAAGCAATTCGCATTGTTTTCTACTTTAAATTCAAAATTGCCTTTTGGATTTATTACATGGGCAACAAATGAGCCCTGTATACTTGCAACAGCTTCTCTGCAGATAAAATGCCTGTGGCCACCCCGGTTTTCGTTAAGCCCAACGCCTTGTATATAATATACCCTCGAAACATTGAACGGCAAAATATGATCTATAACCGTTAACGTTCCCCGGTCATCTTCGAAAGCCTTTATATCTATGAGGTATGCCATGCTTCGTAGTTAACATTGGCTTCATCAATCATATCCATCACAAGAGAATCGGTTTTTATGCTAAACTTTCTACCAAAAATAGCATCAGATTCCATTATTTTATGAAAGTCTTCTGTTAGCAGGGTTTTAGGGTGTGCCCCCCCGCCAGACCAATCTGTATACCGGTAATTATTATCGGCTACCTGGTTCATAAAATGCGAGTTCATGATCATTGTTTGAAACACAAATTCATCGCTCCCCCATGTGTATTTATAAAAATAATATAAACCGATGTTACTTTCTACCACATTCACCACATAGTTAGCACAATCTGGGCTTAAGGTCCAAAAAGTAGAATTACTGCCATAAAATTTAAGCCATTTTGGTGCTTTTCTATGCCGGTAAACATTATTCAGCATTTTTTCCAGCACATATTTGCCCTTAAATATTACGTCTGTTAAATGGAACCGGTTTATCCGGGAATTTGCTTCGGTCCACTCGTCAAAATTGCGGGCGTTAATTAGTTGTTTGCCAATATTCCTGCTTAAAAACTCACTAATGTAATCCGCTGATTTTACAGGATAATCTTGCCCACTCATTAAATTAATGAAGGCATATTCACGCCCTGAGGCTACAATTTCTTTAATGCCGTTAAACGATGCCTGCACGATAGTGAACCCGGCCCAGTTAACTTTTATCCTGTTTTTAATAAAATATACACCAGGGATGTTAAACAGCGACCTGTGCGTATTAATATTAACTTTTTTATCGAGATGGATATAAAAGTCGAAATCGCCATTGTTTAGTTTATCAATAATGCGCCTTGTTTGCACAGCAGAAGTGTATGTGATAATCAAACAGGCGTAACGCATGGTTGGAGGTTTAATCTAATTATGTTAAGTTAGGTAATTGGCGGTGGCACATTTATTATAACTTATCATATATACAGATTTCTTAAATCCTTCGATAAATTGCCTATCTGTTGTGCCCACTAAAGATTGAAAATATTATAGATAAACAAAAATATTGGCAACATTAATATGCAGTTAACGCCAAGAAAAAGCCATGTGTAATACGTTTGTTACAACAGCGCGCTGCATACCGGATGAGAAACAGATGTACTTACTTTCTATCCAATAAAACAATTAGGTTTTAAGGGTTTTTTGTTTGTTGTTAAGCATAGTCATCGCTTTTTCTGCGCGTATTTTTCGTGTATCTTCCTGCTTTGCCGAGCCAACCCAATCGCAGTAGCCTTGTTTATAAGATTTAGATAAACTTTCGAAAAAGGCCGTGGCTTCTGGGTCGTTATTTAAAAGCGTCCGCAATTCGGCAGGAGTGCCTTCGATGTGTTCTCCCTTTTTAAGCATGATAATAATGGATTATTTATTAGCATAAATGTATAAAATCTGTTTTGAATTTGCCTTTCTAAATTTCACTTAAAAGCGTATCTTTGTGCCACAATTAACAAAATAACTAACCGCTTTAATATTATTCAGGTAATGTATTTAAGTAAAGAGACGAAAGCAGAGATTTTCGCAAAACATGGTGGCGAAGCCACAAATACAGGCTCAACAGAAGGCCAGGTAGCATTATTTACGACACGTATTGCGCATTTAACCGGCCATTTAAAGAAAAACAGGAAAGATTTTTCTACCCAATTATCACTTCAAAAGTTAGTAGGTAAACGCCGCGGGTTGCTCGCTTACCTTTACAAAAAGGATATTAACAGGTACCGTGCTATCATCAAAGCGCTCGAATTGCGTGATATCATTAAGTAACTTTTTTAAGAAATAATAAAAAGCCGTCCGAATTTACCGGATGGCTTTTTTGCATTAAAAACATCGATTTAAATAAATAATAAGATACGTTCTAAAAGATGAAAAGCGTATCGCAAACCAAAACAAATGAGTTACAAAGTAATTAACAAAACCATCGATTTAGGTGACGGCCGCACCATTGAGATCGAAACCGGTAAACTGGCCAAACAGGCAGATGGCTCTGTAGTGATTAAAATGGGTGATACCATGTTGTTAGCAACAGTGGTATCATCGCCGGATGCAAAAGAAGGCATCGACTTTTTGCCGCTCTCTGTAGACTATCAGGAAAAATACGCTGCCACAGGCCGCATACCGGGTGGTTTTTTACGCCGTGAGGCACGTTTATCAGACTATGAGGTATTGATATCTCGTTTAGTAGACCGTGCCTTACGCCCCATGTTCCCCGAAGATTATCATGCCGATACCCAGGTAATGATCTCTTTGATCTCTGCCGATAAAAATATTATGCCCGATTGTTTAGCTGGTTTAGCAGCGTCGGCGGCGTTGTCTGTCTCAGATATTCCGTTTAACGGCCCGATATCAGAAGTTCGCGTTGCTAAGGTAGATGGCCAGTTAATCATTAACCCTACGCTGAGCCAGTTGCAAACCGCTACTTTAGAATTTATAGTTGCAGGTTCTGAGCACGACATTAATATGGTTGAAGGCGAATCGAAAGAAATTCAGGAAGCTGAATTAGTAGAAGCCATCAAATTTGCACACGCGGCAATTAAGGTGCAATGTTTAGCGCAAAAAGAATTGACTGATGAGGTTAGTAAAACCGTTAAACGTACCTATAGCCATGAGCATAGCAACGAGGATCTAAAGAAAGCGATTTATGCTGCCACTTACGATCAGGTTTATGCTGTAGCATCTTCTGCCTCAGGTAAAGATGAGCGCTCGGTTAAATTTAAAGAAGTACGTGATGCTTACATCGCTACTTTAGGCGAAATAGATGACATTACTAAGTCTTTAGCTAAAAAATATTATCACGATGTAGAGTACGATGCTATCCGTAACCTGGTATTAGATGAAGGCAAACGTTTAGATGGCCGTAAAACTACAGAGATACGCCCAATATGGAGCGAAGTGAGTTATTTACCCGCTGCACACGGTTCGGCAGTATTTACCCGGGGCGAAACGCAATCTTTAACCAGCGTAACCTTAGGGGCTAAAGATGATGAGCAAATGATTGATGGTGCGTTTATTAACGGTTATCAGAAATTCTTGCTTCACTACAATTTCCCGGGCTTTTCAACCGGCGAGGTTCGCCCTAACCGTGGTGCAGGCCGCCGCGAAATTGGCCACGGTAACCTGGCTATGCGTTCGTTAAAGCAGGTATTGCCGGCTGAGGATGAAAACCCTTACACCATACGTGTGGTATCTGATATTTTAGAATCAAACGGTTCGTCATCAATGGCTACGGTTTGTGCCGGTACACTGGCATTAATGGATGCCGGTATAAAGATCAAAGCGCCTGTTTCCGGTATTGCAATGGGTTTGATCACTAATGAAATGGGTACTAAATATGCTATCCTTTCAGATATCTTAGGTGATGAAGATCATTTAGGCGATATGGACTTTAAAGTAACCGGTACCGAAAAAGGTATTGTTGCATGCCAGATGGATTTGAAGATCAATGGCTTATCATACGAAGTATTAACCAACGCTTTAGATCAGGCTAAAGAAGGCCGTTTGCATATCCTCGGCGAAATGGCAAAAACTTTGAGCGCACCGCGTGAAGACTACAAGCCATTTGCACCACGTATTGTTACCATTAAAATTGATAAAGAATTTATTGGTGCAGTTATTGGGCCCGGTGGTAAGATCATCCAGGAAATGCAGCGCGAAACAGGTGCAACCATTTCTATTGAAGAAAAAGACAACCAGGGTATTGTTCAGATATTTGGTGATGACAAGCAATCTATTGATGCTGCGGTATCGCGCATCCGTGCAATTGCCTCTAAACCGGAGGTTGGCGAAGTTTACGAAGGTAAAGTAAGATCGATAATGCCATTTGGTGCGTTTGTTGAAATCATGCCGGGTAAAGATGGCTTGCTGCACATATCCGAAATTGACCACCGCCGTATAGAAACCATGGATGGCGTGTTTGAAGTAGGCGAGATTGTTAAGGTAAAATTAATTGACGTTGATAAACAAGGTAAATTAAAATTATCGCGCAAAGTGCTTTTGCCAAGGCCGGAACGTACAGAAGGCCCAAAAGCTTAAGCTTTAAGACTATCTAAATATTAAAGGCATCCATTATAGGAGGCCTTTTTTTGTTGGTTCTTTTAAAAGTTTACTTAACCAAGTCAATTCCTATATTTGGACTATGAACCACCTCATTGCACCTTCAATACTTTCTGCCGACTTTGCCAATTTACAGCGCGATATAGAAATGCTGAACCAAAGCGAAGCGGACTGGATACATGTAGATGTGATGGATGGTGTGTTTGTACCAAATATCTCATTTGGCTTCCCGGTAATAAAGCAGGTTAAAAAGTATGCCCAAAAGCCGCTTGATGTGCACCTGATGATTGTTGATCCCGACCGTTACCTTAAACAGTTTAAGGAAGCAGGTGCAGATGGCATTACCGTTCATATGGAAGCTTGTACACACCTTAATCGTACCGTTCAATTGATTAAAGAATTAGGCTGCAAAGCAGGTGTTGCCCTAAACCCGCATACACCTGTTGACACATTGGTTGATATCATTGATGATTTAGATCTGGTTTTAATAATGTCTGTAAATCCGGGGTTTGGCGGTCAAAAATTCCTTTCCAATACCTATAAGAAACTGAATGATCTAACAGCGCTGCTTCAAAAATCGGGCAAACAGTTGCAAATAGAAGTAGATGGTGGGGTAGACCAGGCTAATATTAATCAATTAATAGCTGCCGGCGCAACAGCCTTTGTAGCCGGTAATTCGGTTTTTTCATCTTCAGATCCGGCAAAAGCCATTGCCGGCCTTAAACATCCCTTTTAACCAGTTGCTATAAGATTTTTAACTTGGAGCCACATGGCAGAAATCATTGCTAATAAATGATGGATTTTATTATCATTTTAATATTTCAATTCTTAATTTCGGGGCGGCTATTTAAAAAACGGTAGCCCAAAATATTATATTATGAAACATAATTTTGGTGCCGGTCCAGGCATCTTGCCACATGAGGTATTGAAGCAAGCTGCGCAAGCTGTAATTGATCTTAATGGAATAGGTTTATCTATTTTAGAGATCTCGCATCGCTCGGCAGAGTTTGAGGCAGTACTTGATGAAGCTGTTAAATTGGTTAAAGAGTTATTTGAAGTTCCCGAAGGTTATTCTGTTTTATTTATGCAGGGTGGTGCAAGCACACAGTTTGCCTTAGCTCCTTATAATCTACTACCTTCCGATGGTAAAGCTGCTTACCTGGAATCAGGCGTGTGGGCGAACAAAGCGCTTAAAGAAGCTAAAAACTTTGGCGAGGTTGTAGTTTTAGCATCATCAAAAGACAAAAACTTTACCTATATTCCTAAAAATTTTACCATTCCCGAAGACGCTGCTTATTTTCACATCACATCTAATAACACCATTTACGGCACCCAGCTTCATGAGTTTATGAAATCGCCTGTGCCTATTGTTGCAGATATGTCGTCAGATATTTTCAGCCGCAAAGTAAACGTTGCCGATTTTGGGCTGATCTATGCCGGTGCACAGAAAAATATGGGCCCCGCAGGTGTTACACTTGTAATTGTTAAAGACGAAATTTTGGGTAAGGTGGATCGCAAGATTCCCGCAATGTTTGATTACAAAACCCAGATCGAAGGCGGCTCTATGTATAACACACCTCCGGTATTTGCCATTTATGTATCGATGCTGACGCTGCGTTGGTTAAAAGCTAAAGGCAACGTAATTGAGATCGAAAAAGAAAATAAGGCAAAGGCCGATGCATTATATAAAGAAATAGACCGTAATCCGCTGTTTAAAGGCGTGTGCGTACATGAAGACCGCTCTTTTATGAATGTATGTTTTGTAACAGAAAACCCGGAGCACGAAAAGCCTTTCTTAAAATTATGCGACGATAAAGACATTGTAGGTATAAAAGGCCACCGCAGTGTAGGCGGTTTTCGCGCATCTATTTATAATGCCCTGCCTATAACCAGCGTGCATGCGCTTATAGATGCCATGCAAGAATTTGCAGAAAAAAATTAACTCCCCCGCCCCGTAAAGGGAAAAATATATGCCCCCCTTTAGGGGTTTGGGGGCTCAACAATAAATAACATGATCAAAATATTAGCTAACGATGGTATAGACCCAATAGGCAAGCAAATGCTTGAAGAAGCCGGGATTACCGTTGATACGACCTTTGTTCCGCAGGAACAACTTGCGGCCGTACTTCAAAATTATGATGGCATTACAGTGCGCAGTGCTACAAAGGTACGCCAGGTTTTAATTGATGCCTGCCCTAATTTAAAACTAATTGGCCGCGGTGGGGTAGGTGTAGATAACATTGATGTTGAATATGCCAAAAGTAAAGGTATTGGCGTTTACAATACGCCTGCGTCTTCGTCATTATCTGTTGCCGAACTGGTTTTTGCGCATCTGTTTACGGGTGCACGCTTTCTGCAGGATAGCAACCGCAAGATGCCGGTTGAAGGAGCAACTAAATTTAACGATTTAAAAAAATCATATGCCAAGGGCATAGAACTTCGTGGCCGTACCTTGGGCATTCTTGGTTTTGGCCGTATTGGCCGCGAGGTTGCAAAAATGGCAATTGGTTTAGGTATGGAAGTTTTAGCTTATGACCTTTACCCGTTTAACCCCGAAGTTGAAATTACTTTAGGCGGCGGCCAGGTGGTTAAGGCAACTGTTAAAACCGCAAGCCAGGAAGATATCATTGCGCAAAGCGATTTCATTACGCTCCATACCCCTTTTATTGATAAGCCGATCTTGGATGCCGCTTCATTCGCTAAAATGAAAAAAGGGGCAGGTGCAATTAACTGTTCACGCGGCGGATTGGTGAATGAAAACGATCTTATTGAGGCATTAAATAACGGACAAATTGCTTTTGCAGGTTTAGATGTTTTTGATAACGAGCCAACGCCGAGCCAGGAAATTTTAAGCCATCCAAAAATTTCACTTACACCGCATATTGGTGCTTCCACTAACGAAGCTCAGGAACGCATAGGGGTAGAGCTGGCCACTTTGATCATTAATCATTTTAAAGAAAAATAATACTTTTACGGCATAATTGAGGGCTAAACAATAGTTTAGCCCTTTTTTGTTTAAAATACTTTAACCACATTTATAATTTACTAAAAATATTAGTAAATTTGAGAGATGAATGTGGACAGGATTACCGAGAAGCTTAACATATTGGCCGATGCTGCCAAATACGATGTATCATGCTCATCGAGCGGTAGCAAGCGTAAAAATAAAGATAAAGGCTTGGGTAACGCCAGTAATGGAATTTGCCACACTTACACCGAAGACGGGCGGTGCGTTTCTTTGCTTAAAATTCTGCTGACCAACGTTTGTATTTTTGATTGTGCTTATTGCGTTTCGCGCAAAAGCAATGATATAAAGCGCGCTGCCTTTACGGTACAGGAAGTGGTTGATCTTACCATAAACTTTTACCGCCGTAATTATATAGAAGGATTATTTTTAAGCTCAGGCATTTTTAAAGATGCAGATTATACTATGGAACGTTTGGTACAGGTGGCAAAAAAACTGCGTACCGAGCATAATTTTAATGGTTACATACATTTAAAAAGCATCCCCGGTGCAAGCGACGAATTAATGCGAGAAGCCGGCTTATATGCCGACCGCCTAAGTGTAAACCTGGAGATGCCAACTGCCGAAGGCTTAAAACTTTTAGCCCCCGACAAAAACCGGCAGGATATGATCAATCCAATGAATTTCTTAAAAAATGAGATCATTTTGCGTAAGGACGAAAAAAAGCTATTTAAAAAAGCGCCGATTTTTGCGCCTGCAGGGCAAAGCACACAGGTAATTATTGGTGCAACGCCTGAATCTGATCAGCAGATACTCCAAATGGCAGATCAATTTTATAAAGGTTATAAATTAAAGCGTGTTTATTACTCTGGTTATGTGCCTGTTTTGAGCGACAGCCGCTTGCCCGCCTTAAACACGGCGGTACCTATGGTACGCGAGAACCGACTTTACCAGGCAGATTGGTTAATGCGTAATTACGGTTTTAATGTTAACGAAATTGTAAACGGCGATAATCCTTTGCTCGATCTGGATATCGACCCTAAATTAAGTTGGGCGCTTAGAAACTTGCAGTCATTTCCTGTTGATGTTAACAAAGCCGATCTGCAGCTGATCTTACGCGTACCGGGTATAGGCGTGCAATCTGCCGAAAAAATTGTAAGCGCCAGGAAGTTTGGCCGCTTAAACTGGGACCAGTTAAAAAAAATAGGAATAGCTGTTAATCGTGCGCGGTATTTTATTATCTGCCATAGCCCAAAATTTGAACGTCGCGACTTATCCGGTACGGCTATTAAACAATTTATTTTGGCCGAATCGCAAAGCAAGTATATCAAAAACACAACGGTACAGCTAAATTTATTTTAAATGACCACCTTGATCTACGATGGCTCGTTTGAAGGACTACTTACGGCCGTATTTGATATTTATGAATTAAAGCTGGGCCTTGTTCGTTTGCAAAAAGGGGAGTGGCGCAATACTGCATTATTTGAAAATGTAATTACAGTTGTGACCGAAAATACCCGCGCTACCCGCGTATTAAAGGGCTTAAAGCAAAAACTTTCTGCAATGGGCTTACAAAGATTATATGCCGCACACATGGCCGAAATGGAAGGTGAAGACGATAATATGCTTGGATATATAAGATATGCCTTTGATAGTAATCAAAATATTGAAGAAGATTATGGGAACAAATACGTAATGCGGGTTTCTGAAATTGTGAGAATGGTTAGGCGCGAGCGGCATAGGATGGAGGCATTTATACGTTTTCAGGAATTAAAGGATAAAACGTTTTACGCAGCTGTGGAACCCGATTTTAATATAATTCCATTATTAATTAAGCATTTTCGTGATCGATATGCCGACCAAAAATGGATGATATACGATATCCGCCGCAGTTATGGTGTTTATTATGACCTGCACGATACACAATATATTTCCTTAGATTTTGCTACCGCTAATCCGGGCAATGTAATAGCCGCTTTTAATGATAGTGAAGTTGTGTATCAGGATCTCTGGAAAAACTATTTTACCAGCGTAAACATACCCGCACGTAAAAATACCAAACTTCATTTACGCCATATTCCTAAGCGATACTGGAAACATTTAACAGAAAAAATTTAAAGATTTTAGTAAGACGTGCGTTTTTACGAGTTTCAACTTTACAAAAATGAAGCTCGTTTGTGAATAACTTCATTGTTAATCTAAACTGATATTTTTAGTTTAATCGCATTATTCCCAACCTCTGGCTAATAATATCATTGTTAATAACCTATGCTTTTAGTGTTAATAACCTGTTAAGAAAAAACATAAAATTTATTTGCGCAATAAGCCTGCGCGCCTTACTTTAGAAATATCGGAAACGACGTACTTTGACAGCCTTGGGATACGGAAATTGAATCGGGCAAACCTTCGGGCCAGCTAAAGATCAAGGGAAGACCCTAAGTTATTTCGGAAAATACCACGCTAAATTGAGTAGCAGCGCAAGCAGAAATTCAAGAAAGTAAAGTTTTAACAGACGTAAAAACTAATAGAGTTTACGGTTTACGCAAGTAGACCATTGCACTACGAAAGCTTACAGAAGTTTAACTCACGTCAGTGAAAGGGTTAGCCGGGAAGGATTTACAAGAGGTATCAATATTTCATCTTGCTCTTCGGGGATTGATGGAACAATAGATGATCTTACAGGATATACTGCTTCGGTAGTTTTGATGGTGGATCGGTTAAATTACTACAAAGCGTTTGAGATTGCTTTCAGTTGACCACGGTTAAATGAGAGTAGAAGCGGAGACCACAACCTAACGGAAGTCGGTCTCCGTTTTCGCGTTATAGGGTTTTAGTAAATTTTATTCTTCAAAATTTACTAAAATTGCTATATCAAAATCACATTCGAGATATAAACAATCTCCTAATTTGCCCACTCTGTATAACAAACGATAGCAAAATACTCCCAAAATGATGAAACATCTTTTAATGATAAAATAATGTCGCTCATTTTCAACACTTTGCAAAATATTAAGAAATTATTTTCATTTAGCTCTTGACATGTGTTGTTTTAAACCCCATATTGCATTCATCAAGAACGACGTACTTTGACAGCCTTGGGATACGGAAATTGAATCGGGTAAACCTTCGGGCGAGCTAAAGATCAAGGGAAGTCTCTAAACTACTGCGGAAAATAAAGCACTAAATTGGAAGAAGGCGCGAGCCGGTAACCATAAGAGTGAAATTTACGGAAGTGAAACTAATGAAACCGGACAGCTGCGCGAGCAGGTAAATGGATGAAAATAGATCGCCAAAGTTTAATTCACGTCAGTGAAATAATTACCGGGGCAGGTTTATAAAGGGGTATCGCAGATTGCACAGTACTTTACGAAGAACAGTGGATAGAAAGCGATGATTTGATTAGTAAATGCCGCGAGTCGGCAAAGGAAGTCAGATCGGTTGGATACTAGAAAGCGTTATTGGTGCTTCACCGGCAACTACGGTTAATGTTGGAGTGTAAAACGGAGATCACATTGAATAAATGTTGGTCTCCGTTTTCGTTTTATAGGGTATTTCATTGATCAAATTATAATCTGGTGCCCGCTACCAATTGCTTATTATAGTTTTTTAATTTTTAACTAACTTATAATCACAATTCTAATTCCTTCTTATGGCTGATGATGAAACCGGTGAAATATGGCCTATCTGGCGTAAAATAATTTTTCGGTTTCTATTCATTTACTTCATTCTTCAAACCACTCCCTGGAACTGGATAGACGATGTACCCGGTGTTTACTATATTACACGATACCCAGACAAACTAATCTATTGGCTGGTAGAATTTACAAATGCAAACCTATTTCACATCAGGCCAACTCTTGTCCCCATAAACGGCAGCAGCGATACATCTTTTGCGTGGGCAAGGCTTAGTTTCGCGATAAGCGTAAGTGCAATTGTTTGCTTCATTTGGTCTTTAATGGATCGTCTTCGTAGAAATTACACAGAGCTTAACTACTGGCTGTGCCTTTTTGTGCGATATTTTGTAATCTTAAATTGTTTTATTTATGGCCTGGAAAAACTGTTTGCCTTGCAAATGCCTTTCCCTAACCTCCATCAATTAGCCACACCCCTTGGCGATTTTTTACCTATGCGCTTGTCATGGATGTTTCTGGGTTATTCAAAAAAATATCAGATATTTTCGGGCTGCATGGAGGTTCTTGCCGGTTGCTTTTTGTTATATCGCCCAACCGTCACTTTAGGTATTTTAATTGCAGCCGGTGTATTTTTTAATGTGATGATGTTAAACCTTAGTTATGACATTCCGGTAAAGCTCCATGCCATAAATATTGTTACATGCTGTATATTTCTATTGGCTAATGACGGCAAGAGAATGATAAGCTTCTTTTTGTTAAACAAGCCTGTGCCGGCAACTAAGGGTTACCGTTATAACTATGCTAAAAAATGGATGCGTGTAAGCAGGATGGTGTTAAAGGTGGTTTTCATATTATTATTCGTTTTAATGCAATTTTTTAATGACTATAGTTTTTATAAGCAAGATCATAATACAGCCGCCAAACAGCCATTTAAAAATGGGATCTATAATGTTACCTCATTTATCGTAAGCAAAAACGGTAAACCCCTTGCCATGGCCGACTCTGTCCGTTGGCAAGATATGATATTTGAGAATGGAACAGCAAGTGTAAAGGCCCTGGATACAACTTTTCGGCTAAGATATCAGCGCAGTTATTTTTTCTTTACAACTAATTTTAAAACTAAAGTTATTGATATCAGAAAACTACAAGATGACACCGCCCACATTATGCATTTAACCTATGCCGTGGCAGATAGCGCACACGTAAAGCTTAGCGGTTTATATCATCAGGATAGCATCTTTGTTAATCTGGCAAGGATCAACCACCCCTTTAAACTTACCGAACTGCAATTTCATTGGTTAAGCGAACATAACAGGTAACGCATAACCGCCTATATAAATAATAGGTTCTTTAGCCAGCGCAAAAATTTTTAATTTAGCAAATATGTCTAAAGAAAGCAGAAGCCGCGTTAGTGGTGCTAAAAAAATATTTGTGTTAGATACATCCGTGATACTTTACGATCACAATGCTTTCGAAAACTTCCAGGAACATGATGTAGCCATCCCCGTACAGGTGTTGGAAGAATTAGACAACATGAAGAGCGGCAATGATACCCGCAATTTTGAAGCCCGCAGCTTTATTCGTTTGATGGACGATATGGCATCTCAGCAAACGCTAAACGACTGGATACCGCTTAAAGGCAACAATAAAGGCAACTTCAAGGTAGCTATGGATGTAGTGCTTTCTACTGTAAATGCCGAAGCAGTTTTTGGCGCGGGGAAAATAGACCACCGTATACTTAATGCCGCGCTTGGGCTGCAGGAACAAAACCCCGAAAAGAAGGTAATTCTGGTATCTAAGGATATATGCCTGCGGTTAAAGGCCAAAGCACTTGATATTAATGCCGAAGATTATGAAACTGGAAAAGTTAAAAACCTGGATGAACTTTATTCAGGCAAAACAGTTGCAGATAAAATTCCCGAAAAAACAATAACCCAGTTTGTAAAACAACGGGTAATGCTACCGCAAGAACTGGGCATCACCCCGCCGCCGGGAAATCGGTTTTACACTTTAAACAGCAAAAATAAATCGGTTCTGGGTTTTTACAACAGCAATACCGCGGCTGTAGAAAATGTTGTTGAACAAGCTGTTTTTAATATTTTGCCTAAAAATCCGGAGCAAGCTTTTGCCATTCACGCATTGTTAGATCCTGATATTAAACTGGTAACTATCCAGGGTAATGCGGGCACCGGCAAAACGTTGCTTGCCTTAGCCAGTGCGCTGGAACAGCGCAAAACCTACCGGCAAATATACGTTACGAGGCCTATAGTGCCGTTAAGTAATAAGGATATAGGATTTTTACCGGGCGACATAAAAAGCAAGGTAGACCCTTATATGGCGCCTATCTGGGATAATTTAAAATTTATTCGCGAGCAATTTAACGATGACCCTAAAATGCAGCAAAAGATAGATGAGCTGGTTACTACCGACAAAATATCTATTGCCCCGCTGGCTTTTATACGAGGGCGCACACTCACCAAAATATTTTTTATTGTAGATGAGGCCCAAAACCTTACCCCGCACGAGATAAAGACGATAATTTCGCGGGCGGGCGAGAATAGCAAATTTGTTTTCACAGGCGATATTTACCAAATAGATACACCCTACCTTGATGCAGAAAGTAACGGCCTTTCATACCTGATCGATAGGGCAAAGGACCATCCACTGTATGCGCACATCACGCTGCAAAAAGGCGAACGCAGCGAACTTGCAAACCTGGCAACAGAGTTACTCTGATAAAATTTTATCTGTTACGCCGGCAATATCATTACCGATCTTGTTTACAAACCCCAGCTGTTCATTCAGCAGCAACTGATCTGCAGATATTTCTGTGTTGTTAATTTCAATAACATCCAAAGGTTTGTCAATTGTGAGATCCATGGTTTTACCACCAAGTTTTTTGCTGCTATCGTTCAATACGGCTATACTTTTTTTTAGCATTTTTAAATTACCTGTTCCCAACCGCTTCGCACCTTTATCGGTTAAGTTCGCGGCAATTGTAGACATATAGGATGATAAGATATGATTTAGTACCACAAATTTGTGCAGGTCTTTTGCTTTGGCCTGCTTGCTTTTCGGCTCAGAGGTCATTCGCTCAAAGGCCGCAGATAAGTTTGCAGAATTAACAAATACATCTTTCCGGGCTAATTTATAATCGGTGATGGTAACCGGCCTGCCAATTAAATTCTGAGCAACGGTTAACAAATATTTAATATTAGCATCTAAAACCTTATGCATGCTTTCCCGTAGCTGCTGCGATTCCCAGGATGGAAAAAGTAAATAACTGGCAATAAAAGATAGTAGTGCACCTAATATGGTATCAATAATACGTTCTTCGGCAACATCAAGATGGCCAACGCCTAAAAATCTAAAAAGGATAAGCACATAGGGTGTCATTAGAATAACGCTGGTGATATAATGAATTCTCAAAAAGCTGTAAGCGCCTATCATAAAGAACATGAGCAATACAACCTCTAACGTTTTGTTATGAACAAGGGTGAGTACAACAACGCCTATAATGCCTCCGATAACCGTACCCAGCACCCGCTGGATATTACGTTGTTTAGATAAACTGAAACCCGGCTTAAGTATTACAATAATGGTTAACAGCACCCAATAACTATGGTGGCCAAATACAATTTTCTTACCTGTAAACCCATTTATCAATTCGAGCAAACCATTGCTCTTTGTAATTATAAAACCAGCCAGGCAAACTAAACAAACCCTTAAAGCATGCTTAAATGCCGCCGATGTGAAAGATAAGTTATCGAAAATAATATGCGGGGCATAATCCTGATGGTTTACAAATTTCACCAGTTCTACCGTACTGTTTTCGTTCACCAGGTCTCCAGCAGATCTGGAGTTGTAATATTTATAAATGTCTGTTATCTTTTGATTAAGATCGCGCAGATTTATTAATATTTTTTTTAAAACCAAATTGCTGCCGCCACTATCAACACCAATTATGCTATCTATTTTCCCTTTCAGCTCTTCCAGTGCCGGGGTAAAATTTTTTATGTTCCGGTACCTCGAATTCGCCAGTATGGCATACCCCTCATTTTCGAGTTCGTTGGCCATTTGGTGTAACAGATGACCAACATTTTCAAGGATATCTGTATTCCCGAACCGCCGGTGAATCTCTTTATAATCATAGTGCGTCGCCATGATCTGCTCAAACATATCTACAAGGTCAACAAATGTTAATACCAGCACGCGGCTCGCATGTGTAGATTCTTTTACCGTTAGCCGGCTTTTAAACAAAATTTCGCGAACCTGGTCTTGATGCTCGCTAACCTTAATTTGCTGTGAAACTAATTTGGCGTAATTAGCATCTATATCCGTCCCCGACAAATAGAAATCGGCTTTTATTCTAAGAAATTTTACCACATCACTTATATTTTCACCTAATGCCTGCTGAGCGGCACGGTACGGCCTGATGCTAAAGAACATTAAGCTCAACAGCATATACCAAATACCCCCTAATGTTATCTGTGCAGCATACTTCAGCACTTCATCGGGCGCAATGGCTTTATCCATCATAAATATCATGACCAGTAATGATGCTGTGCCTATAGAGGTAGCACGAACGCCATATACAGTAAGCATTGAAAAGAAAAAGCTGAACAAAACCACTTCCAGCCCCAAAGTATACACATTAAGCCTGGCGAAACCTGTAGTAATTGCAACTAATAGCAACAAAAGATTACACACAAGCATGGCATTACGCTTATACCTGGTGGGCCCGGGGGTGTCAACGCCGCAAATACATACTGCGCCTAATGATAGCGTTAGCCCTAAAGGAAGCATATTAAATTGTGCCAGAATTAATGAGGGCAGCAATACGCCAATAGAGATCCGTAACCCATCTGAAAAATACTGACTGAAGAAAAAGCTCTTTATTTCGCGGGAGTGTACATCCATATTTTGGCCCGAAGGTGGAGCCCCAAATCTACAACAATAATTTTTCGGGAAAAGCAATTGGATTAGTACCCAAACATTGTTTTTACAACATCCAGATAATTATATTTACCACTGGCAAACGGGCGGTTACACACCCTTTGTTAACATCTACTTAGAAATTATGGCATCTGCAAATAACCTTAGTAATCGCGAGGCAGTATTTCATCAGGAAGTAATTACCCGGTTCGAGCTTTATAATAGTCTGTTTTTAACTTTGCCATTTTACCAGGTAAAGGATACAGGTAACCTATTGCCTTTCTTTAGCGCGCACTGCGAAAAAGGTGCCGCTGCAGAACAGCCTCCTGCCGAGATAATTAAATCATTCTTTAAAAACTATATACCAGACATTGATCATAAAGAGCAACTAAACCGGCTATTTAGATTCATTCAATACATTGAACGCCAGGTTGTTTTGTTTGATGCCATAGAAGATTCGTCATTTGGTAAAACCACAAAACTGGAAGATAGCGGTACGCTGCAAAACCTCATTCAGCAAACCGGCACCGATGATGAAATGCGCAATGCAGTCAAAGAAAAACTGAAAAACTTCTCGCTCCGCCTGGTTTTAACTGCCCACCCAACGCAATTTTATCCCAGCCGCGTGCTTGGCATCATGACAGATCTGATAGACGCGCTAAAAATCAATGATATTAATACCATCGATGTATTATTGCAACAATTAGGCAAAACGCCTTTCTTTAACAAGGCGGCACCTACACCTGTTGATGAAGCAGCCAGCCTGATCTGGTTTTTAGAAAACGTATTTTACCACGCCCTGTCGGCCACGCAGCATCGCCTTAATGAAGCCTTTGATGCAGATCTAATAGGAAACCAATTGTTAGAGATGGGTTTTTGGCCCGGCGGCGACCGGGATGGCAACCCCAACGTACGCACCGATTCTACAAAAACTGTAGCCGCGCTATTACGGCAAATCATATTCCGTTGCTATTACCGCGACTTTAGGGTGCTGCAACGGCGTATCACTTTCCGCGGAGTTGAAGATGCAATGAAAGCGTTAGGCAACATATTGTATGATAATGCTTTCAATCCCTCTGATAGCGGTAAGGATCACCAGGCCGAAATGTTATTACTGTTAGAAGCGGTTAAAAAAACATTAGTTGAAGAAAATTACAGCCTTTTTGCTAACATAGTGGACGATCTCTCGGGCAAGATCAAACTATTTGGTTGTTACTTCGCAACCCTGGATATAAGGCAGGATAGCCGCATTTTGCGTGCTGTTTACGCATATATTTCAGCGAAACTTGGCATGAAACTTCCAGAAAAATATGCTGAGTTTAGTGAACGGGAAAAGCTAAAAACAATCACATTTCCCGAAGCAGATTTTGTTTGCCCGGACGATGCGGATGATATGACTAAGGATACGCTTAACACTATCCGGCTGGTAAAGCAAATTCAAACGCAAAACGGCGAAAAAGCATGCAACCGCTTTATAATCAGTAACTGCCAGCAAGCATCAGATATTCTGCAACTGATAGATCTGTTTCTTTGGAGCGGATGGAAAAAAGACGAGCTAACCATAGATTTTATGCCGCTTTTCGAGACGGTAAATGACTTAAAAGTTGCAGCAGAAGTTATGGAAACGCTTTATAATCATCCATTTTACAAAGAACATGTTATACTAAGAGGTAACCGCCAGGCCATAATGCTTGGTTTCTCTGATAGTACGAAAGATGGTGGTTATTTGATGGCCAACTGGTCTATTTATAAAGCCAAAGTGGAGTTAACGACTATTGCTAAAAAGTACGATATCGATCTGGCATTTTTTGATGGTAGGGGAGGGCCCCCTGCCCGCGGCGGTGGCAAAACTCATCGATTTTACGCGTCTATGGGAAAGGAAATAGCTAATAATCACATCCAGTTAACCATACAGGGGCAAACGGTAAGTTCACAATACGGTTCGGTTGATACGGCAAGATTTAACCTCGAGCAGTTATTTAATGCCGGCATCGCCTCAGCTTTACACCAAAACCATCAGGACTTGTTAGACGATAGCCACAAAGAATTAATTTCTAACATGGCCGATGCCAGTTATGAGCTGTTTATGGGCTTAAGAAAGCATCCATTATTTACAGAATACCTGGAGAAACTTAGCCCGCTAAAATTATTATCAGGTGTAAATATCAGCAGCAGGCCGACTAAGCGTAACAGCGATGCCCCGTTAAAATTAGAAGATCTTCGCGCCATTAGTTTCGTTACCGCGTGGAGCCAGCTAAAACAAAATATTCCTGGTTTTTACGGTGTAGGTACCGCATTAAATAAGGTGAAAGGGGAGGGCCAATGGAATAAGGTTATAGATCTATACAATCGGTCCGGGTTTTTTAAAACCATGATAGATAATTGCATGATGTCGATGTCGAAATCAGATTTCAGGGTAACGGCCCACTTGCGTAATGATGAAAAGTTTGGTAAATTTTGGCAGATGTTATACAATGAATTTGAATTGACAAAAAAATTATTGCTTGAATTAACTTCAACTAAAACGCTTATGGAAGCGTACCCGGTAGAAAAACGATCTATAGCAGCTCGTGAGCGCATTGTTTTACCACTGGTAATTATTCAGCACTATGCACTTGAATGCCTGAACAATAGTAATGATGAGGAATTAATTAACAGTTACAATAAACTGGTGATTCGAACCGTGTACGGCATTGTAAATGCAGGAAGGAATTTAGCTTAACCGTTAAATTATATTAAACTGTAAACTATCTTATCGCCTTGCTGTTAAATACCACATACAACCTGTTAACTCTTACCTGAGATGAAAAAAATAACTATACTTTGTGCGGCGCTTTGCCTTATAGTCGCTATACAAGCCTGCCATGACGGGCGTAAGGCCAAAAACTTTAATCAAAAAACCGGAATGGATGACCAGGGAGTAAAATTTGTGATGAATGCGCATGAGGCCGGCCTGGCAGAGATAAAGGCATCTACCGTAGCTGAACAAAGATCAGCTAACCCGCAAATTCAAAATTTTGCTAAGATGATGATCAGTGATCACACAGCTGCAGGAAATGAATTAGATACAATTGCCGAACATAATAGGGTTTCCGTTACCGATAGCTTAACCACCGAGCATACGATAGCTATTGCAAATATTTCGAAATTAAGTGGTGCAGCTTTTGATAAAGCTTATATTCAATTAATGGTTACAGATCACAATAAGGTGATTGACATGTTTCGCCATGCTAACGAGAATACAAGCGCCACCTTACATAATTTCTCAGATAAAATAACGCCAAAGTTAAAAATGCACCTGGCAGAAGCCAACAAGATTTGTGCCACCTTAAAATAATTTCAGCTGAAGATTTTTTAGAGGCTGCGCTTTACCAAACACCGTGCGTCCGCCATATTGCCATGAATTATCGCGTTCTCTTTTTACAACCTGATCGAAATTCGCGTTCGGTGTAAAACCTTCTTCGGCTTTTTGAGCTATTTGCGTGAGGCGGTGTATGGCATCCTTCTTCTCAGACTGCCCAAGTTTAGCTTTTTGGATAGCGGTTTGCAGCACGTTCAATGTTTCGTCGTATATCTTTAACGGAACAGGAAAAGGATGCCCATCCTTTCCGCCATGCGCAAAGGAAAACCTCGCAGGGTCTTTAAACCGGGAGGGAGTTCCATATATCACTTCGCTTACCAACGTCAGCGACTGCAAAGTGCGTGGGCCTAAACCTTCTAATAACAACAAACCTTCAAAGTCTTTCGGCTGCTTTTCATGCGCTAACCACAGTACAGCACCAAGCCTTTTCAGGTCCACATCTTTTGCCTGCACTTCATGATGGCGCGGCATTACCAGTTTATTTATTTCGGCAAGCATACGGTTAGGGTGCTCATCCGCTATTTTCATGATCGAGTTACGGGTAATATTAGCATTACTATCAGTCAGATTTAAGATATGCCCGGCGTTTGTGCCATAAATAAACGTATGCGGGTCGTCCACAAAAGATCTAAGTCCTTCTGAATGCCAATGATACCGGCGCGCGGTTTTGTTTGCATCACACATGCCTTGTTGCACAACAGCCCATTGCCCGGTTTTACTAAGTATAAAATTGTGGGTATAAAGCTGATAACCATCCTGGATGGCGGTATTATCTACCTTAGCGGTAAGCTTACTATATTTTACTAAAGCGGTGCTGTCCAAGCCAGTCTGCTCGCCAATTTTTACGAGTTCGTTAGGCGTTTGCAGCGAATGTTTTCCTTTGCCGCCGGCAATGTAAATGCCCAACTCTTTAGCGTGCGGATTTATTGACTTTTTAAGTGCGCCCATAACAGATGTAGTGATGCCCGATGAGTGCCAGTCCATACCCATAACCGCACCCAAACTCTGGAACCAAAACGGATCGCTTAACCGGCAGATAAATTCATCGGCACCAAAATCCATCACTGTGGTTTCTGCAATGGCAAGCCCGAGCTTAGCCATACGCGTTGCCAGCCACTGCGGCACAAAACCATAATGCAAAGGCAGATCAGCAGAACCGGAACGCTTCATTACTAACAAAGTTAGTAAAAAGAAACTGGATTCAAAAACGGTGACTAATTCCTATAATTAACATTATGTTAAGTAGTTAACTATTTAAATAAGGCCTCCTACTCAGGAAGCCTTATTTATTATTTTAGTGCATCTAACTGCTTTTGTATTTCGGCTGCATGTGCTGCATCCTTTTTACCAAGGTAATAAGTTTTTAAATTATTAAGTGCGTCATAAGATTTAGGGTTAATCTCTACTGCCTTTAATAGATATGGCTTTGCGAGGTCAAACTGGGCACCTGCTTTAGCAACTGCCATTTCGTATTCTTTTTGTTTGTTTGCAGGCAGTTTATTTGCTGCGTTATACATTTCTATAGCCGGGTTTAATGTTACGTAACCCAGGTTAAGGTTAGCCTCAAAATAATTAGGGTCTATCTCCAATGCTTTTTTATACATGTCAGATGCTTTTCCATAATCCTCATCGCGCGTCTTCATCAGCGCAGGTTTCGACGCTATCGGTGCCTTAGCAAGATTTTTTGCAGCAAGGTCGCCTGCTTGTGAGTAGGTTAAACCCGCATAATAATAAAGTGATTTGTTTTTAGGGTCATTGGCAATAGCGGCATTTATCTTCTCTATAACCTCACCCGATTTACCTGATTGCAAGGCAATCTCAACCTCGCGTTTGCGAAAATCTGCGTTTGTTGGATATTTGGTAACCGCATCATTTGTTATTTTTAAGGCCCCTGTTGTATCTTTATTAAGTAAGTATAATAAAGAGAGATCTTTATAAATACCTTGTTTGTTGCTATAATTTGTGGTTAACAGCTTATTATAGTTGGTAATTGCAGCCGGGTAATTCTCGCTTGCAGAAGCCGCCAAACCCGAGTAGTAAATTGCATTGGTATCCTCGGGCAAAATGGTACGGTAAGCATCGAAAGATTTATAGGCGTTAGCATAATTCTTAGTTTGATAGTCCTTTACCCCTTTGCTTAAATTGTATTGAGCAAGGTTAAGATTTGCATGGTCTATCAATTTTTTGTTTTCGCCTTTGGTATCTAATTCTTTTGCTTTAGTTATAGCATCAGCAGCAGTGTTGTATAACGGTAAAGAAGTTGCGGCCACAGAATCCTGTAAAGCCAGTGAAGAGTAAATTGCACCTTTTAAAGCAAAGGTTTGCGGCATTACCATTGTTTTTTCATTAACGGAAGCCTTGTCAATAGAAGTTTTAGCATTGGCAATGCTCGAAGCCGCTAAAGCAGCCGTTATTTTCTGGCTTCTTGAAGTTTCGTATTTATCATACTCGCTTTGTGCGTTGTTAAGCTCTCCTTTTTGCGCAAACGTTGTTGCCGCTGCAAGGCTTAGCAAGCCGGTCATTACAATTCTAATTTTCATGGTCCTAATTGGTTAGTTGTTTTAATTTGTCGTTTATCTTGTTTAGTTGGTTTTCGTTCCTGGTTTTAACATATGCTAACTGCAAAAGTTGCAGGCAAGGTAAATTGTTAGGCAATATAGTATTTGCTTTTTCAAACCACAGAATGGCGCGGTCGATATTTTTCTTGTCGGCCGGCTTTCTGGTGTAATTTTTAAAATACAACAAGCCTAAGTTAAAAATGGCATCATAATTTCGGTTGTTCAGCTCAATAGTCTCCAGGTACATAGATTCTGCCCTATCGTAATCATTTAAATGATCATAACAATTAGCAGCCATAAAAGCTACTTCAACGTTTTTGCTATTGCTGTCAATTAGTTCGTCTAACAACGGTTCCAGCCCTTTATAATCTTTTTTTTGATTTAAAATATTAGCTTCCGCAAAAAGCAAAACCCGGTCACCCGTCAGTATTTTGCGTGCTTTCTGTATCACCTGCAAAGCCCTGCTGGTATCGTGCAAGGCTTTATAGGCACTGGCAGCTGCAATTACATCTTCTGTTTTTAAAGTGTCGGTATTAAGCAATAAGCCATATGCTTTTGCTGCTTCGGGGTATTTACCAAGTTTCGCATTGGTGTACCCTATATAAGCGTTAATGCGTTTATAAGCGGGTGTGTAATCTGCAGCCTTTTGAAAATCAATAAGCGCATCGTGATACTTTTCTGTTTGAATTGACTTTGCACCATCCCGAAGGTAAACATTTGATAAACAGCGTTTAGAAAAGCTCATCTCCACCTGATATTTAAAAACCCGCTGCTTTTTTGAAATGGCATCAACCATATCTGTAATTTGCTGCAGCGTAGTGGCCGGCAGTTTTAATTTATTCAGAGAGTCGGTATATAAAATGCTGCTGTACACCACTACTTTAAAAACATTTTTTGAGAGGCTGGCAGAATCTGCTTTGTTTTTTATAAGGCTATCAACCTGTTTTTTTGCATTGGCCAAATACTTAAGGTCTTTCCGCTGGCGGTAAAATGCCAGGTTATTTACTACGCCCTTTAGCGCTTCGGACTGGCAAAAGGCGGCCGGCGCAGTAAATAACATAATTAAAAGCGATAAAACTATTTTACGCCCGGGCATATACTTAGTTATTCTTCGTTATCGTCGTCAATAATATCATCGGCACCGTCAGTGTCTTCAATATCCTCGGGTGCTTCCGTATCATCTGCCACACCCAAAGTATCGGCCTCTGTTGGCAAATGCGTTCCTTCGGTACCCTCTAATTGCATTAACGTATCTTCAAGCTCCTCTTCTTCGTGATGCTCTATTTTCGCTACCGATGCAATTTCGTCATTACCTTTCAGGGTAATAAGCCTCACCCCTTGCGTTGCCCGGCCCATAACCCGCATTTCGCTCACAGCAATGCGGATGATAATGCCCGATTTATTGATGATCATCAAATCATCCTGATCTGTAACATCTTTAATAGCAACCAGTTTTCCGGTTTTTTCGGTAACGCTTATGGTTTTAACGCCCTTACCGCCACGGTTAGTAACGCGGTAATCTTCAATACCGGTACGTTTACCGTAACCTTTTTCTGATACCACCAATACCGAAGTTTCCAGATCGTTTATGGCTATCATACCCACTACTTCGTCCTGTGCGTTTTCGAGTGTTATGCCACGTACACCCGTTGCAGTACGCCCCATTGGCCTCACTGTCGACTCATTAAAGCGGATGGCGCGGCCCGATTTAAGCGCCATTACTATTTCGCTGTTACCGGTAGTAAGTGTGGCAGCCAGCAATGTATCGCCATCATTAATGTTTATCGCATTAATACCGTTAGAACGCGGGCGTGAATAGGCCTCCAAAGATGTTTTCTTAATTACACCTTTAGCAGTACACATAATAATGAAGTTGTTTTGCAGGTAATCCTGATCCTTCAAATTCACCAGCTTGATATACGCCTTTATTTTTTCTTCCTTAGGAATGTTGATGATATTCTGTATCGCACGGCCTTTAGAAGTACGCGTTCCTTCGGGAATTTCAAACACACGTAACCAGAAACAACGGCCGGCCTCTGTAAAGAACAGCATATAATTGTGATTAGATGCTATAAGCAGGTGCTCTATAAAGTCCTCATCGCGGCTGTTGCTGCCAATGGCACCTTTACCACCTCTGGCCTGCACGCGATATTCTGTAAGCGCCGTGCGTTTAATATAGCCTTCGTGCGATATGGTTATCACCACAGCCTCGTCGGCTATAAAATCTTCTGTCTGCATTTCTGCAGCAGAATGTACTATTTCAGTTTTGCGTTCGTCGCCATATTTATCGCGGATCTCAATCAGTTCGTCTTTAATGATCTGCATGCGCAGGCCTTCATCGGCCAATATGGTTTTTAAATAAGCTATTTGCTCCATCAAGGCTGCGTACTCGTCCTTAATCTTATCGCGTTCCAGTCCGGTTAACCTTCTCAGGGTCATATCAAGAATGGCGCGGGCTTGGATATCACTTAGGCCGAAACGGGTAATTAAGCCTTCGCGGGCTTCGTCTGGAGTATTAGAATTGCGAATCAGTTGGATAACCTCATCCAAATGATCCAAGGCTATCAATAAGCCCTCTAAAATGTGCGCGCGTTTTTCAGCTTCGGCCAGATCATATTTTGTACGGCGGATAACTACCTCATGGCGGTGCTCCACAAAATGGTGGATCAGGTCCTTAAGGTTCAGCATCATTGGCCGGCCTTTAACCAGCGCAATATTATTTACGCTGAACGAGGTTTGCAGCGATGTGTATTTATAAAGGTTGTTAAGTACTATAGATGAATTTGCTTCGCGCTTTATCTCATATACAATGCGGATACCTTCGCGGTTCGATTCGTCGCGGATAGCGGTAATGCCCTCTATTTTCTTTTCGTTAACCAGCTCGGCAGTACGCTCAATCATGGTAGCCTTGTTTACCTGGTAAGGTATTTCGCTAACGATAATGCGTTCGCGCTCGCCATTGTAAGTTTCAATTTCGGCGCGGGCACGAATAACAATACGGCCACGGCCGGTTTCAAAGGCTTCTTTAGCGCCTTCAACACCATAAATGATACCGCCGGTAGGGAAATCGGGGCCCTTGATGTGTTTCATCAGGTCGCCCACTTCAGCATCACGGTTATCTATGTAAGCTATAGTAGCAGTAATTACTTCGGTAAGGTTATGCGGGGCCATGTTAGTGGCCATACCCACGGCAATACCACTGGCACCATTAACCAAAAGGTTAGGGATCTTAGCAGGAAGTACGGTAGGCTCCTCGAGCGAGTCATCGAAGTTAAGCTGATAATCAATGGTATCTTTGTTGATGTCGGCCAGCATCTCCTCAGCTATCCTTTCCAGCTTTGCTTCTGTATACCGCATTGCCGCAGGCTGGTCGCCGTCTATAGAACCATAGTTACCCTGTCCGTTCACAAAAGGATATCTAAGGCTCCAATCCTGCGCCATACGCACCATAGCATCATAAACCGATGTATCGCCATGCGGGTGATATTTACCCAGCACCTCTCCCACTATACGCGCCGATTTTTTATGGGGCTTATTACTTGCCAAACCCAGGTCTAACATGCCATAAAGCACCCGGCGGTGTACCGGCTTTAAACCGTCGCGCACATCTGGCAGGGCACGTGATACGATTACAGACATTGAATAATCAATGTATGCGGCACGCATTTCTTCATCAATACTTATTGGGATTATCCGGTCTTCGTTGTGTGGGTTTTCGTTACCTGTATCTTCAGCCATTTTTCAAATTATCTGTAGCAATTGTGGTATCGCGGCATGGTTGAATTTGCCTTTTTAAGCGACCTGCGAAGATAAGAAATTTACGCCAAAACCAGCACTAAGTTACTAACATTGTTAAACCCGTTTTATAGGCGGAAACCTAATTGAATGTGGTTTTTACGAACTTATTTACTCAAACGCAACCAGTGCTCTTCTACCGCATTTCCGTTTGGCAAAAGCCCTTTTAATTTGAGGGTGTCATGATCTATCCGGAAGTGGTAACGGATGGTAAAACCAGTTAATTTAGATGGCTGTGTGCTAAACGTTTCGGTCTCCAAACAAGAGTCGGCCTGAAGTGAATAATTGCCGCTCTGGTATTTATAAGGAGGTTGTTGCGGCTCCAGCAAATAAGCGTTGAAATGAACATCATCGTACTTACGCTTAAGAATGTAATCTTTAGATGGCCCCTCGGCTTTGCCTTTGTATATGCCGCCGATGTATTTCCAACCGCCCTTTAGGGTTTGAGGCTTGAACGGATATGATATGGAAGCAATGGCCAATATTAGTATGTAAAATGCTTTCATAAAATTTTCTTCCTGCACCATATTATCTTATCCAATCAATCCCTTTTCTTAGCAACACCAAAGTTCTTTCTTCTTCACTTCCTTCCTCTGGTTTAAAATCATAAACCCATTTGGCAGTTGGCGGTAAGCTCATCAAAATAGATTCAATACGCCCGTTAGTTTCCAGCCCGAATTTAGTGCCGGCATCATAAACCAGGTTAAACTCTGCATAACGGCTGCGGCGCTGGTATTGCCATTGCTGATTCGCATCTGTAAAAGGCTTATGTCTGTTCCGGTTTACCAACTCGTTATACATAGGTAAAAACGAACGCCCAACAGCTTGAGAAAATTCAAATAACCGGTCCCAACCGATATTTTCGTCTGCCTTTAAGCGGTCATAAAAAATTCCGCCTATACCGCGTGTTTCTTCACGGTGTTTTATAAAAAAGTAATCGTCGGCCCAATGTTTAAAGCGCTGATAAAAATCGGGATTAAACCTATCACAAACTGTCTTTAAACGCTCATGAAAAAACTTTGCGTCTTCATCAAACACATAATGTGGGCTTAGGTCTATACCGCCGCCAAACCACCTCACAGGCTCCGTTCCCGCCTCATCTGCGGGCATCTCAAAGTAGCGGATGTTCATGTGGATAATGGGTACCATCGGGTGGTTAGGGTGCATTACAATAGAAACACCGGTTGCAAAAAAATCGTCGCCGGTTGCAAAAAAAGCTTTTTTTATCTGTTCGGGCAGTTTACCGTAAACAGCCGAAAAGTTTACGCCGCCCTTTTCTATCACGTTCCCGTTTTGCAAAATACGGGTACGGCCTCCCCCGCCTCCATTGCGTTCCCAGGCCTCTTCTATAAATTTCCCCCCGCCATCCAAACCTTCAAGGCCGGCGCAGATCTCGTCCTGAATTTGCTGATAAGCCGCTGCAACCTCTTCCCTGATTATCATAAGGTCAAAAATGCGCAAAATGTATTATTGGCAGAAAATTTAATTAAGATGCTACATTTATCTGACCAACCGGGCCGTGGTGAGTTTCTATATAATCCAGGTCTTTACCAAAGCTTTCTTTTAACCTGCTTAGCGAGAACAAGGAGATAACGGTAAGTGCGCCCATCATAATGTAAGCGCTGATGACCATCCCAAAATGCAACACGAGAATATTAAAAACGGCGCTTATGGGTATCAATGCTCCCCGAACAAAGTTAGGAACCGTAGTAGTGACCGTAGAACGGATGTTGGTGCCAAACTGCTCAGACGCAATGGTAACAAACGTTGCCCAGTAGCCAACCGAACAGCCCATGCAGAAACAAATAACCGTAAACTGTTGCAGCGTTATGCCTTTACTACCCAGATAAACCGCCACGCTTACCACAGATAGCAGCAAAAATATCATCATGGTTAACTTGCGCGATTTTGTAAGCTGCGCTAATAAGCCTGCTGCCAGATCACCTACTGCTATACCAATGTAGGTATACATAATACCCGTACCCGGGTTTAAAAGTTGCTTAGCGCCCAACGCCTTGCCAAACTCGGGCGACTGCGTAACCAGTATACCTACCACATACCAAAGCGGAGCCCCAATAAGGATGCAGCACAAATATTTGCTAAACCTGCCCCAGTTATTAAACAACATGAGGATGTTGCCTTTTGCCACTTTAACTTTTGCCACTTTGTTATACATGCCAGATTCGAATGTGCCTAAGCGGAGCAGCAGCAATCCAATACCCAGGCCTCCGCCAACAAAGTATGCCGTACGCCAGTCGTGCTTACCAACCTGTGCGGCTGCAACGGCCCCGAAAAGACCGATAACTGCCACCATCATGGTGCCATAACCGCGTTTTTCTTTACTTAACGTTTCGCTTACGAGGGTAATACCTGCACCTAATTCGCCAGCAAGGCCTATACCCGCAATAACCCGGATAAGGGCATACCAGGTGATATCATGCACCATTCCGTTTGCAAAATTGGCCAGAGAGTAAAGTAATATCGACCCGAACAACACTTTTATCCGCCCAAATTTATCGCCGATTATACCCCAGAAAATACCGCCCAACAGCAGCCCAAACATTTGCATGTTAAGCACGTAAGCCCCGGTTGTGCGCATATCGGCATCTGCAACGCCAATATCATGCAGGCTTTTTAAACGGATTACCGAAAATACAACCAGGTCGTAAATATCTACAAAATAGCCTAATGCGGCCACCAGCACCAGGAATATCACGCTTTTTGTCAGCTTTTGGGGGGTATCGGTCATTATTTTTAATTGGTAGGCTAAAGTAGTAAATGTAAAATAACACCAAAATAAAATGCATAAAAAAACCCCTGCAAAGCAGAGGTTCAACGTCATACTGAATGACTTATATCTTGCTCACTTTTATTGCTTGTAATCCTTTTCTGCCTTCTTCTACATCATATTCTACATCATCATTGTCCTTAATGGCGTTTACACCACCTTGTACATCTTTAAAATGCACAAAAAGGTCTTTACCATCTTCGGTTACAATAAAGCCGTAGCCTTTTTGTGTGTTAAACCATTTTACTTTTCCAGTTTTCATAATATTAGTTTCGGGTTAGAATTTATTAGTTGATCATATGTAAGCAAACTGAAAAACATATTATTTTAATCAGAAAGCAAAATTTAAAAGCTTATATTTCAAATATATAAAATTGTATTTAAAATAATAAAAAAAATATCCCTTCAAAAAATAAAAAACTGTGTTGCTGTTCAAGGCTTTACAAACTTTTGGAAACAATTTTACGCTGAATAAGGCAATCCCGAAATCCCGAACAAAATATTAAAAACCTTGTTTGGATGTTGATGGAAAGACACGTTTATGAGACCGGGATTATAGGCAATTGCGGCTTTTTGGCCCATGTAAACAAGAATACAAATATAGATTGGCTCTGCTGGCCAAGATTCGACAGTACCTTTATTTTTGGTACCATGCTCGATAACAAAAAGGGCGGCGAGTTCTCATTACGGCCTAAAGGCAAATACTCGTCAAAACAATATTACCTCGAAAACACCAATATACTTATCACAGAAATAACCGTTGTAGACAACGGGGGCAGTTACCGCATTACCGATTTTGCGCCCAGGTTTTCTGAGCACCAGCGGTATTACAAACCCTTAATGCTCATTAGGAAGATTGAGCCGATAGACGGTTCGCCGCGTATAACGGTAAAATGCCAGCCAATGTCTGATTATGGCGAAACCGAACTTACCGTTAACCGCGGTAGTAACCACATCCAATACTTAGGCGGCGAAGAACGGATTCGCCTTACCACTAATATAGCAATTAGCTACGTTTTTGATGAGCATGCTTTTGTACTTAACGAATGTAAATACCTGGTACTCACCTATGGCGAGCCTTTAGAAGCGCCGCTTGAGAGCACTGCAGAGCGGTTTTTAAGAGAAACCACCCAATATTGGCGTACCTGGATAAAACATTCATCTATAGCGGCGTTTTATCAGCCGTTTGTGATCCGCTCTGCGCTGGCTTTAAAGATCCATCAATACGAAGATACAGGCGCCATTATAGCCGCCAGTACAACCAGTTTGCCCGAATTTCCGGGTAGTACACGCAATTGGGACTACCGCTATTGCTGGCTGCGCGATACGTACTATGTGATCACTTCCCTAAATCATATAGGGCATTTTGAAGAAATGGAGAAGTATTTCTCCTACGTTACTGATATATCTTTTGCAGAAGATGAGCGTTACCAGCCATTATATGGAATTACCGGCAAAAAGGATCTGGAAGAAAAGATTGTGCCGCTTGAAGGTTACGAGGGCGAACAACCCGTAAGGATAGGAAATCAGGCCTCAGAACACGTACAGAACGATATTTACGGCCAGGTGATGGTGTCTATGCTGCCACTATATACAGACCATCGCTTTATATTTGCAGAGCGCAAGGATTCGGCCAAATGGATTGAATCTATACTAAGCAAGATAGAGCGCACCATAGACGAGAAAGATGCAGGGATATGGGAATTTCGCAATATGGCGCACGTACATGCTTATAGCAACCTTTTTCAGTGGGCGGGCGCTAATGCAGCCGAAAAAATGGCAAAAACCATTAACAATCAAGAACTTATAGACAAGGCTATAGCTCTTAAAGGGCGTGCAGCAGCCCATATAGAAAGCTGCTATGACCCCGTGCGTAAGGTATATAATGCCGCCGCCGGCCACAGCTATCTGGATGCCAGTACCCTGCAGCTTATTATGATGAATTATCTGGACCCGGCAAGCGACCGGGCCAAAGATCATCTGATTGCATTAGAGAAAGAACTGAAGACACCTAACGGCTTATTTTACAGATATTTACATGCCGACGATTTTGGCGCTCCTAAAGCTACTTTTCTCATTTGCGCCTTTTGGTATGTGGAGGCATTAGCCTGCGTTGGCCGTGTAGATGACGCCATAAAAGAGTTTGAAGGCTTACTGAAATACAGCAACCACCTGAAGCTTTTTAGCGAAGATGTGCTGGAGTCTGACGGTAGTATGTGGGGTAATTTCCCGCAAGCTTATAGCCATGTTGGGCTTATGAATGCCGCTTACAGGATTGCTACGAAGCTCGACAGGCCGATTTTTCTTTAATGGGGAACACGCTTATTCATACGATAATTACAATGAATCCCGATTTTTAATTACCTGATTACGAGCGTTTAATCTAAATTATATGCCAAAACATACCGAACGGTATGTTTTTTTAATGCGGGAATTAATTGCACCGAAATTTGCAAAAATTGTCGGTTTTATCCACTAACCAGCGCGTTCTAACGCCCCCATTTTTATGGCCGTTTTTGATAAACATACCGTTCGGTATGTTTTTGGTGCAAAATCGTGACAGTATTATTTCAACTTTTTTTTCATGTTCATCGCGAGTTTTATTTTTACCATTCGTCGTACCAGCTCATCGGGTATGGGCTTCGCAGCAGTAAAATGTAAAGAGCCCCTGGTTTGATCAAAATTTTTGGTTTCGTTTTTGAACTGAGTAAGCAAACCGCCGCTAAACGGAAAAAAACTGAAGTGATTTTTATAAGCCGCAAAGCCAACCACTGCTTTCCCGTCAACTTTAAATGTTGGTATCTGGTAAGTAATCAGCTCGTCGGCATCCGGAATTTCGGTTCTGATTATCTGTCTCAAGTTTTCTAAAACCTCTTTATCGGCTTCCGAAAGGTTATTGAGATAAATATCTATCGGTGTTTGCAAAATCACGTAAAAATCTGATAATCAAAAATGGTAATAAAGCCTCAAAATGTCAAATACTATTCATAAACCGGGCTAATTAGGTTTAACAGTTTATAAAGTGTAGGTTAGGCTCAGATACCCAATACTCCCCACTTATATAACTAAAATTTTTATGGCTGTTCGTAAACCGCAAATGCGCCTCTTCAATGGTCATCTTAAGTTAAATCAGGATGCAATAAAGCGGGTATTTCTGCTGCAGTTAGGCAATATTTTTTGCATCAAGTCTTATCTGGTTGAAAATCTCCCTGTTTTTGCATTTAAAGCCTCATTCGCCGACCTAAAACTTGCTATATTAGAAGGTGTAGGCGATATAAAGGTGCAAATTTTAAGAATGGAACATATTTACTCCATTATTGGCGAAAAGTATAACCCACAACACTGTACCGGCGTAAAGGCGCTTACCATGGAAGCATTTGCCGCAACCAAAAAAATAAAGGTATCCGGCCTGGAAACAGATCTTGGTATGCTTATTCACTTAAGCATGCTGGAAAGTGTAGAGATCGTTAGCTTCAACTCCTTACACACCTTGGCAAAATCGCTGCCCCAGGATGACCTTTCCATACTTCTTCAGCAAAATCTCGACATGGCTAAAGACAGTAAAGAACTGTACGAGCTGATTACTAAAGAATATATTAATTAGTAAAACTGCTTAAAACAAAAGCCGGGAAAACTTCCCCGGCCCTGTCTCTTATAAAAACAAATACACTGTCTTACCAGATGCGGCAAAGCCGCCCTAATTTGTTATTTAACGCCAAAAGGTGTAACCAATGGCAAAACTTGTGCGTAAGTTAAAGGCTCATCAAACGCTTCGGTAATGTTTGAGGTTGTAAACTTAGCCCCTGTAACCGGGTTTGTTAAAGTAGTTAAGTCTACCCCACCCTGCGAAGTATTATCTTCGCCTGCATAATTTGCATTAACTCCTGCAAAACCGCTGTCGTTTGCGCCTGTGATCCAAGATTTTGGCGTGGCGGCAGTACCACTGGCCAGCCTGCGTATAGTACGGATGTGCGATGCGTGGCGCGCTTCTACCGAATGGATATTCAATGCGGCAGTTAAGTAAGTTTGGTTCATGATGATGTTTGGGGCCTGGCCTTTGTAAGCCCTTACACCGGTATCTTCAAACGCCTGGGCCACTATCAGAAAGGTAGCATAATCTTTATTGGCAAAATAATTTGGTAAGGTATTATTTGCAGTAAAATCATATACGCCGTTGTTGCCCTGGCTCGAAAGCGCAACCGGGGTAATATTGGCTGCGGTTAGTGCAGTTTGTAAGAATTTTACGTGCGCGTTTTCGTGTGCGGCTATAGTTTGTATAGCAGCAAGATCGGCAGCGGGAATCAAACCTGTTGTGGCTAACGCCATATTGTAGAAAGCCGACTCAAGGTATTCTAATTTTAACGCAAAATTTAAGGTACCGCCTACATCGCCTACGGTAGTTTGGCCGTATGCCTTGTTAAACAAGTTACCCAACGCAAATGGTAAAGCCGCAATGGCAACTTTAGAACCAAAGCTGGTTATATTTTTTATTGCGTCGCGGCGCGGGCTAAACCTTTCATTCAATTCCGGGTCAACCTTTTCTAATTCTTCTATTAAATGGAATAAATTCATGATCGTAGTTTTATGGTAGTTGGTTAGCGGTGATCTTAGTTGTTAAATAGGTATTAGCAATTACTATTACCTGCGATGGTTTCTTTTGCTGATCCAGTGCGTTAGCATCTAACACGGTGTTATCTGCAAATGATCCATAAGAGATCAGGTCGCGAATGTACGCAGCATGCCTTGCCTCTACAGATACTATCTTGCCGGCAAGGGTAAGATATACGGGGCTTGTAATGAGATAGCCTGCACCATTATAAGCGGTTACGCCCGTATCTTCAAATGCTTTTGCAGCACCTAAAACGCTGGTACGGTCTGCAAAATTAATAGAGCTAAAATCTGGTGTTAATGCTGCAATGGCCATAGCGCCTAATGCAGCCTTTAAGAATTCGCGGTGTAAAACCTCGTGGTCACGTATGTCTGTAAGGCCGGCCAGTTCTGCCGACGTCATACCGCTATAAGGTGTTTTAATTACCTGGATATAAAAAGCAGCCTCTAACTGCTCAAGCGCGTAAGCATAATTTAATACGCCGATGTCGCCGCTGCCTACATCAATAGTTGTTGAAGCAGTGGTTGTATCATCATGCTTTTTGCATGCTTCAACGGCTAAGATTCCTACACCTGCAGCGCCCGCGCCTGCATAGCGTAAGAAAGACCTCCGTTGCATTTTTTTGCTTTGAAGGCCTTCATCCTGAATGAGGGTTTCATTCGTTGTTAAGTTTTCCATAAGAGTAAATAGATTTTATTAAGTTTTTAAAAAATTACTTAGTTGTGATAATTACGTTAAGAGTTAACATGCGGATGTACGTTCAGATTTAAAATATTCTAATTTCTAACAACCATTAGGAGTTGTAAATCAATAGGTTGTGAAAAAGTAAGTTTTCGTACGCAAATCCTGTGATTTACTTCTGCAGGTAGATTCCAAAACTTCTCCCCTGGAGAGAATTCAGATAAGCGTTAAAACACGAGGAGGTAAGCCGGGAATATTTCACGCAAGTAATTAAGTAACGGATCTGGACAAACTGCTTTGGGGAAACATTAAGCAGGCATATTAAGCTGTGAAATAAAACATTATCGGGTAAAATTTGTAGTAGTAATACAAACAATCAAAAACAATTATTAGTATGAAAAAATTAAGTTTCGCATTCATGATCGCAGGTGCAGCCCTTGCATTTACGGCATGTAACAATGCACCAAAAGACGCTAAGGCCACAGCCGATAGCTTAAACAAAAGTAAAGACACTACTAAGAATGCAATGGCAACAGGCGGCATAGCCGTTGACCCTGCAGATGCAAAATTTGCTACCGCGGCAGCCAATGGCGGCATGGCAGAAGTTGGCCTGGGTAAATTAGCGGCTTCAAAAACCACTAATGCACAAATTAAAGAATTTGCGAATATGATGGTTACAGACCATGGCAAGGCAAATGATGAGTTAATGGCTATAGCTAAAGCTAAAAATATCACGCTGCCTGCCACGGTAGATGCGGATCACCAAAAGAAAATGGACGATCTGAGCAAGAAAACAGGTAAAGATTTCGATAAAGCTTATGTTGACGCCATGGTAGACGGTCATAAAAAAACCTTGGATCTGATGAACGACGAAGCCAAAAATGGTAAAGATGCAGATCTTAAGGCCTTTGCAGCTAAAACTGCCCCGGTTGTAAAAATGCATTACGATGCCATTAACAAAATTCACGACAGTATGAAATAAGCCTAAGCGCTTATTTAATAAAAGGGGAGGCAATTTGCTTCCCCTTTTTTGTGATTAAAATCTTGCTTTCATCTTAATTAAAAAACTTAATATAAGCTATAGTTTTTGAAACACATCTTTAACCTGTTTGTTTAATAGGCATGGCAAATTTGAACGAACAAAAAGAAACCTTAGCCTCGCGCGATGGTGAAAACATAAGCCCATGGCAGCAGGGCGTAGATTTTGAAGATAAACCGGGTGTAACCGAAACACAAACTTATGATGTATTGATCGTAGGCGCAGGTATTACCGGTTTAAGCACTGCCTTATTATTACAAAAAGCGGGTAAAATATGTATAGTTGCCGATGCGTACGAGCCAGGGTTTGGTACCACAGGGGGCACCAGCGCGCACATTAACACCTTTGCCGATACCACTTATAAAGAGGCCGGCAGCGCTTTTGGAGAAGACGGTGCACAGCTATTTGCCGACGCCGTGAACGCAGGTTTCGATCTGATAAAAACCAATATTAAGCGATATCAGATCGACTGCGATTATGAGGATAAGACAGGTTATCTTTTTGCAGAAACAGACGACGAAGTTAAGCAGCTGGACGATGTTTACGAAGGTTTGCAGCAAGTGAAGGTACCTGCCCGGTATGAACAGCACGTACCTACGCCCGTAAAATTTAAAAAAGCTTTAAAACTGGACGGGCAGGCGCAGTTTCATCCCTTAAAATATTTACAAGCCATTCAGCAGGAGTTTTTAAAGTTAGGCGGTGTAGTGCAAAATTATACGCTGATAACTGAGCTGGAGAAAAATGACGATGTATTTACGGCGAGTTATGACGAAGGCAAGATACAAGCAAAGGCAGTGGTTTATGCTACCCACATGCCACCCGGCTTAAATGTATTTAATTTCAGATGCGCCCCCTATCGCAGTTATGTGATGGGTATCACCTTAAGCGACGATAATTATCCCGAGTCGGTAATATACGATATGCAGGAACCCTATCATTATTATCGCACACATATTATCGACGGACAGAAATATTTAATTGCAGGCGGGAATGATCACAAAACAGGCCATGATGACCCGGAAGCCGCCTTTGCCGACCTGGAGAAATACTTAAAACAGTATTATAAGATAGATAAGGTGGTGTATAAATGGTCGTCGCAATATTATATTCCGGTTGATGGCTTGCCCTATATAGGGCAAATGCCCGAGATGTGGGATGGTGTTTATTGCGCAACGGGCTATAACGGTAATGGTATGATGCTTGGCTCTGCAGCAGCCGAAACAATTAGCGACCTTATTTTAACCGGCGACAGCAAATACAAACCAATATTTAACCCGGGCCGTATAAAACCAATTGATGGTTTTACCGAATTTGTAAAGGAAAATGCCGATGTGGCCTGGCGCTTTTTAGCCGACAGGTTTAAAATAAAGGAGGAAGATTCGCTAAGATCGCTGCAGAAAGACAGTGGAAAAGTTTTAGAGATAGACGGGAAAAAGATAGCAGCTTACCGCGACGAAACCGGTAAACTGCATGCCCTTAGCCCGGTATGCACTCATGCCAAATGTATTGTTAACTGGAACCAAACCGAAAGAAGCTGGGATTGCCCATGCCACGGCGCTCGTTATGATATTAACGGCGAAGTGCTAACAGGCCCTGCCCGTACCGAACTTGAACAAATTGACATTGATGATGCGATTTAAACATTTTAAGTCTAACCGCCTGGAAAGAAATTATTGTAAATAGTTAGGGCTCCGGTTGTAATTATAAGCTGTTTATCATAAAAATATTTAACTATTAGGTTATGTGGTATTAATGTATACCTTTAATCGGCATTTAAATTATTTTTCCGATACATTTAGTTGTTTTGAGTCAAAACGAAGAAGAAAGACTGGCAGCATTACAGTCGTACAACATTTTAGATACCGCCGAAGAGGAAGACTTTGACGAACTTACCGTTTTGGCATCTGCCATCTCGCAAACCCCTATTGCCCTTATAAGCCTGATTGATAAAGAACGCCAGTGGTTTAAGGCAAGTACGGGCACGGCTGTAAAACAAACGCCGCTTGAAGAGTCTTTTTGCGTGCACGCTATAACATCTGAAAACGATATTATGATCGTTGAAGATGCACACCAAGACCCGCGGTTTGCAAATAACCCCCTTGTAACCGGCGATCTGAATATAACCTTTTATGCAGGTGTACCACTTATAAATGAAGACGGTTTTGCCTTGGGCTCTTTATGCGTTATAGACCACCAGAAAAAGCAGCTTAGCCACGAACAAACCATTGCCCTTAAAATATTGGCTAAACAGGTTGTGGATAAGCTGGAACTGCGACGGAAAAGTATTGCCTTGCACAAGGTAAACCAGGAGCTGCGCGACTCTAACATGTTTATTCAAAAGTTTGCATCAACCGCTGCGCACGATATTAAGAACCCGTTAAGCAGCATCCTGCTCACCTCTCAGGCGCTAAAAATGCGGCTGCAAAAACTTGGCGACGAGGGCTGTATAAAACTGGTAGACCTTAATATCAGTTCTACAAAAACCCTGGTTACCCTGCTTAATGAGATGCTGGAGTACTCTAAATCGCCATCGCTGTTGTTGCAGAAAAAAGGCGATGTAAGTTTGCTTGAGGTATTAAACCGAGTTATCAGCCTGATAAATATTCCACCCAATTTTGACATAGAACTGCCCAATATTGATGCTTATCTTAACGTTTCTGTAGTTGCGCTCGAGCAGATATTTATTAACCTGCTAACCAATGCTATACGGTACAATAACAAAGACCAATGCTTTATAAAAGTAAGGTACAGTAATGATAAAAACTTTTACCGCTTTGAGGTGGAGGATAATGGCATTGGCATAAAGACCGAGAACCACGAAAAGATATTTAACGATCATTTTACCCTCGAAATATCTGACCGGAATAATGAGAAAGGTACCGGTATTGGCCTGTCTACAGTGAAAGGTTTGGTGAATGCTTTACAGGGTGCTATTCACTTAACATCTGTAGTGGGCAAAGGGACTACATTTTATTTCTCGATAAAAAAATAGCCGTTATTTAACAAAAAAACCGCCAGTTAAACTAACTGACAGCTTTTTTAAGAAGTTAATTTTTATAAATTATCAATTATTTCCTGCTCTTTTAAGGCAGCAATGTTATTACTGCTATTAAAGCTATCTGTTTGCCCTGCAAAATCTTCTAAAATTCCGGCTATGGTATCAAGGTTGTCTGCCACGCGCTGGTGCATGTCGGGCAGGTCTTTTTCCAGCCGTTTATCGCCAAGGTCTATATTATCAACTTCAATTTTTGCAAGCTTTTGAATTATGGCTTGCTGACTATGTTTTAAATCTTCGAGCTCGTGGACTATTTTCTCCATCAAGTCGAATTTTCTGATCTTATCCATCGGGATTATATTAAGTAAAACTTATGATCAAATAACCCAAAACACGCAAAATTGTTTCATTTTGCAGCTTTACATGGTTAATACAATCCGTTTGCCGTTCAGGTCTTGCTGTTGCCAGGCTTGCTCCACATCTTTCAGCGGGATAGCTTCCGTATCTATTGTAAGCTTACCTTCTGCCGCCAGGCGGAAAATTTCGGGCAGGTATTCGGCGCCTATCTTTGCTACTATATCCATGGGGATGCTGCCGCCGCCAACCCCCGTGATCTCTATTAAAGAACTTCTGAGCGTTGCCGCCTTTAGGTTTATTGCCGCTCCGGCCATCTCGCCAACCTGTATGTAACGGGTTAAATGAGGTGTTGAATTAAGGTTGTGGCCTGTAAGGACTTCTAAAACAAGCTCGGCCGGCTTGCCCCACAAGTAATCAATCACAATGTCGAAAGGTTGTTGTTGAGCCTCAGTGGCTATGGCCTGCATTATGGCTTCATCGCTTTGTTGTAAAGATATGGCGACATCTGCCCCCAACGCGGTCAGTTTTTGCAACGAGGCAGGGTTACGGCCGGTAACCACGATCTTGCCCGCGCCAAGATGTTTGGCAATTTGCACAGCTAAGGTTCCTGTTATTCCTGTTGCGCCTAATATTAATACCGCGTCGCCCTTTTTGAGCCGGCCCTTCCAGGCAAGTGTTAGCCAGGCAGAAATGCCCGGGTTGGGTATAGCGGCTGCGGTAATATCGTCAATATTATCGGGCAGGTTTACCAACCTGTTGCGGTTAACGGCAATTTGTTGGGCCATCATACCATCGCCCCCTGTGTAAACCCGGGTACCATCGGGCAAAACACCTACCCCATCTACCCCTACCACAGCGGGGAAGTTGGTGTATTTATCATAATGGGTTCCTTTAACCCGCATACGGTCCAGGTTTTTTATCGAGGCTGCCTTCATGGTAACCAGCACTTCATCCGTTCCCAAAACGGGTTCTGCGAAATTTTCATACCTGGGGAAATCGCCCGCTTTGTGTAATACTGCTGCTTTCATATTTGTAATTGTTTATATACAAATATGCACACCGCGTGTTGCCCAGGCGATAACAATTGTTAATAAATGACCGGCAATTATCTGCTAATTGCATTACGGATACGGCTTAATGAAACCGGCGTAATACCCAGGTAAGAGGCAATATAATGTTGCGGCACCCGCCTTATAATATGCGGTTTTTCTTTTAACAGCTGCAGGTAACGCTCTTTGGGTGAGTATTTTATAAAAGACATAAAGTGGTTCATGTAATTTAATTGCCTGTCAAGGGTAATGTTCAACAGCTGTTCACGGGTTTCGGCATCAGCATTCATTTCGGCCTGAACGGTTTGCCAGTCGGCCTTGCTTATCCAATATAAAATGGTTGGTTCTACAGTTTCCAGGCTGTAAAGGCTGGCTGTGTTTCGCTTGAAACTTTCGATGGAAGACACCGCCTCATTTTCAAAAAAGAACTGAAACGTTACATCTTTCCCTTTGCTGTTAAACCAGGCGCGTATGCAGCCTTTTTCTATAAGATAGGCCTTTTTAGAAACATCACCCTCATGGAGTAAAACCGCCCTGGCGGGCAGCTCTGTTTGGTGATAAAAGCCGGCATATTTTTCAAAAAGCAACGGGAATTGCTGGTGCAGAATGTTAAGCATGCGTTTCGTTAAATTTGATAACCGATCTGATTAAATAATTTCCAGTGGTTGTAGCCTCCTTAAGAGCTTAACGCCAAGGTTAATGCAAACAGGTATAACCCTGTAAGTTGAACTAATTTCCGTTTCGAGATAAAGATCATCAAAATGGTAATTGCCCAGATTACAATTACCGATAATAAATAAACAGTTATGATAGTCCGGTACGGTACAAGATCTTTTTTAAAAATATTTGCTCCCGCAACACTTAAACAACCAAATATATTAAAGTAAAAAGCTGCCTTTCGCCAAAACTCCAATTTTGCAATATCTTTGCCGTTAACCAGTCTTGCCATGATAATATTTAATCTTTTAAGCGCTGTTTAAGCAACCTAAATTAAGTATAAATAAGCTGTTTTTCGCAGCCGATAATTTACATCTATTAAGCGTGCTCTTCATTAATTTTGGTTACCATCCATACAATAACGCCCCCTAATAACGCAATGATACCGAAGGCAACCCTAATACCGGCCCATTGTGCTACAAAACCGACCAATGGCGGCACCATCAAAAAGCCAAGGTAACCTATGGTTGATATAGAAGCCAGGGCCCTGGCCCCGCTCATGGTTTCAGATCTGCCTGCCAAACTGAATACCAGCGGCACTATACATGAAACACCGAAACCGGTAAGCATATACCCTACCAGCGCCGGGATGGTGTAAGGCACCAGCACAGCCAGCGCCAACCCCGCCGTAATGCCGGTGCCGCTGTAATTTAAAATGCGCTTGATCCCTATTCTGGCCACTAACCTGTCGCCAATAAAACGGCTGGCCGTCATAGCTACCATATAAAATACAAAGGCGGCTATGGCCATTTGTTTAGAGGAGCCAATTGCCTTCTCGAAGTAAATGCCGCTCCAGTCATACATGGTATTTTCTGTAGCCATACAGGCGAAGGTAATGATAGAGAATTTGAGCAGATATTTATCGGGCAGTGAAAATATGGGCTTACGCTCTGCATTTTTTAACGGCGTTTCGTTTAACGTATTGCGGTAAAAGGCTACAGCTAATAGCGCCATGCTACCCCCAACAATAGGAAAATGCCAGTTTACGCCGATGTTGTAAGTAACCATAACATACCCTAACGCTGCGCCCGCAAAGCCAGCCATACTCCAGATGCCGTGAAAAGTGGTCATGATAGACCTGCTGTAAAGCTTCTGCACACTTACCGCTTGCGCATTGGCGCTTAAATTGAACAAATTGCGCGATGAGCCAAAACCAAACATCACGATCACCAATTGCCAGGTAACAGAAGCAAACCCGGCAAAACACAGCATCAGGTTAAATGATAATGCCCCGGCCAGCATAATGGCCCGGCTGCTGTACCGGCTAAGCAAATAATTGGTTAAGGGCATGGTTAGCATAAGGCCAATGGGCATGGCAAACAAAACCGAGCCCAATTGCGCGTCTGATAAATGAAGATTTTGTTTTACTGTAGGTATACGGGATGCCCATGCAGAATAACAGAAGCCGGATATAAAAAAATATGCAGTATGGCTACCCTATGCTGGCTGGCGGTTAAGGTGTTGTTTTGCGGCATTGCACAAAAATAGAAATTTAGGTTATTTAAAGTTTACCGGATTATTGCTTAAACTGCGAGCAGAGCACAAAACAAAAAAGGCGACACATAGTAATGTGTCGCCTTTAAATGGGTAAGTAAAATTATTTTACTTGTTTGTACAAGCTAACATCACCGCGTGATGTTACTTTTAACAACACTTCTTCTTTTTCGCTTTTAAGATCTACATAATACGCAGATGATTGATCATCGGCAGTAATGCGCTCATAGGCTGTAGGGGTATCATTGCCTTGAAACTTCATCACTTCGGCAGCGAAATAGCCTTTGTACTTGGCAGCAATTTCTCTTTTTGCCGTTGAAGGCAATGTTTTAAATGTTACATCTTCAGTTGAGCCGATAAAATCACCTACTTTGTCGTAAAACGCGGTCATTTTTACATCATCCATCACAAAGTCGGCTTTAAGGCCATTGGCTGTGCTTGACCAGGTTACACGCTCAGCATCGTGAAACTCTGTATCGAACTGATGTTGTACTGCGTAAGATACCTTGGTATCTGCTATGGTGTTCTTAGTGCTTCCAACTGCAAAAGCACCTGTTGTTAAGGTAGCGGCAATAGCCACTGTTAAAAATACTTTTTTCATGGTGTCCTAATTTTAGTGTGTCTTAATTTTTAAATCCTTAACAAATATCACGCTTAATTATAAACTATTCAAATAATTTTGAATTTTTATGATAATTTGATAATTTATGGTGTGGATTTTATAAATCCTAAAAATTAGCGCCTATACTTAGTGTATATTTTACAATATGGTAAAGATTTTAACCAATACTTAGTGTACTTTTTACAATAAGTGTTAAAGTGATGTTAACGTAATGTCAATAAAACAAAAAAGGAGGCCATATGCCTCCTGTAAGTCTTTTATATTTTGCAGCGCATCAACCATTATCTGCAAAACCGGGGTAAAGCGTCATCCCGCCGTCGCAAAAAATGGTGGTACCGGTTATGTAATCGGCGGCATCAGATACCAGCCAGGCAGCAAGGTCGCCAATATCTTCGGGCAAGCCGATACGGTTATAAGGTATGAGTGTCAGCAGTTTTTCCAGGGCTTCGGGGGTTTCCCAGGCGGTGTGGTTTATAGGGGTTTGTATAGCGCCGGGGCCAATGCTTACTACGCGTATCTTATGCGGCGCAAGTTCCTGCGCCATGCTCTTCATCAGCATCATGATACCGCCCTTACTGCTGGCATAGTTAACGTGGCCCCCCCAGGGTATAACCTCGTGTACACTGCTCATGCAAATGATCTTACCTGCTGCCCTGCTTACACCCGGGACCACTCCCTTTTTAATAAACCCGCGCGCGGCTTCGCGGGCGCATAAGAACTGGCCGGTTAGGTTTATCCCTATTACTGCATTCCACTGGTCGAGCGTCATATCAACAAACTTCGAATCTTTTTGCAGCCCGGCATTGTTTACCAATATATCTATAGTGCCGTAGTTCTTATACAGCTCCTGAAACATGGCCAGCACATCTGCCTCCTGGCTAACATCTGCCTGAAAAAAGAATGCCTCGCCGCCGGCAGCAGTAATCTCCTGCACAACCTCTACGGCGGCATCATGGTTATGGGCGTAATTTACCAATACTTTGGCACCTGCCTTTGCAATGGCCAGCGCAACGCCTTTGCCAATGCCGCTATCTGCACCGGTTACTAATGCAACTTGTCCTGTTAATGCTAATGTTTCCATATATGGGGTTAAGTATATCACCAACTAATAACATACTTCGTCAATATGTTTTGCAGGAAGCAATTTTTGCGATTATTACAAAGCCTTTATATAATTCAAAAAAAGGTGGAGCGCCTTTGTTTTATCTTCAGTTAGGGGATAATCAATTTTGTGCATCAGGTAGTCCTTTATATCAAAATCGGGCCGCATGGTTATTTCATTAAAAAGGTCGTCGCGATGATCGAGACCGTATTGCAGGGAAGCATTCAACTCATTTATAAAATCCTGAGCGATGGGTTTATTAGCTATCCAGGCGGCAAAGGTAAAAGGCAGGCCCGTTAAACTTTTCCATTCGGCAGCAAGATCATACACGTAGGTAAACTTCTTTTTCTTACCAAAGGTACGGTCGCCTATTTGTACAAATGCGGTATAGTAATCGGCAGAGGTTGCATAATCCCTGGCATTGGTTATTTGAACGGGCCTTATGCCCCAATAGTTTTTCATCAGCACCTTTGCCAGGGCGTTAGAAGTGCGCGATTGCGGATCGAGCTGAAGATAACGTACATCCTTAATATCGCAGTTACTGAATATAAATACCGAATCTACCGCGCCTGCAGCACCTATGCAATAGTCAGATACGATATGCCATTCGGGCAGGTTAAGTATTGCAGCTACCGGTATCAAGCCAATATCTACCTCGTTATTGATCAGCTTTTGGGCACAGTGTGATGGGTTATCCAGGCTGAGATCTATTTTGTTAATAATATTGGTGTGGTTAATCCCGTACAGAAAGGGTTTGGTATTGGTATAGCTAACAGCCGATATTCGGATATTTTTCAATTGTTAGGAGTATTTTAAATGAACAGAATTGTTAAAGTCGGCAATGTTAAAATTTTCACCGTCGAAGGTTACTTTATACAGTACCAGATTTTGATGCGGAAAGCTTTCCATTTTGCTGAGCGGTTGTTTGGTAAGCAGGCACAGCAGTAACCTTAAAGCCCGGCCATGCATACATATCAGCACGTTCGTTTCTTCCGGGTGGCCCATAATTACCAGCAGTGCTTCTTCCTGGCGTCTTTTTACTTCGTTGGGGCTTTCGCCGCTCTCGAACTTAACATCCAGGTTGCCTTGCGTCCAGTCGCGCATTAAATGCAAAAAAGCAGCCTTGGTATCGGTTGTTACGGGTTTGCCTTCATAAATACCCCAGGCAAGTTCGTCTAAGCCGGCTAATTTTTCGAAAGGGATCCCTTTATCAATAAATGCCTGGACGCTCTGCCGGGTACGTTTTAAGGTAGATACATATACCTTGTGGAAATGCAGGTAACCATAAGAATTAAAAAATTGAGCGGCCTGTTTGCGGCCTTCGTCATTAAGGTCGGTATCCATGCCACGCCCCTGAACAATGCCTTGTTTATTAAGGTCTGTTTGCCCATGGCGAACTATATACAAGGTTTTAATAATGGCTGCCATTAATTAACTACAGGCAACCTGTAAAATTGGGGTTTAACTTCTTCCGGAAAATTGTAATTGTTATAGTCTGTAACCACGTTGTATAAAGTATCGCGTTCAATTGGCTGGCGTCCTGCATTTTTTATGAGGTTCACCAATTCCCTGGTGCTCATCCCGGGCTTTTGCTCTTCTGCACCGGCCATAGTGTATATTTTGGTAGTATCGTCAAGCGTACCGTCAATGTCGTCAACACCAAAGTTTAATGATAATTGCGCGGTAGTGCGGCTTATCATAGCCCAATATGCTTTAATATGGTCGAAGTTATCGAGGTAGATTCTGCTTATGGCATAATTACGCAGGTCTTCAATAACCGTCGACTCTGTAATATGCGACATCTGGTTATCCTGGTTCCTGAACTTTAACGGTATAAATGTTTGAAAACCATGGGTCTCATCCTGTAACTGCCGCAGGCGTTCCATGTGGTCTAGGCGATGTTTAAACTCTTCTATATGGCCGTAAAGCATGGTGGCGTTAGATCGCATGCCCAGTTTATGCCATTCGCGGTGGATGGCCAGCCATTGGTCGGCCGTGCACTTGTCTTTGGCTATCTGCTCACGTATTTCGGGATGGAAGATCTCCGCCCCGCCACCCGGCATAGATTCAAGACCGGCAGCCTTCATCATGGCCATACCGGTTGCATAATCAACCTTAGCCTTTTTAAATATATAATGGTATTCTACCGGGGTAAGCGCCTTAACATGCAGATCTGGGCGGTGCGCCTTAATACTACTAAACAACTGCTGGTAAAAAGGCAGATCGTATTGTGGCAGTACGCCACCCACAATGTGCACCTCGGTAACGGGCTCGCTATCGTATTTTTTTACAATGTTAAGCATGTCTTCCATCGTATACTCCCACCCCTCGCTGCGTTCTTTTATCAAACGCGAATATGAGCAGAATTTACAGTCGTAAACACAAAGATTGGTGGGTTCTATATGGAAGTTGCGGTTAAAAAAGGTTTTATCGCCATGCCGTTTTTCCCGTATATAGTTAGCTAATATGCCCAGGTAGCCAATTTCGCCCTTTTCATATAATAGAACACCTTCACCAAAGGTAATGCGTTGGCTGTTTAAAACTTTTAAAGCTATTTGTTTAAGGTCGTCGTGAAGGCGGCTGTCGGTAAGTAATAACTGTAATTGTTGTTCCGCGTGCATCAAATCACTTTATTTGCCGCAAAAGTAAACATTATTGCGTTTGTTACCTATCATGCCGATGTAACAAATATTTGAAGTATCCTTAAAATTTACAGGCCGTATTGGTCGTCTTTGTTTGGGTCTTGTTCTGTTGGCGTACCATTAAGTTCGTCCATAAATTCTTTTTCGTCCTTTCGGTCGCGCCTGATTAAAAAAACAATTAAGGCAATGGCTAATACAGCCACAATGCCCAGCACAGTGAAATTTAATTGCATAAGAAGCGGCTTAAATTGTTAATATGGTTTTTATTACCCGGTTTATGCGTCTAAATTAGGTTTTTATTAATTGTTATCGGCATAAATACTAAAATGCAAAAAAATGAAATTTAATTTGGTTTGTTATTTTTAAATCCTCTCTTTTGAAATATTATTTGGTAGCGATACTAAAAGTCAATTTCCCTCAACAGGTTTTTGATTTATAAAGAAGCGGCGAGAGAACAGGCTCACTAACCCGCTGGCAACCCTTAAAATTAAGAAGGTGCCAATTCCTGACCCGGAAAAAATTAGACCGGGAAATATAATTATCAAAATGGAAAAGTTAATTCGCCTCATTAAAAGTTTTCTAACTCCCCAACAAGGTTTAACAGTTGTTTTAATACCAGTTAAAGCGCAAAACTGTATGCCTGCCTGTTGTTGCTGCTGTTACAGGTAGTACTCATTTACTACTTTCTCCCTTGCTACGTGCTAACGGTTTTAAACCGGAGTGGCGGCGCACAACAAAATTTTTTATTTCTAATTCTATTTATCATGTCTGCATTAAAATTTGAAACCCTGCAATTGCATGCCGGCCAGGAAGCCGACGCAGTAACCGGCTCACGCGCCGTTCCGTTATATCAAACTACCTCATACGTTTTTAAAAATGCCGGGCACGGTGCCAACCTGTTTGCGTTGAAGGAGTTCGGTAATATTTATACCCGCATTATGAACCCCACAACCGATGTTTTTGAGAAGCGCATTGCAGCACTCGAAGGCGGTGTTGCGGCGCTGGCAACCTCGTCGGGCCAGGCGGCACAATTCATAGCGCTTAATAATATCCTGCAGGTAGGCGATAACTTTGTAACCTCCCCTTTTCTTTACGGCGGCACTTACAACCAATTTAAGGTTGCCTTTAAACGCCTGGGCACCGAAGCGCGTTTTGCCAAAGATGACAGCGCCGAAAACCTGGAACCGTTAATTGATGATAAAACAAAAGCTATTTATTTAGAAACCATTGGTAACCCCGGCTTCAACATCCCCGATTTTGAAAAGGTTGCTGCCCTGGCCAACAAGCATAACCTACCGCTAATTGTAGATAATACATTTGGCGCAGGCGGGTATTTATTCAGGCCGTTGCAGCATGGTGCGCATGTGGTTGTAGAATCGGCTACGAAATGGATAGGCGGGCATGGTACTTCCATAGGCGGCGTAATTGTAGACGGCGGCAATTATAATTGGGCCAATGGCCAATACCCGCAGTTTACAGAACCGTCTGAGGGGTATCATGGCCTGGTGTTTGGCGATGTTTTTGGCGTTAACGGCCCGTTTGGCAATATCCAGTTTATTATTCGCGCCCGTGTGGAAGGCCTGCGTGATTTTGGTCCTTCCCAGTCGCCATTCAATTCATTCCTGCTGATACAAGGTTTAGAAACCCTTTCGCTCCGTGTACAGCGCCACGTAGAAAACGCGCTTGCACTGGCCCAATGGCTGGAACAGCAGCCGGAGGTGGAAACTGTAAACTACCCCGGCCTTGCATCCTCTCCTCATCATGAGTTGGCTAAAAAGTATCTTAAAAACGGCTTTGGCGCCGTGCTTTCCTTCGAGGTTAAGGGCAATAAAGAAAACGCAGCCGCGGTAATAGATAACCTTAAACTGGTAAGCCATTTAGCCAATGTTGGCGATGCCAAAACGCTAATCATCCAGCCATCTGCAACTACCCATCAGCAATTGAGCGATAGCGAACAGCTATCCGCAGGTGTAACACCTACCCTTTTGCGCGTAGCGGTTGGCATTGAACATATTGACGATATAAAGGCAGATTTTGAGCAGGCCTTTGCAAAAATTAAAGCGCCGGAATTAGAGCTGGCTTAATTGCCGCGAATTAACTATGAATACCGAAATATATAATTACCCCGAAATCTTTACGCTGGAATCGGGAAAGAAAATAAAAGGTTTGCAAATAGGTTTCCATACCTACGGCAGGCTTAATAAGCACCGCGATAATGCGGTTTGGGTATGCCATGCCCTAACCGCTAACGCGGATGTTTTTGACTGGTGGAAAGGCTTGTTTGGGAACAAGAGCTTTTTTAACCCCGACGAGCATTTTATAGTTTGCGCAAATATTATCGGGTCGCCGTATGGGAGCACAAACCCGTTAAGCATCAATCCAGATACTGACGCTGCTTATTATTTAAGTTTCCCGCAGTTTAGCATTCGCGATCTGGTAAAGGCCCATCAGTTGCTTGCAGCCTACCTGGGTATAAACGATATAGCCGTTTTGGTAGGCGGCTCATTAGGCGGCCAGCAGGCCTTAGAGTGGGCCATTGACCAGCCCGATCACATTAAAAACCTGATGCTTATTGCTACCAATGCCAAACATTCGCCGTGGGGCATCGCATTTAACGAGTCGCAACGGATGGCTATCACAGCCGACAGGACATTTTACACCAACGCCCCAAACGGCGGCGCCAAGGGTTTAAAAGCGGCAAGAAGCTTTGCGCTTTTATCTTACCGTAATTACAAAACCTATGCTGTTACGCAGCAGGAAGAGCAAAATGATATTACAGACAATTTCCGGGCAGCATCTTACCAGAATTACCAGGGCGAAAAATTGGTAAATCGCTTTAATGCATATAGTTACTGGTATTTAACTAAAGTAATGGATTCACATGATGTTGGGCGTAACCGTAAGGGTGTAGAAAAGGCTTTGAGTTTAATAACGGCTAAAACGTTGGTTATCGGCATCAAGTCCGACTATCTGTTTCCGCTCGAAGAGCAGCAATATTTATTTCAGCATATACCAAAGGCTGCCTTTGCCGAACTGGATTCTTTTTATGGGCACGACGGGTTTTTGATAGAAACGGAGGTATTAACAAACATCATCAAGTCGTTTTTAACAACCAATGTGCGTGGGAAGATCATTGAATTGCAGCAAACAGGCTGATTATTTTTTTGAGTTTTTTTGTTTTAAGTGTTTATAGTTTTTTTTTGATCAAACATCAAATCCGCGAGCAAGGTATTAACGTATTTCTACTATCAGGAATTAGGTTATTGCTAAGCTTACGAGGGGTCAGATAAGCGGTGCTATTATATAACCCGAATTGTGAAGATTCCCTGATGTTGTTTAAAAGGTTCCGTTTCACGGAGCCTTTTATCGTTTAAGAGGGTTCCCCTAATTTGTGCCATCTATTATTATCTTTGTAAAAGAAGCGGCAAACCTCAATTAATGTCTAAAACGGAAAAGATCTTCCTCAACAAATACTTCGTTACTTCCCTGTGGTTCGGCCTTAGCCTGTTTGCCGTGATAAAGCAAACATTAAGTACCCATATTAATAATTACCGTATTTACAAGTATGTATTTATCAATCTCATAAACCAGGTAAACCTGTACAGCCAGCAACCTGCCCATTTTGAAGACAGCAACCATTACGGGCCGTTATTTGGTTTGCTCATAGCCCCCTTTACCTGCCTGCCCGATTCTTTCGGCTGCATCTTATGGGTAATGTTTAACGCTTTGGTGCTTTATATTGCCATACGCCAATTGCCCATTACCAATTATCAGAAATTTGCGGTTTTGCTCATCAGCGCACATGAGTTAATGACGGCCTCTTACAACGTACAGTTTAACCCAATAATGGCAGCCATTATTATCCTCAGTTTTGTGTTCATTAACCGCAAGCAGGACTTTTGGGCCACGCTGCTTATTGTGGCCGGTACCTTTATTAAACTGTATGGCATTGTAGGGCTGGCGTTTTTTTTCTTTTCTAAAGATAAGTTTACGTTTATCTGGAGTTTCGTGCTGTGGTCGGTACTGCTTTTTTGCCTGCCTATGGTTATATCATCCCCGCATTTTGTGTTACAGTCTTATTACGACTGGTATAATAGTCTTTCGCACAAAAACGTAGAGAATATATTTTCTGCAATGCAAGACATTTCTGTTATGGGTATGATAAGGCGGGTTTTTAACTATGGTAATCTATCAAACATGTTGGTGCTGTTACCAGGCCTCGCCTTGTTTTGCACGGCCTACATGAGGTATAAAAGTTTTGAGAGCTTACAATTCAGGCTGCTGCTGCTGGCGTCTACACTAATTTTTACGGTGATATTTAGTACGGGATCAGAGTCGCCCACGTATGTTATAGCGTTTGCAGGCGTGGCAGTCTGGTTTATGAACCTTGACAGGCCGGTTACCGGATTTGAAATATTTTTGCTCATTTTTGCATTGCTGATCACAAGTTTATCCCCTTCCGACTTGTTTCCGCAGGTAATTAACCGGAGTTATATAAAGCCATTCGCATTTAAGGCTTTGCCTTGTTTTATTATTTGGCTGAAAATAATCTATGAAACTTTAACGCGGCGTTTCTCTGTTGAACCACAGCAAACAGTTTTAGCATGAAAAAGAAAATATCGGTAGTTATACCATCTTTTAACGAGGCCGGCAATATAGAAGCCCTGGCCTCGAGGCTAATTACTGTGCTTAAAACTTTGCCTTATACTTATGAAGTTATTTTTGTTGACGATGGCAGCAGCGACGATACTATAGATAAACTGCGTGGTTTAGGAGATATGGACGAAAATATGTTCTATCTGGAGCTGTCCCGAAACTTCGGCCATCAAAACGCTCTGAAGGCCGGGTATGATTATGCCGACGGCGACTGTATTATAAGCATGGACGGCGATATGCAGCACCCCCCCGAAATGATACCTCTGTTTATAGAGAAATGGGAAGAGGGCTACGACGTAGTATATACCTTGCGCGAGTACCAGGACGAGGCTACTATTTTTAAAAACAAAACATCCGATCTTTTTTATAGGCTCATTAATTCTTTATCAGATACCAAACTCGAAAAAGGGACTGCCGATTTCAGGCTGATAGACCGCCGTGTAGCCAATGTGCTGAATTCTATAAATGAGAACGGCTTGTTTATGCGCGGCATGATCAAATGGCTGGGCTTTAAACAATATGCCATTACTTACCAGGCAGAGGCACGTTTCTCCGGCCGCAGTAAATACACCGTTAAAAAGATGGTGAAATTTGCTGTTTCGGGCATTACCGCATTTAGTGTCAGGCCATTATACATAGCCACCGGCATAGGCTTATTCTTTTCTGTAGCAGCAACTTTATATATACCCTATATTTTAATCAGCTATTTTACCGGGCATGTGGTATCGGGCTGGTCGTCATTACTGGCCACCATTGTTTTTTTTGGGGGCGTGCAGTTGATGGTGCTGGGTATTATAGGTATGTACCTGGGCAAACTGTTCATGCAGGCTAAACAGCGGCCAAATTACATTATCCGTTCTACCAATTTGCAGCGAATTAATAATGATCTTATTAAGCTTTGATATCGAAGAATTTGATATGCCGTTCGAGTACCACAAAGAGCTGGCTTTTGACGAGCAATTAGCAGTTTCTACCGCAGGCACTTTTAAGATCCTGAATATTTTACAGGAAGCAAACGTTAAAGCAACCTTTTACTGCACAGCCAACTATGCCCAAAATAAACCAGATGTAATTGACGTAATTATAGCACAAGGCCATGAAGTAGCTTCTCACGGCTATTATCATTCCGATTTTAAACCCGAGCACCTGCTGCAATCGAAATTAAAGTTAGAAGAATTAACAGGCAGACCCGTAATTGGTTACCGCATGGCGCGTATGATGCCGGTAGATGAGGCCGAAATAGCCAAAGCCGGTTATGTTTACAATTCATCCATAAACCCAACCTGGTTGCCGGGCCGGTATAACAATTTCAGCAAGCCGCGCAACTGGTTTACATATAAAAATGTACTGCAATTACCGTCTTCTGTGTCGCCGGTAATCAGGTTCCCATTATTCTGGCTTAGCTTTCATAACCTGCCCATGTGGTTAATTAAACGTTTTAGCGCAGCAACACACCGCAAAGACGGTTACCTCAATTTATATTTTCACCCATGGGAGTTTACAGACCTTGATAAACCCGAAAAATACGGCTTCCCGGCCTACATCACCAAAAATACCGGCGAGGCTTTTGTAAAAAGAGTTACCGATTTTATCAATTGGGGAAAAGCTAAAGGTTATGGCTTTGAGCGGACAGACCAATTTGTAAATGGGTTGAAATAGTTAATTTCAAAAAAAGTTTGTCATTCCGACGTAGGAGGAATCTTCTTCGTTATAAAGAAAATGTGCAAATGATACTTTTTCATAGGCACTCAAAGAATAACAGCCGGGCCGCTACACAATGATTCGATTGCTGCCTAAGCATGACACTAAAATTTTAACTATAACGTACAAGTGATCTTAAAATAACGATACCGCTGCTATATCTCCATATTAACATCCCACTTTTCCAGGTAATCGGCTACCTTTTTAATGAAAGCGCCGCCAAGGGAACCGTCCACTACCCTATGGTCATAAGATAGCGAGAGGAACATCATTTGCCTGATGGCGATAACATCGCCCGATGGGGTTTCTACTACAGCCGGTTTTTTCTTAATGGCACCCAGGGCCAATATGGCCACCTGTGGCTGATTGATGATGGGTGTACCCATTAAATTGCCAAACGTGCCTACGTTAGTTATGGTAAAAGAACCGTCCTTTACCTCGTCGGGTTGTAGTTTATTACGGCGGGCACGGTCGGCAAGGTCATTAACAGATTTTGCGAGGCCGATCAGGCTTAGCTCGTCAGCCTTTTTTATCACCGGTACAATCAAATTGCCCGAAGGCAGGGCCGTTGCCATGCCAATGTTAATATGCTTACGTTTAATAATATTGGTACCGTCTACAGATACATTGATCATCGGGAAGGCTTTTATGGCATGTACCACCGCCTCTACAAATATGGGCGTAAACGTTAATTTTGTTTCTTCGCGGGTTTCGAATATCTTTTTCGCCTTTTCGCGCCAATTAACCAGGTTGGTTACATCGGCCTCTATAAATGAGGTAACATGCGGGGCAACCCGTTTGCTGTTAACCATGTGATCGGCAATCATACGGCGCATGCGGTCCATCTCTATTATCTCATCATCGGCACCTACCGAAACCCCTTTAGATACCGGCGTGTCTGCTTTCGATTGCATAGTAGGGTCCGGAAACGGCTGCGTACCATAAAATTGCTGAATAATATAAGGTTGCTGCCCTGTAAACCCGGCCGGTAACGTCGGTATATTTGGCTGCTGAAAAGCAGGTTGTGTTGCCGCTTGCGGTTGTGTGGGCTGGGCCTGCGGTTTTGGCTGTTCTGCTTTTGGTTGCTGAGGTGCAGTTTCAACCTTTGGCGCTGCAGGCTGGGCTACCTGCGGCACTTCTTTTTTGCGTAATATATAGCTTAGAAGATCCTCTTTTGTTAACCGCCCTTCGGCGCCGGTGCCGGTAATGGTATCAAGTTCTGCAGTGCTGATATTCTCCTGCCCGGCAATGCTTTTAACCAGCGGAGAATAAAAACGGTTTGCATTGCTTATAGCTTGCGGGGCTTGTTGCTGCACCGGCCTGTTTTGCAACTGTTCTGTACCGGGTATGGCCTGCGTTGATACGGGGGCGGCCTGTAGTTTGGGCGCCACCTCTGGTGTTATTTGCGGCAAAGGTGCAGCAACGGGTGCCGGCGTTGCCAATTGTTTGGCTTCGGGGATAACCTGCTGTGGGCCCTCACCTCCGGCGGTTTGGATAAGTGCAATAGGCGAACCTACCTGTACCACTTCGTCTTCAGAAAATAGTTGTTGAGTCAACGTGCCTGCCACGGGCGATGGTACTTCGGAGTCTACCTTATCCGTAGCTATTTCTAATACCGCCTCATCAGCCTCCACATAGTCGCCCGGATTTTTTAGCCACTTTATGATGGTTGCTTCCGCAACGCTTTCGCCCATCTTTGGCAGCAATAACTGATAGTCAGACATAGAAAACCTTAAAATATTATGCTGACAAAATTAATGCTTCGGAAGATTTTTAATTCACATCTGCTAATAAAGTATTCAACATTCCCAAGGCCGAAATAGCCGTTCTTTCGATGTTTTGTATTCTTTTATCCCCAAATGTGAATTTCTTTTTAACAGTTTTACCCGCTTTGGCCACAGCCACCCAAACCGTGCCAACAGGCTTGCCCGGCAGGCCCCCGCCCGGGCCCGCAACGCCGGTTACGGCAATGGCGTAATCAGACTTAAAGTTCAATAATGCACCTTCTGCCATCTCAGTAACTGTCTCTTCGCTTACTGCACCAAACTGCCAAAGGGTTTCATTTTTAACACCTAATATGCTTTCCTTCAGCTCGTATGAGTAGGAAACCGCCCCGCCAAAAAACACTTGCGACGAGCCCGGGTGCTGTGTAAACAGATGTGAAATATAACCGCCGGTACAGCTTTCGGCAACTGACAGCGTTAGGCCCCTGGCGGCCATTTTATCGAGTATGGCTTTTTCCAGCGGCACGTCCTCTTCTGCAACAACCACGTTTTTTACACATGCTACAATTTGAGCAGCGTAACTGTCTATCTCTTCCTGTAGCCCGCCTTTGTCGTCATACCCGCTTAAACGCAGCCTTACGCTACCTAATTTGGGCAGGTAGGCAAGTTTAATATAGGCGGGTAAACTATCTTCTATCGGTGCAATGCGCTGCGCCAGAAAAGACTCGCCCTCGCCCACCGTTAAAATTGTGTTATGGATCACCTTTGGCAAATGGAACATCCCTTCCAGTTTCGGGATCACCTTTTCCTGCATCATATATTGCATCTCGAAAGGTACACCCGGCATAGACACAAATATCTTATCATTATGCTTAAACCACATCCCCGGCGCAGTGCCATTATTATTTTGGATCACTTCGCAGTTTTGGGGCACCTGGGCCTGTTGTATATTCACATCCAGCAACGGCCGATTATATTTTGCGAAAATGCGTTTTACATTCTCAAGCGCATCATCGTCCTGACAGAAGCCTACGCCAAAGTATTCTGCCAGGGTTTTTTTGGTAATATCGTCTTTAGTGGGCCCAAGGCCCCCTGTTATGATAATGATCTCTGCACGCTGTTCTGCCTCGGCGAGCGCCTTTAAAATATGCTCCTTATCGTCAGATACCGACGATATTTGCTTTACCCGTATACCTGCTGCATTTAGCTTAGTGGCAATCCAGGCAGAGTTAGTATCAACTATCTGCCCTATCAAAATTTCGTCGCCAATGGTTATAATTTCTGCAAGCATATTAATAATAGGGATTGTAATATTGGTTGTTTGTAAAGTCACTCCGTTTGCTCAATTTAAGGTCCTGCAATATAGATGCTCTTACCCTTAGCTGAATGCTGTACATTTTTAAGTAGCCAAAGGGTATCCATTGTACAGACAGGTCCCAGCAGTGCAGGTCGCGATAGATACCTAACTGTAAGGTACTTAATTTTTGCGCGCGGATATCAATATCTGAATAATAGGTAACCTTCCACTTGGGCGTAATGCTTACATCGCCCCGGGCCTGTACCGTATTGCTCACTGATGTTTGTATACCTGTGTTGCTATAGTTAAAACTGTAACTAAGGTTCACATTCCAGGGTATGTTAAAATCAACAAAGGCCGACTGGTCCTGGTTTACTACGGCAAGCCTTTCTGCCTGTTCGGCGGTTAATCCTTGTACAGGCTGGCTGTTGATGTTGCCTAATTGGGTGCTGCCCCTTATGCCGTTTTTTGCCTTAGAATTAAAGCTGAAACTGGTAGAAGCATAAAAGCTGGTAAGCCTGGGGAACTGCCCGTTTAAAAACGAATAACGGTCTACCTCGCGCGCATAGCGCACAACCTGGTTGTTACTAATAGAATCGCGGATGTTGAGCTGATAGGGATCAAAAGAACCGCCGAAACTGATGCTTAGTTTTTGGTTAAAAATGGCCGTGTGGCCGCTTACTGCAATAGGCGAAAGTTTAAAAGAATCTGCCGCGAAATTATAGAAAGTAGAAAAGGTTAAGCCCTGCAGAATGGGCACATTTTTGTTGGTTTGAGAAGAATCGGTAGCTTTTGCCCTTATTTTAGCCTCTACGGTGTTGTCTAAGGTTATACCAACACCCGCCTGTTTGCCGATAGACGGGCCGCCAACTGCAGACTGCCCGAACACAGAATATCTTTGCGAAGTGTATGGGAACGGCAGCGTTGCCTCACTAACCACTGTTTTATAATAACCATAGCTGGCTGCTCCAAAGTCTGGATGGTAATTAAAAGAAAAGGTTGGTGTAAGCACATGCCTTAATGCCATTAATTTCCCCTTACCACTAAATTGGTGTATGCCATATAACTTGGTAGATAAAGATGCACCCAGGTTATATTCGCCCGCTCTTTTGAAGCCTGCCAGGGTATCAATAATAGGCGTGGTGCTGTTTAACAGGCTGGTACGGTCATAACGCTCATTAATGGTCTGGAAATTCCAGTACTCGTTATAAGTTGCATTAGTGCTGAATTGGAAAAAACGCAGGAACGTAAGATTTAAATTAATAGGGATGGTTTGCTGGAAACCGCTTTGCAGGCGTTTGGCCAGTGTATTACCGTGAAACAGCTCAGATTCGGGGATGCCGCTTACCCGGTTAGTACCATGTGAGCTATAGCTTACAGATATTTTCTGATACCACTTTTGCTCGCCAACGCGGTCCCTTGAGTCGAACGGGCTGAGGCTGGCCATATTGAAGGTGAAGGATGGCAGTTCCAGATCGACCGTCTTTTTTTGCAGGTCCTGGCTGTGCGATATATTGGCGGTAAAGTTAAACGGTGTACCTGCCCAGGTCTTTTGATAAGCTATACTGGAGTGCAGCGTATTTTGAGTGATCTGCTGTAAACTGTAATTATTTGCCCCTGGCGAACTTTGGTAAAAGCTTGAGGTTCCGGCGTTAACCGATGCGCTGAACACTGAACCCGGATTGGCGTTTGGGTCTTGCGAGTGCGACCATAAAATATTAAAGTTTTTACGATACGGATCGCCGGGATTACCATAGTTAAGCGAACTGTAACGAAGCGAGAATGTGCCTGTATAATTATAACGTTTTAAATAACGCGACACTGTGCCTAACTCATAAGAACCCTTAGAATAAATAGTGCCGGTAGTCTCCAGGTCTATATTATCGTTAAAACCCAGGTAGTACCCGAAGTTACGGAGAAAGAAACCCAGTTTCTGGTCTTCGCCAAACGTAGGCAGCATAACTCCCGAACTGCGATGGTCCAGCTTGGGAAAAAACCCGAATGGGATAGCTATAGGCAATGGTACCCCTTCTATTTCTAAATAAGCCGGCCCCGAAATAATCTGATTTTTTGTACCGATACCTTTTGTGATCACAATACCAAAGTGGGTATCTGGATAAGGCAGATCGCAGGTGCTGTAGATCACGTTATGATAGGCAACCTCGTTCTCACCTATTTTTTTTGCCTGCCCGCCCGATAAAAAGTTGCCATCCTGCTGCGATGCAGGGTTAAATACCTTACCTTTTTTTGTTTCGTAATTATAATAAAGGGAATCTGCCGCAGCGGGTTTTTCGTTTTTTTGCTTGGTTATCGGCCTGCCGGTGTAGCGGTGTGTTTTAGGATCGATACGCCCGCTCGAAAATATAAGGTGTTTATTTTTGTCAATCCTTATGTAATCTGCATCGAGCTCAAAGTCATCATAAGTTACACGGGCTTTGCCGTAATAGTACTCCATATTATGCTCTGCATCTGTATATGATGAATCTTCTGCGGTTGCTTTTACAATAGATTCGAGGCCGCTTTTTGATTTTGAAGATGTATCTTTAACAGCAACACCTTTACCTGCCATTTTTGCGGTTTTGTTAACCTGATAGTTTTTAGGGCTGGTTGTTTTTCCTTTTGGCAAAGTATCGCGTTTTGCAACCGTATCTTTTGCCAATATTCTGCCGCCAAAAGCGTTATTAGATGCAGCAGATAAAGTCTTCGCCGAGAATACAAGAAGTAATAAGATAAAAAATGAACGGGCGAATTTCAAAATTAATTAAGAATAGTATTATTGCAGTTTAAGATATACAGCGTTCAAAAATAATGAAAAATAAAGCATTCAAAAGATTGATTTCCGGTACTTGCGTTTTCCTTTTTTCTTTACCCCTTTTTTCATTTGCACTTGCCGGCAACGGTTCACAAAAAGATTCGGTGGTTAATACCGGCTATAAACTCAAAACAATAGTGGTAGATGCCGGCCATGGCGGCAAAAGGCCCGGCGCATACGGCGCATACTCTGTTGAAAAGAATGTAACGCTTGCGCTGGCTTTTAAATTGCAGAAAGCCTTAGAAAAAGATGTACCTGACGTAAGGGTGGTAATGACGCGAACTAACGATGATGATGTTTTATGGCAGCACCGGTCTGACATTGCAAATGAGGCAAAGGGCGACCTTTTTATCTCGCTGCATTGCAATTCACTATCAGACAGGGTTGTAACTGTTAACGGCAGGAAAAGGCGCATACCAGACCAATCCGGTCGCGGGGTGTTGGTGTTAGTTTACGGTTTTCACCGCGGCGGCCAGGAACGCGGCGGCGATAATGAAGAAGCTGCTGCAATTAGAGAAAACTTATTTGAGGAGAAGGATGTTAAGGGTGGTAACACGGTAGATTTTAACGACCCCACGCAAATGATACTGCTAAATGCGTTTAAAAATAAATACCGCAAACAAAGTATCCGTTTTGCAGATATTATTAATGATGAGTTTAAAGATACCGATGGCCGCCAAAGCGAAGGCGTAAGGGAACAAAGCGTGTTAATATTATGCCATAGTGCAATGCCTGCGGTGTTGGTTGAAACGGGCTATATTAACAACCCTAAAGACGAGGAGTATTTGAATTCTGAAGCAGGGCAGAATGAAATTGTAGCTACCTTAGTGCGATCTATAAAAATGTACAAAGCACAGGTAGAACAAGTAAATTAATTAACGGGATTAAACATTACATATTTTGAAAATAAGCAACGAAACCAAGGTAGGCGCATTAACGGTTCTGGCTATTGCCGTATTAATTTTTGGCTACAGCTACTTAAAAGGCTCTGATTTGTTTTCGGGCCAAAACAGGTTTTACGCAATTTACCGGAGTGTTGAGGGGTTAACAGTATCAAAACCTGTTTTAGTGAATGGTTTCCCTATAGGTAAGGTATCCAAAATGGAATTGCTGCCCAACGGCCAAAGCCTGGTACAATTTAAGATAGAAAGTAAATACCCCGTGCCGGTTAATACTTTAGCGCGGCTTGCCAGTACAGATCTTTTAGGTACCAAGGCCATTGTTTTTGAACTGGGCACCAGTAAAGAAAATGCCGAAGACCAGGACACGCTGCGCGCGGATGTTGCCGGCAGTCTCTCTGAAAGCCTGCAGCCGGTGCAAAAAAAGGTTGAGTTACTTATTGGCAAGATAGACTCGAGCCTGGGTGCCGTTAATAAAATATTAAACCCCGATTTTCAGAAAAATGTAGACCGTAGCTTTAACAGTATTGCCAATTCTCTGCAAACCTTAGAGGGTACCACTAAAAAGTTAGATCATTTAGTGGGTTCACAAACCGGGCACATTAACGGCATTATGAGCAATGCAGAGGCTGTTTCTTCAAACCTGAAAGTAAGCACCTCCCGGTTGGATAGCATAACCACCAATTTCGATAAGTTTAGCGGCGATCTTGCAAACAGCAATATCAATGAAACCCTGAACAGCGCTAAACAAACCATGGCAAATCTGCAAGCCACGGTAGATAAGATCAACAACGGAAAAGGTTCACTATCGCTGCTGATAAACGACGATAAGATGTATAACAACCTTAACGCAGCGTCAAGCAACCTTAATGGGTTATTTATAGATATAAAAGCCCACCCAAGCCGCTACGTAAGTTTCTCTGTATTTGGCAGGAAAGATAAGAGCAATTAAGAATTAAGCCCGATTTGGAAGGTCTTGCCTTCTATCGCCAACTCGGTATTAGCAAAAACCCCGCGCGCCTCGTCTAAAAGCTCTGTTAGCGATTTATACCGGGCCGAGAAATGGCCGATAAGTAACTGATAAACACTGTTCTCTTTGGCCACCTGCCCTGCCTGCCATGCCGTGGTATGATATGTTTGATTAGCACGACCGAGCATGTTGTGTAAAAAAGTAGCCTCATGATAAAGCAAGTCTACATTTTTAATGTATTCAAAGTAGGTTTGATTATAGATCGTATCAGAACAGTAGGCGTAACTTTTCGGTTCGCAGGAGTCTGTGGTTAGGTCGGCGTTTTGGTGTACCGTACCATCCGGGGCAACGTAATTTAACCCGCGTTTTAATTGTGAGTAAAAGCTAATGGGTATATCTAAGGCTTCAACCTTTTCTTTGCCGATCTTTCGCAGCATTTTTTTTTGCTTAAATATAAACCCGGTGCAAGCTATGCGATGGTCTAGCGGAAAGGTCTCTACCGTAATATCGCCATTGTCTAAGATCATTTCAGAAACGAAGGCATTGGTGGGGTAAAACTCCAGCTCGTAATGCAAATGGGTATCTGAGTATTTGAATTGCAGGTCTATAATTTCTTTCAGGGGCGCCGGCCCGAAGAGTTTGAGCGCTTTCGTGCGGCCGTTTAAATGAAGCGAAGATAACAAGCCTATAAGCCCCAGGTAGTGATCGCCGTGGAGGTGACTGATAAAAATATGATCTATACGGCTGGCCTTAACGTCAAATTTTAGTAGTTGTTGCTGTGTCCCCTCACCACAATCTATAAGGTAAAGGCGCTCGTTAACATTAAGCGCCTGGGCGGTAGGGTTTCTATTGTAAATAGGTGTTGCCGAGCTGCTGCCCAGTATGGTTACCTCAAACTTCATGAAGGGTAAACATACATTCGGTTATTTTGCTTCTTTTTTAAGCTCTTTTTCTATCTCTTCCATAAATATAAGATCTATGGCTTCTTCAACAGTAGGCACAATGGTCATTACGTTATCCAGTTGAGAGATGGTTATTAACCGGGCAACAGATTCGCTAAGGCATGAAAGGATAAAAACACCATCGGCATTTTTGCATAAACGATGGCCTACCAGCAAGCTGCTTAAGCCCGATGAGTCGGCAAATTTAACCTGGCAAAGATCGAGGATGATGTTGCGCTGGCCTTCGGCATTTATGAGTATCAATTCCGATTTTAGCTGCGGTGTAAATAATGAATTAAGTTTAGATTCATTAAGTTTTATCACTACATACTTCTCGTGTTTATCTATGGTAAATTTCATTATTATTAAATTATAAGGCTAATATATAACTTATTTAGCTACAAATAAAAATTAGAGGGCGGCGAGGGCGTTGCTGATATTTTGTTCTACGCGGTAGAGTATGTTAGCCATATCGGGCTTTTCAAATATTTCGCCGGTTATTTGATTATACAATTCTATATACCGTTCTGATATTGAGTTTATAATATCATGCGTCATAACCGGTACAGTTTGTCCGTCTTTTCCCTGAAAATCGTTTTCAATAAGCCACTTTCTTACAAATTCTTTTGAAAGTTGTTTTTGAGGTTCGCCTTTCTCCTGCCGTTCCCGGTAACCTTCGCTATAAAAATACCGCGACGAATCGGGCGTGTGTATCTCATCTATTAGGAATATCTTACCGTCTGCTTTGCCAAATTCATACTTGGTATCAACCAGAATTAAACCCTGTTTGGCAGCTATCTCGGTGCCGCGTTGAAAAATAGACCTGGTATAAGTTTCTAATTGTTTATAGTCTTCTTTAGATACAATGCCACTGGCTAAAATGTCTTCTCTCGAAATATCCTCGTCATGCCCTACCGAAGCCTTGGTTGTAGGCGTAATAATGGGCTGTGGGAGTTTGTCGTTCTCTTTTAAACCATCTGGCAAACTCACACCGCAAACCTGCCTTTTACCGGCGCTGTACTCGCGCCAGGCATGCCCAGCCAGATATCCGCGAATTACCATTTCAACTTTAAAAGGTTCACAGATACGGCCAATGGTAACGCTTGGATCGGGTACCGAAATCACCCAATTGGGAACAATGTCGTCGGTTAGTTTTAAAAATTTTGCCGCTATCTGGTTAAGTACCTGGCCTTTAAAAGGAATTGGTTCTGGTAATACCACGTCAAATGCCGAGATACGGTCGCTTACCACCATTACCAGGTATTTATTAGCAACGGTATAAACATCGCGCACTTTGCCCTTGTAAAACGATGTCTGGCCCGGGAAATTAAAATGAGTTTCTTTTATGGCATCCATTTGAGTTGTCAGTTGCGAGTTGTCGGTAGTCAGTATTGCCAAAAAACTGACAACTTGTAACTGACAACGGGCAACTTATCCTCTTACTGTATATCTCCGTAAGCTTCTAATATTCTTCTAACCAGTTTGTGCCGAACTACGTCTTCACCTGTCAGATAAATGATATCTATCCCCTTAATATCAGTGAGTATTTTTAGTGCCGTGTGCAAACCGGATTGCTGTTTTTTTGGCAGATCTATCTGCGTTACGTCGCCGGTTACGATAAATTTAGCTGTTGGCCCCATACGGGTTAAAAACATCTTCAATTGCATATCGGTGGCGTTTTGCGCTTCGTCTAATATTACAAAACAATTGTCGAGCGTGCGGCCGCGCATAAAAGCCAGTGGCGCTATTTCAATCGTGCGATTTTCCAGATAAGTTTTTAGCTTCTCGGGAGGTATCATATCATCAAGCGCATCATATAACGGCCGCAGATATGGATCTATTTTTTCTTTCAGGTCACCGGGTAAAAAACCGAGGTTTTCTCCCGCTTCAACGGCAGGGCGGGTAAGTATTATACGCTTAACTTCTTTATTTTTTAATGCCCTGACGGCTAAGGCTACCGCTGTGTAGGTTTTGCCGGTACCTGCAGGGCCAATAGCAAAAATAATATCGCTTTTGGTGATACTATCAACCATGCGGCGCTGATTAGCCGTACGCGCCTTTACCAAAACGCCATTAGGCCCAAAAACGATAACCTCGCCCATGCCTGGATTGGCCTTATCATTTGCAGCTTCGGCAGGGGCATTTGCATGTACCTTCGAGCCAAATATGCGTTCAAGGTCCTGAATGTTTAAGGTATCGTATTTTTCTACGTGGTTAAGCAGATTGTTAAACTTATCGCCAAAGGTATTTAGTTCCTGCTCGTCGCCTAAAATTTTTACTTCGTTACCGCGGGCAACAATCTTAAGCTTAGGGTATTGTTTTTTTATAATTTCGAAATGGTCGTTATTCGGCCCCCATACAACAGCCGGGTTCACATTCTCGAGGGATAATTTAAGTTCGTTCAATATGAATTGATTTTATAGTTGCAGATTTTTTATGAGTAAAAAATTTGAATATTTGCAGCAGGTAATCGCTTGTACAAGGTTAACAATAAATATTTAAAAATTAATGCCAATAATAACATTAACTACTGATCTGGGCGATAAAGATATCTACCAGGCTGCCTTAAAAGGCAGTATACTCAGTACGTTGCCAAATGTTAGCATTGTTGACATTACGCACAGCGTTGCGGCCTTTAACGTACAGCAGGCATCCTTCATTTTAAAAAACAGTTACCATTATTTCCCCGCACAAACGGTGCACCTGATTGGGATCGATACGGTATTTAACACGCACACCCGTTACCTGGCAGTGAGGTATAAAGGCCATTATTTTGTAGGTGCCGATAATGGCATGTTCTCGCTGATGTTTGATGAGGAGCCGGAAGAAATGGTAGAGCTTAACATTATGCAGGACCTTAAGTTTTTGCATTTTCCCCTTGCCGATATTTTCGTGAAGGCAGCCTGCCACCTGGCCGCCGGCGGTTCGTTGGATCAGATAGGGATAAGTATCAACTCGACAGAAAAGAAAATGAACCTGCAGCCGGTGTTAGACCGCAACCTGATTAGGGGGATGGTGATTTATATCGACTCTTTTCAGAACGTGATAACCAACGTTACCAAAAACTTTTTTAACTCTGTACAGCACGGCCGTAAGTTTATCCTCTATTTTAAACGAAATGAAACCATTACTGCGCTTAGCTGGCATTATAACGAAGTGCCCGAGGGTGAAAAACTTTGCTTGTTTGGTATAAGCGACCATTTGGAAATTGCTATTAATAAAGGTAACGCAAGCGGGCTGTTAGGCCTGAATCTTGGCGACAGTGTTATAATTGATTTTCAATAACTTAGCACCATGAAATTAATTTTTTTATTCAACCTGTTTTTGTTGCTCTGCTTAACTGTTAGCGCGCAGGTTAACCCGCAGAACCCCGACTCGGTAGCGTATCAAAATCAGCGAAAAAAGATCAACGGAATGTTAGCGGCGAGGGCATTAAAATTTGGCCAATACGATGCCAGTTTAAGTAAGCACACGGGGATCTTCGGTTTACAAACCAAGAAAGACATCCGCCACTCTAATGATATATTAATGGATATTGCCCGGACGGATAATAACATCTTTATACAAACTAAAGTTTTGCTTGCTTTTAAGAATAACCAGCTTAATTACCGCACTTATCAGCAGCAAACCGTGCAAAACCAGGTTAAAGAAACTCAGGATGTTTCTTTAGGGTTCATGACCACCATAAATAAACTGCGTACCCAAAATGAAAAACTTGCAAAACAATATACCGTTGCTGCAAGTCATTTCAAAACCGAACAGCGTTGGTACCGTGTAATTATTGTTCTCATGGCTGCGTCAATTTTATTTCTTTTAACCCGAAAACCCCGTTATAAAGCTTAATTTCGAACTTTTGAATAAATAAATGGCGAGAGCGAGATTAAACAGCGGCAACGCATCAGAACAGGAATTACCCAAGGCAAAAATAAACATGCAAAGCTTGCACAACATTGGCAGGCTTATAAGTTATGTAAAGCCCTATCGTGTCAAATTTATAGCCGGGCTTGTATTTCTTTTTATATCAAGCGTTGTAGGTCTGGCCTTCCCCACTTTTTTGGGCGCATTAATAGATGCTTCGCAGGGCAAATCACATTCTAAGTATTTTTCGGGTGGGTTAAGTGTTATTGGTATAACGGCATTTATCGTACTGTTTTTGCAGGCATTTGTTTCTTTCTTTAGGGTAGTATGGTTTGTGCAGGTCGCCGAAAAATCATTGGCCGACATTCGGCGCGACACTTATTTTAAGCTTATCACCCTGCCCATGAATTTTTTCTCTAACCGCAGGGTTGGAGAACTTAACAGCCGCATCTCTGCCGATCTCTCGCAGATACAGGATGCCATTACCACTACCCTTGCCGAGATGATAAGGCAGCTTATATTAATGGTTGGCGGTGTAACCTTATTAGCCATTATCTCTATAAAATTAACCCTGAGTATATTAGCCTTATTGCCCTTTCTTATTGCCTTTGCCGTATTTTTTGGCAGATACATTCGCAAAATATCACGCATGGCACAGGATAAACTTGCAGAATCTAACACTATTGTAGAAGAAACTTTACAGGGCATTGCCAATGTTAAAGCCTTCGTTAATGAATCTTTCGAGGCCGGCAGGTACGATAAAAATTTGCGCGAGGTGGTGAGCATAGCTGTACGCGGTGCAAAGTTTAGAGGGATATTTGCGTCATTTATTGTGTTCTGCTTGTTTGGCACTATCGTGGGCGTGATCTGGTATGGCTCTACTTTGGTTAGTCATGGAGAACTGACTGTTGGTGAATTAACAAAGTTTGTACTTTATGCTGTTTTTGTGGCGGCAGCAATGGGCAGTTTCCCGGAGTTATATGCCAATATGCAAAAGGCAGTTGGTGCCAGTGAGCGTGTAATAGAGATACTTGGCGAAACAGGTGAACCTGTTTCAATACATGCCGAAGATAATGTGTTGAAAAACAAGATTGAAGGCAATCTTACCTTTGATCATATCAATTTCTCTTACCCTTCCCGGCCGGAGATAGTGGTTTTAAAAGACGTTAGTTTCACTGCCAAAGCAGGTGAAAAAATTGCGATCGTTGGCCCGAGCGGTTCGGGAAAATCTACCATGGCGGCGCTCATCCTTCAATTTTATCATCCGCAGGAAGGTACGATATTATTTGATGGTAAGCCATACAACGAATATGCCTTAACCGATATACGCAACCAGGTTGCCATTGTACCGCAAGATGTTTTCCTATTTGGCGGGTCGATATTGGAAAACATAGCTTACGGGAAACTAAGTGCGAGTCGCGAAGAAGTGATACAGGCAGCTAAACAGGCCAACGCTCACCAGTTTATCAGTAATTTCCCCGAAGGATATGATACCCTGGTTGGCGAACGTGGTGTTAAACTTTCGGGCGGTCAGCGTCAGCGCATTGCCATAGCCAGGGCATTATTAAAAAATCCATCCATATTGATCCTTGACGAGGCCACATCGTCATTAGATTCTGAATCTGAAAGATTAGTGCAGGAAGCGCTGGAAATTTTAATGAAAGGCCGTACATCAATTATCATAGCGCACCGCTTGTCGACCATCCGTGAGGCAGATAAGATAATTGTGCTTGATAAAGGCGCCATTACAGAAACCGGCAGTCACGAAGAATTGATGCACAACGAAGCCGGTTTATACCGCTACTTAAGTCAGCTGCAGCTGGAGACCACTTAGCTGCGCAGTTCATGGGCGACTGGTTCATAGTAATATATCAATAAATGAGCGTTCATGAATGTTGACTAAAAAATTTTAGGGCGATAGTATTTTAAATATTGAATTAACACTCAATTTTTTTTTGATCTATGAACCATTAACTATTAACTCGAAGTGATGAACTTAACCATACACGGGGCTGCCCGTCAGGTAACCGGGAGCATGCATTTGCTGGAAGTTGCCGGCTATAAAATATTAGTTGACTGCGGTTTAGATTACGAAAAAGACCGCAGTACGCTCGCGAACGAAAACTTCCCGTTTAAGCCCGAAGACATAGACGTTGTGATCCTTACACACGCACATATAGACCATTCTGGTAATTTGCCAACGCTTGTGCGTTTAGGTTTTGAAGGCCAGATCTTGTGCACACCTCCTACCGCCGATTTAGCCGAAATGCTGATGATGGATTCGGTGAATATTTTTTTGCAAAAGTTGCAGGGCAATCGTAAACGCGGTAAAGGCAGGCACTACCTTGGGCAAATAAGCCAGCCGCTGTACCTGCAAAAGCATGTAATGGACACAGTAGAGCGTTTTGTTACCATTGGCTTTAACAAAGCGTTCAGCATAAATGAAAACATACAGCTAACATTTATACCCGTTGGCCACCTTTTGGGGGCTGCTGCAGCGGTATTGAAGATCAATGATAATGGCGAAGAAAAATCCATAGCATTTACCGGCGATATTGGCCGTAAAAACTACCCGGTATTGGACGATCCGCAACCTATACCGGAAGTAGACTATTTGGTAATGGAATCTACCTATGGCGGCCGGCACCACACCAAAGGCAAAACCGTTGAGCAGGTATTGATAGAGACCATAGAAAAGGCGTGTATTAATGAACCCGGGCGGTTAATTATCCCGGCGTTCAGTATAGGGCGTACGCAGTCTTTGGTTTATTCGCTTAATAAAATATTTAGCAACGGTTTGCTCCCGCCGGTAAAGGTGTTTGTAGACAGCCCGCTGGCATCGCGGTCAACGCAAACATTTCGAAAGTACCACAGCCTGCTAAATGCAGAAGCGCAGGATTTCTATAATCGGAAAGGCGATGAATTTGAATTTGATAACCTCACCTATATAGAGAACCTTAAAGAGAGCCGGGACATTTCTAATTATTTTGAACCGTGTATCATTATTTCTTCCGCAGGTATGTTGGAGGGCGGGCGCATTCAGGATCACCTGTTTTACAACATTCAGAATTACTATTGCACCATCTTATTTATTGGCTATTGCGCAAAAGGAACCCTGGGCAACCGCCTGCTTCGCGGGGATTCCATCGTGCACATTAAAGACCGCGACCTGGCCGTTTATGCCACCATTAAACAAACCGATCTATTTAGCGCCCATGGCGATCATGAAGATCTGTTAAACACGGTTAAACAGCAGGACAAAGCAAAGCTTAAGCAAGTTTTCCTGGTGCATGGCGATCCGCAGAGCATGGAGGCGTTTTCTGAGGCTCTTGATGCCGAAGGCTGGCCGGTTAAGATACCTGAAAAGGGGTTGACTTATAGTTTATAGTTATTTTGTACTTTGGTGTATGCAGCAACCAAAAGACCTTGCAGAAAAGGTGATTGAAAATTTATCTGAAGATGAATGTCTGAAACGTGACATGAACCGCACTGACATGGAAAATTTCGTGCTTTTTACCCAAATGCTGAGAAGAAATATCATGTTGAAAAACGCCATTATAACGCATAAATAATTGGACCTACTTGATGAAGAACTCCTGAATTTTTTGGGCGCTTTGCAAAGGAATGTACCTTTCTTGCATATCAATCAGCTTATTGAAAATAAAAAAGCGGTAAACAGGCCAAAAGACCAGATGGACGTTATAGAACTTGAAAAAATAAAAGCCTTACGCTAAAAAAATGACATGAAAAAAGCCTTGCATATACAAGGCTTTTTTGTGCGGAAGAAGGGACTCGAACCCCCACGCCGTGAAGCGCCAGATCCTAAGTCTGGTGCGGCTACCAATTACGCCACTTCCGCAGTTAGGATTTTGAGTTGGCAAAGATATACTTATAAGGCATACCGGGCAACTTTTTTACTTTTTTTATTCGTTACCGGATTCTATTTTGTTTATCAATTGTTGGAAATAAGCAGAAGAAAACTGCAGCCGGCTTCCATACCACGAAAACAACTCACCATCAACAAGATACATCTTTGCATTTGGCAGATAGGCTTTCAATTCGTGGATATGCTTTTCTTTAAAAGGATATGGCTCCGACGACAGGAATAGCACGTCGGGATTTATTTCTATCAGCTGGTCAATACTTTTTTGAGGATATCTTGCCTCTTCAACGGCATTTTGTAATCCGCACCTGGTTAACATATCATTGATAAAAGTACCGTTACCTGCGAGCATATAGGGTTTGCGCCAAATTAAATAGGCTACCTTTATATTGGTTTGCAAAGGCTTGATCCTGATAAAGGACGATGTTATCTTACCGGCAATTTTATCTGCCTCAACTGATCTCCCGGTTATCCAGCCTAAATCTTTGATCATGGCTATCGCATCGTTTAGCCCGGCTATATCGCTTATCCATACCGGGAAGCGTCTGCATAATTCCTCTACCTGGGTGCGCTCGTTCTCTTCCTTGTTAACTATGATCAGGTCGGGATTTAGAGTTTTGATCAATTCTATATCCAATTGTTTAGTGCCACCAACTTTTAGTATTTTATTAACACCATCAGCCGGGTGCGTACAATATTTGGTTATGCCCACTAATTGTTGTTTAAGCCCGAGGTTAAATAACAATTCGGTTTGTGATGGTACTAAAGAAACAATGCGCCGGGGCTTTATGGGTATGTCAACCTCCCTGCCCATCTGGTCTTTATAAACCTTGTTAGTAGGCATTATTGTCGCCCACAAAGGTTACCCATAGGGTTAGAAAAATGATCTTCATATCCAACAGGAACGACCAGTTTTCGAGATACCAAACATCGTGCTCTACCCGCTTAAGCATTGCGCTATGATCTTTGGTTTCGCCGCGGAAGCCCCTCACCTGCGCCCACCCTGTGATGCCCGGCTTTAAGAAGTGGCGAACCATGTACTTTTCGATCAGTTGCGAATACTCTTCTGTATGGCTAATCATATGCGGGCGAGGGCCAACCACAGACATATCGCCTATCAATACGTTAAAAAACTGCGGAAGTTCGTCGAGATTGGTACGCCTCATAATAGCCCCTACAGCCGTTATACGATTATCATTTTTGGTAGCCTGTAGTTTATCAGAATCTGAATTAACCCGCATACTCCTAAACTTATAACACTTAAAATTCTGGTTTTCCCGGCCCGAACGTAACTGAACAAAGAAAACGGGGCCCTTCGACCCCAGTTTAATAAGCAGGGCCAGCAAAGGCAGCATCCAGCTAAGAATGAAAACTACGATAAAAAGTGAGAAACAAATATCAAAAAAACGTTTAATCGAGCGGCTTAGCAGGCTTTCTAATGGTTCCGGTCGTACAGATATTACAGGTATACTTCCAAAACTTTGCACTATAGTTGTACGGTTGTTGTAACTAAAATATTCGGGCACCATTTTAAAGCGGATCATGTTTTGGTCTGCCTGGCGCATCAAATATTCTATTGCTATACTATCTGAACTGGGCAGGGCGCAAAAAATTTCATGCACTTTATTGTTGAGCACGTAAGGCATACAGGCGCTGGTATCGCCCAAGAACAGCTCCGGTATTGGCAGGTTGCTACGATCGTTGTCGAAAAAACCTATAGGATGATACCCCCTGTCGGGGTTCGATTTCAAAAAATTAAAAATATCCATCCCTACGCGGCCCCCGCCAACAATTACAATATTGCGCTTGCTGATTAGCCCATGCCTGTCGCCCTTACGGATACTTAAGAATATAAGCTTCCATAAACCTATTAAAAACCCAAAGAGTGCTAACGAAATAAACAGGTACTCGCGGGTTATAAAATATGCCCTGGTACCAATAATTATAAAAATTGCTATACAAATTAAGCCTGCAAAAATTAGGTATGTGCGAAAAACATTCCGGTAGGTAACAATAGAATCCTTGTTTAACACGCCCGAGTAAAGACCCGAAACATTGGCAGATAAAAACCATACCAGGTTGAAAACCAACACAATAGGCAGATACCGATTATCGCTTAAGGATAGGGGAATAGCTCTGTTAAGTATTACATAAGCTAAAACCATACTGGCGTTTAAAATGAAGTAATCTATTGTAAGATTTACAGCTTTTATAAACGTGGCATACCTGTGGACCATGTATTTTTATTACAAACTAAGCAAAATTCCAGCTTGCTAAAATATGCATTTATCTGCATACTGCAGGCCGTATTATCACCCCTTTTACTTGAATTATACAACTGTTACTATCGGCTGTATATTTGATAAACTCCCTTAACAGTTTTATTGGCTTGTGAACCAACCAACACAGCAGTGATCTTCTTTTCGATCATCAGGTTTTCCGCCTCGTCTGCCAGGATATCTGCATCTATAATTACCGGGCTGGTAGTCATGATTGCACTGATACTTAATGTCGGGGTGTCAGGATTTTTGACCAGCGCCCTTCGTAAGTCGCCGTCTGTAACCACCCCCAACAAATTGTCGGCCGAACCAACTATAACCATACCCAAACGGCCTTCACTCATCTTAAGCAACAAGCTTGTGAAGGATGCATGTTGATCTATAAAGGGAAGTTTTTCTGTCTGCATGGCATCTTTAACCTTTACTAACAGCTTGCGCCCAAGACTGCCACCCGGGTGAAAGCGTGCAAAATCACCGGGCTTAAACTGCCGCGATTCCATTAAGGCAACCGCCAGCGCATCGCCCATAACAAGCGCGGCCGTGGTTGACGATGTTGGCGCCAGTTCAAGCGGGCAGGCCTCGCGCGGTACTGCAGTTAGTAAATAATGGTCGCTGTTTTTCGCAAGCGTGGATGCCGCGTTGCCGGTAACGCCAACAATAATGTTCTTATTCCATTTCAGGAACGGTACTATTTTAAGGATCTCTTCAGTTTCGCCCGAATAGGATATCAGCACAACAGCGTCCTTGGGCTCAACCATCCCCAGATCGCCATGGAAAGCCTCACCGGGATGAAGAAAGAAACTTGGTGTGCCAGTGCTTGCTAAGGTTGCAGCAATTTTTTTACCTATAAGCCCCGATTTGCCGATGCCTGCAACCACTACTTTACCCTCAATTGCCAGTAAGGCGTTCACAACGTTAGTAAAAGTATCGTCGAGCTGAGCTGCTACATGTTTAAGCGACTCTATTTCGATATCAAATACCCTTTTGGCAATGTTTTTCATATTAACCTAATAATGGTTTGATCACTTCTTCCAGATTATTCAGCTTAACCTGGTTCGGGCCATCGCTTAAGGCGTTATCCGGATCGGGATGTGCTTCCATAAAATAACCATTAGCGCCAAAAGCTTTTGCCGCAAGCGCCATCATGGGCACAAAAGTACGGTCGCCGCCGGTTTTACCGCCTGCCCCGCCGGGGCGCTGTACGGAATGTGTACAATCCATACAAACGGGGTAGCCAAACTTTTTCATATCGTAAATATTTCGAAAATCGACCGCGAGGTTATTATAGCCGTACATGTTACCACGCTCGGTTAATATTACCTGGTTATTACCGGCTTCAACAACCTTTTGCGCGGGATATTCCATATCCTGCCCGGAAAGGAATTGCGCCTTTTTTACATTCACAATTTTTCCCGTTAGGGCGGCTGCAACTAAAAGATCTGTTTGCCGGCATAAAAACGCAGGTATCTGCAAAATGTCTGCAACTTCGGCAACGGGTTTTGCCTGATAACTTTCATGTATATCTGTAGTGGCAGGCAAATTGAATTTCTCCTTAACTTTTTGAAGCATTTCCATACCTTTCTCTAATCCCGGCCCGCGGTAAGAGTGGATAGATGTACGGTTAGCCTTGTCATATGATGATTTAAAGATTACCGGTATATTGTATTTTTGACCCAGCTCTGCCACTTTATCAGCCACCTGATAAAGCAGTTCCTGGTTTTCCATAACGCAAGGCCCGATTATAAAAAACTGGCCCTGCTGTATTTTTTCGAATAATGTCATGTGCTTATGTTATGGCAAAGATGCCAAAAATTGAGCAATTGCAACCAGCGGCAAATCTTACTTGTCCAATCCTCCCCGCCGGATGGCTTTTGTTTGTACCGGCCACTTCACTCCTTCTGCCTTTACAGTAGATGCCCGTTCCGGGTCTTCGCTGGCCATATAGGCCATAATTGCAGCTAACATGGCGTTATTGGCCAGATCGTCAAATATGATCTTATCATAGGTATCGCGGTTGGTGTGCCAGGTATAATTAAAGTACGACCAGTTAAGCGAGCCTAAAGAGAACCCGGGTGCCCCAACCGCAACAAACGATGCAAAGTCTGACCCGCCACCACCGGGCGTTCCCGGGAAGTTGGTTTTAATCCTGTTCTTTAAACTATCCGGCGCGGCTGCAAGCCAGCGGCCCAAATAATTTTTGGAATCTGCATAACCCTGGCCCGATAAATTTACTACCCTGCCAGTCCCGTTATCCTGGTTAAATAAAGCCTGCAGGTTTTTTACGATCTCGGGATGGTCTTCCACGAAGGCACGCGAGCCATTAAGTCCCTCCTCTTCGCTTCCCCAATGGCCAACCAGTATAGTACGTTTAGGATGGGGATAAAACTTCTTCAGCAGGCGCATGGCTTCCATCATGGTTAAGGTGCCTGTACCGTTATCCGTGGCGCCTGTGCCGCCGTCCCACGAGTCGAAGTGGGCAGATAACATCACATATTCATCCGGCTTCTCCGTACCCTTAATTTCGGCTATGGTGTTGAATGTTGGCACCGCACCTAATTCTTTAGATTCGGTATGGATGCTAATTTGCGGGATAGTTCCTGCTTCAATTAATCTGTACAGCAAGGTATAGTCTTCTAAACCAATATCAACTGTTGGCACCTTTTTGGTGTAAGCGCTAAATATTTTATCGACCCCAAACCCGGCCGACCACGTATTGGTCAGTATCCCCACAGCTCCTGCATTTTCTAATGCCACGGGTAAGGTTTTAGTAGTGTAACCGGTTTTAGCAATGCGTTTTTTCCAGGCTTCGGTCGTAGCAGCACGCTCGGCCTTCATTTTATCGAAAGACTCTTTTAATGCAAACTCTTTCCAGTTATCGTCGGGCCTGCCGGTTGGCTGGCACATAGAGATCATAACAAATTTACCCTTGGCGCTTGGCATCCAGGCCGAGTATGCAGCAGAATCTGCAAGATCCGGCAAGATAATTATCTCTGCTGTGGTTGTTTTTTTGCCCATGCCGGGGCTCCAGGCCAGCTGCGTGCCCTCTAAAGATTTTACCCGCGGCGATATCATATCTATATGCGAGATTCCCCGCTCCCATCCGCGCCATTCGCCCCACTTTTCGTTACGGGCTGCTATATCCCAGCTTTTATATTTTGCCACGGCCCAGTCGTTTGCTTGTTTCATCTGGGGCGTACCCACCAGGCGCGGGCCAATTCCATCAAAAAGCTCCAGCGCCAGCGGTTTTAATTGAGAATGATTTGTTTCTTCATTTACGATGGCATCAATAACAGTTTTTGATGATTGCGCAAAGCTTATATTGCAGCAAAGCACGAAGCCACAGGCCGCGATTGCAGTTTTTAAAAAGTGAAGGTTGGTGGTTTTCATAGTCACAATTTAGAAAAACTTGCACACTAATTATATTTACTTTTGTAATAGATTTATGACTTACGCCACCTTTGAAACCGAGCACCGCGTCCGGCCCGATGATATCGACATGTTTCAGCATGTGCATAACAGCAAATACTTTGATTATGTATTGGCCGCGCGTTACGAGCAAATGGATACCTGCTACGGCATGGCCATGGAGAAATTTATGGAACGGGGTTTTGGATGGGTGGTGCGTACCGCGCATGTAGATTATAAACGCGCGCTCACCATGGGCGAATATTTTACCGTGCGAACAGGGATCGAGACCATCGATGAAAAAGGATGCAGGGTAAATTTTGCGATCACTAATAAGGCAACCAAAAAGATTTGCTGCGATGGCTGGTTCGATTATACCATGATTGACATGAAAACAGGCCGCGGCGCAAGGATACCGGGAGATATTATTGAGCACTACCAGATTTGATATGTCTTATAAAAATATGGGGGTCAGGCTGAGGCACTCGAAGTTTGGTGCAGTGGCCTACCCCGCTAAGGCCCGAGTGCACCACCGCCTCACAAATTAGCGGCTTTTAATCAACTTACCGATGCTCCGTTTATAATGTCCGCATAAAACTGTTTTAGGTCTAAACCAGCCGCGCGCACCTGCTGGGGTATCAAACTGGCTGCAGATTGGCCGGGGGTTGTGTTGATCTCGATAAAATAAAAATCACCTGTTTGCTCCTGTAAAATAAAATCCACGCGCACCATTCCCTTGCAGTTAAGGCGCAGGTAAACTTCTGTTACGATTTCTTTTATAATCTCATCTTGTGCCGCGCTAAGGTCAGCAGGGGTAATCTCGAGGCTGGCACCGGGCGAATATTTGGCCTCGTAGTCAAAAAACTCCTTTTGGGTTATAATCTCAGTAGCAGGCAATACCGTGAGGTGATGGTTTAGCCTGGCAATACCAATGCTAAATTCCCGGCCTTTTATAAATTCTTCTACCAATACCTGGCTGTCTTCCTTAAAGGCTTTTTCTAAGGCATGCGGCAATTCGGCAGCGTTATGAACTTTGCTCATGCCAACGCTGCTGCCGCCGTTGTTTGGTTTAATAAATAACGGGAATTTAAGCAACGCTGTTATCGTGGTAACATCATGCAGGTCTTTTTTTAACAATTGGATAGACTTTGCCGCATTTAAATGTTTAATGCCGTGCACTATTGCCTTGGTGTTCGCCTTGTTCATGGTAAGGGCAGATGTCGCCGCATTGCAGGTATTGTAAGGAATATTAAGCATATCGAAATAACCCTGCAGTTTCCCATCTTCGCCGGGGGTGCCGTGTACGGTAATAAACGCGGCATCAAATATTATTTTATTACCATCTATACTCAGGCTAAAGTCATTTTTGTTGATAATGACTTTCCCATTTGCCGATTCGTAAAACCAGTTATCCCGGTTAACTAAAATAGTGTAAATGTTAAAATCATCGGGATTCAAATTGGCAGCTATGTTTTTGGCGCTGTTTAATGATACTTCGTACTCACCCGTGTAGCCACCGGCAAGCAGGGCAATATTTTTTGCAGACATAGTGTTCAAATATAAATAATAGCCGGTTTTGATCGAACTTATTTGTTAATATAAGGGTATCAGGCCGGGATTTAAAACATATAAAAGGGGTAGTAAAATCACAATTCCGAATTTCGAAATTAACACTTATGTTTGATAACTCAATTCAGCGACGAAAACCCTGCCTATACAAATGAGTAAATTCTGGACTTATTTAAAAACCACCAGTTTCCGGAACAATATTTTAGCAGCTATTGGCAGCGTGATGTTTGTTTTGCTGATCGCCTATTTTTCTTTAGGATACTATACCCGCCATGGCGAAGGCTCGCCTATACCGCAATTAAAGGGCATGCAGGTAAGTCGCGCAACCGAATTGTTAGACCAGCAGGGTTTTAAATATCTTATAGATTCTGTTTACGTTTTAGACCAGGCCCCCGGGACAGTTATAGAACAGGACCCCGATGCCGGCACCAATGTTAAAGAAGGGCGTACAGTGTACTTAACTGTAGTGACCCAACTGGCACCCAACATACAACTGCCCGACCTTGAGCAAAGCACATACCGCGAGGCCGTAGCGACCCTTTCTAATTTTGGGATTAAGGTTGGCGATACTACCTATAAATCTGACATTGCCCGTGATCGTATAATAGAAGTGCTATTTGGCGGGCAGGTTATAAAAACAGGCACAAAACTTCCTAAAGGATCTAAGGTAGATCTGGTTTTGGGTGACGGCAAAGGAGCAAGTGAAGTAGACATACCTGAAGTAGTAAACCTCGACCTGGATGCCGCTAAATTTGCAATTAAGGGTGCGGGGCTGGCTATAGGGACCATTATGTATGAGGGCGCTATAACAGATTCTGCCAACGTTGTAGTTACTGCACAATCGCCTATGAAAACCGACTCGCTTAGCAAAGCGAGTATTGGCACCCGTATCAATTTAACCGTTTCGCAGGGTAAAAAGACCGATGAACCTAAGCCCTGAAATTAGCGCAAAAGAATTTACAACCCTACTGCTCGCCCGTAAAAAGCTAAATCTGCTGGATGTGCGCAAACCAGTGGAATACCATACCTATAATATCGGCGGTTTTAACATCCCTCTAAATAAACTATCAGAGAAAATTTGTGAGTTGCCCTGGCAACACCACGACCAGATAATCGTTATATGCACCGCTGGCTTACGCAGCAAAACCGCGCAATCAATTCTTAAACAAAATGGTTATTTGAATGTGAAGAACCTTAAAGGCGGTTTACTCGCAATTGAAAAACTTCAATCTAAATTATAACATGGCTCAGGAAACTTCATCAGGCAGCACTTTTAAAAAATTTATCACTGCATTAATAGTAATAATTGTGCTTGCACTGGGCGGCACGGCTATTTTTTATTACCTGCGCTATTTTGGCCCCAATGTTAGCGGCAGGCAAGAATACTTATACATACATACAGGCGCCAATTTTAATGAGGTTTATGATAGCATCCGCACAGAAGGTATTGTAAACGATACTACTTCTTTTATGTGGGCTGCACATAACATGAATTATGTTAACCGCGTTAAACCAGGCAGGTATCATTTACACAATGGGATGAGCAACCGCAGGTTTATTAACATGCTGGCATCGGGTACGCAGGAGCCGGTAACCATCAACTTCCATAACATTCGCCTTAAAACGCAGTTTGCAGGTTTTATAGGCAAAAAAATAGAGCCCGACTCGGCTTCGATAATTCATTTGTTAGATTCGTCAAGCTATGTAAGTAAATATGGTTTTACAACAGATAATGTATACACCATGTTTATGCCCAACAGCTACCAGGTCTATTGGAATAGTTCGCCTGATAAATTTTTTAAGAAGATGTATGCGTCTTATGAAAAATTTTGGACGCCGGCGCGGAAACAGCAGGCGGCAGCTATTAACCTCAGCCCTGTTCAGGTGTCTATACTAGCTTCGATAGTGGATGCAGAGGCCTTACATGACGATGAGATGCCCAAGATCGCAGGCCTTTACTTAAATCGCTTAAACAAGGGCATAAAGCTGCAAGCCGACCCAACGGTTATTTTTGCCACCGGCGACTTTACTATTAAGCGTGTGTTGAATAAATATCTGATTAACCCATCGCCGTATAACACGTACCAGCATGCCGGTTTGCCACCGGGCCCGGTAATGATGCCATCTGTTAATGCAGTTAAAGCAGTGCTTAATCACGATAACAACAATTACCTGTACATGTGCGCGAAAGAAGATTTTTCTGGCTATCATAACTTTGCTACGAACGAAGCCGACCACAGAGTTAATGCGCGCCGGTTTCAACAGGCATTGGATGCCCGTAATATAAAAAAGTAATGTTTACGCATACTACCAAAATTCGTGTTCGTTATGGCGAAACCGACCAGATGGGTTATATGTATTATGGAAACTACGCCGAATTTTATGAAGTAGGCCGTGTAGAAATGCTGAGAAGCTTAGGCCTTACCTACAGCTCTATGGAAGCTTCGGGCATTATGATGCCTGTATTGGAAATGAAATGTAGATACCTTAAACCGGCGCTCTATGATGAAGAGATAAGCGTAAAGGTTACTATGAATAAAAAGCCGGGCGTAAAGATCTTTTTTGAGTACGAACTTTACAACGAAGCAGGCGTATTGTTAAACCAGGGAGAAACACTGCTGGCTTTTATTAATATGGGTACGAAACGCCCATGTTTACCCCCGCAGGAATTCCTCGATGCTTTAAAGCCTTTTTTTGAGTAAATTTGGGGTAATGAGTTGGTTTCACCGGTTTTTGATCAGGTTCAAATTCTATCAGTACTTTATCGACTGGACAAAAGTTGTAATACTCCCGGGTTTTCGCCCCCTGCCTTTGCATACCGTTGCTGTTTTCTTTTTTAAAGAGATGCAGCAGGAATCGCTGGTTAACAGGGCACAGTCATTGGCTTACAATTTTCTTTTGGCCCTCTTCCCTGCTATTATCTTTCTCTTTACGCTGATCCCCTATATCCCGATAAATCACTTTCAAGACACGCTGCTTAATATTATCGAGATCATTTTACCGTATAATGCTTACAAAGCCTTTGAATCAACACTCGAGGATATTATCAAGAACCAGCACCGCGGGCTGCTCTCTGTTGGTTTTATTTCTGCTGCCTATTTTGCCGCAAATGGGGTTTATAAATTAATGCAGGCATTTAACAAATCATCATTAATAACAGAAACACGGCCATGGCTTCGCAAACGGATAATTGCGCTGGCGCTAACGTCGGTTATAAGTCTGTCGTTATTTTTTGCTATAGGGATACTCATTGCCGGGCAGGCGCTGGTTAATTTCCTGCAAAACCATTTAGACCGCGAGGGATTTTTATGGCCATATCTCGTGTCGCTCACACGTTGGCTAATAGTGGTTATTATCTTCTTTTTCACCCTGGCATTATTGTACCGTTACGGGCCCGCCCACAAAAATAAACGCTGGAAAATGATAAGCCCCGGAGCAATACTGGCCACAGGCCTGGCCGTCATTACATCTCTTGGCTTTAGTTTCTACATTAATCATTTTGCATCATATAATAAAATATACGGCTCTATTGGCACCCTGATTGTGATTATGATCTGGCTATATTTAAACTCGCTCATCATCCTCATAGGTTTTGAATTAAATGCAAGTATTGACCTGTCTAAGCAGAATATCGCTATTGAGAAACCCCGCTTTAACACGTTCAAAACATCAAGAAAAAAAATGAAGTCAACTAATTAGCTTTATTTCAAATGGTTATGCCTGTAAAATACCGTTTCAAAAAAAGTTATTATCTGATTTTGCAATTCCACCCGGTTTTGTACTTTTGTCCCCGGAGAGTTGGCAGAGTGGTCGATTGCGGCAGTCTTGAAAACTGTTGAACTGTGAAAGGTTCCTGGGGTTCGAATCCCTAACTCTCCGCCGATTTCAATGTCAAAGTCTACAAAGCCCGTAAATCTCACAATTACGGGCTTTTCTTTTGTTATCAGATGTACAAAATGTTCACCAAATACCATTGTGGTGAGTTATTCGGTGAGTCAGCGGTCAAAAAAGCTGGCTAACTAGAATCGTCTCAAAATACTGATTATCAAGATGTTCAATCAATGAACATCTTGTCTACACCCTTTCAATAGAATTGGTTCAGAGTTTAAAAAAATGATGCAATCAGCTATAATTATTTAATTGACCTTTATAATTTCACTTTGATAGATGTCTCTCGAAGATGTCCCAACCTGCAATTTATAAGTTCCGGGCTCTACTGTCCATCTACTATTTTTAACATCATAATAAGCCAGATCCTTTACGGGAACATCAAGTTTAACGAGCGTATTTTGCCCGGGTAAGATCGTTACTTTTTTAAACGCTTTAAGCTCTTTATCTGCCCTTTCCACTGCAGATTTTTGCTTGCTGATATACAACTGAACCGTTTCTTTACCGGCATATTTACCTGTATTCTTAATAATAATCTTAGCTGCTATAGTTTCTCCTATATTGTAGCTTTTTTTGTTTGTTAATAGTCTTGCGTAGTTATAATTTGTGTAAGACAATCCATATCCAAAACAATATTGAGGCTCAATTTTTTTAGTGTCAAACCAGCGGTAACCTACAAGAATACCTTCTTTGTAATCTACTTCTAAATTATTACCGGGATAGGCATCAAGGGCATGAGCTGGCGAGTCTTTAAGTTGAGCAGGAAAAGTAAAAGGCATTTTGCCTGATGGATTAATTTTACCAGTTAGCATATCTGCTAACGCGTTTCCGTTCTCCGAACCATTGTACCATGACCATACAATCGTATGGTTATTTTTTTTAATCTCCCCGAGATCGTAAGGTGCTCCGCCGACTATCACAACTATTGTGTTACTATTAACGGCTGTTACCGCGTCTACCAATGCCTGCTCATTAAATGGTAGTTTTAATGAAGTTCTGTCTCTGCCCTCACTCTCATATTCCCTGTTTCCGCCTATAAACAAAATGGCAACATCAGTTTCTTTTGCAGTTTTTACTGCATTATTTATCAAATTAGTATCAGGCTTAATTTCACCTTCACCATTATTCCCTCTGGCAGGCTTGTAAACTGCGCTATATCCCTGAGAAAATTTGATTTTGATATTTTTACCAAGCCGGTCCTGCAAACCTGCAAGAGCTGTAATTTCATATCGTGCTTTGACACCTGCACCGAAACCCCCTAAATGAAATGTTCGTGTTGCGTTATCACCTATGACCGCAATGCTTTTTATCTCCGTAGTTTTTAAGGGAAGTAAATGCTTTTCGTTTTTCAACAACACAATAGATTCTGATGCTATATCGTAAACCGTTTTACTGTGTTCAGGTGTGTTTAATTTACCTGAATTTGAATTTTTGCTTAAAGAAGTTTGATAAGTAACCCATAGCAACCTACGGATCTTGTCATCTATGACCTTTATACTAACCTTGCCCGCTTTTACTGAATCCAGTAATGGATTTGCAAAATAGTATTTCTCATAAGGCGGCCTGGATCCCATTTCAAGATCAAGACCGTTATTTGCTGCGTTGACTGTGCTATGTGTTCCTCCCCAGTCGCTGATAACTATGCCCTTAAATTTCCATTCGCCTTTCAGTATTTCATTAAGCAAATAATCATTTTCTGAGCAATAAGATCCTCTCAATTTATTGTATGCGGCCATAATGGTCCAGGCATTACCATCAATTATTGAGGCTTTAAAAGCAGGTAAGTAAATTTCACGCAATGTTCTCTCATCAACCTTTACACTGACCCTGTTACGCTCGACCTCCTGATTATTAACTGCATAATGTTTAACACATGCAGCAACATGCTGGCTTTGAATACCTTTGACAGACTGCACAGCCAGCAACGAATTTAGAAAGGGATCTTCTGAATAATATTCATAAGTACGTCCGCATAATGGTGTCCGGGCGATGTTGAAAGCCGGTGCAAGCATAATCGTTTTTCCACGCGCATGAGCTTCCTCTCCCATATCATGGCCATATCTATATGCTAAACCGGGGTTCCATGTTGCTGCTAAAGCTGACCCGTTTGGAAAAAAGGTTGCTGAGTCGGTCGTTAAATTTGCAGATCCCCAACCAGGTTTTACGTCTTCCCTTACACCAAGTGGGCCGTCATCCGTCATTTGGCCTGGGATGCCCAAACGCGGAACGCCTTTCGAAGAGAAAATACCATCCGCATGTAGCATCGCTATCTTTTCTTCAAGTGTTAGTTTTTTTAGAATTACATTAATTTTGGTTTCAATATCTTCAGCGTGCTTAGTCTGAGCATCTGCCTTAGCTGTCACAATAAGACCCAAACCGCCGTACAGCAACCATTTAATTTTTACACTTTTCATCGATCCGTTTTTAACAATTATGATTAGTTGATTAGTTTTTGGGTGCATTAATAATACTAAGCAGCTCAGCATCCGGGTGGCTGCGCACTACACATTGATTATCTAATATCATCGTAGAGCCATTTGACGATGTATACGCAGGCCAGTTGGGTAAGCCTGGCGCATTAGGGTTTCCAGTTTTTGCAAAATTAATCCAGGCACCACTGATCTTGGTTGCTAAGGTGTATGCTGCTTTACCCCCGCCGGTAATTTCCTGGCAACGGGCAATATTATCAAATTGAAAAGCAATATCCATACAGTGCATCGCTTTATAAATACCGTCATTTACAGGTGACTGCCATGTAAACAAATACATGTATACAGGTGCTGCCCCCGGCTGATCAGATTTTTGGTTTGCCTGTTTGATGGCCAAGGTTCGGAAATTGAAATCAATGTCCCCGTATCCTGAAGGCTTTAATGTATTTGGATAAGATTTATTTACGGCAGCTATATAAGCATCCGTTTTTTCACCATATTTCTTTTGTAAACCTTCTCTAACTTCATTCATAGTAGGATTTGTAGGGCCAGGTGCGAAAGGCGTAAATTCATTCTTAGTTGTACCCACCAATAATGGAATATTTTGAGACAGTTTTTTGGCAGCCGGGTCTGAAGGTTGATAAGGAAAAAAGTCGCCGTCTAAAACTGCGTTCCATCCGGCATTACCCATTTTCCCTTCTTTCTTCATTTCGGCAGCAACTTTAGATTGTGCCTTTTTACCCGCTTCATTTAAAACCTCATAAGAAATCTTTTGCAAGGAATCGACTTGCGATGGCTGTAAATGCAATTCTGCTAATAAAGCTGCGGCCACTCTTTTTGACGCCGATTTTTCGTTAAAAGATGTGATATAGCTACCGCTTTCCACAATTGCTTTGGCGAATAATCCTTTTGCAGCAGGTGTATTCATCATACAGGTAACCTTACCGCCACCGCCTGATTGTCCGAAAATAGTCACGTTATTGGGATCGCCGCCAAAATGGCTAATGTTTGCTTTTACCCATTCTAATGCCGCAACAACATCTGCTAAACCGGCATTTCCTGAATTTTTATATTTACTACCATAGTCTGAAAGGTCTAGAAATCCTAAGATATTTAATCTGTGATTAATGGATACAAGCACAACGTCACCTTTTTTTGCGAGGTTTTCGCCATCGTAAGATGGTAGCTCGATGGAAGAGCCTGCAGTAAAACCACCTCCGTGCATCCATACCATTACCGGCCTTTTCTTCCCATCATCCAGCTTTTGAGTCCAAACATTTAATGTTTGGCAATGCTCATTTGAATACCCCAAATTATGATTAAAGGCAAATTCAAATGGGTCGTAAACCGAAGTTGTAGGATCGGTTGGGCAAACCGGGCCGTAAGTCATAGAACTACGGGTATCTGTCCAGGGTTTAGGTTTTTCGGGCGCGGTAAATCTTTCTGATTTAGCATACGGAATTCCCTTAAAAGTAAATATACTATTATGTATATATCCCTTAACCTTACCACTCTCCGTATTCGTAGTCGCAATATTAGCTCCCGCAACTACCGGGTCGCTCACTTGACTGAATGAATTAACGGGAATCAAATAAATTAATAATAAGGCAAAAAAGGTTGAATTTCTTTTCATGTTCGTTCAATTATTACGTAAATAAAATGGTTAATATTGGTTGTTGATACAAAATTAATAGTCATTGTATCATTATGTTACAATAGTAATTTATAAATTTGAATCTGTCAAATATTTTTTGATTAAGCACGTTACAAATTGGGAAAACAATACATCCGAGATGAGGATAATATCGATGGCAAAGGATATATGCCAGGCATTGCTTTAGATACGGTGATATTTGGGTATCACGAAGGCCAACTGAAAATCATGTTATTAGAGTATCGGAGCAGAGGCATCTTTGCTTTACCAGGCGGGTTCATACATACTGATGAAAACTTGAATGATGCTGCAAAACGCGTCTTACAACAGCGTACAAGCTTGGATAATATATTTCTTAATCAATTTTATGTTTTTGGAGACGTAGACAGGCATAATTCCGGTCAATTAAAAAAAATTATGGAAGCTAATGGCCTTAATCCTCCTGAAAATCACTGGCTATTAAAGCGTTTCATAAGCGTGGCTTTTTATGCACTTGTAGACTTTACTCAGGCGATTCCAAAACCTGATATGATATCAAATAGTTGCCTTTGGTATAACATTTCGGAGTTGCCGGCAATTTTGTTAGAAGACCACGAGTTAATCATTTTAAAAGCGCTGGAAACGTTACGGGCTAATCTGGATAGTATGCTAATAGGGTTCAATTTACTACCTCAAACCTTCACTATTGGAGAACTTCAGGGGCTATATGAAACTGTATTAGGGAAACCACTACTTCGCCCCGCTTTTCAGAGAAAAATGCTTAAAATGAATATACTAAAACGGATTGCAAAAAAACAAACAGGGAAGGCCTATAAAGCTCCTTATCTCTACCAATTTGTTCACAACGTGTAAAATTACATATGAACCAAGGTATTTTAATTTTAAAAAAACTAAACAAATTTTTCGATAATACAGAGACTGCGGTCAATAAATAGAGTTGATTCAAAAAGATCATAGAATACATTGTCATATTTTAAGGAAAAGCTGCGGTGATTTTTAGGAACTTGAAGATGATCAACTATTGTTAGCACATGAAGCACTTAATGATTTTAAATATTATGAATTAAACGTTTATTTATGCTATTATGTCTTGATTATTTTGTATATTTATTAATTAGGATTTGCATCAAAATTGTATAAAATCAGTGGTGAGTAATTCGGTGAGTTAGAATTATCTGGTCTGTGAAATATTGATAATAAGTCAGTTATAGTTGGGGTACAAATCCCTAACTCTCCGCCGATTTTAATGTCAAAGTCTACAAAGCCCGTAAATCTCACGATTACGGGCTTTTATTTTGTTATCAGATGTACAAAATGTTCACCAAAACCCATTATACTGGTGAGTGATTCGGTTAGTCAGCGGTCAAAAAAGCTGATCAGCTATGTTATTTGTAGTACTGCTTGCTTTGGCTTGGATTTTCTTGAACGTACTTAAAGCCTGTGCCACTACCTGGTCCATATTGTAATACTTATACGTTGCTAAACGGCCTACAAAATACGTATCAGTTTCATCTGCAAGGTCCTGGTATTTTTTATACAATGCAGCGTTTTCGGGCCTTGGTATCGGGTAATATGGATCACCATCGGCGATAGGGAACTCATATACCAGGCTGGTTTTGTGATGCTGTTGCCCTGTAAGATATTTAAATTCGGTTATTCTTGTAAAGGCATAATCATTAGGGTAATTAACAGTACCTGTTTGCTGGAAGGTCTCTTGATCAAGCGTTTCAAACTTAAACTGTATTGACCGGTAAGGCAGTTTACCATAACAGTAATCAAAATATTCGTCTACCGGGCCGGTAAAAATCATCTTATCATAACTAATCAGATCTGTAACTTCCTTATAATTAGTATTGAGCATTATTTTAATATTTGGATGATCTAACATCTTCTCAAACATTTTGGTGTAGCCGTTTAAAGGCATACTTTGATAAGTGTCTGTAAAGTAGCGGTCGTCTTTATTAGTACGTGTAGGTACCCGAGCTGTTACTGTGGCGTCAAGTTCAGAGGGGTCAAGGTCCCACTGTTTTTTTGTGTAGCCTTTAAAAAACTTCTCGTAAAGCTCTCGCCCTACAGCTTTTACTACAACATCTTCTGAAGTACGCACTTGCTTTACATCTTCGGCTTTTGATGCAAAAAAGTCTTCAACCTGGCTACTGCTTAAATTAAGACCATAAAGTGTATTTATCGTAGTAAGATTTATTGGGATAGGCACATACTGCCCATCGAGATGGCCAAGCACTTTATGCTGATAGTTACGCCATTCTGTAAATTTCGACAAGTAATTAAAAACTTCTTTGCTGTTAGTGTGAAAAATGTGCGGCCCGTATTTATGAATCAGAATGCCGGCATTGTCATAATAATCATAAGCATTGCCGCCAATATGGTTACGCTTATCTATTATTAAGACACGCTTACCTTCTACAGCTGCAAGCCGCTCGGCAAGTACACAACCTGCAAAACCTGCACCAACTATCAAAAAATCAAACATATATTACTTAAAAGTGAGCCAAATTTAATTAATTGACTTATTTAATTTCATTAATTTATTAACTAAAATGATAAAAAATGTAATCATTTCAGGTGCATCAGGCTTTATAGCGTCCTAACTCTCCGCCGATTTCAATGTCAAAGTCTACAAAAGCCCGTAAATCTCACAATTACGGGCTTTTTTTTGTTATCTATAAAAAAGGTGTACTAATTTATTTCTGTTTCCTTCTTACAGTATGAAGACCTGGCCGTTACAATATCTTCCTGTGCTTCGCGCAGGGCGTGAGCATAAGGTTCATAAAGTACCCTTTTAAAATTTCCATCTTCCTGAAGTACTTCGTCCCAAAGGCCGCTTTTGTGCCAATTATTTAAATCATCCCAATCCGGGCGATCTATAATCGGATAAAGGCAAATGCCAAATAACGGCAAGCCTAAGCTAATAACTGTAGCGCACTGCTCAGAGATGAATCGGATCCACCTGGGCCTATCTTCGAGCGGGTGGCTGGTTTCAGTAATTAAAAAAGGCCGCTTATACCTGTTATAGGCTTCTGCAAGCAACTCATGGAGCGGGCGCCAGCGTGGGTCAAGATCTTCGTTTTTCCAACAAAGACAACTTTCAAACGTGGCTAGCCACTGGTTATTGAAGTAATAATTAAATCCAAGCAAGTCTAACAAATCCGGCGATCCTCCAAGTTCGGGACACATTTTGCCGCAGAGTATATCCAGCGCCTGAAACTGCTCCAAATGGGCGTTTGCCGCTTCGTTTACCTGTTCGGGGGTGGCATCTGTTGTAGCAACGATATTTACCAGCGGCTCGGTAGTTAATATCCGGACGTTCGGGTCAACAATTTTCATTGCCTTAATGCCATTAATGTAAGCTTTCATTAAATGATATTTAACCTCCCACCCGTTGTTACGGCAGTAAGGGGATGTTGAAGCTACCTCTCCACCCAACCACGATAAAAAATTCACCTCGTTAATAGGTGTTACTATCAACACCCGGCCGGGATAATTTAATTTATGAAATTCTACAAAGGCTGCACAAACAGCCACAAACCGCTTACTGAAATGCGGATGCAGCGGACTAATATCATCAGGGAACCCAAAGTGACAAATATCCCATACCTGTTGTACCCCGTTTCTAATTCCGGCGTCAAGCATAATCTTTACTGTCGAAAAGTCGAAAACTCCGGGTTGCTTTTCTACCTTGCTCCATCTAATACCTTCCCGTACCGTCAATATGCCGAAATCCCTCAACCGTTTATAATCGTCATCAAGGCAGGCCAGGTGCCTCGTTTCTGTAAGCAAGTCTACGCGGTTACCGGTATTGTTAAGCTGGTCGGTACATTCAAACCCTCCCATCCAGAACGATTCGAAGGGGTTGTCACTTACATTTAATAAGCTTTTTTCCGTTGTGGGCAAACTTTGATCATTAAAATTATAAAGGGGTGGCTCAATCGATAAGTCCATACTATGCTGTGTTAAATTTCCAACTATTTTAGTTTAGTGGTAGACAGATACTTTATAATAATACGCACACTTATAACGTCAATTTGTTGCAATTTGAAAAAGACGGGCTCACTTAATCGGTAAACAATTTTTTATTTAAACATATTTTTGATCCGTTTCATTTTCAGATAGTGTTCCATCTTGCAAAACGGAGTTAATATGTAGTTGCATTTTGCTCACAGTTAAGTCCCAGGAATTGCCTGAAAGAAAACGATCGACATCACGCAACCATTTCACGCGGTCGCGATGCGTTTCATATCCGGCAAGGGCGACAAATTCTGCTGCGTTATTACCTATTGAAACCAGGCCGAGATCTCCATATGGCGTGATCACGTCTTTTATAGGCGTTGAAATTACAGGGATTCCTGCAGCCAAATATTCGGGGGTTTTGGTAGGGCTTATAAACCGGGTTGCTTCATTGAGTAAAAATGGAATTAGCGCTATATCCCACGTGGCTATATACTCAGGGAGCTCGTCGTAAGTTTTGGAACCCAGGTAAGAAATATTGTCAAGCACTGGTAAGGTCGCGGCGTCTATTTTAACCACAGGGCCGATAAGTATAATTTTCCATTCCGGGCGCAAAAGAGCAATTTCCCTAATAAGTTCTATATCAAAACGCTCATCAATAACACCATAAAATCCTATCGTTAAGCGATCTTTAGAGCAATCTGTATTCGAGCGGTTTCTAATGGATCTTACAGCGCTGAAATGCTCTTTGTTTATACTGCTAGGAAAGGCATGAATGTTATCATGCTGGCCCTTTTTTGCTTCAAACAAAGAACAACCTCCGGTAAAAACAATATCTGCTTTTCTCAATAGTTCTTTTTCTAACAATTTGAGCGCAACCGGTGCAAATTTAAATGCCGATAGTTCGTCCATACAGTCATATACAGTTACGGCAGGCTTGTATTGCCGGGTAAATGGCAGGGCCATAGGCGTGTAGTACCAAAAGGTTGTCGCCTCCAACGATCTGTGTGTCATGAAATTATCAAACAATTCTATTTGCAACCGCAAATCTTCGTCTGCGGTCATGCCCTCGGGCAAATAAGGGGTTATAACGGTAATGCCATCCCTGCGACGGTGAAGAACATAATGTGGTTGCTTATCAGATAAATAGACCGGTTCTTCTATATACCAAACCCTGAAATTGCGCGCAAAACGCAATAACAAATGCTGTGGTCGTTGAAAAACAAAATCCCAGCGCAGGTGCGAGAAGCAAATTAAATCCCTTTTAAAAGATAAATTTTCCTTTTTTTCAAAGTTTTCAGATTCAGTATTGTTCAAGTACATTTTTATAAGTCATGTAAACAACAAAGTTTTGAATCATAAGATTGTTTTGGAGGTTAAGTAATTAAATTATAAATCAATGAAAATGTTGGCTTTAAATGTACCGGGCGCTGCTCAACGTCTGGCTGGTGAAGCAACAAAACCAGAACATAAACATCGGATAAGCCGTGTGTCGGAATGTTAACATAAATAGACAGTTACGTCCGCTTTTGATATAAAATTATCTTACCGGTTTGCCATTACATCATTCGAATAGTATGCACAGTATTTCATACAAAAACAATAAATTATAATTGTATATATTGTTTATAAATTAAAAGGTTGGGGCAAATATTTACGTTAAGTGAAGTGTAACACAATAATATGCAATCAATACTAAAATCTTTACTTGGCATATCTACGGCCGATGTAACTAATGTTCCCTCCGGCTATATCAATAAAATGGATGTCCTCTTTTTTATTAGTGACCATAATGTAAGTTACAACTAAATTTTCGAAGAGGTTTATGTTTATTATCTCGGGAATAGCACGATTGCTGCAACCAACTATTTATTTACCTTACCATCCCAGCGGCGTTAACTAATAAGACATTGCCAAGCATACCGGTATCAAGCTTATCCGGCACGTGCGAACAGAAGCCAATTCCAACATAGAACGAACCGTCTATATGCATGTGAATGGGGGCGCCAAACTGATGCATAGGTTCGCCATCCATGCTTACAAAAAGAGCAAAGTAGTCACCGCGTTTTTCTATACCAATGCGTTTTGGGTGGTCTGTAACCAAATCGTCGGCCGATGTACTACCAGGCATGCTACCCCTGCCACCAATATTGTATTCCATATCGGTAATATGAAGGTTGGTGCCGGGCCTTTGAGCAAGGTGCACCATCCCGCCGCCGTGCAAGGCCACAATAGCCTCTTTAGAGTCGTCGTTTAAATTTTGCCTTATCACAAGTAAAGCCTTGCGGTCGCCAAAACCTTTAGCATCCGGGAAACTAACATCAGCGGCCAGAGACACGTTTCCGCTCATTTCCATACATACCTAAATTCATCGCGTGTGTACCAAACGTTGTAGCCGGCAGAAATAATTGTATATTTTTTCGTCATTTTACTATAGCGCGAACTGCCGGCAATTACCGCACCACCAACATCAGACTGCCCCTCAAACACGCCAATGGGCTCCATTTTTGTGCGCACCGGCCTGTGAAAATCTGGCGGCGGTGCAACCTGTTTATGAGTAGCCGACCCCGGTAACGCCCAGTCTGGCACGTTAACCTTTTGTGCTCCGGCTAAAAAGGATAACATACACAGTAAAAAAATACCTGTAAAAATTAAGCGCTTCTGCTCCATAAAGTCTTGATTAGTGTTACGAATTTAATCTTTTTGTTAAAACTGCCCTGCCCCGAAAAGTTATTTAGTATTATTTAATTTGGCACAGGTCGGCGCTCTGCGGCACACCACGCCCGAAGAGACAGCTATAGACCTTATTGTGCAAGACAGTACTCAAGTAGGTTGCGTATTTCCTTATGGATGAAGATAATGTAAAAAGCGAATTGCAAAGCCTTGGGTAAGTTTCCGTTCGGATGAGGGATTGTACATTAATGGCAGTGTATTTCTTAAAATCAAACCCGCACCCGCGCGCCTACGGTAATTTCATCCGCATGCCCGGAAGTTATAGCCGCGACGAAAAACGAATGCCGCTGCGGGAGGCAGTACGTAAATTAAGTTATCTGCCTGCAACCAACCTCAAGCTAAAAAACGCGGAGCTCTCCAAAAGGGAAATTTTGCCGACATTGTTATTTTCGACGCAAGGTTGGTGCAAGATCATGCTACTTACAACAAGCCCCAGCTATGGCAAGCAGCTTTGATTAAATGAAGTTGTTGCTTCCTATTCGACATACACTTTGTAATAATCACTATAGAGAATATACCTTCAATTTACCCATTGGATTAATATATGCCGATTTCCATTAATGGCATATTCAATATTTTCATTTTTATGTGTTCCCATCAACTTAACATTATTAATAGTGACGCTAATCTTAGGTAACTTTTTCTTGTTTCTACCGAGTATCAGCATTCGGCAAGTCAGGCGTTCGTCTCCTTTTACATCAAAGCTTACCGAGCCTGTTTTACTGTATTTGAAACGAGCGGTTGGGTAATCCAGAAAAACCATAAAATTTTCATTTGGCACTTTATAGAAATGGCGAGGTATAATGCCAAAAGCTACTCCCGCTCCATATACCTCTTGTCCAACGGCGCCAGACTGCTCCCAACCATCATGAATATCTTCAATTGCGATCCATAGTTTATGATCTACCTGGCCAGTTTTAACTTTTTCAGACAGCACCTCTTTTGGCAGGTTTGGTGGATAATAATAAGGCGCGCGGTTAACTACATATCTTAAAAATTCTGATATTAAAAGGTTAACCGAGGGCAAAATTTCTAAATCGTTTGAATACAATAAAAAGTTATGCATGGCCGCAAAAACTTCCTGCTCTTCATAGGCGGCGGTATATGGCGCATCATTTAAGGGGAACAAGGCAAAAAAAGTAGGATAGTTTTTTGCAAAGCCATAGTTACACTCCCAGAGTTGAAAATTTTTGAAAATGTTAGCTATACACAAATATGCAAGGTCGAGGTATAGTTTCTCCTTTGTTTCTCTATATAGCCATAACATGGCATTTGCAGAAAAAGCAGTGTTATTAGCCTGATAAAATAGCTCGAAACCTTTACCCTGCAAAGTTTTGGCCGCTTTTTTGGCCTCAAGAAGGTACTTGCTTTCATTGGTGAGTTGCCAGGCATGGAGCATTACCAGCGAATATAATCCGGCAACATCTTTTTCGCCACCTTTACCTGGTTGCGTTTCCGCTTTTACCACTTCAAGTGTTTGCATGTTATACATTACCGGCCACTCGTATTTAAAATGGCGTGCTACCCGAATGGTAAAATCCAGGGAATCCAGAAAAAGTTTCTTCCCTTGTTTATTACCGCGAATTGCCAGACGGCCCAAATTTAACAGTGGATGATGTAAATACCAGGAGTCCATTACATTAGGCTTCAATTGTTCTTCATCACCACTTAATTGATCGGCCAACGCCGGAAGGAAGCGAACAACAGTTTCTAATTCGCTGTCATAAAATGCATCTAATCCGTTTTGTATCTTTTTAATGGCCGGCAGACCGGCTTGGCACCAATCATGATAATCGGTAAGCGGTAAAAGAACGGCAAGTTGAACCATCAACTCGGGTGGTGTTTGATAATCGGCTATATAGGCGTTCAAATAGTCCTGTTCTGCACCGTGCGACCAACATCCATGGCTAAACTCAAGGTCATTTAACCCTTTGTCAATCATGTCGGGCCAGCTATAGTATTTAGTTGCCGGCTTTGGGAGATGAAGGTAAATATCAGCCAAAAGGTTTAAAAACTGTTGTGACTGTGCCATCTCATTTTTAGGATTTTCCGTGCTGAAAGCGATGAAAGCATCAGATAAAACAAATTCCTGATTTGCAGGTAAAGGTTTTTCTTTTGTTGGCGGTAAAGCAAAACCTATTTCCGGCCAGGCACCACCTACGGTATTTCCCAAGGATGTTTCTGTGGCCTGCGCATAATCATTAAGCGCGGTTAGGTTCTGAAAATAAAGTACTGCACCGGACTGGGGCTGTTCTATACTGAAGTATTGAAGACCCGACCGTGTACCACTTTGCGAGACGATAATTGTTCCCTTTGTTTCATTTTCTCCTTTTCCAATCCCCGCGATCACAACATCTCTTGGCCAAAATGGGATCATGAGAGGCGCATTCCCTTTAAAAGTCGTGGTGTAACGAATCAACGGTTTTTCTGCAACAAGAAACTGAAGTTTAACTATAAATGTACCGATTCCTGCAGAAAGACTGAATACTACATAGTCCTTGCTTTTACGTACTTTTTCTAAATGCAGATGATCATTGGGGGTGTACGCAGCCCGTAGTACAACTTTGGCGCTTTTTTGACAATTAATTACAATCCATAACCCATTATTGCAATTAAAAACTTCCACATCATAATCTGCAAATTCATAGTGATAAACATTCGGAATATCCTGCCCTTGAAATAAAATCTTGGCCGGATTAGCCCAAGGTGTTATTGCATTCATAGTGAAAAATTAAATCTTATACAATTTAATTACCGAACGCTGCAAAGCGTCTCCAAAAATTAGTATGATAACTGTGATGAATGCCATTTGTTTTGAAACCACTGTATATCTTACTACTAACACCTTTAATGAGATAGCGCAACAACCACCTCCAAACAATAAAAGATTATCAGAATATTAGCTGTTTTGTCTATTAAATTAGCTTACTCAATGGTGGATTATCATGTAGTTCCTTAAAATTTCTTCAGGCCAAAACAATCTGATCATTTTAAATCTTCTATTACAACATCAATATTGTTAACAACTCTTTTAACATAAACAGCTTACATGAAAACTTCGTCAATTATTTTCGGCATCGCCGGAGCCATCTTATTAATTTTAAGTTTTTTCGTCTATAAAACTACTGGAAACGCCGTAGATAGTGGCGGTTCAATAGAAGTGGTAACCTGGATGCATGGAAAGTGGACGTTTAAATTATTTATGTACGTGGGTGGCGTGTTTCTTATCCTATCTGCGTTGTTTTACCTGGTGCGCAATAACAAAGGCTACAAGGCGCATTACGAAGAGAAATAATTAAGAAAAACCCTTAGCCGGTTAGCAGCTCTTATCAGTGTTTTTTAATAAAATTGATAGCACTTTTTGGCACCCGGGAACTTGCCATATTTAGCGTCGCTTTGCGGGAAAGAAGTTTCGTAGCTTAAACTGCCTTCGGTAGTGCCGCTGGTGTTTGTGTAATTTAACCTGGATGTGCTGGCATCGTGGCTTATGCCGAATCTTATTTTTTCGCCCCCGTCGCGATTTATAAAAAGATCGAAAATAAGGGAAACCACTATAGCGCTTGGGCCGCCGGCTACATCATTGCTGCTGGCACGGTACCATAGGCCGGCATTAATACTCCTTCGTTTATACTGCACGCCTGCGTTAACAGAATTTCCGGTGCCCTGTTTATAAAGAACTACAGAAGGGATAACGTAAGATTTTTCACTTTCGTCGGTATTGTCATCATGGGTAAGGTCTATCATATAACTCACGTGGCCGGTTGTGCGGATTGGCAAACGTGCGGGCACACCGGAAAAAGATTCGTCGGGCCGGTTAAGGTGCTGTAAGGCGGTGCCTATCATGAATTTGCCTACAACCAAATTTATTCCCGCGCCGGAATCGAAATATAAACGGTTATTATAAGCAGGGGCTTCGGCGTCTGATGTACTGCCGGGAATATAACCCAGGCGCGAATCTATCTGGTCGCTAAATATCAGTTTGCTAAAATCGAGCGTTCGGTTGGTAACGCCTGCTTGTAACCCGAATGAAAGCACAAAGGCATCAGAACCAACGCTGTACGAATAAGTTGCTGCAACGTTATTTTTATTAAGATATGCCGCACCTTCGCTGCTACGGTTAAAAATTAGCCCTACACCGCCGCCGAACTGCGGCACATTATAGTCTACAGACCCCGAAATATAAGAAAGGCCCCCGCCGATGTTGGCCCACTGATTACGGTAAATAAGGTTCATCCTTAAATCGCCCTCAAACTGGCCTGTAAGTGCCGGGTTGAGATAAATAGGTGCATTAAAAAATTGAGAAAACATGTGATCCTGCGCATTCGCGCGGGCAAAAAAGCATGTAAAAATTAAGAGTAAGATCTTTTTCCGCATCTGCACTTATCTTATCAAATAGATTATACCCGTATGTTTTGGCGGAGAACCATTATATGACATCCCCTTCCACTCGTTGCCATTAATAAAAGTGCCGGTGGCCTGCCAAACATAGGTACCCTGCTGCACCGGAACACCATTAAACGTACCATCCCAAGCCTCAACAGGTTCGCCTTTTTCGCTAAGCTTGTTAGACTGAAACACCATTTGGCCATAATTATTGTATATCTGAAAACTCCATGTTTTTAAGCCCGAACCTTTGAGTATAAATGTCCGCAATGCTGGTGTAATGCTGTTAGGCATAAAGGCATTGGGTATATATACCTGCCCAGGTACACCTATTATGCGTACGTAATGTGATTTTGTACTGTCGCAAAATGCGTTTGCGGTAGTTAACGTAACCTTGTACAGCCCGGTATCTGCATAGGTATGGCTAGGGTTTTGGGAGATAGACGAACTACCATCGCCAAAATCCCATTTCCAGGTTTTTGGGTTGTTAGTGGTTTGGTCGGCAAAATTAAATTTATAATCAGGTATGCTGATCACAGAATCAGGCTTGGCAATAAAATCAGTTAATGAGGACCCGTTTACCACTATAAACCCGCTTTGTGTAATAATATTTGAGCAGCCCGACTTATTTGTTGCTGTAAGCGTGACCGTATACGGCGAATTCTTATAAGTGTAGCTATGTGAAGGGTTTATAGCTGTTGAATGGGCGGAACCATCGCCAAAATCCCAGTCATAGGTCAAATCTGCCACCTGGCTGCTGGCAGGATCCGTAGTGGTATTATTGAATTGAACAGTTAAGTTCTTGCAACCCGTTGTATTGTTTGCTGTAAACGCCGGCAGCGGCTGGAAAAGCACATTTATGGTAACCGGTGCTGCAGGCGCATCAATGGTACAGCCGTTACTTGCGAATAATTTTACGATGTACGTACCGCCTTTTAAAAAGGTGTGGGTAACATCATTGCTGTTGGTGGCTATCAGTGGGGCTGTACCATCTCCCCATTCATAACGGTAAGATGTTGTACCCGTACTGTTATTATGAAACGTTACCGTAAGTGGTGCACATCCTGTGCCTTCGTTACCATTGACTGTTAACCGCGGGAAGGCGGTAGTTGGGGTTAAAACAATGGTGTACGTGGTAGTTTGTGCTGTACCGCATTGATTTTGGCCTATCATATAAACCTTGTAAGTTCCCGGGTCTGCAATGGCAAATTGCTGATCGGTCTTATCTGTTTTCACACTGGTTGCTATGATAGAGCCAGACGCGTCGGTCAAATAATAGGTATAGGAAATATTGGTGCCGGGCGAAAGGTTTTGCAACACCAGGTTAAATGGTGCGCATGTTAACGTTTTGTTTGGATTAATAGCAACTACAGGTTTGGCCGGCCTTACCGTAATGGTTTGCGTTTGCGTGTTAGTATTACAGGCGTTGGTAACTGTAAGTGTAATTGTATAAGTTGAGTCTTTACCGTTTGCCTGGGCTGTATAATTCACGGCAGGTGGGTTGGCAAGTGTTGAAGTTGTACCGTTTCCAAAATTCCAGGCGTATGTTAACCCTGTTGATGGCGTGCTGTTATTGGTAAAATTTACTTTTACCGGGTCGCAATCATTCGCTTTCACAAGAGTAAAACTTGCCGTTATATCTTTTATCGATCGTTAATAATTACATCGTCGAAAGTATCATTACAAGGGGCTAACCCTTTTGAGGTGTATCTGAACGTGTACGATTGCCCTGGCACTAAACCGCTTGCCGTTGGGTTTGGCACCGTTGGATCATTGAATGTTACACCGGATTGCCCCGAAGTTAGCGCCCACATCCCGCCGCCCGATGGGCCGAGGTTATTACCGTTCAATTGGTAAGTGGTAACACCGCAAACATTAGCATCGGGGCCGGCATTAGCCGTTACCGGCGCCGGCTGCACCGTAATAGTTACGGATACCGTATTCCCTGCGCAATTATTAGTAGTTGCGCTGTTTATAGCGCTAATATTATAAGTAACAGAACCAGGCGCGGTGCCCGCGTTGACCAAAGTTTGTTGGATCTGGCTTGGAGCATTAAGGGTAATGGGCGTGCTTTGGGCCGAATAACCCGTTATGGAAGCGCTGGTTGAACTTACTGTCCAGGTATATTTTGTAGTAGTTAAATTTGATGTTATTGCAATATTAGACGGTTGCCCGCTGCATATTGCCGCTGCAGCAGGTGTGGCAGTTATGGTTGGCAACGGTGCCACGATAATGGTTACCGGGCTGAGCTGGTTATCACAACCATTTGCATGTGCTGTTATTGTATATGTAACGCTGGCCACAGCGGTACCTATATTACTAAGCCTGTCTTGTATCTGCGTTGTGGCTATGGCCGTGCTGTTGTTAGAATAACCCGTTAAATTTGGATCTGCCGACGATGCCGTCCATGTGTAAGTTATCCCGTTAACGGCAGATGTGATCTGTATTGCTGAAAATTGACTGCTGCAAATACTTGCGGGGGCGGTAACTGCTACGGCAAGCTTCGGTTGCACCGTTATGGTAACCTGCGTTGAAGGTGTATTACAATTATTGCCGTGTCCGGTAATGGTATAAGTAACAGTGGCGGTAGCATTGCCATTATTTACCAATATATCATTTATTACACCGCTCATTGTAGGTACAGATTGCGGATTAGCTCCCGTAATATTTCCACCGGCAGACACTGTCACCGTCCAGGTGTAGGTAGCACCCGGCAAGTTAGAGGTGATGGTTATACCGGCGGGTAAATTACTGCAAATAGGGCTGGTTGGCGACGTGGTACTTATGGTTTGCTGTGGCGCAACGCTTATTGTAATAACAATCGGCTGGCCATCGCAGTTGTTTGCATGTGCTGTAACAGTATAGGTAACGGTGCCAACTGCGGTACCGTTGTTTAGTAAAACATCATTAATTTGCCCGTTGGCTGTAGGGGTTGGTTGCGCATTTGCGCCTGTAGCCGTGCCGGTAGTTGCAACCGTCCACGTATATTTAATTCCCGTTACTGCCGAACTAAGTATAATACTTGCAGCGGTATTATTGCAAACGCTGGTTGGGTTGGTTTTAGTAACATTTAATGCCGGATTAACAGTAATGGTTGAAGTCTGAGAGGCAGTGTTACAGCCATTAGCGTAGCCGGTTATGGTGTAAGTCACCGTGGCGGGGTCGGGGCCGTTATTTACCAATGCGTCACTTATACCGCTTGCCGTTACCGGCGAATTTGCCTGGGAATAGCCTGTGATATTACTCCCCGCAGAAGGCACAGCCAACCATGTATATTTTGCAGTGCTTATGTTCGATGACAGGGCAATCCCTGAAGACTGGCCGCTGCAAATGATGGCGATGGTTGGCGTTACGTTTATAGTTTGCTGTGGTGCAACATTAAGCACCTTTGTTACGGTTACGCCCGGGCAGCTATTTGCTGTTGTAGTTATTGTGTAGGTAACCGTTTCTACAGTTGTACCATTATTAATTAGTACATCATTTATATTTAAGGTACTGCTTGTACTGGTACCGTTATTAAAGCCGCTAACAGTGCCGTTATTAGATGTTGTTGCCGACCAAACATATTGGGTATTGCTTAAATTGGAGTTTACCGTGATACCTGCGGGGCTACCACTGCAAATTGATGCTGGAGATGCGGGGGCACTTGTAATATTTATTTGGGGTTCAACCGTCACAACGACCGGGGCAGAAACGGATGTACATCCGTTTGCATAAGCGGTTATCGTATAAGTAACCGTAGCGGCGGCGGTGCCCGTGTTTATTAAAACGTCTGGAATGGCCGCAGTTGACGTCGGGGTAAGCGGCCTCGTTATTCCAGTGATAGTAGCGCCTGCCGATACCTGTGCATTCCAGGTGTAAGTTGTAGCGGGGATATTTGACGACATAGTTATACCCGTTGGCTGGTTACTGCATATCTGAACGCTTGATGGCGTTACACTTATAGTTGGCTGCGGCGCAATGGAAACCGTTAAGGTGAATATATTGCCTATACATCCCGCAGCAGTAGTTGGTGTAATATGATAAGTAATAACTGCCGGCGAAGTCAGGCTGCTATTACCTACATTTGGTTCGCTTATAGTATTACTTGTGCCCGACGTTTGGGCTAAATTCGTAACATTTCCGTCAGGTGTTGCAGTCCAGCTGTAGGTTGCTCCCGCTGCCGGAGAAGATGTAATTTGATAATTTAAAGGAGCACCATTACACAAGTTAACCGCCGCGGCACTGTTTACCTGGCTAACAGGATTTATCGTAAGAATGGCATTATCAGATACGGTTTGGCAGGCACCGGGTAAGTTAGTTGTTGCTGTTAAAGTTAAGGTTACATGCCCCGCCTGGATTTCGGCCTGTGTTGGTGTATAAGTATAAACCGAGGTAGTGGTAGATGTTGCAGCATTTCTTGTATCTGTTTTAGAAAAAGTACCACTTCCTCCGGACCAAGCCGTGCTTACAAGGCTTCCATCATTAGTTATAGTTCCTGTTAAAGTAGCTGTTGTCCCTGCACAAATTGCAACATCCGGGCCTGCATCTACCGATGGTGCTATTTGCTGGATAATATTTTGACTTGCAGAAGCACTGCCCCCGCACGCGTTGGTTTGGGTTACGGTTACTACATAGGTACCATAATCTGGAAAGTTGATTACGGGGTATTGGCTTGAAGCAGATGTACCATTTTTAAATGTTGCCGCACCCGCACCCGCAGGGGCAGTAATTGTCCACAAGTAGGTGATATTTTGAAAAGCACCGGGAAACGTAGTTTGCGTTGGGCCCGCCGTTGGATCAAATGTTAATGTTTTATTATTACCGCATATTACATAATCACCTGATAATTGCGGCGCGGGCGTGCCATTAACATAAATATGACTTACAAAAGGCGCACTTGGGCATATGGCGAGCCCCGCAGGTGGCGTAATTTGCAGTGTAACAGTATAATCGCCCGGGTTGTTAAAACTTACCAGCGGCGAGGGTACAGTAAACGTTCCGCTATAACCGTTTGGTGACGTGATCGTATACTTATAAGTATATGCTGCATTGCAACTGGCATCAATTGTAGAAGTATTTGTGATCTGAATACCATTTGCCGGTGCGCAATAGGTGTTGGAAGGAACAGTAAACCCGGCAACCGGAGCATTTTGAACACAAATAGTAAGAACGGCATCGCTTGGGGTACAGCTTGGGTCATTTGTGCGCTCATAATGTATAGCCACATGGTGGGTACCGTTTGTGGTGAAGGTCCAGTTAAAGGTTGAGGTGGCAGATTGCCCCGTTGCCTTAACACTCCCGTCAACCAACCATGAGTAGGTGGCTGTATTATCTGCGCAAGTTGCTCCCACTCCGTTTACAGACTGCCCTGCGTATGATGTATTTTTGAACGTGGCGGGAGTGCCTGTACATACATTTGTAGGGCCGGTTAGGCTATTTGTGGGAGGCGCCAATACTGGCTGCGAAGCAGTAATTGGCTGCGCGATATTTGTACAGTACGTGCTTGTGGCCGCAAATGATATTACATAAGCATTATTAGCTTTACCGCATGACGATTGTGAGTAAGTATGATTAAACAAGCCATTAGCGTTTTTAATATCGCAAAAGGTGTAAGTGTTTGTAAAACCGTCTCCCCAGGTAATGGTATATAACATTCCGGGGAAATTATTTTGTAACCCGTTGGCAGTAGTTATATCAGTAAAAAATTGAGCAGTTGCCGAACTAACACCTCCAATGGTAGTTAAACAGACCGGCCCCTGGGCCGATGCGCCAAAATTTGTTTTGGTTTTATTGTTTAAAAGCAAGTAGGCTTTTGTTGCAACCGATGCCGCACCCTGCGAAGTGACCCAAACTGTATAAGTGGATATGTTTGTTGCAGCTAACGGTACTGTACTACCGGTTATTAAAGGCGCTAACTGATCGGGTGACGTACTTGCTCCATCGTAAAATGCAACGGTGCTGGCAACATCGTTTACAGAAGTATTGCTGAAATTAAAAAATGCGGGTGCAGACCCCGTACAATTTCCGAATACTGTTTCGGGGGTGGTAGCTAATACCGGCGTTGTAGCAGTACCCGCGGTTACCGCAGCTCCGGGAGTTACCGTTATTGCCGAAGACGGCACGCCAACTGTAGCAACATTGCTGGTTATAACCCTTAGTTTATAACCTGTGCCTGCGGGCAGGTTCGCAGCTACAGGCAGTGTGCCGTTTATAAAAAGCGCGTAGGAACCATTCCCTGCGCCTGCACTTGTCCCAATATTTTTTGGTGAGGCAAAACTGCCACTGGCATCAGATAACTGTAATGTAAAAACGTTGCTCTTATCAAGGCACACGGTAGGGTCTATACTTATCCTAACCGCTATACTTGAACCGGGTGTATACGGCCCGGCGTCCACCTGAGTGATGGTTACCGCCTGCCCGAAAACCACCGGAGAGAGCAGCGTGCAAAAGCCAAGCACAAAAATTGTAATGGCCGATCTTAGCATCCGCAGCAGTAAAAAATTTGGTTGGTTACGGCTCAAAAAATACTGGTTAAAGCTTTTATCAAATTATTTATTAAAGGCAACAGGTATTCAGCTCATTATACGCTTTGAGATCACATTTTGTTGTACCAAAATTAAGAAAACTCAATACATTAAATTATTAGTTAACATCCAAATTTTCAGTCGTTTGACAGGAGTTGAATGCTACAGTTTAATTGAACTACACTTATTTTCTCTTTCAACTAACTGCAATGCAATATACTTTGTAACATTTTGAGAATAAAATATATCAAAAAATTTAATACCTGTTCAAATAACTATTTAAATTGCTGAATATTCTTACATTGTAGGTCATCTATTCGAAATTTATTATCGTTTTAATAAATTAAATTTAGGGATTTACCGTCCATTCTTACAGTGGTAAGACCTGTGTATGTTAGCAGCAAATATCTTTACATCCTAATCGGTTTTATTCACCCAGTATTCGACTTTGCATTTTACTTGATAATCGTCATATTGTGTAATTAATGATTAATAAAATGAAAGCTCAAACATTTAAGATCACCATACACATGGTTTCGAGCCTTGATGGCGTCATCGCAAAAAAAGACAATAGTGTTTCGTGGTTCGAGACTGCCGATAATTACGAAACCGGGATTGACATCACCAAGGAGAACGCAGCACAATTTCTGAAAAGTATAGATTGTTATGTAATGGGCGCCCTTACCTACGAACATGCCCTTGAACTTTCTAAATCTTACGGCTGGGCCTATGGCGACAAGCCAACCATCGTATTATCGCACCGGGCGCTGCCTGTAGATAGGCCAAACATTAAAATTTACGAAGGAGACTTAAAGCAGCTTGTTGTTAAGGAGTTAAAACCAAATTATAAAAATGTATGGGTTGTGGGCGGCGCACTGCTTGCTAAAGATTTTATACGGTTAAAACTGGCAGATGAACTGAGGTTGTCTTTCTTACCCATCATATTAGGTGAAGGGTTACGCTTTCTGGAAGCCATAGGGCAAGAGCAGGCATTACACTTAACAGACATGAAAGCCTACAAGAGCGGAATGGTTGAGATCCGTTACGAAATTAAAAAATAAGCTGACTACAATTAGATCAGCTTATCGGGCGTGATCGGCAAATCACGTACTCTTTTGCCCGTAGCGTTGTATATTGCGTTTGCTATTGCTGCCGTTATACCTGTAATACCAATTTCACCAATGCCACGAGCGCCTATCGGCGAAATGATCAAATCAGGCTTATTAATGAAATGAACTTCCAGATCGGGAACATCGGCATTTACCGGAACGAGGTACTGCGCCAGGTCCCTAGTTACCACCCGTCCGTCGTTGGGGTCATAAGCAGTATTTTCCATAAGCGCCATACCAATACCGAATATCATACCGCCCATGATCTGGTTTTCTGCCGTTTTTAAATTCAATACGGTACCAATATCCATTACAGCAACTGCCTTATCTATTTTTACGGTCCCTAATAATGGATCGACCAAAACCTTCACAAATTGTGCCCCGAATGAATGAAAAGCATACGGTTTACGGTTTATTTGCTGATCTGCCTGTACCGCAGCATTAGTTTTGCTTTCTTCTTCGGCGTTTCCTTCCGGGGTCCCTTTGGCTGCCGGGTTGGCTTCGGCGCTTTGCCGTGTAGAAACGTTGGTTTTTGCCAGCGCTTCAACACTTGGTTTGCCTTCGCGGTTTAATATCTGCACATAAGTCTCGCCAACATCTGGCTTGTTTCTTAGATAAAGCCTGCCATCGCCGGCAACTATATCATTCGTATTCGCACCATGCAAAGGAGAAGTGCCATTCATCAACGCCATTTCTGTCAACTTGGTTATAGCGCCAAGTGCCGCCGCACGGATGGCCGGGCCAACGCTGGCAGAAACCTGCGAACCCCCGGAATTTGCGCCTTTTGGAAATGCACTGTCTCCTAATTTAACGGTAACACCATTTACCGGCAATCCCAAAGCATCTGCCGCAATCTGGGTCATTACCGTGTAGGTGCCGGTGCCTATATCTTGCGTTGCACATAATAACTCTGCTTTGCCATTAGCATAGATAACTGCTTTGGCCGTAGATGCACTACGATTTGCCGGATACGTAGCCGTGGCCATACCATAACCAACCAGCATGCCATTTACAGTCATGCTGCCCGGTTTAGCGCTGCGGTTTGCCCATCCTATGGCATCTGCGCCCTTTTGGTAGCACTCACGCAAATTTTTTGAGGAGAATTCTTTTTTCTTTTGTTCCTCTGTTTCGGCGTAATTAGTTAAGCGCAGTTGTAGCGGGTCGATGTTTAATTTTACTGCCAGCTCGTCCATAGCCGCCTCTATTGCATATGTGCCAGGTGCCTCGCCAGGTGCGCGCATTGGGCACGGCGTACCTCTATTTAAACGCACCACGCTATGACTAATTTCGGCATTAGGGGTACTGTACAGAAATGCCGATGCAACACCTGCCGATTCTACAAACTCATCAACAAAAGAAGTTTCTGATATGGTATCATGTTTCAAGGCAGATAGTTTACCGCCTGCATCTGCAGCCAAAGCTATTTTTTGCGTGGTTTCTGTGCGGCGGCCCGCTGTAGTGAACATCTGCTGCCTGTCTAAAACCAACTTAACCGGGCGGTTTAGCAATTTGGCTGCCATACAGGTTAAAACCGTATTTGGCCACGAAAAACCCTTGGATCCAAAACCACCGCCAATATAAAGCGACACCACACGAACCTTGTCTGGCAGGATGCCCAGCATTGATGCCATTAACGCCTTGCTGCCGGCTACAGATTGTGTGGCATCATAAATCATCAGCTGATCGCCCTTCCACTCAGCAATAGTTGCATGCGGCTCCATGGCGTTGTGATGATAAACCGGTGTTGTATACGTTTCTTCTAATTTAACCGGTGCAGCCTTTATAGCGGCATCTGCATCGCCGCGTTTCATTTGAACTTCCGCGCCTCCTAAACCCTGCTGTGGTTTATAAGCATTACCGAGATTTTTCTTAAAATTGAAAACAGGCGCGCTGCTTTCATAATCAATTACAAGCAGTTTGGCAGCTTGTTCCGCCTGTTCAAAGGTGGTTGCCATTACTACAGCAACGGCTTGCCCGCTGTAAAATATCCTGTCGCTTTGTAACGGTAACAGATCTTTTTCACCAAACTTGCCGCCGCCCGGGTCAGACCCTTGGGGAAAATGCAGCTGCGGCGCATTCTGATAGGTCATTACTTTAACAACTCCGGGCGCCTTATCTGCTATGCCCGTGTTAATATTTTTTATACGCCCTTTACTAATGGTGCTAAGCACCAAAACGCCGTGAACAAAATTTGGCGGATAATACTCTGCCGAATATGTGGCAGCCCCTGTTACTTTTAATCTTCCGTCAACACGGTCTACCGGTTGGCCAACGCTTATGTTCATGACATCCCTCCCACGGTTGTTAAGGCGCGTACCAATGTACGTTTTGCCAATTCTATTTTAAATGAGTTATACGTATAACCTTTTGCCTGGCTTAATTCGGCCTCTGCCGCAGTACGATAACTTTGTTCATTGGCTAACGCGCCAAGCAACACCTTTTCGGCCAGTTTAGCCCTCCATGGCTTGGTACCAACACCGCCTAATGCTATCTGTGCCCTTTGAACACGTCCGTTTTGAATATCAAGAATTACTGCGGCAGATGTAAGGGCAAATTCGTACGAAGCGCGGTCACGCACTTTTAAATAATGCGATCGCTTACCATACGGCATCGCCGGCAACTCGACGGCTGTGATCAGTTCATCGTTTTTAAGCGCATGCTCCAGGTGAGGCGTGTTACCTGGCAGCAAATGAAAATCTGCAAAAGGGATAGACCGTGTGCCCCTGGGGCCGCTTACATTAACTACAGCGCCAATGGCAGCCATGGCAACACACATGTCAGATGGGTGGGTGGCAATACATTTATCACTGGCGCCTAAAATTGCATTATTCCTGTTGTAACCGCTTAACGCCGGGCAGCCGGAACCGGGAATGCGCTTATTGCACGGAAACTCGGTATTGTAAAAATATGGGCATCTTGTACGCTGCATTAAATTGCCGCCCGTACTGGCCATATTACGTAACTGCGATGACGCTCCGGATAATAAGGCTTCAGACAAAACCGGGTAGTTTTCTTTTATAAGGGGATGATAGGCCAGGTCGCTGTTTTTAACCAGCGCACCAACGCGAATATTCCCACCAGGTAATTTCTCTACGGTGGTTAACTTAAGGCCGTTAATGTCAATTAGTTTTGCAGGCCGTTCAATGTTAAGTTTCATCAGATCGATGAGGTTGGTACCGCCCGCTATAAATTTTGCACTGCTTAACGCCGTACCTGTTATTGCAGATTGTGCATCCGGTACCCTTATAAATTTAAATGGTTCCATGGCGTTAGGCGTTTTTGGTTTGAACTTCTTTAATGGCCGCAACAATATTACGGTAAGCTCCGCAACGGCAAATGTTGCCACTCATCGACTCGCGTATCTCTTCGTCAGTCTTAGCCCTTCCTTCATTGACCAAGCCCACGGCAGAGCAGATCTGGCCCGGCGTGCAATAACCGCATTGAAAGGCATCGTGCTTAATAAAAGCTTCCTGCATGGGGTGCAGGTCGGTTCCATTAACCAAACCTTCTATAGTTACAACATCATTGCCTTCGTGCATAAAGGCAAAGCTAAGGCATGAATTTACGCGCCGGCCGTTTACTAAAACAGTGCAGGCACCACATTGCCCATGGTCGCAGCCTTTTTTTGTACCGGGCATAGCCAGCCGTTCGCGTAAGGCATCTAACAGGGTAACCCTCGAATCGAGGTTTAACGAATAACTTTTACCGTTTATCTTTAAATTAACCGTCGAAATTGCAGCGGGCGCAGCAATTACCGGCGTGGTCTCAACTGGTTTGGCATTACTGATCAGCGGCGCAAGCGTTAAACCCGCGCCGGCAAATGTGATCTGCGACAAGAAATCGCGCCTGGTAGAACCGGTTTTAGCCTGGTCTTCCCCTTCATCAGGAATGTGATCGTTATTTTCCACTGGCAATAAATTATAAGAAAGTAACATCAGCAATGCAATTTATGTTTAATGAGAAGTATAAAAAACATTCCCAGACTGCTTATTTTGTCAGCAAAGAGTTAAGAACCGCGCTATTTACTTTAATTGCGCTATTTAATCCGTTATTTAGGTAACATATTCCGTTAACGATACTCCAACAATCAAAACAAAATTATCTGGTGGAAAACATACTGCATATAGCCGATCTGGGCAAAACATACCAAAGCGCCGGTGCTACCTTAACCGTGCTGGACCATATTAATTTTTCGGTAGAAGCCGGCTCTACAAATGCCATTGTAGGCCCATCGGGCAGCGGCAAAACAACACTGCTTGGTCTTTGCGCCGGTCTGGACCGCGCAAGTTCTGGCATTGTGGAGCTTAACGGCATTAATATCGGCACCATGAGCGAGGATAAGCGCGCCCAGGTGCGGAACCGATACATAGGTTTTATCTTCCAGAATTTTCAACTGCTGCCCACGCTTACCGCATTAGAAAATGTGATGGTACCCTTGGAACTTCGCGGCGAAAGAAATATAAAATCAAGGGCGTTAGACCTTTTAGATAAAGTTGGGCTATCGGCAAGGGGGCACCACTACCCTGCCCAGCTTTCGGGCGGCGAACAGCAGAGGGTATCACTGGCAAGGGCATTCAGCAATCAGCCTAAAATTTTATTTGCCGATGAACCAACAGGCAACCTTGATGCTGAGACCAGTGAGAAAGTAATTAAGCTGATATTCGACCTGAATAGAGAAGCAGGTACTACACTGGTAGTGGTAACCCACGATCTGGAACTGGCTGCACGCACCCAGCGCATCATCAGGATAAAGGGCGGCAAATTAATGTCAGACGAAAAAACAGCGAACAATGCCTGAGCCCGTAGCACTAGCCAAACCGCCGCTTAAATTAGGCTGGCTGTTTGAAATGGCCTGGCGCGACAGCCGCAAGAACAGGTCGAGATTGTTCCTGTTTATCTCGGCCATCATATTCGGTATTGCTGCTATTGTAGCTATTTACTCTTTCGGTTATAATGTACGGCAGGATGTAGACAACCAGGCGGCGGGGCTAATAGGTGCCGATTTGGCGATCACGTCAAATAAGCCTGCGGACGCTTCTACAACGCCGCTACTTAATTCGCTGGGCGACAGGCGCTCTAAGGAACTCGGCTTTGCATCTATGGTTTATTTTCCAAAAGGAAACGGAACACGGCTGGTACAGGTAAGGGCCCTGCAGGGAGAGTTCCCTTATTACGGGTCATTAGAAACTACCCCGGTTGCGGCTGGCGTGAGCTTCAGAAATGGCAGGAAAGCGCTGGTAGACCAAACCCTGATGTTACAATTTAATGCCGGCGTTGGCGATTCTATTAAGGTAGGCACTTCCACTTTTTTAATTGCAGGCATTTTAAACAAAGCGCCCGGGCAAACAGGCATAGCTGCCGGCATTGCGCCAATTGTTTACATACCGCTGCAATACCTTGAGCAAACGGGCCTTATGCAAAAGGGCAGCCGTATTAATTACAGCTATTATTACAAATATGACCATGGGGTAAATGTTACCAAGCTGGTAAAGGGTATGGAGGCCAAATTAGAAAAGGCCAATCTTAATTACGACACTATTGATACCCGTAAAGAAAACACCGGCCGCAGCTTTGAAGACCTTACAAAGTTTTTGTCGCTGGTTGGGTTCATCGCATTACTGCTGGGTTGTGTAGGCGTGGCAAGCGCTATTCATATTTATATCCGCGAAAAGATCGCTTCTATTGCTATAATGCGGTGTTTAGGCGTAACATCTACACAAGCCTTTTTAATATATCTAATCCAGATTATTGGTATTGGCTTGTTAGGTTCCATAATTGGCGCGGCGTTGGGCAGCGGGATACAGCATTTGTTGCCGCTGGTTTTTAAAGATTTTTTACCAATAACTGTATCCACCGCAATCTCCTGGACTGCTATAGGTCAGGGAATTTTACTTGGGGTAATTATCTCTGTATTGTTCGCGTTGCTGCCGCTTATAGCCATCCGTAACATTTCGCCGCTTAATACGCTGCGTATGTCATACGAGAACATCAACCTCATGCGCGATCCCTTTCGCTGGCTGGTTTATTCGCTTATTATAGGGTTCATCGTACTGTTTACCTGGTTCCAGTTGGGCAGCTGGCTGGCAAGCGCGCTGTTTACAATAGGTATCCTCATCGCTTTTTTAATACTTACGCTTATAGCCCGGCTTTTAATGCGCCTTGCAAAACTGGTTATCGGTAATTCATGGAGTTATTTATGGCGGCAGGGTTTTGCGAATTTGTACAGGCCAAATAACCAAACCATTATTTTGATCGTATCTATCGGGCTAAGCACTACGTTTATTTGCACGCTGTTTTTTATACAAAGCATCCTGGTAAAACAGGTAAGCGTATCGGCAAGTGCCAGCAGCGCTAATATGATCCTGTTCGATATTCAGACGAGCCAAAAGAAACCTTTAGAAGCTTTAACCAAACAACAGCATTTACCGGTTTTACAGCAGGTGCCGGTTGTTACCATGCGCATAAGCGATGTAAACGGAAAAAGTGCTGCACAGATAAAAAAAGATACTACGATTAAAACGTCGCCGCGTATATTTAATAACGAGCTACGAGTTACTTATCGTGACACCCTATCCCCTACAGAAAAGGTTATCAACGGCGACTGGAAGGGCAAAGCCACACCTGGTCTGGACATACCCATATCGGTTGAAGACCGTTTTGCCAAACATAACCACATTGTTATAGGCGATCATATTGGGTTCAATGTGCAGGGCTCACCTATGCAAACGGTTGTTACCAGCATCCGCACGGTAAACTGGAACAAAATGCAAACTAACTTTTTGGTAGTATTCCCTGCCGGGGTTTTAGAAGACGCTCCACAGTTTTACGCCATGCTAACACGCGTACCAAACAAGCAGGTTTCGGCCAGATACCAGCAGGCCGTGGTGCAAAACTTCCCTAATATTTCGATGATAGACCTTGGGCAGATACTGAGCGTGCTCGACGAACTATTAGATAAGTTGGGCGACATTATTAAATTCATGAGCGCCTTCAGCATTATTACGGGTATTGTAGTATTAATTGCATCGGTACGGATAAGCAAATACCAGCGCATACAAGAGAGCGTTTTATTACGCACAATGGGCGCCAGCCGCCGGCAGATCATGACCATAAGTGCCCTCGAATATTTTTTCCTCGGAACATTATCAGCGTTAACCGGTATTCTTATTGCGTTTATAGCAACATGGTTGTTGGCTAAATTTAGTTTTGATATTCCTTTCGCAGCCAATTATATTGGTGCAGGCGGTATATTTTTGGCTATAACGGGGTTAACGATTACCATTGGGTTGTTAAACAGTCGCGGCGTATTAAATAAACCGCCGCTGGAAATTTTAAGGGGCAATGTATAATTTGAAATGTAGAGATGTTTAATTTCAATAAAATAGCCATAATAATGGCGGTAATCCTGATAGCCGGCTGCGGTAATAAGCAAAATACAAGCAATACCAACACCCACACAGATACCGTTAAAATAGCGGCTGCTGCCACCCCAAAGAAAACGATCCTTGTTTTTGGCGATAGCTTAACAGCAGGTTATGGTTTAGATGATATTACTGAATCTTTCCCGGGAGTGATCAAATCGCGTATCGACTCGCTGAAATTACCCTACAACGTGGTCAACTCCGGCGTGAGTGGTGAGACATCTGCAGGTGGCAAAAGCCGCATCGACTGGGTGCTAAAGCAAAAGCCCGACATCTTTTTATTAGAACTCGGCGCTAATGACGGTCTTAGGGGCACGTCGGTTGAAGAAACCCGTAGTAACCTGCAATACATTATCTACCGGGTGAAAGCAAAATTCCCGGCGGCTAAAATGATCTTATTGGGCATGCAGGTGCCGCCAAGCATGGGCCAGCAATATGCTGGCGACTTTAAGAATTTATTTCCTCAGCTTGCCGCGAAAAATAAGATTGGGCTGGTACCCTTCCTGCTGCAGGGCGTTGGCGGAAACCCGAAATTAAACCAGGCAGATGGCATTCACCCCAATCCAACAGGTGCCAAGATAGTTGCTGAAAATGTGTGGGTAGAATTGAAAAAAAACTTGAATTAAAACAGCGAATACTGCATTATCTGCGGGACCGCGATAAGCCTTTCTAATTTGATAGCTTTCTCTGCCGGCCCGGTAATGTGATAAACGTCAGACTCATATAATCGCGAAGCAACTACAATCTCTGTATTACCGGCATGACTGTCGAAAAGCTTTTTAACCATTTCGGGGTCGTTGTTGTCTTTAGAAAGATGCGACAACAACAAATGGCTCATGTGGGCGGGTTTGTGGTTTATGAAAAGGTTCAATGCCTGCTTGTTAGATAAATGCCCTCTCCCACCGCTGATGCGCCTTTTTAAATGATAAGGATACCGGCCGTTCATCAGCATCTCCTCATCATAATTAGCCTCTAAAAATGCAGCGTGGCAATCTGCAAAGTTGCGGACAACGTGATCGCAAACCATACCAATATCAGTTATTACGGCAACCTTAACGCCACTGCAAGTGATAACAAAACTGTGCGGCTCGGCAGCGTCATGAAATTTCGGGAAAGCCGTTACAGAAATATTGCCAATGCTCATTGCCTTGTATGCAACAAAGGGATAAACCAGATCCTGGTTTATGAACTGGCGTCCACCGAAAGTAGTGCGTGGGGTAATAAAAACCGGCAAATTGTATTTTTTTGAAAGTACCGGTACACCCTGTATATGATCTGAATGTTCATGCGATACGAAAATAGCTTTCACCTTATCCATAGACAAGCCGATACGCGCCATTCGTTTTTCTGTCTCCCGGCATGATATTCCCGCATCTATTAAAACGGCTTCCTCATGATTACCAACGTAATAACAGTTACCGTTACTCCCCGAATTTATTGATGCAATAAACAGCGACATATCTTATTACAAAGTAAGCAGTTTTACTAAAATTTATAGCAGTTGTTTTTAATTTATTTCCTAACAATATGTCAGCTTAAAAGCCTATTATGCAGCCTTTGCATTTTTTACTTGCATAAGTAAAAATTAATGCAATAATTTGCACAAAATTACAAAGCAGTAAAACACCATAAAAATGAATGTTCAGAACTTAAATAAGCCGGTATACAGCGCAAAAACTGCCCCTGTTGCTGCTGCTTTAAGTTTAACTGATTTTGTTATTTCTCCGTCACGACGACGAATATTTATCCCCAGGGTGTGAATGTAGCTTAGGTGCTATATTCATCTGCCACCAAATGATAAAGTGATAAAACACTTTTCTCCTTAAACAATTTTATTTACGGCGCAAAAGCCAATCGTTTAAAGGGTTTACAAAATGACCATAACAGATTTTGATATTATAGTTGCTTCAGAAAAGCACGTTGATTTTGCCCAGCAAATCACCACAGAAATGGCCGAGTCGGCCAAGGCACGTGGTACGGGCATAGCGCAGCGTTCGCCGGAGTATGTGGCAAATAAAATGCTGGAGGGTAAGGCTGTTATTGCTTTTCATAAAGATGGTACATGGGCCGGCTTCTGTTATATAGAAACCTGGAGCCACGGCGATTTCGTGGCAAATTCGGGCCTTATTGTTAATCCTCAATTTCGTAAGGTTGGCTTGGCAAACGCCATTAAGCACAAGGTTTTTGAACTGTCGCGCGCCAAATATCCCGAGGCTAAAATATTCGGCTTAACCACAGGTTTGGCGGTTATGAAGATAAACTCCGAGCTTGGCTATGAACCGGTTACCTATTCTGAACTTACACAGGACGAAGACTTTTGGAAAGGCTGCCGCAGCTGTGTTAATTATGATATCCTGACCAGTAAAGAGCGAAAAAATTGCATGTGCACCGCTATGCTCTATAACCCGGCCGACAAGGATAAACAACAAGCCGAAGACAAATTGAAAAACATTACCCATAAGGCTACCCTATTAGAGCGCATAGAGAACGCTTTGAAACTGCGTTCAACAAAGATATTGACCCTTATAGGTGCTTCGGCACTTGTAAATAAACTATTTGATTAACATGAAGAAAAAAGTTGTGCTTGCCTACAGCGGTGGCTTGGATACATCCTTTTGCTGTATTTATCTAACACAGGATCTTGGCCTGGAAGTGCACTCTGTTATTGTAAATACAGGTGGTTTTAGCGACGAGGAACTGAAAGGTGTTGCCGAACGCGCTTATAAAATGGGTGTAACATCGCACCATGTTGTGGACGAGACGGAGAACTTTTATAACACCTGCGTTAAGTTTTTGACCTATGGCAATGTGTTAAAAAACAACACCTACCCCCTTTCAGTAAGCGCCGAACGGGTTAGCCAGGCAACTGCTATAGCCAATTATGCCAAAGAAATTGGTGCCCAATATGTTGCCCATGGCAGCACAGGCGCAGGTAACGATCAGGTTAGGTTTGATATGATATTCAATATCCTGATCCCGAATGTAGAGATCATGACACCTATCCGTGATCTGAAGCTCAGCCGCGAAGCCGAAATTCAATACCTGAAAGATCATGGCGTGGAAATGAATTTCGAAAAGGCAAAATATTCTATTAACAAGGGTATTTGGGGAACATCTGTAGGAGGTAAAGAAACATTAACATCAAATTTAGGCTTACCCGAAGAAGCGTGGCCAACGCCCGTTACCGAAACAGCGACAAAAAACATAACGCTCGAATTTAAAAAAGGCGAATTGATAGGTATGGATGGTAAAACCTACGGTCACCCTACCCAGGCGATACAAGCCTTGCAAGCAATTGCGCAACCTTACGGCATAGGCAGAGATATTCATGTTGGCGATACCATTATAGGCATTAAAGGCCGGGTTGGGTTTGAGGCCGCTGCGCCGATAATTATTATAAAAGCGCACCATACCTTAGAAAAGCACGTACTTACCAAGTGGCAACTAAGCTGGAAAGATCAGTTATCTACTTTCTACGGCAACTGGCTGCATGAAGGCCAGTTCCACGACCCCGTTATGCGTAATATTGAAGCCTTTCTTACAAGCACGCAAGATAAAGTGAGCGGGAAAGTTTTCGTTGAATTGAACCCTTACCGTTTCCAGGTAACAGGAATCGAGTCTGACCACGACCTGATGTCGAGCAAGTTTGGCAGCTACGGCGAAATGAATAATGCATGGAGCGGTGAAGATGTAAAAGGCTTCTCTAAGATATTTGGCAACCAGGTAATGATATACCATAAAGTTAACGGCACAGACTGATGCAGGCACTATCAAAAGACTTTTGCATTAATAAATACGGCTGGGGCGATGGATGTTTCGGCTGGAATTATATTGATACCGAAGAGCTTTCGATAAAACAGGAATTGATACCCGCGGCAAAACGAGAAGAATTGCACTACCACGTATTTGCCAACCAATTCTTTTTCGTCCTGAGCGGCACAGCAACGTTTGAAATTGACGACCTGAAAATTACCATAGTATCGTATCAGGGTATAGAAATTAAGGCGGGGCGGAAACACAGGATCAGCAACCAAACAGACGTTGATCTCGAATTTATTTTATACTCACAACCATCAACCAAAAATGACAGGATTAACTGCTAATTTGGGCGTGCCCACTGTGTTGGTGGATGTGCCCGGCAAGAAAATACGGGCCGGCATTGTAGGCGGCGCGGGTTATACCGGCGGAGAAATGCTGCGCGTCCTGCTCAACCATCCTAATGTTGCCATTACCTTTGTACACAGCAAAAGCAACGCAGGCAACTATATTTATGAGATCCATACCGACCTGTTTGGCGATACAGAATTAAAATTTACCGGGGAGCTTACAGAAGATATCGACGTTCTGTTCTTATGCGTTGGTCACGGCGATGCAAGGAAATTTTTAGAAACACATTCTATTCCTGTATCAGTCAGGATCATTGATTTGAGCCAGGATTTTCGCCATAAAGAGAAATCAAGTGTCTATAACCATACTGCCGGCTTTAAAACAGAATCCAGAAATTTCATATACGGTTTACCGGAACTAAACCGTGACAAAATAAAATCTGCTGCTAACGTTGCTAATCCGGGTTGTTTTGCAACGTGTTTACAATTAGCGCTTTTACCTTTGGCAGCTAATCAAAAACTTAATGCCGAAGTGCATGTAACCGCAACAACAGGCTCCACGGGTGCAGGCCAAAGTTTGGCTGCAACGTCGCACTTTACCTGGCGAAATGATAATCTTTCGGTGTATAAGGCATTTGAACATCAGCATTTAACGGAAATAAAACAATCGCTTGCCCAGCTACAATCAGGCTTCGATAAGGAAATTAACTTTATACCCTATAGAGGTGATTTTACCCGCGGCATAATCGCTTCCATATACCTGGAAAGTGAGCTGTCTGCAGAAGAAGCTGTGAAGCTTTATACTGAGTATTTTGCATCGCATCCCTTTACACATGTAACAACCCGCAATATCGATCTTAAGCAGATCGTAAACACAAACAAATGCTTTGTACAGGTGCAAAAAAAATACAATAAGCTTTTCATTATCAGCATAATGGATAACCTGCTGAAAGGTGCATCAGGGCAGGCAGTTCAGAATATGAACTTGATGTTTGGTTTGGAAGAAACAGCGGGGCTTAAACTTAAGGCTGTTGCTTTTTAATAATATATAAAAAACTACGTTATTGCGAGGAACGAAGCAATCCCAACCTACAAGTTTGATATGCAAAATAGGTGATTGCTTGACCGTTAGCTAACGGATTGCACTGACGGTATTAATAAACAAAAGATGAATTTATTTGACGTTTACCCTATTAATCCTATTGAGATAACCAGGGGCTTAGGTAGTTTGGTTTACGATGCTAAGGGAACCGAGTATCTGGATCTGTATGGCGGCCACGCCGTGATATCAATTGGCCATACTAACCCACGATACGTTAAACGACTGGAAGATCAATTGCATAAAATAGGTTTCTACTCAAACTCGGTAGAAATTCCTTTGCAAACCCAACTGGCCGAAAAATTGGGTAAGGTTTCCGGTAAAACTGATTACCAGCTGTTTCTGATCAATTCGGGTGCGGAAGCAACTGAGAATGCTTTGAAATTGGCGTCTTTTTATAATGGCAAAAAGAAGGTGATCGCGTTTAAGGGGTCATTTCACGGCCGTACTTCTCTGGCGGTTGCTGCTACCGATAATCCAAAAATTATTGCCCCGGTTAATGAGACCAACAATGTGATCTTTTTGCCGTGGAATGACGAAGCTGCACTGGAACAGGCTTTTAACTATAACGATATTTCTTCTGTGATTATAGAGGGCATACAAGGCGTTGGTGGCATAAAAGTAGCATCAGAAAGCTTTTTACGAAAAATAAGAACACTTTGCGACGAGCATAATGCCGTTTTCATTGCAGATAGCGTGCAATGCGGTTATGGCCGTACGGGCAAATTCTTCTCACATGACTTTGCAGGCATAAATGCCGATATTTATACGATGGCTAAGGGCATGGGCAACGGCTTTCCTATTGGTGGTATCATTATCTCGCCAAAAATTACACCTGCTTACGGTATGCTGGGTACTACTTTCGGTGGCAATCACCTGGCTTGCGCGGCCGCATTGGCAGTTTTGGAAGAAATTGAAGAAAATAACCTGATGCAGAATGCGGCAGATGTTGGCGCTTACCTGATTAATGAGCTTAGAAAATTTAAGCAGGTGAAAGAAGTGCGGGGCCGTGGTTTAATGATAGGTATTGAATTACCTGACGAGCTGGCTAACGTAAAAAAAGACCTGCTTTATAAGTATCATATTTTCACAGGCGAGGCGAAGCCAAATGTAGTGCGTTTACTGCCGGCACTTAACTTGAGCAAAGCAAATGCCGACAGATTTTTAGAAGCTTTTTCAACCTTATTAAACTAATGAAACTTTTTTCGTCTGTACATGATGTAGACAACATCCCAGCATTGGTTGCCGAAGCCTTAAAGCAAAAAAAGCAACCCTTTGCAGATCAGGGCCTGGGTAAAAACAAGACCTTATGCCTTGTTTTCTTAAACCCAAGTTTACGCACGCGCATTAGCACCCAGAAAGCAGGAATGAATTTAGGGATGAATGTGATTGTGCTGAATATTGACAAAGAAGGATGGGCGTTAGAATTGCAGGACGGAGCTGTTATGAATGGCACTTCTGTAGAACACATTAAAGAGGCCGCTGCAGTAATGGGCGAATATGCCGATGTTATTGGTGTGCGCTCCTTCCCGGGACTAAAAGACCGCGATGAAGACTACGGCGAAGCTATCTTTAATAAATTTGTGCAATACTGCAAAGTACCTGTAGTAAGTTTAGAATCGGCAACGCGCCACCCGCTGCAAAGCCTGGCCGATCTTGTCACCATAGAAGAACTAAAAACCAAACCCCGCCCAAAGGTTGTACTCACCTGGGCGCCGCATGTTAAAGCATTGCCACAGGCGGTGCCTAATTCATTTACCGAGTGGATGTGTAAAGCCGATGTTAATTTTGTGATTACCCACCCTAAAGGTTACGAATTAAGCACATTGTTTACAGAAGGTGCCACAATTATAAATGATCAGGATGAGGCGTTAAAAGATGCAGATTTTATCTATGTAAAAAACTGGTCGGCATATGAGCCTTATGGCAAGGTTTTGCAGGGTAATGAAGACTGGATGCTTACGCTTGACAAACTTAAACTGACTAACAACGGCAAAGTAATGCATTGCCTCCCCGTTAGGCGCAATGTAGAGCTGAGCGATGAGGTTTTAGACAGCGAACATGCCATAGTGATACACGAAGCCGGCAACCGTGTATGGGCGGCGCAGGCGGTGCTTAAACAAATGCTCGAAAGCTTGTAATGTATATTCCTAAGCATTTCCACATCGATGATCGCCAGGAGGCGATTGATTTTATCAAACGCTTTAGCTTTGGTACACTGGTTACAGTAGATAACGGCTTGCCTGTTGCTACCCACATCCCCTTTACGCTCCGGGTTGAAGATGACCGGTTGATCCTAACATCGCACATCGCGATGGCTAATCCGCCGGGTAAAACGTTATTGAATGGTAAGCCCCTGGTAATATTTACTGAGCCGCACGCTTATATATCACCCAGCCATTACGAGAAAGAGTTAAGCGTACCCACCTGGAATTACATTGCCGTTCATGCTTACGGGAACATGATACCCATTGAGGATGAGCAAGGAAAGCTTTCCATGCTCGAAGAAATGATCCGCTTTTACAACGATGATAAATACTTGCAGCAGTGGCAGACCATGCCCATGGACTTTAAGCTAAAAATGATAAAGGGTATTATCGGCTTCAACATCGTGGTTGATGATCTGCAGGCCAAACAAAAGCTTAGTCAAAACCGCAGCTCACAAGAGCAGCAGAATATTATTAATGATTTTAGCAAAAGCGCTGATAGTAACGAGCAGGAAATTGCCGCTTATATGAAAAAGCAGCAAAAGGATATTTAAGCGGTTCATAGGTTTTGCACCGCCATGTTATGAAAGCTTGTCATCTAAAATTAAGCAGCGCTTGTGATAGCCACAGGGAAATAACAACGTTACAACTTAACAACTCAATACCCTATTAATAAGCAACTACTTTGATACCGGATCGGCCATCATCGTCTTAACATCAAAAAACCGTACGATCATCCTGTTGTCGCTGTTCTTGGTAAAGTAATTTATAGCCCAGCTAAAAAACACGATCAGCTTATTGGTAAAGCCGGCCAAAACAATAAGTGAACAACCAGCCACAAAAGCCAGGCAAAAAAACCCTGAAACTTAAACTTACCAATATCGGCCACAGCCTGGTTACGGCCTACAGTTGCCAGTGTGCCCTTATCAAAATAAGAGAAAGGCCTGGTGGGTTGGTTACAGATCAGATTCATGAGGTTTCCTGCCAGTTGCTCTCCTTGTTGTATGGCCACCTGGGCAACTCCCGGATAACCCTTATCACTCTCGGGAGTTACAATTGCGGCTACATCACCAATGGCAAAAACATTTTGATAACCCTTAACGCGGTTTATATCATCGGTTTGTATACGGCTGCCCTTCGCGATCACATCGGGCGTAAAACCATCCGGCACTTCGCCCCTCACTCCAGCTGCCCAAAAAACGCTGCGCGTTTTAAGGCTTGTGCCATTATCTATACACAACTCCTCACCATCGTAAGTTTTTACGTGTACACCGTTGTAAATCACCACACCCTTTTCTGCAAGATATTGCTTGGCCTTTGCTGACGCATCTGCCGACATAGCTGCGAGTAACACTGGCTTACCTTCAACAACGTATATCTTCATATCCTCGGGAAACAGGCCGGGATAGTCCATATCGAGTATATGCAGGCGCATTTCGGCAAGGGCGCCTGCAAGTTCAACGCCGGTTGCGCCGCCTCCCACAACTGTAAATGTAAGCAGTGCTTCCCGCTCAACAGGATCCATCGTAACCAGGGCTTTTTCTAGGTTTTGCAGAACAAGGCTCCTGATGTTTAACGCCTCGGGTATATTTTTCATGGGCATAGTATAATGCTCCATTTGGGCGTTCCCGAAAAAGTTGGTGTTTGATCCTGTTGCCACCACCAGGTAATCATATCTAATATCGCCAATATCGGCAGTTACGGTATTTAACTCGCCGTTTATCTGTTTAACCTCGGCAAGAAAAAACCTAAAATTCTTTTGCCGGTGAAATATTTTTCTGAGCGGGAAACCCACGGCATCGCTTTCTATGGCCCCCATGGCAACCTGGTATAAAAGAGGCTGAAACGTGTGGTAATTATGCTTATCGAGCATTACCACTTCTACCTTTTTCTTGTTTAAATATTTGGCTAATTGCACGCCGCCGAAACCGCCGCCTATGATAAGTACCCGGGGTAAACCGGGGGTTGTTTTTGTAAGATCCATATTTGTTTGCTCAGCTTTTAAACCCTAACGGTAAACTTATGTTTGATAATAGCCTTTTTATAACACGTTTTGCACATATTATGGTAATTTAGCCTTATTAAAGCCGCATTTATGGCCATCGCTAAAAGCCGGGTAAATAAGTTAAATAAATCTGTAAATCAGCTGCACGTTATTAAAATTGGCGGCAACGTGATTGATAATTCCGAAAACCTGTACCATTTTCTTAAAGATTTTACGGCCTTGCCCGGGTACAAGATACTAGTGCATGGTGGTGGTAAAGTAGCTACACAACTATCTGAAAACCTGGGCATAGAATCAAAACTGGTTGATGGCAGGCGCATTACCGATATAGAAACTTTGCGTGTGGTAACCATGGTTTACGGCGGGCTGATTAATAAAAATATAGTTGCACAGTTGCAGCGTTTCGGCACAAATGCTATCGGCTTAACCGGTGCCGACGGCAACTTTATTACCGCTAAAAAACGCCTCGTGAAAACCATTGATTACGGTTTTGTGGGTGATCTTTATGATAAGTCGGTTGATGCCGAAGGTATCGTCCGTTTAATGGATGCCGGGTTCTCCCCGGTTTTTTCGGCCCTAACGCATGACGGGGATGGGCAACTGCTTAACACTAATGCCGATACCATTGCGTCAGCCCTGGCGGTTGCGTTAGCGGGCATGTATGAAACCACGCTGATATATTGTTTTGAGAAGAAAGGCGTTTTGCAGGATATAGACGATGAAGATTCGCTGATAAGGGATATAGACCCGCAGCGGTACGAAGAATTAAAGGCGCAGCAAATTATTCACAGTGGCATGCTGCCCAAACTGGATAACGCCTTTACCGCAATTGCCTGCGGCGTTAAGGCTGTTCTGATCGGTAAGGCCGCCGAATTGAGCAGCATACACAAGGGGAAACCATTTGGCACTACCTTAAGTAAATAAAATGGATACGAAACATATAACAGTGCTTGGCAGCGGCAACATTGGCTTATCTTTAGCTAAGGGCCTGGTTAAGGCCGGTATTTATCAGCCCGCCGGTATTTCTTTAACACGGAGGAGTTTAACAGCCCTTGATGTATATGCCTCTTTGGGATACAATGCCACGACAGATAACCAGGCGGCGGTTAGCAAAGGCGATATTATCGTTATTGCGGTGTTACCGCAGCAACTAAATAAATTGCTCGACGAGATTAAGCCAGCGCTTAATGCGGATAGGCACCTGTTAATTTCGGTAGTGTCGGGCGTGAGTTGTAAAGATATTTGCGACTATTTAGGTTTCCAAATAGCCGTGGTACGCGCCATGCCGAATACAGCCATAGCTATCGGTCAATCTATGACTTGTTTTGCAACGGGCAACGCCTCTGTGCAACACATGGCTGTAGTTAAGGCTTTGTTTGATACCGTGGGCGTTAGCATACAGATAAACGAAGAATTAATGACTTCTGCCACGGCGCTTTGTGCCTGTGGCGTGGCGTTTTTTCTCCGTTCCATACGCGCGGCGTCGCAAGGTGGTACAGAAATTGGGTTTCATGCGCATGACGCTTTAAAAATGGCGGCACAAACCGCCAAAGGTGCCGCCGATCTTTTGCTGCAGTTATCATCTCACCCCGAGCAGGAGATAGACAAGGTAACATCGCCTAAGGGCTGCACCATAGCCGGCCTAAATGAGATGGAACACCATGGTTTCAGTTCGGCCATGATAAAGGGCATCAAAACATCGGCACAAAAAGCCGGCGCATTGTACAAAAGCGAATAAAATATATTTCTAAACGATAAAGGATCATAAAATAAAGGGAGTTTAACGCACTCTTGTAAGGTATAAGTGTTTTAAGCCCATTTAAACCCATTGTTTATAATGGCAGGAGTGTGGCAGGCAATTAAAAATTATAAATGTTAACTGTAGAAAAAATTGGCGGTACCTCTATGACCGCACTGCAAGACGTAATTAACAACATTATCCTTTTTAACCGCGAGGGCGACCAGCTTTACAACCGCATTTTTGTGGTTTCCGCGTTTTCGGGGGTAACTAACTTACTGCTGGAAGACAAAAAAACCGGTAAACCGGGTGTGTACCACAAGCTGGCCAACTTCCACGATTTTCGTAAACCTTTAAAACAGCTGGTAATCCGTTTAAAGGAGATCAATAAAACGTATGGTAAAATTGGCCTTAACGTTGCCCTTGCCGATAAATATATAGAAGATCACGTAAAAAAAGCCGAAGCTTATCTTGACAACCTCTCTAACATACTTGCATCTGGCTACGTAAATAAAAACAACATATTGCTCGCGGCGCGCGAGATTTTAGCGTCCATCGGCGAAAGCCATTCGGCTTTTAACTTTACCAACATCTTGTTGAACAAAGGGATTAATGCTACCCTGGTTGATCTGAGCGGTTTTGATGATCATAAATCGCTTACTATAGACCAACGCATAAAAAAAGAACTACTACCTATAGATTTTGAAAAAACGATATGCATTGTTACCGGATATGCAAAAGGTACGGAAGGCATTATGCGCGAATTTGACCGTGGTTATTCTGAGGTTACCTTCAGTAAAATTGCCGTGGCGGTTAAACCTATCGAAGCCATTATCCACAAAGAGTATCACCTTTGCACCGCCGACCCGTTGCTGGTGGGTGCAAAAAATTGTATACCAATTGGGTTTACCAATTATGATGTTGCCGACCAGCTTGCAGATGTGGGTATGGAGGCCATACACCCTAAGGCATCAAAACCTTTGGAAATAAACGGTATAAACCTCCGCATCAAAAACACGTTTCAGCCCGAGCATCCCGGCACCCTCATTACCACTGATTATGTTTGCCCCAATAAACGTGTGGAAGTGATAACGGGTACTAAAAAAGTGCTCATCATAGATGTTTACGATCCCCTTATGGTTGGGAGCGCAGGATCTGATATGCAAATTATGCAGGTATTTTATAAATACGGCATCAGTTATAGTTTTAAGGCCACAAGCGCCAATAGTATATCTGTAGTTATCTGGCAAAAAGATTTTAACAAGAAATTAATAAACGACCTAGAAGGCGACTTTGAAAAGGTAACTGTAGAAGAAGCGGCGATGGTTTGCCTCATCGGGTCAAATATGGATCAGCCGGGCCTGCTTGCAAAATCGGCCACGGCGCTGGCAAATAAAGGCATCAATATTAAAAGCGCGGGTTTTGCCCTGCGAAAGGTAAATATCCAGTTCCTGGTAGCCCGTAATGATTTCGACCGATCTATATTGGCGCTTAACAAGGCAATGGCATAATCGCTCCAAAGCTCTTTTGTAACTTTTTCATAACTCTCTGTTTAGCAGTACGATTTTTTTTGATATTTAACATTTACAAAATTGATTTGACTATGCGGAAGATCTTATTTTTTATTTTATTCCTGTCCGCTGTTTTTAATGTAAGAGCGCAACAAGTAAAAAAGCCGATTGACCATTCTGTATATGACGGTTGGCAATCTGTAGCTAACAGCCGTATTAGTAATGATGGCAAATGGATAAGCTACGTAATACGCCCGCAAGCCGGCGATGCTACGCTGATATTTACAGATGTAAAAAATGCCGCTCCGTTTAAAGTGAAGCGTGCAGATACCATACGTTTTACCGGCGATTCTAAATATGCTGTGTTCCTCATCCGCCCTTTTTACCAGGAAACCCGCCAGGCTAAAATCAAAAAAAAAAAGCCCGAAGATATGCCTAAAGATACCTTAGGCTACATCACCCTTGGTACCCGTATTTTTGCAAAAGTGCCTGCGGTGCGTTCTTTTAAAATGGCAGATCAGGCTCCGGTTATAGCCTATCTATCCCCGTCTGATACGGTTAAGAAGCCATTACTGAACGATACCTCAAAAAAAGCAGTAGGCGCAACTGTGGCCCCGCCAATTCGCGATGGCGTTAACCTTACGGTACTACAGCTTACTAATGGTAAACAACGTACTTTTAAATTCGTAACCGAATACCAGCTAAGTGAAAACGGTAAGCTGCTTGCATTTGCTGTAACAGCGCCCCGTAAATTGAAGGATAAAGAGACTAAGTCGGGCTTGTATCTTTATGATATCGGGAAAAACGAACTAAAAGACATAAGCAATGGCCGCGGTACTTACAAAAATCTGGCTTTTGACGACACAGGGAGACAACTTGCCTTCACTGCCGAAAAGAATCCCGAAAAGGCGCAGGTAAAACCATTTAAGCTTTACTATTATACTGCCGGTGCCGACAGCGCTAAAATTATTGCAGCGCCCGGCTCTGATGGTATGCCCTCAAAATGGGCGGTTAGCGGCGATGGCCGCGTTTACTTTAGCAAAAGCGGTGCAAACCTTTTCTTTGGTACTGCACCTATCCCAAAACCGGTTGATACTACTATTGTAGATTTTGAAGTTGCCCGGGTTGACATCTGGAATTATAAGGACGATTACCTGCAGCCGCAGCAGTTAAAGAACCTGCAGCGCGAACTGCGCCGAAATTACCTTGCAGTAATACATCCCGAAGAAAGCTCTAAACTGCTTCAATTGGGCAATCCGGGTATCCAGGATATTGCAGTTGCAGCCAATACTGATGCGCGGTATGTTTGAGGCACTACCGATACCGGCTCGCGCGTACAATCACAGTGGGAAGGTCGTGGCCACGCCATTGCCTGGCTTATAGATATTAAAACCGGCGAACGGAGGCAAATTACAGACCGTGCAAAATCGGACTATACCTTATCGCCAGGCGGCAATTATGTGCTTTGGTTTGATCACACCGTGCAGAATTGGTTTACCTGTAATGTTTTCACCGGCAGAAAAACTAATCTTACGGTTACTACAGGGATTAAAATGGGTGATGAAGAAAATGATGTACCTGATGATCCAAATGACTATGGCGTTGCCGGATGGACCATTGGCGACAAGAACGTTTTATTATACGACCGATACGACATCTGGAGCATTGACCCTTCCACAGGCGTAGCAAGCAATTTTACAGCCGGTTATGGGCGTAAAAATAAGCTCATATTCCGTAACGGTATAGTTCAGGAACGCGGTGCAAGTTTAAGCGAAGACGAAAAAGCGATACCCACCAATAAACCTATATGGCTTATAACCCAAAATGAAGACACTAAACAATGGGGATTTTATAAGCAAAACTTTACAGGTCAAAAAGCGCCGCAAAAAATTGTAACGGCGCCGCAAAATTACAGTGCACTTCAAAAGGCAAAAAACGCTGATGAATATATATACACCAAGGAAAGCTATACCCAATCGCCGGACCTGTATGTGTCGACCAATTTGATACGGGAAACCAGGTTAAGTGAGCTAAACCCGCAGCAAGCCGGTTATAACTGGGGCACGGCAGAACTGGTGAGTTGGACAACACCCAAGGGTTATACCTCAAAAGGCATACTCTACAAACCTGAGAATTTCGACCCGGCAAAAAAATATCCGATGCTGGTATATTTTTACGAAACCTTATCGAAAGGGTTATATAGTTATCTGCCGCCTGCCCCTACGCCATCCCGTTTACCGATATCGTACTTTGTAAGCAACGGCTACCTGGTATTTGCGCCGGATATCCATTATATCACCGGCCATCCCGGTGGGTCTGCAGTAGAATTTGTGAACTCGGGTGTAGAAGCGTTAAAGAAAAACAGCTGGGTTGATGGTGCGCATATTGGTTTGCAGGGCCAGAGTTGGGGCGGTTACCAGGTTGCGTATCTTATTACGCAAACCAATATGTATGCTGCTGCATGGGCTGGTGCCCCGGTTGCCAACATGACCTCTGCTTACGGCGGTATGCGCTGGGAAACTGGTGTAAACCGCCAGTTTCAATATGAAAAAGGCCAAAGCCGCATAGGAACCGATCTTTGGAGCAATCCACAATTGTATATAGATAATTCGCCGTTGTTCCAGTTGCCAAAGGTGACCACCCCAGTTGTGATCATGAGCAACGATGCCGATGGCGCAGTGCCGTGGTACCAGGGTATAGAAATGTTTAGCGCCTTAAGGCGTTTAGGCAAAAAGGTTTGGCTGCTGCAATACAATGATGAAGCGCACAACCTGGTAAAACGCCAAAACCGTAAAGACATCACCATTCGCGAGGCACAGTTTTTCGACCACTTTTTGAAGGGCGCACCCATGCCGGTTTGGCTGGATAAAGGCGTGCCCGCTGTTGACAAGGGAAAGGACTGGGGTTTTGAATTAACTAAACAAACTACTGATAATCAATAATTAGCTGCCTTACATTATGTACGGCCTTTTGTTCATTTCAAATAATAATGCTGCACACAATTTAACCTATCATCCAGTTCAAATATCCAGGGGGTGCCTGTCGGGATGTCCAGTTTAATCACGTCGTCGTCGCTAAGGTTCTGTATATATTGCACCAAGGCCCGCAGGCTGTTGCCATGCGCGCAAATAATTACCTTTTGGTTGGAGCGTATGGCAGGCACGATACTTTCATGCCAAAACGGCAAGGCGCGGTCCATGGTTTCGCTCAGGTTTTCTGTTAAAGGTAATTCACGATAGGTAAGATCATCGTAACGCAGATAATGTCCCGGGAAACGCTCGTCCTGCTCGGTTATAGCAGGCGGCTTTTCGTGCGGGTCGCGGCGCCATTTGTGCACCTGTTCTTCGCCGTAACGGGCAATGGTCTCATCTTTATTTAAACCTTGCAATGCGCCGTAAAAGCGCTCATTAAGCCGCCATGATTTTTTCACTGGTATCCAAAGGCTGTCCATCTGGTCCAGCGCAATGTGAAGCGTTTTTATCGATCTTTTTAAAACAGATGTAAACCCAATATCAAAAGTATAACCATTGTCGCGCAAAATCTGGCCGGCATGGGCTGCCTGGCCGAAGCCGGTTTCAGAGAGATCTACATCTGTCCACCCGGTAAAACGATTTTCCAAATTCCAAACACTTTCGCCGTGGCGCAGCAACACTAATTTTTGCATATCAATTGTTAACGGTAAACATAGCCTGCGGTTTTGCATTGTTGCCAAATCGTTATAAATCAATTACTTTGCAATACCAATTAAACTTATTATGAACTCAGAAATTATTACCATCACCCCTGTACCTGTTGCCGGTACTGCCAACCCCGCCCCGCTTGGCCTCTGCGCCTTCGGTATCACAACCGTTTTGCTGAATATACACAATGCGGGCTTTTTTGAAATGAATGCCATGATACTGGCCATGGGTATTTTTTACGGCGGCATAGCGCAAGTTATTGCAGGTATTATAGAGGCCAAGAAGAACAACACATTCGGGCTTACTGCCTTTACCTCATACGGCTTTTTCTGGCTATCGCTGGTTGGTTTGCTGGTGATGCCGAAAATAGGCTGGGCGGCAGCTCCATCGGAGGGTGCCACGATTGCCTACCTGAGCATTTGGGGTTTGTTTACCTTTTGCCTGTTCTTCGGTACATTGAGGTTAAACCGGGCATTGCAATTCGTTTTCAGTTCGTTAACCATACTTTTCTTTTTGTTAGCCGCCGGCGATGCCACCGGAAACATCACTATAAAACACCTGGCCGGTTATGAAGGCATCGTTTGCGGGCTATCGGCCATATATACCGGCATTGCAAACCTGTTAAATGAGGTTCACGGCAAAACCGTATTGCCCATCGGCGTGGTAATATCAAAATAAAGCTTTTACTTTGCTTGGTGAAAGATTTTAAGAAATACTACTTACTCCCGGCCCTGCCCGAAGAAATTTATACCGCCATAACCAACCCGGTTACTATCCAGCTCTGGACCGGAGACCCGGCAGAAATGTCGACCGAACCGGGCAGCGAGTTTTCTATGTGGGATGGGAGCATCGTGGGCAAAAACCTCGAATTTGAGGAAAATAAGAAGATTGTGCAACAATGGTATTTCGACGGTCAGGAGCAACCATCCATCGTGACTATAAAATTGCATGAAGATAAGCACGGCACATCTGCAGAGTTGCGCCACACCAACATACCCGACGAGGCTTACGAAGACATTGTTGACGGCTGGACCACCGCCTACTTCTCGGGCCTCGAAGATTTTTTCGAATTTTAATTGCGGCAAAATAAACGAAAAAAAGCCGCCCGTTTCTTAACGGGCGGCTTTTTATTTATCGCCTTTCGGCTTTTATTAATTGTACAATGTAAATTCTACGCGGCGGTTTTTCTGGCGGCCGGCATCAGTTTTATTACTTGCAATCGGGTGGGCTTTGCCATATCCGTTTGCCTGTACTTTATCAGAATCAACACCTTTGCTAACCAGGTAGTTTTTAACGGCCTGTGCGCGGTCTTTTGATAATTTTAAATTGGCTTTTACAGAACCTATGGCATCTGTATAACCGGCTAACTTAAGTTTTAAACCTTTGGTCTTTAACAGGTCGGCAACACGGTCAAGGCTAGCCAAAGAGTGTTCTTTAATAGTAGCCTTAGCAAATTCAAACTCAAGGTTTTTAATTGCCTCGCTAACTATTTTCTTGTCTTCATCTGTAATAACAACTACCGTGTTCGTGGCAACCGGTAACGGACAACCACTGCCATCTACCTTAGTACCCGGAGGGGTGTTAGGGCATTTATCATTAATATCAAGTACACCATCACCGTCTGTATCGGCAGTTAAACGTGCAACATTAGCCGCTAATGAAGCTAAATTAGCATTCGTTGAGGCCAAGTCTGCTCTTAAACGCTCGTTAGCTGCGCGTTCATCATCCAGTTGTTTCTGCAAACGCTGTTCTTCTGTTAAATACTCTATACGTATAGAGTTTACAGGGTTATGTGTGGCCATTTGCGGTTTTGAATGGTGGCCCAATGAAAACTCTAACCCTGCGTGAGCATAGGAAAATTTATCGTTTTTGTTCGGCAAACTATAACCGTCGAAATTATCGCCATCAACAAAATTTACCTGGTAACCCAAATCTAAATTAACAACAGGCGAAAGATTAAATTTTAAACCTATACCTAATGGAATATATGCGGCGTTTGTATTAGAATTATCTGCGTGATAGTTTGTTAGGTTACCTGACTGGTTTAAGCCTGAATATAAGCGCGGCCTGAAGCCGGTTAAACCGAAACCGCCATTAACATATGGCTGTATGTAATTACGGTGGTTATTGTAGCTGATATTAGCTACTGTGAAAACACCTTGCAGATCTACTGCATATTCTATTTGCGTGTTATAACTTTGGCGGATAGAATTATCTATAGCGCCCGGAGCTGCTCCGGAAGCTTGAACCTCTCCCCTAAAACCGTTTAACTGCAACCCGAAAGAATGCAGTAGTTGCTTTTTAACATACAGGCCGTAACCTAACTGGGTGCCCGGATGTGCATAATCTTCGTATGCACTTCTAAAAATAGTGTAAGGTGTTAAAACACCCGCATTTATACCTATAGACCAGGTACGGAAAGCGCCTGAACCCGAAAAAGGCTGTACATACTCGGCCCGGTTTAAAGAATCCATTTGTGCCGACGACATGCCCATATGCGTGCCGGTAGATGTTTGAGCCATTAGTTTACCGCTTGCCAATATTGCTGCGGCAAGGAGTAATGATTTGTTAAAATTAATTTTCATATTGTTTTTTTAAGTATCGGAATAGCAGGCAGGACCTGCACACCCACAATGGCAACTAACGTGCCATTGCATTAAATGCACAACATAAAGTTTTAGCAATTGTTTCTATAGCAGCATAAATTCAATTTGTATTTTATTCTATACAAAATTGAGTGTTATAACACATTATTGAGCTTTTGCGAGTGCCTGTTCGATATCGGCAATAATATCGTCTACCTTTTCTAAACCGGCAGATACACGTATGAGGCCGGAGGTTATACCTACTGCCGCCCGTTCCTGGTCGGTGAGTTTAGAGTGAGTAGTACTTGCCGGATGCGATGCAATGCTCCTGCTATCGCCAAGGTTTGCGGTAACAGATATCATTTCCAGTGCATCTAAAAATTTACGGCCGGCTTCTAACCCGCCCTTTATTTCAAAACAAATAACGCCGCCGCCGTTGCTCATTTGTTTAGTGGCAATTTCATATTGCGGGTGGCTTTTCAAAAACGGATATTTCACCCAGTTAATATTTGAGTTTTGTTCTAATGTTTCGGCAAGCTTTAATGCATTTTTGCAATGGCGCTCCATCCTAACGTCTAAAGTCTCCAGACTTTTGCTTAAAACCCAGGCATTAAAGGGCGACATGGCCGGCCCTGTATTACGGCAAAATAAATATATATCCCTGATCAGGTCTTTACGGCCAACAACCACACCTCCAAGCACCCGCCCCTGCCCGTCTATCCATTTAGTGGCAGAATGTATTACAAGGTCGGCACCGTAATCTATTGGTTTTTGTAAGAGCGGTGTTGCAAAGCAGTTGTCTACATTATAGATAAGGTTATGTTTCTTACAAAAGTGCCCGGCCCATTCCAAATCAATGATCTCTAGTTGCGGGTTAGTTGGGGTTTCCAAATAAAGCATTTTGGTATTGGGCCGCACGGCAGCTTCCCAGGCCGCCCTGTCATTGGCGGGTACCAACGTGCAGGTTATACCGTAACGCGGCAAATATTTGGTTACAACGGTAAAGGTGCTGCCAAATACCGAACTGCTGCAAAGCAAATGATCACCTTGTTTAAGCAAAGCAAAAAACGATGAGAATATGGCGCTCATTCCTGTAGCAGTAGCAAAACCGTCATCGGCACCCTCCAGCACGCACATTTTCTTTATAAACTCATCAACATTCGGGTTGCTGAAACGGCTGTAGATGTTATCTTCGGTTTCATCTGCAAAAGCTGCACGCATAGCGTCGGCCTCATCAAAGGTAAAACTGCTGGTTAAATATAAAGGCGTAGAGTGTTCGCGCTGCGGGCTTTGTATAGTTTGTATACGTACGGCCTGGGTAATAGGGTCCAGTTGTTTAGACATGGTATAATGTATTATTTAGATTGATGTACAAAAGCTTTAGATTGTATTTTGGTGCCCGATTTAGTAAGTGTTGCCGCAACAGAACAATATTTGGTTAAGGCAAGGTCAACAGCGCGCTGGGCTTTATCAGCATCCACAGTGCCGTAAAAATGAAACTCCAGGGTTATCGACTTCCATAACGATGGTTCCTGGCCGGGTTCGCGCTCACCGCTAATGGTCATCTTGTAATCGTCTACCTTTTGGCGTTGTTTTTTTAAAATACTGATCACGTCTATCCCGGCGCAGCCGCCCAGGCCCATTAAAAGCATTTGCATAGGCCTGACACCGTAATCCCAGCCGCCGCTTTCGGGGCTGCTATCCATGCGGACGGTATGGCCGTTCTCATCTTTGGCCTCGAAGCCAAAATCACCTTTAACCCGCTGAAGTTGTATAGTAGGCATGTGCTATAGTATAAATGTTTACGCGAAGTTATAATTTTGAGGTTTCTTTTCGTTGTAAAACCTAACTTGGCCCTATCAAATGACCGAATAATGAAAAAAACTTTGCTCAGCCTTTCCTTAATTTTTAGCGGCATGGTATGTTTCGCGCAGCAAAAGTTGCTGTCGTATGAGGATATAACCTATCTTATACAGCATAATATAGCTAAGGCGGATAATTTTATGACCGCCAAAGGTTATGACGTAGCACCATCAAAGCCAAAGGATAGGGTAAAAAAATATATCCTGAAATATAAGGACAATTCTCAAAGCGAAGTTACCTTACGCCCCGACGGCCGCAGGCTTTTTATTGGCATTCAAACCGACATCCTGGAACAATATAACCTGCTGCTTAATTCTATATCGCAATACCGGTCCACCGCCTCCAGCCCATCGCCCGATGTGATGGCCTATGTAGTTAAAGACCTCGGCAATATTTATATTACTATTAGCGACAGCGTGCCATACGATCCGTTGAAAAAGGACTATGATATCCAGGTAGTACCGGATAAGAATATTGCAGCAGTTGATTAAGGTATCTTTATATCATCTCTAATGAAGCCATCTGCTTCTGTATAGGCCTGTTCAAGAAGATCTTTCCATACGGTCAAGATCAGATATTGAGCATTATAATTCGGACTTTTTGACTAAGGAGTCGTATGTCAAGATGATTACATAAAACATTACCGATCTTTTACAGGTATAACCAATTTCAATCCCGACCAAACTTCATCTATGGCACAAACCTTAATATCCACCAAACCCGATTGTATAGCAAAGTTTCGTATAAAGTCTTCAGTAATGTCGGTCTTTATTTTGGATGATTTTTTAAGCCAGGATGCCCATATGGCGCCATTAGGTTTAAGCCTCAATTTTAGCAATGGAAGTATTTTATAATAAGTTTCCGCATCATTTAAAAATATATGTATCACATCATTCTGGGTTTCTGTGTGATTTGATCGGAAGGGAGATCATCAAACAGGGCAAAATAGTTATAAGGTGCATTTATCAAATGCAATTTACCACCTGCTTTTATACCCAGTTTTTTTGCAAGCGGGGTTCCCGAATATCCTGTATTGCCCGTGGTGCCTGCTGCCATGAGTATTACTTTTGTTCGTTCAGTAATAACACCACACTCGTCCTCCTTGTATCCACTCCGGGATTATAACCATAATTCATTAGAAAATCACCCGAATAAACTTCATTTTCTTTAACCGGCCATTTACTATCAGGATAAAGGTTAATCTCCTTAACACTATATAGCTTTATGGGATTAAGACCTCTCAGTTTGATGGGGAGCTTGCTTCCTTCATTATAACGATTATTTACCAAGTAGCTAAACATCACGCCGGATGATTTCGCCGAGTCTACATACATTATAGAAGCTACCGGTTGTTCGCGCGGGTCGCTCAGGCGGTATTGGTTACCCTGCCAAATGGTTTGTTTAATACCATCGTAAGTTTTAACAGCTTGCTGAGCGAAAGCAAGGTCCTTATCATTTAGTTTACCTACAGGAATATCAAAACCGAGCTTACCCATCATGGCAACATCCACACGGTATTTAAGCGGCTGCTTGCCCCAATCTGTCACGTGGTTAGCGCTTGCTATTGCGGGGTAGAAATAAGAATATTCCCATTGGATAAATATACGCTCGAGCGGGTCTGTATTATCGCTCGGCCAGTATTCGGTAAAATATTGCAGCGCGCCGTAATCAACCCGGCCGCCACCTCCCGAGCAAAGCATCATGGGCACGGTTGGATATTTTTTGCGTACGCGCTTCAACACTTTGTATAAACCCAGCACATAATCCACATAAAACTGCGATTGCCTGTTACCCAAATGAACTGAATATGCATTATAAATAAGCGAGTTACAATCCCACTTAATGTATGCCAATCCTGGTGCCTTAATAAATAACGAGTCGACGGTTTTAAATACGAAATCCTGTACCTGCGGGTTGGTCAGGTCAAGCACGAGTTGATTCCGCATATAATATTCATCGCGTTTGGGCTGTTTAACTACCCAATCCGGATGCTTGTTGTAAAGCGTACTTTTAGGGTTAACCATTTCGGGTTCAACCCAAATACCAAATTTTACGCCATTTACCAGCGCTGCTTTAGCAATTACTGCCAGGCCATTGGGTAATTTCGTGCGGTTCTCCTGCCAGTCGCCAAGGCCAGCCTTGTCGTTATTGCGCGGGTACTGATTACCAAACCAGCCATCATCCAGCAAAAACAGATCGACACCCAATTTTTTGGTATCGCTTAATAACTCTTTAAGCCGGGTTTCGTCAAAAGTGAAGTATGTAGATTCCCAATTGTTCAATACCGTTAAGCGTGTTCCTTTACCATCCAGTAATTTATAGTTTCGCGCCCAGCTTTGCAGGTTTCGGCTGGCTTCGCCCTTACCATGCTGCGAAAATGTATATGCAAAAGGTGGCGTTGTAAAGTCTTCACCCGGCTTAAGGCGGTATGCCGTAGCATAATTATTTGCACCGGCAATAATGCGCAGATTATCGTCTGGGTCAACTTCCAGATCTGTGCGGAAATTTCCGCTCCACTCTATTGAGCCAAGCAAAACCTGTCCCTCATCTTCTGTAGCCGGTCTGTCGAGCGAAACCATAAATACCGGAGGCTGAAAAAGATCGGCACGAGTGCCTAATTTGGTGTCGAGGGTTTTAATGCCATGGGTAAGCTGTTCATCTTCGGGGCGCATTTCTCGGGCCCATTCCCCGTGGTAGTGTTTTAACCAATAACTACGTGCTGTTAAGTTTAAGTTGGCAGATGCAAACTTGTTTAGTATCACTTTGCCATTCTCCCCGTTGCTGATCACACTCCATTGTTCAACTACATCTTCGTTGTAAAATGCTTTATAGTAAAGAGTTACGATGAAATTGTAAACCGGGTCTTTAAGTTGAATGCTTAGTAATGAAACATCATCGCCTATCTTTTTCAGCTCATGACTTATGTATTTTAAATCAAGCGACTGGTTTCCATCTGTATGTGTCACACTAATTGCAGGTTCCAGCAAATTGCGTGAGCCTGAAGGCGTGTAAGCCGAATTGTACATTTCCGTTTGGCGGTAAATTTTAGAGATGTGTTTATATTCATTTTTATCATTCAGCTTTTTGCCGAAGTAAATATTTTTAAGATAACCGTCTTTGTCTACCTGCAAAACCGTTGCGTTATTAGCAGTCTCTATTGGCAGCGTGACATTTTGTGCTGAAACGTGTAAAAAAGGTGCAAAAATGAAAAGAAATAATGCAAATATTTTCATAGACTTATTCATAACAGGCGTTGGATTGGTTGGCATAAAGGAAAGGAATTTTTAACATTTAGCCTATGCCAAACACAATCCCAATAAAAACTCCTAATTTAAAGCCCTTAACAATATTATGGCGCTAAATTACATCTGGATAGCTTTTTTTGTGATCGCTTTTTGTTTCGGGCTGGTAAGGCTGGTATTTTTTGGAGACACCGATATTTTTAAAATGATGGTAGAGGGCCTTTTCGACTCTACCAAGGCATCGGTAATGGATTTTGCTTTGCCCCTGGCAGGTACCATGGCTTTCTGGCTGGGTATCATGAACATTGGCGAAAAAGCCGGCGCCATCAATTTTCTATCTCGTTTGGTAAATCCCTTATTCAGCCGTTTATTTCCCGAAGTACCTAAAAATCACCCGGCTAATGGTGCTATGCTCATGAATTATTCGGCCAATTTGCTTGGCCTGGATAGCGCAGCCACGCCCCTGGGTATTAAAGCAATGGAAAGCCTGCAGGAGTTAAACCCAAGTAAAGAAACGGCATCCAATTCGCAGATCATGTTTATGGTGTTGCATGCATCGGGGCTTACTTTGCTGCCTGTGGGCGTTATTGCACAGCGGTTCATTCTCGGCGCGAAAGACCCCAGCGATATTTTTATACCTATCATTATCGCCACATTTGTTTCAACCATGACGGGGTTAATTATCGTGTCAATTAAACAACGCATCAATTTGTTTGACCGTGTGCTGCTTACCTGGCTTGGCAGCCTTACCCTTTTTATGGCGGCTGTGGTTTATTATTTTACCGCATTTTTATCGAGGCAGCAGATAAGCGATGTCTCAAAAGTATTTAGCAACGTAGTGTTATTGGCCATACCCACTATATTTATCATAGGGGGTTTCTATAAAAAGGTTAATGTTTTCGAAACCTTTATAGAGGGCGCAAAAGGTGGTTTCGAGACATCTGTGCGTATTATCCCTTACCTGGTTGGGCTGCTTGCGGCAATAAGTTTGGTGCGTACCTGCGGCATTTTAGATTTTGTTGCCGATGGGTTCAGGTGGATATTTCACTTCTTTCTGACGGACACCCGTTTTGTAGATGTAATACCAATCATCCTGGTTAGGCCCATGAGCGGCGTTGCTGCAAAAGCCATGATGATCACACTGATGAAAGCTAAAGGTGCGAACGGTTTTATTGGGCATTTATCAAGCATCTTATACGGGTCATCAGATACTATATTTTATATCGTGGCTTTGTATTTTGGTGCGGTAGGTATTAAAAAAACGCGCTATGCCGTTCCCGCCAGCCTTTTTGCCGATCTCGCCGGAGTGATAACGGCTATACTGGTTGGCTATTTATTTTTTGGTTAACATCAAATTTCTATGAAACGATTAATTTATATCTTACTGTTTAGCATGGCTTTACAAAGCGCCTTTGCACAAGGCAAATTAACAATGACACCAGAACTACTATGGAAACTTGGCCGTCTGGGCAGCGGTAACATTACCCCCGATGGTAAAACATTCATATATGGTGTTACGCACTATAACATGGCCAATTCAAAGTCGGAAGTCAATTTGTACAGCATACCTGTTAACGGCGGCGTGGCAATGCCGCTAACGCACGAGGCCGGCAGCAGATCGATAATTAAAGTTGAAGGTAATCGTATCCTCTATTTTTTTGAAGAAGATATCTGGCAAATGGATTTGGCAGGCAACAGTGTTACCAAGCTATCCGACAAGCCAATTACAGATGCCGATAATGTTCAATTATCGCCGGATGGCAAGCATCTAACTTTTAGCCGCGAAGTGCCTGTAATAAAAACATTAGGAAAAGACAAATATCCCGATCTGCCGAAATCTAACGCTTATGTGTTTACCGATCTCAATTACCGCCATTGGGATACCTGGGAAGACGGCAAATTTTCGCACGTATTTATAGCAGATTACGAGAACGGCAAGATTAGCAATGAAAAAGATATTATGGCCGGCGAACCCTATGATTGCCCGCAGAAACCATCCGGCGGTGCAGAAGACCTTATTTTTAGCGCCGACAGCAAAAGTGTTATCTATGTAACCAAAAAGAAATTTGGCAAGGCATATGCCCTGAGCACAAATACAGACCTCTATCAATATGATATAGCCGCAGGTACAACCAAAAACATAACCGACGGAATGGTTGGTTATGATACCGCTCCTGTCTTTAATAAAGCCGGAACCAGGTTTGCCTGGCTGAGCATGAAGGAAGATGGCAACGAGTCTGATAAGAATGATATCGTGTTGAAAGATTTTGCCACCGGAACTAAGGTGAACTTAACAGAACAATGGGACGAAACCGTTGGTGCCTTCAAATTTAGTGAAGATGGTAACCGCATTTTCTTTACCGCCGCCAAGGATGGCACCGAGCAGTTATTTGAAATTGACCTGCGTTTAAAATTAGCGCCGGGCTCACCTCAAGCTATTAAACAAATAACAAAAGGGCAGTTTGATATCAGCGAGATGGCAGATCAGCACGGCAATACATTATATGTACATCGTAACGATATGAACCACGCCGCAGAAGTTTACGCAGTAAACCTGTTAAATGGCAGCATGGTGCAGGTTACTGCAATAAACAAACCTGTTTTTGATAATTTACCCATGAGCCGCGTTGATGCACGGCACACTAAAACTACAGATAATAAAGACCTGTTAAGTTGGGTGATCTATCCTCCCGACTTTGACCCGGCAAAAAAATATCCAACCTTGCTTTATTGCCAGGGCGGGCCGCAGTCTGCATTAACGCAATTTTATTCTTTCAGGTGGAACTTTCAGCTGATAGCTGCGCAGGGTTATATCGTTATAGCGCCAAACCGGCGCGGTATGCCAGGCCATGGCGTAGCGTGGAACCGCGAGATTAGCGGCGACTGGGGCGGTCAGCCTATACAGGATTATTTAGCTGCTATAGACGACATTGCGAACGAACCCTATGTTGATAAAACCAGATTAGCCTGCGTTGGCGCCAGCTATGGCGGGTATTCTGTATACATGCTGGCCGGAATTCATGATAACCGGTTCAAGACCTTTATTGCACATGATGGGCTATTTGACCTCAAAAGCTGGTATGGCACTACAGAAGAACTTTGGTTTGCAAACCACGATATAGGTGGTAATTACTGGGATAAAAACAACAGGACAGCCCAGCGCTCTTATGATAAATTTAACCCGAGTAACTATATTGAAAAATGGAATACGCCGATCATGATCATACAGGGTGGTAAAGATTACCGCGTACCAATTGAGCAAGGGTTGGAGGCTTACCAGGCAGCACAGTTAAAAGGCATTAAATCTAAATTGCTTTATCTCCCGGATGAAAATCACTGGGTTTTAAAACCGCAAAACGCAATTGTTTGGCAGCGCGAATTTTTTGAATGGCTTAAAGAAACGCTATAAGTAAATCGTATCACCGTGGCACAATCTATCGGCAAAACAACGGCAGTTACCGGGAGCACTAAATACCAAACGGTGGTAACAAAAGGGAAGCATTCCGTTTTGACAGATGAGCCCGGCAGCGCTGGCGGCACTGATGCAGCGATTGACCCTTTAGGTTTATTGATGGGCAGCCTGGCAAGCTGTACATCTATTACCCTCCGGATGTACATTGACCGTAAAATGTGGATAGTTGATGAGATAACGGTCGACATAGAAATGTTTAAAGTACCCGGCGGGACCGAAATAACAAGGGCAATAACCTTTAAAGGCGATCTTAACGACGAACAAAAGCACCGCCTCGAACAAATTGCCGACGCCTGCCCTATCCATAAACTGTTAATTGGCGATGTTATGATTAAAACAATCATCAACTAATAAAAAAAGCAGACCGGAACTGATCCGGCCTGCTTCAATCACTCTAAAACAATCACCTCTAACTATAAGAAGTTTCTTATATAATCGATATTATGTATCGTTTATCCGCTTATCAAAGATACGTAGTGCAACGCTTTTCAGACCGCGCTTTATTTCTATTTTACCGCTGAATGACAGACAGTTAACCGCTGAAAATCTTTTTACTACAATATAAACGTTAAAACACACATTTCATTATGTTGCGGCTTTAAAAAAGGTGAGAAATGATACGGCTAAAAATATTGATCACAACAGAAATGAGATAATTAAATCAATAATTAACCGGCGGTGTTATGATGCTATAAATATCTACGCTATGAGAATTAAAGAGGACAACACCATGGGCGAATTAGGCAGCGCTATTGGTAAAGGAATACTAGCCGGTTTGGCAGGCACGGCAGCCATGACGCTATCGCAAATGATAGAGATGAGGATAACTAAACGTGCGCCCAGCGATGCGCCATCTAAAGCGGTATCAAAGGTGGTTGATGTGAAGCCGGTAAGCGAAGCCGAAAAAGATAAGGTAAATAACGAAATCCATTGGACCTATGGTACAACCCTGGGCATCTCGCGCGGTTTGATTTCATTAACAGGGTTAAAAGGTTTCCCTGCCAGCCTGCTGCATTTTGGTGTAGTTTGGGGAGCATCATTAGTAATGCTGCCTGCACTTAAGGTGGCGCCGCCCGTAACAGAAGAAGAACCAAAATCTATAGCGGTAGATGCCCTGCACCATGCAGTTTACGCACTGGTAACCGGTTATGCTTATGATGCGCTAAATGCCGGGGGCGAACACGAACGTAAGCTAAATCACCTCGTAGAAAAACTCCGCGCTAAAGGCGTACTTAACAGCCTGAAAAGCAGGGTGAGTTAAAAACGGTTTGTAAATAAAAAGGCCGGGCTTGTAAAATAAGCCCGGCCTTTTGTATGAGGTTAAATTAGTTTAACACTAATTCTTCTTCCTTAACAGATTCGGCAGGTTTTCCTTTAAACCTGTTTTTCAGATTAACACGGATAATGTACATACATGGTACTAATATTAAGGTAATAATGGTTGCAAAACCAAGCCCGAATATCATGGTCCATGCCAATGGGCCCCAAAACGCCACGTTATCGCCACCAAAGTGGATATGCGGTGCAAAGTGGGTAAACAAGCCAACAAAGTCGATGTTAAAGCCCACCGCCAATGGTATTAATCCCAATATTGCCGCAGTAGCGGTAAGCAATACGGGTGTCATACGGGTATGACCCGCCTCTACAACCGCATCGTGCAGGCTTGTACCCTGCTCTATTAGCATATCTGTAAATTCCACCAGTAATATACCGTTCCGCACTACTACGCCTGCTAATGCGATTATACCAATCCCTGTCATCACGATAGACATCGTCATACCGAATAGGCTTATACCCAGGAGCACACCTATTATACTAAAGAATATCTCGCTGATAATGATCAGTGTTTTACCTATAGAATTAAACTGGATCATTAAGATGATCAATATCAGGCCGAACGAGGTAGCAAGGGCGCTGCCTAAAAAGGTTACAGCCTCCAATTGGTCTTCCTGCCCGCCACCCTGGCGGATAATAATGCTATCGTCTTTTTTAAAGTTTTCTATAGCGCGGGTAATGTTTGCATTTACATCATTTGGGTTGTATGGTTTAATTACACTCGACCCCAATGTTAAAACCCTGCGCTGCTGCTTACGCTTAATATTGCTATACGTGTCAGTATAGCGCACATCGGTAAAGGCCGATATAGGTACCTGCCTTATAGCGCCGCCTGTTGCCAGGTCACGGTAAGTGATCTTCATATTGCGCAACTGGTCTATATTGCTGCGTTGTGATTCCAGCGCACGCACTTTGATCTGGTAGTCGTCTTCCTTAGTGTTACGGAAATCTCCTGCCTTTGCACCAAATACAGCGGTACCCAATGCCTGGCTAATTTGCTGGCTGGTTATCCCTTCGCGGTTGGCGCGTTCGCGGTCAACATCAAAAACAACCTCGGGTTTATCGTTTTGAACGTCGGCAACCAGGTTCTCAATACCGGCTATGTTTTGCTTGGCAAGGTAGCTTTTTAACCGGTTACCGGTTTTTACTAACGAATCCAGGTTATCGCCTATAATTTCTATACTGATATCCTTTTGGACCGGCGGGCCGCTGTTTTCCTGCGCTACAGAGATTTTAGCGCCGGGGATGCCCTGTACAGAATTACGAATGTTTTTAAGGATAGCTTTTGTATCCTTACCATTTCGTTTGCCAAATTCAACGAAAGCTACGGTTACTTTACCTTTGTTCTCGTAATCGCCCTGATCTTCATCGGTAGGATCGGATACACCTTTGGTAACGTTGGATATTACAGATGATACGATGTCTTTATCGGGCTCTACAACCTGCGCAACCTTTTGCTCTATCCTTTTAGTTACCTCATTTGTGGTCGCCTGGTCTGTACCTATAGGCATAGTGATATACACATATGCGAAGTTAGGGTCGCCGGCAGGGAAAAACTCAGGTGTTTTACCAAGAAAGTGATTGATAAACAGGGCTGCAATAAATAAAACCAACGTACCACCAAGCACAGTAAGCGGCCTTCGAACCGCGCGCTCCAGCCATTTGGCGTACCAGGCCCTGAATTTTGGCCAGGCATTATTCTGGAACCTGTCTATCAGCCTTAATAAGAAAAAGTGGTTAACAAGGTAAAGCACAGTCATCAGCACCATAAAATTACCTACGCCAACGCCAATTAAATAACCAACAATGGTTGCTACGGCCAAATAGATCAAGGCCTTCCTAACCGATCTGTCAAATTTTGGATGGTCATGTTCGCCTTCAACGTGCGGCTTCATAAAGTCAACCGCAAATACAGGGTTCATGATGTAAGCCACAACTAACGATGCCAGTAAGGTAATAATGAGGGTAATTGGTAGGAAGAACATAAAATGCCCTATTAAGCTATTCCAGAACGCAAGCGGTATAAATGGTGCCAACGTGGTCATAGTACCGGAGAATACCGGCAGGAAAACTTCTCCGGCGGCCATTTTTGCAGCTTCTTTAATGGGCACTTTTCCGTTGTCGAAAATACGGTGTGTATTTTCAATTACTACAATGGCATCATCCACAACGATACCCAACGCCAGCAGGAATGAGAACAATACGATCATGTTGAGCGTAAAGCCAATAACCGGCATAACCAAAAATGCGATGAAACACGATAACGGTACAGAAAGCGCCACAAATATGGCGTTCGTAGTACCCATAAAGAACATCAGGATAACGGTTACCAATATAAAACCGATAATAATGGTATTGATAAGGTCGTTAAGCGTGGTGCGCGTTTTATCAGACTGGTCGCCGGTTACGGTGATATCCAAACCTTTAGGAAATACGGTTTTTTGTTTAGCCTTGATCAGAGCGTTGATCTTGTCTGATGCCTGGATAAGGTTCTCGCCGGCACGTTTACTTACGTTTAGTGTAATTACACTTTTAAATTTCGGGTTGTCAGGCGTTTTTAAACGCGCGTAACTCTCCTGCTCTAAAAATGAATCTTTTATCTCCGCAATGTCGCGCAGGTAAATTGCCTGGCCTTTAGGGTTGCGTATCGCCATGGCAGCAACCTCATCGGCATTTTTAAAATCCTGTTTAATATCTATACTGCGGCGTATACCATCGGTTTTAACCGTTCCGGCAGAGGTAAGGATATTTTCATTGCCAATAGCCTGAATAATATCATTAAAACTAACCTGCGCAGCAGCCATCTTGTTAAGGTCGACATTTACCTGAATTTCCGGGGTAAGCGCGCCTACCTCGTCAACCTTCGATATTTCTTTATAGCTTTCTATTTCGTCTTTCAAAATATCGGCGTATTCTTTCAATTTTTTCAGGTCGTAATCGCCGGATATATTGATATAAAGAATGGGTAGGTCGGCAACGTTAATGTCTGATATTACCGACTCCTTTAAGTTATTGTCGTTTTGCGGCAGATCTTGCTGCGCTTTATCAACAGCGTCCTTTACATCAATCTTGGCATCTTTGATCTTCACATTTGCCTGAAACTCGGCCGTAATGATCGAAACGTTTTGCACCGAGTTAGATGTAACCTTTTTTAGCCCTTTTAAAGACTTTAGCTGCTTTTCTATCTGCCTGGTAACAAGGTTTTCGATATTTTGAGGCGACTGCCCTGCAAAAGCGGTGGTGATAAACACTTTAGATTGTGCAATATCAGGGAAGTTCTCTTTAGGTAAAAAATTATAACTCACCAGGCCCAACACCGTGATCAGGAAAATAAGCACGTAGATGGCGGTCTTATTTTCTATCGCCCAGCTTGAAGGACCAAATTCTTTTCTAACATCTTTCATAATCAGTATGATTAATAGTGTAATTAATTAGCGCTTTGTACGGCCTTTACCCTGTCGCCATCTTCAAGATCAGATGCGCCATCGGTTATCAGCTGGTCCCCGGCTGCAAGGCCCGATATTATTTCAGACTGGCCGCCGTAGGTTACACCAACCTTAACTGTTTTGCGTTTTGCAACACCATTTTGGTTTACAAATACATAATCGCCGTCTTCAGATTTCTGGATGGATTTTACAGGTATGGCTATTGCTGCCTTTTTGCTGTAATCGGCAATCTTAATGATAGCCGTCATATTGGGGCGCAGTGTTTTGCGTGTTGGCAATTTGATCTCTACCGCAAAACTTCTCGAACTGGGGTCAATTGCCTTTGCAGCAAAGGTAACCTTGGTCATTAAAGAATCGTTCGCATCGGGCACCACTATTTTAACCATATTACCGGTGCCTACACTGGTAGAGTATGATTCAGGCACGTCAACTTTCACCTTCAAAACATCGGCATTTACTATGCGGATACCGGTTGTTCCCGGCTGGGCAACCTGGCCAAGTTTAAGATCCATCTGATCTATACTGCCATTAATGGGCGATTTTATGGTATACATAGCTTCCTGCTGTTTAAGCGCTGCTAATGCCTTTTGGCTGCCATCCAATACTGTTTTTGCCTGCAGAAATTGCACTTCGGTACCAATCTTCTGGTCCCAAAGGTTTTTTTGGCGCTGGTATAAAGTACTGTTCAACTGAACCTGCGCCTGGCTTTGGGCAACATTTTGTTTAAGCACAGCATCATCCAGCTGAACCAATACCTGGCCCCTGCTTACATGATCGCCTGCGCGTACGTAAATGCCGGTAATAGTTCCGGGCGACTGCGGATACGCGGTAACGTTATCCTGTGCGTCTATTTTACCTTGCAGGTCTACAAAATTTGTAAACTGGCCGGGTTTAATGCTCAGCACGTTAACATCCGTTACTTTAGAAGAGTCCTGACCGGCGCCGGTTTTGGCTTCCAGGTTAGTTATTTTGGTGTTAATGTCTGCCTGCTGTTTTTTAAGGTCTGCAAGCTCGGCTTTAGGGTCTTTAGGCTTGTTATTGCAGGCCGCAAGTGCAAGTAAGGCTACTGTTGTGTATAATAATTTTTTCATGCGTTTGTATGTATGGGTCTAAGTTTTTTATTGAATTCGTCCGTATGCTCTGTCGAGGTCTACCTTACTAACCAGCGCCTGGTAAAGGCCTTGTATGTAATCATCGTCGGCGCTCACTAATGCTGTTTCTGCCTGCGTTACTTCAATGCTCGAGCCGACACCCTGCTGGTACTTAATTTTAGAAACGCGCAGTACTTCGCGGGCAAGCTCCTGGTTTTTACGCTGGCTATTTAGCGTTTGTAAGCCGTTCACATAGGTTACCTTGGCAGCCTCTGCCTGTAAACCAAGCCCGTTTTTAACGTTCTCTAAATCATTTTGCGATTTTTGCACCGTAATTTGTGCCTGCCTTAACTGATTAATGTGTTGCCCCCCTGTAAATATCGGCACATTTAAACGTAAACCGATATAGCTTGAAGGGAATTGACTGGAGTAAAGATTTCCAAATCCGTTATTTTGATAAGATGAGGTATAATTTGCCACTGCCGATAAGGTTGGATAAAACTTTGCTTTGTTACGCTGCACATCCAGCTGATTTAACTTAAGCTGTGTTTGCAGTAAACTATATTCTATACGGTTATGATAAAGTGTAGAATCAACATTAAGACCTGCCACAGTTTCGTCAAGTTTAACATCTTCTAAATGATCTAACAGTACCAAACTGCTTTCTATAGGCATGCCCATTTGAAATTTAAGCATTTGGTAACCTAATGCCAATAACCTTAAGGTGTTTTCTCGCTGCGTAATCAGGCTGTTGTATTGCACGGTTATGCGGTCTACATCAATTTTTTCTACAAAACCTTGTTTATTCTGGGCGGCGGTTTGGTCTACTTGTTGTTTTAGCTGGTTTATGTTAGCATCAAGTAATTTAACCCGCTCGTTACTTACCAAAACCTGATAGTAAGCTTTGCTAACCACAACATTGGCTTCAATTTTCGACCGCACATAGTTTTTTTGCGAAAGTTCCTTATATGTTTTAGAAGCTTTTAACCCAATAAAGAATGTACCATCGAACAATAGCTGGCTGGCATCAAAACCGAAGTTAGATTGATATTTTACGCCGAACTTAACCGGAATAAATGTACCTGCAGGCTGGCCAAAAAATTCGCCCGGCAAAAGCGTGGTTGGTATCTTCAAATAATCTATAATAGATGCAGATCCGGTAAGCTGCGGCAGGCCCTGGCCCGTAATTTCTTTCACCCTATAGTCGGCACTCTTAATGTCTAAACCAGCATTTTTAACAGTGTCCTGGTGCTGGTAGGCATAGTTAATACAATCTGCCAGGGTAAAATTAAAAGCCTGCGGGGGGTTAACGGGCGCTGCCTGCTGTGCAAAACTGCTTACTGCAGTACTACACAACAAAAGCCCGGTTGATATTAAATTTTTCATTTTATTCATATTGTGAAGGTTGTTTTATGCTGTTTGTGATTTATTCTGATATTCATTAAGTAGCTTGTAGCCCATAAGGGTACAGATGCCATAATTAAAATGCTGTAAAAATTGCTGCTGAACGGTCCATGCATTAAATTCGGCAGGTGGAAATGTCACCGGGTTAAAACCCGACTCTATCTGCGCCATGCGCATTCTTGCCATAATTTTTACATCGATGTCGGGTCGTATATAACCTTCTTCAATCCCTTGTTTTAAAAGGCCCTCAAGGGTTATAATGATCACTTCCGATTTGAATTTTTGAAACTCTTTCCAGGCATCGGGGTAATATTTTTGCAGGTCATGCATTAAAATAGGGTTCATGCGCGCAAACATTTCTTCAGAGCATTTCATCATGTTAAACATCTGCAATACCACATTCTTGCCTTTATCGGTAATGCTTTCCATATAATCGGCGTCTTCTTTCATCCTCATTTTCATGAGCGCAACTACCAGTTCGTTTTTGTCTGCGAAATACAGATAAATGGTTTTTTTCGACATGCCAAGATATTTTGCAATATCATCCATCGTCACGCTTTTGATGCCTGCCTGCAAAAACAGCTCAATCGCTCCCTTTAAAATTCTTTTTGCTATATCTGTCATATCACACTGTAAAACTATGGAAACATTTTATGATTAAAAAGTTTCCGCGCGATATTACACTTTAAAGACAAAAGCTATAAGTTTTGAGAATATAATGCAGCCCAAAGCACAATCAAAGGTTCGGGTCATCGCCCGTTAAATAACTTTAACAGCCGATGCTATTTATTACCTTTGTGTTATGGACTTAACTGCTCTTTCTGCCGTCTCACCAATAGACGGCCGTTACCACAATACTACCAAAGAACTTGCTGCTTACTTTTCAGAATATGCGCTGATCAAATACCGGGTATTTGTAGAAATAGAATATTATATAGCCCTGAGTAATTATCAGCTTCCGCAGCTTCCGGTTTTAGATAATTCTACTGCAGAAAAGTTACAAGCCATTTATAAAAACTTTAACGAGCCCGATGCACAGGTAATTAAGGACATTGAAAAAACCACCAACCATGATGTTAAGGCAGTTGAATATTTTATTAAACAAAAATTTGATGAATTGGGCCTGCAGGCATCTAAGGAATTTATCCACTTCGGTTTAACCTCGCAAGACATTAACAATACAGCCATACCTTACGTCTTTAAACTTGCTTTAAATGAAGTTTATTATCCCGCTGTAAATGAATTTGTTGAGCTATTAAAAAAACATGTAAAAGACTGGGCTGCTATTCCTATGCCGGCGCATACCCACGGGCAACCAGCATCGCCAACAAGGCTGGGAAAAGAGCTGCAGGTATTTGTAGAACGTTTAGAAAACCAGCTTGCTTTATTGCAGCAGATACCATTTTCTGCAAAGTTTGGCGGCGCTACAGGTAATTTTAACGCGCACCATGTGGCCTACCCTCAGCACGATTGGAAAGCTTTTGCCGATAATTTCGTGAATGACGTGCTGGGCTTAAGGCGTTCACAATTTACTACGCAAATAGAGCATTACGACAACTTTGCCGCGCAATGTGATGCGCTAAAGCGGATCAACAACATCATCCTCGACCTCGACCGCGATATGTGGACCTATATATCCATGAATTATTTTAAGCAAAAAATAAAGGCAGGCGAAATAGGGTCGTCAGCTATGCCACATAAGGTTAATCCGATAGATTTTGAAAATTCCGAAGGCAACATCGGCATGGCAAATGCCATATTTGAGCATTTAGCTGCCAAACTGCCTGTTTCGAGGTTACAACGCGACCTAACCGATTCGACTGTGTTACGAAACATTGGCGTACCGATGGCGCACACGCTTATTGCCATTAAATCTACGGTTAAGGGGTTAAATAAACTGGTGCTTAATGAGCCGGCCTTAAATGCCGACCTGGAAGATAACTGGGCTGTTGTAGCAGAGGCGATACAAACCATTCTTCGCCGCGACGGCTACCCAAATCCTTATGAGGCATTAAAAGAGCTTACACGCACCAATACACAGGTTAACGCAGCAACAATTGCGGGCTTTGTAGATACCCTGAACGTAAGCGAACAAACCAAACAGGAACTGAAAGATATTACCCCGCAAAATTATACGGGGGTATAAGTCATTCACAGGTAAAAACAAAGTTGGCTATGATAACGAGCCGATTTGATGTATAACTTTGCTGTTGTAAGGTGAAAGCTGAACGAACAACTGTAAACGCTATATGCATACCGTTCACCGTTCCCGCATTCACCATTAACCCCAAAAAAATGAACATTAACGTATATACCGAAAGCACGCCCAACCCCGCCACAATGAAATTTATTGTGAACAAGTTGCTTATTAATGGCAGTGTAGATTACCCTACCAAAGAGTCGGCAGAACAGGCACCCTTTGCCAAAGAGCTTTATAAATTTTCGTTTGTGAATGGCGTTTTTTTTGCCAGTAACTTTGTTACAGTTACCAAAACAGAAGGTACCGATTGGGACGATATTGAGGCAATCATTAAAGAGTTTGTAAAAGGCGCGGTAGAATCGGAGTTAAAAGTGCAGGCAGAAGAACAAGCCGACGTTAATTTTGAAGGTACAGACGCTGAGATAAAAATTCAGCAGATATTGCATGATTATGTGCGCCCGGCGGTTGAGCAAGATGGCGGCGCCATTGCCTATAAATCTTTTAATGAGGGCGTAGTTACGGTAGAGCTCCGTGGCTCTTGCAGCGGTTGCCCTTCATCTACCATCACGCTCAAGGCCGGTATAGAAAACCTGCTTAAACGTATGGTCCCGGAGGTTCAGGAAGTAGTTTCTGAGGCTATGTAATTGGGGATTTCACAGATTTTGAAAGCGTTCCGGTCGGGGCGCTTTTTTTGTGCTTTAGCATTTGATCAGATGTATCTGATATAAACGTTAAAACTTAGGCCCACAGTTCTGTTGAGCTATACTTGTGCGGGCATATGATTATTTCAGTACCTTAGGCTTAAATCCAATCATCATGCCCGTAAGCCTTCTCCCAACCCTATCCGTTCGAAATGGCGTAGCAGCTGTTGACTTTTATAAAAAAGCTTTTAACGCCGCCGAAATATTTATGATAACCGAAGGGGGTGTTGTTGCAGAATTGGCAATAGACGATACACATTTTATTGTGGCAGATGAGGCGCCGGAACATGGGAATTTTAGCCCGCAAACTTTAAACGGCACAACCATACGCATGGGCCTGCAGATTGACGACCCAGATGCCATAGCATCACAAGCTATAGCAGCCGGCGCGACAGAAATTTACCCCGTTGCCGACCAGGATTATGGCTACCGGCTGGGCTGCATACAAGACCCGTTCGGGCATAGGTGGGAAATCTTTAAGAAATTATAAGTTGCCGGTAAAGTATTTATCTATCACCGTTACCAACTCATCGTTTATCAAACCATTGGTCGCAATCACATCGCATTTCTCCATTGCGTCGGGCCCGCCTTTAAAGTTTACTACCTCTCCTCCCGCCTGCCGAACAATCACTATACCCGCAGCAATATCCCAGGGCTTTAAATTATATTCGTAATAACCATCAAATCGCCCGCAGGCTGTATACGCAAGATCTACGGCTGCAGACCCCAGCCTGCGCAGTCCATGGCAATTTTGCATCAGATCTGTAAATAAGGCAATGTATTGAGGTTGATCTTTAAAATCGTAATATGGGAAACCTGTTGCCAAAAGGCTATTAGCTATTTTTGGGGTTTTACTTACCCGTATCTCTTTACCGTTTAGGTACGCCGGCGCGCCTTTCCAGGCGTAAAAGCATTCGTCTTGGTTTATTTCATAAACTACACCTGCAACCAGTTCATCATATTCTTTAAGCGCTACACTTACCGAATATACCGGCAGGCCATGTATAAAGTTAGTTGTCCCGTCTAAGGGGTCTATTATCCAGTTGTAATGTTCGGCAACGCGGTTTAGGGTTTGCTCCTCGGTTACAAAGCCGGCTTCGGGTAAAAGCTTTTCAAGGGCTTTCACGATCATTCCTTCCGCCGTTTTATCTACATAAGAAACCATATCGTTAAGCCCTTTATATTCAATTTTATCGGTGTTGAATCCTAGACGTTCCTGCCTTATAAAACCTCCGGCTTGTTTTGCTATTTCAATTACCTGCAGGGTGATGGTTTCGAGCATGATGGCGTAATGTTAAATTAAAGGAAAATAGCTTATGAATAAAAAAGCTGGCAAAGAACAAGCTCAAAGCAGCGGCAGGCCGTGCAACCGGCGGCGGCAGATGCAGCAATACCACATACGCCTTAAGTAAGCCCAGGTTGGCAAAGAAGCCAATAAATGCTACCGAAACAAACCTTATGAACTGCTGCGCCGGCGGCAACTTAGATTCTGAAAAAACCAGATAACGGGTAACTAAAAAGTTTACTATTACACCTAAACAGTATGATATGCAGAATGATAGTGCATAATTACTTACGTGGTAGTTGATGATGAGGTAGCTATTTCGTTTAAAAAGAAAATAATAGAAAATATTAAATGTGCCGATATCTACTAAAAACCCCATACCTGCTGAAAATATAAACCGCAGGATCTGGTTAGCCAATACTTTATTCCATATCGTTCTTTTACGCGTCAACCGGTTTATTTTTATTTAATCGGGCATAAACGCACAGTCCTATACCGCATAGCACTAATATGAGCGAGATCATCTCGGCTTGGGTGAACGATAAATTGCCGATATGGTAACGTGTATTAACGCGTATTAGTTCAATAAAAAAACGTTCTACCCCGCTTAATATAAGGTATATACCAAACATTAACCCGGGTTGCCTTAACTTATTGCGTATTGCCCACAAAAACGCGAACAATAATAAGCAAACCACACACTCATAAAACGAGGTTGGGTACACCGGCAGCAATAACTCGTTGCAGTATTTTCCTACACAGTTTGGAATATGGCTATTAAAGTCGACCCCATTTACGTTATGAGGGAATTTGAACGACCATATCCAATCGGGCGCCCAGTTAAGCCAATGAGGTTTGGGGGCCAGGTTAGGAATACCCCAATCGCCATCGCCGCTCATCTGGCAGCCAATACGGCCAAGTGCATAAGAAAGCATCATGCCGGGGCCACCGATATCCAGCATGGTTAATGGTTTAACGCCATTTTTATGTGCAATATATAATACAGCTATACCACCGCATATAAGGCCCCCGTAAAAGGTAAGCCCGCTAAAACCGATAAGCATACCTACCGGGTCTTTCATAAAGTCGCTCCAGTTTTCTAAGCCATTAAACAGTTTGGCCCCGGCAAAACCCCAAACTGCTGCCCATACCAATATACTGCCCATTAGTTCATAAGGATGAACCAAAACCCCTTTAGTTATAGGTTGGGCAAGCTGGTGCTTTTTACCGTCGGTATATGCCCAGTAGGCAAAACCGGCGGCAAATAAGATTCCGCCTAACCAGTTACCCCGCGTAGAGAGAATAAAATCCTGCGGATCGTTTACAAGGTCGTGGTAATTTAAAACTGCATCTATAAGTTTGTAACCGGCAATAAAGCCAAATAGAGCATTACTAAAAAGATCAATCCAGGAGGCCGGCTCGCCGATGGTTATTGTTTTTTCGAAAGGGTGCACATAGCCCAACCGCTCTTTTCTTTTAAATTCTTCGGTAAAGGCCCAATAGGCGCCCATAAACGCCAGTGCTACAAAAAAACCAAATGTTTGGAACGGTAACGGAATATTGGCTCCGGTAAAGTATCGGATCAGATCAGAAAGGGTTGGGAACATCGGGCGGTATTTTGGGAGCGAATATAATCTTAATGCACTAATATTTCTTCGTGCTCGTTAACTTCAACATCGCCGTCGTCGGCTACGGCAGAAAGGGTAACCGTTCGTAATTCATTAACAAGAACAGGATCGTATTTTGCCTTAACTTTTACATAGTTGCGGGTAAACCCATGCATAAAACCGTCTTTAATATCACCCTCGAATAAAACCTCGGCATCACAACCAATTTGCGAGGTGTAAAAGGCGCGGCGTTTTTTGTCGGATAGGATATGCAGCATTTTGCTTCGCTCGGCACGTGCCGACCCTGGTACTATACCCACCATTTTAGCAGCAGGTGTATGTTCCCGTTCCGAATACGTAAAAACATGCAGATAAGAAATATCAAGCCCGTTCAAAAAATTGTAGGTATTTATAAAATCTTCACGTGTTTCGCCGGGAAAGCCGACAATTACATCGACGCCTATGCAACAATCCGGCATCAGTTGTTTTATCCGGGCAACGCGGTTTGCGTAAAGTTCGCGTTTGTAGCGGCGGCGCATTAAACTTAAGATCTTGTTGCACCCGGATTGCAGCGGAATGTGAAAATGAGGGACAAAACGCTCAGATGTTGCCACAAAGGCAATTAATTCGTCGGTAAGCAAGTTGGGCTCAATGGAGGATATGCGAAACCTGTCTATACCCCGCACTTCGTCCAGCGCTTTAACAAGGTCTATAAACCTGTTTATGCGTTCGCCGTTTTCCAACCCGAAATCGCCCAGGTTTACACCTGTAAGCACAATTTCTTTTACGCCCGATGATGCGATAACTTGGGCTTGCTTAACAACGTTAGCAATGGTATCACTACGGCTCGAACCGCGGGCCAGCGGAATAGTGCAAAATGAGCAAGAATAATCGCAGCCATCCTGAACTTTTAAAAAGGTGCGCGTACGGTCGCCAAAGGAATAAGAAGATACAAATTGCTTGGCCTCTGATACTGGCTGGTTATAGATAAGTGCCTTTGGTTGTTTGGTGAGATCGGTAATGTGATCTACGATCTGAAATTTTTCTGCTGCGCCAAGCACCATATCCACACCCGGAATTTCGGCAATCTCAACAGGCTTTAACTGGGCATAGCAACCAACCACAACAACATAGGCAGCCGGCGATATTTTAAGTGCTTCCTTTACTATTTTTTTACACTTCTTGTCTGCATTTTCTGTAACCGAACATGTATTGATCACGAAGACATCCGGCACATCTGTAAAGGCTACGTTTTGATACCCTGCATTGGTAAACAGGCGGCCTATTCCGGATGATTCGGAATAGTTTAGCTTACAGCCAAGAGTATAAAAGGCGACCTTAATATTCATTTTTGACTCCGCAAATATAATGATTTTGTAAGAACGGCCTTGAAAGCCTAAGTCAGAAAAATGTCGTAATTAAACCAGTTCGCATTAGCAACCAGCGCCTTTAACAAACAAAAATGAGGCAGAGCTAAACAGCTAAATGTTTTTCCTATTTAATAAATAGGTTTATATAATTAATGTAAATATCTGAATATCAACTCTTATTAACTATAAGTTATAACCGTTTTAGAGTAAATTAGTTGAAATTAAGTTATGGTGTTCTGGTTGTATCAGTTTTCATGATCGAATCTTTCTTCACGCTATCAGACGGCGCGGGCGTGCTTATCATTTTTCCCGAATCCATTTTCGTACTGTCGGCCATTCCTGCAGATCGTTCTGAACTACAGCTTGTAGTCATCATTCCAACCATCATTGTTGCAAAAACGAGTTTTAAAAATTGATTTTTCATGGTTCGAGTTTTAACGTTCGCATAGATAACGTGCTCATTTACTATATGTTTGGAAAATCATATACTAATCCTTTAATTATCATTAAATCCTCGCTTTATTTTCGCTCACAATGCCGATATTCGGCTATGTCTGTATCGGCTTTTTGGTTGAAATGGGTGCTGCGTTTTTACCCTCCCCTATTTTTTCAGCGCATCTGGGTTATGGATATATCGGCAGACTTCAAGACTTGTAAAGTAAAAATCAATTACAGTGTTTTAAATGGCAATTACAACCGGTCCATTTTTGGCGGGACCCTGTTTGCAGCAACTGATCCGTTTTTGCCGGTAATGTTTCATCAGGTATTTTCGGGCAGGGGATATAAAGTAATTGCGTGGAGTAAATCGGCACAGATACTATTCTTAAAACCAGCAAATACCAACATGCATTTCGAAATAAAGCTGTTAGATGCTGCAATAAATGATGCGGAGCACATTTTAAACACCGATGGCAAATTTACCGGTCTTTTTGATATTGACATTTTTAATAGACAAGGTGAGATTTGCGTAACAATTACCAGCGAGGTATATATCAGGGATTTAAACTTTATTGAAGATCTAAACTTGCAAAAATGAGCCAGTTCAGCCAGAAAGACATCGATTTGTTAACCCGGCAAGGTTATAGCATCTCGACGGACAAAAAACTATTAGACCTGGAGGCCGTATATAATTTTATGATCAATGAATCATATTGGGCGCAGGGCTTGCCCGAAGATCGTTTTAAGTGCGCAGTAGAAAACTCGATGTGCTTTGGTGTTTACCTGGATTCAAAGGCTACCGGTTTTGCCGGGGTAGTTAAAGATGGTGCCACTTTTGCTTATCTGTGCGACGTATTTATTGTTAAAGAACACAGGGGTAAAAATGTTGGTAAATTATTAATAACTCATATAGTTAACCATCCGCAGATGCAGGGGTTAAGAAGATGGTCGCTTGCTACTATGGATGCGCATGGCCTTTATGCTCAATTTGGGTTTACCCAATTAGGTAAGCCCGAAAGATGGATGGAACGATACACACCCTACACTATCTAAAATTATGAGCGGGCGATTAAATATTAAGCGGCTTATTCTGGATGGCGAGACCGTACAACAGGACTTTAAAAAAACTATTACCAGTTGCGAAAAAATAGCCAAAACCATGGTGTCATTCGCTAATAATAAGGGCGGGCGGCTGCTTATAGGCGTGCTCGATGATGGAACAATAAAAGGTGTAAAAGCCGAGGATGAAGAACGTTATATGATCACGAGGGCCTGCCATTTTTACGCTAAGCCAGCGCTTGAACCTATTTTTGAAGAAGTTTATGTTGATGATAAGGTGGTGCTTGTTGTGGAGATACCCGAAAGTGACTCCAAGCCGCATTACAGCCTTGGCGACGACGGCAAGTGGTGGGTATATGTAAGGGTGAAAGACAAAAGTGTGTTAGCCAGCAAAATCGTTGTCGACGTGCTTAAACGCACAAACGATAATAATGGAGTTTTAATAGAATATTCGTCTAAAGAAAAAGCCTTGCTAGAATACCTGGAAATACACGAACGTATCACCGAAAAAGAATACAGAGAAATGCTTAACCTGGGCCGCCGGCGCGCGCAGCGTATTATGGTTGATCTGGTACTTTCTGGCGTTATACGCGTGCACACTACAGAGAAAGAGGAGTTTTACACGGCCAGTTAGGTTGACGGGCAAATGATTACTTTTGCCGCGCCCCTATCATTATCATGACGCTACTTTTTGCCAGATACAAACAGCATTACAAAGATAATCTTAAACTGGCCATACCGGTTGTAATATCGCAGCTGGGGCATATATTGGTTGGCACTTCAGACAGTATAATTGTAGGCCACTTTGCAGGCACCATTGCCCTTGCCGCAGTGGCGCTTGTTAATAGCATGTTTGTGATTATCATGATGATCGGTATTGGCATTTCTTACGGTTTAACACCACTTATTGCCCAGCACAACGGCAAAGGAGACTACATCATTTGTGGAAAATTGTTATCTAACAGCCTGCTCATTAACTTAATAAGTGCGGCACTGCTTTTTCTGTTAATTTACTTTGGCGCTATGCCTGTTTTAGTGCACTTGCACCAAACACCCGCTGTTGTTGTTGAGGCCAGGCCCTTCCTCCTGCTCATGGGCTTATCCATCATACCCATGCTCATCTTTAATACTTTTAAGCAATTTGCAGAAGGGTTGGGTTTCACCAAACAAGCGATGTATATATCCATCTGGGGCAATATTATCAACATTGTTTTAGGGATTATTTTTGTAAAAGGACTGTTCGGGATCCAACCAATGGGCGTGCGTGGAGTTGGTTACAGCACACTGATAGACCGCAGCCTAATGGCAGTAGTTATGTCGGTATATGTTTTGCGATCGACAAAATTTAAGTCTTATCTTAAAGGCTTTGATGTCGGCAGCATTCATCCGGATCGTATCAGGCAAATCGTTAAGATCGGTGCGCCGGTTGCTATGCAATATACGTTCGAGATCAGCGCTTTTAGTGGTGCAGCCATTATTATTGGTACTATGGGCGCCATACCACAGGCAGCCCATCAAATTGCGCTGAACATGTCGGCCATTACCTATATGATGGCGAGCGGGGTAGCTGCGGCGGCAGCCATTAAATCGGGTAATTTTTTTGGAGGGAAACGATTTGATGAGTTACGTGGATCGGCGGTGGCGAGTTACCATATAGTTTTGGTTTTTATGGCATTTACGGCAGCCATATTTTTAATATTTAACAATTGGCTTCCCTGGATATACACCTCAGATAAAACTGTGATACATATTGCTTCACAGTTACTTATAGTAGCCGCATTATTTCAGTTATTTGATGGTGCACAGGTAACAGGGCTGGGGGTTTTAAGAGGTATGGGCGACGTAAACATGCCAACGTTTATTACATTCCTTGCTTATTGGGTGGTAGGCATACCGGTTGGTTACATACTTGGCCTTTACTTTCACCTCGGTGTTTTAGGTGTATGGTATGGATTAGTAGTCGGGCTATTTACAGCTGCATTGTTGCTCTATCTGCGTTTCCGGAAAACAACTAAAAGGCAGCCGGACTTAACGCATCCATAGATGTTAAATATCCAGCCGTAAATAATTAATACCAGGCCTGTTTTTGACGACAAGGAAGCCACTTCTATCAGAGCGAATCCTTACCTTATTGGCTACCCATCCCTCGAATTAAACTTATGAGGTGCATTGCAATTATAGAAATTTACGATTTTAACGGCTTAAAAATAAAGATCATTAGCAATGCGATACGTATTGCAATGCGCTTCAACAATGTCTTTAATATTTGCCGAATAACCGCCTCCCATACTTACCTGCACGGGAAATGCATTGAGTTTGCACTGCTGAAGCACAAATTTATCGCGCGCTTTACACTCATCTATAGTTAGTTTTAGCTTGCCTAACTTATCAGTGTATAACACATCGACACCCGCCAGGTAAAATATAAAGTCGGGCTTTTGCTGCGAAATCAATCCGGGTAAAGTATCGTACAAAAGCTTTAAATAAGTTGCGCCATCAGTATTGTCTGCCAGAGGGATATCAAGATCTGAATGCTCTTTTCTTGCCGGGAAATTATTGGCGCCGTGCATAGAAAAAGTGAATACGCAGGGATTATGCTCAAATATTTCGGCAGTGCCGTTTCCCTGGTGCACGTCCAGGTCTACAATGAGGATAGATTTTGCAAGGTTATTTTTAAGCAAGTAATTAGCAGCCATTGCCTGATCGTTCAGCATGCAAAAACCTTCGCCCCAATTAGTACCTGCATGGTGGGTGCCACCCGCCACATTAAAAGCAATACCGTTTTCCATTGCATAATGGCAGCCATCTATAGTCCCCTTAGCAATCCGTACTTCCCGCTCAACTAACCTGGCCGACAATGGGAAGCCTATACGCCTTTGTTCTTTAGATGGTAATGTTAAATCTCTAAGTTGCTCCCAATAACTTTTATCATGGGACCACAATATGATTTCCTCATCAAGAGGTTCGGGAGAAAATAAATTTTTATTTGTAATGATCCCCTCATACACAAGCTGTGCAGGTATCAACTCGTACTTAAGCATCGGAAAACGGTGGCCTTCGGGTAGTGGATGCGCATAAATAGGGTCGAAAGCAATCTTGAGCATTTTATATTGTAATACCGGCGGCGGCTTCCCGCAAATATTGCGCAGCAATAAACACATCCACAAAAGTATTGTAAAGCGGTACCGGACTCAGCCTGATCACGTCCGGTTCTCGCCAGTCGCCAACAACTCCTTTACCTGTCAGGTAATCAAATATCGCTTTACCATCACGGGCACAAATAATAGAAAGCTGGCTGCCTCTCGCCGATATATCAGAAGGTGTAATTATTTTGAATAACTGCCGGTTAAGGTTTTGAGTTATCTGGCCAATTAAATACTCGAGGTAAGAGGTAAGATTTATTCTTTTATCCGAAAGCGCTTCTACACTGCCGGCGCTTTCAAATATTGTTAGTGATGCGTGTAAAGCAGCCATTAGCAATATTGGGCTGGTGCTTACCTGCCAACCCTCTGCGCCGGTTTCTGCTTTAAAGCCAGGCATCATCTTAAAACGTTCATCTAATTTGTAACCCCACCACCCGGCAAAACGGTTAAGGCTTTTGTTAACATGATGTTTTTCGTGTACAAATATGCCGCTTATGCCACCCGGCCCGGCATTTATGTATTTATAAGAACACCAGCAGGCAAAATCGGCACCCCAGTCGTGCAATTTAAGGGGCACATTACCGGCTGCATGCGCCAGATCAAATCCCGCATATGCGCCTGCAATATGGGCGGCCTGCGTAATTGCTTTTATATTAAAGAATTGGCCGGTGTAATAATTTATGCCACCGAAAAGAACTAACGCTAATTCCTCTGCATGCTCACTTATACGGCTGATAATATCTTCAGTACGCAACGTAAATTCGCCTACACGAGGGAATATTTCAATTATCGCATCGGCGGGATCAAACCCATGAAAACGCGCCTGGCTTTCCACGGCATATTGGTCTGAAGGGAAAGCCCCGCCTTCTATTAATATCTTGTATTTTTTGGCTGTCGGCTTGTAAAAGCTTACCAATAATAGGTGCAGATTAACGGTCAAAGAGTTCATTACCGTTATTTCGACCGGCTTAGCACCCACGATATTGGCCAGCGGAGGTAACAGCTTGTGGTGATATTGCAGCCATGGATCGCCACCTTCAAACCAGCCTTCAACTCCCCGTTCGCGCCATGCTTGTAGCTGATCTGTAATGGCCTTCTCAGCTTTTTTTGGCTGGAGGCCTAACGAGTTGCCGCAAAGATAAATGGCATCTTTTCCCCTATGTTGTGGTATCCAAAATTCATCACGAAAATTACGAAACTGATCCTGTTCATCTAATGATCGTGCAAAAGCCAGGGTGTTCTCAAAAATCATTCGTCAATAATACAAAAAGGCGGGTTAACACCCGCCTCGTTTTATAGATCAAGCTCCTTATGTTCGCCCGGTTCATATTTTTTTCCGGTTACAGCAGCAACGAGCTTTTTAAACGTTACAGCTATAACTCCAGCACTACCATCCCAGTATTCGCCGTGCTGAGCAGCAACCTTAAACAGTGTAAGTTTGGGATCATTGATACCGTCCGGAAAAAATATTTCTACATATGGGTTCCAGAGCTGATGCATTTTCGCGCGGTCGTCTACCGTGGTTGCCAAGCCGTTAATGCTGATATAAACGTTGTTAGCGGTGTCTGAATAGGTGAGCGATACTTTATGTTCTGCCGAAATTTCCTGCACTTTTGGCGAAAATTCGTTCGTAAAAAACCAGATGTCGCCTTCGGGATCAAATAGCGCGGTACCCATGGGGCGGCTGTGGAAGCCGCCGTTTTCGTCATAAGTAGTAAGCATTGCAGTCTTGATATCGTCTATCATACCGCGGAGCTTTTCTATATTTTCAAGTCTTTTTAGTTCGTCTTCGTATTCCATGAGTGATTGTTTTATACACCTACAACCAACGGAATTTACTTTTAGTTTAAAAAATTATCGATTAGGCTTACTTACATATTTATTGCCCTTAACGTAGAACCTATAAGGCAACAATGCATCATTGCCGGCATAGGCCACACCTACCCTGGGCACTGCCGCAACTTCGTCGTCAGCAAAGGTTAATCCCTCATCTTCAATCCATAAAACATCGCTTTGCAGGCTAATGGCGTTTATTTTTCTGGATACACCTAAGGCCTTTGCTACCGACCCGGGGCCTGATGTTATGGTGGGTTTTAAAACAGCCATGTTACGCCTGTAATGCATGATATCTAAGCCAGTGGTCGGGTTAATTGCCCTGATCAATATGGCGTGCGGCTGGCCTTCAACCGATGTGACAACATTCAGCATTTCATGAATGCCGTAACACAGATATACATAGGCTATACCGCCTTGCATAAACATGGTTTGTGTGCGGGGCGTTAGGCGATTGCCAAAAGCATGCGATGCTTTATCTATAATACCGTTATAAGCCTCAGTTTCAACAATGTATCCGCCGGTAAGCCGGCCATCTATATTGCTGTAAAGATATTTACCAATCAGATCGCGGCTAAGCGCTACAACATCCTGATTTTGATAGTAGGACTCGGGTAGTTTAGCCATTAAGTAAATGAACAACTTCTTCTAAATATTTAGCATCTGTTTTGTCGAATTGATCTAATAATTCGCTGTCAACATCAAGCACACCCCAAATATTGCCCTCCTTAACCATTGGCACCACTATCTCCGATTTAGAGAGCGAACTACAGGCAATATGGCCGGGAAATGCATCAACATCGGGCACAACCAATATCTCGCCCTGCACCCAGGAAATTCCGCAAACACCCCTGCCTTTGGCAATACGGGTGCAGGCTACCGGCCCCTGGAAAGGCCCTAAAACCAATTCATCATTCTTAACTAAATAAAAGCCTACCCAAAGCCAGTTAAATTGCTGTTTCAGCGCAGCAGCCATATTGGCCATATTGGCTACAATATCCTCCTCATCACTAAGCAAGGCTGCTACTTGCGGTATGAGCGACTGGTATTGGGCAGCTTTATCGCTTGTGGTTAGGATCTTCAAATCATCGGCCATGATTGCAAATTTAATGTACAGATTGGCGACTTTGATAAGCCAAATCTCATATTTATTGGCTTACTTAGTTGTTAATGCTGGTAAGCTTAACCATTATACGTTATAAAAAATTATTAGTTCCGTTTGCTATGCTGGCAATGGCAATACACCGGTTACCTATGGCATTTCGGCGTGGCTGTTCTTTCTGGAAATTGCTTGGAAGCGGTAAAAACGGGACTTTCGACCTTTCGCCCGATTGGCAGCAATGGGGCTTATTAGCCGTTTGGCATGAGCGGCAAAATTTCGATAAGTTTTATAACCATTCATTAATTAGTAAATGGTGGAACCTACTCGCGGAAGAAAAATGGACCATTATATGCGAACCCTTGCAAAGTCATGGTAAATGGGATGGTAAGCAGCCCTTTGGTGATGTTGCCGTAACAGATTATACCGGCCCTGTGGCGGTGCTAACGCGTGCCACTATTCGCATTAGTAAGTTGAAAAGATTTTGGAGTAATGTTGATGATGTCGCCGGCATAATGAAAGCCGCACACGGATATGTTACGTCTTTTGGTGTAGGCGAAGCTTTTGCTTACCGCTCGGCTACGTTTTCTATATGGGAAAGTATTGACGATATGAAAGCCTTTGCCTACGGCGGCTCGCGCGAGCATGCGGAGGTAATTAAAAAAACCAGGAGCGAAGAATGGTATAGGGAAGAACTTTTTACCCGTTTTAAACCTATTGCAGCATTTGGAACGCTGCACGGCACCGATCCTTTGAAGGGAATGCTTAGTTTTGTGGCAGAATGAGAATCATAGCCGAACTGCCGCATCCCGAATTTAAAATCTCTATACTGAACATGAACCAAAAATTTATTGTCAAGATAGAGAAAGGCGCGCTTGAGCAAACCTATAAACTGCCCGAAATTGACCTCACAGACGGCGTTAACAGCGTGTTTGAAATTTTGGACGATGAATTTTTAAAAACAGTAAACGAACGCTTTACAGCGATGCAGCAGGACTTTAAAGCTACTTACTTCCGCTATAATTATTAGGCCGGCAACAGATCGCAATACCAGAAACCGGCAACTTGTGGTGTGTCGCCTGGTGAGATGCAGCTATCATCAGCATTTTTTGGGGCCTCGTATGCTTTAAATACTTTCTCACCGGTTATATAATTAACCGGTTTCTTAAATATCGGCCCTTTAAAAGCAAAGGTGTGAAACTCACCATTTTCGCCGCAAACATCAACATCTGTCGGTAGGCTATTTACAAGATCAATGTCGATTTCTTTACCCGCAAAATAACCAAGACGTTCCTGTGTACAGGCAATCACGGTAGCAAAACCAAGTATTAAAAATTCATTTATCAGCTCCCGTGTATCGCGTTTCCAGAGCGGGTAAATGCCGGTCATACCCATTTCAGCTAAACGGGCATCGCGGTAATCTTTCAAATCCTGTAAAAAAATATCACCAAAAATGGAATGTGTTATACCCTCGTTCTTCAAATGGGTTAAATGCACACGCATTGTATCGTCATATTCTTTCATGCCGGGCATTTCGGGCAGGCGAATTTGATATAGCGGGATGCCAATGCTTTCTGCCTGTTTAATTAATAAAGAGTCGCGTACACCATGCATGGATATACGGTTCATGGCATCATTAACGGTAGTTACCAGGTATTTAATTTCCAATTCAGTATCCTGCAATGCATAATATAGCGCGAGCGCGCTATCCTTACCGCCGCTCCAGTTGAAGATGCATTGTTTTTTCATAATATGATGCTTTGTAGCCGGCGTATGAAATAAAAAAAGCGATGATCACTCATCGCTTCTAAATACTTAATGTTGTTTTTAGACAGCCAGTTCGCGATTACTGCGTAGAACGGTGTATTTGCTTTTTGCTAACTCAAATCCGCCAAACAAAATAGCTCCAAAAACCAGGTCGCCCAGGATCATATTCTTTTCGAAGGGTATTGCTGCTACCAGAGATTGCAAATAGCCGTTGATGCCTTTTGAGTATGTAGTTCCGTATAACCAAGGGTTAATATCGGTAAGTAACCAATGGATCGCGACACCACCTACCGAAGCCAAAATCACATTTGCAATATTTACTTTTTTTATTAGGCTGCCAAAAAATACCATTGCGAAAAAGCTAAGGTAAACCCAAATAGAACTGCTATACCAAAAGATAAGCTTTGAGGTGTATAAGTAGTTAATGATCACATCACTTACAAATAAGGCCGCAAATGGTACAAAATAAGCCTTCCATTTGTCGGTAAAATATGCACCGCCAAATATTGCAATTGCGCCAACCGGAGTAAAGTTGCTTAAAAGCGGAAATTTATAACTTACCAGGCGCATTGCAGCCGCAGCTACGATCATCAAGATAAGAACCGCGTTCCTGATATTTATTTTTTGTTGTGACGACATAATTTTTATTGTTTCCAAAAATAGTTATTAAAGGCCGAAATAAAAACACTAGTTGAATAGATACCTTGCTCCTGCTACAAAATTAAATCTTCGGGTATTATAGCCTAACCAGTCCATATATTTTTGATCAAGTATATTCTTCAAATCTGTAAATAACGTTAGCTTCCTGGTGGCAACTAGTTGTAAATGCGCATCTAACAAACTATAATGCTGAAGCGTAACAATTTTTGAGGGATAAGTAGAAAAATCATTGTCAATTCTATCACCTGTATATTTATAGTTGAGACCTATAGAAAAAGCCTTATTAACTTGATAGTTTATATTGGCACCAAATGTATTTTTAGGTCTCCTAAATAAGTTATTAGCCTCATCGCCGCTGCTAATAGTTTGTTTACCAGTAACATACGCCACCCAAACAGAGCCGGTTATGGCATTGGTATGCAGGGTTAACTCACTTTCAAAACCTTTATCATCTTGCTTGTTAGCGTTTATGTAATAGCTTTTAAATGTTTTGGGGTCGGTATAAAAAGCTATAACATCCCTTATTTGCCGCTCGTAAAAAACGGTATTGAATGACAGTACATTTTTTACGATCCCTATATCAAACCCGGCCTCATAAGAAGCTGCTGTACGCTCTGGTTTTAATGCAAGGTTACCATATTGAGAATATAATTGGTATAATGAGGGAGCCTTATATGCCGACGCTACAGTTGCAAAAAGTTTAAGCCGGTTAGTAACCAATACAGATGGATTGATGGTATAAGTAAAGTTACTTCCATATCTGTTGTGGTTATTGTAACGCCCCCCTAATTCCATGTGAAAAGTGCCGTCTTTAAAAAATAGTGAGCTATACACACTGCTTATTTTGGTGTTTGCCACATCGGGCGACAGCGTTGAAGGCCCTGGCGCATAACCCGTTGTGGCATAATCGCTTAACTGGGTAGTATTACTATATTTATAATCGCCGCCCGAGGTAAGATCAAGGTACCTGTTGAATGTATAAGTAAATATAGCCTCGGCATTGGTTATCTTTCCGATGTTATCTGTAAGCGAATATGTGGGGGATATATTATCGGGCAGGTTCAAATATTTATTCCAGACATTATTCTGACTTATGTTTGCTACAATAGCTCCCTTTGATAACAAATATTTACCACCTATCCCGCCAAATAGCGATAACTGCCTGTAAGTAGAATTTGGATCATCCATAAAAGCATCGGCATCATTATCGCCGTTTATACGGCTAAGTTGAAAGTTGCCGTTAAGTGAAAACTTCTGGCTAACGTATTGAGTAATATTTAAACTCCCGGCACGCTGATGAAAACCATCATTATCAAAATTCCCGACGGCTAATTTGTCATTAGCTACAGAAAACCCCCGGCTATCTATACTCGACAGATTTAGTGCTATATCTGTGTTATTGATCTTACCATTTAATCCCGCCGCCTCGCGAAAAGTATTATAGCTCCCGCCCGAAACCTGCACGTTGGCCTTAAGGCCCTGTGCTGTGCCGTGTTTAGTTATGATATTGATAACCCCGGCAACCGCATCAGATCCATAAAGTGTAGAACCGCTTCCCTTTAGTATTTCAATATGGTCTATCTGATCTACCGGGAAGGCATTAAGGTTGAAATTACCCGCAATGGTAGAGGCATCATTTGCAGGGAAGCCGTCTATTAATATCAATGTGTTACCTGTTGCTGCCCCGCGAACATAAACATCCTGACTTTGTCCTATCATGTTTTCGGCGCCGGAGAAAGTGATGCCAGGTACGCTGTTTAGTACCTCCGGCAAGGTTTTGCCTTGAGAGCGGCTAATTTCGGCAGTTGTGATGACCGTTACTACCCGGCCAATGTCAGCTAATTTTTTTGGCGACCTCGAGGCCGTTACCACAACCGTGTTAAGTGTTTTTGTAGTGTCTTGTGCCCGCAATTTAAGGCCGGGCAGCAGTAGTTGTGCAAGCCCCAGGCTTACCGCAACTTTAATGTAATTTTTTTTCATGTTGTTGTGAGTTTAAACCCACAGCAAACAGAAATGAAGAAAACAGAATGGAATAACAAAAAACCAAAATATGCATTCACACCCAAGCTTCAATCCCCGAAAGCTATGACTATTTAACAACTTCTGGCAGGTCTTCTGGCTCATCCTGGTGTTGATGTCTTCCCAAATGCGTGGAGCGCAAAAAGTGACTATTTGATCAACAAAGCTTGCTGAGGGATCAGCGGGCCGGACTTACAGCTGCGGGACAGCCCCGGAATTACACCGGGTTCCCTTTTAATCTTTACCGGTTAAAGTAAAGAACCTAAAAGCTGGGGCAAAAGTAACATTAAGAATTTGATAAGCAATATTAACTTTTGCACATAAAAAGCAGGCTGTATAACGCAGCCTGCCTGTATTGATTTAAGTTGATTGTAATGCTTTTTATGATCCGCAAACAACGCAGCCCTCTTCCATACTACAGCTTGGGCCGCTGGTTTGGGTAAGTTCTATGCTGTCGAGGTCGTTCATTTGTAAGGTTGGGTCTACCGGTGGTATAACTGCCTCCATCTCCTTGCTGCCTTGCTTCTCTACCGTAAATTGTACCGCTTGCGTTGCAGCTTGCGTACGCAGGTAATACATACCGGTTTTCAGGCCTTTCTTCCATGCATAAAAGTGCATTGAAGTTAGCTTAGATGTGTTAGGGCTGTCAACAAACAGATTTAATGATTGCGACTGGCAAATGTATGCACCCCTATCGGCAGCCATATCGATCAGGCTGCGTTGTTTAATTTCCCATACGGTTTTGTAAAGCTCTTTAAGATCGGCGGGGATTTCGGGGATATGCTGAATAGAACCATTGGCAGCTATGATACTGTTTTTCATGGTGTTATTCCATAAGCCCAGGTTCACCAGGTCTTTAAGCAGGTGCTTGTTTACGATCACAAATTCGCCGCTCAATACTCTGCGGGTATAAATGTTAGAGGTGTATGGCTCAAAACATTCGTTGTTGCCAAATATTTGTGAAGTAGATGCAGTAGGCATCGGCGCAACCAGCAATGAGTTACGCACACCATATTTCATCACATCTTTGCGCAGTTTGACCCAGTCATGGCGGTCTGTGGGTGCAACATTCCATAGGTCAAACTGAAACTGGCCTTTAGACAATGGCGAACCTTCAAAAGTTTCGTAAGCGCCATCCTGTATAGCAAGATCTTTACTGGCCACCATTGCAGCATAGTAAATAGTTTCAAAAATATTCTTATTTAACACTTTAGCCAGGTCGCTCTCAAACGGCAGGCGCAGCATAATAAATACGTCGGCCAAACCTTGCACACCCAAACCTACCGGCCTGTGCCTCACATTTGATGTACGCGCCTCTTCAACAGGATAATAGTTATTATCGATTACTTTGTTCAAGTTCTTGGTTACATCATAAGTAATGTCATACAGTTTCTCGAAGTCAAATTGGCCGTCTATCACAAAACGGGGCAGCGCTAATGACGCGAGGTTACAAACCGCAACTTCGTTGGCATCCGTATACTCCATTATTTCTGTACAAAGGTTACTGCTTTTTATAGTACCTAAGTTTTGCTGGTTGCTTTTAGCGTTGGCAGCATCTTTATATAACAGGTATGGTGTGCCGGTTTCTATCTGGGCATCCAAGATGGCAAACCAAAGCTCTTGGGCTCGTATAACTTTACGGGCGCGGCCTTCCTGCTCATATTGATGATATAGTTTTTCAAACGCTTCACCATGGCATTCAGACATACCCGGCGCTTCGTGCGGGCAAAACAAACTCCATTCGCCATTTTCTTCTACCCGTTTCATAAACAGATCGGGTATCCAAAGCGCATAGAACAGATCACGTGCACGGGCTTCTTCTTTACCATGATTTTTACGTAAGTCTAAAAAGTCGAATACGTCTGCATGCCATGGCTCTAAGTAAATAGCAAAAGCGCCTTTACGTTTGCCGCCGCCCTGGTCTACATAGCGGGCAGTATCATTAAATACGCGCAGCATTGGTATAATACCATTACTGGTACCGTTGGTACCGCTTATGTAACTGCCCGTAGCCCGTACATTGTGGATAGCTAATCCTATACCGCCCGCGCTTTGCGATATTTTGGCAGTTTGTTTAAGGGTATCATATATACCATCTATGCTGTCATCTTTCATTGATAAAAGAAAACATGAAGACATTTGCGGTTTTGGAGTACCTGCATTAAATAAGGTTGGGGTGGCGTGTGTAAACCAGCGCTCGCTCATCTGATTGTAAGTGCGGATAACGCTTTCGATATCGTTCTTGTGGATACCCACTGCAACACGCATATACATGTGTTGCGGGCGTTCGGCAATTTTACCGTCAACACGCAGTAGGTATGATTTCTCCAGGGTTTTAAAACCGAAATAATCGAACCCGAAGTCGCGGTCATAAATAATAGAACTATCTAACAAAGCGGCATTATCGTTGATGATCTCCATTACATCATCGGCAATTAAGGGCATTTTACGGCCGTTATTGCTATCGGTATAATCATACAAACGCTGCATAGTTTCAGAAAAACATTTAATGGTATTCTTATGCAGGTTGCTTACCGCTATGCGGCTTGCCAGCAAAGCATAATCGGGGTGCTTGGTGGTTAATGATGCGGCGGTTTCTGCAGCCAGGTTATCCAGCTCGGTAGTGGTTACACCATCGTACAAACCCTCAATCACTTTTTTTGCAACGTCGATAGGATCAACCAGCGGGCTTAAGCTGTAAGCCAGCTTTTGCACACGGGCGGTTATCTTATCAAATTTTACACTCTCTTTGTTTCCGTTTCTCTTATTTACAAACATGGCTCCCTATTTTATTTCTTATGTATCAAGTCGCGAGTATCAAGCATCGAGACCTCTTTTTATATTTTAAAACTCAGCTCAAGTGCTTTTACCTGATACTGACTACTTGTTATTATCGTTAAAAATCTTCATCTAACGAGAATGCCGCGCCTTCTTTACTGTTAGTGGCCAGCACACCCGATTTTTGATAATCTCCTACCCTTTTTTCAAAAAAATTAGTTTTGCCTTGCAATGAGATCATTTCCATAAAATCAAACGGATTGGTGGCATTGTAAACCTTACTGTAACCCAGTTCATCTAACCATCTGTCGGCTACGAATTCTATATATTGCTGCATCAGGCGAGAGTTCATGCCTATCAGGTCTACAGGCAGGGCATCGGTAACAAATTCTTTTTCTATCACAACCGCATCTTTAATGATGTTTTGCACTTCCGTTTCGCTGAGTTTGTTAGCCAGCATACCATAAAGCAAACAGGCAAATTCACAATGTAAGCCCTCATCACGGCTTATCAGTTCGTTACTAAAAGTTAAGCCCGGCATTAAGCCACGTTTTTTTAACCAGAATATTGAGCAAAAACTACCGGAAAAAAAGATACCCTCCACCGCAGCAAAAGCTACCAGGCGTTCGGCAAAAGTGCCGTTTTCAATCCAGCGCATAGCCCACTCTGCTTTGCGTTTTACGCAAGGCACGGTTTCTACAGCGTGAAATAAGCGGTTCTTCTCTACATTATCTTTAATATAAGCGTCTATTAAAAGTGCATAAGTCTCAGAGTGTATATTTTCCATCATGATCTGGAAACCATAGAAACAACGTGCCTCAGGCAGCTGCACTTCGCTCATAAAGTTTACGGCCAGGTTCTCATTCACTATGCCATCGCTGGCTGCAAAAAACGCCAGGATATGCGAAATAAAATGCCTTTCACCATCATTAAGATTATTCCAGTCTTTCATGTCGCCGCTGAGGTCAATTTCCTCGGCGGTCCAGAAACTGGCTTCATGCTTTTTATACATTTCCCAGATACGCGGGTAATTGATGGGCAGAATCACAAAGCGATCTTTGTTCTCCTGTAATAATATTTCTTCCTGTTGCATTATAAAATCGCTGTTTCTATTTCAAATTGTATTGGAGACGGCAATTCATCCCGGCACGTATTGTTCCGCGAATGCTGCTTTCTTTCTTAAACTTTAACTGTGTGAACGTTTCAAGAACAAATTAATCGGCAGTTAAATTTTAGTATGCTTACGTGTTAACGTTACTAATCTTTTGACCTGCAAACCGTTGGCGTTTATTAGAAAATTCTCTTTTCGTTTTGCCAGGGTGGTTAAATTGCCTCAAAGAACTTATCTCAAAGCTATAGATAAACGGCCCTGTTAGTATGCTTTAGTTTTACACAAAAGGCCTACTTATTAACAAATTGAAACTTTTATAAAATTTGTAATTGACTATATTGTGCATACCCTAATTTGTTAAAAATGAGAATAAAAACCACGCTGTTCGCTTTCCTGCTATGGAGCACCGCCTTAGCTCAGGTGCCCGATACAGTGTTTATAAAAAATTTATTGCTTTCGCATCCCGAAATGTTTAGCGGGATTTTAAATCACGGTACGCAAAACGAAATTCAGGTCTTATACACACAGATAGACCGCGATGGGTATAACATGCCGCATTTCAAATCATACAGCTACCGGGTTAACCCGAACCATTATTTCTACCCCGCCAGCACAGTTAAATTACCAACAGCCATTTTCGCTTTAGAAAAATTGAACGAACTGCATGTTAAGGGACTTACTATGACGTCTGCAATGCTAACAGATAGTAACTATGCAGGACAAACTAAAGTTACGACCGACAGCACAACTAAAAACCTGAAGCCAGACATCGAACAATACATTAAAAAGATTTTATTGGTAAGTGATAACGATGCCTACAACAGGTTATATGAATTTGTTGGCAGGGAGGAGATCAACAAAAAATTGAAGAAATATGGGCTTAACCACACGCGTATAATCGGGCGGCTGGCAATAGGCGATAGTGGCGATAATGCCAGGGCCACGAACCCTGTAAACTTTTATAAAGGCGATAAACTGGTTTATGCGAAGCCGGCCCAATTCGACGCTAATAATTATCCAATGCATTTGGATAATATGATACGCGGAAAAGGTTACATAGATAAGAATGGTAAGTTAATAATGCAACCGTTCGACTTTAGTGAAAAGAACGTATATCCCATTGCCGACCAGCAAATGATTATGCGGCGCTTAATATTCCCAGAAACTTTTCAGAAAGAGCAACAATTCAATTTAACAGAGGATCAATACAAATTCATTTATAGATATATTAGTATGTATCCTACAGAAAGCGCTTACCCTTCGTACAAACGCCCTGAGTACTTTCCTGCTTATTGCAAGTTCATTTTTTACGGAGGCGACAGTACGGCTGCCATTAACCCCAACATCAGGATATTTAACAAACCCGGCGACTCTTATGGATATAACATAGACAACACCTATGTTGTAGATTTTAAAAACAAGGTGGAATTTATGCTTACTGCCGTGGTACAATCTAATGAAAATGATATTTATAATGATAACAAGTATGAATATACCACGGTGTGCCTGCCATTTCTGAAAAACCTGGGCCAGGTTATTTATCAATATGAATTAACAAGGCCAAAAGCGATAAAACCTGATCTGAAGAAATTTAAGTTTAGTTATTGAGTTTTTAGGAATAAACATTTTCACTACGTAATGTTTTAACAGTTAATAGTCGATAAGCAAATCAACTACTCGATCCAATCAACCACTCACTAATTACTATTTTCACTTAAAGAAAACATCGCCTAAGCTATGCTGTTGAAATACTATACCTATTAAACAGAAAGAACATGACACTTACAGCTTTACAGCAAACAACCATGCAAAATGGATCGGCTGAAAAACAAGACCCCATAAATTTAGAGTGGCCTGAGAGATATGTATCCATTGCGGCGGGTGTTAAACTGGCTTTTTCGGGCTTAACACATATTTTTAAAAGCCCGTTTACCAGCATTATTAAAATGGGTGCGGGCGGCTATTTGCTTAACCGCGGCGTAACGGGCCATTGCGAACTTTATACCAGAATGGGCAAAATTTCAACCGAACCTATTAACACCAATATCCGCACCTCATTTACGGTTAATAAACCGCGCCAGGAAGTTTACGAGTTTTGGCGGAAGCTGGATAACCTACCTTTATTTATGAACCATCTGGAAAGTGTAGAAATATTAGATGATAAACGCTCGCATTGGGTGTTAAAACTACCAACTAACCTCACTACAGTAAGTTGGGACGCAGAAATTGTAAAAGATGAACCCGGAGAGATGATCGGCTGGAGTTCATTGCCCGATTCGGCAATTGATAATGCAGGGAAGGTTCGTTTTAAAGATGGCTCCGAGCCGGGAACTACGTTGGTAGATGTGGTGATCAGTTATCAGCCGCCTGCGGGCGGATTAGGTACCGGTATTTCACACATATTGAATCCTGTATTTAAAAATATGGTAGAAACTGACGTCCGCAACTTTAAACAGTATATGGACATTGATGATAAAAGGCCGTCGGTGTTGTAATTCCCCTGCGTGATTGCGAATAATAGCGAAGCAATTTCCGATAAGCAGAATTGCTTTGTGAGTTTGGGATTGCTTCATTACTCGCTAAAATGAATTTTAGATAACAAAAAACCCGCGGTTGCGGGTTTTTTGTTATCTAATTTCCTGTAGCATATATGGTTTATACTGCCCCGCGTGTTTATAGGCAAAGTTGGCGCCCTTGCGTAAGTAAGGCATAACCATTGTTTTTGTAGTAAACTTTATGAGGCTGGTAAAATCTGCCGTTTGCCTGTCTATGATAGATTGGGTAACCAGCTTATCGCCCTTAAAAAGCATTACGAGGCAAATGCCGGTATCAGTGTCCACACCTGTTGCCAAAATATCTTTGGTGTAAGTTTTAAGCGTAGCATCAAAAACCCGTTCGTTAGTGTATGGGCCAAGTATATAAACTTTGTCCCAATCGAAATCGTTATAAACACTAAGCTTTAGTATGCCTTTATCGCCTTTAAGGTTATCTTTTACATAACTGCGCAAGGCACTACTATCTACGCTGTTTTTACAAGCATTAAATGTCAACAGGCACAAGCCGATAATTATTAATTTTTTCATTATTATCCGAAATCAAATGTAACAAAAAAGGCCCCGGTTTAAAACCGGGGCCTTTCGTATTATTTAGCGTTACTTATTTAACAGCGTCTATAATTGCTTTAAAAGCATCAGGATGGTTCATCGCTAAATCGGCAAGTACCTTGCGGTTTAAACCAATTTCTTTAGCGGTTAACTTACCCATTAATTGCGAATAAGAAATACCGTGCTGGCGTGCACCCGCGTTAATACGCTGAATCCATAAAGCCCTGAATTCTCTCTTTTTAGTTTTACGGTCGCGGTATGCATATTGTAAACCTTTTTCTACCGTATTTTTGGCTACGGTATAAACCTTGCTGCGTGAACCATAATAACCTTTTGCAAGGTTCATTATTTTTTTCCGGCGCCTTCTGGACGCTACTGCGTTAACTGAACGTGGCATTTGTTGTTGTTTTTGGTAGTGAGTGCCCTTTTAATCGGGACTTATTTACTCTAATACCTGGTTAAAAAATCTGTTAAAATTACTTTCCGATACAAAGCATACGCTTTACGTTACCCATATCCGCATCAGATACTAAACTGGTGTGGCCTAGGTTACGCTTACGCTTAGTGCTCATCTTGGTTAAGATGTGGCTCTTGTATGCATTCTTACGTGCAATTTTACCGGTTCCAGTAAGCTTAAAACGCTTTTTTGCACTGGAATTGGTTTTCATTTTTGGCATAAACTATTTATTTAGATTTGAGATGTGAAATATGAGATGTGAGAACCAACTCACCTAACATAAAACACAACCCTGTTGTTAATTCTTCTTTAGAAATACCAGATTTTGTCTCAAATCTCATATCTCAATACTCACATTTATTTTTTACCTGCCTTTGGCGCAACGGTTAAAAACATCCGTTTACCTTCAAGCTTTGGCAGCTGCTCTACCTTACCTGCTTCTTCTAAAGCCTGTGCAAAACGCAGCAATAATATTTCGCCCTGCTCTTTGTAAACAATGGCACGGCCTTTAAAGTGTACGTAAGCCCTAACTTTTTCACCCGCTTCTAAAAATTTAATCGCATGTTTCAGCTTAAATTCAAAATCGTGGTCATCAGTATTCGGCCCAAAACGTATCTCTTTTATTATCGTTTGCTTGGCATTATGTTTTATCTCCTTTAGCTTTTTCTTTTGCTCGTAGATAAACTTGTTATAGTCAGTAACTTTACAAACCGGGGGGACAGCATTTGGAGAAATCTCAACCAGATCCAGTTCCTGCTCTTCAGCTATCGCCAAAGCATCACGTAATGAATATACTCCCGGCTCTAAATTATCACCTACAAGGCGAACCTCCTGAGCACGGATAAATTGATTGATGTTATGTTCAGCTTCCTTTTTTTTGAAGGGAGGACGCGGCCCTCTGCTAAAATTCGGTTTATTTAATGCCAAGTTATACTGTTGTTTCTTTTATTATTTGTTCTTTAAAGGCTGCTATTGTTAAACTTCCTAAATCGCCTGTACCATGTTTGCGTACAGATATGGTCCCTTCGGCTGCCTCTTTTTCACCTACAATTAACATGTAAGGTATCTTTTTAATTTCGGCATCCCGTATCTTTCGCCCAATCTTCTCGTCCCTGAAATCAATAAGCCCGCGAATATCGGAATTTTTTAACTCATTTGAAAGATTATTTGCATATTCTTCAAATTTCTCAGATATAGGCAAAATGATAAACTGGTCTGGAGATAACCACAGTGGGAAATTACCGGCACAATGTTCAATCAATACAGCCACAAACCTTTCTAACGAGCCAAACGGTGCGCGGTGAATCATTACCGGCCTGTGCTTAAGGTTATCGCTGCCGGTATACTCCAGCTCAAAACGCTCCGGCAAATTATAGTCAACCTGGATAGTGCCCAACTGCCATTTACGGCCAAGCGCATCCTTTACCATAAAATCGAGTTTGGGGCCATAAAATGCCGCTTCGCCTAATTCTACAACTGTTTTTAAACCTTTTTCGGCAGCTGCTTCAATAATCGCGTCTTCGGCGAGTTTCCAGTTGGCATCTGTACCAATATACTTCGATTTATTGTCGGGATCGCGTAATGAGATCTGCGCGGTATAGTCGTCAAATCCTAAAGCGCCAAAAGTATAAAGTACCAGATCGATAACCTTTTTAAATTCGTCCTTAACCTGGTCGGGGCGGCAGAATAAATGTGCGTCATCCTGGGTAAAACCGCGTACACGGGTTAAACCATGCAGTTCGCCACTTTGCTCGTAACGGTAAACCGTACCAAACTCTGCGTAACGCACCGGCAGGTCTTTGTAAGATCGTGGTTTGGTTTTGTACATTTCGCAATGGTGCGGGCAGTTCATCGGTTTTAGAAAGAATTCCTCCCCTTCCTGCGGTGTCTTTATCGGCTGAAAGCTATCCTTACCATATTTTTCATAATGGCCCGATGTTACATATAAATTCTTGTGACCAATATGCGGAGAAATTACCTGCTCATAACCAGCCTTGGTTTGGGCACGTTGCATGAAATTAGTAAGTCGTTCGCGTAATGCTGTACCTTTAGGTAACCATAAAGGCAATCCCATGCCTACTTTTTCAGAGAAGGCAAACAGTTCCAGCTCCTTACCTAATTTACGGTGATCGCGTTTCTTTGCCTCTTCTATAATACGCAGGTATTCGGTAAGCTCACTTTGTTTAGGATAGGTTACACCGTAAATACGGGTTAACTGCTTGCGGGTTTCGTCGCCGCGCCAGTAAGCGCCGGCAGTATTCATTAACTTTATCGCTTTAACAAAACCGGTGTTGGGTATATGCGGGCCGCGGCACAGATCGGTAAAATCACCTTGTGAATAAAAAGTGATGGCGCCATCAGGTAAATCTTTGATTAGATCCAGCTTATACTCATCGCCCTTGTCAGTAAAATATTCAATCGCATCAGCTTTACTAACCGGTTTGCGGATAAATTCTTCTTTTGCCTTCGCTAACTCCAGCATCTTATCCTCGATGGCTTTAAAATGGTCTGACGAAAATTCCTGGTCGCCAAAGTCTACATCGTAGTAAAAGCCTGTCTCAATAGCCGGACCTATGCCAAATTTGGTACCCGGGTAAAGCGCTTCAAGCGCTTCGGCCATTAAGTGGGCCGATGAATGCCAAAAAGTTGCCTTGCCCGCATCATCATTCCAGGTTAGTAATTTAACGGCAGAATCTTCTTCTATAGGGCGACTTGCGTCCCAAACCTGTCCATTAACTTCGGCTGCTAAAACATTGCGTGCGAGGCCTTCTGAAATAGATTGGGCAATTTGCATAGAGCTGATTCCTTTGTCGTACTCACGAACGGAACCATCGGGAAGTGTAATACTAATCATCTACAACTATGATTTTTTGTTCAATAAAATTGTTAGTTAATCACCTACAACAGTGATTTATTACGGGTGCAAAGTTACGGAAATGATTACACTGATTTTAGAATGATTACACTGATTTATTAAAAACAACCAGTGCGATCGAAATAAAATCGGTGAAATCAAGATAAAATCGGTGAAATCAAAATCAAACGTTTCCCCAACCCATGGCCAAAACATCGGCCAAGTGTATGGTTTTTATAGGGATTTGCTGTTCATCGATATAGCCTTGCAGGTGAAGCAGACATGATGCATCAGTAGATATAATATAGTCGGCGTTAACAGACAGCGCGTGGTTTACCTTTTGCTGCGCCATAGCGCTTGAGATGGCATCAAACTTTACTGCAAATGAACCGCCGAACCCGCAGCAGGTTTGGCTATCGGGCAGATCTAATAATTCGAGGCCGTGAACGTTCGCTAAAAGTTCGCGTGGTTCTGCCTTGATCTTACACTCGCGCAGAGCGCTGCAGCTGTCGTGGTAAACGGCACGGCCTTCAAGCTCGGCGCCAAAGTATTTAACCTGAAGGATATTCACCAGGAAGTCTGACAGTTCGTAGATATTTGCCTGGATAGCACGGCATTTGTTGTGCGATGCAGTATTGAGGAACAAATCGCCGTAATAGTTGCGCACCATACCGGTGCATGATGCAGAGGGTGAGACGATAACACCATCTTCCGAAAAGTCGTTTAGAAATTTACTGCCCATTTGCTTGGCGTCGTCCCAAAAGCCGGCGTTAAATGCAGGCTGGCCGCAACAGGTTTGGTTTGTATTGTAGGTTACCTCGCATCCGGCCTTTTTGAGCAGCTTAACAGTATTGAAAGCGGTTTCTGGAAATAATTGGTCAACAAAACACGGGATAAAAAGCTCGACTTTCATTAATGTATTACGAGCCGCTAATTTCAGAATTTTTATGAGCTTTTTGTTCGGCAGACAACAGGCCGAACAACAAAATTATCCCCACCACAAAAAATATGGCCAATACCAGCGCCGAGTTACGCATGCTATGCGTTAATGACTCTACAAAACCAAAGCAAAACAAGCCGATCACTATAGCCAGTTTTTCGGTAACGTCGTAGAAGCTAAAATAAGACGCGGTGTCGGTGATATCTTGCGGCAGGTATTTAGAATAGGTAGAACGCGATAAGGATTGTATCCCTCCCATCACCAGCCCTACAACTACTGCGAGCAAATAAAACTGTATGGCAAGAGTGGTTAAATAAGCTGCAATACAGGCAAAAATCCAAATGAAAACCACACCAATCAGCACCTTAACATTTCCGTATTTTTCAGAAAGTTTAGACATTAGCGTGGCCCCGCCAATAGCCACTATCTGGATCACCAGGATAACAGCGATAAGGTTTGCCTGGGGCAGTTTCAATTCCTTCGCGCCAAAGTTAGCTGCAACCAGCATGATGGTTTGCACGCCCATAGAGTAGAAAAAGAAAGCGGGCAGATAACGCCTTAGCAAGGGCATCGACTTTACCCTTTGCCACACATGTGCAAGCTCTTTAAAACCTCCGCTTATCACATTATAGTCTTTAGATACCGATGCGTTAGGCACACCCTTTGGTAATATGGCAAACGGGATCTGTGCAAAGGCCATCCACCACACACCAACCAACAGGAATGACAGACGCGCCGGGAAGCTTGCATCTGTTATACCGAATGTTTTAGGCGACAGCACAAATACAAAGCAAATGATCTGCAATATTACACTACCGATATACCCATAGGTAAAACCCTTTGCGCTAACCGAATCCTGTTTATCTAAAGTTGCAATTTGCGGCAGGTACGAATTGTAGAATACAAAACCCCCGCAGTAACCAACGGCTGCTATACCAAAACATATCATCCCGGCTTCGAGGGTGTTTAGTTTAAAGAAATATAAACCGCAGCAGGCTATACCACCCATCAAGGTAAAAAATTGCATGTAATTTTTCTTGTTGCCTTTATAATCGGCAATAGAAGTTAATATGGGCAGCATAATTACCACCAACAAATAGGCAATGGCAAGTACATAGTTTGATAATGCGGTGTTAATATACTGATGCCCGAAAAAGGTAACAACATCGCCATGCTCTTTAGTGGTTGTTATGGTGGTAAAGTACGCAGGGAAAATTGTTGAAGTAATAACCAGGTTGTAAGATGAGTTTGCCCAATCGAACATCGCCCATGCGCGGATGGTTTTAGGGTTATTTTTAGCTTGCATGCTGAGGCTAAGTTATACAATTTGTTAACTATCGCAAATGCCGGGATTGTTATCTTTGCATGATGAAAACGTTTGAACCAAAATTTATGAAATTAAGGAACTATCAGAATAAACTCTTTAAATATCTCTTGGAACATTTACGCTCTGTGCCCTTGTTATATTTTCATTTTTAACAAGTAACGCCCAGGATAAAACAACTATTGATAAAATAACCATATCTTACCTCGACCTTAAAAATGCGCTTGTTGCAGATAACGGCAAACTTGCTGAGGATAAAGCAAAAGTAATGTTCATGGTTTTATCAGACAAACCGGAACAGGGCCTAACAGCCGATAAGCAAAAAATAATGGCTAGTTATATTGATAAATTAAAATTCGATAGCCGGCACATGAGCGAGACAAATTTTATTGATCACCAGCGCGAACATTTTGCCAGCCTTTCTAACAATCTATATATGTTATTAAAAGCACTAAACTTGAATACTACAATAATTTACGTGCAATACTGCCCCATGAAAAAATCGTTTTGGCTAAGCGAAACAGAAAGCATCAGAAATCCTTATTACGGCAGGCAAATGATTACCTGCGGATCTAACAAAGCTGTGCTAAAGCCAACGGTAAAATAAATCCGACATCTTATTGGAGTGAAATTTCAAATAGCAATTGTCTGGTATTTACTATATTGCCCTATCAATTAAACCCAATTATTTTATGAAAAAAATCTTAATGGCCCTATTTGCGGTTGTACTATGTTGCAGCGCAATGGCACAAAGCAAAATGACATCGTCAAAAATGAGCGCCATGAAAATGGACAAATGCGTGATGATGAAAGGCGGCAAAATGGTTTGCATGACCGGCGACAAAAGCACACCCATGACATCTACTATGACCATGAAAAACGGCACTATGGTTATGGCAAATGGGTCTGTTAAAATGAAAAACGGTAAAACCATGATGCTGAAAGACGGCCAGTGTGTGGAAATGAGCGGCAAGGTAGAAACCATGCCAATGAAGAGCAAGATGTAATTCTTTTTATAAAAGACTTTAGGCCAGTCCGTTAAACGGACTGGCTTTTTTGTGCTCCGCATTAAACAAACAAACCCGCCGTTAGCTAACTGGCGGGTTTGTTTGTTATCAATTGATATTAATTAGGATGCGTTGTTATACGGCGCTTACTTCCTCAAGGTTACGCTGTACGGCAACATTTGGCCTGCCATTTTTAAAAGCTTTGCGTGGTGTAAGGCCAAGCAACTCAAACATAGCCATATCGGTATCAAAAGATGGGTTTGGTGTGGTCAGTAATTTCTCGCCTGCAAATATGGAGTTTGCCCCTGCCATAAAGCATAACGCCTGCTCAAGGGTGCTCATCTCTGTACGGCCCGCAGAAAGGCGAACAACCGTTTTAGGCATTACTATACGCGCGGTGGCTATCATGCGTACCATATCCCAAACAGAAACCCGGGGCTGGTTAGCCAGTGGCGTGCCTTGTACGGGTACCAACGCATTTATTGGCACAGATTCGGGGTGTTTAGGCATGCTTGATAATGTTTTAAGCATAGAGATACGGTCTTCCACCGTTTCGCCAAGGCCAATAATACCTCCACTGCATACGCTGATCTTAGCTTTACGCACATGATCTAATGTTTGCAGGCGATCATCATACGTACGAGTAGTGATAATGCGTTTATAATCGTCTTCAGATGTATCGAGGTTATGATTATAGGCGTACAAGCCTGCATCTGCCAAACGCTGTGCCTGGCCTTCGGTAAGCATACCGAGAGTACAGCAAACCTCCATACCCAAACCGTTTACGGCGGTAACCATTTCCAAAACCTTATCAAAGTCGCGGTTATCGCGCACTTCGCGCCATGCGGCACCCATACATAAACGCGAGGCACCACCGGCTTTGGCCTTTTCGGCAGCGGCTAATACTTCTTCTTTAGGCAAAATGGCATGTACGTTAACCCCGGTGTTATAACGCGCCGCCTGCGGGCAATAAGCGCAATCTTCGGGGCAACCGCCCGTTTTTACGGAGATGAGCGAGCTGATCTGCACTTCGGCGTAGTCTTTATTTTCACGGTGCACGGTTGCCGCCTGATATATGAGGTCGAGCAGTGGCGTGTGGTATATCTCGGCAATTTCGTCTTTGGTCCAGTTGTATCTTACTTCGGTCATGCGGTAAAATTATAATGTTAATTCAAATTTATAATAAAAGTGCGGATGCCAGCCACAACGGCAGCAAAAAGCCTATGCAATCTGTGAAAGTGGTAATGATAATTGAAGATGCTACCGCAGGGTCTATCCCTACTCGTTTTAAAACCAGCGGGATAGACGCGCCGGTTAGCCCTGCCACAATTAAATTACCTGTCATGGCCAGGAACAGCACCAAACCAAGCAGCGGATTGGCATCATACCACAGCGCAAACATGAAAACGATAATGCCATTAACCGCACCGTTGATCATTCCTACAGAAAGCTCTTTCAAAACTGTGCGATAGGCTTGCGCATCAGTAAGGTCGTTCAAAGAGATACGCCTAACCGTAACTGCCAGTGCTTGTGTGGCTGCATTGCCGCCCATACCGGCAATAATGGTCATATAAGCTGCTATAATAGGTAATTTGGCCTCCAGGCCGCTAAAATGCCGGATGACAGATGCAGCCAAAAACGCCGTTGCCAGGTTGATGATCAGCCATGGCAAACGGCTTTTAACAGCGTCCTTCCAGTTACCGCTTAGTTCTTCGTCTTCAGATACACCAGATATTTTTAAGATATCTTCGGTGCTTTCGGCTTCCATTACATCCAGGATGTCATCCACAGTTACACGTCCAAGCAGCTTCAGGTAATCGTTAACTACCGGGATGCTGGTTAAGTTATATTGTGATATTAACCGTGCAACTTCTTCCTGGTCAACTTCAGCCTTTACAAATACATAGTCCGTTTTTATCAGGTCGGCCACCATAGCCTCGGGCCTGGCTTTAATAATGTCTTTCAGCGAAACAATACCTTGCAGGATATCCTGGTCGTTTACGGCATAAATGGTATAAAATTCTTCCATTTCTTCCGAGAGGCGGATAACCTCTTCCAGCGCGTCTTTTTTATTAAGCTTTACGTTCAGCTTAATAACATCCGTGTTCATCAGTCCGCCCGCAGTATCTTCGTCATAAGTTAACAGCGCGCGTATGTTTGTGGCATCTTCCTGGTCTATATGTTCCAGTACCTGCTGCTGCTCATGTTCTTCCAGCTGCGAAATAATGTCAGTAGCATCGTCATAATCAAGCTCTTCAATTATTTCAGACCGCTTTTCGGGATGCAGGTTAAATAAAATCTGCTCGGGATGGTGCTCTTCGTCCATTTCGGATATCACATCCGACGCCTCATCTACAGGCAGTACGTTGATGATCTTTTCGCGCTCTTCAACCGTAAGGCTTTCAAAAAGAATAGCAATTTCTGAAGCATGATATTCCTGCAGAACTTTCTGAAGCTCAGCATCATTACTGTCTAAAGCAGTCTTAAGCTTTAGCAGGTCCGACTTATTGATTTCGAAAGATTGCATGGCGCCCCAAAATAAGGATTATTAAGGGCTATCAAAACACAAAAGGACTATATGTTTGCCAAAAAGCAAACGCCATTAATTACTGTACAGGAATGCTGTAGAAATGCCTTCTAATTTTTGCAGGCTGTTTACAACACGGTCCACAAGGGTTTTGCGGATGGCAATGGTTAGCATATTTGTTTCTTCGAAACTTTGAATAAGAATTTTTAAATTGTTATCCTTTACCAATTTCATGACCGCATTCATCTGCAGGTGGCTGAAATCTATTTTATAAACATCATTAAAAGTGCTTTCTATGATGGCGGCATTTGCAATTGCATCTTCGGCAGCGGCTTTGTAAGCGCTTATTAACCCTGGTATTCCCAGTAGCGTACCGCCAAAGTAGCGCACCACTACTATCATTATGTTATTTAATTGTTTCGATAAGATGCTATTGATGATAGGCCTGCCGGCGGAGCCCGCTGGTTCGCCGTCATCATTGAAACGATGGGCCGACTGATCTGAACCTAATCTTACCGCCCAGCAGTAGTGCGTAGCGGCGGGGTGCAGTGCCTTTACCTGATTAAGCATTGGTTTAAGATCAGTTTCGGCGGTCACCGGAAATGCATAGCTTACAAATCTGCTCCCGCCTGCGCGGTAAATGCCTTCAGCAGGTAACTTGATAGTTAAATAGGTATCTTCGAAAAGCATTACAAATTTTGCGCGTAGGCGATGATCATCACCGCAATAACAGCAAGAACAATGCCTATACGATTTAACAAGCTCGTTTTTTCATTAAAGATGATAGTGCCTGCTAATATGCCGAATACGATGACGCCTATATTCATGGCTGTAAATACCAACGACGGACTTTTAGCCAGTGCTTTATGGGCCATTATGTAGAATAAAATATTCCCAAAATTGGCAATTCCCAATACCCAGCCAAACCCAATATGCGACCAGTAAATACGTTGTTTTCTAATAACTTTTATATAGAGCAAGCCAATTAATGATAACACAAATGCGATAATATATATTGCGAAAAGTGAGGTGGCAAAAGATATCTCTTTAATAACCGCCAGTTGCCTGAACATTACATCTACCGCGCCGAAACCCAAAAATACCAATGCCGGGTAAAGCCAGGCAGATGTAGTAAAAGCATTTCTGCGCTGGCCGTTAGGCTTAACAAGCAATAAAAAGATAGCCGTAACACCAACGGCAATACCGATTATCTTATAAATATTAAATTGCTCATTGAAAAGAAAATAAGAGGCCATTAAGGGGATAATAAGCGATAAACGTTGAGCTGTATCTGTACGGATTATTCCTGTAAACCTGATGGATGCCGCTATAACTATAAATAGTGCCGGCAACAAAAATCCCAATAAAATATAGGAGTATACAGGCGCTTCAGTTAGGTTACTTAACTGCGGCTTTAAAAACACCCATGTTAAGATAATAGCCATCGAGTAATTCCAGGTAATGGCCTGAAAAACATGGATACTATAGCGTTTGGCCAGTTTCAGCATTATGGAAACTATTACGCTGCAGCAAACACTTAAAAAAATGTAAATCATTTATCGGAAACGGCTATTATATATAATCTGTAAAGTATCTGCTCCTACCTTGTACGTGCCTTCCGGTATGCCGGTTATTGGTGGTGATATAATGCCTTTTTCCAGCATGGCATCGCCGGTAAAAATCCTGGCCTCGTCCCAAAGCCCGGTTTCTATAAATTGTGTTAAGGTGTACGCCCCACCCTCAATAATTACCGACTGAATATCCTGCAGGTACAATTGATATAAAATATACTGAGGCACAAACCTGTCGAAATCTTCCAGTGCAATATATTTAATATTTTTTTCAATATCAGTTTTTACCGCGTTGAATATAAACGTTTCGGCAATTCCGTTAAATATATCCAGGTTGCTGTCCAGATCAAGCTTTCTGTCTATCACCACTCTCTTAGGCGATCGGCCCTGCCATAACCTCGTATCCAGCTTCGGGTTATCGGCAAGTACGGTGTTTTTGCCTACTAATACGGCATCTTCTTCGCTGCGCCATTTGTGAACAAGCGTACGGGCTTCGGTCCCGGTTATCCAAAACTGGCTACCATCTTTCGGAGCAAAAAACCCATCGGCGGTTTTGGCCCATTTTAAGATAATATAAGGCCGTTGATGTTTTATACGGGTGAAAAACCGCTTATTAAGTGCCAAACATTCCTGCTCCATAACTCCGGCAACAACGTCAATCCCTGCAGTCTGTAGCTTTTCAATTCCCTTACCGTTAACCTGATCAAATGGGTCGCGGCAGCCAACCACTATTTTGGGGATGCGGTGTTTTATAATCAGATCGGCACATGGCGGTGTTTTACCATAATGGGCACAAGGTTCGAGAGAAACATAAATTATTGCTTGTACCAGCAGCGTTTCTGCATCGGGATGTTTGTTCAAAACCATATTTATGGCATTAACCTCCGCATGCGGGCCGCCATACTGCCGGTGGTATCCCTCTCCTATTATTTTATCCTCATGAACAATTACAGCGCCTACCATCGGGTTAGGGCTTACACGGCCTGCGCCCAGCGCAGCAAGTTCGATACACCGCTGCATGTATTTGTTATGTTCATACATTTGCACAAAAATATACTTGTTGAATGAAAACCGTGCAGGAAGCCATTAATAGTTTTAGAAACGCATTGACCGATCTTTACGATAAGCAAGAGACAGATGCCATAAGCTATTTGGTTTTGTGTGAGATATCCGGATCTTCAAAGGCTAAACTTAAGGCGTTCCCGGAAACTACGCTTACAGACCTACAGGCAAAACAGCTAAGCGGAATAATTGAGCAACTTAAAACAGGTGAGCCCGTACAATATATTTTAGGTAGTACCGAGTTTTACGGCCTTACCTTTAACATTAGCCCGGCGGTTCTTATTCCCCGGCCGGAGACCGAAGAATTAGTAAACTGGATATTAGCAAGTGTTAATAAACCATCACCCCGCATTGTGGATATTGGTACGGGCAGCGGCTGCATTGCCATCAGCTTAAAACACGAATTACAGCAGTCAAATGTTTCTGCTATAGACATTTCTGCCGATGCCTTAAAAATTGCGAGGCAAAACGCCGTCTCAAATTTGTGCGATGTGACATTTATAGAAGCCGACATTTTAAATTCGGATAAGTTAGACTTTAAGAACAAGTTTGATATTATCGTTAGCAACCCTCCATACGTTACCGAAACTGATAAACGGCAAATGCATACTAACGTAACAAGCTTTGAGCCGCACCTGGCACTGTTTGTGCCGGAAACCGACCCATTACTGTTTTACAATGCAATAGCAAATTTTGCTGCCAAAAAGCTCATCCCCGAAGGTTTACTGTATTTTGAAATTAACGAAAACTATGGTGCCCAAATTATTGCGATGCTTAAGAGTAAAGCATTCAGGAATTTGGAAATACGGAAAGACATAAGAGGTAAAGACCGGATGGTAAAGGCGAGTCCCCCCGACCCCCTAAAGGAGGGGGAGTAAAAATGGACCTCGGACTTTTATTTAGAATTTATATAAAAAGTCTATGCTATATTCTCCCCCTTTAGGAGGTCGGGGGGCTGCACATTAACTTCTCGGATGATACTGCGTTATCGTACTCTTTAAATAATCCCGGTCCAGGTGGGTGTATATCTCTGTAGTGGTTATACTTTCGTGGCCCAGCATTTCTTGCACAGCGCGCAAGTCGGCGCCTCCTTCTACCAAATGTGTTGCAAAAGAATGGCGGAACGTATGCGGACTTATTTTTTTCTTTAGCCCTATAATTTCTGCCAATTGCTTGATCAGCATAAAAATGTATACACGGCTTAGCCTGCTGCCACGTTGGTTCAAGAAAACCATATCCTCTTCCCCTTTTTTTATTGCAATATGAACTCGCACTTCGTTCACCCAAATTTTTAGCGCTTTTATTGCCGGCCCGCCAATAGGTACCAGGCGTTCTTTGCTGCCTTTGCCCAAAACCTTTACAAACTCAATCTCGAGATACAGGTTAGATATTTTAAGTTCGGTAAGCTCAGAAACCCGCAGGCCGCAACTATACAATATTTCCAAAATCGCCTTATTGCGGGCGCCATCGGGCTTAGAGAGATCTACCGCATTTATAATATTGTCTATTTCTACTCGGTTTAAAGTGTCGGGTAACTTGCGGCGTGTTTTGGGCGATTCCAGCAATTCTGATGGGTCAGACTTGATTTCGTCCTCCATGAGCAAATACTTGTAAAACGCTTTAATGCCCGAAAGTATCCTGGCCTGCGATGTTGGCAACATACCTAATTCGCTTACCCAGGTTAGGAACAGGCGTAACTCGGCAAGCTTGATAGTTGTTGGTTTTAGCTTATCTTCCTGTGCTTCGGCAAACTGGTAAAGCTTATCCAAATCGCGCAGGTAAGCTTGAACGGAGTTAACCGACATGGATTTTTCGAGCTTTAAATAACTTTTAAATCCTTTTATTGCCTGCTGCCACTCCACCAATTTTAGTTTTCCCGATTTATAACTAAGTTTGAAATGATGAAGATACAAATTATTAACGGCCCCAATTTAAATCTGCTTGGTGTAAGGGAAAAATCTGTGTACGGCAACAGCAGCTTTGAGACCTACCTGCAAACCATTCGCCATGGCCATGCCGATATTACAATAGACTATTTTCAAAGCAACAAAGAAGGTGAACTGATAGACAAGCTGCACGAAATTGGCTTTAGCGCAAAAGGTGTGATACTTAATGCCGGGGGCTATACTCATACATCTATTGCCATTGCCGATGCTATTGCGGCAATTACCACCCCTGTTATTGAAGTACACATATCTAACGTTTACAAACGCGAAGAATTTAGGCACCACTCTATGTTAGCGGCAAACTGCGTTGGCGTTATTGCCGGCTTTGGTTTAAATTCATACCGTTTGGCATTAGAGCATTTTATAAATAGTTAAAGTTAAGCCTTAAACAACGCAGTATTACTGCCGTTACTAATTAATGCGCAATTCATTCAAATATCTTTTCTTTTTTATCGTCGCTCTTTCGCTTATTTGCGTTTTTACAAATGGTTTCGGCCAATCCAGTCAGCGTAAACGTCATAGTGTAAGGGATTCGCTTCGCGCCAGCATTATCCGGCGCGATTCTATGATGCGCATGCTTAAACGAACAGACACATCATTAAACAGTGTACTGCAAAAAGTAGAAGATTACAGTAACTCATTTAATCAGATCAGCGTAAATCTTGCTCATGGATTTGATACAACGGAAATAAGTCAGCAATTGCCGCTTCTAAAAAAACGCATGGGCGAGATCAAGGTCTTGATAGATAAAGATAAATCTAACACCCTGCGTTATCTGTATGCCATCAGAGATATTTTAACCCGGCTCGAAGACCGGCTGGAAGACTGGCAAGATCAATTAGCTGGTTACAACAGCAAATTGGTGCAAATGCGCGACGAACTTTCGGAAATACAGAAAGACACCGTTTTTAGAACAGTACCCGTCGACACTTCTTTAAAACGCGCATCAGATCAATCTATTAAAGTTATCTATTCAAAACACCGGCGGCTCGATTCTTTAAATAAAGAAGCATTACTCAAGATAGGCTTACTGCAAAACAGTGTAGCAGATATTTACCTGAATGTTTTAGATGACAGGGACCAGTTGAACGGCAAGATTCACGACTTTAGTATCGAGGCTTTTTCTGACGAATACGATTACATATGGGCAATGAAGAATACCCCGGGTATTACTTTTTTCTCTGCCTTTAGCGATACATTTTCTATGAACGCCAAACTGCTTAAATTTAGTTTAGCGCGCAGCACGATTATTCATTTATTAGGCGTTTTAATATTTATTGTATTCTTTTTATGGATATTAAGTAACCGGCGTAAAATATTTTCTAAACGTACAGATCCATCTAAAATATTAGAGCAAACTAATTATGTAGCCAGGCATCCTTTTTTGTCTGCATTAATAGTCACCACCGTTTTACAGCCTTATTTTTACGATCACCCGGCAGCGGTTTTTCTCGAATGCATTTCGCTTATTTCTGTTATAGCTATATTCTTACTCGTAAAAAAGACTTACACCTATGCGTTAGGAAGTTATTTATTTCCATTGCTGGTAATCACCATATTATACGGCGTAAGTAACCTTTTTGTTGAAGTGTCTACTACAGATAGGTTTGCGGTATTTATACTTTCTATTGTAAGTGCCATCATCAGTTATAGATTTCTCCATGCGATAAAAGATGGCGACCAATATCTGCCTTACACTAAACCGGTCCTAAAAATCTACATTTTTTTGCAGGCTGTATCTATCGCATGTAATATAACCGGGCGTTTTAGCCTTGCAAAAATTGTTGCCATAACGGCCACCTTCAATCTATGGCTTGGTTTGGGACTATACCTTTTTGTGCAGATTTTGATGCAGAGCTTGTTCTTACAATTAGAGGCTAATAAAGGCGATAACGGTATCAGCTCATATCTCGATTTTAAAGTATTACAGCGTAAATTCAGGAATGTGCTTAATACCATTGCCGTTGTGCTTTGGATAATTATGCTGGCGCAAAACTTAAGCCTTGAGGATACTATGTATGATTTCATAGGTGATTTTCTTAAACAGTCGCGCAAAGTTGGCGGTACCCTATTTTCGTTCGGAAGCATCATTATTTTTGTGGCAGTTATCTGGCTGTCGTCGGTAACGGCCCGCATTATTAATTATTTTTATGATTTTGCAGATCAGCACCGCAATGCCGAGGCTTTAAAGAAAAAAACTAAAACCCCTATGCTGTTAGTTAGGCTCAGCATATTTGCCATCGGCTTTTTCCTGGCGGTAGCCGCATCGGGTTTTCCGTTAGATAAGATCACGATAATTATTAGCGCATTTGGCGTGGGTATTGGTTTTGGGTTGCAGAATATTGTAAACAACTTAGTATCGGGCCTTATTCTTGCATTTGAAAAACCTGTAGAAATTGGCGATATCATAGAAGTTGCCAATCGCTCCGGCACGATAAAAGAAATTGGCATACGCTCGAGCAAGATACTTACCGGCGACGGTGCTGAAGTGATCATACCCAACGGCGACCTGATATCACAGCCCGTAATTAACTGGACCTTAAGCAACAATAATCGTAGGGTTGAATTGATTATTGGGGTTGCTTATGGTACAGATATAGCCACGGTAAAACAGCTTTTATTAGATCTGCTGCATAACCGCACCGACATTATGGAAATGCCGGAACCCGTTGTACTGCTGTACAACTTAAACGAAAGCTCGGTAGATTTCAGAGTGCTTTTTTGGGCTGCGGATATCGCGATATGGCAGCAGTTGAAAAGCAGCATATTAACAGAAATTTACAACAAATTTGCCGCTGAAGGAATAGAAATACCATTCCCGCAACGCAGTGTACATTTGTTTATAGATAAAGATGAGATTAAAAATAAAACGACCTTATCACATAATCCGGAGCAAATAACAGATAAGCATGATGATGATCCTAATGAACACGGCGACCCTACAGAAACCGACGAGGATCAAGTTCTCTGAAATGAGTTTTTTTACGCATAAAAAACTCGGTTACTATACTGCCTTTAAACATGCCGGATAAATTGGGACCGTTAGTTTGCGGCGTTGGATTTTTTGCGTGGTTTTTATCTCTCGTAAAAAGCTTCCTTATAAAATTTTGATGGGCACGGCTTACCGCCCAAGCATCTTTGCGCTTTCCTTCATTTAAGAAACGCGCCAGTGCCAGCATATCCATCCACAGCCTTAAACTTATTATTGGCGCCGCCTTATAAAAAGGCAGGTTCTTTTTTAACAATAGAAGATTATTGCGAAAATTAAGGTAAGTTTTAAATGGGTTTTCCTTATCCAGGGTGCCGCCGCCAACATGATAAACTTCAGATTCGGCACAGTACATGATTTTATAACCCATATTCTTTAATCGCCAGCAAAGGTCTATCTCTTCCATGTGCGCAAAAAATTGCTCGTCAAATCCACCAGACAGGTGCCAGTATTTCTTCTTAATAAATAATGCGGCGCCCGAAGCCCAAAATACCTCGCCCGATTTATTGTACTGCCCCTTATCTTCTTCTACTTCGTAAAAAATACGGCCGCGGCAAAAAGGGTAACCAAATTTATCTATATAGCCCCCGGCTGCCCCTGCATGCTCAAAATGGTTTTGTTGGGCATACGATTTTATCTTGGGAGCCGCAGCAGCTATCAGATCATCTTGCTCCATCAATTTTATAACCGGCTCTATCCAGCCCGCACGTACTTCTATATCAGAGTTTAAAAGGATATAATAGTCTGCATTAACTTGTTTCAATACACGATTATAACCGCCGGTAAAACCGTAGTTTTCATCGTTTTCAATAATTCTTACGGTCGGAAAGCTGCTCTTAAGGAAGTTTACAGAGCCATCTGATGATGCATTATCTCCTACTATGATCTCCAGATTTAAATAAGACGATGCAACCACGCCCGGCAGGAAACGGCTCAAATATTTAAGCCCGTTCCAATTAAGGATAACTATTGCTACTGTTGGTTGGGTTGGCATTATTTTTTACTGTCCTCCGGCTTAAATTTCCACCTGCGATGGCTCCAAAGCCAATAAGCCGGTTCTTCCTTTATAACTTTTTGAAGATATTCAACATGTGCATCTGTTATATGATACTCGGGGGTGTTTTTTGGATGCTCTGCAAGCGGGACGAATGTACAGGAATAAAACCCCCGCCTTACCCGCCGGATATCTGCAAAAACCACTACAGAATTCATCAGCTTTGCAATTTTCTCTACACCCAAAAATACAGCGGTAGGCTGATTTAAAAAGCTCGTAAAATATTGCACCTCCTCCCGCACCGGCGTTTGGTCGGCCACAAATACGCTTAAAGATAATTCGGTGCGCAATTCGGCCATCTTGCGTAAGGTATTCTTCATGCTAACAAGGGTTACCCCAAACCTGCTGCGCATGTGCATAAATAAATTGTTGAAGGCGCTGTTATGCAAGGGTTTGTAAACGATAATGCGTGGGTGTGTTGTAATAAAACTTGTGCGCAATGCACCCCATTCCCAATTTCCATAATGTGCAACGGCAGCCAGAACATTACGGTTATCGTTAAAATAAGATGTAAGCAGGTCTACATTCGGCAACAGCATCCTTTTATTAATCTCTTCGGCAGAAATGGTAAATGCCTTAATAGTTTCAACAATCAGGTCTGCAAGATATTGGTAATAGGTTTTTTCTATCTGGCGGCGTTCCGATTCAGATTTATCCGGAAATGAATTCCGAAGGTTTTCCTGTACAACACTGCGGCGATAGCCAGCAATATAATAAAGTATCAGATAAACAAGGTCTGCTATCAGGTATAAAACCGCGAAAGGGAGTAATGAGATAAGATATAAAAAGAAAACTGCAATGCTTGTAAGGCCTTTTTTAATCATTAATTTCGACCGATATTTAATTGCAAACATAAACTATATGATTGAAAAAGGTGCGCTGCTACCCATGTTTTATCTACCCCCGGTTGAATATTTTAGCCTGATAAATAAACACAAGGCCGATATCTGCATCGAACAACACGAGCATTTTCCAAAGCAAACCTACCGCAATCGGGCAAGTATCTATTCGCCCGATGGTTTGCTCACGCTGGTTGTACCGGTGGTAAAGGGATCAAAGGTACATACCCCTGTAAAAGATGTTAAGATAAGTTATGACTTTCGCTGGCAGCGTTTACACTGGATGAGCCTGCAGGCTTGCTACCGCCGCTCTGCTTATTTTGAATATTATGAAGACGAGCTCGCGCCATTTTATGAGCAGCAAACCACCTATTTATTTGAATACAATCAGCGCCTTTTAGAACTTATAAGTAAGCTTTTAAAATTAAAGGTTGTTATAAATTATACCGATACTTATGAGGCAAAATATAGTGGTAAGGTATTAGACCTGCGCCATGAACTAAGCGCTAAAAAGCTGACAACAACTGAACAAAAGCCTTACTTTCAGGTTTTTGAGGAGCGGAGCGGTTTTTTAAAGAACCTGAGTATCGTAGATCTTTTATTTAACCAGGGCCCGCAGGCTATAAACTATTTGTAAATGAGCAGGAACAGACCCCGTCATAAGCATAAGAATATAGGGCGCGTTGGAGACCGCCCTGGGACCATATCATTACCCGAAGGCGCACTAAAGCCCAAAATTACTGTTTATTCTTACAACGCCAATGAGGTGGTTACCCGCGATGGTGAGGATATTTCTATTGTTATTGAGCAATTAAAACAATGCACTAACCACACGCATTGGATAAAAATAAACGGGCTTGGTAGCGAGCAGTTATTTGAAAAAATTGGTGAGATATTAAATATTAACGTGCTTGTGCTGGAGGATATATCCAATACGCAGCAACGGCCTAAGTTTGACGAGTATGATGGTTATGTTTTTGCCACAAGCCGAATAATTTATTTTACAGATGAGCATGAACTTACGAACACGCAATTTTCTGCCATCGTGAAAACCGACTTGATCCTAACATTTGAAGAAGATTATACCGATAGGTTTACGGCCGTTATTACCCGCCTTAAGGCGGGTAAGGGCGCCATACGTACGGCTGGCCCCGGTTATATGTGCTACGCTTTGATGGATACCATCATAGATCAGTATTTTGTTGTACTGGCAGATATAGGCGAAGCGCTGGATGCACTGGAAGATAGGCTATATGATAAGGCAGATAAAACCATTATGTATGATACCCAGCATATGAAGCGCGACCTGATCATGATGCGGCGGGTTAGCTGGCCCGAACGGGATAAACTTAATGATATGATACGCAGCGAGAGCCCGCTAATTAATGCTGAAGTTAAAGGCTACCTGCGCGACGCTTACGACCATACCATCCACATTATGGACCTTACCGACAGCTATAAGGAGATAACTACCAGCATTATGGACCTATACCTGTCTATGGTTAGTAACCGCATGAATGAGATCATGAAGGTGCTTACCATTATCTCGGTAATTTTTATGCCTCTTACCTTTATTGCAGGTATTTACGGCATGAATTTTTCGCGTACGGATGAAAAAGGGCATGTTATACCCGACAATATGCCCGAGCTTTACCAGCACCATGCCTATGTTTATACCCTGGTTATCATGTTTTTAATTGCCATTGCGCAGGTTTGGTATTTCTGGAAACGCGGGTGGTTTAAATAGGTCGAAAACAAAAAGGCTGCCTGTGGCAAACAGGCAGCCTTTTCAATTAAAAGTAGTATTTATTTTTTGATATTGTACTCGTCATTTTTTTCAGTCGGCTCCGGCGCTATGCCACTGTCGACGTTTAACGTGTAGGCAGATTCTGCAGCACGTGCAGCCACATCTATTTTGTTAGTATCAGCTTCAACTTCACCGTCATCAATTGAATCTGCGCCGTCACCAGAAAGATCACTCTCCAATGTTTGTGCGTTATCCTGATCGTTATTTGCGTTTCTCGGATTATCGTTGTCCTCGTTATTTGCTGCTATTTCTTCTTCTCCCGGAGTTATCATGTTATTTGTTTTAGTTGTGCTATAATAACGGGGGCGATTAAAAATTGTTCGGTTAAATAACTTATTTCTGAAACTCCGGTTTTAAATATGGCTTCATTTCGGCCCGCATCTTCATTACTTTAGGCATAGATACTGAGGTAATATATGGGTTATCGGCGTGCAGCCTGTAATAGCCCTGGTGATATTTCTCTGCAGGATAAAATACTTTGAATGGCACTACCTGGGTTACTATTTTACCGTTATAATGCTTTGAGGCATTTATCTTATTTACAACAGCCTCAATAGTAGCTCTTTCTGCCGGCGTACGGTAAAACGCAACAGAGCGGTAATCTGTTCCCTGATCGGGGCCCTGGTAATTTAGCTCGGTAGGGTTGTGCGCATAAAAGAAGCCTTCGGTCAGTTTTTCATAACTAATAACCTTAGGATCATAATAAACCTGTACAACTTCTGCATGGCCGGTGGTGCGTGTACAAACATCCTCATATGATGGGTTTTTTGTGGTACCCCCTGCAAAGCCGGCAACTACCCTGTTTACGCCTCTCAGTTCGTTAAGAGACTCTCCCATCGCCCAAAAACACCCGCCCCCAAAAGTGGCAACTTCTTCGCCCGGCTTTGGTGCTGGTACGGTAGCAAAATCGCCGCGCGATTCTTGCGCATTAGCGCAACTGCCCAACACAAAAAGGGCAGCTATATACAGAACAAATTTTTTCATTTTTACGATTATTTAATTTTATAAACGAACTTTTCCTAAAAACAGTTTAGCTTTTTTGTAAACATATTGCCATAATCTTTAACGGTTAGTCGGTTGCTTTGCCAAAACCTTACGTAAATCATTTAAAATTCCGGAAGCGCCATTTAGCTTTATCTCGTAACTGGTACTTAACAGCATACCTAACTTACCAGCCGGCATACCCTTTCGCTGCAGCCATTCTAAATAATAAATCGGCAGATCGGCAATATGTGTGCCTTTGTACTTCCCGAAAGGCATTTTCGTGTTTATAACATCTGCCAATATCTTATAGTCTGGGGTAACCGGTTCCACGCGGTAAATATAAGCCTATGCAAAGGCTTTGCGCACCTGGCTGGCAACGTGGCCCGGCGCATGGCCGGGTGTAAAAATAACCTTCCATTCGGGTAGCTCAGGTATGCCCTCATCTGTATCTATTGCCTTAACCCGGCGGCCCAGGTTTATTGGTTTTTTACGGAATAGCACCGAAAACAAGCTTATGATACCGCCGCCAACGGTAGGGTCTGACGGCGGATACGACGACCGGCCTCTTAAGAATGGCAATTCTAATTTGTGTGCATATACCGGCACATTCCAATGTTTAAGCAATTCTTCTACAGAACCCGAATGATCTGAATGCCCATGTGTTAAAATTATAGCCGATGGTTGTGCTCCTTTGCCAAAAATGGCTTCGGCCATGGCAATAATTTTGTTTGCAGACCCCCCTGGGCCTGTATCTACCAAAACCCAACCTTTAGAAAATCCTTTTCGGTTGGCAATCATGTAGATGTTCACAAAAATGAGCTTCATTCCCCAAACGCCTTGTGCAACCTGGAAAAAATTGACGTTGTTTTTCTTAATCATTAATATTTGTAACTGGTTGTTGATTTTAACATCGAACCTTAATTATGGTTTTAACATTGAAATTTTAATGGCATGAATTCATAAACACAACCCTAAAAATTGTGTTACACCTAAACAAACATAAATTATGGAACCAGGATATGATATTATACTAACCGGCTCAGATGGCCCGGTTGAAGGGATTGCCCGCAACCTTGAATACACCGGCGGCGACGAAGCGTATGAATTTAACTCGGTTGATGAGACCATACAACTGGTAATAGCAAGACAAGATGGCCAATGGGTGCGCGTTGCAGGCAGCGACCCTTACCTTATTGGATGGGCTGATGAATTGGCTGAGCAGATTTTAATACAAAAAGTGTAATCCTAATGGAGAAACGTGAGTTAGGCAAATCGGGCATCAAAGTGATGCCTTTTTGCTTTGGTGGCAATGTATTTGGCTGGACAATAGATGAGCAAACATCATTCGCGATATTGGATGCCTTTATTGGTGCGGGGCTCGATTTTATCGATACCGCCGACGTTTACTCTGCCTGGGCGCATAATGGCGAAGGCGGGCAGTCTGAAACCATAATTGGCAACTGGCTTAAAAAGAGTGGTAAACGCCGGGATGTGATCATAGCAACCAAAGTTGGCAAAGATATGGGCAACGGTAAAAAAGGCCTTTCGGCAAAATACATTGCGCAAGCCGTTGATGCATCGTTAAAACGGTTGCAAACCGATTATATAGATCTTTACCAGTCACACGATGATGACCAAAGCACGCCATTTGAAGAAACTATGGGTGCTTATGAAAAGCTGATAAAAGAAGGTAAGGTGCGTGCAATAGGTGCTTCAAATTATAAAGCCGATAGGTTACAAGAGGCAATTAATATCGGCACCAGTAAAGGTTTGCATACATACCAAACGCTGCAGCCGGAGTACAATTTATATGAACGCCAGGATTATGAGCAAAATCTGGAGCCTTTTTGCGTGAAAAACAACATTGGTGTAATTACTTATTTCTCGCTTGCAAGCGGCTTTCTTACAGGCAAATACCGCTCTGAAGATGACCTGCACAAAAGCAAGCGCGGCGGCGGCATTAAAAAATACCTTAACCAACGCGGCTATGCAATTCTTAAAGGCCTTGATGAAGTTTCGAAAGAATACAACGCCACACCTGCAGCGGTCTCTCTTGCATGGCTGATGGCCAAACCGGGCATTACCGCGCCTATTGCCAGCGCTACCAGTGTTAAACAACTACAGGAAACCTTAAAAGCCGTAGAGCTGAACTTGAATAAGGATGCGATAAACATCCTCGATAAAGCAAGCGCCTATTAAAAAGGAAGAGGCCACCTTATAGCATCGGTGGCCTCTCTTAGTATATATATTGGGTAATTAGCTTTACAAAGCGCCTGTTCTGGCAAAGCCCATTTTGTTTGCTGCAAAGTGGTCGCCGGTGCCTATTCCGTTCCTCTCGTGGCTGCCGCCATTTTGGTTTGATGGCTGTGCGTTTTGGTTCGACGGTTGCTGGCCACTGTTGCCACGGCTTTGGCTACCATTTTGGTTTTGCCCGCCACCACTGTTATTTGATGGTTGTTGGTTCATACCACCACGGTTTTGATTCATATTACCGTTCTGATACTGCCCGCTGCCATTGTTATTTGATGGCTGCTGGTTCATGCCACCACGGTTTTGATTCATATCGCCGCCTTGTGGTTGGTAGGCGCCCCTTGCCCTGCGGTCCTGGTTGTCAAACCCACCGCGGAACTGGTCGCCACGATTATCGTTATTGCGGTTCTGGTTAAAGTCTCCACGGTTTTGTTCACCAAAGTTTCGGTTATCACCACCTCTTGGCGTGTCGTACCCGCCCTGAAATTGGGTGCCCCTATTATTAAAATGGTTATCGGCATAGCCACCGCCCCTGTGGTCGAAACCGCCGTACCTTGTACGGTACATATCGTGGTGCATAAACGGCCTGTCGCCGTGTATTTCATAGTGGCGCGCTGTTCTCCAGTCAAAGTCGTGATACCTGCCTGGCAGGTAGGCGGCAGAAACCCAGCTATTGCCATCATTATAATAGTAACGATGCTGCGGAACGCTATAATAAGCTTCTACATCGGGCATATAATAATAATCGTCGCCGTTGTCATAACTTGTATAATCAACCGGCACGGGCGCATTGTAAACTGCATGTACTGCTACCCCACCTAAGTGTAAGTTTAAATGTAAACCTAACTGTGCTTTTGCGGTGTTGAAGGATAATAATCCTGCTCCTGCTGCCATCATTATTGCTAACTTTTTCATCGTTGTATGATTTGTATATAGGACTATACAAAAAACCGATAGTTTAATACATCATAGCAATAATATTTTTATATAGATATAATAAAGTATTATATACTGCCTTTAACTATATTATAAGAATATAATTCGTTTTGGATCAATTTTAGGTGTTCAAACAGCATTATATTAACAATCTGATAAAATATTTTCAGAACATTGTTACCAAACCTTAGGCAACATATTTCTGTTATTAAAGTATAATAAGTTAGTTTTGAATACTAACTCATCTCATCCATGAAAAACAGCTCGATATTTACTTCATTTTTAGGTGTAACAGCGGTTACTGCCCTTTTATCTTTCACCTGTATCAACAAAAAACCGACTAATACCACGCCGAACGCGGGATTAAAATTGCCTGCCGGTTTTACAGCCGCGGTAATTGCCGAAAACCTGAGCACCCCACGCGAAATTGTAGTTACCCCGGAGGGCGACATTTTTATCAAACAAAACTTTAACGCCAGGCGTAACCCTGCCGGTAAGGGCATTGTAGTATTGCACGACAATGGTATGGGCATGGCTGTAATGAAAACCAGCTTCGGCAGCTTTGCAGGCAGCGGCATGTATGTAAAAAAAGGCTATCTCTACGCCTCATCAGACGAGAATGTTTACCGTTTTAAGCTGAATGAAAAGAATGATGTGCTCAATCCGGATAACCCCGAACTGATAGTGAGTGGCTTGTTAAGCCGCCACGAGCATGAGGCTAAAGCTATTCTGCTTGATGATAATAACAACCTTTACGTAAATATAGGTGCATATTCCAATTCCTGTCAGGAAAAAGACCGCCAGCAAGGTTCTTTGGGGCGTAAAGGCTGCCCCATTTTAGATTCGGCAGGTGGTATCTGGCAATTTAAGGCCGATAAGCCAAATCAGCATTATGGCGACGGGGTACGTTACGCTACAGGCTTGCGCAACGTTGTAGGCATGGATTGGAATAAAGAAGATAATAAACTTTTTGTAATGCAGCATGGCCGCGACCAGTTGCATGATATTTTCCCGGCTATGTATACAGAGCAGCAATCGGCTTTATTACCAGCCGAGTGTATGTACGAGATAAACAAGGGCGATAATGCCGGCTGGCCTTATATTTACTACGACCAGCAGCAGCATAAAAAGATCCTGGCACCAGAGTATGGCGGCGACAGTAAAAAAACCGGCGGCGAAAACGCCATTGACCCGGTTGCAGCATACCCGGGCCACCTTGCCCCTAATGGCTTATTGTTTTATACCGGCAGCCAATTTCCGGCTAAATATAAAAACGGGGCCTTTATTGCATTTCATGGCTCCTGGAACCGGGCGCCCGAGCCACAAGCAGGCTACTTTGTGGTTTTTCAACCATTCAGGAACGGTAAACCGTATGGCGATTGGGAAGTATTTGCAGATGGGTTTTCGGGTTCGCCCGAGCAAACAGCGTCGGGCCGGGCTGAACACCGCCCATGCGGACTGGCACAAGGGCCAGATGGATCTATCTATGTTACAGATGATGCTAAGGGGAGCGTTTACAAAATTGCTTACAGAAAATAATGAAGATCTATAAATGCCTGGTAATTACCTGTCTTTTTTTTGTATTTAGCGGTTATGCCCAATCGCCGCGGCCAAAAACTATCAGGCCGGGTTCGCCAGTTATGGGTATAACGGGTACTGCTTCTGACGGGCAGTTGATCTACAAAAAATATTGCCTCACCTGCCACCAGGCAGATGGAGGGGGTGTGCCGCGCATGAACCCGCCGCTTATTAAAACAAGTTATGTTTTGGGCGAAAAAGCGCGGATAATTAAAATACTATTAAACGGTTTTAATGAGCAGGCAGATATAGATGGCGAAAGCTACAGCAATGTAATGCCGTCTATGGATTTCCTGAAAGATAAAGAAATTGCAGACGTGTTAACTTATGTACGCAGCAATTTTAGTAATAAGGCATCAGCAGTAAAGGTTGCAGAAGTCACAAAGTTAAGAGTGAAGAGGTAACTCCCAACTATGTCCTCTGCGAGTGAAGAAGAACCCTTCACCATTAAATGCGTAAAAACCAAAAGATTCTTTGCCGTTAGCAAACGTAGAAAATGTAGATTTTTTATAGTTACGCAGATAATCTCTCGTTCATCTGATTTAGCGGCACATTAACGTTTACACCCTGAATAATATAGTTGTGCATTAGTTCTCTTTCTGATACGATTACGCAAAAGTCTTCATACCTCACACCTTCCTCGAACGGGTAAAGCGTATAACCTCTCTTATTAGGATCATATGCGCCTAGTTCGAATATTTCGTCGTAGTCTTTTGCTTTAATCTTTGCACCATCAACCAATTGATAGGCATCTTTGATCTCGTTAAAATTAATGTTCTTCATAGTAATTGAGCTTATACATTTACTTTGCCATATTTTTTTAACCTCATAAAAACCATTCAAAAAGTTCATTTTGCTTTAAATCGGCTTTTTCTGAAGCATTAAGGTCATGCTTTATTTTGCCGTCGGCCATTTGAATAATTCTGTCACCGTGGGTAAAAGCCTCCTTCAAGTTATGAGTGATCAGAATTGCCGTCAGATCGAATTTTTTGACGATCTGATCTGCGGTTTTCATAACAATCCCCGCCGACTTTGGGTCTAAAGCTGCGGTAGGTTCATCGAGCAGTAATATTTTGCAGGTATCCATCACGCTCATCAAAAGTGTTAAGGCTTGCCGTTGCCCACCGGATAATGCCCCCATCTGCCGGTTTATCTTATCTTCCAGCCCTAACCCAAGCGTAGCAATCCGCTCTTTAACTTCATGTATAAATTTCTCGCCTGCGCCAATTTTAAGCCCCTTAGGTTGTGTACGGATTGCGGCAAGCCGAAAATTATCGATGATACTAAGCCCGGCGGCCGTGCCGCTCAGGGGATTTTGAAACACGCGGGCAATCCATTTACTGCGTTCAAAGTCACGTAGCTTGGTAACGTCCTGGTTTGACATCTTTATATACCCTGCAGATGGTACTGCACTACCTGCAATAATGTTCAACAATGTAGATTTACCCGAACCATTAGAGCCTACTACAACTAAATATTCACCTTCGGCAATAGTCAACGTAATATTTTGAAGCGCTTTTACTTCACCTGTTTCGCCTTTATTGTAGGTTTTAGAAATACCATTTAGCTCAATCATATTGCCTCCTGAAAGATAGATGTGGTATGCTAACTATCAACAATACAAATACAGCGGTAACTAACTTCAGCATATTAGCATCTACGCCAACATTTAAGGTTATTGCCAATACCATTTGGAATATAACCGCGCCGCCCGCAACTAACAGCAGACTTCCTAAAACCGATGATATTTTTAACCAATTTATCAGAGTCTCTGCAATTATAACCGAACCCAATCCGGTTATCACGATACCAATACCCATATTAATGTCAGCGAAGCCCTCAAATTGCGTCATCATAAACCCGCTCAAGGCGGTTAATGCGTTGGCGAGCGCAAGGCCGGTAATCTTCATACGATCTGTATTTACACCCATGGCGCGTATCATTTGCTCACTATCGCCAGTGGCACGCATGGCTATGCCAAAATCTGTTTTCAACAAATAACCTATCACCGCAACCAACAAACCAACGATGGACAGTAAAATCAACAAGGCATTCTGATTAGGATCTGTAAGTATGACTACATTGGTTAATATAGACGATGTGCCTATCAAGGGCACATTGGAGCGGCCGAGAATGGTAAGGTTAATAGAGTATAACGCCGTCATCACTAAAATACCGGCTAATAAGGGGTTGATCTTAAGCTTGGTATGTATGATACCCGTTAGGGCGCCTGCTATACCTCCCGCAACAATAACAGCAGGAACGGTCGTTAATAAGGGCTGATGGTGTGTTAACATAACTGCCGTAATAGCCCCGCCCAGGGTATAGCTGCCATCTGTAGTTATATCGGGGATGTTAAAGATCTTCATAGACAAATACACTCCCAGTGCTATGGCCGACAGGCAAAAACCCTGCAATAAAGCGGTAAGGTAAAAGTCCATGTTATTTTACAGCCTCAAAATTTGGTGGAATGCTAAGGTGGTAACGTTTCGCCGCGGCGGGGTTATAAACCCGCTTGCGCACCTTTACCATCTCCGGCTTTAAACCTGCGGTTGAATGTGTTTTAAGATATTGCGCAGCCTGTAACCCGGCCTGGTAACCCCATTGGTAAATATCTGCACCAAATGCAGCTACTGCCCCGCGCTGAACCAACCCGGCTTCGCTCGTAAATATAGGCACATTATGCTGGTTGCAGCTTTTAAGTATGGTTTCAAATGAAGCAAAAACCGTGTTATCGGGATTGGCAAAAAAAGCATCTATATTTTTGCCTAAAAGCGATTGGGTAACCAACTGCGCGTCGGCAGATGAATTTAGCGGGAGCGCAATTATCGTAACATTCATTTTAGCCGCTAAAGTCTTAATGCGCTCCAGCGCATCTGCAGATTGCGGTTCAGACTGGTTATAGATCATGCCTACTACCAGTTTTCCGGCCTTTGGTTTTAATATCGCGGGAATCAGTGCAAATGAGGTGTCTATATATTGCAGATCTTCTACTGCACCGAAAAGGTTGGCCTGTATTAAACCGGCGGCACTAATTAGATGTGCCCGGGCAGGCGTTGGCGATACCATCATAAATATGGGGATGGTTTTTGTTTTTTGTGCTGCAGTAACGGATGACAAAGTGGTGCAAGTAGCCAAAAGATCAACTTTGTTAGACACGAACTGATTAACCATTTGCGTAAGTGTTGGGATGCTGCCCTGTGCATTGTGGTATTCAATGCTCACAGTTTTTTTTGCTTCGCTAAAGCCATTGGCAGCCAGCGCAGCTGTGAAACCTGTGCGCGCCTGGGCAATTGTGGCATCTTCAAAGGCGTCAACAAAACCAATAACAGGCACGCCCTCAGGATGCCGAGGTGCGCATGAAAATACCAGCATCAACGGGATGAGCAATCCCCACTTTAATAAAGGCTTCATGCCACTAAATTAAACAAATAGCAATACAACATTTAATTTAAAGGCTGCTGACTACGATATTCTGTTATTTTTGCTCTTAAATGATACCCGTAATTTCTAAACTACCGCAAACACCGGTAACTATATTCACCATTATGTCGGCACTGGCTAATGAATATGGTGCAATAAATCTTTCACAGGGCTTTCCTGATTATGATTGCCCGCCAGAACTTATAGCGCTTGTAAACGAAGCTATGGTTAACGGCAATAATCAGTATGCACCCATGCCAGGACTGATTAGCTTACGTGAGCGCATCAGCGAAAAAACAGAAAAACTTTACGGCGCTAAATATAACCCGGACACTGAAATAACTATTACAGCAGGCGGCACCCAGGCAATATTTACTGCTATCAGCGCCGTTATACACCCAAATGATGAGGTGATCATATTTGAGCCTGCTTATGATTGTTATGCACCTGCGGTAAAACTAAATGGCGGTATCGTAAAGTCGCTGGAACTGCACCCGCCCGATTATAAGATACAATGGGACATGGTGCGCAAACTGATCAGCAATAAAACACGGATGATCATCCTCAACTCGCCGCATAACCCTACTGCAACCATATTAGATGAGTATGATATAATGCAGCTAAAATCAATTGTTAAGGACAGCGATATTTTGATACTGGGCGATGAGGTTTACGAACATCTGGTTTTTGACGGGCAGCAGCATTTAAGTATGGCCCGTTACCCGGAGTTAGTGGAACGGAGTTTTATTGTAGCATCTTTCGGAAAACTATTTCATACAACCGGGTGGAAAACAGGGTATTGTATGGCTCCGGAATATTTAATGCGCGAATTCAGGAAGGTGCATCAGTTTAACGTGTTCAGCGTAAATACACCTGTGCAGGTGGCCGCTGCAACATATCTTAAAAATGAAAACCATTATTTGAACCTGCCAAATTTCTTTCAGCAAAAACGGGATTATTTTAGAAAAGGATTATCGGCTACCAAATTTAATTTGTTGCCCTGCAGTGGTTCTTACTTTCAATCAGTAACCTATCAAAACATTGCAGATGAAAGGGATACAGATTTTGCAATAAGGTTAACCAAACAAATCGGCGTGGCATCCATACCTGTTTCGGCCTTCTATGAACGTGGTACAGACCACCGGGTGCTGCGCTTTTGTTTTGCTAAAAAGCAAGAAACATTAGATAAAGCCGTTTATAAGTTATTGAAGCTGTAAACTTTTATGGGTCGTTTACGTAAAACCCTTATTTAGCCGCGCAATCCCTATGGAAAATCTAAAAATTACAATATTTCAGGGTTATCTTTTTTGGGAGAACATTGATAAAAATTTGCAGAACATAAAGCTTCGGCTATCCGACATCAGAGAAAAAACCGATCTGATAATCCTGCCGGAAATGTTTAATACGGGATTTACCATGAATGCCGAAAAACTTGCCGAACCCGTGCAGGGTAAAACCATGCAATGGATGCTGCAAATTGCCGAAAAATATAAAGCAGTGGTAACAGGGAGCTTAATCATTTCCGAAAATGGCCACTACTTTAATCGCCTTATCTGGATGCGGCCCGATGGTTCCTTTGAATATTACGACAAGAAACACCTTTTTGCATTAGGTAAGGAACATGAAACCTACACGGCCGGCACTGAAAAATTAATAGTAGAATTAAACGGCTGGCGAATTTGCCCAATGGTTTGTTATGACCTGCGTTTCCCCGTTTGGCTTAGGAATAACGATGCGGAATACGACTTGCTTGTTTTTGTGGCTAATTGGCCAGAGAAACGTTCACTGCACTGGCGCACGCTTATACCTGCCCGGGCTATTGAAAATCAGGCCTATGTAATAGGTGTAAACCGCGTTGGGCATGACGGTAATGAGGTTTATCACTCCGGCGATTCGGTTTGTATTGACCCTAACGGCAACGTAGTTTATTACAAACGTGATGAGGAAGATGTTTATACATTCCCGATTATAGCAGATGAGATTACTAAGGCCCGCCGTGCATTTCCATTTTTAAAGGATGCCGATTCTTTCATTATATCATAACGGTAAAAAATTTTAACATAACAGGCATCGATAACTACGTATGTGAACTGTTATTTACGAAATTCTTTCTTCAGTGGGTCATTAGAATGTAATTCTGCAATAAACCAACTATATATTTCCCACTTCATTAAAAATTCATATCTTTTGTTAAAATTTGTATCATTGAATACGTACAACAAGAAATGCAAAAAATAAAAGGTCTAATAACTTTAATACTCGCTTTACCCCTTTTTACAACACTTACTGCAAACGCCCAAACCGACACACTTAAGCTTAATTTTCAGGAAGCAGAAAAACTGTTCCTCACTAATAACTTAAGTCTCATAGCGCAGAAGTATAATGTCGAGTCTACCAGGGCACTTATAGACCAGGCAAGGCTTTGGGACAACCCCACGCTAAGCACAGACCAAAATGTTTGGGACGGTTACAGTAAACGTTTTTTTGATCATTCTAATGGTTACGGTCAAATATTTATTCAGCTAAGCCAGGTTTTTACTACTGCCGGTAAACGTGGCAAACAGGTACAGGTAGCAAAAGATAATGCCCTGGTACAACAGGCTGCCTTTAATGATCTGATGCGCAACCTGCGTTATAACCTGCAGTTAGATTTTGGCCAGGTACAAAGCCTTATAGCTCAAAGCAGGGTTTATGAGATGGAAATTGCATCCTCAAAAAATCTGGTAGATGGCATACAGAAATCTTATGATGTTGGTAATACTTCTCTTAAAGATCTTATCAGGCTTAAGGCTTTGCTTTTTGGTTTACAGAATGACCTGGTAGAAAATAGCCGCCAGATTAACGAACTTCAAACGGAACTTAAAACTTTAATGCAGGTAAAAGAAACCACTTTTGTTTACCCGCTTACTCAAGATAAGCCTTTACTAACCATAGATCTTAATATTCCTGCGCTAATTGAACAGGCAAAGGCTAACCGGCCGGATTATTTGTCTAACCAGTATCAATTGGCTTCATCTACAGATAATTTAAAATTACAGCGGGCTTTAGCTTCGCCGGATATTACCATTGGGGGTTCTTATGATAAGAACAGTAGTTACGCACCAAACTATTACGGTTTACAAATTGGTTTGCCGCTTCCGGTTTTTAACCGCAATCAGGGCAATATCAAATCGGTTAAGTTCGATATATTAAGTCAGCAGGCCACCCTGCAGGATAACGAAGTAAAACTTCGCAACGAGGTAGCGGAGGCTGTTTATCAATACAAATTAAATCAGCAGCTTTTTTCTACCCAGCAACTGCAGTTTAACGAGCAGTACGATAAATTATTTACCAGCATGCAACTTGCTTTTAAAACAAGACAGTTGGGCCTGGTAGAGTTTATAGACTTTTTTGATAGTTATAAAGACACTAAGCTTAAAATTTTACAACAACAATATAACCTTCAAAAATCTATAGCCGACTTAAATTTTGCTGTTGGTGCACCTGTAGTTAAACCTTAAATAACAACCCGAATAATATATAATGATGAAAATAAAAATGTTGGTAGCAAGCCTGGCCGTTATTACGGCACTGGCGGCATGCAAGCATAAAACAGAAGAAACTGTAGAGAGCAAGCAAATCTGCGTAAGTGATTCTATGGCAAAAATGATCACGATAGATACGGCAAAAACGACTACTATGAAAGATGAACTTGGCCTCTCTGGCGAAGTATCTTTTGATGATAATAACGTTGTTAAGGTGTTCCCTTTTTCGAGCGGACAGGTAATGGAAGTTAAGGTTTCACTTGGCGACAAGGTGACCAAAGGCCAGGTCCTGGCTGTGTTGCGCAGTGCAGATGTGGCCGGTAACTATACAGACTTAACCTCGACAAAAGCAGATCTTTCTATTTCGAAAAGACAATTATCGCAGGCAGAATACTTGTACAAAAACGGCATATCGAGCGAACGTGATTACACCGAAGCTAAAGAAAACTATAACAAGGCAGTTGCGGCAAGCAGCAAGGTACAATCGCAAATTGCTATAAATGGTGGTGGCAATACAAGCGCGAGCGGGTCATTAGTGATTAAGGCGCCCGAAAGCGGTTACATAGTTGAAAAAAATATTACACAGGGTAGTTTCATCCGTGCGGATAATAACGGCAGCATGTTTACAATATCAAACATGAAAGATGTATGGATATGGGCTAATGTCTTTGAATCAGACATCAGTAAGGTAAAACAAGGGTACGATGCTAAAATAACTACACTTGCCTATCCTGGCAAAGTGTTTATGGGCAAGGTAAACGAGGTGAGCTCTGTGCTCGACCCTGACAATAAGGTGATGAAGATCAAGATCGCTTTACCAAACCCGGATATGCTATTGAAACCCGAGATGTTTACAAGCGTAACCATAACTAACAGCGAAAATAAACAGGCTGTGTCTGTACCTAAGGCGGCCGTTGTTTTTGACAACAGCAAGTATTTCGTGGTGGTTTACAACAGCAAATGCGACCTAAAGGTACGGCAGGTAAATGTTATCAAAAGTGTTGACAATGTATCTTACATAAGTTCGGGTTTGCAGCCGGGCGATAGGGTGATCTCAAAAAATCAGCTGATGCTTTACGATGCATTAATTGCCGAATAAGCCGTAAAGCCGTACGTAAAACTTTATTTAGAATTTAACGCCAATTCCTGATTAAAACAAACAATGAATAAATTCATTAAAGGCATCATACAGTTCTCGCTCAAAAATCGCTATTTCGTGTTTTTTATGACACTGGCAATGGCAGGGCTTGGCGTATGGAGCTATAGCAATACCCCTATTGAAACGTTTCCAGACGTTACCAATACCCAGATTATCATTATCGCCCAGTGGCCCGGCCGTAGCGCCGAGGAGGTGGAGAAAATGATCACCATCCCTATGGAAACGGTATTGAACTCGGTTCAGAGCAAGTCTAATTTGCGTACTACTTCTTCGTTTGGGCTAAGTTACGTTCGTATTATTTTTGATGACGGTGTGGATGATGCCTTTGCAAGGCAACAAGTGTTAAGCCGCTTAAGTAATGCCGATCTTCCCGATGGTGTAAAACCCGAAGTGGAGCCGCCTTATGGCCCCACCGGCGAAATTTACCGTTATACGCTAAAAAGCCATACTAAGTCTATGCACGAGCTTACCGCTATACAAGATTGGGTGCTCGACAGGCAATTTAAGGCGGTGCCGGGTGTAGCAGATGTAAACAGTTTTGGTGGTGAAGAAAAAACTTATGAAGTAAGCGTAAACCCTTCATTACTCAGAAAATATAACCTTACCTCGCTGGATGTTTTTAATGCTATTAACCGCAGTAACATTAACGTGGGAGGCGATGTAATTGAAAAGAACGACCAGGCGTATGTGGTACGCGGTATCGGTCTGATCAACAATATCGACGAGATAGCAAACATAATTGTTAAAAACGTAAACAATGTACCCATCCTGGCAAAGGATGTAGCTGATATACACGAAAGCGGTTTACCGCGTTTAGGGCAGGTTGGCCGGGATAAGCATAATGACGAAATTGAAGGCATCATCGTAATGCGAAAGGGCGAAAACCCTGCCGAAGTGTTGGACCGTGTTCATGCCAAAGTGAAAGATCTGAACGAAAACGTGCTGCCAAAGGATGTAAAAATCGACACGTTTTATGACCGTACCAACCTGATGGATTTTACCACCGAAACGGTAATTCATAACCTTATTGAGGGTATTGTTTTGGTTACGGTTATCGTGTTCCTGTTCATGGCCGACTGGCGGACTACGGTTACCGTAGCTTTGGTTATACCCCTGGCCTTGTTGTTTGCCTTCATATGCCTGCGGCTAAAGGGCATGAGCGCCAATCTGTTATCAATGGGCGCTATTGACTTTGGTATTATCATAGATGGTGCCGTAGTAATGGTTGAGGGTATTTTTGTTGCGCTTGACCATAAGATGCACCAGGTTGGAATGGAGAAGTTTAACAAACTGGCCAAGCTTAGTATCTTCAAAAATGTAGGTACAGAGATGGGTAAGGCTATTTTCTTCTCCAAGATAATAATCCTCACCTGTTTGGTGCCAATCTTTGCGTTCCAAAAGGTAGAAGGAAAATTGTTTTCTCCGTTAGCGTATACCCTGGGGTTTGCATTACTGGGCGCGCTAATTCTAACGCTTACCCTTGTGCCTGCCCTGTCCAGTATATTGTTAAATAAGAATGTAAGGGAAAAGCATAACCCGGTTGTATTGTTTTTCGAGAACGGCATCCGCAGGATGTTTGGTTTTACTTATCGCAATCAAAAGGCGAGTTTAGTAGTCGCCATTATTATAATGGTGCTCACTTTTGCTTCGGCAAAATTGCTCGGTACTGAATTTTTGCCACAATTAAATGAGGGTGCGCTATGGGTTACTGCGCAGCTGCCGATGAGCACATCGCTCGAAAGCTCTGTTAATGTAACTAACAAAATGCGCGAAATATTGGCTACCTACCCCGAGGTTAAGCAAACGCTTTCGCAGGTCGGTCGTACCAATGACGGTACAGATCCAAAAGGTTTCTTTAACGTACAGATACAGGTAGATCTGCTGCCCCATAAAGAGTGGAAACGTAATATTACGGAAGATGAGCTTATTGCAGATATGTACAAAAAGTTAAGTATGTATCCTGGCATTATTTATAACTTTTCGCAACCCATAAGTGATAACGTTGCCGAAGCGGTGGCCGGTGTGCCTGCATCTATGGCGGTAAAGATATTTGGCCCCGATTTTGAAGTTTTGGATAAAAAGGCCGACGCTGTAATGGGCATATTGAGAAAAATACAGGGTGTAGAAGATCTGGGTGTTTTAAGAAACTTAGGCCAGCCCGAGTTCAGGATTGAGCTTGATCAGCGTAAAATGGCCCTGTACGGGGTAAGCACTGCCGATGCTAATGCGGTTATTGAAATGGCTATTGGCGGTAAGGCTGCAACCCAGTTATATGAAGGCGAACGTAAGTTTGATATAAGAGTGCGTTATCAGAAAGAGTTTCGCGATACACAGGAAAAAATAGAGAACCTAATGGTGCCTACCTTAAGCGGGGCTAAAATATCAATCCAGGAAATTGCTACCATTAAGGTATTAACCGGCCCTGCATTTATATACCGCGATAATAACAGCCGTTATATTGCCGTGAAATTCTCTGTTCGCGGCCGCGATTTGGGCAGTACCATAGCAGAAGCTCAGCAAAAAGTTGGCAATGCTGTTAAATTAGATCACGGTTACAGCTTTACATGGAATGGTGAGTTTGAGAACCAGATACGCGCATCCAACACCTTAGCGCACGTGGTGCCAATTTGCTTATTAGTAATCTTCATATTGCTGTTTATGACGTTTGGCAACGCAAAAGATGCATTCCTGGTTATTCTGAATGTGCCTTTTGCTTTGATAGGTGGCATCTTAGCCCTTCATATCACAGGCATTAACTTCAGTATATCTGCAGGTATTGGTTTCATTGCCCTGTTTGGGGTTTGTATCCAAAACGGTGTGATCCTGATATCAGTATTCAAGAAAAATATAGAAGCCGGGCTTCAGCTTAACGAGGCAATATTAGATGGTGTGATATCGCGTGTTCGCCCGGTGGTGATGACCGCGTTAATGGCAGCCATTGGATTAATGCCCGCCGCAATATCAACCGGCATTGGGTCAGAAACCCAAAAACCGCTTGCCATTGTAGTGATTGGCGGTTTGATTACCTCAACTATATTAACCCTTTTAATACTTCCTATTATTTATGCAATGGTGCACAATCTTTTGCACCGCCGCGAAAACCGGAAGTTGCTGCAGAAAATAGGCGCCATTAAAAGCTAACATCAAAACGGCCTGCATTAAGCAGGCCGTTTTGATGTTGGTACCTACGCCATTTTGTTATATTTTGCGTTAGGTAAACATTGCAGGCATATATTTCATGAACTTTAGATCACCTTTAATAACTGCGGCTTTAACATTATTGCTTGCAGGCGCTATAACCAATGCAAATGCACAGAAGGGTAAAGATCACACTACATTAGTTAACCCGTTTATTGGCACGGGTGGCCATGGCCATACCTACCCGGGAGCAGTTGTTCCTTTTGGCATGGTACAACTTAGCCCCGATACCAGGCTGGACGGTTGGGACGGCGCCTCGGGTTATTATTATGCCGATAGTGTTGTGTATGGTTTTTCGCACACGCATTTAAGCGGTACGGGCGTGTCAGACTATTGCGACGTGCTTTTTATGCCAACCACAGGCGAACCGCAATTACTTAATACCTATTACAGATCGGCTTTTAGCAAAAAGAACGAATTTGCATCACCGGGCTATTACAAAACCCATCTCGATAAATATAATATAGGCGTGGAACTGACTGCTACTCCCCGCGCAGGAATGCATAAATATATTTTTAATGATGCGCGGCAGGGAAACATTATCATTGATTTAAAGCATCGTGATGAAGTGCTTGATTCGTGGATAGAAGTGGTAAATGACCATGAAATACGCGGCATGCGCGAATCGAGATCATGGGCAGATAAGCAATACGTTTATTTTTACGCCAAGTTTTCAAAGCCCTTTAAAACGTACGGAATAGCCCTCAACGATGTTTTACAAACGGATAAACAAAAAGCAGAAGGCAAGAATGTGAAAATGTATATCCGTTTCGATGATCCTAAAGAAGTGATTGTAAAAGTAGGCATATCATCAGTTAGCGCAGATGGAGCATTAAATAACCTCAATACCGAGGTGCCCGATTTCGATTTCAAGAAAGTACAAAAGGCCGCTAAAAACGCTTGGATAAACGCACTTGCTAAAATTGACGTGGAAGGCGGTGCACCGGCAGGCCAACAGTCGCCTCAGCGCAGTATGAGCCCCTATGCAAAGGGCGGAAAAGCCAAGGAAACGGTTGTAAAACAAGGCCGACCTATTGATTATGCAAGGCGTAAGCAAACCATTTTTTATACGGCTTTGTACCATACCATGCTGGCGCCCAACATTTATAGCGATGTTGACGGCCGGTACCGGGGAATGGACGATAATATACACACCGCAGAAGGGTTTACTTACTACACCGTTTTTTCCCTCTGGGACACTTTCAGGGCAGAACACCCGTTGTTTACCTTAATTGACCGCAAACGTACGAACGATTTCATCAAAAGCTTTTTGGCCATGTATGATCACGGTGGCCTGCTACCCATCTGGCCGCTGGCGTCGTACGAAACCTTTTGTATGATAGGCAACCATTCTGTTCCGGTAATTGTAGATGCCTACAGTAAAGGGATAAAGGATTTTGATGCCGAAAAAGCGTTTACTGCCATGACGGCTGCTGTTAACCGTAACCAGTTCGGTTTGGATTCTTATCGTAAAAACGGCGTGGTTTTAGCCGATGATGAGCACGAATCTGTTTCTAAAACATTAGAATACGCTTATGACGATTGGTGCATTGCGCAAATGGCTAAAATGCTTAACAAAGTTGCCGAATATCACGAATTCATAAAACGTGCCCAGTATTGGAAAAACGTTTACAATACGCAAACCGGTTTTGTAAATGCCCGTACTAACGGCGGCTGGTTTGCACCATTTAACCCTACCGACGTTAATAATAATTACACCGAAGGCAATGCATGGCAATACACTTTCCTTATGCCTCAGGATATTGAAACCCTAATTAAAACTATAGGCGGTAAAGAAGCCTTTGAAACCAAACTTGATGAATTGTTTACCACAACCGAAAAATTAAGCGGCCGCCAGCAGGATGACATTACCGGTTTAATAGGCCAGTATGCCCATGGTAACGAACCAAGCCACCATATTGCTTACCTCTATAACTTTACGGATGCACCCGAGAAAACTCAGCATTATTTGAGCCGTATTATGAATACGCTGTACAGCGACAAACCGGACGGCCTGGCTGGTAACGAAGATTGCGGACAGATGTCTGCATGGTATGTAATGAGTGCCCTGGGGATGTATAACATCGCCCCGGGGCAGCAGCAATTCAATATCGGGCTCCCGCAATTTGATAGGGCAACTCTCAATCTCGAAAACGGCAAAAAGTTTAACATTGTTAACACCAGTGCAGGGACCGGGCGCGATAATGTTTTCCTGCAGGGCATGAACCTGAATAAACACGCTTACGATAAACTTTATCTTAATTATGACGATATAGCTAATGGCGGCGAATTGGAGGTATTTAATGGCAGGTTGCCCAACAAGCTTTTTATGCAGGACCTGGAGAAGCCAACGTCTAAGATAACCGATGATCTGATCGTGTCAAACCCATATTTTAGTGTTTCTGGTAAAACATTTGTTAAGCCGTTTCAACTGGAAATAAAAAGTACCGAAAGCAGTGCCAATATATATTATACAACAGACGGAAGCACGCCGACTGCGTCATCTACCTTGTACCAAAAACCGATATTAATAATGGCGACCTCTACCGTTGCCACCATTGCGGTGAAAGAAGGAATAAGCAGTTTTGTAAATAAAGGAACATTCAGCAAAACCCGCACAGATATAAAGCTCAGCCTTAAAATCCCATATTTAGACAGCTACCCCGCGCAGGGCAATAACTCACTTATAGATGGCATAAGGGGTACTATCAACTGGCGGCTGGGCAACTGGCAAGGCTACCAGGGAAATGATCTCGTGGCAGTGATTGATCTGGAAGCGGTAAAACCCGTTAAGCAGGTTACCTTATCAACCCTCCAGGATACAAAGGCATGGATAGTATTTCCAAAATTTGTAGAATGTCTTGTTTCTGATGATGGCGTAAACTTCAAACAAGCAGCAGTTCTGCCTTCTAAAGTTGCTGTTGATGATCTCAATGTACAAACACAAAACTATACTGCGGTTTTGAATACGCGTGCGCGGTTTATTAAAGTTATAGCGCACCAGTATGGCGCCTTACCTGCATGGCACGAAAGCAAGGGCAGCCCCAGCTATATTTTTGCCGATGAGATTGTGATTGAATGATATAACATAATCTTCGTCCCGATTAGTTAGCTAATAGATCGGGATTTCATTTGATTCGTTAACGGTTAACATTCCTATGGGGTGCCGAAACAAGTTCGGCATGACGAAAGTGATTTCAGTCTTTTACCCTTGTACAAGTTACTTTTCTTTCTCCTCCTGCAATCCCACTCTCATTTTATCAAACTCGGCCTGCGCATCTTTAGATAATTCAGGATCTTTTAATTTGAGATTTTTCAGCGCTTCCAGTATTATACTTGATACGGCTATTCTTGTAAACCATTTTTTATCTGCCGGCACAACATACCAGGGGGCTTCGTTTGTCGACGTTTCGTTAATGGCTTCTTCATAAGCATTCATATAGTCCTTCCAGCAGTTGCGCTCCCTCATGTCGGCTGCCGAAAACTTCCAGTTCTTGGTCGGGTCATCCAAACGTTTAAGAAAACGCTTTAGCTGCTCGTCTTTAGAAAGGTTAAGGTAAAACTTGATGATCACCGTTCCGCTGCGGGTCAAGTGATTTTCGAATGTGCGGATACTTTTATAACGGTTTTTCCAGAAGTCATCAGTGATATCGCCTACCTTTTCAATACCGGGGATGTGTTCGTTCAAAATAAATTCAGGATGAACTTTGGTTACCAGTACGTTCTCATAATGCGACCGGTTATGTATGCCAATCCTACCACGTTCCGGCAATGCCTTATAATGCCTCCATAAAAAATCATGGTCATAATCTTCGGCGCCGGGCTGCTTAAAGCTAAATACCTGGCAGCCTTGCGGGTTTAAGCCCGACATGGTATGCGCTATCGCGCTATCCTTACCTGCCGCATCCATCGCCTGGAAGATGATCAGTAGTGAGTACCGGTGTTCTGCATAAAGCTTAGTTTGCAATTCGGCTGTTTCTTTGATCATCCCAGCAAGCATTGCTTCGGCATCTTCTTTATTATAGTTGCCGGTGTAATCTGTAGGATAATCTTTTAATAAAAACTTTTGATGCTCTTTAATTTCAAAATGTTGTGCAATGCTTTTCATGTTATAAAGTTGAAGTAAAATTTCTTTGTTATAAATACGTTCTTAATATTTGCACCCACTAATGTTTTAGTGGCATTAATTTACATCTTTACCTAATGTTCAATCGTATAAACAATCGATTCCTGCGCGGTTTTTTAATTTTAGCCTATTCTGTAATCATCTTTTTCTGCGCTATCGAATTAAATTTCCTGTGGCTGTTTGGATACTCGCCTGATATGCAGGATATTAAATCGCCCACCATGTCGGTTGCATCAGAAGTTTACTCTGCCGATGGTAAAGTTTTAGGCCGCTATTACAAAGAAAACCGGTCGCCGGTAGAATATAAAGATATTTCTCCTAACCTGATCAATGCATTAGTAGCTACAGAAGATGCCAGGTTCTTTAAACACTCGGGGGTAGATTTTTATTCTTTTTTAACAAGTATAATTTCCACCGCAAAGGGCGATAAACGAGGCGGCAGTACCATTACCCAACAACTGGCCAAAAACTTGTTTTCTACCCGTAAACGTAAATCGCAGGGCTTAATAAAGCATGTACCCATTTTTCGCACCGTGGTTTTTAAGTGTAAAGAGTGGCTTACGGCCTTTAAAATAGAACATGTTTATACCAAGCAACAAATTTTAACGCTCTATTTCAACACCGTTCCATTTGGCAACAATTCGTTCGGTATAAAAACCGCTACGTTAAAGTATTTCGATAAAAACCCCGATGCGGTTACACCTGCGCAGGCTGCTACGCTTATAGGTATGCTTAAGGGCACATCATTATACAACCCCATAAAATATCCAGATCGTGCCGTTGAACGCCGTAATACAGTATTGAGCCAGATGGAAAAATACGGGTATATCAATAAAACCGTTTACGATGATAACCAAAAACGGCCGCTCAACCTTGATCTTACTTATATAGAAAATGATTCGCAAGGCGATTCTTACATACGCCACGCGGTAGAAAAATGGCTCGACAAATGGTTGAAGGCAAATGATTACGATCTTTACGAAGATGGTTTAAAGATATATACCACCATAGATTCTAAACTGCAGCAATACGCCGAAGAGGCCGTCAATGAAAAAATGAAAATGCTGCAAAAGCGCTTTAATAACCTGTGGGGTAAACGCAACCCCTGGCGCGATTCTAAGGGTGTGGAGATAAAGGATTTCATTCTAAAAGCCGAGCAAAAATTGCCGATCTATGAACTGCTTGACAAAAAATTCAAGGGTGATACCGTGCAAATTCAGGGTTATTTTAAGAGACCAAAGCACATGAAGGTGTTTACCTGGGGCGGCGATCACGATACCACGTTTAGCAGTGTGGATTCTATAAAATATTACAGCAAGATATTGAATACCGGCATGATGACCATTGAACCCACAACCGGAAAGATAAAGGTATGGGTTGGCGGTATAGATTTTAATCACTTTAAATTCGATCACGTTAATCAGTCTAAACGCCAGGCGGGTTCTACATTTAAACCATTTGCCTACTTAACCGCGCTGGACAATGGCTACACCCCTTGCGATAAGTTTACCGATAAGCCGGTTTCCATCTCCTACAAAGAGGGCGGCAAAAATGAAGTTTGGGCGCCAAACAATGCCGATTTTAAATTTTCGTACCGCGAGATGTCGTTACGCTGGGCTATGGGTAAATCTGTTAACTCTATAACCGCACAGGTTACTGAGAAAGTTGGCTGGGATAAAGTGGTTGAGTATGCACATAAATGTGGCATAGAAAGCCCGCTAAAATCTGTGCCGTCTGTCTCTTTAGGTTCTAATGATGTTTCGGTTTATGAAATGGTGCGTGCATATAGTACTTTTTTAAACAGGGGCAACAAAATTGATCCTTTGCTTGTAACCAAAGTAACCGATCATAATGGTGGGGTAATAGACGAGTTTGTATTGAAGACTGAAAAAGTACTGAGCGACGAGACAGCGTGGTTAATGTTGTATATGTTTCGCGGCGGAATGGACGAACCGGGCGGTACTTCGCAAGCTCTTTGGGAGTACCCCGGTCTTTGGAAGAAGAATAGTAACCAGATAGGCGGCAAAACCGGCACATCGAGCGATTATGTGGATGGCTGGTATATGGGCATAACCAAAGACCTGGTAACAGGCATTTGGGTGGGTGCAGATGACCGCAGCGTACATTTTACCACATCAGAAACCGGGGAAGGGTCTCATACTGCGCTGCCTATTTTCGGCAGGTTTATGGAGAAGGTTTATGCGGACGTGAGTACTGGCTATGCACCCGGCCCGTTCCCAAAACCCTGGAGCAAGATCACCAAACCTTACGACTGCCCGTCGCCGCATATTAGTGCCGATACCACTTCTACAGATAGCCTTTCGGCCCCCGTGGATACAGCCCAGGCAAGCCCGGTTATTGCGCCGACCGTGCCGGAGACCAAACCACCGGCAGTACCGTAGTTTAAACAGGTGGTTGGCATTAAGGTTTGGATGTATTAATTTTAACCATCAACAGCGCGCTTATGCTTAAACTTTACCCGGCGTTAAATTCTTTAAAAAAATGGGCTGTTGTTTTCCTATGCATTACGGGTTTGTTGTTTTTACCCGGGAAAGTGCAGGCGCAATACTTTGGGCAAAACAAAGTCCGTTATAAAAACCTAAAATTTAAGGTTTACAAAACGCCGCACTTCGAGATCTATTATTATATGAAAAATGATAGCCTCGTAAAGCGTTTTGCGCAGGAAAGCGAGCTTTGGTACACCCTTCACCAACAAATTTTTAGGGATACATTCCGCAGGGCCAACCCTATCATACTTTATGCTAACCACCCCGATTTCCAGCAAACAACGGCTATTGATGGCGAAATTGGTGTTGGTACCGGCGGTATTACCGAAGGTTTAAAGAACAGGGTGGTAATGCCTATCATGGAAACCAACCAAACCACTCGTCATGTAATTGGGCACGAGCTGGTGCATGCATTTCAATACCATATCTTGCTCGCCGGCGATACCACCAGCCTGTCCAGCCTTAACAATCTGCCCCTTTGGATGATAGAGGGTATGGCCGAATACTTGTCGCTTGGAAAAAAAGATGCTTATACTGCCATGTGGATGCGCGACGCTTACCTCAATCATGATATACCAACTGTTAAAGATTTAACAGAAAGTACTAAATACTTCCCCTACCGTTACGGAGAGGCATTCTGGTCTTTTATCGCTTCCACTTACGGCGACTCTGTAATTGTGCCTTTTTTTAAAAATACCGCCAGGTTTGGGTTACAATATGGCATAAGGCGAACTTTTGGCTATAACGATAAAACCCTGTCAACACTCTGGAAAAATTCAATAGAGTCTACCTATAAACCGTTTTTAAAAGACACTATACAAAAACCTGTAGGTACGCGAATTATAGATAACAAAAACTCGGGAAACTTAAATGTGGCACCGGCCATAAGCCCTGATGGTAGATACCTTGCCTTCCTGTCAGAAAAGGACCTCTTTACGGTCGATCTATATCTTGCCGAAGCAAAAACCGGCAAAATATTGCGCAAACTAACAAGCAAAGTATCAAATACACATATAGACGAATTTAATTTTATAGAGTCTGCAGGGGCGTGGTCGCCGGATGGGAAACGCTTTGGCTTTAGTGTTTTTAATAACGGGCGCAACCGGCTGCTTATCGTAAGCATACCCAACGGTAAAATTTTGCAGGATATTGCCATGGGTAAGGTAGAGCAATTTAGTAATGTATCATGGTCGCCTAATGGTATGGATATTGTTTTTCAGGGCATGGCCGAAGGCCAGGGCGATCTGTATACTTATAACCTCGGCACTAAAAAAATAACGCAACTAACCGACGATAAATATTCTGATTACCAGCCAAGTTATTCCCGCGACGGCAAAAAAATAATTTTCTCATCAGATCGCACCACTTATGACCGGTCATTAAGCCAGGAAATAACCTTTAACCTGGCCGAGTACGACCTGGCCACTGGGAGGGTAACGGATTTCAAGATTTTCAACGGCGCCAATAATCTTAACCCACAATATTCGGCAGATGGTTCGCAGGTTTATTTTCTGTCGAACAAAGATGGTTTTCGTAACATGTACCGGTATACGTTAGCAAGCGGTACTACAGCGCAAATGACCGACCTGTTCACCGGCATAAGCGGTATAACAGAATATTCGCCTGCATTAACCATATCAAATAACGACGATATTGTATACTCTTATTACCGCAAGCAGAAATATGCGTTATATAATGCAAAGGCTTCAGAATTTAAAGCCACTGTTGTAGACCCCGGCCAAACCAATTTTGATGCGGCTATGCTGCCGCCGCCCCGCTCTGTCGGTGTCGACCTGATCAACTCTAATCTTAATAATTATCTGGCTTACCGCAAGATCCCTGCAGATTCTATTCATAACGTGCCTTACCGCCCTCAGTTTAAACTCGATTATGTGGCCAGCAGCGGTGTGGGCGTTGGTGTAAGCACTTATGGTGCGGGTTTGGCAAGCGGCATTCAAGGTGTATTTAGCGATATATTGGGCCGTAACCAGATCTATGCGGGTGTTGCGGTTAATGGCCAGGTTTATGACTTTGGCGGGCAGATAGCTTATATTAATCAGCAGGGAAGGTGGAATATAGGTGGTTCGCTCTCGCATATCCCATTTCAATATGCCAATTATAACGTGGTGCCCTCTACTTATAATTTAAACGGAAAAAACATACCCGTTAATGAAGAAAGATATGACATCATTCGTATATTTCAGGACCAGGCGAGTGTTTTTACTGCCTATCCGTCCTCCAAACATACGCGGGTTGAGTTTGGTACGGGTATATCGCGCTACTATTACCGGGTAGACCGCTATAGTACCTATTATGATACCACCACCAACCAGGCTATAGCTACCGCCCATAATCATATTTCGCGCAGTGATTACGAGGCAGATCCGCTTAATAATGGCATAAAGCTTACCCCGTTTACCATTATGCAGGTTAACACCGCCATAGTGGGCGACAATTCTTTCTTTGGCATTGCGTCGCCGCTTAATGGATACCGGTACCGTTTGCAGGCAGAATATGATTTTGGCAGTGCGCATTATTTTGCGCCAAGTATTGATTTGCGAAAGTATGAGCGGGTGGCACCCGTTACCTTTGCCACCAGGTTTTACAGTTACGGCCGTTTTGGCGATACCAAAAATCTCCTTTACCCCTTGTACATAGGTTATCCTTTCTTAATACGAGGTTACGAATTTAACAGCTTTTATAACAGCAGCAAAAGTACAACAAATGGCTTTACGGTAGACCAGCTTTCGGGTAATCGTATTGCGGTTGCAAATTTCGAGTTAAGAGTGCCATTTAGCGGGCCCGAAAAATTATCGCAGTTTAAATCTAAATTCCTGTTTACAGAACTCAACCTTTTCTTTGATGCAGGCTTAGCATGGAACGCAGGTAACGAAATAAAATTTCAAAAGGCACCCGATGTAATTGGCTACCAAAATGTAGTTGATGCGCTTGGCCGGCCAGTACTGGCTGCCAACGGTACCCCGTTAATGCAGGCTGTTTACAATCCAAACCAGCGTGTGCCCGCTTTAAGCGCCGGTGTATCCATGCGGGTTAACCTGTTTGGTTATTTTGTATTGGAGCCGTACTTTGCCTTCCCATTTAACCGTACAGATGTTTCTAAACCTGTATTTGGTTTAGGGTTTACCCCGGGCTGGTAAACATTTAAAACAAGCGGCCGCATTAACAGTTTAATTGTTGTTGATTGTTGAACATATGAAGAAGTTGTTTTTCTTTCTTGCTTTCCTTTTTTCATCAATACAATTGATAGCACAAACAACTCCCGGAGTTGCCACTACCCGCCCCCCCGACTCGTTAAAAGCCCAACGTATAAAGGGTAACAAGATCCATGAGCAGGACGGCATTAAAATGGGTTCAAAGAATGATATTTTTGAAAACCTGCGAAGTAACGCCAAATTTACAACACTTGTTAAAGCAATGCGGGCGTCTAATTTGCCGCTTACTTTTAAAAGCAATGGACCAATAACCCTTTTTGCACCAACAAACGCAGCCTTTACCAAACTCCCGAAAGGCAGATTGGATACCCTCATGAAAAGGCGGCATGTGTTAGATATGAGCACCCTAATAACATGCCACGCCGTTGCCGAAAAATTGACTTTAGGTGATATTAAAGATAAAATAAACGACGGCAAGGGAAAAGCAACATTTTTAACCTTAGGCGGCAATCAGATATTTGCAATTATGGACGGTGAAAATATAATTATGACAGACGAGATAGGAAACAAATGCATGATAGAAGCAGGCGACTTTCAGCAGCAGAATGGTCTTATCCACGTCATAAATGGCGTATTGGTACCTAAAACCAAGGTTCTGTAATAAATTTATAAACTATATAAGCAACTTAAACGTATTTAGAGGTATGAAAAAGATCGCAAATATTTTAGCATTCGGCGCATTGATTTTATTTTTCAGTTGCCAGCAAATAAACGGGCAGGGTAAGCAGCCGGGCCAGGCCAAACAAGCCGCACAATGGAAGGGTAAGTTAAATGAAAATCAATATTACATTATGGTTGACAAAGGTACCGAGCCGCCGTACAAAAATGCATATTGGAACAATCACGAAAAAGGAGTGTATGTAAGCGCAGCCACTGGCGAAGTGTTATTCAGTTCTGCCGACAAATTTGACAGCGGTACCGGATGGCCTAGTTTTGTTAAACCGGTTGCATCAAGCAAAGTTGCATTGGTAACAGATGCCGACGGCGAACGTACCGAAGTGGTGGAAAAAAGCACAGGCCTTCACCTTGGCCACGTTTTTGACGATGGCCCTGCCAACCGTGGCGGCAAGAGGTATTGCATGAACTCGGGTGCTTTAAAATTTATTAAGCAGTAAGCCGTATACGCTGCGCCATAACTACAGGGCGTACGTGAATTCTTGCCTGCATGCTTTGCTCAAAATTTAATCCAATGGTCAGGTCTACCCAATCGGCATTTACAGACCTGATCATTTTTTCTTTCTGGCTGCGCGTAAAAGTGCTTACAAATTTAAATCTGTCCATAGCCATATCTTCGCTATTTATTTCTTCAAAATAAACCAAACGGTTTAATTGCTGTGCGTTATCGGAAAACAACGTGGGCATATCTGTATAAAACTTAAGCGTTTTTACCAGGTCTGAGCATAGGCCAACATGTAAATTTTTCCTGTTTCTGTCTGTGATGATGTAAATAAACCGTTTCATTTGATAATATAATTTGGCAGTTAAAAAAATATTTACTAATTTTATGAGCATAAAGTTACTAACTTATTTAGCAATTCCAAATAATTATGTCAATAATTTCATCCAACCTAAAATTTCTTCGGAAAAAAAGAGCGATAACGCAACAGCAATTTGCCAACGAAATAGGCATTAAACGCTCATTAGTAGGCGCTTATGAAGAAGACCGTGCCGACCCAAAATATGATCTACTAAAAAAATTAGCATTGTATTTTAACGTTAGTATTGACGCCTTAATTAATGACACCATAGATGAAAAATGGAAACCTAAGGCAACAGGCAATGGCGCAGCAATGCGTGTGTTGAGCATAACGGTTGATAAAGAAGATAATGAGAATATAGAACTGGTGCCAATGAAGGCCAGCGCCGGATATCTTAATGGTTATGCAGATCCCGAATTTGTGGGCAGCTTGCCAAAGTTTTATTTGCCTATGTTTAAACAAGGTACTTTCCGTGCATTTGAGATCAAGGGCGATTCAATGCTGCCGCTGCAATCGGGCAGTATAGTTATTGGGGAGTATGTAGAGAACTGGACCGATATAAAATCGGCAGAAACCTATGTAGTTGTTTCTAAAACAGAAGGTGTTGTTTATAAAAGAATTGGAAATAAATATAAGGAGAATAAAAAATTGAAACTGGTATCAGACAACCCCGTATATGACCCTTATGAAATTACAGGCGAAGATATTTTAGAAGTTTGGAAAGCTAAGGCATATTTTTCTACCCACATGCCAGCGCCTGCGCCAGAGCCAACTATGGAAAGTGTTACCAGTATGCTTACACAAATGCAAAAATCCATATCGAAACTCAGCAACAATTAAGTTACACGTTTGTAGTTAAACCATAAGGGTATATCTTTATCTCAACTATAAAACAACTAAAAAATGAAAAGAATTTTGTTAATGTGCTGTTTCCTCGTAGGGATCACAGCAGCATCACATGCACAAGGAGGCCGTATGCGTATGAGCCCCGAAGATCAGGCAAAAGCGATGCAAACCAACTTAAAGTTAACTGACGATCAGACTGCTAAGATCACCACCATTTTGGCTATGCAGGCTACTAAACAAGATAGCATTCGTAGCGCATCAAACGGCGACAGGCAGGCAATGATGGCTGCAATGGGCCCCGTTCGTCAAATGACACAGTCTAAAATTGCCATGATTTTAACGGCAGATCAGGCTGCTGCTTACAAAAAAATGCAGGATGATATGCGTGCCCGTATGCAACAAGGCAGTGGCGGCATGGGCGGCGGTGGCGGCACCCCTCCCCCTCCAACTAAGTAATTTTATAAAAAGAGCGGCTATCGGCCGCTTTTTTTATTTTAGCGGTAAATTAAAATGCTGCATCCATCAGAAAACTTTCTGCTTAACCGGCTTAATGAGCGCCAACAAGCCGGAAACTTCAGGGCACTCAAACCTGAAAATATTGATCTTATAGATTTTTCTTCCAATGATTATCTCGGTTTTGCACGCTCTGCACAATTAAGGCAGATGATTGCCGACGAGCTAATGCGCTACCCGGATTTCAAAAATGGGTCTACAGGCTCGCGTTTATTAACCGGAAATCTTAAATACGCCGAAGAACTGGAGCAGCAGATAGCAGTGTATCATAGTCATAAGGGGGGTTTGCTTTTCAACTCGGGTTACGATGCAAATGTTGGGTTGTTCTCCAGCGTGCCACAACGCAGCGATACCGTTATTACCGATGAATTGATCCATGCTTCCATAATTGACGGCATCAGGCTAAGTAATGCCAACCGATATACCTTTACGCATAACGATCTTAACAGCCTTGAGCAAAAGTTAAAAAATAGCAAAGGCAATATTTATGTAGCAGTAGAGAGCGTTTATTCAATGGATGGTGATATTGCCCCATTAGAAGATATAGCCTTACTTACGCAGAAGTATTATGCCCATCTGATTGTGGATGAGGCGCACGCTATCGGCGTTTTCGGCAAAGCGCTAATCGATAAGTTAAATTTACACGACAAGGTATTTGCAAGGGTCATTACTTTCGGTAAAGCTATGGGCGTGCATGGTGCAATTGTGTTGGGAAGCAATATACTTCGCGATTACCTCATCAACTTTGCGCGGTCGTTTATTTATAGCACTGCTGCGTCCTTTCATCAGCTGGCATCTATCAAAATGGCTTATGAATTATTAACTCATTCCCAGGGATCCATTGAGCAGTTACAACGCAATATTAGTCTGTTTAAGCAACGTTTGGCAACGGAAAGCACAAGTGCCATTCAATGCATTGTTAAAGGCAGTAACCGCAGGGCCGGGCATGCAGCAGAGCAACTGCAATTGGCAGGGCTTGATGTGAGGGCGGTATTAAGCCCTACCGTGGCTGCGGGGACAGAACGTTTACGGATATGTATGCACAGTTTTAATACTGTTGATGAAATTGAACTACTTACTGCTATACTAAATAATTTGCCCAATGGCTGAAAAATATTTTGTTACCGGTATTGGTACCGGCATTGGGAAAACCCTCGTTTCGGCGATACTAACAGAAAAGCTTAAAGCCGATTACTGGAAACCTATCCAATCGGGTGATCTGGGCAATAGTGATACACTAAAAGTAAAAAGCCTGATAACAAACAAAAGAACGGCTTTTCACCCGGAAACACACAGGCTTAGCCAGCCGTTTTCGCCTCATAAGTCGGCTATGCTCGATGGTGTCGAAATTAAGCTGACCTCTTTTGAACTACCGGCAACGGATAACACGCTAATAATTGAGGGCGCCGGGGGGCTGATGGTTCCCTTAAACGACAGCGACCTAATGATAGACCTGATAAAAGTTTTAGATGTTGAGATTATCCTGATCTCTCAAAATTACCTGGGCAGCATTAACCATACTCTATTATCCTGGGAAATGTTGTTACGGTACGATATCCCGATTAAAGGAATAATATTTAACGGCAAAGCCGATGAAGAAACGGAACGCTATCTGCTCCAGTACACAAGAATGAAACTTTTAGGCCGGGTACCGCAACTTCTTAAAGTAAACAAAGCGAATATTAAAAAAGCAGGCGATTCGCTTTATTTATCTTCCTGAGAAGGATTTGTTCATTAACCAATTTTTTTTACACTTTTGAACATGGAAAAAATTACGGTAATTGGATCGGGCACTATGGGGAATGGCATAGCGCATTTGTTTGCCCAGCACGGCTACAAGGTTGCCCTGACAGATATCAGTCAGCCCGCTCTCGACAAGGCCATGCAAACTATTGCCGCTAATTTGGACAGACAAATAAAAAAAGGTAGCGCCAATGACGCCTATAAACGGGCCGCATTAAATAATATTACTACGTATACAGATCTCATGACTGCCGTACAGGGCGCGGAATTAGTGATCGAGGCCGCTACAGAAAATAGTGATATAAAACTCGGCCTTTTTAAGCAGTTGAGCGAGCTTTGCGGCGACAACAGTATACTGGCCAGCAATACCTCTTCTATATCCATCACAAAAATTGCCTCTGTTACTAAAAATCCTGGTAACGTGATCGGGATGCATTTCATGAACCCTGTACCGGTAATGAAACTGGTTGAAGTGATACGCGGGTATGGCACAACAGATGCAGTAACTGAAACTATTATGAATCTGGCTGCAAAAGTTGAGAAAGTGCCGGTTGAAGTAAACGACTATCCGGGTTTTGTTGCTAACCGCATTTTAATGCCCATGATAAATGAGGCTGTTTATACACTATTTGAAGGCGTAGCCGGCGTTAACGAAATAGATACGGTAATGAAGTTAGGCATGGCCCACCCAATGGGCCCACTGCAGCTTGCCGATTTTATAGGCCTTGATGTTTGCCTGGCCATATTAAATGTTTTGCACACCGGTTTTGGCAATCCTAAATATGCGCCTTGCCCGCTATTGGTAAATATGGTTACCGCCGGGCATACCGGCGTAAAAAGTGGAGAAGGATTTTATAAATATACCCGGGGAAGCAAAGACCTGGTTGTTGCATCAAAATTTGTGGCTATTTAAACTTTTATTAAGGTCTGTTGTCATACCTAACGTAAAACAACAAATTACCATGAAAACTATTTCGAAATTAATTTTAGGATTAGGGTTAGCAACTACCTTATTTTCTGCATGTTCCGGCAGTTACTATGTAGCCGAAAGACCCGCGGAACCCTACTATGTACGCCCCGCATCCCCGTATGCCGATGCTTATTGGATACCCGGCGAATGGGTTTGGAACGGGGGCAGATACGTTTATGTAAACGGGCACTACGTTCACACTCGCCGTGGCTATACCTACGCACCGGGATATTGGCGCCAGGGCCCGCGCGGCCACGTTTGGGTAAAGGGATATTGGCACAGTTAAACTTAGCCAACCTTCTCCTGAAGGAGATGGCTATAAGAGGCCTTCCATATGGACGGCCTTTTTTTGTTAGTTATAATACGACGCTATATATACTTTTTAAACCAGGCAACCATCCGGTTAAAGTAATCTACTTTGTGGTTTAGTTCTCTAAAGCCATGCGGTTCGCGCGGGTAAACAACCAGTTCTGCCGGTACATTATAAAATCTTAATGCCCGGTAAAACTCCTGCGACTGCCCGATAGGATCTGTAGTGTCATCTTCGCCCTGTACAATAAGTGTAGGTGTTCTGGCATTTCTAACATAGGCTATAGGCGAATATTTGTAATACAGCTTTAAATTTTCATAAGGTTTGCCCCAAAACCAGTGATCGTAATCCACACCGCTTTCGGTACCAAATTCGCTGGCCAGGTTGGAAAGGCCGGCGCCCGAAAAAGCAGCTCTAAATCTACGTGTTTGGGTCACGGCCCAGTCGGCCATAAATCCGCCGTATGACCATCCGGAGATGCCCAGCCTGTTAGCGTCTATATTTTCATGGGCCACCAAATAATCAACTCCGGCCATCATATCCTTATAATCGGCGCCGCCCCAATCCTTACGGTTCGAAATCAAAAAATCCCAGCCGTAGCCGGTGGAACCTCTAATATTAGGGCAAAACACCGCATAACCTTCACTTAATAAAATTTGAGCCCAGGAGCTGTAGCTATTAGCAAATGCACCGGTAGGGCCGCCGTGTATGTATAAAACCATAGGCAGTAATTTGCCCGGGCTTACATTCACCGGCTTATAAAGCGCCCCTTCTATCAACTTCCCGTCAAAACTTTTGTAAGATATTATAGTGGCATCAACAACGGGCATGCCGGCAAAACCGCTGTTAAAATCAGATATTTTTATCGACTGCGCGCCGGGCTTTTTGAGGTAAAGCTCAGGGAGGTGGGTAAAGTCCGTTTTTACATATATAAGGGCCCCGTCTGCAGCCCTGTCAAAACTCAAAAGGTTGTCGCTCATTTCGTCGGCCGTGGCGGTGCCGTCGCTTGTTAGATGATAAAGCCTGCTGTTAAAGCCTTGCTGCACTATTGCAAAACCACCGTTATTTTCGGTAAGTTTTAAATGCGAGGGTATTCGGTCTAACGTTTTTCCGCTTATATTTCTAAATTTATTTTCGGCCATATCCAGGACAAAAAGATCATGTGCCTGCGGGCCGTCTGTACGTGCACTTAAAAAGAATATTTGTTTCCCGTCGGGCGATATGTTCATGTTTCCCCAAAAATTATGATTTGGCGACGCAAGTATTGTACTTGTAGAATCATTTATATTATACTTTATCAATTTTGGTACTTGTATTTCTAACGATGGAAAATCGGCTGCAATAATCATCAATTGATCTCCGGATGGCATCCATTTTATTTCGTCGATATCCCAGTTACGTTTTAAAATTTGTCGGGTCTTTTTAGTATCCGTATTTATGAGGTATAATCTTGACGGCTTGTCATCACTGGTCATTACCCGCTCATCAAACTTATCAGCCTGGCGTTTTTTAATTGAATCTGTTAACTCGTCATTAGTTATATAAGCAATGGTTTTGCCATCGGGGCTCCATTCATAACTGCTTATAGCGGTTTTAGATTTAGTGAGCGGCAACGCTTCGCCGCCTTGCATGCTCATCAGGTATATCTGTTGCATGCCGCTTCGCGACGATAAAAACGATATCTGGCCACCATCAGGCGACCATTTTGGGCCACTTTCAGACTTTTGCGAACTAGTGAACTGCCTTATGTTACCCGCTTGCATGTCTACAAGCCATAAATGCGTAACCGCCGGTTCTGAAGATGTGCCCGGTTTTGTAACTGCCACAATTGCTTTACGCCCGTCGGGCGATAATAAAGGCGTACCGATATTATAAATAGATAGCGCTTTAGCGATATTGAGAGAGTCTTTGGTTTTTACCTTTTGCTGTGCGAAGCAAAATTGCGCTAAAAATAAAGCGATGGAAAATAGTGCCGGTTTTAAGGATTTCATCGTGATAAAATACGGGAAATTTTGAATTATACAAAAAGGGCAAAAATTATACATGACACCTTATGCCTGTTATTATGTATTAACCTGACTCCAAAGGGTGGAATGCGGGCGGAACGTGTGCCTACATCTTATTTACCAGCAGATTGGAAGATTGTGCAAGTTATTAATAGGTGGAACATGTTTACCCTCCCAAATCACATCCTTTCGGGTACCTGAATACCCAACAAATTCATGCCCTTACTAATAACTTTCGCCGAGGCTGAAGACAACTGTAACCTGAATTTTTTGAACGTCTCGTCTTCGGCTTGCAGTATAGATTTTTCGTGATAAAACTTATTATAGGCTTTGGCCAGCTCATAAACGTAATTGGCTATCACCGCCGGATTATGATCGCGGGCTGCCATGCTTATCATTACCGGAAACTGGGTAATAGTTATAATTAGATCGCGTTCAACGGCATCTAATTCTGTCACGGTTGTTGCTTGGCTAAAATTAACCTCCGCTTTGCTTAATACAGATTTGATACGTGCGTGGGTATATTGTATAAATGGCCCGGTATGCCCCTGGAAGTCTATAGACTCATTAGGGTCGAACAATAAACGTTTTTTAGGCTCAACTTTCAGCAAAAAGTATTTAAGTGCACCCATGCCTATCATGTGGTAAAGCGCCCACTTATCCTGGTCGCTCATGTCATTGATCTTACCCAGCGCTTCGGTAGTGGTTTTGGCCGTCTGGTTCATTTCGGCTATCAGGTCATCTGCATCTACAACCGTGCCCTCGCGCGATTTCATTTTGCCCGATGGCAGATCTACCATTCCGTATGACAGATGGTATAGTCCTTTCGCCCAGGCCTTACCCAATTTCTCCAGTATAAGAAAAAGCACTTTAAAATGGTAATCCTGCTCGTTGCCAACCACATATATCGACTGATCCATTTGGAAATCGTTATATTTTAGCTGGGCAGTGCCTAAATCCTGGGTCATGTAAACAGAAGTACCATCGGCACGAAGTACTAATTTTTCGTCAAGGCCGTCGGCGGTTAGATCTATCCAAACCGACCCATCCGGCTTTTTAAAGAAAATGCCGCCGGCAAGCCCTTCATCAACAATATCTTTGCCCAACAAATAAGTATCAGACTCGTAATAGTACTTGTCGAAGTTTACGCCAAGGCTCTTGTAGGTTTTTTCAAAACCTTCGTAAACCCAGCCATTCATGGTTTTCCAAAGGTTTTTTACTTCCGGGTTGCCCGCTTCCCATTGCTGCAGCATTTCCTGGGCTTCTTTTATAAGTGGGGCGTTTTTTTTTGCTTCATCTTCCGTTTGGCCGGTTTCGCGCAGTGTTTCTATCTGTTTTTTGTATTCCTTATCAAAAATCACATAGTACTTGCCCACCAGATGATCGCCTTTTAAACCCGAGGATTGTGGAGTTTCGCCATTGCCAAATTGTTGCCACGCCAGCATAGATTTGCAGATATGTATGCCCCTGTCATTCACCAGGTTAACCTTAAACACCTCGTAGCCATCAGCAGCCAAAATTTCTGCTACAGAAAAACCTAACAGATTATTACGAACATGACCTAAATGCAAGGGTTTGTTAGTGTTTGGCGATGAGTATTCTACCATTACCTTTTTACCGTTCGGTTTGGCAACACTAAAATCTGGCTTAAGTATCTCATTGTTCAGTTTATCAAGCCAGTAGGCATCAGATAAAGAGACATTTAAGAAGCCTTTGATCACATTGAATGCAGAAACATCCTTCAGTTCCTTTTGCAAAAAATCGCCTATCTCCTGCCCGGTAATTTCCGGAGTTTTTTTTGAGAAGCGTGTGAACGGAAACGTAACTATGGTAACCTGGCCTTCAAACTCTTTGCGGGTATCTTGCAGGGCAATTTCGGCTGGGGCAATATCAATACTGTATAAAAATTTGGCAGCTTTAACAACTGCCGCAATAATAAAATCCATTGCCAAAATTAATAAATTGGCGCAACCTGCCCGAAATAATTATATCCCCGAAAATCTGTATAGATTTGCCTGCTGCTTATGATAACAGATAAAAAATTTAATCTCGGCGTTACATCAGAAATTGGGCGCTTGCGCGCTTTGCTTATTCATAGTCCCGATAGCGGGGTCGGCAAAGTTGTACCATCAAAGGCACAGGATTGGCTCTTTGAAGACATTGTGCACCTGGACACCATGCGTACCGAAGAATATGATCACTACGTGAAGCTGCTGATGTACTTCCTTGATGAACCCAAGATAAAAGGAAAACTGGCACAAATTGACGCTGAACAAACTAAAAGAAATTTTTACAAGCCCGATGATATCGGCTTCCATTCTTCGGCAAAAGTTATTGAAATACAATCGCTACTATCTGATATCTTGGCTGTCCAGGAAATCCAGACCAAACTTGTCGCTTCTGTTTGCGCAATAGAAAGTTGCAATTATCGCTTACAGCAACGGCTGATGAATACGGACCCAATCGAGTTAGCTAAGATCTTTATATCGGGCTCGATAGACGGTGATAACATGATATTTTCGCCAATACCTAACCTCATTTTTTCGCGAGATATCGGTATCGTAATTAATAAACACATACTGATTAATAAGCCGGCAAAAAAAGCGCGTTCGCGCGAAACTTTACTGGCCAGGTATATATTCTTCAACCATCCGCTATTTGCCGCCTACCGCGATAACATTTTAGAGATCCCGGAAACGATCCAACATTTTTTACGCCCCGGCGAAGAGCATGATGAAAAAACCACACTCGAAGGCGGCGACGTAATGGTAGTAAGCGCAGAGCACGTTATTATAGGCTGTAGCGAGCGCACATCGGCAAGCGGCGCTAATGAGGCTATTAAGTTGCTATTTGAAAATAAGGTAGTTAAGAAAGTCACCATCGTAAAAATTCCGCATAAACGGGATTACATGCACATTGATACTATTTTTACACAGGTTAAACGCAATGTATGGGTATTGCTGGGTTCGCTTGCCATAGCAAAAGCTGCAGTGCAGGAACTGGAACCCATCTCGTGGTTTGTAGATAAGAAATTAAAAGATAAACCCGAAATCGTTCAGTTTTACAGCGACCAGCAGCAACCGCGAAAATTTAAAAGCCTGGAAGAATTGTTGGACGATATTAGTCAGCATGATTTGAACTGTACCGAACCTACCAGGTTTATTTATTCGGGCAACAACGCCTTCCCTTTTGATGCACGCGAGCAATGGACGGATTCATGCAACTTGTTAGCGCTTAAAGAAGGTGTGGTTATGGGTTACGACCGAAACGATAAAACACTGGAAGCCTTTAAGCAAAACGGCTTTAGCGCTGTTAAGGTTAAAGACCTGCTGCAACAGCTTGAAAGCGGCGAAGTTAAAGCCGATGAAATAGAAAACACGATCATCCTCATGCCATCGTCAGAATTATCCCGCGCGCGCGGTGGTTTCCATTGCATGAGTCTGCCGGTGTTAAGAGATGAGATGTAGCTATTGAGTTATTGAGTGAAGTCGCCTTCATTCAAAGATTTTAAATTTTTTTTTTTCGGACTTTCGGCCATGCCGACTTTCCGGATTAACAAACATGCAAACAACTTCCAACCTTTTAATGATCCGCCCCGTTAGGTTTGGCTTTAATGAGCAAACTGCGGGGAGCAATGCGTTTCAAAATAAGCCTGATTCGGCAGCCGAAGAATTGCAAGCTAAAGCGCTCGCGGAGTTTGACGGCTTTGTAGCGGTATTAAGATCAAACGGTGTGTATGTGATTGTAGTTACCGACACTATTTCGCCGCATACGCCGGATTCTATTTTTCCGAATAATTGGGTCTCGTTTCATGATAACGGACATGTGGTGCTTTACCCAATGCAGGCCGAGAACCGCAGGCTTGAACGGCGGGAAGATATTATTCGCATAATTGAAGAAAAATTTAAAGTTATTCAAGCGATTGACCTGAGCCGGTTCGAAGCAAATAATCAGTTTTTGGAAGGCACAGGCAGCATGGTTTTAGATCGTCAAAATAAAATAGCTTATGCCTGCTTGTCGCCCAGAACAGATGTAAAAGTTCTTAAAGCATTTTGCGAAGAAGAACACTTTAAACCATTGATATTTAATGCAATAGATGAATATAGCCAACCGATATATCATACCAATGTGTTAATGTGCATAGGCACAGGTTTTGTTGTTATTTGCCTGGACAGCATTACAGATCACGCCGAACGAACGACGTTATTAAATTCGTTTAGCAATACCTGTAAAAATGTTATCAATATTTCATTCGATCAAATGAATTGCTTTGCAGGCAATATGCTGGAGGTTGAAAATGCCGCGGGTGAAAAACTATCGATAATGTCTCAGCAGGCGTTTCAATCGTTAAATCCCGGCCAGGTACAGCAGCTTGAGCGGTATGCCAAAATTGTTTACGCCGATATATCGACCATAGAAACAATTGGCGGCGGCAGCGCAAGATGTATGCTGGCAGAGGTGCATTTGCCTTTTCTTGATAATAGTTGATGGCTCATAGATCAAAGCGAAGGCAATAACGCTCAAATTAAACCCGATAGCAGCGGCATGAAATAGAGCGAATGGCGGGACGGCCGGGACCGATAAGCACTAAACATTCTTTTCCAAATGATAAATTCTTTACCCATTTTAAATAGCCAGTACACCTGCTTAAAGTCCCTCAGCGTAAACACCTGTCTCTCTCTTTAACAGCCCCGATTGTGTTTGATGTTAAATCTATAAATCAATAAGGTATAATGCCAATCCAAACAACTTTTCACAAATTACATTACCACTATAATACGAGATACCAGCAACAGTTATAATTCCGCAAAAAAATTACATTTTTGCACAAAATACACTAATATAAATAGATGCAAAGTTACCAGGAGTTTCTTGATCTTAGTGTGGGTTTCCCGCAGGATGGTTTCGAGATCATTGAAGATGAATTGTTTTTTAACGATCTGAACCTCATGGAGATGATCGAGACTTACGGCACCCCCCTTCGCTTTACTTATTTGCCCATCGTGTCAAAAAAAATACAGCAGGCTAAACTGATGTTTCAGCAGGCCATCATTAAGAACAACTATCGTGGCGGTTACAAATATTGTTATTGTACCAAAAGCTCGCACTTTAAGCACATTGTTGAAGAAGCGCTTAAAAACGATATCCACCTCGAAACATCGTCGGCTTTTGATATGCCGATGATAGATGCCTTAGAGAAAAAGGGCGCCTTAACTAAAGATGTAACGGTTATATGCAACGGTTTTAAAACCTTTCAGTATAAGCAATATATTATAGATATGCTGCACGACGGGTTTATTAATATTATCCCCGTATTGGATAATAAAGAAGAGTTTAACATTTTTGACGACGAGATAGAAATGGACACGCCCTGTAACCTGGGCATCCGTATTGCAGCTGAAGAGCAGCCCGACTCGCAGTTTTACACCTCGCGTTTGGGTATCCGCCAGGAGGATATCATTGATTTTTATTATAACAAGATAGAAAAGAACCCCAACTTTAAATTAAAGCTGCTGCACTTTTTCATTAATTCGGGCATATCTGATACACCATATTACTGGAACGAACTTGAGAAATATGTAACGCTTTACTGCAAACTTAAAAAGATAAACCCCGATCTGGACACCCTCGATATTGGTGGTGGTATGCCATTCAAAGATTCGCTGGTGTTTGATTTTGATTATGAGTACATGGTTAACGAGATCGTGAGCCGTATAAAGGAGATATGTGCCGACAACGAGACTATGGAACCGGATATTATTACCGAGTTTGGCAAGTATACTGTAGCAGAAGCATCGGGCATTTTATATAAAGTATTAGGCCGCAAACAACAAAACGACCGCGAACGCTGGTTAATGCTCGATGGCTCTTTTATTACCAACCTGCCCGACGTTTGGGCTTTGAACCAGAAATACATACTGTTACCAATAAACAATTGGGACTCTGAATATGAGCGTGTTAACCTTGGCGGTATTACCTGCGACGGCCAGGATTATTATAACCAGGAAGCGCATATGAACAGCGTGTTTATGCCTAAGACGCGTAAGGTGCAATATCTGGGTTTCTTTAATACCGGGGCTTACCAGGAGGTGCTGAGCGGCTATGGTGGTATTCACCATTGCCTGCTGCCATCGCCAAAGCATGTGATCATTCGCCGCAACCGCGACGAAACGTTTAACTTCGAGGTATTTGGTGAAGAGCAGAATAGCAAGCAGGTATTAAAAATACTGGGTTATACCACCTAAAGACCGTTTTGTAAATTTGTCATTGCGAGGTATAAAGCAATCTCTTGCTTTACAGAGTGAATCTATGTAGTTCGCGATTGCTTCGTTCATCGCACTAACAATAATAGTATCGTTATGCTGCCATACAAAATTTACATTCTTGTTTTTACCGCCATCCTAACATTTTGCATACCGCAAAAACACGGGCAAAGAACCGCGCGTCAGGAAGATTTTTACACCCACGGAAAAGCCTCTGCAGATGGCACCGGCAAATTTTATATGGGCCGCGAAATTGCACAGGTAATGGGATTTAGCGGCGCCCAATGGCTGGAACGCGATACGCGGCAGAAAGAAGAGAATGTAAAACTGGCATTAGAAAACCTGCCGATAAAGGCCAATAGCGTAGTTGCAGATATTGGCGCGGGTACCGGTTATTATACCTTTCGGATTGCGCCAAAAGTACCGCAGGGGAAAGTTTATGCAGTAGAACTGCAAAATGAAGCCATAAATTTCCTGAAGAATAAAAGCAAGCAACTGAAGTTAAACAATGTGGAAGTGATTAAGGGAACTGAGCAATCGCTTAACCTGCCTGAAAACAGCATTGATCTGGCTATGATGGTTGATGTTTACCACGAGCTATCATACCCCCATGAGTACTTGCAAGCCTTACGCCGAAGCCTGAAACCCGACGGAAAACTTCTGTTATTAGAATATCGCGGTGAAGACTTAAACGTACCGATTAAAGAATTGCACAAAACTACCGTTGCCCAAGACAATAAAGAATTAGCCGCAAATGGATTTAAATTAGTGCAAGACAAGGAGTTTTTGCCAATACAACATTTTTTGGTTTACGGGAAGAAATAACCTGGTTGCGATTGTCAGTTGCGGGTTGTCAGGAAAACGCCATTAACAGACTGATCCAGGCAATAATGCTTATCCAACTCGCAACTCACAACTACTTACCCGTCAAACTTATCCAGCAACTTCAGCAGTGTATCAAAATCCTTAGGATACGGTGCATGGATAGTTACCTCAGTTTTTTCGTTGATCTTAAACGTTACTTCGAAGGCATGCAGTGCAAAACGCTTCATAATGGGTTGCTCCTCCTGGTCTTTACCCAAATGGTATTTGCGCTTAAGGCTCGACAGAAAAACCGGCTTACCTTTATACATGGCGTCGCCAGCAATCGAGGCTTTTTGCGTAGCCAGGTGTATCCTAATCTGGTGCATACGGCCCGTAACCGGGCGGCATTCTACAAGCGTATAGTGTTTATAATATTTTAACGACTGGAACCAGGTCTCTGCCCGTTTGCCCTCCTGGCGGCTGATGCTCACATTGCCCTTGCCGGTGTTAAGAATAGGCAGATCGATAAACAGCTCTTCAAAAACATGCGTGCCCTCTATTATGGCATGATAAACCTTTTTAACCTTACGGCGCTCAAACTGCATAGATACCAGCCTATAAGCTTCGGGGTTCTTAGCTATTATAAGCGCGCCCGAGGTCTCTTTATCCAGGCGGTGGCATATCTGCGCGTCATCAACATACATCCTGGCCAAACGCAGCATATTCATCTCGCCGCCTTCGCGTTCATCAAGGCTGCTGATGAATGGAGGTTTGTTTACAACGATGATGTTATCATCTTCAAACAGTATAAGATCGGTAAACTTTGGAATTTTCATTTTGAATGGCGCAAAAATACGGTTAAAAATTTAAAAGATATTTCTGTGAGATAATGTTAGAAATCAGAAAAACAAACAATTTAAATATCACAAATGTTATCAACTCACAATCAACCTATTAATAACATTTAGCCGATAAGCCATGAGTAAGACACAATCTAAAGAAAAAGGATTTTTCGAAAAAATCGCCGACTCCGTTTCAGAACTTTGGGATGGAACTAAAGACAAGACCGAAGACGCGGTAGAAACCCTTAAAGACGAAGCAAAAGTTGCTAAAAAAGCCATCGATAAGAAAGTGGCAGAAATTAAAGAAGATGTAAAAGCCAAAGAGCCTGCAAAATCTCCTGCCAAAAAACAGCCAGCCAAAACTACCGCAACCAAAGTTGCCGACAAAGCTTCGGCAGGAGCCACTAAAGCAAAAACGGCTGTTAAGCCTGCCGCTAAAACTACGGCTGCAAAAGCAACAAAAACTGCAGATACTGCCGGGAAAGCCGTAGCCAAAACTGCAGACAAGGCGAAAGCCGCTGTGAAAAAAGAAACAAAACCTGCTGCTAAATCTGCCGGACCGGTTAAAGCTGCAGTTACTAAAAAGGCTACAGCTGCCAAGAAAAAAGCGTGATAAAAACAATATCTCCGTTATTAAAACGGAGGTATCTTTTATTGTTCAGCGTCGAATTTATAACCCACCCCTTTTACCGTTGAAATATATTGTTCGCCAAGTTTTTCCCGCAACTTGCGGATGTGAACATCAATGGTGCGGTTGGTTACTACCACAGAGTCTTCCCAGATATTTTTTAGAATGGTTTCGCGCGTGTAAACTTTGCCGGGTTTAGAAGCGAGTAAGTAAAGTAATTCAAATTCCTTTTTTGCCAGCACTACTTTTTCGCCGTGCTGAAAAACCAGATATGCTTCGCGGTCTATAACCAGGTCGCTTACTTCCAGCTTATTATCGCTTAATTCTTCATTCGATGAGTTTCTGCGAAGTATGGCATTAATGCGGCTTATCAATGCACGCGGCTTTATCGGTTTGGCTATGTAGTCATCTGCTCCAACATTAAAACCTGCAATTTCCGAATATTCTTCGCTTCTTGCAGTTAAAAAAACCATAAAGGTATTTTTAAATTCGGGCATGGTGCGCATAATGCGGCAGGCTTCTATGCCATCCATCTTGGGCATCATAATGTCGAGGATGATCAGGTCTGGTAGTACCTTTTTAGCCTCGGCAACAGCTTCCTGGCCGTTACGGGCGGTGCTAACCTGGTAACCTTCTTTCTTTAAATTGTATTCTATCAATTCAAGTATATCGGGTTCGTCATCAACGATAAGGATCTTGTGCTTGGTTAACGTACTCATAGGGCTCAATTTTTGATAAATGTAACGGCTTTAAAGTACATGACGGTTAAATGTGTGTTAATTAATTGTTAACCACCTTTTTATCTTAACAGCAATTTATGGCTTATTAAACGTTTTCTTTAACATTCCTTCAAGATCAATCCCCGTAATGTTTTTGGCGATGATATTGCCCTGTGGGTCTATAAAGAAATTTGAGGGTATAGCTTCTATATGATACAGCTTTTCTGTAGGGCCGTCAAAACGCTGCAAGTCCGATACGTGCTGCCAGGTAAGTTTATCTGCCGTTACGGCTTTTTGCCACTGGTTTTTATCGGTATCTAATGATACGCCAAGCACGTTCATTCCTTTGTTATGATACTGCCCGTACATTTTTACCACGTTAGGGTTTTCGGCACGGCATGGCGCGCACCAGGATGCCCAGAAATCAACCAGCACATATTTGCCTTTGTAATCTGATAGTTTTACCGGTTTGCCCGTGGCATCATTAGTGGTAAAATCTGGCGCCTTATTGCCTACAGATAGTGGCTTGGCCAACATCATTTGTGTTATAAATTTTTGCACAGCCGGGTTAGTTTTAAAATCGCCTTTAATGCTCTCCGCGTATTTTACCAGGTCTTCCTCATAACGCATTGGATCTACAGAGGTAGCGGCATAAAAACCCGCCAACGATTTGTTGTTGGCCTTTACAAACTTTAAAACCGCAACGGCATAATCATTAAGATTTTTTTGAAACACCGGCTGATAAATTTTTAAAAGCGAATCTGAATTACCCTTTGCGGCCTTAGCCTGATATTCCGCTACCAGTTTAGCATTCTTGTCGCCATACATATTACTTATGCCATTAAACTCTTTTATTTTTTCAGACTCGGCAGAACCGGATATGGTATACACGTGCGCTGAGTCGGCCAGATCTGTTTTGAAGCTGATATCATCACCATTCTGTGCAATAAAATCAAATATCTGGTCGCCGGTACGAAGCTTGAACAAATTAGGATACGCAGTAACATGTTTAAATGCAAACTTTCCGTCCGCGGCGATTGCCGATGAGTCGACTACATTAATGCTGCTGCTATCTGCGGCCAGCAGATAAACCTTTTTGGTTTTGCCAAAGTGATCTAGTTCGCCGTTAAAGGTGAAGGATTTTTGGTCTTTACATGCAGCAAGCGCTACGATTAATGTAAGTGTGTAAATTTTAAAAAAATTTTTCATCGCATATTTTGTTTAACAGTGATGAAGCTATCATGTTCCATGATGGTTTCATTATGCTTCTTCCAGTGCTTTTATTAATAATTGGTTAGTTTTTTGCGGGTCTATTTTCCCCTTGGATTGTTTCATGATCTCGCCCATAAATAAGCCCAGGATTCCTTTTTTCCCTTTTTGGTACTCCCTCACCTTATCGGGGTGCCGGTTAATGGCTTCGTGAATAAATTCTTCAACCTCATCTTTATTTTCGCTGATTAGCAGGTTCATTTGTGCGGCAACCTCAAGCGCTTTTATACCGGGTTGCTGTAGTAAGGCAGGGAAAAGTTTATGCGTAGCAATGGTATTGTTTATTTTTCCACTGTCAACCAATACTATAAGTTCGGCTATAATTTCGGGCTTTAAATAGCAGTGCGACAGCAATATGTTATGTTCGTTAAGATAAGATTTAACTGTGCCCATTAACCAGTTAACTGCTGATTTATAGTTTGTGGTGAGTTTTATTAATTCTTCAAAAAAAATGGCCAATTCACTATCTGCTGTTAATACCGCCGCATCGTAATCTGTGAGGCCTAACTGGGTGGTATATTTTGCATAAAGTTCTTCGGGCAGGGCAGGCATTGCAGCTGCTATACCGTCGATATAATTCTTCGATAAGGTAACCGGTATCAGATCGGGCTCCGGGAAATAACGGTAATCGTTAGCCGTTTCTTTATTACGAAGTACGGATGTTTCGCCTGTTTCGGCATTAAAATTCAGCGTGTTCTGATCTATATGCCCGCCGCCCTCTATTACATCAACCTGCCGTAAAAATTCATGATCGATGGCCCGGTGCAAATTACGTATCGAATTAAGGTTTTTTACCTCACAACGGTTACCGTATTCGGCAGCGCCTTTTTTCCGTACAGATATGTTCGCATCGCAGCGCAGGCTCCCCTCTTCCATATTACCATCGCAAATGTTAAGGTAGCGCACAATTTTTCTGATCTCGGTAAGATATAATGCGGCTTCCTCACTGCTCCGCATATCTGGTTCGGATACGATCTCTAATAACGGTACACCTGCCCGGTTAAGGTCTATAAGAGAATGAGTATCGTGCAGGTCATGTATACTTTTACCTGCATCATCTTCCATGTGGATATGGTGTATCGCAATATCCTTTTTTGTTCCGTTAGTTGGGCGAATAGGTATCCGGCCGCCAATACAGATAGGTTGCTGGTCTTGCGTGATCTGATAACCGCGGGGCAGATCGGCATAAAAGTAGTTCTTTCGCGCAAAAAAATTACGCGGGTTAATTGAACACTTACAAGCCAAACCCATTTTAACCGCATACTCCACCATTTTTTTATTGATGAAAGGCAAAGTTCCCGGGTGACCGGAGGATATGGCGCTGATATGATGATTGGGTAAGGCGCCAAAAGTGGCAGAGTCTGACGAGAAGGCCTTGCTGTTTGTAGATAACTGAATATGAACTTCGAGGCCTACCACCAATTCGTACTGTTCAGTTATCGTATTTGCTAATGCTGTCATCTTAAAACCGGCCCCAAAAAAGTCTGCTATGGCCGTGTATGTTATATAGAGCGCAATATAGGGTTAATTGCTATAAATGCCCAATTGACCTGCAACAAAGGTTTGCAAAACCATTCTTGTTTGTCGGGATGCTTACAAATGGTTAACGCGTTAATCTCACAGATGAAACCGTGAAACTAACGCGTCGGTATAATTGGCTGGGTAAATCTAAATCTTATTTTAATTAATACAATAATTAATTCATAATTTTTTTGCTTAATGGTTAAATTGAAAGTTGCCTGATAAAGTTTTCGGCACTTGTCAGGCTTTTGTCCAGCCCGTTTATATCTCTGCCGCCTGCGGTGGCAAAAAATGCCTGCCCGCCGCCCCCGCCTTGTATATCTTTGGCCAGTTCGCGGACGATATTGCCTGCATTAAGGCTTCTTTCTTTCACCAGATTTTCGGCAATCATCACGGTGATGTTTGGCTTGCCGTCAAAATCGGCGCCTAAAACCAAAAATAGGTTTGGCACAATATCTTTTAATTGGTAAGCCAGGGTTTTAACAGCATCGGCGTTTGGCAGCGCAACTCTTTCGGCAATAAAGTTTATGCCGTTGATGCTTTTTGCCTTTTGAGCTAATTCGGTCTTTAAAACGGCCGCCTTTTCTAATGCCGACCTTTCGATCTCCTTTTTTAGTTTATTGTTTTCCTCAAGAAGCGATTCCACGCTTTTAGAAATCTCTTTAGGGTTTTTCAACAACTCTTTTAAATGCTGCACCAACTTGTTCTGCTCAATAATAAACTGCTCTGCTGCAACTCCGGTTATAGCCTCAATACGGCGCACACCTGCCGCTACTGCGCTTTCTGATACAATCTTAAAATAGCCTATTTGCCCCGTTGCCTTAACGTGCGTACCACCGCAAAGCTCTTTAGAGTACTTATCGTCGAAAGTGATCACCCGCACGTAATCGCCATATTTTTCGCCGAACAGGGCGGTAACACCGCTGCTAAGCGCTTGCTGATAGGGCACGTTACGTTCTTCCTTTAAAAAGATATTCGCGCGCACTTTTTGATTAACGATGGCTTCTATTTCCGCTATTTCGTCTTCGTTAACCTTGCTGAAATGCGAAAAATCGAATCGTAAATATTCGGCGTTTACCAATGAACCCTTTTGGTTTACGTGGGTACCTAAAACCTGCTTTAAGGCAGCATGTAATAAGTGTGTGGCGGAGTGATTGCTGTTTGTGCTGTTACGGCGCTCAACATCGACAATGGCTGTTAAGGCGTCGCCAACTGCATCGGGAATGCTGTCTGTAAAATGAACAATTGATCCGTTTTCTTTCTTCGTATCGGTTACCGGTATGATCTCGCCATTAGGGAAAACCAATTCGCCAACATCACCCACTTGTCCCCCGCTTTCGGCATAAAAAGGCGTTATATCTAACACGATCTGGTATTGCTCTTTACCCTTGGCGGTTACCTTGCGGTATTTAATTACATGGGCAACACTTTCGGTCTCATCATAACCCGTAAATTGAACCGTATCATCTTCTTTTAAAACAATCCAGTCGCCGGTATCAATAGCTGTTGCTGCACGGGAGCGGTTTTTTTGTTGAAGGAGTTCGGCTTCGTAACCTTCGATGTCAACAGAAAATCCAATTTCTTTTGCCATCAATTCTGTAAGATCAATAGGAAAGCCAAATGTATCAGAAAGTTCAAAAGCTACTTTACCTGTTATAATTTTAGGCGTCGTGGTATCGATTTCGTTGAAATCTGAATTTGATTTGACATCCTCAGAATTAAAATAGTTCACAGATGTTGTGAAAAAATTAAATCTGTTTATACCATTTTGTAATGTTCTTAAAAATGACATCTCTTCTTCCAAAACAACCTTCTGAACAAAATCTTTCTGGCTGTACAATTCATCAAACACGCTCTTAAACTGTTCTGCCAGAATCGGCACCAGCTGATTTAAAAATGGGTCTTTAAAACCTAAATACTGATAACTGTACCTTACCGCGCGGCGCAAGATCCTGCGGATAACATAGCCTGCTTTATTGTTCGAGGGTAGCTGACCATCTGCAATGGCAAAGCTTATCGCACGAATATGATCTGCCATTACACGCATAGCCACCGCATCGTTCCAACCATCATGGCCGGGTTCTGCAGCGCTGATATATTTTTTGCCGCTTTTCTCTGCAATGAATTGTATCAACGGCTGAAAAACGTCGGTATCGTAGTTTGATGTTTTGTTTTGAAGCACACGCACCAACCGCTCGAAACCCATGCCGGTATCTACGTGCTTATTTGGCAGCGGCTGCAACGAGCCGTCTTTAAGGCGGTTAAACTGCATGAACACGTTGTTCCAGATCTCTATAACCAGCGGGTCATCGGCATTCACTAATGTTTTGCCGTCGGTCCTGGCACGTTCCTCGTCGCTGCGGCTATCGAAATGGATCTCAGAACATGGCCCGCATGGGCCGGTTTCGCCCATTTCCCAAAAGTTGTCTTTTTTGTTGCCGGGTAGTATGCGGTCTTCGCTGATGAATTGTTTCCAGTAATCGTAAGCCTCCTGGTCTTTGGCCAGGCCTTCTTTTTCGTCGCCTTCAAAGTAAGTAACGTAGATCCTGTCCTGCGGAATTTTATAAACCCCAGTCAGCAATTCCCAACTCCATTCAATTGCTTCCTTTTTAAAGTAATCGCCAAAACTCCAGTTGCCCAGCATCTCAAACATGGTATGGTGATAGGTGTCGATGCCCACCTCTTCCAGGTCATTATGCTTACCGGATACGCGCAGGCAACGCTGGGTATCTGCCACGCGCGGGAACCTGGCCGGCGACTCGCCCAAAAAAATATCTTTAAACTGGTTCATGCCCGCGTTTGTGAACATGAGTGTTGGGTCGTTCTTAATCACTACGGGCGCCGAAGGCACAATTACATGCCCTTTGGATGCAAAAAAATCTAAAAAAGCCTGACGGATTTCTGAAGCTGTCATAAGGCTGCAAAGGTAATTATTCGTTCCGAAGTTTACAGTAGTTGATAGTTCGTGGATCATAGTTATAATAACCTTTTTCTGTATAAAATTATTTTTATCCATGAACTATGATCCATGGACTATCAACTTTCCACTACATTAACTACATTTGTTTATGGCTTATCAGGAACGCGAGATCAACAAACTCTATTTTACAATGGGCGAGGTTTCGGCCATGTTTAAGGTTAATCAGTCGCTGCTGAGATATTACGAGAAGGAATTTGACATTCTGCAGCCAAAGAAAAACAAAAAGGGAAATCGTTATTTTACTAACGAAGACGTAGAGAACTTAAAGGTGATCTTATACCTTATACGCGAAAAGAAATTCACTATAGAAGGTGCTAAGGCGCACATGAAAGAAAATACAGACGCTACCAAGAGCCAGCAGCGTATTTTAACCAGCCTGGAAAACATGAAAAAGTTTTTGATAGAGGTTAGGGACGAGTTGTAAATCATTAATACGTTATTGCGACGAGGAATAATGAAGCAATCCCCTATTCGCAACGTTGCGCTGTAAGTTGGCGATTGCTTCGTACCTCGCAATGACGCATTTACACTTTTCATGATTGCCAAGCATAAGGGTGAAGTCCCGTTTGTTGTTTATCTATTGCCGTTTATAGCGGGAATACTTTGCGCAACAATAGTTGATCCGACAGCATTATTTTCTCCATTGATGGCATTCGGATTGATATTAATGCTGTTTATCGGCTCCAACCTGTTTTATAATAAATTTCACGTTTACAAATTTTCATGGCTGGGTGGGTTACTGCTTCATCTGCTCTTGTTTTTTGCCGGCATATTAGTCGTGGAGCAGCGCGATGATCGCAATTATAAAAATTATTTTGGCAACCAAAAGGCAAAGCAGTTAGTAGCCATCATTAATAACGAACCTGCATTAAAGGCAAAGTACTGGCATTTTAGCGCCAACATTATCCGGGCCGATCAGGCTCCCGCCCGTGGAAAGATGCTTGTTACCATTATGGCCGACAGTATAACCACTTTTAATTACGGCGATGAGTTATTGCTACCGGGAAATTATAAAGCCATAGACCCGCCGCTTAATCCGGCAGTTTTTAATTACAAAGCCTACCTGGCAAATCGGCACATTTATAGTCAAAGTTTCCTGTACCCTGGGCAATATAAAATTATAGCCAAGAGCGCAGGTAACCCGGTTATTGCGTATTCTATAAAATTAAGGCAGCGGTTGGTGAGGCTGTTTAAAACAAATGTTAAAGATGTAGATGCAGCAGCCGTTGCATCAACCTTAATACTTGGATACAAGGCAGAACTTAGCCCGGATATTTTACAGGCATATTCTAAAACGGGAACCATCCACGTGCTTTCTGTTTCTGGTGCACATGTAGCTATCGTATTTGTATTCATCAGTTTTGCTTTAAGCTTTTTAAACAGATCGCGCCGTGGGCAGTGGGTAAAAGCAATTGTCTCTATTCTACTGATCTGGGGGTATGCCATGCTTACGGGGTTCTCGCCCGCGGTATGCCGGTCGGCCATTATGATCAGCATGGTTATCTTAGGCAGGGCCGGTTACCGGAATAACAACACGGCTAATCTCCTGGCGTTATCGGCTTTTATACTGTTGATCTACGATCCGCTTTTGATCACAGATGTGGGCTTTCAACTGTCCTACCTGGCTGTTTTGGGCCTGATCATGCTGCAGCCCGTTATTAATAAGTGGTTCAATTTCGAGAGCAAATATGCCCGCAAACTTTGGTACTATATCTCTGCATCTATTGCTGCACAAGTAATTACCTTTCCGCTTAGCGCCTTTTATTTTCACCAATTCCCGCTTTACTTTTTAATCAGCAACCTGTTTATCATTATCCCATCGGAGTTGATCTTATTTAGCGGCATATTAGCCATGCTGTTCTCGTGGGTGCCGTTTTTAGGAAACGCTATTTTCCGGATACTGGAGTACACTATACTGGTCATGAATAAAGGCTTGGCGCTGATAGAACACCAGCCGTTCTCATCGGTAAATAAAATCTGGTTTAACACTTTAGAATGTACCATGCTGTTCGTTTGTATCATAGTGTTCTTCTACTTTTTATATAAACGCAAATCGTGGTTATTAACGGCCAGTTTAATTTGCCTGTTGGTGGTATCTACCTCACTAACAGCAAGAAATATTGCGGGCGCAAGGAAAAATACCATCACTTTTTTCAGCCTCAATAAACACTATGGTATTCTTTTTAAAAATGGCATAAACGGTATTGTGCTTAGCGACCTAAAGCCTGCCGATGCAAACTACAAATACGATATCCAGCCGGCTGCCGACAGCAACAGAATTGATTCCCTCACGAATATTGCACTAAAAGATGATCTCAAAAAAGGAAACTTTATTAAAAGTTATCATATGATCCAATCCCGTAATAAGAAGCTTATTATTGTTGATAGTAACATGGACGGATTTCCGCCAACAAAAAAATTTACTGCCGACTATCTCTATCTCACCGGTAACCCTCATGTACCTGTTACATCTTTAAAAACTTATTATCAGTTTAAAACCCTTATTATTGATGGCACAAACTCGGTTGCAAATGTTAACCGCCTTACCGGCGAATGTAAAAACGGCCACGTTAATTACGTGTTGTTAAAGCGTAACAAATACCTGGTTGTGGCATCTAACTGACAAACTGTATTAAACGAAAAAGAAAATTTGTATCTAAATCATAAAACAGATAACTTGTATCAAATTAAAACCATGAAACTAAATTTTTTAAATGTTGCCTTAGGTATTATACTTTCTGCAACCGCAATCAACGCTTCTGCACAAAAGGCTTATACAGAGGGTACTGTAACTTATACAGCTACCGTAATGGGCCAGACTGCAGACGCCCAGCTTTATTTTAAAGGCGATTCAAGCTCTACTTCGGGAAAGGCCGGCCCCGCCTCGTTCAGGACCTTAATGGCTAAGGGCGGCGATTACCTGGCTATTATTTTAGATGTACCGGTAGCAAACATAAAAAAAGCATTTATCGGTACTCCTGCAGAACTGGAGCAGGCGAAAGATATGGAGCCCGATTTTAAGTTTACACCGGGTACCGAAACCAAGGTTATAAACGGCTTCAACTGCAAAAAAGTGATCGTTTTAGATAATAAAACCAAGCAAACATCTGAAGCCTGGGTTACAAACGATGTAAGCATACCTGTGAATATCCTTACAAAATATTTTGCGGCAGCCGGCGGGTTTCCTATTCAGTTTACTACCAGCCAGCAAGGCCAGCCACTTTCTATTTTAGTTAAAACAGTTACCGATGCCAAAGCACCGGCCGGAACCTTTGCAATACCTGCCGGTTATGACAGGGGTACGCTTGCAGATATGGCGGCTTTAAGAGGCGGCAGATAATAGTAAACAACACTTTTCAAAAGCTTTTTAACCCAGGCGCCAAACTTTAGTTTTGTGTTCTCATGTTAAAAAGCTTTTTCAGTTTCTACCTCTTTGGTGAGCTGCAATACCCATTCGTTAAATAATACGGTTTCAATTTCCACGGCCTTTGCCGCATGGCGCTGCCAGTCATGCGAAAATGTTTTTAACTGGTTTATCATTTCTTCCAGGTGGCCCTCTTCTTCTAAAATGATAGATTTTACGTTTACCTTACTGTTGGTTTCTGTTAAAACATCCTGGTAAATGGGGTAAAGCTCATCTGCACGTACTTCTATGGCATAAGTGACTAACAGATATGCGGCAAAGCGCAGTTCCGCTCCCTTTAATTTTAATTCGGTTTTTAAATACCTGCATACTGAAACATCTAACTGATTAAGGTAATATTTGCTGCTGAATGGCGCAACCAAAAACTCATTGGCATAAGTAGGGCAGGTTTTATCGGCTACCTTTTCAATCTGCTTTTTAAGATAAAACGCATGGCGGTGTTCTTCTGCCGCATGCTTTAATATGATATAAGTGACGGTGGCGGGGTCTTCGCTGGCCGATATTTTCCTGGCGCCGGTATTCTCCATCAGCGAAAGGGTGTTTAACCAGCGTGCATGTGTGTGATCGTTGGCAACTATTTTAGCAAGTACATCAGTTAAAGCCATGTTAGATCTCGTTTAAAGCGTCAAAAATTTTGCTGTAAATATAGCCCAGCTGTTGGTTTGTAATACAATACGGAGGTAAAATATAAACGATATTCCCAAGCGGCCGCAGGATGATCCCTGCATCCAGGAAATAATTGTACAACCGGTCGCGAAGCGGGCTTAAGTAAGAAGTGGCGTCATTGTTTTCCCATTCAATGGCTATAATGGTACCTGTTTGCCTTACCGCCCTTACTTTACTATGCGCTGCTACTTTAATTTTAAAAAGTTTATGCTCATCACTAATACGTTTAATATTAGCAGGTGTTTCTTCGCTTAAAAACAGGTCCATACTTGCCAATGCCGCGGTACAGGCTATTGGGTTAGCGGTATAAGAGTGGCCATGAAAAAGCGTTTTCATCTTATCTTCAGATAAAAAAGCATTGTAAATTTCGGCTGTGCAGGTTGTTACACCAAATGCCATGGTACCACCTGTTATCCCTTTTGAAAAACACATAATGTCCGGCTGTTCACTTAAATAATCGCACGCAAATGACTTTCCTGTGCGGCCGAAACCGGTAAATACCTCGTCGGCTATGGTTAAAACGCCTTCTTGTTTACAGTGTGCCATCAACTCGTTTAAACATTCAGCATCATACATCAGCATCCCTGCAGAGCCCTGCACCAGGGGCTCGAAAATAAAACAGGCCGGCTGAGATTGGAGATGTGAAATATGAGATTTGAGGCCACCTATATTATCATTCGCCGGCAAGTCGATGAATTCAACCTCAAATAATAAATTATCGAAAGCAGCTGTAAATGTGCTGCGGCCGCTAACCGCCATGGCCCCAAAAGTATCGCCATGATAAGCATTTTTAAAGGCTATAATTTTAGTGCGCGTCTGGCCTTTATTGCGCCAGTATTGCAAACACATTTTAAGCGCTACCTCAACTGCCGTTGAGCCGTTATCTGAATAAAAAACGCGTTTCTGATTGTTGGGGATAATTGTTAATAACCGCTCAGCAAGTTCTACAGCAGGTTCATGTGTAAAACCTGCAAAGATCACATGCTCCAGCTTTTTCAGTTGCTCACTAATTTTTCGCGCTATGTAGGGGTGGGCATGCCCGTATAAATTTACCCACCACGATGATACTGCATCTATATATTCTTTGCCGTTTTCGTCGTAAACACAGGCTCCTTTTCCCCGTACAATGCCAATTGGTAATCCGGCTGTTTGCATCTGGGTATATGGGTGCCATATCACTTTCGCATCTCGTTCGGCAAGTGTCATATGGTGCTTTTTAGTAGTTTAACAACATGCTGGTCAATAGTGAAGGTCATGTCAACCACACTAAGTTTTTTTAATTTTACCCATCTGAAAGACTGTAGCGGTTCCTCTGTACCTTCAAAATCAAATGGCTTAGATTTAAAATTCAGTTTAAGATCATTAACGTTTTTTACTTTGTAATAAATGCTGATGATCTGCGAGTCGTTAAACGCCGATTTAACGAAAAAATCCGTTGTATAGAAGTGACTTAGCACTTCAACACGGGTATTGCACTCTTCTAAAAATTCACGTTTTAAGCCGTCAATCAACCCCTCCCCCAGCTTTAAGCCTCCACCCGGGAATTTAGTGAATTGCATGCCGTACTCCTGTTCGTCGCTAATCAAAATTTCATTCTGATCGTTGATCAACAAACCGTACACCCTTACATTAAACAGCGCCATTATTCTTCAAAATGTTTTTTATTACGGGTCACGTTGTCCATTGTCCAGGTTATTTCTTCGCTCTTAGGTTGAGACCGTATGGGGCAATTGGGCATACTGCAATAGTGGCAACAGTATGGAATGCACGGGTCGGTATGTATAAAAAGCTCGGTGTTAATGTGGGTTTCAGTATTTATCATTCTGTCTACCAGGGCAACCTCTTCGTGAACGCGGTTAAGGTCGAAATAATTTGGTAACGTCATGTGGCAGTCTATGTGCAACTCGTTGCCATATTTTTGCGCGCGCAGGTTATGCACATCAATCCATTCTACTTTCCGCTGCTCATTAAGTATCCTGATAATGTCTTGCACTATGGTAAAATCGGCTTCGTCCATAAGTCCGCCTACAGACCGCCTTACCAGCTTATAACCTGTAATGCAAATATACAGCCCAACTAAAACCGACAACCCGCTGTCAAGCCACGGGTAGCTGAGAAAGTAAATAAGCGTTAAGCCAATTACCAGGCCGCCGCTGGTAACCATATCTGTAAGTAGATGCCTGCCATCGGCCTCTAATGTTATAGATTGCAAGGTTTTGCCCTTGTTTATCATATAATATCCAATACCACCATTAATAGCGCCGGTAATACCTATAATGATAGCCCCGGCGAGTATATCATGTACCTTACTCGGGTAAAACAGGCCATAACTGCCTTTAAAAACAATAATTATCCCTGCAATGCTGATCAACGTGCCTTCGATAAAAACAGAAAAGAATTCTATTTTGCCATGGCCATACGGGTGGTTGATATCTTTTGGCTGCGAAGCAAGGGTAATACTGTAAAAGGCGAAAGAACTGGCTATCACATTCACCACACTCTCTGCAGCATCTGTTAGGATAAAATTAGAAGCGGTAATAAAATACGCAGTAAACTTGGCCAGCATGAGCAACACGCTCATGATAAGTGCGAATACGATAATGTTACGTTTTTGCTGCAATGACTTTATTTGAATTCAAATTTAAAAACAACCGCCCAATAACCGGCAAACTAATTTCTATATTTGCCGGCTACATAATATTTACTTACCATGAGTGCTTTAAGTAACCGGATAAACAACCTGTCCGAGTCCCAGACCATTAAAATGGCAAAAATGGGCCGCGAGCTGGCGGCAAAAGGGGTTGATGTGATCAGCTTAAGTTTTGGCGAACCCGATTTTAATACACCCGAATACGTAAAGGATGCCGCCAAGCAGGCTATGGACGATAACTTTACCCATTATACGCCGGTTTCGGGATATCCAGAATTAAGGAAGGCAGTTTCTGTAAAGCTTAAAGATGAAAACAATCTCGAGTATGAACCTTCGCAAATAGTAGTGTCGACCGGTGCAAAACAGGCAATTGCCAATGCGGTGCTTTGCCTGGTTAACCCCGGCGATGAAGTGATCATTCCAACCCCTTATTGGGTATCCTACTCGGAAGTTGTTAAGCTTGCAGAAGGTATTAGTGTATTTATTGAAGCGCCTGTTGAGCAGGACTTTAAGATAACTCCGCAACAATTGGAAGCAGCAATTACGCCTAAATCTAAATTGTTTATGTTCTCATCGCCTTGTAACCCTACAGGCAGCGTTTACAGCAAAGAAGAATTAATGGCTTTAGCTGACGTATTTGAACGCCACCCGGAAATCTATATCCTGTCTGATGAAATATATGAGCATATTAATTTTATTGGCGGGCATGAGTCTATAGCGCAGTTTGCAGCCATAAAAGATAGGGTTGTTATCATTAACGGTTTTTCTAAAGCTTTTGCCATGACCGGCTGGCGGATCGGTTACACTGCATCTAACAGCGAAATAGCCGCTGCCTGCGATAAAATGCAGGGGCAGATCACCTCCGGCACTTGTTCCATCACCCAACGCGCGGGTAAAGCTGCCTATCAGGGCGGGCTCGATTCCGTACACACCATGCGCGATGCCTTTAAACGCCGCCGTGACTTGGTTTACGGTTTATTAAAAGATATAGAAGGCCTGAAGGTAAACCTTCCGGACGGCGCGTTTTATTTCTTTCCGGATGTAACGTCGTTTTTCGGTAAAAGCTTTAATGGTAATGCAATAAATAATGCTGATGAATTGAGTATTTACCTGTTAGAAGAAGCGCACGTAGCCACCGTTGGCGGCGATTCTTTCGGCGATCCTAAGTCAATCCGCCTGTCGTACGCCGCTGCCGACGATAAATTAGTAGAGGCCGTAAAACGAATAAAGGATGCGCTTGAGAAATTGCAATAAAATGAAAGGCCTTTCAATTTGAAAGGCCTTTCATTTTTAGAGGCATTAATTGTTAGTAGCCTATTCCGTAAGCAATACGCAACGCAACCATTCCAAAATTGCCACTGTCGCTGCCGGAGTAATTCTCGTAACGCAAGCCAAGATCCAGGCCGGTATGCGATTCTGCAATACCAATTCCCGGCGATAGTATCAATTTGGTACCTTCATAGTAATTATTGTAATAACCCCTGGTGGTTTCAAAGCCTGCACCAGCTTCGCCGCTGATGTAAAAATGCGGTGCTACAAAATATTTTACTCCCGCCTTAAGCGGTACAATACCATAATCTTGCGGTTGTACCACTACGCCGTTACCGGCATAATAACTCCGTGCAAAGAAATTAGTATATCCTGTAGTAAGCATTATAGATGCCGGCCCTTTAAGATCATATTGTAACCTCAAAGTGCTGCCTAATGCAAAATGCGAAAAATCGCGAAGATCGCCGGTAGGGATACCCGGTTCTATACCAAACCCAAAACGAAAGCCTTCTGAGTCATAACCATTTGTGTTGTTTACAACAACCGGCCGGGCACCCGGATGGTAATATTGTGCGCTGGCTTTTTGTACTAATAATATCCCGGCAAATGCAATTGCTGCGATAGCCAGTTTTGAAGTTTTTGTGAATTTCATTTTTTAGATTTTAGTGAACAATTTATTGTATCAGGCACAATCAAAATCTTTGCCAAATCCGGTTTTCGGATCATTTTTTAATACCTTTAGTTAAAAGTAATTTGAGTTTACGCTTATTGTTTCCCGGCGTAAACCCAACTGGCTTCCTGTAGATTTGCCTGTTACATAATAACGTTAAAAAGGCAACTTATTGCAACGGCCTGTTAAAGCCGGCTTAAGCACCTCCCGGTAAAATAATATCGGGTGCAGGTGGCTTATCCCTTCCTTCATTCTCTTCGCCCGGTTTTATAATATGTGGCGTGGTCTTTTTATCGGTTTTTTTATTCTTATTCTCTTTATTGTGTTTGTCTTCTTCTTGTTTATAATTATCCTGCAATTGCTGTAGTTTTTCTTTGCCGTAGGCAAATTTAGTGATCACAAAAAACAATACAGGCACGATAAATATAGCCATTGAGGTTGCGGCAAGCATGCCGCCAAACACGGTCCACCCGATGGTTTTCCTGGCTTCTGCGCCGGCCCCCGACGCAAACAAGAGTGGTGTAACCCCAAGTATAAACGCCAGCGATGTCATGATAATTGGCCTTAAACGTAACCGCACCGCTTCTAAAGTGGCTTTTTCAAGTTCCAGGCCCTTGTCTACCCGTTCCTTAGCAAATTCTACGATCAGAATGGCATTCTTGGCCGATAGGCCGATCAAAGTTATCAAACCGATTTGCGCGTAAACGTTATTGGTAAGGCTGCCTTTAAACGTTAAGAACAGCATAGCGCCAAACGCGCCTAAAGGCACTGCCAGCAGCACTGAAAATGGTACGGACCAACTTTCATATAGCGCGGCAAGGAACAGAAACACGAATACGATAGACAGCGCGAAAATGTAAATGGTTTTTGAACCCGATAAAATCTCTTCGCGGCTTAAGCCCGAGAATTCATACCCGTACCCTTCGGGCAATGACTTTGCCGCAACCTCTTTCAAGGCTTTCAGAGCATCACCGCTGCTATAGCCGTCTGCCGGGTTACCATCAATTTCTGCCGAGCGGAACAAATTATAATGAGATATGAGCGGCGCATTTTCTATAACCTTATAAGATGTTAAGGTGCTAAGCGGAACCATAGCGCCGGCGGTGTTGCGCACAAAATACTGCCCTATGTTACCAATATTAGTACGATAGTTTGTGTCTGCCTGCGCCACCACGTGAAAATTACGGCCATACAGGGTAAAGTCGTTAATAAAGGCGCTGCCCATATAAGTTTGCAGCGCATTATTAATATCAGAAACCTGGACACCCAATTTTTTGGCTTTTTCCCTGTCTACAGTCAATTGATAGGCTGGTGTATGTGCAGTAAAGAAAGAGAATGCCTTCGCAATTTCCGGGCGTTTATTCACTTCGCCAACAAATTTCTGGAGGATGCCTTCAAACTTTTTAATATCGCCGCCGGCCTGCTTTTCTTCGAGGATAAACGAAAAACCTGCTGTACTGCCCAAACCAGGTATTGCAGGCGGTGGTATTACTACAACATTAGCTTCTTTAAACCGTGCTAAACGCTGCTGTAAACTGCCAACAAGGGCAAAAAGCTGATCTTTTTTATTGCTGCGGTCATCCCATGGTTTCAACTGAACAAATATAGTGGCGCTGTTTGATTTGGATGCAAAGTTAACTGCGTTTAACCCTCCTAAGGCCGCATAATGGCCAATAGCGGGAATGCTGTCGAGCACTTTCATCATTTCATGCAAAACGGTAACCGTACGCTGGGTTGAAGACGCTTCCGGAAGATCGTAAGTGATATAGATACGGCCGTCATCCTCTGTAGGTATAAATCCCGAAGGTTTATTAAGGAAAAGGAATACAGTGCCAACTACTATACATAGCAAAATAAAGAATACCAGTTTGGAGTGTTTAATGCTTTTATCAACGCCGTTACGGTATTTCTCGGTTACCCTGCCAAACCAGTTATTAAACCAATCGAAAAATTTATCTAAAAAGTTTTTCTTTTTATCAGCCTCATGTGGTTTTAGTAACAGCATACATAAGGCCGGCGTTAACGAAAGCGCCACGAATGCTGAGATGAGCACAGAGATGGCAATAGTTATCGCGAACTGCTGGTATAGCCTGCCTACTATGCCAGGTACAAAGCCAACCGGCACAAATACCGCAGCAAGAATGAGCGCAATGGCAATAACCGGTGCAGAAATATCGGCCATGGCATGTTCAACGGCATCAAACGGCGACATTTTATCTTCGTCTATGTAATGCTGCACCGCCTCTACTACCACAATGGCATCATCTACCACGATACCTATGGCCAATACAAATCCAAAAAGTGTTAGCGTATTAATGGTAAACCCGAGCGGCACAAAAAAGATAAATGTGCCGATAATAGACACCGGGATCGCAAGCACAGGTATCAGCGTTGCGCGCCAGCTCTGTAAAAATATGAATACTACAATGGTTACCAATAATAAGGCGATGAGTAAAGTATGAACAACTTCGCTCACTGACACCTTTACAACGGTGATAGACTCAAATGGCACCACATAGTCAACACCTGCCGGAAAAGACTTTTTAAGTTCGTCCATAGTGGCGTAAACATTCTTGGCAGTTTCTATTGCGTTACTGCCCGGTGCCTGGTATACAAGCAGATAAGAAGCGCGTTTCCCATCAACAAATGAGTTTCCGGAATAATTAAATTTACCTAACTGAACGCGTGCAATATCCTTCAAATACACTAAGGCACCGGTTGATGGCTGCGTACGTACGATCACGTTACCAAACTCTTCAACCGTTTTTAAGCGGCCCTGGGTAAGTACGGTATATTCAAAACTTTGCCCGTTTTCGGCGGGCGGCGCGCCAACAGTACCAGCCGCCACCTGTACGTTCTGTTCATTCAGCGCGTTTGCCACATCAGCCGCAACCAGGCCGAGTGCCGCCATTTTATCGGGCTTTAGCCATATGCGCATACTAAAATCATCGGCACGGGTAAATACGTCGCCCACACCTTTCGACCTTAAAAGTGCATCCCTTACAAAAACGTTGGTATAATTATCTAAGAATGTAACTGCGTGGCTGCCATTTGGCGAATACATGGCTACCAGCATTAAGATACTTGGGTTACGCTTTCGTACTGTTAGCCCAAGGCGCTGCACCTCTTGCGGCAGGGTTGGTGTTGCAATGCCAACACGGTTTTGCACATCTAACGCAGCTATATTTATATCTGTACCCACTTCAAAGTTAACAGTCATGCTCATAGCGCCGTTACTGGTACTGTTACTTTGCAAATAAGTCATACCCGGTGTACCGTTAACCTGTACCTCCACCGGTGTGGCAACCGTTTGTTCAACGGTTAGTGCATCTGCACCGGTATAGGTTGCGGTAACGTTAACCGTTGGCGGCGATATTTCGGGGTATTGCCCAATAGGCAAACTGTTCATGGCAAGCAAGCCTACAACAACTATCACTATAGAAATTACTATAGCGGTTACGGGCCTGCGTATAAAGGTATCTGCTATCATTTGTTATACTATCCTGGTTATTTACCTTGTTGTTTTGCCTGTCCGCCTGCTGCCGGCTGCCCGTTTGCGCCAGCGGCCTGTGGTTTACCCAGTGTGATCTTACCGCCATCCTTTAAGCGTTGAAAACCATCAGTAATTATTTTTTCGCCGGAATTTAATCCACTCATAACCACCACCTTATCTTGTATACGTGGGCCCAGTACAACCTTGTTTTGTTTAGCAATGGTATCGTGCTGTACCGTAAAAACAAAGAATTCGCCCATTTGCTCGGTAATAGCCTTAAAGGGTATCTGTACCCGGTCGCCCGACTGGTTATTAAGTACGTTTAGCACCGCGCTCATACCATCTTTCAATACATCATCATGATTTGAAAACTGGATGCGCACCTTAATGCTGCCGGTTTGATTGTTTACGCCCCTGTCTATAGCAAATATGGTCCCCGGCCTGGTAAACTTGGTACCGTCTGATAACTGGAGCCTGAACGTAGAATCGGCGTGTGTTTTTTGATAAGCGTAAAAACGGCCAATATCCTGCTCGTTCACCACAATATCAACTGCTATCGGGTTTTCTGACGACAGCGTATTAAGCAAGGTTGTGCCGGGCGATATCTGCGCACCAAGCCTAACCTGGCTAATACCTATCCTGCCTGTAAATGGCGCCCTGATGGTGGCGTAAGAAAGGTCTGTTTGTGCAGATGCCACTGCGGCCTTGGCTACGGCTACCTGAGCCTTGGAGGTTTCGAGCGTTGCTACGGCCTGGTCATAAGTCTGGCGGGCTACAGCATCATTTTTCAACAGGAAAGAATATCGGTCGGCATCCTTTTTTGCTTTTACCAAATTTGCATCGGCACTTAATAAATTAGCTTTTTGCTGTTGCAGTGCGTCTAAATATTTGCGCTTATCAATTTCATATAATGGTGTACCCTTGTGCACTACAGAACCTTCCTTAAAAAATATACCGGTAATAAAGCCCTGTATCTGACTTCTTATTTCTACACTTTTTAGTGCAACTACCGAAGCCTGAAAAGGATCATAATAGGTTGCTTCGGCCTTTTTTGCTTCCGTTACCGACACAGGTGTTGGCGGTAAAGCAGCATTTTGTTTGCCCTTTTTTTTGCAGGCATTTAATAATGTGATGCTCAAAATTACCGTTAGGGCTATGTATTTTGTTTTCATAAGGCTTTATCTTGGAATAATGAGTCCTAATGCTTTCTGCAGATCTATTTTGCTTGATAGCAGCATAAACAAAGCATTATAATAGTTTAGTTCGGCGGTGCGCAGGTCTGATTGGGCAACCAGCACATCAGTGTATGTTTTGATACCCTCGCGATATTGGAGGCTAACCACGCTATAAACGTCTTTTGCGAGGTCGACGTTTTGGCTTAGCAGCACCCAGTTGGTATAATTGCTTTTATAATTTGCCAAAGCCTGGACATACTCTGTGCTGATCACATTGCGGCTGTTGATAATGTCCAGATCTGCCCGGTCTACCTGCAACCGCGCCTTGCTTAAGTTTTGCAGCCGCCTGGTGCCCTGAAATATGGGTAAACTGATGCTTAAACCCGCCAGCGATGTGGGATATGCATCACGGTAAAGCTGGCTAAAGTCGTCGTTAAAATAAAGGAGGTTATAACTTGCAAACGCCGATAGCGACGGCAAATAACCATACTTATAATAATTTACATTTAAATAGTCGAGATTTTTTTGGGTAGCCAGTTGCCTGAATTCCACGCGCCTGGTTACATCTAATACCTGATTGGTATCAATGGTAAGTTCTGAAACAAATTTTGTAGAGTCATATTGCAAGTTAATGGCCCGCTGCGGGGTAAAGCCCATTACTTGTTTAAGATAAGCTGTTTTACTGTTTACGGCCTCCTGCGTTTGCTTGCGGCTGGCCAGAGAATTATTTAATGCTATAGTTGCCTGTTTATAATCTGTTTTATCGGCAATACCTGCCTGGTACCTAACATACGCGTCTTTTAAACTACGCTGCAAACGTTTTATATCTTCATTTAAAATATCGTATTGTTTCTGCGACAAAAGCACATCAAAAAAAGCCTTGCTAACATCGCTAACTACGCTTATGCGCGCAATTTCAGAGCCCTCCTTGTAATAAACACGCGAGTATTTTGATGCCCGTGAAGCCAGCAACACATCGTTATTAAAAATAACCTGGCTTGCCTGCAGCCCAAGAGTAGATACATTTCTCGCTATTGCAGTTATTGGCTGTGTAGAGGTAGAACCCGTTGTAGTTGTGCTCGTGCTGCCGGTTGTTGCACCGGTGCCTGTGCCCGTTCCCGTTGTAGTGCCTGTACCGGTGCCTGTTGTAGTGCCCGTGCCCGACCCTGTTGTTGTTCCCGTAGAACTCCCGGACGACGAAGCAAGGGTTGCCGCGCGCTGAAAGTACCGGTCATAACTGCCCGCCGATGTTACCTGCGGCAACCACGCCGAAAGGCCTATACGGATATCGCGTTCGTTTATTTGTTCGTCTATAGCTGCCTGCCTTACTGCTGGCTGAAACCGCAGCGCAAAATCTATACATTGCTGCAATGTGAGGTTGCGCGCAGTAGTATCATTTACAGATTGGGCTATTGTGTTTTGAGAAATTGATAAAAAAATAAATAACAGTATCGGGTAGTATAATTTTTTCATGCGCACTGGTAGATGATGAGAAAACACATATTTACACCATAAGTTTATAAATAATAAAACTATTGTTAAAACTTACAATAAGTAAACATAAAACCGGCGGATGTTATATTAACGTACTTTAAAGTATGTTTTTGCTGTGGAAAATATTTTGAGTATGTTTACAGGATAAAATAAATTTTTAATTAATTTGCCCTTTGGTATTTTGTTTCACTTCGATATGAAATACAAAAAAATTTACAAGCCAAGTATAAGTTTTAAGCTTTTTCGTGGTATTTTTACAAAAAATTAAAGCAGAGTTAATACATGGGTAAAAAACTACATGATAAAATCGCTCAGTTTACAGATGCGAATGAGGCCCGTGCAGCGGGAGCTTATCCGTTTTTCAGGCCTATATCATCTGGCCAGGATACTGAGGTTATTATTGATGGGCAACGGGTATTAATGTTTGGTTCTAACTCATATTTGGGTTTAACTAATCATCCCGCTATTAAGGAGGCTTCTAAAAAGGCGATTGACAAATATGGCACCGGCTGTGCAGGTTCACGGTTTTTAAACGGAACATTAGATATACATATAGAATTAGAGAACAGACTTGCTACTTACGTAAATAAAGAAGCCGCTGTACTTTTTAGCACAGGGTTTCAGGTAAACCTTGGCGTTTTATCTTGTATAACCGGCCGTAACGACTATTTAATTCTTGATGAATATGACCACGCCTCTATTATAGACGGTAGCCGCTTATCATTTTCGCGCGTAATAAAATATGCGCATAATGACATGAACGACCTTCAGCGTAAATTAAGCTTATTGCCCGAAGAGGCAGTTAAAGTTATTGCTGTAGATGGGGTTTTTAGTATGGAAGGCGATATTGTTAAACTTCCGGAGCTGGTACAAATTGCCGATAAATTTGGCGCTAATATTATGGTTGATGACGCCCACAGTTTGGGTGTTATCGGCGAAAAAGGATCAGGTACGGCCTCACATTTTGGCTTAACCGATGATGTGGACCTTATTATGGGTACGTTCAGCAAGTCGTTCGCCTCGTTAGGCGGGTTTATTGCGGCCGATTATGAAACTATTGATTATTTAAAACACCGTGCCCGCTCACTGATGTTTAGTGCGAGTATGACGCCGGGCGCTGTTGCAAGTGTAATTGCCGCGTTAGATATAATTGAAACCGAGCCCGAGCGTATACAAAAGCTTTGGGATAACACTAATTACGCCATGAGGCTTTTAATGGACGAAGGCTTTGACCTTGGCCCAACAGAAAGCCCTATCCTGCCTATATACATCCGCGATAACCACAAAACCTTTATGGTTACAAAAATGCTGCAAGATGCGGGTGTTTTTGTAAACCCGGTTGTATCGCCGGCGGTACCTTCAGATTCGTCATTGCTCCGTTTCTCATTAATGGCCACACACACATTTGCCCAGATAGACGAAGCCGTTGACAAGATTGTAAGGGTTTGCAAAGAAGTTGGCGTCACTACAATTAAAGAAAAAATACAGTAAAACAGGCTGTTTATAAAACCGAAGGCCTATTTTAACTCATCTGCAATCATTAATCGAATCGTTCACGAAATGAAAAAAATTGTACCTGTAAGTTCTAAAAAAGAGCTTGGTGCTTTTATTGACTTTCCGCATGATTTACACAAGGCCGACCCGAACTATGTTCCCGAATTGTTTATTGGCCAGCGCGACTTGCTTACAAAGCATCCATTTGTAAAGCATAATCCGCTGCAATGTTTTATCTGTTATGAAGACGGCAAAATAACAGGCCGTATAGCAGCTATATTAAATAACCATCATAACGATTTTTATAAAACTCACGATGGTTTTTTTGGTTTTTTTGACGCCATTGACGACCAGGCTACCGCCGATCTGCTTTTTGAAACGGCAGTTAAATGGTTAAAAGATAACAAGGCAACCACCATCATCGGCCCCGTAAATTTCTCAACCAATGAGCCAAGCGGCTTGTTAATAAACGGTTTTGACAGCCCCCCGGTAGTGATGATGACGTATAACCCGCCATATTATATAAACCTGGTTGAGAATGCAGGTTTGCATAAGAAGATAGACCTTATAGCCTACAAATTTGGTGATGAAGGTTATAACGAACGCTCATTTAAATTATTGGACGCTTTACAGGGGCGTTTAAAACGGAGCGATATTATTATTCGCAACATAGATCTTAAAAACTTTAAAAAAGAAGCCGCGGCGCTGCGCGAGGTTTATAATTCTGCCTGGGACGAAAACGCGGGCTTTGTACCCCTTACAGACGAAGAGTTTGATTACCTGGCCAAAGATCTTAAATTAATAATAGACCCGGCGTTTTGTATGGTGGCAGAACACGAAGGAAAAATTGTAGGCTTTTCTATCACCGTACCAGATATAAATCAGATCCTCATAAAGATCAAAAAGGGGCGGTTGCTCCCCACCGGCATTTTTAAATTACTGCTGGGCAAGAAAAAAATTACCGGGATACGCATATTTGCGCTTGGCGTTATAGAAGGATATCGCAAACGCGGTATAGAGGCTGTGCTTTATGGCAACGTAATAAAAGAATATAAGGCACGCGGCCTTAAATATGCAGAAGCAGGCTGGATACTTGAAAATAATGATCTGATGAACAAAGCGCTTATAGACATTAACGGCGACCCTTACAAAACCTATCGCCTTTACCAAAAGGCCATATGAAACCCCGGGTTTTAATTACCGGCGCGAGCGGTTTTATAGGTTATCACCTCATATTAGAAGCTTTAAAACAAAATCTCGATGTTTATGCGGCCGTAAGGGAAACCAGCAAAACAGATCATTTAAAAGGGCTTGATATACAGTTTACCTATCCGGAGTTTAATAACCTGGCTGCGCTTCAAAAAAATATCCAGACCAATAATTATGATTATATAATTCATGCCGCGGGTGCAACATCGGCCAAATTTAACGAGTTTTATAACATCTACAACGCTTACTACACTTACAACCTGGCACGTGCCGCCGTGGGGAAAATTAAAAAATTTGTTTTTATAAGCAGCCTTGCCGCTATTGGGCCAGTTAACCATGTTGCAGAAACTATTACAGATGTAACCGCGCCGTATCCAATAAGTTCGTACGGTAAAAGCAAACTCATGGCCGAGCAAAAGCTGCGCATAATACCGGGAATGAATTATATTATACTGAGGCCAACGGCTGTTTACGGCCCCAGGGAAAAGGGTATTTTTATGTTTTTTAAACAAATAGCCAATCGTTTAGAATTATACATTACTAATAAAGAACAAGCCTTTAGCTTTATTTACGTGAAAGACCTGGCCGAACTTAGCGTAAAGGCGTTGTTTAGCGATAAAATTGGCGCTTACAATCTGTCGGACGGAAACGTTTACAACCGTTATCGCTTAGCGGATATTACAAAGGAAATCTTAAATTTGCGCACCTATAAAATTCATTTGCCGGCCGGCTTGGTAAATCTGGTAGCGTTAGTAAGTGAAAAAATAGGCTATTTAACGGGCAAAACCCCTGTACTTAACAGAGATAAAATAAAAGAACTAACTGCCATAAGCTGGGCATGTACAATTGAAGCGGCAAAAAAAGATCTTGGTTTTAACCCCAGGTATAATCTTAAAAGCGGGCTTGCAGAAACCATTACGTGGTATAAGGCACATAAGTGGTTATAAAACTTAATTCGAAATAAAACTTATATAAATGAAAAACAATGTTCAACCTGCCGAAGGCAAATTGGGTATTCTGATACCTGGCCTTGGCGCAGTAGCAACCACCATGATTGCGGGTGTTATTGCGGTTAATAAAGGTATAGCGCAGCCAATAGGATCTTTAACCCAAATGGGCAACATTCGTGTTGGCAAAAGAACTGAAAACAGATACCCTAAAATAAAAGACTTTGTGCCTTTGGCCAATCTTACTGATATTGTTTTTGGAGGATGGGACGTTTACAGCGATAACGTTTATGAGGCTGCGGTTCATGCCAAAGTTTTAGAAAAGCCGTTGCTTGACAGTGTTCGCAAAGAATTGGAAGCCATAGTGCCAATGAGGGCCGCATTTGACAAAACCTATGCGAAGAACCTCGATGGCGAGCATGTAAAAACCGGCACCAGGTTAGAAATGGCCCAGCAACTGGAAGAGGATATTAAAAACTTTCAAAAAGAGCATGGGGTAGGCCGCGTGGTGGTTTTATGGTGTGGTTCAACTGAAACTTACTTTGAGGAAAGTGATATACACCAAACGGTTGAACAATTTGAAGCCGCCCTTGCTGCAGACGATAAACTGATATCGCCAAGTATGTTGTATGCCTACGCGGCATTAAAGCTGGGTATACCTTTTGTAAATGGCGCACCAAATTTAACGGTTGATATGCCGGCGCTTGTGGAACTGTCTAAAAGAACACAAACCCCTATAGCAGGAAAAGACTTTAAGACAGGGCAAACCTTAATGAAAACCATTTTAGCCCCCGGTTTGGCAGCACGTTCTTTAGGTATTAAGGGTTGGTTCTCTACCAATATTTTAGGTAACCGCGATGGGTGGGTTCTTGACGATCCTGACAACTTTAAAACCAAAGAGGTTTCTAAACTTAGTGTTTTAGACGACATTTTGCAGCCCGAATTAAATCCCGAATTGTACGGCGAACTTTATCACAAAGTGCGTATTAACTATTATCCCCCTCATGGCGATAATAAAGAAAGTTGGGACAATATTGACATTTTTGGCTGGTTGGGGTATCAAATGCAAATTAAGATCAACTTTTTATGCCGCGATTCTATCCTTGCAGCGCCTGTAGCGTTAGACCTTGCCATTTTTAGCGATCTGGCTAAGCGTGCAGGCATGAGCGGCATTCAGGAATGGTTGTCGTTCTATTTAAAGTCGCCGCAATCTGCACCGGGGTTACGCCCCGAGCATGATATATTTAAACAATTAATGAAACTTCAGAATACGCTTAGGCACATGATGGGCGAAGATCTGATCACTCACCTGGGGCTGGATTACTATCAGGATTTGGTAGAGTCTTTATAACAGTGAGGCTATTTTTTAGAAGCCATCCATTCGTCGGTTAGTTAACGGGCAAACGGATGGCTTTTTTTATTTATTGTTAAAGAAGGTTAAAAATTAATCAATCAATTGATTAATTTTTACTTTACCTGTACAAAAGCATTCTACAAATTATTGACATTTGCAGTAACAGCAAATAAAACCGCCGGAGCGAATTTGCCGTTGATGATTTAGTTTTAAGATGGTTGTTAAAACCGCTGTTGCCGTTGCGTTAAGGATCAGCAATTCATTTAAAATCGCTCGGTTGCAACGTTAAACTTATACGGTTAAAATACCGGTTTATACAATAATAATAACACAGGAATTGATTTGGATTTTTAAATTTACAAAAATTACATCAGCATAAATGGCCGACCAGACATCGTCGTTAAGAACAACGGTACAATTAAACATTTACAAAGTGATAGATCCCTTTGTTAAGGTGTTGATAAAGCTTGGCCTTACCCCTAACGCGGTAACATCCATTGGTTTTGTATTAAACGTTTGCGTTGCCGTTATTTTTGTATTGGGTGCCGAAGAAGGCAACCGCGGCGACCTTACTTATGTGGGCTGGGCAGGTGCGCTTATCTTATTTGCAGGCCTTTTTGATATGCTCGATGGTCAGGTAGCCCGCTTGGGTAATATGAAATCTGTTTTCGGCGCCCTGTATGATTCGGTTTTAGACCGTTACAGCGAGCTGATCATGTTCCTGGGGATATGCTGGTACCTTGTTGCCCATCACTACTTTTTAAGTTCACTGTTCGCCTTTGTTGCGCTAATTGGCTCTATGATGGTTAGCTATGTGCGCGCCCGTGCAGAAGGCCTGGGCGTAGAGTGTAAAGGCGGCCTTATGCAACGCCCCGAGCGGGTTATAACCATAGGCCTATGCGCCATATTATGTGGCGTTACATCGCTTTATATTGGCGGTAATTACAAGCTGTTTGTGCCGGGTATCAGATATCATGTTTTCGAAACAATGTCGATATTTACAATCCCTATCGCGGTGCTTGCCGTACTTACCAATATTACTGCCTTTAAACGATTAATGGACGCAAAAAAAAGCTTGTTGGAGCGCGAACAGCCTGAGGATTAATTGAACTTTGTTAAAATTGAAGAACTACATTTTAGCGTTATCGCTGCTGATAAGCACCGTTTCTGCAGGGGCCGGCATGGGCACCGTTGCCGATAGTAGCAAACACAAAAGCAAAATAGCTGCAGGTTTCCCGGTTTTGCCGGCAAATGTTAACCGCCTGTTTTATGTGCAGCGCGATCCCAATACCAATACCATTGTATATGAGTTAAATGCTAACGCTGCCGGTCAGCTAAATACAGACGAACCTGTGCATGCTTATTGGATACGCTACCACGAAAAAGGCCAGAAGGAAGAGTTAGGTTACATTCAGCGTAAATTTGCATACGGGTTAATACAAAAACCCATGGGCAATGGTAAGTACGATATCCGCTTTGTGTCTTACAAGAAGTTCCAGTTAATTTTAATGAGGGGAGCCGATGGGAAATATCACATTTATACTACAATTGGACAGAAACAAGCCATTTTAAACCGTATTTTTGTAAGAATTGAGGGCGGGTCTTTTTGGATCCCAAATGTAGTTTATATAGAGCTACGGGGAACAGACCCTGCAACCGGACAAGAAATAGTAGACAGATTTAAACCCTGATTACCGATGAAAAAAAATTATGTGTCAAACTCAGAAGAGTCTGTACGAATGTTTAAAAGCAGCCTGTTAGAAAGTTTATCAAAGGTTCATTTTTTTGTGCCGATAATTATTTATTTACCGGTTATATTGTATTGCTGTTACCTGGCGTTATTTGGCGCACAGCTTGGATTTGTAAGGTTTGCCGGCATGTTTATTGGCGGCCTTTTCATCTGGACGTTTGTTGAGTATATTCTCCATCGCTTTGTTTTCCACTATATACCAAAGGCCGACTGGGCTTTGCGGCTTCACTTCATATTTCACGGCGTGCATCACGATTATCCGAGCGATGCGAAACGCCTGGTAATGCCGCCTTCGGCAAGTGTGCCGCTGGCTATTGGTTTCTTCTTTCTATTTAGGGCATTATTACCGCACCAAACCGATGTTTTCGCATTCTTTCCGGGTTTTATGATCGGTTATTTAGTTTATGATATTGGCCATTATGCCATACATCATTTTAATTTTAAGGGTGGCATCTGGAAAAAAATAAAAAAACATCACATGCTTCATCATTACCAGGACCCATCAAGGGGATATGGCGTAAGCAGTGCACTTTGGGATAAGATATTTCAGTCCGACTTTGAAAAACTGCAGTAAATGACCTCTGCTCCTGCCCTGCCAAAACAGGTAACGCTTAACGCTATAGTTACAGTTACCGCCTTTAGTGCTGGATACATTTTACTTTCATATTTACTGGTAGGGTTTAAGGCAGAGCAATTATACCTTGTTGCTTTTTTTAATATTCTTTTCTATGCCTCGGCGCCAACACGGCGTTTTATATTAGGCTTTGCCATCTTTATCGTTTATTGGATAATATTCGATTATATGAAGGCTTTCCCTAATTATAATTACAACGCTGTGCACATTGCAGATCTTTATCATGCAGAAAAACGGCTATTCGGTATTCATTGGCAAAACCAGCTGCTTACGCCAAATGAATATTGGAAAATAAATCACGCTACTTTTTTAGATATAATGTCGGGCATTTTTTATTTGTGCTGGGTACCGGTGCCGCTGGCATTTGCAGCATATTTACTTTTTGCGAAGCCCGCACAGTTTCTGCGCTTTTCAATTACCTTTTTCCTGGTCAACATGATAGGCTTTGTGATCTATTACCTGTACCCGGCGGCACCGCCCTGGTATGTTCAGCTTCACGGCTTTCGGTTTTTGGCCCATACGCCCGGCAATACCGGTGGGCTCTACCGTTTCGATCAGTTTTTTCATGTAGGCGTTTTTCACGCGCTTTACGCAAAAAGTTCAAATGTTTTTGCGGCCATGCCGTCTTTGCATTCGGCATATATAGTTGTTGTACTGTATTACGGACTAAAGAATCGGTTAGGGTACATAAACATTTTCTTTTGCACTGTTATGCTGGGCATTTGGTTTGCTGCTGTTTACGCAAGCCATCATTACTTATTAGATGTTTTGGCAGGTATTGCCGTTGCCGTTGCCGGCCTTGCTATTTTTAACGCCGCTGAACGTTACAGTGGCGTATTTCTTAGATTTCTTGTAGGCTACCAAAAATTAATTAGCAGATAAATTCTTAATTAACTTACAAACTATAGGTTACGATGTGTAAAATTACTTTAACAATGCATTTTTATTAACTCATTATTAAGCTATTATATTTAAGTTAGTGGTTGTGGCACAGCGTTTGAATTAGTATTAACATCTATAAAAGATGTTAATTTCCGGTATATGAAAAAGCTCTTACTTTCCGTTTTTATTTCAGTTACTGCATATAGCACATTTGCCGCTACAAACCCCGTTGATAGTTTACAGGCCAGATTTGATGTTGCCACTACAGACGCATCAAAGGCAAGGTTGTTAACAAAAATGGCTAACAGTTATATGAATTACAGCGCACTGCAAGACAAGCAACTTAAGACCAGTTTTCAGGAAAACGCCTTAAAATATACATATCAGGCCCTGCATTTTTATTCCCGAAATGACGACAGTACAGGCCTGCGTATTTGTTACGACCGTTTAGCCAGGGTTTACCGCGATCAGCGGAAGTTTACCCAAGCCAAATGGTTTATATTGCAATCAAACACAATGGCCCGTGCACAAGGCGATGTGCCCAATATCACAAAATCATTAATCACGCTTGCCGGTATCAAAATGGATATCAAAGATTTCGATCTTGCAGAGCGCGACCTGGGCGAGGCATTAGAGCTTTCGTCAGTTAACCGTTTTTCAGATTACCAGGCAGACGTAATGCTTGGCTATTCGAGGCTTTATAAGGGCTTACACAGGCCTGTAAAAGCCGTGGCTGCAGAGCAACGTTACTCTTATATAAAAGACAGCATGAAGCGCGATTCGCAGGCGCGTATTGCAAAAATTGTTACTAAAAAAAAGTTTTATACAGTCGCCAATCGCGAGTCGAAAAGCAATACACCAGCATCAATTACTTTATAGTAATACCTATTGCAGCAATAATCTTATTTATTGCAGTGGTAGTATACCGAAGACGAAAATTTTAATTCTACCGTTAAAGCAGTTAAACTCTTAACTGCTTTTTTTGTCTTAAAATCATGAACACGATTAAAAGAACGGGGGCCTTAACCGTTTGGCTAACAATATCGCTTTTAAGTGGACTGATGGCCCAGGTCCGGCCTGCAGGCGACCGCTTTAAGCAGGAATTTTTATACCGCATAAATAAAGTACGAACCGTTGGCTGTAGTTGCGGCAATAAATTTTATCCTGCGGCTGCGCCTCTTGTTTGGAATAACAACCTGGAGTTTTCTGCCCAGGGCCACGCCGAAGACATGAACTATCAGAATTATTTTAGCCATACCAGCAAAGACGGGCGGAATATAGAAGATCGCATTACAGCTGCCGGATATGTGTTTAACGGCTACAAAAGCTTTGCAATAGGCGAGAATATCGCATACGGGCAGCAAAGCATAGCCGAAGTGCAAGACGGCTGGTTTAAAAGCGAAGGCCATTGCAAAAACTTGATGAACCCCGGTTTTAAAGAAATAGGCATTGCGCGCAACGGCCTTTATTGGGTACAAGACTTTGGCGGGCGCGAAAGTTTTTCGCCAGAGCAGCAACGTATGCTTCGTGATGGCAGCGCCAGGCTGATCATGAAGCGGGTTAAGACGGCAGATTGAAGTTACGGGGCAATTCCCAACTGGCTGAGCACACGTAATGACGAATTTATACCAACAAAAAAAAGTCCCCGGTTACCCGGGGACTTTTCAATTTTTATTAATTACTTAGCTTAAGCTGTTACTTCGTCAGAATCAGTTGCGGTTTCTTCTGCAGGTGCTGCAGGAACAGATGCTTCTGCTTTAGGTGCTTTTGGAGCTTTAGGCGTTTTTGCTACCGGCGCACGTTCTTCTGCTACGGGTGCAGTTTCTGCTGCAGGTGCGGCCTCAGCCTTTGGTGCTTTCTTTACTGCCGGCTCGGCTGCTGCAACTGGTGCAGGCGCTGTTACTGCTGCAACCGGTGCAGTTTCGAAAGGTAATACAGATACATAAGAACGGTTATCTGCTTTCTTACGAAAAACAACATTACCATCTATTAAAGCAAATAAAGTATGGTCTCTGCCAATACCTACGTTTTTATCTGGATTGTGTTTAGTACCGCGCTGACGAACAATGATGTTACCGGCAATTGCAGGCTGACCACCAAATATTTTGATACCTAAACGTTTACTATGGGATTCGCGACCGTTTCTTGAACTACCGGCCCCTTTTTTGTGTGCCATTTTCTAATGTCTTTTTATTAGGGTGAAACCTTTTAATTATAATGCGATACCAGTAATTTCAATTTTAGTGAACTGCTGGCGGTGACCATTTTTCTTTTTGTAACCTTTTCTTCTTTTCTTTTTGAAGATAATTACTTTATCACCTTTAATATGAGACACGATCTTAGCTGAAATTTTTGCTTTCGACAGATCGGCACCTAAAGTGAACTTTCCATCATTTTCAGCCAATAATACCTGGTCAAATTCAATACTAGCGCCCTCATCTCCTTGTAAACGGTGTACAAAGAGCTGCTGGTCTTTTGCAACTTTAAATTGCTGTCCGGCTATACTTACTATTGCGTACATTGGTTAATACTATTTATTTGTTTAAAAATTCGAGGTGCAAATATAGGAACATTATATTGCAAGAACAACTATAATTACAATTTACATTGTTCGCTGATTGCTTTCTTATATTCTTCAGTAATCGGCTTACCTCCCAAATCCATACACAGGTCATAAAACTTTTTCGCATTTCCGCAATCATTAACATACAAGTAAAGAGCCGATAATTTAAACAGGGTGTTCTGGTTTTTTGGGTTGATATTATAAGACTTATTAAATAAGTTGATTGCTTTTTCCAGATCTGTTTTATTATGGTTAGTAGCATATTTACTCATAAAGATAGTTGCCACATCGGTAATAATATTTGTACTACTTGGATTAATGGAAAGGCCTTTATTAAATTGAAGAAGTGCGGCATCTTGATTGCCAAGCATAAAATATATACTGCCGAAACCCCAATAAGCATCTTCATTTTTTGGATTTAATAACCAAGCTTGATTGAACCGCGACATTGCAGTTTTTAAATTCCCCTTATACATATAATCAAATCCCAAACGCACAAGTCCGTCGGAAGCTTTTTCCCTTGTGCCAGATTGCTTTAACTCTTCATTAATAAGCTCATTATCTGATTTTATTTGCTCATCAGACTTCTTCACGTTTCCATACTCAGGCAGCATCCTTATATCTTCTTGACTTTCTTTCTGCCACCTTTTGTAAGTCATTTCCTGGGCGTAAGTTTTAAAACAGGATACTATTAATAATATCAATAAAATTCTTTTCATAATTTATTTATGCTGATTTGTTTCAGCTTCATCAAGCACCTTTTGGATCTCTTTGATCAGGCGCTCGTTTGCATCCTTTAAAGATGGATCGCCATCAAATGCGGCATCAAACAATACTGTCTTACTTTTTTTAAGATAATTAAGCTGGATGAAATAATGCGGCGATGTATGGCTAACGGCCGAATCTTCGCCCCGCTCATCTACCGGGAAATTCCAAAATCCAAGATCAGATGCTTTACGGTGCAGAAACAGGAGTTCGTCTTTAGTTATATGCAAAGTCTTTTTTACCAGTTTCCCACCGTGGGTTTTATATTGGTACAACCCGGTTTTAGAGTCGTAGATGTTAATTAAGCTGTCACCCTTACCATATTTAAATACTATCGACTTAAAATCAGAAAAACGGTAAGGGGCGTTTTTTATCATCATACCATAATAATACATGCTGTAAAGCAGAAACGGCACTACGATGCTACAAGCCAAAAATATTTTTTTAGAACGGGAAGATCTCATTAATTTATTATTACAGCACTCGTTAAAGATTTTATGGCAGTGGCAACATGCGCTTTAACACGTTAAGCTTTTGGGATTATTCAATACTATTTTCTTTCAATATGGTATTCATGCGGTATCGGGTTATCTTCCGACTCATCGTTCCAGGCCATCGAAGATATCAACCATTTGTCGTCGTCTAAAATGCATTGCACATAATTAACCCCTTTAGGTAAATTACCCTCCGAAGGGTCTTCGAAAGTGTATTCATAAATACTTGCACGCTGCGCAATTTTACCAAATACTTCTGTTTTAGAAAAAAGTTCGCGTTGTACAAATTGTGTCAGGTTGCCCCGCGTAACCTGCTCTACCAGTGCCTTCACAAATGATTCGGGGTTAAAAATTATCGGCTTGCCATAGCTGTTATTTACCAAGATGGCATCTGCAGTAAATAAAGATGCAGTATAAGTAAAGTCGTTATCCTCACCTATTTTAAAGCTTACACTTTGGTAAAAGTCTGTAACTAAGGAATCTATGTTGGTAGTGCTCATATCATTTGCTTTTAAAGGCATCCCAAAAAGAGGGCACGCCAATATAAATACTATTTTCCCTTATCTCAACAGGATATGTTTGTACATAATCCCCCTGCCCTTCGCTGCCCCTGCCTGTTGCTAAACTGTAAGAATAACGGTGAAAAGGACATATAATTTTACCCTCATTGCACCAGCCGCTGCTCAGGTCTGCACCGGCATGCGGGCATTTGGCATTCAACGCAAAATATTGATGATCGTATTTAACTAAGCAAAGTTTTTTACCGCCGGCCATAACCTTTTTTATGTAAGCGTTTTCCCGGTCTACTTTGCCAACTGCAAACCACTTCATCAGTTTTAGAAATCTATCTTTAGATTCATTACCGAAGGGTTTTTGATTACCTCATCCATGGTGGTGATCAGTGTAACCGTTTTATGATCTGCAGACACCAGGGCTTTGGGGTTTCTAACCGTTTTAACAGGCCTGGCAAAGCTTAATACAAGCTTATATGGCGTTTCTATTAATAACGCCTTCGCGGTTACAAACGTAGCCTGTGTTTTCTTCAAAAAGGCGTTAAACTTTGCCTTGTCAACAATGCGGTAAAATTTATGGGGGGTTATTTCATAGTTATAATAATCCTGGCCCGAAACAAGGGTACCTGCATCAAAACCTTTAATATCCTTATTATTTTTGGTTACAGAGCTTAACTGGCTGTTGTTAGCTACCTTGGCAATATGCTCGAGGTAATACTTAAGATCTGCCGAGTTTTTTGCCTGGTGATTGATGCTTATCTTCATCAGATTTTTGCGCAGATCCATCTTTATGCCCAGGTTGCTGCTTTTAGCGAGGCTTACATCGGCAGCGCTTAATTTTTGCTGGGTAGTATCGGGTATGGCACTGTAAAAATTTAGGGTAGTGTCTTTTTTCATCGAAAATTGAGGCGTGGCCGCTACCGAATCTGTCATCAGGTTCATAAGCACGGCCACGGCATGGCTCATGTCGAAATTGTAAGCTACATTACAAGAGCCATCGGCCTTAAAAACATAATGTTCTTCAATATCAACACATGAACTGAGGCAGCAAACAGCTGTAGAAAGTATAATCAGAAGGTAAAGTTTTCTCATAGGCTCAATTTCAGGTAATTATAAATATTAATCGGCACATTTAAAAGAGGCAAATATTAATTTGGCAACAAGGTATTATTTATCTTTGCGGCTTGAAAACGACAGTACAAGTTCCGGCAGATGGCACGTTGCTTCCGTTAATGGAAGAATTTTATACGATACAGGGCGAGGGCTATAATACCGGCAAGGCAGCATACTTTATACGCCTTGGCGGCTGCGACGTAGGTTGCCCCTGGTGCGATGTAAAAGAAAGCTGGGATGCCAGCATCCACCCGCTTACCGCTGCGGATACCATTGTACAGAACACCTTAAAATATCCGGCTAAAACCATTGTGGTTACCGGCGGCGAGCCATTAATTTACAACCTCGATTATTTGACCGCGCAAATGAAGGCGCAGGGTGTTACCACTTTTATTGAAACATCCGGCGCTTACCCGCTCTCGGGGCATTGGGACTGGATTTGTTTGTCGCCAAAAAAATTTAAAGCTCCCCGGTTAGAAATAGCTAAACAAGCGCAAGAACTAAAGGTTATTGTTTTCAATAAGTCTGACTTTGCCTGGGCAGAAAAACAGGCACTTTTAGTTGCGGCCGGTTGTAAACTGTACTTGCAGCCCGAGTGGTCTAAGGCCGCCGAAGTTACACCGCTCATTATTGACTATGTGATGGCAAACCCCCGGTGGGAAATATCGCTGCAAACACATAAATATTTGAATATCCCGTAAAAACAGTAAATTAGACTACCAATTGTGTAGACCGATGATGCGAGTTTTATTAATTAGCTGGATATTGCTGTGCCCGCTTTGCCTTTTGGCGCAACAAAGCGGCGAATATACTTCTCATAATGAACGGGCTGTAAAAAATTATGCGCTTGCAAAAACACAGGTAGATTACCGAAAATATGAGGCGGCTATAGCCCTGCTGCTGCAGGCCATAGAAGCCGATGGTAAATTTGTAGAAGCACACCTCGTATTGGGCGACGTGTACCGCCTTAAACATCAATATAAAGAGGCAGCTGAGCAATATTTAAAAGCAATTGAACTTAATCCCGAATTTAATAAGCAGGTTTATTTTAAACTGAGCGAAGCAGAAATAAATACCGGGCATTACAAAGATGCACAAGGCCATTTAACCAAATATCAAACTTACCCTTACATAACAGACAGGGACCGTTTATATGCAAAGAAACTATCTGCCGACTGCGATTTTGCAATACGTGCTTTAGAACATCCCGTAGCTTTTAAGCCTATAAACCTTGGCCCCAATATTAATACGAAAGATGATGAGTATTTGCCGGTAGCCACTGCCGATGAAAGCACGCTGATATTTACGCGCAAAATAAATAACAACGAAGATTTTTATAAAAGCAGCAAGGCCGATGGCAAATGGCAAAACGCCGTTTATCTGAGTAACCAGATCAATACGCCCAACTATAACGAGGGCGCACAGTCTATCTCGCAGGATGGTAAATACCTCTTTTTTACCGGCTGTAACCGCCCGGATGGTTTAGGCAGGTGCGATATTTATGTTTCGCAAAAGCAGGGCGACGACTGGTCTAAACCTTTTGACCTGGCACCGCCCATAAACTCTCCCGGGTGGGAATCTCAACCATCTATAAGTGCAGACGGGAAAACACTTTATTTTACCAGTAACCGTAAAGGCGGCTATGGCGGCTACGATATTTGGAAATCTATCCTAACAGCTAAGGGTTGGGGCGAACCCGAGAACCTGGGGCCAACAATAAATACCCCCTTTGATGAGCAGTCGCCGTTTATACATCCTGATGATAGTACGCTTTACTTTTGTTCTAACGGGTGGCCCGGTATGGGAAATAAAGATCTCTTTATAAGTCGCTTAGGTACAGATGGCAAATGGCAGAAACCGCAAAACCTGGGTTATCCCATCAATTCCAGCGGTGACGAAAACGGGCTAACCATTACGGCAAACGGCAGTTATGCCTATTTCGCTTCAGACAATTTAAATGGGTTGGGTGGCTATGATATTTACATGTTCGAGCTGCCGGTGGCTGTGCGGCCGCACATGGTTACCTACGTGAAAGGTAAAGTTACCGATGCCTTAACTAAGCAGCCTATAGACGCAGTGGTAGAGATTATAGACCTGGAAAAGAACCAGCAGGTTTACAAGGACGTATCTGCCCCCGACGGTTATTTTTTAGCTACCCTAACCAGCGGAAAAAACTACGGGTTAAATATTGCCAAAGAGGGCTATTTATTTTATTCCGAAAATTTTTCGCTTAAAAATCACGAGCCGACAAAACCCTTTATAGCAGATGTGGCCCTTAACCCGATAGAGATTGGCAAAAAAGTGATCCTGAAGAATATATTCTTTGGCACCAATAAATACCAGCTGGAGGACCAGTCCAAAGCTGAGTTACAGATCATTGCCGAATTTTTGATAGCTAACCCAAGTGTGCGGATAGAAATATCAGGCCATACGGATAACGTGGGTAGCGACGTTTCAAACCAAATCCTGTCCGAAAACCGGGCTAGATCTGTTTACCAGTATCTTGTAGCGCATAGTACCAACCCTGCTAAACTGGTATACAAAGGCTATGGCAAAATGCAGCCCATAGCGCCAAATACCACAGAAGAAAACCGCGCCCTAAACCGCCGGACTGAGTTTAAAATTATTGCGAAATAACAACCTTCTCTTTTGGGCCATTACATCACAAACCTCAAGTAGCAGCGGTACTATAAATTTATTTTATGCCCGCGCGGCACTGACAAAATTTTGCCACACGAAACATACCGTCCAGTATGTTTTGCAAAAAGACCCCGATTTTGGCCGGCAACAAAACTTGCACTTTTGGCGCAAAAACTGAACGAAAACTGCCGATTTCTGCAAATTTTGTTACTGCTGACGTAAAGATGCCGAAAAACATACCGTTCGGTATGTTTTAACTGACAAGCTTGTGCAAAACGCTGAACAACTGTTGTTTTGGTTGTATTTAGAACTTTTTCTTTGGAGAATCCCGACAGCTATCGGGATCAGAGGGCTTTTTAATTCCCCAATTCGCTCATGAATTTAATACGCATTAATTGCACCTCTTCGTGTGTATAATCCTCATTTCCCAACTCTGCCATGGCACTGTCGATAGAGTCATCGTCGGCCGATCTGAAGTAATCAAATACCTCATCCTGGCGTTCCTCATCTATTACCTCGTTGATGTAATAGTTGAGGTTAAGTTTGGTACCCGAGTTTACAATGGTCTCTAATTCGCGCAAAACATCTTCATAAGTAAGGCCTTTAGATTTTGCTATATCTTCCAGATCTAAATGGCGGTCTATATTTTGGATAATGTAAACCTTCAGCGCAGATTTATTGGCCGCGCTTTTGATCACCATATCAACCGGCCGGTCTATATCGTTTTCTTCTACATACTTGTTTATCAGCTCAATAAAGGGTGCACCAAACTTTGCAGCCTTACCCGCTCCCACGCCCGAAACCTGTTTCAGCTCATCCATCGTGATGGGATAGTGCGTACACATTTCTTCTAACGAGGGGTCTTGAAAAATAACGAACGGCGGCAATCCTTTAGCTTTAGCCAGTTTTTTGCGCTGGTCTTTAAGCATTTGCAGCAATTGGGTATCCAGCGTACTGGTACCTTGCTTGCCATCCTCGCCATCCTCGTCATCGGTAGACTCCATCGGCCTGTTCAAAATAAAGCGGATGCTGTGCGGATTGTCTATAAAGTCCTGCCCCTTTGGTGTAAGGTGCATTAGGCCATACTGGTCTATATCTTTAGATAAATAATTATCTAACAGCGCCTGGCGCAATAAAGATTTCCAAAGGTTTTCGCCCTGCTCTTTTCCTGAGCCAAACTCGCTGATCAAATGATGCTCATAGTGGTGCACATGCGAGTTATCGTCGCCCATTAAAACAGCGGCAACATGATGGTCATCAAATTTTTCGCCTAACTGTTTTATAAGGCTCAAAGCCCTGTGCAAATGCTCTTCGCCGTCAAACTGTTCTTTGGTACCTGCGCAGTTATCGCACATACAGTTACAGCCGGCCTCATTATAGTTCTCACCAAAGTAATGCAGTATTTGCTTGCGGCGGCAAACAGATGATTCTGCATAATCAATAACTTCTTTTAATATCTGCGTACCAATTTCCCGTTCAGAAACCGGCTTATCTTTCATAAATTTTTGCAGCTTATCAATATCCTTTTCCGAATAAAAAGCTACGCAAATGCCCTCACCACCATCGCGGCCCGAGCGGCCTGTTTCCTGGTAGTAACCCTCCATACTTTTAGGCATATCGTGGTGGATCACAAACCGAACATCCGGCTTGTCTATTCCCATACCAAAGGCTATAGTGGCAACAATTACATCACAATCCTCCATCAAGAACTTATCCTGTGTATCGGCACGCACCTTTGCATCTAAACCTGCGTGGTATGGCAAGGCTTTAATCCCGTTAAGCGATAACGCCTCGGCAACCTCTTCAACCTTTTTACGGCTTAAGCAATAAATAATGCCCGATTTACCGGTATGCTGTTTAACAAATTTAATGATCTCCTTAATCACCGTGCGCTTGGCGCGAACCTCGTAAAACAGGTTGGACCGGTTGAACGACGATTTGTAAACCGTCGCATTGTTCATCTGCAGATTTTTCTGAATATCATGCTGAACCTTTGGTGTAGCGGTAGCTGTTAACGCAATAATGGGAATATTATCTCCAATGTTGCTAATTACCTGGCGTATCTTACGATATTCCGGGCGGAAATCATGGCCCCATTCCGAAATACAGTGCGCCTCATCAACAGCAACAAATGATACCTGGTTCAGGCGCAAAAAATCGACATTTTCTTGTTTGGTAAGCGATTCCGGAGCCACATATAACAGCTTGGTCTTGCCTGCCAGTACATCTTCTTTAACGTGGGCTATATCTGCCTTGGTTAATGATGAGTTTAAAAAATGTGCTATACTATCAGACCCGCCAAATGCCCTGAGCTGGTCTACCTGGTTTTTCATTAACGCAATAAGCGGAGAGATCACAATCGCTGTGCCTTCGCTCATTAAAGCCGGTAACTGGTAACACATGCTTTTGCCGCCACCTGTAGGCATGATCACAAATGTATCGTTACCGGCCAGTATGTTCATTATTATCGCTTCCTGCTCTCCCTTAAAATTATCGAACCCGAAAAAGTTCTGGAGATTATCAAAAAGCGATTTTTTTGTTTCAATCATTTCTGGTGTATTCTATGCAATTTTAACTAAACGGACAATTTAACAAATTATTCTGAGATACCCTATTTGCTGTTCATAATCACAATAAATATGATATTTAATTGAACATTTGTTATACATTAGCAGGCTTTTAGATTTTGAAGCCTTTGTTAAGTTACGCTTAAATATAAACTTTTATTTTAACTGTTTGTAAATAATTTGCATTTAACATTACAATATTACTTTTGCAAAGTCTTACCAAATAATACATGAAGAGTAACTACTACGCCATAGTTATGGCAGGGGGTATTGGCAGCCGTTTTTGGCCAATAAGCCGCACGTCATACCCTAAACAGTTTATAGATATCCTTGGCACCGGCAAAACGTTAATACAAAACACCTACGATCGGTTCCTGAAAATTTGCCCTTCCGAAAATATTTATATCGTTACCAACGAAAGCTACGCCGAACTTGTAAAAGAGCAATTACCCGGTATTGGTGATGATCAGATACTTACCGAACCTGTAATGCGCAACACGGCGCCCTGCGTGGCCTATGGTTGCTTTAAAATAGAAACCATGAACCCCGATGCCATAATTGTGGTGGCGCCGTCAGATCATTTGATCTTGAACGAACAGGGTTTTGTTGACAGCATTAATAAATCTCTGGAAGCTGCTACCGAGCACGACTGCCTGATCACATTAGGCATAATGCCATCGAGGCCGGATACTGGTTATGGCTATATTCAATACACACCGCAGTTGCTTAAAGGCGATTTCCACAAGGTGAAAACCTTTACCGAAAAGCCAACGCTCGACATTGCTAAAACCTTTTTACAAAGCGGCGACTTCTTGTGGAATGCCGGGATATTTGTATGGTCGGCAAGGGCAATTGTAAAGGCATTTGGCAAGTATTTGCCCGATATGAGCGATATTTTCGACGACGCGCGCAGTGTTTATAACACACCCGGGGAGCGGCAGCATGTGAACACCGCCTATCAGCAGTGCATTAATATTTCGATAGATTACGGTATTATGGAGAAGGCCGAGAATGTTTATGTGCTGCCATCTGAATTTGGCTGGAGCGACCTCGGTACCTGGACATCCGTTTATCAGCTGGCCGAGAAAGATTATGTGGGCAACGCGGTTATTCCTGCAGATAAGGTGATCATGTATGATTCATCAAACTGTATGGTAAACGTGCCCGGCGAAAAACTTGTAGTGCTCCAGGGGTTGCACGATTTTATAGTGGTAGAAGCAAATAATACCCTTATGATATGCCCACGCGACCAGGAGCAAAGCGTTAAACAGATCGTGGCAGACGTGAAGCAAAAGTTTGGAAGTAAATACATATAAGTTGCGGGTTGTCACTCATAACTGACAACTATATCTTCCGCTGCCTTATCGCCTCGTAAACGATCACTGCAGTTGATACCGATACATTTAGCGAAGCTATCTCCCCAAACATGGGGATCTTGGCCAGGTATTCAGATATCCGGATCAATTCATTACGGATGCCGTCCTCTTCAGAACCCATGATGATTACCGTTGGTGGTGTATAATCTACATCGTAAATGGTGTCGTTGGTTTTCTCAGTACAGCAAACTACCTGTAAACCAGACTCCTGCAAAAACTTTACGGTTTGCAACAGGTTATCATGGCGGCAAACGGGTATTTTAAACAAGGCGCCTGCAGAGGTTTTAATAGCGTCGGGCGTGATCTGTGCAGACCCTCTTGATGGTATCACAATAGCGTTAACGCCGGCACATTCTGCAGTACGGGCAATGGCGCCCATATTACGCACATCGGTAATGCTGTCTAATACCAATACCAGCGGCACCTTACCCTCCTCAAATATTTGCGGGATAATATCTTCTATTTTCTGATAAACGATTGGCGAAATAATGCCGATAACACCCTGATGGTTTTTAGGGGTTATACGGTCTAATTTTTCTACAGGTACTTGTTGCGCGGTAAGGTTATACTCCTGCAGTAAACCTTTTAGTTCCTGGATCAACCCGCCGCTTAAACCCCGCTGAATAAACAAGGCTTCAATCTCTTTGCCGCTGCGGATGGCTTCTATAACGGCACGAATGCCAAATACCATCTGGTTAGTTTCGCGTTTGGATTGATTTGAGTTGTTAGAGAACATTTTCACTGATAAATAAGTCGGCAAAAATAGAAATTTTAATTCATTAAGGCCGTTATAACGCAGCAGCGCAATACGTAAGTTTTAAATAGTTAACATTTTTGTTTTTTGTTAACAGCCCTGTGTATCAATTTAGTAATTATGCTACCCACATCTTATTAACAACCGGTGTTAGTTAAAAGTGCTTTTTTAATAAGCAGAACATCAATTACAATTTTGGCAAATTTCATAATGTTAATTTTTAACGGGGCTTATTTGTATATTTTTGTTTCCCCGGTAAATACTATTGAGCAAACAACAAAATGATCATCGAGAACGAAAATCAATACGGCAAAGCAAATACAGGTACAGATAAACGCAGCCGGTTTAGCACACCATCTGGCACCATGGGTAAATTGCCGCCGCAGGCACGCGACCTGGAGGAGGCCGTTTTAGGCGCGTTGATGCTCGAAAAAGATGCACTTTCATCTGTTATTGATGTGTTAAAAGCCGAAGTTTTTTACGTGGAGGCGCATCAAAAGATCTTTAACGCTATCCGGGTACTTTTCGAAAAAACTTCGCCGGTTGATATCCTCACCGTTACCGCGCAGTTGCGTACTAACGGCGAACTGGAAATGATAGGCGGCGCTTATTACATTACAGAACTTACCAACCGGGTTGCATCTGCTGCAAACATAGAATATCACTCGCGTATCATTATCCAAAAATTTATTCAGCGCGAACTGATCCGCATCTCAACCGAGGTGATCAATAATGCGTATGAAGATACCACAGATGTGCTTGATCTATTGGATAAGGCCGAAAAAAACCTGTTCGATATAGCTCAAAATAACCTGCGCCGCGATTCGCGGAAGATGGACGACATTTTGCACGAATCTCTAAAAGAACTGGAAGCGCTAAAAGACAAAAAAGATGGTTTAACAGGTGTACCATCCGGCTTTACGGACCTGGACCGTATGACCTCGGGCTGGCAAAAATCTGACTTAGTTATCATAGCCGCCCGCCCTGCAATGGGTAAAACGGCATTTGTATTAACCTGCGCGCGCAATGCTTCTGTAGATTTCTCGAAACCGGTTGTCGTGTTCTCGCTCGAAATGTCGTCTGTGCAATTGGTTAACCGTTTAATTTCGGGCGAAACACAGATAGAACAGGAGAAGATACGTAAAGGTAATCTCGAAGAATGGGAATGGCAGCAGATCCATTCTAAAATTGGCCGACTGGAACAAGCGCCACTGATAATTGACGATACCCCATCGCTTAACATATTTGAGTTTCGTGCCAAATGCCGCCGTTTAAAATCACAGTACGATATCCAGCTCATCATTATTGATTACCTGCAGCTAATGCACGGCAATGGCGACGGCCGTAATGGCAACCGCGAGCAGGAAATTGGCAGTATATCACGCGCATTAAAATCGGTTGCTAAGGAATTAAATGTGCCGGTTATTGCCCTGTCGCAGTTAAGCCGGGCCGTAGAGAACAGGCCGGGTGGTTCAAAACGCCCGATGCTTTCTGATTTGCGCGAATCTGGTTCTATTGAGCAGGATGCCGATATGGTATTGTTTCTTTACCGCCCCGAATATTATGGACTCGAGTTTGATGAGGATAACAACCCCACCCAGGGTGTTGGCGAGGTGATCATAGCCAAACACCGTAATGGCGAGACCGGCCGCGTACGCTTAAAATTCGTAGGCAAATATGTGAAGTTCACCGATTTGGATAGTAATATCGACAGTTTTAGCGCTGCGCCAAACGCTTTTACAGGTTTAACACCGTCTCAGGATTTCGATAAGCCAAACAACTTTATCATCCGTCCAAGCCGCATGGATCAAATGGATGATGATAATCCGCCATTTTAAAAAAATGGACGCGGCCATAACCATACTAATTCTATTTTCAGCTGCTTTTATAATTGTTATTTTTAAATTTTTTGTTATTAAAGCAGGCGGACAATACTGGTTTGATAGAGTCCTTGGCATAACGTTATTAATTTCATTAATAGTTTTTTACTATTTTGATCTTGGCGGGGCCAAATATACCGAGGCTGTAACAGAGCCAGGGTTTGACGAACAAGGATATGAGGCGTTTTCCTCAGACCACGTTTTATCTTTCCTGATCATATTAGCACTTTCCTTTTGCGCGCTTTTTTTAGTTTGGTGGAGAAATGTCTCGTTACCACCCATCTTGTTTGTATTTTCCTGGGCCATGATAACTATAGGAGTCTGTGATTTTGTTGCGATAACTATACAAATTGGTTTAAATATGCTTGCGATTTGCTATTTCTTGATAGCAATAGTTTTGCTTAAAAGGTGCATGAAAACAATATCAGAATTAGCACCTCAAAAAATTAATAACAGGCCATTGTTAAATCGCCTGAATGAATTGATACTAAAAACTAAATTTATGCCTATTTGGGTTTTAATTTTAACAGCCCCGTTATTCTTAGTTATAATATTAATATTAATCCTTTTTGGCCAGGATTCCCACGCAATAATTAAAGTTTTTACCGAAACTACTACCTGGGGCTTATCGGAAAAACAACATCCTCCATACTTACCGCATACGGGCCATTATTTATGTACTGTAGCAGCACATGGCAATCATAATATCGTTAAGCCTTTAGGTTACGGTTTAAGGCACGGCCATCCAATTATTGTAAACAGACAATTACGAATTGCAAATGCTTTTGAAGAACTTATACAAGACGGCTTTCCAGCATTGCATAAGATTATAAGAGGTGCCTACGACAAATACGGTTATCCACTTTCCGAAAAAATAAATACTCGTAATTTGTCTAACCTTACTTACATTCTAATGAAGCCGTTAGAGTTATTTTTTCTTTTGGTATTATATACCCTTTGCATATATCCTGAAGTAAAAATAGCAAGACAATATTCTTAACAATTATAAGAGTTCGAGCTAATAATCGTCATCATCCTCTTCCAACCCGTTTGCCATTGTAAGTGCCCCCTGTAGCTCATTAAAGGCGTGATTATTCCTTGAAGTGCGGGTTACCTGCATCCCTTGTTCATAGGTGGCAATTGCCTCATCTTTGCGGTTAAGCAGTTCGTATAACTTGCCTAAGTGGTAGTAAGTCCCAAAATATTCGGGGTGATTGGTTACCAGGTTCTCGTAATACTCAAGTGCCTTTTCGTGTTCTTTTAAGCGCAGGTATTCTGTGGCTAAGGCATATTGTAGAAACTCGTCATCGGGTTCGTTCTTTATAAATTCTAACAGCTTTTCTAAGCGCGATTGCTCCATTTTAAACTCTTTCTTTTTTAATTACCTTTGCACAAACCTATGATAATATGAATATCCTGGTATGTATCAGCAACGTGCCCGATACCACTACAAAAATAACTTTTACAGATAACAACACGCAATTTAATGCCGCAGGTGTTCAATTTATTATCAACCCGTGGGACGAGATTGCGCTTGCCCGGGCTATTGAATTAACCGACGGCGGCAACGGCGCCGTTACCGTTATACATGTGGGCGAAGCTGCCAACGAACCCACCATCCGTAAAGCGCTTGCCATTGGTGCTGCAGATGCAGTTCGTGTAAATGCAAAGGCGCACGATGCCTGGTTTGTGGCCATGCAAATTGCAGAATATGCTAAGCAACACCCCTTCGATCTGATCCTCACCGGCCAGGAATCTATTGACTATAACGGCGCCAAAGTGGCTGCTATGCTTGGCGAACTTTTAGATATTCCTTCGGTATCTATTATCAAAAAATTAAATGTCGAAGGCACAAATGGCATTATTGAGCGCGAGATTGAAGGCGGTAAAGAAGTGTTAACAATCCCATTCCCTTTTGTAGCCGGTACCGCCGAGGGTGTTGCCGAACCGAAGATCCCGAACATGCGTGGTATCATGTCGGCACGCAGCAAGCCGCTTGCCGTTATCGAAGCCGTAGAAGTACCATCAACGTCGGAAATTATCGGCTACGAAACCCCTACCCCACGAGGACAGGTAAAATTGGTTTCAACAGACGAAACAGCAAAGCTGGTTGAACTGTTGCACAGCGAGTCGAAAGTTATATAATCCAAAAATCTAAAAGAACACGATGTCGGTTTTAGTATATGCAGAAAATGCTGCTGGTAAGTTTAAAAAGTCGGTTTTTGAGGCCGTATCCTATGCCCGTGCAATTGCAGACGAAGGTAACACCACACTAACCGCTATTTCGATAGGCGATGCAGACGCGAACGAACTTGCCACTTTAGGTACCTACGGCGCTCAAAAGATCCTGAGTGTTAGCAGCGATAAGTTAAAGAACTTTATAAACCAGGCATACGCTTCGATAATTGCGAAAGCCGCGGAGGCAGAGGGTGCAGATATAATTGTAGTTTCCAATTCATTTTCGGGCCGCGGCCTTGCTCCGCGCGTGGCGGTAAAGCTTGGTGCAGGTGTAGCGGATGGCGCTGTATCGCTGCCGGACCAATCGGGCGGCAAATTTATTGTAAAGAAGACAGCATTTTCGGGTAAAGCATTTGCCACTGTTGAGCTTACTTCTAAAGTAAAAGTGGTTTCCCTAACCGCTAATACCTATAAATTGTTAGAGAACCCAACGGAGGCGCGGCCGGAGGATTTTGTTGCGGAAGTTAAAGAGACCGACTTTAGGGCAATGTTAAAGGAGATAGCTAAATCGGCAGATAAGGTTTCTTTACCTGATGCCGAGATCGTTGTTTCGGGCGGGCGCGGTTTAAAAGGGCCCGAGAACTGGGGTATGATCGAAGAGTTGGCCGGGCTTTTAGGCGCTGCTACCGCTTGCTCCAAACCGGTATCAGACTCGGGATGGCGGCCGCATAGCGAACATGTTGGCCAAACCGGCATTGCTGTGAGCCCAAATTTGTATATTGCTATTGGTATTTCGGGCGCTATACAGCACCTTGCCGGTATAAGTGCATCAAAAGTTATTGTTGTTATCAACAAAGATGCCGATGCGCCGTTCTTTAAGGTAGCCGACTATGGTATTGTAGGCGATGCTTTTGAGGTTATACCAAAATTGATTGACGCTGTAAAAGCATATAAAGCTTCGGCCTAAAAATTAGAGACCTTGCTGTGATGGGGAATAATATGAAAAAAATTAAGCTGGATATTGTTGGCTTGTCTTACAGCCAAACACAATCCGGCGCGTATGCACTGGTTTTGGGCGAGGTTAGCGGCCGGCGCCGGCTGCCAATTATAATCGGTAGTTTTGAGGCACAGGCCATTGCGATCGAGATAGAAAAAATGACCCCGAGCCGCCCCTTAACGCACGATCTTTTTAAAAGCTTTGCACAGGCTTACCACATTAACATTACCGAAATTATTATTTATAACCTGGTCGATGGGATATTTTACTCTAAACTGGTTTGCTCTGACGGTAAAAATACCATTGAGATTGATGCCCGTACATCTGATGCCATTGCTATGGCCGTAAGGTTCGAGTGCCCTATTTATACTTATGAATTTATACTTTCTACAGCCGGTATTGTAATAGAGGGCAACGATTTTGTGTACCTCGAAAACTTAAAAGAGCCGAGTGAAGAAAAAGGCGTTGCCGCCGCAACCGGCAGTGGTTATACCGGTTTAAGCCTCGATGAGCTGAAGAAAAAACTGCAGGAGGCCCTTAACGACGAGGCGTACGAAAAAGCTGCTAAGATCAGAGATGAACTGACGAAGCGGAAGTCATCGTAAATCTTAAATCTTAACAAACGGGTGTCATTCTGAGGTACTCGAAGAATAGCGGGCGGGCCACTGCACCATGTTTCGAGCGCCTCAACATCATACCCGGTGTATTTTACTATTCCCATGCTTTCTCATTTCGCATAATTTAATTACTTTACGTTTTTAATTTAAACATTATTAACGTTTCAATCCTGCAATGGTATGAGTATTAAGTTTCGGCTAATCCTGATGAATTTTATGCAATTCTTTATATGGGGTGCCTGGCTGCTCACTATTGGTGCATATTGGTTTCAAAACAAAGGCTGGTCGGGTGCTCAATTTGGGGCTATATTTTCTACAATGGGCATAGCTTCTATATTTATGCCGGCTATAACCGGTATCATATCAGACAGGTTCATTAACGCCGAAAAACTATATGGCATTATGCACATACTTGGTGCCGGGGTATTATTTTGCCTTCCCCTTGTTACCAATCCGCTTACTTTTTTCTGGGTGATCCTGTTAAATATGGCGTTTTATATGCCTACGTTATCGTTATCCATAACAGTAGCCTATTCGGCACTAAAAAGCAAAAACATGGACGTGGTGAAAGACTATCCCCCTATCCGTATCTGGGGCACTATTGGTTTTATAGCAGCGCTGTGGGTGGTTAGCCTGTCGCATAACGAAACCTCATCAAATCAGTTTTACATAGCATCTGCTGTAGCGCTTGCATTAGGCATTTATTCATTTTCGTTACCTAAATGCCCGCCATTGCAGGGTAAAACTACAGATAGCACGTTTGTAAGCCAGTTGGGCTTAAAGGCATTTACTTTGTTTAAAACACCAAGGTTTGCCATATTCTTTGCATTCTCTTTGCTATTGGGCGCTGCGCTGCAACTCACAAATGCTTATGGCGATACTTTTATTCATGACTTTAAAAACGTACCTGCCTATAAAGATCTTATCGCTGTAAAGTACCCGGCTATTATCATGTCGATATCGCAGGTGTCAGAAACCTTGTTTATCCTTGCCATTCCTTTCTTTCTGCGCAAATTTGGTATTAAGTACGTAATGCTTTTAAGTATGTTGGCCTGGGTATTACGTTTCGGGCTTTTTGCTTTTGCAGATCCCGCCGGCGGCTTATGGATGATCGTACTCTCTTGCATTATTTATGGCATGGCATTCGATTTCTTTAATATCTCGGGTTCATTATTTGTAGAAACACAAACCACGCCCGAAATAAGGGGCAGCGCCCAGGGATTATTTATGATGATGGTTAACGGGTTTGGTGCATTAATAGGCAGTTCGGTAAGCGGGCTGGTAATCGATAAATTTTTCACGATGCCAGATCAGTCTAAAAACTGGCATGGCATATGGCTTAGTTTTGCATCGTATGCACTTATTATTGCGGTAATATTTCCGTTTGTATTCAGATATCGCCACAACGCGGCGCTTAAACATGCCATCCAACACGCTTAAAATACTTATTTTTAACAGGAGCCTACACCAACGATGAAGAAACACTATCGCGAGGAAAATAACTGTTTAAACTGCGGCACCATACTTGATGGGCATTACTGCCACAACTGCGGCCAGGAAAATCTGGAGATCAAAGAAAATTTTAGCCATCTGATGAACCATGCGGTGAGTGATTATTTTCATTTTGATCATCAGTTCTTTCATACGTTAAAGCCATTGCTGTTTCAGCCGGGTAAGCTTACCAATGAGTATATGGCCGGCAAGCGTGTGCAATATTTGCACCCCATAAAAATGTACATCTTTATAAGCCTTATTTTCTTTGTGCTGATATTTAAAAAAAGCAGCGACGAAAAATCTGATGCGATGGTAGTGCACCGTAAATTTAATACCGAAGATGTAGCAAAGGTTAAAAAACAACTGGATAAAACCCCGGCGCTTAGTGCCGCCCAAAAAGAAAAGATATTAGATAAGGTAAAAGCGCAGGCCGCTAAAAATGCAAAACAGGGCCATATAAAGGTATCATCTTTAAAAGATAGAGGGACAGATGAAGACAACGACGATACAGACTTTACACCTTTTAGCTTAGGTTCTAACGTTGGTGATACCGACGACTCTACCTACGCCGGGTATTTAGCTTCTCAAAAAAAGCTACCGGCAGAAGAACGCGATGGCATTTTCAGGCGGTTATACGAACGCAAAATGTTTGATTACAAAAAGTACGGCAGTCGGGCGCAGGAAGTATTTTGGGAAGACTTTAAACATAACATCCCTAAAATGATGTTCGTTTTGCTCCCGCTTTTTGCGCTGATATTATCTATAGGCTTTTGGCGCAACCACAAATATTACGTAGAGCATTTAATATTCTCGTTTCACCTGCACTGCTTTATATTTCTTACGCTCATTATTTCTATGGCCTTACAATGGATCATTCCGTCGGGCTGGGATCTGGCAGGCTGGATATCGGGTATATTTAACATCGCGATAATCATTTACATCTACAAAGCGTTAAAGGCGGTTTATCATCGTGGCAGGGGCCGCACCATATCAAAGATAATTGGTATTGGCATGATGTATTCTATAGTGTTTGGTTTATGTATGGGCCTGCTATTAGTAATAACAGCGGTAACTGCCGTATAAAAAAGCCCCCGGATATCTCCGGGGCTTAAAAATTAGGCTGTTGGGTCTAAAACCACCTTAACACAGTCTTCTTCTTTATTTTTGAAAATATCATAAGCATGTGCTACCTGGCTAAGCGGCAGGCGGTGCGAAATAATATCGTCAAGAACTACCTTTTCATTTTTTACCAGGTCTATAAGATGATCTATATGGTTTAAAACAGGTGCCTGACCTTGTTTAACGGTTATGCCTTTATCAAACATCTGGCCAACAGGAAAGTTATCAAACGGGGTGCCGTAAACACCAACTATAGTTACCGTGCCACTGCGACGCACCGCGCTGAAACACATTTCCAGTACACTTATAGTGCCTTTTTCGAAGTTGAGCGTAGCCTTCACTTTATCAAAGAACGAACGTTCTGCCTCAAAGCCCACTGCATCTACGCAAACATCGGCGCCTCGGCCTCCGGTCATATCGCGAATTGCCTGAATTACATCTACCTCATGCGGGTTCAGCGTTTCTACCTTGTTAGCTTCGCGGGCTCTTTTTAACCGATACTCTAACGGATCTATAGCGATCACGCGGCTTGCGCCATTTAACCATGCCGATTTTTGCGCCATCAGCCCAACCGGGCCAGATCCAAAAATTGCAACTACCTCACCTCCTTTTAACTGGGCCCAGTCAATTGCAGAGTATCCGGTAGGGAAAATATCTGTTAAGAAAAGCACCTGTTCGTCCGTCATGTTTTCCGGCACTACACGCGGGCTTATATCAGCATAAGGCACACGCACATATTGTGCCTGGCCGCCGCTATAGCCGCCATAAAGATCTGTATACCCAAATAAGGCACCGCCTTTTTGATCTAACAACCCGCCTTCGGGGCCATAGTGCTCATAATTGGAGTTTTCACAATTTGGCGATGCGCCATGCTCACAAAAAAAGCAATGCCCGCAGGCTATAGGAAAAGGAACTACTACCCTATCGCCAACCTTTAAATTTTTTATGGACGAACCAACTTCTTCTACTATACCCATAAACTCGTGGCCCACGATCATGTCTTTAGTTTGCGGGATGCCACCGTCGAGGATGTGCAGGTCTGATCCGCAAATGGCGGTTGCCGTAACCCTAAGAATAACATCCCGTGAATCTTCGATTTTTGGATCCGGCACGGTATCATAACTAATATCGCCGGGTTTGTGAAAAACTGCTGCTTTCATAAAATAGATAATTTTAGTTTATAAATGATTATTATCTTCTGTGAACAGCTTTACCCATTTATAGTTTAGATTAATTAACTAAAACGATATTTATTTTTACAACAAAAAAGCCACCGCCCCCACATCAAATGGGGTGGATGGCTTTCTGCAATGTTATTGACTTTAAAGCTTGCCCGTTCTGGAAACGGCATCATTAGAAATATAATTAAAACTTTGGGTTTGGCTGCCAACCTGTACCTGAAATTCGCCTGCTTCTGTTACTCGTTTACTTTGGTCATTTATAAATGAAATATCTGAAGCCCCAATATTAAATACAACAGTTTTAGTTTCGCCGGGCATAAGGCTTATTTTATCAAAACCGCGTAAACGCCTGGTATCCGGCGCTATACTGGCGTAAAGATCGCTTATGTAAAGTAACACGGCTTCTTTACCCTGCCTGCTGCCGCTGTTGGTTACATCTACAGTGATCTTAAGTGTTTGGCCTTCTTTTAACTGCGGGCTGCTAATATGCAGGTTATTGTATTTAAAGCTTGTATAACTTAAGCCCGTGCCAAATTCATAAAGCGGGTTATAACCGTGGCTGTCGTCAGAGTTTCCGTTTTCCAAATTTTTACGGTAATAATTGTTAAGAGAATTGGTAAATTGAGGATAGGTAACCGGCAGTTTTCCGGAAGGATTAACATCGCCGAACAATATATCTGCAAGTGCATCGCCCCCTTCATTACCTGGCAGGTAGGCCATCACCGTGGCTGCCGATTGTTTCTCTGCGCGTGTAACAATACGCGGACGGCCCTCTGCTAAAATTAAAATTACAGGTTTCCCACTTTTAGCAAGTTGATTGGCCAGCTCTATTTGTGCTTCAGGTAAATTAAGGTCATCAATATTACCAACATTCTCGGTGTATGATAATTCGCCGAGGCAAAGGATAATCACGTCAGATTTTTTTGCGGCTTTTATGGTTTCTTCAACGTTTATCAAGCTATCGTAACCCGCCCCTGGTTCGTAATTAACATTCGTTTTACCTATCTTTTGTTGTATCGCCTCAAGTATAGTGTTTTTGCCTGCCGCAAACTTGTCGCTTTGGTCACCCTGCCAGGTATAGCTCCATCCGCCATCAAGTGAGCGCATGGTATTAGCTGTAGGCCCTGTTACCAGTACTTTCATATCCTTTTTAAGCGGCAAAATACTGTTGTTGTTTTTTAACAGCGTAATTGCTTCTCTTGCCGCCTGCAAACTTACTGCGCGAAATTCTTCAGATCCAAACTTCGGATAGTCACCGGGATTACCTACAGGCCGCTCAAACAAGCCTAACTCATATTTAACTTTAAGTATACGGTGTACGGCCTCATTTATACGCCACATAGGTACCTTGCCTTCTTTTACAAGCGCAACCAGATAATCAAAAAATGAATATTCATATGGCACCATACTCATATCAACGCCGGCGTTAACGGCAATCATTACTGCTTCTTTTTGCGAAGCTGCAACGTGATGGCGGGTGTACAGGTACTGTATATCGCGCCAGTCGGTAACGGCTATTCCATCAAATTTTAACTCGCCCCTTAACACATCTGTCAGCATGTATTTGCTGGCATGTATAGGCACACCGTTAATCTCGCCCGAATTAATCATTAACGTTTTAGCACCGGCCTTTACCGCTTCTTCAAATGGTGGCAAAAAGTATTCGCGCATGTAACGGTCTGGTATCCAGGCGGGGGTACGGTCTTTACCACTTAAAGGGGCGCCATAACCCAGGTAGTGTTTCATACATGCCGCTACATGATATTTATCCCCAACATCATCACCCTGATAGCCTTTTATGATTGCGGCACCCATTGTTTTTATCAGGTACGGGTCTTCACCAAATGTTTCGTAAATACGCGGCCAAAGCGGGTTTTTGCCCAGATCGAGCACCGGGGAATAGTTCCAGGGGATGTAACTTGCGCGGGTTTCATAAGCGGTTATTTCGCCTGCTTTACCGGCAATATCTTTATTAAAGGTGGCCGCCATGGCTATTTCTTGCGGAAACAGGGTACTGCCAATTGTGTAGGTTACGCCATGAATAGCGTCAATACCATATATAACCGGAATTTTCAATCTGTCTTTACCGGCTGCCTCTTGTATAGCCAACACTACATCGTGCCAATGTTCGCGTGTGTAAGCAGTGCCGCTAACATTTAAAATGGAGCCTACATGATATTTCATAATGGCTTCTTTTAACTTACCGGCATCTAACTGATGTGGCGTAACATTAGTTTTTGATACCACATCGAGCGTTACCTCGGTCATTTGACCCACTTTTTCTTCGAGTGTCATGCCGGCTATCATGGCATCCACTTTTCTGTCAAGCGGCGTAAATGCCTTTAACGGCGTTTTATGCGGTTGTGCCTTTATACTGGCAGCGCTAAGCATCATAATGCTAAAGAGCTTCGTAAACCTTTTCATAGATTGTTAATGAATTTGATTGTTATGTGTTAAGTAAATGAGGTTAAATTGGAACTTAAATATACTAAGTGTATATGATACATAACCTAATTCATTTTTTATTAGCCGATGTATCAAAATAAAAAGCCACCCGTAGTAAACGGGTGGCTTTAAAATCATGTTTGGGTGGTAAATTATATTGTTAATTTACCCTGGTAATAGTCTAATATCTTTGCCCTTATAAAATAATCATACCGGGCGCTAATGAGGCTGAGCTTTGCCCTATCCATATTTCCCTTTACAACGGTAAAATCTACCGAGGTTATCACACCAGCGTTAAACTTTGCCTGTGCAACATTAAATGACTGCGTATAGGCATCAACCTGGTCGGCTAAAGTCTGGTAGCGCTCGTACGCCAGTGTCATATTGATATATGCCTGATCCACATTTTTCTTTAACTGAATTTTTGTTGTCTCGGTAGTGTAACGCGCTGTTAACATATCAATTTTTGCAAGTGATACATTATTTCTGTTCCTTAAAAAGCCAAGTATCGGGATGTGCAAACCGAGGCCAAAACCGTAACTATAATTGTTGCCCAATTGCGATCCGTAACTACGGCTATCAAAGCTCGAGTAGTTGGTTGCGAAGCCGCTTTGCAGCGAGATAGTAGGGAACAAAATACCTTTAGCTGCAGATACTTCTTTTTGAGTGCTTTGGTACCGTAAGTCTGCAGCTCTTACTAAGGGCAGCCCCGTAAGCGCCGATTGATAAACATCTTCTGCAGATTGTGTGTACTGGCCCGGCAGTTCGGCGGCGCTCAGGCGCTGCAATTTAACGTCGCGGTTGTAGGGCACGTTCATTAATTGCAGCAGGTTTAATTTGGCGGCATACATAGCATTGCGCGCATCTATAAGCGATAACTTGTTGGTAGCCAACTGGCCCCGCAAGTCCGAAAGGTCTGAAGGGGAAATGCTCCCGTCTTTATTTAATATCGTTAACCTGTTAACCTGTTCTTGTGAAACCGCTATTTGTTGTTGGGCAAGTGCAAGCTGGTCTACGTTATCCAACACCTGCAGGTAGGTGGTGATCACGTTGAGGGTAATATCATCTTTGGCCTGTAAAAAATCAAGCTTACCCGCCTGGTAGGCTAACGATGTCTGCTTAATGCTATTCATCAGCGTGAGGCCGTTAAACAATATGAGGTTACTGTTAAGGTTGTATTGCGCGTAGGTGATCTGCTGGTTTACATAGGTGTAAGTAGTAGGGTCCTGGCTGCGGCCGTTATTAAGCGTATGATTTACATCGGCGCTAAAAGTGGGCAGCAAATTTTCGCGGGCCTGGTTCCAGTAAATACGGTCGCGGTCCATCTGTAACTCGCTTTTTTTTACATCCAGATTGTATCGTATGGCCAGGTCTATGCATTGCTGCAGGGTGTAAACTGTATCGGCTGGTTGCGCAAATAACCTGGCCGGCAACCCGAATATCAAGGCAAACAGTATAAATTTTAAATGTCTCATTTTTTAAACCTGTCTTGATGATTCTATTTTTCCGTCTAATAAATTGATGATTCGGGTGCCGTACTCGGCATTCTTTTCGCTGTGGGTAACCTGTATTATGGTCACCTTATCTTCTTTGTTGAGCTTTTGAAAAAGCGCCATTACATCTTCGCCTTGTTTCGAGTTGAGGTTACCGGTTGGCTCGTCTGCAAGCAGCAATTTAGGTTTGGTGATAAGCGCCCGTGCAACGCCTACTAACTGCTGCTGGCCTCCAGAAAGCTGCGCAGGGAAAAGATCTTTTTTGCCCACGATCTGAAAACGATCTAACATATCGGCAACCATTGCCTTACGCTCAGAACCTTTGTAGTCCTGGTAGATCAGCGGTGTTTCGATATTCTCATAAACAGTCAATTCATCAATAAGGTGATAGGCCTGAAATACAAAGCCTATATATTGTTTGTACAGTGCAGAGCGCTGCCTGTCTTTAAGCTGATGTACAGCTTCATTCATAAAATAATGGTAACCTTCAGACGGCTCATCGAGCATCCCGATGATGTTAAGCAAAGTCGACTTACCAGATCCCGACGGGCCCATGATTGAAACAAACTCTCCGGCATCAACATCAAGACTAATGTTGTTTAGTATAGATGTTTTATTACCGCCGGCCTGGTAGTATTTAGAAATATTTTTTAACGATAACATATATAATTAGTTTGTGATCTGCTGTCATGGCTGCTAACCGCATACACCCGTATCAATAACATACCAAATAGTTAAATTATTGATTATCAATATTTTATATCAGTATTTATTTATTTAAACTGTACGGTAGTGTAACACGGTGCGTACGGTAATGATACAACTTTTTAAAAGTTGGTAAAAAGCTAAAGGCATAAAAAAAGCCCCGTTTAACGGGGCTCCCTTACATTTAAAATGCCTAATCAATAAAGGTAAGGTTCACATTGCCGGTATACACCGGCTTATCATGCTTATTATAATTGGCATTGGAGCTTTCATGTTGAATGATTTTTTCCCTTAGTCGCTCTTTAAGCTCTTCACCGGATTTGCAACGGCCGCCCGTATAGCCTGAAAACTTACGGTGAGTAAGGCAATAGCAAGCGCTGTAAGCGTCGCCGCGCCAAACACCCACCATGGTATAGTGATGCGGTAAGCAAAACCCTCGAGCCATTTGTGCATAGTAAACCAGGCTATCGGTATGGCTATTATTGCTGCAAGCAGCACCAGTTTTACAAACTCGCGCGATATAAGCACAACTATGCCACCGATACTTGCGCCCAGCACCTTGCGGATACCAATCTCTTTAGTGCGCTGCACAATAACCATTATTGAAATAGCAAGCAGGCCGATACACGAGATAATGATGGCAATAATAGCCGCACTTATAAATATGGTCGACAGCCTCTTCTCGGCGTTATATTGCTTTTCGGTGTTTTCATTGAGCCAGCTCCCTATAAACTCTATGTTAGGGAATGTTTGATGCCATATTTGCTTAACCTGGTTAAAATCGCTCAACAAGTTATTAGACCTGAGGCGTACAAAAATGTAATTGATAGGAAACCCTTTTTCCATTACCAGTGTTAGCGGCTGGATCTCATCATGCAGTGACTGGAAATTATAGTCTTTAAATATCCCCACAATTTGCATTGGCGGCCCGGCGTCATGTATAGGTAAAAATGTACCAACCACATTTTTACCATTGTTTATTTGCGCTGCCATTTTTTCGTTTACGATCACATTGTTACTGTCAGATTTAAAGTCGCGCGAGAAATCCCTGCCGCTAACCATCTTAATATCAAGTGTTTTTATGTAATCGTAATCAACCTTTTGCTCGTTACTTCTTACCTCGTGGCCTTTAAAGTTAAAGCCTACTATAGAGTTATAATTTGATCCGTCCTGGCCGCGGCCAAGATTATTAAATGCCCCGGTTAAAGAAACCACGCCGGGTTGATTGGCTACCTGGTTACGGAATAACTGCAATGCCTGTGTACCATTCACGCTGCTGCCTATAGGTATGCTTAACACCTCGGTCTTATTATAACCCAACGGTTTACTTTGCAGGTAGCTTATTTGCTGCCAGGTTACAAGAGTGCATATAGTAAGAATGGTTGCCAGCGAAAATTGTACAACCAGTAATATATTACGCACCTGGCCCGGTTTACTTGTATTTACAGACCCTTTTAAAACCTGGGTGGTTTTATAGCGCATCATAAGCATTGCAGGGTAAAAACCTGCAGCAACAGTTATAAATAAAAATAAACCAACAATACCTGCAAGCTGCACAGGCTGTAACAGCATGCCCAAAGCAATATGACTGCGAAAAGCCGCATTGAAGCCGGGGAGTAAAGCGGCAGCCAGGGCCAGCCCGGTTACAAGTGCAATTAAGCATAGCATTAAAGTTTCGGTCCAGAACTGGGTTAGCAGCTGCCACCGGCCCGCACCCAATGTTTTACGCACACCAACTTCGCGGGCACGTGTGAACGAGCGCGCTACAGAAAGGTTGATAAAATTTATGCACGCTATCAGCAGTATAAAAATGGCAATAATAAGCAGCGCTAAAACATAAGTTTTGCTTATAGCAGCGCCGCCTGCGCCGCCAATTTCTGTGTTAAAGTGATTGTTGTAAAAAGGGGTTAAGTTGATGGATTCACGGTCGCCGTTTGGTAGCACCTTTGCCCCATCTCGTTTTAGATCATCCAGTCCCTGTTTAAAATGGTTTCTTACAAACGGGCCGAGGCTTTTTTCTAAATGGTTAGGGTTTGCATGGTTATTAAGCTGTACAAAAACCAGGTGGTTCCGCGAATCCCAGGCTTTTTCTAAATCTTTATAATTCGGGTCGTTCTCAAACCTAACCACCATATCTGTACGGATGCTCGAATTAACCGGCTCGTCTTTAAATACTGCGCTTACGATAAAGCTTTTTGGCTGATCATGAAATTTTATTGAAATAGATTTTCCTAAGGGATCAGCATTACCAAATATGGCTTTAGCAGCAGATTCGGTTATGGCCACATCACCAAGTCCCGGTAACGGGTTGTTATTACCCTTAACTATCGGAAAACTAAATATTTTAAAGAAATCCGGATCAACAAATGTTAAATTTTGGTTTATTTCTTTTTCGCCATACTTAATACTTGCACTTGGGCCGCCCGAATACCGGGTTATAAACTTCACTTCCGGATACTCGGCCCTCAATGCCGGTGCAAGCGGTTCTGGCATGGTGGCGCTTTTTTCTAACGTACCGGTGCGGTTAATTGTAAAATACAGCTGATAGATATTGTCGATGTTATGATGGAAGTTATCATAAGAAAATTCAAAATAAACAGTGAGTAGCAGCAGGGTTGAACTTGCTATAGCCACAGATAGGCCTACAATATTCATCGCATTAAATACACGGCCTTTCCATAAGTTACGCCAGGCAGTTTTGATATAGTTTTTTAACATATGTAAGATTTGATGATACCAAATGCTTACAAGTCAATTCTGTACCAAATAAATAAATAATTGATTATCAAATACTTAACGTTTATAATGGTATGGATACTGTTCGCTTACATAACAACATTGTTCGGTTTTGATACAGTAAAAAAAACAATAAAAAGAGCGGCATAAGCCGCTCTCACACATTAATAAATAAAACTTAGTCGTTTCGTAAGCTCTTAACCGGTGTGCTTACGGCTGCTTTAACGGATTGAAAACTGACCGTTAAAAATGCAATAAGTATGGTTGCAAGGGCGGCAAGCGCAAAAACATACCACTGTATATCTATCCGGTATGCAAAATCCTGCAGCCAGCGGTTCATTGCATACCAGGAGATTGGGGCTGCTATTATGATACCCGTAAATACCAGGGCCAGGAAATTTTTAGATAACATTAGTGTAATATTTGTAACAGAGGCGCCTAACACTTTACGGATACCAATTTCTTTGGTGCGATGCGCCACAGAAAAAGCCGTTAAGGCAAACAGGCCAAGGCAGGCCAGCAATATGGCCAGGGCAGAAAAGGTTTTGAAAATGGCTGCCGTACGCTGCTCCGATTTGTAAATTGCGTTATAATCATCATCAAGAAAATGATATTGGAAAGGCGTGGTGTTAACCTGCTGCTTCCATACAGCTTCTACGGCAGATAAGGTTTGCTGTGTGTGTTGCCCGTCTGTCTTTAAGAAAATGTCGTTTATGTTCTGATTATCCAGAAATAAGATAAGCGGCGTAATGGGATCATGCAGCGACTTAAAATTAAAATCTTTTACAACGCCTTTAATTACACCATCTGTACCTTTTGTTATTGTTTTACCTATGGCTTGTTGGGGTGTCCAACCGAATTGTTTAGCAGCGCTCTCATTGATTATGAATGAATAACGCGGATCTTTTTGATTGCCGGCCGATTCCATTTGCAATACGTCGGCATGGCTATAATTACTGCCAGATAATATTTTAAGATCAAAAAGCGGTACGAAGTTCTCATCTGCCGGGATACAGTTAACGCTCACTTTTTTACCTTCGGCATTGTTAATATTATCTCCCCACCCTACATTAACCGGCGACGAGTTAGCTACGCTAATTTGCCGCACATTTGGTAAAGCCGCCAATTGCGCCTTAAGCCCTGCAATTTTTGGGGCCATCTGATAGTCAATAGGGAGTACCACAATATTGTCGCGGCGGTAACCTACATCTTTAGTTTGGATGAATTTTAATTGCTTTACAACAATCACGGTAGAAATAATGAGGAAGAAGGATACTACAAACTGGAATATGATAAGCGACTGCCTGACAGATGAATTACCCCCAAACGAAAAACCCGATTTAAGTAATTTTGCTAACCTTACGTTTGATAGTAACAAAGCTGGATAAGCGCCTGCTGCAAAACTTATAAGCGTGCTGAGTAAAAATAAGGCTAACAGCACAAATGGGTTTACAATATCATGATTGGTAAAGTTTTCGCCGGCTATAGCGTTAAACTGCGGCAGTAACAAGCTTGCTGTAATTATTGCCAGGATAGCTGCAAAGGTGGTAAAGAAAAAAGATTCGCCTATAAATTGCCTGAAAAGCTGCAGGCTGCCTGCGCCCAGCACTTTTCTTATGCTTATCTCTGCACTCCGGCCTGCAGATTGTGCAACGCCCAGGTTGGTATAGTTTACTGCCGCTATAACAAGTATAAGCAGCGCTATGGTAAATAAAATATAAATGTATGTTAGGTTGCCATTAGGTTCAAAACCGGCAAGCGACGAGTACAAATGCACGGTTTTCAACGGTTCGAGGTTTAATGTTAGATATTGGCCATCTGTAAGTTTTAATTCGCCGCTGCTTACGTTTTGCATGTAGGCCCTCACTTGCGCCTGCAACGGCACAATGCTTTTTGCATCTTTCAGTAATAAATAAGTGATATAATTGGCAGAAAACCATTCTTCGTTTTTGGAGGCGCCGAGAATTGTAAACGGTAAAACAAAGTCGAACTTTATTTGCGAGTTATTGGGCACATCGGCAGCAACAGCGCTCACAGTAAAAATTTTTGTGCCTGACCGAAGTGTTTGTCCCAAAGCTTTTTGATTGCCGAAATATTTTTTGGCTGCCGCCTCGGTGATCACAATACGGTCCGGCGCCGATAGTGCCCCGGCAGCGTTTCCCTCCACAAGCTGAAAAGAAAATACGTTGAAAAACCCATTGTCGGCATACAGTACGTTATTTTCACTAAAAATTTTGCCCTCGCTTTCGAAGTTACGGTCGGTTTTTAACGTGCGTACGTATGCTTCAACGGTTGGAAACATCCGCTGAAGTTGAGGGCCGTCTTTACTGCCGGTAACTGCTACTTTTTGTACTTGTTCGCCATGTTTATATTCCATGGTAACCCGCGCAATTCTATCTGCTTTCCGGTGAAAATTATCGAAGCTTAACTCGCTTTGCAAATAAATGCCAATGAGCAGGCAGCTTGCAAGCCCGGCGGTTAAACCAATTATGTTTACAAAAGAATAAAGCCTGTTTTTACGCAATTTACGCCAGGCGATCTTAAAATAATTTTGCAGCATATACCCTCCTGCCTCCCTAATGGGAGGGATTTAATTTTTAATTATGTTATCAATATCTCTTAGCCCTCACTTCCGGGGGGTAAGAGGGTTACTCACTCCTCAAACTCTTAACCGGGTTCATGATCGCTGCCTTTATAGCCTGGAAACTGATGGTTAACATGGCTATGGCAACAGCCATCAGGCCGGCGGATACAAACACCCACACACTTACAGAAACCCGGTATACAAATCCCTGAAGCCAGCTGTGCATACCCCACCAGGCAATAGGGAAGGCAATGAGCCCTGAAAGTACGATCAGCACGAGAAAATCTTTAGACAACATGGTAACTATGCCGCTTACAGATGCCCCTAAAACTTTCCGGATACCTATTTCCCGTATGCGCTGCTGGGTAGCATAAGCCGCCAGGCCCATAAGCCCAATGCACGCTATAAAAATTGCCAGTATTGAGAATATTTCGAACACCTTTTGCGTGGTCTGCTCTGCATGGTATTGCGCGGCTACGGTTTGATCTAAAAAATCGTAATGGAACGGGCGGTCTTTTACAAAACTGTTCCAGGCAGCTTCAATGCCGCTTAATGAGCTTCGCAGGTTATTTGAATTTACCCTAACGCCAATAAACGGAAATACGTTGTTAAATCTTTTTCCCTGATTAAAAACCAGCGGATTAATTGCCTGGTGCAGTGATTGGTAATGAAAGTCTTTTACCACACCGATAACGGTAAACTGCCGTTCAGATCCGTCGGGCAGCTTATTATCGGGGCTGTTTACTATAGCACCTATGGGGTTCTTTAGTCCCAGTTCTGTTGCCGCTTTTTCATTCAGCACAATGGCCGATGAATCTGTTGCATAAGCCGTAGAAAAAAAACGCCCCTCTTTAAGCTGAAGGCCCAGCAGTTTCGCATAGTTCTCATCAACACCTATGCCGCGGCCCGTCATGGGTTGCTTGCCGCCGGGAAGATCGTAACTTGCACCAAAAAAAGCAACCTGCCCCGGCAGGGCAGATGTACCGCTAACTACATCTACACCCGGTATTTTGGCCACTTCATCTTTAAAGGTTTGCGTTTGGGTTTTTAATGAAAATGCATCTTTAATGATGATCACATGGTCTTTTCTAAAACCAAGTTTATCGCCAAGCATAAACCCTATTTGCTGGTTAACAATAATGGTAGCTATAATAAGGATTATTGAAACACTAAACTGAAAAACAACCAGCCCGTTACGCAATAAAAGACCGTATTTATTGGATTTAAACCTGCCCTTTAACACCGTTATAGGGTTAAATGAGGAAAGAATAAAGGCCGGATAAATACCTGCAATAATGCCAATTATAAAAGCCGCGGCAACTATGGCAAGCAAACGCACTATTGTGAAAAAGTAAGTGATAGAAAGGCTTTTATCTGCAAGCGCATTAAATAAAGGGAGGGATAAAAATACCAGCCCGAACGCCAAAACCAAACTGATGATACTGATAAGCACAGACTCCGTTAAAAACTGGTTAATAATGGCGTGTTTTTCCGATCCGAAGGTTTTACGGATGCCTACCTCTTTAGCACGTTCAACAGATAACGAGGTGGACAGATTTATAAAATTAATGCAGGCAAGCGTGAGGATAAAAATGGCCACAATTGTAAACAGATAAACGGTTGACGAACTGCCGTTAACGCCCATTTCCGCCTCGATATCTGATTTTAAGTGGATCTGGCTTATAGGCTGCAGAAAATAATGATAGCCATTGCCCGCTTTGGTAAAAGCCTCGTATGACTGATTAAACGCTTTGCCTATCTCGCCCGAAACATATTTTTGGATAATAAATGGAAATTTCGCTTCCACTGCTGTCGGCGATGTGCCCTTTTTTAACAGCAAATAAGTATATGCCGAGAAGCCGATGTAATTTGGAATACTTGCAAACTTAAAACTTGGTGCAGATACCAGCATATCAAACCTGAAATGTGAATTTTTAGGCCATTCTTTAACCACTGCACCTACTACGTAGTTGGGGTTACCATCATTTACCACCGTGGTAAATTGCCTGCCTACAGCCTCTTTAGCAGAACCGAATATTCTTTCGGCCGTTGTTTGGGTTATTACTACACTATGTGTTTTTTGCAGGCTGGTTGCCGGGTCGCCGGCAATGGTAACGGCGCTAAATACCTTAAAGAAATTAGAGTCGGCCAAAAAAACTTTATGTTCTTCAAAAACCTTGTCGTTGTATTTAAGCACAAAACTGCCGGTACCTATCAGATCAAAAAAATGTGTTTCCTGCTCAATCTCCGGAAACTCATGTTTCATAGCGTCTCCAATAGATGTTGGTATAATTGCATAAGAAGATTTACGCCCGGGGTAAATACGTTCAAGGGCAACGCGGTATACCCGGTCGCCCTTTTCATGAAATTTATCAAAACTTACCTCATCTTGTATAAATAAAACAATTAGCAGGCAAACGGCCATGCCCGTAGCGAGCCCTAAAATGTTTATAAGGCTAAAAACCTTCCGTTTACGCAGGTTGCGCAGGGCCACCTTTAGATAGTTTCTATACATACTTTTGGTTCATTAGTTCGTTTGTTAATAAAATAATACTAGGCAAGGTTGTAGTTTCCTGTCGTTCATTATGTGTTTTACCTTCACTCACTTCTCAAACTTTTAACCGGATTTGATAACGCCGCTTTTAGGGTATTTAAACTCACAATAATTAACGTTAATGCCAGTGTAATAATCCCGACTATACCAAACATCCAGATATCGATGCTAACCCTGTATTCATAATTTTGCAGCCACCTAAACATTAGCCACCATGTTAACGGTACCGCAATTACAAAAGCGATTGCCACTAACCGGATAAATTCGGCAGAGATAAGCATGAGCAATTGTTTTACGGTTGCACCTACTACTTTGCGGATGCCTATTTCGCGGAAACGCTTTTCTACGGTAAAAGACGCTAACCCGGCCAGGCCTATACAGCAGATAAATATGGCAAGGCCTGCAAAAATGTTGGTGATATTGCCTATCAGTTCTTCCGTCACGAATTTTTTGCCGAATTCCTGATCAACAAACTGGTATTCAAATAAATTATCGGGATTGTACTTTTTAAATATAGGCTCCAACGCCTTAATGGCGTTTTGCGGAGAAACACGGTTATTGAGCCGCACATTAACCATGCTGGATCCATTAGGATTATAATATACCATCAGAGGTTCAACCGGCTTAAAAGGCGACTCCATTACTATATTACTGATAACCCCTATAACCGTATATTTTTTTGGCCCGCTATAATGCATTTGCATGCCTATTGGGTTTTTAAGGCCCATAGCGTCAACTGCTGCTTTATTTAACAGCATGGTGGCAGAATCGCCGGGTGTGGCATTAAAGTCGCGGCCTTGCAGAATTTTAGCGCCAACTGTTTTGGTAAAATCAACATCGGTGCTTAAACCGGTAAATATGATGCTGGCATTTGCAGGTTTACCTTCATAATCTGGCGATGACGATTTCCACCAAACATCGGTTATTGGCGACGACATACGGGTAACCGAACTGATAAGGCCGGTATTAATAAGATCGTTTTTTACTGCCGAAAAACTTTTATCAATGCTTTGCGACGATGGCAGCATGATGAGGTTATTTTGATTATAACCAATATCGCGTCTCTTTACGTGCTGTATTTGCTGGTAAACAATTATGGTTACAGATATTAATAAAATGGAGATCACAAATTGCGCCACCACCAATATCTTTCGCGGCAGTACCGCGCTTTTGCCCACCGCAAACGTGCCTTTCAACACTTTTACCGGGTTAAATGAAGAAAGATATATAGCAGGATAACTGCCTGCCACGATGCCTGTGAAAAGAATTATTATCAACGAGCCGAACAAAAATATCGGGTCGGCAAAATTTAGCCACATATGCTTATTCACCAGGTTATTAAATGCCGGCAATACAACTATTACGGCTACTATGGCAATGACAAAGGCTATCAATGCCATCATTACCGACTCAAAAAAGAACTGGGTTATCAACGACTGCTTATCAGACCCCAGTGTTTTACGAATGCCAACCTCCTTAGCCCTCTTCTCAGAACGGGCGGTAGACAGGTTCATAAAATTAACACAGGCTATCAGTAGGATTATAATCGCTATAATGGTAAATAGCTGCACGTACTGTATCATCCCGCCAATATTTTTACCGTCTTTCCAGTCGCTGTATAAATGCCACTTGCTCATGGGGAATGTGTAATAGGTGCTTATCTTATCGTTCTGGTCATGCTGGTGCTTAACGTCATTAACATACCTGTCAACCGCAGCCATATTTGCATGAAGTACCGTTTTTATGTATACCATATACGATGAATTAGACCATTCTTTCATGGCGCTAACCCTGTCTGGCGATGCATAGTCATAAGGCGCTATAAAATCGTAATGTACAGTAGAATTTTGTGGCAAATCGGCCAGTACGGCGGCAACACGAAAGTTATTATGGTTATCAAACTTCAGCACTTTATTAATTGGGTCGCTATCACCAAAAAAAGTTCGTGCTGTTGCCTGGGTAATGATAACAGACCGTGGGTCATTTAAGGCAGAAGCGTTGCCCTTTATAAATGTGGCCGTAAAAATATCAAAGAACCTACCGCCAACAAAAAGGCCGTTCTTCTTTATCTTATTATTATTAAATGCGATGAGGTGATCCTCGTTGTGTGAAGTTTCTACCGTATTTACAATTGCCGGATTCCCGTTTTCCAGTGTTTTAGAAAACGGAAATGCCATATTCTCATCTGTAAAGATGTTATTCTTAAAATCCCGCTTAGCAAAAAGCTTGTAAACATGATCATAGTTTTGGTTACTCTTATCGTAGGCCAACTCGTCTTTTACCCACATAAATATCAGTATAGTACAAGCCATACCGATACTTAATCCTAAAACGTTGGTTATAGAAAAGCCTAAATTCCTGGTTAGGTTGCGCCAGGCAATTTTAATATAGTTTTTGATCATGATGTTGGTTCATTTGTTCACTTGTAAGTGGTTAATTGATATTGCCGACTTAGAAACCGCTGCGTTCGCTCCTGCGTCCTTTTAATTAGTCCTTCTTCTATTCGCTTTTTAAACTTTTCACCGGGTTTGCTAGCGCTGCTTTAACAGATTGAAAACTTATAGTTGCCACAGCGATCACCATTGCAGCGAGCCCGGCTATCACCATCGTGTGCCATGATATGCTTACCCGATAGGCAAAATCCTGCAACCATTTATGCATTACAAACCAGGCAACTGGCGATGCTATAATGATGGCGATAGCTATAAGCTTTATAAAATCTTTAGAAAGGATGCCAACTATTATACCCACACTGGCACCCAACACCTTACGAATTCCTACTTCTTTGGTACGCTGCTCCGCAGCATATGCAGCCAAACCAAATAAGCCAAGGCAGGCTATTAAAATTGCCAGGGAAGAAAACACAATAAATATCGTCCCGATGCGCTGCTCGGCGCGGTACGAGTTATTAAAATTCTGGTCCATAAAAGCATAGTCTAATTGAATTGGGGTAAGATTGTTCCATATCTTTTTTATCTGAGCTATAACCAGGGGAATGTTAGCTGTGTTCACTTTTACAGCAAGGCTTCCATTATCATTACCTAAATTCATAATAACCGGGCTGATGTTTTCGCGCAGCGAATTAAAATGAAAATCTTTAACTACGCCGATAATGTGATAAGCTTTAACCTTCTGGCGTTTGCCATCAAGAGATTGATACAAAGGTTTGCCAATTGCATTACCAAAGCCTAAAAATTTAGCTGCTGTTTCGTTAATGATGAGTCCTGTAGAATCTGTACCCATTGCTGCCGAAAAATTTCGTCCGGCAACGAGTTTCATTCCAAGCGTTTCTATATAATTTTCATCAACAAACCAGTTTTCGGGAAATATCGAATTTTGTTGATCCAGCATGCCCGCATCTTTGTAGAAAATGGATGTGTTACGGTTTGATGTGGTTGGCAGGAACCTGCTAAGTGTAACATCAGCTATTCCCTGCAGCTGTTTAACCTGCTGTTTAAAGGTTTGAGCCTGTTTAAAAAGTTCATCTGTATGATTAATTATCAACACCTGACTGCGATTGTAGCCAAGATCTTTGGTTTGTATGTAATTTAACTGATTATAAATAACCATTGTGGCTATGATCAGGAAAATAGAGATAGAAAACTGAAATACTACAAGGAAACTGCGCAGCCACCCGCTTTTAAAACCTGCGGCAAGTTTACCTTTAAGTACATCTGCAGGTTTAAATGCCGAAAGAAAAAACGCCGGGTACGAGCCTGCAGAAATACCTATAAGAACTATCGCTAATAAAGCCATTGGGGCAAGCCAGGTAAATGTTTGTGCAGTTATTGATATTTCCTTACCTGATAATTGATTAAATGCCGGCAGTAGCAGTAAGGTAACTACTAAAGCTATTACCGTTGCTACAAATGCAATAAGTGTAGATTCTGTTAAAAATTGAAATATCAGAAAACTTCTTGAAGAACCAAGCACTTTACGCACCCCCACCTCGCGCGCACGGTTTGAGGAACGCGCCGTTGAAAGGTTCATGAAGTTTACGCAGGCGATACACAAAATAAATAATGCAATAGCAGAGAAAATGTATACATACTCTACGGTTGAATTACTACCCAATTCGCCCGACATGTTTGAGTGAAGATGTATATCAGTAAGCGGTATGAGGTTGAGTTTAAAATAACTGCCCCCCTTTTCAAATTCATCCGCGCTTAAATGAAGATCAGATTGCATTTCGCTCCCCGAGTATTTTCTTAAAAATTGCGGAAACCTCGCCTCGAGCTTTTTAGGGTCGGTGTCTTTTTTAAAAAGTATATAAGTGCTATAATCGCTGCGTAACCATTTATCAGACCGGCTATCAGCATAAGTGGACATTGAAAAGAAGAAGTCAAAAGTAAAGTGTGAATTTTTTGGAATGTCTTTAATTACACCTGTAACCTTATAAATGGTATTATCATCAACAGTTAAATTACGGCCCGCTGCTTGTGTGGTATTGAAATATTTTTTTGCCGTTGATGCCGTAATTACAACGCTGTTAGGTTCCTTTAATGCAGTTGCCGGGTCGCCATCTATCATAGGCAGGGTAAATACGCTAAACAGCGAAGGATCTGCAAAAGCAATATGCGACTCGAGAATTTTTACGCCACCTTTTTTTATTTGCCAGTTATTGGCACTTTTTATCCGTACCGTATTTTCTATATCCGGAAAATCTGTTTTTAACGTTTGCGCCAGGGGTGGCATGGCAACTGCATATTTTACGCTGTTATTGCCCAATTTAAGATCTTCGTTAACGCGGTAAATTCTGTCGGCCTTTGTATTATATCTGTCAAAACTCAGTTCGTCTACCACATAAAGTACAATTAACAGGCAGGCGGTTAAACCAAGTGCTAAACCAAAAACATTTATTGCGGTAAAACCTTTGTTTTTTAGAAGGCTGCGGTACGCAGTTTTGATGTAATTTCTGATCATGTTTAGCAGGTTATCTATACCATGTTGCATCAAAGTTATACCAATTATACAACATACTGATAATAAGATATTTAAGCGAAAAAATACGTGCTCTACTGTTCGAAAACATAACAGCTATGTACGGCAATGATACAGTTATCTTCCGCTCAACTTTGCTCCTAAACAATATGCGCCACAATAGCTGCATGCGGTAAAGTATGTATTATGGTTACTTTATAGTTCTTATATTTGAAAGCGAGTAAAGCATACAAACCATATAGCAGGCATTGGTACTTATAATCTTCCCTATTGTTTACTTATTAACATTTTTATTTGCGTTTAGGGACGTTTTAAAGGGCAATAAACAAGGCGTTTTGCTCTTCTTTATATTCGGGCTATCAATCTATACCACAGTCCAGTCGCTTTGCTTTCAGTTTAATCTTCGTTTGATCATTCCTTTTCTTCAGCCTTTAAAAGAGTTGTTAGTAATCCTGGTTTTAGGTTACAGCATAGCAACTTATCGCGAAAAATTGAAGCTGCAGCTTGTAGATTATCTGGTAATATTTTTTTTTAGTTACACCTTTCTTTTTCTAATAATTCCCATTGGCAGTTACAGTTTCTTCGAGCGCTTAAGTGCTTATAAAAGCACGTCTTTTTTAGCACTCATATATGCTGCAGGCCGGCTTACTAAAGCAAAGGAAATTTATATCTCTAAATATTTTTATTATATATTAGTAGTTACGGTTGCAGCCGCGGCCGTGCTTATATCCGAGCTAATAACTAATACGCAATTACAAACCAAAACGGGTTATGCCGATTATAATTTCTATTATTTTAATCAGGAGCCAACCGGTAATTTCGGCCTTTCGTGGACGTTTGAAACAGAAACCGGATTAAAACGCTTCGCAAGTTTTTTCTCTAACCCGTTGGAGCATGCAGCTGCCACCTTACTGGCACTTGCCGTTATAGCTGGGCTTTACACCACAGATCAAAATAAATTAAAGCTCGATCTGTTTGGCAAAATAGCTTTTGCCGCCACACAGATCTCCGTTTTTTTCGCGCTTTCGAGGGCCTCATTATTCAGTTATTTTGCCATGATTTATGTTTATGCTTTAGTTACAGGTAAAAAATACATACTGCATTTACTTCATTTCCTGCTGGCCTTGATGGTGGTTTACTTTATTTTTCTTATTCAGAATAAAGATCTTTATGATTTCGTGTTAGACACGCTCACCTTTCAAAATGCATCAAGCCTGGGCCATATCATAGAATGGTTAAACGGTATACAGGCAATGATTACCAGCCCTTTAGGTTTAGGGTTAGGCAGCTCGGGAAAAGTGTCGGGAGCTTTGGCTCAGAACGTAGGAGGCGAAAACGAATTTATTGTAATTGGCGTACAGGTAGGCGTTATTGGCTTTCTGGTTTATTTATCGCTGCAATGGCTGCTTATCCGCCAGCCTTTTAAATGGATAAACAAGTTAGATGGCAAAGAAAGAAAGATCGCACTAACGCTGTTTTTACTCAAGATAGGCAGCATTATCCCCCTCATGACCTCTGATTTTGAATCTTATACTTACATAAGTTACATCACATGGTTTCTAAGTGGTTTGTTTATTTCCATAATTGCTGATAAAAAGGCATCACAAGTTAAGGTGTATGAAACCAATTAAAGTAGCTGTTGATATAAGGGACTTGCGGATAGCAAAAACGGGCGTAAGAACTTATACTAAAGAGCTTATTAATGAATTTGAAAAATACCCGGCCAATCAAATTTGCTTTATTTATCTGGATACGTTTATGCCGGTTTATACAGGCCGGAATAAATTTTTAAAGCTTATTGAACATATACGGTACATCTTTTGGAAACAATTAGTACTTCCTGCTACAGCGCTTTTAAACGGGTGTGACATTATCTTTTGTGCCGATTTTTTTGTGCCCTATTTTAGTCCGGGCATGATAACTGTTCCGGTGTTGCATGATGCCTTTTTTTTTGAATACCCTCAACATTATAACCGGCTATGGCTCATGCTGTTTCGTACACTGGGTATAGGTGCCGCTAAGAAAGCCGGTGCAATAATAACACCAACCGGTTATACCAAAAAGAAGATAGCCCAATTGTCAGGCATAGCGATGGAAAAGCTGGAAGTAATTTATGAAGGCCCTAAAACGTTTAACGGCGCAAGCGCAGCCAGCGTTAACACGCAATTGTCCATCGGCAAAAAATACATTTTGCATGTAGGTGTATTAGAAAAGCGCAAAAATCTTATTAACCTTCTCAAAGCATTCATCTTATTACAACATACCAATCCGGGTTTAAAACTGGTATTAGTTGGTGCGCCCAGCGCCAAAGCACACATGGACGATAGCGAAAATATTGCCGCATTCATTATGGAAAACAACTTAGCGCAACAAGTTATTTTAACCGGTTATGTACCGGATTCTGCACTCAGCTCGTATTATGAAAACGCATTGATATATGTTTTCCCTTCTTTGAACGAAGGTTTTGGCATCCCCGTATTAGAAGCTTTTAGCAGGCAATTGCCGGTCTTGATTGCAAATAACAGTTGCCTGCCGGAAGTAGCAGATGACGCAGCAATAAGCTTTGATCCCTATGACCCGCAGGATATATTTGAAAAAGTAAAAACGCTGATAAATGATGAATTGCTAAGAAAGCGCCTGATTGCAAAAGGCACTGCAAGGGCAAAGCTGTTTAGCTGGCAGCATGCCGCACAACAAACGGTGGCGCTTTTTGAAACCCTAATTGAAAAAAAACCATAGTTTTGTGCCCGATCAGCCATGTTTTTACAACGCTTAGACTTTATTAAACAACGCTTTCCTGATGATTGGAAAACTGCAGATATGGTTACTACACTTTTGCGGCTTTCTGTCTTTTTGTTAAGGGGGTGTTACCAGCGGTTGTTCTTTGCAGGCTCAAAAGGGCTGGTACTTGTTGGTAAAGGCGCCTCTATCCGTTATGCTAAATATTTAAATGTAGGTAAAGACTTTATTGTAGAAGATTACGCCGAAATAAACTGTATGGCACACCAGGGAATTATTGCCGGCGACCGCGTTACCATTGGTAAATATGCTGTAATAAGGCCCGTTAACCTGTATGGCGCCGAGATAGGCGAGGGTTTAAAAATAGGCAATAACTCGAGTATAGGCCCGTTTGCATATATTGGTTGCTCGGGTTTAATAGAGATCGGCAACAATGTGATCATGTCGCCCCGGGTTAGCATTTATTCGGAGAACCATTTATATGAAGGGTTAAACGAGCTTATTATGGAGCAAGGGGTAAAGCGTGCATTTGTAAAAATTGAAGATAACTGTTGGATAGCCGCTAACTCGGTGATACTGTCTGGCGTTACTATAGGAACGGGTTCGGTAGTTGCCGCAGGCAGCGTGGTAACCAAAGATGTGCCACCTTACTCTGTTGTAGGCGGAGTGCCCGCAAAAGTGATTAAAAGCAGAATTGCTTAAATGAATATTCTTGTTCTAAACAACACCTCAGACCTTTACGGCGGCAGTAAGATACTATCGATAGTTGTAAAAATTTTGGCCGATGGTAATCACAAGCCTATTGTTGTTTTATCTGAAACCGGCCCTTTGGTTAATGAGCTGGCCAAGTTTAAGGTTGATGTACGTATTATCCGCCTGGGTATATTAAGGCGGAAGTATTTATCGGTACCTGGTATTTTAAACCGCTTAACTGTTACCAAACGCGCATGGAAGGCTTTAAACTTTTTGGTTGATGAGCAAAAACCAGATGTGATCTACTCTAATACAACCGGTGTATTCATCGGCGCCTTTTTAGCAAAAAAAAGAAAAATACGGCATATATGGCATGTGCATGAGATCATAACCAAACCCAAAACATTTACTAAAGCGCTTGGCTACCTGCTTGGTAAATACAGCAATGAGATTATCGTTGTTTCTGAGGCGGTAAAAAAGCACTGGCAAAAGTACGTGTTAGGCAAGCATATCACCAGGGTATATAACGGTATTGATATATCACCATTTGAACAAGTTGAAGGGAATTTACGGCAAGAAATAGGGCTATCATCAGACAGCGTAGTAATAAGCATGATCGGTCGTGTTAACCATTGGAAAGGCCAGCATTATTTTATAGATATAGCCCTTGAGGTATTAAAAGCCCACCCCGGTGCAAAGTTTATTATCGCCGGCGACGCCTTTAAAGGCAACGAGCACCTTGTACATCAACTTACATACAGAATAAAGGCCGAAAACCTCAACCGGTCTGTTTATTATATCGGTTATCGTACAGACGTGCCAAACATCTTATCGTCTTCAGATATATTTATCCTGCCCTCCATCCTGCCCGACCCTTTTCCAACCGTAATATTAGAAGCTATGGCCAGTGCCAGGCCTGTTGTGGCAACAAACCATGGCGGCGCTACAGAGATGGTAGTTGATGGGCACACCGGGTTACTTATACCATTTGATGATGCCCGTACTGCAGCCGCCCGGATCATTGCACTATTAAACCATCCCGAAAACATGATCACAATGGGGCAACAAGGCCGCGAACGCATTAACACACACTATTCATTAACGGCATTTAAAGATGCCATCCTCCAAATCTTTGAGGCCAAATAGTCAGTGAAATATAACTTATTGGCGTTTAAGGTATCTTTTCGCGTTAACCGTTTGTCTTTCAGCGTTCCTCCTATTCACTTCTCAAGCTTTTTACAGGGTTTATTAATGCCGCTTTTATAGATTGAAAACTAATAGTTATAAACGCAATTAAAATTGCCCCTGCTCCTGCCGCAACTATAACCCACCACTGCACATTTTGCCGGTAAGCGAAACCCTGCAGCCATTGCCGCATAGTTAACCAGGCTAAAGGTGCAGCTATTACAATAGCGATGACCACGAGCTTTATAAAGTCTTTGCTAAGCATGCCTACAATTGACGACAGGCCCGCTCCCAAAACTTTACGTACCCCAATTTCTTTGGTGCGCTGTTCAGCCGCGTAGGCTGCCAGGCCAAACAAACCGAGGCAGGCAATAATAATAGCTAATGATGTAAACGCTACGAATATCTTAGCTATGCGTTGTTCAGAGCGGTAGGTTGCGTCAAAATCTTCGTCCATAAATGAATAATTGAATTGAAGATTGGGTGCAATGCTTTTCCATTTGTTTTCAATCTGGCTAATAAGCGAAGTTACATCGTCAGATTTCAGCCTGATGCTCAACGCACCCCTGTCCTGGCCCATGGTTAACATTATAGGCGATACATTTTCTCTTAAAGAATTAAAGTTGAAATCTTTTATGACACCTATAATGTGATAAGCCTTCAGCCGTTTTGCGGATGGATCTTGTGGTTCATATAAAGTTTTGGTCAACGGGTCTGTCATTGCCATTTGCTTTATGGCCGCTTCATTAACAATAATGGCTGCAGAATCTGTAAGCATCTGCGACGAAAAATCGCGCCCGTTCAAAATTTTTATGTTAAGTGTCTTAATATAGTCTTCATCTACTCCCCATTTTTGAGTATTAATAGCATTTTTAACATCGAGGGTTGACGATTGAAAGAAAGAATTAGAATTACGGTACCCATTAGTTGGCGTAAACCCGGTTAAGGTGGCGTTAACAACGCCGGGTATTTGTTTTATTTCGCTCTTTAAAGTTTGAGCTTGTTTGCCAAGTGCCTGCAGGTTCTTTATAACCAGTATGTGGCTGCGGCTGTACCCCAGATCTTTATTTTGAATAAATTTAAGTTGATTGTAAATAACCAATGTACCTATGATAAGGAAGATAGATATGGCAAACTGAAATACCACTAAAAAGCTGCGCAAGAGCCCGCCTTTAAATCCAGAAGCTATCTTGCCTTTTAATACTGCTATAGGCTGAAAACCTGATAGAAAAAAGGCCGGGTAAGAACCCGCCAGTAATCCAATAACCAATATAATTGTTAGAATTGACGGGATGAGCCAAACTAATGAGTTTGCAGTTACGGCAAGGTCTTTGCCCGCCATTCCGTTAAATACCGGTAATAATAGCCAGGCTATAACCAGTGCAATTGTGGTAGCAATTGTTGTTACGATTATAGATTCTGCCAAAAACTGAAAGATAAGATGTTTACGATCCGATCCCAGTACCTTGCGTACACCAACCTCCCTTGCCCGGTTTGCCGAGCGCGCGGTAGAAAGGTTCATGAAATTAATGCAGGCAATTAATAAAATGAACATTGCTATAGCAGAAAAAATATAAACATATTGGATATTGCCATTTGCCCCAAGCTCTGCTTGTAAGTTTGACCATAGATGTATTTTGAGCAATGGCATGGCCGACATTTTGAAGAAACTGCCTCCTTTGGTAAATTCGTCATAACTCATATGGATGATGCTTTGCATCTGCGCATTCATATGCCCCTTAATAAATTCCTGAAATTTTGGTTCCAGCTGCTGGATGCGCGCTCCGGGTTTTAACAAAAAGTAAGTTTGGAAATTGTTATTAAGCCAGCTGGGGTCGCGGCCTTCTGCCAGTGTTGCCATAGAAATAAAGAAATCGAATTTTAAATGCGATTGCTTCGGTACATCTTTTATCACCCCGGTAATCTTATAATTCACGGTATCATTAACCACCAGCGCCTTGCCTACAACATCTGTTGTATTAAAGTACTTATGGGCCATACTTTCTGTTAAAACTATCGAATTTGGATTTTTTAAAGCGTTTTGGGGGTTACCTTGTAACATGGGCAAGGTGAAAATCGAAAACACCGACGGATCTGCATAAACCAGGTTCATCTCACGGATATTCTGGGTGCCTTTTTTTATTTCGAAATTTCCGTTTTGCCTAAACCTTACCACGTTTTCAATCTCCGGAAAATCTGCAATCAAAGCGGCAGCCAACGGCGCAGGCGATACGGCGTAAGACGCATCATTACCACCAAATTTGATCTCGTTGTTTATCCGGAATATGCGGTCGGATTTCAGATTGTACCTATCATAACTAAGTTCATCTACAACGTAAAAAACAATAAGCAGGGTTACAGCCAACCCTAAGGCCAGGCCTAAAACGTTTATAGCGGTAAAGCCTTTGTTTTTACTTAAACTGCGCAACGCAGTTTTAATATAATTTCTAAACATGATATTTTAATTAATATGCTTATGTAGTAGCTTGAATAGTATTTATTTTTTGCCGTTATGCTTTTTTTATCTTTTGCCGTTGTTTATTCGCTCCTTAAACTTTTTATCGGGTTAGCGACAGCCGACCTCAAAGCGTGATAGCTTACGGTTATTATTGCTGTTATTATTGCCAAAAAACCCGCTAATAAAAACATCCACGCCGATATAGTTATGCGGTATGCAAAATTTTGCAGCCAGTTGTGCATACACCACCATGCCACCGGCGATGCAATTAAAATAGCCAGAAGCACCAATTTTAAAAAGTCGGTTGATAAGAGTGAGGCGATGGACGCCAGGCTGGCACCTAAAACTTTACGTATACCTATCTCTTTGGTACGCTGTTCTATAGTAAATGCGGCAAGCCCAAATAGGCCCAATGTTGCCAGCAAAATTGTAATTAGTGTAAAAATACTAAAGATGGAAGCGAGGCGGTCTTCTGCCTTATACTGTTGGTTAAAAGCATCGTCAATAAATGAATAACTAAACGGCGTATCTTTTTCATACTTATTATAAAGCCGCTGTAAGGTGCTTAGCACAGTGGGCAAATTAGTATGTGGCTTTATTCTGGCAAACATAGTACCCCCCACCATTTTCCAGTACGCCGAGGTATCGGCAACTATAAATAAGCCAAGTGGTTGCATGGCAAACTGCAAAGAAGAAAAATTAAAGTTTCTCACCACGCCATTTATCTCTGTTTTTCTGGTACCCGAGGTTATTACACTTCCAATCGGATTGGCAGGTAAATGCAATGCAGCAATTGCGAGCTCATTAATTAACACTTTATCTTTTAGACCACCCGTAGTGTATGGCGGTCTATATTTCCATTTTAGGCCAAGGGTTTGCTCAAAATTGTTATCAACAACCAACGACGGTAATAAAAAATGTTCATTTTTAGTTGCGCCACTTATATCAAATCCGTCATAACCTTTGAACATGGCATAACGCGATGCAGCCACGTTGCTTACGCCGGCAATAGCGGTAACTTCGCTTTTGTAAGCGACATAGTTTTTCATAAATGTATTCGACAGAGGAATCATCACCACGTTATCGCGGTTTATACCTGTGTCTGCATGACGGAAAAAATATAATTGCCTGTCTATTACAATGCCACAAATGATAAGGCATATTGCTATAGAAAACTGTAACGTGGTGAACACTTTTCGTACAGTAACACCACCTGCTTGTTTACCAGATTTACCTTTAAGTGTAAGTACCGGCTTAAAGGCCGACAATACTAAACTTGGGTAAATGCCGGCTGCCAGGATGGTGATTATTAACAATGCCGAGAAGCTGAATAATACTAACGGGCTGTATAAAAATGAGTTGTCTATTTTTAGTTGTAATACACTTAAAAACCACGGTTTAAATACATAGCATAATATATAACCGCATATAAATGACACGCAGGTAAATAATGCAGATTCCGTGAAAAACTGTGCAGCAATGCTTTCACGGCTCGCGCCAGAAACTTTCCTTACCCCAACTTCTTTGGCTCTTAGTGTGGCTTTGGCGGTAGACAAACTCATGTAGTTTACCAGTGCTAAAAGCAAGATCAGGAACCCAATGAGCGGGAAGATTTTAAGGTATTTGATGTTAGACTGGTCTCCGTTACCCGAATCTAAATGTGTACCTGCCAGTGGCGACAAGGTAAACTTTGCATTTTCGAAGCCCTTTGTTTTGCGAATTTGTAAAGCCAAAGTTTTTTTTAACAGAGCTGTATCCGCTGCGTTCTTTAATAGCAGATAGGTGGTATAAGAACCAAAACCTAAGCCACTTGCCTGGCTATACCTACCAGCTTCTTTCATAACTTGTAAACTTGATACAGGCACCACAAAATTATACTGAATAGAAGAATTGGACGGGTTGTTTTCTGCAACACCTGTTACTTGATAGGTGTAAACACTATCGGTTTTTATTTTAATAGTTTGGCCTATGGGATCTGTTTTACCAAAATATTTTACGGCCATGTCTTTTGACAAAACTACAGAAAACGGTTTTTTTAAAACTTCGGTAGGATTGCCTGACAACAGTTTAAAACTAAAAAAATTAAAAAAGCCGGCGTCTGCAAAAAGTAACTTATCTTCCAGGAACTTATGCGGTTGATCTGAAGACCTTGTTACCGGTACCGAAGTAAAATAGGAAAGTATGCGCTCATAACTTTCTACAGCTGGCTGCTCTTGTTTAATCAGCGGGGCAGATGCATAACTCATAGTGGCCATACTAATGTTTGTACCACCCATCTTGAAGGCAGCGGCAGGTATAAATATGCGCCCGGCATTTTTATGAAAGCGATCATAAGTTTTTTCATGGGCTATATACAACATAATGATCATGCACACAGCCAAGCCCACACTTAATCCGCTTATATTTAAAAAGCTGTACATTTTTTGATTGATCAAATTTCGCCAGGCTATTTTTATATAGTTTTTAAACATGCTGTTTGGGATTAGTTATTGCGTTACCTTTATTTAGGGCATTATGCGTTTACTGTTATGTTATTTGCCGTCAAAGCTTTCTCTTTTAGCCACTTACCTATTCACTTCTCAAGCTTTTAACCGGATTGGCAATAGCCGCCTTTATTGCCTGGTAGCTTACCGTTAACAGCGCAATGGCAATGGTAGATACCCCGGCAATAATGAATACCCAAATGTTTATGCCTGTGCGGTAAGGATATTTTTGCAGCCACTCGTGCATTCCCCACCAGGCTAGCGGCGCAGCGAGGGCAAACGAAATTAAAACCAGTTTTATAAAGTCTGTTGATAGCAGCGTTGTTATACGGCCAACAGAGGCGCCAAGTACTTTACGCACCCCGACTTCTTTAATGCGGTTTTGCGCGGTATAAGTAGCCAGGCCAAATAAGCCCAGGCAAGAAATGATAACCGTTAGCGCTGCAAAAAGAGTGGCAAGGGTGCCGATAGTTTGTTCATAATTAAATTTTTTTGCGTACTCGCTATCTATAAATTTATATTCGAACGGATACTGAGGATTAAACTTTGTAAATACCTGTTCTATCTTTTGCAGGTTTGCGTTAGTAGAATGTGCCGTGTTTAATTTATAATGTATAACGTTGAACCACGATTTTGGGCCTTGAAGTATCATTGGTTTCATGGGCTCATAAGGCGACCTTAAAATAAAGTTTTTGATCACGCCAACAATATGCCACGTATGGCCCTGCCCCTTTACTGTTTCGCCCACCGGATTTTTTAAGCCCATCATTTTAACCGCCTCTTCATTTACCAGCATAGCAACAGAATCTGTGGGGTACGTTTTAGGGTCAATATCCCTTCCAGCGATTAGTTTAAGGCCCATAGTTTTCACAAAGTCCCCGTCGGTATTAAAAACATCAAAGTCGAGTTTAGAATCCGGCGGGCTGCCTTTCCATTCATATCCCCAGCTATCGCTCCAACCCTCTGTTACAGGCGCACTTGTTTTAGTAACGCCGGTTACCGCTCCGCTAGCGGTCAATTCATTTTTTATAGCCTCATAATGTTTTTCAACATCGCCTGTCATCCTGGTATATAACAGGTTGGCCTTTTTATAACCAAGGTCGCGGTCCTGAGCGTACTGGATCTGGTTACGTATTATGATTGTACAAATAATCAATACGATAGCGAAAGTGAACTGCATGACCACCAATATCTTTCTCGGCGTTATTAGGGCGTTGGCAGCCTTAAAGGTGCCTTTTAACACAGTTATGGGCTTAAATGAGGAGAGGTAGAAAGCCGGGTAACTTCCTGCAATAAGACCGGTAAGTAGTATAAATACAAATGTTATTGCCCAAAACAGCAAATTGGTAAACGGTATGAACAATTCTTTTTCTGTAAGCCGGTTAAATGCAGGCAAACTGAGATAAACTGCTACAAACGCCAATAGGCCTGCCAAGAAAGATATAAGGACAGACTCGCCCAAAAACTGCCCTATTAATAAACTTTTCGGTGCGCCTGCTACCTTACGTATACCCACCTCTTTTGCCCGTTTCTCGCTTCGGGCGGTACTAAGGTTCATAAAATTTATACAGGCTATAAGCAATATAAAGAATGCGATAAGCGAAAATAGCGTTACCGTATCTATCCTGCCACCAACGCTTTTGCCGTTTTCGAACTTACTATACAGCCGCTGCTTTGCTAAAGGGAATAAAAAGTTTTGATTGTCTTTACGGTCTGAGTGCGATTTGGTAGCATCTTTAATTTGCAGGCTTGCTGCCGCGACTGAGACGCCCGGTTTTAAGAGTACGTATGTGTCGACAGAATTATTTCCCCAAAACGCATCATCTGCCTTAATGGTTTTCATGTATGACCACGGCAGCAGATAACTAAACTTTAAACGTGTATTACCCGGCAGATCTTTCATCACAGCGCTTACCGTAAAATTGGCGTTACTATCCAGCCGGAGTGTTTTGCCAATAGCATCATCTGTTCCGAACATTTTTTGTGCAAACTTTTGAGTTACCACAATATTATATGGAGTGTTTAATGCCGTTTTAGGATTTCCCTTTAAGAGCGGAAAGGAGAACATGGTAAGGAAACCAGGGTCGGTAAAGTAGCCTTCCTCGTTAATACGCTTATCACCAACGGTAAATAAAAAATTACCATGGTTTACACGCGCAATATCTTCCACATCACTATAGCCCGTTTTTAGTGTTGGCCCCAGTATTTTTGGCGTGGTATTCCAGGCCTGTAATTTACCGTCAAACTTTTCGAGATTATAGGCCATCGTAATACGGTCGCCCTTTGCATGAAAACTGTCAAAACCGAGTTCGTCATTTATCCAGAACAATATGAGTGTGGCGCTCGCCATCCCTATAGCCAGCCCGAGTATATTTATAATAGTGAAACCCCTATTTTTGATCAGGTTTCGCCAGGCTATTTTAACGTAGTTTTTAAACATTTGTGAGTGGTTTACATGTAAGTTGTGAGTAGTTGATTACGTTGACCAAATTATTTTAAGCGACAGATTGAGCACTAATCACTATTCACCGTTCACTATTCACTTCCTTCTATATCATAATATTTTCCATAACGGTGTGGCCGTCTAATAAGCGAATAATACGATGGCTGTAACGGGCATCATGTTCTGAGTGTGTTACCATGATAATGGTGGTGCCCTGTTCGTTCAGATCGGTAAGCAATTCCATCACATCGTTACCGTTACTGCTATCCAGGTTACCTGTTGGCTCATCGGCCAGTATTAATTTCGGTTTATTTACTACCGCCCTGGCAATTGCAACGCGCTGCTGCTGGCCACCCGATAACTGCTGAGGATAGTGGTTGCGCCTGTGCATAATCTGCATTTTATCCAAAACCTCTTCAACCCTTTTCACCCGCTCGGCAGAGGGTACGCCGGTATAAATCAGTGGAAGTTCAACGTTTTCAAATACGGTAAGCTCATCTATAAGGTTAAAGCTCTGAAATACAAAACCAATATTGTGTTTGCGCAGATCTGCGCGCTTGCGTTCATTAAAATGAGCTACCTCAACATCATTAAACACATAACTGCCTGCATCGGGGTCATCCAGCATACCAAGTATGTTAAGCAAGGTAGACTTTCCACAGCCCGACGGGCCCATTATGGCTACAAATTCGCCCGTGCGTATCTCGATGCTTAATTTGTTAAGCGCTATGGTTTCAACCTCGTCTGTACGGTAAAACTTTTCGAGGTCGGTAATTTTAATCATGTGTTCCATATTGTATCTATTTCGGTTTAAATTCCTTTTAGCCACTAACTATGGTCCATATACCATAGTGTTTACTTTTAATAATGTATAGTCAAATATCACCTTAATCAACTACCTGCTACTTCTTCAATACCAGCTCCTGGTAGTCGGTATAGGTGTCATAGCCAGATGTGATTACTTTGTCGCCTGGCTTAAGCCCCTGCATTATTTCATAATAATCCGGGTTTTGCCGGCCTAATTGTATGTCTACGCGGTAAGCGGTTTTGCCATCTTCGGTAAGTTTAAATATCCAGTTACCACCGGTTTGCTGATAGAAGCCTCCCTTAGGTACCAATAGTGCCTGTGTTTCGTCGCTTAAGGCAAGTCTTATCTGTAGTGTCTGGCCTTTACGTATACCTTTAGGTATTTCGCCTGCAAAAACCATATCTACCTGAAAACGGCCATTTGTTACTTGTGTAAATACCTTGTTGATCTTTAATTTATAGGTTTTATCGGCGAAGCTGAAATCGCCCATCAACCCTGTATAAATACGCGACAGGTAATGCTCATCTATATCAACCCTTACTTTAAAGCCCGATAGTACATCTATCTGCCCCAAATGCTCACCTTTATTTTTGTTTTGGCCAACCTCCGCATCCATAGATGTAAGCTGCCCATCTATTGGAGCTTTAACGGTGAGATCTGACACCTTTTTGCGCATCAGTTCCAGCGTTTTTTTCATTTGGCTGTACTGCTCTTTTGCTTGTGCGTCCTGCTGGCGGGTTAATGCTGTATCCTGTTTCATGATCTGGGCGGTAAGTTTTTTACGGCGAAGCTGATAATTATAGTCGTTCTCCGCTTTTTGGTACTCTTGCATACCAATAGCCTTTTGATCGTACAAATGCTTGTCGAGCTTATAAACTCTTTCGCTTTCCCTAAAGGCATTATCTACGTCGGCATTTTGATTTAATTTACCAATTGTGTTCTGCTGGGCATTATTGTGCGATATCTGCATTTGGGTTTGTGCACCGTAAACACTGGTTTCCTGGTTTGCCAAAGTAAGTTCAAGATCGGTATTCGATAGTTTTAGGATAGGATCGCCCTTTTTAAGATTAGCACCGTCTTCCACATATTTTTGTTCAACCCGGCCACCTTCAACGGCGTCAAGGTAAATGGTAGTGATAGGCATCACCACACCGTTTACAGGTATAAATTCCTGAAAAGGCCCTTTCTTTATCTCACTAACAGTTATTCTCTCGGTGTCTACATTAAGTTTGTTCTTACCGGAGGTAAACATAATGCTACCAGCCACCAAGATCACAACAGCGGCTATGCCGGCAATTGTAATGAGTCGCTTTGTACTCCACTTCTTTTTTTCAATTATTCTATCCACAATTATAAATTCTGTTATAATTAGCAACGAAAACACATGCCATAAGATAATATTCTGATAACCAGTATATTATGAACAATAAAACGTATTAAACCGTACGTTTCTGTTACAGCAACTGTTCGGTAACGATACAATATTTAATCTGAAAAAGATTATGTAGGAGGGAAAATTTCTGTCGCACAAACCAACCCCAAATTGGTTTTGGCTGTCTAATTATTTAAGAGGTTGTTAATTTTTTATCTATTTAATTAACAAAAATGCATTGCAAAACGAAATCGCCTTCGTAAATTTTCAATTTTTAGAGCTAAATTTTCGAATTCACGCATTTTGTTAAGCGTTTCGAGTTAATAATTGCAATTTTTTAGCTGCGTTTTTATTCCGTCACAATGATAAATTTTACATTATATGTATGAATATGAACCAAAAATTAAATTTGTTTTTAAAATAATAAATGAATTAGTGGTTTTTGTTATCATATTGTTAAAAATTTGCTATCGTAGTGTAATTTGGGTGTTACAAAGTAGATTACAATAGTTCAATCTAACTAACTTAATAATTAACGCATGAAAAAACACTTACTCAAGAATTTGATTTGGGTTTTGATGTTACTGACCGCCAACCTGGCATGGTCACAAACCCGTACTGTATCCGGTACTGTAACAGCTCAAGATGACGGCTTACCCCTACCCGGCGTAAGTGTATTTGTTAAAGGTACCAGAACTGGTACACAAACAAACGCCGTTGGGCATTTTTCTGTAACCCTGCCTGCAGGAGCCACAACTTTAACATTAAGTTTTATTGGTTACATTACTCAGGATGTGCCTGTAAATGGCGCTATAGTTAATGTAAAAATGGTAAGCAGCAGTAAAGACCTTACGGAAGTTGTTGTAACTGCTTACGGACAAAAGCGCGACAAAAAGGCGTTGGGTTATGCGGTATCTACTGTGGCAGCTAAAGACCTGGAGCTAAGGCCTGAGAGTGATATTGGCCGTATATTAAACGGTAAAGCGCCCGGATTAAACATTTTAGCAACCAGCGGGCTAAGCGGTTCCGGTACAAACATTACCATTAGGGGGGTTAGTACTATTACAGGATCATCACAACCATTATTTGTTGTAGATGGGGTTCCTTTTGATGGAGGCACTAATGCAAACGCCAACTTTACTTTTGGCACACAAACCTCAAGCCGCTTTTTAGACCTTGATCCAAACAACATTGAAAGTGTTAACATTTTAAAGGGCTTAAGCGCAACTACACTTTACGGTGAGGCAGGCCGAAATGGTGTAATTTTGATTACTACCAAAAATGGTTCAACACAGCAAACTAAAGGCAAAACAGAAATTTCCGTATCACAGTCTATTTTTGCCACTAAAGCAATATTACCTACTTATAACACTTTATATGGTGGCGGTTTTGACTTAAGTACAGGGATTGCCTTTTTTAGTAACTGGGGCGCGGCCTTTCAAAACCCGCCGCTAATTGTTGCACACCCTTATGACAGGGCAGCATTAGCGGCCGCTTTCCCTCAATTTACAGGTGCACCTTATGAGTATAAATACTACAATAGTGTACCACGCTTTTTCAGAACAGGTTATTCTAAGATAACATCTGTAAACATAGCAGGTTCATCAACCAATGTTAACTATAACATGAGCTATGCACACACAGATGAAACAGGTTATGTACAAGGCAACAGCCTGGGAAAAACCAACCTCGGTTTTGGTGGTACAGCTAAGCTGACCAACAAATTTACTGCAACGGGTACGGTTAACGTAGTTAAAGACAACGTTTTGTCGCCCCCAACCAGTAATAGTACCGGTAACAATGCTACTAATACATCTGTATTTGGTAACGTATTGTATACCCCTACTGCGGTTGATTTGATTGGTTTACCTTATGAAAACCCGTTAGATCACTCATCTGTATATTACAGGAGCGGTAACGATATTCAAAACCCGCTTTGGACTGTTCATAACTCATTTACTGTTGACAATACAAACCGGGTTTTTGGCCAGGCCGGCTTAAAATATGATATATTTAAAGACTTAAATGTATTGTACAGATATGGTTTTGACTATTACAATGAGGCACAGGAATATTCACAAAACAAAGGCGGTGTAGGTGCCGCTTCTCAAGGCTACTTGCGTACATCTTCAGGAAACAATAAAATTTCTGATAATACGTTAACTTTAAACTATAACAAAAATTACAGCGAAAAATATAGTTTAAACGCAATAGTGGGCGCTAACTCAAGAGATATAAATTATAGCCAAACAGGGCTATATAGCACGCAGCAGTTAATTTATGGTGAAATGAACCATGGCAACTTTGTTAACCATGGTGTTTACAGCGAAGATGGTTCTGCTTTAAACTATATCAACCATACCCGCACCATAGGTTTATTTGCACAAGGCACCATTGGTTATTATGATTATTTATACTTAGCCTTAGGCGGCCGTAACAGTTGGGGTTCAACAGTGGAGTCAAATAATCGTAGTATCTTCTATCCAAGTGCGAGTTTATCTTTTATCCCAACGTCTGCTATAGAGGCTTTAAAGAATAACAAAAACATCAATTATCTGAAAGTGCGTGTAGGTTACGCAACAAGCGCTAATTTCCCTTTTGCATATTCAACAAGGGCCTCTCTATTCACCTCAACAAAAAGTTTCTTAACACAAGGTGCTACGGCAATAAATGTTAACGCAATACCCGGTTTAGCGCCGAATCCTGATTTAAAGCCGGAGCTTTCTAAAGAAATAGAAGCGGGTATTGAAGGTAAATTCTTCGATAACCGGTTATCAATAGATTTCACTGCTTATAAACGTATATCGAGCGACCAGATCCTGCAGCAATCTTTAGACCCTGCAACCGGTTTTACAGCACAGTATATTAATGCAGGTAAAGTGACTAACCGCGGACTTGAAATTGCAGCCGGTGTAACCATTGTACGTTCTAAAACATGGAGATGGCAATTAGACGGCCAGTTTACGCTTAACAGGAGCTTAGTAAGCGATATACCATCGAGTATCGGCTTTATAAACGTAGCTGGCTTTACCAATTTGGGTACCATTGCACAAAACGGCTCACCGCTTGGTGTAATTTATGGCAGCTATGTACAGCGTGATGCAAACGGAAACCGCATCGTATTGCCTACCGGCGATTATGCAACTGCAGGCGACAATAAAGTTATTGGCGATCCGAATGCTAAATGGAAAACTACAGGCATAAACACAATCAGCTATAAGCAATTCAGTTTCAGGTTCCAGGTTGACTATACCTTTGGTGGCGATATCTACTCCGGTACCATTGGTGCGCTCTTAGGCCGTGGTGTAACTGCCGATACGGAATTTGATCGGGCAAGACCGGTTATCTTACCGGGTGTATTGGCAAACGGACAACCAAACAATATCCAAATATCTGCTACGCAGGCTTATTTCAACAACAACCTTCCGGGTGGTGCGCCTGCAGAATCTGCAATTTATGATGCAACAAACGTTCGTTTAAGAGAAGCATCATTTACGTATGTTTTACCTGCAAAATTCTTTACGCATACACCAATTGGTTCTATATCCATATCGGCATCAGGAACCAACTTAATATATTATGCACCTAATTTTCCAAAATATACCCACTTTGATCCGGAAGCTTCAGGCTTGGGTGTAGGTAACGGAAAAGGTTTAGAGTTCTTAACAGGGCCATCGGCAAGGAGATTTGGAGGAAGTGTAAGAGTAACCTTTTAACCCTTTAACTTAAGAAAATTATGAAAAAATTTAACATATTAACAAAAACACTCATCGTGGTCCTGGCAATAAGCTTTGGGTCATGTAAGAAAACGCTGGATTCAATAACGGCAAATCCAAACTCAGTAACGCCTTCATCTGCAGATGTTGACCTTTACTTGAGCCAGGTACAGCTAAGTTTTAAAGACTTTTATAATAACGTATCAGACGATGGCGCAACGTTAAGCAGGCAACAATACTGGGCAGGCCCGCTATACAGAAATAATTTCTCGCCACCGGATTTTGATTTTATGTGGACAACTGCTTACAGCAGTATTATTAACAATGCTAATGCAATGATACCACTGGCCGAGGCGCAAAATAAATTTGTACAGGCAGGTATTGCAAAAGTTTTAAAAGCTTACACACTGGGTACTTTGGTCGACGTGTTCAACGACGTTCCATTTACACAAGCAGAAATGGGCCTAAGTAACGTTAACCCCGCAGTAGATCCCGCAGCAAGCATTTACACTGCGGTACAAGCGCTTTTAGACGATGCGATAAAAGATTTTGCTAAACCAGGGGCATCTGCAATAACTTCAGATCTGTTCTATGGTTCTGCAAATGCCACCAACTGGACTACAGTAGCCAAAACGATGAAGCTTAAGTTTTTCATGCAAACCCGTTTGGTAGACCCTGCAGCCGCAGCAAGTATCAAAACTTTGCTTGCTGAAAATAACCTGATCAATACTGCTGCACAAGATTTTGTGTTCAGATACGGTTCTAACAACAATACTCCGGATAGTCGCCATCCGCATTATGCCAACTCATATCAGGCAACTGGCGGCGCGGGCGAGTACCTAAGCAACTATTTTATGTGGGAAGTAGCTTCACAAAAATATGGCGGTAACGTAAACTTAACCGGCGACCCAAGGCTTAGGTATTATTTTTACAGAGAAACAGATAACTATGCATGGGCTAACGTTTCTACCTGCCCTTGTTATCCTAACTCTCAGTTTGGTAACTCCAACTTCCCGCCATGGTACCCTGCTGTACCTACAGTTACACCTTATTGTGTAATTGGTAAAGGTTACTTAGGCCGCGATCACGGAGATAACAGCGGTGCCCCACCTGATGGTACGTATCGTACTGCTTATGGTGTATACCCTGTAGGCGGCGACTTTGACTCTAACCAACCGGCCGCTGCTGCCTCTGGCGTTGTTGCAGTTACCCTTACTTCTGGTGGTAAAGGTGCAGGTATAAATCCTATATGGTTATCATCTTACACAGCATTTTTAAAAGCCGAAGCCGCACTTAAGCTTGGCCTTGTAGAGGCAGGTGATCCAAGGGCAATGTTGTCTACAGGTGTTAATGCTTCAATAACCAAGGTTATGGCATTCCCGGCAACAGTAAATCTAACTCCTGCAGCAGCATCGGTGCCAACCGCTGCTCAAGTAACCAGTTACGTAAACCTGGTGCTTGCTAATTATGATGCCGCTGCTACATCTGATGCAAAATTAAATGTTGTTATGACAGAGTATCACATTGCCGCCTTTGGCAATGGTATAGAGGCCTATAATAACTTACGCCGTACCGGCATGCCGTTTAACTTACAGCCTGCTGTGGCGGTTGCCAATCCTGGCTTCTTTATGCGGTCTTTCTATTACCCATCCGTATATATTAACAGGAATTTGAGCCACGCCCCACAAAAGACACCTGGCGACGCGGTAAATAAAGTATTCTGGGACAATAATCCTGATAACTTCATTAAATAATCATAAAACAAGAAAATGATGAAAAAAATAATTTATTTATTTGTGGCACTCGGAGCGCTGATGATATTCGGCGCGTGCAAAAAAACGGGTGGTAATATTAATCCCCTCTCAAGCGTAAACAACCTGGGTATTGGTGCATATGTTACCCTTGATACGAAACAACCCCTTAGCCTTAATTTGGATTTTTCGAATTTTGCTGCTTCTAAAGTGGGTATAAATGTTACAGCCAGCCCAAGCGGTAAAGCAGTTGACCATATAGATGTGTATGTATCACAAGCGGCAACTTTTGACCCTGCACAGTGGAAAAAAGTTAAAACCGTAGCCTATACTGGTGCCGGTACGTCATTAACCGTTACCGGTACAGAACTGGCAACCGCTTTAGGTAAACCAATAGCTTCCTTCTCGCCGGGTACCAGCTACAACTTTTACCAGCGTGTTTTTACAACCGATGGCGCAAGTTATGATGTATCAAACACCGGCTCTAACGCCGGTAGTGGTATACAAACCGGGCCTAATTACCATGCTGCATTTGTTTTTCAGGCGTTTATAGTGTGCCCTTTTGTTGGCCCTGTAGCTGGTAGTTATAAGATTGTTAGAGATGACTGGGCAGATTGGAATCCGGGTGATATAGTACAGGTTACAGATGGCCCTGGGGCTAATATTGTTAACATTAGTAAGGTGTATCCAAACCCAGCATATGGTTCAGTATCAAGCCCGCTGCTAATTACAGTTGATCCTGCAACCGGTACTGCCACCGTTCCTAAAACTACTTATGGTATTTATAGCCCGGGTGGTGCAGCTAATACTGCGGCAGCAGTTGGCACTGGCACGGCAGGTAATGCAGGCTTTGTATTCTCTTGCACCGGTTATATAGGTATACAGTTAACGCAGTTTTATGGCGGTAACTCGCAAGGTGCATTTACACTTATATTGCAGAAACAATAATTATTAACATAAACTTTTAAATTAAGTCTTAGTACTTTCTGTTAATTGCTTATACAAAAACCGCCCTATAATTCGGGGCGGTTTTTTTGTTTTATAGACTCTCTATTTTTATTGATGTAACGTATTTAGTTTAACGGTGTCTTATTATTACCTGATGTTTTTACTAATTTTAAAACCGCTAACCTGTTATTCCACATAAATGATACTAAAAAAAGCAACCGTACTAGTGGTTGACGATGATCCGGATGTTCTTACAGCTGTGAAATTGCTGCTAAAACCCGAAGCGCAGCAGGTAATAACTGATAAAAATCCCGAAAACCTAAACCACCTGCTGCAAAAAAACCAGGTAGATATTTTGTTGCTGGATATGAATTTCAATAGCGCCATAAACACGGGTAACGAGGGTATTTACTGGCTGCGCAAGGTAAAGGAATGGAAACCTAATCTTTGTGTGATCATGATAACTGCATATGGCGATATAGATCTTGCTGTACGTTCCCTTAAAGAAGGCGCTAACGATTTTATTGTTAAGCCATGGCATAATGAAAAATTGATAGAAACCGTAAAGGACCTTTTAGAGAAAAAGGACGGAGGAAAATCTGGTAAAAGTGTGCCGAAAAGTAAGGGCAGTACGCTCATACTCGGAGAGTCTGATGCGATGAATGACATTTTTCACAAGGTAAATAAAATTGCTCCTACTGATGCCAACATATTAATTTTAGGCGAAAACGGCACCGGCAAAGATTTGATAGCCAAGGCAATACACGAACGATCACTGCGCGCAGATAAACCATTTGTTAAGGTTGATGTTGGCGCGCTTACCGATACCTTATTTGAAAGTGAATTATTTGGCCACAAAAAAGGCGCTTTTACAGATGCACGGGAAGACCGCCCCGGCCGTTTTGAAGATGCACACGGGGGCACGTTATTTTTAGATGAGATTGGGAACATCAGCCTGCAGCAGCAGGCTAAATTATTAACTGTGTTGCAAAACCGCCAGGTTACCCGCCTGGGCACCAATAAATCGATGGATATAGATATCCGGCTCATATGTGCAACCAATGTGCCGCTTAGCGAGCTGGCGAATGAAAACCGTTTCAGAAAAGATCTAGTTTATCGTATTAACACTGTGGAAATTACCATGCCTCCCCTGCGAAAGCGTAACAACGATATTATTTTAATTGCCAGGCATTTTGCCGGCGTTTACGCCACTAAATATTTAAAGCCGGCAATGGATTTTGATAATACTGCCATTCATAAATTAAAGGGATATCATTTTCCCGGCAATGTACGTGAATTACAATATACCATTGAGCGCGCCGTAATTATGGCCGATGAACCATTATTAAAGGCCGACGATCTGATCTTCTCATCGCTGGAAAGCGGTATGGACGAAAAGCTAAGCGAAAACGAAAATATACAGCTAAGTGAACTGGAAAAAAATGCCATTCTAAAGGTAATAGAAAAACATAACGGCAATATTACCCGCGCAGCTAAAGAACTTGGCCTTACGCGTACCGCATTATATCGCAGATTGAGCAAGTATGACATTTAACGGCTACGAATGGCGGCTAATATTGCGCGTATTGTTGCTTTTTATAACGCTTATAGCATTATCATTGCTTGGTGTAAAAGAGCAATACCTGTATTCGGCTGTTTTAATTCCGGTGGTCATATTTGAAGTTATAGACTTAATACGTTATCAAAAAAAAGCGCAGGATGAGGTAGAACAATTTGTAGAGTCTGTTCATTACCGAGATTTTTCCCGCCATTTTGACGAGCGCCGCGCCCCTAATGAGCTAAAGCCGCTTCGTAAGGGATTCAATGAAATAAATTCTACCTTTAAGCTTATCAGCCGCGAGCGAGAGACACAGTATTACTACCTGCAAAAAATATTAGAGTTGGTAGATACAGGGATCATATCCTTTGAGCAGGAAACAGGTGAAGTTGCCTGGATAAATGAATCGTTTAAAAAATTGTTGGGTATCCCCTACCTGAAAAACATCGACTCGCTAAAAAAACGCGAAGGAAAGCTGTATGAAGACGTAATAGACCTAAAACCAGGTGATAGTAAAGTGATCTCATTTACCCGCGAACGCCAGATTTATAAGGTGCTTGTGAGTTCGAGTTTGTTAAGAAGCGACGATAAATTGTATAAATTACTGGCGTTTCAAAACGTAAGCGAGGCGCTCGATGACACCGAGTCTAAGGCATGGTCTAAGCTGTTAAATGTAATGACCCATGAGATCATGAACTCGGTGGCGCCAATTTCTTCATTAGCAGATACGCTAAAAAACAGGTTGCAAAGCATCGATAAAACGAATATCACCGCCACTGACGACCTGGAGGACCTGGAACTTGGTATAGACACTATTAAACGCCGCAGCGAAGGCTTGTTGAAGTTCACAGAAAGCTATCGTAACCTTAACAAGATCACAAAACTCGACCTGGAGAAGATATTAGTGTGCGACCTGTTCGAGAACCTTAACACACTTATGCAGCCAACACTGGAGAAAAAATATATCGAGCTTGACATTATTCTGCGCGATCTTTTACTTGGCATAGAGGTAGACCTGAACTTAATAGAACAGGTATTGATCAACCTGCTCATTAACGCCATAGAAGCTGTAAAAGACCGCGACGAACCACAAATTACACTATCGGCAGAACTGCAGGCCAATAATAAAACCATAATAAAAATAGCCGATAACGGAATTGGGATGCCGCCTGATATTATTGAGAAAATATTCATCCCCTTCTTTAGCACACGCAAAACCGGCAGCGGTATTGGGCTAAGCTTATGTAAGCAAATTATGATGCTGCACAAGGGCAACATTCAGGTGCAATCTGTAGAAGGTAAGGGCTCGGTTTTTATTTTATCGTTTAATTAGGGTGTGAAAAACAAATTAAATATTCTCGCAATTTCAGGCAGTCTGCGCAGCAATTCCGCTCATCATGCAATATTGCAATTTTTAAAAGATAGCCATCCGGAGCATGATATTGTCATTTACGGCAATATAGAATCAATCCCCAATTTCAACCCGGAAAAAGATAATGACGCACCTACCGCACCGGTTACAAATTTTCGGGATGCGCTCGGCAATGCAGATGCTGTTTTAATTTGCACGCCCGAATACGCTTATGGCATTCCCGGCGTATTAAAAAACGCGTTGGACTGGACAGTTTCATCAGGCAGTTTTGTAAATAAATCTGTTGGTTTCATTACCGCGTCCGGGCGTGGTGAGCATGCTCACGCTTCCCTGTTCCTGGTCTTGGAAGCCCTTAATGCAAAGACAATAGAAAAAGCGACGCTCCTGATCCCTTGGTTTCGAACCAAAATGGATAACAATAATAATATAATTGATATGGAAACACAGCAGAACATCCGGCATGTTCTTTCCTCGCTTATATTTACTATTTAGTCTATTTCCCTTCTCCTCCGAAACTTTTGAACGGGCTTTTTCTGACAATTTGACAAGTTGCGCCACTTTGGACTTGAAGTTGATTAATGGTTGCCAGACACAAACAATGTTATAAAACGATATATATTATGCAAGAAAAAGGAACCATATCCATCCACACCGAAAACATTTTTCCCATTATCAAAAAATTCTTATACTCAGATAATGAGATATTTTTACGTGAGCTCGTTTCAAACGCGGTAGATGCAACGCAGAAGATAAAACGCCTATCTTCTTTAGGCCAGTACAACGGCGAACTGGGTAATCCGCTTGTGGAAGTCGCCTTAGATATCGACAAAAAAACTATTACCATTTCTGATAACGGTTTAGGTATGACTGCCGATGAAATCAAGAAATACATTAACCAGATAGCCTTCTCCGGCGCTACAGAATTTATGGAGAAGTTTAAAGAGGCAAAAGATGCTAACGAGATAATCGGCCGGTTTGGTTTAGGCTTTTACTCGGCATTTATGGTTGCAGACCAGGTTGAGATCAACACTCTGTCATACCAGGATGGCGCAGAACCGGCCCGCTGGATATGTGATGGCAGCACCGAGTTTGAAATTACCGAAGGCACACGCACAACCCGCGGTACAGATGTTATTTTGCATATTAATGCTGAATCTGAAGAGTTTTTAAACAAACAACGTCTTCAGGAAATATTAGATAAATACGCAAAATTTTTGCCGGTACCAATAAAATTTGGCACTAAAACTGAATCTGAACCCGATGGTGAAGATGAAGAAGGCAAGGCAAAATACAAATCGGTTGAGGTTGATAATATCATAAACGATACTAATCCGATCTGGACTAAATCGCCATCAGAATTAACCGACGAAGATTATCTTAATTTTTACAAAGAGCTTTATCCGTTCTCAGAAGATCCATTGTTTTGGATACACCTTAATGTTGACTATCCGTTTAACCTAACCGGTGTACTGTATTTTCCCAAGCTCAAAAACGACTATGAATTTCAGCGCAACAAGATCAAATTATTTTCGCGCCAGGTATTCATAACCGATGAGGTAAAAGACATTGTGCCCGAGTTTTTGATGCTGTTGCATGGTGTTATCGACTCGCCGGATATACCGCTTAACGTTTCCCGAAGCTTCTTACAAGCCGATAGCAATGTTAAAAAGATAAACAGCTACATCACTAAAAAAGTGGCTGACAAACTGGCGGAGCTATTTAAGAATGACCGCAAGGCTTACGAAGACAAATGGAACGACATTGGTTTATTTGTAAAATACGGTTTCATAAGCGATGATAAGTTTTATGATAAGGCGAAAGATTTTGTTTTACTAACTAATACTGCTAAAGAGAAATTTACTTTAGACGAATACAAAACAAAGGTTGAGCCTTTACAGACGGATAAAGACGGGCAGCTTACCTATATTTATACCAACGACCCGGATAAACAGGATGCATTTATCCAATCGGCTAATAAAAAAGGCTATGATGTTTTGCTGATGAATTCGCCTATTGATACGCACTTTATCAGCCATCTGGAGCAGAAGCTTGAAAAAACATCGATGAAGCGGGTTGATGCAGACGTTGCTGATAAGTTGATCAAAAAGGACGATGCCCCGGAACATATCTTAACAGAAGACCAAACTACCCGGGTAAAAACAATTTTCGACGAGGCTATAAATAAACCTGCTTATAAGGTAGAGCTGGAAAGTTTAAACCCCGATGAATTACCGGTAACTGTTACTATGGACGAGTTTATGCGCCGTATGAAAGATATGGCTGCCATGGGCGGCGGCATGAGTTTCTACGGACAAATGCCCGATAATTATAAGGTTGTAGTAAACGGTAACCATAAACTGATCACCAAGATATTGAATGAGGGCGATACGTTAGTACAAGCGGCATTGGCCCGTCAGGCGTTTGATCTTGCCCTCTTATCGCAAGGATTATTAACCGGTGCAGATCTTACAGAATTTGTTAACCGCAGTGTTAACCTGATATAAGATTAGTGATATACAAAAGCCGCCCGTTAGTTAACGGACGGCTTTTTTGTGCCTGAATTTGTTGCCTGCTGTAAATTTTACTTATCCGACGTGTAAGAAGCGGCTCCGGTTCAATTTATGGCCACACACCAAGGTTTTGGTATGATACTGCTATCTTATTGATGGAACCAACCAATGCCGCCGTACGCAGTGTATCTATCTGGCCATTGCCCTTAAATATCTCGCGTATTTCGTGATAAGAGCGTATCATGGTATCTTCTAAACCAGAGTTTACCAGTTCCAGTTCTGATGCGCCCTTTACAATAGTATTGCGCTGCATGGGTGTTAAAGCGGTGCCGGTAATACCTTCTACCATATTAACCAGGTTCATATTGGAGTTCTCTTCAAACCTGCGGTTCATACGGCCAAATGCCACATGCGACAAGTTTTTCAGCCATTCGAAATAAGAGACCGTTACACCGCCGGCGTTGGCATACATATCTGGTATGATCATGCCGCCTTGTTCATAGAACGCCGCTTCTGCCTCGGGGCTGGTTGGGCCATTAGCGCCTTCGGCAATAATCTTGGTTTGCAACCTACCAACATTGGCGATAGTTATTTGATTCTCTAACGCAGCGGGTACTAATATATCACATGGCTGCTCCAGGCCTTCGCCGGAGTTCTTGAATTCTTTTTTTGCGCCCGCATAACCCAGTATAGAGCCGGTCTCTTTTCTGTGCTGAAAAACAGCATCTACATCAAGCCCGTCTTCACTGTAAATAGCCCCTTCAAATTCGCAAAGGCCCACTACTATTGCACCAAATTCGGCCAGAAACTTTGCCGAATAAAATCCAACATTACCAAGGCCCTGTACAATAACACGTTTGCCGCTAATGCCGGCAGTTAAGCCAAGCTTTTGCATGTCTTCGCCAACGCTAACACATTCGCGAATGGCCATAGCTACACCGCGGCCTGTAGCCTCGCGGCGGCCTGCTATACCATGTAATGATAACGGCTTGCCCGTAACGCAGCCTAAGGCATCTAACTGCCCCGGGTTCATGGTGGCATAGGTATCGGCAATCCAGCCCATTTCGCGTTCGCCCGAGCCATAATCAGGTGCGGGTACATCTGTACTTGGGCCAATAAAGTTTTTCTTGATCAGCTCTACCGTATAACGGCGGGTTATATTTTCCAGTTCTTGTATGGTATAATTTTTAGGGTTTATCTTAATGCCGCCCTTTGCACCGCCAAACGGTACGTTTACTATAGCGCATTTGTAAGTCATTAAAGCTGCAAGCGCCATCACTTCATCTTCATTAACCATTTCGCTGTAACGGATACCGCCCTTTGTTGGCGACTGGTGGTGCGAATGTTCAACGCGCCATGCATCTATCACCTCAAAACCGTTACCCTTACGTATAGGAAAGCGGAAACGGTAAACACTGTTGCATGATTTGATCTGGTCTAAAAGGCCGGCATCATGCTTGGTAAATTGCGCCGCATAATCGAAGTTTTTGCACACATCCTGAAAAAAATGGGTGTCTCCGTAAACAGCATCTAAACTATTAGTCATAATAAAATTATTGAGTATATAATTGGTTCAATTTTACGAACGATGCGGTTATTTATCGTTCTCGAGTTTTTTTAGCCGCCTGTCCATAGCGAATAAATAGATAGCAAGGCCAACAAATACGATAGCTATAGTGGCTATAACCACGTAAATGCGGCCGGAGCTGCGCATGCTATCGGCCATTTCAACTTCAGTTGTTTGTTGGGCAAAAGCGGCGCTTATAGCGCATATCATGCAAATTGTTAAAACAAGTTTTTTCATGTTAATTGATATCATTCCGTTTGTATTCAATTAAGCTCATGCGGTAACGCAAGGTTGCAATCCACACGGCCAGTAGGCTCCAGGCAATAAAGGCAGGATAAAGTACCACACGCATACGATTATCCATATCCAATTTGCCAAAGGCCGGGTTGCCGCCATTGCCCGGGTGCAAAGAATCCGTCATCCGCGGCAGGATCATAATAAGCACTATCATGACCGGAAATGCAAACACGTTGTAAACAGCAGATATTTTTGCGCGCTTTTGTTCTTCATCTATAGAGTTGCGCAGCACCAGGTAAGCGCAATACAACAAGAAAGCAATGGCAGCGCTGTTTTGCTTCGGGTCGTTGCTCCAGTATTCGCCCCAGGTGTATTTTGCCCACATCATACCAGTTACCAGGCCAACGGCAAAAAAGAAAATGCCGGTGTTTGCACATTCAACGGCTATAAGATCATATTCGGGTTTTGATGACAGCAGGTATTTAATACTGTAGATGACCGAGATGGTGAAAACAGTGAACATAGCCATCCACATGGGCACGTGGAAATATACATTCCGGATGGTTTCATGCATAATTGGCAGCCGGGGCACACCTAAAAGAAGGCCCGCAAACAGCGTGTAAAAAATCATTACTACGGCCAGCACCTTCCACCACGTTTGGTAAATAAACTTCATTCTGCTTGTAAAAACGCAGCAAAGTTAAGCAAATAACACAATTTACTATGCATGCATAAAAAAATTGCGATAGTAACCGCTCTAAATGCTATAGCCTAAATATGTGTTAATAAAACTTAGTTTTTGCTATCGGCGGGCGAGTAGTCAACAGGTAAAAGCTCTGCAACCTTCGATAATGACCAATGCCCTTCATTAAGCACGCTACCTGTGGAAACAATAACGCCGTTCATATCAAAAAGTGCATAATCTCCATAAAGTGTAAGTACGCTGGTTTCGAAGTTGGGCATATCAAGCGGCCGGTAAAGGTCTTTAAAATCTACTGTTTCCTGTTTTCTGGTATACTGTATATAAAGATATTTAGGAAAGGTAATTGCTAAAATGCCGGGCTCATCGGTTTTCCTAACCACGTCGGCAATGTTTAGTGGCTCCCTTATTAAATGCTCATCATACTTTGGCAGTTCCGAAAGTTTGTACCAAAAGTTTAAAGAATCGCGGCTGTTGGTTTTTAAAAACTTATCAATTTTTTGCTGTATCAACTCCTCTTCCGGCCTATGGGAGTTTGGCTTACGTTGCAAAACACGGATAACGAAACCATCCTGATCCATAGTGTTGTGCAGCATAGACCTAAAAAAGTGCATGCTCGAACCATAGTATATTTGTTCGCGCCTGGTTGCCCACTCCTGTTTTTGCTTAGCTGTACCTTGCAATTCCTGGAACAATACTTTCCCCTGCCATGATATAATGTGATTAAGATTATCGCTTTTAAATTCTTTTAAAAGGATTTTTACCTTGTAGCCAAGCGCGTAATTGTCGATATCTAAAAAATCGTATGAATACCCTTCCAGGTATTTTTTTGTTTTGTGATTTAAGAGGTTAAGATCTTTAGGATTTAAGATGCGGCACTTTTTAGCATCTTCAGATGTGCCTACAAAGTCTTTCACAAAATTTTCGTAATTACGTTTCCAGCTGCCGCCGCTGGTGATAACCACTTCACGCAACTCTGTTACCTTTGGCGCCATTTCGGCCATTATTTTTACCGCATCTAGCCCCACTAATATTTTTTGATTATAATCTTCATAGCCAACAGAGGTAATAACCAGCTCGTACGACCCCGGCTTAACGCCCCTTAACGTAAAGGTACCATCCTCTGCGGTGGCCGTGCCAAAAGTGGCATTACTAAGAAATACGCTGGCACGCCCCAACGGGGCTTTGCTTGTTTTAATAGTTACCGTACCGGTAATAGTGCCGGCCTGGCCAAGGCAGGCCAGCGAAAATGTAAGGCAAAAGAAAAACAGTAATACAGCACGCATTGCAAATCTGTAGTTTGTTGCAAAAATAGCCTTTCGGAATGAAGTGTTTATGAACGTAATATATAAATTACCTAAATACTAATCTTGCCACAGGTGGGGAAATAATATGAGCGAGGTACCAATTACGATAACATTTATAGCACATAAAATGCCAATTTCACCATAGCCGAGGTTCCGCTCCAGGCCGTCCATCGCTATTTTGCTCGTACGTATGAGCAACAAGATTACGGGGATAATGATCGGGAAGCTCAATACAGCCATCAACGTGCCGCCGTTTCCGGCCTTTGCAGCAATGGCCGATACCATGGTAAAAACCGTGGCGAAGCTTATGCTGCCTAACAATACTACAATAAAATAGTAAAAGGCATCACCAACCGTATTAACAAAAAATAAATTATAGATTATAAATGCCATTACGCTAAGCAGCAGCATAAGCAGTATATTATATATTATTTTTGATAGTATGATTGCCTGGGGGCTGGTTATAGCATAGTAATATAACAACCGGTGCTTGCTCTCCTGCATAAAACTCTTGGCCATGGCATTAACCGCAGCAAAAAGCATGATGATCCAAAACAATACATTCCATACTACCGGGTACGATGCGCTTTGGGCAAACCCCGCGCTTAAGTTAAAGGCTATGTAGCAAACAAATACCGTAGAAACAATATACAGCAGCACCCCATTGAAGGCATATTTAGAACGCCACTCTAAAAGGATCTCTTTTTTGAGTAAATAAAGGGTTTGGTTAAAGAGCATTAAACTCAAAAGTAAAAATTAAAAAGCCAAAAGCACAATTGCACTTCTGGCCTTAGATAACTTATTGTTGTGTATAATTAAACCTTCTTTACCAGTTTCCCTATCTTTTCGTGCAATTGGAAAGGTTGAAAAGGTTTAGCAAGTACATCATTCATGCCCGAGCGTAAAGCGTGTTCCTGCTCATGCTCAAACGTTGCAGCCGATAAAGAGATGATAGGTATATCCTTTTTTTCGCCGCAATTTTCGCGAATGAAGGCCGCTGCAGAATAACCGTCCATTTCGGGCATGTGGGTATCCATCAATATCAGATCGAAGTTACCGCTGTTAACTTTATCTATGGCCTTTTTACCATTATCTACAATTTCGAATTTAATGTTCCAGTCTTTTAATATTTTGGATAGCATAAACTGGTTTACCAGGTTATCTTCTGCTACTAAAATATTAACATTGGCAAATGGTTCAAGCGCCTGTGCAGGCGCTTTAGATTTTTTGGCCGAATCCGGCTTCTCTACTTCTGTATACCAGTTAGTGAACGTAAAAGTACTGCCCTTGCCCGGTTTACTAAATACGCTTAGCTGGCCGCCTTTAAGCTCTATTAATTTCTTTACAATGGTTAAACCTAAGCCTGTACCACCATATTTAGAAACGGTACTATCATCTGCCTGCTCAAAGGAATCGAATATCCTGGCCTGGCGGTCTTCAGAAATACCGATACCGCTATCCTGAACGCTAAATTGTATCTGGCATTGGTCTTTTTTCTTATCCAAAACCTTAACCCCGAGTTTTACAAAACCACTATTGGTAAATTTAATGGCATTGCTAAGTAAATTCATTAATATCTGGTTCAGTCTTAACGAATCTACAATAATGTATTCGGGAATATCGGGATCAAAATCCATAGAAAGTTCTATATCCTTTTCATCTGCCTTATATTTTAGCAAATCGAAAACCGAAGTAACAATGTGCTGCAGATCGTGCGGCGCCCGGGTAATATTAAATTTGCCTGCCTCTATCTTAGAAATGTCGAGCACATCATTTATAACAGCCAGCAAAGAGTGCGAAGTGGTTTCTAATAGTTTGATCATGCCTGCCTGCTGATCATCAAGGGTGGTCTTGCCCAGCATATCGGTTAAGCCGATAATGCCGTTTACCGGTGTGCGCAACTCGTGGCTCATGTTTGCCAAAAATGTTTCTTTGGCTTTACGGCCATATTCTGCAGCTTCTTTAGACTTTATGAGTTGCGATTGATAATCTTTTTGATTGCTGATATCGCTGATATTTAAAAAAAGCGTTTGGCTGCGATAGCTTACCCGGCATTCTACCCAGATAATATCTTTAGACAGGGTTTCAAACCTACACTCGAAATTGCCATATGCGCTACGATCGGCAATTACTTTTAGCAGGTGTTCACGAAATACATCCACTTCGGATGCCGGCGCAAGTGTTAATATAGATTTACCTATAGTAGAACCCGGCGTGCGGCCGGTTATCTTTTCTACAGCCTGGTTCATGGTCAGTATCTTGAGTGTCTCTGCCTCAACGGTGCTGATGATATCTGCCGAATTTTTTACAACAATGGCAAAGTTTTGGAGTTCGTCATTGCGTTGTTTCAGTTCGGCCTGGCTTCTGGCAAGCTGAATAAATGAATCTACCTTGGCAGATGTTACATATGGGTCTAAAGGCTTAAACAAGTAATCTATAGCGCCGGTGCCCAGGCCTTTTACCGCATATTTTGCTTCTTTAGAGATTGCGGTTACAAAAATAACCAGTATGTCGCGGGTCCGCGGGTTCGACTTTAACATTTCAACCAGTTCAAACCCATCCATTTCGGGCATTTGAACGTCTACAAGCGCAATGGCGATGTTATTATCCCACGCTATTTTAAGCGCCTCATTTGGTGAGGTGGTTGTAAAAAGCTGAATATCGTTGCGGTTAAGCAAAGCTTCCAGCGCAATAATATTTTCTTCCCGATCGTCAACGATCAAAATGTTAATTGGCGGCATTTTACAGATCCAATATTGGCTTATAATTAATTAGTATTCAATTAATAACGAAACGAAAACTATTAAATAAAAGTAAACTCAAAATAATTATAGATTGAATTTTTACTTTTGGGTTAATAACTATTCTGAATACGAATATTTATTTCTACAAGTTTTTAAAGATGCTAAAAAATATCTTAACTGGCACCTTTAGAGGCCTACTTTTTGGTAGATGTTTTCCTTCTGATTCACCACTTTAAACTTTTTACGAAAGTTATCAGACCGGATGGTTTCTTTACCGCCCAGGCATAAAAAACCAAACGGACATAAGCTGCGATGGAAAAGATCGAGAATTTTTTCCTGCAGGTCTGGTTCAAAATATATAAAAACGTTGCGGCAGCTAATTAACTGGAATTCGTTAAAAACCTGGTCAGATATCAGGTTGTGCAGAGAGAATAGAGTGTTCTGTTTTAGTTCTGAATGTATGGTGGCGGCATCATACATTATGGTAAAATAATCTGTAAGGGTACCGGGCAGGCCGGTATGCAGGTAATTGCCTGCGTAGTCTTTTATGCGGCGCATGCTATAAATACCTTTTCTTGCTGTATTTAGTACTTCGGCATTAACATCTGTGCCATAAATAAAAGAATTGTCTTTAAGCCCGGCGTTTCTAAGCAAGATGGCAATAGAGTAAACTTCTTCGCCGGTAGAGCAGCCCGCACTCCAGATTTTTATATGCGGGTACGAAGAAAGGTAAGGTAGAACCTTGTTATAAAGCATATTATAAAATCGCGGATCGCGGAACATCTCCGTTACGTTAACCGTGATCTCGGTCAGGAAGTCCTGGAAAAAATATTCGTCATTAACCAGCAAATGTTTAAGGTCCATGAAATCCAGCTTTCTAAGCTGCATGATCCTAACCACCCGGCGTTTAAAGGACGCTTTAGAATATTGTGAAAAATCAAACCCGTGAATTATTTTTACCAGGTCTACGAGATCTGCCAACTGCGCCGAACTTATCTGGAGATCGTTACCTGCCATATTACCCTTCCATCCATAACTGGATCAAAGATATCAGTCTGTCCACATCAACAGGCTTGGTAACGTAATCATTGGCCCCGGCAGCAATGCATTTTTCCCTGTCATCTTTCATGGCTTTAGCGGTAAGCGCTATAATGGGCAGCCTGGCCCATTTATTTTGCTGCCTTATGCGCTTCATTGCTTCATAGCCGTCCATTTTAGGCATCATAACATCCATCAGCACAATGTCTATATCGGCACTGACTGCTAATTTTTCCAGGGCTTCTTCACCATCATTTGCAATTTCAACCAAAAGATCATATGATTGCAAGGCACTGCTCAGCGCAAAAATATTCCGCATATCGTCATCCACAAGCAGCACCTTTTTGCCTTTAAGGCTTTCGCGTGTTAGCCCTCCCGCCCTCTTTGCAGGGGGGGTAATAACCGGTGCGGGGGCGTTAGTATTTAACTTATGTAAAAACAAGTTAACCTCGTCTATTAGCCTATCGGCAGATTTGCTCGTTTTAACCACCATGGCGTTAGAGTACTGCATCAGCCGGTTTACCGAAGTTTTATCGAGTTCCATGGCGGTATTGATAATTACGGGTAATGATGCAAAGCGTGCATCGGCCTTTATTTTATCAAGCAGGTCGAGCCCAAAAATGTCCGGCAGGTTTAGGTCCAGTATTACACATTGATAGCTGTTTTTTTGAAGCAGATCGAATGCCTGGGCACCGGTAAATGCCTGTTCAACACCTATGCCTTGTTTTTGCATTATGTCGCGCAGGGCATCGCTTTGCGCCTGGTGGTCTTCTATCAGCAATATCTGCTTTATATCCTCGCCGGTCTGTTTTATGACTTCGCCAAAAAGTTTGTCAATGGCTTCGGCCATTATGGGCTTTTTCATGAAGCCTATCGCACCCGAACTTTTAACTTTTTTTGCAGGTGCCTCTCCTGCCGACATTAGATGTACAGGGATATTTTTGGTTGCCGGTTGCTGCTTTAATTCTTTTAATATTTGCCAGCCATCTTTACCGGGCAGCATGATATCCAGAATAATGGCATCAGGCATATTATCTGTAATAACCTGTACGGCAGTTGTACCCTCGTTAACCAAAATGGCTTTATAACCGTGTTCGCGGGCATAATTTTCCAATATTTCTGCAAAATTTTGGTCGTCCTCTACAATAACCACCAAGGCCGGCCTGTCTGGATCGGCATTTGCTACTTTAGGTAGCTCGGGTATCGCCCCGGTAACAAATTTTTCTACCTGATGTTGTGCAACAGCCTCCTCGGCCAACGGTTGATTAGTGGTCTCGGCAGCCGTGATGGGGATGGTGATCGTAAATTCGCTGCCTATACCTGCTTCGCTGGTAAGGGAAAGAGACCCGCCTAAAAGCATGGCCAGTTCTCGGCTTATGGAGAGACCTAAGCCGGTACCGCCATATTGCCTGCTGGTTGAACCGTCTGCTTGCTGAAATGCTTCGAAAATAAGTTTTTGCTTCTCGGGCGGGATGCCTATGCCCGAGTCCTTAACCGAAAACGCAATGGTACCGGCCGCTTTGCCCGGTAATGCACTTAGCGTAACTGTACCGCCTGCAGGCGTGAATTTAAAGGCGTTAGATAATAAATTTTTGATAACCTGCTCTACACGCATCTTATCTGCCAGGATAAATTGCGGAACGTTTTCTGCAAAACGGGTGAATTTTATTTGTTTATTAGACGCCACTTCATGGAAAAGCATCTCTGTATCGCTTAATATACCGTCTACAGATGTGCGCTCATTTTGAAGCTCCATTTTACCGGATTCTATTTTCGCCAGGTCCAATATATCATTGATGAGGGTAAGCAGATCATTACCGGCGTTGAAGATCACGCTGGCATATTTAATTTGATCGGCAGATAAGTTTTCGGCCTTATTGTCTTTTAAAATACGGGCCAGAACCAAAATGCTGTTTAGCGGGGTACGCAATTCGTGGCTCATATTGGCCAAAAACTCCGATTTATAGCGGCCTGTAATTTCCAATTCCTCTACCTTCCGACTAACATCTAAACGGGCTTCTTCAATGGTGCGGTTTTTCTCCTCCATTAAATTTGCCTTTTCTTCCAGCTCGGTATTAATGGTTCGCAGCTCTTCCTGCTGCACTTTAAGTTCCTCTTCAGATGCCTGCAGCATCTCTGTTTTAGTAAGAAGTTCCTCGTTGGTAACGCGCATTTCCTCCTGCTGCGACTCCAGTTCTTCTGCCTGCTGCTGTGTTTCTTCGTAAAGGCTTTGCATTTCTGCACGGGCGGTTGCCGTGTTAAGCGCAACGCCAATATCTTTGATCACCAGATTTATATAATCCAATGTCGCCTCGGGCATCGCATCCTGGAAAGCAAATTCCATTACGCCCACCAGTTTTTTGTCGAAAAATAAAGGTGTTATAAATAATTCTTTAAGTTGTTTGTTAATTACCGAGGTTTCTAAGTTAAAGGAGGTGTTAAAATTACCTTTAATAGTGGCAGAGCGTTTGTTTTTTGCCGTTTGCCCTATCCACCCTTCCGACATGCTGATCATTTTCTTTGCCTCGCCTAAATTGTGATAAGCATATAAAGCGCCTAACTCGAGAACACCCCTTTCCTTCCGGTAAAGGTATAAGGTACCACTTGTGGCATTGGTATAGTTACAAACCTCGTTAAGCGCATTTTCAGACAGTTCCATCTCTGTTTGCTGGCCCTGCAACTTTTCGTTCAGATTGGCGGCGCCGGTTAACAGCCAGTTTTTTGCCTCGTTTTTGCTTAACACCTTCGCCAGTTCGTAATTAGTGTGCTTAACTTCTTCTTCTTGTAATTGCTGCCTGGTATATGTTTTTTGTATGTAAAACAGCATCAATATTACCAGGAAGAAGAATACCAAAGAGCCATAATCAATAATGTGCAGTGTATCGCCAATGGTGTTTTGTATGGAGGATCTTCTGGAATCTAACGCATCTTGTTCCCTGGTAATAATTCGGTTATTTATTAGGCGCACACTATCCATAATGTGCTTACCCTCCATCATTATTGCGCGTTGAGATAGGCCGGTTTTATCTGTAGAATTTACAATATTGGTAACCTTTGCAAGTTTTTCTGTAATGAGTGCACGAAGCATCATCAGGTCTTTTTTTTGCGAAGGGATAATGGTGTAAAGCCTTCCAAATACGGTTTCCTTTTCTGCAATGATAGGTAAGGCCTTGTAATAGGGTTCTAAATAACGTTTATCGTTAGTAGCCAAGTAACCCCTCGACGCTGTTTCGCAATCTGTTAGTAATTGCAATACGTCTTTAGATGTATTAATGAGCAGATGGCTATGCTCTGTAAATGCCTCATTATATTGAAGTTGCCGTATGCTACGGTGTGATATATAGCCTACTGTGAATACTAAAATAACAGATACTACAAAACCCAGAAGAACTTGCAGCCGGAATGATAGTTTGCGCATTACTTATTAGTGGTAAAAAAATATTGCACTAATATAATGATATAGAGATTACTACGTAATATATGCAATTGCAGCATACCCTTTTCGCCTAATAATGATTAAAAGTTTAACAAACAGTTAAAATATTAACTGCCTTGAATTGTACTGAGTAAAAATTGGGATTACTTAACCGGCCTGTAAACCACCTTATTTGTTTTGCCGGCGCTGCCGATAAGCGCCAATATGCTTCCTGCAAATAAAAAGGCCCAGCCATATCTAAATTTTATAAGCCCGGATAGCCCGGCGGCTATATTTTTGAAAGGTATAAAACTGAACGAGGTGTTCACTCTCAAAATGGCTGCAAAAAAGATAAGTAATATTAGCAGAAAGCTTAGCCATGCAATTACGCGTGCAGCAGACCGCCGACCTGTAACTACAGCTGCCACACCTGCCGCCGCCGTTACCAGCACTACCATGCCGTAAGGTTTATTAAGTGCGTAAAGATTCATATTAAAAAGATGGAAAGGCCTTAACAAGGGGCAATATGTGCCTGCAATAATAAGCATGAAACCTATAAGGGCTATAAACAAACGCGGGCGCATATTATTTTATGATCTCCATTTTTTCGGCAAAGTGTACGCAATAGTCGCGCAGGTCTTCTACAATGTTGGTTTCGCCGGTGGCACGTAAAAAGCTATCTCCCATGGTTTGCAACGTTTCGTAAAAAAAACGTTTCATCTCATCTACCGGCATATCTTTGGTCCATAGGTCAATGCGAAGCGTGTTTTTATAGTTAGTATCCCATAGCGCCAGCATCATTGATTTTACAGGCAGCGCTTCCTTGTTGTCAGAATCTGTGGATTCCCAAAGTATATTTTCCGGAACGTTATGATCGTCCAGCTCTATGGTAAGTTTTATTTCGGCTTTTTTCATTTATTTATTTAACCAGTAAAAATATTATGGCTGTCAAAGTTATAAAGCTTACCTCAACGATCCACACATTTTTCAGCTGCTGAAAAAAATTACGGAGAATTATATCCAGAAATGACACAACTACCGCAAACAGCAAAAATATCCAGGCAATGGTGCCGCTTAAATGATTATAAATACCTCCACCTGTTACCAGCTTACCACCATATATCCAGATATATGCCGCCAGCATTAAAAATATTGCAGTACAAAAATTTAATGGGGTAACCCTTAATTTCATGATCTATTTTCTTTTAGGCTTAAAATATTTCTTCTTAGAAGCATCCTTTAACTTCTTTTCATAGCGCTTTTTTGCATCAGCACCCTCTTTAGTGTTAGCCAGCTTTTTCTCATGAAAGGCGCCTTTAAAATCGGGGTCCTCCTTTCGCTTTTGCATGTCTATCTCTTTATTTTGCGCCTGGCGCTCATCATACCCCGGCTGTTCTATAAAAACCGCAGCGTCTAAAGGGGTTACGGGAATAATTTGCTTTATCAACCGCTGAATTTTCTTTAAATAATATTCTTCCGATGGCGTACACAATGTAATTGCCGAGCCCAGGTTAAGCGCCCTGCCGGTGCGGCCGATACGGTGTACGTAATCTTCTATCACTACGGGCACATCGAAGTTAATTACGTGGCTTACATTACTCACATCAATACCGCGCGATGCTACATCTGTAGCCACCAATATTTTAACCTCGTCGTTTTTAAAAGAGTTGATGGAGTTTATGCGGGTATTTTGCCCTTTATTGGCGTGCAAAACCTTTACCTGTTTATCATCAAATTTGCGTACCAGAAATTTGTAAACATCTTCTGCAGACACACGCGTTTTGCAGAAGATGATCATCTTCTGAATGTCGGTCGTATTATCCATCCACCAGCGTAACAGGTTTATTTTGGTTTTTATTCCCGGCACCATATATACGCTTTGTGCCACCGTTGTAGCCGGGGTAGCCTGCGGTGTAACTTCTATAACTGTAGGAAATTCAAGAAAATTACGTGACAGCTCCTGGATCTTATCAGACATGGTTGCCGAGAAAAGCAGGTTTTGGCGTTTGCGGGGTACCACTTCTAAAATGCGGTTTATTTGCGGCATAAAGCCCATGTCCATCATTTTGTCGGCTTCATCCAATACTAAAAACTGCAGCGGCTTAGTATTGATATAGCCGGCCAGGTAAAGGTCCATAAAGCGGCCCGGCGTGGCAACAATAATGTCGACACCTTTATTTAACGCCTCTATTTGTGGCTTGGGGCCAAGGCCGCCGTAAAGAATAACAGCCCGCAGATCTGTATATTTTGCAAATTCCCTTACATTTTCCTCTATCTGCATGGCAAGCTCGCGGGTTGGCGATATGATAAGCGCCCGCGCATATTCGCCCTGCGCATATTTAAGCTTCATGATCATGGGTAAAACATAGGCTGCGGTTTTCCCGGTGCCTGTTTGCGCAATACCCATCACATCCTGCCCGTTTAAAATAGGCGGGATGGCTTTTTGCTGAATTGGCGTAGCCTCGGTATAGCCGGCATCTGCAACAGCATTTAACACCTGCCGGTTAAATTCAAAATCTTCAAAAACTAATGCCATTTGGCAAAGATAAGGTTTTGGGATGAGTGGTAGATTAAGTGAGTAGTTGATTAAGTTGAATAGTGCCGCAGTTAAAGGAATCTATTTCAAAAATTGTAACTACTTACCCTATCAACTACTCACTTAATCAACCAAAAAATTATCTTTACACCATGCCTACCATACTTGTTAAAAAAGCCACCATAATTAACGAGAACAAGCAATTTGTAAGTGATCTCTTAATTAAAAATGGCCTTATTGAGCAGATAGACAGCCATATTAATTTTAAAGCGGATACAGAGATCAAGGGCGAGGGGTTACACCTGCTGCCAGGCCTGATAGACGATCAGGTGCACTTTCGCGAACCAGGGCTTACTTACAAAGGCAACATTTTTACCGAATCCCGCGCTGCGGTTGCCGGTGGCATCACCTCTTTTATGGAAATGCCCAATACCGTGCCTAACACGTTAACACAGGCACTACTCGAAGAAAAATATCAGATCGCCTCGCAAAAATCACTGGCTAACTATTCGTTCTATATGGGGGCCTCAAACAACAATCTCGACGAGGTGTTAAAGACCGATAGTGCTAACGTATGCGGCGTAAAGGTTTTCATGGGTTCGTCTACAGGTAATATGCTGGTTGATAATCCCGTGACGTTAGAAAACTTGTTTAGCAGATCGCCTATGCTCATAGCTACCCATTGCGAAGACGAAGCAACGATAAAGGCAAACCTCGAACACTATAAACATCTGCTGGGAGAGAATATACCCATAAAACTGCATCCAAAGATAAGGAGTGAAGAAGCATGCTACCTCTCATCGTCAATGGCGGTGGCGCTGGCAAAAAAGCATAATACAAGGTTGCATATTTTGCATATCTCCACCGAAAAAGAAACGCAGCTGTTTACCAATACCATACCGCTCAGCGAAAAGAGAATTACTGCCGAAGCTTGCGTGCATCATTTGTGGTTTAACGAAAATGATTACGAAACCAAGGGCAACCTCATCAAATGGAACCCGGCCATAAAATCGGCGGCCGACCGTGATGGTATCCTGACGGCTGTATTAAATGGCCGCATAGATGTGATAGCCACAGATCATGCGCCTCACACTTTAGAAGAAAAGGAGAAGCCTTATTTACAGGCGCCTTCAGGCGGCCCTTTAGTTCAGCATGCATTACCTGCCCTGCTGGAGCTTTATCACCAGGGTAAAATCTCACTTGAACAAATTGCAGAAAAGGCGGCACATCACGTAGCTACTTGTTTTAACATTCAAAAGCGCGGGTTTATACGTGAAGGTTATTTTGCAGATCTGGTATTGGTGGATTTAAATGATCCATGGACGGTAAATAAAGAAAATATCCGTTATAAATGTAAATGGAGCCCATTTGAGGGCACGACATTTAGGTCTAAAATTATACACACCATTGTTTCGGGTAACCTGGTTTACAGCCGCGGGAAATTAAATGAGGGTACCATGGGTTTGAGGTTAACATTCAACAGATAAGTTTCGTACCTTTCTTGTGATATTGTGCTTAAATTTACAACATCGAATTAAATGCTCAACAGAAGAAAATTTATTGCCCTGGGTACGACCGGCGCCTGTTTAACCGGCATTTCTAAGAAAGCGTTGGCTGCGCCGTCGTTAAGGTCATCATTACCGGTAGTAATTTCTACCTGGGATTTTGGCGTAGCAGCTAATAAAGCGGCGTGGGCCGTGTTAAGTAAAAATGGCCGCGCGCTCGACGCCGTAGAGGCCGGCGCACGCATTCCGGAAGCAGATCTGGGTAACCACTCGGTAGGCAAAGCGGGCTATCCGGACCGCGACGGGCATGTTACGCTTGATGCCAGCATTATGGACGATCTGGGCAATTGCGGCGCGGTTGCAGGGATGGAAGATATAGACCACCCGATATCTGTGGCGCGGCTGGTAATGGAGAAAACACCGCACGTATTGCTGGTAGGCGATGGTGCAAGGCAGTTTGCCATAGAGCAGGGCTTTAAGCCGCAGAAGCTATTAACCCCGCAATCTGCAAAGGCGTGGAAAGAATGGCTGAAGACCGCAAAATATGCCCCTGTGATCAATAGCGAGAACAGTACTTATAAATTAGGCAATCAATACAACCATGATACCATAGGCATGCTGGCATTAGATGCAAAGGGCAACCTATCCGGGGCGTGCACTACCAGCGGCATGGCATGGAAACTGCACGGCCGTGTGGGCGACAGCCCGATTATTGGGGCCGGTTTGTATGTAGACAATGAAGTTGGAGCAGCCACATCAACCGGCGTTGGCGAAGAAGTGATACGCAATTGCGGTAGTTTCTTAGTAGTTGAGCTCATGCGCCAGGGCCATTCGCCGCAGGAGGCCTGCGAAGAGGCGGTAAAACGTATCATTAAAAAGAAACCGCAAACCGCTAAAGAAATACAAGTAGGTTTTTTAGCGCTGAATAAAAAAGGCGAATACGGCGCATATGCCATTCAACAAGGTTTTTCTTATGCGGTTTGTAACAGCCACCAGCAGGATAAACTGATTAAAGGGAGTAGTTATTACCAATAGTATAAAGTTATTTGTAACTAATTAATGCCGACTAAAATATCGCTCGAAGTTTGTGCAAACTCAGTAACCTCTGCCCTTGCGGCCCAGGATGGCGGGGCTGTGCGCATAGAACTTTGCGAAAATTTATTGCAGGCTGGTACAACGCCATCGTGCGGACAAATTGGCGTGGCACGTAAGCTGCTTCATATAGAGCTTTATGTTTTAATACGACCCCGTGCCGGTGATTTTTTGTACACCGATACAGAATTTGAGATCATGATGGCTGACGTGGCCACTTGTGTTGATATTGGTTGCGACGGTATCGTGATCGGTATTTTAAATGCTGATGGCACTGTAGATAAAATACGATGCGCAAAATTAATTCACCTGGCCAAACAGGCCGGGCTTGGTGTCACCTTTCACCGGGCATTTGATGTTAGTGCAGATTATTACCAGGCGCTTGAAGATATTATTGAACTTGGCTGCGACCGCATACTAACCTCTGGTGGTAAAACAACCGCCATGGAAGGCGCCGCAAATATCATCAGGCTGATGCAAAAAGCCGCCGGGCGCATTAAAATAATGGCAGGAAGCGGTATTGAAGAAAGTAATGTGGCCAACCTGGTACACTATACGGGTGTTGCGGAGATCCATTCTTCTGCGGGTAAGCAAACCAGCAGCGGCATGGTTTATATTAACAGGGAAATTATGGGTAAGCAATACGACGACCTTTATAACTATAAAAGCAGCGACCTTAACCGTGTTAAAAACCTGATATCTAAGGCAAATTCTTAAAACAGCGTTAAAGGCAGTACGATCTCAAATCTGTTGTTACCCCGGCCGCCAAGGTCTGTATCCAGCAAACGGGTATAACGCAGGCCGATAGAGAAAGGCAATTCATTAAACAATTGGTTATCAAAAAACAGTTCGCCCCCGGTAGATCTGAAATCGCCCGTAAAAGGCTGGCCGTTAGTATAAAAGTCATGTGCGCGGGTGTAATCAAAATACAAATTGCCACGCAGCCTTAACAAATAAACCAGGTTGCCAAATCCGGCATCGGGATAGGCTATAGGGAAGTGATAATTTGCAGCTATCTTATCCATTTTATTCAGGTTATAAACCGTGTAACCCCTTGAGAATGGAAAATCGTTAGAGAAATTAATAATAGAACCGCTGCTTTCCTGCTGATGCGCCAGGCCGAAAACTAAATTATGGTTGGTAAACAGACCCGGGAAATAAAAATTACCCGTGCCCAAAAATTGATAGGCAGTTTGGTTAATGATGCCCTTTTTAAATCTTAGTGTAACGTTTTGCGCCAGGTGCGGATAAATATTTTGCACCGGCTGCTGGATACGGTTGCTAAATGTAATGGTGTTGCTTAAATAACCATAGGCCTCATCTCTAAACCTGCTCCTGAAAGCCTCCTGAAACTTGGTGCTGTTATAAAACAAATCGGTGCCAATGGTGAGGAAAGTGGTATGGCTGCCGCTGCCTAAATTAAAGGGAACAGAAAGGCCGCCATAGGCCTGGTAATCATTCCAGTAAATATTTTCGCCCTGAAAATAACCCCTCCTGTCGAACCGCGCATCTATCCCACCCTCCAGGTAAGGAAATAAACCACCGTAAATAGCATTATAGCCTACCTCTTTATAACCTTCATTGCGGTTATAATTACCATAAATGGCAGATTCGAACGTATTCAGCACATTTTCGCCCTGCAATGATATGGTATAATTAGGGTCGTTAAAATCGGGTACTAAGCTGTGGAAATTAAACAGATGATGTGCCTTGCTATAGTTGGTAATTGCTATAGGCTGCGTATTAATTTTATCGAGCAACGCCGCAGCCGAATCTTTTTTTAACGCCGAAATATTATACTCAGACAACGTTCTATATCCCTCACCTTCAGGCAACCATGTAATTGCCGATTTATAGCCCTGGTGCACCTGGTAGCCATATGCAGTAAAACTTACCCATGCAAGTTTATTGCCTGCAACAGATGGCTCATAGTTACCAATGGCGTTTTGCAATGTGTCGTTCTTTAATATGAACAGTTTCTTATCCGGTATTGACAGCGCATATAACCTGTCGTTTTTACCGGTTGTGGCGGTAAAATAAACCGTATCTTTTTGGATGGCCGTGAAGCCCACCGGTGCAATATTCTGCGGCAAAAGATTGTCCGGTTTGCCGGTTTTAATATCAATAACGGCAATAGTCATTTTTCCTTTTGGGTTTCTAACGGCCGCCACAAGCTTATCCGCGCTATAAAATTTAGGATAAGTATAAAACAGGCTGCCATCTGCGGGTACCACGCTCACCACCTTACCGTTTTCTGCATCCAGTATATGAAGGGTGCTTTTACCCTTTTCATCCACCCGAACGGCCACTATCAACTTACCGTTGTAGTTAAAGGCAGGCGAAAAATATTTGCTCTTCGATGTGATATAGCGTTGTTCGCCGGTGCCAACATCTATTATTTTAAGATCATTATAATTACGGTAACCCCAGCGCAGATCGGGCTTATAGGCGGCGTAAACCAGTTTGCCATTTTTATAATCAAAGTAATTATCTAAAGATATATCCCGTACTGCTATCCTTCTCTCATCCGCACCTGTTTTTACATAAAACGCAGTGCGTTTACTGTAACTGGTTTTTGTATATATAAGGGTGCTGTCATTAACAACCGCCGGATACTCTACATCGGCAATAAAGTGTTGGCCTTTTTTAAATTTTGGGCCCACCACTTCATTTGCCGACAACGCTATTTGTTTCTTAAAATAATTTAAGCCATCGTTCCTAAACCGGCTAAAATTTATACCCGCATAATGCTTTATGGCAGCATGCAAAGGGTAAAATAAAGAGTTGTAAGCAGCAGCATCATGTGTAACATTGCGCCAAAAGGCCGGGCCGTATTTTTCGCGGCCGTAGGCAACAAGCATGTAACCTGTAGGGTACCAGTCGGGCACGTAATCTACATAAGAGCCGTTTCGCAATTTCATCCAGCTGTAATCCTTACCCGCTTCCCATATACCTCTATAACCGTTAAAATAAAACGGCAGCCTGCCCCTGCCCTGGTCGCTCACGTGGGTTTCATTAAATACGGCGTCGCCCTCAAAAAACCAGTCGGGTATGGCAACCTCGTTGGCTATCAGCTGCCCGCCATCGCCAAAAAAGAAGCGGACCATGCGCGAAAGGCCTACGTTAAAATTATTGTATTGTTGTACATGCCTAAACTCATGTATGGCCAATTGCTCGGGCCAGGGCAGGCTGCCCAGCTCAAAACTGTTTTGCTCCGGGGTTAAGTAAAATTCGCTTTTAAAGGGCGCCAACTGCACGTATCCGTTGGAAATTATAGTTTGGTTTTGCAGCAAAATACTTACCTGCCGTTGCTTAAAACCAATGGTAGGCTGCACGGCGCCATTCATTTGTGCAATGATACTGGCTACGCGTAAGCCTACAGAATCCATCCCGTAAGGGAAAATAACCCGTGCCGCAGGCATATTAACCTGTTTCCATTTAACAGATGGCGGGTTGCCGCCAAACTGGGCATGGGTTTGCACGCTGCTAAAAAAAAGGATGCAGCTTAACAATGTAATTTTAAGGATATTGGCTTTTAACATAGGGGCTATAATGGTAAATATGCAACTGGCAATATACACTAACATGACACGCCGTACAACAAAACTACCTACATTTGCGGTTTGTTAAGTACGGAAAATAAATGGCTAAAGTTTCTATAAACCTGGCAACAGGATCATTGCAAAAAGAAGATATTATTGTGGGTATAGACCTGGGTACCACCAATTCGCTTATTGCATTTATTAACCCTGATAAAAAACCGATGGTTATTAACGATGCCGGCAAAGGTGTGCTGGTGCCCTCGGTTATCCATTTTGGCGGGGCCGGTGAAATTACAGTAGGCAATGATGCTAAAAACTATTTGACTACCGACCCTGCGAATACCATTTTTTCGGTGAAACGCCTTTTAGGCCGCTCTTATCACGATATTGAACACTACCAGAATTTTTTTTCCTACAAAGTAATTAATGACGATAGCGAGAGCCTGGTTAAAATAAAGGTGGGTACTAAGTTTTATACCCCTATAGAACTATCGGCCCTGATATTAAAGGAATTGAAGGAGCGGGCAGAACATGCCTTAAAAACACCCGTTAACCGCGCGGTTATAACGGTGCCTGCTTATTTTAACGATTCGCAGCGCCAGGCCACGCGCGATGCAGGCAAACTGGCAGGGTTAGATGTTTTGCGTATTGTGAACGAGCCCACGGCGGCAAGCCTTGCCTATGGCATAGGTTTAAACCCCGAAGAAACAAAAACCGTTGCCGTTTATGACCTCGGCGGCGGCACGTTTGATGTATCTATCCTGCAGATCCAGAACGGTATTTTCGAAGTGCTCTCTACCAATGGCAATACTTTCCTGGGCGGTGACGATTTTGACCGAGCCATTGCCGATTACTGGATAGCCAGCAACAAAATTGATAAACAGACCTTTGACAATAATGCCGAATTGGTACAACATCTGCGTTTAAAAGCAGAGGAAGCTAAAAAAGCCTTTGCACATCAATCTATATTTAACGAAAAGATAGATGACATCTGGTGCACCATAGACCGCCAAACATTTGAGCAGTTGATAGCCCCTAAGGTAAACGAGACCATAGAAGCTTGTAAAAATGCACTCCGGGATGCAGGTTTAAACGCTGCTGATATTGATGAAGTGATCATGGTAGGCGGATCTACCCGTACTGCCTTGGTTAAACAAAAGGTGGCTGGGTTTTTTGGCCGACCCGTGCATGACGATGTTAACCCCGATGAAGTGGTTGCACTTGGTGCTGCCCTACAAGCCGACATTTTAGCCGGCAACCGCCGCGATATTCTGTTGCTGGATGTTACCCCGCTTTCCCTTGGAATTGAAACCATGGGCGGCTTAATGGATGTTATCATCCCGCGTAACTCAAAGGTACCTACAAAAGCCGGGCGACAGTACACTACATCATTAGATGGCCAGGTGAATATGAAAATAACCATTTACCAGGGCGAGCGCGATTTGGTAAAGGAAAATCGCAAGCTTGCGGAATTTGACCTGAAAGGCATTCCCGCCATGCCTGCCGGTTTCCCTAAGGTCGACATTAATTTTTTGCTTAACGCCGATGGTATCTTAAAGGTACAGGCTGTTGAACTGCGCTCCGGTACAAAACAGGAGGTTGAGGTTAAACCAACCTATGGCATTACCGACGACCAGGTGGAACAAATGCTGATGGACAGCATTACACACGCTAAGGACGACGTAAGCCAGCGCATGCTGGTAGAAGCCCGCACCGAAGGCGAGCAAATGATATACACCGTTAATCGTTTTATCAATAAAAACACCGATCTTTTATCGATAGCGGAGATAGCAGAAACGCAGGCCTATGTAAAAGAACTGCAAAATGCGTTAACCGGGGGCGATAAAGACGCTATACACAAAGGTATTGATGAGCTGAACGATTACACCCGCCCCTTTGCCGAACGCGTTATGGACGTAGCCATAAGCCATGCCATGAAAGGGAAAAGTATTTAATATTTGGAATAATGATTTATAACTAATAATTTAGTTGTAAATCTTTAAACCATGAAGTACTTATACCTACTCCCCTTATTTTTAGCTTTTACGAATTCTATTTTTGCGCAGCGCCAGGACGCAAAAGCAGATTCCCTGCTGGTAGAATATTACCAGTCGCAACGGTTTATATGATAGTCTTCACTTGCCTAAAAAAGCGGTAGCCGCATATCAGCGAGGTTTAACTTTTGGCGAAATACCAATGACTTATTATGCCCTTGCATCAGATTATGACAGCAACTTAAAGGATACTTTGAACGCTGTAAAGTATTATAAGAAATATCTTAATTCGAAACCACCGGTTGAAAAGCAAAAATCGTTCGTCGACTTCTCAACCCGCCGCATTACCGGTCTATCGCGTTAGCGCTGCATTAACCGGGCAACATACTTGCCTATGATGTCGAACTCGAGATTCACTGTATCGCCCGCTTTAACGCCGTGCAGATTGGTATGCTCGTATGTATAAGGGATTATTGCTACAGAAAACGAATTAATCCGCGAGTTAACCACCGTTAAACTAATACCGTTAACACATATCGACCCTTTTTCTACAGTAACATTACCTGCAGATGGTTTGTATTTGAAGGTGTACATCCAGCTCCCGTTCATATCTTCTACAGAGATGCAAATCGCAGTCTGGTCAACATGGCCCTGCACAATGTGGCCGTCTAAACGGGCATTCATTTGCATACAGCACTCGAGGTTCAATTCGTCGCCTTTTTGTAGACCGCCCAGGTTTGTTTTATTAAGCGTTTCTTCTATTGCAGTAACCGTGTGCAAGCCGTCTGCAATGGCAACCACCGTGAGGCACACACCATTGTGAGCTACAGATTGATCTATCTTCAGATCTTTTAGCGCAGATTCTACAGTAATGTGCAGGTTTCCCTGATCTTTGTAAAGATCTGTTACCTTTCCCAAGGTTTCTATTATCCCGGTGAACATGCTGTAAAACTAAATATTATCGCTGTAGTTTAAACTTGTAGATTGTAAATTTTATAATCCCCGCAGTGAGTTAGTTAAGAATAGATCAATTATAGTAAATCCGAAGTTGAACATCCGAAGTCCATTATGCCAAAACAAAGCGCAGGTATATTAGTATACAGATATAAAAACGAACAACTACAAGTTTTCCTGGTTCATCCCGGCGGGCCGTTCTGGGCTAAAAAGGACGTGGGCGCGTGGTCTGTACCCAAAGGTGAATTTATAGATGGCGAAGAAGCACTTAGCGCTGCAAAACGTGAGTTTCAGGAAGAAACGGGACAAACAATTGAGGGAGATTTTAAGCCGCTTAAACCGGTGAAACTAAAAAGCGGCAAAACCATTTACTGCTGGGTTGTTGAAGGCTATGTTAATGAGCAAAGTATTATAAGTAATGTTTTCGACCTGGAATGGCCGCCACGCTCCGGAAAAACGATCAGCATTCCCGAGGTTGACCGTGCCGATTGGTTTACAATAGCTACCGCCAAAGCGAAGATCAATTTAGGGCAGGTTGGGTTGATTGATGAGTTGGTAAACCTTTTATAGTTATAATTTATTTTGACTGTTGCAAACTTTACGGACTTTCCGACAAGTTAGTCTATACTCCATTAAGCTTAATCCAAAACAGATAAAGCAAATAAATGAGAAGAAAAAAAAATTATCAAATGTGTTTTCTTTTACGATTACTTGAAATCCGATGAACAACCACGATATAATTAAAGCTAGAATAATTAGCGATGATAAGACACTAAATTTAATCTTAAAAAAGCATTGGCTATTTACTGTATTAACTTTAAAAATAAGCTTGGGCATTAACTTTTCAATCGATGTTTTTATTCGTGTAAAGAATACATGTTTTATGCCCTCATGTCCAAAAAAATATTTGTCTGTACCAATATTTACAGATGGAGTAAATTCCAAATAAAAATATCTTTTAATTGAAGCACTTCTTAAGGCAAGCAACAAGTCATCATTTTCACAGTTATTGATCAATATCTTTTTGAAATAAATCATAATGTTATCTCCTATTCCTAACCCAGTTAGAAACCCCACTTGTAGCTGTTGAAACCGCTGCGGTAGGTTTATTACCCAACAGTTTCTCCATCAGTATCGCTGCTATTACTTCTTCATCCTCGTGATGCTGCTGGAGGTTCCCGGCAGTAAAATACTTTTTAACAAAATGGGTATCGAAATTGCCGGAAGTAAATGCCTCGTGTTGCATCACAAATTTACCGAAGCCCAACGTGGTAGTTATACCGGTGATGTGGTACTCGTCAATTGCGCGGATCATCCGTTCTATAGCTTCTGCCCTGTTGCTACCGTGGGTGATCAGTTTAGCAATCATCGGGTCGTAGTAGATGGGTATCTCCATACCTTGTTCAAAGCCATCATCCACGCGTACGCCGGGGCCTTCCGGCGTTTTATAGGTTGCGAGCGTACCAATATCGGGCAGGAAATTATTGGCCGGGTCTTCGGCATATACCCGTAATTCCATTGCGTGGCCGGTAATCGAAAGGTCTTCCTGTTTAAAGCTTAAAGCTTCGCCGCGGGCAATTTTTATTTGTTCTTTAACAAGATCGAGGCCGGTAATCAATTCTGTAACCGGGTGCTCTACCTGTAGGCGGGTGTTCATTTCCAGGAAATAAAAGTTCAGGTCATCATCCATAATAAACTCTACCGTGCCTGCGCCTGTATAATTTACCGAGCGTGCCACATCAACCGCGCAACGCCCCATTTCGGCACGTATTGCCGGGGTTAGCACTGATGAAGGCGCTTCTTCTATCACTTTCTGGTGCCGGCGCTGAATAGAACAATCGCGCTCGAAAAGGTGCACAATGTTGCCGTGGGTATCGCCTAATACCTGTATCTCGATATGTTTGGGAGAAGATACATAACGTTCTATAAAAACAGAACCATCCCCAAAAGCCGAAGTAGCTTCTGATACGGCCAGCTGCATCTGCTCTTCAAAATCTGCGGCTTGCTCCACAATACGCATGCCCTTTCCGCCGCCGCCTGCGGCTGCTTTGATTAATATAGGAAACCCAACTTCTACCGCACGGGCCTTTGCTTCTGCAACATTGGTGATGGCCTCTTCCGTCCCCGGCACCATCGGTATGTGGTATTTTAACGCCGCCGCTTTTGCCGATAGTTTGTTACCCATTATCTCCATGGCTTCGGGCGTTGGGCCTATCAGGATCAGTCCCGCTTCGCGTACCATTGAAGCAAATGCAGGGTTTTCTGATAAGAAGCCATAACCGGGATGAATAGCCTCTGCGCCGGTTTGCTTGCATGCGGCTATGATCTTTTCGCCAACCAAATATGATTGGTTTGCGGGGGCTTCGCCTATAAACACGGCTTCATCTGCATAACGTACATGCAGGGCCGTACGGTCGGCAGCAGAATAAACGGCAACAGTTTTTATACCCATCTCGCGTGCAGAACGCATTACCCGAATAGCGATTTCGCCGCGGTTAGCTACCAAAATTTTTTGCATGATAGTATCAAAGATAGATTTTTAGAGGTAAGAGACAAGAAACTGCAATTGAACCAGGAGACAAAATGCAAGAAGTGAGGTTGAGCAAATAAATCGGAAATCCGAAATCACAATATCAGCTGCAACAGCTTCACATCCAGCCAGCGGTCAAACTTATAACCCACTTCTTTAAGATGTGCTATTTCTTTAAAACCCAACGAGAGGTGCATGTTTATACTTGTAATGGTATCGGCATCTATACCGGCTATAATGGAATGCAGGCCTTTTTTGCGGGCGGTATTTATTAATTCTTTCACAAGGGATTTCCCTATCCCTTTGCCCTGGTGGTCTGCAGAAACGTAAACAGAGTGCTCAACCGTAAAACGATAACCGTAACCATACCTGAATTCGCCATAACTGGCAAATCCGGCAAATTTGCCGTCCACTTCCGCAGCAATTACAGGATAACCGGCCTCTAAGCGCCCGTGATACCAATTTATACGGGCTTCAACGGTTTGCAGCGCTTCCTGGTAAATAGCGGTGGTATGCAAAATGGCATCATTAATAAGTTCCAGGATATCCGGGATATCGGCTTCGGTAGCCGGTCTTATTAACAATGCCATAATTACTGCTTTAAAGTTTCTTACCTGCCGTGCGCCGGAGGTGTATTACCCGGCGGCGGCGGCGATTGGGGAACACCATTATTAGGCATGCCACCGCCCATAGGCGGCATACCGGGGCCGCCACCAGGAGGGCCCATTCGCGGGGGAACCGGTGCAGCAACAACTTCAGGATGTGCTTTCCCGTTGTGGCATGTATAGCAATTTATCCCGGCGTTCATGATCATGCCTAGTGTATCTTTATCTGCCTTGAAATATTTTTTGTTGATAGATGCCGTCATCTTAAACATTTCGCGGGCCATTTGCTTTTCGGGCTTGGCATCACTTGCAAAGTCGCTGTGTTTAGTTTCCTCGTTACGGGCATGGCAAAAACCACAACGTACCCCTAAAGCGTGCGACCACTCGTCCATTAAATGATCTACCTGGCGGTAAGTCATTTTTTTAGATAACACCTTAATGTTCTGGAGTGTTGGTTCAACCCGCGGCTGTGCTGGCTGGGCAGGTTGGGTAGCCGTCATGGCTGTAAGGCCTACCACTGTAGAAAACCCTATTACCGCTATCAATTTTTTATTTAAGATCATATTTATACTGTATCGGTTGAAACACCTAAGTTAAACACTAAAAGCTGGATTACATTTAAATGACACAAAAATATTACGGTTATTGAGTTATTCAGTCAGATGAATTCCGAAAAGCTGCTTTAATTTTTAAAACTTACTTACCACTCACTTATTCAACTATTCACTACTTCTGCATCACCATTACGCCGTTCATCAAAAAGGTATTGCCTCCATCGGCAACCATGTTGTAAACCTTTTGCAGGCCGCCGGCATGTTCGGTCTTTTGCAAAACTGTAAACGCTTCATACTGGCCAGTTTTTTCATTGAGGCATAAAACTTCCTGGCCTTCTTTTATTTCGCCGGCCTTGCGGCTCCCATCTTTAGTTAACATGGGGTGGTTTGGCGTAGCTTTAAGCACCTTTCCGCTTAACTGAATATCTTCGCCGGCATTTATCTGTTTTACTTTTGCCGATACTAACACCAATTGCGTAATTGCGTAGTTTTTTGCCTCATGCACGGTTAGCTCCTTTACCTTTACTACTGCCGATAGATGCGTTGCGGGGTTGATGGTGATCACGGCATCACCCTTTTTAATGTCCTTCAGTAATCTTACAGATCCATTGGCCATTTTCACCTTATTATCGCCGGGGAAACAAATATCATTGCCGTAAGTACCGGCCTCTTCCTTCATATCCTTACCCCCGTTCAACACCTTATATTGCTGAAAGCTCAGTTCCCGCGATAGGATATAAGATAGCTTCAGCGCAAAGTTCCGCTCCACTTTATTAATGTTGTCTACATCGAGAAAATATTTTTCCCACACTTTACCATCGGCCGTATAATCGGGCACTAATGCCTTGTAAACTATACCTTTCTCGGTGGTGTAAAATACCATTAGCCCTATTTCCTGCATGCCGTCTTTGGCTATAAACTTGTACAGGTCAATGCGTTTTTTCATGCCGTCGTCGCCGGTTATGAAAAATGGCTTGCGGCTTTGGTAACGATCGAGAATGTAGGCACCGTCAAATTTCATGTACGAATCCTTGTCCATATCGGCAATGGCATAGGTTTGGGCCTTGCCATACTCGGCCATGGTTAAGGGGCGCGGGCTTGGCGCGGTTTGCGCCCGGCTTAAAAATACTGCCGAAACAAATAAAATAGTAAATGTTAGTTTACGCATAAAATACATTAATCGCCATTGCAAGCGCCAGCCTGTCCCGGTGGTGTTGCTTTACTGTTAATTGCAATGGCGGTGTTAATCGGCTTGTTATTAATTAAGAAAGTTGTTTAAAGGCATCGGCAAATGTTTGCATTTCTTCCATTTTGCCTATGCTCACGCGGCACCAATCTTTATTATTAAATTTCCAGAAACGTACGCTAACGCCGCGGTTCGCCATTTCGGCGGTAAACTTGGCGCCATCCATATTAAGCGGGAACATTACAAAGTTTGTTGACGACGGGATGTAGTTGTAGCCTTCTTTCTTCAAAACAGAATACAAATATTCTTTAGAGGCTAACGTTTTTTGTAACGCATCCTGTAAGAAAGGTTTTTCCTGGTAACCTGCGCATGCTGCTGCATAAGTAGTTGCAGATACGCTCATGCTTCCCGGCGCATATTTAGAAAGTATCTTAATGGTTTCCGGCTGGGCAACAACATAACCTAAACGTAAACCTGCAAAGCCGTAAAGCTTAGAGAATGTGCGCGCAACAATAATATTCTGCCCTGCCTTTACGCCACTTATTAAAGTAGTCCCCTGCGGGTCAGGAAGGTAATCAATGTACGCTTCATCTATAAAAACCGGCACCTTTTTGCTCACTCTCTCGCAGAACGCCTTTAGCTTGGCGGTATCAACTACGGTGGCGGTAGGGTTATTAGGATTGCAAATATACATGAGGCCGGTGTTGGGGCCAATCTGTGCTTCCATGGCATCCAGATCGAGTTTATAATCTGATGTTAATGGCACCTTAACGATCTTGCTGCCCATTGCTGCTGCACGCGCCGGCAGATCTGCATAGGATGGGTCGCCGGTGATGATTTCTGCACCGTTCTTACCAAAATGCAATGCTGCAGCCTGCAAAAGCGGGCTCGAACCGGATTCGAGCATAATGTTATTTGCCGTGATGCCTTCGTAAGCGGCAATTTTACCCGTTAGCTCGGCGCTTTTCATGAAAGGATACTGGTAGCTCATATCCACAGCATCGGAAATGGCCTTTTTTGCCGCAGGTGAAGGGCCGAACGGATTCTCATTTGCCGATAAACGGGCTTTAATGACGGTTGGCGCGCTTAAGATCACCTCCTCGTCTGTAACGTGGTTTGCAAATAAGTTTGCTTTTACTTTTACCGGCATAGCCGATAATTTTTCGATCGCGCCCGATAAGAACGTAACGCTGCCCGCCATTAAGGCGCTGGTCTTGATCCAGTTTCTGCGATTAAATGAGTTTGCCATGATTATGTTGTTAGTGTTAGTTTAATATCCCTTGGTATTTGTAGTTGGGTAAGCTATGCGGGCTTCTGTTACGCGGCTGTGCACAGATGCTACTACGCTGCGTGCCGACTCAAATGCGCCGGCCATCCATGCGTTTAAATAAGTTAAGTGCTCGCCCGCGAAATACACGTTTTTATCCGGCTTTAGCAGTACCGGGTAATAATCTTTACGGGTGTTAGTGCTGTAAGTTGCCCAGCCGCCCAGGTTATATTTGGTTTTATGCCAGCTTACAGAAAATGAACTTTCAAATTCCCGATCATATTGCGGGTGTATTAACCTGCCTTTTTGTAATGCCAGTTTTTCACGGTCGGCATAACTTAACCGGCCAACTTTTTCGGCCTTTTCATTAAAGTTATAGTAACCTATCAGGATCCCCTTATTGCCAAGATAATCGTATGACGGATAAAATATTTGCGTAAGATCATTGTTAGTGTGGGTTATACCGCCAAAAATATTTTCGTCTTCTTCCCAAAAACGGCGCTTAAACTGCAACCCGATCTTCCCTGTTTGATTATACCCAATAAAATCAATGGCCCGGCTAACGTCTGACGAAAAATTGTTGGTTATATTACTTAATACAGGCAGCGGCAAAGTGCAGATGCACATATCTCCGGTTATCATTTTCTCGCCGGCCGCGTCTTTGTAAACTATTCTTACACCTTCGGGCATATTGGTTATAGAAGTTACTTCCGCGCCCTTTTTTAACATCGGGGCAACTTTGGCTTCCAATGCTTTTGCAATCTGGTCCATGCCGCCAATGGCCTGGAACATGGTCATTTGCAGCTCATAAGTGTACTCCGCTACATTGTAAAAGTCGGGGTCCATCAATCCAGATTGTATGATATCTGCCAGTTTATTGGCCTCGCTTATCTTACCGGGCTGGTTTCCTGCCCCCGGCGATTCGGAGTACCCCCTGCGCGCAGATGCCTTATACAATTTATCAACGTCCAATCCTCCTTCAGCCATCAGGTATTCGATCACCTTTTCGGCATCTTCTTTAGTAAGGCCGGTATCTAAGGCGGTGTGGTCGATGCTTTTTGCCAGCATTTCGGCCATGTAGCCGCGTATATCATTATGCACTTCGCGATTGCGAATCTTTTTGTTAGAAAGCGGCCCTTTGCCTTCGGCAAAATAATAAGCGCTTTCATTTACATTATTATATACCTGTATAGGCACACCCAGTTCGCGGCAGTAATGTAAGGTAAGCTGGTGGTGGTGAGGGATGCGCGAAGGGCCGGCATTAAAATAAAGGCCTTCGTCTAATTTTGCAGTAACTGCGGGCTTGTCGGTCTCGGTATGCGAGCTGCCGTTTCTGATGCTCCAGCATCGGCCGCCTGCGCGTTCACGCGCTTCGAGGATGGTACATTGGTAACCGAGTTTGTTAAGCTCATAAGCGCAGGTCATGCCGGCAAGGCCACCACCTAAAATGATTATTTTTTTTCCGTTTCCGCTTCCGTGAAGATCAAAAGCATGTGCCGGGGCCGATTTTAACATACCCAAAGCCATCATTGCAGGATATGCAGCCCCGGATAACATAGCAGTTTTGCCTAAAAAGTCGCGCCTGGATAACGATTTCACAAAAAAATATAACTTTATCTATGAATTTACAGTGATAAAGATAATATTTTATCCGAAATGATAAAACATTTACCAAAAATTTAGCATTTAGCCAAAATTTGGGCTTCTATTTGAATTTTTTTGATTGAAAATTGGTCAAACGCGATTTTTTAACGGCTGTTAGGGGATTTTGATATAATAATTATATCAATATCTAAATTCAATTTAAAATCTCTCCAAAACTTGATTTTTATCTAGAAATTTTCATCAACCCGCCGCTGCAAGCTTCTCAGTATCTAAAATTTTAAGTAATGCCTTTTCGGCAAGGGTAAGTTCGCCAGCATTATCATCTTCATGTGGTTTTAAATTATGGATGTATTTGTCGAGTGTGCCTTCTTCATAACTTTTTATGATAGTTGGGTGTACATAGTATTTTTTGCAAACCGTGCGGGTGTTCCCAAGGTTAAGCGCTACCTCATCTAAAACGCTGATGATCTTTTTGCGGCACTCAGATTGGTTATTAAACTCGCCCGCTTCTTTAAACGCGTATAATGAACTTACGCTGCCTGCCCAGGTACGAAAGTCTTTTGCGGTAAAATCTTCGCCGGTGATGTGCTTTAAATAAGTATTTACATCGCCCGAATGTATAGAGCAGCGGGCACCGTCATGATTATAATATTGAAACAGCTCGGCACCGGGAATATCACGGCATTGCTTTACCAATTTAGCCAGCTTTTTACTTTGAAGGTCCACTTTGTGAAACACGCCCTTTTTGCCTACAAATTCAAAGTGCATTTTAGAACCCTTAAAGGCTACATGCTCATCCTGCAGCGTTGTTAGGCCATAAGAACCGTACAGTTTTTTATAAGATTCGTTACCCACCCTTATACTGGTAAGCTCCATAAGCCGCACTACCAATGCCACCACCTTATCATGATCCAGTTGCCTGCGGGCGAGGTCTTTATCTACTTGTGCGCGAACGGCAGGTAAATGGGCTGCAAATGCCTGCAAACGATGATATTTTGTTTGATTGCGAATCTGGTTCCAGCCGGCATGATAGCGGTATTGCTTGCGCCCGGCTGCATCCTTACCTGTAAACTGCAGGTGACTATTTTCATAGGGCGATATCCAAACATCGGTATAAGCAGGCGGAATAACCATCCTGGTAAAACGCTGTATGAGATCTTTATCTTTAACGAGCTTGCCATCGTGATCATAAAAATTAAATCCCTTGCCGGCTTTTTTGCGGGTATAGCCCGGCGCGCTATCGCTTACATACCTAAGGCCTACGGATTTGGCTGTAATTTTAGGGTCGCGGCCTATTTTTTCGAGTTTGGTAACTAATCTGTTCATATTGGTTACTCAATAACACCGTTAAACTACATTAGTTTTTTGCCAAACTACTGCTGCCACTTGCCGTTGCCACTAAATGCACTTAAGCTCGTTAACCACGTACTCAACATCTTCGGGGTGCACATCCAGGTGCGTTACAAAACGGATGCGGTGCCTATCGGTACTGTTAGCCTTTATGCCTTTGGCTTCAAGTTTTGCCAGAATTTGTTCGGCGGGCTGTTCGGTATCAAACAGCACAATGTTAGTTTCTACAAGTACAAGGTTAGTTACCCAATTGCAATTACTTAATGCATCGGCAAGGATGTGTGCATGGGCATGGTCATTCTTTAAACGCTCTATATGGTGGTTTAATGCGTAGGTACCGGCAGCGGCTAAAAACCCAGCCTGGCGCATGCCGCCGCCAAATACTTTACGTAAACGACGGGCATATTTTATAGTTTCCTTATCGGCTAAGAATACAGAGCCCACGGGAGCGCCCAGACCTTTTGACAGACAAACCGAAATACCATCGAAGTATTTTCCGTAATCAATCGCCGCATCGCCGGTGTGGGTTAGGGCGTTAAATATCCGTGCCCCGTCGAGGTGAAGTTTTAAGCCGCGCCTCTTACAAAGTTCTGCAATGGGCGCAATCTGGTTAAGTGTGTAGCAGCTTCCCCCACCTTTATTAACTGTATTTTCTAAAACTACCAAACTGGTATGGGGGTAATGGATATTTTCGGCATTTATCTCAGGTTCTATCATTTCGGCAGTAAGGATGCCGCGGTAGCCGTTTAATAACCGGGTTGATACGCCTGAGTTAAAGGCAATACCCCCACCTTCGTACCGGTAAACATGCGCAGTTTGGTCGGCAATCAATTCGTCAAGTGGCTGGGTAAAGCATTTGATGGCAATCTGGTTAGTCATGGTTCCGGAAGGGCAAAAAATCGCAGCGTCCATCCCGAACATGGCAGCGGCTTTGGCTTCCAACTCATTTACAGCAGGGTCCTCGCCAAAAACATCGTCGCCAACCTTTGCGGCCCACATGGCTTCGAGCATGCCTTTGCTGGGTTTTGTTACGGTATCGCTGCGCAGATCAACAGTTATCATATTTGTTATAAAAATTCGTTATTTGTATATGGTAAAGCTTATACGCCCAATTTTAATCATTTTATTTTTTATGCTGACAGTTGTATCAGCAAAATCACAAAAATGGCAGCCCGGCCATTTTACCGACGTAAAGAATAGCACCATGCAGGGTCTTATAGAGGTTTCGCCATCGGGCAAGGGGCCGGTAAAAGACGAAGGCTTTATCATTTACAAAGAAAACAAGGATGCGCCGGAAGTAAAATTAAGCGCAAGCGACATCAGAAGTTTCGTAGTCGGGATAGATAGCTTTGTAGTTGCCCACCCGCCTACAGGCCAAACCTGGCACCACGAAACAGATTTTGTAAAAGTGCTGCTCGACGAACCGGTTAAATTGTATGTAGTAATTACTAAAGTTGGGGGCGGGCTGCATTTATCGCCGGGTATAGGTTTGGGTATTGGCGGCGGCTCTTACGGTACGTATGGTGGAGCAGATATAAGCATTGGGATAGGCGGCGGTGGCAGCCGGCTAAAACAGGTTTATTATTTTGGCGCAAACACGGCGGAGCTAAACATGCTTACTCCCGAAAATTTTGAAGATGTAATGGTTGACATTATGGGCGACTATCCCGAAGTAGTTAATAATATACGCGCGCACCAATTTGGCTTAGGCAATATCGATAGGCTGATCAGCTATTACCGGCAGGTGCAGGCGGCCCATCGGTAAAGCTTTAAATATTTTGGGCAATTACAAAACCGCAGGCCCAGGCCCACTGAAAGTTATAACCGCCAAGCCAGCCGGTAACGTCAACACACTCGCCGCCAAAGTATAGGCCGGGCACTTTTTTAGCCTCAAGGGTTTTTGAGGATAGTTCGTCTGTTGATACACCGCCCCGCATTACTTCGGCCTTATCATAACCTTTGCTGCCTGCGGGTACTACCTTAAAGTTATGGATCATATTGCCTATAGTTTCCAGATCGGCCTTGCTTAGGGTGGCGATATTTTTATTAACGGGCAGGTAATCTCCCATAGCTTCTGCAAATTTTTTGGTGAACAGAGCCGATAATAATGCCTGCAAAGTTTGCCGCCCGTTAGTGGGTACTTCTTTAGAGATATGCTCTGTAATGTTTTGTTTTGGCAGCAAGTCGACAAAAATACTTTCGCCCGGCTGCCAGTAAGATGAGATCTGCAGAATTGCCGGGCCGCTTAAGCCCCAGTGCGTAAACAATATATTTTCTTCAAAGCTGATCCGCTCATTCCAGACCCTGCAAAATATACTGCTGCCCGATAGCTGCTCATACCAAGGCTGCTGTTTGCCCGTAATTGTTAATGGCACCAAAGCGGGCGCGGTCCCTTCAATTTTCAACCCGAATTTGCGCGCCATGCGCATACCAAAATCTGTTGCACCCAGCTTGTTAATGGGCAGGCCGCCTGTAGCTATCACAACTTTAGAGGTGTTAATAGTGTATTGCTTTCCGTATCGTTCATAACTCAGTGTAAAGTCGTCGGCATTTTTAATAATATCTATTACCCTGGTATTCAACCACAGTTCCTGGCCAAGATCATGGCATATGTCTGTAAATAGATTTACCACATCTTTTGCCTTGCCGCCAGCCGGGAAAAGCTGACCTAACGTTTTTTCGGTGCCTGCAATGCCATTTGTTTCGAAAAAGCTGATGGTGTCTTCTACCGTCCACTGTGAAAATGCAGATTTGCAGAAATGCTCATTTTGAGAAATAAATTGCTCTGCCGATGAATAGATATTGGTGTAGTTGCACCTCCCGCCGCCGCTTATCAAAATTTTAGCGCCTGGCTTGTCGTTATGTTCAATAATTAGCGTTCTTTTACCCAAATAACCCGCCTGTACCGCGCACATTAAACCGCAGGCGCCCGCTCCTATTATTATAGCATCAAACTGCGATTGTTTTGTTAAATTTGGGGCCATGGGCGAAGTTTTACAAATATCTGAATTTGGAAAGATACTTATCTTTTTAATTGTAGGTATTGTAATGGTTTGTGCGGCTTTTGCGGTTAGCAGGGTACTGTCGCCAAATAATCCAAACCCCGAGAAACTTACCTCTTATGAGTGCGGCGAAGAGCCTACCGGCAGCGCATGGATCCCTTTTAATTCCCGTTTTTATGTAATTGCCCTAATATTTCTGCTGTTTGATGTAGAAATGATGTTCATTTTCCCCTGGGCTACGGTTTTTGCGGATAAGAACATTGCAGCAGCAGACCACCGCTGGACTATGGTGAGCATTACCGAAATGTTTATTTTTATGGGTATACTAATAATTGGCCTGGCCTATGTATGGGTAAAAGGCGACCTGGACTGGATAAAAGCTGCCCCGGCTGTTCCGGGGGTTGACGTGAATATCCCAATATCCTTATATGAAACCTTAAACAGGCAACAGGCTGCCTTCACAGCTAAGCCATTTACGCCAGAACCGATTATTCTAACCGCCACCGCTCCTGCTGCAACTGCCACTTCTAACGCCCCGGTAAGAAAGCCGATGTTTAAACCCGCCTTTAAAAAATCAGGGGAATAATATGGGAGAAATGAATGACACTGGCGGTGTTGTGGTCACCAAATTTAACGACCTGCTTAACTGGGCTCGCTTATCTTCACTTTGGCCCTTAAGTTTCGGTATAGCCTGCTGTGCCATAGAAATGATGGGATCCTATGCATCAACCTATGATTTTGAGCGTTTTGGCGTATTTCCCCGCCCCTCTGCACGCCAGGCCGATGTACTGATCATAGCAGGTACGGTTACTTTTAAAATGGCCGAACGCATTAAGCGCCTTTACGAGCAAATGCCCGAACCAAAGTATGTGATCTCTATGGGCTCATGTTCTAACTGCGGCGGCCCTTATTGGCAGCACGGTTACCACGTAGTTAAGGGCGTAGACCGTGTTATCCCTGTCGACGTGTACGTTCAGGGTTGCCCGCCGCGCCCCGAGGCGCTTATCGGCGCTGTGCTGGAGCTGCAAAAGAAGATCGAGTTAGAAAGCATATATAGTTAAGAGTTTGATACAAGAGGCGAGAGACAAAAATCGAGACTAATCATCTTAAATATTTGCTAAAGATTCTGTTAATTAGTTAATTCTATTAATTCCGGTTCATACCATGCGCACCCTTAGTTTCTACAGATCACTTTTCCTCGCGTTCATCGTAGCTGCAACGCTGGATATTACCTCGGCCATATTGTTAAACTGGAAGGTGCCAGTTGAGCGTATAATGCGTTACATTGCCAGTGGCGTATTTGGCAAGGCCGCGTTTACTGCGGGTAAAATAATGATCTGGTACGGCCTGTTGTTTCATTACCTTATTGCTTATGCATGGGCTGCAACCTGGTTTATCCTATACCCCACTTTTCAAAAATTTCTTAAAAATAAATTTGTTACCGGCATCGTTTTCGGTTTATTTACGTGGCTTATCATGAATTTTTTAATCGTGCCTATGAGCAATACGCCTAAACCTAAAGGCGGTATGACATTATATGGTGTGGCAACCGGTTTAGGCGCGCTTATTATTTGTATAGGTATACCTGTGGCACTAATTGCTGATAGGTATTATTATTCTAGCCTGAAATTAAGGAAGACGGCAAGTTGGTAAGTTGCCGAAAATTTGTCGTCCGGAATGTAGTGAAGTATCTTCTTCGCTTTTGTATTTGATAAGCTGCTTCGCTATTGCCTTGCATTACAAATCGGTATCTTTTTTCCCTTATGCATTTTAAAAGATTTGCGGTAAACTTGCATTATAAATGAAAGCGTTTTACGGCGATTTAAGGTTAGGTATTTTGGGCGGCGGCCAGCTTGGCCGCATGCTGATACAGCAGGCCATAAATTATAATGTAACCACCAAAGTGCTCGACCCAGACCGTGAAGCGCCTTGCAAAAAGTTGTGTAATGAGTTTGTAGCAGGCTCATTAAACGATTACGAAACCGTTTATAACTTCGGCAAAAACCTCGACCTGATCACCATAGAAATAGAAAAGGTAAATGTTGATGCATTAGAAAAGCTGGAGAGCGAAGGCGTTTTGGTGTATCCGCAGCCCCGGGTTATCAGGCTTATTCAAGACAAAGGGCTGCAAAAACAATTCTTCAAAGAAAATAATATCCCAACAGCCGAATTTCAGATCATCTCTTCGGCATCGGAATTAAAAAACGCCTCGCTGCCATATCCATATATACAAAAATTACGGCGCGACGGTTACGACGGCAAGGGCGTTTACAAAGTAATAGACGAAGGTTATTTACCGAAAGCCTTTACAGAACCCAGCCTGATTGAACGTTGGGTAGATTTTGATAAAGAACTGGCGGTTATTGTTGCCCGTAACGAAAAGGGAGAGATCAAAACCTTCCCGATGGTTGAAATGGAATTTAACCCCGAAGCTAACCTGGTAGAATTTCTGATCTCGCCATCTACGTTGCCGTTCGAGATCCACGAGCACGCCGAAGAAATTGCAAAAGATATTGCCGCGAAGCTAAAAATAGTGGGCCTGCTGGCTGTGGAGATGTTTTTAGATAAGCATGGCAAACTATTAGTAAACGAAATTGCCCCGCGCCCGCATAACAGCGGCCACCAAACCATTGAGGGGAATGTAGTATCGCAGTTCGAGCAGCATTTACGGGCGATATTTGATCAGCCGCTTGGCGACACCGATTGCCTGAACAACGCGGTGATGATAAACTTGCTTGGCGAAGCCGGCCACGAAGGCCCTGCCATATACCAGGGGATAGAAAAAGCCTTAAAGTGCAAAGGTGTTTACATTCATTTGTACGGCAAGGCATTAACAAAGCCATTCCGCAAGATGGGTCATGTTACCATTGTTGATGCCGACCGCGAAAAAGCTGTAGAAAAAGCACGATATGTGCAGGGGATATTGAAAGTGGTAAGTTAGTTGATGGTTAATAGATAATGGCACCGGATACTAAAATGGGTTACAAAGGACTGTCAGCAACAGCAGCTTAAGAAATTTGATATAACCGGTTCTCACATGTTTTTAGAAAGTGACGAATACGATGCTTTATACCGAAAAGCTGCAAAACTGGATAATAAGGCAACTGTGTACATGCCGCGTTACCTCATTATCGATAAGCATGGGCAGGTGTTAAATACCGATGCGCCGAGGCCGAGCGAACCCGATTCTATTTATAAAGTTTTAAATAAATATCTGGCTGCCAATTAGCAAATTTGCAGGCAAATGAATATCATTATGAGCCAAACTAAAGTCGGAATAATAATGGGCAGTAAATCTGACCTGAACGTTATGCAGGATGCAGCAGATGTACTGAAAGAATTGGGCATCGAATACGAGATCACCGTGGTATCTGCACACCGTACGCCCGACCGCATGTTCAGCTATGCCAGATCTGCTGCCGACCGCGGTTTAAAGGTTATCATAGCCGGTGCCGGCGGCGCAGCGCATTTGCCGGGTATGGTGGCTTCGTTAACACATTTGCCCGTTATTGGTGTGCCGGTAAAATCAAGCAATTCGATTGATGGCTGGGATTCTGTGTTGTCCATCCTGCAAATGCCAAACGGCATCCCGGTTGCAACGGTAGCCTTAAATGCTGCAAAAAATGCGGGCATCCTTGCTGCACAAATATTGGCCACTGCCGATGAATTTATCGCAAAAAACCTGATCGCCTACAAAGCTGATCTGGCAACCAAGGTTGAAGAATCGGCCAGGGGAATGAAGGCCGAGGGATATCCATCCAAATATTAACGTTTTCCGCTTAAGGGGTTGGGGGGTAGTGTTTAATTCAGCGTTGGGTTCTCCGGGAAATTAGCAATATGTGCGTAGCGCTGTCCCAGGCTAATGATCACTTCTTTCCAAAGGCCGTCGTCATCACTGGCAAACACAATATCGGTATTAAATTTATTAGCCACTATCCAGCTATCCTGCGCTAATTCTTCTGCCAGTTGCCCGGCCGTCCAGCCCGAATAACCTGCAAAAAATTTGATCTCATCTGCATTTAAGTTATACGCGTTTATTAAGGATTTAACCTGTTCGAAGTCGCCGCTCCAGTATACACCTTCGATCAGCTCAATCCCACCCGAAATTTATCGGGGCAGCGGTGGATAAAGTGAAGCATATTTGTGCCCACAGGCCCGCCAATATAAACGGGCAGGTCGGAATAAGAAACATCGGGCAGCAGATCGCCTATCAGGTGTTCGCTTTGCTGGTTTAGTACAAAACCCATAGCGCCGGCGTCAGAAAATTCATTCAGTAAAATAACCGATCTTTTAAAGTTTGGGTCCATCATAAACGGCTCAGAAACCAATAACCTCCCTGCCGCGGGTACAATAGTGCTTAGCATGCTGTATATTTTGTTACTATAACGCTGCGGTTAAATTAATGTTCTTTTACGCACGGTCCCGGCGCCCGATTTTTAAGATTTTAATAAAGCGTATTTGTAGCTTTGCAACAATGGAGCAACAAGATATAGAAAACCTAAGGCGCGATTACCTGGCCGCATCATTTTCAGAAAAAGACGTAAAAGCCGATCCGTTTATACAGTTCGACAGTTGGTTTAATAATGCCCGCGCAGCGGAAATGCATGAGCCCAATGCCATGAACCTGGCTACTGCCACTACCGATGGCCGGCCATCATCGCGAATAGTGTTGCTGAAGGGCTATAATAACGAAGGTTTTATATTTTACACCAATTATTTAAGCCGTAAGGGTAAAGAGCTGGCTAAAAATCCGCTTGGCGCCATTACGTTCTGGTGGGGGCCGCTGGAAAGGCAGATCCGCATAGAGGGCACCATAGAAAAAGTAAGCAAGCAAAAATCTGAAGAATACTTTCATACCAGGCCAAAAGCCAGCCAGGTTGGGGCCATAGTATCGCCACAAAGCCAGGAAATTGACGGCCGTAAAAACCTGGAAGATAAAATGGCCGCCCTTAGCGCGCAATACGCTGATACCGAGGTGCCTAAACCCGCACATTGGGGCGGTTATATTTTAAAGCCGCGTATGTTTGAGTTTTGGCAGGGCCGCCGCAGCCGTTTGCATGACCGTATCGTATTTAAAAAAGCCGATAAAAACACCTGGAAAATAGTTCGCCTTGCGCCATGATCTTTGCAGAAATTAAATACCTGTTAACAGAAAAATTTGGCACCGATGTGATCATTGGCGAAGAAGCCGGGGTATTGCAACCGGCATTGCTCATAGCACCCGACGGTATTGTAAATGTTTGCCGCGAGTTAAGGGATAATCCGCTCACCTATTTTGATTTTTTAAGTTTGTTATCAGGGGTTGATCATGGTGTTGAATCGGGGCGGTTTGGGGTGGTTTATAACCTGGCCTCTATCCCATACAAAATGCAGCTTACGTTAAAGATAAGCAAGATGCATGGCCGGGAGCCGGATGATCTGCCTGCGTTCCCGAGTTTAACCGGTGTATACAAAACCGCCGACTGGCACGAACGCGAAACTTATGACCTGATGGGTATTTTTTTTGAAGGCCACCCCGATTTGCGGCGCATACTGTTACCCGATGACTGGCAAGGTTTCCCGATGAGAAAAGATTATCAAAACGCCGAATATTATAAAGGAATAAAAATAGACTGATTCCGGATTTCGGATGTTCGATTTCGGAATTGTTGAACCTTGATATGAATAAGGAAGAATTAAAAACCAGAACGAAAAAATTTGCTATCGGTGTAATCAATTCATCGAATCAACAGCAGAAAGCCGTTCCTTTAGGATTGTATCAAACCAACTTTTACGAAGCAGTAGCTCGGTTGGTGCAAACTATCGTTCCGACTGTAAAGGCAAATCAACTGCCGGTTTCCTAAAACAAAATAATTATAGTGGAAGAGGAAGCGGATGAGTCGATATATCGGTTGGAGCTTATAGAGGCTGCACAATTAGCAAACCTTGGCACCGTAACCGTTTTAAAAAAAGAAGCCGATGAGTTAACAGCCATTTTTACTGCAATTGGTAAAACCACACACCTAAATCAACAAAATTTAAAAAATTCTAAATCAGCAGAAATCCGAAATCGAAAATCGAAAATCCGAAATGTATAACGCCGCATTAGAAAAATACAACGCAAAAATTGCCGCCGCTGCAACGGAAGACATGGTGCTTAACATGGGGCCGCAGCACCCGAGCACCCATGGCGTTTTGCGGCTGGAGTTAATTACCGATGGCGAGATCGTGAAGGAGGTAATACCGCACATGGGCTACCTGCACCGCTGTTTCGAAAAACATGCCGAAGCGCTTACCTATCAGCAAACCATTCCGTTTACCGACAGGATGGACTACCTGGCCTCTATGAACAACAGCCATGCCTGGGTAATGGGTGTAGAACGTATGCTGGGTATAGATAAAGAGATCCCTAAACGGGTAGAATACATTCGGGTGCTAATGTGCGAGTTAAACCACATCGGTTCGCATTTAATAGCCCTGGGTACTTATGGTATAGATATTGGTGCTTTTACGCCCTTCCTGTGGTGCTTTCGTGACCGCGAACATATTATGGGTATGCTGGAGTGGGCATCGGGCTCGAGGCTTTTATACAATTATATATGGGTGGGCGGTTTGTTTTATGACCTGCCGGTTGGTTTTGAAGAACGCACACTCGAATTTGTAACCTACTTCAGGCCTAAACTTGTTGAACTGAACCAGCTTTTAACAAATAACCAGATATTTATTAAACGCACAGCCAACGTTGGCGTACTGCCTTTAGATGTAGCTATAAACTATGGCTGCTCGGGCCCGGTGCTGCGCGGCTCGGGCTTGAAATGGGATTTGCGCCGCATAGACGGCTACTCTGCCTACCCCGAACTTGATTTTGAGATACCAATAGGCAAAGGCGAAATGGGTACCACAGGCGATTGCTGGGACAGGTACAAGGTGCGCGTAGATGAGATAACTGAGTCGTTACGGATCATAGAACAATGTGCCGGCCGTTTATTAAAAGACCTCAAACGCACGCCCGATTTTGACCCAAGGGCAAAACTGCCACGTAAGATCATCCCCAAAGCCCAGGATTATTATGTACGTGCAGAAAACCCCAGGGGCGAGATAGGGTTTTATTTCCAGGCCGATGGCAAAACCGAGATCCCTGCACGCGTAAAGGCCCGGGGGCCAAGTTTCAATAACCTTTCTGTGATCCCAGAACTGGGTAAAGGGGTGATGATAGCCGATCTGGTTGCTATTTTGGGCTCTATCGATATTGTGCTGGGCGAGGTAGACCGGTAGCCTACCCACATCATCAATCCATATTAAATCGGCCGGCCGGCTATGGTTTGTTAAAACTAATTTTAACATCGGCACGTTTATTATTCTAATGGTGTCGGCACATCAACTGGTTTATAATGCCGTTATCGCTTACCCAAAATAAATGACCATGAAAAATTTAAAATACCGGTTTGTGTGGCTGATGTACCTCGGTTTGGCAAGCGTAGCATTGGCGCAGCCAAAGCCGGATAAAAAAGCGATAAAAGCTGCAGAAATTGCGGCGATGGTAACCGATCAGCATTTCGATTTTATAGCCCAGTATGCCAACCCACGCGGAGGCGGCCACAAATACCTTAATTCGTTTTATAACGTAAAAATCAAGAAAGACTCGGTGGTAGCTTATCTGCCCTACTTTGGCGAGGGTTATTTCGACGTACCTTATAACCCCACAGATGGCGGTATCAAATTTACATCAACCGATTTTACCTATAAAAAAACATCGCGTAAAAAGGGCGGTTGGGATATCGTTATCGAACCAAAAGATGTAAGGTACATTACGCGCCTCTCTTTCACTGTGTTTGATAATGCTGCTGCAAGCGTTTATTTTACCATCACCAATAAAAGCTATATATCATTCGATGGCTATATTGAGGCGATAAAACCTACTATGTAAACATGCCTGCGCCCGAATCTTTAAACCGGTTTATTGAAGCCCAGAAATCTGATTATCAAACTGCCCTAACCGAAATAAGGAACGGCCGCAAGCGCAGCCATTGGATGTGGTACATTTTCCCGCAATTAAAAGGCCTTGGGTTTAGCGAAACTGCCAGATACTATGGCATAGCAAACCTGGCAGAAGCAGGGGCATATTTAAACCATCCGCTGCTTGGCGAAAGATTAAAAGAAATATCGAATGCATTGCTTTTGCCCGATAACACCAACGCCAACCAAATTTTCGGCAGTCCCGACGATCTTAAACTCCGGTCATGCATGACCTTGTTTTCGCTGTTACCAAACGCCGACCCGGTATTTGAAAAAGTATTGGCAAGGTTCTTTAATGCCGAAAAGGATGAAAAGACGGTACAATTACTTAATGGGTGAACCATGCGTTACCGGATAATCAGTTGTTGGCTATAACAATAATAAGGTTGGAAGGAAAGAAAAAAAGTGTCATGCTTCGCGCGCCTCGGCACGGCACCCGCTTTTCTTAATTGCATAGTCACCTCTTCATTTTACCATTGGTGATGCCATCAGGACCCATTCAAGATCATCCCGCATGTTTTTTGATCTTCACAAAAACCAGTTTAGTGGTGGGGCAATTGCTTTTATCGGCCACGCTGCTTATGGGTACCAGTACGTTCCCTTCCGGGTAGTAAACTGCCGTATTACGCGGCGGGATATCATAGGCAACGATGATAAAAAGCCTGGCTATGCGTTCCTGCCCATCGTAATGGCTGCTAATATCTACCTTATCGCCTGCGGTAAAGCCAGCCATAGCAATGTCTGCCGGGTTCATAAAAATAACACGGCGCTCGTTATTTATACCGCGGTAACGGTCGTGCAGGCCGTAAATAGTGGTGTTAAACTGGTCGTGGCTGCGTATGGTGGTTAAATAATATTCGTCGGCAGCAGGTTTGTGGATGGGAAGGCCGGCTACATTAAAGGCTGCTTTACCGCCCCATTCGTCGGTCTCAAATTTGCCCGCACGTGGGGCGTTGGGTAAATAAAAGCCGCCAGGCTTACGTATTTGCTTGTTATATTCTTCAAAACCCGGTATCACTTTTTCAATGTCATCGCGAATGTTGTCATAACTTTCGGCATACCGGCCCCAATCTACTACAGAGCGTTTGCCCAATACAGCCCTGGCCAAGTTACAAACAATAAGCGGCTCACTCATCATATTATCAGATATGGGGTCGAGCGTGCCTTTACTTTGCTGCACCACCCCCATCGAGTTTTCGCAGCTTACCATTTGCTGCACCCCGTTTATCATATCCTTATCGCTGCGCGAGAGTGCAGGTAAAATGATCGACTCTTCGCCGGTTATCAGGTGGCCACGGTTAAGTTTGGTGGATACATTAACGGTAAGGTTCATTTTGCGCATGGCCTGCGCCGTAAGGGAAGTATCGGGCGTGGCCGATAAAAAATTGCCCCCCATGGCAAAGAAAACCTTTAAACGGCCATCGTCCATCGCCTTTATAGTTTCAACCACATCAAAACCATGCGCCTTTGGCGGGTCGAAACCGTAAACTTCCTTAATTTTAACAAGTTGCTTTTCGTATGGCTTACCATAAATAAGCATGGTGCGGTTCCCTTGTACATTGCTATGCCCGCGTACAGGGCACAATCCTGCGCCCGGCTTGCTAATAGCGCCCTTAAGCAGCACCAGGTTAACAATTTCTTTTATGGTATCTACAGCGTTCTTTTGCTGCGTTATGCCCATAGCCCAACAAACCACTATCTTGCTTTTACGCATTAGCATTTCTGCTGCCTGCTTTATCTCATCCAGCGGTACGCCGGCGGCTTCGGCAAGGTCCTGAGCCTTGTATTGTTTAATGTGCTCTATAAAATTTTCGTAATTGGCGGTATTTTCGCTAATGAACTTATGGTCGAAGATCTCGTCAGGCGTTTCCATTTCGGCCTCATATAGCAGCAGCTCAATGGCCTTAAGAAGTGCCATATCGCCGTTTATCTTTACCTGCAGGTAAACATCGGCAATGGCCACGCTGGTACCAATAAAGCCACGTACGGTTTGCGGATCTTTAAAGGCAATAAGGCCGGCCTCTTTAAGCGGGTTTATGGCAATAATTTTCGCGCCGCTTTCTTTAGCCTTACGTAACGCGGTAAGCATCCGCGGGTGGTTAGTACCCGGGTTTTGGCCCATAATAATGATCACCTCGGCTTCGTGCACATCATTAAGGGTAACGGTGCCTTTGCCTATCCCGATAGATTCTGCCAGGGCAACGCTGGTGCTTTCGTGGCACATATTAGAGCAATCGGGCATGTTATTGGTGCCAAACTCTTTCGTAAACAGCTGGTAAATAAAAGAAGCCTCGTTACTGGTGCGGCCCGATGTATAAAATACAGCCTCATTTGGAGATTTGAGTCCGTTCAAATGTTCGGCTATTTTGCTAAAAGCAAAATCCCAGGGAACGGGCCGGTAATGCGTGGCGCCTTTAGATAGGTAAACCGGCTGCGCAATACGCCCCTTTTTGCCTATCTCCATATCAGTGAGCATAGATAGGTCGGCTATTGAATTCTCTGCAAAAAATTCGCCCGTTAGTTTCTTTAAGGTAGCTTCTTCTGCCAGCGCCTTGGCGCCGTTCTCACAGTATTCTGCAACCGGCGACCTATCGTCGTCCGGATCTGGCCAGGCACAGCTGGAGCAGTCGAAACCATGCTTTTGGTTCATTTTAAGCAGGGCGCCCATGCCGCGGGTTGGCCCGGTTTCTTCTAAAATATCTTTAAATGCCGCCAGCACGGCAGGCACACCTGCAGCCCACTTTTTGGGTGGTTCCAGGTCGAGATGTAACAATTTTTCCGGGTTTTCCGGGTTTGGTTCTATTGCCGCTTGCTTTTGGTTATCCATTTTTCTTGGCCAATAAAGGGTTAGGGTAATTATCGCTCTGGTCTTCGGCTACGTTCTCTAAACAGGTAAAATCTTTTTCTAACAGCAGGTGCAGGTGCCCGGCGCTGCTTTCTACGCCAACCCGGTCTGTGCCCGTCCAGTCGTCGGCAAGCACTTCGGGTACAAATAGGGTGATGATGTTATTTTTAAAGGTAGAGAACAAATTAGGCTCGGTAGTGCGCTGCAAAATGTAGGTAAGTTTATCATCGCCAAAAACTATCACTTCTTTTATTACGCCTTCACTGGCAAAACGCTCCACCTCCGACCGTGTGAGGCGGTATCTTATGCCATTTGGTTTTATTCTGATCTTCATGCTTAGCTTATAAGGTGATGCGATGAGCGCCGGTATAAATGTTAAAACCGTGCCCCCGTAAAAAACCAACCAGTGTAACGTTAAACTCTTCGGCCAGTTGCACTGCCAGTGTAGACGGCGCGCCCACGGCCGCAATGATATTAATACCGGCCATAACCGCTTTTTGTACCAGCTCGAAACTGGCACGGCCGCTTAGCAACAAAACCCTATCATTTACGGGCGGCCAGTTTTTTGTCAAAGCCGCGCCTATTAATTTATCGAGTGCGTTATGCCGGCCTACGTCTTCGCGCACTAAAAGTAGTTCGCCTTGAGGCGTGAATAACGCAGACGCATGTAAACCGCCGGTGTGTGCAAACATTGCTTGCTGTGCTTGTAATATGTGGGGAAGGGTAAGCAGTGCCTCAGCCGCAATGGTGTTATTGTCGATAATGCCTGTCGCATAATCATTTACCGTGCGGATAGCGTTGATTGACCCCTTACCGCAAACCCCGCAACTGGATGTGGTATAGAAATTACGGTCGGCGTTGTGCAGATTGGGTGTAACGCCTTCACGAAGGATAACCTGGATGACGTTTTCTTTATTTTCTGCACAGGCAATAAAGCAATGGCCGGCTTCGGCAATGTCATTGCTGCTTTTTATGATGCCCTCGGTAAATAAAAAGCCGGTGGCCAATTCGGCATCGTTGCCGGGCGTGCGCATGGTTACCGATACATTTTGTACGGTTCTGCTATACGCAGGGCCATGCTGCAGCCTTATCTCCAGCGGCTCCTCTGCCGCCAGCATATCCGTTACGGCAAAGCTGCCCTGAGGACCAACCTTGATAATATTTAACGTGGCAACAGATTCGACGAGCATATGTTAAATATACAAACGCGGGTTGGATTAGTTGAAAGGGTTGATAAAATTATTGGCGGGGAAGGGATTTGGACAGGTCAACCGTGGATTATTGACCTTTTGTTGGTTTAAATGTTGAAATATCAAATTAAAAGGTCATCCCGAACTTGTTTCGGGAACCTATTTTAATAAGAAATATCAACTGATTCTTGTAGAGTGCCGAAATATTTTCTGCATGACTGTTAATACTGAGTTGAATTATTTCTTTCTCTCCCCATCATAAATTAGCGAGCGTAACTTGTGATAACCATGAGGTAAGATTTCGGCGTAAAAAAGCGAAAAGCTTTTTACATAATTACCACAAGCTGAAAGCTTGCAGATGCGATGGCAGCGATCGTTAATTCACCGCAATATTTTGTCACATAAAACATACCGTTCGGTATGTTTGCATTTTTAGGGGCCGGGAATTGGCTGATTTCGCACTTAAAATTTCGCGCTATAAACGAACAAAAATGGCCGGATCGCGCATTTTTTTGTTAGTGGCAGCATCTTGCCAGCACCAACATACCGAACGGTATGTTTTCATGTGACTATTTTTTGCCGGCAAAGCTAATGTGCATTTACGGGCTTTAAAAGGGTAATTCGGGCTGATTATTTTATGCAGCCGGCTATCAAACCTGTCCACCCGGTTTGGTGCGAGGCGCCTAAACCCTTGCCGGTGTCGCCATCAAAATACTCGTGAAAAAGGATGTGATCTGCAAAGTTCGGGTCGCTTTGTATTTTTTGATTATCGCCAAAAACAGGCCGGAGGCCTTGCGCATTTTTCTCAAAAATGCCGGATAACCGCCGGCAAAGCTCGTCGGCAACCTGCTGCAAACTCATAAAATTACCCGATCCGGTTGGGCATTCTACCTTAAATCCGTCGCCATAAAACTGGTGGAAACGCCGCAAACTTTCTATTAGTAAAAAATTTATGGGCATCCAAACGGGGCCGCGCCAATTGCTGTTTCCGCCAAATAAGCTGCTGTCGCTCTCGGCAGGCAGGTATTTTACGCTAAACTGCTTACCTTCTACATTGATGATGTACGGGTTTTCGAGATGGTATTTTGACACCGACCGTATCCCATGATCGCTCAGGAACTCGCTTTCATCGAGCATGCGCTTTAACAGCATTTTCATGCGGTGGCCGCGCAAAAGGCTAACCAGGCGCATACCATTGGCGTTTGGCTCGTTCAGCCGCGATATTTGTGAAGAAAGATCGGGCCGGTTATCGTAAAACCATTTCATCCGCTCGCTGAATATCGGGCTGCCAAGCACATCTGCATCACTCATCACTTCTACCGCAAAAAGCGGTATCAGGCCTACCACACTGCGTACTTTCAGTTTTTCGGCACCGCCATCCGGAAAACGGATCTGGTCATAAAAAAAGCCATCGTCATCATCCCATAAACCCTCCTTATCAACACCCAGGCTGGATAATGCGCCGGCTATATACATAAAGTGATCAAAGAATTTTACGGCAATTTCTATATAGGTTTTATTAGTTGCCGATAGCTCTGTGGCAATGCGCATCAAATTAAGCGCATACATAGCCATCCAGCTGGTGCCATCGGCTTGCTCAATATAGCCACCCGTTGGCAGCGGTGCGTTGCGGTCGAAAACGCCGATATTATCAAGGCCTAAAAAACCGCCCTCAAACACATTATTACCCGCCGAATCCTTACGATTAACCCACCAAGTAAAGTTGAGCATCAGTTTATGAAAAACGGTTTCCAGAAAAAACAAGTCGCCTGTGCCGTTATTTTGAGCTTTGTCTATCTGGTATACCTCCCACGCGGCCATACCATGCACGGGCGGGTTGGTATCATTAAACTCCCACTCGTAGGCCGGCAGCTGCCCGTTAGGGTGCATAAACCATTCCTGTGTTAGCAACACCAATTGTTTTTTTGCAAAGTCGGCATCAATGGCAGCCAGGGTAATACAATGGAAAGCCAGGTCCCAGGCTGCAAACCATGGGTACTCCCATTTATCGGGCATAGAGATGACCTCTCGTGCTGCTAAATGCTGCCAGTCGTGGTTACGCATCCCGAACCTACCGGCCGGTGGTGGCGGCATTGCAGGATCGCCGTTAAGCCATTGAAAAACATTGTAGTCGTAAAATTGCTTGCTCCAAAGCATGCCGGCATATGCCTGGCGCTGTACCATTGCCGCATCAGCAGATTTTGTTTTGCATATATCGCTGTAAAAACTGTCGGCGTCTGTAATTCTGGCTTTAAAGATCTGCTCAAAATCGTCAAAAGCGGCTGCGGCATTCTTAGTGAGCCTTAGCCGGAGTGTGGTGGTTTCTCCTGCGCCAATAGTAAGGTTGTAATTTGCTGATGCTTTTGTGCCATATTGCTGCGGGTTTATAGTGGAAGCCCCGTTCACGATGTGATCGTTTATACCGTCTTTAGGATATTGGGTTGCGCTATCGGCGTTATAAAGTTTTTTTGAATTGGTTTCGTTATCACAAAAAAGCCATTGCGGGCTGTCATCGGCTATCAGCCAATACTCGCCAATGGTATTGTGGTGTAATTCTAATACGCCGGCCGATTGCTGCTTAATATTGGGTTTATTTACGTGCCTTCCCCAACTCCAGGTATTACGGAACCACACGGTAGGTAATATATTTACAGCGGCTGCGGCATTGCCCCTGTTGGTTATGGTGATTTTTATGAGTATATCTTCTGTGTCATTCTTGGCATATTCAACCGATACATCAAAGTAATTGTTATCGTTAAATATACCGGTGTCTATCAGCTCAAATTCCGGGTCGTTCCTGTTACGCCCCGCGTTCTCCCCCACTAATTGCGCGTACGGAAAAGCCTGCTGCGGGTATTTATACAGCATTTTCATGTACGAGTGCGTGGGCGTGCTATCTAAATAATAGTATAGCTCTTTAACATCCTCGCCATGGTTACCCTCGGGATTGCTTAACCCAAAGTAGCGCTCCTTAATTATCGTGTCCTGCTTATTCCAAAGCGCTATGGCAAAACAAATGTATTGTTCATCGTCGCATATGCCGGCTATTCCTTCTTCGCCCCATCGGTAGGTTTTGCTGCGTGCCATATCATGAGTAACATAATTCCAGGCATTGCCGCTTTGGCTGTAATCTTCCCTAACAGTACCCCATTGGCGATCGCTGACGTAGGGCCCCCACTTTTTCCAATCGGGTGCGGTAAGTCGGGTTTGTTCAGCGTTCATTTTATAGTTGTTAGCAATTGGTTTTACTAATTAGGTGGTAAAGCTTGCGTGTTTCTTTTCCTTTACGTAGGCGATTTTGTTTTTTAGTTTTAAAAACGGCGATTCTAAAACCTTGTAACTTATTGTACTTAGTATTAAAGATATAAGCAGCGCCAAAGGCGCCTCTATGAAGAAAATTTGCCACTCATGTTTATTAATATGCAGTTTATTTACCACGGTGGTAGCTACCAATATCCCCAGGAAATGCAGGCAGTATAAGCCGTAAGTTATAGTGCCGAGTTTAGATATCCGCTTAAAATTTCCCATTTTATAGAATGAGTTTGCCGAAAAGGTTTGCTCTAATATTATGGTTATAAAAACCATCGCGATAAATAACCGCTCGAAAATGCTGACGGCGTTGTTATGCTGAAACTGATCTGCAAAGAAGTAGATGCCTACAAAAAGCAGATAAACAACGTAAATGGTTATCCTGTTCAAATCGTTAAAATACTTCTTAAATTTTGGCGAAACGTCTATCAGCCAGGCGCCTATACCGCCCACCGTCATATCGCCAATACACGATATGGTGTGGTAGTAATGCATTAAGTGCGTGTTATAAACTGCACGGAATGTGAGGTTTATGACCAATATTAAACCGAATGGTATCCACAGCTTTTTTACGGGAACGATAAAAAGAATAATTGGCCAAACCAGGTAAAATTGCTCTTCTATCGCCACGCTCCACAACACCCCTAAGATGGAAGCGTCGGGCCAGCCATTCTTCAAAATATCGAAGTTATTTAGAAAAGTAAGGCAAAGTAAAGGATCGGCGGTTTCTGTTGATAATTGACCGGTAAATTTCTTTAAAAACGGATAAACTATAAACCCAATAAAAACACAGGTGTAAAATAAGGGCCAAATGCGTAACACACGCCGAAACCAAAAGAATTTTAAATTGATATTTCCATTTAATTTTTTTTCGGCAATAAGTAACGTGGTTATCAAAAAGCCGCTTAAAACAAAAAAAAAGTTTACGCCTAAACTTCCGTTGTCTACTACATCGCCTCTAATAAAGTTATAAAAATGGCTCTTGTTAAGAAGTGTGAAGTTGCTTGAAAAGTTATGAAAGCAAAAAACAGAGAAAAAAGAAAAGAACCTAAGCCCGTCGAGATTTTGGTAGTATAGGTTTTTATTCATGCAGCAAATAGTTTGAACCCAATATAAGCGTGAGTCATGTTAATTTAAATTGTAGTTTGATCATCAGATTAACAAACTTAACAAAAAAAGCCGTTCGCCTTTTCCCATAGCGTTAGTTACCGTACAGTTAAAATATGTTGCTTAATAATCACAGGAATATAAGCGTTGTTAATAGCAGTTTATTTAAACCTGAATAAACAGATTTATTTATGAAATTTAAAGCGCTTTATTAACTTGCACATAAATGAGACTTATAGCTATACCTACTGATATTGAGCGCTATATCAATCAGAGAATAGAGCCGGCCGAAGTGTTTGCTGCTTATGAACGGTTGCGCAAAACCGGCGAACCCGATATAAGTGTCTCGATACCGGCTTATAATGAGGAAGATACACTGGTGCAAACGCTGGCATCTTTATGTAATAATGAAACTGATTACGCAGTAGAGATCGTAGTTACCGATAATAATTCGACGGATAAAACTGCCGACATTATTAGGGATTGTGGGGTAATATATGAATTTGAAGAACGCCAGGGAATAACACAGGCCCGTAATACAGGGCTGGCAGTTACCCGGGGTAAGTATATATTAAATGCCGATGCCGACACGATTTACCCCAAAGACTGGATTGCAGAGATGGTTAAACCGCTGGTAGAATCTGATAAATATGCAATTACTTATGGCAGGTTCTCGTTTATCCCTACGGCAAGCACAGGCAGGTTTACCTACTTTATATATGAATATATAGCAGATCTTGCCAGGGTTTATGATAAGCACTTTAAAAACGAAGCGGTAAACGTATATGGTTTTAATTCTTGCTTTAGAAAAGAACAAGCATTACAGGTTGACTGCTTTGACCACCCACCGGGTACTAATGAAGACGGGTACCTGGCCTTGAAGTTAAAATTAAAGGGTTTTGGAAATCTTTATCTGGTGAAGAACCCCAATGCCATTGTATGGACAACAGACAGGCGCATTCAAATTGACGGCGGGTTATGGAAAGGCGTTTTTAAACGCGTAAAAAGATTTTTTAGTTAACTAAATCCAATTGTAAATTTGCAACGTAATTGATAGTTACCGAATAATACTGTAAACAATAAGCCAAAAAATTACAGTATCTTTAACGATAGAATTTTTTATTTGAAATACCGGACTGGATAATGGGGGTTACAGAAAACGAACGCATAAAAATATTAGCTGTTGAAGATGATCCTTTTATGCAGGCCATCATTAAAAAATTTTTAAGCGTGCATTACGAAGTTGAGCTTTGCCCTACCGCCATGGATGCCCTCTCATACATCCAAAATGGCAACATCCCCGACCTTGTTATAACAGATTTAAATACGCCGAACCTTAGCGGGTTAGAATTGGTTGCACAGCTGCATGCAAGCGACTTTTTTAAATCTATCCCAATAATCATCTTATCGGGCGAGGATAGCTCAGAGACACGAATTCAATGTTTAGACAGTGGTGCCGACGATTTTATAGTTAAACCTTTTAACCCTGCCGAAGTTGAAGCAAGGATAAGGGCTATCTTAAGACGTATGCAGAAATTTACTTATTAGTATGAGTGACTTTACTCCGGCCGGGAAAAAAAATATTGCCATCATCCACGCTTCAGAAGAAATTACAGCTTTACTTAACAGCTGTGATTTTGAGGATAAAGGCCTTATCTATTTCAATAACGGAGTAGAACTTGCCAACTCGTGGGAATCAAAAAAACTTAATATAGTGGCTATTATTTCACAAAGTGAGATTTTAGCACCGTCTGGAATAACGTTTAAAGAGACGCTTAAAAATAAAGGGCTGCCGAGTGTTCCGTTCTTCCTGGTAGTAAATCAACTCAATACCAATCTCAGAAAGATAGCGCTAAAAGCCGGTATTGTAGATGTTTTCCGATTGCCGGTAAAAATTTCAAATTTGCAACTACGTGTAAATTTTTCGGCAAACCATTGGGACGCTATACGCAGTAAAGTGCACGATAAGGTGTCAGAAACTTATGTAGTGCCTACCGGCAAGCGTATTTTTGATATATTTTTCTCGGGGCTCGCCCTGCTTTTCTTGTCGCCGTTGTTTTTGGTGATCTACATTATTATTAAACTCGAATCTAAGGGCCCTGCTTTTTATTATTCATTGCGGGTTGGCACCGGCTACCGTGTATTTAAATTCTACAAATTCCGGTCGATGTTTGTAAACGCAGATCAGCGCCTTAAGGACTTGAAACATTTAAACCAATATACTACCACACCAACACCCGATCAAAAAGTAATTACCCCTACACCGCTTACCGGCATGTTATGTAATGACTGTGTATCTGCAGGCAAGTGCCAGTTTCCTATTTATACAGATAAAGATACGTGGTGCGAAAAGGACTACATGAATAACAAAAAGAGTGCTGCAGGGGCTGCCTTTTTTAAACTAAAGAATGATCCCCGCATCACCAAGATCGGCAACTTTATACGCAATACCAGCATTGACGAACTGCCGCAGCTTTGGAATGTTTTTATAGGAGATATGAGTATTGTGGGTAACAGGCCGTTGCCGCTTTATGAGGCAGAGAAACTTACTACCGATAAATATGCCTTACGCTTTAACGCCCCGGCCGGTATTACCGGTTTGTGGCAGGTTGAAAAACGCGGTAAGGGCGATATGAGTGAAGAAGAACGCTTAATGCTCGATAACACCTATGCCAAAAATCACAGCATGAAAAATGATTTGAAGCTTATCTTTAAAACTATACCGGCTTTACTACAGAAAGAAAACGTTTAACCCGTTAAACGCGTACCCAACTCCCCTTCTCAAAATTGTATTGTTTGATCACCTTAGCAGGGTTGCCGGCTACAACGGAATATGGTGGTACATTTTTGGTAACTACCGCCCCGCCCGCAACCACGCTATGCTTACCTATAATTGTTCCCGCGGTAATTACTGCATTTGCAGCAATCCAGCAATCATCCCCGATAATAATGGGTTTAGTTAAAATCTTTTGGTCAACTATGGGGATGTTAACGTCCGTGTATTCGTGATTTAGTGCGCTTGCCACAATATTTTGTGCAAAAATTACATTGTTACCTACGGTTATTGGGCCAATTATGGTGTTACCCATACCTATTAATGTATTATTGCCGATAATAACATCGCCAACGCCATTGTTAACCGTAGAAAAAGATTCTATAGTAGATTTGCTCCCAAGCTCGAATTTATTAAAAGGCAAAACATCTAACCGGGTGTGTGACCGCACTGCAGAACCCCTGCCGCGACTATGCACAAACGGGTTTACCAAAAGCTTAACCCAAAACCGCGGCCTTGCCTCCCCCGCCGGTATAAGCATCCAGTGTACAAACAACTTAAGCTTTGGGTTGCTTTTGATCTTATCTTTTAAAGACATGTTATTTACGTTTTGCTTTTTCCCATACCGCGCTTTGCCTGCCGGATGCGTACCTAAATATGCCGCGGATAACGGCATAATTCATCATACAAAAGTAGTAGGGTATAAAAAGTATTTTAACCTTTATGCGGCGTGCTTCTAATATCCAGCCCAGTAACGCCATTCCGTAGAATATGATTTGCAGTATTAGCAATACATCATAAACCCAGGTATCGTACCCGCTTGCCACAATAATACAATTGATAATTAAAGCAAGTATCATCAGGAACGGTACAACCGTCCACCGCAGTACCCGGTGGCTCACGTATTGAAATGTAAGTAACGGCATATGAAAAGGGTTAAGCAACTTCTTAAGCCAAATGATAGATTGTATGCCCCCTGCGGCGATCCGTATTTTACGTTTTAATTCTTCCTGCACACTTTCAGATCCGTTTTCGGTAGCGAAGGCTTCGGGTTCATACGCCACCCTATACCCATCGCCTGCCACCCAAAGCGAGATCATAAAATCTTCTATGATACTGGTTGCCGGCACCGGGCGGTATAGCGCTGTACGTATGCTAAACAACTCGCCCGCCGCACCCACTACCGTATGCAGTTCGAAATCCCAGGTTTTCAACTTCGACTCGTACTTCCAGTAAAAACCTTCGCCTGCTGTGGCATCGGCCTCAATTTCTACGTTTACACGTTTTTCTCCGGCAACGGCCCCTATCCTAGGGTTGGCGTAATGGCGGCAAATATTAAGCAGGGCATCTGCATTGAGAAAAGTGTTGGCATCTGTAAATACCACTACATCTGTTGCTATCGCATGCATAACCCGGTGAACGGCTGCCAGCTTACCTTTGCGCTCATCGCGGTGTTCTAATTTTATGCGCGGATATGCCTTGATCAACTCAACAGTGCGGTCGGTAGAACCATCTGTAATAAACACAATGTCGAGTTTACCATCCGGGTAGTTTAGTTCCAGCGTGTTTTGTATCTTTTCAATTATAAAAGCTTCTTCGTTATAGGCTGCAACAATTAAAGTGCAGCTGGGCATAGCGGCATCATGAATGGCGGGCGCATGTTGTTTACCCCTAAAAAACCGCTTTATCTTTATAATGGCAAATAACAAAATGCCATAGCCAAAAAAGGCATAAAAGACGATAAAAAGGCTTAACCAAAGTGCAAATTTCATTTATCGTGTAATTGGGTATCCTAATTTATTGCTGTTGATGCTTTGTGTAATATTCCACCATATTGCCTTTAGTAATAATGCGGTAAAGCCTCTTTGCCCGTTTTTGGCGTACTGCAAAATATTACGCGGTGCAACAATACACGTAAAGTAAAAATAAAAAAACAACCTGGCTAATATGGGTGCATTTCTGCGGATAAATAAAATACGGTTACGATTCATAAAGTACTCTTTAAGTCCGCTGGCCCGGCCAACCGAAACAGATTCTTTATGAAAGATAGTAGCTTGTGGTATAAACCAGATTTCGTAACCGGCCCTTTTAATATGGTCGCACCAGTCCATTTCTTCATAATAAAGAAAAAAGTTCTCGGCCATGAGGCCGGCCTTTTCCATTGCGCCCCGTCTTATCATCATAGCTGCGCCATGCGCATAACCGGTTTTACCTAACGTATTATCATACTGCCCCCTATCTTGTTCAAACTTGCCAATGGTTTCGTTTCTGCAGGTGTAATAATTCATTTCGGTAAATCCGGCGTATTGCAAAATTCCGGGTTCATCAAAATAAATGATCTTTGGCGAGGTCATACCTACTAGCGGGTTTAGCTCCATAACATCAACCATGCTTTGTACTAACCCGGTAGAAAATTCGGTGTCGTTATTCACAAAAAACAAGTAGTTACCTGTGGCAGCCTTTATCCCCAGGTTATTACCCCCGGCAAAACCCAGGTTTACATCAGACCGTATAAATTTTATGCCGGGATATTTGGTTGTCCACTCGGGAACGGCGTTGGTAACACTGCCATTATCAACAACAATAACTTCAATAAACGGATATGTATTTGTTACATTTATAGAAGCTATAAGTTGCTCAGTAATGTAACTTTGATTAAAATTTACCGTAATGATGGAAACTGTTTTCATTGTTTTTATACAACTGTTACGTAGAACAAGCAGCCGTATAAGTTATTGAAATTTTTAATACCAATTGGATAATCAGAAAATAATCCTGAAAGAAGTTACCGACCTGCAGAAGGTTAACAGCCAGCATAGCGATGTACAAAGCAAGCTGGACGAACTTATAGCACTTTTAGATGAGAGCAGCCTTGACAGCGAATCTGTTAAATTTATGCAGCAGAAATTTAACACCGCCGTTGAAGCTGCATCTATAAGCAAACAACAGGTTGACGAATTTAAACAGATAGATGAGTTAAGTGAAACCGCCTCGCGCGAAGAATTATTAGATCAGTTTAGTGTTTTACTTACCAGCAGCCGGATAGACAGCCGCCTTTCTACCAAATTTATAAGGCAGGAACGCGCCTCATCTGTTGTTATGTTTTTAATAGGCACCGTGATGGTAGCCCTGGGCTTTGCTATGATAGTTATGCCTGCGCCCCCATACTTCGAAATGTTTACGATCTACTATTTTAGCCTTGACGACGGGGTTACCTTAATGGACCTTATATCTTTACTTATTATATTAGCAGGTGTTTATTTCATGGTACTTTCTTTATTTAAAAACAGAGCACGCACCCGATAATGGCAACCACCGAACCCTTAAAGAAAATTTTACTGGTTGACGACAACCTCCTTTTTTTAAAGATGATGTCGCACGCGTTTAGTAAGGCTGGTTTTGTTTGCATGACGGCCGAGTCTGCCCAGCAGGCTATAGAGCTGCTTGCCTTAGATAAACCCGATGCCATTCTTTCTGACTACTGGATGCCCGAGATGAACGGCCTCGATTTCCGCAGGTATCTTATTGGCAAACCAGATCTTAAAAATATCCCCTTTATTTTTCTTACAGATTTTTCTGACATCAACCTCGTAAATGCAGGCCTCAACCTGGAGGCTATTGATTATGTTATCAAAAACACACCGGTAAACGTAATTGTATCTAAGCTTAACAATTTAATTACCGCGGTAAGCAAGCAGCGCGAATTATCAGAAAATGAAGTAAAGAAAGCTGTTGCCGCATTAAATATTAGATCAGTTCCACAACAGGCCCCTCAAATTACCGGCTATGAGGTAAATTTTTGGCATCGTTCTTTTCAGGATATCCCGGGCGGCGATTTTATAGACTTTATTAAAGTTACCGACAGGTTTACCTTCATCGTATTGGGTGATGTAATGGGCAAAAAATGGATGGCCTGGTTTCTAAGCTTCAGTTTTTTAAGCTATGTGCGCTCGGCGGTTCGGTTTGGTGTTTCGAGCCAGGAATATACGGTTGCCGGCATCCTTGAAAAAATAAATCACATCATTTACGGCGATGATGCGCTTAAAGACATCCTTTCGAGTTTATCATTGGTAATGATAGATCATGCCGACAATAAACTGGCTTATGCCGGCGCAGGCGATCTCCCTATAGTACATTACCGCGCAGTTGATAATTCTTTTAGCTCATTACAATGCTCCGGATTGCTGTTAGGCCTATTTGAAGAAGGCATGTATGATCAGCAGGAAATAACAATGGAGGCGCAAGACCAGTTGTTCGTATTTACAGATGGTATAATTGATTACGCTGTAGACGGTGTTGTTAAAAGCGACTATAAATTGTTTCTGGCAAAACTCGAAAAGCTGGTAGACCACACCAATTCGTTCCAAAAGCTTAAAGATTTTTTAGCCGGGCAGCCAACAGACCATTTGGTTGACGATTGCAGCATTATTCATATTTATAAAAATAACTAATCATGATTGATATTTTAAATCAACAAAACGAGCACGTATTGGCCGATCTTAATTTACGCGATGCCAACATGTCTAACGCAGATGAGTTTAAAACGGAGCTGATAAGCATACTGGATATTTATAAAAAGAAGGTAGTGCTAAGCATGCATAACGTAAATTATATAGACAGTACTTTTTTAGGTGCGCTGGTTGCCGCGTTAAAACACGCTATTGCGCTTAAGCTTGACATTTTGCTGGTTGGATTAAATAAAGACATTCGCGATCTGCTGATCCTGATACGGCTGGATAAGGTTTTTAAGATATACGACAACTATAACGACGCAACCCAATAATATTATACAATTAAGAGAATGGATAATGTGACGGTTGAAAGGTCTTTTCCGCTGGCAAAGGCTAATTGTGTACCTGCAGAGTTACTGGAAGAAATGCTTTCGGTTATTGGCAGCACCTTACCTTCTAATAAAATTACACACGATCTTATCTTCAGATCTAAATATATACTTACAGAATTGATTACCAATGCGTTAAAACATTCAGATGCGAGCGCGGCATATTTAAACCTGGTAATTACTGATAACAAGGTAACCTTTATAAAAACCGATGATGGTAATAAACTTACCATCCCTACAGCGTATGACGAGTATAAAGCCGGTTACATAGTAACTAACGATATTATGCACACCTTATATGCGATTGACAAAGGCGACCGGATGTTTTTTTATTGCCAGGATAATGATGAACCGATTTTGGATATCGTTAATGACCTTCCCGAACATTTTGGCCTGCTAATAATTACCAAGGCATCAGACGAGTTTTACTACAGCCATCACGCGGCAACTAATTTAAATACGTTTTCGGTCACTATAAATTTATAAGGCCGGTTTATTTTTGTGGAGTGCGTTTTGAATAAGGATTTTGGTTTCTTTCCAACCCACAACAAATACATCCCAAAAAGAAAATTTCTGATATTTATTTAACGCCCAAAAGCCTATGCTTACGGCTATTAAGGTGGGCACAACCGTAGTAATGGCAACGCCATAAACATTGCCAAATATATAGATCCCAATAAAATCGAAAGAAATATTGGCGGCCAGCATGATCAAAACTTTATAAAAATTAACCTGCGGGCGGTGTATTACATCTAATGTTAATGCAAAAAAACGATCGGCCGGGTATAATAGCGCGAAGGTCATAAATAGCCTGAAAACATTTGCCGCCTCTGTATGCACATACTTGCCTCCACCTATTAAAGCGATCGCAAAATCTGCCAGTAATACAGCGCACATTACAGCCGGTACCAGTATAACGGTGAGCATCCCCGCAAACTTTTTCATGGTATAAATAACTTCATTCCGGTTATCCTGATTAAATGCTGCAGACAGCATGGGCATACCTGTAGCTGCAAAACTTCTTAACGGTATCTCTACCAGCTGCATAAGGCTCTGCCCCAAATTATAGATGGCCAGAGCGGCAGGGCCAAGCATGAAATTGATGATGTATGTATCAGAAGTACCAAACATGTTAGAGCTTAAGGTGGTACCAACACTATATTTGCCAAAATTGTACATCTCTAAAATGCCCACTTTGCTGCGCTTTCCAAATGTATTAACACGCGACCATCCCCTTATTAAGGTGTAACTGCTTGTAATAGCATTTGAAGCCAGGTAGGCATATAATATGGTATGTAAACTTAACTTCCCGGCTATAACCAGGCAAATGATAAAAGCGATAAAACCACCCTGATTTATTGCCCGCACGTACAGCATCCTGTCAAAACGTTGCTCGCCTTGTAAAACGCAGGTAGTCATGAACATAGGCAATGAGCATATGTAGGCCAGGCCAAACCAATTAAGAAACAGCAGCAGGCCTTCATCTGCTACATGCCTTGTAAAGAATAATACGGGGATATTAACTATAATAAACAAGCCGGTTATGGCCAACCCCACAAACCATGTAGATCCCGCAATTTCTGCCTTACGCGCTTCGGACGAACCCGCATAGAATTTAATGAACGCGGTGGTGATAAATCCCGATCTGAAAGTGTCAACCAGCAGAAATGTGGATGTAAAAAAGATCCATTTTCCTGCTTCTGCAAGCGGCAAAAAGCGATAAATTATAGCCGCTGTGATCATGCCGAGCATTGACATGATACCATTGCCGGCCAGGGACAGGAAATGTTTGTTTTGTATTGCGTTTATTACTTTTTGGCGCACTTTTATTTAATATATTCGCTTACAGGATAACAAAATACACTTTATTTAGATGTTACCTTAAAAAATTAAGAACCTTTTATAATGCCACCGCTTAATTTTACCGAAGTAACCTTGTTAGTTACACATTACAATCGCAGCAGATCTTTGGGCCGGTTGTTGAAGTCAATGCTTGAGCAGGACATAAAATTTGGCGAGGTGGTTGTATCTGATGATGGCAGTAAACAGTATCACCTCGATTACGTAAAAATTTTAAGAAACCGCTATAGTTTCACATTGGTTATGGCGCCCGGCAATAAAGGTTTGGGCAACAATATCAATAAAGGGCAGCAGGCGGTAAAAACACCTTACACGCTTTACGTTCAGGAAGATTTTGTGCCAAAACCAGACTTTGCCGATCATTTTTACGATGCCTTAACCTTAATGAAACAAGACCATGGGTTAGATATTGCAAGATTCTATTCTTATTTCAGCTACCCATACTTACAGCCCTATGAAAAGGGTTTTTCTGAAATGATCTTTAACAATTCGCCAATGTATGGCAATCATTTAAAGTTTTACATGTATAGTGACCACCCCCATTTGCGGAGAAGTGATTTTCTGAAAAAATTTGGATCATACAAAGAAGGAGTTAAAGGCGATAAAACCGAGTTCCTGATGGCGCTTTCCTTTATTAAACATAAAGGCAGGGGGTTGTTTTACAACAACTTTAACGATCTCTTCTGGCAAAAAAACACACCCGGCGAACCCAGTACAATGTATAGGGTAAAATGGAGGCAAAGTAAAAATTCTTTTGTTTTGGGCCTCAGGCATCTTTACCTGCGCTTTAAACTGCTAAAGGCAACATATGATGTGCTTAAACGCGACCCTAACGCCACATTTTAGTCAACTTATTATTGGCAAAATGCAGGCGTTTCGTTAATAGCCTCATAAATATTTCTTACATTGTTTTGCCAGGTATGTGTACCTGCAAATGCCTTTCTGCCTTGCTCAAGATCGGTGCTATTCTCTGTTAGCGCTTTGTTTATCAGGCTTATATATTCTTCCGGCGAGTTAGCGAGATATACAAAATCGGCAAACACGCTCATGGCATCTGTGGCGGTTGCAACGGTAGGTTTTCCCATTGCAAGGTATTCATCAATTTTACGGGGATAATTACCAATGGTAACCAGGTTTACAATCTGCGGATTAATGCACACATCAAACCCATTAATGTATGATGGCAACATATCTGCCGTTTTACTTCCTAAAAAGTGTACGTTCTCGTGTTCATGGAGTCCGCTGGCTCTAAACTCGTCGTCCTCGGGGCCAACTAAAACGATTTGCCATTCCGGTTTTTTAATGGCTATAAATTCCAGTAATTTTATGTCGAGCCTTATGCTTTGCAAGGCACCCACATAACCAATTATGGTGCCTTTTATATTTGCCAGGTCATCAGGCAATACAGATTTATCAAGTCCGGCAAAAATTTCTAATTCGCAGCCCTGCCCTACATCATGAGAATTGGGGTTATATTGTTTGCAGTAGTTGGCCAAATAGCTGGAGTTGGCTACACAAAGGTTGCTTTTTGCTATTAATAGCGGTTCTAAACGTTCGCCGTGATATTTCCAATAGTTAACCGCTATCATATAATCGCGCGAATAATAAACGCTAATTTTAGGCTTTAACAACTCCTTTAGATAAAAACATCTAAAAATATCGTTATCGTTAAAGAGGATAAAATCTTTGAATCCAAGTTTATTAGCAGCTTTGATTATCGACTTAGAAAAACGCTTATTATTAACCTTATTAAGATAGGTGTGCAGGGGCACGTATTTTATCCAGGTAATAGATTCAATAATTTCGTCGGGATACAAATTCCAAAGGTTTTTATCTACCAGGAAAAGATTTTCCGACTTATTTTTAACGATGTCGATACGTTTTTGAACGTGGGGCTTATTCTTATTCCTGAAATAATAAATCCTATCTAAAGGAGAATTAACATACAGAACGCGGTTATTCTTACTAAATTCAAGCGCAATATTTTTTGCGTTACTGCCTATTTCAACATCCCATGGTTGTTGGCCAACAATAATAATATCCCTGTTTTTGATAAGATGTATATCCATGGCTAAGCGCTTTCTAAAACAGTTTGTGAAGCCAAATTCTGCATTTTTGATTTCTGAAGCTCTGTATCAATACGTTTGGTAATAACAATTAACGCAAGGCTTAAATTAAACAAAATATTAGAAGGATATTGTACCAGGGCCTCTTGCGGAAAGTTAGCCACGTTGTAAGTAAAAACAATAAGCGTAGCCATAAGGCAATAGCTTTTAAGTTCGATATCTACAATGGAGTAAAAATTGTCTATACCAACTTTTAATGCTATAAATATCATCATACAAAATACAAGCAGCCCTATCCAGCCGTCTTCTACAGCTACCCTTATATAACCGCTGTCCGGTGGGAAGTGAGCCAAATAAGAATCGGGTGCAAAGCGCTCGCCCCAGGTACCGGTAGACCCCAGGCCGCCGCCCATAGGGTGGGTATAATAATATGGTTGTATACGCTTCTGATTTCTTTGCCTAACGTTATATGATGCATCTTTACTTGGATTAAATGCAGTTTGAAAACGGTATATTGTAGGATTTGATGTTGGGATTTTTATTAATATCATAAAAGCGAACGCGGCTAAAATAGAATATAATAATACCGTGCGGCTATAATTTAATATGGCAAATAATAGCAATGCTGCGGGTAGCAAGATACTTGCACCGCGTGTACCCGAATATAACGCCGCAATAAAATATAAGAGAAACAATGCGACCGACATGAGCTTTTTCCAAACTTTAAATGGCCCCGCCATTATACAAATACATATGATGCCGGGCATGGCCATATTGTATGCAAACGCTACCGGGTCTGAAAATATAGAAAATTTACGCCAGTGGCCGTAAATGAACAACAGCTGCTCGATATTGGGGTCTGAGTGCAGGTAGGCATTCTCCGTATCAGTAAAACCGATGTATTCTTGCTTTAGTCCGTAAAGTGCACCAATAACGGCGAGGGCTAACCACAGCTTAACTACAAACCGCACCATTTTTACAGACCTGATGTAGTACACAAAGCTGAAGTAACAAAGCTGAACTAATGCAACGCTCCTAACCGTATAAAACCAGGCAACACTCGAAATAGATGCAGGGTTAAGAACTTCTATTACATTATAACCCATCCAGAACAGAATTACCGTGGTTACTGGGCTTGAAAATATTTGCCAGTTTTGTTCCTTCTTTTGTCGCGCTAGTATGGTTAAAATTAAAACGGCTTGAAAACCATCCATTACTGTACCCACGGGCCCTTCAATGCCCCAGCGGCCAAGTTCAAATAAAAAATATGCAAAAATAATTAAGAACGTTAGTGCAAACTGCGAAAAAGCAAATACACTGTATACTAAAGGCAGGGTTATGAGAACAGCCAATAACAGGCCCGCTATAGGGATATGGCCTATAGCAACGCCCAAAGAAATAAGAATGGCAATCGTTAAAAAAAAAGCCGCTCCAACTTTGTTGTTAAGCTTTTCTATCAGGAAAATGGTTTTTAACCGCCTTGCAAAACTATGCCTGCGCGCAACTTTGTTACTATTGCCAAAATGTGGTTCTACGCGCGTCATTAAAAAAAGAGTATTTTTACAAATAGCCCAAAAGTACTTCCAAAAGCTAAAATAATGCCAACAATACGCGCAATCTTACGCGTTTTAGCCTTTACCCTTAATCTTTTTTCGATATCATGCCTCGATTTAAAAATAGGATCTACCCGCATTGTTAATCCTCCATTTTATTTGAACTATGCACATAATGTGTTGTAGCTACAGAATGCTGGTTGGCCTTGCGCACTTTGAGCAACGATAAAACCTGGTAAAAAATAAATATAGGAATGTTTATTAGTGACTGATATATGGCCTTATCGGTATCTGATTTTGCCAGCGAAATATAAAATCCAATTACAAATATTATAAAACATAGCAACCAAATTAAAACGGCTGTTATACTTATAAAGAAGTTAATGAACATAAAAAACCCCGACAATAGCAAAAAAATGAATAGTGGCGGGCGTAGCAGTATAAGACCAAAAATAAACTGATTCCAGGTGCCTTTAAAAAGAAGGCCAAAGCCATAGCTAAAATACTTAAACCACGTGTTTATCCACCTGGCCCGTTGTTTAACAAGTTGTTCGCTTTGGGTGGTTTTCTCGTCATACACAATTGCCCCTCCGGCAAAAGCTATTTTAAGGCCGCGGCTAACTATGGCATGTTGTAATACTTTATCAAAACCCGCGCCTGCAACATCATTTTCTTCGAGGCAATCGCGGTAAAGCTGAGTTGTAAAGGCCATCCCCGATCCGGCCAGCGTTGCCGAAGAGCCGATCTTAAAAAGTATTTTACCATCATAAAAATGATAGTATATATCCCGTGCAGCATCTAAACGGGCATATGTGGTGTTTAAGTTCTTAGCGTTTCTAACGCCCTGTACTGCTAAAAATCCGGCATCAAAATATCCATTAATCTGGTCCAGGTAGTCTGGTCTGGTAAGATTGTCGCTGTCTATAATTGTTATACGGTTATGCGGCCGTTTAAATCTGTTAATTGCGTAAAAATGCGAACGGGTGTTACCTGCTAAAACCTGTTCCGGTGTTAAAATCACAACTCTTTCATTATCAAAATGCAGGTCTGCGGTATCGCAATTATCAGCTACTATATAAATTATATAATTTGTATAAGTTAACTGCAAAAGTGAATTAACTACATCGGGTATACCGGTAACCTGGCCATATGCCGTTACAATTATACCGTAGTCATTATTATCTGTTTGGGTAACCTGTAACTGCCGTGAAGGCCTAATTAATGAGATACTATATAAGATGAGCGGCAGTACCAGATTGTATCCGATAACTACCTGTATTAAAAACCAGATGTAGCTTAAAACTATCATAATACCCAGGCATTATTTATTTTCTATCTGATCTTTTGGCACCATATTCATCACCCAACCTATAAAACGTTCATCTAACGACCGCAGATATTCGAGGTTACTCTCCTGCGTTTGGTTAAAACTCTGGCAGGCTTCAAAAACGGTTACAATTTTATCGCTGTATACAATCCATTCTTTGGCCTTGTTTAATGTTTCTAAAGCCGATGTTTCTATAATAATAATGTCAAACCAGTTCTTTAATTCGTTTAATTTTTGCTTTACAATATCGCTGTCGCTTATTTCATATAAAGAGCTGGTTAAACTCTTGTTGCCCATAACAGATATTTTTGCGGCAGAGTGGAACTCCGGGCTTTCACCTTTACCGGTTAAATAATCTTCAATATACCATTTTGCATTTGCTAATTTAGAAATACCCGGATGATCGAAGTTACCATCTATTACCAAAACATGTTTGTTTATAGAAGCATAGGCATAAGCAAGGTTCATGGCCAGGTAAGTTTTACCCTCACCAGGTAAAATGCTATTTACAATTAAAACCTTATCTCCCTTAAGTTCATTAGATATTTCATATCGAATGGATTGCAGCAATTTTCTGAAAAAGCTTATATCTGCATTCGGATCGCGCTCCAGCCATACTTTATTTAGGTCTATACTGCGGGTCTCAAGGAGGTTAAGGTAACCTATTACCGGCGTTTTAGTGGAGTTTGCCAATTCGCGCGGGTTTTTGAGGTTTGTATCCAGCAAGAATAAAACAAAGAACACCAACAGGCAGAATACGAAGCTAATAATACCACTCAGGATAACCAGCAACATTTTTTTAGAGGGCTGTGGTAATCCGGGCATGGCCACATCTACCAGCCTTAATCTGCTGTTAAAATTAGCTTCCAGGCTAATGGCGTTGTAACGTTTTAATATTTCTATATATTCTGTACTTGCTACAGTTATTGCACTGGTATAGGCAACTATTATCGCTTCCTGAGGTACTAATGTTTTTAACTGCCTGTTTAAGACGTCAACTTGTGCCTGTAAAGAATTTATACTGTATTTGGCCAGGTCATGCTGAACCTGCAGCGTTAATTTTTGCGTTATTAATGCCGTTTTATTCCCCAACGGATTAACGATTACTTTGTCTGATGATGTGCCAACATCGCCTGTTATAACTCTTACAAGTGAGTCTATTTGATTTTTGTATTGCGGCTGGAAGCCCGATGCCACGTATTTATTATCTAAGGCACGCAGTTGTGCCTGCGATGTTTGAATACGCTGATTTACCTTTATCAATGTACTTTCTATGTAGCGCCTGTCGGCAGGGTCAAATTGCGCATCAATGTTATTCATTGCTTCCTGTGTAGCAATGGCATCTTGTTTAGCCTGGGTTAAACGCGCCCCGTAATTGGTAAGCTGCTGGTAAAGTGACCTGGCTTGTTCTGCAATATCCAATATCCCATTTTGGATCTTGTAATCTCTTAGCCGGCTTGTTAAATTATCGAGCGTATCTTTTTTACTTCGTAAAAGTTGTTTTAAATAATTTGCTGCCTTTGCCTGGTTTGTTTCCAGTAAATATTCGTAATAATCAACTATTTGAGCGCTAAGGGTATTTACTATAAATGCGGCCAGTTGAGGATTGTCCGCCTCTACCTGGATTGTTACAAAATCACTGTTTTGAGTACGGTATACGTTAAGATTTTTTGACAGTGACTGATCATCATATTTCATAGATGTTAACACTCGGTATAACCCGCTTTGGTCGTTATTGAATAAAGAAAGTGGTTCCCGTTTACTATAAAGCTGTTTATAAACCGCCAAGGCATGCATCTTAGCGTCGGCGTTAAGGGTTAATAACAGCTTACTCGGGTTTCTAAAAGGTGTTTTGCTGGTAAGGTCATGGATAATCAAGGCATAAGATACCTGATCAAGCATCTTTTTTGACTTGATAAGCTCAATTATATTAGAGAACTCTTGTTCTATTTTAGAGTCGCCAAGAAGTTCAAGAGAAAGCGATTGTTTTGTTTGATCTACAATACCCGTAGCGATCTGAGATTGTGAAGAATAAACATCGGCCTGGTTGCGTACTAAGAAAAAAGTGATTATAACCGCTATCAGCGGAATTATAAGCAGCGTGTATTTATGCTTTAATAGTAATTTAAAAAAGCTGCCTATCTCCATTATTTAATTGTTTCGAGCTTAACGCCAAGTAACTCTTCAAGATCTGTACGTGCCGCAAATAAATTTACTTCAGAAGCGATTCTTAACGCTGTACGGTCTATGTAAGCAGTGCTTGCCCTATTGTAAGATTCATAAGTATCTTCGCCGGTATTAAACCTATGTTTTACAAGATTTAATAACTGTTCAATATCTTGCGTGCCCTGTACCTGTATCTTAAGCTCGGCAACGCGTTGCAAGTATATAAAATAACGTTTTCTTACTTCCGATGCCAGCGTAAGCAGATATTCTGCCTGGTCATTTTGAGCTATATAGTAGCTTTCTTTTGCATTTCTTAAATTATAAGGTTTTTGCAAAAAGTTACCGATATTAAAAGTAATATTAACCTGGATGCCATTAAATGAACTATAAGATTGGTTGCCTAATGAAGTTCCTGCGGCAGTAGCGGTAGGATTAGTTGTAGTGTTGGTAACCACAGCACTGCGAGGCTGGTAAACATAGGCGACCGAAAATTCATCAAAAAATGAAGCTTTAGCTATCCCAATGTTGTTTTGAGCAATTGCCACCCTATTTTGATTTGACCTTACCCGCGGATAATGTGCTTTGGCTGTCTCAATAAGTTTTGTAAGGTATACTTCAGAAACCTCAGGTAAAATAGATCCTTGTACCTTATCGGCCACGGCGGGAAAGAGTGACCCTTGAGCTTTAACTATATTGCTAACTGAAGTTAGTATTACTGCGATAAGTAAAATATTAAACAGTATTTTCTTCATCAAAATTATTGTAAACCTTGGTTGGATTACACTTCGACCCCTAAATTATGGAAATGATTTTATAACCCAAAGCATGTGGAAAACGAGTTCCAATTTGCTTTTTAGATAGGAAAAATGATTATTTTAAGAAAGTTATTTAATCTACGAGAAATAAAGTGTTAGTTACTTATTTCTTCTTTAAGGTCTAAAGATTCGTATATAGAGTTATTACTCTTAAATTCCGGCACCAATTCTTTCATCTTAGTGACCATTAAAATACCATTATTTTTAGTGGCCAACTGTATAAGATCATCTATTTGTTTCACGATAACTTCAAAGTCATATTCGCGCACCTTTGCTATCATGATTTTATGATGATGTGTTGAAACTGTATTTTCATTATCATTCAGCAACTCTTCATAAAGTTTCTCCCCGGGCCTTAATCCGGTAAATTCTATAGCAATATCCTGGTTTGGGATGAGGCCCGAAAGCCTAATCATTTTTTTTGCGAGGTCTACAATTTTTACTGATTTACCCATATCAAAAATAAATATTTCGCCGCCGTTGCCCATTGAACCCGCTTCGAGAACCAATCTGCATGCCTCAGGTATGGTCATGAAATAGCGTGTTATTTCAGGATGAGTAACCGTAATTGGCCCACCCTTTTCTATTTGCAATTTAAAGCGGGGAATAACAGATCCGTTGGAGCCTAATACGTTACCAAAGCGGGTGGTAATAAATTTGGGTAAATCTTTTCGCCGGTTAGTATTCAAATGCCCTAAACCATTTTCGTATATAGTATTTGATTTTGAAAAAGAATTGTATAAAGACTGCACGTAAATTTCGGCAATACGTTTTGATGCACCCATAATATTGGTAGGGTTAACGGCTTTATCTGTTGAAACCATTACAAAACGCTGTACCCCATACTGCACAGATAAATTAGCCAATATTTTCGTACCCGAAACATTTGTTCGTATAGCCTCCGCAGGGTTATGTTCCATTAACGGGACATGTTTGTATGCCGCTGCATGATAAACGTAATGTGGTTGGAAAGTTTTAAACAATGTTTCCATTCGGCTTTTATCTCTTACATCGCCGATGAATGCATGGAATACCTGCTCTTTGCAGGTTTCTTCCATCTCTAGTAACAGCTCATGCAAAGGCGATTCTGCCTGATCATTTAGTATAATCAGTTGCGGATTGAAAACTGTTAATTGCCTAACAATTTCGCTTCCTATAGAACCGGCCGCGCCGGTAACAACAATTCTTTTCCCTTTTATTTGTTCAAAAATAGAATCATTATGAATTTCTATGGTGTCGCGCTCAAGCAAACTTTCAATTTTAATCTGCTGTATCTGATTGGTATTTATATGCCCGTTAACCCAATTATTTACAGGCGGGGCAGTTAAGACACGTATACTATGTTTCAGGCAAATATCAACAATATTATTTTTTCTATCCGGTGTCAGTTTGTTAACAGCTATTATCAGATCATCAATTTTTTCATGTGACCGTATAAATTTTTCGAAAGACGAGACGGAATTAATTTTTACGCCTTCTATTATTTTCCCCGACTTTCGGTCATCATCATCTAAAAATGCCACGACTGTCATATTAACCGTTCCGTCGTGGTCAAGTGTTTTCTTAGCAGCCATGCCAACCATGCCGGCTCCGTAGATAACCACGTGCCTTTTATCAATATTTAAGTTTTTAATATACAGAAAAAAGTATTTGACAAAAACGCGATAGCTTAGTAGCAAAACAAAGCTGAGCAAGGCATTTACCACTAAAACCTCGTTTGATATAATTGGCTTTAAATTGTAAGCCATTAACAGGATATTAGTCAAAAAAAACATAAAATTGCTGACCCCTACAGATAGTACGATGCGGTGAGCATCCTGGAAGCCTGTATATCTGATAATGCCTGCGTATGTTTTGACGCTTAAAAAAACGATGAGATTTATGAATGAAAAAATAATAATGTTTCTGTTAAAAGCGGTATGATCGATATTATTAAGGTCGAAATTATATCTTATAAAATACGCAAACCCTAACGAAAGGATGCATATAGACATATCGAGACAAAAGATAATCCAACGGGGTACTATGTTTAAAGACTGAAACATTCTGAAGAGTGGAATTTAATTGAATTAAAAATTTCAAATCTCGTTAAAATTAAAGATAATGATTTTAATTCTTTTAATAAGCTGCTAAATTATTTACAAATTTTGATAGTTTTGACGCCTTGACCATCCGATTCGTTATTCGTTTTGTTTATCAAAAGTTGTTATCTTGTTAATAAAAACATAATCAGTTAGCGATAATTTGTAAAAAAATAAAAATACTAATTACTTACTACAACAAGTTTGCCAATTATTAAAATCAGGATATATTGATTTTTAAAAAAAACTTTGCACAAATCATTTATAACCTTACTTTTGCAGTCCTTTACGGGATGTAGCGTAGCCCGGTATCGCGCCACATTTGGGATGTGGAGGCCGCAGGTTCGAATCCTGCCATCCCGACAACAAGCGATACCAAATAGTATCAAAACCCTCTAAATTGTATGATTTAGAGGGTTTTTTTATGGATTTTCTTACGTCTTCATTATATATTAAACCGAATTTACCAGTTGTTTTTCGTTTCACGGCCCGGTTTATTTCACGAGTATAACGCGCACTGTATCTAAGCTTTCTTTTCTTGTTTGGCTATTAAGAAAGCTCAGTTTAAGCATTGAGACCCAAAAGCTTGGAAAAGACCTAAACTTTTCAAATTTTACATCTTTTTTGTTTAAGCTGTTTAGCACACTATTATTAGTAACTAAATAAAAAGGCTTTTTTGGCCAGTTTACATTGCGCTCAGTATTAAGGGAGATTAGCGTACCATTAATATAAAAACCCAAAGGAAAGTTATATTCGCTAAGCGCCTGCGCCACAGGGTAGTGACTTTTATTTTGACTGTTAATATAAAAGGCAGCTTCGCTGCCAGCCTGGTATTTTAATAATGACGGATAAAATGTGAGGTTTAAATAAAAATTAACCATGCAGGCAACAATTATACTGCGCATTATTGCAGCCCGAATGTTACCCTGGGCAATTACAAACGGCAACCAAAATAATAGTACCAGCATAAAAAGTTCAACTATTGTAATAGGCCATGAAAGTATTTTGGGCTTAAAAAAGTACTGAAGTAGTATAATTGCTAATATCATTACCGCGGTAATAAATATTTGTACCCATTTTACAGCAAGTTTGCTTCTAAGTAGTTGTATATCTTTTATATAGGCGGCAAGCTGGATAGCAAAAAGTGGAAAAACGATGTTAAGGTAATAGGGTAACTGAAATTTAGATGCCGAAAAAAGTAAAAAAGTAATTAATGAGCCGCAAAGGCAGTACCATTGGCTATTATTTACTTTTTTGGCTTGCTTTTTTATAGACTGGTAAATAGCTGCAAATAGTAAAAGCGACCATGGCAAAAATGCCCATAAAAGGGTATGAACAAAAAAGAAGGGATCGCCATTGCCTTTTATAGGCCCGGTATTAAAAAACCGCCCGAACTGACTATCCCAAAAGAAAAATTTTATGCCCGATATATTATGTTTATCGAAAATCAATTTCTCGGGATGCAGATCAAACTGCATATAAAGGCAATATATCTCGGGAATTATAAATATCAGCGTTAAAACTATAGCGAGCAGCCATCGCAGGTGAAATAGCTGCTGCCAATTTTTAGTTATTACAAATTGACCTATAATGGCACCACCAATGGGTATTATCGCAAAAACACCTTTGGTCATTATCGCGCAGGCTGTAAAAACACATCCCGATAGTAACTGCCAATAATTATTGCGGCTGTAAGCCATGTAAAAATGATAAATAGCGGCAATGATAAGCCCTGTTAAATAAGGTTCGGCTCGTACATCGTTATTAGATATGATAATGTGCTCGGCGGTTAGTAATATTAACGCCGACCACAAGGCAACTTCTTTGTTGTAAAGTTTTCGTGCAAATAAATAGGCGTAGAAAGCACCCATCATCATAAACAGTATTCCGGGTAACTTATATGCCCAAGTTTTAAACCCAAACAGCTCGAAAGATAGTGCGGTTATCCAGAAGGGAAAATGTGGCTTATCTAAAAAGTCCCGGCCTTGAACGTACAAGTTTATATAGTCGTGCTTTTGTACGATAGTTTTAGCAATACCGGCATAGTACGTGCCATCGGGACCCAAAATGGTTACGAACAGCCCGCTGAAGTTTACCAACACGGCCAGGGCTGTTAATATGTAAAGCCACCTATAATATGCTGCGTCTTTCTGCTGATCCATATACAATTTTTGGCTTCATATATAAGCACGGGAGGGATTATTCCGTTCGCATCCCCTTATATTTATTGATCAGGCCATTGGTAGATGGATCATATTTTGATATCGAATCGTCGTTTTCAAGATCAGGCAATATAGAGCTGGCTAATTGTTTACCAAGCTCAACACCCCATTGGTCGAAGCTGAATATGTTCCAGATCACACCCTGCACGAAAATTTTATGTTCGTATAATGCGATCAATTGACCGAGAGAATGCGGTGTTATTTTTTTTATCAATATAGAGTTTGTGGGCTTATTACCTTCAAACACTTTAAATGGGGCCAACTTTTCGATTTCGGCCGGTGTTTTACCCTGGTCTTGCAATTCTTTTTCAACGGCCTCTTTCGATTTGCCGTTCATTAGCGCCTGCGTTTGCGCAAAAAAACTCGATAACAACTTTTGGTGGTGGTCTCGCACGGGGTTATGCGACTGCGCGGGCGCAATAAAATCGCAGGGTATTAAAAGCGTACCCTGATGGATGAGCTGATAAAAAGCGTGCTGACCATTTGTTCCGGGCTCGCCCCAAATGATAGGGCCTGTATGATAATCTACACGATGCCCTGCCCTATCTACGCTTTTTCCATTGCTCTCCATATTCCCCTGTTGGAAATAAGCAGAAAAGCGATACATATATTGGTCATAGGGCAAAATAGCCTCAGTTTGTGAACCGAAGAAATTGATATACCAAAGGCTTATTAGCGCCATTAACACCGGTATGTTTTTATCAAATTCGGCGGTCTGAAAGTGCTGATCTGTGGCGTACGCGCCTTTTAGCAGTTCGTCGAAATTATCATACCCGATCATTAGCGCAATTGACAAGCCTATGGAGCTCCAAAGCGAATACCTGCCTCCTACCCAATCCCAGAACCCAAACATGTTATCTTTATCTATCCCGAATTTTACAACGCCATCTTCGTTGGTAGAAAGCGCAACAAAATGCCTGGCTACAAACTTGATATCACCGGCCGATTTCAAAAACCACTCCTTCGCGGTTTCAGCATTGGTCATGGTTTCCTGGGTGGTAAATGTTTTAGATGCTATGAGGAACAAAGTAGTTTCCGGGTCTACCAATTTTAAAGCTTCCGTAATGTGTGTAGCATCTACGTTGGAAACGAAATGCGCTTCCATACCGTCTATCCAATATGGTTTAAGGGCTTCCGTAACCATTAGCGGCCCCAAATCGCTGCCGCCGATACCAATGTTAACAATATATTTTATTTTTTTACCGGTATAACCTTTGCGGGTACCATCGTGAATTTGTTTGCAAAATGTTTTCATCTTGCTCTGCAACTCCTGTACCTCATCCATCACATTTTTACTCTCAGAGTAAACAGGCTTACCGGAAAAATTGCGCAGGGCCGTATGTAAAACCGACCTGCCTTCCGTTTGGTTGATCAGATCGCCGTTAAACATCGCCTTTATGAATCCCTTTACACCACATTCATCTGCCAGTTGTAATAGTATTTTCAGTGTCTCATCAGTAACTAGGTTTTTCGAAAAATCGACGAAAACATCATTTAATTGAAACGAGTAATTATCAAACCGTGTTGTATCGGCTTCAAAAAGCTCACTAATGCTGGTGCCTTTTATGGTTTTAGCATGCTCGTGCAGCTTTTGCCAGGCGGCTGTTGTTGTAGGGTCTTTAACTGGTAACATACAAATGGTGATTATTCAATTTCGTGTTTCGTGGCGAGATCCTTAGCGGCGGCTTCATCTACAAGCCAAAAAATATTACCGCTTTTAGGGTTTAGCAATTGTGCAGGATAAAGATCGGGGTTGTGTTCACCTTCTAACACCTCGTGCAGGGCTTCAGCCTTGTTATCTCCAAATAGCATAAGCACAATGTTCCTGGCATTGTTTATAACGGGAGCTGTTAGCGTTATCCGGTACATGTTTTGAGATTTAAGATAATACGCGTCGACCAGCTTCCGCGTTTCAGTCAAAACGGGATAATGCGGAAATAAAGATGCTGTATGCCCTTCTTCGCCCATCCCTAAAAATATGAGATCGAAACTTAAACTATCGCCTAAATTTCGCTGTAGCAATTGTTCGTAGTAATGCGCAAATTTAGTTGGGTCTTCAACATCTGCCCACATATAAAAAATATGGGTTGGAGGGATCGGAACATGATCCAGTAAAGTGCGCCTGGCCATAAGGCCGTTACTTTTCTCATCTGTTAATGGCACCCACCTTTCGTCGCCCCAAAAAACGTAAACTTTTTCCCAATCTACCTGCTCTTTATAAGGTGGGGCCGCCAGCATTTTATGGAGTGTTTCCGGCGATGTCCCGCCTGTTAAGGCAACGTTAAAGCGGCCATTTATAGCTATGGCATCGCGGGCTATTTGAACAAACATATCTGCCGCTATCTTATTCGCTTCGGCTTTATCTTTAAATACCCTTATCATGGCGTTTAAATTTATTTTTGATCTTTTGAATGCGCGTTTACCGCCCACACGTGCCCCTGGCGTGCTATTAACGCTTCTGCATTTTCCGGGCCCCATGAACCTGCCGCGTAGTTAGGAAAATCCAAAGAACTACGTGACTCCCAGGCATTTTGAATAGGTGTAATTACATCCCATGCTTCTTCTACCTGGTCAGATCGCATAAACAGAGTAGGATCGCCTCGCATGGCATCCAATAATAACGTTTCATAAGCTTCCGGGGTTTCTCCTGTACTGTTATAATCAAATATCATTTCAGCAGGGTTCAAGTCCATTTCGAGGCCAGGCTTTTTCACAATGAAGCGCAACCTGATATCCATTTGTGGCTGTATGTTTATAGTTAACCTGTTTGGCGATAAGCTGTCTGCCTGCATTTGGGGGAAGGTAGAGTGTGGCACCGGCCTGAACTGTATAGTGATAGATGAAGTTTTTTCTTGCATACGTTTACCGGTACGCAAATAAAAAGGGACATCCTGCCATCTCCAGTTATCAAGATAAAATTTTACGGCGGCAAAAGTTTCTGTGTTCGAGTCGGGGCTCACTTCATCTTCCTGGCGGTAACCGGGCACTTTCTGGCCTTCCATCCAACCCGGGCCATATTGGCCACGAACAGCGTTGTTGTGCACATCTTCGGGCCTAAACCTGCGTATGGCGCGCAATACATCTACCTTTCGGTTGCGGATCTCCTCTGCATCAAATGATACCGGGGCCTCCATAGCCACCATGCACATAATTTGCAGCAGGTGATTCTGGATCATATCCTTGAGTGCGCCCGCGGTTTCATAATAGCCGCCGCGTTCTTCTACCCCTACCTGTTCTGCAACTGTAATTTGTATATAATCTATATAATTACGGTTCCATAACGGTTCAAAAAGAGCGTTCGCAAACCGGAACGCCAGTATATTCTGAACGGTATCTTTTCCCAGATAATGGTCAATGCGGTAAATTTGCTGTTCCTGGAATTTGCTGGTTAACAGGTCGTTAAGCTCAATAGCGGTTTCTTTATTATGACCGAAAGGTTTTTCTATCACTATCCTGTCCAGGTCTGCATGAGATGCCAGTTTAGATTTGCTGATATTTACCGTTACAGCCTCAATAAAACGAGGCGCCACCGACATGTAAAATAACCTGTTTGCCCTTGCGCCCCATTGTTTATCAAAACCGTCGAGCTTTGTACCCAGTTCAACGTATGATTTTGGATCGTCTATGTTGGATGTAAAATAAGAGATAGATTCTTTAAAAACTTTCCACTTTGCTTCATCGGGCTTGCCGCTTCGCGAAAATTCTCCGAGACCTTCGTGCAGGCGCTCGCGATACGCATCGTCGCTTAGTTTGGTACGCCCTAAACCAATTATCTCGAAATTAGGGGGCATCCTGCCGTCTATGTACAGATTATAAAAAGCGGGGATCAGCTTTCTTTTGGCAAGGTCGCCGGTGCCGCCAAATATGACGATTATAGTGGCAGTTGCTTTTTTTATTACTTTCATTTTATAATGTTAACGGTATCGGCAGGTAGTTAATCCCATTGTGTGTGGAAGGTCCCTTCTTTATCTGTACGTTCGTAAGTGTGGGCACCAAAATAATCGCGCTGGGCCTGTACCAGGTTAGTTGGCAGTCTGGCAGTCCGGTAGGCATCAAAATAGCTTAGGGCCGACATAAATGCTGATACTGCGATTCCTTTATCCATACCAAACCTAACAGTAGCTCTTATCGCTTCTTGTTTATCACTCAACAAGCCCCCAATCTTATCATTGAGCATAAGGTTTGGCAAAGCCGGGTTTTTAATAAATGCCTGCATAAAATCTTCTAAACAAGCCGCGCGGATAATACAACCTCCACGCCAGATCCTGGCAATATCTTCTAGTTTTAAGCCGTAATTATACTCTTTAGATGCCAGTTGTAACTGCGCCATTCCCTGCGCGTAAATGGTGAGCATGGCAAAATAATAGCCTTCTCTGATATGGTCTATGAGATCTGCGTCTGCGGTCGATTCGTCACCGTTCCAGATTAATTTACCGGATGCTTCAACTCTTTCCGCTTTATATTTAGACAGATCACGCATGGAAACTGCAGTGTCTATTACCGGTATTGGCGCTTGTATATCCATCGCATTTTGGGATGTCCATTTACCTGTGCCTTTGGCCTTAGCAACGTCAGATACAAGATTTATAAGCCGTTGGCCTGTTTCGTCATCAATCTTTTTCAATACGATGCCTGTTATTTCTATCAGGAAGGATTGTAGTTCCCCTTTATTCCACTCCTCAAAGGTTTGTTGAAGCTGATCATCGTTATAACCGAGGCCACGTTTTAAGAGGTCATATACTTCTGATATGAGTTGCATAATGCCATATTCTATACCATTATGAACCATTTTTACATAGTTACCCGCCGACCCGCTGCCCAAATAGGTTACGCAGGGCTGCCCATCCACTTTCGCAGCTATGGCTTCAAATATGGGCTGCAACCTTTCGTAAGCTTTTTCGTCGCCGCCGGGCATCATGCTCGGGCCGTAACGTGCGCCTTTTTCGCCGCCCGAAATTCCCATACCAAAAAAGTGTATCTCTTTTTGAGCAAGTTCTGCAACACGACGGTCTGTATCGGGGAAATAAGAATTACCGCCATCAATAATTATATCGTCTTTTTCCAGGTATGGTAACAAGCTGTTTATCGCACCGTCTACAGGTTTACCTGCCGGCACCAATAATAATATCGCTCTTGGTGTTTTAAGCATGCCTACAAATTCCTGCGCAGAGGTTGTACCCTTTACATCTTCTGCCGCAGTGGCTTCTGTAGCCAGGGCATCAACTTTTCCCTGGTCGAGGTCCAGACCGGCAACGGCATATTTATGGTCTGCCATGTTAAAAAGCAGGTTACGGCCCATAACGCCGAGGCCAATAATGCCAAAATCATATTGTTTCATATTGGTAATTGTGTCTAAAATATTCTGTTAAAGGATAAGTCCGTATTGCTGAAATTGTTGCGTTGTAGATTCGATATTTACGTGGCGAATGGTATTGATGCCTAAAGGCGCTGCAACTTCTATAAATACCTGGCGATCGTCTATATAAATAGTTTCCTCCGGCTTTACCTGAGCAAGATCCAGCGCTATTTTATACATCATCTTATCAGGTTTGCGGGCATTAATAAAACTTGAAGAAGCAAAAATGTCGAAGATGTTTTTGAGACCAAATTGTTTAATGCGGTATTCATTTAGTTCACGGCCTTCGTTATTCACAGCTACGCAGGCCAGGCTATATTTTCTTTTAAGGTCTATGATCAGCTTGATCATTTCCGGAAACGCTACCGACTGGCCCATCATAAAAGTTTTGAACTCACCGGCAGTAAAATCACGCTTTTCAAAAAATATTAACAAATGCAGGTATTCATCGAGCGTCATCTTACCCGATTCGTAAGCGTCAAAGATCACTTTATGGCGCTCATTCATTTCATTGGCATCAATACCAAATTTTTTGGCGGCAGCCGCACGCGAGTTGCGATCCCAACCGTTTGTTAACAGTACGCCGCCAATGTCTAAAAACAGCGCCCTTATCGGAACACCCGAATTCATGCTGACGCTACCTCTTTACGTTTTTCTTCAAGTGCTTTCATCAAACTATCAAAAGGTTTAATAAATTTTTCAATACCTTCTTCTTCTAACTGTTTGGTAATGTCTGCAAGCTTAATACCTATTACATCTTCTAACTGGTAAAGTACATATTGTGCATCTTCCAGCCCATCCTCCAAACGTGAAGCAGGTTTACCATGATCGCGGAAAGCGTTTAGTGTGTCTTTCGGAACGGTATTTACTGTTTCGGGGCCAATAAGCGCTTCCATATACATTACATCGCTGTACGCCTTGTTTTTTACGCCTGTACTTGCCCATAACAGACGCTGAGGTTTTGCGCCCCTGGCCTCCAAGGCTTTAAAACGATCTGACCGGAATAATTCTTTGTAGATATGATACGCAACCTTAGCGCTTGCTATGGCCACTTTGCCTAATAACTGGCGGGCAACAGTTGCCTTTTGGCTGTTTTCGTCAATTAACTTTTGAAGCATAGGATCAATAAGTGTATCTATGCGGCTTAAAAAGAAACTTGCTACAGATGCAATGTTTTCTAACGGCTGGCCGGCGGCGGCGCGCTTTTCCAAACCTTCTATATACGATTCTGCAACGGCGCGGTATCTGTCTAAACCAAAAAGCAACGTTACGTTAATATTAATCCCCTCACTTATTAGTTGCTTAATAGCAGATAAACCCTCTTCAGTACCCGGAATCTTGATCATTGTGTTTTTACGGTCAAGGGTCTTCCATGAAGAGCGTGCTTCTGACATCGAGCCATCGGGATTTAATGCCAGGCTTGGCGAAACTTCGAGGCTGATGTACCCGTCCAGTGCATTGGTATCTTCATAAACGCCCTTAAACAGGTCGGCAGCGCTTTGTACATCTGCAATAGCCAGTTTAAGAAAAACGTCTTGCGTTGACTGATCTGACGGCATGGCTTTTATGGCCTCGTCATAATCGTCACTATGGCCTATGGCCTCTTCAAATATTGCCGGATTAGAGGTAACGCCCCTCAGGCCATCTTCATCGATCATCTTTTTCAGATCGCCCGATTGTATGAAAGATCTTTTTATATAATCAAGCCAAATGCTTTGGCCATAATCAGGAATTTGTGCTAATGGATTTTTCATGATTTTATGTATTTATTTTCTATTGCTAAAACTTTATCTAACCGGCGCTGAAAGCGGCCGCCCCCCGTGTAACCGGCTTTAAGGTATGCTTGTATAATTTCCCACATGAGCGCTATGCCTATTACCCTGCCGCCCAGGCAAAGCATATTCATATCATCGTGCTCAACTCCCTGGTGGGCAGAATACGACTCTGTTATAAGCGCGGCCCGTACGCCAGGTACTTTGTTAGCTGCCACAGATACACCTACGCCGCTTCCGCAAACGGCAATGGCCTTATCTATCTCGCCTTTAGACACGGCCTCCGCAAGAGGCAACACCACATCCGGATAATCATCAGTTGCTTCGTAAGTATATGCGCCGTAATCTTCTACTGCAAAACCTGCCTCTGCAAGTAATACCAACAATTCTTTTTTTTGCTCGAAACCGGCGTGGTCTGAGGCTATGCCAATTTTCATCTGTTATTTATTAAGCAATGCCTTGGCCCTTTTCATCACATTTTCTGTTGTGAAACCAAAATGCGCTAAAACGGCCATTCCTTCGCCCGATTCGCCAAAAGTGTCAATACCTATCACGTCACCTTCGGCAGTAACATACTTATACCACGGTAGCGTAACCCCCGCTTCAACTGCCAACCGTTTGTGTTGGTTTGGCGGCAGCACAGAATCCCGATAGGCTTCATCCTGCTGATTGAAAATTTCGAATGATGGCAAACTTACTACCCTTGCGTTAATACCTTCTGCGGCAAGCTTTTCCTGTGCTTCAAGTATCAAATGCACTTCAGAGCCCGTAGCTATCAAAATTATATCCGGTGCACCTTTAGCGTCGCTTAAAATATAACCTCCCTTGTGAACTCCTTCTGCAGAAGCATATTTTTCCTGATCTATTACCGGTAATTTTTGCCTTGAAAGAATTAAGGCCACCGGTCCTTTTAAGCGGCTCATAGCAATTTTCCAGGCTTCAACAGTTTCGTAAGCATCTGCAGGGCGCAAAACGGTTAAATTTGGTGTCATGCGTAAAGAAGATACCTGCTCTACCGGCTGGTGCGTTGGCCCATCCTCACCTAAGCCTATACTATCATGCGTAAATATGTAGGTAACCGGTGCTTTGGTTAATGCCGCCAAGCGGATAGAACCGCGCATATAGTCCGAAAAAGTAAGAAATGTACCACCATAAACCCGCGTGCCACCGTAAGAAGCCATACCATTTAATATAGCGCCCATGCCGTGCTCTCTTACACCGAACCAAATATTTGTATAATGAGTTTGACCGGGCTGAAAGCTCTGGTCTGAACCTTTCGGTGTTTCTGTTGAGCTTGCCAGATCTGCCGATCCGCCTATCATCCAGGGGACGCTTTTACGCAGGGCGTCTAAAGCCTTACCAGATGCTGTGCGTGTGGCCACAAGCTCTGCCAAATCGAACTTCGGCATATCTGCATCCCAGCCATCCGGCAATTTGCCGTCAAAACTGGTAGCAAATTCCTGTGCCTCCTTAGCGTAAACCTTGCGGTATTCTTCAAAATTGGTTTTCCATTCGTTATGAATTGCAGCGCCTTTTTTACCGGCCTCAAGCAGATAGCCTTTTACCTCTTCGGGTATAAAAAATGTTTTTTCAGGGTCCCAACCAAAAAATTGTTTGGTCTTTTTAACATTATCCACCCCAAGGGCGCTACCGTGTACTTTGCTGGTACCCTCGCCCGGGCTGCCATAGCCAATAATGGTTTTAACCGAAATTAGAGTGGGCTTATCTGTTACCGCCTGGGCCTCTAATATAGCTTGTTCAATGGCGGCAAGATCATTACCGTTTTCTACGGTAAGGGTATGCCAGTCGTATGATCTGAAACGCTCCTCTACGTTCTCTGTAAAGGATAAACTGGTAGGGCCGTCTAATGAGATCAAATTATCGTCATACAGGTAAATTAATTTACCCAATTTTAAATGGCCGGCCAATGATGCTGCCTCTGAAGCTACACCCTCCATCAAATCGCCATCGCTAACCAGGCAATAAGTGTAATGATCTATAAGTTTATGGCCATTACGGTTGTATTTTGTTTCTAAAAACTCGCGTGCAATATCAATACCTACAGCGTTGCCAAAGCCCTGGCCCAAGGGGCCAGTGGTAACTTCAATGCCGGGAGTAAGTGTAGATTCCGGGTGGCCCGGAGTTTTAGAACCCAACTGCCTGAATTTTTTTACTTCTTCTAACGGAAGATCATAACCGTAAAGGTGTAACAAGCTGTATAGTAATGCAGAGCCGTGTCCTGCAGATAATATGAACCTGTCGCGGTTTGGCCATTTTGGTTCCTTTGGATCGAAACGTAAAAAACGGCTCCAAAGCACATAAGCCATAGGGGCTGCACCAAGCGGCAAGCCCGGGTGGCCGGAGTTAGCTTCTTGTACAGCATCTACAGCAAGAAATCTTATTGTGTTAACACTTAATTCGTCGAGGTCATTGAATGTGCTGGTAGGCATAATAGATTTTTTATAGTAAAATAAGATAATGATGTAAGATCTACTAAGTAAATTTTGTTACCATATTTTAACCCCTCAACACACATCTTGTTTTATGCAGCCATCATTATATGGTCATTTAAGGCCATTTTTTTTGACTCGCCTGTTTCAATAAGCAACATGCAATAATACGTTCAAATTTTTTAATTTATCAATACCTAAAAGGCCCGTTCCTGCTTTGAGAAGAAAACTTGATTCAATTCTGAAATTTGTATTTTTAAATGCACATTCGGGATAGTTGTAAACCTAAATATATAACCAATTAAAAATGATCAATAACGAACTGGCCGTGGGTATAGACATAGGCGGTACCAACACCAAGTTTGGCATCGTAACCTTTGATGGGAAAATATTAGACGAAAGCAGGATAAAAACCACCGACTACCCGGATATAAAAAGTTTTGTTGATGGGTTATACGAAAACCTTTCTCCTATTATTGAAAAATACATACCGACTAATCCTATTAAAGGTATAGGAATTGGTGCGCCAAATGGCAATCATTTTACAGGCAATATAGAACACGCACCTAACCTTCATTGGAAAGGAATTGTGCCGGTTGCAAAACTGGTGGCTAAAAAATTCGGGATGCCTTGTAATTTAAATAACGATGCAAAGGCAGCTGCTTTAGGAGAACATAAATATGGTGCCGCCAAAGGGATGAAGGATTTTATTATGATTACCCTTGGCACCGGTGTTGGAAGCGGCATTGTAATAAACGGAGGCTTGCTATACGGCGATAAAGGGAATGCAGGCGAATTGGGGCACACAGTTGTTAGGTATAACGGCCGTAAACATTGGTCTACCGGTTTAAAAGGAACGCTTGAGGCTTACTGTTCTGCCACCGGCATCACAATTACTGCGCTGGAAATGCGTAAAAAAGCAAAGTCGAAAACGCTTTTAGATAATTACAAAAAGAAAGACGTTAATTCAAAAGCTGTTTATGATTGCGCCATTAAAGGAGATAAGGTTGCTAAAGAAATATTTGAATTTACCGGGCAAATACTTGGCGAAGCTCTGGCAAATTTTGTAATGTTCTCATCTCCGGAGGCTATCATCTTATTTGGCGGAGTTACGCAGGCGGGCGATATGATCATGGCCCCTGCAAAAAAACATATGGAAAAGAATTTGCTTGCCGCTTTTAAAGGCCAGGTAAAGCTTTTGTTTAGCAACCTTAAGGCCGATGATGCTGCAATACTTGGCGCAAGCACCTTAGTTTGGGATTGATTGCGCTGCAGCAGGGTTTTGATTAAATACCCGGCACAACTGCTCATATAACTCTGGGTGCTTTGCTTTAAAATGATCCGGCTTTTCAAAAAAATATTCGGATGTTACTGCTAAAAATTCGGCCTCATTGGTTACAGCATATGGGTTAATATCTGAATGGCCGGCTTGTATCTTCTGCATTTCTTTATGGATCATTTGCAACCAGGGCGTAGCATAATCGTGACTGATGAGTGCATCGGGAACGCCGTCGGTCGCGCCATCGGCGTTGTCAAGTAAATGTACAAACTCATGTAAGGCCGTGTTTTCCTTGCCATTATTTTTTGAAAATCCCCTCTCCAGTGCCGTGCGCGATAAAAGCATTTGCCCATTCATATATCCGCCGCCAACCATACCCATAATTTCTCGTGTACCGCCTTCAAACTGAAAATCGTTGTTGAAGGCATCGGGATACAAAATAATATTTGTTAAATTTTTATATTCCCATTCCGGAAAGCCAAAAATAGGGATTACGGCACTCGATGCTATCATTACCCGGTCAGCGTCAGTTATTTCGGTGCCAACACCTTCAATATTTACATTTAATAAAAACTGTTGTACAAGACTGCCAAACCGTTCTTTTTCAGTTGTTTTTAATTTAGAAAAATAAGCAATATGCTCGTCGAAAAGAGATAGAAAGTTGCTTTCATTTACAACAACAGCTTCCGGTTGCGCCTGTGGCTTCTTCCGGAATATAAAGTATAAAGCAACAATTACTATGAAAAGAAAAACAATGGAAATAGCCATGATGGGAACAACCTGAATATGCCGTTATAGTTTTCGCAACCAGATATTAAAGCCGTAGTTTATTGATCATGCTGCGGTAAGCAAGTTTTTTTGCGAGGTACTGCTTGTTTGTTAATTTGAGAAACTGTTCAAAGATCATCTTTTTATCCGCAGGCATTGTTTCTTTAAATATTTTGTAAAATTCTTGTACAGCTGCCAGCTGGTCAGTCAAAAAATTATCATCACCTTTCAATGCTTTCAGCACTTCGCGATAAACGTTTAAGTACTTATTGTTAGGTTTTTGCGCATTGTCAATACTTAAATTGTTGGTATGCTTACGGTAAAGCACTAATGGTTCTTCAATTTCCTTAACTTTTCCAAAGGTGAATGCCAACAACCCCAGCCAGCCATCGTGATTGAAATAGATTTTGGGCGGCGCACTTTCAAACTGAATATGCAGCTGCCGGTTCATTAAAATGGTGCACCCATTTATGAAATTATTATAAAGTAAGCTTAGCAGATCGTGGCGATACTTATCCTGCCCCATCTCGTTACGAAAAGAGGTATTAATGATATGTTGTTCAGCATCTACCAGTGTAAGATCTGTATAAACCATACAAGGCTGTTGCCGATCCTCAATTTGGACCATAGCTGCAGCACATTTACTTAGTTTATTGGGCAGCCATACATCGTCCTGGTCGCTTAATGCGATATAATTATCGGCATTACATAGGGATACAGCTTTTTTGAAATTCTCTATCAGCCCCAACCTTGCCGGATTAATATAAAATTTAAGATGGCCATTGCTCTGATATCTTTCGAGAATTTGTTGTGTATCGTCCGTTGATCCGTCATCACATACAATAATTTCGGCAGGTTTTAAATCCTGGCAAAGAATGGAAAGTATTTGTTCGTCTAAATACAATCCACCGTTGTAAGTAGTTATTGCAACAGATATCTTCATACCGCAGCCACCTTTGTAAACTTCTGCTTAAGGTAACTGAGTATTTCATACACAAATTGATTTTTGAATACCCATAGTTGGGTAGCCCCATACGTGAGCCCGCACGCAAATACACAACAAACGATGGTATATATTAATGGCAGGTGCAGCCCTTTAATCATTGAAATTACAGGAACGAACAGTGCAGCGCAAAGGATTGCCTTAAAAACCAACGCCCAGTTAAACGTAAAGGAGAAGTATCGTTTTATAACATAGAAATATAATGCCGTTACAACCACCTCCGAACATACATTGGCTATGGATGAGCCAAGTTGCTGAAGTTTGGGGATCAATAAAAAATTAAAAATTAAACTCGAAACCACACCGCATATTACACAAATAAACATTTGCCGGTTTTTACCCGAAGGCACTAATACCATAAATAATAAAAAATGTGCGAAACCAATAATTAAGGGTAATACCGAGAGTAAACGCATACTGTTTGCTGCCGGCAAAAACTCCCTTCCAGAGAAAAGCAGGATAAACTCAGGTGCAAGTAACCCCAAGCCAAAAACCACCGGCACACCAAAAAAAGCGAGAAATTTAAAAGCTTTATCGAGCGTAAGCTGGGCGTCGTTTAAATTATTGTCGCCAAAATCTTTAGCTATTTTCGGCAGCAGTATTACTGCCATTGAGGTTACAAAAGGAATACTTATTTTGCTCAGTTTAACGGCTGCAGTGTAAAATCCTACCGTTTTTCCGTTGGATAAAAACCCAAGCAGTACAGTATCCATATCTGTATACATACTTGCCGCAAGCGTTGTACCCAGTATATATAGCAATGGCATTAAGTGTTTTCTTAGTTGTAACTGATAAAATGTAATCCGAACTTTTTTGTGCAAGAGTAAAATGCTTAAAACATTGTTTGCAACGTAAGAAAACATCATTACATAAAGATAAATTTTAAAATCGCTACGCTGCCTGATGAATATATACAGCAACGCCAAACCTGCTATTTTAAAGAAAACCGACCTCAGTGCGATAGACTTGAATTCTTCTAATCCACTATATACCCACTCTACGTTAGTAAAGCCAAGAAAGATCAATATGGTTGCCGCTTCATACATTTCTAAATTCGAAGCAAAATATGGCAATGATAGTATAACAGTTAAATAAACGATAGAGAGCGTTATACTTGTAAATAATTGAATAATGACCAACTCAGAAAACACTTTTGATCTTGCTATGGGATCGCTCCTGTATTTAGATATTTCTTTCATGCCGTAAATGGGTACACCAATACTTGCTAAAATTGCAAAGTACTGCGCGAAAGAAAATACAAATTGCACATGCCCTATACCCTCGGGGCCAATTATACGCGATACATAAGGAAAGCTTAGTATAGGAAATAATATATTGGCTAAAGTAAGCAGGAGATTATAAAAATAATTTTTAGCCATATCCGGTGTAAAATGCCGGTAATTATTAGCGGCAACCATTGTCGGTTGGCATCAAATTTAACAGCAATACTTTACCAATCCAAATATGCACAAGTCGCATCTTGTTTGAAGTGACCGACTCTGCGATAATATTGCATTTTAGCCCTGCTATTTTTTAAGTTTGCGGTGCGGGCAACCTACGTAAATGAAAACGGCCTTCTTTAACAAATGCCTAAAGCGGTAGCAGTTATTATCTTGAATTACAACACACCGGTTCATACCGCAGCGTGTGTTGGCTCACTTATGGAGCATTGTAACCAGCAAGTTTTAGACGTTATAGTTGCGGATAACGGGTCGACCGATGGTTCTCTTGCAATTTTAGAACGGCAGTTTCCAGAGGTTTTTTTTATCGACAATAAGGAAAATCTGGGTTTTGCTGAAGGTAATAACAAGGCACTGCAGTATAGTATAATTAATAACTATGAATATTCTTTATTAATTAACAGCGATACGATAGTTGAAAGTGACATTATTACTATCTTAAAAGAATGCCTGGATAAAAATACGAAACTTGCGGCTGTGCAGCCGGCAATTTATTGGATGCACGATAAAGGCATATTGTGGAACGGACCCGGCTCTTTTAATCACATAACTGGTAATGTGATATCTAAAACTGCCGGCCGATATCAAACTACCGGTAAGCCGTTAAATGTAAAATGGGTTAGTGGATGCTGTGCAATGTTTAGAAATAGCGCTTTACAGAGTACTGGCCTGTTTAACGGCCGTTTTTTTATGTATTATGAAGATGCCGACCTCTCGTTCCGGTTGCGTAGCAATAATTACGAATTAGAATACGTGGCAATTGCGAAAATTTATCATGAGGCGGGTGTGTCAGGAAAGAGTTCGGGTAAAGAAGGTGTTCTAAACCCCGTGATACATTATTACTACAGCCGCAATCATCTTTGGTTTATAAGGCGCTATGTTAGCAAACCTCTTATCCCGATAGCCATGGCATACAATTTAGGCTATTATTTGTTACTTTGGTTGTATTTTAAACTTCGTAATAAAAAGCAAAAAGCCTCTTTTTTATCAAGAGGCTTAGCCGAGGGTATTAACACCCCTTTAAATTTGATCTGGTGATACAGCCTGTTAGCTTGCAGAAAGCACTTTAATTATGGGTACATGAACCCTGGGTGCCAGATTATGTTTAATCCGGTAGCAGTTATCAATAAACTCTTCGTACTGATTAATTATTTTCAGCCAGTTATAATCGCTGCTGATTCTTTGTTTATTGCTTTGTATCATTTTTTCTTCAGACTCAGATTTGGCAAACACTTCTATTAAATGACCAACGTCTTTAGAGCTGTTAAAATAAAATGCATTGTTATTAAGCACCGAGCGATTAAAGGGGTTATCATGAGCCGCAATTAATGCACCGCCCGCCATGGCCTCTAATAACGACGGATTTGTACCTCCCACACTATGGCCATGAAAATATAGATAGGCGTTATGCTGTAAATTTTGTATGGTCTCGGTATTAAATATCGCATCATGAAAATATATTCTTTCATCATGCCTAAACTTATGCCGTAAATGCCTGCCAAATTTATTAGCGCTGTTACCAACCACCATAAACTTTTTTACAGATTTACTTTTATGAAAGCCATCTAAAACAGTCTCAATATTATTTTCCGGTTCCAACCTGGCTACCTGCAAAAAATATTCTTGTGGTTCAAGATTAAAAGTACTCAGGTCGAACTCGTTATCTGCTTTAAAAGATTCGGCCCCGTAAGCTATAAATTCGCTATTTATTTTATACTTATCCTGAAGATAAACTTTAATTACCTCCGAATCTGCAATAAAAAAGTCGCTGTATTTGACAGCCATGCTTTCGGCATGTTTTAAAAACTGCTGTACAGGCTTTGAATATTTAGATCGTTTCCATTCCAAACCATCCATATTTGAAATGATGACTGCATTTTTCGGAAATAGCCTTCCCCAAACAGAGCTGCTGGTATAACCCATAAACAGTACCACATCAAAATCGCGCTTAGCAATATCTTTGATGCAGTTTAAATCATAAACAAACTGCCCTGCGGTGCCTAAAATATATTCCGGATCGTACCGATGGATAATGTCAACACCTTTCCATGCATTTTGGTGATACGGATGATTGTGCGAATTGTATACTGTTACTGCATGCCCTTTAGCAACCAAACCAGGGGCCAGGTACGAGGTTATTTGTTCAAAACCACCATAATGATTAGGAATACCACGGGTGCCGGCAATTGCGATCTTTAGCTTCATAGTGTAACAAGGAAGGTAAAGTTGCCCTTATTATAAGTCGTAACATGATAATCTCTGTTTTTTACAACACCTTTTGTTTCAAAAATTTTAAGATTGTAAGCAGTTGTGGTAACAATATGCTTAGGCGAGGTAGAAGTTTGTAGATTTTTTTTCATGTAAGTAGTTCATGTTATTAAGCCAGGCTCAGTAACAAGGGTGTATTATTCTGTTAAGAACAAAAGGTGCAAAAATAACTTTTTAATTTTAAGCACCAAGTTTATCTTCTAACGCAAACCATATAACCTTGTAGATATTAACCGCAAAGGCTTTAATGTTTCCGTTTATATAAGCATCTTTGCCTTTGTGGCTACAGATAGCTTAATAACATTTATTATGCCACATTTACATATAAATGAATAATATTTATAAATGCCTTACATTGTTAGTGATAGGCTCGATATTGCTAACAGCAAATACCAATGCACAGTCAGTTTTCGAAAATCCTAATCATCCGGTGTACAACTATCTGGCACGGCAGGCTCAAAAAGGCAATATTACATTTGATGATCTTATACAACCCGTAAGCCGTAAACAAATTGCAACACTATTGCATTTTCTACAAGATTCTGTAATTACATTAACATCTACAGAAAAAAAAGAGCTCCAATTTTATTTAAATGAATATAGTGAGTTTAACATAAACCAGAAAGATAGCAGTAGTTTTTTATTTAGAAAAGATCAATATGGCGATCGCAGGCTTTTATCGGTCACAAAACCCAATTTTATTTTACGGGCCGACCCTGCATTAACTTATGAAACCACTTTCGGCGCAAATAAAAGTGTTTTTAAACAAGCTTCGGGCTTGGCTTTTTGGGGGCAGGCAGGCAATCATTTCAGTTTCCAGGCCTATTTTCAGGATATTAACGAAACGGGTAAGGGTATAGATAGCCTGAGGCAATTTACGCCGGAGACAGGCATTGTACGCACCACCAACCCGAACAACTCGAAATCTTTAAATTATAGCGACGTTAGGGCGAATATTACGTACAGTTGGGATAATGGACTAATTACCGTGGGCAAAGACCAAATTCTGTGGGGATATGGGCAAAATGGCCGGCTGGTATTATCAGATAAAGCGCCGGCTTACCCGTTCATAAGACTGGATTATCAACCGTTAAAATGGCTTAAATTCAATTATACATTCGCTTTTCTTCAGTCGGGCATAATTGACTCTTCAAGGACTTATAATAAGGGTAACAATCTGTATGGTATTAACAGGGAGGTATATGTTCAGAAATATATGGCCTCTCATAGCCTTACTTTCTTGCCTTCAAGGGGATTGTCACTAAGCATTGGCGAATCTATGATATCGAGCGACAACCTGGATGCGGGTTATCTTATCCCGGTATTATTTTTTAAAGCCTACGATCAATATGAGAGCAGGTACAAAATAAGCACAGGATCTAACGGTCAGTTCTTCTTTCAGGCCAGTTCACGTAATAATATCCCTAACACACACTTATATGCCACATTATTTATTGACGAAATACGCCTGGGCAGCATCTTTAACTCTGCAGAAAGCCGCAACCAAATCGGCTTTAACATAGGCGGTTCTGTAACAGATGTTTTTATTCCATATTTAACATTAGGATTAGAATACACTGCCATAAATCCATTTGTATATCAGAATTTAATACCAGCACAAAATTATACAAACCAAAATTATTTACTGGGCGACTGGATAGGCCAAAATGCAGATAAGGCTATCGGCTGGTTATCTTATAATCCGTTTAGCCGGTTAACCACAAGTGTCCAAATAATATATGTAAGAAAAGGGCGCGACGGTACGTTACTCGATCAGTATTTTGCAATGCCACAACCAAAATTTCTTCAACAAGGCCCTATACAAACACAAACCCAATTTACATTTGAGGCCAAATACGAACTCATACACCGCTTATATCTTAGGGGAATGTATATGCATCAAAAAGGAATAATTATGCCGGCTATACAAACCACCGCCGTTCCTAACCAAGGTACATTAGGCGTTTCGTATGGATTTTGATACGTATATTGCGTTATATTTGCATGTTTAATAATCTCTTATAAGAACAAATGCGCATTAAATTAATTCTTATTACTCTTCTTCTTTTATCCTTTGCAGGTGTTCAACAACAAAGTTTTGCACAGTCGGTTTCGTTAAACAACATCCAAAATATTAAGGTCAGCCAGCTGACCGATGACCAAGTAACGCAAATCTGGAAGAAACTTCAGGATAACGGCCTCTCTGAAGCTGAAGGCTATAAGCTAATGGCAGATAAAGGGTTGCCATCTGAAGAAATTCAGGCTTTGAAAGATAGGTTTACTTCGCTGAGCTTAAATAGCAAGGCAAATAAAAAATCTTTAAGTAAATCTGAGAAAGATAATATAGATTTTTCGAGAGACAGTAATAACCTGGTTATTAAACCAATGGCGTTAGCACAAAAGCCATTAACGCCTGTTCATGCTACACCAGCACCGCTTACAATATTCGGATTAGATTTTTTCGGGCAAAGCGCTATTAAATTTGAACCCAATGCTAATTTGGCAACGCCAAAAGGTTATGTTTTAGGGCCGGGAGACGAGGTGATCGTATTGGTTACGGGGTTAAATGAGAGCAGTGTAAAAAGTAAGGTGACTCCCGAAGGAAACCTTCAGGTACCATATGGCGGTATTATTTACGTAAACGGCTTCACAATAGAACAAGCCACAGCTTTAATTCGCAGGAGCTTAGTAAAAGTATACCCCGGCCTAAATAGTGGCCAAACACAGCTTACAGTAAATTTAGGCAATACCCGGAGTATTAAAATAACCGTTTTGGGTGAAGTGAGAACACCTGGCTCATATACACTTTCATCGTTATCAACGCTTTTTAATGCACTTTATAATTCGGGGGGCCCAAGTGCCAATGGCTCGCTTCGGTACATCGAATTAATACGCAATAACAAAATTTATAAAACGGTAGACTTTTATAATTTTCTGCAAAAAGCCATTTTAACAGATAATATCCGTTTAGAAGATCAGGATGTGATCAGAATACCGGTTTACCGCAAAAGGGTGTCAATAGCGGGCGAGGTTAAAAGACCGGCCATCTATGAACTTAAAGATAATGAACAGTTAGATGATTTAATAAACTTTGCAGGAGGTTTTACAGATATAGCTTACAAGGGTATAGCCAAAATTGAGCAAATAAACAACATAGAACGTGAGGTGAAAGACGTGCCCGCAAATCTGTTTGCCAACTTTACGCCAAGAAACGGCGATTTAGTTACTATTGGGGCTATAACAAATAGATTTGCTAACCGGGTGGTATTGGAAGGTGCAGTATATAGGCCCGGGCCGTATGAACTTACAGCAGGTTTAAGCCTGTCGGCGTTACTTAAATTAGCTAACGGCCTTAAGCCGGAAGCATACAAAGAACGTGGTTATATTAACCGCACCTTACCGAACCTGGAAAAACAGTTTGTTTCTTTTTCGCCGTTAGACATTATAAGCGGTAGAAATGATATTGCCTTGCTTCGGGAAGATAGTATAGTAATCCAGGATGAAAGTGCTTTTATATCAAAGCAAATGATAAGTGTTAACGGTTTTGTTCGGGAACCTTCAAAATTTATATATCGTAAGGGTATGAAACTTGCAGATGTTATTGCCATGGCGGGCGGCTTTGCAGATCAGGCCGCCCGGCAGCATGTAGATATATCCCGCATTATCAAAAATACACAGGATAGTGTTGCCAATCAGCTTGTAAAATTGTTTACGGTTGATATGAGTACAAATGCTAACAACAACATTGAGCTGGAACCCTCAGATTATATATACGTACAGCGCCTGGTAAATTACAGAACACTTGGCAATGTTAGTATTAAAGGCGAAGTATTGTTTCCAGGAGATTATGCAGTACAACGCCGGGATGAGACCGCACTTGAGTTTTTACAAACCGCAGGCGGTATAACGCCATATGGCTCTTTAGAAAATGCACAGGTTTATCGTAACGGGGTTAGGGTAAATCTTGATCTTACTACGCGGAAGAATGATAAATTAACGCGCGAAAGTATGACCTTGCTGGCCGGGGATAGTATATATATACCACGAGTGGTAACTTTTGTAGAAGTTACAGGCGAAGTTAATAATCCACAACTTATAAGTTTTGAAAGTCATCGTTTTAAATACTATATAAACGCCGCAGGCGGCACAACGTCTAAAGCACGTTTAAAAGGTGCTTACGTAAAATATCCTAATGGCTTGAATAGCCCGGTACGGCATTTCCTGTTTTTTAGAGATTATCCAGAAATTAAACCCGGCAGTAAGATCATAGTGCCGGCTAAAGATCCAAGTTTATCGTTAAAGGTTGGCATAGGCGAAATAGCTGGTATTGCTTCAGCCTTATCAACGGTGTTAATTAGTTTAATAGCTATTTTTAAACTTTAACATGAGTTCAGAATTTCAAACTCCAAATCAAGAACCTGAGTTTTCTTTTAAAAATGCTCTAAATGCCCGCTACAACGATGTTAAATATCTTTTTCGATTTAAAAGTGCATTATTAAGTGCGATAATTATCGGTGCCTTGGGCGGGGCTGTTGTATCCTGGTTAAGCACCCCAACATACACTGCTCGTTTAACATTTGTGGTAGATGATTCAAAATCTGGCGGTGGCGGCGGGCTTAGTGCAATTGCGGGCCAGTTTGGTTTCAATTTAGATGGTATGGGCGGCAGCAGCGGTGTGCTTGCCGGCGACAATGTGCAAGAGCTTTTAAAAAGTCAGGACCTTATTAAGGCGACTTTACAAACACCTTATAGCTTAAATGGCAAAGAATCGCTTGCAGATAAGTATGCTCACGTTAATAAACTGGATAAAAAATGGTTGAGATATAGCCCTAACGAAAAGCCGGTTGTATTCCCGACTGATACTGCACATTATAACCGCTTGCAAGATAGCCTCTTACACGAAATGACCAAGCTTATACTGACCAATGAATTTGGGATAGCGAAAACAGATAAAAAACTCGGATTTTTTGAAGTTGATGCCACCATGAAAGATGAAAGACTGGCGTTACTGTTTTGCACAAGAATGATATCTCAGGCTACAGAATTTTATATCAGAACAAAAACAACCAGATTACGAAGCAATGTGAATCGGTTACAGCACAGGGCAGATAGCATTGGAGCAATATTAACTCATAAAACCTATACCGCCTCGTCGGCAAATCAAACCTTGTTAGATTTAAACCCTGCATATACCTCTGCCAATGCTAACGTTGAGGTTAAGGAACGCGACAAGTCTGTATTGGGCGCCATATTTTCTGAAACGGTAAAGAATCTGGAAGCGAGTAAAACAATGCTGGCGCAAGAAACGCCCACCGTGCAGATTGTTGATAATCCGGAACTGCCATTGATAAAAAATAGACTTAAATACCCTAAAGCGATTACTATAGGCATTCTTGTTGCCGTTTTAGCACTAAGCCTATACCTGGTATTTATCAAAAAGCCCAGAGACTTAGCCTAAAAGTTATTTAAAGCTTCAATCACGACACCAATGTCGTCTTGGGAATGCATAAACGAAATTGGCAAGCTTAAAGTAGTTTGGTGAATCTCTTCAGAAATAGGAAAATTTGCTTTAAACATGCCTTTTAATGCCTTTTGCTTATGGGGCGGTATAGGATAATGTATTTCTGTTTTAATGTTATTTTTCAATAGATAAGATTTTAACTCATCTCTTTTGGGGTGCCTTATATTATATATGTGAAACACATCCAAATAGTCGGGATCAATTACAGGTTTTATAAAATCACTTTTTAGGTTTTCCTGATATAACTTAGCAAGTATTCTTTTATGCTCATTTATGAGATCAAGTTTTTTTAATTTCACAGATAAAAAAGCTGCCTGCACCTCATCGAGGCGTGAGTTAAACCCAACAACGTTATTGTAATATTTAGTTTCCGATCCATAGTTTCGCAGCATTTTTACCTGTTCATACAAATCATCGCTATTGGTTACAATTGCACCTGCATCACCTAAAGCGCCAAGATTTTTTGTGGGATAAAAGCTATAGGCGCCAAAATCTCCAAAAGTACCCGCAGTTTTATCTTTAAATTTTGCACCATGGGCTTGCGCACAATCTTCTATAATCCTGAGGTTATATTTTTGCGCTAATGCTACAATCTTATCCATTTGGCACATTTTGCCGTATAAATGAACAACCATAATAGCCTTGGTATTCGCTGTAATACGAGCCTCTATTTTACCCGGGTTTATATTATAGGTTGCAATATCCGGTTCTACCAAAACCGGAACCATATCGTTGTGCAATATGGAAAGGATTGTTGCTATATAGGTGTTTGAAGGTACTATAACCTCGCTTCCCTTCTGCAAATTACAGGCTCTTAAAGAAATAGATAACGCTTCTAAACCGTTCGCGACGCCTGCACAGTGTGGTACGCCACAATAAGATGAAAACTCTTCTTCAAAACCTTGCAGTTTGTTTCCGAGTATATACCACCCATTGTTAAGTACCTCGTTAAATGCAGCTTTGTAATCATCAACAAATGTTGCATTTAATTCGCCAAGATTCTCGAATTCTATCATAGCTAATAAGGCTCGAAAATGTAGTCATTTTCATCAAAAAACTGAGATGCAAAAACCATTAGAATGGCATCTGCAGAAAAACTATGCATAACATGCCAATCATTGTTTTCCAGTATAAGGCACTTCGATGGCTTGTCAAGAACAATTTCATTGGTTTCTATACCGTTGTTATTATAAATTGAACAACTTCCTTGTATACAAATGGCAGCCTGAACTGTGTTTTTATGCCTATGCCCTCCCCGTCTGGACCCATCTACACCGTAAATATAAAATATCCGTTTTATGTCAAATGGTATAGTTCTTTCTATAACAGTTAAGTTGCCCCTCTTGTCCGTAAAAGTTTTCAAATCAATTAAATATGCCATAAAATCTTAGATCAAGCGTTAATTAGCTCTAAAATTAAAATCTATACGTAACACCCAACTCTGCATGTAGATTAAATACGTCATTATGTGGGATATAGAAGAGATCGCCTGGTGTATAATCTTTTAGTATCCATTCGTAATTCAAAGACTTAACCGCTTGAATTTTAGAGTTAAATAATAAATTTTTATAATTCCAATCTCCTGCTAAACCGAAAGCAAAATCTACCCAGTTACGGCTATGGCCGCTAACAGGGTTAAATTGAGCTTGGCCTTCGGCATAATCTACATCATGTTCATACCGCTCAAAAGTAACACCCAATTTTTTTAATCCTTTAACCCAACTCAAGTCCATACTTTGCAAGTTACCACCCGAACCTGTGCCGGCACCTAATATTTGCCCCTGGTTTGTTTGCCCGTCTTGCACCTGATAATGAATATACCAACCACTTGCACCTCTAATAAACCGATCGGCAGATTGCGACAATTGAGTGATCTCTGAACTAAACAATATACCCTCATCACTGTTGGACTTAATAGGTATAATCTTTCTAAAGCCGAAAATATACGCCCTCGAATGTTCCGGATCTGCTAAAAAATCATGGTAATTAAATGAATTGTCATTTAAGCCATATTCAAAATAAATTTCTGCTTTAGCTTTCGGCAGTATCCAGCGTGCATATAGTGAAGTCTGCTGGTCCCTCGCTATTTCATCCCCGCCACCATTATTTACACCAGATTTTTCAAACGCTAACAAAAAGGGCAAATAGTCTTTAACGCTTTTAACATCACTTCTGTAGGCATTAAAAGTGCGTATGAATCCTAAAAATAACCCGGGTATCCATTTTGGTTGGTAGACAAGATTAATACCCGTCCAATAACGCGAATCATTTCGCTTAAAAACGGGCAAAACGTCTCCTAAAGAATCTGTTGTAACGGAAAGGCTCGGCTGCCCGGTAGCCTTTAATATGCCGCCAATGATCTGCCCTTCGAAAGAGCCTAACAAAGTATGAATGGGTCTTACTGTGTTAAGTGTGACGTGGTTAAAGCCTGGAGCATTATTGCTCATAATTAAACTGTTACGTATGCCGGGGCCCCACCATAAGTTTTCATTCGATATTCCGGCAGAAATTGCACCAAAAGTTAATCGTACACTGCTTTGCCCTAATGAAGCCTTATGATAATTATTTGTCCCAATTCTTTCAGGCTCGTCTATAAGATTATGGTAATTATAGTAATTAATTAAATCGCCATTCGTTCTTGGGGTTGATGCAAATCCATTGAATATAGGATTGGAAGCATAAACGAATTCGGGCCGGAATTGAACACTTAGAGGTCCCAGTTTAACAAAAAAACCGGCGCTTACCATTGTTTGATAACCTTTTGCAGGTATCATAAGGCCATCATTCCAACCATAAGGATGGTCTGAATTGAATTGCTGTTGTATTGTAATGGGTAAGATCTGAAATAAGCCGAGGCCGCGGGCAAATATTAACGGTGGTACACTAGTCCATCCATCGTTTTGTACTGTAGCGTCAGGGTCAAATACGTTTTTTATTTTCCCATCAGACGATGGAAATAAGGGCCGGGTGGTAAATGATGCCGTAGAATCATATCTACCAATTATCTGCAATCTGCGGTAATAGTCGTCCAAAACGGGAAAACCGACCGGTAATGATTGCGCACATGCTGCAATTGCAGATAGATTTAAGGCAAAAAGCAGGCTTGTTTTTAAGTATTGTGATTTCATTTTCAAAATCTATAAGTTAAACCTGCCTGTATCTGGAAATTGGAAGCGCTAAGGCCTTTTTGAAAGTAATTATCTTCAACAGGTGTACTTGGATCTAAATAGTATTGGTAGTTTAGAGACTTAATCCTTTGAATTTTGGCGTTGAAAATTAAATTCTTGTAATTCCATTCGCCGTTAATAGCAATTGCCAGATCAACCCAATGTAGCCTCCAGTCATAATTGTCGCTAAATGCATAAATATAAAAATCATCATTATGCAAATATCTTTCGAATTGTATTCCCAATCTCTTCAGGCCTTTTACCCAGCTTACGTCTATTGTTTGTGAATTGGCGCCCGGGCCTATACCTGCGCCCAATAATTGGCCATTGTTTGTGTAACCTTGTCTTATATAAGAATTGACATACCACTCCTCCCCGGCATAAATTTTTTCCGGGGTAGTTTCGGCAAGCTGAGTTGCTTCTACGCTTATTAAAATGTTTTCGTTACGTTCTCTGTTAAAAGGTACAAATTTCCTAAAACCAAATACATATGCCCTGGCGTCTTGAGGCTGAAGCAAAAGGTTTCGCAAGTCATTAGTAGTATTGCTGGTACCCCATTCAAAATAAAATTCTGTTTGTTCCTGAGGCAGTATCCATCGCATAAAAAGTGAACTTCTTCTGTCAGGGGCATTTATTGGCTCATCTGCAGATGTCTTTTTTATTGGAGAAAAAAACGGAAAATAGTTGCTAAAGCTTCCCAAATCTTTACTATAAAGCTGTGAACTGCTCGCCATGCCCAAAAATAAACCAGATACCCATTTCGGCTGCCAGGTTAATACAAAGCCTGTAAGGTAACGCCAGTCAGTAGGTTTAGGTACATACAATGGGTTGCCAAAATACAAGTGAGTGCTGTCTGGTTCTAAAGGTCCATAGCCTGAGTTTTCCAATCGGCCGGCAATTAATTGACCTTCAAAAGTGCCAATAAGGGTCTTTATAGGTTTTACTGTATTAAATGTAATATGTTTAAAGCCAGGTGCAGAATTGCTCATCAGTAATGAATTTCTGATACCGGGCCCCCACCACAAATTCTCTGTCGAGACCCCCACCGACAACGATTTATAGGTTAGCCTTATGCTGCTTTGTCCCCAGTATGCTTTTGTATATTGCGTTGTTCCAAATCTTGCCGGTAAGTCTATATTGTTATAAAAGTCATAATAGCGCGCAAAAAAAGTATCGTAGTGGTTTTTATTTAAGGTTTCAAAGTCACTATTTGCAGCAGTTAAAAACTCCGGCCTTAACTGTACTGATAGTATGCCATATTTTACGTACAACCCCGCGCTTACCAATGTTTGAAATCCCTTTGCAGGTATCATAGCGCCATCATTCCATCCGTAAGGATGGTCTGTATTGGTTTGAGTTTGGATACTTGCCGGCAATAAAAATGCAGTAAACTTATTTTTAAACTTTTGCAATGGCCTTGTTTCAGTTCCTGTGAGCGTGCCGACTGCAGAATCCGGGAAAAAAATCTTCCGTCCAAGGTTTGCAGTTCCTAAAAAAGGCCGGGCAGTGAATGAAGTTAAAGAATCTTTATAGTCCAGCAACTGCTGCCTGCGATAATAATCATCGAGACCAGGCAGACCAACAGGAATAGTTTGCGCTTTAAGTTGACAAACAGCCGCAAAGAAAAAACACGTAAGAAGTAAATTTCTTGTAGCCATTATAACGTAATTACATTCACTTTTAGGTTGTCAATTGACCAACTTTCGTCACAAAATCGATTTCCAACAGGGATATTCTTTTGAACCAAACTATCCAAACATTGAATTTGCACGGTTGACTTTGAGTGACTTATTTGCCTGAAAATTTTATATTGTGTTGTACCCTGCGGATTAGTTGCCAAATAGCAAGCCCCGGGCAAATTAATGTTAAAGGCACCAGTTTTTGGATTATTGTTATTGTTAGGGTAATTTTCGGGATAAGATTGAGGCGGGCAGAATTGATTTACAGGGCATGCCGAATTTGAAAAGGTTGTATTTATATATGTTTGCCCGTCAATTAAAAATTTCCAAATATCAGGACCGGCATATCCGTTATCTAAAGTATTACCATCCCAGGTATCATGTATATAAAGGTCAAATGATACTTGAACAACATCGTGTTTTGGTAAGTTTGGAACAATCAAATTAAAATTGCCGAGGTTATATCGGCCTAAAACGTGCGTACCGTTAAAAATATCTATCGTTCCACCTGTAATGTTAGTTAAATCAGCCGATTCAAAATCATTAAAATAAACGGTTTGCTGGCCTTTTACGTCCTTTTTACAGGAGCAAAATACCATTATCAACAATCCTAAAAAAGTTAAATGAAGCAGGTGTTTTGTAAAATATGGCATGTAGCAGTTATTCTGTTTTTGTTATTTATTTATTGAGCAATTATTTACCACTACTAATTTTTGATAGCCTTCTGTTAAAAATCTTATTAATATAAAAAGTGAGAAACTGATAGCCGCAATCAATAATACGCAAATTAAACTCGGTTTAAAAAGTAAAACTACAACGTTTACGATTAATTGAGCCAAGCCATAGACAGACGATACAACCAATTGCGGAACTTTTTTTTCATTCGATAAATATTGATAAAAATGGCTGCGGTGCGCCTTAAAAATGTTTTCACTCCTAAGTATCCTGAAAGTTATAGTGCTTAAACCATCAACCCAATAAATTAAAAGACATAAAATATAAGCTGGATTATGAGTTTTTAGAATTAGTTGGAATAAGAAGAACACGATTATAAATGCAATGCTAACACTACCCACATCCCCGGCAAAACATATAGCTTTTATTCTGAAATTAAAAAAAAGAAAAACAATTAAGGCAATAATAACGGTAAACAAAAATTTACTATCCGTAAAATGGATATCACGGTTAATAAATAAAAGTGTAGAGAGTGCAGTTAGCCCATACAAGCCTGTTAAGCCATTAATGCCGTCCATGAAATTTACGATATTAATTATTCCAATGGTGGCAATCACCGCAACTAAGAGCAGGTAAAGGGAGAATACGAATAGATTAAGCTGATAAAACAATAACGTTACTGCAATTAACTGAACACTAAGCCGCGTAATGGTATTTAATTGCTTTATATCGTCCCAAAAACTTACGGTACCTATTAAAAATAGACCTAACAAAAACCACCTTTGTTCGAAATTTCCAAACAAAGGGTATAAAAAAAGAGAAATTGCGAATATTACTCCCCCGCCCCTTATGGTTATGTCTGTATGTGAACTTCGTAAATTAGGCTTATCAATAATGTTAAAATAGGATGCGATTTTGAAATAGACAAGTTCTATAGCAAAAAACAACAAGATTAGGATAGGGACAAACGTGAAATTCATTTTCACTTAATTGATGGTGAACCCTGGTTTCACCAGTATTGGTTTCCAATCAAATTTAAACGTTATTCTTAAATTGGTGAACATTAATTAGATGTTTTGGAAACTGATTACGTAAATATTAAGAAAAATAACATGATAAACAGCTTGTTCATTTTATAAAAACAACAAAGCCCGTACCTATAAACATTAATCGATTATATTTCACTGCTAATGCAACTAAAGCGATGATTGATTGTCAAGGCAGAATTCTTGCCTTGCAAACTAATTTTTAAACAGTGTTATAACAATAACCGCTAATGATGCCAGGGCAGATGAAAGGCCAACAATACCTTGTAAGCCTAAAGGTATTCGCGGTGGGTGTTTAGGTACAAAAATTTCAGCGCCAGGTTTTATGGATGGATAGTCATAAAAAAAAAGAAACTTGCTGGTTGATTTTATCGAACCATTTGCATAAACAACATATGCTCCTCTTTTATTGGCGTTATAAGTAAACCCACCCGACTCATTAATGTACTGCTCCATTGATTTGCCCGGTTGGTAAACAATATTAATTGGTTTTAGAACTTCGCCTGTTACTCTTATGGTTTGTAATTGTTTTGGAACATTAATTATATCACCATCTTCTAAAAGGAGATTATCTCTTGTTAAAGAGTCTTTTAATATTTTAACTAAATCTATACCAACATAGTCACTCTTTAGGATCATAGAATCCTGTTTTGTTGTAACTGTGTCTGTTGCACCCTGTGCAAATTGTAACCTCTTAAGATTAACCAGTTTATCATTTTCATCTTTAACCTTATTTTTGTTGATTATAGAGTTGGTTTCAACAGGAGGCCCGGGTCTTTTTAAAGATGCACCGGCAGGAAAAGCCATTGCTGTTAAACCCCCTGCTCTTTTTAAGAGGTCGAGTATTTTTTCGTCTTTTCTTTGAATAGTATAGGAGCCCGGATAAAGCACTTCCCCCTCGATTTTAACTGTTTTTTGTACTTGATAACCCTCTGAGCTCCTTACAGAAACAATATCAAATGGTTGCAGAATGAAGGATGTCCCCCCTATTAACCTTAAATTTTGATCAATATTAATTGTAAATATTTGAGCTGTAATAGCAGATGCAGATAGCGCATTGCTGTTTTTTACCCGGCGGGCTATTTCAATACGATTGGGTGTAGCCCCCTCTTTAAATCCGCCAGCCATTTGTATCAATGATTCTACATTAATGTTTTCTTCATACTTAAATGTTCCCGGGTTACGAACTTCTCCCTCTATCTGCACCTTATACTCATCACGAAGATCGAATAGAGACTGTATAGTTACTTTGTCTTCTCGTTGCAAAGGGATATCGGGATCAAGTCCTTTTAACACCCGATCTACATTAAATGAAACAAGTGCGGCAGTATTATCAAGGTTAAGCCGTGAAATATAACCTCTATTTAAGAAAGCATCTTCTCTAATACCATCGGCTTTTAAAATCAACCCTTTTAAAGTTAATCCTTTATCTAGTTCAAATTTCCCCGGCCTGAACACAGCGCCGTTAATGTCAACACGGTTTTCAAATCGTTCTAAAATTTTCTCCACAATAACTTTATCACCATTTACTGGTTTGTAAGTTTTGAATTCATCTGCTTGTACATCTATAATTCTTCGCTCTTTATTAGTATTCTGCAGGATCTTTAAGTTAGCCGTGTATGCCTGGCTGGTAAACCCTCCCGCAAAATTCACTGCATCTTCCAGTGATTCGGTTGATAAAATCTCATATAAAGCCGGCCGTTTAATCTCTCCATTCATTTCGATGCGAGTCTTGAACACCGGGATATTAATTACATCCTGATCCTGAAGCCTTATATTTTTTTGAATCCCCTTTAAAAGAAAATCATAAACGTCTACAGTTGTAACAACTTCGCTGTTTCTGATAACCTGTATTTGCCTGAATGAGCCATTTTTATTGGGACCTCCAGATGCATAAAGTGCATTGAAAACGGTTGATAATGAAGAAATTGTATACGATCCCGGTTTGACAGCCTCGCCTACGATAGTAACTTTAATGCTTCTGATGTTACCCAGATTAACGGCAACATTTGTTCTGCCTGTATGCAACCCCGGATATGTTTTCGATAAAGCTGTCTTTATTTTGGCCGTAGCTTCTTCTATAGTTAGGCCCCCAACGGCTATCAAACCCGCATATTGAACTTTGATTGCGCCTTCGGGCGATACTTTTAAGTTATAACTCGCTTCATTATCGCCGGTTATATCTATGAGTAACTGATCATCGGGCCCTACGATGTAGCTTTTGGGGGTTGCCAACCGTAAGTTCGGTTCAAAACTTATTCTGTTGTTATTTTGAAAAAGTTCGGCACCGAATATTTTAGGTATAAAATTACCAAATGCATCGCGCATTTGTACTTTGCGTATGTTTTGTGCGTTACGGCTTCCTACAACAGAGGTATCAGTATATGCCGTATCCGCATAATTGATTGGCGTTCGCCCATTATGATCGGCATTTTGCTGATTAAAATTATTGTAACCATTGCCGGTATTATTGGCATCGTCTTTTCTGATTTGGTCGACACGTTGAATTAGCTTCTGAGATTCTACAGGGCTCATGCCTTGGGCAATAGCCATTTGGGAAATTTGCTGGTCTGTTGTATAACCAACTGATGCTGCTTTCTGTATAAATTGCCTTACTTGCGCATCCGTAAGATCTTCAACCCGTACATCGACCAAATTTATTTGACAAAACGATGTTTGCGCCGCAATTAAAAAAAACAAGAATACAACCGAAGTTAAAAATCTTTTTAAACTCATATAATTTATTGTACGATTAACGCATTTTACGTCAATGGGCGTGTTAGAACAGTCAAATCTATTTTGAAGGATTGCAAATATAACAAAACGTTAAATGGGTCAAAACGATTAATTTTTCAAAATCTAATTCTTGTGATTGTTATTTTACTTTAGCGAAAGTAAATCCGCTATTCCGAAAATACGTTTTCATTTATAAAAGTGCCCTTACAGATTTTCCGGCAGTGAAAGACCGGGCCGTTAATTCAAGGCCTTTTCCTGAAGTTAAAGGCAAATCACGACCAATTGCCTTTTTAATTTTGTAATTGCTTACAACATAGTTTTCTGTTAATTTATTAAGTCGTTCAGTTGTTAAAGGAAGGTTTAATAAGTCGCCTAACTTTGCAAAAGCCTTAACAAAATTTGGGGAAATTTTCCAGAATCTTGATTTTCTACCTAGAGATTTTGATAAAATTGTAATTACTTCATTTGTAGATAATGGCTCATCATCAGCAACGTGATAGATACCGGACGGAATTTCATCTCGTTCAATTAACTCTTTGATTATGAAGCACAGGTTTTCGACACTTAAAAACGATCTTTTATTATTAAAACCTGCCAATGGATACGGTATACCTTTTTTTACAAATTGGTATAACAAATTCAGATTTCCCTTATTTCCCGGGCCGTGAACCATACATGGGCGCAAAATATAGCAAGACTTTCCATTAGGGATGGGTAGGCTTAAAATATATTGCTCGGCCAAAAGTTTAGATTTCCCGTAATCAGTTTTAGGATCAGGTACAACTATTTCTGTAAGAATCTCGTTAACCTTATCCGCAGCGGCCTTAACTGAACTTATAAAAATAAATTTCTTCGCGTCTGATCTTAAAAATGAGTCGTACAAATTCTTCGTTAATTGGAAATTAACGCTATAATACTCTTCGACATCAACCACCTTTCTAAGATCATGAGATTTGCCGGCGAGGTGGACGATAATTGAAATATTCTTAAATAGGGCTTCATTTGCCACGGCTAAATCCTCTTTGGAAACAGGTTTACACCGATCATCGTTGAGATAATGAAGTAAATTCTTTCCTACAAACCCCGTTGACCCGGTAACTGCGATCATTCTTATGTATAAATAAGCTAATTTTTTTATCAATCAGTAATCCACTTTATCAACAATTTAGCTCATTTTAAGTGAGCTATAGTGCTTTTACTTATTAGGCAGAAAAAACCGCTGCTTATTGATTATTCGTCGAACATCTCACGTATTTTTTTCAATGCAAGCGCTACAACATGATGCATATCATAATATTTATAGTCAGCTAACCTGCCTCCAAAAATTACATTAGTTCGTAAGGAAGCCATATCTGAATATTTCTTGAATAAAGAATCATTACGCTCGTTATTTACCGGATAATAGGGTTCGTCTTTTACTGTCCATTCTTTAGGATATTCTTTAGTAATTACAGTTTTGGGTTGAGTGCCAAATTCAAAATGTTTGTGTTCAATTATTCTGGTAAACGGAGTTTCAGCATCTGTGTAATTGACTACCGCATTTCCTTGAAAATTCGGCGTTTCCAATATTTGGTGTTCAAATCGCAAACTTCTATATTCCAAAACCCCCAATTCATAATCAAAAAACTCATCAATCATCCCCGTGTATACAATGGTTTGAGCTAAGTGTTCAAGTTCGTATTTGTTTTTAAAATAATCAACATTTAATCTAACTTCTATTCTCGCTAATAACTTTTCAACAAGGTGCGTGTAGCCACCAATTGGAATACCTTGATATTTATCATCGAAGTAATTATTATCGAAGGTAAATCTTACAGGAAGCCTTTTAATAACAAAAGAAGATAATTCGGTAGCTTTTCTGCCCCATTGCTTTTCTGTATACTCTTTAATAAGCTTTTCATAAATATCTGTACCCACAAGAGAAAGTGCCTGCTCCTCCAAGTTTTTAGGCACCTTTATATGCAATTTAGAAATTTGTTTATTGATTATTTCCTGTGCTTCCTCAGGTGTATTTACTCCCCACAAAGTATTAAAGGTATTCATATTAAAGGGTAAATTATATAATTTCCCTTTGTAATTTGCCATCGGTGAGTTAGTATAACGGTTAAATTCAACGAAAGAATTCACGTAATCCCAAATACTTTTATTACTCGTATGAAAGATGTGAGCTCCGTATTTATGAACATTTATGTCTTCGACTAACTCGGTGTAAATGTTGCCTGCTATATGTGGCCGTTTATCTATAACCAAACATTTTTTACCGCGCTTAGATGCTTCGTGTGCAAAAATAGAACCGTATAGTCCGGCTCCAACAATTAAAAAATCATATTTTTTCATTACTTAAAAAAAGCTTTAGTTGTTAATTTCATTTATAAGGGATGTCCAGTTTGCGCGCAGGCTATTAATGTTATACTTACTTCTAACAACATTATAAGCATTTTCTCGCTTGATAAATAGTTCCTCGTTATTAGATAATATATTCCTGATCTTATAATAAAACGCTTTGCTTATTTCATTGTGGCTTTTCTCAAGATTTAAATTTTCCAGATAGTTACCTTGCCTTAGTGAAATTTCGTCATCATAAACCGAATTGTTTATAACCCAACCACAATCTGCTTGCTTAATAAGGGTGGCAAGGTCTGACCAATTAGGGCAAATTGCTAATATCGCCATTCCGGCAGCCATCATTGCGTAACTTTTACTGGGCAAACACACTGAAGCGCCTCCCGAGCTTAAAGAAACCAGCCCGATATGAAACTCTTTAATATCATTTCTCCATTGGTTACTCGGCACCGCTGCTAATATCTTCACAGGATAGTTGCTCAAAGCAGATTGTAAATAAGCAGCTTGGGCACCACTAACATAAAAATTAAATTCTACTAATGAATTTAAATCAGACTCGCATACATATTTTATAGCATCAATTATTGCGAGCGCATCATGAAGATGCCCTAATTGCCCTCCATAATGGATAATTAATTTACCGCTTACAGTTTTCGGAATATTTATTTGAGTGTAGAAACTAAGATCTGTTGAAATATCGATAACTTTTGAATTTTTAGGAAACCCCCATCTTTTTTCTGCATGACTTTTTAAAAACCCACCTAAATAAACAGTAGCATTGCAATTCAATTGACTAAGCCGCATGATTTTACCAAGTAATTTTGATTGAAATGAGTGCCTCGCGATCAATCCGGCCACTTCTAAGGCGTCGGGATATAGATCATATAAAAGATGTATTACCTTTACATCTCTTAATTTTGTAATAAAACGCACTAATAAAGGAGCAAAAAAGGTGTTACTGGTAACTATAAAAATGCTGTTAGATTTACAGGTAAGTCCTTTATACATGAGATACAAAGGATAAAAAATATACATTTTAACCCTTAAGCGAATTTTTGAAACGCCCGATGACCTCGCTAAAGTTCGATAATCTTGCTCAGATATGAGATATAATGAAATTAGATTGTATCCTGAACTTTCTAATGTTTTACCAAGGAATTTAAAATAATCGATATTTACATTGCTTGCGATATAAATGTTTAACCTCTCGCCAGCCATGATTCATAGATTTCATTAAATATATCTTTCAAAGATTTTGTAATGCCCCAAGACGGATAATGTGATTTCATTTTTCTTAAGTCACTGTAATAGCATATGTGATCGCCAATTCTACTTTCGTCAACATATTTATATTTCATTTCCTTTCCACTAATGTTTGCAATCAAGTCAAACGCCTCTAAAATTGAACAAGTGTTATCTTTCCCTCCTCCAATATTATACACCTCCGCAATTCTCGGCGCTTTTAAAAATTCTTCAATAAAACGGGCTACGTCATAAGAATGAATGTTATCTCTTACTTGTTTACCTTTGTAGCCATAAATTGTGTACTCCTTTTCTTCAAGGTTACATTTAATAAGATAACTCAAAAATCCGTGTAATTCAACTCCGGTATGATTTGGGCCTGTTAAGCATCCTCCCCTCAAGGTTGTTGTGGGCATATTAAAATATCTCCCATATTCTTGTACTGATATATCTGCCGCTACTTTAGAAGATCCGAAGAGCGAATGTTTAGTCTGGTCAATTTGAAAAGTCTCGGGAATGCCATTTAAATACTTATCATCAGCGTATTCAAATCTGCGGTCTAATTCGTTCATTTTGATATAATTTGGCGAATCACCGTATACTTTGTTTGTAGATAGATGAACAAAGGGAATATTTGTACTAAATCGCCTGGTTGCCTCAAGCATATTAAACGTGCCGACAGCGTTTGTGTCGAAATCTTCAAAAGGTATTGAAGCTGCCATGTCATGACTCGGCTGGGCTGCAGTATGAACAATAGCATCAGGTTTAATACTTTGCACTAATTCTAATATTTTCGACCTGTCTCGTATATCAACTTCATAATGACTGTATTCTGTGATATCATTTGTTAATCTTTTCTGATTCCACCTCGTGTCTCCGGATTTTCCAAAAAAAACTTCTCTTTGATTATTATCGATCCCGTGTATTGCCCAGCCAATTCTTGAAAAGTGCAAACACACTTCTGAACCAATAAGCCCTGACGAGCCGGTGACTAACATTTTTTTCATGAACTAATACTTATTTTACCTTATTAATTGTTTATACAAGTCTGATGTTTCCCAGGCTGCTTTTTCCCATGAAAAACGTTGAGCATTTACTTTACCCATTTCCATAAGCGAATGGCGAAGTTTCTTGTTTTTTAATTTCAAGATTATATTTTTTATGTTTTCAGAATTAGCATCGTTTAATAAAATAGCTGCGCCTCCAGCTATTTCAGGAATGCTCGAATTATTACAAGCTATTACAGGACAGCCACAAGCCATCGCCTCTAACACAGGTAAACCGAAGCCTTCATAAGCAGAAGGATAGATTAGGCAATGAGCATATAAATAGAAATTTATTAACCGTCTTTTTTCGATATTATCATGAAAATTATATCTGGTGGCTAAAAGATTCTCCAACAAGTTACTTTCATCCATTGTTAATTTGCCGCCTCCGCAAATAACTAATTTAAAATCTTTAGTTTTACTTACTGCTTTAACAACTTGATCAAAGTTTTTATAAGCGTGCCTGGCGCCAACGTAAAGAATATATTGACTTTCATTATAGTCAAATTGGGACGTGTTGATATTAAGAAAGTCATCATCAAGTCCATTATATATAACTTTTATGATTTTTTTATCAAGGAGCCCATTATAATAATTTAAAAGATCTTTTTTTGTGGATTCAGAAACGCAAATTATCGCGTTAGCTCCGGAAATAGCCCGACGTTTAAAAAACAAATGAACAGAGCGCCTTACGCCAGAACGCATAACCCCGTACTCATAGCCAAGATCATGAATTGTAATTACCTTAATTATATTTTTTTGTAAAGAATATCTATTAAAGGTACTGTGAAAAATAGCTTGTTCAGGAAACCTTTTTAATATTGGCATAAATGGAAGAAACGTTTTATTAATTCCAAATTCTCTAAATAATTTAAGGCCCGAAATCGTTTCGTTAAACACTAGGTTTTTGCTGGCATCACCATTTAACAAGATAGATATTGACAAGTTTCCATCTTTTTTTAGATGTCTTAAAATTTCGGAGAATACAATACTTATACCGCCAATTTTTTGAATCAAAAAAATGCAATTATCATAAAAGACTTTTACGGGAAATTTTTCCAAGTTAACTGTTGTAGATTTTAGATAATGATGCGGAATCTACATTTTGAAAATTAACAAACATTTATTATCAAATTAATGATTACCTAATAACCTGGATAAACAAATTGGATTGGACAACTTAAACATTAAGAAAAACACTACAACAAATAGTTAATGCACTAACGTAAAATTTATTTAATTGTTGATAATTTATAATTTTGTTACTAATTACGATATACCCGAATAAACTCTTTAATCAACTGTATTTCGGCTAAATTTACGAAATATACATTCAACAACTCATTTATATGCTTGGTGATTTAAAAATTTTTAACCCATTTAAAATTGATGGCCTTAAAAGGTTAGGGAATCGATTTGATGGCGGATACGTTGTGCATGGCCCTTCTTTAACTGATGTAAATGTATTAATTAGTTATGGTGTAGGATACAATGTTGAATTTGAAATTGAATTTAATAAAATAACGGATGCATCCGTTTTCGCGTTCGACCCAACGATGAAAGACCCGGAAATAATTATTGACAAAATAAAAAAACGCCAATTTTTAAGCACCATTAAACAGTTGCGGTGGATTTTTAAATGGTTATTTTTAGAGCCAAATTTAAAGAATTACAAAATAAATTTCGTTGAAGAAGGCATAGCAGAAATTGACTCTGATAAATATAAACGCTTTGCCACACATCTTAAAGAATATAAACTTGAAGACAAAAATATCCTGCTTAAAATTGATGTTGACGGTGCGGAATATAAAGTTTTTAACGACGAGAAATTTTATATGGATATTGCCGGCGTTAGCCAGATATTATTAGAATTTCACGATTTAGATGTACAGTTAGTAACGGTTGAAGATATCATGAATCGATTAGCCTTAACGCATTCGCTTATACATATTCATGGGAACAATTATGGGCCACCATTTTGGTACAAAGGCAAAGCAATACCACGGGTTATTGAAGTAACGTTATTAAGGAATGATTTACTTGTTGAAAAGGAGATGAGCAAAGATGAATATCCGATCATAGGATTAGACGCTCCTTGCGACAAAACCAAAAAAGATATTGTATTAGACTTTTTCAGATAGTATAACAAAATCAATAGATTTTGACGGTTGATTCTGTTGAGGCCGCCTTAAATCGCGGTGTTTAATCATCGAAAAAATAATAGGATATATAAGTTGTAAGCTTATGACAGAATAGGATATCGTATTATGAAAATTGGCAAAAACTATAATATTGCAAATAATTGCAAGGCCGGTTGTTTTGTATCTTTTACTTCGCACTAAGAAAAAATAATAAATGTTTAAAATTCCTATAAAATAAAAAAACATTAAGAACACTCCTTTCCATCTTAAATCAGAAAAACAGTAAACATAAATAGTCCCCACGTTTAGAAATGGGTTGATCTGATTAAAATGTCTTTCTTCTGTCTGCAATAAAAATTTAGTTAAAAATGTGGGTAAAAATTCATTTTTGATCATACTTTGGTAGTTGCCCTCCGGTATTGGGGTATAATTGATATTGTTTTGCAGATTGGCAACCGGAGAAGCTATATATAAATAAGACCAATAATATTGTTTAGGTACCTTACTGTTAATAAATTCCTCAGTTCCACCAGAAATGCGCGCTATATATGTTGAATCTTCGCTCTTAGACCTCAGATCGCCCAGCACTCCGAATAAGAATAACACAATTAAAATAGCAAAAACACTTTTAACTACTATGCCGAATGATATAGACTTCCGACTAATAAGAAATACGAAAAAGGCGCCCAGCAAAACATGTACAATACTTGAACGTGTTACCAACAAAACGAAGGGTAACAACGCTGTAATAAATTGTAAGATAAGCGTACGGCCCCGAGAGGATAAATATTGATGAAAGAGGTAAATAGCATAAAAGGTATTAAATGAAACCAAAAATGTATGCAAAACGGGTATACCAAATGAATATTCAGAATACTCGAAACTTCCTAATGCAACTTGTAATAAAGGCAGTTGTCTCGAATAAAGAACTTCTAAAAAATATAACGTGTAGATAAAAATTAATACACGCCCATTATTTGATGAAGGTGATATAGGATTATACCTAAAAGGCGAATACACCTGCGTAATTATTCCTAACAGAAAACAAACTACGAAGGTAAAAAGGTAAAAGTAAAAAAGGCTTAAAGTAAGTTGAGGATATAAGGTTGACCACTGTAAAGAATAAACGGCAAAAGGCAATGAGAAAGCCAGTATGTATATAAAATTAGGATTTACAATTATTTTTTTCATCCTTTAATTACCGCAGGTTTATAAAGCAATTCCACCTCATTTAATGCTTTGTTAAAAAAATAGCCGTTTCTCACCATTTCTGATAATGTTGAAATATTTATCAACATCTTTTTATAATATGCATCATCTACCTGATCCAATTTACCACTTATATCATGCAAACTCCGGATGGTAAATCCAATTTGATGCTCTAAAACAAATTGTGCCAGGGCCGATTTATGGGGTATTATGATTGGTATACCTGCAGCAATGTATAAAGAAAGTTTATGCGGATTATTATATTCTAAATAATCTCCAAATTTACCCTTGCAAACGTTTATCTCATCACCATCCCATATCAAACCAAAACCTCCCTTTAGCTCGCCAACAATTTGGTTGGGCGGAAATGAACCTGCAAAAATAATGTTATGGTCATTCATTACAGATTTGACTTCTAAATTCCCATACAATCTAAATGATACATCTCCGGTAACGTTTTTTAGTTTATAAACGAAACTGCCCCGTTGAAAGCTCCCGGCAAAAATCACCTCCCGTCTCCAATTTTTTGAATTTAAATGATTTATGTTTTTTGGGTCATTTAAATAATCAAAAACGCCTAACCTAACTATATTGGTATTTATGCCATTACTAACGAGCCATCGTGTCATATTATCATTGTGGGATATTATGACGTTATAAGCGTTAAGATTCAAAATTTCTTTTTTAACTGCCGGTAAAGCTTTTTTGAATCTAAGTGATTCAAGGTCATGTATAATACACGCCACAAAACAGCCCTTTTTTTGTAAAATCCTTATAAACCTATAAAAATGATTATTAACACCCAACAGCGGATACTGCACTATGATAATAGACCCGTTAGGAATTGAGAATAATTGTTGAGTTAAAGTGATTAATAATTTAAGGAAATTAAACAGAACTAAATAAGGTTTTTTTTTAAACCTTACTTCAATATCGTTATAACCTCTATCTAGCAGAATTTTCTTGCAATCATTTACAGCTTTCGTGCCAGCATTATGAACTGCCGAGCCAATAGAAATGTTAAAATGATATTTATTTTCCAACAATGTAGGGGTAAAATTAGCTATTTCAAAAGTTATTTATTCTTTTCAAATACCTTAGCAAAGCCTTCAAAGATAAAGCCAAATGCAGATGTTTTTGTGTTAACAAAATTTTCGGCAAACATCTTTTGGGCTTCAAAACTCACAGGCGTATATTTTAATTCTTTTGCGAGTTTAAAGAACTGAATTATACCTAACAAATTATACCAGGCTTTTTTAAATTCAAGGTTCTTAATAAGTTTCAAATTATTAACAGCAACTCTAAATAAAAAATTAAATCTTTTGTAAGAGAAATGTTTATAAACTATACCCAATTCATGTTTAGTCACAAAAACATGTAAGCGCTTAGAAGTCCGGTTTATTACGCTTGCACGGTGGACGACTTTGCAATTTGCAAAAAATTGAACATGAAATCCTGAGTTTATGCATCTCAACCCATATTCCCATTCATTAACATATAAAAACATCCACTCTGCATAACCACCAATTGTTTCGTAAGTTTTTCTTCTTATAACTGCCCCGCAACCAATAAAGCCTACGGTGTCCTGTCCATCTTGCCAATTCCACATCTCACTGGTGTAAGGACCAGTCACCACGTTTAATGCCAATACACCAATCTCAGGATTTTGATCCATGTGACCGAGAGCGCCCTCCAAGCCGTGTTCTATGTGGCTATCATCATCAAGTATTATAAAGTAATCGCCTTTCGCAATTTTAAAACCGAGGTTCCATGCCGGCGCGCCGGCATTCACAACATTTCTTATTAATATTACGCCGGGATGTAATTGCTGGATTGCATCAGCACTGCCATCTGTTGACGCATTATCTACAATTATTATTTCGTAGCCGCTATTTTTTATAAGTTCTTCAGTACTTTTGAGGGTAAAAAGAAGGTCATCCTTTCTGTTATAACTAACGATAACAAATGAAGCCTTCATTTTAATCGTATTAAATAATTTTGAAAAACCGTCCTGTAGGCCAGGTATTTTCGCTATAAAATTTTTCTACTTCTGGCTTTACGGGTGTGTGAATTAACATTTTTTTAAGTTTATAAAATTCTCTTAATGCTGTTATATACCACCCTACAGATTTGAACCCATACCTATATATACCCTTTAGATTATTTAAATAAACCCGAGTTAAAAATAAGTTCCTATTCTTTTCGCTAAAATATTTATACACAATTGCCATCTCGTTACGCACAGAAAACGTGATAAGGCGTTTATTAGTACGGTTTATACTACTGGTACGGTGTGTAACATGGCAGTCTTTATAAAATAAAATTTTATATCCTGCCTCTAAACATCTAATGCCGTATTCGTATTCATTGGTATATAAAAATATCCAGTCGGCATAACCGCCAATTTTGTCGTAAAGCTCTTTTTTAATAATGGCGCCACAGCCTATAAAGCCTGCATACTCTCCCAAATTGCTCCATTGGCTGGTTTGAAAAGCCCCGCCTGTAATGTTAAGTGCAAGCACGCCAACATCGTCATGGTCATCTAAAAAAGATAATGCCCCTTCAAGGCCGCCATCTATTTGACTATCGTCATCCAGGATAATAAAATACTTTCCGGTAGCCCTGGCAAAGCCCAGGTTCCAGGCAGGTGCACCTGTATTTGTCGGATTCTCAATTAATATTACCTGCTGATATTGTTGCCTTATTGCATCTGCACTACCATCGGTAGAGGCATTGTCTACAACAACAATCTCAAAATCTGAAAGCCGGCCAGCAATGGTTTCCAATGTTTTGGAAATCGTGAGCAATATTTCTTCTTTGCGGTTGTAGTTAACAATTATAAAAGAGGCCAGCATAGCATTTTAATTTAGATTTAATTTTTATTACGATATACCTTGGAAATTAAACCTTGGTTTTCTTTGGTGGAATTAAATAGTCGAAAATAATCGATCTAATTTTTCGATCAATTTTTATCAGTACATTTCTCAAGGTTAAATCAGGAAACCCTATCTTTTTAAAAGGTGTAAGTTTTATATACTCCCAGTAAAGCCATTTATATGGAGGTCCGTACATAAATAACCAAGGTTTGTGCGGACCAGCGTAATGAACTATAATTGGAAGTTCTGGTTTTTCTTTTGATAAATGTAACGCGTTATATTTATCGTCCATATTATCCCATTTATCATAAAAATACATATTTAGCAAATCCTGATCCCACCAGGAAATCTTATCCATATTTTTATTGGCTAAATCAATTAAACCCCAAGCTGCACTTAACTCTCTCCATCCTTTTAAGTTAATTAACAATACGCCAGCATTAAAATACCTTTTTATTGGAAACCCCATTTCGCCTAACTGCTCAATGTGTTCTTCCTGGTCCATGTCATTAACTGCCAATAATTGCAGCTTATCAAATTTATATTCAGCCAACTCCTTTAACGAACCTGTCACCACTATATCTGAGTCTAAAAACAAAATTTTATCAAGATCTTTTGGTAAAATTTCGGTAAATAATAATCTAAAATATACAGCTTTTGAATAATGGCGATTTATTTTGAAACTGTCGAAAACTGATGCATCTATAGTTACTAAATAAAAAACGGTGTTATATTTATTTTTTGCAAATTCAATTACCCGATCTAGCTGCCCTGTTTCGGTGATGTCATGTATCACATATATATTAAACGCGATATCTTGATTGTTTTTAAGTAATGATATTAACGTTACAGAAAAATGCTGTATAAATTTTTCATCAATTGTAAAAACTACATTAAGTTGATTATTCATAACGTGCTAATTAAAAAAAACTAAAGTTTGGGATATTTTCTTTTTTACATTTTTAAAATACATTAGAAACATTCTAAAAAGAAGAGTCGGAGGAAGGGAAGGAATGTAATATTGTATATTCCCTTTTAGCACCTTGCGGCTTCTAAACCACCATGAAACCATCCAATCGTATTTGTCATTAAAAGGGCTTGATAAGGATGGTATAATTAATCTTCTGAATTCATTTATACGGTTCAACTCCTTTTCTTTAGTTGCTGCTCTTGTAGATTGTTCATGCAACCTGAAATAATTATATGGCTTTGCAAAAAAGGCTATTTTGCCGTTAGAGTTTAATAATTTTCTCCAGAACACCCAATCACCCGCCATTTTAAAATCAAAAGAATCATTTAAAATGTTAGCGTCATCGGGTTTTTTAAAGATTACTGCACTGGCATTTGGGATCGTGTTTTTGAAACTAAGATATTGATTTAATTCCCGCATCGAATCTTCTAAATAATCATGTTTCCATTTATCAGCATTAAGCGAATCGGCCCAATCTAATTGCATTAAATAATTATTAGTATCGTCAATAATGATCGACTGGCAATAGGAAACGATCAGATCACTATGTTTATTAAATGGCTGCATCAGTGTAGTTAGGAGTTGGCTATCCGCATAGTCATCACTTTCCGCTATCCAAATGAATTTACCCCGAGCTATTTGCAACCCTTTTTTCCATTGTTTAAAGGTATTTCCACTATTTATTTCATTATATTCTATGTGAGTTATTTTATTATTACTCGCATAAGTTTCAATGATATCCCTGCTATTATCAGTAGACTTATCGTCTAAAATAATTAATTCGAAATCTTGGAATGTTTGATCAAGAACAGAATCAATCCGCTGTTTCAAAAAACGACCGTGATTGTAATTAGGGACAATTACCGAAACTGTAGGAATATCTGGTGTTTTGCTACTCACTCAAACAACACTTAAAAAAAACAAATTTAACGATAAACAAAGCGTTTACACATCTTTATTTTGTAACCACTTTATACTTTTTGATATACCTTCGTTAATGTTAATGCATTGGCGCCAATTATTTAACGATCGGAGTTTAGAGACATCCAGAACGTTGTATCTTACATCAAAGGGTCTTTCAGGCAATCTTTCGACAGACAAAGGCAATCCCACCGCTTCGGCAATTTCTAAAAGCAATTGATTTATGCTTAAACCTATACCAGATCCAATATTATAAGTATCGTTGGCACCATATTTAATTATATCATATAATGCCTCACAAAAATCATCTATAAATAAATAATCACGAACATGCTGACCATCTCCAAACACTTGAATTGAATGACCTTGCCGCATTTTTGCAATTGCTGTAGCGATAAGCCCCTGACCTCTGAATGGCTTTTGCCCCGGCCCAAAGATGTTTGACGGTCTTACAATTTTAGTTTTTACGCCATGAACTTCCCGGTACATCAGTACGTATTTTTCACAACTCAACTTTGTTATACCATATGGAGATAGAGGAATATTAGGATGTTCTTCACTAACAGGTTTGTCTCTTAACGGGTTCCCATAAACAGTGCCCCCGGAGGATACGTATATGTATAAAGAATTGGGAAGTTGTTTAACAAACTCAAGGTGGCGTATCACATTGTATAAGTTTTCAGTATAATCCCTGATAGGATCTTGAAAACTTGTATTTGGTATAGACGTGTAAGAAAAATCTATAACAATGTGATTACCATTAGATTTTAAAATTTTGGATAAAAAATTAAAATCTGATTCAATCCCGGATATTTGACCCCGGAGAATTTCGAAAACATTGTGATTTAGATTTCTAAGATATTTGCAAAAAGATGATCCCAAAAATCCTGCGGCTCCAATTACAACAAAAGTTTGTTTATAAGTCATTTAAAGAGAGCAAGTATTTAAGATAATTTTAATAGACTATTAAGTTCATTGAAAATTGACTGGGATATAGACTCTGAATTAAACTCTGTTGCCAATTTCTTTTTAGTTTTTTCTCCTGCTATCTTTATTTTCTCCGGATGGTGATAAAGATCTGCAATTATATCAGTCATTGCGCTAATATTCAAATACGGTGCCATAAAACCGGCACCGTTGTTTAATAATTCAATGGCTCCTCCACTATCATTAAATGCTATGATACCTTTGGCCATATTTGCTGCCGAAAGCAGTACCAACGGAAAAGGATCTTCTCGCGACAGCAGCAGAAATACATCGAAGAGATTAATATAGTCATTGGGGTTCGGTGTGCGTTCAATAAATAAAACCTGCTCAGATACTCCGCATTTCAATGCGTCTTGCTTCACAATTTGTATGAAATTATCTGTCGCCAACCCGCCAACCCAAATCAGTTTAAATTTCACTTCAGGATATTTGAGTTTTAGTTCAACCGCAAGTGGTACCACCAAGTCCACACCTTTGCGCAGTTCTATTTGGCTCATTCCCCCAATTACCAGTTCATCGTTGGCTATTCTTAACTCACTTTTAAGTTGACCGCCGTTTTTTAATATATTATAGTTCGTGTCTATAAAAGAATGAAAAACCCTTATTTTATCTTCATGTATGTTAAACTCATCTTTTAGGTTTTTAGCAACCGCTTGTGATCCTGCAATGATAAGGTCTGTTTGGGGCAACGCTGCGGAAATGTATTGCTGATTAAAGTAAAATGCTATTGCATTTGATAACTCGTGAATAGCGCAAACAATTTTAATTTTCAGCCTTCGCTTAAATTCGAGTAGATACGGAAGGCTTACAATTGTATTGCCGTATACAAGGTCATAGTTGTTTCTTGATAATTTCGCAGCAACTTCGGCAATTCTATATACATCACAAAAATCGGGATTTAACCTTACTTTTATTTTATTGACCAAGGTATATCTGTATGCTTTAGGGACGAGGAAGATTTTTGCCAAATCCTCGAAATCCTTACGCAAAGGGCCATCTTTAAGTATGAGCACGTCGAATTTTGTGTTTTTGTCAGCTTGCTTTAACCAACGTAAAAAGTGCAATAGCAGAACTGGCGCACCACTTCGTGCAGCATCATGTACTATGAAAAGAATCCGCTTAGATGATTCTGGCATATTTTATTTATTAATGAAGCTCAGCAAGTATTTTCAAAATTTTTCCATTGAAATATTTCACTGCCTCATAAGAATAATTCTCTCTCAGGCTTAAAGCTGCATTTATACCCAATTGTTCCCACTCATTTCTTTTATCCCAGGCTTTCTCAAGCGCGTCATCGAGCGATTGCAAGGTAACCGCATCTGCTACAAAACCGTTTAAACCATTTTGAATAAGCATAGCTGCATCACCAACATCTGTTACTACAGCGGCCCGTTTACAATACATTGCCTCTAATAACGACAAAGAAACACCTTCCATGCGCGATGGCATAAAAAGTATTTGATTATGTTTCCATACCACTGCACTAATTGCATAGCCTTTAAGGAGTACAATATTATTTAACCCAAGAAGCGAAATGTTTTGATTTAAAACTTCTTTATGAGGGCCATCGCCATAAACATTAAATCTTATCCGCCTTGATCGCCACTTCTCCATACCGGCTAATTGCAATAAAAGATCGTATCCCTTATGAAAGCATTCTATACGGCCTACAAGCCCAATTTGATATATGTCCTCATTTTTAGGGTACACAGGTATTTGATCATCACTAACTACTAACGGGCAAAATATTACCTCCGCATTTTGGAGTTTGATAGCAAGCATTAAATTATTCAGCTCAAGATTATTGGCGGAGACAAAGAAATTTCTTTTAGCCCTAAGATAATCCTGTTGTAGCTTAGAAAGGTTTTCTGCATTAACAGAGAGGAAATGATATTCTGTTACGAGGTTTGTGATGGTAACATAAGGCATTGACAAATCACGACAGCATTTCATAATATTATCGTGGTCGATATTGTTTCCCTGAGATAAAATAACCAATGCCGGATTTTCTTTTTTCAACATTTCGATTATTAAATCGTCTTGATTAAAACCGACACGAAAGAGCCTTTTAGCGATGCGTTTAAATAATGGCTTGTTAAATCGTTCGTGAAATAAGTAATGTGTGCCTTTTAGTGAACTTATATTATCGTGGTTATACTTAGAGGCATACACTACAGGATAATTGTTTTCGATAAATTCTTTCGCAGACCTGGTCCATAATTCCTCGCTGCCGCCCCAGCTTTCGTTAGAGGTTATGTAAACGATTTTTTTATTTACCATCTAAACTGTTAATTAGAAGATCACTTTGTGATCTAATTATAACCCCCGACGGCACAGATTTGTGTATCAGTGTATTTGCGCCGATAATTACGTTATCTCCAATATGTACATTATTTAATATGGTCACGTTACTTCCTATCCAGCAGTTTTTGCCAATTTCAATAAACCCTTTTTTAAATTTCTCCCTTTCTACGGTTAGCAACTCATTTTGATAATGATATTCATGATTATGATCATATAGCTTTACCCCTTCTCCAAAAAGTGTATTATCGCCTATAGAAATACGCTGCAAACAGTTTATAGAACAGTAATTGTTAAAAAATACCTTATTACCAAATTTTAAAATCCCCCCCTGATGGATAGTGATATTACAAAACTTTCTGATAATTACATCGTCTTTTACAATAAATGAAAAAGACCCGTCAGGTACTTCGATACTCAAATATTTGTCAAATGAAAATCCAGATCCGATAGTTATATATTTGCTGTTAAGCTTCGTTTGCAACGAGGATCGTTCAAACCAGTCTATCATTCTCAAAAACCAATAAGGAATCTTATTCAATAGGACACTCATCAGCTTAATTTAAAAAATAATTTAATAATCTCGCACTTCTGAATGGCGATAACTGAGAATGTAGTGCAGCAAGCCTGTATTTAAATAAGCCTGTTATACTATACAATAGTTTAAAATAATGAGATATTTCATCGTATCTAAATAAAAAAAATAGGTTGGGAATAATGAACTTTATTAATTCCAAAAAACGCCATTGCAGTTTCTTTAAATCGTCAGCAGCAAATTTATTAATATCTAAATTTTTATATAAAGCATTACACTCGGCTATTTTCATTTGTAAAATTCCTCTGCTTGTACCTTCCGGGTTAGTTCTGTAGCTAAATAAATTTTTATCCAAACCTAAAAAGGTAGCGTTGATAACTGATATCCGCAGCCAGTAATCAAAATCCTCACATCCCACAATTTGTGAAGATTCATCCTGAAAGCCAACCGTATCAATAACGTATTTTTTAACAAGTACAGACATGATTGGGATCGGATTGAATTCATACATCCGCTTGTAAATTTCTTCACCCGAAAACTCGCCAAATATAGTGGGGTATGTATTTTGAAACCGGCCGACCTCGTCAACAATTACTCCCCCGGAAAAGCATAAATCAACCTCATTATTTTGAATAGCTTCTACCTGCGCCTGCAATTTTTCTGGCGCCCAAAGATCATCGGCATCTAAGAAAGCTACAAACTGCCCTTTGGAATGCTTGATGCCTGTATTTCTGGCGGCGGCCTGCTTTTTATTTTTTTGAAATAAATACACTATTCTGATGTCTTCCTGTAAGAATTTGTGTATAATTTCTGCCGACGAATCTGTAGACCCATCATCAACAATTATTAGTTCCCAATCTTTGTATGATTGATCAATGACAGAATTGATAGCCAAAGCTAGATACTTTTCTGCATTATAAACGGGCATTATAATAGAAACTGTGCAGGCCATGTATCATTAATAATTCAGAGAAGACTTTTCCCATTTTTTAATAGGGAGCAACTTATTTATTTTATAATCGAAATAAAATTCCTTTATTCTGATCCTTGCAAATGTCCAAATAGTTTTAAAATTCCATATGAAATCAACGTACTTCTTCTCCTTTCTCATTGGCGACAATTTTAGATAAAATTGATATAAGTACCTTAGCTTATTACGGGTAAGAGCGTTCCATGGTTTATTAGAGGATGTAAAATGGACTATCAAAACATTTTTAACAAGCTGTGAGGCCGGCTCCTGCAAACGAACATCTAATTGAGTTAGGTTATATTTGTTACTAAGGCGAAACCAAGAATTTTTTAAAACTGCATTTAAAGCATCCTGGTCGCAAAATTTTATTTTTTCCGGAAAATCTTCAATAAATTTTAGAGCTTTTTCAGATATCTGTTGATTTTGCCAGTTATCAAGGTCAATTACCATTACCCCGGCATTGAAATAATCGCCATCCTTAAAAATGCCTAGTCGCTCACATTTTCCGATAAAGGGATCTGAAACGGCAGCCACAGCATTTTGACCAATATCTTTTTTATATAATTCTCTAAGATTACCTAAGACAATAATGTCGGCGTCCAGATAAAGCAGCCTCTTTGAGTTGGGATAAACAAAAGAAGGGAAGAACAAGCGATAATATGTAGCAATGTTAAAATGAGTACCGCTGGGGTAAACCAATTTCCTGCTCAACATTTCTGCATTTAGTTCATGAAATACAATGTCGCAGTTGTTTTCTCTTATATAATTAACAAGTGTAAACTTGTCGTTATCAGCCATGTCATTAGGTATGACATGAAAAACTATCTTTTCATTACGGTTATTGTGAAAAATGGAAGCTAACATCGGGTATATGAAAACAATATAGTGCTTATCAAACCCAAGGGCAATATGAAGTTCCTCAATTGCCTTACTTTCATCAGCCACATCGCCTGTATTGTAAACTTTGGTGTTCATTATCCGAGTAATTTTTTTTTTATAAGCTTTAGCCCGAATCGTTTTGGTAACCCAAATTTGATGCAAAAATTTAAAAAAAACCACATGTCTGTAATTTTGCATACATCAATTGTAGCGTTTAAAAAACGTTGCGATTCATTTTTGTCACCCAAATGATAATCTGCTAACAGCCTATATCGTACAGCGACTTCTTCAAAGTATCGCAACAACAATTTATGGTGCCCCGATACACTGCGAGTTGTAGTGGCATGATTCCTAAAACTATTTAAAACATTTGGCGAGTAGCTAATATCGCCTTTTAATAATAACCTTATCCAAAATAACCAATCACCTGTGCTTTTGTATTCCCTTAATCCGCTGAAATCAAAGTTAGTCTTCCTGAAGACAACTGCGCTCGCGTTAGGAATAACGTTCCTATACCTAAGGGCTTTTTGAATAAATTCTTTACCACTCATCGTAAACGCTTCTTCCCAGTTAACGCTGGTTATAGCTTTCGGCCACGTCAGCGTATCTTCAATAACGTTGTTATGTTCATCCACTAAACGCGATTGGCAAAAATGCAGGGCACTGTTCTCATGAGCTAACGTATCAACCGCCTCCTTTAAAAGAGAAGTATTACAGTAATCATCACTTTCTGCTATCCAAATATACTTACCTTTAGCTATCGCTATGCCTTTTTCCCATTGCACAAACGTTGAGCCACTATTAACTGTGTTACAAATAACAGCACTAAATTTGTGGTGATTACTATACTGTTCTATAATTTCCCTGCTTTCGTCTGTCGATGCATCGTCAAGTATTATTAATTCAAAATCTTGGTAAGTTTGATTTAATATGGACTCAATGCGCTCCTGCAAAAATGCTGCATGATTATAATTGGGGATAATTATCGAAACCACTTAATATCTATTTTGGATTTCGCCCGATCAATTTTACCGGAAATAATAAAAAATGACCTATCTTATAACGCCATGACGCTTTAAATCTTACTTCCGTTTCTTTTATGGCACATTCTCTCACATTTTGCATCATCAATGCTATAATAGACTCGTTGATTTTTTTTCCGTCAAAAAGACTGCCCAATATACCATCATTAAATTCATTATCTGATGCTATGCACATATTATACACTGGTGTAAATTCACCTGTTGTGTAAATATTCTGGTAGTCACCGGTATATTCCACAAAATTACCGGTAGGTTTTTCCGGCAGCATGAGCGATCCAATTACCAGTTTTTGAGACATAAAATTGGCAAACTTAAAATTAGAATTGATCAGGGTTTTAAATTCTTCAAAATATAATTCTTTTACATGAAATGGATTATTATAACCCGGCACGTCGGTATAATATTTTTTGTCGGGAGATGACATTATAAGTATCCCGCCCGGTTTTAAAACCCTTTTTATTTCGCTAAGCATTTTTCCATGCTGATCGTGATGTTCAATAGTCTCAAAGCTAACAACTACATCAACGGCATTATCTGCCAGGGGAATAGCCGCAGCGGAACCTTCTTTATAAACCAGGTTGTCTCGTCTATACTTCTGTGCCGCTGCAGTTACTGTTTCTTTAGAAATATCTACCCCCGTGACCTTACCAGCTGAAAACGACAAAAGATTACTGCCATAACCTTCGCCCGATGCAATATCAAGCGCATCGAGGCCTTTGCATATTTCTGCTGCAATAGCATACCTGTGCAGGTGCTCAATAGTGGTATCATTTAATATAAAAGTTTCTAAACGTTCACCTGTCCATTCCTTGGTCATCCTCTAAAATTTATTATTATAATTCTGTAGTTTACGTTAGTTTTTTTAAATATCCATCCACATTAAAGGTGGCATTGGTGCCGAACATGTCACACCACTTTCGGTCTATAACGAAATTCTTATCTGTAGGCAAAAATTCATGAATTGCCTTTAAAGGCCCACCCGAAAATTCCTTTTTTAGTTTTATTTCATCTATTATACCATCTTCTACTATGAGATAAGAATCTTTAGTGACTATCGGCGCAAACTTTTTTATTGCTGCAATGGTATCTTGGTACGTATGCGAACCATCCTCAATAACAAGAATTTTATTAAAGCCTTTAGCTAAATTGAGATCATAACCCTGATAACCGTCGGTAAACAATTTTATACGCGGATTAGTGCTCACAATCGGATCTAATTCATCTTTTTTCACATCGATAGTGTGAATCTCACCCGCCCCTATCATATCAAAAAGATCTGCAAAGTATAATGCAGAGCCTCCTTTATTTGTACCGATCTCAATAATTAAATCTGGTTTTAAATCCCATATGAGCATCTGATATAGTACATAATCGAACGGACATTTAATGGCTGTTATACCACGATAAGTAATTTTATGATGTCCGTAATAAAGAGACATCGAATCGAATTTTACCTTTGATTTTGAAAACATATCACTTTTCTTATTTATTAAATCTTTTTCAATATATCCCACTGTAATAACGGATGAATAATTCCGGGAATATCTCCTGTATAATACGCGCGTATATTTTCGCCGAGCTGACTATCTACAATGTTAAAAGCCAGCTTATTAACGTCATGAAAATGGATCGTTAAAGGATTAAAGGATATTGCGGCTATACCACAGTAATGTATTCCTTCTGCTAATAAATTTGGAGGTATCCAAACAACCGTTTGATAAATTCCCGGTTCATAATTCTGTATATTATTTACCACATCATGCGAACTCAATATATGGACATCACGCTGCGTGTACAGATTAAAACCGCATAACAAATCTTTAGTTTTAGTGAGAACACAGAATACTATTTTAATTCCTATTTTCTCATTAACAGCGAAATTAGTTTTATTGTTGCCATCGACGTTTATAACGGCGCACTCAAGTAACTTTACATTTTCATTTCCGGGGGCCGAATCAATATTCTTGTATTCGACATAAGAAGATAGTTGTGCTTCAGTGCTTAAATAGGAACCAATAATCTTATCAGAATTGCCACTTTGCTTTAATTTTCCGTTCTTAAGAAAAATGCAGGAAGAACATAATCTTAAAATGGCATCCATATTATGGCTTACAAATAATACCGTTCTACCTTCGCCCTTGCTTACCTCACCCATCTTGCCAAGACATTTTTTTTGAAATTCGGCGTCACCTACTGCCAATACCTCGTCTACAATCAAAATTTCAGATTCAAGATGTGCGGCAACTGCAAAAGCAAGGCGAACATACATTCCGCTGCTATAGCGTTTCACAGGGGTATCAATATAACGCTCCACGCCAGAAAAGTCAACAATTTCATCAAACCTTCGAGTTATCTCCTTTTTACGCATGCCCAAAATTGCGCCATTTAGGTAAATATTCTCCCTTCCCGTAAGATCCGGATGAAAGCCTGTGCCAACTTCCAGTAAACTTGCAATCCGCCCATGGGCTTTGATCACGCCTTCGGTTGGAGATGTAACCCTACTTAAGAGTTTCAGCAGCGTGCTTTTCCCGGCACCGTTACGCCCGATAATCCCAATTGCTTCACCCTGCTCAATTTCGAAATTAATATCCTGTAAGCTCCAAACTACATTGCTGTTTCCTTTTATTGTCCTGTCGTTATCTTCACCAATTTTTAAAAACGGATCTTCCTTACCCCGGACTTTACTCCACCAGCGATGCAGATCACTTGACAGTGTTCCGGTGCTTATTTCGCCAAGCTGATAAGCTTTAGAAAGACCTTTAACTTCAATTACATTTGCCATTACTATCTCCCGAAATTACTACTCATTAAACTGTATCTATGTAATTTCTTTGCACTTTATTAAACACCAATATTCCTATAACAGTAAGACATAGGATTATAGCTGTACTTACACCTAAAGAGCTCCAGGAGAATGATCCGGCTCCTAAAAAACCATATCTAAATGTTTCTATCAGAGGTGTAATAGGGTTGAAACTCACAAATGCCCTGTATTTTAGCGGAGTTGCCGATAGCGGATAAACAATTGTAGTAGTGTACATGAGCAATTGGGTGCCGAAAATTACCAGGAAAATAAGATCACGGTACTTAGTGGTTAATGCAGAAACCATCATTCCAACACTTAATCCTAAAAGTGCCATTAATACTATTAACACAGGCAGTAGAAATGCATAAGCATTAATGTTAATATGGTAATTGTGAAAAGCGTACCAAATCATCACAATAAACAACATGCTAAGTTGTATGCCAAATTTGATTAAGTTACTTGTAACAATGCTTAGAGGCATGATTATGCGCGGAAAATAAACTTTACCAAAAATATGTGCATTGTCTCTAAAAACAGTAGACGTTTTGTTAAGGCAATCTGCAAAATAATTCCACCAGGTTATCCCTGCTATATAAAAAATGGGCTTTGGCAGTCCGTCAGTAGATAAGCCGGCAAGGTTGCCAAAAATAAACGTGTAAATTAGCGTAGTGAAGAGGGGTTGTATTAAAAACCATACCGGCCCTAATATAGTCTGCTTGTAAAAAGACACAAAGTCTCTTTTTATAAAAAGCCAGAACAGATCGCGGTATTCCCATACTTCATGCAGACGTAAATCCAGGATTTTATTAGTGGGTTTAATAAAAATATTCCAGTAACTCTCGTCACTTTCTAGCAAATTTGTAGGTTCTTGCATTACAATTTATTAATTAAGATGCGAGAATATCAGTAATTATTTTCTTAGCTAATAAGATCATTCCTGCCATAAATAAAAACAATAGAGCAACTTCTACAAATGCTCTTTGCCACGGCAGTTCTAATTTTTCCAGCGGATAAACCGGCCAGTCAACCAATTGTATTAAAGGGGTTTCCCTTTGTAGGGATAGTTTTGTAAATTCAATATTTTTGACCAATTCTGCCAAAATTGCCCTTGAAGTTTCTGCATTTACTTGTTTCAGTTGTGACGGGACTTTTATTGCCTGCCGGGCTAAATTGAGATTTATATTTGCATCTGTACTTGAGGCTATGCTTGATATACTTTTGTTAAAGCTTCGGCGTATCGTATCTTCCTGCCTCTCTAAGGCAGCCAATGCATGCTGTGATTTGGTTGTCTTTGTTTGTATGTAAAAGTCATTTACATTTTTTACTATTTGTTCATTAAACACTTTTGCAAACTGCTCGTCTTGAGCTTTAACTTCTACAGCTATAATTCCTGTTTTTCTATCAGGTCTGGAAACATTTAGGTATGTTTTGTCGATATCTCCAATTATTTGTGTAACCAAACTATCCTGAATCCTTGAAAACGACTTTGTATTAAAATTAACAAGTTTAAGCTTTGGATTTTCATTCCATTTTAAACGAAGTTTATTAAATTCAATAAACTTATCTATTAAAAGCTGCTTTCGGCCGTTAAATATTGCAGGAGTTAGCAGGGTTTTTAAAACCATTGGCCTCGATTTATATAATTCAAGGATATTATCGCCTTGGAAAAGACCTGATGAATTTCCGCCTAAATCAATGCCAATCATAGAAGCAATTCCGGCGTACTGGCTTGCATTCCCCCCGCTTTCATCTAATACAAACCGGCACCTGGCAACGTAAGTTGTCTGTTTTGTAAAAGAGTAACAGACACCAACCAAGCCCCCTATAACCAACCATAATAATAATAGTTTCCATTTGGATAAGATAAACCGGTATAGCTCAGCAATTTTTAATAAGAAAGACTTGAAAGATAGCTCTTGAAGATAATTATTATCGGTGTTAAAAATGTCGTTTGGAACCGATTCCGATGAATCTCTGTAAGCTTTAGAATTTTCAGCAGGCATTAAATTAATATAGATAAACTATTATGAAATTGTTTAAGATTTAATTATCAAAAACCTTACAAATATATGTTACTTTAATGAGTTTTGCACCTGACCTACATTTTTAGTATTCGTTGAATTGAAATGTTGGTCGGTAATATGATGGCAGCATAAAATTTAACTTTATACCTTAACGCATTAAAATTAATTTACCTCTTTTAATTGACATTGAAGAGTATAACTAGTCGGTGCTGCTTAGCAAAACTGTTAACATTAGAAGTAAATTAATCATTTCTATCATTACTGGTTTTCACCTTGCGGTAATGCTATTAGTTGCCCCGGTTGCACCGGCGAGCCAAAAACTGGGTTATCAAGTTCGTTCCAGGCAAACGGCTGTAAATGTATTTCTCTTTGCCAACCGGGTGATACTTCCTTTTTGGTATGATATATTATCCACCACTCTTTGCCATTAGGAGATGTAGTGAAACTTGCATGCCCAACACCGTAAACGGCATCCTTTCCTGTAAATACAGGCCCGCTTTTTGTCCAATTTTCAGGATCAAGGATAGACTTGGCAATATTCTTTAATTTCAGCTGACCAAGCCGATATTCTGACGTCCAGGATTCTCTGGTGGAATAGATAATGAAAACATTGCTGTCATGTTGCAAAAATTCCGGGCCTTCTTCTAAATTCAATGATCCGCCGGTTTCCCAATTTTCAGTCGGTGAAGACAGCTTAACCCTTTTAGATTTGATTGTCCAGGGATTATCCATTTTTGCGATATAAAGATTTTGTTGGGTCTTATCAGTTGCTTCGTTTTTTTCCCAACCAGACCAAACTGCGTAAAGCTTGTTCTTGATCTCCGCTACAGTTAAATCTATGGCCCAAATTGTACCGGAAGTATCGTTAGAATCAAGGCCTGTATTTATTATTCCTTTATCAGTATAAGAACTTTGAGGGTCGTCAGTTACTGATTCTAACACGCCGGAGCGCTGGGAAATATAGGGTGGTCCACTTTTACCTGCCGCGTAGTATATATACCATTTGCCTTTTATATGATGTAATTCCGGCGCCCAAATATTTGTAGAATTAAAGCCGTTTCGCGGTGCAAGCCATACAATTTGGGGTGCACCGGTTTGCGTAAGTTTGGTAGATTTACTAACAGTTATATAGCTCTCGTCACTTTCATTTACTGATGCACACATGTAGTAAATATTGTTAAATTTTATTATCCAGGGATCTGCGCCATCGCCCAAACTTGGCTTAAACACCGCGGCCTTTTGCCCGAAACAAAAATTAAATGGTATGGCTACTAGAGCAAATAACAGTATTCTTGCTAAGCTAAATTTTTTTTTAAATTTTATAAAATACATTTCCTCATTGAGATTAATATTTTGGCAACCTATTAAAATAGCTTTTTATATACTTTATTGTAATAATAAAAAAAGCCGCCAATCTAAGATCAGCGGCTTCTGAATGTATTGTGATTGTGTCAGCGGTGAGGGAGGGATTCGAACCCTCGGTACAGTTTCCCGTACGTCAGTTTAGCAAACTGATCCTTTCGGCCTCTCAGGCACCTCACCAATGTATCTTAAACCCCTTTTTGGGATTGCAAATATAGCAAAAGCGCTTACGCCTCAAAATAATTTTTACATCTAATAATCAATGCGCACATGGTAAATACTCATGAGCATCTTCTTAAAAATTGCTTTAATAGTTTGCAGATCTTTTAACGTTATGTTACTATCGTTCAACTGGCCCTGGTCTAGCTTGTACTTCACAATGCGTTCTACCAGGTTATCAATTGACTGTGCGTCAGGTTCTTTTAAAGATCGTGATGCCGCCTCAACCGAGTCTGCTAACATCAATACGCCGGTCTCTTTTGAAAATGGTATAGGCCCGGGGTAACGAAAAACGTTCTCGTCTATTCCTTTCTCCGGGTAATTCTTTAAAAAAGACTGATAGAAATAGTCTACCCGGGTATTGCCGTGATGTGTACGTATAAAATCTACCACAATTTCGGGCAGGTCATTTTTACGTGCCATCTCGGTTCCCTTACTTACATGCCTTATAATGATCTGTGCACTTTCCTCATAAGGAAGCTTATCATGGGGGTTAAAACCCGAAGTTTGGTTTTCTATAAAGAATAATGGATGTTCCAGCTTACCAATATCGTGATACAGCGCCCCCGCCCTTACTAATAATGCATTTCCGCCAATGCTAAAAATAGCGTTTTCTGCCAGGTTGGCAACCTGTAGCGAGTGCTGGAAAGTACCTGGTGCGCTAAAGGCAAGTTTTCTTAACAACGGCGCATTCGTGTTGGTGAGTTCTATCAGCGTTATTTCTGATGTAATACCAAATACCCGCTCAAAGGCATATATTAATGGATACGCCAATAAGGTTAATAATACGCTTACAATAAACGGGAAAAAATTGAACCAGTCTATACTAATAAAACTTCCTTCCCTTATAAAAGAAATGCCCAAAAATGCCACGAAGTAGTTAAACGTTATGATGACCGCCGAAGACAAGAATTGATCTCTCCTTATCAGATTTTTAATGCTGTAAATAGATACCATACCGGCAGTGATCTCGAAATAAGCGAATTCGAAGCTATTTGGAACAAAAAAACCAGCAATAAGAATTACCAGTAGATGTATGTTCAAAGCCAGCCGGGTATCAAACAAAATGCGAATGATAATAGGTACAATACAGTAAGGAATGTAGTATACATTCGGGAATTGCATCCTTATTGCCCATGATAACGTAGCCAGCATAGCCGTGATAACCATAAGTATAAGCCCCATGAGCCTGTTATCATAATAAATGTCTTTTCGAAACAAGTACAGGAAAACAATAAGTAACGTAATAGCAACAGACACCAGCAAAAACTGGCCGAAAAGCACGAGATAAGGATTGCCGTTTATACGTGCATTATCTTCAAAAGCTGCTTTGTATGATTCTAATTTTTGATAAACATCGCCGCTTACAACAGAGCCCTTTATTACAATAACCTCACCTTTTGACACCATGCCGCGGGTTGATGATAAGTCTTCCAGTATTTCGTTTTCTAATCTGTTGGTTAACTTGTCATCATAAATCAAACTATTCTGTATCCGGTTTTGAAGTAGATTTATCAATAACGCCTTGTCGAGATTGGTTTTGTCGAGTATTTTCTCACAATAGGTTAATGCACGTTCTTTAGTAAAAAGGTCGGCAGTATTCTGTTCCGTAGCAATGTTATTGTTAAGAATAGTTATTGGATAATCTGCCGCTGTATGCTGAAACCTCACGTTTCTGGTCAATACACCTTTATTGTAAACATCGTTAAGCAAATTAGCGCCAACAGCCAAGTATGTTTCCTTCAGCCTGTCGTTAATTCCTGCGTCATGCCATTTTATTTCCAGGTCGCTTTTAAAACCATCTGTTTGCTGCTGTTTAATATCTTCATCGAGCTGATATATTGGTTTTATTGTTTTTAGCGCTGCAGCCTTATCAGAATCCATTTCTGCATTGGTTTTCAATATCGCGAAGTTATAAGGAGATATCAAATCCTTTTGGTTCCAGATACGCCCTTTTTCGTACTCGTATCTAAACTTTGCTTGTTTTGGCAGTGTAAAAACAATAACACAGATGCTCATAACAATCATTAGGTATTTGAGATTGCCAGCATACTTGCGTAAAAGGGCTTTTTGGCGCGAAGTAGAAAGTTTAGCCATTGTTAGTTTAACAAGCAAATTTAAAAAACTTCTGCCACTAATGTGATATTACGGTTTTCAGTGCCCTGTTATTGATCTTATACACTGTGAAAACAAAAAAACGGCTAAATTGCAACCCAATTATACGTTAATGAAAGAAGTTTATATTGTAGCTGCAACCCGTACCGCTATAGGCAGTTTTGGCGGCAGCCTGGCATCTCTTAGCGCTACACAATTGGGCGCTGCCGTTATCAGATCGGTTGTTGCAAAAGCAGGTATCAGGCCGACGGATGTGCAGGAAGTTTATATGGGAAACGTGCTCTCCGCTGGTTTAGGCCAGGCACCGGCTACTCAAGCGGTAAGATTTGCAAACTTACCGGATATACCGGCCACTACTGTAAATAAGGTTTGCGCATCTGGCATGAAGGCCGTTATGCTTGCGGCCCAAAGTATTGCGTTAGGTAAGCAGGATGTTATTATTGCCGGTGGGATGGAAAGCATGAGCAATGTGCCCTATTACCTTGATAAGGCCAGGAACGGCTACAAATTGGGTAACGGACAAATTACCGATGGCTTGGTTAAGGATGGACTTTGGGATGTTTACAATGATTACCACATGGGCTCTGCTGCCGAACTTTGCGCCACAGATTGTAAAATAAGCCGCGAAGACCAGGATGCGTATGCTGTAAGATCTTATCAGCGTGCACAACATGCACAGGCTCAGGGCTGGTTTAAAGAAGAGATAACGCCGGTTGAAATAAAAGACAAAAAAGGAAACCTTACGGTAGTTGATACGGATGAAGAACCCTCTGCTGTAAAATACGATAAGATACCCGCGTTAAAACCCGTATTTGACAATACCGGATCTGTTACTGCCGCTAACGCATCAACGCTTAATGATGGTGCTGCTGCGCTGTTGTTAATGAGTAAAGAAAGGGCCGGGGAATCAGGAATTAAACCATTGGCAAGAATAGTTTCTTATGCCGATGCACAGCAAGCGCCCGAATGGTTTACTACTGCGCCATCTAAAGCTATACCTATCGCCTTGGCCGAGGCAGGACTTACTTCGGCAGATATAAATTACTTTGAGATTAACGAAGCGTTTTCTGTAGTTTCTATTGCCAATAACCAAATCCTGCAATTAAATCCTGATGTGGTAAACGTTAACGGCGGAGCGGTTTCTTTAGGGCATCCGTTAGGTGCATCCGGGGCGCGCATATTAGTAACACTGTTGCATATATTGCATCAAAATAAAGGCCGTTACGGCGCAGCCGGAATTTGCAATGGCGGCGGTGGTGCCAGTGCAATGGTTATAGAAAATTTGCGTTATTAAACACATGAGCAAGGGCCTGTTAATTATTATCATGTTTTTAACGCCGCTTGCGGTGTTTTCGCAGCAGCGGCCTGCAAATAAATTATTGCTCTATCAGGATAGCCTTAAAACGCTGGGGAAAACCATGATCAATAACGAAGATGACCTGCAGCGTAAAACGGCTAATTACAATTTTATTAAAACACTGATAAGTGCGCTTAAACAGCCGGGGTCATTCAGTTTTAAATTCGATTCTCTAAAAACAATCAGTATAACCAATGCTGCGGATGCTAAATTCAGGATTTTTAGCTGGCACGTGATGAACCAGGATGGCAGTTATCGTTTTTACGGCACTATACAAATGAACAACGGCAGCGGACCGTTGGTACTGCATCCGTTAATAGATTACACCCCATTTATAACCGCGGCAGAAGACACAATAACTACAAACACGCAGTGGTATGGTGCACAATATTACACTATCATACCCGTTGCCGGTATAAAACCTTATTATGTGCTGTTAGGATGGAAGGGCAACACCGTTAAGACCACTAAAAAAGTGATTGAGATCTTATCATTTGAGAATGGTAAACCAATTTTTGGTATGCCGGTTTTAACAGGCAATAATAAAACTCGGTCTCGTGCAGTGTTTGAATACAGCAGGCAGGTATCAATGATGCTTAAGTATTTACCCGCCCAGCAGTCCATTGTATTTGATAACCTGGTATCGCCTGCAAAGATTATGACATCGAAAGAATTTTATGGTCCGGATCTTACTTACAATACCTACCGATTAAAAAACGGCCTTTGGCAATATCAGGAAAATATAGATCTGCGCAATCTTTCGGGTTCTGATGACGAACTTATTGATCCAAAAAAACAGGCCCGTGTTGACCGTGCCGCTGCCAGCGCTTCGCCTCCATAAATTTAGTATCTTAACCAAAGTATTCACTTGTTCTCATTACTAATTCAGAATTTAATTTTGAATTCTGAGATTAATCCTATTTTAGAAAAAATTTAAAAAGCAAAATGGTCGACAACACCCTACAGGTAACAGCGCCGCAAAAATCTAAATACCCACGAAGCGTTCCCTTCATCATAGGCAATGAAGCTGCAGAACGTTTTAGCTTTTACGGTATGCGCTCCATTTTGGCAATTTTTTTAGTAAACCAGTTTTTTAACCCTGCGCACAACCCGGCACTTACCACCGTGGCCGAAGCAAAGGCCAATGAAAGGACCCACTTTTTTGTAATGCTTGCCTACGCACTGCCATTTGTGGGCGGCCTGGTTGCCGATTGGTTCACAGGTAAATATAAATTGATATTATATGTTTCCATTCTTTACTGCATTGGCCATTTGCTGCTGTCTCTTTTTGATACCAGTTTAGATGGGTTTACCCTCGGGATAATTGTTGTAGCTATTGGTGCAGGCGGCATAAAGTCTTGCGTATCTGCAAATGTGGGTGACCAATTTAATGCCGGCAATCAGGACTTGCTATCGAAGGTTTACGGTTGGTTTTATTTTAGCATTAATGCAGGTTCTATGATCTCTACCATGCTGATCCCGTGGACATACGAGAATTATGGCGCGAAATGGGCATTTGGCATACCCGGAATACTGATGGTACTGGCCACAATCATCTTTTTTTCGGGGCGAAAATTATACGTAAAAGTGCCACCGGCTGGTGTAAACAGAAATAACCTGGTTTTTATAACATTTTACGCGTTAACCAATCTTAATAAAAAACGGACCGGCGAATCAATGTTGGATGTTGCCAAAGCCGCCTACGATCCGGAAAAAGTGGAAGGTGTAAAGGCGGTTTACAGGGTAATGGCTGTGTTCTTTTTTGCATTTGCGTTTTGGGCGGTATGGGATCAATGCCTTTCTGAGTGGGTATTGCAAGCCTCAAAAATGGACTTAAATATAAATCTTGGGATTGTAAAATTTAAAGCCCTGGCAGGGCAGGTATCTACTGTTAACACTATATTTCTATTGCTATTTATACCGCTTTTTAATTATTGGATCTATCCTTCATTAGATAAAATTGGCTGGAAAACCACCCCGTTAAGGCGGCTGGGTTTTGGTTTAGTGCTCACTGCTCTTTCTTTTGTGGTGATCGCGCTTATCCAAACTAATATAGATCACGGCGGCTCTCCATCTATTTGGTGGCAGATTTTGGCCTATGCAATACTTTCGGCAGCAGAAGTATTAGTATCTATCACCGGGTTAGAGTATGCCTATACACACTCACCAAAATCAATGAAAAGTACCATGACGGGTATCTGGTTCCTGGTAGTTTCGGTAGGAAATTTATTTACGGCGCTAATTAATGGCTACATATCAGAAGGCGGTTTCCTGGCCGAGCATTTAAAAGGAGCCAATTACGAATGGTTTTTTATCGGCGTAATTGTACTTTTTATCATCATGTTTATGTTTGTAGCGCCTAATTTAAAAGAACGCAGCTATATTACCGACCCTTACATTGAAAATGAAGTGATTGCCAATACAGAAAAACTATAAAGTTTATTATCGGATCCTATTTATACGGAGCACTATTTATCTTACCCCTGATTTTAAATTTGCGTTTTGAATTATATATTTGGGTTTCCCATTCTAAACACATTTGAGTGCCCGACAGCTTAGTCATTATCCCTACTTATAATGAGAAAGAGAACATAGAACGGATGATCCGTAAAGTGTTTTCGCTGGCTCATGATTTTCACTTGCTTATTATCGACGACGGATCGCCAGACGGTACTGCAGATATTATAAAGAACCTGCAATATCAATATCCGCATAAATTATTCTTAGAAGAGCGACAGGGCAAACAAGGGCTCGGCACCGCCTATATACATGGTTTTAAGTGGGCAATGCGTAATAATTACGATTACATCTTTGAAATGGACGCCGATTTTTCACACAACCCGAACGACCTTATTAAACTTCGTCAGGCTTGTATTGAGGGTGCCGACGTTGTAGTTGGTTCGCGCTATATTAAAGGTGTTAATGTGGTTAACTGGCCTATGAGCAGGGTTTTAATGAGTTATTTTGCATCGGTATATGTAAGGTTTATTACCGGGATAGATGTACAAGACTCAACCGCAGGTTTTGTATGTTACAAAAGCAAAGTATTTAATACCCTTAACCTCAATAAAATTAAGTTTGTAGGCTATGCATTTCAAATTGAAATGAAGTATACCGCTATTAAACATGGCTTTAAACTGGTTGAGATACCAATCATATTTACAGACAGAACAGAGGGCACCTCCAAAATGTCGACCGGCATTTTCCGCGAAGCCTTTATAGGTGTGCTTCAGATGAAATTTAACAGCATTTTCAGAAAATATCCGGAAGGTTAGATAACGTGCAGATGAGTGGATTTGAAAATGTGCAGATAAAAGGATCCGATAAATTAAGTCATTTAGACAGCTGCATATTTGCCATCTGCACATCAGGAAATTTCGCTAATTTCGTTGGTAATGAATGAGCATCTCGATCCTGACCGCGACCGCCTTACCTCTACTGAGCGCGATATAGAAAAGGTATTACGCCCGCAGGCATTTGAAGACTTTACCGGCCAGCAAAAGATATTAGCCAATTTAAAAATCTTTGTGCAGGCCGCCCGCCAGCGCGGCGAAGCGCTTGATCATGTGCTGCTGCATGGCCCTCCAGGGCTGGGTAAAACTACGCTTTCACACATCATAGCCAATGAGATGGGTGTTGGTATCAAGATCACGTCGGGCCCGGTGCTGGATAAGCCCGGCGACCTGGCAGGTTTGCTTACCAACCTCGAACCCGGCGATATTCTTTTTATAGATGAAATACATCGTTTAAGCCCCCTGGTAGAAGAATATTTGTACTCGGCCATGGAGGATTTTAAAATAGACATTATGCTCGAGAGCGGGCCTAACGCTCGTTCCGTACAGATAACGCTTAATCCTTTTACGTTGGTTGGGGCTACAACGCGCTCGGGTTTGCTAACTGCACCGCTAAGGGCGCGGTTTGGCATTAACTCGCGGCTGGAATATTATGATGCCAAGTTGCTGACTACCATTGCGCTTCGCTCGGCCGAGATACTGAAAACCCCTATATCAGACGAGGGCGCGTTTGAAATTGCCCGCCGCAGCCGCGGCACGCCCCGTATTGCCAATGCGTTGCTGCGCCGCACGCGCGATTTTGCCCAGATAAAGGGCAACGGTAACATAGATACCGCCATCGCAAAATACGCGCTGAATGCTTTAAACGTAGATGAGCACGGACTTGATGAAATGGATAACAAAATATTGGCTACCATTATACAAAAATTTAAGGGCGGCCCGGTTGGCCTAAAAACGATTGCCACTGCCGTTGGCGAAGATGAAGGTACCATAGAAGAGGTTTACGAGCCATTTTTAATACAGGAAGGTTATCTTATGCGTACCGCACGCGGCCGTGAAGTAACCGACTTTGCATATAAGCACTTAGGGCTGTTTCGCCCGGGCGGTAATCCATCATTATTCTAATCCATTATTTACAGCTATGAAAAAAATCCTGGCACCTATATTATTGCTTGTTTGTTTAAGCAGTTTTGCTCAAATGGTAGGCCATGTTGGTGATCCTGCAGAATGGGTAAACCCATTAATGGGCAGTTTCTCTAAACCATCTTTATCAAACGGTAACACCTACCCTGCTGTGGCTGTACCCTGGGGCATGAACATCTGGTCGGCCCAAACCGGCGTTATGGGCAACGGGTGGATGTACACTTATGATGCCGATAAGATCCGCGGATTTAAGCAAACACACCAACCCTCGCCGTGGATGAATGATTATGGCCAGTTTGCAATTATGGCGGTGACAGGAAAAGCTAAATTTACGCAAGATGACAGGGCAAGCTGGTTCAGCCACAAAGCCGAAGTTTCCAAACCATATTACTACAGCGTTTACCTGGCCGATGCCGACGTTACCGCCGAAATTACCCCAACAGAGCGTGCAGCCCAATTTCGGTTTACCTTCCCCAAAACCGATAGCTCTTTTATAGTTGTGGATGCATTGGATAAGGGCTCTTATATTAAAATTATCCCGAAGGAGCAGAAGATAATTGGTTACAGCAGCCGCTATGCGCGGGGTAAGCTTACCAATTTTAAGAACTACTTTGTTATCTACATAGATAAGCCATTCACTTATAAACACACCTGGAACAACAAATCGTTGTCGGGCGATACACTGGAGCTCACCGCAAATCACGCGGGTGCCATTATTGGATTTAAAACCGGCAGGGGCGAACAAATACATCTTAAGGTAGCGTCGTCGTTTATAAGCTTAGCGCAAGCCGATCTAAATCTTAAACGCGAACTTGCAAACGATAGCTTTGACGCTACCGAACAAAAAGCGCGCGATATCTGGAACAAAACCTTAAGCAAGGTAAGTGTGGAGGGTGGCACTGTTGATCAGATGCGTACTTTTTACTCCTGCCTTTACCGGATGCTGTTCTTCCCGAACAAACTTTATGAAATAAATGCTAAAAATGAGATAGTGCATTACAGCCCTTACAACGGGGAGGTAAAGCCGGGGTATATGTTTGGCGGCACGGGTTTTTGGGATACCTTCCGGGCGTTGTACCCTTTTCTGAACCTTATGTATCCGTCTATTAACAAAGAGATGCAGCAGGGCATGATAAACGACTACAAAGAAGGTGGTTTTTTGCCCGAATGGTCGAGCCCGGGGTATGCCGATGTTATGGTGGGTAATAATTCGGCCTCTGTAGTTTCTGATGCCTATACTAAAGGTATCCGCGGGTATGACATCAACAAACTTTACGACGCACTTTTGCATGATGCAAATAATGAGGGGCCGTTGTCGGCAGTGGGGCGTTATGGCGTAAACTATTACAACAAATTAGGTTATGTGCCATACGATGTAAAAATAAATGAAAGTGCCGCCCGTACATTGGAGTATGCTTATGATGATTTCGCAATTTACCAGCTTGGCAAATCGCTACACCGCCCACAGGCGGAGCTAAACCTATATAAAAACCGCGCGCTGAATTATAAAAATTTGTTCGACCCGCAAACCGGGCTTATGCGTGGCAGAAATCAGGACGGCAGTTTTCAGTCGCCATTTAACCCGTTTAAATGGGGCGATGCCTTTACCGAAGGGAACAGCTGGCATTATACATGGTCCGTTTTTCATGACATAAACGGGTTGATCAATCTGATGGGTGGCCGGCAAAAGTTTGTGAACAAGCTCGATTCGGTATTTATTTTACCACCAACGTTCGACGATAGTTACTATGGCGGCGTGATACATGAGATACGTGAAATGCAGATTATGAACATGGGCCAGTATGCCCATGGCAACCAGCCGGTACAACACATGCTTTATTTATACGATTACGCCGGCGAACCGTGGAAAACGCAATATTGGGTCCGTGAGGCTATGAACAAACTCTATAAGGCAACACCGGACGGCTATTGCGGCGACGAAGATAACGGGCAAACATCGGCCTGGTATGTCTTTTCGGCATTAAGTTTTTACCCGGTTTGCCCGGCGGTAGACCAGTATGTATTGGGTGCCCCATTATTTAAAAAGGCAACCCTATACCTCGAGAATGGTAAAACGGTTACCATAAACGCACCGCAAAATAGTGCAGCAAACAAATACATTAATGCTTTATCATATAACGGCAAGCCTTATGACCTTAATTGGATCAGCCATTCGGGGTTAATTAAAGGCGTTGTCATAAATATAAGCATGTCGCCGCAACCAAATAAGGCAAGAGGAATAAAAGCGGTTGATTTTCCTTATTCAATGTCGGTTAATGACAAATAGCCTTATTAAATATTTACCAACACCACAAAAATCAATTTATAAATATTCTATTTTCGCCGGTATAAACACTACCAACAAATGAGCAAATTATTCCCATCAACTGTACTTATATTTATGCTGGCTGCAATGGCCTGTACATCCAAACCTGCAAATAAAATAACAGCAGCAAACGCTACAGCCACCGAAACCGGTAATGCCACTTCAGCTAAGGCCCCCTCGGGGCCGATAGCATCCAAAGCGGTTATTATGGGCCGCAAGCAAGTACCCATAGTATGTTATCATCAGATACGCGACTGGAGGGCTACAGACTCTAAAGGCGCCAAAGATTATATTGTACAAATAGCTGCCTTTAAAGAACATATAAAAATGCTGGCAGATAGTGGTTACCACACCATTTTGCCAGACCAACTTTATGCTTACCTGGCTTACGGCGCGCCACTGCCAAAAAAACCGATCATGCTCACTTTTGACGATACCGACCTGGACCAGTTTACCATTGCCCGCCCTGAGATGAAAAAATATGGTTTTAAAGGCGTATTTTTTATTATGACGGTATCGCTCGGGCGCCCGCACTATATGAGCAAAGAGCAGGTAAAACAGCTTAGCGACGAGGGTAATGTAATTGCATCACACACATGGGACCATCATAATTTCAAAAAATTTGCAGGCAAAGACTGGGAGATCCAAATTGACAAGCCAACCAAAAAATTAGCTGAAATTACCGGAAAGGATATTAAATATTTTGCTTACCCGTTCGGCTTGTGGAATGATCAAGGCCTCCCCCAGTTACATAAAAGAGGATTTTTACTGGCGTTTCAGCTTGCAGAAAAGCGCGATGCAAATGATCCCTTAATGACGGTTCGCCGTATTTTAGATAGCGGCTACTGGAGTACAAAAACGTTTGGGAACAACGTTAGGACAAGTTTTTAGTGATGGTTAAGTGGTGAGTAGTTACAACTCCAACTTAGCTCTCACCACTTAATTACTCACAGTCAACCATTTACCAAATTAAAGATTTTCGCCAGACGGCCCTTGCCCCTTATTAGAACTTGGCGTATCAGCATCTGACTGCTTATTTGTAGCAGGTTTTTCGTCTGAGGGGCCGGGGTCGCCATTATCGTTATCCGGGGTTACCGTTTTTAGCCGTGTATCGTCTGCTTTATCCTGAACACCAGGTTCGTTACCTTTATCTAATGCAGAATCGCCCGAGTTTTCACCTAAAGTATCATCGCTGTTTTCAGTATTGTCATTATTACTGATGTTTTGATTATTAGGGTCTGTGTTGTTATTGCTTATCATGATTTATAAAGTTTAATTAATCTTCTGATATCCATCTAACCGCTTCATCAAGCTGGTTTAAAGCAAACCCTTTTGACTTACCGGGTATTAAAAACCTAAACGCGTCTGTAAACCACTCTACACTTTTTTGATCGGTTACTACTGCTATTTTGTTCCACTTTGTAAAGTTTTTTATGCCCAGTTTAAAATCGTCCCAAAGGGCGCCCGCGGTAAATTGCTGAATGTCGGTCTCGAGAATTAAAATGTACTTTATTTTATCCTGCCGGGCAACCAAGCCGTCAATACGCGGAATTAAAACTTCATCAATGTCCTCTTTTGTAACTTCGCCTATAGCGTGTATCCCAACAATGTCTTCGGGCAAATCATTTATAAATTGCAGCATATATAGTTTTAGTTTGAGTTTACATAACGCAACGAGACATAATGTGTTTGATATTTTCTTAGAAGTAAAATCTAAATGGTTTTTTATTAAATAATCATTTCGGAAGGATGGTTATCTTTGCCCTAATGTCGGTTAATCGCAATGCATACAGTCAGTTGATAAAACAGGAGGCCAAAAAATTAGGGTTTATGTTTTGCGGTATAGCAAAGGCAGAGTTTTTAGAGAAAGAGGCGGCACATTTAGAAAGGTGGCTAAAGGCCGGTATGCATGGTCAGATGCAATACATGGAAAATTATTTCGATAAGCGCCTGGACCCACGCTTGCTTGTAGACGGGGCCAAATCTGTGATCTCACTCGGGCTAAACTATTATTCAGATCACAGACAAAATGATCCGTTTGCGCCTAAAATTTCTAAATATGCCTATGGCAATGATTACCACACAGTTATTAAAAGTAAATTAAAGCTTTTAATGGATGCAATTAACCAGCAAATTGGTGAAGTTGGCGGCCGCGCATTTGTAGACTCGGCCCCCGTTTTGGATAAAGCCTGGGCCGAAAAAGCCGGCTTGGGCTGGATAGGCAAAAACTCTAATCTGCTTAATAAAAAATCGGGTTCGTTCTTTTTCCTGGCCGAGCTGATTGTTGATGTAGAATTGGAATATGATGTTGAACCAACTGCCGACCACTGTGGTACATGTACCAAATGCATGGATGCCTGCCCTACCGAGGCCATTGTTGCCCCGCAAGTTGTTAACGGCAGCAAGTGCATATCTTACCTAACCATAGAGTTGAAAAACGAAATACCGGCTGAGTTTAAAGATAAAATGGATGGCTGGATGTTTGGGTGCGACATTTGCCAGGATGTTTGCCCATGGAATAAGTTTTCGGTACTGCATCAGGAAAGCAACTTTAACCCCCATCCGGATGTATTAGGAATGAGCACTGCCGACTGGCATGAAATTACAGAAGATGTATTCAGGCAGGTATTTAAAAATTCGGCGGTAAAGCGTACAAAGTTTAACGGGCTGAAGCGAAACTTGGAGTTTTTGAAAAGAGTTTAGCCGTTAAAACTAAAATTGCCCAATTCTATCCTTTCTTAAATTTATCACTTAAAGCCTTCAGCATATCATCGTTAACCGGTTTGGCCGGTTCTTCTTTTTTCTTAAAAGGTGGTTGTGGATTATTTTGTTGATATGGCTTGTACGTATTATCGCTTATGGGCTTTACAAGGGGCGCTGGCTCGGCAGGCCTGGCCTGCTGCGGTGCGGGTTTAGGCCGTGAGGCAATGCGCGCATCGTTCCAGCGTTTGTATATCTGCTCCAGTTTTCGCTTAGTGTACAGCGGGAAATCGCCCTGCATCATCCATGAATAATAGCTCGGCTCAACATCAAAAACATCTTCAACCTTTTTACCCTTGTGTTTACCAAAATTGAAAACCTCTTCACTATCTGTATTAAAGATCATACGGCCGGCAAAATCTACCGTTTTGTTCATGTTGGTAAATTGATGCAGCGCCTCTACGTTTGCAATAACAGGTGTTGATCTGTTGCCTGCCCTGTCTTCAAACTCTGTGTTTTCGTAGCGTTCCAGTTGTGCCAGTAAAACTTCCATTGTTGCGCGGGTGTCTGCTTCTGCCGCGTGGGCGTTTATCAGATCTTTACCTACATAAAACTTATAAGCTGCCTTTAAAGTGCGCTGCTCCATTTGGTGGAAAATATTTTGCACATCTACCAAATGCCGGTTTTCAAGATCGAAATCGTGACCAGCGCGCATAAATTCTTCCATTAACATAGGCACATCAAACTTATTAGAGTTAAAACCGGCCAGGTCGCTATCGGCAATAAATTGGGCTATGTCTGCCGCTAATGCTTTAAATAGTTGTTCGTCTTTTACGTGTTCGTCGTAAATTCCATGAATTAAAGAGGTTTCTAACGGAATGGCCATGCCGGGGTTTATTCGCCATGTTTTAACTTCCTCGCTGCCGTCGGGCATCATCTTAATGATCGCAATTTCAACAATACGGTCAATCCCTATATTAGTGCCGGTTGCCTCAAGGTCAAAAAATGCAAGCGGGCGTTTTAGATTCAATTTCATGGTTTATACTTTCAAAGCAAAAGTGCAAAACTCCTGCTAAAATCAGCACAATTAATTTATTAAAATATAGGTGCTTTTGTCTTAAAATACTATTTTCATATCGTGAAATTATTTATTGAAAATGAAAAAATCTTTACTGCTTATCACCTTATTAGCAACACTTTTTTCTCCAAGACTGCTTGCAGCCGATTTTCCGTTTGGAACAGTGTTACAAACTGAGCTCGAGCAAAAAAATTATCCCGCCGATTCTAACGCGCATGGTGTTGTTTTAAACGAGTTTGGAAAATCTTTTATAACCGAAAGGTCTGATCATATTGCCTTGTACCACGAATATCATGTTAAAATAAAAATATTCGATAGTAAGGCTTTTAAAGAAGGCAATATCGAGATACCCATAGGAAAAGGTGATAATGATACCGGCGATGAAGAAATAATTAATATCCAGGGAGTTACTTATTATTTGGATGATAACGGGTCGCTGCATAAGGCAGACCTGGACCCAAAAAAGGTCTTTACCGTTAAAGAAAATAAATATTACAACACCGTGAAGTTTGCTATGCCGGGTTTGCGCAACGGTTGCATCATAGAGTATAGTTACACACTTATATCGCCATTTATTTTCAATTACCGTAAATGGGATTTTCAGTCAGATATACCAAAAATGCATTCAGAATATAATGCCAGTATACCGGCAATTTATAACTACAATGTTGTTTTGCGCGGCCGTTTAAAGCTAACAAAAACAGCGTCAACGTTAGAAAGAGAATGTTTCACATCTGGGGGCATCAAATGTGATTGTTCAAACATCAACTGGTCTATGGATAATGTGCCTGCTTTTGAGGAGGAAGATTATATGACCGCCGCAAAAAATTTCCTGTCGGCCATTTACTTCGAACTTTCAGACTATACCAGTTTAAGAAATGGCTTAAAGGTTAAGGTGGCAAAAGAATGGCCGGATATAGATTATACCCTTAAAACAAATAACTATTTCGGAAGCGAAATTAAACGCACCGGTTTAATGAAAGCCCGTATTAAGGATATTATTGCCGGAAAAACTGACGAGCTTTCTAAAGCAAAGGCCGTATACACATTTATTCAAAAAAATATAAAATGGAATGGCTTTTATAGTAAATACAGCGATGATGGTATCCGCAAAGCTCTTGATGATCATTCTGGCTCAATTGGGGATATAAACCTTGCGCTTATCGCGGCCCTTAGTGCGGCCGGGCTTAATACCGAGGCTGTTTTGATATCTACCCGCGAGCATGGCTCGGTAAATAAACTTTACCCTACAGAAAGCGATTTTAATTATGTGATAGCAAAAGTAAACATCGGCGATAAAAAATATTTATTGGATGCAAGCGACAAGCTTTTGGGTTTTGGGATGCTGCCTTTACGATGCATCAATGATCAGGGCCGTGTATTAAGTATGAGCCATCCCTCCTACTGGATGGATGTTACAGAACCGCAAAAAAAATCGGCTATTACCACGCTGGATTTGACCTTGCAGACAGACGGGAAGTTTAAAGGTGCCTTTACGAGATATTCGTACGGATACGAGGGTTATGAAAAACGCAACCAGATCAAGAAATTCAACTCCACAGAGGAATATGTAGACAATCTTGACGAAGCATCACATAATTTTAAGATCACCAAATCTGCCATAGATAATTTGGATAGCCTTGAGGCACCGTTAATTGAACACTATGACATTGAGATTAATACGCATTTTACAGGCGAAAGCATAACGCTTAACCCTAGGCTGTTTGGCAGAGTTACCTTAAGCCCTTTTAAACTTGCAGACCGTACTTATCCTGTAGATATGGGCATGCCGTCAGACACCAGATATTTACTTACTTTACATCTCCCCGATGGCTATCAGGTTGAGAGCGCACCAAAAGATATTGCGATAACGATGCCCAACAATGGCGGCAGTATTATTTCGGGGTTTGCTAATAATGAGGGTGCCGGTTATAATTTTTCACAATTGGTGAAATTTAACAAGCCTGTATATGCCACAGAAGAGTATCCCTATCTGAAAGAAATGTATAATCGCCTTATTTTATCTCAAAAGACCGAAATTGTATTTAAGAAAACCACCAAATGAGAAAATTGCTCACATCAATTTGTCTCATTGTTATTTTCGGGCAGGCTAATGCCCAGGTAAATTACAGTGCAGATATGATCCCGAAAGAACTACTGCCCTATGCAAGTGCCGTTGTACGTGAGGATGACGGGAAAGTTCATATTATTAGTAAAAATGAGGTGATTTATAACTATCACTTCGTTATAACAGTATTAAACAGCAATGGCGATAAATATGCCGGCCTTGAGCTTTACCACAATAAATCGCGAATTATAAAAACCATTAAGGGAGTTGTTTACAACGAATTTGGGAAAACTACCGGGAAATTTTCTGATAGTAATTTTGAGGATGACAATTATGGCAATGACGCCTCTTTATTTGAAGAGGTAAAGTTTAAGCATTATAAGCCCGAAGCCGTAAATTACCCCTATACAATTGAGTACGCTTACGAAATTCATGATAAGCAAACTCTAAATATAGATCCCTGGTATGCTATAGCTAACGAAAATGTAGCCGTTCAAAAGAGTTCTTATACCTTAGTTTGTCCCGCTAATTTTAAGGTTAACATAAAAGAGCACAATTATACCGGTAAGGGTGCTACAGGCCTTAATCAGCAAGATTTTACAACTTACAGCTGGCAGGCAACAAACCTACCGGCGCTGCGTGAAGAGCCGTTTAGCCCGGTGCTCAAATCTTATCTAACCTATGTGGAAATAGCTCCCGCCGATTTTGCATATGAGGGGGTTACGGGTGTTTACAATGACTGGAAAACCCTGGGCAAATGGATATATGATAAATTACTTGTTACCCGCACACAATTACCGCCACAGGCAACCGACGAAATGTTGGCGCTGACCAAAGATGTACCTTCGCCAAAAGAAAAAGCCAGGAAGATATATGAGTACATGCAAAATAAAACCCGTTATGTAAGTATCCAGATTGGCATTGGCGGGTATCAGCCCTTCCCGGCTGCCGAAGTAAATGAACTTGGTTATAGCGATTGCAAAGGATTAGTAAATTACACGCAGGCACTGCTCAAAGCTGCAAATATAGATTCTTATTATTGCGTAGTGAAATCGGGCAGCGAAAAAAATAGCCTTGAACCAGATTTTGCCAGTATGGGGCAGGCAGATCATATAATACTCTGTTTACCCTTTAAAAACGACACTACCTTTTTAGAGTGTACAAGCAAAACTATCCCTTTTGGCTTTTTAAGTGATTTTACCGACGATAGAACTGTGCTTGCCTGCACGCCGGATGGCGGCAAGCTATTGCACACACCGAAATATGCGGCTATTCAAAATACAGAAGACAAGAAAGCTAGTTTCATGTTATCAGAAAACGGCGAGTTGACAGGCGTTATGAATACCACTTTTAGCGGAACACAATATGAGTATAGGGACGGTTTTTTGCGAGAGGCCAATAAAGACCAGCTAAAACAAATAAAAAAAGATTATCCAATTAACAACATGGAGATAGAAGCGCTCAGCTTTCAACCTGCAAAAACCGAAATCCCGTCGATAACAGAATCTGTAAAACTTAAAGCTGTAGATTATGCAGCCAATGATAATGGGAAACTCTTATTTTTAGTAAATGCCACTAACCGTAGTAATCAACAGTTTCATGAAAGCCGTAACAGAAAAAATCCGGTGTTTATAAGCCGCGGGTTTACTGATGATGTGAAAATAACTTATAGTGTTCCTTCCGGGTACAGATCAGAAAGGCAGTTGCTAAACGTTAACCTGCATAAAAACTTTGGCAGCTATCATGCCGAAGTTTCGATCAATGGCGACCAGATAACTTATACCCGTAAATTTCAGTTATTAAATGGAACTTATAGTAAGGAAGCGTATAACGACCTGGTAAATTTTTATGAAGCCGTTTATGATGCCGACAGGTACACTATGGCTTTGACTAAAAATAAAAATCCTTAGGTGATGAATATAACTATGGTATTGATTATTAAACTTTCTGATACTTTGAAAGGCATGACGTCGGCAAGCATGGCGGATGCTTTTGAGGGATATGGTTCGTAGGTTTTTGCATATATGCCTGATACTATCGCCCCGTAGATAAATTGTTTTCGGATATGATAGAACCTGCCCGCGAAAAGTATCTATATAAAGTGGGATCTTTTAACCTTACAATAATTACCCCGCGCCTGCTGCTTGCATGTACTACGTAACCATTTTGTAAATACACACCTACATGGCTAAATTTCTTTCCGTCGAAATCAAAAAAAACCAGATCGCCTTCCTGCAACTCTTCTTCATATTTGCGTTTGATCACGTTGATCTGCTGGCTGGTTGTCCTGGGGATGTTAATGCCAAAAACCTGTTGCTCTAATAAACAAGCAAGACCAGAACAATCTACGCCGGTCTTATCTAAACCGCCAAATTTGTAGGGAGTGCCGGTCCACTCTTCAATAAAATTATAAAGGCGCCCGTTTTGAATATCCTTTTCCCTCACCTCCATTATTGCTGCATACTTATCAGCAATAAAATTCTGAGGTTTAACTATTGCACCCGGCGTGCCTTTCAAAACCGCCTTTTTAGAATGACATGCAGCAAGTAAGATAACTATAGTACACAAGAATAGATTTAGCCTGGCCATCCGCATCATTATGTGAAAGTAAAACCTCTTAACGGCTTTATTACGCTAATCTTATTAACATACCAACATGGCGTTTATTCCGTGGCGCTAATTCGGATATGGAAAACTGGTAACCCTTAACTGCCAACTCGCAGCCTTGCTACCCTTTAATCATCCGCTGTATCTCATCCAGCTTCATCATGGCCTCTACAGGGGTAAGTGTATTTACATCGAGGTTGTTTAGCGTATCACGAATCTTAACTAATACGGGGTCGTCTATCGAAAACATTTGCAGTTGCATGGCTTGTTTTTGCACTTTTTTCATGCTTTCCTTAATATGTTCGCCGCCTGTGCGTTCGGCCTCCAGGCGTTTCAGAATATCATTGGCGCGAGCCAATACTTTTGAGGGCATACCTGCCAGTTTAGCTACATGTATTCCAAAGCTATGTTCGCTACCGCCGGGTACCAGCTTACGCAAGAAAATGATTTGCTGGCCCACCTCTTTTACTGTTACATTAAAATTCTTGATGCGGTTAAATGAGTTACTTAGCTCATTCAATTCATGATAATGGGTAGCAAACAGAGTTTTAGCCTGGGCTGTTGGGTGGCCATGCAGGTACTCTGCTATAGCCCAGGCAATCGAGATACCGTCGTAAGTAGATGTTCCGCGGCCAATTTCATCCAAAAGTATAAGGCTGCGGTCAGAAATATTATTGAGGATACTCGCCGTCTCATTCATTTCCACCATAAAGGTCGACTCGCCCGATGATAAATTGTCTGATGCCCCTACCCTCGTAAATATCTTATCGACCACACCTATTGCTGCCGACTTAGCAGGCACAAAACAACCCATTTGCGCCATAAGCACAATTAAACCTGTTTGCCTTAACAAGGCCGACTTACCCGCCATGTTTGGCCCGGTGATGATAATGATCTGTTGTGTTTCCGAATCGAGAAAAACATCATTGGTAATGTAAGCCTCTCCCGGCGGCAAATTTTTTTCTATAACCGGGTGGCGACCACCCTTAATATCTATTACGCGACTATCATTAATCTCCGGCTTAACGTAATAGTTCTTTTCGGATATGGTCGCGAAGTTCATCAATACATCCAGCCGGGCTATTAATTGCGCATTCAGTTGTATCGGCTTAATATATTCTGCAAGAGTATAAAGTAACTCGTTAAAAAGGCGGGTTTCCAGCACCAGTATCTTCTCCTCAGCGCCTAATATCTGTTCTTCATATTCTTTAAGCTCGGGAGTAATATACCGCTCGGCGTTCACCAGGGTTTGTTTTCGTATCCAATCAGCAGGTACCTTATCGCGGTGCGAATGTGTAACTTCAAGGTAATAGCCAAATACATTGTTAAAAGATACTTTTAGCGATGGGATGCCGGTCTGTTCGGCCTCGCGCTTCTGGATTTCGAGTAAATAACCCTTGCCGCCAAAGGCTATTTTACGCAACCTGTCGAGTTCTCCATTTACGCCTTCGGCCATTACACCGCCTTTTACCAGCATTACCGGTGGTTCGCTGTTTAACTCCTTACCAATTTTTTCGCAAATGGTGGCACACGGGTTCAACTGATCGCCAATGGCTTTTAACGGCGCGCTTTCTGCTTGCCCGCATATTGATTTTATAGAATCTATTGCCGATAAAGCCTTTTTCAACTGGCAAACCTCGCGCGGATTAGCCTTTTGCAAACCAATCTTAGATATCAGCCTTTCCAGATCACCAATCTGGCGGATGCATTGCTGAAATTCTTCATGAAGCTCATCATTGGTGATCAGGTAATCAACAACGTTTAATCTGTCTTGAATGGGTTTAATTTCTTTAAGCGGCATCACTATCCAGCGGCGCAGTAAACGCGCACCCATTGGGGTGCAGGTATGGTCCAGCACATCGGCAAGGGTAATAGCGTTCTCGTTGTGCGAACCTATGAGTTCCAGGTTGCGGATACTAAAACGATCGAGCCATAAATAACGGTCCTCTTCTATCCTGCCAATTGCCGAAATATGCTGCAGGTTCCGGTGTTCGGTTTCATTAAGGTAATGGAGCGCTACACCGGCAGCTACAATACCAAGGTTAAGCCTCTCTATGCCGAAACCCTTTAGGGATTTAACACTGAAATGTTTTAATAATGTTTCCTCGGCATAGTCGCTGCTGTAGGGCCAGTCATCTAATGTGTAAGTATAAAAGCGATCGCCGAAAGTATCTTTAAAATCGTGGTTGCGGCTTTTTGGATAGATCACTTCACTCGGTGCAAAGCTTTGCAATAACTTGTCTATATAAGTCAGGTTTCCCTGCGCTGCCAAAAATTCGCCGGTAGATATATCCAGAAAAGCAACGCCCGCACTGTTTTTCTCAAAATAAAGCGAGGCCAGATAGTTGTTACGTTTTTGCTGCAGGATGTTGTCATTTGTGGCAACACCGGGTGTAACCAGTTCGGTAACGCCACGTTTAACTATGGTTTTGGTGGTTTTAGGGTCTTCTAACTGATCGCATATTGCCACCCGCTGCCCTGCCCGCACAAGCTTGGGCAAATAGGTCTCGAGTGAATGATATGGGAAACCGGCAAGCTCGATATGAGTTGCCGAGCCATTGGCACGGCGGGTAAGGGTAATACCTAAAATACCGGCCGCCTTAATGGCATCTTCGCCAAAGGTTTCATAAAAATCGCCTACGCGAAACAGCAGCAGAGCGCCCGGATATTTTGCTTTTATCTGGCTGTGCTGCTGCATAAGCGGCGTTTCTTTTTGCGCGGTTTTTCCCAAACAGGTTTATATTAAACGGTAAAGTTAACCGCTTTACGTTTATTTAAACTTGGTGTGGAAAAGTTTGAAATATTGTGGATATGTAAGGGGTTTCGGACGTTCAACTTCGGATTGGATACATCACCTAATAAAGTATAAGAGAATGCTTATTTTTTAGTGATACTGTAAAGTTTGATCGTCTAATAATTCTAAAAATAAATCCGCGGTGTTAGCTATCGGGACAATATCCGCATTATATTAATGTTCGTGATGGCCGTCGGCACCATGCGCATGCCCATGCGATAACTCTTCTTCATTTGCAGGGCGTACATTAAGAATATTACCGGTAAAATGTAAACCCTGCCCGGCCATAGGATGGTTAAGATCTACAATTACCGCATCTTCTACTATCGACACAACCTGGCCCTGAAAGCGGTGCCCCTGGTTATCCTGTAGTGGCAATGTGCTGCCAATCTCCGGCAGGTCTGTGCCAGAAAACATATCCTTTGGTAGGTTAGCTATGGCTTCATCATCGTATTCGCCGTATGAGTCTGCCGCTGATAAACGAAAATCAAAAGCATCGCCGGTTGACAATGGTGCCAGGTTTTCTTCAAAGCGCGGCAGCATTTGCCCGGCGCCAAATAAGAACGTTAAGGGTTGTTCTTCAGTTGTTTTTTCTACCAGCTCTTCTTTCCCGTCCTTATCCACATATAAATTATAAGTGAGCGATACTACGTGCTGAGGTTCAATTTTCATCAGATCTTCAATTTTTAATAAATAAGTTACAAGGCTTTAATTTGTTTTAAAGCACCTGCAACATTTTGGACAGGTAAGCCACAGGTTTTATCTTTACAGATAAAAATTTGTGTAACATCCTGCACCCGGTTTTGCAATAAAGGCAAATTAGCAACTATGCCCCCTAATATAATTTTGTTAGGGATATAATTTTGCTCCATCTCCTTTCTTACGCCATTTGCGTTAGCCCCGGTAACCGCTATTTCATAAGTGCCAAAAACTTCTTCTAACAAAAGCATGGCCCAGTTGGAGTACGCAGAACCATACTTGGCCATATAAGGCATGAGGTTGCGCAGTAGCTGCGCAGAAATTTCTGTGTAACTACTATCTTCAAATAATAAGCCCAGCTTTTTAAGATTTCGCGCCATTACCGAATTGGAAGCAGGGATTACACCATCCATAATTTCGCATTTGCGGGCAATAAGTTCTTCATTATTTATTGATGTATAAAAGAACATGCCCTCGGTTTCGTTATAATAGTTGGTAATGGTTTTTTCTGCAAGTTGTTTTGCGGTTTTCAACCACTTTATTTCAAAAGTAAGCTCATAAAGCGCGATAAAGGCATCTATCACATTTGCGTAGTCGTCCAGAAAAGCGATCCTATCTGTCGAATTGACAATGCGGGTAAGATTACCATGTTGGTCAATAAGATTGGTTAATATAAAATCGGCATTTTTAAAGGCAAGATTTAAATGACCAGGATTATCAAAAACCCGGGCGGCGTCACAAAGTCCTTTTAACATGAGGCCGTTCCAGGATGCAATAATTTTATAATCCAGACCGGGCCTTATTCGTGGCGCTCTGGCTTCAAACACCTTTTGTTTTAAGATCAGTATTTTCGATCTCAATTCGTCAACGCCTAATCCTAATTTTACGGCTAATTTTTCGTCGCTCTCCTTTCTATAGAAAATATTGGTTGCTTCTTCTTCCCAATTACCATCATCGGTAACATTGTAATAAATGTTAAACAAATCAGCATCAGCGCCCAAAATAAGCTCAATTTCGGCCTTGGTAAACGTATAAAACTTACCTTCTACGCCTTCGCTATCAGCATCTAAAGCAGAACAAAAACCGAAATCAGGCGAGGTCAGCTCCCGTTCTACAAAAGTTATTGTGTCCTCCACAATTTGCTTGTACAATTCGTCCGCATCCCACACATAGGCTTCTGCATACAGGCTAATGAGCTGCCCGTTATCATAAAGCATTTTCTCGAAATGCGGAACGTGCCAGCGCGCATCAACCGAATAACGGGCGAAACCACCGCCGATGTGGTCATAGATACCGCCAAATGCCATTTTTTTAAGCGTCAGCTTTACCGCATCTGCAACAACATCGTCGTGCATTAAAAACGCATAACGCATTAAAAACTGCCAGTTGTTGGGCATCGGGAATTTAGGCGCGCGGTTAATGCCGCCCTTCTTCAAGTCGAACTGCTTTTGCCATGGTTTTACAATAGCTTCCAGACCGGCTTTCGAATATTCGGGCTGCGCAGCAATAAAATCTACCGACTCATATTGTTGTATACCTTGCGTAAGTTTTACGGCATATTCTTCTGCTTCTGTAGGCTTGGTAGTATAAAAATCGGCGAGGTTACAGAGCAGGTTTATCCAGTCGTTCTTAGGAAAATAAGTACCGCCGTAAATAGGCCGCTGGTCGGGCAGGCAAATGCAATTGAGCGGCCAGCCGCCGCGGCCGGTCATTAACTGCACGGCGCTCATATATATCTGGTCTATATCGGGCCGTTCTTCACGGTCAACTTTTATGCAGATAAAATTATTGTTCATAATGGCAGCAACATCGCCGTTTTCAAAACTCTCGTGCTCCATTACGTGGCACCAATGGCAGGCCGAATAACCAATACTAACCAGAATAAGTTTATTTTCATCCTTTGCCTTTTTCAAGGCCTCGCTGCCCCAGGGATACCAATCTACCGGGTTGTTAGCATGTTGCAATAAATATGGCGATGTAGAATTGGCGAGACGGTTCATTTTTGGATATACCAGGATTTAACCCGAAATAACAACAAACAAATTCAATACACGTTTTTACAATGTCAATTTAAAACTTAAGCGCTACACCAACTTCAAAATAAAACAAGTTGTTATCTGATGACTGTCCGGGTATTACGCCTTGGGCCAATTTGTTTTTTGCAATAGAGTAGGTTGGCGTAAGCGTAAAAATAAATGCATTGTTTTTGTATTCCAGCGGTGCAGAAATTTCATAATCGAGTATATTGAACTGGCTCAGCTGTGCCTGGTATTGCGCCAATAATTTAGTTTGAGCAGCCACAAGCTTAGCATTCCTCAATTTTCGCCGTACAAGAAAATCATTATAGAAATTTTGCGTGCCCGCATTAAAAGATGCCGTTGGAGAAAAAATAAAAAGATCTTTGTCGCCAAAAATACCCCTGGCAGCAAAATCATGGCTTAAACCAAAATTCAGCAGCACGTCATTGTCTGTTCCTTTACGATTAATATTGTAATCGCCGTTAAATGTTGCACTCAATATATCGCCAAAATCATAGCTCAAATTAGCGTCGAAAACATCAGAGATACCGGCACCTACCTGTGTGCTATTGGCGTTGTAAAATAATTTCGCGTAAGACAGCCCACCGCTTAAATTATCGGTAAAATCGTGGTCGTAACCTGCAGAGAACTCGCCTCCGTTTAATTTTTTTGTTTCATTGGGAATGATAGAGAGGTTACCCGATATAAATATGCCGTTGGAAAAAGTGTATTTGGCATTTGGCGATACGATGGAAGTTTTAACCGTATCTGACCGGCCCAGGTAAACATTATTATTAGAATAATTAACGCCGATCTTAAATGACGGCTTGCCGCTCGAACTGCCCTTAGTTGAATCTTTTTTTGCTATGACGGCCTCATTACCAATGCCCTGCGCATAAATACTGCTGCAGATAACTAAAGATAATAAAAGGGTAGTGCAAAAGGCATAAAATTTGGTCATGTTTAATTAATAGGGGTAAAGTTTATTGACCTGTAATTTATATAAAGGTTTAAAGATAATCATATGTGTGTTAAACCATTGGCGTGTTTAAACATCTCAAGAATATAACTAACAATTATTTTATGAAAAAATTACTCATTTTTGCCGCCGGAGTTTTATGCTCTGCCGCGACTTTTGCACAAACAACAACCCCCACTACTACCCCAACAACACCTGCGACAATTAAAACCACACCCGCCATTAAAAAGGCCGATGTACAAGTTGTTAAGGCAGACCTGAACAAACTTAAAGCAGATGAAAAGGCTAAAAAAGCCGACGTAAAAGCTGGTGACGCCGTTGATGCCAAAGCAGAAAAAGCAAGCATTAAAGCCGACGGCAAAGAGTTAAGAAAAGACGTACGTATTGCTAAGCGCGATGGCGTAAAACATTTGCTGAGGCGTGTTAAGTAAAACAAGTTATCAGATAAAAAGGGGCTGCGGCCCCTTTTTTGTTTAAAACTTTCGGGCTTTGGCAGTACCTGCATCCTGCTATTTCCCAACTAAAACGCTAATTTTACCTGCTTAAACACAGGAGTAGGCATTGGATTATTTAGAGGGTTTAAACCCGGCACAAAGAGACGCAGTACAGCAAACAAAAGGGCCGGTAATGATAATTGCCGGGGCAGGATCGGGTAAAACCCGTGTAATTACGTATCGTGTTGCCCACCTGATAAGGCAAGGGGTTGATTCTTTCAATATATTAGTATTAACGTTCACCAACAAAGCGGCCCGCGATATGCGGGAGCGCATTACCCATGTTGTTGGCCCCGAAGCTAAAAACCTCTGGATGGGTACCTTTCACTCTGTTTTTGCTAAGTTATTGCGCGTTGAAGCCGCGAAAATTGGCTACCCCAGCAACTTTACCATTTATGATACAGATGATAGCAAAAGCGTTATCAGGGCCATATTAAAAGAGATGAATCTCGACGACAAGTTGTATAATCCTAATTTTGTTTACAACCGCATATCTGCCGCAAAAAACAATCTCGTAGGCTGGCAGGAATATCAGCAAAACGATCAGATCCAGGCCGACGACTTTTCGCAGGGACGCGGGCATTTAGGCAAAGTTTATGAAACTTACGCCGGCCGCTGCTATCGTGCCGGCGCTATGGACTTTGACGATCTGTTATTTAAAACAAATCAACTTTTAAAGGAGCACCCCGAAACACTTTATAAATACCAAACCAAGTTTAAATATTTAATGGTAGATGAGTACCAGGACACCAATTTTTCGCAATACCTTATTGTAAAAAAGCTTGCCGCAATTAATGAAAATATATGTGTAGTTGGCGACGATGCACAAAGTATTTATGCTTTTCGCGGGGCAAACATCCAAAACATCCTGAATTTTGAAAAAGATTACCCCGATCTGAAGGTTTACAAGCTGGAACAGAACTATCGCTCAACGCAAAATATTGTTAGTGTTGCCAATAGTATTATAGCCAACAATAAAGAGCAACTTAAAAAGAATGTTTTTTCTGAGAAAGAAACGGGAGATAAAATAAAGGTAATGCGCGCCTTTAGCGATAATGAGGAAGGCAAGATGGTTGCCGAAGGCATATGGGCCGATCAAACGGGAAAAGGCCTTAAATGGAACGACTTTGCCATTCTGTACCGCACCAATGCCCAGTCGCGCTCTATGGAAGAAGCGTTACGTAAACTTAATATTCCTTATAAAATTTACGGCGGTCTTTCCTTTTATCAGCGTAAAGAGATCAAAGATCTGATCGCATACTTTCGCCTCACTTTTAACCCGAACGATGAAGAAGCGTTAAAACGGGTGATCAACTACCCTCGCCGGGGCATTGGAGATACAACTGTAGACAGGATAATTTTAAGTGCCGATCAGAATAGCATAACTCCCTTTGAAGTAGTAATTAGTCCATCAAAATACCTTGACGGACGCAGTTCTGCAGCGGTTGGTAATTTTGGTACCATGATCCAAAGCTTTCAGGTTATTACCAAAAACCTTAGTGCTTATGATGCTGCTTTGCATATAGCCCAGCATTCGGGTTTATTGAAAGACCTTTATGAAGACAAATCTGTAGAGGGACTAAACCGTTACGAAAACATCCAGGAATTGCTGAACGGCATTAAAGAGTTTTCGGAACGTGAAGATATCGAAGAAAAAGGCCTCGACGTTTTTATGCAGGATATTGCCTTGCTCACTAACGACGATAAGGATAAAAATAAAGATGCCGATACCGTATCGTTAATGACTATCCATAGCAGCAAAGGCCTGGAATTTAAACAGGTTAACGTAGTTGGGCTGGAGGAGAATTTGTTTCCATCGCAAATGTCGCTTAACTCTCGTACCGATCTGGAAGAAGAGCGGCGATTGTTTTATGTGGCAGTAACACGGGCAGAAAATAAGCTATCTATTAGCTATGCCACTTCCCGCTTCAAATTTGGAACACTAATTAGCTGTGAACCCAGCCGGTTTTTGGATGAGATAGATGCGCAGTTTTTGGAATTGGACTTTACTGCTAAACCGGCCTTATCTGCTAATCCATTTTTTGATGACGACCGCAAAGCCTGGAGCCGCACCAGCGATAGCTTCTCTAAACCAAAAGCGCCAACTGTTGTAAAAACAACATCAATGCTTGCGAAAGCGCATGTACCGTCTCAAAATTTTGCCCCGTCTGATACCTCTAAATTACAAGCGGGTATGGAAGTGGAACATGAACGTTTTGGTTACGGTAAGGTATTAAACCTGGAAGGCAATAAACCCGACATTAAAGCCACTATATTTTTTAAGGAAATAGGGCAAAAACAGTTACTGCTCAAATTTGCGAAACTGCGGATAGTGAATTAAAATTGGGGAAAATATTGCTTTAAACGCACGTTATGGGAAACAATTTCCCGCACCCAAAGCTCTAAAAAGCCTTAAGTACCTAAATTACAACAGTTTAATAGATGGCATAAGTTTTGGCTATTAGTTAATACCCTTTCTCAAAATTAATTAACTAATGAATAACCAAGCCAACCAAGCTGATAACACAATTGGTAAAAACATCCGTACGCTGCGTCATAAAAAAGGTTGGAGCCAGGAAGATGTTGCCACAAGATTAGGCATTTCTATACCTGCTTTTTCCAAAATAGAGACTGGTGTTACAGATATCAATTTATCGAGGCTTGAACAAATTGCACAGATATATGAAGTAAGTGTAGCGCATTTACTTACGCTCGATGATACCCATATTGAGCCGCAACTGATCAAGCTAAATTCTATACAGCAAAAGCTTGGTGATCGCGAGTCTGAAATAGCTCACTTGCAACGGAAAGTTATAGAACTTTACGAAGAGCTTCACACCCGTTCATTCGCATTTTAATGATTTGTACTCAAATGTGTTCGCAAAACTTTACACATTTGAGTACATTTTTTTTAAGTCAAAAGTCCTTAGTGCTTTGAAGGAAACTTTTTTTCCTTAAGATTAAAATTTGGGCAATTTTTTTTCTATAAAAATAAGTTGCATACAGATTTTTATTTATCGGGAGGTAAATAAATGTATTGGTTTTATTGGTTTAATAATTGCATTGCATACTGCAACATAACAGTTGTAAAATGTCTAATTATTTGATCTCTATATCTGATAACGAAGAAACCTTGAAAAAGGGGACCATTCATGACCCAAAATCTAAGTTAAAGGTTACCGTATTTGATATTTTCAAATCGAAATTTAATCCCCGAAAAGGCGAGGTGCAATATTTTGTTACAGCGGGGCAAGATACCTTTGCTTTTGAGACCGAAGGATTTAAAAAACACAGGCAGATTTTAATTCTGCAAATGATATCAAGGTACTGTGTATATTTAGGCCTGATGGAGGCGCAAATACATTCTACCCTACCTTTTAATTAGGCTTTACATTGTGCTGCGTTCTGGGTCATGCAGCATATCGCTCATGTCCATGATCTTGTTGTCAATCTCAGATACGCACTTATCCATCATATTAAAACATTCTTCCTTATTTACCAGGCCTTCCTTTTCCAGGTTTATAAGGCCTTTCAGCGTGGCTATGGGGCCACGTATCTGGTGCGACAGATAAGATGAATATTCAGATAATTTCCTATTTTTTATCTGCAGGTCTTTAGTGCGTTCATCTATTATTTCTTCCAGATGGTGGTTTACCTTATCGAGGTTGTCCTTTTGCCGGGACACTTCGCCGTTTAATTCGGTAAGCCGCTTATTGGTAAGCGCTTTGCGTTTAATATTATCAAATAGTACTATTACCAGAACTACTAACAGCACTGCCACCCCGGTAACCCCAAAAAAGAAGTACTGATTATTTTTTTGCCTTAGTATGGTATTAGCGTTGGCCTGCTCTTTCTCTTCGGCCTTGTGTTTTATTTGCAGAAGCTTTATTCTGGCGGATACGTAATTTTGGAAATCTGTACTATCCTTTGCGTAAATATCCTGCAGGTAATAAAGCGCCTTCTCAAAATTTTTGCGTTTAACTTCTAACTGATAAGAAGTATACTTAAAATCTGACAGGAGGCGTTTGTTTTTAATGATCTCAGAATTAGAGATACCTTCATCAACATACTTTTCGGCACTTGTATAATCCTGTTTAGCAATGTATAATGACGAAAGCGTTAGATCTATACTGGCAATTTGCCTTAGTTGGTTTTGCTTTTTTGCCTGTACATTGGCGTCTAAAAGAAGTTTTTCTGCTTTATTATATTGGCCAAGATTAAAATAGATTACCCCAATATTTTGCATGCAGGTAACTATATACTCAGTGTCTTTTAGCTTGTTAAAAAGTTCATTGCTTTTTTGGTAATTGTCAAGCGCCCGGTAAAAGTTTTTCTGGCGGTAATAAACATTGCCCAAATTCAAATACAACGACGCGATAAGACTTTCGTTTGACAAGCTTTTAGCAATTTGTAAAGATTTTTGCAGATATTCTAACGATTTATCATAGTCGTTATCTCTGTATAAGTTTCCAATGTTATTATATACCTTAGCTTGCCCTTCTAAATTTTTTGTTGATTGAAAAAAAGATAAAGCATTGAGATAACTTTCAATCGCTTTTTCAGGCTCTCCGTTGTAATCTCTGCCTACCCCTATTACCCTGTAAGACTCGGCTATACCGTTCGGGTAATTTATTTGCTGGGCTAATGCTAAAGCTTTGATAGCCTTTAAGATAGTTTGTTCGGCGTCTGATCGGCGGAGATTGTAACCATCATTATTTAATTTGTTTACTTGTGCTGTATCACCTGTAACTTGTGCTGCAGCATCTACGTATACAAATAAATAACAGAGGGCAAAAAACAAAAAAGGTAAAACTTTTTTCATTAATCCTTTAATACGTTAAAAATTAAAGAAAGTTATAAAAATTTAAGTAACAAAAAAATGTATTTAACTGCTAAAAAAAAGATGTAGAAAAAATTAAAAAAAATATTGCATAATTAAAAAACTTATTTAAATTTGTACTGTTAACTATTTAACAATCAATTAGTTATCGTAACTTATGAAGAGAATATTTTTGCTTTTTGTTTTCATTTTAGCGGTTAGTTTTAGCGCGTGCAACCGCCAAAATGTAGATGGGCGCTTAATATTGAAGCAAGGGGTTTTAACCGACGAATATTTAAATATATACCTGGGCCAGATATCGCTTAGCAGAATGGATATAGGCCAGGTTGATATACCCGGTAATAATTAACAATAAATATTAAAACTTTTTAAAATAAAAAATCATGAAAAAATTAATTCTTGTAGCAGTAATTATTGTACTGGCATCATTTACTTCCTACACTAAAAACAAGTTAGTTAAATTAATTACACCGGCAAAAACTTCGGCTTTAACAGACGATAATAGAAAAATAAGCTTAGGCTACGCATATAATTCACGCCTGGATATTGGCCAGGCCGACGGCAACAACTAATCAATACATTAAAAAAATATTAAAATAAGATCATGAAAAAATTAATCATAGCAGCAGCGGTGATACTTACAGCATCATTCACTTCTTGTTCTAAAGAAAGCGGGTTTGAACAAACAAAAACAATTAAAGTAAAAAATCTCGCAGAGGATGGTAGTAAAATAGACATCGGCCATTCGGACGGTAACAAATTAGACATCGGCCAGGCAGACGGTAACATTTAACAATCATTTTTTACAAAAATTTTACACAAAAATCATCATGAAAAAATTATTTATAGCAGCAGCAATTACTTTAACAGTTTCTTTAGGTGCGGTTGCACAAACGTCAAAATCCATTAACAACAAATTAGATATTGGACAAGCTGATGGTAACAAACTGGATATCGGTCAGGCTGATGGTAACAAACTGGACATCGGACAAGCTGATGGTAACAAACTGGATATCGGTCAGGCTGATGGTAACAAACTGGATATCGGACAAGCTGATGGTAACAAACTGGATATCGGACAAGCTGATGGTAACAAACTGGACATCGGACAAGCTGATGGTAACAAACTGGATATCGGTCAGGCAGATGGTAACAAACTGGACATTGGACAAGCAGATGGTAACAAATTAGACATTGGACAAGCTGATGGTAACAAACTGGATATCGGACAAGCTGATGGTAACAAACTGGATATCGGACAAGCTGATGGTAACAAACTGGATATCGGTCAAGCAGATGGTAACAAACTGGATATCGGACAAGCTGATGGTAACAAACTGGATATCGGTCAGGCAGATGGTAACAAACTGGATATCGGTCAAGCAGATGGTAACAAACTGGATATCGGACAAGCTGATGGTAACAAACTGGATATCGGACAAGCTGATGGTAACAAACTGGATATCGGTCAAGCTGATGGTAACAAATTAGACATTGGACAAGCAGATGGTAACAAACTGGATATCGGTCAAGCTGATCTTAAATAATTTATCATCACAGTTTTAAAGTAATTATAATTATGAAAAAATATATCATAGCAGCCGCAATCGTTTTAACATCAGGTGTAACTGCGTTATCAATAGCGAAGACCTTTGAAACCAAAACCGTTAAACCATTGAAGGTTGATACTACTGAACTGTTGAAAAAAGGTTTTTCCGCTCAGAAAAGTGACATATCTTCTGCAGATTAATTTCAGGCTTAGTGAACCACAAGCATTTTTTTACTTATCCGCTGGCCCCCAACCTGCATAGCATATACATAAATACCCGGGCTTAGATCATTTAGGCCTACCCTCAATTCATGGTACCCGGAGTTTTGATATTCATCATATATACTCCTTATTGTAGCACCGGTGATATCCAGAAGTTTCATCTGCACACGGCCCGGTTGAGATAAACTGAAACCAATTGTAGTAACAGTTTTACCCGGATTAGGATAATTTTGATTTAGCCCGATAAGCAAAAGGCTGTTTTCTATAACCTGGTTAAGCTCATCAAACCATACATAGCCAATTAAGTTAAAACCTGCCTCGTTAGGGTGTACGCCATCCTGGTTGTAAAGACTAAAATCCCTCCCAATAGCTTTATTAATATCTGCAATATGGATATTATTGGCTGCAGCCAAACGTTTATAAAGATTGTTTATCTGCTTAACATACAGGTTAATAGTTTTATTTATCGGCACTGTTTGATCGTTAACAAATTGAAGCGTACCTATTACAGGAATTAGATTGTTATCTAATGAAGTCTTGATATAGTACTTCATGTTTTTTTCGGTTTCGGCTATTTTCATGGTATTGTTAGCCATTGCAATAGCATCATTAAGTCCCATTAAAATAAGTATGAAACCCGTTCGGCCGGCAATTGCACCAGGAAAGCGCGGCAAACCCTGTGTAGTGGTTTCACCCGGGATACCATTATTTGTAATATTTACGATCTTTCCCAAATAACAGTGCTCAAAGTCCCTTTGCAATGGGTCTTGAAAATTATAACCATACATACCATGCACGGTACTGGCGCCAAACGTGGTAATTACAATACTATCTTTACTGTAGAATTTAGCGGCGGGGCTACAGCTTGGCAGCTGCCCCAGAGCTGCGGGTGTAGTGGCGGGGCTGGTAACTGTGTTTTGCGCGCGCACTGATACACAAAACAATAATATAGCCATAAGAAAGAAGAATATCTTTCTGGTTTTCATTTCAACTGCCTGTGTTTCGAATTAATCAATATCGTTTTCGTGTTGCTTTTTTTTCTTAAAGGGTCACGATAACATTAACTAACAGGCAAATAAAATACCAGGAGCGCCAATTAGTGTAATTATCTGCAAGATATACAAAATAATGAGCGGGCGTTAGATACGCATGGTATTATCCGTCTTAAATTTTAAACAGCGGCTGTTTTTTTACACCTGCAAGATATTTAAAGTGGAATTTAAAGGAAAATGTTCTACAGCGTGAATATATTTGCCGTAAACACAATTTTTATGGAGCATATTAAAAGATATATAGATAAGCATCGCGATCGTTTTATAGACGAGCTTTTTGAGTTACTTAGGTTTCCGTCTGTTAGTGCAGATCCGAAATATAAAGAGTCTGTTTTAAAGACTGCAGATTATGTTGCCGAAAAATTACGGCAGGCCGGCGCCGACAAGGTAGAAGTATGTACCACTGCGGGATACCCCATTGTTTACGGCGAAAAAATAATTGACTCGGCTAAACCTACAGTCTTGGTGTACGGCCATTATGATGTTCAACCGCCAGACCCATTAGAACTGTGGAAAACGCCGCCGTTTGAACCTACTGTGCGCGATGGTAAAATTTATGCCCGTGGCGCATGTGATGATAAGGGCCAGTTTTACATGCATGTTAAAGCCTTTGAATTAATGATGCAGACTAATACGCTTCCGTGTAATATCAAATTTATGATAGAAGGTGAAGAGGAAGTAGGGTCATCAAACCTGGGGATATTCGTAAAAGCTAATAAAGAGAAATTAAAAGCCGATGTGGTATTGATCTCTGATACATCGATGATCAGTATGGAAAACCCTTCGCTCGAAACAGGGCTGCGTGGCTTAGCCTATTTGGAAGTGGAAGTTGTAGGGCCTAACCGCGACCTGCACTCGGGTGTTTATGGAGGCGCCGTGGCTAACCCAATAACCATACTTGCTCAAATGATCGCCTCTTTACACGACGAAAATAGCCATATTACCATACCCGGTTTTTATGACGATGTATTAACGCTGAGCGATAATGAAAAAAGCGAGTTAAATGCTGCACCTTATGATGAGGCCGCCTACAAAAGTGATCTTGAGGTTAGCGAATTATGGGGAGAAAAAGGATACTCAACCTTCGAGCGCACAGGTACCCGCCCAACTTTAGAAGTTAATGGTATCTGGGGCGGTTATATAGGTGAAGGGGCTAAAACTGTTTTGCCTTCAAAAGCGAATGCAAAAATATCAATGCGTTTAGTGCCAAATCAAACTTCTGATCAAATTACCAAACTATTTACAGATCATTTTATAAAAATAGCCCCTAAGTCGGTTAAGATTAAAGTTACCCCGCATCATGGGGGCGAACCTGTAGTTACGCCTACCGACAGCATTGCCTATAAAGCTGCCCAAAAAGCCATAACAGAATCGTTCGGCAAAGCACCCGTACCAACCCGGGGAGGGGGCAGCATCCCTATTGTGGCGTTATTTGAAGCCGAATTAGGTATTAAAACGGTATTAATGGGTTTTGGCCTCGACAGCGACGCCTTACACTCACCCAATGAAAAATATGATATATATAATTATTATAAGGGAATAGAAACTTTACCGTTATTTCATAAATACTACACAGAGTTGAGTGCGCGATGAAATTAAATTAATTTATTAAAAACAAATTATCGCCATGGTTATTATTATCTGTAATAAATTATAAATGTCATGGCAACTACAAAATCAACATCAAAAAGCGAAGCATCTAAAGAGATGAAGGATCCCAAAGCTTCTAAAGAACAAAAAAGCGCAGCAGCAAAAACAGTGAGCAGCGGATCGAAAAAGAAAAGCAGCAAGTAATAATTGGCTGATAGATATCCCCCTCCGATTGTTGGAGGGGGTTTCTAATTAAACGTACCAGTGCTCACAGTTTTCTAAAAATCCATCCTTGGCATCTGCACCTATTCCTGGTGTTTTTGCAATGTTTAGTTTATAACCGTCATAAATTACTCCACCCACACACGGGTCTTCCAGGTGGCCAAGCATGCAGGTATCCATGTCATAAAATTTAACATTCAGGCTGGCGTACACAAAATGCAATTGAGCGCTTAATCCTATGCGGCTTTCGAGCATCCCTCCCATCATACAAGGTATATGATGTTTAGCCCCAAGATCGTGTATCTTCATAGCCTCACTTATACCGCCCGATTTGGCGAATTTTATACTGATGTAATCACATGAGCCGCTTTCTATTTGCTGCCGCGCATCATGATGATTGTAAACGCTTTCATCAGCCATGATCTTTACTGGCGATAGCTTCATCAATTGGGGCAACTTATTGTTATACCATGTGCGCATTGGCTGTTCACAAAATTCGATGTTGAGATGTTCCATTGCTTGTAAGGCATATATAGCGTCATCAAAACTCCAGCCCTGGTTGGCGTCAACGCGTATTTTTATATCGTTTCCCACCGCTTCCCTTATACCCCATATGCGCTCCACATCTTCGGCCGCATTTTTGCCGAGTTTAACCTTTAATATTGCAGCTCCGCTATTTTTGAAATCAATTGCCTTTACGGCCATTGTTGCAGGTGCTGCTATCCCAATAGTGATGTCGCTTTCAACCATTCTTTTTTTGCCGCCCAAAAATTGATATAAGGGTAAATTTGAATTTTTGGCCGCGATATCATACAGCGCTGTATCAAAGGCACTTTTAATCGTAGTATTTCCGGCTGTAAAATCATTTAATTGTTGTAGACGCGCATCAATATTTAACGCGTCCTTGCCTTTCCAGAGCCTGGCAAAATCGCGGGCCATTACCAGGCAGGTGTCCTGCGTTTCGCCAACGATCATCGGGAAGGCCGAACACTCGCCAACCCCATAAAAACCGGCATCGGTGTGCACTCTAATAAATGTATTTTGGGCGCTGTCCATCGTGCCGGTAGCAATGGTAAAAGGTTCCATCTTAATACTGAAACGGTAAATGTCTACACCGGTAATTAAAACCTGAGGCTGCATATTTTTTATTAACAACTCTAAAATATAAATAGTAAATGGCAAACTGCATTTTATTAAACTTTGCAGCTTAACACATTTATTTTATATTTGCATTACTACTATTAAACACCCGCAATTCAGTGCGTTTTCTACACACGCAAACTTAAGCGGCCCATAACAAGATTTTTTTACGATTAAAAATACACATGGTACCATTTACCAAAGCGGTTTCAGAATTTGATTATAATTCTACACGAAACAAACTTTTACTAACCGAATACGGCCGGAACGTACAAAACATGGTTAAATATATTTGCGAACTACCCGAACGGGAAGAACGAAATAAGTATGCCCAGGTGGTGATAGACCTGATGGGTTTCCTGAACCCGCACCTGCGCGACGTTGCCGACTTTAAACATAAACTCTGGGATCACCTGCATATAATATCGGGCTATAAAATTGATGTTGATTCGCCATACCCGCCGCCCGAACCGGAAATGCTGGCTGCAAAACCCGCGCCGCTAAAATATCCGCATCAGCGTATTAAGTATAAGCATTATGGCAAAACCATTGAGATGATGATGGAAAAAGCCAGAAGTATTGATGAGCCTGCACGTAAACAGCACATGGTACAAGCTATTGCCAACTTTATGAAAATGGCGTATGTGCAATGGAATAAAGATTCTGTAGCTGATGAAACCATTATTGCCGATCTGAAGGCGATGAGTAACGGCGATCTTGTGTTAGAAGATAATGTGAACCTGGCACGTGTAGAATACCGCACGCCGCCCGTTAATAACGCCCGCGGCCGCAATGCAGGCCAGAACAATAACAATAACCGTGGCCGAAACCCCGGTCAGAACAACAATAACAATCTGCGTAATAACAATCAGAACAACAACCGCAACCGCAACACCGGCGGCAAGAAATACTAATAAAGCCACACTCCCATTTTGGTAGTTAATGCTTCTTAATGTAACTTAGTCGCCTGCAAAAACAGGCCACTTTTCTGTTTACAGACAGCTAAGCATACATCATGAAGAACGCGTTTGTTATACAAGGCGGTAAACCGCTAAAAGGAGAAATTATACCGCAGGGTGCCAAAAATGAGGCCTTGCAAATTCTATCTGCCGTGCTGCTTACCAGCGAGCCGGTAACTATAAGCAACATCCCCGATATTAAAGATGTAAACAAACTGATTGAATTGCTTGGCGATATGGGTGTTAAAGTTGAAAAACTATTGCCCGATACTTATCGCTTCCGGGCAAAAAACATCAATACCGATTTCTTTTCTTCGCCCGAGTTTGCGGCTAAAGGCGGCAGCTTGCGTGGTTCTATCATGATCGTTGGCCCGCTTTTGGCACGTTTCGGCAAGGCAGCGATACCCAAGCCCGGAGGCGACAAAATTGGCCGGCGGCGTTTGGATACGCACTTTATTGGTTTCGAAAAATTAGGCGCAAGATTTGATTACAATGCAGATACAGGTTTTTATAATGTTGATGCCAGTGACTTGAAGGGATCTTATATTCTGCTCGATGAGGCTTCTGTAACAGGCACTGCCAATATTGTTATGGCGGCGGTTTTAGCCAAAGGCACTACTACACTTTACAACGCAGCCTGCGAACCATATCTGCAGCAGCTTTGCAAAATGTTAATACGCATGGGCGCCAACATAAACGGCGTAGGTTCAAATTTACTTACCATTGAGGGTGTAACTGAATTAAACGGCACAGATCATCGGATGCTGCCAGATATGATAGAAATCGGTTCTTTTATTGGCCTTGCTGCCATGACCGGGTCTGAAATTACTATCAAAGACGTACATTATAATGAATTGGGTATGATACCCGATACTTTCAGGCGCCTGGGTATCAAGCTCGAACTTCGCGGCGACGACATATATATTCCTGCCCAAAGCCATTACGAAATAGAAACGTTTATTGATGGTTCTATCATGACCATTGCAGATGCACCATGGCCCGGCTTTACACCCGATCTTTTAAGTATTGTGCTGGTGGTAGCCACACAGGCCAAAGGATCGGTATTGATCCACCAAAAAATGTTCGAGAGCAGGTTATTTTTCGTGGATAAATTATTGGATATGGGCGCGCAAATTATTCTCTGCGACCCGCACCGTGCTTCTGTTATCGGCCTTGATAAGCAAGTTCAGCTTAGGGGCATCTCCATGACCTCGCCCGATATACGGGCCGGCGTTTCGCTATTAATTGCAGCGTTATCTGCACAGGGCGAATCAACCATTTATAATATTGAGCAAATTGAACGCGGCTATCAACATATCGATCAGCGCTTAATTGCTCTGGGTGCCGATATCAGACGTATTTAAAACAACATAACCAGCATTACTGCACTCATCAGGATCATTAAACCATCTTCTATAATGGTTACTGTGCTCATGGGCAGGTTAAATACAGACCCTAAACAAGCGCATTTGATATCTTTTTTGTTCAATAAGCTTTGCAATACCCCTATAACGCTTATTATCATAACTAAAATGGTAACAATGTTGGTAATAACAGCATTAAAGTTTAGAGCGTAAGCTAAACCCAGGCCCAATTCTATAAAAGCATACAAATAGCCCCATCCTTTAAATTTTCGGGCGATAACATCATACATGGCATAGCTTTCTGCAAACCCATCCAGATCCAGCATCTTAAAGAAAGAAAATACCAGAAAAAAGCCCGCCATAAAAATGCGCATCGCCAGCCGCTCGTCAAAACCAAGTTCCGTAAACCCTGCAATTGACGAGGCCGCCAGGATATAGAAGAAAATGATTAATATAGGTTTATATGTTTGTACCCATGATTTCGGTTTCTCAACTATTATATCTGCATGCGTGTTATGGTTTTCGCTTAATGTATATTTTGGATAATCTTTTAATGCATTTTGCAATACGGCCGTTTCTACGGGTGTATCCATGCTAACCTTAGCCGCTTCTTTTATAAGATCAACGTCTGTATGGTTCACACCAGGAACTGCCGATAGTAAAGATTGTACCTTATGCTGGCAACCTGCGCAAGTCATGCCGGTTATATTATATGTGTGTTCCATTCGTGCAAATTTATGCATGCTTTAGCAAAACAGGTCGGGTATATTATCAATCATTACATTTAAACTACGTGTGCGAGTACACATTACCATTACTTAAATATCAATTTCTTATTTAACTTTAGTGCCAACCAATTAATACAATGCCATATAGAAACCGCAAGTCCACCTACGGTAACTTCATTTTAATTTTCGTCGCGATAAAGGTTCTTTTCAACCTGTTGGCTATTTCACATTTTGGTTTTCACCGCGACGAACTTTTGCACCTGGCACTGGGCGACCATCTGGCCTGGGGTTACAAAGAGGTGCCGCCATTTATAGCATTATTGGCGTATCTCATAAACCACTTATTGGGCGACACTTTGGTGGCTACAAGGATTTTCCCCACGCTTTTTGCAGCGTTAATGGTTTGGTTTACGGGTAAACTTGTAGTAGAGATGGGGGGCCGGAGGCTGGCCATAACCATAGCATGCCTTACACTTATTTTTTCGCCCGCATTTGCAGCAAGCGATTATCTTTTTCAGCCGGTAATATTCGATCAGTTCTGGTGGCTGCTGGCTGTATATCTTATCGTAAGGTTTCTAAACACCAGGAATGCTATAAACCTTTACATCCTGGGTTTAGTTGTAGGTCTTGGCCTGCTTACAAAGTACACCATGGGATTCTTTATAATTGCGCTAATTATAGGCCTGTTATTCACCAAACAACGCAGTATATTATGGAGCAGGCAGTTTTTTATAAGCTTAAGCCTTGCGTTAATTATATTTTTACCCAATGTTATCTGGCAGGTTACACACCATCTGCCCGTTGTTACACATATGGATAAGCTGCAAAGCCAGCAGCTAAAATATTTAAAATCTAAAGATTTTATCATACAGCAATTTTTAGTGCATGGCTTGGGCGTGGTTGTATGGCTGATTGGGTTGTTTAGCTTTTTTACATCCTATAGGCTGCGCAGGTTCATGTTTCTGGGAATCGCGTACCTGTTGCTTTTTGCTTTTTACATCAAAATGAACGGAAAGCATTATTATCTTTTTCCCGCTTATCCAATGTTATTTGCTGCCGGCAGTTACATGTTAGAAAACTGGATTAAAAAAACCTGGACCGTGTTAAGAGTCTCCATTATTGCAGTATTGGTACTTCCTAATCTGGTTCTGTTTCCGTTAGTATTGCCGTTCTTAACTATTGCGCAAACACTGGCTTATACAAAGTCGGTAATAAACGGGATACCCGGCATTGGCTTTATAGTAACCTGGGAAGATGGCAAGCAGCACCCTTTGACGCAAGACTATGCAGATATGCTGGGCTGGGAAGAAATGGTAAATAAAACCGCAAAAATATTTCATAGCTTAACGCCCGCACAGCAAAAGCAAACCGATATTATAGCCGATAATTATGGTGAAGGCGGCGCATTCGCTCATTTTGGTGCAAAATATGGCCTTCCGGCTATCGTTTGTATCGACAGCAGTTTTGCACTTTGGGCGCCTGCCAGTATTTCCCCGCAAAATATAATTTATGTTAGCGATGATGGCGATGTAAGCGACCTGGCACCCATATCACAATCGATTGAAACCGTAGGCGAAATATCTAACCCGCTGGCGCGTGAACATGGTACTAAGATATTCCTGTTGAGAGGAATGAAGCCGGCGCTTACGCAACTGTACGAAAAAAATCTTAAACTAAAATTAGCCCGGTAGCAATACTCCTTGTTTACATCTTTATAAACTCTTTCGCCCTTTTGCCGAAGTCATTTATTGGAACCCTTATCCTGCCATCGCGTTAATAATATCATACTGAGTAATGATCTCAATTTTGCCATAATCATCTTCAACCAAAACGGCTATGTTATCTTTGTTGATCATCCCGGAAATTTTATCGATTGAAGCATTTAGATCAACAAAAGGAAATGGCTTACTCGTGATAGACTTTATTGAATTTGATCTTAGTCCCGGGTTTTCTAATAAAGCATCTAAAATATCACTTTCTGTAATCTTTCCAATTACCATTCCTTGTTGCGTAACGGGTATTTGAGAGATATTTAATGTTTTGATGGTATTTATAGCTTCCAAAATGGTTTTCTCAGAATCAATAGTAATGATAGTTGAACTCTCTTTTTTCTTCAGAATATCGCGGGCGGTAAGCTTTTCGTCTTTTAGGAAGCCGCGTTCGCGGAGCCAATCTTCGTTATACATTTTACCCAGGTAGCGGGTGCCATGGTCGGGGAATATGATAACAACTACATCGCCTTTCTTAAATCTTTCTTTCATTTGCAAAACGCCCGCAACAGCCGAGCCTGTAGAGTTGCCTGCAAAGATTCCCTCTTTCAATGCAATTTCGCGGGTCATTAGCGCTGCATCTTTGTCGGTCACTTTTTCAAAGTGGTCAATCAAACTGAAGTCGACGTTTTGCGGCAGGAAATCTTCGCCTATACCCTCGGTGATGTAAGGGTATATCTCGTCTTTATCAAAAAGGCCTGTTTCTTTATATTTTTTAAATACAGATCCATAAGTATCAATGCCCAATATTTGGATATCGGGGTTTTGCTCTTTTAAATATTTTGCAGTACCGGAAATCGTTCCGCCCGTACCTACGCCCACAACCAGGTGTGTTATCTTACCTTCAGTTTGTTCCCATATCTCGGGCCCGGTTTGCTCATAATGTGCCCGCGAATTAGACAGGTTATCATACTGATTGGGTTTCCATGAGTTTGGCACTTCTTTAATTAAGCGCGATGATACCGAATAATACGAACGCGGGTCTTCGGGCTCAACGTTAGTTGGGCAAACAATAACTTCGGCTCCAAATGCCCGCAAGGCATCAAATTTTTCTTTCGATTGCTTATCTGTACTGGTGAAAATGCATTTATAGCCTTTAATTACCGCGGCAATGGCCAGCCCCATACCTGTATTGCCCGACGTTCCCTCTATAATAGTGCCGCCCGGTTTCAAACGGCCATCCTTCTCGGCGTCTTCAATCATCTTAAGGGCCATACGGTCTTTTATCGAGTTGCCCGGATTAGTGGTCTCAATTTTTGCTAACACCGTAGCAGGAATGTCTTTTACTATTTTGTTAAGCTTAACCAACGGCGTATTGCCAATGGTTTCGAGTATGTTATTGTACCACATATGATGTACAAAGGTGCAAATAGCAAGCCGATATTTAATATTTAAAAATTAAAGTATTTTAATGATAGCTATTTAAAAACGGAGGTGTTTAACCGTTAGGCCGCCGTTTATCAGCTGCTTTAAAGATTCGATACCGATTTTCAAGTGATTCTCAACGTAACTTTCTGTCACCTTCGAATCACTTTCGGCAGTCTTCACACCTTCCGGTATCATCGGTTGGTCTGACACCAACAGCAACGCCCCTGTAGGTATTTTATTGGCAAAGCCGGTAGTGAATATAGTAGCGGTTTCCATGTCTACTGCCATAGCCCGCAACGTTTTTAGATAACGCTTAAATTCTTTATCGTGCTCCCAAACGCGGCGGTTAGTGGTATAACAGGTACCTGTCCAATAATCGTGGCCAAATTCGCGCATGGTTGTTGAAATTGCCTTTTGTAAAGCAAACGATGGCAGGGCGGGTACTTCCGGCGGCAGGTAATCATTAGATGTACCTTCACCCCTGATGGCTGCAATAGGCAGGATAAGATCGCCTACGTTATTTTTGCGTTTCAAGCCGCCGCATTTGCCCAAAAAGATAACCGCTTTAGGCCTGATAGCTGTTAGCAGATCCATCACGGTTGCGGCTACCGAGCTCCCCATGCCGAAATTAATAATGGTGATCCCATCGGCTGTTACACTTTGCATTGGTTTATCCAGGCCCATTATCGGGGCGTTATTATGCCAGTCTGAAAACAGCTGCAGGTATTTTGAAAAATTTGTAAGAATTATGTAGCTGCCAAAGTTATCCAATGTGCGGCCGGTGTAACGTGGCAGCCAGTTGGCCACAATTGCTTCCTTAGTTTTTAATCCGGATTTTACAGGAGATTGCACCTCTTTTACCTGTTTAGCTTGTTCAACAATAGCGGGGTTTTTTTTGATGTCGATTTCTTCGTTCATATTGCCTCTTTTAATATTTGCCTTTCACCATCGAAAGGACTTTTACGGTTTGTTAGCTATTTGCCGGGCAGCGGTTGCTAAAACAAAACTCTTTTTATACAGCAAACCCCGGTATATAACCAGGGCTGCTAAAGTTCACAAATATACGAAATTAAAAATAAAGCTGCTGTTAAGCTACTTTTAACTTTTTAAGATCAGATTTTTCAAATTTATCAAGTGCATAATCAAGCGTCACGTTCAGATGCTTAATATCTTTTTGCGATGGGAATTCGAACATCGCATCTATCATAATGGCTTCACAGATTGAACGTAAACCACGCGCACCTAATTTAAATTCCATAGCCTTATCAACTATAAAATTGAGTACATCTTTATCAAAATCAAGTTTTACATGCTCATATTCAAACAGCTTTTTATACTGCTTTAACAGCGAGTTCTTTGGCTCGGTAAGAATGTTATGCAAGGCCTCGCGGTCTAAAGGATTAAGATATGTTAAAACGGGTAACCGGCCAATCAATTCGGGAATTAAGCCGAAGGACTTCAAATCCTGAGGGGTAATATACTTATATAGATTTTTGAGGTCTACGTCATGGTCGTCACCTTTTAACTTGTAACCAACCGTTTGCGTACGCAAGCGATTAGCAATTTTCTTGTCGATACCATCAAATGCGCCACCACAGATAAACAAGATGTTGCTGGTATTAACCGTGATCATCTTCTGATCAGGGTGTTTACGGCCACCTTGCGGCGGAACGTTAACCATTGTACCTTCCAATATTTTTAACAATGCTTGTTGTACACCCTCGCCAGATACATCGCGGGTAATAGATGCATTATCGCTTTTGCGGGCAATCTTATCTACCTCATCAATGTAAACAATCCCCTTTTCGGCAGCTGTAACATCGTAATCTGCAGCCTGCAGCAAGCGTGTAAGTATGCTTTCCACATCTTCGCCCACGTACCCTGCCTCTGTTAATACGGTAGCGTCGCAAATGCAAAAAGGCACGTTTAACACCTTTGCAATTGTTTTTGCAAGCAACGTTTTACCAGTACCGGTTTCGCCTACCATAATGATGTTAGATTTTTCTATCTCTACTTCATCCTTCTCAATACGCTGATTTAAGCGCTTGTAGTGGTTATATACAGCAACCGATAATATTTTCTTGGCATCATCCTGGCCTATCACATATTCATCCAGGTGGTGTTTAAGTTCGGCAGGTTTTAAAATAGCAGGCGCAGAGGGCGACGTTTTTACTTTACGTACCTTCAATTCTTCGGCTAAAATTTCATTGGCCTGGTTAACACATTTATCGCAAATGTGCGCGTCAAGGCCCGCTATCAGCATTAAGGAATCTTGCTTTCCGGCCCCGCAAAACGAACACCTGATTTCCTTGCTGTTCTTATTCATCTTTATAGGTTTTATCAAAAATACTTAATACTACACTTAAACGCAATAACTAGTTCAATAACAATAAACCGCAAACGCGGCTTATTGTTATCAACTAAATTTTATTTTTCGTGGGCACCACGTAATATCTCATCTACCATTCCAAATTCTTTGGCTTCTTCGGCTATCATCCAATGATCGCGGTCTGATGCGTCCCAAACTTTTTGATAAGGCGCACCGCTGTGTTTAGCTATGATCTCGTAAAGTTCTACCTTTAGCTTCTGGATCTCGCGGGCGGTAATCTCAATGTCTGATGCCTGGCCTTGCGCGCCGCCAAGTGGCTGGTGTATCATTACACGCGAATGCGGTAAAGCAGCACGCTTACCATCGGCACCGGCGCATAACAATACGGCAGCCATAGAAGCTGCCATACCTGTACAAATGGTAGCTACATCATTAGATACAAATTGCATTGTATCATAAATGCCCAGGCCGGCATAAACAGACCCACCCGGCGAATTGATATAGATTTGAATATCACGCTTGGCATCTGCCGATTGCAGGAACAGCAACTGTGCCTGAATAATGTTAGCTATGTTCTCATAAATAGCGTCGCCCAGAAAAATAATACGGTCCATCATTAAACGCGAGAATACGTCCATTTGTGCAACGTTCATCTGGCGTTCTTCTATGATATATGGCGTCATATCTACAGGGCGGTGGATTGCAGTAGGCATCATTTTATGTTCAACGCTCGAAATGAATTTATCTACAAATATGCTGTTAATGCGATGATGCTTAACGGCATACTTCCTAAATTCGTCTTTATTGATATTGTTCATCATAATGTTTTAATTGACTTGGTTCTTAATGCTGTAAATATAGTTTTTAGGTAAACAGTTTTGCGGTTAGTATAAGATTTTACAACCTGATGTTTATAAATAACAAAAGCAACAAGGTTATACCAGGTTGCTTCTATTTGGTGAATATCAAGATGTTTTTGCAGACGTTATTTATCCTGCGGCAGCTCAGAAAATTCTTTAAAGCTAATTTCTTTGTTATTTAAGGTAACAATGCTTTTAATATAATCCAAGACCTTTAAAGCCTTTGCCTCTTCAAAAATGCGATTGGCATTTTCTTTATTTTGCAAAAACTGAACTGCATATTGCGACAATTGCTCTTCGCTTATCGGCTGGGGGCTGTACATCCTGAACTGCGCATCGAGCTGACGCTTTGCCTGCTCAAAAACTTCTTTATACTCGATCTTTATATCATTGTTTTCAACAATTTTATTAGTTATCAGAGTCCATTTTAAATTTTTTGCAAAATCGTCATAACCATCGGCCAGTTCTTCATCGTTTAATTTTTCATTAGTCACTTTTAACCACCGTTTTAGAAACTCGTCCGGAAGGTCGAATTTGATCTTTTCTAAACTGTAGTTATAAAGATCGCCCTGTAGTTTACGGTCTGCATCCTGCACCATCATACCCTCAAGCTCGGCAGTAATCTTAGCTCTAAATTGTTCCTCGGTACTTACATCAGTACCTTCACCAAATATTTTATCAAAGAACGCTTGATTTAGGTCGCTTTCGTCTAAACGGTTAACATTTTTAACCGTGAGGCGGAAATCCGATTTTAGATCGGCAGCTATGTCTTCGTCTATCTTAAACAAACCTGCAATTTTAGCTGCATCATTGTTATAAGCCTTTTGGATATCAAACTCAACAACATCATCCTTCTTCAAACCAACTAATGATGCTTTAATCTTTTCGTCCTGTATGTTCTCTAACCGAATAGAAACAGTCTGCTTAATACCATCTTCAAAAACAGCACCATCCGGCGAAAGCTGTTGCATTTCTCCGTAAAGCACGTCACCATCTGCCGATACGTCAGGGTTTGTCATCTTTCCATAACTACGGCGAAGGTTTTTGATACGCGATGCTAACGTTTCGTCATCAACCTTAATCACATACTGGTCAAGCTTGTCTGCCGACGAAAAATCGACATTAAAGGCAGGCGCTAAACCAACCTCGTAATTAAAGTTAAACTGGTCGTTAAAATCCCAGTTATATTGAACGTTATCGTCCATCTTGGGCAATGGCTGGCCCAATACTTCTAATTTCTCCTCTGTAAGGTAATTATTAAGTGTATCTGATAAAATATTGTTTATTTCATCTACCAGGATACTTTTACCATACATTTTTTTTATCTGTGCAGCGGGCACCATGCCAGGGCGAAATCCTTTTATTTGTGCTTTTTTTGCCTGTTCTTTTATCGCCTTATCAACACGCGCCTGGTAATCTTCAGGGTTAAGATTAATTGAGATGATCGCATTAAGCTTTCCTGTTTTTTCCTGTGAGATATTCATTTATCTTATTTTATTTTTTTATTGACTAACGGCAGATACTAACCGCCGGTTTTTGGAGGGGCAAAATTAAGAATTTTTTTTTAAGAAACAGAATTAGGATTAAGCACACAATATACGGTGACGGGCTGCGAAACCATTCACATGTTTTCACGTTATGGTATCAGCTACAGAATTGTAGCTTCATAAAATACAGAATGAAGAAGCTTTTATTTATAATAATCCCTGTATTGCTTTCGGTAGCGATGGCCGCATCATGCAGTATGCACAAAAATCATGGCAAATCAATGGCGGAGAAGGATAATAAGCCTGCAGGAACCATAAACATGCCCGATACAGGCAAACGAACATCAGATATTACACCGTTCCCAAACCCGCAACCGGTATCTATTCCTAACCCAAACCCCAACCCGCCATCGCCTAACCCGCCGATGAGGTAAAATTATTGCAAGCGGCAACGAAGTAATCCCCTACGTAATACCCATTTTTTCTGCCATCCAGAGGGGCAGCAAAAGTCTTCTGCGTTAATATTTACGTAAGTGCATTTATGCAGAATACCCCTCGTACTTCGGAATGACACTTTTCTTAATTTCAGTATTGGGATTTCGCGACCTTCAAAGTTCTGTAAGATTTGTAACTCAATTGCAAAATTGATACTATTTCTTAATCCACTTTAGTTACATTAGATGCGCCGGTCTTATCGGTCTGGATGTTAGATGGGTTGCCTTTATACTTTACCGTAGCGGCACCTGTAGTATTCACTTTTAAAGATTTAAGCACATTTATCTCAAAGTCGCCGGCTCCTGTGCTCTCCACGCTGTAATCGCCCACTATAAAATCATAAGCCTTTACATTGCCGCTGCCGGTAAGGTTAACGCCATATGATGCTGCCTGCCCGGATAAATGCATTTCGGTAGCGCCGCTTCCTTCGGTGTAAACACCGGCAGCGTTCAGGTCGAGCGTTGTTTTTGTAGCACCGGCAAAGTTCATTTTCAGATCCTGAACATTTAGCTTTCCGTCGCTTTTTATTTCAATGCCGCCCTCGGCGCTTAATTGCTCCAGATGTTTTATACCAATGGTTAACAGCATAGGCCCTTTAGAGCAAAAGTTTTTACGCGAGTAAATTTTTAGCCTGCCGCCGCTTACACTGGTGTGAATATATTTTAACAGATTGTCATCTGCAGTAATGGTTATCGCCTCACTGCTATCTTGTTTCAAAACCACTTTATAACCACCCTCAATATCTAACCTGGTAAAACTTCCAATCTTGCGTGTCTCGGTCTCAGAATGGCCAGAGCCTTTAACACATCCTATCCGGCAGGAAGAAAAGAGAACGGTAAAGCTTAACGCTGTAATTGACAATAGTAAAGTGAGCTTTTTCATGATAGTGTTTTGAGTTTTGACTATAGTTAATGACGGGAAGTTACATCAAAAAAATAAAAATTTGCGGCTAAACATAACCTTTTTAACGCAAGGGTTAATAAAAAGCCACCCTTTAGCTAAAAGGATGGCCCATTACATATATAGTGAACTTTTTTAAAAGTGCTTGCTTAATTACAAACCGGTCAATTGCTCGGCTTTGGCAAAACCATCGTAGCTTACTGTGCGCACAATTTTATCAGTAGTAAATTTAGCGCTGTTAACAGTAGCTGCCTGGTTGTATTTTAGGTTACAATCTGTAACGTTACCACTAAGATTGGCAGTGGCAAAATCGTTTACATTAATGTTTGCAGTATAGGCATCCATTTTTAAGTCGGCTGATGCATGATTATAAAGACTAACTTCTAACTCGATACCAGATAAGTTACCGAAAGATTTAACGCTCGCATTATCATAAGCAGTAATGCTGCGCAAGTCTGCTGCGGTTACCCAAACTACTAATTTTTCGTTTTTGTAAGATGTGATCCTAAGGGTGCCATTCTGGCTTTGCACCAATGCACTTTCTTTGTAGTACCGATTGTAAACTTTTACATTTTCTTCGGCGCCGTTTGATACATATAGCTCTACGTTGCCTCTCAATTCAATTTTGTTAATGTGTTTTACATCGGCCAGTTCTGTACTGGCGTTATCTTTTACTGTTGAGGCGTAGGTGGTTTTGCTGGTTGCCAATGCTAAAGTTAAAACTGTTGCGATGGTTAAAATTTGAGTTTTCATATTTTTTAATTTTTTGATTTTCAATTATTGTTTTTCTGTGTGGTTGTTACGATAATAAGACGAGGCTAAAAGGAAAACGTTACAAGCAGTTTCGGGTAAACAATGCAAAAAGCCTGTTTTCTATGACCAACGGGAGGTATTTGTCGGCGTACGGGGGCGTTTTGTCGGCGAAAAGATTATAAATAATATACCTCGCCGTTGGTTTTTATCTTGCCGGTATCTAAAAGCAGCCGTATAGCGTCAAGCTTTTCTTTTTGGTGGCCGTTAATGGTGGCATTCACCAGCTGATCTAATGTTAGCGGGGCCAAACTAAGTTGCTGAACCAGTTCAGTGGTAATTCTCTCTGTAATGCCGGCGCTATTATTTTCCCGGCGTTCTGCAAGGCAAACATCACATATACCACATTTGGGTGCATCCTGCTCGTTAAAGTAGCTAAGCAACATTTGGCTGCGGCATTTCTGGTGCTCTGCATAATTAAACACCGCCTCCATCTTTTCATAATTGAGTTGCCTGCGCTCATTAATTAAATTAAAGTTAATGAGCAGGTTAGCATGGTTTACCCTCGGTTTTAGAAAAGTAACCTGCGGCTTATCTGTTTGTGGCAGATAATTGAGTACACCAAATTCCTGCAATTTGGTAAGGTTTTCAATTATCATTTGCACGGTTGCGCCGGTACGTTTAGCGAGGTCGAACTCGCGGATGTTCACGTAATTATCAAACGCTCCGCCGTAAGAGCGCAGCAAGACCTTTATAAACGGGTCCCAGCCAGGGTTCTGTATCTGGAAATTATATAAAGCCTCGTTCAATACTTCAAACCTAAACCGCGATGGCAGGTATACGCTTTCGTTAATAGCCAGATATTCATCCTGCTCCAGGAATTTTAACGCATTAAGTGTCTTTATAGGTTCGAGTTTAAAACGGGTGCAAAAATCGGGCAGGTCAAAATCAAAGCTTAAGCCCCACCCTGCTCCATAAGCCAGCTGGTAATAATTAGCCAAATAGTGGTATACCTGCTTTATTTCTTCTAACGATGGATAATTAGCTGCAAATTTTTTCTCCTGCTTAACGCGGTCTGCATGATTATATAACATTACTGCATACGCACGCTGTTCGTCACGCCCGGCGCGGCCGGCTTCCTGGTAATAAGCCTCCAGGCTTTCGGGCACATCGCGGTGAATAACAAACCTAACATTTGGTTTATCTATACCCATGCCAAAAGCATTGGTGGCTACCATGACGTCTGTTACATCACGTTTCCAATTTTCTTGTTTGGATGAACGAAGGTCGCCTGGGAGCCCGGCATGGTAATAATCGGCGCGCAGGCCGTTCTCATTTAAAAATTTGGCAAGCTCAAAGGTATCTTTACGGCTGCGCACATAAATAATGCCGCTGCCTTTGGCGCCGCGCGCAACCTGCAGCATGCGCCTGAGTTTGTTTTCCTCATGTTCAACCAGATAGCTGATGTTATGGCGTTCAAAACTTTTTTGGAAAACGGTAACATTTTTTAAACGGAGCTTATGGATAATATCTTCCCGAACTTGTTCTGTAGCAGTAGCGGTAAGGGCCAGTACCGGCACATTAGGATGCAGATCGCGTAATTGGGCAATGTGCAGGTACGGCGGCCTGAAATCATAACCCCATTGTGATATACAATGTGCCTCATCAACCGCTATCAGGCTTACCTGCATGTATTTAATGCGCTCCTGCACTAATTCAGACTGCAATCGCTCTGGCGATAGGTATAAAAATTTAACCGAGCCGTAAACGCAGTTATCAAGCGCAATATCCACCTCTCTATGCGACATGCCCGATACAATGGCCATCGCATTTATCCCTTTAGACTGCAGGTTTTCTACCTGGTCTTTCATTAAAGCAATAAGCGGCGAGATCACCAGGCATATTCCCGGCATGGCCAGGGCAGGAATTTGAAAACATACCGATTTACCGCCGCCGGTAGGCAGCAACGCAAGCGCATCCCGCCCATCTATTACAGCGGTAATGATCTCCTCCTGCAGCGGGCGAAAATTTTGATGTTTCCAGTATTGCCTTAAAATTTCGCGGATGGTCATTAAACGCCGTTATGCTAATCCAAAGCTATAAATAAAGGCCGAAATGACAATTTTAAAAGCCATCAGTCACCGAGCCATAACGCAGGGAACTGGCGTTATCGTTGAAATAATACTTCAAATTTTGGCCATGCATAATTCTGTTTATTATATCTATAATTACTGCACTAATCCCGCAAGGTCATGAAACGGATACTTTTGATATTTTTTAGCTGTTACTTCTCAGCCATAAGCACTTATGGGCAGATTAATCAGCGTTTCGACAATAGCAATTACAAAGCAATTTACTTTAAAGAAGCCTGCGAACTGTTAAAAAACAACCCCAGGCTTATACTACTTGATGTACGGTCGCCGGGTGAATACGCCGACAGCAGTAAATATATTACCTCGCGCATAGGCAGGCTCAAAGGAGCAATAAATATTTCGATAGACTCTATAGACGCGCATGCCAAGCAGCTCGAATTATACCGGGATAAAACTATACTGGTTTATTGCTCTCACAGCCAGCGGAGCAGAGTTGTTAGTAAGGCTCTTGCAGATGACGGTTTCACTCACGTATATAGCCTTAACGGCGGTATGACGGAAATTAATAAGACACCCGAGAGTATGTTCCCTTGCAAGGCACAATATTATACCTCTAACTTGCCTTATAAATTTATAGGCCCTGATGATGCTGCCGCTTTTATAAAAAACAAAGGCAGCCTGATAATAGATGTTAGGTCTGTAAACGCGTTTAATAGTGCTGATAGTGTACAATATTTAAATGTGGGCAGAGTAAAGGGTGCTTTAAATATCCCCCTTGCTACGTTAGATAAAGCCCTTCCCGGCATTGCGCGTTATAAAAATAGCCCGGTGATGGTTTACGAGCTTGCTACTACAGATGCTATGCAGGCTGCACTTAAGCTAACCGGGGCAGGGTTTAAAAATGTTTCGGTGTTGTTTGAGGGATTAAATACTTTCTTAACCAGCTATCCATCGGCTGGTATTACCCGTAAAAGTTTGATAGCTGGCGAGCCGCCTTACCACATTATTGGTGTTGGGGAAACTATTAAACTTGTAAATAAAACCTCCGACCTTATTGTTGCAGACATGCGCCCAAGAATGGAATTTAAAAACTGGTCGCGCGATAACTACTCGAATATGGGTCACATTAAAAAAGCGATTAACTTTAACACAGCCGATCAGCTGTTTTCCTACCTTAAAAATAAAGCTAAAAATACGCCAATTTTACTTTACGGGGCGTTTAACATAAATATGAAAATGAAAGGGATGGCAGAAACCAACCTTAGTACTATTTGTAATAAGTTGGTAGCACGTGGCTATACAAATGTATCACTGTTGTATAACGGTTTGTATTCTGTAGTGTGGGCTTCCGGCAATACAGAGGCGTATAAAAACGCTAAAACCATTCTAACGGATCATGAGAATTTGTATTAGTTGTTAGAGATAATCGCATTACTTAAAAGCGCCTAATATAATCCCTAAATAACAAAAATGCCACTTTTAAAGTGACATCATAAACTAAGAATTATCTGCTCTTAATTTCTTTATAATCGCGGTCAGTGGCGCCTACATAAATCTGGCGCGGGCGGCCTATGGGTTCTTTATTTTCCTTCATTTCTTTCCACTGCGCTATCCAGCCGGGTAAACGCCCTAAAGCGAAAAGCACAGTGAACATATCTGTCGGGAAACCTAAGGCACGATAAATGATACCCGAGTAAAAATCTACATTAGGGTAAAGCTTACGCTCCACAAAATATGGGTCTTTTAATGCTACTTCTTCCAATTTTTTGGCAATATCGAGCACCTCGTCGTCAACGCCCAATTTTTCTAAAATGTCATCGCATGCTTTCTTAATGATTTTGGCCCTTGGATCGAAATTCTTGTAGACCCGGTGGCCAAATCCCATTAAACGGAACGGATCATTTTTATCCTTAGCCTTAGCTATCCATTTGTCGGTATCGCCGCCATCGGCTTTAATTTTCTCCAGCATTTCTATCACTGCCTGGTTGGCGCCGCCATGCAGCGGGCCCCAAAGCGCCGAGATACCTGCCGATATAGATGCATATAAATTAGCATCAGACGAACCTACTATGCGCACGGTTGATGTAGAGCAGTTTTGTTCGTGATCTGCGTGCAGGATAAGTAATGTGTTCATGGCATCAACCACAACAGGATCTATAGTTACCTCTTCTGTGCGCTGGCCGAAGGTCATGTGCATAAAGTTGGTTACGTAATCAAACTTGTTTTGCGGATAAATAACGGGGTGGCCAAGCGATTTTTTATATATCCACGATACCAACGTGCTCATCTTGGCAATAAGCTTAACGATCTCAAGATTGATCTCTTCTTTAGATAGGCCCTGCTTAAGAGAATCGGGATTAAATGCAGCCAATGCGCCAATTAACGAAGAAAGCTGCCCCATAGGGTGCGATTTTGACGGAAAACCATCAAAAAACTTTTTCATGTCCTCGTGCACCAGTGTATGCCTGCTTATCTCAAACTGAAAATCTTTTAGTTGCTGTGCAGAGGGTAATTCTCCATAAATAAGTAAATAGGCAACTTCAATAAAGGTAGATCTTTCGGCAAGTTGTTCTATAGGGTAACCCCGATATTTAAGGATACCCTTTTCGCCGTCTAAAAAGGTAATGGCGCTTTTAGTAGCTCCAGTGTTCTTATAACCGATATCTAATGTTACGTAACCAGTCTGATCGCGCAGTTTTGAAATATCGATAGCCTTTTCGTGCTCGGTACCCTCTATAACAGGCAGATCTATAGACTGATCTCCGATTTTTAACTGTGCTTGTTCTGACATAGATTATGTAGTGTATTCGATCACAAATGTAATAAAATGTGCAGATGTGCGGATGTGCAAATATGCAGATTAATTTAAAAAGCGCAGATTTTTTATGACATGCAGAATAATGTTGATGTGCAGATTACAGCTGTAAAGATTAACTTTCATCATGTAAATTTATTGGCGGCTCGTACATCCGCACATCTGCATATTGCACACTGCAAAGTATATCAATTGGACCTTATGGCTTCCACAGGATCCAGTTTTGACGCAAAATAGGCCGGAATGATGCCCGAAATGATGCCGATGCCGATAGATGTGCCTATACCGATCGCAATATTCTTAATATCGAGCACAATTTTTATATGTGCTACTGCGGTTACTGCAAGCGTACCGAGATAAACAAATGCAAGCCCTATACAGCCACCCAGCATACAAAGCACAATAGATTCTATAAGGAACTGCAACATGATAAAATAATTTTTAGCCCCAAGCGACTTTTGTATCCCTATAATAGGTGTACGCTCCTTTACAGATACGAACATGATATTGGCAATACCAAACCCGCCTACCAAAATAGAGAAACTGCCGATAATTAAACCTGCAATATTAACTATCCCAAAAAGCTGATCGAGTTGCTGCGAAATAATGGTGGTTTTATTAAGCGCAAAGTTATCGTCCTCCTTTGGCTGTAACCTGCGGATTGAGCGCATGAGCCCGCGTAATTCATCTTCAACCTGTACATCTGTAAGGCCTTCTTTGCCTTTAACAACTATTTGCGGGTCGTATTTTTCGTTTTGTACATCGATAATATTACGTGTAAAATTAAGCGGGAGCATAATATTTTTATCGTCAGATATACCTAAAATATCATCGCCTTCCTTTGAAAAAACGCCTATAACGGTAACATAACGCCCCATTACCTTTATCTGCTTACCTACACCATCACCGCCGGGAAAAAGATCGGCAGCTACATCGGCCCCTAACAAAACTACCGGGGCACCTGTGGTCGATTCGTTTTGCGTAAAATACCGCCCGCTTTGAAAGTCGAAATTCCAGGTTTTATCATGGTCTTGTGTTACCGCCCAGATGGTGGAACCCTGCACCGTATTACTGCCATATTTAATTGTCCTGCTGCTAAACGCTACCTCGTAAGAAATGCCTGCGGCCGTTTGGCTGCGCTTTTGCAACGCGTCGAAATCGCGCAGATTAGGCACAGGGCGCTGCAGGTATTTCCACCAGGGGAAATCTGGGCCGCCGCTCCACGGCCATTTTTGTATGTAGATGCTGTTGCTGCCCAGTTTATTTACACTTTTCTGCAGGTTATTGCGCAAGGTATCTACCGCAGAAAATACTGCAATAATGGTAAAAATACCTATAGTAACGCCTAACAGCGATAAAAGCGTGCGCAGCTTATTTTGTCTTAATGCATCGAACGCAAAAAGAAAGCTCTCCCTAAAAAGTTTTAAAAATATCATACTTTATACCCTTTAGACACCACAGCTACAGATTGGTTACAGGTTTTTAAAAATTTAGCCTCGCGCCTAAATCATTGAAAACCACCGCTTTTAAAAAGCGTTTAATATTACGTATTAAATTGATAAATTTGCGCGCTTAATTATACCCGCATAAAATGAAATTATCCCAGTTTAAATTCAATTTACCAGAATCATTGATCGCCCATTCGCCGTCAGACATACGCGACGAGTCGCGCCTGATGGTGCTTCACCGCAATTCAGGAGAAATTGAACATAAAATATTTAAAGACGTTCTTGATTATTTTGATAATAAAGACGTGATGATCCTGAACAATACTAAGGTTTTCCCTGCCCGTATGTATGGCAACAAAGAAAAAACAGGTGCCACTATTGAGGTTTTCTTATTGCGCGAATTAAACAAAGAGCTTAAACTTTGGGATGTGTTGGTTGACCCTGCCCGTAAAATACGCGTTGGTAACAAACTGTATTTCGGCGAGGACGATCTGCTGGTTGCAGAGGTTGTGGATAACACCACGTCGCGCGGCCGTACCATCCGCTTCTTATTTGACGGTACCGACGAAGAATTCCGCCGAAATATTGAGATCCTGGGCGAAACGCCGTTGCCAAAGTATATTAAACGTAAAGCTACTGCCGAAGATAAAGAGCGTTATCAAACTGTATTTGCTAAAAACGAAGGTGCAGTTGCCGCCCCCACAGCAGGTTTGCACTTTAGCCGCGAGCTTATGAAACGCCTGGAATTAAAAGGTGTTGAATTTGCAGAAGTAACTTTACACGTTGGTTTGGGCACCTTCCGCCAGGTTGAGGTTGAAGATCTTACCAAGCATAAAATGGATTCAGAGCAATTTATTATTGAAGAGCGTTCTGTACGTACCGTAAATAAAGCCATTGAAGATAAAAGAAAGGTTTGCGCAGTGGGAACCACATCTATGCGCGCCGTAGAATCTGCAGTATCTGCGGGCAGGGTTTTAAAACCGGCTAACGACTGGACCAGCAAGTTTATATTTCCGCCATACGAGTTTAGTATTGCAAACTCTATGATAACTAACTTCCACACGCCGGAATCTACCCTATTAATGATGGTTGCAGCATTTGGCGGATACGATCATGTGATGAATGCTTACGAAGTTGCTGTTAAAGAAAAATATCGTTTCTACAGTTATGGTGATGCCATGCTGATCATCTAATTCAGATCTGAGATTTGATACGCAAGATTTGAGATCACTCACAAAAACGTAGCTGCTAATACAGCTACGTTTTTTGCTTCTATACGCTTTGCTTTTATTTAATAAATTAGCCGTCAATGCCAAGTCAACCAGCCAACAAATCTTACGCTATTATTGTAGCAGGGGGTATGGGTACGCGCATGCAAAGCACGGTACCTAAACAGTTTTTGCTGTTAAATGGCAAACCGGTAATGATGCATACAATAGAAGCCTTTGCGAAAAGCAGCTACCTGCCCGACATTATTATCGTTTTACCGGCCGATTTTCACGACCATTGGCAATATCTTGTTGATGAACACCAATTTTCTATACCTCACCAACTGGTGGAGGGTGGCGAAACACGCTTCCACTCTGTGCAGAATGCTTTATCGCTTATAAAAGGCCCGCAAGCACTGATAGCAATACAGGATGCGGTAAGGCCCTTAACAGCTGTGAAAATTATTGACGAAGCCTTTGCACTTGCCGAGAAAAATGGTAACGCTGTGGTTGCCGTTAAAAGCCGCGATACGGTGCGGCAGTTTACAAACGGTAACAGCAGGCATCTTAACCGCGAGGAAATATATCTCGTTCAAACGCCGCAAATTTTTAAAGCATCTATTTTAACGAAAGCTTACCAACAGCCCTTTGACCCCGCATTTACAGACGACGCCAGTGTTGTGGAACGCAGCGGAATGAATATACACCTGGCAGAAGGCAGTTATTACAACATCAAGATCACCTACCCCCAAGATATTGCCATTGCAGAAACAATACAAAAAAAGCTGCCTGTTGATTAACAGGCAGCTTTAGTATAAATTTGTTTATCGGGTTATGCCCTGCGGATAACACCTAACAGCAATGCAATAATTGCTATTACCAGTAGTATATATATAATATTACCTGCCTGGAAATAAAATAATCCTAAAGCCCATCCTATTACAAGGATAACTGCTACGATGTAAAGTAAACTTCTCATGATTTTTGTTTTGTATAAGTTGAATGATTGATTTATGCTCGTCTTATTATTCCTAAATAAAAATGATAACTGCTATTACAATAAGGATGTAAAAGCCCGCATGCAATATAGAAACCAAACCTATAACTTACAGGGAATGCCAAAGGTCACTTAAGCTCCTACAGTTAAAGTTTTTTTTGCGGTTCTTTAAACTCATAACCAAAACCATTCCAAAAAGTTGTTATAAATAAAAAAACCTCGCGCTTGCGAGGTTCTGTTATTTTATGTGCTTATTAGTATTCGTCTTCGTTGAAAAAGAAATCGTCTTTAGTAGGGTAATCGGGCCATATTTCTTCTATATTTTCGTAAGGCTCGCCATCATCTTCAAGTGCCTGTAAGTTTTCAATAACTTCAACCGGGGCGCCCGAGCGGATAGCATAGTCAATTAATTCGTCTTTAGTTGCAGGCCATGGTGCATCTTCTAAGTGCGATGCCAGTTCTAGTGTCCAGTACATATGCTATGTTTTAATTCTTTTTAGTAAAATAAGATTTTCGCAAAAGTATAATAATTTCAGCCTGATTATCAAATTATTTTGCACAAAGTTTAAACGCGTGGTATCCATTGATTTTCAGGTATTTGAAACTGATGCGCGATCTTACGTGCCAGCGTAAAAAGATAGTCGCTCAACCTGTTCAAATAAACGATCACCCTTTCGTCCACCGCACTTTCCGAGGCAAGCTGCACGGTTAACCGTTCGGCACGCCTGCATACACAACGTGCAACGTGGCAAAAAGATATGGCGTTACTTCCCCCAGGTAAAATAAAATGTCGTAATTCAGGCAAAATCTCATTCATCGTATCCATTTCACGCTCTAACAAGTCAATGTCTCCTGTATGCAGGTCTGGTATCATCATTTTAGATTTTCCCGGATCGGCCGCTAAAGAGGAGCCGATGGTAAATAACCTGTCTTGTATCTGTTTTAGCAGGTCTTTATCGTGCATACTTATCTCTTGGTCACGTATGAGGCCGATATATGAGTTTAGCTCATCAACTGTTCCGTAGCTTTCTATGCGGATGTGGCTTTTAGCCACCCGTGTACCGCCAATTAATGAGGTTAAACCCTTATCGCCGGTTTTGGTATAAATCTTCATACTTATTGCAATTAACAAGGCACAAATTACACGAATTAAACATCTATTTTACAACACGCTAAACCATTGGCAAAATTTGGTGTAATTAGTGTTATTGTTATGAAGATATTCCCGCCCACTATAACACATAATGTGTTGCCGTTTTTTGCCATACTTATTGTAAGCTTTAGCTGCGGCTATACGAGCAAAAGCACTCCTGCCGCTGCCAAAGCAACTGTTTCAATTTCTATTGCAACCTTGATAAACGAAAAACAGTTTAACGAACTTTTTCCGCAGCGCGATAAATTTTACACCTACTCGGCGTTCGTAAAAGCCGCCAATCAACTTGCTAAGATTAAGGTGAAGGTGGCCAGGCGGGCAGTTTCTGTATATCAGTTAATACGTACAGATGCTGCAGCCGGCACAACTAAAACTGTAAGGCAAGATCCCGACTGGAACGAAACCTGGGCTAAAGTAAAACCAGATAGTATATACATTATTAATTATGGTGCGTTTTGCTCTGGAAAAGATGCAACTACCAACAAACGTGAACTGGCAGCCTTTTTTGCGCACATTGCCCATGAGACCCGCCACGGGCAAAATGGCGCGTATAATGATGGGCTTATGCTCATCCATGAGAATAATACCAGCTTACCTTACCTTGCAGAAAATGACGAATACCCGCCTGTTGCCGGTCAGAAATATTATGGCCGGGGGCCAATGCAGTTAAGCTATAACGGCAACTATGGTTATGCATCTGATTGTATTTTTGGCGACGCCAGGATTCTGTTAAATACTCCTGCACTTGTGGAGACAGACCCGGTTACAGCTTTTAAAACCGCCATTTATTTCTGGATGACACCGCAAACACATAAACCAAGTGCGCATGATGTAATGGCAGGCAAATGGCAACCTAAAAATGACGATGTCGCAAAAGGCCGCAAACCAGGCTTTGGCATGACCATTAACATTGTGAACGGCGAAATAGAATGCAATCACGGCGACAATCTTTACAATATGAATGACCGTATCGGCTTTTACCAATACTTCTTAAAGAAACTTGGTGTAACTGATCCCAACTGCGTTTGCAGTTGCGGGGGTATGCAGCCGTATAGATAGATTTCGGATTTATTAGGCAATCTTGCTTCGTTAGCTAACGGAGGCCGGCGCCCGCTCTACTTTCGCAATATTCTCATTCATATAATCCTTTTCTATCAGTCCATCACGCATGCGCACAATGCGGTGGGCATGTAAGGCAATGTCCTCTTCGTGGGTTACTAAAATAATGGTATTGCCTTTAGCATGAATGTCTTCAATAAGCCCCATGATCTCTATTGAAGTTTTAGTATCGAGGTTACCTGTTGGCTCATCGGCCAGGATGATTGATGGATTATTGATGAGCGCACGGGCCACGGCGACACGCTGGCGCTGCCCGCCTGAAAGTTCGTTAGGGCGATGATCTACACGGTTACCTAAACCTACATTTTTTAACGCCTGGGTTGCACGCTCCTCGCGGTTAGCCTTATTTACTCCCGAATATACTAATGGAAGTGCCACGTTATCTAAAGCGCTGTTACGCGGTAACAGGTTAAAGGTTTGGAAAACAAAGCCGATCTCTTTATTGCGAACCTCGGCCAGTTCGTTATCGGTCATGTGGCTCACATCAATATTATTGAGCACATATGTACCCTTTGTTGGGGTATCTAAACAGCCCAGTATATTCATAAGCGTAGATTTACCTGAACCCGACGGACCCATTAACGCCACAAATTCACCTTTATTTATCGTAAGCGACACAGATTTAAGCGCGTGAATTACTTCTGCACCTATCACGTACTTACGCCCGATATCGGAAATGGTTATTAATGGCTCCATGTAAATTTTGAGTTTTGACTATCGTTTACTATTAAATGTTACAGGCTGGTTAAGATTTTGTCCGCGGCCCGTCGTCGTGTTGTTTCTTTACCAATACCTTAGGCGCCAGGAAATAATTATCGTCATGTTCGGGTGCATTCTCCAGCGCCTGTTCATGGGTAATTTCCTGCTTAACCACATCGCCACGAAAAACGTTAACCTCGTTTGTCATAAATATCAATGGTTCTACATTGGTGGTATCAACTTCATTTAGCTTATCCATAAACTCCAGTATCCGGTTCATGTCAACCATCATTTGTTCCTTCTCGCCGGCGTAAACTTCAAGTCGGGCCAAATGGGCTATTTTATCTACGGTTTCTTCAGTGATCTTCATTGCGCTTCAAATTTATTGGTCATCGTAGCAAAAACGTGATCCCGTAATGCGTCAGCATCGCCGGGTGTCATATGTGTGGTTTCAATGGGCTTATGCACAAATATATCGCAAATTCCCGGGCGGCTGCCTTTTTCCAAGCCTGTGTCCCAAAGTTTTTCCCAGGTGTTAATAGAAGTTATGGGGATTATGGGAATCTTATAGTCTATCGCCAGGCGAAACGGACCATTTTTAAACTCATGTATCTTTGGCGGATAATCGTCCGGTATCTTCCCTTCCGGAAAAATGATGATGCTCATCCCCTGTTCTATGCGTTCGCCCGCTTTCTTAAACGCCCGGAAAGACGACATTTTGCTCTCGCGGTTAACTGTAATATCAATGGTTTTAAAATATAGGGTAAGCACAAAGTTTTCCAGTAGTTCTTCCTTGCCTATAAAACAATAATTGTTTTTCATGATAAGCGCAAGTCCTGATGCATCGAGGCTCGAGGTGTGATTAGGACAAATGATGTAGGTTTTACCCCAGTCTACAGGCGCCTCATATATTACATTATAAAATATGCCCGAGGCAGATGAACTTAAAAAGGCGGTCAGCTTACGTACTACATTCATATACCTGTAGGTTGATGGCTTACGCGAAAATAAATACAGGAAGGGCCAGAGTATGCAAAAGAACAGCGCAACCATGGCAATGTAAAAGTAAATGTGCAGTTTCTTTAATATGGGTATCATCAACACCAAAAATATAAAAAATCCTTACTTTCGCAGCCTATGGAAACTGTTGTAAGCGGTATTCGTTCTACAGGAAAATTACACCTGGGCAATTATTACGGGGCTATCCAAAACTTCGTAAAAATGCAGCACGAATACAATTGCTATTTTTTTATTGCCGATCTGCATTCGTTAACTACCCACCCCACCCCTGCCGATCTGCACGGCAGCGTAAAACAGGTATTGGTTGAATATCTTGCCGCCGGGATAGACCCAGAGCGTACCACTATTTACGTACAAAGCGATGTGCCCGAAATTGCAGAGCTTTACCTTTATTTAAACATGAATGCCTATTTAGGCGAACTGGAACGCGCCACGTCTTTTAAAGATAAGGTGCGTGCCAACCCCGACAATGTAAATGCCGGTTTGCTTACCTACCCGGTATTGATGGCTGCCGATATTTTGATCCATAAGGCTACCAAAGTGCCTGTTGGTAAAGACCAGGAGCAGCACCTGGAAATGGCGCGCACCTTTAGCAACCGCTTTAACCGTTTATACAATCACGAATATTTCCCTGAACCATACGCGTTTAATTTTAGCCAAAACCTTATAAAAATTCCGGGGCTTGATGGCAAAGGCAAAATGGGCAAATCTGAGGGAGAAGCCAATGCGGTGTACTTGTCAGATTCGCCGGAAGTTATTCGTAAAAAGGTGATGAAGGCGGTAACAGATAGCGGTCCTACTGTAGAAAATGAAACGAAGCCAACTGAGATACAAAACCTGTTCGATCTGATGAAGGTGGTTTCTGCACCCGATACTTACAAGCATTTTGACAGTCTCTATAACAACATACAAATCCGTTACGGCGACTTTAAAAAGCAATTAGCCGAAGACATGATTATTGCCACGGGGCCTATACGCGAGCGTATTAACGATATTGCCAATGATGCACCATACCTGCGCCAGGTTGCCAAACACGGTGCCATAAAAGCCCGCGAAAGTGCCCAGAAAACTATTAAACAAGTACGGGAAATTATAGGATTTAAGAATTTTTAGAAAGATCATAGTTGATGGTTCATAGTTCATAGTGTATATTAGCCAGTAGTTGATATGTGTGTTGGAGGATCTGCAAGAAAGGCTGCGATCTATCAACCATAAACTAATAACTTTATATATATGCACATTGCCGTTGTTGGAAACATAGGAGCCGGAAAAACCACACTTACAGAGCTGCTGGCTAAAAATTATAATTGGGAACCACTTTACGAGGCCGTAGATAACAACCCCTACCTCGAAGATTTTTACAGCGACATGAAACGCTGGAGCTTTAACCTGCAGATTTATTTCTTGAACAGCCGTTTCCGCCAGATAGTAGATATACAAAAGGGCACAACAGATGTGATACAAGACCGCACCATATATGAAGACGCCTACATTTTTGCAGAAAACCTGCACGATATGGGCCTCATGACCAGCCGTGATTATGAGAATTACAATAACATTTTTGAGAACATAACGTCATTTATAAAACCGCCCGATCTGCTCATTTATTTAAAGGCTTCGGTACCAACGCTGGTAAACAATATACAACGCCGCGGCCGAGAATACGAGATAGGCATCAGGCTCGATTACCTTTCCAAACTGAACGAAAAATATCAGAAATGGATAACCGGTTACAACCTCGGTAAATTATTGATAGTTGACATGGATACACTCGACTTCGCCAACAAGACCGAAGACCTGGCAACTATTGTGCAATCAATTGAGCGGGAGATACACGGGTTATTTTAAACACTAATTTGAAAATTAAATACTCATTAATAAGTATCCTTTTAGGATTTGTCGGATGCTCTTTGATTTCATCAGACTGGAAAACTCTCGACCTTAATGTATTTTCTATAGATATTCCGAAAGTTTGGAAGTATCGAAAAGAGCAAGGTGAAGATTCGTTCGTCGGCGTGATAAAAACTAAAAAATCGGTTTTAGAGTTCGACTACAGCACCCACGGTTATGCAAATCATTTAACACCCACTATTGACGAATATTTAAAAAGTGAGTATTGGCTGCAAAATTGTCCGTTATACAAAGTCGGTGTGACCTATAGAGCATCGTTTAACGTAGAAAAGGAAAAGGCAAGTCTAATGAAAGAAAAAGGTATTACAGATTCGACATTAGTTAAAGTTGAGGCCGACCCTTATTTTATAGCTAAGAAATACGTTCATCTTCCCAACTCACAACAGCATTTTAAATATCCTAAAGCTGACTTTATAGCAGATCTAATTTACAAAGGAGATACAACGTTTTTTCCTATTCAAATCCCAGCAGCTATAAAAAATAAAAATATCAAAGTTGACTCAACAGCTAAATATATAACAAAAACTATTTGGCCGAAAATAGCCGGCGAGGGTCTAACTGGAGTATATATCCAGTCAAGAAACTCCGGACTAAATTTTAATCTTGTCGGAAACAATCTGTCTCAAGCTGAACAAGGCCTTGCTTTGCAAGCTTTCAAAACCATTAAATTTAAGGAATGAAGATCCTCGGCATAATACCCGCTCGCTACGCCTCTACCCGTTTTCCCGGCAAGCCGTTGGTTGATATCGGCGGCAAGAGCATGATTCAGCGGGTTTACGAGCAAGCAAAAAAATGCATTTCAATAAGCGAAGTTATTGTAGCTACAGATGATGATCGCATTTTTAACCATGTGCATGATTTTGGTGGCAAAGCGGTTATGACCTCACCCAACCATCAAAGTGGCACCGACCGTTGTGCTGAGGTTGCGGTAAGCCATCCGGAGTATGATGTGATCATTAATATACAGGGTGATGAGCCTTATATAGACCCCGAGCAACTGACTAAAGTAGCTTCATGCTTTTCAGACGAAACCACACAAATAGCAACCCTCATAAAAAAAGTATTGACTAACGACGAATTACATAGCATTAATTCGCCGAAAGTTATTATCAACCGCTTTGCAGAAGCGATTTACTTTTCGCGCTCGCCACTACCGCACATTCGCGGGCAGGAACCTGCCGATTGGTTGCAGTACTTTACATATTTTAAACATATTGGCGTTTATGGTTACCGTGCAGATGTTTTGCAAGCTATAACCAGGCTGCCCATCTCAGCATTAGAAAGAGCCGAAAGCCTGGAACAATTGCGCTGGATAGAGAACGGCTACAAAATAAGGGTTGCTGAAACGGAACTGGAAACTTACGCCATTGATACTCCGGAAGATTTGGAACGGTTACAATCTAACCAATCCGTCATCCCGAACTTGCTTCGGGACCCCATTTAAACGGTCTGATTTTACCCGTGTTGTGCGGTGCTGAAACGAGTTGAGCATGAACTGTGTTATTTTTTTCAATTTATTTTTCGCACCTGCCTCTACTTCTGCACATTAGCTTTTTTCTCCACACCTACCCAAAAGGCGGCTAAAATTTTTACTTTTGTATCCCGTACACAAGAAATCATGACCAAATACATATTTGTTACGGGCGGCGTTACATCGTCGTTAGGGAAGGGTATTATATCTGCCTCTTTAGCCAAACTTCTGCAGGCACGCGGCTACCGCGTAACCATCCAAAAATTCGATCCTTATATAAATATCGACCCGGGTACGCTTAATCCGTATGAGCATGGCGAATGCTATGTTACCGAGGACGGTGCCGAAACCGACCTCGACCTTGGCCATTACGAGCGTTTTTTAAACGCCCCAACATCGCAAGCTAATAACATAACTACCGGCCGCATTTATCAGAATGTGATAAGCCGCGAGCGCGAAGGTGCGTTTTTAGGCAAAACTGTGCAGGTAGTACCACACATAACCGACGAGATAAAGCGCAACTTTAGGATACTGGGCGAAAGCGGCAATTACGATATTGTGATCACCGAAATTGGCGGTACCGTTGGCGATATCGAATCCCTGCCATTTGTAGAGGCTGTACGTCAGTTCCGCTGGGAATCGGGTACACATGATTCTTTAGTTATCCATTTAACGCTTATTCCCTTCCTGGCAGCAGCCGGCGAATTAAAGACCAAGCCTACACAGCACTCGGTTAAAATGTTGCTGGAATATGGAATCCAGCCCGATATTTTGGTTTGCAGAACTGAACACCATATCAACCAGGACATTCGCAAAAAAATAGCGCTGTTTTGCAATGTAAATGTTAACGCGGTTATAGAGTCGATAGATGCTTCAACCATTTACGATGTGCCTTTGCTGATGCTTAAAGAACAGCTGGATAAAACGGTTTTAAGCAAGCTTAAATTATCTAACAAAAATGAGCCCGATCTTGATAACTGGAAAGATTTTCTTGGTCGTTTAAAAAACCCAACTGCCGAAGTAAGAATTGGGTTAGTGGGTAAATATGTAGAATTACCTGATGCGTATAAATCTATCATCGAGTCATTTATTCATGCTGGTGCAAAAAACGAGTGCAAGGTAAGGGTAGATTATATACACTCCGAGCACCTTACCGTAGGCAACGCAGTAGAACGTTTAAAAGGCCTGCACGGCGTGCTGGTTGCGCCAGGTTTTGGCGAGCGCGGTTTTGAAGGCAAAATTGAAGCTATACGTTATGTACGCGAGAATAACATTCCGTTTTTTGGTATTTGCCTGGGTATGCAGTGCGCCGTTGTAGAATTTGCGCGTAATGTTTTAGGCCTGCAGGATGCCAGCAGTACCGAAATGAATGCCGACACGCTATTCCCTGTAATAAGTATGATGGAGGAGCAAAAGAGCATTACCACAAAGGGTGGTACCATGCGTTTGGGAGCCCAGGCCTGCGATCTTAAAAAGAATACCAAGGCTCTTACAATTTACGGCAAACCACACATTAGCGAGCGCCACCGCCATAGGTATGAATTTAACAACGAGTATTTAAAAAGCTATGAAGATGCCGGTATGATACCTTCGGGAATTAACCCTGAGAATAACCTGGTAGAGATCATAGAGCTAAAAAATCACCCTTATTTTATAGGCGCCCAATTTCACCCCGAATTAAAATCTACAGTTGCTAATCCGCATCCGCTTTTTGTTAACTTTGTCGCCGCTTCGCTGGCTTTTGCCCGCAAGAATTAATCGTACGTAAAATTAGTAATGGATAGAAACACATTCACAGGATTATTCCTGATCATGCTGATCATGGTGGGCTCGTTCTTTTTGCTCAAACCATCGGCAGAAGAAGTTAAAAAAGAGCAGCAACGCGCCCATATAGATTCCTTAAAAAGGGCAGGCATTAAACCAACCGCGCCTGTAAAGGCAGATACTTCAGTTGCGTCAAAGGCCGGCGTTGCAGATTCGGCCTTATTGAAAACGCCGTTCGGTGCCGCCACATTAGGCACAGAACAGCTTACCACTTTAGAAAACAAGGATATTGAGTTAAAGATAAGCACCGTTGGTGGCCGTATATACTCGGTAGAACTTAAAAATTTTTCAACTTTTGATAAAAAACCGCTGATACTTTTCGATGGTAATGACAATCATTTTGGTTTCAAATTTACAGCATCGGGCAAACCGGTAAACACCGACGACCTGCACTTTGCAGCGACTACACCGCAAGCCGTAAACGGGGTGCTTACCATGCGTTTAAGCTACAGCCCTACACAATATCTTGATTACATATATACACTGCCGGCAACAGGCTATAAAGTTGGAGTGGTTGTTAAACCAACCGGCTTGGATAACGTGATGAGTGGTAATAAAGCTATGGTGCTCAACTGGTCTTCCAGCCTGCATAAACTGGAAAAGGATATCAAAACCGAGCGCCAATATTCTACAGTTTATTTCCATAATACTAATGGCGATGTTGATTACCTGAGCACCTCTAAAGATGAGAGCAAGGAGACGCCGGGAGATGCAAAAAAACTAAATTGGGTATCCTTTAAGCAGCACTTCTTCTCCAGCGTATTATTTGCCAAAACAGACTTTAGCAAAAGTACGCTTGCAGTAAGTACAGATCTGGCATCGAAGGATATTAAGCAAATGAGGGCCGATCTAACGCTAACGCCGGATGCATCCGGTGCTTACCCGCTGGAGTTTTATTTTGGCACTAATAAGTTTTCCACCCTTAAAGCGCAGGGGCAAAACCTGGAAAAAGAAATAGACCTGGGTTGGGGGCCGCTTAAATACATTAACCGCTTTGCAGTGTTGCCGATATTTAACTTCCTGCAGATATTTGGCTGGAACTTTGGCATCATTATTTTGGTGCTTACACTCATACTGAAACTGGTATTATCGCCGCTCACTTACAAGTCATACCTGTCTATGGCTAAAATGCGTGTTTTAAAGCCGGAGATGGACGAGATCAAGACTAAGGTTGGTGAAGATAACCCTACATTGCTGCAACAGGAATACTTGAAGCTGTACCGCAAGGCCGGCGTAAACCCACTGGGAGGGTGTTTGCCATTGTTGCTGCAAATGCCTATAGTACTGGCATTTTTTAGGTTTTTCCCGGGTTTATTTGAACTGCGCGGCCAAAGCTTTTTATGGATGCATGACCTTTCGACTTACGATTCGGTTATTAGCTTTGCGCCACTACCGCTATTAGGCTGGGACCACATCAGCTTAATGTGTTTACTGATGACCATTTCTACCCTCATCATAACTTACTTTAACAACCAGGTATCGGGCGCTACTGGGCAGATGAAATATATAGGCTATATATCGCCGCTTATATTCTTCGGGATCTTGAACGTATATCCGTCGGGCTTAAATTATTATTACTTTTTAGCCAACATGATGACGTTCTTGCAACAGTACCTTATCCGTTATATGGTTGATGATAAAAAGATACACCAGCAGATTCAGGACAATAAAAAGAAACCCGAAGAAAAGAAAAAGAAGGGTGGCTTTAGCGCCAAATTAGAAGAAATGATGCGCCAGCAGCAGCAATTACCAGCGCAAAAGGCGGCGTTACCGAAAAAGAAGTAGCCCCTACTACCCTAAAGGGGTAATAATACAACTTATTTAAATAGCGATAATAAAAACCCGAATTAACAATTCGGGTTTTTATATATACAAGTCGTCAGTTGAGTTTTTTTAAGACTATACAATGAGCGGCTCGACAAGCTCACTCTGACAAAATTTTTTTTGATTTATAGTCATAGCCGTAATTACCTTTTGTTCCTCTTTAGGGGGTTAGGAGGTTCACCAGGCCCTATCTCCTACCAGCGGCACGAATCGAAAAGTGTCCAACACGATTTTCTCATAATCCTGATCGGCAACTTTAAGGATGGTTACCATTTTCTGCCGTTCCTCATCGCCAACCGGGATCACCAGAATGCCGCCGATTTTAAGCTGCCGCAGCAAAATATCGGGCACAGTAGGTGCGCCGGCGGTTACAATTATCTTATTATACGGCGCCTGGCTTTCTATCCCTTTTGAACCATCACCCAAAAAGAAGTTAGGCTTATAACCCATGTAGGGCAATACCTGTTTGGTACGTTCATATAAGGTTTCTTGCCGCTCAATAGTATAAACCTTTGCGCCCAACTCCAGTAAAATACATGTCTGGTACCCACAGCCTGTTCCTATTTCTAACACCTTGTCTTCTTTTTTTATGTGAAGCAGTTCTGTTTGATAGGCCACAGTATAAGGTTGCGAAATAGTTTGCCCCGCCCCTATCGGGAAGGCGATGTCTTTATAAGCCTGGTTCCAGAAAGTCTCATCGAAAAAATAATGGCGGGGTACCTTGCCTATAGCTTGCAAGATATAGCGGTCTTCTATTCCTTTTTTTTTAAGAATATCCACCAGCCTTTTTCTTGCCCCTTGCTCGCGGTAATTATCTATAAATTTATACGCCATTGCTAAGCCAAAGTTATTAAATAACGCAAGGTTTAAGACGCGAACATCCTGGTTATTTACCAATACCCTGGCTTACAATCTAAAAATAATTAATAATTTAGCCGGCAGATAAACTACGAAAGATTATGAGAACGCGGGTAATGTTTACAACTATTACTATATGTTTTTTTGCAATTATTTTGCTTACAACATGCAAAAAAGATAATGTTACCGCTATTGCAACTATCTTAAATACAAGTACAATTAGTGATGTTGGCTGTGGGTTTGTGGTAAGGATTGAAGGCTCAAATTATCATGCTGATAATTTAGACAGTGAGTATCAGCAAGACAGCCTGAAGGTTTATGTGAGCGTTAAACAAGAGGCAGGTATCTACCAATGCGGATCTAAATCGACATCGGGTATAACCATAATCCATATTAACCAGATTGCAAAGGTTAATCAATAGGGATCAACATCGGGCTGAACGATGCAGCCCTTGCTCAGCTTAGTAGTTTCAAATTGCAGTATGAGCGCCTTGATGGCCTCCTTAGCCTTCACCAGCGAATCTGCATCGCGTTCAAATTTGAGCATGATAGTTTTGATATAATAATTGCGTATCCGGCCCACTACCGGATATTCGGGGCCTATCACCCGTTCACCAAACTGTTTGCGCAGTGCTATGGCGAGATACTCCGCCTGATGAAAAAGCTTTTCAGGGTCTTTATGTTTAATATCCAATTGGATAAGCCGATAAAACGGCGGATATTTAAACGCTTTACGCTCGCTGATCTCATTTTTGTACAACGCTGCATAGTCATTATCAATTACTTGCTGAATAACACGGTGCGACGGATCATACGTTTGTATAACTACTTTTCCCTGCTTTCCCCTACGGCCCGCCCTGCCACTAACCTGCGCCAGCATCTGGAAACTTCGCTCATTCGCCCTAAAATCGGGATACTTTAATAAACTGTCTGCGCTGATAATTCCTATAACGGTAACGTCTGCAAAATCCAAACCTTTGGCAACCATTTGCGTGCCCACCAAAATATCAATGCGCTTTTCTTCCAAATCGTTCATAATGTTCTGAAATGCATTTTTAGCGCGGGTGGTATCCATATCCATGCGCATAATACGTGCATCTGGCAGCAGCATACTTAATTCATCCTCTACCTTTTCGGTACCAAAACCCTTATATTCCAGGTGCGCCGAGCCGCAGGCCGGGCAAACGGATGGGCTATCTTCTTTATAGCCGCAGTAGTGGCAATGTAATTTGCCGCTGCTTTTATGAAAAGTTAGGCTTACATCGCAATTAATGCATTTAGGTGTATAAGCGCAGGTGCGGCAAAGCATAATGGGCGCATAACCGCGGCGGTTTTGAAAGAGAATTACCTGTTCTTTTTTACCCAACGCTTCCTGCATATCGGCCATCAATACGCTGGTAAAATGGGTTTGCATGGTTTTACGCTTCAGTTCTTCGCTTATGTTTACTACCTGTATTTCCGGCATCTCTACACCGCCAAAACGGAACTTTAATTCGGCCAGCCCGTACTTACCTGCCTTAGCATTATAATAAGACTCCACAGAAGGCGTAGCCGAACCCAATAATACTTTACCGCTATAGATAGCGCCAAGATAAATAGCAGCATCACGCGCGTTATAACGTGGCGCAGGGTCAAATTGCTTATAGGATGTTTCATGTTCTTCGTCTACCACGATCAATCCCAGATCAGCAAATGGCAGAAACACCGATGACCGGGCACCAAGTACAATTTTATAACTGCCATCTAAAACCTTTTGCCAAACCTCTACCCGCTCCTGATCGTTAAACCTCGAATGGTAAACGCCTATAGCCTCGCCAAAATATTTACGCAGGCGTTCTATAATGTGCGTGGTAAGCGCAATTTCGGGCAATAAATACAAGACCTGCTTACCTGCAGCAATGGCATCTTCAATGAGCTTTATATAAAGCTGCGTTTTGCCCGATGATGTAATGCCATGCAGCAATACCACGTCTTTATTCTCAAATTGCTGCCTAATGCTCGTGAGCACTTCTTCCTGTTCTTCACTTAAAACTGCACTCAGCTCCGGGTCTGTGCCATTCCCGAACAATAAACGGCTCACATTCACATCCTCGGCCAGCAAGATCTCTTTATCTACAAGTGCGTTAATTATGGCCGTGCCTGCACCCGAAGCTTCGATCAATTCGTTCTTAGTTATCTTATTCCCTTTTCGGTTAAGGCTGATACAGGCCAACAACACATCGGCCTGTTTGGGTGCTCGCTTCTCGAGTATCTCAAATAATGCTTTTAAATGTTCGGGTTCATTATAAACCGGGTTGATCTTAATGTATGTGCGCTTGCGGGGCTTATATCGTTCATTAACAGATTCTGAGATGCTGATCAGGTTTTTTTCGAACATCAGTTTCAGTATCGGCATTACCGTTTTTTGTCCCAGGAGCTTTGCTATATCACTAACGGTAAGCTCTGGCTGGATCTCAAGCGCGTCTATGATCAGGAACTCTTTATCATGTAACTCATCCCGCTCAGCAGGATAATTTTTATTTAACACAATTTTGGTTTCACTGGCAAGTTTTAATGCAGATGGCAGCGCCGCATTCATTACGTCGCCGGTTTGGCATAAGTAATAAGCAGCCATCCAGTTCCAAAAATCGAGTTGGGTTTGCGTAACTACCGGTTTTTCGTCAAGCACATCGAGTAAATATTTGGCCTCATATTTAGCGGGCGCCTGTTCCGTAATTTCGGCTATAATGGCTGTGTAGAGCTTACTTTTGCCAAACTGCACAACTACCCGTTTACCTGTTTCTACTGCGTCATTCAATTCAAATGGCACACGATAGGTATAGTTTTTGGCAATAGCCAGCGGCAGGATCACGTTAACAAAGAGCGTTTTACGGCCGTTATATTGTGCCTCAGCAAACTCCAGCATTTATTTGTTTTTTAATGCGGCTATGATTATAGTTATCCATCCGCCCATAAAAAGCAAACCGCCCACGGGGGTTATTGGCCCAAGTACGGTAAGCCAGTTAATGCCCAAAAGATCCCGGCATGCCAGCAGATATAATGAACCGGAAAATAACAATATCCCTAAAGTAAAAAGCCAGTAACCTGCAAATTTGATGTTGTTGCTTATGTTAGAAAAAGTTGATAAAAACAGCAATGCAAAAACGTGATAGAAATGATATTGTACAGCGGTATGCCACACATCTAATTGTGCAGGCGATAACACCGCCTTTAATCCATGCGCACCAAATGCGCCGGTAATTACAGCAAGCAGCCCTAAAATTGCCCCCGTTATTACTATTTGTTTATTCATGAGTTGTAAATGGCTAAATTAGCCATTTGAAAGTATTAGTTTATGTGCAGCAGGTAAAAAACTGCACCGCGCCATTGCTTTAGATGAAACACATTATAACCACATTGTTATTGCTCTTTGCGGCTACCGTGGTTACGGTAATCTATTTCAGGAACCTCAACCAGCCCGGTAAGAGACCTGCAGAGGTAATGCAATTTATTCCTAATGATGCATCGCTTGTGGTTGAGTTTAGTAATGATGAAGGATTTTATGACGCTTTTAGCAACAACCCGCTCTTTAGCTCCGTGGTGGGCCCTAAAAAAATGGCCGAGCTTGCAGCGTTAAAAAGCGTGTTGCTTAATGATCCGGCAATTAACCTAATCTTTAGTAATAAGCATATCTTTTTATCCCTCCATCCCCCAGATGGTGATCAGCCGGATTTTTTAATCACAACCTCGGCCGGGGGGAAATCTGATGGTAAAATTTTGGACAGGCTTGCCGCATTAGGGAGCAAAAAAATTTCAGTAACTAAACACAAAAACGGATTGAAAATAACACTATCTGGCATTGAACGCCCTTTTTACTTTTATGAAAATGATGACAAAATTATTGAGGGTAGTTTTTCGCCCCATTTGCTTTTAAAGGGTGCGAGCTATATTTATAAAGATCATAAAGACACGTTTTTACAACTATCTGATCAGCAAAATGAAAATGCCCTCGCTGTACTTTATGTAAATTACGCGCAGCTACAACCGTTATTTGAGCAATTGTTTGTTGCAAAGAACCCTGATCTGCTACGGCCGTTGAGGATGCTTTCTGCTAAGGCAGCCCTTAGCCTTAATTATAAAACTAATGCCCTAATGTTTAACGGGCTAAGCGCTATCACGCCTAATTCGCCGGCATCATATTTACATCTTTTTAGCTCGCAGCAACCCGTTATCAACAATATTAAAGAAGTATTTCCATCCACTACGGCGTATAGTACAACTTTTGGAGTATCAAATACCCCTAAATTTATTAATGATCTTGATCATTGGAACGCTAAAAGCAACCTAGCCGTTTTAAAAAAACAGCTATTTGATGCGATAAAAACAGAGACCGGGGTTAATTTTATGAAGGATTTTAATCAATCGTTGGGTCATGAATTTGCCATTCTGACTACACGTTTTCAAGAAAAACTGGCTCTTATACAACTTACTGATAATCAACAGTTAATGCCTTCGCTTATGAACATCAGTACAATGGAAGGCAGTAATATTGGGCAGTTTAAATATTCGAAAATACCTTTCTACTTATTAGGCGACGCTTTTTCTGTTTTTAACAAGCCTTATTTTATGCTGGTTAATAACTACCTGGTGCTTGCTAATACACCGGGCGAGTTGCGTTCTTATTACGAATGTTATAACAGCCAAAAGTTTTTAAACAAAACGGATGAATTTAACGATTTTGATGATCTTCTGTCAGAACGTAGCAATGTATCTTTTTTTGTAAATTTTAAGAATGTTAAACAGGTATTTAAACGCGGCCTTAAGCCGGAATTTTTTTATGCGTTTGATAGCAACGAACCTGGATTTAAAAACTTTTACGGCGCCTCATTTCAACTGGCCGCATCTGAGGGGAATTTTTACACCAACTTTTGTTTAAAACTTAACAAGGCAGACACAAGTCTAAACCAAAAAACTAAATAGTGGCTTTAAAATAAGGCATGTTAAAACGCGTTTAGTATATTTCGGCCATATTTGTTAACCCTCTAACTTACACTGTGCATAAAAAACTTTTACTCTTACTTATAGTATTAGCCCCGGCAAGTTCATTTGCGCAAAGGTGGTCTGGTTATTTTACAGGCACGATGTTCGATTCTTTTGAGAATCCCTCGCAATCTGTATTTAAGATAGACACTACAAAAAACATGGCATTTAACTTTTTTGTGCCCAATTTTACTGCTAATGCTTTTTTAACCGGTGATGCTGTTAGGCCCATAAAGGAGTATTTGTTTTATGGCAAATCTAACAATCCAAACCTTGTTTTTGGGGATGGCAAATATAATTATGCCAGCGCCAATACTAACGTTTACCTGGCCATGTTTAAACTTTTTACAAGCTTAAGCGGCAAGGAAGAAATAGGAGTATCGGCACAGATTAGAGGCGAAGGCAGCGCTCGCTTTACCGACGAATCTGTAGGACTGTTTAATGGTGCAGCCACTTACGGTTCATCTAATTTTAATAACCTTTTTGATAATCACTATTATGCCCAGGGGTATTATCAATTTAGTTTTACCTATCGTGAAACATTAAACAAGCATTATGCAGTAGGTTTAAAATTAAGTGCCTTATCTGGTATAGCCTACAATAGCGGCGATGTTGATTATTCAGATGTTACCCTATCGCAAAACGCAGCCGGCACTATTAATAGCCTGCAATATTTAGTAGATGGCCGGTATAGGTCGTCATTTAGCAGTAACAGCCGTCCTACCCGAAGAGATGTGATTCCGGATTTTAGGAACCCCGGCGCATCAGTTAGTTTAAGTGTAGAGCAACATAATGACGATGGCGTTTACCTAATGTATAATATAAAAGACCTTGGTTTTATACATTGGAATGGTTCTTCGCATGTAAATATTTTCAATGCAACAGGTACTGTGGCGGGGCTCGATGGCTCTCAAGCCGGGCAAAACCTTGTAAAACAAGCGAAATATGTATTGTTAAACGGCCAAACGCAAACATCTTTTACAACGGTTACAAATGGGCTTGCTGAAATTAGCGGTACAAAATATTTTTGGTTAGATGATGGAAAGACGTTTAAATACAACCCGGTATTTGTAGTTTCTAAACGCTTGTTTTACAAAGGGGTAACAGGCGCGGTTATCAATAATGTTAATTATAAAAATTACACCATAGGGCTAACAACTACCTATGACGATCTAAACCAATTTAACATTGGCGGCCAGTTTATGGTAAAGTCTAAAGGGGCCGAATTTTTTATCGGCTGCGAACAATTAGCAGGTGCATTAGAATTAAACAGCGCTAATAACGGAAATCTCGATGCCATTAACAGAAATTCGCAACATTTAAGTGCAGGAATATTTATGGGATTTGCTTTAAAATTTGGGCAACAAATTCAAAGCCATGCCAATGCCGATCATATAGCGATGGGCTATGACGAAGATGGATTTATTAAACGGACCTTTAAGGCTATCTTCTTTAAAGATAAACCGGTTAGTCACGATTAACTGACCGTTTTTTTACCTGCTATAAACTCTTTTAGATAAAACGGTTCAAAATAAGCGATGTCCTCAAAGTCGTTTTTGTTAAATTTTTCTCGGGCAAGTTCGTTCAATTGTGAAGCTGAATTATTAAATTCTGAAAGAAACACTATATTTTGTTGACGCAAAAGCACTTCCCTGCATTTTTCGGCACCATCCCCTAACAGCACGATCTGCTGTTGCGGAGGTATGGATGCAAACGTATTTTCGCCAATTATCTCTGCAATAGTTGGTTTTATAATTTTGCCATCCAGATCAATTAAAGTAGTATACACTTCCATCCGGCGGGCATCTATCATCGGGCACAATAAAGTATTGGCATTAAATTGAGACCTGAAAGCCATGGCCCCACTCGCCATAGCTTCGAGTGTGTTAATTGCAATAAGCGGCTTATCAAGCGCAAAGCATAAACCTTTTGCCGTAGATACACCGATCCTTAACCCGGTATAAGACCCGGGGCCTTTACTCACTGCTACGGCATCTATCTCAGAAATACTTCTATTGGTTTGGGCTAATACATCCTGTATGAACAATGTAATAAGCTCGGCATGTACATTGCGCTCATTGATCTCTTTAAGGCCTATAAGCTTTCCATCTAATGCTAAGGCAACGGAGCAAACGGTGGTAGCAGTTTCTATCTGAAGTATTAAACCCATATTTAAGGAACCGGATCATGGCCGTGTGCACTCCAGGGGTGGCAACGCCCTATGCGTTTTAAAGTTAGCCATCCACCTTTAAACGGCCCGTATTTATTTATGGCTTCAACACCATACTGAGAGCAGGTAGGCGTAAACCTGCAAGATGCACCAAGCATTGGCGATAACACCAGCTGGTAAATCTTTATAATGGTTAAAAAAACAAACCCGACTATACTTTTCAGGAAACTAATCATCCTGTTTATTGCTTAATTGTTGGCAAAGCTGCGTAAATAGTTTAAGCATCTTTTGCTCCATCAGTTCGTAAGGTTCAATCCGTTTACCAATATAGCTTATAGAAAGCAGCAGATGTTTATTATTTGAATTGAGCAGGTCATAAACCCCGGCCTGTTTTTGAAGGCGATAGGCCTCACGTGCACGGCGGCGTATAACGTTACGGTCTACAGCACGTTTATAGCGTTTTTTAGCAACAGGAAACACAACCTGCACTGGTGCCGGTAGATGCTCATCTGCAATAAGCCACGAAACGCGGTAGGGATAACATAAAAAAGAAGAACCTTCGTGAAAAAGCTGCTCCAGCAACCTTTTATTACACAAACGTTCTTCTTTTTTATAAGTATACATTGTTGCTTATTATAAATCTTTTAAGATTAAGAAACCGGCTGCGCCGGTAACAAGCAACCCGTTAATTATGCTTTGTGACGGCGCTCGTCAGAAACACTTAATCTTTTTCTGCCTTTAGCTCTTCTTGCAGCTAAAATTCTCCTGCCATTAGCAGTTGACATGCGCTCACGGAAACCGTGTTTATTTCTTCTTTTACGCTGAGAAGGCTGAAACGTTCTTTTCATAACTCTATTATTGTGTTCGTTGCTTTAAAAATAAGAGTGCAAATTTAGGTTTTTTTTTTGTTCTTTCAAACACATTTATAGTTTTATAAGCTTAATTACAAATTGCTTCTTGTTGCAACCCGGCTGTTGAAAGTGTGTACTATTAGTCGTTATTAAATGTTAAAAGGTCGCCTAATTTTTTGGGGGCAACGCATTTATACGCACGTTTTACAATTTCTACCAAAAAGTTTTGTTCAGTCATCGATAAATTTAGATAAGTGGCGCCATTCTTACCCCACTTATTAGGCACCGGGTAAATGGCCTTATTGCTAAAAGCACAAAACACGTCCTGATCGGCCAGCGACAATTTCACCATTGCCATGCCGCTATCTGCAGCCATAGTAGCAAATATCTTTTTTGCCACTCTGAAAGAGGTTTTATTGAAATGTGGTTCCTCCGTTACTTCTGGCAAAGCCAGCGCAATATTACGCAGCAAATCTTCAGATGCCATCTTTCAACCAATATGTGTAACTTAATTTAGTTCTGTTATATAAAAACACGCTTATTTTTTTGATGCTAACAGATCCCTAATTTCGGTAAGTAAAATTTCTTCTTTTGTAGGTACGGGTACAACCGTTGGTGCAACCAATTCTTTTTTCTGAAAGCGCGTAATTGCTTGTATCACAAGAAATAGAGCAAGCGCTATAATAATAAATGAGATAACTTGTGATATAAAATTACCATACTTTATAGCCGTGCCCGGTATAACCAGTTGTGTAAGGTTAGATAGTTTTGCCGCCTTAAGTGCGGGTGTTAATATTGCCGGGGTAATAATGTCTTCTACCAGTGAGCTAACTATCTTACCGAAAGCGCCGCCAATAACTACGGCAACAGCAAGATCTACCACGTTGCCTTTAACGGCAAACTCCTTAAATTCTTTAAAGAAACCCATAGTTGTATGTTTAAGTTAATACTATTTAAACATACCCATAAATTATAAATTTCTTAGAAATTTATACAACCAAATGGGCTTAAAGGCGTTAACAGTGTTGTAAGCCGCTATAATTTACAGCTTTTATATTAGCGTTAATTGATGTAATTTCGGCCTTATCTATTTATGTTAAAACAAAATCTTCAGCAAAAGTTATTACAAAAACTTTCGCCCCAACAGATACAATTTATTAAACTGTTGCAGGTGCCAACTGTTTCGCTGGATACCCGTATTAAGGAGGAATTGGAAGAAAACCCGGCGCTTGAAGACTTGAGTTTAACAAATTTAAATGAGCCCGAAGAGCAATATCCGGACCGGGACCCGGATGAAGACACCTTTAATGCAGAGGAAGAGACCGGTGACTACGACGAGTTTAATATAGACGACTACTTACAGGATGATAACCAAAATGATTATGGCTCGCGCTACGATCAAAACGGCGATGATGACGATGACCGAAAGGAAATTCCGATCGCCATTCAAAGCTCTTTCTTCGAAAGTTTGCAGGCACAATTAGACTTATTGCCGCTGTCGGATAAAGATTCCCGTATAGGCCAGCAGATAATTGGCAGCCTGGATGACGATGGCTATCTGCGCAGGCCTATTATGTCGCTTACAGATGATCTTGCTTTTTCTCAAAATATAATGGCCGAAGACGAGGAAGTTGAAGAGATGCTGAAAGTTATACAGTCTTTTGACCCTCCTGGGATTGGCGCGCGAACATTACAGGAATGCTTACTGCTGCAATTACAACGCAAAGACCCTACCGATCCTATTATTAAAAAGGCAAGCATGGTTATACAAGACCATCTTGACGAGTTTACCCGCAAACATTACGACAGGCTTGAGCGATCATTAAATATGACATCTGAAGAGCTGCGCGCTGTGGTGAACGAGATACTAAAACTCAACCCAAAACCCGGTGATTCAAACGCGGTTAATACCAAGCAATTACAGGTTATCCCAGATTTTCATATCATTAATAATGATGGCCGGCTAATGCTAACACTTAATGCCAAAAATGCACCGGATTTGCGCGTGAGCCGCTCTTACCAGGAAATGTTTGAGCATTACGATAAAGCATCGCAACGCGACAAGAAAATGAAAGAAGCCGTGCAGTTTGTTAAGCAAAAGCTAGACTCTGCCAAGTGGTTTATTGATGCCATTAAACAAAGGCAGCAAACCCTGCTAAAAACCATGAACGCCATAATGCAGTATCAATATGATTTCTTCTTAAGCGGCGATGAGCGCAACCTGCGCCCCATGATCTTAAAGGATATTGCCGACCGTATCAGCATGGATATTTCTACAGTTTCGCGTGTGGCCAATTCTAAATATGTACAAACAGAACATGGCACCTTTTTACTAAAATCTTTCTTTTCTGAAGCTATCCAAATGGAAAGCGGCGAAGAAGTTTCTAACAAAGAAGTGAAGAAAATACTGGAAGACTGCATTGGCGGCGAAGATAAACGCCACCCCCTTGCAGACGAAAAACTGACCGACATACTTAAAGAGCGCGGCTATAATATTGCACGCCGCACCGTAGCCAAATACCGTGAACAGATGAATATACCAGTAGCGAGGCTGAGAAGGGAAGTATAGTTGGACCTTGGAATTAACGGGCAAAGATAAAAGACTGAATTTATTGTAAACAACTTATAACAATAAGATCATCCCTTCGGGAAACTACATAAGGATTATTAGGAATAATCCAAAACCTTTACTTGAACAGAGTCCGGCTTGTCTTAAGTCTTTAATGTTTTTAAAACGTCCTCTGCGGGCAGGTAACTTTATAGCGGTTATTAAGCAATAGGCCAATAACAATCTCGTGCGTTCCGTTACTTACCGTATTTAGGTTAGATGTGGTAACATCATAGGAATATCCGATGTTAATAAATGAGCTTATATTAACCCCAACAAGGCCCGAGAAGGAATCGTTATGACGATATGAACCACCGATCCAAAAACGGTCTCTAAAAGCAAATTTCCCGGTGAGATCAAACGAAGTTGGCACCGGCTGGATAACCTTAACCAAAACTGAGGGTAAAAAAGCAATATCATCAGACACAAACAGTTTGAGGCCTGCCGTGAAAAAGTAATGCGGTACCGTTTGGCTTTGGTTATATGTAGTTTTGTTAGTGCTGAAATATAAATTTTGCTTCACTAATTGCTGTGAAGATGCGCCAATGTAAAAATTAGAGGTATAAGCCCATATGCCTGCACCAAGATCGGGCTTCCATTGGCTGGCAATACCATTGGTAATAGCTGGGTCAGACCCGGTCTCGAATGTAAGCTGCGATGTATTTAAACCCACATGGTTAAACCCTGCAGACACCCCTACCGACAAATTCCAGGTGGGGCTTAGGCCTATGTGATATGCGTAGGTAGCATCAATATTAGTTTGCGTAAGCGGGCCTGCCTGGTCATTAATTACCATTAAGCCAATGCCGTGATGGGGCTCGGCGGCGCGGTATTCGCGGGTGTAAGAGCGGCTCATTGGGTTTTCAGGGCCACCTGCGCCAAAAGACGCCGCATCGCCATTTATAAAATTGCTGCCAAGTGGCGTGTTAATGGTAAAATAAGAAGTAACAGGGGCGCCTTCAAGGCCGGTCCACTGGTTCCGGTAACCGGCTTTAAGATCGGTGTAGTTTTCAATACCGGTAACTGCAGGGTTAAGCAAATAGTTATTTAAAACATACTGCGTGTATTGCGGGCGCTGCTGTGCTAATGTTATACTTAGCGCAAAAAAGGTAAAAAATAAAAAGAGTAAAAATCCTTTCTTCATGCGTTATTTTAAAATAGTTACATAACCCGACAATATCTTTTGCCCATGTTTTGGATTTACAATATAGTAATATACCCCCGAAGGTAAATCATTTCCGTTATACTTCCCGTCCCAGGGTATACTATATCCTACAGACGAAAATACTTTTTCTCCGTTTCGCGAATATACATCAACGGTTGCATCTTTATAACTGTCAAGGTATTGTATAGTCCAAACATCATTAATACCATCATTATTAGGCGTAAACGTGTTAGGAATTACCGGCGACTTTAACACGTAAACATTTGTGGTTGACGATGCCGAACATCCATCCGGAACAGAGGTAACGGTTAAAGTATATAAAGTATTGTTTACAGGGCTGGCTATCGGGTCTAAAATGTCATCATGGTCTAAACCGGTTGCCGGGGTCCATTTATATTTCAGCGTGTTGGCGGCAGATGTTGTGCTTGCTGTAGCTTCTAAAACCACCTCGGCCCCTTGTAAAAAAGTATGGTCTGGGCCCGCATGGGCAACGGGTGTTGGGTTTACGATAATTTGCTGCGTGGTGGTAAATAAACAGCCGGTAACATCAGACGTAAACACGTAATTAAGGATAAAAGTACCGGGCCCGGACTTGGCAGGATCAAAAATGCCTGATGACGTTACCCCCGTTCCTGAAAATACACCATTACCGCTAAAGCCATTTTTTACTTCGATAATATTCACAACACCGGCTTCCTGGCATATTTGCGCCGGTGCATTTAGCGTAATAACCGGATTGGCATTTATTACTACAGGCATCGAAAAAGATTTAAAACAAGCGCCACCCGTAAAAGCCGTTTCTGTAATGGTATAGGTTTTTGTTATCGGGCCGGAGAATAAACCATAGCTATGTGTATACATTTTATCGCTGTGCATATTAGCTCTTAAATATGTTTCTGTTACACCATCGCCCCAATTGATCTGGATGCTGGAAATAACGTCGCCAGCCTGTGCCTCAGACGCATCCTGAATTATTACCGCGTTTGCACTGCATAACGGCGGTGCCGTAATTAACACGTAAGCTGCCGATTTAGGATCGCTTTTATTTACAATAAGCGGGTTGGTTACCATGGGCGACTGGCAGCCGTTTGATGAGACCACGGTTAATTTTACATTAAAAGATCCTACACTGCTATAACTATGGGTTACCGTTTTTGCAAGCGTTGTTAAGGTAGAGCCGTCGCCAAAATCCCATAAGTAAGTGAAGGCTGCTTCAGTACCGTCGTCAATGGTGCTTGTACTTGTAAAAGTAGCGGTAATATCTGCCAGGCAAACATCCGGGTCTGTAAAACTAGCCGCCGGTGTGGAATGAATTACAATATCCTGCTGGATTAGATCGCTGGTACACCCCTTGTCGTTAGTTACCGTTAATTTTATGTGGTAAGTGCCCGGAGTTGTGAACGAATGTACAGGATTTTTATCGGTAACAACGGCGGTGCCGTCGCCAAAATCCCATGCAGAAGCGCCATATATTCCCTCCGGGAAAGCAGTTGTATTGGTAAAGGTTATGGGTATACTGCCGCAGTCGGGCGATGAATTAGTAAAACTTGCTACAGGCTTTTTACTAATGTGCACCGCTTGTTGTGAAGTAGTTGAGCAGCCTGCAGAATTAGTAACTGTTAGCACAACCGTATAATCGCCGGAGGCAAAAGAATGCGTGGGAGCAGCACCGGTTGCCGACCCGCCATCGCCAAAATTCCATTTGTAAGTATTGGTAGTGTCGGCAGTGCCGGTATATTGGAACGCGGTAGCATCACCGAAGCAAACTTTAGAAAAACTGAAGCTTGCCTTTGGCGGGTCAGCAATGGTAACCTGGTAAGAAAAATTTTCCTGCCCGCAATCTACCGTTGGGTTAACGTAAGAAGCCGTAATGGTGTGCGGCCCCGCGGCAAACTGTTTGGTGGTAGCAAAATCATATCTATACTCGGTAACACCATTATTTACAAATGGGGCCGATGGCGAAACAGGCTCCACTACCGGTGCGGTACCGTCATTAAAATTCCATATAATGCTGTTTATGCTAAAAGGCAGTGTAATGGATAACTGATAGCTAATATCAGAACAGCCTTCGGCCGTTACCGGCCCGGTTGCGGGGGATTGCAGAGTTATAAATTTCGAAAAATCGGCCAAATTGGTCCCTGCAGAATAACCGTAAGACTCTACATTGCCGAAGCCGTAAGCAATTGCGTTAAAATTTTGAGCCGCGCTGATATTGTGAGCAACCCCATTGGGGACAGTAATTTGGGCGTAAGCAAAATTACTGCCTGCAATATTCGTAAAACCATTGTAAGGTTGCCCATCTAATAGGAAACTTGATACAGCGGTTTGCGGAATAGATACGTTAATATAACATTTGGTTATTGCGTACTGGCTAGTAGAAAACAAGGTTACGTGATTAAGTCCCTGCTCAATAGGATTTAAAAAAATCATCTCAGGATCTCCCCTGTCCGCGCTGTTTGGCGTCTGTGTAATGGCGTATTGCACGATTTGAATTTGTTTGTCAGCCGTAATGTGCAATGGCGCGTTCGAAGTAAACTCAACATATCCATTAGCAAGTATGGCCGGTGTAACAGGAACCGGTAAACCCGTAATGTTCGTGTTAGGATCCGTTACGATAACCCTAAAAATATCATGATCACGCCCGGAAAGTGGTACTGTAATAAAATTTTTACCCCATGAAGATGTTGGATAGACTTGTTGAAAAAGATTGTCGCCGGAAGTAGTACGCTCTATAGTTATTTTACTACTGCCAGAAAAAACCGCTATTGGCTTACAGACATTGTTATCGACGCTTACAGATTTAATATGTGATCCTGTAAGATCGGTCTGAGATTGGCATTGGTAAACATCCCCTTTTTTTGCTAAGGTGATGGTAAACGGTGTGCCTGCTGCCTGGCCACCAGTTAAGGTGGCTGTTGGCGTTATTTGCACAGATGTGTTATCGTCGGTAGCAATGATATCAAACGTAGAATATGGCGGTTTAGGCCCATTTGTAGGGTCTATCTGAGTGTAATTGATTGACACATAATCTTTACCTAGCGTACTAACAGGTAACAAAAGCGTTGCGCCCGATACCGCTGAAGCATATATATGGGCATAAACGGCAATCGGTAAAACGGAAGTTATATGTATACCCTTACCTGCCGCCAGGCCCGTAAGGCTACCTAAAAAAGCATTAGTAGGTACAGCAACGGTAGTCACCTGATTTGCCGTAACTGTAAAAGCTTGTGTAAATGTACCGTCAACCAATTCTACTTGCCCGGATGTATTAACGTCCGAAGTAAGGTATAAGTTCATTTGGCTTCCATTACCAGTTGTGCCTGCGCCGTTGCGATGGTCCATCCAGGTTGTATAAAACTCCGTTCCCTTGCTGGTAGAACCCTGTGCAAATACAGTTTCGCTAATCGATAAAAAGCCAGTAAACAATAAAAGCAACCGCAGCAGGAATCTCAACTCGTTAAATATTAAATAGGCTTACTACGCCAGGGAAGGGTAGTAAACAACTAATATACATTAGTTTGCATTTATCATCCAATTTTTCTAATAAGATTTATTCAAATTTTGGAGTTCTATGTTGGCCAGCTTAAGCTTTTGTGCAAGCTCTTTATTTTCGCGGCGCAGGTGGTAAATTTCCATGGCGTTCTGGATATACATTTTTAGCTCCTCATTTTGCCAGGGTTTAACCAGATATTTATATACCTGCCCACGATTAATAGCATCCATAACGGCATTAATATCGGCAAATCCGGTAAGCAAAATACGTATCGTGTCAGGAAAAACAGGGATTATGCTTTCCAAAAACTCAATACCGGTCATAGCAGGCATGCGCTGATCGGTTATGATTACCCCAATTTCGTTGGTATCTAATATTTTGCGGCCTTCACGGGCAGACTGCGCTGTAAAAATGTTAAAATCGCGTCTAAACGCCGCCTTAAAACTATTTAGGTTATTAAGTTCGTCGTCAATGTACAAAACCCCGTATTGCATAGTAAATTAATTAGCAAGATAAGTTGGGCATTTTAGCAAAAAAAAACGATAAAAAAGTTAAATTATTATATTGCCCTTTATACATCCCGTTGCTGCTGATTTTTATGAAAAGGCTTTGTTTTTTAATATTATTATGTATGAGTACAGCAGGATTACGCGCTGCTGATACGCTAACGGTGCATGAAAATGATTCTAAATTTTTAAACAACCGCAACTTTGTAGAGCTGGAAGACCCAAACAGCAGCCTTGATATTAAAGATATATTCGGCAACATAAAGTTCCATACCTCAACTATAGACCTGCCCTCTAACAGGTTTTCGAAAGGGGTACTATGGGTAAAGGTGGTTTTAAAAAACAAAACTAACCAGCCTTTTATACCTATAACCATTAAGAGCAGTGTGATAGACGAGTTTGACCTTTTTTATAAAAGCACGCAAACGCTTAAAGTTATCCACCTTGCATCAAACTTTCCGAAGGCCGATGTTAAAAGATTAAGCCAAAATCTTATCCATATTAACTGCGTTGTACTACCAGATTCGCTGCGTACCATTTATTTACGTATTAAGAGTAACGCGAATGCCGTTTTCCCGATAGAATTTCACAGTGCAAATGAGTTTATACAAGATGCCAGCATGCAAAACGTGGCTACGGGCGCATTCGTGGGTGTCGTGGCAATAATGGCTGTTTATAATCTTTTATTATTGTTCATCGTAAAAGACAGGAGCTACTTGTACTATGTATGTTATATTATTTTTCTTGGTTTAACACAAATATTAACCCGGGGTTATGGCACAAATTTTATAAGCGGTGATAAGGGCCTTATTAATGATTTTGTAATTCCGCTGGTAAGGGTATTGTTTGGCTACTCCATACTGATGTTTGTTTATGAATTCCTTCATCTGCATGAGCGTAGCACAGGTCTCAAACGTTTTTACTGGATTCTGTTTGCACTTTATACCACACCGCTGGTGGCTATAACATTTGGTGATATACGCCTGGCATATACACTTATCTCTATAAGTGCATTTACCATTTCTGTTGCTCTGATTGGCATTGGTTTGTCTTTATATTACAAAGGTTTTGAACCAGCCAAGTATTTCCTCTTCGGGTGGACGTTCTTTTTTGGGTCCATAATTATCTCTATAGCCCGTAACCAGGGGCTAATTGCTTATAATGATTTCACTTTTAATGTTATTCTTTACGGTTCGGCTTTAGAACTTATTTTATTTTCTACTGCTCTTGCAGATAAAATAAATTTTTACCGGAGGCAAAAAAATGAATCGCAAATTGCTTCTTTAACCATCGCCCTCGAAAATGAGCGGCTTATAACTCAGCAGAATATTGTATTGGAAAATAAGGTAAATGAACGTACCCGTGAGTTGCTTGTAAGTAATGATAACCTGCTTGTAAGTATAGAAAATTTGAAGGCGACCCAGATCAAATTGGTAGAAACAGAAAAAATGGCCTCTCTTGGCCAGCTAACTGCAGGTATAGCTCATGAAATAAATAACCCCATAAATTTTGTAAGTGCTAATGTAAAACCTCTAAGGTTGGATTTTGATGAAATTTTTACCTTGATAGAAAAATACCGCGCGTTTGAAGCTTCACCAACTGATATCAAACTTCTTGACGATGTTAAAGAGTATAGGGAGCAGATAGATATAGCATTTGTTAAACAAGAAATTTTAACCTTGTTAGAGGGGATTGAAGACGGGGCAGGCCGTACCCGCGAAATTGTTGACAGCTTACGCACCTTTAGCCGAACCGATGAACAAACGTTAAAATTAGCCGACGTAAACCGCGAAATATTAGCTGCACTGGTAATATTAAGAAGCACTACGCCTGCGTATATTAGTGTTACACCGGTCCTCAATCACTTAGAGATGATCAACTGCTACCCGGGCAAGCTCGGTCAGCTATTTGTTAATATAATAACCAACAGCATTCAGGCTATTAACGGTAAGCCCTTACATGAACAGGAAAATATTTCTATAACAACCAAAAATGAACCCGATCACATAACGATAGAAATATCAGATACAGGCGGCGGTATTCCTAAAGAAATAAAGCAACGTATTTTTGAGCCCTTTTTTACTACGAAAGAAGTTGGCGAAGGCACCGGCCTGGGATTATCAATAGTATTTGGCATTGTAGAAAAACACCGGGGTAACATCGATGTGAGTTCCGAACCAGGGATTGGAACCACGTTTGCAATTACTATCCCTAAAAATCTAGCTTAAAGGGAGAGCGTTAAGAGCATTTTATTCAACTACAAACTCTTTTTTTAAACGGATATCTTCTGACGAACTGCCTACCATAGCCTCGAAAACGCCCGGCTCAACTGTCCAGTTCATATTTTTATCCAGTAAAGCCAGATCGTCGGGGTTTAGGGTCATGTTAATTGTTTTCATTTCTCCGGGGTTTAGGGCGACGCGCTCAAATCCGCGCAGATCATATTCATAAGTTGTAACGCTGCTTACTTCGTCTTTAATGTAGAGTTGCACTACTTCGTCGCCCCGCATCTTGCCGGTATTTGTTACATTAAATGTAACGGTGATGGTTGCCTGCCCATTACTTTTTTCGGGTGTTATCTTTAAGTCGCTATAAGCAAATGATGTATAGCTTAAGCCGTAACCAAACGGATAAAGCGCACCGTTAATGCTTGTTTTACCGTATCCGTTTGGCCCCGATGTGGGCTGCCCTGCCTGTGATGCGGGCTTAAAAGGGAAATTATACTCTATCTGACCAACAGTTTTGGGGAAGGTGATCGGTAATTTACCGCCGGGATTGTTATTTCCAAAAAGTGTCTCGGCAATCACTTTACCGCTTTCCGGGCCCGGGAACCAGGCTTCTAAAATTGCGGGTACGTAACGGTTTTCCCAATTAATAGTTAATGGCTGTCCGTTTATCATTACCATTACAACCGGTTTGCCGGTTGCCTGAAGCGCCTGTATAAGTTTCAACTGCCGGCCCGGCAAATTTAAACCCGTGCGCGAAAGGCTTTCACCCACGCGTTTGGCATCTTCGCCAACAACGGCAATAATTACATCAGCTTGTTTCGCTTTTTGCACAGCTTCATCAATGTCGGCTTGCTCCTGCAACGTGAGCGGTGTTTCAATGATCTCGCTTTCGGGCCAGGTGGCGTCTATTATATCACAGCCTTTTGCATAACTAACTGTAGTTGTGGTACCCACATAATTTTTTACACCGTCTAATACAGTAGTTACCGGGTTGTGTGAAGGGCCATACCGGCTTATGGCGTAATTTGTTTCTGTAGCCAAAGGGCCTGTTACCAAAATATTTTTTATACCCTGCTTATTAAGCGGTAATAAGTTACCAGCATTTTTTAGCAGCACCATGCTTTCGCGGTTTAATTGCAAACCCATAGCTGTAGACGCTACAGAATGTACTATCGTATCTGCAGCTTTGGGATTTTCTACATAGGGATGATCAAACAACCCTAAGCGAAATTTCACCTTTAGCACATCGCCTGCACGCGCGTCTATTGTTTTCATAGAAAGCTTCCCTTCGGCAATTAATTGCCGTAAGGGTATAATAAAAGTTTGGGGCATGGTAAAGTTAGTACGCACATTCAAGCCTGCCTCTACTACCTGCCTAACGGCCTCTTTATAGTCTTCTGCTACATGGTGCTTACTATATAGAAATTCTGCGGCCTCGCTGTCAGAAACCACATATCCGTTAAACCCAAATTTTTGACGAAGCAAATCTGTTAAAAAATAATAGCTCCCTGTTATCGGTACACCATCATAATCATTATAACTGCTCATTACCCCCATCGGATGTGCTTCTTGTATTACCCGCCTGAACGGATAAAGATAGATCTGATACATTTCTCGAGGCGCTACGTGCGGGTCTGTACGGGCATTTCCATCGCGGCCACCCTTCGGGACGCTGTAAACCGCAAAATGCTTTAAGGTAGATGCTACGCCCTCTTCCTGAATTCCTAAAGCCATTTGTTTTCCCATTTCGGCTATATGAAAAGGGTCTTCGCCGTAGCACTCTACCACCCTGCCCCAGCGCTGGTCGCGCGCTGGATCTAATATAGGTGCATAAACATTTGTGTAACCAAGCGCCTTTGCCTCGCGGCCTACAGTTTGCCCGGCTTTACGGACTAACACTTTATCCCAGGTGCTGCCGATACCAATTGGCGCTGGCAAGGATGTTGCCCTATCGTGGTTCAGGCCGTGTATACCTTCATTAGTAAAGTCAACCGGAATACCCATGCGTGTTTGTTCTACAAACCACCGTTGTATGGTATTGATGGCGCCAGCGTGCTTACTATATGGAAACGAATATTGAGACTGCGCATTGTCGGTATAAGATGTAAGGCTATTTAACTCTTCATCTATATTAGCAATACCGTCTTTCCAAACTTCGTTCTTCCAATTTGGCAACGGCATCTCATCTTTTAATACCCGTTTATAGCCATACAAGGTGGCCATTTGGCAGGTTTTTTCGGCTATGGTCATTTGCGATAGCAAATCGGCCACGCGTTTATCTATGGGCTGGGTTTGATCTTCAAAAACGTCTTTCTTCCCATTTTTATTAAAATCTATCCAGCCGGTATGGTAAATACTTTTGTTTTGCGCAAAAGAATGGCTTGCCATGCAAAGGGCCAGTATGAGTAATAAATTCTTTCTCATGAGTAATTGGTAACAGCAGAATGCCGATGCAAGTAAATCAATTTGTTTAACACAAACAATTAGAATTCAAGCAAATTAACTATTGTTAAGCCAATAAACCGTTACGGTCGAAATATGCAGTAAGGGTATCCGGGGCGGTCATTAAAAAAGTATTTATTCCAAGGTTGGCTGCAGCCGCTAAATGCTGCGGGCTATCGTCTATGAATAGCGTTTCTTCAGGTTTTAAATTGTTCTCATTCATCACTTTTAAAAACAGCGCGGGCTCTGGTTTACGCATACCTGTAAAATGCGAGTAGTAGGTTTTTTCAAATAAGTGATCATTACCATCAAATCCAAATTCCTGCTTCAGATATTTCATTATAAAACTATAATGTATTTCATTAATATTACTGAGCAAAAAGGTGCGATATCTCCTTTTCAGCGCTACTAAAAGTTCATGGTTCCCCACACCTACACCAATTAGGATACTATTCCAGGCCGTATCGATCTCGCCATCTGTAAGAGCATTGTTGTTTGCTATCTGCCGTACCTTATGGCGAAAATCACCAGCACTTATTTGCCCGCGGTCAAATTCATCAAAGATTGGGTCTTGTTGCAAATGCCCGAAAAAAGCATTTACGTTATTTATACCCAAAGTTTTAAATTTCTGCTGAACACGTACGAAGTCGATTTTAAAAATCACGTTACCATAATCAAAAATGATATTTTTTATATTTTGCATGAATACTATTTGGGTAATTGGGCGCAATTTTACATATTTGCAGCCGGAAAACACAACATTTCCTGCGCCTATAGCTCAGTTGGTTAGAGTAGAAGACTCATAATCTTTTGGTCCCTGGTTCGAGCCCAGGTGGGCGCACAACTTACCCTTTGAATGGGTCTTAAAACCCCTTAAATAGCTTATTTAAGGGGTTTTTTCATTTATTATACCCTCAACAACCCTTAAGAAAGCCAAACTTCTGTGCACTTAACTGAGCACCTGTTTTAAGTATTTAACTTAGTGCTCAGTTTTGATCTTATGTGCTAATTAACAGCATTTTACAAGGAATAAAAATCTTTGAAAGCTGAATGATTGCAAATTATAGCCATCGCAATACAGCGCGGCCATAACCAACAAAGGATCAAATTAAAATTATATTTTATGAAAACTGCACAATCATTTCGAATCCACTTTGTATTAAGGGCGTATTTAGCCAAAAATGGAAAAGCACCACTTTATGTCAGCGTAACCGTAAATAAGGAAAAATGCCTGATCGGGTTAAAGCAAAGTATTGACCTCAATAATTGGGATACTGAAAAAGGTATTCCTAAAGGAAACCGTGAACAGGTTAAAACGCTGAACAGCTATCTGGACGAAGTTAAATTAGCGCTTGGCAACTGCTATAAGGAATTAATGCTCAAAGGACGGTTGCCGTCTGCAACCGCCGTCAAAAATTCTTATCTCGGTGAAGCGGATGAAGGTTTTACGCTAAGCAAGCTTATAACTTACCATAACGAATCATCAACCGAAGACTTGAAATGGAGTACCCTTAAGCATTATTACGTGACCCAGCGGTATTTAGTAAAGTTCCTCGAAGAGTATTATAAAGTCACCGACATATACCTTAGAGAATTGAATTATAAATTCGTTAAGGATTTTGAGGTTTATCTACGGAACCATAAACCGAAAGATCATCAAAAACCTATGAATAACAATGGGGTTATGAAACACATTATCAGGTTAAAGAAAATGGTCAATCTTGCTCAAAACCTGCGCTGGATCGATAACGATCCCTTTGCCACCTATAAACTTAAAATGCAAAAGGTAAATCGCGAACAACTTTCTGAGGTCGAGCTTAAATCGATTGAAAGCAAAAACCTACCTATTGAACGCCTGGATATGGTTAGGGATATGTTTGTTTTCAGTTGTTATACCGGTTTAGCCTATGTCGATATGATCAATCTGACACCTGAAAATATTATTGCCGGTACAGATGGTGACCGTTGGGTCAGGACCTGCCGGGAGAAAACAATGATTCCAGTGAATGTTCCATTATTACCAAGTGCATTAAATATTATTGATAAGTATAAATCCAATGAACGTGCTTTAGCAGACGGCAAAATATTTCCAACCGTTTCAAATCAAAAAGTTAATAGCTATTTGAAAGAGATAGCTGATCTGTCAGGCATTACAAAAAACGTTACCTTCCATATTGCCAGGCATACTTTTGCTACTACCATTGCGCTATCAAATGGCGTTCCTATTGAAACGGTAAGCAAAATGTTAGGGCATACAAAAATCGCAACCACTCAAATATATGCAAAGGTTTTAGAAAAGAAATTGAAGGAGGATATGCAAAATCTGAAAAGCCGCTTAGCTGCCAAATAACTAATTTACCTCATTGATAAATGCGTTCTTAAAAAAAAGCCGATTTCCACAATCGGCTTTTTTGGCAACATACCTGAAAATACAACTCATTCATTTAATACAGGTTAGCCCTATTTCTTAATATATTTATAAAATCTAAATAAACAACCTATTTTTACCTATATATTACCCTAATACTTGACGCACATTTTCTAAATGAATACAGCCGTACACAATAAACTTGTTTCCTTTATTTGGTCTATCGCATACGATTAACTATACCATTGGGCGAACAAAATCAGTTCGTAAGCAAGAAAATCAACCAGGTTGCATCAGGGTTATGTATCGATAGTATAAATGCTGTAAAATCAGATGTGTTAAAAGTAGATGAGGCGATATTGAAACTTATTCAATCGGATGAAACCCTAAATAGGCTTGTAAAAGTTATTATGTCTATACCTGGAATAGGGATAATAACGGCTGTACAAATCATGATAAGCACCAATGAATTTAAGGATATAAAATGTCCTAAAAAGTTTGCCTGTTACGCTGGTGTAGCACCATTCAAGTCTGATTCAGGCAATACAAAAGTAAGAGCTAAAGTTTCTTACATCGCTAATAAACGTGTAAAGTCGTTGCTTCATATTTGTGCTGTCAGAGCAATCCGGATAGACCAGGAGTTAAAGACTTATTTCGAACGAAAAACACAAATTGAAGGAAAGCCAAAAATGGCCGTGTTTAACGCGATCAGGTACAAGCTCATATTGCGTACTTTCGTTTGTGTCAATCAGAATAGGGCTTATTCTAAAAATTATGTAAGGACGGCTGGAACTAACTTAATCGAAGTATAAAATAATGGCAGGGATTAAATCTTGCTATTGGCCTGGAAACCGAAGATGTACGCTAATGCCCCATGCCATTACCCGGCAAAGTTAAAATTTTATTTTTTACTCCAACAAAAACGTCGACTTTAAGGCTGTCCCATGCGGCCAGGCTTTACACTATATCCTTATAAAGTTCCCAAGACGTGTTAATGCCAAATATCAGGTTGTGCCTTAAAATTAGCTTATTTTAAGGTGATCTATACTTTTCAATAAGATTTTAATGCCATAAAGCCGATTGACCTTAAAATATTTGATTTTTAATGTCAATAATGTATATTTGTTTATGCCATACCGAGTAAACCCTGACCGAAATGTTCCCTGGAATACCTTGCCGGAACTGCCAATTGACAAACACCTCTATGAAGATGTGGAAATTTACAGTCAATTGGGTAACGCCAAAGCCGCGCTTGGCCGCTTACAGGGCAGGAGTATTGTCATTCCATCCCAAGGGCTGCTCATTAATTCTATTAGTTTACAGGAAGCGAAAGCGTCCAGTGCAATAGAGAACATCTTTACAACTGATGATGAACTGTATCAGGCTTATAGTGAAGAACAAATTCAGCAACAAACCGGACCCTCAAAAGAAGTACTGTATTATCGTGAAGCATTATGGGAGGGTTATTCTTATTTAAAGGAGCAGGTTTTTGATGAAAATTACTTTGTGAAAATGTACCGGATCGTTAGTCAGTTCAACGATGGCATCAGAACACCAATCGCCCAGATCGTCATCAAAGAGGGCGGTACCGGCCCCAATGCCGGCAAAGTATCCTATACGCCGCCAAGAGGAAAAGGAGTGGTCGAAGCTAAACTTCACAATCTGATCGAATTTTTGAACGATGACAAAACTTATCCGATAGACACCTTGCTCAAAATGGCCATTGGTCATTTTCAATTTGAGGCGATACATCCTTTCCGCGACGGCAACGGACGCACCGGCAGGATTTTCAATATCCACTACCTGACCAAAAAAGGCTTGCTGGATTATCCCATCCTCTTTTTAAGCCGTTATATCATGGACCATAAAGAAGATTACTACGCGGGGCTTGCCGGGGTAACCCAAAGAGGAAGTTGGAAGAACTGGTTGTTATATATGCTGAAAGCCGTCGAAGAAACTTCGAACATTACCTTTGACAAGATCAACGACATCGTCAGTGCAAAGGATGCTATTTTAAAAGCCGTAATCGAAGATACCGACATCGCACGCCCCGAATCGCTGGTTAACGCCATATTCACCCAACCTTACACACGAGTAAAGCACCTCGTTGGCGGCAATATTTATGCGGAAAATACCGCCAGGAAATACCTTGACCAGTTAACGGACATGGGTGTTTTGGAAAAGAGAGTGATCGGTAAAGGCAATTATTACTTAAACCTGGAACTGTACAGAATTCTGTCTGAGTAACTTTCGCGAATCGTTATTTTCTTTGCAGTTTGCTTAAATATTCATTTATAACAGCTTTGATTTACCGATAAATCGTATATTTGAATAGTCAATTAATGGGCACATAACTAAGCACCTAAGGATTGACTTTCTTTATAAGTTATTGATAATAAGCTAATAACAAAGATTGGTTCGAGCCCAGGTGGGCGCACCACAAATCCCCAAAAACAGCCTCTACGGTACCGTAAAGGCTGTTTTTTGCTTCGCAGTTTTTGGCAGGCAACCTTATTTCCGCTTCGCAATGAGTCTTTTTGATCGGGTGCTTCGCATTTTAACGGCAAAAAATTCAATGTTTCGCAACTTATGAGCACTACGCTTAATACCCTATCCTGCAACGTAGTTCAGGAAAGCCGGGTCGATGGTTCCGGGTTGTCTTCTATTTATTTTCGGATGATCGAGGGCCGGCAAAAGAAAGATTTTGCAACAGGCATTCGCTGGCCGCGTAGTCATTTTGATAAAAGCAGCCAGCAATTATTCGCCAGGTACAAGGGAGATCCAGATGTGATACCCTTTAATACCAAACTTAACGACCTCAAAAGTAAAGCCCACAAGCTACTGTACCATGAGTGGGCACGTGGCAATCCGGTTTCTTTAACCGAAATGGTAAAGCTTTTTACCGACCGCAGCAATACTGAGGATTTTTTAGAATTCATGCTAAATAAGGCGAAGGGCCTATACAATGACGATATTATCGTTTACGGTATTTCAACCTAACCTATTTACAATCAAAAGCTGTCTGCAATCTGCTTTGAACTTGGCTTTGAAAATTTATCGCACTTTTCGTACGCTTTTAAAAAACAAATTTGGTTATGCATCTTCCAAGCTAAAATACGATTTAGAAAATCGCTTCATAAATTCCCTAACTATATTAGGTTTTTTTTACTTTTTTCAGTCCCCATCTTTGGAAAATACGCCAATGCCGTTAGTAATATACCTCGTCATAAATTGATTGATATTTTCCCTTATTTTATGGAGAAATAAAACTGAAGAAAGGTTTCCTGAAATTACTTTGGTCATGATTTTTATAAGCAATTAAAGTGGTTATCCCGGCCAGCAGCGAGAACGCAGCGGCAAATGGAAAGAAATAGATGAGTTCGACAATACCCTGGAATAATAAAAATAATCCCAGTACCAGGATGATGCGTCTTACCTGTTCGGTGGACAGCAGCCATAATAAAATGGTGATGAGTAGCAATACGCCGATCATACTGTAGCCATAGCCGGTATGGAAGTCACCGATACTGACCGACCGGCCCATAAAATTAAATCGGTTGCTCAGCATCTCTTCAATAACCTGCTTAATCGCAATGTTTGGCGCCTGTTTCCAGTTCAGCGCACCGACGGTATGGCCCACAGTATGTAACAGCATCAATAATGCTGCGATTCTTAATAGTGATTTGGCTTTCATTGTTCGGCAACTTGTTTGTAAAGATTCATAATCGTGCCCCAGCCATCGTTCATGCTCTCCACGGATTTTCCGCTTCCCAGTTTATGCAGGTCCCTATGCTCGAATTTTACACGGGTGATAGTTGGCCCTTCCGGAACAAATTCCGCCACGACTTCGGTAATGAGGTTCGGGTCGCATTTAAAGTCACCATTGATCTGCCAGGCCAGGACGAACAAGGTATAGGGCTGGTAAGTTAATACGTGACCTACATTGGCTTCGCTGCCATCGGCATGTTTGGAATACCACCGGCCGCCGACTTGCGGCTCGACGACCATTTCGGTCATATCGGCGCTGACAATATGTTGGTTACGCGGCCACCACAGGTCCATTTTTTGGGTGAATACTTCAAAAGCGGTTTGCTGCGAGGCTTTGACCAAAAATTCTTTTTTGATGGAAGTCAAATTGATTGTTTGCATTATTTTTCTTTTCCAGTTTTTTCGGCCAGGACTTTAAAGTTTGATAAAGCACAGTCCCAGAATTGATCTAAATAGTTTCTCATGGCTAAGATACCCTCTCGGTCGAGTCCATAGATGTTGTTATTACCCACCGTTTTCAGCGTGATGAGTTTTGCTTCTTTCAACACTTTCAAATGTTGCGAAACAGCGGGGCGACTGATAGGCAGGCCACGGGCGATATCAACCACGGCCAAAGGCCGATAATGTAATTTTTCGAAGATTGCCCGGCGGGTCGGGTCTCCGAGGGCATTAAAGGCTAAACTGCTATTCATTTAATAATATTAAATATTAACTTACCGTAAGTACAAACTTACTTAAAGATTTGAAACATGCAAATTATTTTTTAGAATTATTAATGAAATTCATTGAATTTAGTTCGAAGTACTTTTGAATAATCCAATATGCCACATCCGAAATCCCTAATTAGAAATATTTTTTTAAGCCGGCCTGGCGTTAGCACCTGCTGATATTGACGGTTGGTTGCATAGTTTAAAAATCTGCTTGATATTAATAAATTTAAGGAAATATTGTCCATAGCACCGGCCTTTAATCGTCATCTCATTTTTATCATTAAATTTAAAGTTATGAACGAATTCTTATTGATTTTTAGAAGGGATTTCAAAAGTCCTGGAGCTCAGCCTTCTCCTGCAAATGCAGTCCATGATGGCAGAATGGCAAGACTGGCTTGGCAATATTGCCGCGCAAAACAAACTGGTAGATATGGGTAACCGACTATTGGATGAAGGTGCAGTGATTAAAGCAGGAAACGAAGTAGTCAACGGCCCATATGCTGACATCAAAGAAGGTATCGGCGGTTACACCATTATCCGGGCAGAGTCACTTATTGAAGCCATTGAACTGGCTAAAGGGTGCCCTGTGACTTCCATTGGCGGTAACGTAGAAGTCCGTCAATTGGTACCCCCTAACCTGTAGCTTTTACATTCCTGCTGCTATATTAGCATCAGGAATAATATATTGTGCAACAAAACGAGCAACTTCCGCAGCTTTTCAGGATCGAATACCGTCGGCTCGTGTCGGTACTATATCACCGTTTTGGCTTTGAACATTTAACCATAGCTGAGGATATTGCAGGCGATACCTTTTTGATGGCTGCCGAAACATGGGGTATCAAAGGGATGCCGGAAAATCCCGTAGCCTGGCTGCATACCGTAGCCAGAAATAAGGCAAAAGATATCATCAAACGTCATCAGTTATACACGAATAAAATCGTGCCGGGATTAGTGCGGATTTCCTCCGAAGTCTATCAGCAGGAAATTGATCTGTCTAACCAGAATATTCAGGATAGCCAGTTGAAAATGATGATTGCGATCTGTCATCCGGCTATTTCTGCCCGCGCCCAAATCGGACTATCCCTGCGTATCCTTTGCGGTTTCGGCATAGACGAAATTGCCGAAGCATTTATGACCAATAAAGAAACCATTGCCAAGCGGTTGCAAAGAGCCAGGGATAAACTCAGACGCGAAAAAGTCAGGATCGAATTTCCCCGAAGGCTGACATTGGTAAAAGATTACAGGCTGTATTAGCCACGTTATACCTGTTATTTAACGAAGGTTATTATTCTGTTCACCAAAACAACCTGATTCGCAAGGAACTTTGTCTGGAAGCGATGCGGCTAACACATCTGCTTACCGAGTCGGTTGAAACGAATACACCCGAGGCCAATGCCTTGCTGGCATTGATGTGTTTTCATGTTTCGCGGTTAGAAGCAAGAACCGGCGAACACGACGAATTTGTTTCATTATTATTTTTTTCTATAAATGCTCTGATTCATAAAAGTTAAAATTATTAGAGGCGGCATAATTTTACTTATGGGTGGCATATGATATTTGCAGGCTGCAAATAGCTAACTAAATTGCTGCTTTGAATTATTGCATGAATAAATTATTGCTAACTATATTTTGCGCTGTTGTTATTCATCTCGAATCGATAGCACAAGACGGCTGGAAACTTAAGGCAGAAGATGAGGGCATAAAGGTTTACACCCGTTCTACACCTAATTCGGGGTTCAAAGCGGTTAAAGTTGATTGCGAAATAAATGCTACTGCGTCGCAGTTGGTTGCTATTATAATGGATATTAAAAATAGTGTCAACTGGGCTTATCATACCAAATCGAGCATGGTGTTAAAACAGGTTTCGCCAGCAGATCTGTATTATTACGCTGTAGTGCAGGTGCCCTGGCCGGTGGAGAACCGCGATTTTATTTGCCACATTATGGTAAAGCAAAACCCGCAAACCAAGGTTGTAACCATTGATGCGCCGTGTATAGGCGATTACATTCCGGAAAAACCGGGGATGGTGCGGGTTAAACAGTCTGTAGGGAAATGGACATTAACGCCTGCAGGCAGTAACAAAATAAAAGTTGAATATACACTGGCGCTTAATCCCGGCGGAAATGTGCCCTCATGGGTCATTAATTTATTTGCGGCCGAGGGGCCGATGCATACTTTTAAGGGCTTAGAACTCCAGCTGGCAAAACCAATATACCAGCATCCCGAGCTTTCATATATTATTAATTAGGGAAAATATATTTAACCCAAAGGAAACTTTTAGAATAGCCAGTTGTTTTGTGGTTAGATAAAAAATTTAATCATGGATAACAAAAAGCAAACCGGAAGCCCCGACAGAGATAAAATTAATGTTAACGAAGACTATGAAGTTGAATACTGGTCGAAAAAGTTTAACATCACTCCACAAAAATTACGCGATGCTGTAAAATCTGCGGGTGTAAACGTTAAAGATGTAGAGAAGTATCTGCAGAAATAATGTATTATTGCTGTTGAGGCCTTTGTATTACGCATTTACCAATTTATTTTAGACAGACACGCTTATATGGAATCAGGGCATAAAACTATTTTAATTGCTGACGACGATGAGTCGATAGTTGATGCCATATCCAGTATTCTCGAATTTTCGGGGTACGAGGTGCTGCATGTTTATGATGGCACATCGGTTATAGAGGCAGTAAAAGCCCAGCCCGATCTGGTAATCTTAGATATAGAAATGGGCGGTCATAATGGCTTGACGGTTTGCAAACAACTTAAACGGCAGGGGTCTACCCAAAATATCCCGGTACTTATAATTTCGGCAGGGCACGATGTGCAGCAGTCGGCTTTAGATGCCGGTGCAGATGATTTCCTGGCTAAGCCCTTTGAAATGACAGACCTGCAAGAGCGGATTTCCGCTTTGCTGCCCGCGTAGTTCTCAATTAAAATATTGTTATAGTGCAGTTTTTCATAAGCCGCAAACCTTAAGTTATATGCAGGTGTTGATATGACAACAATACACTTGTATGCCTGCGAAATCTGTTAAATTAAGTCTCCCTGATGCTGATGCCCTATTAAAAAATGCGGTAACCGCCGCATTTCCAACCGGTTTAAAACCTATGTTAGCTACATTGGTAGATAAACCATTTGATGACCCCGACTGGGTTTATGAAGTAAAATGGGATGGTTACCGGGCAGTAGGCTTCGTTAATAACGGCGGGGTAGAACTGCAATCGCGCAACAGCAAATCTTTTAACGAGAAATTTTATTCTATACACGCCACATTAGCAAAATGGCAGATAAACGCCGTGGTAGATGGCGAGATCATGGTGCTGAATGATAAAGGTGTCTCCGATTTTGGGGCTTTGCAAGGCTGGCGAAGCGAGGCTGACGGGGAATTGATCTATTACATTTTCGACTTGCTTTGGTATGAAGGCAAGAATTTAATGGCGCTGCCTTTTACAGAACGCCGCAAAATCTTACAGCAGGTGCTACCTACAGATAATGACAGCATCCGCCTGAGCCAGATCTTTAATGCCAGCGGTACCGACTTTTTTAGTGCGGCCGATAAAATGGGGCTTGAAGGAATCATAGCCAAAAAGGCAGACAGCGTTTACCTGCCCGACGTGCGCTCTAAAGAGTGGCTAAAGATAAAGACCAAAAAACGCCAAGAGGTAATAATAGGCGGCTATACGCATAACGAGGGCAGCAAGAAGAAATTCAGCGCGCTTTTGGTTGGTGTTTTTAACGGCAGCGAGCTACATTATATCGGCCCGGTGGGGACCGGCTTTAGCGACAAACTACAAGGCGATATAGTGGAAAAATTAAAACCGCTGGAAACACCGGCATGCCCTTTCCCGGTGGTGCCCGATTTTAACAAGCCATCGCGTTTCAGGCCAAATCCGCCAAAGGCTACCGTAACCTGGGTAAAACCGCAAATGGTTGGCGAAGTAACGTTTGCCGAGATCACAAAAGATGGTGTAATGCGCCACGCATCATTCCAAGGCCTTAGGGAAGATAAGAACCCCAAAGACGTTATATTAGAAAAAGAAGTATCGACCGCTGCGACAGTTAAGGAAGAGGATACCTTAACCAAAAACAAAGTAATAAAAGCGCCCCCGGCAAAAATCTTAAAAACATTGCTTAACCCTAAAGATGCATCGCAGGTGCGCAGTGTAAACGGGCATGATCTAAAGTTTAATAACCTCAGCAAACTTTACTGGCCCGAAGACAACGTGAGCAAGCGTGATATGCTAAATTATTACTATCAGGTTGCGCCGTTTATCGTTCCTTATTTAAAAGACAGGCCCCAATCGCTTAACCGCTTCCCAAACGGGATAAATGGCATGCATTTTTACCAAAAGAACATGAAAGATAAAGGGCCGGAGTGGATAGAAACCTTCCCCTATACCACCAGCGATGGCGAGCATAAAGAGTTTATGGTTGGCTGTGATGAAGCAAGCCTGTTGTACATGGCATCATTAGGCGCAATTGAAATGAACCCGTGGTTTAGCCGCACCCAACACCCAGACAACCCCGACTATTGTGTAATAGACCTCGATCCTGATAAGCATACATTCGACCAGGTTATTGAGGCTGCTCTGGTAACTAAAAAAGTATTGGATGCTATAGATGTGCCGTCGTATTGCAAAACATCAGGTTCAACCGGTATGCATATTTATATACCACTTGCGGCTAAGTATACATATGATCAGTCGCAATTATTCGGGCGGATGGTAGCCAATGTTATTCATAAACAAATACCGGATTATACCAGCGTAGAGCGCATGATAGCAAACCGTAATGGAAAAATGTATGTAGACTTTCTGCAAAACCGCCCGGGGGCTACGTTAGCCTGCCCCTATTCGTTAAGGCCCAAACCCGGCGCAACGGTATCTATGCCATTGCACTGGGACGAGGTTAAACCCGGCTTAACCATGCGGCATTTTACCATTCATAACTCTATAGAACGGGTACGGGCCGAAGGCGACCTTTTTGAAGGTGTGCTTGGCAAGGGCATAAACCTGGAGAAAACGGTTACAAAAGCGAAAAGCGTATTTGGTGTTTAGGTTTCTGTGTTTTCTTTCATCAGTGATCTTGCCCCAAGCAGACCGAAAAAGCTGACAGCTGAAGCAATAGCCAAATAATAACCAACATACGGTAATCCATATTTTGTTGCCAGCGTGGTTGCAAGGTAAGGCGTTAATGATGCGCCTAAAATACCAGCGAGCGTGAAGCTTAAAGATGCGCCTGTATACCGCACAGATGCCGGGAATAACTGCGCCAGCGTAGTACCGATTGGCCCGTATGTTAATCCCATCAAAAACATGCCCAGTATTTGGAATAGAATGGTAACCAGCAAACTACCTGTGCTAAACAGTGACGAAAAGAATAAACCAAAGATAAAAATGGCAACTGTGGCAAAAATAAGCATGTTTCCGCGGCCAAATTTGTCGGCAGCAACTGCAGAGATCGGGATACCTATCGCGAAGAATATCATAGAGATCATCTGCGCAATTAAAAAATCTGATTTGGTGTAATGCAATACAGAAGTTGCCCAACTTAAGGTAAATACGGTCATTAAATAAAACAACAGAAACGTAGTGATGGTAACCACCGTGCCTAAAACAATAGCCCGGGTATGCCTTGTAAAAACGTCAATCACAGGTATTTTCACCCGCTCGTTATTGTCAACTATTTTCATAAAATCAGGTGTTTCGGTAATTTTAAGCCGCACATATAAGCCAACCCAAACCAGCAGCGCACTTGCTATAAACGGAATACGCCAGCCGAAATCAAAAAACTGTTTATCAGTCAGGCAATTACTAAGTAACAAGAAAGTTCCTGTTGAAAGTAAGAACCCGATAGGCGCACCCAGTTGGGGGAACATGCCATACCAGGCCTTTCTGCCTTCCGGTGCATTCTCGGTAGCCAGCAAAACCGCACCACCCCATTCGCCGCCAAGCCCCAGGCCTTGCCCAAACCTGAACAGAGCCAATAATATTGGCGCGGCTATACCAATACTGTGGTATCCGGGCAGCAAACCGATGGCTACGGTAGATGGCCCCATGGTCATTAAAGCAGCAACAAGCGTAGCTTTCCTTCCCTTTCGGTCGCCAAAATGACCGAATAATGCTGCGCCTAACGGACGGGCAAAAAAAGCCAGCGCAAAGGTTGCCAGCGAGGCCAGCGTAGCCGCAGTGGCGTTGGCCGATGGAAAAAACAGTTTGGGGAATACCAGGACTGCCGCCGTATCATAAATATAAAAGTCGAAAAACTCTATGGTTGTGCCGATAAGGCTTGCCGCCAATATACGCCTAACCGGGTTTGCGTTGTTACTCATTTCTAATGTTAAAGACACCAAACGTATTACATTCCGGCGAAAAAATAGTATGTGATAGTACCGACTTTAAAAAAGCCCCCCAGGGTAAGGAGTGGGCCTATTTTAGCTTCGTATCAGCATAGTACTTCATCGCTTTACACATGAAAACGCCAAACTGTTCATTTGCTTTGCCGTTGATCCGCGTGTAGCGTTTATCATCAACGTAAAGTTGGCCCAGTCCTGCATATTGTTTAGCTTGTGGGTTAGCATTATTTTCCGTCCCCCAAAAGCTTCGGATATTTTGGTAATGGCGGGCAATTTCAAACTGCACTGCCGGGTTTTCGGGTGCTTCATTCATCAAACCTGCCAGCGCGTTTGTGATGTCGTTCTGCTCCTGTTGTAAGGCCATAAAACTTTCTTTGCCTTTTTTTAATAGCCCATTTTCGGCATATGCGGCCTCTTTCGGCCATTTAGCAAGGGTTTCGTTTCTTAAGGCTTCCGCATCTTCTTTGCTAAAACCTTCATATAGTTCTTCGTAACTTAACATAGTTTTGTTTTTTAAGTGATCAATGGTTTTGTTGATAGTTTCGAGCATGGTGAGCAGCTGTTTACGTTTTGCCTTAAGGCTGGCTTTATGATCCCCGAGTGCTTTTAATAAGTCAAACCCCGGTGTATCTAATATACCGGCTATTTGCTGCAGCGGGATATCCATTTCCCTGTAAAATAAAATCTGCTGCAGGCGTAACAATTCTGCCTCGCCATAGCTGCGGTATCCGGCCGGGCTACGTGCCAATGGCTTTAACAAACCTAACTCATCATAAAGGTGGAGCGTGCGCACAGTTACCTTTGCTAATAGAGATACCTGCTTTACAGAATAATTTGCCATAATTTACTGACTATCAACATCACAAAACTAAGCTATTACGTAGGGTAAGGGTCAAGAACTTTTTTAAAATATCTTATAACTATCTTGTATCCAATGGTTTATATAGCACAAATAACTTATCTTATATATCATAATTATAATTTAACACACCGTGTAAATCAATTTTTCCTTTTCAATTTGCATCCATTTTGCCCATAATCAACCCAAATTATTATTAATTTGCAGAAATAAACTTTCGAAAATTTATTTATGAATTACATTAAAACGTTTGCTCTGGCAGCTTCGTTATTTACCGTTTCGGCAACATTTGCACAAACTGTTGTTGTGAGCGGCGATGTTACGAAACCCTTTACTATAACCGCTTCGTCATTCGCGGCAATGAAACAAACAACCATAAAAGGTAAGGCCCATGATGGTAAAGAACACGAGTTTACCGGAGTGCTGTTAAGCGACATTGTAAATGCCGCAGGTGCCTTGCCCGATAATAAATTAAGCGGAAAATCATTAGCAAAATACATTTTAATTAAAGCCGCCGACGGCTATAGCGCTGTTATAGCGTTGCCGGAAATTAATGCGGATTTCAATGATAAGAATATCATACTGGCCGATAAAGAAGATGGCAAACCCTTATTCGAAAAAACGGGCCCCTACCAGATCATTATCCCCGGCGAAAAAAAATGGGGCCGCTGGGTTAGGCAGGTAACCGGCATAGAAATACAAACCGCAAAAGATTAAGCCGGGCTATGAAAAGAGCATTTTTACTTTTCGTGCTGCTTAGCACCTGCATTTTTACGCAGGCACAAAAATTAAGGATAGCCGTTGCTGCCAATGCGCAGTTTGTTTCAAAAAAACTTGCAGAAGAATTTAAAAAGCAAACCGGTGCAGATGCCGACCTGATCGTTAGCTCATCTGGTAAATTAACTACGCAGATAGAGCAGGGCGCACGATTTGATATCTTCCTTTCTGCCGATATGAAATACCCGCAGGAACTTGCCGAAAAATCCCTAACCCTTGAGCAGCCAAAAATATATGCCTACGGCCAGCTTGTTTTATGGGTTTTAAATAAAGATTTAAAATTGAGCAAACCGGCAGACCTGCTATTACCCGGTTATAAAAAGATAGCGGTTGCCAACCCTGCCTTAGCCCCTTACGGCGAGGCGGCCATGCAGGTATTAACCAAACTTGGTTTGAGCGATAGGCTACGGATGAAATTAGTATTTGGCGAAAGCATTGGGCAGGTAAATCAATATTTGTTAACGGGCGCAACCGAGGCCGCGTTTACTGCTAAATCAATCGTGCTCGATCCGGAACAGCAGGATAAAGGCAAATGGATAGCAATTAACGAGAATTTATATAAGCCAATCGCTCAGGGCGTGGTGATCCTCAAATCTGCCACAGGCAAAAACCTGGAAGATGCGCAGAAATTCTATGCGTTCCTGTTCGGGTCCAGGGGTAGGCAAATTTTAAAGGCATATGGTTATAAATAAATGGCGATAGACCTGCAACCGCTCTGGCTTACGTTTAAGCTGGCAACCGTTACTACTGTTTGCCTGCTGATTATCGGTTTGCCATTAGCGGCATTGTTTGCTCAAAGCCGTTCAAAATTAAAACCGGTGGCAGAGGCATTGGTTAGTTTACCTTTGGTATTACCGCCCTCAGTTTTGGGCTTTTATTTGTTGCTGGCGTTAAGCCCTGCAAATGCATTTGGCGGCTGGCTGCAATCCTGGTTTAATATCCGGCTAATTTTTACCTTTCCCGGACTGGTAATCGGCTCTGTAATTTATAGTCTGCCTTTTATGGTCCACCCCATACAGGGCGGGCTGGAGGCATTGCCCAAAAGCCTGCAGCAAGCGTCGTGGACACTGGGTCGCACTAAATTTAACACCTTTTTGCATGTCTTGCTGCCCAATATCCGGTCGGCCTTGCTTACCGGTATTGTGCTGACCTTTGCCCATACGCTCGGCGAATTTGGCTTAGTGCTCATGATAGGCGGCGGCATCCCGGGGGTTACTAAAGTGGCTTCTATCGCAATTTATAATGAGGCCGAAGCTTTAAACTTTCATGCAGCGCACATCTACTCGGCCATATTGCTGATTATCTCGTTTAGCGTGTTATTACTGGTTTATCTTACCAATAAACGCCTGCTTAAAAACCGCTTTGCGCTATGATCAGGATCAATATCCGCAAGATACTAAACATGCCCGTTGGTGTGAGCGACTTGATTATCGACACGGAATTACGGTTAGCTGAGATCACAGCCATACAAGGAAAATCTGGTGCCGGGAAAACCTCGCTATTAAAAATATTGGCCGGGCTAATGCATCCCGAAACAGGCTATATTGAGGTAAATGGTGAAGTTTGGTTAAATACCGAACAAAAGATCAGCCTGCCGCCGCAAAAACGGAATATTGGTTTTGTATTTCAAGACTATGCATTGTTCCCTAACATGACTGTTAAACAAAATTTGCAGTACGCGCTGGGAAAAGAAAAGGATTTAGGCCAGGTAAATCATTTGCTAAAGCTAACCGGCTTAACTGCCTTTGCAGAACACAAACCCGTCACACTATCGGGCGGGCAAAAACAGCGTGCAGCATTAGCGCGTGCACTAATAAGAAAACCGGCGTTACTGCTGCTTGATGAACCCCTATCTGCCATCGACAATGAAACCCGCCTGGAGCTGCAGCAAGAACTGTTACAGTTGCATAAGGAGTACCAGTTTACAGCGTTGCTGGTAAGTCACGATACAGACGAGATATTTAAGTTAGCTACTCAAGCTATATGTATCGATAATGGACTGGTGATAAAGACAGGTTCACCCACAGATCTTTTTGCAAGTAAAGCAGCAAATAACAAGTTGCGCTTAGAAGGTATTGTGATCAGCGTAAATGTGGATCACATAAACGTATTGGTGAACAAGCAAATTTTAACCCTAATTAACAAAGAATTAAAAAAGGCAGGTGACGCCATTATGGTAGAGTTTGATGTTACACCAGAAAACTAACAGATCACTTGGGCATGAACTCCAACATTTTAAAAATTTAACCATTATTACGCCATGTTTGCCGATTCGCGTACCAATGCTGTAATTGTTTTAGTCGCACTGCTGGTTGTCTTAACCCTGGCAGAAATGTGGCTTAGCTATCGCGAAGACCGCAATTATTATGAAAAGCGCGATACGCTTACCAATATTTACCTTACCGCCATAGCATTTGTAATTAATCTCACGGTTAAGAGCGCCACTTTTTTTGTACTGCAATATTTTTATCAGTTCAGGCTGTTTCAGATCAGCAATTTGTTTTGGTATTGGTTTGTATTGGTTGTAGCACAGGATTTCTTGTATTGGGTGCTGCATTACACCGGCCATTACGTACGCTTCTTTTGGGCAATGCACGTAACGCATCATTCTTCTCCGCATTTTAACTTTACCACTGGTTTTCGGTCTACTGTTTTTGAACCGCTGTACCGGGTATTTTTTTACCTGCCGCTGGCGCTGATAGGTTTTAACGCGATAGACATTTTGTACGCCTATCTGATTACACAGCTTTATGGCAATATGGTGCACACCCAATACCAAATAAATTTGCCCAAATGGTACGGTTTTATTTTCGTTACACCATCGCATCACCGGGTGCACCATGCATCAAACATACCCTACCTGGATAAAAACATGGGGATGGTATTGATCCTCTGGGACCGCCTGTTCGGCACCTTCTATGAAGAAAGTTTGAAAGAGCCTGTTAAATACGGCTTAACACATAACCTGCAGGATAACGGTGCTATCAACACCATATTTCACGAATTTAAAGCATTAAGGGCCGATATTAAAAAAGCGCCCGGAGTGAAAAATAAACTGCTGTATATTTTTAATCCCCCCGGATGGAGCCATGACGGCAGCACGCAGACGGCAAGAGCATTGCAGCGGGAGTGGAAATAAAAAATTTAAAAAAGGAAACTAAACCCAGATCCAGCAGAAGGTTTTTTCATTTCCTCAAATTTCCTGATCGCATCTTCGAGCAATAAATTATACTCGGCCGACATAAAATCACGGAATATTTGAATATCATCTTTTTCACGGGTGTCAAGTAATGCCTGAATATATGCGGCTTTGTTTTCGCTTTGAACCATAGCTAAAGGTAATTGGTAAGATGCTTGAATATAGTTCATTAGCAACCGCGACGTACGGCCGTTACCATCATAATACGGATGTATGCTTACGAGATTAAAATGCGCGTCAAAGGATAAGTTTATTTGCTGTTCAACTGAAAGGTTGGTTTGCATTTTAACAGTAATCGCTTTTACAAGTTCGGCAGTTAATCGCTCAACTTTATCATAGTTGGGAAAGTAAGATGATCCTGCGCTAACGTTTCCTTTTCTAAAAGCTCCCGTGCATGCATCAACCGTACCTAACATGGTATTGTAAACTTTCCCGGTATTTCTCATAACCAGTGCATTAATCTCTCGCAATATTTCAACACTTATCTGCCTTTTTGCCCGGGCACTTTCTAAAGCGAATAATAGAGCAGCATGATGGTCTGTAACCATAAGGCTATCTCCAAGCGGTTTGCCATTAGGCGTGCGGCCTTCGTTAATAAGCACTTGTGTTTCAACTGCGGTAAGGGTCGAGCCTTCAATCCGCGTAGAGTGATGATCTATGGAAACGAGATTAAACCGCTCATGATCAATTACCTCCCTTATACGAAGGCGATTATATTTCTCTATAATACTAACCAATTCCATATACATTGCGAAAATAGTTATTATTAGCTTAGGGTTATACAATGTCGCATCGGCAAATAAAGCCCTGTTTCACTTAGCTTTTTTAAAAAAATAAAATTTTCTCTTGACAATTTAATTTTTCCGTGTAGATTTACCGCCAACAATAATGAAATACACAGGTGCATATTATTTTGGTTTCTACTTTTACTATAACAGTAAGAGCCGGGACTGATATATGCCATAACAACAGACATAAACAAATCAGAAAAGTCCCGGCCTAATTAGCCGGGACTTTTTTGTTTAACACAAAATGGAAAAGCAAAAACCGCGTGTAGCCATCCAGGGGATAAGGGCCTCCTTCCATGAAGAAGCCGCATTTAAATTCTTTGGAGATGATATCACCACCATAGAGTGCAACTCGTTCAAACAAACGTTTGACAAACTTCAAGTTAAAGAGGCCGACTATGTGGTAATGGCTATAGAGAACAGCATTGCAGGCAGCATTTTACCAAACTACTCTCTATTGCTTAGTTACAATTTCCCCGTGGTTGGCGAGGTTTACCTGCCTATTCAATTACATTTGATGGCATTGCCGGGCGTTAAGTTCGAGGATGTGAAGATCGTTACTTCTCATCCAATAGCCATACGCCAGTGTGTTGATTTTTTTGACGAATACCCGCATTTAAAAGTGGTAGAGAGCAGCGATACAGCAGCATGTGCCAAACGCATTCGCGAAGAGCAGTTGACGGATACAGTAGCTATTGCTAACACATTGGCTGCTAACCTATATGATCTCGAAATATTGGAACGCCGTATAGAATCTAATAAAAAGAATTTTACCCGCTTTTTGATTCTAACCCATCATGAAAACGCCGGTAAAATTATTGCCGATAAGGCTTCGCTGTGTTTCCAGGTCAGTAATGAAGTCGGCTCATTGGCTAAAGTGTTAAATATACTCGCCGAAGAGGGCGTAAATATGAGCAAGATTCAATCTATGCCGGTATTGGGTAAGCGCAATGAATACAATTTTTATGTAGATGTGGAGTGGGAAAACCAGGAAAATTACGACACTGCCATTCGCCAGGTGTTAAAGTACACGCACAACTTTAATATCCTGGGCGAGTATAAGCGAGGAGAAGAATGATAATGTTAATGGATTATTTGATAATGGTTCATGGTAATAACAAAGAAAGCTAATACAACTAAAATAATAACAACTGGTTCTATGATCTATCATCCATGAACCATCAACTACAATGCATATGAAACTCAATCTTAAAATACAACCTTTAGACACCTGGATTAAAAAAACGGCAGAGCCACTTTTAATTGCAGGCCCATGCAGTGCCGAAACCGAAGAACAACTGGTGGCTACCGCGCATTTATTAGCTAAAACAGGTAAGGTAAGCGCCCTGCGTGCCGGTATCTGGAAACCACGTACCCGCCCGGGTGAGTTCGAGGGTATTGGCAGCATTGGTTTGCAATGGCTTAAACGTGCTAAGGATGAAACTGGCTTGCCTACCGCGGTAGAGGTTGCAACTGCAAAGCACGTGGAAGAAGCCCTAAACGCAGGGGTAGATATTCTTTGGGTTGGCGCACGTTCTACCGTTAACCCGTTTACCGTACAAGAAATTGCTGATGCCTTAAAAGGGGTAGATGTGCCTGTAATGGTAAAGAATCCGGTAAACCCCGATCTTTCTTTATGGATCGGCGCTTTGGAACGTATCAACAATGCAGGTATCACCAAACTGGCGGCTATACACCGCGGGTTCTCGTCTTTCGAGAAATCTGCGTTCCGTAACGAGCCGATGTGGGATTTGGCTATTAACCTGAAAACACACGCGCCTGACCTGCCCATCATTAATGACCCAAGCCACATTACCGGTAACCGTGACCTGATCTCGTACGTTGCGCAAAAAGCATTGGATATGGATATGCAGGGCCTGATGATTGAAAGTCACATCAATCCATCCGTTGCCTGGACAGATGCAGCACAACAGGTTACACCCGACGCATTAAGGGAACTAATGAGCAATTTAACCTTGCGCAAGCCCGAAATTAGAGGAACCGTTTTGAACGACAAGCTAACCGAGCTGCGTAACCAAATAGACAAAATTGACGATCTGGTTATTCAAAAATTGGCTGAGCGTATGCAAATAGTTCAAAAAATTGGTGAATATAAAAAAGATAACAACATTACCATTTTACAGGTTAACCGCTGGGACGAGATCCTACAGAAACGCACCAGTTATGGGAAAGCGCTAAAACTGGACGTAGATTTTACTGAGAAACTGCTGGAGCTTATCCATAGCGAATCTATTCGTAAGCAAACCGAGATCATGAATAAGGATAAAAATACGGCAGTTCAGGAAAAGTTAACACATGCATAGTTAAGTGAAGTCGGCCAATATTATTATAAGCAAAAAGGATAAATCGGTTAACGGGACCGTACAGCTTACAGGCTCTAAAAGTGAGTGTAACCGCGCGATTGTAATAGCAGCTTTAAGCAACGGTCGGGTCAAAGTTGAGAATATTTCTGACGCTGCCGATGCGGTTACTTTGCACAGGATTTTGTCTGAACCGGAATTAGCGGAATTTAAGAATGGGCAGAATTCTTTATCGCCAAATCTTAATTCCGAAATAGAAAATTTGAAATCCGAAATTAACATTGGCCCCGCGGGCACGGCTATGCGTTTTTTGACGGCTTATTACGCACTTCAGGATGGCGAGGTTTTGCTTACCGGTAGCGAGCGAATGAAGCAACGGCCCATTGGCATTTTGGTTGATGCCTTGCGAGAACTTGGCGCTAATATTACTTATGCCGAAAATTATGGCTATCCCCCGCTGCATATCAAGGGCGGATTTGAGCAGCTAACAGACACAATTAGCATTAAAGGAAATATAAGCAGTCAGTACATCACTGCTTTATTACTTATTGCTGCCAGATTACCAAAGGGTTTAAAACTTCAAATTGAAGGTGAGCTTACTTCAGGGCCTTATGTAGAGATGACGTTGAGCATGCTGCAGCAAGTGGGCGTTATGCACAACTGGGAGGACCACACGATTTCCATCGCCAATCAGCAATTTGCTCAAGCCAACATTTGGGTTGAACCTGACTGGAGCGCAGCTTCTTATTGGTATGCCATTGCGGCCTTAAGCAACGAGGCTGAATTGTTTTTGCCCGGCCTAACATCCTACAGTTTACAGGGCGATAGCGTTATCGGCGAGATCATGGCTAATTTCGGAATCACTTCGCAGTATAAAGATGGCGGTGTTCATCTCAAAAGAGAGCCAAAGCCAATAGTGCGGAAGATATTCGACCTGATTGAATGCCCCGATCTGGCACAAACCATCATCGTGGTATGCGCTGCTTTAGGCCACGATGCTACATTTACCGGGCTCGAAACCTTAAAAATCAAAGAAACAGATCGTATTGCCGCTTTGCAAAATGAGCTTGGCAAAATGGGGGTTAAACTGATGGAAAAAGGTTTAGTTTACAAACTGGATTGCAGTAAAAAATTTAACCCCGGAAAGATGTTTGTAAAAACCTATGAAGACCACCGCATGGCTATGGCATTTGCGCCATTAGCATTAGTGATTCCCGAATTGGAAATTGAGGATGCCAACGTAGTAGAAAAATCATACCCTGCGTTTTGGAATGATCTGGAGAAGATGGGATTTAAGGTAAGCAAACGGTGATCGGTAAACGACAAGCGGTAATATTATATTTGGAATTATTAACCAATTTTGTAATTGCGGGAATACTAAGCAATCGCGTAGATCCATTAATACTTTACTACCGACGAGATTGCCGCACTATTGCTCGCAATGACAAAATCCTACTTAAAGATCATCTTTCGGGCTATTATATATTTAATTGATGAATAAAATTCGAAATCCTAAATCAAAATGGCAGGCAATACCTTTGGGCAAATATTCAGAATAACAACTTTTGGCGAATCGCACGGCGAAGCTATTGGTGTAATTATAGACGGCTGCCCGGCAGGATTAACTATTGATTTGGGCTATATACAGTCGGAATTAGATAAGCGAAAGCCGGGCCAATCGAAGATAACCACGCAGCGTAAAGAAAGCGATGTTGTACAGATATTATCCGGTACTTTTGAGGGTAAAACTACGGGAACGCCCATTGCTATGCAGATTCTGAATGAAGACCAGCGTTCAAAGGATTATAGCCACAACACAAATATTTTTCGACCGTCGCATGCCGATTACACTTATCATAGCAAATATGGCATTCGTGATCATCGCGGCGGCGGCCGCTCGTCTGCTCGTGAAACTTCCGCTCGCGTGGCTGCAGGCGCGGTTGCAAAGCTGCTGCTCCTGTCGCAAGGCATAAATGTAATTGCCCATGTTAGCAGTGTCGGTAAGATCAACGCCCCCGATGCAGATTTTAGCAACCCGCAGGCATTTGTTGAAGAGCGAGAGAAAAATATTGTGCGTTGCGCAGACCAAACAATTGCCGAAGAAATGATCGAAAAAATCGACAGCATACGCAAGCAGGGAGATACCATCGGTGGCAAAATTACCTGTTATATCAGCAATTGCCCTGTTGGTTTAGGCGAGCCTGTATTTGATAAGCTTCATGCCGACTTAGGGAAGGCAATGCTAAGCATCAACGCTGTTCATGGTTTCGAATACGGCTCCGGATTTTCAGGGAGCGAAATGCTTGGGTCAGAACATAACGACATCTTTACCCCAACCTTCTCCGAGGGAGAGGAAGTTAGAAAAATTGAAACGGTTACGAATAACTCCGGCGGTATACAGGGTGGTATCAGCAACGGCATGCCAATAGAATTTAAAGTTGCTTTTAAACCGGTTGCCACTATTATGCATAACCAGCATACGGTTGATGCCGAAGGCAACGCAGCAGAAATTGCCGGCAAAGGGCGCCACGATCCATGTGTTGTGCCACGCGCGGTACCTATTGTAGAGGCAATGGCGGCACTGGTGATTGCAGACCACTGGTTGAGGAATAGATCATCAAAATTATAAATAGAACCTATGTTAAATATCGCTCTTATTAAAATTTATAATGAACTGGTTGATAAGGCTTTTAAAGACCCGGATAGCTATATAGCGTTTTATGAAACTCATGAGTATTTTTTAAATAACATTGAAAATTTAGATGATTCAAAAGATTTAGAAGCTTACTTAAAAATTGTTTCCTGGTATTCAAGTGCGCTTAGAGCTAAACATCGCTATAAAATTATGGCGGCGGCAATAGATAAAGCGTTATCAATTATTGACGTAGCGTCTATACTATTAGGATATAATTTGGCGCAAAATAATGAATTTCAAAACTTGTTGTTCAATAAAGCTTTTGCCAAATACAATTCATCAGACTACAATACCGCTTATCCAATATTTAAAAAGCTATCTATAATTGATCCCGAAAACGATCTCTATAACATCTGGCTTAAGGCTTGTAAATTGCGTTACCTTTACAAAAAATTTATATGGTTAACATACCCATCTCTTATAATTTTTTTGGCTGGGGCGTTTCTTAAAAAATTTATTCCAAGGCCTTTGGTATTAATGTTAAGTATAATCGGGGGCTTAGGCCTCCTTTGTTGCTTTGGTTTTGAATGGTATCTTAAAAGAGAGATGGCAAAATCTAATTAACATTTTTTTTCACAACAAATTCCCAACAGTCAAATCATCACTTAATATTATGCAGTACTTTACGTTATTGCCTGACTGTGTTTTTATGGTTTCTGCAGTCGGCTTATGGCTTACACAAAATCAATTTTCAGAAACAAGTTGTAAGGATTATAGGTTAAACTGATATGATAAAAGCGCTAATCTTAGATATGGATAATACCATATTTCCCACCAAATCTATATCCGACGAGATATTTGCAACCATTGAAGAAATGATGGCCGACCATAGCCACAACCTCAGCAAGGAACAGTTAAATGAGGCTAAAACCGAGCTTAGCCGTACACCGTTTCAAAAAGTGGCAGACCAGTTTGGGTTTAGCGAAGAATTTAAAACCAAAGCCGTAGAACTGCTAAATAATGTTACTTATAACAAACCGATTACCCCTTATAAGGATTATAAACTGGTGGAAGCCATTCCATTAGAGAAGTTCCTGGTGACATTTGGTTTTTTGAAGTTGCAGCAAAGTAAGATAGACGGGCTTGGTATACGCAGCCATTTCAAAGAAATATTTGTTGTAGATCCCGAAAAGACCCCAAAAACTAAAAAACACATTTTTGAAGAGATCATGCAAAAGTATGGATATACTAAAGATGAACTTTTAGCCATAGGCGACGATCCGGAATCTGAAATTAAGGCGGCGATGGAATTGGGCATCAAAACCTATTTATACGACCCTGAAAGCCGCTTTAAAACAGGCAAGGTAACTTATCACGAGCAAAACTATAAAAAGCTGCAATGGGTTATAGAGAACCAGGAAGAACAGGAGAACTAAAAAATCTCATTGCCTCATCACGTTCTTCCGGGAAATTTATATTCCTAAACTCGCTCACGTTAGGCGCTGTAAGTAATTCAATATCCGAGTTAATAAGTACTTTTCGCGGGCATGAATAACCCTGGCTTAAAAACTGCAATAGTATCGGATAAGCCTTCGGCTCCCAAATAGTTACTAACGGTTCGGGAAATTGCCCTTCACTATCTAAAAAAGCAGTAGCAACTTTAGATGCATTGCGATGGCTAACCAGGTATTGCAGCGTATCTGCAGATAAATAAGGCAGATCGCAGGCTACGGTCAGCCACGCAATGTTCGGGTTTGTCTGCATTGCAGAGAGTATCCCTCCATAAGGTCCCAGTCCTATAAATGCATCTTCGATAATATTTAATTCACCCTCACCCCCCCCCGAAATGAAAATTTTGTTACAAAAGGGCGTTAGCAATTGGGTGGTATACTGCCTCTGGCTTTTTCCGTGGTAATTGATCTGCCCCTTATCAGTCTGCATGCGTGTACTTTTGCCGCCTGCCAGCACCAAACCATTTACAGGCACGGTTGAGGCACTTAAAAAGTAACTCAGAAAATTTACAATTGCGTTTTCATTATTTAAATTTAGGATAGGAACACGAGAAAAATCATTCTGCATAAAGCTTGGTAATTCCATTCCATCAGCCAACAGTATCAGGGCAACATCGCTAAGCTTATTCAACTTACCTTCCAGCGATTTATCGGGATGAATAATTACAATTTGCTGTTTTGCCCTAAAATGATTGCCATTTATAAATATCAGGTCCTGATCATTAAATAACATTCGGTTGGCAAATGGGCTGCCCGGCTTTTTTAAATCAATTTGTTGGTGGCTTATTTTATCGTAATATAACAAAGCTGCCGCCGAAGATGCTGTTTCTGACAGTTTATGATCTGCATCCACATAGGCTATATTCCAATTGGCATCCAGTTGTACAATCCACCGGCTTACGCATTTTTTAATAACAGAGCAAGGCGCACCTAAAACGCCGAGTTCCAAACGGCCAAAATCTCCGTATAGGGGCCTTACTAATAGAGTATGTTTTGAATGGATTTCACTTGTTTTTGTAATCACTTTTGCCCCCCGTTTTAGTGATCAATTTGGTTTCCTTTATAATAATTTGATGCGAAAAAGCTTTACACATATCATAAATTGTAAGCGCAGCCACACTTGCCCCTGTTAAAGCCTCCATTTCAACGCCGGTTTTAGAAGTGATTGCGGCGGTGCAGTTAATCACAATTTCATTGTGTTCGTTAATGCTGATATCAATTTTCACGCTTTCTAATGCAAGCGGGTGGCACAGGGGTATTAAGTCTGCGGTCTTCTTAGCGGCCATTGTCCCGGCTATAATTGCGGTTTGAAAAACAGGGCCCTTTTTTGTCTGGATATCATTGCCCGTGAAATAACGGATTATCTCTTCGCCAACCACTACAATACTTTGCGCAGTAGCCACACGTTTAGTTATTCCCTTAGTACTTACATCAACCATACTTGGGTAGTTGGTATGCGCATCTATATGTGTAAAATCGCTTTGGTTTGCCATGCTTTAATACTTACAAAACTATGGATTAGATGTCTCTTTTACTTACCGGTTTATTAAGCTATTGTAATTAAAATAAAACAAAAAGTATTCCTATTGCTTGCTATAACGTGAAGCGTTGCTATTCCATTACAATTAAATTAATTATTTAATATTTATCTTAAAGGTTAATTAAGTGAGTTTTCTTTACTCTTTTATTGAATAAACTATAGTGTTAATATTATATTTACCGCTCCTATCTACCGATTTGAAAATACATGATACTAATTGTTGACGATAAAGCCGAAAATCTTATCGCGCTAAAACGGATACTTGAAACATACGATTATAGCGTAGATACGGCACTGTCGGGCGAAGAAGCGCTTCGGAAAATATTAAAATATGATTATAAGCTCATCATTTTAGATGTGCAGATGCCGGGCATGGACGGTTTTGAGGTTGCAGAGGCTGTAGTAGGCTACAGCAAAACGCGCGATATTCCCATAATATTCCTTTCGGCAGTTAAGATAAACAAGCAATTTATAAATAAAGGGTATGATGCAGGTGGCCGCGATTACCTGGTTAAGCCATTCGATCCTGATATTTTGGTTTTAAAGATCCGCACGTTCATAAAGCTTTATGAACAAACAGACGAATTAAATCGTACCCAAACGGCGCTGCTTGAAGAAATAGAATATCGCAAGGAAGCCGAAAGCAAGAAGGATGAGTTTATAAGTATTGCCAGTCACGAACTAAACACGCCATTAACCTCTGTTAAGGGGTATCTGCAACTTGCAGAACGGTCTTTTGAAAAAGATAATAAACCAAATACACGGTTATATCTCGATCGTACAAAAATCCAGCTTAATAAGTTAAACCAATTGGTTGCAGATCTTTTAAACACCTCAAAGATCATGACCGGAAGGCTTGATTACCAGTTTGATGAATTTGATTTCGAACCCTTTATTGAGAGCGCCATTGATATTATGAGGCAATCGCATCCGGATGTGCAAATCATTAAAACAGGTAATGCAAATGTTAAAATAAATGGCGACCAGATGCGCCTCGAGCAGGTGGTATTAAATTATTTAACAAACGCGATCAAATACTCGCCCGAAGAAAGTAAAGTTTTTGTAGAAATTGAAACACTGCCCGCTAACCTGGTTACACTTCGGGTGCGCGACAACGGTATAGGTATCCCTAAAGAAAAACAAGAGCAGTTATTTGATAAATTTTACCGGGTAGAAGAATTGTCAAACCGATTTCAGGGCCTTGGTATGGGGCTTTATATTTGTGCAGAGATTATAAAAAAACACGGCGGTATTTATGGTGTTGAAAGTGAAGAAGGCAAAGGCTCTACATTTTACTTTACCATTCCATCGGGTAAATCTGTTTAACTACAATTTTTAACCAGCTAAAAATTCATGAAAACAACCGTTAACCGAAATCTGCAGATAGGATTCGGGCTTTCATTGCTGCTGCTTATTATCAGCTCCGTCGTTTCATACATAAGCATCCAAAATTTATTACAAAGTTCGGCCATGGTTGATCACAGCGCCGACGTTATGCGTTCGCTCGAAACGGTTATTTCTACCATGAAAGATGCCGAAACAGGCCAGCGCGGATTTTTATTAACTAACGAGCCTGTATTTTTAGAGCCCTATAACGGCTCGTATGAAAAAGCGCTGCAAAATACCAATAAGGCAATAGACCTTACTGTTGATAACCCAACACAACAGGAGAATTTAAAAGCGGTAAAAGATATCATGCTAAAACGCATGACGGTTTTAAAAGAACTGATCCAAAAGAAACGTGGCGGCAAAATTGTAGATGTTAATGATCTATTAAGGGGCAAAGCCAATATGGATGCCCTGCGGGTAGCTGTGGCGAAAACCGAGCATGATGAAACTGCACTGTTGCTTCAACGCACCGAAAGGTTAAAACAATTTGCAACATTTACTCCTGTAATAATCGTTTTTGCGGCCCTGCTATCCTTGGCAATCTCCATATTCTTTTATTTAAAGATATCGTCTGATGTTAAGGAGCGAAACCGTTTACAGGAAGAATTGGAACGTAAAGATCAGGAAATTGCGCACCGGATAACCGTAATTCACGGCATTGCAGATAAGGTTTCGCAAGGCAACTATAAAATCCGCGTGGAAGATACCGAGAAAGATAGTTTAGGCGGATTGTCCGTGTCGCTTAATAAAATGGCTGCCGCCCTTGACGAATCTTTTGCAAAACTTTCTGACAATGAATGGCTGCAAACGGGTATTGCGCAGCTTAATGACCGCATGGTTGGTGAGAAGAACACTGCCGATCTTTGCCATGAGGTTATAGATTTTATAGCAGGTTACACTAAAAGCCAGGTTGCTGCGCTGTACACTTTAGAAAACAATGTTTTGGTGCTCCAAAGTGGTTACGCACTATCGGCCAAGGCTAATAAATTGATTAATAACGGCGAAGGCATTGTGGGGCAAACCGCAATAAGCGGTAAGGAAATATTAATAGAAAATGTAGACCCCGACTATGTGCAGGTGAGTTATGCCACAGGCAGCGTTAAACCAAAAAACGTTATTTCAATACCGGTTTTTCAAAACAACAATGTACGTGCGGTTATAGAGCTCGCTTCTGTAGAAAGTTTTACAAAACTGCGTATGGCATTTTTGCGCAGTGTGGCAAGTAATGTGGGTATAGCAATTAACAGTGCTCAAAACCGGCAAAAATTGCAGGAATTGTTGGAAGAAACGCAAACACAATCAGAGGAATTACAGGCACAGCACAGCGATATGGAAAATTTAAATGCAGAGCTGGAGGCCCATACACAAAAATTGCAAACATCTGAAGAGGAACTGCGTGTACAGCAGGAAGAACTGCAGCAAACGAACGGCGAGCTGGAAGAGCGCAACCGTATGATAAACCAGCGCAACGAAGAGATACAGCGTAAAGCTGCCGAGCTGGAACAAAGCACACGCTATAAATCGGAGTTTATGGCAAACATGTCGCACGAGTTGCGCACGCCGCTTAATTCTATATTGCTGCTGTCGAGGTATTTGGCAGAGAACGGCGAACAAAACCTTACTGAAGACCAGACAGAATCTGCCAGGGTTATACTTAACTCGGGTAACGGTTTGTTAGATCTGATAGACGAATTACTCGATCTGTCTAAAATAGAGGCCGGCAAAATGGACCTCGAATATGAGCAGATACCTTTCGCATTGATCGCAAATGACATGCAATCATTATTCGCGCCGGTAGCTAAAGAGAAAAGGATCAACTTTGTTATCAATAACCAATTTAAAAATAACGAGGCCTTTGATACCGATAAAATGCGTTTAGAGCAGATCACTAAAAACCTGCTTAGTAATGCGCTCAAATTTACTACAACCGGTTCTGTAACCTTTACAATAGCCAACGTGGCAGATGACGATACGATGGTAGAGTTTTCTGTAAAGGACACAGGTGTTGGTATACCGGCAGATAAACAGGATATGGTTTTTGAGGCCTTTAAACAAGCAGATGGTTCAACAAAACGTAAATTTGGCGGCACGGGTTTAGGCTTATCTATCAGCCGCGAACTTTCCCGTTTATTAGGCGGCGAGATAAGGCTTGAAAGTGAACCGGATAAAGGCAGTAATTTTATAGTAACGCTGCCAAAAGAAAAGCCGGCAACTATACCGATGCCTAAAACCACTTTTATTGATCCCGGCCCAGTTGCACACGCAGAATCTGATAAGCGCCAAAGCCACGCTTTAACAGAAATACCTGCTGATATACCCGACGATAGAGACAGTTTTCAAATTGGCGACAAAGCGATCCTGATTATTGAAGATGATGCAGCATTTGCTAAAGCGTTGCTTGCATTCACACGCAAACGAGGTTATAAAGGCATTATATCCGTTCGCGGCGACCATGGTGTAGAGCTTGCCATTAAGTATAAACCACTTGCTATCTTACTTGATCTGCAATTGCCGGTTAAGGATGGCTGGGAGGTAATGGACGAATTGAAGGCGAACCCTGCAACGAGGCCGATACCGGTACATATCATGTCGTCTATGGAGGCAAAAAAAGAAAGCCGCATGCGTGGCGCTGTGGATTTTATAAATAAGCCGGTGGCCATTGAGCAAATGACACAGATGTTCCACAAGCTTGAACATGCCCTTACCCGCAGCCCTAAAAAAGTTTTAATAGTAGAAGAGAATCCTAAACACGCAAGAGCCCTTTCGTTTTTCTTAGAAGGCTTTAATGTATCGTCTGCAGTTTCCAGCAGCGTTAATGATGGTATAAAAACGCTAAAAAGTAAAGAAGTAGACTGCGTTATCCTGGATATGGGCCTGCCCGATAAAAATGCCTACGAAACTTTAGAAATGGTTAAGCAAAACCCCGGGCTTGAAAACCTTCCGATCATTGTGTTTACCGGCAAAAGCTTATCATCTGCAGAAGAGGGGCGCATTAAGCAATACGCCGATACAATTGTGGTTAAAACTGCACATTCCTACCAAAGGATATTGGATGAAGTTGCGTTATTTCTTCATTTAATTGAAGATACCAAACAGCCGCAATCATCTGCTAAAAAAGATATTAGTGGCCCTTTAAATGAAATATTAAAAGATAAAACGATACTCATTGCCGATGATGATGTGCGTAACATATTTTCCTTGACCAAATCGTTAGAAAAGCACCAGATGAAAGTAATATCTGCCACCGACGGTAAAGAAGCTTTACAACGCCTGGCAGAACATCCGGATACTGCAATTGTACTGATGGACATGATGATGCCCGAAATGGATGGATATGAAAGTACAACCAGAATAAGAGGAAACCCTAATTACAAAAACCTGCCCGTTATAGCCGTCACAGCCAAAGCCATGATGGGCGACCGCGAAAAGTGCATTCGTGCAGGTGCTTCAGATTATATTTCAAAACCGGTGGATATTGACCAGCTAACATCTTTATTGAGGGTGTGGCTGTACGATAAAACTGTTTAATAATAAACCTAATGATTACTTCTAACAAGAAGATTTTAATAGTAGATGATGATTCGCGTAACATTTTCGCACTCAATTTAACACTGCGGGCTAGGGGCTATAGTTGTGTTACCTCTACCGAAGCTCCCAAGGCTATAGAGATGATGAAGCAGGATGGCACCATTAGTGTGGTATTACTTGATATGATGATGCCCGATATGGATGGCTACGAAGCTTTAGCCCTTATACGCAAAGATGCCCTACTGCAAAATACACCCGTTATTGCAGTTACTGCACAGGCCATGCCTGGCGATAGGGAAAAATGCATTGCTGCGGGCGCAACAGATTATATTTCTAAGCCGGTAAATGTAGACCAGCTGGTAATTCTGCTTAGCAAGTATTTATAGTTTTACAATGGAAAGCGAAGTATCTGAACATGAAATTAAGGTGATCTTAGATGATATGCTGGAAGTTTATGGTTACGATTTTAATAACTACGCTAAAGCTTCTCTTAAACGGCGTGTAAACCGGCTTTACTCGCTCGACAGGTTTCCGAGCTTTGCAGAGTTCAGGTACAAGATCCGCAACGATGTAGACTATTTTAAACGCTTTATAGAGCAGATAACTGTAAATGTAACCGAGATGTTTCGCGATCCCGATTTTTACCTGGGGCTGCGTAAATATGTATTACCGGTTTTAGCTACCTATCCGTTCATCAGGATATGGCATGCTGGTTGTTCTACCGGCGAAGAAATTTATTCGATGGCTATTTTGCTGAAGGAAGCTAATTTGCTGCATAAATCGCTTATGTACGCTACCGATATTAATCCGCAGGTTTTGCAAAAAGCGGCAAGCGGCATCATTCCTATAAATAATATGAAGCTATATTCCGAAAGTTATATGGCATCGGGCGGTACGCAGGATTTTTCTAAATATTATACGGCAAGTTATAACAATGTTAAATTTGATGAAGAATTAACCAACCGCATGGTTTTTTCGACGCATAACCTCGTTTCAGAAAGCTCCTTTAACCAGTTTCAGCTTATCATCTGCCGCAATGTGCTTATTTATTTTGAGAAAGAGTTGCAGGGTAAGGTATTCTCTTTGTTTGATGAAAGCCTGGAAAACTTAGGCTTCCTGGCGCTTGGCAGCAAAGAAACGCTAAAACTTTCGCCGCTGATATCAAAATACCGGCAGGAGGGAAAAGAAAAGATATGGCGAAAAATTCAGTAACAACTAAACACCAATTAGTAGTTATCGGCGGTTCGGCGGGTAGCCTGCACATTTTACTGCACATACTTACTAAGTTAAAACCAGAGCTTCGGGTAGCTGTTGTGATCATCCTGCACCGCAAAAACGACTCTGAATCTAGCTTGAGCCAGTTGATGGCAATGCGTACAGAATTACCATTAAAGGAAGCTGATGATAAGGAGCCAATTACGCCGGGCACCATTTACCTGGCACCTGCCAATTATCATTTACTCATAGAACAGGATGGGCATTTTTCGCTGGATGCTTCAGAAAAAATAAACTTTTCACGCCCAAGTATCGATGTTACATTTCAAACAGCTGCCGATGGATATCATTCCGGAGTTACAGGAATTTTACTATCCGGCGCCAATGCCGATGGAGTTGAAGGCTTAAGATTGATACAAAAATTGGGCGGAACAATAACAGTACAGGATCCTTTAACTGCCCAGGTTCCGTTTATGCCGCAAGCAGCATTGGATGAACTTACAGTAGATCACATCTTCAATACCGAACAAATAGCAGACTACATCAATAAGTTATAATTTCTCCTTCAGTACCTTTACCGTTACCAGCAACTGACCCACATGGCGCATGGTATGCTCGGCTGTATGAAAAAGAAGGCCAATAACGGTTGACGGTAGCTGCTTACGGCCAACTCCTCTAAAATGGCTTAAAGTACCGGGGTTTATTTTCTTCAACTTTTCAACCGCATCAATTACCTCTTTTTTAAAGACGGTTACCAACAACCCAACTGTTAAATCGGCATTGAATTTGCCCTCACTGGCTAAATACATAAGCTGATCGTCAGTTAGCTGCCTGTTCTCTGCATAGGTAAAAAGCCTGTTTATAACTCCTGCCAGGTGCTGCAGATGAAATGCCGGGGAAGCCATACCTGCAACCCTATCCCATAACAAGTGGTCAGGAAAATCTTTCATTATCAAATCAACCTCTATACCGGCCTGCAATAACGTGTGTGCTGCCGGCTGTAAAAGGGCGGGAATATCGGGTAGGGCGCCTTGCATCCAAACTTCGGGTAATGGTAAATTGTCGCTCATTATTTATTGAGGTAAAGCTAACAATTGGTAAAGTGGTTTATGGTACAGGTATTGCTATAGCACATTATATTTTACGATCCCAACCAACCATGAAAATTAACTTTACACAAAAACGTATCCCCGCACTTTCGCTGCTAATTTTAGCAGCCTTATTCCTATTAACCGTCGAGAGCTGTAAAAAGAGCCGTTCTGACATGGGTAATACACTTTATTTGAAAACGAAAAACAAAGTCTTTAAAAACGTAACGCCCGAAGGCTTTAGTGCTGTTTTCCAAAAAGTATTAGAGGAAGACAAAGGTAAGCTTAACAATCCACAGCTTATAGCCGATTTTTACCAGCAAAATGATTACGATCCCATTTTTTTAATGGAGCATATAAAGGGCAATGATCTGCAATATTTTAGTTCTTACCTGCAAAAGGCAAATGAGCATGGTATTGACCCGAAACTTTTTAATGCTGACGCGTATAATAATTTGTTAACGAAATTTGTACAAAAGAAAGGTATTAAAACACTTGATGAAGCATACCATGATATGGCCGAAATAGAGATCATGACTGCCAATAATCTGGTAATCTATTCAGACGCATTGCAATACGGTCTGGTTAACCCTAAAAAGATTTATCAGCGCTATTTTGTAGAAACCGTAAGGCCGGATAGTATTGTAAACCAGAAAATATTACAAATACAAAATTTTAAAACTTACCTGGACAGTATACAGCCTAAGAACCCCCAATATATAGCTTTACAAAAAGCTTTGGCGGCCAACGTACCTGCTCCCGGCATGTCGGCAGAGCAAACTAAAAGAATATTGCAGGTGGGGCTTGAGCGGTTACGCTGGAAAAATAAACCATCGCAGGCTAAATACATTATAGTAAATATTCCCGATTTCAGGCTTGATGTAATGGAGGGTGGGAAATCTACCATGAACATGGAAGTGTGTGTGGGCCAGGGCCGTAATAAAGATTATGTAAAAAATATAGTTCAGTACGACGACACTGATAAAGTAGATAAACCTTTTGCCCGCGAAACGCCCCAGCTTAACAGCATGATCTATGAAGCCCAGGTTAACCCTATTTGGAACATACCGCAAAGCATTGTAAGTAAAGAAATTGTAAAACATGCACAGGACGACCCTAACTACCTCGACAATAGTAATATTGTAGTTTATCATAACGGCAAAAAGCTGGAGGATACCGAGGGGATCAAATGGGGTTCGGAAGATCTTTCTAACTATGAATTTAAGCAGCAGCCCGGTGCCGACAATTCTTTGGGAAAGGTAAAATATTTGTTCCCTAACAAAAGCAGCGTTTATTTACACGATACGCCTGCACAAGCACCCTTTAAACAAGAAATGCGTGCGGTTAGCCACGGTTGCGTGAGGCTGGAAAAGCCGTTAGATCTTGCTCATGCAATATTTGGCGACGGTAGTAAATACGACATGATTAAACAATACATGGGTGAAGATAATCCTAAACCAACCGATATTGCCGTTAACAAAAAAGTGCCTGTATACATTACATACATCACTTGCTGGGCCGACGAAGCCGGCACGGTACAGTACCGTAAAGATGTGTACGGGCTGGACATTGTGCTGTATGTTAACCTTCAAAAATATTTAGCTGCGTAAAAAAAGGAAAGGCCCTCAAAAAATGAGGGCCTTTCCTTTTTTAAATTTTATCAGGCTATAAAGCCGCACTAACTGTACTTTGCGATGCAGCCTTTTCGGCAGTTTGAGGTAAAGCAAAGTTTGCAGCCATATCCTGGTTAAGATATTTAGAGGTATAATTATTGTCAGCTCCGTTAATGAATAACACGGTCTTTCCCCTTAAGGTAGTTATAACCTGATCAACAACTTCCGGCGACACTGCAGGACAGCCAAAGCTGCGGCCTAAGCGGCCTAATTGATTTATAGTGTTCTGGCACACGTAATCAGCTGCATGTACCACGATATCGCGTGCACGGGCTTTATTATTAAAGCCTTCGTCCATCCCGTCTAAACGTAAAGAACGGCCATGCTTGCCAATGTAAGTATCGTCGGTAACGTAAAAACCAAGGCTGCTCTGGTGCGACTCTTCGTTGTTAGAAAAACGGTTAGGCAGATCATCACCACTACCCTGGCCATGCGCAACCCATGTATTTAATAATAAACTCTGGCTGGCCAGGTCTACTATCCACATGCGTTTCTCGCGGCTTGGCTTGTTAAAATCAACAACGGTTAACACGTTGCTACTAAGCGGTAATTTATGCGCAAGCTTTAAATTGTAAAAACCAGTTAATGCCTTTTGGAACACGCCCATATCTAAACCTGCACTTTGCAGGTGAGCCTCCTGGTAAACGTTAGCAACCATAGTTTCGAAACGGTTAGCGGTTGTAACGGCCACAGGGTTTAACGTTTGCGCCTTCTCTGTTGTCTTATCAGCAATTGCTGATTTGAAACTAACAGATATAACTGTAAATACTAATAAAACGCTTGCTATCCACCAAAATGTTTTCTTCATGTGCTTTTGAGTTAAATCAATAGTAAAAAAGTAAACGGGTTTAAATTAGGTTTGTAATTGTATATCAAATATAACACAATAGCTTAAAAATAAAGTCATGCGTATATCACGAATAATTAAAGTTAAATAATTATTCTCAAAAGATAAAAACGAATTAAACCCAGGTAATCTTCTCTTCCAGCGGTACCCTGCGTTTGCCTTCGGGATGTACATCGGTATAACCAAGATAAAGTACACCCATAACCTGGTCAAGCTCGCCAAGGTTTAAGAAATCTTTAAAGGCCGGTTTCAAAACCATACCCCCAGTGCTCCAGAACGCGCCAATATTTAAAGCAGTAGCGCCTATTAACAAATTTTGAATAGCGCACGCCGCCGCTGCTATCTCCTCAAAAACCGGTATTTTGGTTAGTTCGTTGCGGTGCATGTAAGCAACTACCACGTGCGAAGCCTTGTTACCGGTATTTTGGAAACCTGTATAGGTTGCATCGGTAAAGTTTTCTCCGGGGGTAAATTGCTTGTAAAGTTCGGCATGTTTGGCGCAAAATTCTGCGGGGCGTTCGTAAACTACAAAGCGCCAGGGCTCTGTTAACGCATGTGTAGGCGCCCAGTCGGCAAGTTCAAGCAGGGCAGCAACCTCGCCGTTAGGTATTTTATTACCATTCATAGTGGCCGGCTTAATGGTGCGGCGGTGTTTTATAGTTTCGGCTACGGTAGTGAAAGTGGAATTCATTTTGATTGAGTATTTTCTTAAAAATCGTTATAAAAATTGAGGCTCTTGTCGGTTATCCCAAAATACGTCAATAGTATTTCGGTATCAGTTATTTTATAAAAAATTGAGTTTGTTTGGTGATAAACCCCTTTCTAATACTTTCACCTGAATGAATGCTTCTAAACATCAGCGGATTTTCTGAAAATTAAAACAACGGTTTTTGTGCTTTGTCGGGGAATTTGTCGGCATCCTGAAGTCCAAATCGAGTTATAATAAATCATATATCGAATTAAGTGTGGTTATTGCATCCTCATTGTATGTTACATTTAAACTCACTTCGATCTGATCATATCTTTTATACTTGTAAAAGTAAAAACTTTCCTTTCTTCAGCATCTTTAAGAGATCTTTTAATTCCTTCTATAACGTGAGCAGAGTATTCTTGTGGCTTTTCTTCAAAAGACATTTTTATACTTTTCACAAACGCCTTCAATGCAGAAAGTTGTTCTTCATTTTCGGGATATACGATCAATGAATCCATATGCAAATATAAGACTTTTAGTAAATCGCCGGAAACTTCGCCGGGTTAGCCTCGCTCATCATTTGGTATGCGGCTTCTATAATATCATCTAAAGATGGTTTACTAAAGTAATCGCCGTCAGAACCATAAGGTGGCCGGTGTTCTTTGGCACAGAGTGTTTTGGGTGGAGCATCGAGCGAATAGTAGCCGCCCTGCAACTCCAGCACCTTTTGCAGTATGTATGCCGAGCCACCGCCGGGCAGGTCCTCATCTACAATGAGCAGCTTACTGGTCTTCCTCAGCGAAGCGACACTTAATTTATCGGTATCGAACGGATACAAGGTTTGCGGGTCTATTACCTCTATGGATATGCCTATATCGGCTAATTCCTCCGCAGCCTCCATCACAATTCGCAGGGTTGATCCGTACGATATTACCGTAATATCTGTACCCTCTTTTATAACCTCTGCTTTGCCAAGCGGCACGGTAAACTCGCCTACGTTAACCGGTAGTTTTTCTTTTAAACGGTAGCCGTTTAAATTTTCTATAACAATGGCGGGCTCGTCGCCGCGCAGCAGGGTATTATACATCCCGGCAGCCTGGGTCATATCGCGCGGTACACAAATATGCATGCCCCGCATGGCGTTTAAAATAATGCCCAGCGGGGAGCCCGAGTGCCAGATCCCTTCTAACCTATGACCACGGGTACGCACTATAAGCGGCGCTTTTTGCCCGCCACGTGTACGATAACTTAGGGTTGATAGATCATCGCTTAAAACGGTCATGGCATAGAGCAGGTAATCGAGGTATTGTATTTCTGCAATAGGGCGCAAACCGCGCATAGCAAGGCCCATACCCTGCCCTATAATGGTGGCTTCGCGTATACCGGTGTCTGTTATGCGCAAATCGCCGTATTTTGCCTGCAAGCCGGCAAAGCCCTGGTTAACATCGCCTATATTTCCTACATCTTCGCCAAAGGCTACAATAGTTTTATCTCGGCTAAAGTTGGCATCAAAACATGCATTAAGCACCTCACGGCCATCAAGGGTACGCGGGTCATGGTCGAACTTTGCAGGCACAACCGCCACGTTTAGCGGTGAGTGACTTGTGCCTGTAAAGAGCTTGGAGTTAAACCGTTCATTATTATCGGCATTTTGTGCTGCCAGCCAATCAGTAAGCGCATGTTTCGCACCTGTCTGTTCGGCAGCGGTGATGCGCAAGGTTTTACGCACGGCAGATATAATATCTTTTCGCCCGGGATCCATGCAATTACGCAGCGATGTTGCTACCGCCTCAACATCAGTATTATTTGCTGACTGCCTTGCCACTTCGTCCAATAGCGTAGCGGCTTCGTCCAATTCGGTTTTTATGGACCCGGCTAACTCGTTCCAGGCTTCACGCTGGCAATCGCGCACGTAGGTTTTAGCGGTATTTTCTATCTCATCCAGTTCTTTTTCTGTTGACACGGCAGAAGTGATCATCCATTGGCGCATCTGCAAAAGGCAGTCATGCTCTGCTTCCCACGCAAGGCGGTCTTTAGATTTATAACGCTCGTGCGACCCAGATGTAGAGTGCCCTTGTGGCTGGGTCATCTCGGTAACGTGGATCAATACCGGTACCTGCTCATTCCTGCAAACATCTATAGCACGGGCATAGGTTTCGCAAAGCGCTACATAATCCCAGCCCCGCACCTTAAATATCTCGTAGCCGTTGGTGCCGTCTTCGCGTTGAAAACCTTTTAATATTTCTGATATATCTTCTTTAGTGGTTTGCAGTTTTGCAGGGACAGATATAGCATAGGCATCGTCCCACACAGAAATTGCCATTGGTACCTGCAATACACCGGCGGCGTTAAAGGTTTCCATAAACAAACCTTCGGAGGTTGAACCGTTACCGATAGTGCCAAAAGCTACTTCATTACCTTTTATAGAAAACTTTGTTTGCGAGGCAAGTTCGGCGTTATTGCGATAGAGTTTAGAAGCGTATGCTAACCCCAACAAGCGCGGCATATGCCCGCCGGTGGTAGATATATCAGACGCGCAGTTCATGGTTTCGGCCTGGTTTATCCAGTTCCCCCCGGCATCAACAAAGCGTGTTGCGTAGTGGCAATTCATTTGCCTGCCTGCCGAGGCCGGGTCTTTCTCGATATCGGGGTTAGCGTAAAGCTGGGCAAAAAACTCTTTAAGGTTGCTCATGCCGGTAGCAAACATAAAAGTTTGATCGCGGTAATAGCCTGCACGCCAGTCGCCGGCTTTAAATGCCTTAGCCATGGCTAACTGAGCTACTTCTTTGCCATCGCCAAAAATGCCGAATTTTGCCTTGCCCGTAAGCACTTCACGGCGGCCAAGTATAGCCGCCTGCCGGCTCTCATAGCCAATGCGATAATCATTGATAACTATTTTCTTAAAGTCATCAAAATTTAACTCGGCTATATCAAACCTGTTGGTAGTGTTAGGCTCGGTTTGAGGCATATTTAATTTTGGTTAGCCGACAAAGTTATAAAATTCAATTCTGTAATTTATAGGTAAAACAACGGATTAGCAAAGTATCAGTAAATTTTTGATTAATCTATTTTATTATATATTTGTCTTAACATTATATTTGTCTCAACTATACAAGGATATGAAAAAGTTAATGATTTTATGCGCAGTTTTAATAGGTTTTGCCTTTAATGCATCTGCACAAACAGACAACAAAGCCGAGTTTAAATTTAACGAAGAAAAACACGATTTTGGTAAAGTACCGCAGGGTAAACCTGTTACCACTGTTTTTACTTACACTAACGTAGGCGAAGAGCCCCTTATTTTAACGGAAGTAAAACCTACATGCGGCTGCACCATTGCCGATTACACCAAAACCCCGGTTAAAAAGGGCGACTCGGGAAGTATAAAAATAACTTATAACGCGGCTGTAGTGGCGCCATTTAACAAGACTATTATTGTTACTTCTAATGCGAAAACACCTCAAAAATATTTAAATATTATAGGAGAAGTTGTTGCTGCTCCGGCATCAAGTTCTGAGCGATAGGGCCCCAACCCCTCCCGGGTAAGGAGGGCATTAAATATTATATACAAAGGCGCAAATTGCGCCTTTGTTGCTTTACAGCTTTTCTTAACTTTGCGCCTATGCCGCAAATTTCGCTTAAAGGCGGGCATATGCCCGCCTCGCCAATCCGCAAGCTTACCCCATATGCTGATACTGCAAAGCAGCAGGGAAAGAAGGTTTTTCACTTAAATATTGGCCAGCCTGATATAGAAACTCCCAAGGGAATGTTAGATGCTATTCACAACAGCACCTTTAAAGTTTGGGCTTATACCGCTTCAGAAGGCACGCTATCATACCGCCAAAAGCTCACCGAGTATTATAACAAGCTTGGTTATAACATTACCCCGCAGAATATTATCGTAACCACAGGCGGTTCTGAGGCTATTACGATTACCCTGATGACGTGCCTTAACCCGGGAGATGAAGTAATTATTCCCGAACCTTTTTACGCCAATTACAATGGGTTTGCCTGCCAGAGCGATATAGTAGTGAAACCGATCCTCTCATATATCAAAAACGGTTTTGCTTTACCCGCCATTAGTGAATTTGAAAAGGTTATCACCCATAAGACCAAAGCAATTATTATCTGCAATCCTAATAACCCTACGGGTTACCTCTACTCAAGAGAAGAGATGGATGCCCTCAAGGCCCTTGCTTTAAAATATGATCTATATCTATTCTCAGATGAGGCTTATCGGGAGTTTTGCTATGATGGGCGCAAATTTATCTCGCCCATGCATTTAGATGGCCTGGACGAAAATGTGGTTGTGATGGATACTGTAAGTAAACGCTACAGCGCATGCGGTGCACGCTTAGGTTGCCTCATTACTAAAAATGAAGCGGTTATTAAAACAGCTTTAAAATTTGCGCAAGCGCGATTAAGCCCTGGCATGCTTGAGCAAATTGCCGGCGAAGCCGCAGTTGATACGCCGGATAGCTATTTTGAAGCCGTAAATAACGAATACACCCACCGCCGCGATACACTGGTAAAGGCGCTTAACAATATGGAAGGTGTGTTTTGCCCTAATCCCGGCGGCGCGTTCTATGTAGTTGCTAAATTCCCGATAGATAATGCCGACAAGTTTTGCCAATGGATGCTCGAAAGTTTTGCATATGATAATCAAACTGTTATGATGGCACCCGCCACAGGTTTTTATAGTACGAAAGGTGCAGGTAATAATGAAGTGAGAATGGCATACGTTTTGAATAGTGATGACCTACAGAGCGCAATGCATTGCCTGGAAGAAGGCCTTAAAACTTATCCCGGCAGAGTTGGGTAAGTAGCCGTGATGAGTGGCAGTTGCAGTGAATTGTATTTTGTATATTTGTGCTCTTATATTCAACTGGCTTTTTTAAGACTGCTACTGCAACTTAAAACTGCAATTTAAAAAGGGGCCGACCGGAATTGACAGGATGGAGATAAGTAAGTAAGCATGCAGCGCGTTGGGTGAATTAGCGCTTTAATCTGAACGCTCAAACTTTCAAATGGCGAAAATACTTACGCCTTAGCTGCCTAATTTAGAATTAGCATAGCTTTTGTCCCGCCTGTTTTCCGTTTCATCGGATAGGTAGATGGGGCATCGATAGATGAAACTAGCCTGCTTAATGGTGCGCGTAGCAGGCGAAATAAAGCACCTAAGGAAGACGGTACAGGTGCGCAACTGACCTTCCCCTTCCCTACAATTTAACAGCGCTAAGCATGTAGAAAGCTTACCTTATACCATGTTTGGACGAGGGTTCGAATCCCTCCGGCTCCACTAAGTTCAATGTTAAAACAGACTAAAAGCCTGCAAATCAAATGATTGCGGGCTTTTTTTTTTAGTCAAATGGCTATATTATTCATCAATTCGCAATAAAAAGGAGCGTAATTCGGTGAGTAAGTTTTAGAAATTCTTTACTCACCAAAACGATATATTGCTTTGATAATCAAGGTGTTCAAATTTTGAACATCTTGTATAGATGTGATTGCAAGCTTAATTTTGTCTCACTTTTTAATGCTTAAAACATTATGAAAACTAATTTCAGCTTGCTTTTTTATTTAAAAAAGCCAAAAAACTATCAAAGCGGTCTGGTGCCAATTTATCTACGTATTACAGTAAACGGTAAACGTTCCGAAACTACTACAGGGCGCGAATGTGAGCCATCTCTATGGAACAGCATTGCGGGAAGATTAAAAGGAACTAAGGAGGACACCAAATCCTTTAATGCCTATTTAGACACGTTGCAAAAACAAGTGTATGAAGCGCACAGTCAATTGACCGAAGTAAAAAGCAGTATTACCGCTGAAACTCTTAGGGATAAATTATTGGGTAAAAGCGAAAAAACAAGAATGCTTATAGACATATTTAAAGACCACAATAAGAAAGTTGCTACATTAGTTGGTAAAGAATATGCCGCAGGTACATCGATTCGCTATCAAACCTCACTAAAACACACCCAAGAATATTTGCAATGGCAATACAAAGTGTCGGATATAGATATTAAAAAAATCGACCATGATTTTATTACTAATTATGAGTTTTATCTCCGTTCAGAACGCAATTGTGCTAATAACTCTGCTTTTAAATACATAAAGAACTTTAAAAAAATCGTTGGTATTTGCTTATCAAGCGGGTGGTTAGACAAAGACCCATTTATCAATTACAAAATTAGGATTAAACAGGTTGACAGGGTTTTCCTTAATGGAGATGATTTGCAAGCTATGGCGACCAAAGTATTTTCAACAGAGCGATTAAACCAGGTAAGGGATATTTTTTTATTTTGCTGTTTTACGGGTTTAGCTTATGCTGATGTAAACAAGCTTAAACGCAACGAGATTATCAAAGGTCTGGACGGAGAAATGTGGATATTCACAAAACGGAAAAAAACAGATACGCCAAGCCGCATTCCATTATTACCATCTGCCTTAACTCTACTTGATAAATACACAGATCATCCAGTTTGCAGTAATTTAGGTAAAGCCCTTCCGGTAAGTACCAATCAAAAAATGAATGCTTATTTAAAAGAAATAGCAGGGATTTGTGGCATAGATAAACCTTTGACTTTTCACATTGCCCGACATACTTTTGCCACCACCGTTACACTATCCAACGGTGTACCTATAGAGAGCGTAAGCAAAATGTTAGGTCATACCAATATTAAAACTACACAGCACTACGCTAAAATATTGGATTTAAAAGTTAGCCAGGACATGGCCGCCATTAGACAGAAATACGCCACAATTTAATTCTATGATCTCTAAGGTCACATTTTGTGACCTTAGAGTATTTCATTAATCATCTAACACATTAAAAATGGAAAATCAAATTATTCCTGATGAAGTCATTATGACTAAGATATTTTACATCAGAGGACAAAAAGTAATGCTTGATAAGGATTTAGCGGAATTGTATGGTACAGAAACCAAAAAGCTCAAGCAACAGGTTAACAGAAATCTTAACAGATTTCCAAACCACTATATGTTTGAGTTGACAAAAGAAGAAAATGAACTTCTAAGGTCGCAAAATGCGACATTAAAGAAAGGGGAACATTCCAAATACCTGCCATTTGTTTTTACAGAACATGGCATTTTAATGTTGTCTAATGTGCTTAAAAGTGAAAGCGCGGTCCAGGTAAGTATTCGGATTATAGATGTTTTTGTTAGGCTAAGAGAGGTTTACGCTGAACAAACGGAAGTTTGGTTAGCTATTGAAAAGATAAAATCCAAGCTTGATAATCAGGATAAGAATATGGAAATAGTATTCCGATATCTTGACGAGCTAATCGATAAAAAAGACAACCAACCGCTCCGCAAAGCAATTGGCTTTAAACCCGACGGTTTTTAAGAATCATTTTAAAACAAAGCTTTATAGTAAATTTGTTATCTATCTAAGAAACAGGTTTATGAGAGCACAATATTTTAAACATCGTCATTGGGCTGATTTTTCCCAAGACACCAACGATATAGGCCGCCCCTTGTTTTGGCCAAAAGATAACGAAGACAATCATTTCTTATACAGATTATATGATAAGCAGGAAGCAGGATTTCCTGCTTTTTATCAATATCATCTCGATTATTTTCTAAAGCTTTATCCCGATGCCGAAGAAAAAGAATTTTTCACACACGTTTGGGAAATAATTGACGATGCCACCGCCGAACTGAAAGTAAAAAACCGCTACACTTCCCGGCATGCAATGGAGTTCAGAAATAAACAGCATTTAAAAAGTTTCTTAGCTTACCTAAAAACTATTGATCAATGGAATACAGGCCGAACCAAAGACGAGATAATTGCAGATAAAGAGGGTGAAATCAGAAGCCTGAAAGAACAAAACGCAGAGCTGAAAGAAGAACTTAAAGCCGCGAGGAAATTAGAAACTGAGGACTTTATTAATATTCAGGAGGGGTATCTTTTGACCGTAGTTGACCTTGCCAAGAAGATGCAAGGCTTAGAATTAAATGGTAAGGAACTTGTATTTTCACAAACACAAACTGTCTGGACAAAGATGATCTGTAAGAATTTCAGGCATGGCAATAAGGAAATTAAATTTGAAACCATACGGCGATATTTCCCCGGCAACCCTGATGAACCCAGCGGCAGGTCAGCCGCAGTTCCCACTAAATCACAGCTTTTCCAAATAGTTGAAGCGAAAAAGCGAAGCTGATATAGCTCGCTTTTCGCTTAGCCCCTTTGTTTAACATCATCTATCATTTTATTGATAATGAGCTAATTGCACAGCATTGCAACTTAACTCAAACCACTCCAATTTAACCACGCGAATCTGCGTGGTAACGAAAAAGTGCATTTTCACTATTCCTTTGAACAAAAATCAAAGGCTATGGAAATACTCAGCACAAACGCCCTAAGCCAATGCATACGTGAGGCAGTCAGGGCAGAACTACAGGAACACTTTAAAACAGGCGGCAGCCAGCCGCAAAATTCAGAAAAACTTTTATCCAAGCAAGAACTTGCCGCCGAACTCGGCGTGTCACTGGTAACGCTTACCGACTGGATGAAAAAAGGCTTACCCTATTTGCGCCTGCATAAACGGGTGTACTTCAAAAAAAGTGAGGTACTCAATGCCATGCAACAAACTATTAAAGATTAAAAGGAGGATGACAGATGAATGTGGAATTGGTCACAAGAGAAGATTTAAGGCGGTTGGAGGATTTATTAAAAGAGATTAAAAAGATCGTTCAGCCGGGACAAAGCCAGCCTAAAAAATGGCTGAAAAGCAGTGAGGTAAGAAAGATGCTGAATATATCACCAGGCACTCTACAGAACCTGCGCATCAACGGTACACTACGCTTCACCAAAATGGGCAGCATTATGTATTACAAGTTAGAGGACATTAACAAGATTTTGGAGGAGAACGGACAATGATTATGTCAAAAGAATTAAATGGTTACAGCGACATTGTTAAGCGCATGGGAACGGACAAGCGGGTAATGGCAACCCATGTAACTCTGTTCACGTCTTTATTTATTTTTTGGCAGCGGGATGGCTTCGTTAGTCCGTTTGCCATCACCCGAAAGACGGTAATGGCGTTTTCAAAAATCGCATCCATTGCGACTTATCACAAGTGCATCAGGGAACTGGATGAGTATGGTTACATCCGTTATCAACCATCCTTTCACCCGGCAAAAGGCAGCTTGATTTATTGGCCGGATGGTTTAAAAGCCAACGGCTTTAAGGTAGTTTGAGATATGCAGCTATACCGACTATTCCCGCTTGCGGGGATAGCGGTTTTTTATCCGGCAGTAAGGAGCGAGTTAATGTTTTTGCTACACAAAAACCCGAACCCGCCCCGTTGGGTTGGTTCGGAACTCGCTCCCGTTGGTCGGTTTTTAAAGCATCAAAAAACGAAACGAACACATGACAGCAACTACTGAAAATAAAACAATAACAAAAGTGCGGACACCCGGTAGACCGAAAAAGACGATCAGGAGGAGTGACTTTTTAATGGTACGCTTAACCCCAACGGAAAGAATCCTGATAGAGGGTAGAGCGAAAAATGCCGGGCTGAAACCCAGTGAGTGGTTTCGAAGAGCTGCGAAAAACGCCAAGGTTTTCCCGCGCTTCACTGTAGAGGAAACCGGCTGGTTCCGGATGTTGGCGGGGGTAGCAAATAACCTTAACCAGTTGACCCATCTGGCGCATGTGGCAGGCCTCTTTACGCTTGCTATGAAATGCCAGACCATACTAAAACAGGTAGAAGAATTAATTACAAAACTTAGCAGCCATGATGGGTAAGCCGATCACCGGGAGAAGCTTTGGCGGGTGTGTTCGCTATGTGGTGAATAAGCCGGAAGCTAAAATATTATCTGTCGAGGGAGTACGAATGCAGAACGCAGCTGCTATCATTCAGGACTTTAACCTGCAACGGAAAATGCGGCCTGAGTTGGGAAAAGCAGTTGGACACCTGGTACTCAGCTGGAGCAAAGAAGACTTGCGCAAATTAAGTGATGATATCATGGTGGAGCGGGCGAAAGAGTATATGGAAAAAGTGGGTGTCCGGGATACTCAGTATGTAATCGTTCGCCACAGCGACCGAGCCCATCCACATCTTCACTTGGTCTACAACCGGGTAGATAATAACGGCAAAACGATTAGCGATAAAAATAACTTCGCTAAAAATGTCAAAGCCTGTAAGGAGATCACCCTGAAATATGGCTATCATATAGGTGAAGGAAAAGATCTGGTGAACCGCCAGGCACTAAAAGGCAAAGAAAAGACCCGGTATGAATTGTATGATGCTATTAAAGCAGGCATGAAAACAGCCACGACTTGGAAACAGCTAGAAGCCCAGCTTGCCAGACAGGGAATTACCATTGATTATAAATTCCGCAGCGGTACCAATGAAGTACAGGGCATATCCTTTGCAAAAGGCAATATCAAAATGAAAGGTTCCGCCATTGACCGGAGTTTGAGCTTTGCCCGCATAGATGCGACTTTAAACCGCAACCAGCAGGTACAGCAGTATCATGCGGCAAGGGAAGCAAACCGACCATTTGTTGCTAACCAGCTGCGGGATTCAATCAGGCAGAGCGTTCAGGGGGAATACAGACATAATCCCATTGTAGGTAAAGGGATATTAGAAGCATTGCTGGAACCACAATTTGTTGCCGGGCCACCTGACCCAACGGGTGACGCAGATATTGCGCGTAGAAAACGGAAGAAGCATGAAGCGGAGCATTCCCAGTCACAGGGTATAAGCAGGTAGATGAATTAATGATTAGAATGAACATTAAAATTAATTGTTATGCAAAATGAAGAATTAGAAGAGAAAGTAAATATTATGGAAGAACTGATCCAGGGGTTTGCCGGTAGGATCAGTGTGATGGAGACGAGTGTAGCAGAGCTCTTAAAAAGTTTTATGGAACAATACAGAGGCACATTGGAAACAATCACGGCACGGATTGAAATAGCTAACAAGCGATATGACGATCAAAAAATCCAGCAGCAGATCGATGAATTAAAAGATGTTGTAGCAACAGTACCGAAAGTTATTCGCGTGAAAAACAGTCATCATTTAGGTGCCTGGTCAAAAAAATTGATCATTGGCCTTGTAGCTTGTTTTATAATAACGGCCGGATCAGTCGGCACAGCATTATATTTCTATCATCAAAATGACCGCTTAAATCGTGAAGCTTATAATTTCTGGCTGGTTAGGGCCTTGTATCCTGAGGTTGCGAAGACCATTGAAACAAAGTTAACGGAAGACCCCAAGGGCTTTATTGACAAGGCTGAAAAAGCAGTGACCAAACAGCAGGCGATCATTGCTGCTGAAGCGGTAGCAGCGCAGGCGGAAAAAGATCAAAAGGAGGCTAAGCAGAAGCTGGATAAGGTGAAGGCAAATAAGTAATGTAATTATGGTGGACAGGCCATGCAGCAGCAGCAAGTTGCTGCATGGTACCACGCGCTACGCATCGGGTTTCATTTCGCAGCCAGCCTCGCTGCCGAAAGGAGCTTGTTTAAAATCAAAAATTTCTTCGATAAAAATGACGAGTCAAAAGTACTGTCGGGGCTTTTAGCATTAATAAGAGCAAAAATTTATACTATAGAAAACTGTCAATAAGTTTGACAACTTGCGTTAAAATAGTATATAGTGGATTAAGGCGAATTTGAAATATCTAACCCGTTTTTAATTGAACCATTGCAGAATTAATATGGCGTCCCAATTATTTCTTTATTATTTTTGACTTTATAAAAAGCAATTCCTCTGACGTTAGTTTTGACTTATCAATAAAATTTCCAAATTTTTTTGTGTGATATAGAATTAAAAACTTGCCTATCTCTTTTTGCTTAATAATATGCTCCCATAAGAATTCACTTTTAAAGGTCAATCCATTAACAGCCATACGTTCATCGTTGAAAGTATAAGTCATGTCATTTAGTAAACTTGGATTTGATTTGGCTTGACTAAGAGCAAAAAATACAATTATTGATGGAGATATTATTAAAAATAGACCTAAAATAGCATCGATAAAGGGTGAGTACACCTCGAAACTTATGGCATTAAAATAGTTTAATATTGAAATTATTAAAAGACAAAGTCCAAAAATAGTTGCTATTATGTAATAAGGTTTTTTGTAAAGACCAATGAACATCACTTTGATATAGTCCCCTTTGTCTAACTTTGAGGTAATAGAAAAATCCATTTTATAATTAGATATGATAAGCATTTAAAAGTACTAAAGTTAATTCTATAAAAAAAGTAGCCAATAAAATTGGCTACTTGTCATAAAATGTACCCAAACTCGACATTCCCACGAACCAATTTTTGGATGACCTTAAACGTTTAGCCGCTCTATTTGATGATTGAGGCGAATTTGAAATATCTAACCCGTTTTTGATTGGAACCAACGTAGGAGTCTTCTCCTCTTAACTTAATTTGCTCCCAGGCTTTTGGTACGTTGATGGTGAAGTATTCAAAGTTGAGAAGTTTCGTTTCACTGGGGTTGTGGTTGTGATTGCACCCATATAACAACATGACAATTAGACTAAAGAGTAATGAATTTTTAATCATCGTGGTGGTGGATAATAGCCTTGTTTAACTTCACTTACGCTATTGCTCAGTATTCCTTTTCGTCTGCCAATCCAAATGTCGCCAGTTCGCTTAGTAAAGTAAGTATTGCCATCGCCTTGTATCTTCTTAATATAACCGTCAGCAAGTAAGTCAGCTTCAGTAAAATCTGCATATTCTAAATCGTCTTCAAAATGAATCTGAGCATCATCTGCAAGAACCCAATCAAATTGCGTGAGGTCATATTCAGGTGAGCCAAGTTTCCCAAATGGACATGGCTTTGTAAAATCAGATTCCCAGCTAAATCGCTTTATATCGCCACTGTGCTGCATCTTATGACAAATAATCTCAGAACTAATATAAGCAGGGTCATAAAGCCATAATTGAAGATCATGAGGCTGGCCCAATTTTTTAAAAACTACTTCCCAAGATTGAAACGCCTTAACGAACTGACTTATGATCATTTTAAAAAACCATAATGGGGGTTGACGTTTATCTAATCTATAAAATGGAGACAAGTAACAACGTTCATATGTGTGACGCCCTGTATCCGATACAAAATGCTTAAGATAGGGTTCTTTAATAAGTTCACCCCAACGTTCTACTTGTCGAACACGGCGTTTCCAACCTCTTATTTTCTTTCGCTTGGGGTTATAAGGATACATCAATCTTTAGGGTGTAATGGTTTATTAATAGCAGGATGGTCGCTGTTATAAATAACAACGACTGTATCTCCGACCTGTAAAGAATTGTTATGAGCGTTCCCGGTATATTTATGCCCATGTACCTCAAACTTATAAGAATAAGAGAATTCTGGTTTTATAGGTTGGTTACCCATGTAGTATTTCTCATTAATTATGACTGCCTTAGTTTGAACCGGATGGTCTCCGAGAAAATGGTCTGTGAAAGAATTGAGTGCAATCTTATAAATGGCGTATAAGATGATGCCGAAGCCAAAAGCAATCCAAAGCCAATTATATATCTTCTTCATTGGATTTGCTCCTTATTTGTCCACAGCAGAAACTGCGCGTTATCAGTACAACTCATGGACTTTATTGCATTTTCAAAATTAAATCCATCATATTTAGATACAATATCATAAACAGTTTCAAATCCTTTCGCTCCCTGTGGAATCATGCATTTTCCATTGTTGTCAATTAGCGTTAACCAGACGTCAGGCAACCAAGGCCCCTCATTAGTGTTAACTAGTAATACAGTATGTACTTCCTTCCAGTCAACCGATTCATTTGACCATTTTGGATGATAAACGCTTATAGTTTCTTCGGTTATCGTAACCATATATTGATCCTCGGGTTGTGAATTGCTTTGCTTAAATAATCGTTTAAATAGATTCATGGATGAAAAGTCTTGTTATCAATTATTAATAATCATAACGTGTTGTTCGATATTCTCCTTTGTTAGCAAAATGTCTATATTCAGTGTTCGATTTAAGAAGTAGTTCATTCTTGAGTTGACTATACTTTATATTGTAATGACGTTTGTTTAAAAACCCTACAGTTCTTATTGTTGGGTGCTCAATTAACGGTGTTAAATTGCCATCGAGAATATTAGTATCTACAAATCTAAAATCTATCAGATTAGGAAAATTGCTTAGAAAAGATAGACTATCGATTGGGCCACATGCGTTTAAACACAATACTCTTAAATTAGTAAGGCTCAGTAATTCATCGGTGAACTTAAACTTCTTCGATTGATTAATATGGAGATATTGAAGGCTATCACTTAGGTAGGTTATCCCTATATCTTCTTCCAATTTGGTACAGTAATGAAGTTCAAGCCGTTTAAGATTTTTAAATCTGGTAACTCCTTGCAGGTCTTTGGCATTGGCCCAGTTAAGTTCAAAATAAAGCAGTTTATCAGATGACGGCAGATTTTGAAAAGCGTCACTCCCACTTTTTAAATGCCATAATGTGGCATATTCTACCTTAGTAAAACTATTATCAATCGTTTTCTCATTCTTGAAATCGTGTTTGAGATAGTTGTTCGATTCGATTTGCTCAAACCATATCGTATTATAGCGCCAATCCATTATTGTATCTCTAAAGCTGTTTTAATTGTCCTTTCGCCACTCCTTTATTTTATAGGTGGTAATTATAGAATCCTTATTTAAATAGATGGTTAATGTTTTGGTATAAACAGGGTCAATATCATGGCCGTAATCTGTATTGATTGTATAATAAGGACTATCGATATTGACATTCTCCCAACGGTTTGGCTCACCTAACAGTTTAGTCATGTCCTTATACCTCATACCTTTTAAATGATAATTAGTTAACAGGTCATTAAGCATAGCATCGCGATATGGATAAATTTCTATATCGCCATCATCCCATTGTGCCCGGTTAAATTTAATTTGTTCTGAATGGTATGTACAGCCGTTAAAAGTCACGAATGCCAAGAGCAAACTAACGAGAGGCACAACTCCCTTCTGGTTCAGTATCTTCATCAGACTTGTTATTCTATCGCTTTCATTTGTAATCTTTTACGCTAACTCGGTTTATATAATGCAGTAAACTGTTTTCAGCATTGTTTATCCAACATTCTATTTCAGGTTTCGCAGTTACGATAGATACGGCCAATCTTATTCCTTCAACTTCATTTTTGCAAACTGTAAAAACTTTCTGACCTTTAGACACCGCCCTTACTTCGTTTTCATCCAGTACTATACCGGTATTAAATTCCGCTCTGGATAGCGTTACCTCATTAAATTTCAGATTTGGATATGATTCTAGATTACTCAAGTTCTAATACTAAGTTTGTATAACTACACAATGTTATAGTTCTCCAGGTTTCAAGTATTGCTTCAATTTCATTTCTATTTATGCAAGCAAAGCCAATATATCGACTGTTTGAATTGATTTCCTGTAGATGATTATCATGTTCCTCATGCGGCAAACCCTCACTGCATTGTTTACAAAGTATTCTTATGGTAGACCAATCTTCGACTTTGATATTAACCTCTTCACATAATGAGATAAGCTTATTTACGTGCTGCTGGTCATTAGTATAAACAGTTGTTGAGTAAGTACCAAATGATGATCGGTTCAGTAATTGAAGTTCATTAAAGACAGGATACTCAATTCCATCACTGATGCGGTGTCCTACTGGCGCCCCATCATTTAAAACGATGTCTCCATAACGATGCTTACAGGTTGACAGGGGGATATTGTCAATTATCGCCCTTGCAGGATCAATCCTTGTACACCAAACCACTTCACCATCATCGTCTGGATTTAGTCTGACCGGTGCCTTAGCCAAGTTCAGGTTTGGTTCCACATTAGAGATTTCGAGATTAAGTCCAAAATGATTCCAAGCTTCTCGGGCAACTACCCAATTGTTTATAGCCGTTGCAGCAATTCCTAAATTCCACCAGGCCGCCTCATCAGAAGAATCGAGTTCAGTTGCTTTTTTGTTGTAATGAAACGACTGCTTCCAGTCACACTGATATTTATATATCAATCCAAGGTTATAATAAGGCACTGACCAATCTGGATTTTCCTTTATAATTACATTATATAAATTGATAGCTTGCTCTTTATTACCAGCTTCTTCAAACTCGCTAGCCTGCTCTAATTGTTTTGAGGCATCGTTATTATTCATGTAGTTCAATAGTTTTCTAGGAATTCTTCAATTACATCTTCGCTGTCCATGTTTTGTATAGCATTGGCAAGCTTTATTTGCTTCTTTGCTATCGCTATAGCAGTTAATGCCGCTGAGGCGGTACTTAAATCCCAATCATTATTGACTATGCTTATCGCAAGTGAGCCTAGTTCGTTTAAGGCCATAGAATAAGCTGGATAAAGTAGCGGAGGTATTACAGGATTATTTTTATGGCGTTGTATCTCTATAAGCGATACCAGTCCCAATACGTTATAATCAATTATCTGAGTTGATTTTGCAGCAGATACCATATGAGGAACTGCATAATATGAAGCTAATCCTACATCACCTTGATGGTGCAGCTCATCCCATAATATCTGATATATAGCGGTAACCTCTACAGATGTATTTGCATTTTTCAATCGACTTAATGCTACTGAAGCATCGTACAGTGAACCTCTATAGCCACCTTCCAATTCTGCCCAGCGTGAATCATCTAATTCCAAACAGGGTTCATTTATCGGTTTTTTAGGAAATAGACTACCTAAATTAAAAGTCATGTGATACGGATATAGTAATGTATAAAGATAGTAATGCAATATGAAAAGTTAATATATTGCATTACTATCTTTGTTTGATGAATTACCCTTTTGTGAAAGATGTTGATTTAGTCGGTTCCTATCCTGCTTTAGTAAACTCAGGTGGTGGCTATGTATGGGATGAAGTTTTAGAATATAGAGTATGGTGTCATCCGCATGATGGTGCACCTAATACTGACGATGGGAACGACTATTTTTATGTGTTTGATACCTACGAAGAGGCTTATATCTATTCGCAAAATAATCCCGGGACAGAAGACCCTTTGGCGCTAATTCTTCAAAAAGAATATATAGATGAGCGTGAACCAGGCGCATATATTCATGTAAAACGAGAACGATTAACCGAATGGCCTGTTGAGTTTCTCAAACGCCCCAGAAGAACCTCTCGAACCATCCCTGATTTCTTGTCTCCCAATGCTCCAGTTAATAGGTTGGATATACTACGTGGCTCGGTATAATACATAGGAGATTTTAATTACATATTAATTTGTAATGAGAACTTAGTATAATAACTAATACTTTCTGACATAAAATTTTTCCCGTATCTGAACCAACAAGCTTTCAGTTATATGAATGTCGGGCCTATCAGGCAAAGTAGACTTTTCATACGCCACTTTTATTTGCTCCATCTTTCCTTCAACCATCCTCATCAGATCATCAAATTCAAATTCCCCGTTACGGATTTTTAACAAAAAATCACGCTCCTCGCGTTGGACAATTACCTGCTGATATAGGGCAATTTCTTCGGCCATGTTTAAGAGCCGGAAAGTATGCATCATATTTTTAGCATCGTAGCTTTTGCCATGTGATAATGTGCTTTGATAGCGTTGCTCATTGCGCTTTGTTTCCCATTCCTGGTATTCCTTGTATTCCCGGCAGTAAATGGAATAGCTATCCTTGTTAAAGTTTATGACAGCGACGTTTTCTACACCTTTAGGCACAGAGCTTAACTGTACGTCATCGGCATCGGCACCCGATATGATTCCTTTCAATCGTCCTTCGGTTAATTGCTTTTGATGGTATAGTAAGTACACATTCCTGAAATGGTCGAGATTAACTAAGCCGCATTCTTCTTGTGTGAAGCTATGTTCTATTAGCCATTCCTTTATTGGGATACTGCCATTGTTATGGATTACAAAGCAGAAATCTAATACCGATTTACGTTCGGTATCTAATGGCTTATTGATCTTCTTATTTAGTCCCCTTGCTTTTTTGATTTGTTTTTGCGCATATCCGGCAAAGGTATCCAGACAAAGTTTCGACAAGAAATCCTCCGGCTTGATCAGATCCATTAATGGATGGCGAAATAATACATGCTCTTTTGGCGTGCTTAATAACTCCAATATATTGGGATTATTCTTCGCCAATAACTCCAGGAAACGACCTATCTCAAAGTAAACTTCATCGTTAGATGCATTAGCAATCTGATCTTGCCGCTCAAACCCATATAGCTGCTTTTGCGGCATGATAAAGATCCCTTTTTGTCCACATCAGAACCGGCCACATTCAGGTTGTAAGCTGTGCTGCCGCTAATACAATCTAATAGTATAAGTTCTTTTTGCTGTTTTAGCTGATCATAGGTCATTGCTATATGTATTTTTTAAAGACTTCATTCAGTTCATCTGGATCTTTTTTCTCCGATGGCATCAGCGGTAGTTGTTCCCCGCAATAATTTAGGGTAGCAGTTAACCACTCATTAAGCGAGGCAACGGGCGCTATCAAAGCCTTTTCATCTGCATCTTTCTTTTGTTCAAGCAAATCATCTATGCTTTTTTGGACCTTATTGTCGCTTATTTACACCCTTAGCTGATCGAATTCCATTGGCGGTACGGTTTGCCTCTCAACTATCCACTGGCAGGCTAAAGCCGGACGCAGTGCATAAAAGTAACGCTTCAGTTTTACCTGTTCGCCTTGCAAGTCATCCCTAAGCGTATTGTTGGCCATTGATAAATAGTGATTCCCACCAGACCGTAACGAAAAATAAGTCGGCATTAAACTTCGCATTTCTTCAGCGAAAGCATTATCCTGACGATATACGATAGGTGATTGCAGCCACTCGTACAAAGGGCCATTTGATTTGAGGAATAGCTTCAAAGCCTTCTTTAGATCCCAACCGCCGATATCCAATACTTCGTCAACCGGGATGCCAACCACGTCCGACATTTCTGCAATACTCAGATAGTGGTTAACATTCCGGGCGTAAATAAAACGAACATCAAAGTCACTATCGTGCGAGGCAAAGCCCCAAGCCCGACTGCCCGATTCGCACGCGTACAGGATTTTTATATTTTCCGTTTTCTCCAGTTCAGCTAACTTTTGCAGGATGATCTCTTTCATGGTTCAAAGTAATTATTGATGTTGATATTGAAACGCGCTGTCAAACGATATGGACACTATGATTTATTGTTAAATATCTCAGTGATTCGTGCGTTGATAGAAGGCCACAGTCTATGATTATGTAAGCTTAGACGGTTATAACTACTTAGAAAATCCTTTAGTCGCGCCTTTGCTTCTGCCTCCATTTCAGGTTCATTAACCTCTTGTATGTCATCCCACCATGCTAAAAGATAATCTATTTCGTTTCTTTCATAATCTGTAAAATGACCCTTCCATCTCAAATATTCAAGTATGGTTATCGCCCTGTCAGGTGTGATTTTATCGATGAGTAATGCCACGCTTGCTACAGCCAACACCAAGCGAACCTGTAAAATGTCATGTGCTAAATTTGATGAATCCAAGAGGGTAACTAAGTCGTTCAGATTTTTGCTGAGGGAAATATCAATAAAAAAATGATGTGGATCGTCCTCCGTTGTAATGATCCAGTCCGCATGATACTTTACCTCTTCTTCCTTGATCAGGCCAAGTATCAAACATTCACGCCAGGCACCAAATAATTGCTGTATTTTGGCCGGGTCCGTTCTCCCATGAATTTTAGCTTTGACTTCATCTTTCCAGGCATAAAGACCTCCGATCTCAAATACACCGCCTTTCAAAAACCGTGCAATAAATTCAGCAAGCGAATTGGTCAGTACCATTTTTTCTGAATCGTAGTCAATAACGTATATTCATACTGATTCGGATCATCAGTGTTTATTTCAAGGTGCCACATATCGCTGTAGATCATATACTCTGCAATGGGTGGATGCTTGTCATCTTTACTATTTCCTATCATTTCACCAAGCGGGATCATATTGAAAATGTCCTCGTCCATTTCAAACCCATTGGTAAAACAATAAAAAGATTTAAAGTCCTGCGGTAATTCAAAACCGTAAGCATTCTCCACATCTTTGATCAAAGCTTCACCTGCGCCAGGATGTAGCGTCAATTCAAATGGGCCATTATAAGATTTAAGTTGTGTGATCGCTTCGTTTATGTTCATGATACAATTGGATATTATCGCTTAACCAATTACAACGCGGTAAAAACACCGCATTGCAATATGGTCAATTTTTTTAGCCGATTTATAATCTCGGATCGACCGGCTCGCTTTCCATTGCCAATACGCCAAACACACATTGGTGTATGCGCCTTAACGGTTCTTTATCGGTAAAGCGTTGCAAGCCTTCTACGCCCAAAGCAAACTCGCGCATGGCTAATCCGCGTTTGGCATTTAATCCGCGTGACTTTAGGCGGATGATGTTTTCAGGAGCAGTGTATTCCGGGCCATAAATGATCCGTAAATACTCTTTTCCCCTGATCTTGATAGCTGGCTGTATCAATCCTTTACCGTCTCTTTCAATAAAGTTGTAAGGTTTAACCACCATACCTTCCCCGCCTTTACCAGTTAAAGATAACCACCACTCCGTAGCATCGTTAATGCTGGCTTCGTTATTCAGTTCCACGATCTTATAAGGTGTAGCCAATAAGATGGCCGGATCGGCCTCACAAATCTTTTTTATTTGTTCCATATGCCATTCGTGATTCTCGCTTGTCCAAAGTTTTCCTTCGGACGCTAAGATGTGGAATGGTGCCAGTTTATAATCATCCAAGCTGTTTACCGGCCAGCAATACTGCTGATAAGCTGTAGTAAATTGCTTAGCTTCCTTTTGCCTTTCGCTGTATTCTGCTAATAAAGCCTCTCCGTTTGCATCCCTTTGAGCTAATTGTTTCAGCGCATCCATCACATCGCCCAAGGCATGCGTTGCCGCGCTGCCTACAGCCGCATATTGCGTTTGTAGTAAAGCTTGCGCTTTAGCACTCCAGGGCATTAACTCGGTATCCAAACAAACCCAGTCGGTATCAAAAGCATCATAAAATCCAGAATTGATCAACGCCGCATTCAATCGTGCTAATAAGGCCTGCTCGGTTGCTTTGTCATTGAAGAAGGCGCGACCTGTACGGGTATAAACCGTACCTATACCTTCGCCTGTAATTCCAAATGCGTTGCTTATCGCTTCTTCATTTTTACCGACAATAACTACTGCTCTTGAACCCATATGCTTTTCCTGGCAAACTACTTTGTTTATTCCAGCTGCTTTATAATAGTCAAAAGCTTCGGTCGGGAATTCAAGGTAATCATCCAGGATACTGGTTTTCGACGGGCTCATCGTAGGCGGCAAATAGATCAGCCATTTTGGATTGATAGCAAACCTGCTCATTACTTCTAATGCCGCGATAGCGTTCTCTTCCCTTATGGTGATGTTGTTACCTAGGCGTGTTTCTACGATCTGTTTTCCTGTAAACTCAGCGATATCTAAAACACTATCGTTTTCCTGTTGCATGGTTAAGTTTACCGTACTAGTCTTGCCATGATTCAAGGGTTTTACCGGCTCGCAGTAAACCCGAGCAGCCTTTACGGCTAACAATTCCCGTTCAGGATAACGTAAAGCTGTTAATGACCCGCCAAACACACAACCGGTGTCGATATCAATGGTATTGTTCAACCATTGTGCTTCAGGAACAGGTGTATGTCCATAAACAACCATAGCCCTGCCTTTATATTCAGCTGCCCAGTTAAGCCTAACGGGTAAACCAAATTCATCAATCTCGCCGGTGGTTTCGCCATATAAGCAAAACTCACGCACCGCACCGGAACCGCGCCCCTGCATACTCTCTTTTAAACCGGCATGGGCAACGACTAATTTACCGCTATCAAACACATAATGACTAATGAGGCCATCTAAAAACTTCTTAGTTTGATCTCTGAACTCTTGTGTTTCCAAACTTAACTGATCGATAGATTCCTGTAATCCGTGTTTAGCCTGCACGTTTTTACCGCTCAACCATCGCATCAGTTTAATATCATGGTTACCAGGTACACAATAAGCGTTACCAGTGGCTGTCATGCTCATTACCAACTTTAATACTTCAGGTGTTTTGGGCCCGCGATCAACCAGGTCACCCGCAAATACAGCTTTCCGGCCTTCGGGATGAACCCACGTTTCACCGTTATTGACATATCCCAAGTCTGCTAAAAGCTTTATTAACTCATCATAGCAGCCATGTACATCTCCTATGATATCTAATGGTCCTGTTTCCTGCTTTTTGTTGTTGTATAAAGGATCGCGTACAATACCCGCTATCGCCTCAACTTCTTCGGGCGAACGTAATTCGATAATATGGCGGAAACCTTCATACTTCAGCTTTTTAAAGCTTCGTTTTAATTGCGAAATATGCTGCGGTATTACATGAGCGCCAAAATTACGGTCCGGGCGTAGAGCATTACGTTGTACGCAAATTTTTTCAGGCATATTCAAGATGATGGCTACCGGCAGACAATGGTATTCCTTAGCCAGTTTAATCCAGTCTTTACGCGCTTCTTCCTGCACATTGGTGGCATCAATTACGGTTACCAGCCCGTTCTTTAAACGCAAACCGGCAATATACCTGGCCAATGCAAAAGCATCGGCAGAGGCCGCTTGATTGTTTTCATCGTCACTAACCATTCCGCGACAAGCATCAGAGGATACGATCTCCGTTGCTTTGAAGTGTTTCTGAGCAAATGAAGATTTCCCTGATCCGGTAGCACCTATCAGTACAACCAATGATAATTCAGGTATTTGTATGGTTTTATTTGTTGACATTTCTTTTCTTTTTAATTGTGATTACACCAATTGTTCTGCTATCTCATCACGGCGGCTAAATACCGCCATCTGGCTTAAGGCCCCAACTTCAGCATCAACTTCTCCAATAGGTTTAAAGATCACGTTGTAATTATATTTTACTGCCAAATCAGTACCCCAGCTTTCAAATTCTTTTCTTGTCCATTCAAAGCGGTGGTCATTATGGCGCATTTTGCCTTCCTCGTAATCCGCAAAACGTACATTATATTCTGCGTTGGGTGTAGTAATCACCACTACGCCAGGTTTCGCATATTCAAATACCGATCTTTCCAATGCAGCCAACCGGGGTTCATCCAAATGTTCTATCACTTCTACCAATGCGGCGCCATCAAAGCCTTCCAGCCGTTTGTCCCTGTATGTTAACGAGCCTTGAATCAACTGTATCCTTTGCAATTGCCTTTCAGGCATGCGTTCCAGCTTTAATCTTTCTTTAGCGATCTCAAGCGAGCGATAGCTTACATCCATGCCTAATACAAATTCAAACTGCTTCTCGGCCAATAAAAGCTTGATGAGTTTGCCTTCACCGCAACCTAAGTCGGCTACACGTTTAGCGCCGGCTAATAATAGCTCGTCCTTAGCGGCTTGTAAACGCAACTCGTGTATGCGTAATTGCGGTTCTTCAATATCTTTCGCTGCTTCTACATTTAATTCATTTTCTATTGCGTCTTCAATCTCATCTTTACTCAATAACACACCCAAAGCCTGATTAGCCAACGACAGTTGGTTTTTTAAATACCTGCGAACGATCATTTCTTTAGCTGGATGTGTTTCCAACCAATCTTTGCCCTTAGCCAGTAGTTTTTCAACCTCCTCCTGGTTTACCCAATAATGCTTGTCATTATCGCACACAGGTATCAGCACATACAAGTGTGAAAGCAGTTGCTGTAAAGTAAGCTTATTGCTTAACTCCACTGTAAAATATCGGCTGTAGCCCCATTCAGGAAAAGCGGGATCAAGCGGATGTTGTATGGCATTGATTTGGTAACCCAATCGTTCAAACAACGATCTTAATACACCTTCGCCACCTTTTACAGGTAACACTGATAGTTTCACTGTAAAAGGCATTGCTATATCTACCAGTTCCGGTTTATCCTTGCATCTGCCGTTAAGGGCAGAAGAATAAGCCTTAGCAATGGCAGCGCTCATAAATGAACTGGACACGTATGGTCTGTCGTTTACATATTGTTCCAGGGCAAAGTCATTGCTTTTTGGGCCTGCGCTTCTTACCAATCCCACCGGGTCAATATCCAGTAACAAGGCGGCGGTACATTTTTGTGCGCTTACTTCCGGATAAAAGATATGAGCCTTTCCTGCCGAGATATCAACAGATTGTATTTTACCGGGATGCTTGTGCAATAAATAGCTCAAATCATCGGCAGGGTAATGTGTAGTGGATATGGTTAGTAACATCAGTTTAATATTGAATGGTTAAGATAATTATTCTCCTCAATGTGGCGTGCATTACCCTCTTTATTAGCAATGCACGCTTTCAACACTACAAAGGTGAATTGTAAGTACGCAGTCTTTTTGCGCAGTAAAAAATAATTACCATATTTATTAAAATATTTTTAGATGCCTGTTAACCGTAATGCCCTTGTCCGATATCGCACTATTGATAACTGCCTCCAAAACCGTTATAAGCGATGGACATTGGATGATCTGATTGATGCTTGTTCTGATGCTTTATATGAGTTTGAGGGCATTGACAAGGGTGTGAGCCGCAGATCTGTACAAGCCGATATTGAAATGATGCGCAGTAACAAGCTGGGTTATGAGGCGCCCATCATTGTGGTTGACCGGAAATATTATACGTATGCCGAAAAAAATTACAGCATCACTAACAGTCCAATCAGTCAGCAGGATATGCAGGTATTAAGCGAAGTATCCGGTTTACTAAAGCAGTTTAAAGGCTTTAACCATTTTACAGATCTGAACGAAATGGTGAGCAAGCTGGAAGACAAGATCTATTCGCAAAAAACGCATAGCCCGCCGGTGATCGACTTTGAAAAAAATGACAACCTTAAAGGGCTGGAATATATTGAAGGTATCCGTAAGGCCATTGTGGGTAAGAAAACGCTTTGCTTAACCTACCAATCTTTCAAAGCACGGGAAGCAAGTACATTTTGTTTTAGTGCTTATTTATTAAAGGAATACCGCAACCGCTGGTTTGTGTTGGGAGTACCGCATAAAAATAGAGGACATCTGTTAAATCTTGCTCTTGACCGGATACATTCCATAGAAGAGCATGATGAAAAATATAGAGAGAATAGAATTATAGACTTGACTACTTATTACAATGATGTGATCGGCGTTACGAAATCCCCTGGCCAACGTGATTGCGAGGTGGTATTCTGGATCGATAATGCTAACGCGCCTTATGTAATCACCAAGCCGCTGCATCATACGCAAAAGTTTTTAGGGGAAGAAAATGAGGGTAAGGTTTTCAGTATCAAAGTGATTCTCAACTTCGAGCTGGAGCGGGAGCTGTTAGGGTTTGGTTCAAAAATAAGAGTTTTAAGACCAAGAATATTAGTTAAACAAATCAAAGCGCAATTACATAAAACGCTTAAACGCTACAATTTTTCGGAAGAAAAAGAGATTAACCAGGAAAGCTGATCCAAAACTCCATTAGCTTATTTGTAATTGCGCTCATTTTAATCGTCCGGCCTTGCTGCTGAAAAGCAAACGACACGCACACCCGTTGGAACCATGCAGCTACGGGAGGCGGCTTCATTGCACCTCACGCTATCGCGCCGGGTTTCATTGCGCCGTCAACCTCGATGCCTCTGGCAGGAGTGAAATTCGTTCCTCATAACATACCTACCTTTCCCATCACTCAAATGTTATAATCCCATTTCACCGCGTCCGGCAAAGTTACCGACCGGCGGGTGAAACGTAAAGGCTATACAAGCGAAGCATTTTTATTTGTTTTTTAGCGGTGCTTCGGCCTTGACATTTAACCCGCCTTGCGCTTTTGGTGCCTAAGCATTGAAAATGGGATGGTGTGTGTAATAATTAAATACTAAAAGTCGCGTGCGATATAGTTGATAAGTCTTTATTGTTTTAAATTAATTAATGTGGTGGAGATATGTGCTTTTTAATTGAATAAATTAAATAAACGGCAAACAGCACTTATTTCAACATCTTCGCTTTCCATTCCTTTTTCAACTATTGATTTTAGATACTCTTTTTTAATTTGAGACAATATTATTTGACTTGATACTAGTACATCACGCGCCTTAAATTTTTTAAGATTTTCTACACCTGAATAATTAGGGCCATCCTGTATAAATAATGACCTCAAACCAGTTAAAAATCCGTTTTCAACTTCTTCTGTTAATTCATCACCTAAAAACAAAATAATCAACGAGATTGCCCATGAGATACCATCAAGCTTTCCATCATGATGATCTGAAATTGTTGATAGTGCAGATTTTAAGGTAATATTTAAGGATTTAACTAATTTTTCTTTGTCCTCCATATTTACTTTAACAATTTGAGTAAATATTCGGTGCATTAGATTTAAATCTAATCGGTAGGGCAATTCCATCAATGCTTCAAAAAGTTTTGCAATATGATCAGCCTCTAAATGATAATCCAGTGCAATTAATTCAGCATATATGTCGACAACTTCGCTAGCGTTATTTTCATCAATACTATTAATTAAAGAAGTCTGATAAAGTGGCCGTTCCTGCGGATCAGATGTAATGACTTCTTTGATTTTATATATAACCGACTTTAAATATTGAGTTTTGGCTCGTAAATAATGTTTTAGGCTACCAATATCGTTAGCATCATGTAAAAGTCAAGGCTAAATTCTTCGCCAAAACAGAACAGCATATCAACGGCAAAAAATTGGCAAGGTTTCCCCTAGTTGATAGTTGCAACAATTCTTCTTTTGTAAATGCCTTTGTAATTAATGCCCAAATCACAAATTGTAAAAATCGATCGGGAACATCTTCGGCATCAACTAACAATTTAGCCGCATCTTCCTTTTTAAAATCAGGTAATTTTACAGCTTCAAAGTCTGTAAAAATTGGTATGTGCCCTTTATACATCCGGTCTGGGTGGTACGCATCAGGAATCTCCCCAAGCCTGTAAAGTAATGATGCCGCGACCTCGTCTTTAGAAATTCTGTATCCACTAACAATTTCAGATAATCGGGTTTTATCTATTGCTCCAAATTCATGCCCTAAAACGGCCATTTCAGGCAATAATCTATTGTCAGTTCTATTTTGCGAAATGGCCGGAAGTTCCATTAGTCTGGTGATTGTCGAACCAAGATTTTCACCGCTTTCCGCACTTGCCTTTCCAAGGTCTATAAAGAGTTCAAACATATGTTCGATGTTATCCCTGGAAAAACCACGTTGAGCAATAATCAGCATATCAAAAAACGCATCATAATTACTGCCAGCCAAAACCACATCGCGATACAATTCAAATAAAAATTTCTTTCCTCCGATTAAATGACGTTTGTTTTCGATCACTTTTGAAAGTTCATCAGTAAACTGTGAATCACCTAAAAGAGATTGATGTTTCCGATGAAAATCTAATAGCCCATTATCATATTGATGGATATAAAACAGCCATGCTTGCGCTTTTTGCTCATTAGACAGTTTTGAATAATGATAGTAAATTAAATTAGAAGCTGCTGCCTGAACATCATTTAGTTCCTCTGAGTTGAAACGATCAATTATTTTATTAAAAAACGTTTCGCTTGCAGCAACCTTCGCTACGCCATCATCATGTAAGGTTTCGCTCCAATCTAAGAATGACGCTTTACCACTAATTCCGTCCAATAGTTCATCTGTTTCAGCCTGTGAAAGACTAATACCACCGTTATGGAAAAGTATTTTTAAAGCAAATATTTTAGGTACTTCCGGTAGATCTGATAATAGCGCATGAACTTGTTCTAGTATTTGGGAGCTGTAGTTTAATTTCATACAGAACCTCAAAAATTCTTTTGTATCTGATGACCTTTGAAATGCAGACCTGATTATTAATTGTAGCGCATTAAATTCTGATTCGGGAAATGTAACAACCAAAACCGATGCGGCATAAAATCGCCAATTTGCATCAATATGTTTTAATAACAATACAACGGCATCATAATATTCCGTCTTTTTCAGCGCTGCTTTAAATAACTCGCGTATTTCTGGGTAACGGGTAAGCGAAAATTTTCCAAGGTCTTTGATGAGAAGTCGAAATTCTTGTATGTATATTTCGTCGGTGGCGATAATTGCCTTTAAAAAGTATTTAATATACAATTCCGGTAAACCAAAGTTATCATGCACAATTGGCCGGTTGTGAATGATAAAATCAAAACCATTTATATCGTTAACGATCAATTCGTCCAATATCATTTCTTTTTCAAGGTGACGATAATCGAACCAGGGTGTTTTGATCAATAGAGGTTCACCAATAAAGGTAAGGCTACGCTCTCCAAAGTATTTAAACAAGAAAAAGGCTGCGGAGCTACTTAATGCTGTTTTGTGAAGAACCGAAAATCGTAAATAGCCTTTAAGCGTATTAGGGGCAAGGTGTTCAATTAGAATCTTATATATTTCGTCCTGCCCCTTTGAAATCGCTTCAATTGCTGCATCGAGAATGGTTTGACTAATTTCTCCTTTTGCTAATTTGAGCAATAAGGATAAGGTAACTGGTTTGATTTGGTCTTTCTTCAAGCACACCATTTCAAGGCCAATGAACACGGCCTCTTGATTTCCTTTTGCAAATTCCTCAACTAATAAGGTTTCCGCTCTTTGTGACGTTGTTAAATTTTCAAGTGATTGCGCAAATAAAATGCACCTTTCCCTAAGTTCAAAGGCTTGCGGTATTGCGAGAACGATTGCTGGAAACCATGTTGTACACGCGAAGGAATAGGTTTTTATATAAATGGGAACAATGAATGTTAATTGCTGAATCTCTCTCGCAGTTAAGTTATATTGCCGTATTAGTAATAAATTTCTAAAAATTGCGATAGGCAATTCGTCTATCCCTGTTCGCGATGGGTAAAGCGGACTTATATAGTTGTCAAAGAACCAATCAAATCCCTCTTGCCCAAGACTATTAAAAACATAAGCGTATGAGTTTGTAACTAGTGTATCAGTATTACCCCAAAACATTAATGGTCTAAAACCAAGCGTTTTTAATAACTTGAAAAAAAGTTCATCAACCGTTTTAATTTGGGCTTCTCCCAACAAAACTGCTGTCGCAGGGGTGTTTTCCCTGAATTCCATTAAGTCTTGCACCACTTTTTCAAAGAACGGAGCTGTTTTGTCGGTTTCACCTTTGCGCCTGGCTATAGTGCCAGCAAATGAAATCAAACGCCACTCATCAATTAAGGAGTTTTTAAATGCGAATTGGTCACCCTTATTTAAAGTGTTAAATATCGCCAATCCAACCGCCACCTGATACAGTTGATGAGATTGGAAACCGTATCCATCACTTGAGTTTTGGAGAAAAATGTTTTTGTAAAAAACGATACCATCGGCCACTACCTTGTTTCGTTCGGTAGTCGCGGCTTGTATGTGTTCTTCTGAATTTAAAATCTGAAAAAGTTGGTCATCATTGATTTTTCCATTATTTGACTGATATATCTTGCTGGCAATTGCAGAAAGAATACCTTCCCTTTGAATGGGATGCGGAAAATGGGTGGTAAAATTAGTAAATGAATTTTTCTGATCGTCTTCAGTCCAAGTTAACCTCTTTTTTATAACATCAAATAAAATATCTCCCAAGGTTTTATTACCAATATCATCAGTCAAAAAGTCCCGTATTAAACAAATGGATAAGGGAGTGTTGGCGCTCGCCAAGAGTTCGGATTTAGATTTGAGAATATTATAGCGTAAACCAGCATCCATTATTGCAGCTTGACTATCTAATCCAATCGCCACTGCTTCGTTCAATAGGATTTTTTTAACTTCTTGGTCAGTTAAATCAAGTGTTGTTAAGCAATTCCATTGATTAAAATTTACATGCTGTTCCACTTCAATAGGTCTCGCTGATGCGATTACTCTCAGATTTGGAACTTCCGCAATACTTACAAGGTGCAGTAGTAGCTGTTTGGTTTCTACATTTTCCAATTCGTCCAAACCATCAATAATCAATACTAATTCTGCATTGCTTGATAATATAAGATCAAGGTCAAATGATTTGGAACTTAACTTTAGCTCCTCATTGACAAATTGGTTTACTAATTCTTTAAAGTTTTTTAACTCTTTTCCGATTTTACCTTTCAGATAATAGGTAGGTAAAAAGATAGCATTTTCACCATTTTCATAATAATAATGAGCAAGGAGAGTGCTTTTCCCACTTCCCATTTCTCCGAACAGAAAGGTGGGACGATCAGAGTTAATAAAATCACCTAATTCTTTAATAACTACCTGTAGCAATCTTGCAAAATCAGGATTTGATTGTTGCAGATTTTTAGTTTCAGTTTTTACCTGTCGGTCATGCTTTGCGACTTTTCTTCCAATAATTTCCGGAAACTGTTTGTTTTTTACGTTAGCAAAATATTTATTTTCAAGAAATTGCTTTAAAAAATCCTTACTCTTTATGTTTAACTCGGAAAGGTCGAACGTTAAATATTTATTAACCGCTGCATCCAATTTATCACCATGACTGATTTTTAAAAAGATATTCTCAACAGCATGTTTACTTAATAATTTTTCAAGACGGTCGGACACATCTTGACGACTTTCCAACGCGTACATTAAACTGGCGTAGGCGATTTGTGCGTGAAAAGGTGATTTTAGGAGGTGGCTGAATTCCGATTCAGAGATTTTCTTAATGATATCCGGCTCATAATCTTTTTCATTATCCTGAGAGAAATTCCAATCTATTAGATTAAGAAATTTGATAATCTCAGTAACATCGGTAATCTTAGTAATATCAACACTATATTGTATTGAGTATTCATTTACTAAATATGCCCACACTGACGGCATTAAATCCGTAGTTTGATATTGTTTGGCTATGAGAAGATCAAGGATTGGCGAACTCGGTAATGTTATACCTAATTTGGTGGTTGAAGTTGTGTTACTTTCCTTACTAATGCCATTGGTAGAATAAAACCCGAATTTAATATTAGTGCTTTTATTTTCCTTAAACCATATCTCAAGAAAATAAACAAGTGTGTTTAATATCTGTGCAGAATTAAATGAGAACTTTGAATCAGCATCATAATTCTTTTGTTCTTCTATGTATCCATTTTGCTCGTTCTGAAGGTAAACATCACCTTTATATTCAATAGCGACATTGATATGAGCATTGGTATTAGCTTTTATCGCATCTAAAAATAGTGCAATTGCTCTTTGTTTTTGTAAGGTAAACCCTTTAGTTTTATCGCCAGCTTCTCTTTTAATTGTCGCCATGTATTAGGTGTCTTTTGTGCTAAGATTTGGAAAAATATATAATGTATATTTTTCAAATATACTAACCATTATGGGTTAAAAAATCTGTAATTCAATCCAGTCATATCATTATAAAGACTTGATTTAATCTAAAAAAATCCTTATTTTTATAACCTAAGATTTGCAATTAGTCTATAATCAAAAGTGGTGAGTAATTCGGTGAGTAAGAATTTAATTCCACATAAGACATTGAATATCAAGCCGTAGTATGGGCAGTACAAATCCCTCCGGCTCCACTTTTACAGCCTCAAAACAGGCCAAAACGCTATAAAACCGGGTTTTATAGCGTTTTTTTTATGAATTATACCTCAAAAGAAGTCAAAAATGCTCAACGTTCTGGAGACCTATTCGGAGACCTCGAAAGGTTTCTTACCTTAGATTTTCATTAAATGTTCCAGTTAATGAGGCACTTTTTCAGGTTTGCCGATAGCTGTCCTATATCTTTAAATCATTTTCTTCCTTTTAAAGCCAGATCTTAGCATTGTTCTTTTAGAGGTTGCCAAACGATTCGGAAGTCATCTCCTCAGTTAGTTGGAAGCTCATCTTGTAATAATTATTAGCGGCAGCATAATTCGCTAGTCGTCCGTAGTATGATTTCTTATAGCTCTTCTCCTCAAAATAACCACGTTTATGGAAAAATCACTCATCCTTCAGTTTTTCTACCTGAGATATAGTAGCGCCCGGCATGCCTTTCATCCACGGGCGGTGGGTTCATTAATATATTTATTGATAAAATATTTACTGATCAAGTTTTTGTTATGAAAGCTACATGTCCACTTGATTTTCTGTTTTGTTGCGTTAATTGCCGAATAATCGAATTCACCTCTTACGCGATACACTGCAAATTTCATCGGCAGGGAGGCTTTAGTAATTTCGTAAGCGAAAATATTTGGCGGCTGTTTTTTGACGATTATTTCAATCAGCGTATCCGGAATTAAAATAAACAACCTTTGAATCACGAGTTTTTGAAAAATCACCTTTCCGTGGCTTTGTTCTAAGTATCCTCGGCATATTATCATATTTCCTATTGCCAGCAGCGTCTTCAAGCCCGGAAATTCACCGAAAGAATATCTTTTAAACCGTCTTATAATTGAAGCTAAAAGATGTCTTTTTTACCGTGAATTTGCTCCTAAGGAATTGGCGTATTACCTGGGCTTTAGTGAACCAAATTATTTTTTTAGGATATTTAAAAAATACAGCGGGCAAACCGTCACCGGTTTCATGGCAGATATTAATGTCATTTTCTAAAAAAGTCTGTTAACTTACTGAAGTATCCAATATCTTCGTGTGTAGGAGAAACTAATTTTTTGTTACGATCGAATTCGTTGACCGTTACAATCTTAAATAAGTTATTTCGGCATAAATTTGACTATACACGCCCTCAAGGCAGAAAAATACGAGGGCTTTTTTATAAAAAACTATTATGCAAAGTTTTAGAACCGAGCTTGAGAACCCGGTTGTTGAGAAAGACATTATAGATTTGGAGCGAAAGATCCGGGCGTTTAGGGAAGGGAAGATTCACGATGAAAAATTCAGAAGCTTACGTTTGGCGCGCGGCGTTTACGGCCAGCGCCAGCCCGGAGTGCAAATGGTACGCATCAAGTTGCCGTTTGGTAAATTTACCTTTAAACAACTGCTGCGCATTGCCGATATAGCTGATGAGTATGCAAGCAGCAACCTCCATCTAACTACCCGTCAGGATATTCAGATCCATTATGTTAGTCTGGACCGTACACCGCAGCTTTGGGCCGAACTGGAGCAGGATGATATCACCTTGCGCGAAGCATGCGGCAATACCGTTAGGAACGTAACTTCCTCACCCACTGCCGGTATAGATCCGATGGAACCATTTGACGTTTCACCATATGCATATGCAGTGTTCGATTATTTTTTACGTAATCCCATTTGTCAGGATATGGGGCGCAAATTTAAGATCGCCTTTTCATCAAGTGAAGCAGATACGGCCTTTTCTTATATACATGATCTGGGCTTCATCCCAAAAACGAAGGATGACGGGAGCCGCGGCTTTAAAGTACTTTTAGGCGGCGGTTTAGGGGCGCAGCCTGCACTTGCGCATGCTGTAGAGGAGTTTTTACCCGAAAATGAGCTGATCCCTTACATAGAAGCCATCATCCGGGTATTTGACCGCAACGGCGAACGTAATAACCGTAATAAAGCGCGGCTTAAATTTCTGATCCAAAAGATAGGCCTCAAAGAATTGCTTCGTTTAGCCGCCATAGAGAAAACCGCCAATAAGGTAAAATACTTTCAGGTTGATCACGCGGCGGTTATGCAGCCACATCCGCCAGAGCTTATTGAAAACAATGTTGCCTTAGAAGACCTTACCAACCCATTGCGATATGAGCAATGGCTGGTCACAAACGTTTTTGAGCAAAAGCAGAAAGATTTTTACGGGGTATACGTAAAAGTTCCGGTTGGTGATATCCCGTCTGCAGTGGCCCGTAAATTGGTGGCAGCCATAAGCCCTTATGTTGCCGATGAGATCAGGATAACGCAAAATCAGGGCTTGCTGCTAAAATACGCCCGTAAAGAATCATTGCCCGCGCTTTATCGCGCGCTGGAAAGTATTGATATGGCTGCCCCTGGCTTTGATAGTGTTGCAGATGTAACCACCTGCCCCGGGACAGATACATGTAACCTGGGAATATCTAACAGCATGACCTTATCTAAAGTGCTCGAAGATGTGATCTACAACGAATACGAGCACCTGATATATAACCGCGAAGTAAAAATAAAAATAAGCGGGTGCATGAATTCTTGCGGGCAGCACGGCCTTGCACATATTGGTTTTCATGGCAGCTCTTTAAAAGCCGGAAATAAGGTATTGCCGTCCGTTCAGGTTTTATTAGGCGGCGGTACGGTAGGCAACGGTATAGGCCGCGCGGCAGATAAGGTAATTAAAGTGCCTGCTAAACGCGCTACATATGCGTTAAGGGTAATACTTAATGATTATCAAACCAGTTCATCGGCCGGTGAAACGTTCCATCAATATTATGACCGGTTTGGAAAAGATTATTTCTATCAACTTCTAAAGCCGCTGGCCGATCTAACAAATCTCACTGATGATGAATTTGTTGATTGGGGCCATGTAGAAACTTTTGCTACCGCAATAGGTGTTGGCGAATGCGCAGGTGTTGTTATAGACTTAGTGGCCACGCTCCTCTTCGAGACAGAAGAAAAACTTGGCTGGGCAAACGAATCTTTTAAGGCAGGCGCCTGGGCCGATTCTATATACCATAGTTATACTGTTTTCATAGGTGCAGCAAAAGCTTTGCTTTTACAAAAAAACGTAAACAGCAGTACACAAACCGGCATCATCAGAGAGTTTGATGTGAATTACATAGATACGAATGAACTTGACCTGGCCGGCAGTTTTAGCGATCTGGTGCTGCAGATAAATAAAAACGAGCCATCCGAAGATTTTGCTGCTGGTTATTTAGCAAAGGCAACAATGTTTTTGGAGATCATAAAATTGAAAAAGGAGGCTGCGATATGATGAAGTCTGAGCGGAATTTAAATAAAAAATCGCGCATTACCCTGGTGGGCGCCGGCCCTGGCGATGCAGAACTGATTACTTTAAAGGGCCTTAAAGCGCTGCAAACAGCAGATGTGATCTTATATGATGCATTAGTGAATGAAGATATGCTGAATTTTGCCCCTGCAGGTGCGCAAAGGGTGTATGTTGGTAAACGCTCCGGCGATCATTCTTATTCTCAGGATGCAGTTAATAAGCTAATGGTTGATTATGCTATTAATTATGGTCATGTTGTAAGACTTAAAGGTGGCGATCCGTTTGTATTTGGGCGCGGGTATGAAGAATTAGATTTTGCGGCGCAGCATAATATACCGGCAACCGTTATACCCGGCATTTCCAGCTCTATAGCGGTACCGGGCTTACAGCAAATACCGGTTACACACCGTGGTTTGAGTGAAAGTTTTTGGGTAGTTACGGGCACTACAGCCGCGGGCGAATTGTCTGCAGATGTTTATGAAGCTGCCAAAACCAGGGCAACTGTAATAATATTGATGGGCATTCATAAACTGGCCGAAATTGCAGCAGTGTTTATAGCCTGTGGCAAAAGCAAACTACCGGTCGCTGTAATACAGAGTGGCTCTACCGCTGGTGAAAAAGTGGCCGTTGGCACCGTAGATTCTATTGTAAATATCGTTGCCGAAAATGATATAAAATCTCCCGCGCTTATTGTGGCTGGCGAAGTAGTGTCACTTCACCCCCATTTCAAACTAATGGAAGAACTTCATGACTTTACAACCCAATTATAATGAACTAAATATCGCCGTTGGTGAAAGAACACCAGGCAATCAGCTGTTCCCTGTTTTTTTGAAACTTAACCAATTGCACACCGTATTAATTGGCGCGGGCAAGGTTGGCCTTGAAAAACTTAACGCAATTATGGCCAATAGTCCGTTGGCAAGGGTAACAGTTATTGCGCTAAAAATTTCTGAAGAAGTATACGTGTTGGCAGCAAAATACCCAACCGTAATTATAAAGGAGAAAAAATTTAGCGATGGAGACCTCGACCCTGCAAATTTGGTGGTGGCAGCAACGAACGACAGCGCGCTGAATGCTTACGTGCGTGGGGCTGCACATAGCCGGAATTTATTGATAAACGTTGCGGACAAACCCGAACTGTGCGACTTTTACCTGGGTTCAATAGTACAAAAAGGTGATTTGAAGGTAGCTATATCTACCAACGGTAAATCTCCAACCGTAGCCAAGCGGTTAAAGGAAGTTTTGAATGAAGGTTTTCCCGAAGATATAAATATTACGTTGCTACAAATAAGCTTATTACGGGAAACCTTAACCGGCGACTTTACCGCAAAAGTTAAAGCGCTAAATGATATAACTGCTGTATTGGTTAAGCAGCGTGGTGCGGGACAGGTTTAGTTGTGTTTTGCATTTTTAGAATTCCAACCGTTACCTATCTTTAGCCATGAATTCCGACTTAAAGCACCTGGCCGAAATAGGCAGTAATAAAAGCAGGGTTATAATAGGCTTAATGTCGGGTACATCGTTCGACGGTCTTGACATTGCGCTTTGCAAATTTACAGGCAATGGCCGCAACACAATGGTTGAAGTACTGCATTTTACAACCCTGGCTTTTGATAACGCTTTTAAAGAAAAATTAAAGGCTGTATTTGCTAAAGCCATAGTAGATCAGAAAAAGCTCACGCTTTTAAATGCCACCATAGGAATTTGCTTCGGCAAGCTGGTATTGAAACAATTAGCAGCCTGGAATTTTGACGCCGATAAAGTTGACCTGATAGCCAGCCATGGGCAAACCGTTTATCATGCTCCAGGATCGGCTCATGGTATGGCATCAGAGCCGAATGCAACATTACAAATAGGCGATGGCGATCACCTGGCTTTTGGCACAGGCATAATAACTATAAGCGATTTCAGGCAAAAACATGTTGCCGCTGGTGGAGAAGGAGCCCCTCTTGCTGTTTATGGAGATTACATTTTATTCTCCGATGCGTCTGAAGAGAGGATCATGTTGAACATCGGCGGTATTTCTAATTTCACGTTTCTGCCTGCAAGCGGGAAAGCCGAACAGGTTTTTTGCACGGATATTGGCCCTGGCAACACACTCATGGACCAATATGTGCAAAAGCATTTTCCGGATAAATACTATGACAAAGACGCACTGATTGCCTCTTCGGGTACTGTTAACGAAGATTTGCTCAAGGCGTTATCTGTGCACCCCTTTTTTTCAGAAGGATTTCCACGCACAACCGGGCCTGAATTGTTCAACCTTAATTTTGTGGAATCTGCGGTTGCCAAAACCGGCCTAATCTTGCCTCAAAAGGACATAATGGCAACGCTTTGCCATTTTTCGGCAAAGATTATTACAGATGCGCTTGGCAAGTTTACAAATGGCAAAACAAAGCCGGTGGTTTATCTGAGCGGAGGCGGGATTCACAACCCTATGCTTATGCAAATAATTAAGATGAAGTTAAGCGAACTAACTTTTAAATCAACCGCGGAGTTAGGAATACATCCAGATGCAAAGGAGGCAGTACTATTTGCAATACTTGCAAACGAATGTGTTGCCGGCGACCCGATCAATTTTGGCGCGCGTACAGATATGCCATCTGTAGCAATGGGCAAAATAAGCCTTCCTAATTAAGAATCACCTTAGTCGCTATATTTAGAATATGCTACTCATGCAATACCAATATAGCTTTTACAGACCTGTTCATGACCTGGTTTACCGTGCTGCGCGAAAACAAGCGGTAAACTATATTATGATGGTGTTTTACAAGGCATATCAAATCGGTATTGTTAATGGCAATAAAATCCATTATACCGTTTAGCGGGCTGCTGTTTGGCAGGTAGTTAAATTTGAGCTCGGTACGTTTAATGAGGTTTTTGAGTTTTGTTTCGCCGGTCTCAATTTGCTTTGTGTCGGGCTTATCGTCTACATATAACACTTGCATTTCTTTACAGCCAAATACCTTTATCATCTCGTTCAATGCATTCACATCCTCAGATGAGAGCCTGGTATCATAATCTGTAGCAAGGGTTATTACCGGCACTTTGGCAAATTTGCTTTCTAAGGGTACTATAAGCGTTGGTATTTTTATCTTGTTTACAATAAGGCTGGCGTTACTGCCAACAATACCGGTAATACCTGTACTGCCTGTTATCCCCATTACCAGCAATTCTACCTGGTGGCGTTTTATATATTTAGATATAACTGCTTTAAGGAAACCAACGTCGCCAAGTGTAGTAATCTTTATGTTTTTGTATTTTTTATCATGAGAGAACTTATCGGCCCATTCTTGTAATGCCTGTCGCTTATTTTTATAATAGTTCTCAATAAAAATAGCATTATAAATATTGTTGTTGATCCCCGCAGTAGCCGGTATGGCATGTATAACACAAACACTTGCGTCAAGCACTTTTGCCAGTTTCATGGCATATTTCATGGCATTAGCCGCACAGTTAGAAAAATCGGTGGCAACAAGTATCTGTTTCATTTCTATAGTGGTAAATTAGCCATCAGCCCTTATACTAACAAGTGAAAAAGCACAAAAAGCAAGAAAGCGATGGCCAACGCCACCGGCAGTGTTAACAACCACGCTACGGCTATACTTCTTAACGTTTTACTATTTAAATTATTGGTACCTCCGGAAGCCACCATTGCCCCAGCTATACCACTAGATAATACATGGGTTGTGCTAACCGGCAGCCCGAAAGATGTACTAAGGCCAATAGTTGAAGCAGCCACAATTTCGGCTGTAGCGCCCTGGGCATAGTTGAGATGTTCGTTACCTATCTTTTCGCCAATAGTAACCACTATACGTTTCCACCCTATCATGGTACCCAACCCCAGTGACACAGATATGATTGCTATCACCCACACCGGAGCAAAGTCTGTTACCCTGGTTAATTCCTCAGTAATGGTATGCAACTGGTGCTTATCTCTTTCCTGTAAATTAACACCCGTTGTGCTTTCTAACGCTTTTATGCCTGTTATTACTTTTTGCACCGACTGCCTGAAACCGAATGCGGCACCTTTATCCTCCTCGTTCTTTTTAGCCAGTTGTAATTTGCATTCCTGAACGGCTGCCTGCAGGTTAGTAAACTGTAACGTGTTAGCTTTATTTTGAGCGGATACTCTTGTTAAGAGTTGCTCTGTGTTATTTAATGACGCAAAAATCTTATCATTTTTAATATGGTGATTTACAGCATATTTTGCCGGGAAAAAAGCTATTAATATCAGCATTAGTAAGCCCACACCTTTTTGGCCATCATTACTACCATGAAAAAAACTAACCAGCGTGCAGGTTGTGATCAGCAATAAACGGATTAATATAGGTGGCTTGTCATTCTCGCCTTTAGGAATGTGAAAAAGCGCTTTAGATTTAACTACATGTTTCAAAAAAAGCATTAATAGTGCGGCGAAGCCAAATCCAATTAGCGGCGATATTAGTAGCGACAGCCCAATCTCTTCTCCTTGCCCCCAGTTAACGCCTTTTCCGCCATAATATAAATTAAATGCTAAGCCCGCGCCTATCATTGCCCCAATCATTGTATGCGAGCTGGAGCATGGGATACCCAGGTACCAGGTGCCAACATTCCACAATATAGATGCCAGTAAAACAGAGATGACCATGCAGGCGCCCACTTCAACAGGCAGGCGCATCAGATCATTTAATGGTACTAATTTCAAAATACCCATCGCCACAGATACACCACCCAGCAGTACACCTAAAAAGTTAAAACAGCCAGACCATGGGATGGCAACAACGGGCTTTAATGCCTTTGTATAAATAACAGTGGCTACCGCATTGGCAGTATCATGAAACCCGTTTACAAACTCAAAACCAATAACTGCCAACAGGCAGATGATAAATACTAAAAGTAATGCCCCGCTTAGGTTAACCTGGCCAATAAGCGGGAGCGTATAAACGTTTAGTAAGAGCATACTTTTATAACAGGACAGATAGATAACATAAGCATCCAAATAAAGTTATAAAATCTTTACCAATAAGGTTTTAAATGTTAAGTTATTGTTAAGTTAATATAAGTGTCGGCCAGGGTGATAATTTGGTTAAAATCTTTCGGTTTTTTGCGAAATATTCCTGGTTAATTCAATTGTGACGTTACGAATCGCTATCCAAAAACAAATTCGAATTATAAAGACATTCTTTAATTGTAGGTTGTAAATTATTAAGCCCCTGTGGTGCTAACTAATGTAAAGTAAAATCTACTTCCTGCACCCATTTCACTTTCAACGCCTATAATGCCGCCCTGGGCGATTATAAAGTCTTTTGAAATAGCTAAACCTAAACCCGATCCTGCTTTATTCCGGCCATCTGCAGGAACCTGAAAGTAACGCTCGAACAAGCGCTTTTTATAAGCTTCATCAATGCCCCTGCCGAAGTCTTTTACAGAAAACTCCACATATTTGCCTTGTTCTGATAGTGTTATCACAATTTTCGATTGCGCTGAGCTATATCGAAGTGCATTTGACAAAAAATTAACTAATACCCAAGCGGTCTTCTCCACGTCGGCATTTACGTGCGGAAGTTTAGCCGGTTTCTCAATTTCCAGAGACACATGCTTTTGTTCTGCCTGCAGCTTTATTGATGAAATAGCATAGTCTACAATTTGGGTTGGGTTTGCCGCGGCAAAGTTAAGTTGGATGTTGCCGGTTTCTACCTGCGAAAGTTCGAGAAGCTCACTTGTGATCTTCAATAAGCGTTCGCTATCATCTTTAACATGCTCAACCAGTTGTAACTGTTCATTATTCATTACGCCAATACGTTTATCTTTAAGAAGTTTTAAGCTCATCTTTATAGATGATATCGGCGTTTTCAACTCATGCGAAATTGTAGCAATAAAGTTTGTTTTGGCTTCATCACGCTCTTTAAATTCGGTTATATTTTTCAATATGTAAACCTTGCCTGCAGATTTACTCACTATATTCAACAAACCTTGTTTACCCAAATTTGGTACTAAAATATCGCTGCTTTGCAATTGGAAATAAAATTCGCGGCCCTCAATTATCACCTTAAATGGGTTAATTGTGGCGTCGCCATTAACAATTGTCCTGAACAGATAATTAGCGTTAAGCAGGTTATCGGCATTCTGGCCTATTATGTTACTGTCGGTAATATTTAAAGTTTTACATGCGGCATCGTTTATAAACAGTATTTCGTGCCTTTCATCTATACCAATAATAGCATCCTGCATTTGGTCAATAATGGCCTCTATCCGTCGTTTTTCCGAGATTACCGTCGCTAAATTGGTGTTTTCCCACTCATTTAACCTGGCGGCCATTAAATTAAACGCGTTTGCAAGTTCAGAAAATTCATCGTTACGGGTAAAATCAAGGCGTTTACTATAATTTTTTTCGCCAACCTCGCGTATACCTTCAAGCAAACTGCGTAGCGGGTTAGCAATATAATCCGGAAAATTTATGCTAAAACTAAACAGAATAAGAAATGTGGCCGTACCAACCAAGCCTAAAAAAAGCGCCGCATTATTTACAGATTTGCGTGCGGTATCATTCTTGCGGACGATAGCTGCCATATTTAATTTTTCAATAGTCCGCAGGCTGAAATAAATATCATGCATAATTATTTGCTGTTGCAGTTGGCTCAGATGATCTGCCTTTAATGTATCAAACTTATGCCGTAATTGCCTGGTGGCCTCCTTTTCGCCTTTTTCGGTTATGTTATGCTCCTGGTTAACTACTTGCCGGTTAAATGCCCATACCGCAGCATTACCTAACGGCAATTTATTGTCTTCTAAAACCGTACGCATGTCTCGCGAAAAGCTAAGCGATTCGTAATTATTTTTTAGAATAACCTTTGCGCTATCTGATATCTCGCGGATATAAAAAAGCGAGGCGGCACCAAAAAAAGTACTATTAAAAACAAAAAGCCGAAGCCTAAGCGAAGTCTTGTTCTAACTTTCATTATAAATATGATAAAATCTGTTTTTTTGGTGCTACTCCTTTAAAACGATACCGCAAAACTTGCAGTAAGCAGCGGGCTTGTATTAACTAACCCGGTGTAACTTTTAAAAATTTGGTCTTTACTGTCGTATACTTTACCTTCAAGGCGGATCAGCGCATTCCCGGCGGGAGCATAATCAACATTTAAAGAATAACCGGTTGTTTTAAACCCGTTTGGTGTACCTGTAACTATTAATACGCCGTTTTTATCCTGGTAATATTCTACCCGGCCTGCCAAAGCCCACTTGGCTGCCAGCTGGTATCTTGCAATAGCTACAGGCGACGATACGTTATAATATATCCCGCTACCTTTCGATTTTTGTTGTATACCGTAATCATAACCAAGTATTAACCCTAATTTTTTTGTAAGCTGAAATGTGCCATAAAAATTATTATAAAAACGGCGCACGCCAACAGAGTCTGCACCTTCTATACCCAAATAGTTACTATAGTTGAATGCTATTTTAGCTATTGGTTCCCAAATTACCTGTATACCACCTGCCGGCGCACTATTGCCGTTTTGGCGTGTAATACGCTGCCAGCCGTTAAGATACAGCCCCGTTAAAGTGAGTTTACCGCCCGGGCTGGTGTAGGTCACTTTAGCTCCAGATTCGAAATACGGGGTGTTGTCTGAAGCTATATCTCTGGTAAGTACCCAGCAGTTTTTACTTATAGCGCTTTCAAAACCTATATGTGAGGCAAACACGCCGGCATCCAGCCACAAGTTTGCAACTTTCGACAGCTTTATACCTGCATTGCCTTCAAAGACATTTTTTAACACCCCCGGCTCGTTTACCAGGTTTGCATTTGTATAAGTACCTGCCATAAATGCCAGATTTGCGCGCACTTTACCATCATCATACCCGGCTTTTATAAAGCCAAGATTAAGGTTTACCTCGTTATGCCTGTTATGAGAATATACAAAGCTTGGGCGCATATTATTTGGTGGCCTGTTAAAATCAAATCCGTAATAAATTTCTGCATAACCACTAATTATTAAATTGCTGTGTGTTTTGATAGTGTCTTGTGCTTTTATGAATGTTGTAAGGCACAACAGCAAAGCACTTAGCAGTAATGCTTTAAGTTTTATAAGGTGATAGGGCATTTTTAAAAATACTATTTAAATAATGCATTGTTAATTACCGTTACATGATTAAAGTTTTAAAGAGTATTATTTTGTTAAAATCTAACTATTAAATCTACTGCGGCGCTTGTTTGGTCTTTCCTGGTGCCGTTGTTATATGGGGTAATTCCATTTGCGTAAGCTCTTTCGTATCGTACTTCCGGCCGTATTCTTATATAGTTATTAAAGTGATGGACAAAGCCGATGGTATGGTCAGAGTATTCTGTAGCATAGCCTGTTCTGTTCCCCCTGCGGGTCACTTAAATAGCCATTGCGGATGGATATATAATCGTGACCGGAAAGCTTAATCTGGAAATAATTTACGGCACCTACCGCTTTTGCGGCACCCGGTATAGGCGAGCCAGCGCCTACGTTTGTATAAAACGGCTACGGTGGACCATCAATTACGGTACCACCAACCAGCGCGTGGTATTGGTACAGGTAATAGGCTTCGGTCATCATATGCAGGGTTTCATTAAACTTATGGCCCCAAGTACCCACAAACATTTGCAGGTTATCGTGATTATTAGTGTAATTACCATTACCGAAGGAGTTTACACCTCCATATATAGAATCGTCATTACCCTGTGATACCCAGCGTGCCATAAGCAAACCGTTTAGTTGGGCAGATTTACCCCATGGCGCCATATCGTTACCGCCGTGCACACCTAACTCTAATTGCCAGTACGACCCTAATTTTATTGTAGCCCGTGCACCGGTAAAAATATACGGATCTACGCTAAACATGAGTGAGTGCGTGTATAAATAAATATCTGGTGCCCACTGTGCTTCTATATCTGCAGGCGATATAAAACGGCCTACTTTAAGCAGCATCCCATCGGCAACTTTAGGAAAATAAACCAGCCCATAAAATTCGGTAGGATCAAAACCATATTTGTTATTATGCTTTAGTAATTGATTGCTAAAATATCCAAGGCCGGTAGTATACCTATAGTCGGTACCAAATATGGTAGTAGATAAAAACCCGTACGAAAAATGGCCTGTCTGCACGGTATTAGGCTGCAGATCAAATTTTAAACCGACCTGGTCTAACGCTACCCCATTAGGTATCAAATCATATGATGTTGGTGCATTTGAATTCTTTGAAGAGCTTAAACCTGCCACATCTACCCAGCCGTGTATTTTCAGTTTGCTTTTGGAAATGCCTAATGCTTTTTGAAGCGGATAATTTGGCGCAGTACCGTATGAACCGATGAGCGGCCCGCCATCCCAGTCAGATACCGGAAACGGTAGATTTGGTATAGGCGAAGGCAATGATCTTTTTATACTGTCTTTAAGGTTATTTATAAATAAAGTGGATTTGGCTTTTACAGTAATACCAAACAGCAAAATGGCTGCGGTGGCAAGGATTAACGTTTTCATTAAAAGTGCGCTTTCGTTGTTAAATATTGCGCAGGTTAATGTGCGCCGTTAATCAATAGCAACAGAAGTACAAACAACATGTATATTAACAACAAATAACTGTATATGAATATTTTAAGCAAAAAATGGCTTCAATAAAACTTCCTGAAAAGAAAAAAAACCTTCCGAAATGGAAGGGTTATTGCCAATGTGGAGATGTAAATTATGTTAACTGATATTCTTCTATCTTTCTGTATAGGGTTGTTAAACCAATACCTAAAAGCCGGGCAGCTTCTGTTTTATTGCCTTTAGTGTGGGCAAGCACTTTACAAATATGTTGCTTTTCTATACTTTGAAGATCTAAGGCATTATACCCTTTAGTAAGTTCCTGCTGGTTAAACCGTATAGGTAATGCATCGGCAGCTAAAACATCATCTGCTAAAATAACAGCGCGTTCAATAATATTCTTAAGTTCGCGTATGTTGCCCTTCCAGTCATGCCGTTTTAAGAGCCCGGCAAATTCATCGGTCATCTTAACCGCCTTACCTGTATTGCCATTAAAAAACTTTAAATAGTATTTAGCCAGTAGCACAATATCATCCTTTCGTTCATTAAGTGATGGTAAAGAAATGGTAAAGACAGACAGCCGGTAAAACAGATCTAACCTGAAACGGCCCTCTTCTGCATCTTTTTGTAAATCTCGGTTTGTAGCAGCCAGTATCCGTACGTTTACTTTGGTTGTTTGGGTATCTCCCAACTTATTATAGCTCTTATTCTCTAAAACTCGCAACAGACGCGCCTGCAACTCCAGGCTCATTTCTCCAATCTCATCCAAAAATATACTGCCATTATTAGCTTCTTCAAAAAGGCCCTTTTTATCCTTATTGGCCCCCGTAAACGCTCCCGCCTTGTAGCCAAATAATTCGCTTTCTAAAAGCTGCCCCGTAAAGCTGCTGCAATTAATGGCTACAAAAGGCATAAGTTTGCGCTGGCTTTCATAGTGAATTGCAGAGGCAAAAACTTCCTTTCCGGTGCCTGTTTCTCCTAAAAGTAAAACAGTTGTATCAGTAGCAGATACCTTGCGGGCCAATGAAACCGCTTCTTTCACCCCCTTCGATTCGCCAATTATCTGTGTGAAACTAAACTTGCCGGCTACCCGTTTATCTGCGTTAAACGCATTTTGCTGCAATTGCGCTTTTTCTACAGCCTGGTTAAGCAACGGTATAATCTTATCATTATCGTCGCCCTTTACTATATAGTTAAATGCGCCGTTCTTGATAGCCTGTACACCATCATTTATGGTGCCGTATGCAGTAAGGTTTATCACTTCTGTATAAGGCTTTTTAAGTTTAATTGCCTTCACTAATTCTATGCCATTAATATCAGGCAGTTTTACGTCGCTAAGCACCACCTGCACATCTTCCCGCTCTAATAGGTTTATGCCATCCATACCATTAAACGCTTGTAATACGGTAAAGCCTTCTAACCCGATTATCCGCGACAGCAGATCGTTAAGCCTCTTTTCATCATCTATAATAAGAATAGTAGCTTTCACTAAAAATGTTTAAAATATTTGATGCAATGTTAGTAAATAAATTGGTTACAAATAACCGCATATAATGGCCAGAATAGCGCCGATATGACGATACATGGCAAATATGAGTGTGGTTTAATAAATTTTTACTATTGTTTAAATATTTACCTGTTGATTAACTTCCACAAGTTTCCCCAATAAATTTCTGGGGAAAATATTCTAATTTTTATAAAACGCTGATAACAAGTATATTAAGCTTAAATTTTTTATGGTATAATGTTTGAATATTGGCACGTGCATAAATACCTGTTCCGTAGAAATACTACGGCTAAAGGCCATTTGCGTTAGAAGAGATTTTATTTATCACCAAAAGTTGTAATTTTTAACTTAAAGTGAATAATCAATGCCTATTAATACGTAATAATATTTTTTACTTTTACATCGGATAATAGTGCAAAGAGAGATAAGTTGCTCTTAAATGGTAGAGCAACCGGAATATTATGGAAAAAATAAAAAGGTTTACGTTGAAGCAAAAATGTTTTTAAGCATTTATGTTTTAACGTAAGCTGCGTTATTAAGTTTCAGTTTTTGCAAAGTATTTTAAATATACTGCATACCTAAGTGCAGCCCCAAATTGATTTAGAGGTTATTTATGATTAAAAAATATTTACTAAAGCTAACGGTATTGTGTATAATGTTAACCTTGTTTATTGGCAAGGCTTCGGCGCAATATGCAAGTAACGGTGATGCTCCAAGCGGAACACCATCTACTGCCCCTACAAATTCCGGAGGTGACCCAAAGCTTATCAAGTCTGTATATTGGCTTACCTGGGGGGATGTAAACCCTACCTATAATGGTGACGCCACTACGCTTGCTAACGGGGGATCGACGCTTGTATCGGCTGTGCCTTCAGATGGCAGTACCTATCAGAGCGGTGATGTTGTTAATGGTACCTACACCTGGCTTTTCTCACCAAGTGTTAAAATTATTGCTACGGTATCCAACAGGCAACTAACGGGCGCCACAAGGCTTTCATCTTATACACCGGGCACCTTTTATGGCAACGATAACGGTGGTACAGAGTTTGGCGACCAACTGGATAACATGTTTAATTCAAACGGACAAACGGGTGGCGCTTCAAGAGCTGTAACTAACAGTGCTATAGGTGTGAGCGGTTCGGTGACGTTTGATATTGCCATCGATGTCCAGATCAATTCCGGCTCTGGTTTTGTATCGGCAACCTATCCGGGTATGGTAGTGGCCGATGGTGAATCCCTTGCAAATCTTGCCAGCGGCGAATACATTTCTGCAGAAACTAACGGCGGAGCAAGTATTCAGTTCCAGCTCATTGCCAAATCCATCGAAAACACGGATCCGGCTGTAAGTGATTATACCTTGTCAATCTCTAACTCGGCTACAAAGTTTAAGTTATTTGTAAACGGACCTAAAGGTGACTTAGGTATAGGTGCAGTAATGTTTGCCCATGGATCAACTTCGTTCAAGAATGTATCTATGAAGGGAAACCTGTTTACTGCATTAGCAATAGGGTTTATCTTACCGTTTGACCTGGGCGATAATCCCGGCAGTTTTGGTTACGCGGGTAATTATATTAATGGTTTTACTTATGACCATACCATTTCCAGTGATGGTGATTATGCCCTTGCAAACTTCACACCAACAGCTTTAACGCCAAGTGCCAATGTATACATAGGCGCCAACAACGTTGACCCTAACGGGCCGTTTGCAGGTAATGATGCCTCAACAATTGATGATTTGGATGGCATTAATGATGAGAATACACTAACTCAGGCTACAATTGCGGCTACACCTGCGATAAAAATAAACCAGAGTGCAGATGTAAATATAACCGGCTTAACGGCCACTAATGGTTCTGCCAATAGTGCCATAATGTACTCATGGCTCGATTTAAACAGCGATGGTAAATACAGCCAGAATGAAGAACGCCAGGTTACAATACCTGCGGGGTCAACTAATATCCCGGTTTCTTTCCTATATGCAAACTCAGATATTAAGAGCCTGCTGAAGGTTGGGCCATTACATGCCAGGTTTAGAATAACCACAACCAACCCGTCTACGTATAAAAACACCAACAGCAGCGATGTAACGCTGGTAGATACGAGAAGTTACAGCTTTACCGCCGATGGCGAAACGGAAGATTACAAGTTTAACGATATAGCTGGCATCACAATTTCGGGCCATGTTTATGATGATGGTAATGGTATTACCGGCGGTTTAGCAACAACTACCCCCGTTGCTACCGTAAAAAATGCATCGGGCACGGCTGTACCCTTATATGCATATCTTGTAGATAACAGCAACCCTGGCTTTAGATTTGCAAATTTGCTTGTAAAAAGCCAGGTAGCCGCAGATGGTAGCTATAGCTTTACGGGCATATCTAACGGTGATTACAAAGTAGCATTAACAACCAAAAGTGTGAATAACGCTGGCAGCGGCGGCAATTTAAACGATTTGCGATATCCCGATGGATATTTCCCGGTCGGCATTCAGGCAAGACAATCGGCTTTTAGTTATGGAATTAATAACAGTCAGGGAACGGGTTCAAGCGCTCCTTCTGCCGATTCTACGATAGCGATTACCCCGGTAACCACCACAAACGCCGGTGCAGATGTTACGGGTGCCAATTTTGCCATAAACCAACCTCCCATTACCGTAAATGATAGCCCAAACAGTACCACAGTTGGTGCGCCTGTAACGGTGTCGGTGCTAACAAATGATTATGATCAGGAAGATGCGGCTCACGGTAATACTGGGGGTTCTTTAGATGTTACATCCGTACAATTGATAGATCCTTCTAACAGCAACGCCGGGACCAACCGGGCATCTACTTTAACAGTAGCCGGCCAAGGTACTTACACGGTTAATAACGATGGTACTATAACCTTTAACCCCACCGCTACCGGCACATTTACGATAAATTATACCGTAAAAGATAATTTAGGCCTCGAAAGTTTACCGGCTACCCTGAGTGTAACTGTGGGAGCAGCCGTTGGGCCGGCCGGTGTTGCAGATAGTTATACTACACCCATAAATGTAGCGTCAGCCGAAAATGTAAAAAGCAATGATAATAATGCAAGTTCTGCAACTGTGGCAATTGGTACTGCACCTACACATGGCACTACTGCCGTAAATTCATCAACTGGTGTTGTAACCTATACACCAACCACGGATTATGTTGGTACTGACACCTATACCTATACGCTGACTGCAAACGGCGTTACATCATCACCAACAACTGTTACCGTTAACATTATTCCCATTGGCGTTACCGACACCTATACAACACCTGTAAATACTACCTCGACTGAAACCGTAAAAAGCAATGATGGCACTACTAATCAGCCTAATGCCGTTACAGTTGCTATTGTAACTGCGCCAACAAACGGTACCGCAACGGTAAATAGTACAACTGGTGTGGTTACTTACGTACCAACTACCGGTTACGTTGGTGCAGACACTTATACTTATACATTAACAAATAATAGCGAAACGTCTACACCTGTAACGGTAAATATAAGCATCGTTCCAACCGGCGTTAATGATAGCTACACTACACCTGTAAACGTAACTTCTACCGAAACAGTAAAAAGTAATGACGGCACGGCCAACCAGCCTAATGCCGTTACGGTTGCCATTGTAACCCCGCCAACTCATGGAATATCTACGGTGAATAGCACAACAGGGGTAGTAACTTACGTACCAACTACTAATTATATAGGTACGGATACTTATACGTATACCCTAACAAACAACGGTGCAACATCTGCACCTATAACAGTTAGTATAAGCATTACTCCTGTAGGTACAAATGATACTTATACTACGCCTGTAAATGTGACCTCGACCGAAATTGTAAAAAGTAACGACGGCACGGCTAACCAGCCTAACGCCGTTACAGTCGCCATTGTAACAGCTCCAACAAACGGTACCGCCACGGTAAACAGCACAACAGGGGTAGTGACTTACGTACCAACTAATAATTACATTGGTACGGATTCTTATACTTATACTTTAACAAACAACGGTGCAACATCTGCACCGATAACGGTGAACATCAGCATTATACCAACTGGTACCAATGACACTTACACAACACCTGTTAACGTAACTTCTACCGAAACTGTAAAAAGTAACGACGGCACGGCTAACCAGCCTAACGCCGTTACAGTCGCCATTGTAACAGCGCCAACAAACGGTACTGCTACAGTAAACAGCACAACAGGGGTGGTGACTTACGTACCAACCAATAATTATATTGGTACGGATACTTATACGTATACCCTAACAAACAACGGTGCAACGTCTGCACCTATAACGGTGAATATAAGCATAGTTCCAACCGGTGTTAATGATAGCTACACAACACCTGTTAACGTAACTTCTACCGAAACTGTAAAAAGTAATGATGGAACTGCCAATCAGTCTAATGCTGTAACGGTTACCATTGTAACTGCACCTACTAACGGCACCGCCACAGTGAACAGCACTACAGGTGTGGTTACCTATGTACCAACAACCGGCTTTATTGGATCAGATAGCTACGCTTACACTTTAACAAATAACGGCGCGACATCTGCACCGATAACGGTGAACATCAGCATTATACCAACTGGTACCAATGACACTTACACAACACCTGTAAACGTAACTTCTACCGAAACTGTAAAAAGTAATGATGGAACTGCCAATCAGCCTAATGCTGTAACGGTTACCATTGTAACTGCGCCTACAAACGGCACCGCCACGGTGAACAGCACTACAGGTGTGGTTACCTATGTACCAACAACCGGCTTTATTGGATCAGATAGCTACGCTTACACTTTAACAAATAACGGCGCGACATCTGCACCGATAACGGTGAACATCAGCATTATACCAACTGGTACCAATGACACTTACACAACACCTGTTAACGTAACTTCTACCGAAACTGTAAAAAGTAATGATGGAACTGCCAATCAGTCTAATGCTGTAACGGTTACCATTGTAACTGCACCTACTAACGGCACCGCCACAGTGAACAGCACTACAGGTGTGGTTACCTATGTACCAACAACCGGCTTTATTGGATCAGATAGCTACGCTTACACTTTAACAAATAACGGCGCGACATCTGCACCGATAACGGTGAACATCAGCATTATACCAACTGGTACCAATGACACTTACACAACACCTGTAAACGTAACTTCTACCGAAACTGTAAAAAGTAATGATGGAACTGCCAATCAGCCTAATGCTGTAACGGTTACCATTGTAACTGCGCCTACAAACGGAACTGCCGCCGTAAATGCTACAACCGGCGTGGTCACTTATGTACCTTCAACCGGGTACATTGGCACAGACACTTATACATATTCGCTTACTAATAATGGTGCAACTTCTGCCCCTATAACAGTTAGTATCAGCATTATACCTATCGGTGTTAACGATACTTACACCACGCCAATAAATGTAACCTCAACAGAAACAGTAAAAAGCAACGACGGAGCAGCCAACCAGCCTAACGTAGTTACAGTTGCCATTGTAACGCTACCAACTAACGGAAATGCTATTGTAAACAGCACTACCGGTGTAGTAACTTATGTGCCTGCTACGGGTTTCACGGGTACCGATACATACACATACGCCTTAACAAATAACGGCGCCACATCTGCACCTATAACGGTAACTATCAGCGTTGTTCCAACTGGTGTAAACGATAGTTATACAACGCCGGTAAATACGGTCTCTACCGAAGCTGTAAAAAATAACGATGGAACAACCAATCAGCCCAACGCCGTAACGGTTGCTGTTTTAACAGCGCCTACAAACGGAACCATTACAGCTATTAGTACAGCAGGGGTAATTACCTACACTCCCGGGACCGGATATATTGGCAACGACACTTATACTTACACCCTTACCAATAATAGCGCAACATCCGCACCAATCACAGTGAGCGTAAGTATTATACCTACCGGTGTAAATGATAGTTATTTTACGGCAATTAATACACCTTCTACAGAAACTGTAAAAAGTAATGATGGATCATACGCGCAGTCTAATTCGGTAACGGTGGCCATAACTACGCAGCCGTCACACGGAGCGGTAAGTGTCAATTCTACTACCGGAGTGGTTACCTATACCCCTTTAACCAGTTACACCGGATCTGATTCCTATAACTATACCCTTACCGGTAACGGAGCTACATCAAACCCGATAAACGTTAGCGTTACCATTAGTGCCAACGGTGTGCCCGATGCCAGCACGACTACAGTAAATACGCAGGTTAATACGGATGTTAAGGCAAATGACGGTGGTGCCGGAACAGGCGCTACGGTATCTATAGCAACCCAGCCAACCAACGGTACCATTTTAGGTATAGACCCTTCTACAGGTGTTGTGACCTATAAGCCTAACCAGGATTTTGTTGGAACTGATACTTATACCTACAATTTAACAGTCGGTGCCACTACAAACGGGCCAACCACCGTTACAATTAGTGTTAAGCCGGTTGGTGCTACAGATACATATAACATAAACGTAAATGCGCAAAATACTACCGAAACCGTAAAAAGTAACGACGGCAATTCTGCCGTTCCTGATGCAGTTACAGTTGCCGTGGTAACGCCGCCAACACATGGCGTTGTAAATTCTATAAGTACCTCCGGAGTTGTAACTTATACGCCAACTGCAGATTATGTTGGCACAGATAGCTATACTTATACATTAACAGCCGGCGGGGTGGTTTCAGACCCAATTACTGTAAACATTAACATTAAACCTGTTGGTACTAATGATGCGTATCAGACACCTGTTAATATAACTTCTACTGAAGCTGTGAAAGCTAATGACGGTACATCTGCACAACCAAATGCGGTAACCGTTGCCATTGTTGTATCGCCAAGTAATGGTACCGCCACAGTAAATAGTACCACCGGTGTGGTTACTTATGTGCCAAATACAGATTATATGGGATCAGATGGTTACAGCTACACGTTAACTGCAGGTGGTGTAATATCAAGTCCTATATTAGTGGCCATTGCAATAAGGCCGGTTGGTGTTGCAGATACTTATACTACTCCGGTAAACGTTACCTCAACTGAAACTGTAAAAAGTAACGATGGCAGCCCAAGTCAGCCTAACGCGGTTACGGTTACAATTGCCGTTGCTGCTTTGCATGGTATTGCTACCTCAAATGCAACAACTGGTGTGGTTACCTATGTACCAAATACCGGCTACATCGGTACAGATTCTTATACCTACCAATTAACCGCTAACAGTGTGCCATCCAGCCAAATACCAGTAAGCATAAATATCATTCCGGTAGGGGTTAATGACACCTATACAACCGCGGTAAATGCTACCTCTACCGAAACAGTAAAGAGTAATGATGGTGCAGCCAATCAGCCTAACGCAGTTACCGTTGCCATCGTAACCGCACCAACTAACGGAACTGCAACTGTAAACAGCACAACAGGTGTAGTTACTTATGTGCCAAACACGGGCTACATTGGCACAGATACTTATACTTATACCTTAACAAATAACAGCGCGACATCCGCTCCTATAACGGTGAATATAAGCATTACCTCGGCAGGTGTAAACGATACTTATACCACGCCAGTAAATGTGACTTCTACAGAACCTGTAAAAAGTAATGATGGCACAGCTAATCAGCCTAACGCGGTTACAGTTGCCATTGCAACACCGCCTACCAGCGGTACTGCCACAGTGAACAGTACAACCGGGGTAGTGACCTATGTGCCAGCTACAGGGTACATTGGTACCGATACTTACACGTACACCCTTACAAATAATGGCGCAACATCGGCACCTATAACAGTTAGTATAAGCATTACTCCTGTAGGTACAAATGATACTTATACCACGCCTGTAAATGTGACCTCGACCGAAACTGTAAAAAGTAACGACGGCACGGCTAACCAGCCTAACGCCGTTACAGTCGCCATTGTAACTGCGCCAACAAACGGTACCGCCACGGTAAACAGCACAACAGGGGTGGTTACTTATGTACCAACTACAGGTTTTATAGGTTCAGATACTTATACTTATACTTTAACAAATAACGGTGCAACATCTGCCCCTATTACAGTAAGCATCAGCGTTACCCCTGTGGGTGTTAACGATACTTATACTACGCCGGTAAATGTTACGTCTACGGAAACTGTAAAAAGCAACGATGGTACTGCTAACCAGGCCAACAGCGTTACTGTAGCTATTGCTACCCCACCTGCTAACGGAACCACCACGGTGGATGCAACAACAGGCGTAGTTACTTACGTGCCAAACGCCGGCTATATTGGTGCCGATACTTATACCTATACTTTAACAAGTAATGGAGCTGCGTCTGCGCCTATAACTGTAAGCATTAGCATTTTACCAACAGGCATTAACGATACTTACACCACACCGGTGAGCACAACTTCTACCGAAACTGTAAAAAGCAATGACGGCACTGCTAACCAGCCTAACGCCGTTACAGTCGCCATTGCAACGGCGCCTACGCACGGAACCGCTACGGCAGATGCAACAACAGGTGTGGTAACATATATCCCAACTGCTAATTACATTGGTTCTGATGCTTATACGTACACGTTAACCAATAACGGTGCAACATCTGCGCCTATAACGGTAAGCATTAGCATTGTGCCTGCAGGTGTTAATGATACTTATACCACGCCGGTAAATACCGCCTCAACCGAAGCCGTTAAAGCCAATGACGGTGCCAGTAACCAACCCGATGCCGTTACAGTAGCCATAGTTACTGCTCCGGCACATGGTACAATTACGGCCCAAAGTACTACTGGCGTAATTACTTACCTGCCTGCAACAAATTATATCGGCAGCGATACTTATACCTATACGCTCACAAATAGTGGCGTAACTTCTGCTCCCGTAACTGTAACTATCAATATCGTATCGGGTGGCACAAATGACACTTATACAACACCGTTAAACACGGCATCTATAGAAAATGTGAAAGCCAATGATGGTACTGCTAACCAGCCCGACGCCGTTACGGTAGCTATTAACGTGCAACCTGTACATGGCACCATATCCAGCATCAGCAACGCCGGGGTTGTTACTTATGCCCCAAATACGGGTTATGTTGGTACAGATACCTATAAATATACCCTAACAAATAACGGGGTAACAACCGCGCCAATAACGGTAACCGTTAACGTTGTACCAGGCTGTAGCAATACCACTTTACAGGTACATATCCAGCTTGCCCCGGGTGTAACGCAGGCATCTGCTGTTACCGCTGTGCATAAATACAATAAGCTTGGCACCATGTCATTCCAGTTTGATGATGGCTCGCACGGTATATTAGTGGCAGACAGCATATGGAGAAACCCGGCCAATAACTTTACTTATACAGACGGTGCCGGCAAGATCTATACCTACACAGGCTCAGTTGGTATGAACAGGGGAACCGGCGTGCCAGGCTCGCCCGATTACAATCCGATTGTATTTAACGGGCCGCAGCTTAGGGCGCTTATTAATAAGAACCATGATGTAGAAAACCATTCTTATACACATGGCGGTATTTCATATGCCAGCGAAACACAAGCAAACTACACGGCAGCTCAGAAAACTCAGGATGCCGCAGATGCATATACCTCGGCCGCCAAAGAAGACACGGTGATCTACAAATACGCACAGTATAAAATGCGTTCATTTATAATCCCTACAGACTTTGCTTATTATGATATTGCGGCCAAGCAATTAGGCTATATAGATGCAATAAGCCAGGGCGCGGCGCCGTTTGGCACCGCTACACCTATTTATACTTACAATATCCCTGATTCGCTTGGGGCAAGGCCAGATTTTTACCGCGAAACACGCGACTACAACGACGACTGGACAAACCCAAGTACGCTTACATTCTATGAAACCCAGTTTGACAAGCTGGTAAACGGCATGTTTAAGAATTATATATTATTCTCTCACAGCACTTTGCCAACACCAACCGAAGTTGGAAATTACACCGCGCTATATAACTACTTCAAAACACATGCGAACGATAACATACAGTTTTGTTCTGCACGTGAGTATTTTGAATATCGCGAAATGCGCCGCTCGCCTATATGCCAGCAATTGGTTGGTAATACGCTAACGCTTTATATTAATACAGATAGTTTACCGGATCGTAACAGATTTAGGGACTTAAGTTTTAACGTAACATCAGATCAGCCAATTGTGGCAGTTACATATGATGGTTTCGATAGTGCCGACTTTAATCCGACCACCGGCCTGGTAAATGTTTTCAAACAAAAAACAACATGGGCTTCCAAACCTATTGGTGTAGCAGATAATTACACTACTGCCGTAGGTACTCCTGTTATTAATAATGTAAAATTAAACGACGGTGCCGACAATCAGGCAGCTACTACTACAGTTGCTGTTTCTACACCGCCGCTACAGGGTACAGTTACGCCTAACAGTACCAACACCGGGTTTACCTACACGCCTGTAGCAGGCTTTATTGGTACAGATAATTATTTATATACATTGACTGCTGCAGACGGAGGGGTATCTGATCCGATATCTGTTATTGTAACGATTACAGCTAACGGAATACCTGATGCTGCAAGCACCAATGCAAATACACCCGTTACAACCAATGTAAAAGCTAATGATGGTACTAACAATGCCAATGCTACGGTAACTGCAACAAACGGTTCTCACGGGTTAACTACAGTTAATCCCGATGGTACGGTTACCTACTCTCCTATTGCCAATTTTGTTGGTGTGGATACTTATACCTACACGCTTAACCGCAATGGTACTATACTTGCACCTATAACAGTTACTGTTACTGTTAAACCAACCGGGGTTAATGACACGGATACCACGCCGATAAATACGCCGGTAACTACAACGGTAACCGCTAATGACGGCGCATTTGCTGCCAGTACGAGGGTTACCCCAACGTTTGGCACGCATGGTTCAACCACTGCAGACAATACGGGTAAAGTAATGTACACGCCTGTAGGAAACTTTGTAGGTATAGATACTTATACTTACACACTAACAACTACAGACGGAAGTAATATCACATCAGACCCGATAACCGTTACCATCACGGTAACCGGCTTAGGCAAACCAGATAGTGATTCTACCGCAATTAATACCCCGGTTAAAACCAACGTAAAAGCCAATGATGCCGCTGCGGCGGTAAACGCAACAGTTACTGCCGGAAATGGCGCACATGGCACAACCACGGTAGATGCATCTGGCAATGTAACTTACACGCCGGTTGCAGGCTTTAAAGGTACAGATGTATACACCTATACATTAACGCTGCCCGGCGGGAGCCCATCTGCACCTATAACGGTTACTATAAAGGTAAAACCGGTAGGCGTTAACGATGCTTATACAACACCTATAAACACGCCGATAGTTAATGTTGTAAAATCTAACGACGGCGCCAGTGGTATTGGCACTGCAGTTACACCAACCAACGGCACACACGGCACAACCACTGTTGACGCATCGGGCAATGTAACATACACACCTGCCACTGGTTATACAGGCACAGATGTATATACTTACACGCTTACAACGGCAGATGGTGTAGTCTCTAACCCGATAACCGTTACGATAACTATTTACACAACCCCTATTACATTTACAAAAGTTGCCACTTCGGGCTTTAAAAAGACCGGCGATCAGATACAGTATACCTTTACTATCACAAATACAGGTAGTACTGCTCTATCTAACATCAGGGTGACCGATGCTGGTGCCGATGCAGGTTCTATATCACCTGCGTTAGTTAATACACTTGCGGGCGGGGCGGCTGTAACGGTAACTGCAAGACATACAGCTACAGATGCCGATGTAGCAGCCGGCCAGTACACCAACCAGGCCAGCCTTACTGCAACGGATATTAATGGCAACACGCTTGTGAAACCTAAGTCTGATGACCCGGCTACACCTGCGCCTGATGATCCTACAGTAGTTAAGTTATCCGGCCTAACCAGCGTATCAATTGTTAAAACCGGGGTAGTTTCAGATACTTATATTACTTATAACTTCGTTATAAAAAATACTGGAACCAGCACGCTAACATCGGTTACGTTAACAGATGTAATGCTCGGGCTAACTAATGCCAATATTACCTTGCCGGCAGGCGGCTTATTGCCTAATGTAGGTGTATTCTATACAGCTAAATACACACTTACACAAGCCAATATTGATGCCGGTACAGTTACAAACGTGGCATCAACCACTGCTATGGATGCGAGTGGCGGTGTAGCTTCGCAGAGCACGTCGGTAACAAGTACCATGTCTAAAGCGCCGGTGGCGCCGCCGGAGAACTCTGTTGTGGGGGCGGGTTCTTATACCATCATTAAAGTAATAGACCCTAATGCTGCAGACCCTATTGTACCGGGCACAATTGAAATACTTACACAACCTAAGCATGGTACAGTGAAGGTAAACCCAGATGGTACCATAACTTATACACCATTCCCGGGCTATACAGGGCCAGACTCGTTCACGTACCGTGGTAAAGATGCCCGTGGTTTTTACACTAACAATGCCGAAGTTGGCTTGAGTGTAGGCTTTATACCGGCATTTACTATCCCTACGCTGTTTACACCAAATGGCGATGGTATAAATGATACGTTCGTGATACAAGGCTTATCTGCAAATTATCCTAACAACGAGATCATAATTGTTAACAGATGGGGTAACGAGGTTTACCATAGCACAAATTATGATGGTACATGGGCCGGTACAGGTTTAAATGAAGGTACCTATTACTACCTGTTGCACATTAAAAATGTAGATGGCTCGGATATACAGGTAATAAAGGGTTACATAACGTTATTAAGGTCTAGCAAATAAATTAACGGCACGGTAATAAATAGAACAAGATCAGATGAAAAGAATTTTAATATTGTTGGCGTTAATGTTTTGCACCGGGGCGCTATACGCGCAGCAGGATGCACAGCAAAGTCAGTACATGTTTAACGGTATCTATATTAACCCGGCATACGCCGGTTATAAAGAGAACTTAAACTTGCATACATACTACCGCAACCAGTGGACAGGCATAACCGGTGCGCCAAGAAGCTTTTCCGTTGCCCTTGATGCTTCGGCAAATGATGGTAACGTAGGGCTGGCATTTCAGGTTGCAAGTGATAAACTTGGTGCGCAAAACAGCACCTCGGCCTATGCCAATTACGCTTACAGGCTAAGGCTTAACGCTGATGGTTCATCCAGGCTTGCCTTTGGCCTTGGTGTTGGTATTGTGCAGGTAGGCATAAATGGCGATGATCTGGTTACTAATGATCCCGAACTTACCACCTTTACAGGCACCATAACTAAAATATTACCCGATGCCAGGGTGGGTGCATTCTTTTCTAACGATCAGGTATATGCTGGTTTATCGGGCGATAATTTAGTATCGCAGTACATTAATGTAAAAAACACCTCCACATTTTTAGCACAGCCTAAGCCACATTATTATATGACGGCCGGAGTGTTGATTCCCGTGGTGGGCGATATTTTTATTAAGCCAAGCTTTTTACTAAAGGATGACCGCGGCGGCCCAACCAGTTTAGACCTGAACGCATTTATATTGCTGGGCGAAAAATTATGGATAGGTGGTTCGTACCGGCAGGGGATAAAACTTTATAATAAAGGCTACCTGCAAACAGATCTTACCCAATTAAACTCAGCGGTAGCAGCTATTGAATTATTCCCAACAGAGAACCTGCGTATAGGTTACGGCTACGATTTTTCCATAGGCCCTTTGCAAGGTTACAGCGGCGGCACACATGAAATATCCATCGGCTTTTATTTAAAGAACTACAAAAGCCGAATGTTAACACCGAGATTTTTTTAACTGTTTAATGTTTAACCTCACATTGAATAGCAAGCATATCACAATGAAAAAAATTATAACCGCCTTATGTTTGGTGTTAGGTATCCTGATATTAAACCAAACCGTAAAGGCACAAGGCAATGTTAAAAAAGCCAACACACAATACAAGCTTTATAACTATTCAAAAGATGTAGATCTTTATTTAAAGGCCTATAAATCAAAACAAACTTATTTAATAGAAGAGCACCTTGCTACCAGCTATTATGAGATGCGCGATTACAAGAGTGCCGAACAATGGTATGCGAAATTGGCAAAAAGACCGGAGAATACACCCGAAGATCTTTACCGGTACGCCGAGGTACTAAAAACTAATTCTAAATACGCCGACGCAAAAGAACAATACATAAGGTATTATGCCATGCGTTTGCCGGTTGATACAATTCAGCTGAACTACTGGCTATCATCTTGCGACTCGGCAGTGCATTGGATTGCTAACCCTACCACAACAGAAGTTAAAAACGAAGTTTACCTGAATACGCCCAAGTCTGATTGGGGCGCTGTAAAGTTTGGCAACAATGTGGTTTTTGCATCTGATAAGGGTAGCAGCCTGGCCGAAAAAGAAAGAAAGGCGGCCCCATTGTTACGAATTGATGGTAATAAAGGCCCCGATAGGTTTGTTTACGGCTGGACGGGGAATGCATATCTGGATCTTTATCAATCTGTTTACAGTGCTGCATCGGCAAATACCACTAAACTTTTCCCCATAGAGCCGGGTACTGACTACCATGTTGGCCCTGCATCTTTTACTGCCGATGGCAGCGAGATGTATTTTACCCTTACAGAAATTCCAAAAAAATTAACCAGAAATAGGGCTAAAGATGATGACGGCGTAAAGGTTCCCAAAGAAAAGGACGATATCCGCACCATACACCTCGAAATTTACTCTTCTAAGTTGAACAAGAGTACAGGTAAATGGGGCAGGCCACAGCCTTTTGCCTATAATAACCCATCTAAATGGTCCGTTGGCGATCCGTATGTTACAGCCGATGGGTCCACCCTATTCTTTATATCAGATATGCCGGGCGGTATGGGCGGTACAGATATTTATTACAGTACCCGCGTTAGTGGCGGCACCTGGATGAGCCCAACAAACCTGGGTTCGGTTAATACCACCGGCGATGAGCGTACACCGGTGGCACAAGGCAACGACCTTTATTTTTCGAGCGATGGCCAAAAAGGTATGGGTGGTTTAGATGTCTTTAAGGCTACCCGCGAAGGCGCTCCAAATAACTTTATATATTCAAGGCCGGTAAATTTAGGCACCCCCGTAAATTCGCCGATGGATGATTTTGCTTTTAACCCCACAGATTCTGTTTCAGGATATTTTTCATCAAACAGAGCAGGTGGCGCAGGCAGCGATGATGTATACGCCTATAAATTACACCCCATCCCGGAGCTTAAACTGGAAGGTGTAGTGTACAACCGGCTTACACGTGTGCCCATTGCCAATTCGCTGGTTACGCTTAAAAGGGTAGATGGTGGTACAGGTAAATTCATTACAGATGGCAAAGGCGCTTACCATTTTAGCATAGCGGTAAAAAACAACTATAAAATTAAGGCCGAAAAAGAAAGCTATTTGGCAGATAATAAATCGCTGTCGACTATGGAATCTGTAGCCCCGGCAACACTCCATAAAGACCTTTACCTGGATAAGATTGAGTTGAACAGGGCCATCAGGTTAGATAATATTTACTATGACCTTGATAGATCTGAAATACGGCCGGATGCTGCCCGCGAACTGGACAAACTGATCCAGATCATGATAGACAATCCAACCATAAACATAGAACTGGGTTCGCATACGGATAGCCGCGCCGATGACGATTATAATATGGCATTATCGCGACGCCGTGCCCAGGCAGCAGTTGAATATTTAGTAACGGTTGGTGGCATTGACGAGGGCCGCATTATAGCCCATGGTTATGGCGAAACCCGTCTGTTAAATAAATGCAGCAACGGTGTAAAATGCACCGAAGCACAGCACCAGCTTAACCGCCGCACAGAATTTACAATACTTAAATACTAATGCCTGTAATAAGTACGATTTTAGATTAAACAAAATGCAAAGGCTCCGTAACACGGAGCCTTTTGTTTACACCTTTTTTTAACTGACGGAGTATGAGGGGAAATACGAATTAAAAAGTTACCTTAAACTACATCATAAAAAATGCCGTTTTGTAATTATATGCCTATATATCATGTCATGGAGCCCCGATAATTACAACAAGTTTAAAAGTGAGCGTTACGAACCGTTTCGCGATCTGGTAAAACTCATTAATGCAAAGCCAAGCCTCAAGGTTATAGACTTGGGTTGTGGCACCGGCGAACTCACGCGCTTACTTGCAGATCATCTCCCCGGATCTGATATTTTAGGTATCGACTCATCATGGGCTATGCTGCATAAGGCCCGCGAATATGCCAATAGCCAGGTTAGGTTTGAGAATCGCCCGGTGGAGAAGCAGTTAGAAATGCACGATACATTCGACTTGGTTTTTTCCACAGCCGCCCTGCAATGGGTACCGCACCACCAGCAATTGATACCAAAACTCATTTCAATGATCAATCCGGGTGGCCAATTGGTTGTGCAGGTACCCAACAACAACGAACAGCCAAGCCATACCGCACTTGTAGAAATTGCAAGGCGCGATCCATTTAGAGATTTACTGAAAGGCTATTTAAGAGATTACCCGGTACTTGATCCGGAGGACTACGCGCAATTGTTCTACAACGGCGGGGCAACAGATATAACCGTTTATGAGAAGGTGTACCCGCACGTGCTAAAAGATGCCGATGCAGTTTTTGAATGGGTATCAGGTACGGCTATTATCCCCTACCTCGAAAAACTTCGGGGCGATGTTGGCGACAGTTTTAAAATAACCTACCGCCATAAATTGCGCGATTTGTTTCCCGGTTCGCCCGTATTCTACCCATTCAAAAGAATACTAATGGCCGCCACATTTTAGGAGATCGGAAGATGAGAACTCTATTTGCTAAGAGCGTTAAGCAACTCAACTTCTGTTCCCCCCTTAGGGGGTTAGGGAGCTTTCTTCTTCTTGTTGTTTTGTGCTCCTGGGGTTATAAAGGCCATCAAACCATAGGTTACATTGCACAGCGGCATCTTACGCCCAGGGCTTCGGCAGCTGTAAAACAATTACTCGGCACTCAATCGCTTGCCGATGTATCCACCTGGGCAGATGAGGTATCCCATCAGCCCGACTGGCGATACACGGCACCCTGGCATTTTGTAAATGTGCCCCCCGGGCTAAACCGCCAACAATTTATAAATGCCGTTAAATCATCGCCGCAAGGTAACCTATTGCAAGGCTTAAATAAATGTGAGGCAGAAATCATAGATCCGGCAGTATCAGGAGGACAGAAAATAATCGATCTTAAATTTATAATTCATTTAGCCGGAGATGCCCACCAGCCTATGCATGTAAGCCGTGCCGAAGATAAGGGCGGCAACAAGATACAGGTGCGGTTTAATGGGCAAGGCACCAACTTGCATGCACTTTGGGACAGTAAACTATTAGACGAACAGGGCTTAGACAATACAGAATTCGCTGCAAAATACGACGTGCAAACACCCGCACATGTTGCCCAATGGCAAAGCACTTCACCGCTCGACTGGATGTATGAAAGTTACCTGATAAGCACCAGGCTGTATGCCGAAACAGCGACAGATCGTGACCTAAGCAATATGTACTATAACCAGCACATTGCGCTTGCAGATAAACGCCTGGAGATTGCAGGTATAAGGCTGGCAGGTTTATTAAACCGTTTATTTAAAAACGGCATAACGTTGAAAGGCCCGATAGCCGAACAAGCTGGCTCTGCCCCAATTAAATACGCCGCAAAACCGGTAAATGCAGCAGATCTGACAAATCATTACAACCAGGTAATAGCTGTTAAAATTAAAATATTCGGGCAAAAGCACGTGCCCGGCATGACCCTTGTTGATGCGGGCGGCAACTATCCAAACCAATTGCTAACCATCGTTTTAAAAGGCGGCGCACAAAGCTTGAGCAGGCAAATTGATGGTAAAACGGTGCAGGTTACCGGCACCCTTATGCGATATCATAACAAGCCCGAAATTATAGTTAGCAAGCCGGCAAACCTGGTGATCCGCTGATTACCAGAACAACGAATAAAGCGCTATAATAATCCCGAAAACTAATAATGCACCTGCTGTAAAGGCACGGTTGGTTTTAAACATACTACTATCTACCTCAAGTCCGTTAGTTTTAACGCCTTTAGATGTTTCTATCATAGAAATAATAAACATGCCGATAGCGCATATGGCAAATACAAAGCCCATACGGTCTATAAAAGGTATTTCGTATACACCCTTGTCATTTAGCTTGGAGAAACCTGTAGATGCCAGAAATTTCAGATCGGCTATCTGTGGCAAAAATTTAAAGAATACCGATAAAATAAACCCGCCTACCGCGCCAAACACTGCGGCCGATGAGGTGGTCCGTTTCCAGAAAAAGCCCAAAATAAACATGGCAAATATACCAGGCGATACAAAACCGGTATATTCCTGTATATATTGAAACCCTTGCTTGCCTTCGCCCATTAAACTTTCGCCAATAAATAAAGACAGGATAACGCCCAGCGCCATGGCAACCACTACAGACCATTTGCCCAACCTAACCAGCTGCTTGTCATTAGCCTGCGGGTTTATTGCCTTTTTATAGATGTCGAGAGTAAAAATTGTGGCTATGGAATTAGCCTTGCCCGCGAGAGAGGCCACAATGGCTGCTGTAAGCGCGGCAAATGATAACCCCTTTAACTTATCGGGCAGCAGTGTAATAATTGATGGATAAGCCTTGTTCGGATCCATCGCTCCTGCTGAGGTTGCCATCTCTTGATGAAACAGCCCTTTTTGATACAGATAATATGCGGCTATACCCGGTAATACCACTATAATTGGCATTAATAGTTTAAGAAATGCCGCAAATAACAATCCGCTTCTTGCGGTGGGTAAACTGGCACCAAGTGCACGCTGAGTAATATACTGGTTGCAGCCCCAGTAATTAAGGTTCACGATAAGCATCCCACCTATCAATACGCTTAAGCCCGGCAAATCCATATAATTAGGGTTATCGCGCTTAAATATCATGTGGAAATGGTCGCCTGCGTTAGCATGCAATAATTTAAGCCCGCTCAGCCAGCCGGTGGTACCGGCCATTTCACTTATTTTGCTTAGCGCCAGGTAAGTGGCTACTACCCCGCCAATAATGAGTACCAAAACCTGTATTACATCTGTATAACCGATAACTTTCATGCCGCCAAGTGTAATGATAACAGCAAAAACAGAAAGGAAAGCTATACACCAGTAAAGGTCTAAACCTGCAATATTGCTAATAGCCAGCGCCCCCAGGTAAAGTATAGACATTAAGTTTACAACAATGTAAAGCAGCAGCCAAAAAATGGCCATTATCATGGCCACCGTATCATTATACCGCTGGCTCAAAAACTGCGGCATGGTAAATATTTTGTTCTTAAGGTAAACGGGTATAAAAAACACGGCTACCACTACAAGCGAGAAAGCGGCCATCCACTCGTACGTAGCTATAGCCAATCCTTCTTTAAACGCCGATCCGCTTGTGCCAATAAATTGCTCTGCCGATATGTTTGATGCAATTAGCGATGCACCTATAGCCCACCAGGTGAGTGAACCCTCAGCCAAAAAATAATCTTTCGAAGTGGCATCTGCATTGTGCTTGCGCCGGTATATCCAATAGCCGTATAAAGACACAACTACAAAATAGATCAGAAATACAACGTAGTCGCCGTTAGAAAGCTTGCTCATTACTTTAGGTTAATGTGGTTATGGGTTGGTTCCCTGCGTTAGCAATATAATTATATAAACTGAGGTGGCAAACAGCATATGCTACTAATCTAATTGCCGTGTAAAACCTTTAATACTAACAATATATTCGCACGTTTCGCCGTATTATTGTTAATATCAATAATTTGAGCACGCTTAAGAGTAAATGCTCGGCGCAATAAGATGAAAAAGATAATTACAGCATCTTTAATATTAATAGTTACCACTCTATTGCTTTGGGGCTGTAAAAAAAATGGGGCAGACGGTGCGCCTGTTTATGATGTACCCACAACGTACAATTTTAGCAATGTAGATTTTTCTGATGCTACCACCCGTTTAGGCATGCTTACCGAGATAAACAATGCAATGCGCAGCGCAACCACAGGAGCGCTTAATGCACAGCAGATTAAAGATATGCTGGCCAACGTTAACAATCGCTTTGGCACCGCGGCTTACAACACATCGGGCTTAAATATTAAAGGTGTGAGCGCCCTGCAGATACAAACAGATGCCACAAACTTTGTAGATAGCCTCACAACTGTAAGCAATACCGGCAAGCCTGCCGCCCGTGGTGTGGCCGGTATAGGCGGGAGCGCTGCAAACCCTGCTACAAAGTTTGCCTTAACAGCAAATGGTTACAACTATGCGCAGGTATTTGCAAAAACCATGATGAGTGGATTTATTATCTACCAGATAGACAATTTGCTCACTACAGGTATAGGCAGTTCTGTAAATAACATTAATATTTTGGCAGGCAGCGGCACCGACCTTGACCACAATTGGGACCTTTCTTTCGGTTATTGGGGTGTACCTATGGATTTTCCAACTAATAAGGTTGGGGCAAAGTTTTGGGGTGTTTACAGTACCCAGGTTGATACCGGTTACAAAGTAAATAAAATCTTGATTGATGCCTACATAAAGGGGCGTGCCGCTATTGACCATACCGATAGCAAAACCACGACCGCTGAGGCCGGCATAATTATGCAAAATTACGAAAAACTGGTTGGGGCCTCTGCCCTGCAGGCTGTACGCGAAACTAAGGCTATTATTAAGGACCCTATTTCGCTTAACAGTAAACTTTCTGAGATATATGGCTTTGTGTATGGCTTAAAATATTTGCCCCACCGCACGATAACTGATGCGCAGATTGCGGCTATTTTGGCACTTTTCCCTAAAAACTTTTATGATGTTACCCAAACCGACATTAACAACATCCGCGACGCAATATCGACTGTATATGGATTTGATGCTGTAAAAACGATTTTGTAATGAGCCAATAAATAATTCTTAAAAGTGAATATGTCGTTATTTTTGAGGCGGAGGGAATCTACTCCGGGACAATTTTCGTTAGCGATTGTAGCGAACAGCCCACAGTGCGGCGCAGCGAAACGAGGACTTGCAGCGGACAGCGCGGGCCGCAGGCAACACCTAACATCACTTTTTTAAATTTTATCCTCGCCCAAAACACCGGTCATCAGTAATCTCGGTTTTTATAACTTATGTAAAAAGATGTGAAAGAAACCTGTTGTCCCCTGGAAGCGGATATTCTGTATTAATACAATCATTTTACTATAATCTTCGCAGCCTTTTGAATAACACTTTTAAGAAAGTGACTGGATATAAAAATTGTTCGGGTGAAGGTAATTGTTATTTGATTTATACAAACAACCGATTGATTGTTACAAACATTTTAGAACCCAATCTTTGCATCTTTGTATTAAGAAAACAATAAAACAAAAGATGGAAAATACAAATAAAATTGCCTTTGTAACCGGCGGCAGCCGCGGCTTAGGTAAAGACATGGCTTTGCGCCTTGCCGAAAAGGGTTTGAACGTAATCTTAACCTACAATTCTAAAGCCGATGAAGCACAGGCTGTGGTAAAAGAAATTGAGCAGGCCGGGCGAAAAGCTGCTGCGTTGCAACTAAACACCGGCGACATCAGGAGTTTCGATTCGTTTATAATACAAATTAAACAAACGCTGCAAGATAAGTTTAATACAGATAACCTTGATTTTGTGATCAACAATGCGGGTTTTGGTCATGTGGCTCCCATAAGCAATGTTACCGAAGACGATTTTGACCACTTAATGAATGTGCATTTCAAGGGCGTTTATTTTTTAACTCAAAAAATGTTGCCCTTACTTAATACAGGCGGCGGCATTGTAAATATATCATCGGGCTTGGCCCGCTTTGCTATGCCGGGCTCATCGGCCTATGCTACCATGAAGGGCGCTATAGAAGTATTTACCCGCTATCTGGCAAAAGAGTTGGGCCCGCGTGGTATCCGCGCAAACACAGTGGCACCTGGCGCCATCGCGACGGATTTTAATGGCGGCCACGTGCGCGACAACGAGCAGGTAAACCAAATGGTAAGCAATGCAACCGCCTTAGGCCGTGTTGGCGTAGCCGAAGATATTGGCGGCGTAGTTGCCTTCCTGTGTACCGACGATGGCCGTTGGGTTAATGGCCAGCGGATTGAAGCATCGGGCGGCATGTTTGTTTAGGCTGTTGTTTCAAAATATAAAAATAAAGAAACAGGCAATGCCTGTTCTTTATTTTTATAACTAAAATTACATAGCTACGTTTGTTTACTATACAAACTGTTAGCGCGGCCTAAGGCGATTTGTCAATTTTTACCTGTTATATCTTCTATTGCGAGTATCACCAGCCGGTCGCTATTAATATTGTCTAACAGGCGTGCGTTTATCTGCATCACTTTCCGGCCAATCCGCGGGAAGGTTTGCTCTATCTCTACATCGCCGCTAAATTTCTTTTTAGGCAGATCGCTTTCCAGCAGTTCTTTAAGCTTCGGTATTTTCCAAAGGCCGTTGTTCAACTCATATAAATGTTTTCCCTCGGTTTCTTTCTCCGTAAGATTAAATCTGTTGTAAAAGCCATTTGTAGCACGTTTTATATAGAGGTTTTTATCCATAATGATCAACGGTTCGCGAATGGTGGTTACAATTCCCTCCGTGTAGATGCGGGCGTTGTTGAGCTGATCATTACGGTCCATCAATTCTTTATTCACGATGATGATCTCTTCGTTGGTGCTTTGTAACTCTTCTTTAGAGGTTTCAAGTTCCTCATTCAGGCTTTGCAGCTCTTCACTGCTCGATAGCAGTTCTTCGTTAGCGCTCTGCAATTCTTCATTGGCAGATTCCTGTTCCTCGGCAATAACCCGCATATCGGCCCGCGACTGTGTCAGTTCCCTTTCCAGGTGCTCTATGCGGATCTCGGCAGCATTATAATTCCCATCTTCCTGCGGTTGCTGGCTATCAAACATGTTAGGCTGAATACCTGTAGAAGATGCGGGCTGAAATACAATAAGATAGTTTAGCTCCGATGCATGTGTAAATGGTAAAACATGCAGGTTCACATAATGCTGCAAATCGTTAAGCTTAAAGTTAATGCTGTATTTACGGCATAACACATTATTTTTTTTTGCCATCTGCAACAGATTTCGCAACTCGAATGCCAACCCGTCGCGGGCCATCTTAAGCACGTTGAAACTCGGCCTGCCCGGCGGCGATGCGAGCCACATATCGGTTGCGCCGCGGAATTGGATGATATCAAATTTATCGTTCACCAGAACGCTCGCGGGCATAAAATTCGCAATCATGGCTTCATCGGCATACTTAAATATGTCGCGGTCTGTTGCCTCTTTTTGCACCCCCTTATCTGTATCCCGGAAAGACTGTTCGCGGCTCTGCGTAGCAACATTCATGAAACGGCTCACATTACCTTTTTTTAGATAAAGCTTTTCGCCAAATTCATAAGGAGTAAAAATATCGGTATTTATTCCTACCGTTTCAGATTTGCCCAGCATAAGGTAACCCTTATCGTTCAGGGAATAATGGAATGTATTTAGTGCGTGTTTTTGCAACACAGGTTCCAGGTATATAAGCACATTACGGCAACTAATGAAGTCTATTTTAGAAAATGGCGGGTCTTTTAATAAATTATGATGGGCAAATACGCACATGTCGCGTATCTCTTTATTAACCTGATAGCTTCCATCCAGCTTAGTCATAAATTGCGCAATACGCTGCGCACTCAGGCCTCCCAGCTCGTTAGGTTTATATATGCCCGAACGCGCTTTGGCAATGGCCGTTTCTGATATATCTGTAGCAAAGATCTGAATTTTGGTAACAGCTGTTTTATTGCCCAGATGTTCTTGCAGGCACATGGCCATAGAGTAAGCTTCCTCGCCAGTGGCGCAGCCCGCAATCCAGATACGCACCCCCTCATTGGCTGTTTTTTTGCGAAGCAAGGTAGGAAACAAGTTGCTGCACAATACATTAAAACTCTGCGGATCGCGGAAGAAACTGGTTACAGAGATCAGCATATCATTGTAGAGAGCGTCTTGTTCGTTCTTATTTTCTCTAAGGTGATACAGGTAATCTGCAGGCTTTTCTATTTTGCCTAAAGCCATACGGCGTACAATGCGCCTTTTAAGTGTACTTGATTTGTAGTATTGAAAATCGACGCCCCGGCGGACACGCAGCACAGTTAATATTTGCTTAAATATATCATCGTCCTCCTGCGATATATTTGGTAACCGGGTAAGACTGTCGGCAGTATGAAAAGGGTAATTGATGCTGACGAGCTTTTGTGCTATCTGCCCCGGCGGCAAAATAAAATCTACCACGCCTGCTTGCACCGCACTGTTAGGCATGCCCTCAAATGCTGCCGAACCCTGGTCCTGGGCGAATGTTAAACCCCCGTAAGATTTTATGGTTTGAAGGCCTAATGTACCATCATTAAGCGAACCGGATAGAATGATGCCAATGGCGTAACTCTGATGTACGGAGCCAAGGGACGAAAAAAATTGATCTATGGTATTGCTTTTGGTATGGTACCTGTCTAACGGGGCAAGTTTTAAAACACCGTCTGTGGCCGTTAGTGTTTTATTCTCGGGGATAATGTAGAGGTTATCTTGCGCAAGGTGAATGTTATCAGTTATTTCATGGACCGGTATGGGCGATATTTTTTTTAAAATTTCGGGCAGGATGCTATCGTGGGTAGGGCTTAAGTGCTGTACAAACACATAGGCCATTCCCGATGAAGCGGGTAATTCTTTTAAAAATAGTTTTAAAGCCTCCAGGCCGCCTGCAGACGCTCCGATACCTACGACCGGAAACTGGACGCTCGATTCTCTTACTTTTTCTTTAGCCATGATCAGGAATGCAAATTTAAATATACCTAAACCTGCACCTGCTAAAAGTACTAAATTTGAATATTAAGATAAAAATTAAATCAGAATTTAAACCCGGGCAATCGCAAATTTTGCTGCGGTTATTAAATGGCTATGTTTTCCAGGTATTTGTAACCGCTCCCGGTGTTGATCATTACTACTGATTCGCCTGGTTTAATCCAGTTGCTGAGTTTTAGTTTTTTATAAGCTTGCCATAAAGCGGCTCCTTCGGGAGCTAAAAGCATCCCTTCTTTAGCAGCGATCTCCTTAATGCAGGTGTTCATTTCTGCATCCGAAACGCTTATTGCGGTTCCGTTACTTTCGCGCAGGGTATGTAAGATCACTTTATCGGCATATGATTTTGGTACGCGTAAGCCGTTTGCAATGGTAAAACCACCATCCACAAATTCGGCGGTGGTGTTGCCATCGTTAAAGGCGGTTACAATACCTGCGCAGCTTTCGGCTTGCACGGCTACCATGCGCGGCAGTTTGTTGCCTATCCACCCCAACTGCTGTAACTCTTTAAAGGCCTTCCAGATACCAATTAACCCGGTACCGCCCCCGGTAGGGAACATCACCACATCGGGCAATTTCCAATTAAACTGTTCGGCAATTTCGTAGCCCATGGTTTTTTTACCTTCAAGCCTGTATGGCTCCCGGAGGGTAGAAACCGGGAACCAGCCGTAAGTTTCAACGCCATCCATCACAAGCTTGCCGCAGTCGGCAATGTTGCCATCTACCTCATATAATTCAGCCCCATAGAGCTGGCATTCCTGTTTAAAAACAAGCGGGGTAAGTTTTGGCATAAAAACCACCACCTTAATACCCGCCCGTGCACCGTAAGCCGCCAAAGCGCCGCCGGCATTGCCCGCGGTAGGGATAGCGATTGTCCTGATGCCTAATTCTTTGGCTTTAGATACGGCCATACAAAGCCCGCGTGCTTTAAAAGAGCCCGTCGGGTTTCGCGATTCGTCTTTCCAATACACCTCATTCCCCTCGGTTTCGTTTAAAAGGTTTTTGATCGGGATTATCGGTGTGAAACCTTCGCCCATGGTTACAATGTTCCGGTCGTTAATCACCGGCAAAAATTTGCGATAGCGCCACATATTGGCAGGCCTGCCGATCAGGATATCTTTGCTTATTTTGTTATTTAAATTATAACGGGAAAAAAGTGTGGACTTGCAATTTATACAAACCGAATTAATAACCGACCGATCATGTACTGTGGCGCATTCGGGGCAAACAAGATCTGTAAATAGGGAAGTTTGTTCGGTTACAAGGTCGATATCCATAAAATTTAGAGCTGCTATTACGAATCAAAGTTATAAATTAACAACGCTGTACTTTTTGTAAATCAACATTTTTACAAACCATGTATGAAAACCTTAATGGTTACATATTTGGTTTTTTGGCTATTCCCACAATGTTCAAATCTGTCAACTCTAACGACTCCACCATGTCCTGAACAAGCGCTTTGTATTTCTTAAAATGAGGAGTTTCTATGTGTGCCTTGTAAGCAACTGTGTCGGCATAAATTTCAAGGATGGTAATATGCGCCGGGTTGGCTTTATCGGCCACGGCATAATAAGACAGCACGCCCGGCTCAACCTTTATGGCAGTAGTCATTTGCTCTTTAAGCGCTTTATTATATGCTGTTAGTTGGGCAGGGTCAACATGTATTTTTGCCATCCGTACCATTTGGTGTTGTTGTTGTTGTGCCATAGCATTTGTGGATATAAGTACAATTGTTATTACGGTTACAATTGCGGATATGATCTGATTTTTCATATATATGATGTTAGCTAATGAACGCTTGAAACCAATTTTTGTGCCCGCATTAAATTATCAGTCGACTGCAAAATTTTGGCCTTTAGCTTGGGGTTATAATTAGGATGCGTTGCCAGGAACTTAGTTACAATTTGCGCTGCCTGCAGGCTTTGGTAACTGCCGAAGATGGCACCCAGCCACGATTGCGGGAAAAATATATCGCCGGTTTGTTGTATCTCTTCTATCAACTCCAGGCTTTTTGGCAAATATTTAACAGAGGTTGATTGCCTTAACGGATGGTTGAGATACCCCAATGCAGAGGCAACCCAGGCTTCTTTCGTGCGGTTTTTCCTGTCGGCTAAACTGTTGAAGAATTGATCGCGTTCCGCAACATCCGTCGACAATGCAGGCATCAGGAATTGCAGGCGTTTTTTGCGGTCGGTATTGGTAATGCGTTCTTCCTGTTGCTTCAATATTTCGTGCGGATCATAACCCCTTAACGCCAACGAAAGCGCAATGCCGGTATAATCGTCCTCATTTATTTTAATACCTTCGGGTGGTTTTTGATCTTGCCAGATCTGATGCATCCGTGCTATGGCATCTTTACTTACAAATATATCCTGGTAGGTTCTAAATAATATTTTTTTGTTATCCACAGGTGTTTGGCCCCGCATAGCATCCCAAACCGAATTTTCTAAATTAACGCTTAAGCTTTGCCGAACTGCAGGCGATAAAAATTCCCAATAAATATTGCCAAGGTAGCCGTTAATAAGCCTTAAGTTAGTTTCATTCTTTTCGGCAGTTAAGCCCCGCGTAAACAGGTTAAGCAGCTCCAGAGGTTTGTAAAACCTGCCGTTCAGCATATTTTCATAAGCAGTAATATAGGCCGATGCCCGCTGCAGCGGACTTTGCAATTCATATAGTTTAATGTTTTTATCACTTGGGAATAAGCCATATCCCATTCCGTCAGAATTAAAAAGTATATAAAGCGGGTTAGCAATTCCCGCAGCAGATTTTAAGCTGATCTGCGGCGCATTCATATTTACGGGCAAGGTTTTACTGCCTGATGGGTAGACCAAGGTTACGGTGAACTGCTGCGGCCAAATGCGCTGTACACCGGTTTCGGGATATTGAGAAATGACAAGACTTTTAATCTTCGTGCCGCTGTAGCTTACTTTATAGTCGAATATTGGCCTGCCGGTTTGATTAACCCAAACTTTATTCCACTGGTACAGATTGGCGGTAGTATGCTTACTAAGAATGGCGATCAGGTCATTCCAGGTAGCGTTACTGTAAGCGTATTTCCTGAGGTATTGCTGGATACCTATCCGGAAGTTCTCTTTACCCATCAATTGCTCTAACTGGCGCATCATTATCGGCGCTTTGTGGTAAATGATATTACCATAAAGGGAGCCTGCATCCTGCAGGTTACCAAGTTGCTGGCGAATTGGGTTTGCGCCCGGCGTACGATCTATGCCATAAGCGGCAGGATAGTGGTCTGTTAAAAATTTAAGGTCGAAGGTTTCGTCGCCCATCATTTTCTGTGTTACTTTATCTGCCATAAAGTTGGCGAAAACCTCTTTCATCCACACATCATTAAACCATTGCATGGTAACCATATCGCCAAACCACATGTGCGCCGTTTCGTGCGATACGAGGTTGGCCCGACCAATAAACTGATCTTTGGTAGCGCCTTCATCAAGGAATAAGCTCGATGCCTTGTACTGCACTTCGCCCGGATGTTCCATGCCACCAAATTGAAAATCTGGAATGGCAACAAAGCCAACTTTTTGAAACGGAAAAGGGATCCCCGTCCAATTTTGCATAAAATTAATGGCGTTTTTATGTACTATAAATATCGAATCGACACTTAGTTTTAATTTTTTTTCGTCGGTTTCCCGATATAAGAATTCCGCTTTACGGTTATCTATTTGCCGGGTTGCATAAGTGTATTTACCGGCAGTGAAGGAGAATAAGTACGTGGGTAATTTATCAGAATTAGCGAATTGATATATAGTTTTGTCGCCTTGCACAACCCGGTCCTTTTGCGCGCCGTTTGCCAGAACAAACCAACCGGTCGGTACGGTTAAAGTGAGCAGGAAATTAGCTTTCAGGTCGGGCTGGTCAAAGCATGGAAATGCCGTTCGAGCATGATCAGGCACAAAAAGGCAGTACATATAATCATCGTTACGGTTAAGTGACTCGCTGCCCGCAATAAACCTGATATTAATGATGTTAACCCCTTTGTGCAGGTATTTTATGCTGATGATAAGCTGTTCTTTTTGCAGGTCGACTGCGATACTTCTTCCATTTACTTCAAGTGTTTTGATGTGATCTGCAGGCTGTTTAAAATCTATTTGCAATGGCTGTTCAATTGCCGCTAAGTTGAAGGTTAATGTTTCAGATGCATTGATATCGTCGGTTTTCTTAACCGGAACATCGAAGTTTAGCGTATACTGAACCTGGCTGATCACCTTGTACCTGTAGGTTGCCAGTTGGAGAGAAACGCCGGCTTCAATAGCAACCGGTTTAACGGTTTGCTGTGCATAAGCGTTTGTAACGCTTGCATATAACAACAGAAGTATTTTACTTTTTAGTTTCATTTTAATTTAGTTAAACACCTCCTCTATGGGAAGATTACAAGGCACTATGCATAATCTGTATAATGGCACCATAGCTCATCCAGGCCATAATTACTACTACCAAAACACCCGTTATGGTTAGCAGAAGCGGTTGTTTGTAGTCGGCGATTATCTTTGCACGATAAGCTGCTATCAGCATAATTACTAACGAAAGTGGTAGAATAAGCCCGTTAATAGCGCCTACAACAATCAGCGTTTTAACTGCTTTGCCAATGATCAGAAAAACAATACATGCTATTATAATAAACCCGATAATGATCTCCCGGTTAAATTTCAATATTAAAGAATGAAAGCTTTTGATAAATGAGACAGATGTATATGCAGAACCCACTACTGATGATACCCCCGCCGACCACATGATTACCCCAAAAAGTTTATAACCGATTAATCCGCCGGCAAGTTTAAACACAGATGCAGCCGGGTTTGCAGGGTCGAGTATGCCACCTGCAGCCACCACACCCAAAGCAGCCAAAAACAGTAGAACGCGCATCGCCGACGCAATTCCGATAGCGCTTAATGCGCCGCGTGTGATCTGTGGCAGGTTTTGTTTACCTGTCATGCCCGCATCAAGCAACCGATGTGCACCCGCAAAAGTGATATAGCCGCCAACTGTACCCCCTACAATGGTTAGCACGGCAGTAAAACTAAATTTAGTTGGATTAACTGCCCTTACCGCAGCTTCGGCCAGCGGAGGGTTGCTTACATAAACGATGTATAATGCTAATCCAATCTTCAGGCAGCCCATTATTTTGGCAAAGGTATCCATCGCCCTGCCCGACTCTTTATAAACAAAAATACCTATGGCAACAATGGCGCTCATAACCGCGCCCTGCCCAACACTTATGCCGAAAAGCACGTTCAGCCCTAAACCCGCACCGGCAATATTACCAATGTTAAAGGCCATACCGCCCAAAAAAACCAAGAAGGAAATAAAATAACCCAGGCCAGGGAAAACTTTGTTTGCAATGTCCTGGGCAGGTTTATCGGCAACGGCAATAATGCGCCAGATGTTTAATTGTGCAACTGCATCCAATACTATCGAAAGTAAAATTACAAACCCGAAACTGGCGCCAAGCTGCGCTGTAAATAAAGCGGTTTGGGTTAAAAACCCTGGGCCTATGGCGGAGGATGCCATCAGGAAGGCAGCCCCGATCAGTACACTCCAACTAAATTTTTTGTTGGCCATTTTATGCTGATGGCGCCTTGATGGTTATTCCTTCGGCTTTCAATTTCTCACTAATGGTCTTGGCAAATGTAACCGCATGCCCCCCATCGCCGTGCAGGCAAAGCGTATCGGCTTTTAATGCAATATTTTTACCGCTTACAGCTTGTACCTGACGGTCTTTAATCATCATCAGTACCTGGCTTATAGACTCCTGCCCGTTAGTTATCATTGCGTTGGGTTGAGTACGCGGTGTGAGCGAACCGTCATCCTGGTATGTCCTGTCGGCAAAAACTTCTGATGCGGTCATTAACCCTAAATGCTTAGCCACTTCTACCATTTGGCTGCCTGCCAATGCGTATAGGATCAGCGATGCGTCAAAATCATGCACCGCCTGTGCAATAGCTTTGGCTAATGCCATATCTTTTGCAGCCATATTATATAACGCGCCGTGTGGTTTCACATGGCGCAGCTTGCCGCCTGCAGCTTTTACAAAGCCGGCGAGGGCACCTATTTGATACAATGTGATCTGATAGGATTCGTTGGGCGAGATCTTCATCTCCCTACGCCCAAATCCCTGAAGGTCGGGCAGCCCGGGATGTGCGCCTATGGCTACATTTTTTTTTATGGCCGTGGCAACTGTCTGTTGCATTACTCCGGGATCGCCGGCGTGGAAACCGCAGGCTATATTTGCTGATGTAATATAGTCCATCAGGGTATCGTCATTCAGCATCGGATAATTGCCAAAAGCCTCGCCCATATCACAATTTAAGTCGATAGTTTGCATAAGAGGGCTCAATTTACAAATATTTGCTTTTTATAGCCAGGGCCAGTTGATCTAATTCGGCCTCCCGTTCCAGGTATAAGGTTTCGGCTTCGTAACGGCTGATTTCGCCGAAATTTATATTATCTCCCGGCCTTAGCTGGCCGCACAACGGTAGGTCGACCGCGGCTACCTGTGCAATACGCGGATAACCGCCGGTGGTCTGGCAATCGGCCATTAAGAGTATCAGCTTACCATCGTTTGTAACCTGGATAGTGCCTGCCGTAACCGCTGTAGAAAGCAGTTCTTTGGTAACAGTACGCTCTATTTTAGGGCCATCCAGCTGGTAACCCATGCGATTACTTTGTTGTGTTAGCGTGTATGTTGAGGAAAGAAAATTTAATATGGAAGTGCCTGTAAACCAGGTAAATTCATGTGCGGGAACAATTCTTATTATACGTCGATCCTTTGGTAAAAACATATCGCGGCCTATGTTCCACGATGCGCTTTTAATATCGTTCCCAATAAGCGAATCTGCAATGTTTTTTGCAAGAGGGCTAAGCTCACTATCTCCTTCTAAAACATCACCCGCTCTAAGTGCTCGGCCTTCAAAACCGCCCAAACCAACCGGTTGGTATGTACTACGGCTACCCATCACTTTTGGTACGCTAAAGCCGCCCGAAATTGCCAAAAAAGTGCGGCTTTCTCCCGGTTTTACGCGGAATTTAACATGGGTACCAACGGGTAAACATACCGGGCGGTGTGTTTTTATTTCTGTTTCTTCTGCGTATAAAATAGCACCTTCCCCGGTGTATGCTATTACTACATCAGTCTCGGTGATAAACTCAGCATCGGCCAGTGTAAACTCTATAACTGCAGCATTTTCGGGGTTGCCAACTGCCATATTTGCAACGCGCAACGAGAGTGTATCCATCGCCCCGGAAACCGGCACGGCCTGCGACAGATATGTGCTGCGGCCCATATCCTGAATAGTGGTGAACATGCCGGGCTTAATAATGCGAATCCGCATACTTGCTGTTTGCTATATATTCAAATTCCTCCGGGCCTATCTGTGTAAAAACTACTTCATCACCGGTTTGGAGTAATGATGGCTGCTCGCGGTTGGCATCAAATAACGTTAACGGCGTTTGGCCTATCAGTTGCCAGCCGCCGGGGGTTTCTATGGGATAAATGCCGGTTTGGTTACCTGCTATACCTACACACCCAATGGGCACTGTTTTGCGCGGCGTTGCTCTGCGCGGTGCGGCTATCAATGCGCTCATACCGCCCAGGTAGGCGAAACCCGGCACAAAACCGATCATGTAAACCTTGTAGGTAGCCGAACTGTGCAGCTGTATTACCTCTTCGACAGAAAGATTATTTATCCGGGCAACATTGCTAATATCAGGCCCATTGTAAATTGTAGGGATGGTTATCGTGCTGGGTTGATAATGTCGATTTGATGCACTGAGTTGATCCGGTTGTTGTAAAGTATATAAATAGTTTGATACTTTTTCGAAGCAATCCCCGCCCATTAAACTTTCGGCTTTGCTTACAGCAACCGGGTCATAAAACACTGTAAGGGTAGTATATGCAGGTACTGATGTTATAAAACCAGGGAAAGGGTTGCTTATTACATTTGTATTAAACGCGGTGATCTGGTTTAGCAAAGTTTCGCCGATCTCATGACCAAATTCGAGGGTTACCGCACGTTCGCTTAGCCAATAAACTTTAAACCCCGAAGCATTAGCGGTGTGCATAAGCTGTTCAATTTAGAACAAATAGCCCGGTTGTGCAAATATGTAAGAGATGAACGGCTGATTAGGTAAATTGTGAATAGTTTAGCGTGGAAAACGTTGACCTAAAATCATAAGACCTGGCATATTTCTACCCCCCTAAACCCAACCGGTGTAAAACTCGTTTGCTTTTTAAAATGGCGTGAAAAGTGCGACAGGTCGTCATAACCCAATGTGTAAGCAATTTCGCTTATGGTAAGGTGGGTTTGTTTAAGCAAGATCTTAGCTTCCTGTATTATGCGGTTGCCGATGATCTCTGTTGTGGTGCTTCCCGTTACTCTTTTAAAACTTTGTTTAGATGGTTTACATGCACAGCCAGTCGGTTTGCATAATCTTTTGCGGTGCGTAAACCCAATTTTTGATGCGGCGATTCGAGCGGAAACTGGCGTTCCAGTAATTCTATAAATAACGAGGCTATCCTTTCTGACGCATTTTTTTCGGCGCTAAGCGCACTCATGGGCTGTAGTTTCTGCCCGTAATGGATAAGCTCTGCGCCAGGCTTAGTGTACCTTAGCCTTACACCCTAAATAGCATATTCGATTATGGTGCCCAATACTCAAACTTTTTATCTGTAAAGATAGATTTGGGGATCATGGCATGCACACCAAAGGTTTTGTCTACCACCTGGGTAACCTCAAAGTTTACGCCTGTGCTGCAAATAGATAGCGCTTCGTTAAAAGTAAAACCCATATCGTTTTTGATCATGCCGGTGGCATGTGTAGCGGCATTTTTCATGGCAATGTTAAGGTCGGGATCGAGGCCTATGGCTATAAAATGTGTAGGCGTTTCGGCGCTTACATGGTCTATTGGTTTATCTTTCCGTACAATAAATTTGGCAACCAGGGAAAGCGACGCTTCAATGGCTACACCGCTTATTTCTCCGTCGCCTTGCGCGGCATGGCAATCGCCGGTGGTAAACAAACCGCCTTTAACAGTAACGGGCAGATAAAGCGTAGTCCCTTTTACTAAATATTTCAGGTCCAGGTTACCGCCGTAGGGGCCGGGCGGGATGGAGCTTACCCTCCCCTTCTCGGGCGCAGGCGAAACTGCCATTACACCCATAAAAGGTTTTATCGGAATTTCGATTCCCGGTTTAAAGGATGGCTGTTTTGCGTTTGCTGTCATATTTATAAACAAAATTTTCGCGGGTTTTTACATCGTCTGGTAGGTCGCCGCCTTTTGGCCATACCGCATTAACGCCGTAACCGCTTCGCAGAATTACGTCGAGGATCCGCACCTCCAGCGTATCTCCCGGCTCGGCTCCTTCAATATAGATAGGCCCGGTGAGCATATGGCCGGATAAGCCCGATGGCTCGGCCTTAACTTTTTTGTAGATTTCAATGATATCTTTTGCTTGCTCATCTAAAGGCAAATTGTTATCCTTAAAAAAAGCCCCGGGGTCTTTTCTGGCAATTCCGGTAGTGTTAATGGTTTGTATCTCTGCAATATCGCCATTTTTAATGGTAGCAATTGGGGGCACATTATAACCGTAATACCCCCAAACCATGTTCTCTGGAACCGAGCGGATCACATGATCGGGTTTTATAGCAGATGAGTTAGAACGGCATTCTGCAACAGCGGTTAAACCCATAGCACCTGCTGCCAGGCTGTTTAATGATACCAGCGCTATACCGCCTTTAGCAGCGTTCTTTAAAAAGTTTCTTCGCTGGTTATTGTCGCTTGTAGAAGTATGGTTGTTTTCCATGTTATGTAAAGTGATTTACTAAAAATAGCAAATAAAAATGGCGGCCGTATTAATCTGAAATAAATTAGCCGCTTAAAGCGGTTTAAAAAGTATTTTGCAGCGTTCAATTATAGCAAAGTTTAAATATGACCTACTGTTTGGGCATTAAAGTTAAAGAAGGCCTGGTTGCTGTTGCAGATACACGCATTACCAGCGGTACCGACGTTACGATTAAGAAAAAGCTGTTCACCATGCAGCACGATCAGTGCTCTATGTTTATCATGACCAGCGGGCTTCGTTCAGTGCGGGATAAGGCAATTGTTTATTTCGACGAGCTGATGGAAAAAGGCTTTGATGATTTTAATAAGCTCTACAAGGCGGTTAACGCCTTTGGCGAACAAGTGAAACGGGTTGGAGAAGAGGACAGGCAATCGCTGGAGAAAAGCGGCTTTAAATTTAACCTTAACACCATTATAGGAGGCCAGCTAAGGGATGATGAGGAACATAAATTGTTTTTGCTTTACCCCGAAGGTAACTGGGTAGAGCTGGGCAGCGGCGCCCCTTACGTGATCATTGGCAACGCAGCCCAGGGCAAAGCTATTTTAAACCGTATATTACACGAAGAGTCGAGCCTGGAACAGGCGTTAAAGGCGGGATTCCTTTCCTTTGATTCTACACGCATAAGCGCTGCCGACGTAGATTTTCCTATCGATATTGCGCTGTATGAAAAGAACAGTTTTAATCTCATAGAGCAGCATTATGAGAAAAAAGATCTCGAAAAAGTATCGGCGCAATGGGACCAGCAATTGAAAAGGGGCCTTAAAAAAATTTCAAACGAATGGATGGATCCTGCGTTTACCAAGCTCGGGAAACGTGATAAAAAAGCGAAAAAAAAATATGAAGTTTAGTGTTTCCGGGGCTTTGAGCTATGATGTGCGGGCGGCATCAACATTTATATTAAATATTCACGCACTCCGGACACCCAACCAAACAGTATTGCAGGAGTCGTTCAGCACCGCTCCTGAATATAAGGTAGAAGAACTGCACTCTACACAAAGCGGCAACCGTTATATGCGCTTTGAAGTTCCCGAACCTGTTTATATCAATATTAATTACACTGCATTGGTAGATACCAATTATAAATTGATAGACAACAGCCGGCTTACAAACGTGCCGGTAATGCATTTAGATGCAGATGTTATACCCTATTTATTTCCGAGCCGCTATTGCCAAAGCGACAAGCTATTCCGGTTTGCTAACAGCAAGTTTGGCAACATTGGCAACGCTTTTGAAAAAGTGCTGGCGCTTACCAACTGGATACATGATAATGTAGAATATTTAAGCGGGTCTACCACGTCGCAAACATCGGCCTATGATACAGTAACCGAGCTTGCCGGTGTTTGCCGCGATTTTGCGCATTTAGGTATTGCCCTATGCCGTGCGCTCGATATTCCGGCCCGTTACTTCACGGGTTACGCCTATCAGTTAAACCCACCAGATTTTCATGCCTGTTTTGAGGCATTTTTGGGTCACGAATGGATCTTATTTGACGCCACCAGGCTGGTGCCGCTTAACGGGCTGGTTAAGATAGCAGCAGGCCGCGATGCCGCAGATGCGGCGGTAGGAACCATATTTGGCAACGTTACAGGTACATATCTTTCTGCATCGTGCATGCTTGCAGACGACGCCTTTGAACCTTACAACTATACCGAAGAGCATACTCAGGGGCTTGCTTATTTGTAATTATAGGGTTGCATTTTGATTTTGCCGTGACCGCCGGTAAGTTTTAAGCCATAGCTTTGCCTTTATAACCAAATGGCAAAAAACAGGTTACAAACAGACAATCTTTCTTTCAGGCAAAGGCTTTCGGCTTTAAGCAACCTACCCGCATTTTTTATGCTGGTTTGGCAGAGCAGCCCGTATAAAACCTCTTTTAGTTTTTTTCTTCGCATTGTACGTTCTGCAATGCCAGTAGCCTTGTTGTATGTAGGTAAGCTTATTGTAGACGAGGTTGTGTTCTTAAACCGCCACGCAACCGGCGTTAATGATCATAAATACTTATGGCAGTTGGTGGCTATAGAATTTGCCCTGGCCGTACTAACCGACGGCTTAAACCGCATGATCAACCTGCTTGATAGTTTGCTTGGCGACCTCTTTTCTAATTACACCTCGGTACGCATCATGAACCATGCTGCCACGCTTGATCTGGATCAGTTTGAGGACTCGGAATTTTATGACAAACTGGAGCGTGCGCGCCAGCAAACCGTTGGCCGCACCGTACTGCTCTCGCAAACCATGAGCCAGATACAAGATGTGATCTCCATGGCATTTCTGATAACCGGTTTACTGGCGTTTAACCCATGGCTTATTGTATTGCTGCTTATTGCCATTATTCCGGCTTTTTTAGGTGAAAGTTATTTTAACAATCAAAATTATGCGCTTACCCGCAGCCAAACGCCCGAACGCCGCGAATTGGATTACCTGCGCTACCTGGGCGCAAGTGACGAAACTGCAAAAGAAGTTAAGATCTTTAACCTGGCAAATTTTATAATCACCCGGTTTAAGCTCCTTTCTGACAAATTTTATACAGACAACAGCAAATTAGCAGTGAGGCGGTCGGCATGGGGCACATTTTTTTCTATTCTGGGCAGCATGGGCTACTATGCCGCTTATGTTTTTATCATCATCCGCACGGTAAATGGCAGCATGTCTGTAGGCGACCTTACTTTTCTGGCAGGTTCTTTCCGGCAATTGCGTACCTTAATGGAAGGCATACTTACCCGTTTTACAGCGGTTGCGCAAGGGGCCATCTACCTGAATGACTTTCTCGATTTCTTTAACATACAACCACGCATTGCCGTTGCAGACAAGCCCATTCCATTTCCCGATCCGATAAAGCAAGGTTTTACCTTCGAAGATGTGGGCTTCCAATACCATAATTCCAGCAGCTGGGCTAACCGGCATTTAAACTTTACCTTGCATCCCGGCGAAAAACTGGCCTTGGTTGGCGAGAACGGTGCAGGCAAAACAACATTGGTAAAATTACTTGCCCGCCTGTATGACCCTACTGAAGGCCGCATTTTACTGGATGGCATAGATCTTAAGGAGTATGATATTGCGCAGTTGCGTTATAATACCGGCGTTATTTTTCAAGATTATTTACGTTATCAAATGACCCTCTCCCAAAATATTGCGGTAGGGAATATTGCCGAAGTACACAATCACTTACTCATAAAAAAAGCAGCAGAAGAAAGTTTGGCAGACGCTTTAGCTCAAAAATTACCAAACCAATACGCGCAATGGCTTGGCCGCAAGTTCAATGATGGTGTCGAATTATCGGGCGGCGAATGGCAAAAAGTTGCGCTCGCACGTGCTTACATGAAAAATGCACAGGTTTTAATCCTTGACGAACCAACCGCTGCCTTAGATGCACGTGCGGAGTATGAAGTTTTTCAGCGGTTTGCACAGCTTACTAGAGGTAAATCTGCTGTGCTTATCTCTCACCGCTTCTCTACCGCCCGCCTTGCCGACCGGATTTTGGTAATGGAAAAGGGTACCATATTAGAAGCAGGAACACATGCCGAATTACTTGTACAAAACGGAAAATATGCCGAACTATTTAAGATGCAGGCCGCCGGTTATCAATAGCTAAGGCAGGGTAGTAAATTTAAAATAGCCCAAATGCATTTCGTCGGTTTTATTGGTCAAAACGGGCAATATCTTTAACCGGTATAATGTTTTTTGTGCAGATGGCAGGATGTCTTCTATTTCATAAACATCGTCTATATCCACACCAAACTTGTCATCTATATGAGATCTGGCGCCTTCAAATTGTACATCACGATAAAAGTCGGTTGTTTTAGCCCATTTTATTGCATCCCCTTCTTTGTGTTGTACGGTTAACAGTTTCATATGCGGCTCGTCAAACAATCCGCGTATATAGCCGCCAAGATTAATAAAGAATAGCTTAGGTTGTTCATCAGCGCTTTCGGCTGCACGTGCTTCAACGCTGATGGCATAACTGCTTACCGCAGTAACCTCGCGCCATGCATCAATGTGTATCCTTCCTTTGGCCTCAGGCCAGAAATTTATGACTTCAGGTATCAGATCTTTAACAGTTTCACCTATCCCAAAAAAGATATCATGTTGTTCGGTGTGCCTTCCGGCTGGCCTGCAACCAAGCATCAGCATAAATAATTTCATAGCAGCTTAAGCGTATGTTATGAAAGCTAAATTACTTACTTTTAAGATAAAAATCATTTATGAAAAAGCTGCTCACCCTTTCTATATTGCTACTCATCATTTGCAAAATGGCAGTAGCCCAACCGGATGCCTGGCAATTAATAAAAACGGCCAATAGTATAGATGGCCGCAGCGAATGCGGGCTGGCCGCTGTTGGCGGTAAGCTTTATCTGGTGGGCGGCGACGGCCCGATTAAGCCTGTGCAGGTTTTCGACCCGGCAACCAACAACTGGGTTGCTAAAGCTGCCCCGCCCATTGAGATGCACCATTTCCAGGCGGCAAGTTCGGGCAGTAAAGTTTATGTGCTCGATGCCTTTTACCAGGGCGGCTACCCTAATCAAATACCTGCACCAAATGCTTACAGTTATGATACCCAAAAAGATACGTGGCTTAAGCTGGCGGGTTTGCCTGCAAACAGGCAACGTGCAGGTGCAGGCGCTGCGGCATATAACGGCAAGCTTTACCTTGTTGATGGCATAACACACGGCCACAGCAGCGGCACCAACGCCATGTTTGATTGCTATGATCCCAAAACAGATTCATGGACAGCTTTACCCAATGCTCCACACATGCGCGACCATAGCCAGGCGGTGGTAATAGGCGATAAATTTTACGCCCTGGGCGGCCGTAACACCAGTCTGCACGATCCGGATAATTTTATGTCGTTTTTTGACAAGGTTGTGCTTGAGGTAGTCGTATTTGATTTTAAGGCGGGTACATGGAGCACGTTGCCATTTAACCTGCCTGCGGGTACAGGCGGCACTGCAGTTGGCGTGAACGGCAAATTATTATTCATTGGCGGCGAGCGTGCTACCAGTACCAAGTCAAATGCACCGCAAAAAGATGTTTTTATGCTGGATACTAAAACTGCTGCGGGCTGGGTAAAGGTTGCCGGTCTTAACATGGCACGCAATGGCGTGGGCGGCACCGCAATTGGTAATACGATATATATTGCCGGCGGTGCAGGCGGAGGCCCCGGCGGGCCGCCGCCGGGCATGAGGCCAGGTTCACCAAACATGCCGCCTAATACGCCTCCACCACCGGGAGGTGGGATGCCGAGTAATAATGCCGGTATTGCGTTGGAGGCTTATCGACTTCAATAGAGAATGTACGAAACTAACCTGGTATCTTATGCAAAAGTGGCTGCAGGACTATACGTACCGCATCTCTATCCGGTGGGATATTTTTGTTCTCTCGGGTTTAATGGCGGTAGTGGTGGCGCTGGCAACGGTAAGTTACCAATTGGTTAAGGCCGCGGTTACCAACCCGGTAAAAAGTTTAAGGAGCGAGTAAATATCTTTTTTAGACAGCCGTTAAGTTTCTCAAATTTTGGGATAAACTTTACACTAAAGCTCATTTAATAATTCACCTGCATTTCGGGCTTCTATTTTTGCCCAAAGCTACTTGTTTCATTTCAGCTGCTGCCGCATTTATGTCTTCTAAAACTTTAGCTTTATAGGGTGTAAGCTGCCTGGTCTTAACATAAGGCAAATAATTTAAAAGAGAGTAACGCCGTCGCTTTACTCTCTTTTACTTCTGGCATAATTTCATATACGAAATACTAATTTTATATAAATCTAATTCAAACGAATGGAAAAACTGGAGATCATAAACGTTAACAGACGAATAGACGCACAAAAATCGGTTTTGTCAGGTTCTAAATTTCATCAGGTAATGATAGACGATTGGGATCTGAACGATGTTTCCATGAAGAACTGCAGGATAGTGAACGCAAATCTGAGCGACCTGGAAATTGCCGGTGCGCAGCTTGGCGGGGCTTTTATCCATAACGTGGGTGTACCAGCACCCGGGCATCCGGCCTATGATCCCGCCCTTAACCAACAACATATAAAATTTGAAGATTGTAATTTAACCGGTACCGAAATAACCGACTGCAACTTAACCGGCACAAAAATAACCGACTGCAATTTCACCGATGTAGAAATAGAAGATTGCAACCTTAGTGGAATGAAGATCAACGGCATTTTGGTTGACGACCTTCTGAAGGCCTATAGAAATTAATTTTAGTCATTTAGATATTCCTGAAATGTTTCTAAAAACTGCCCAACATGCAGGCCGTCCATTAAACCATGATGGACTGTTACAGATACCGGCATGATCCTGACATCATTAGCTGCTGTTACTTTTCCAAAAGATATTTTGGGGCAGCTATCTTTAAACGTAAAGCTGCGTGCATGTGAAAGTGATGTGAAATTTATCCAGGGCAGGGCCGAGCAATGAATTACATTTTCGCCGATAAAGTCGGGCATCAGCTTCTGTGTATTCTTCACCCGTTCCATTTCGGTCTGGGCGCCCGCAATAAACGTATTAAGGTTCTCATAACACAATATGTAAGAAAACCCGAAAGTGCCATCGCCGCGGTCTAGCGTTGCGGAGGCATCAACCCGGTCGTAAATTCGTATTTCACCATCAATTATTCTGTACCGAAAATTTTCAATCGTATTAGCTGCCTTCAGCGACCGATGCAGGTAGTACAGAAAAAATGAGACTCCCAGTTCTTTTGCCTTTTTATAAGCGATGGTACAGTCTACATTTGCGGTGACGCTAAAAAACGGCTCCTCAAATTGTCCGAAAAAATAAAAATGATCTTTCCGGTTCCAGTTATCGGGATCGAGCACGGTATACATCAATGCGTAAAGGTTACAAGGAATGAATGCTCACCCGGTTTCCGTCGGGGTCAATAATAGCAGCAAATCTTCCCCAGGGAGTTTTATCTATCGGTTCTACCTTAATTCCTTTAGCTGTTAGCGCTTCAACTTCTGTGTCGATGTTATCAACAGTGATAACGAAGCCGCGTAAGCTTCCAACAGGCATATCGGGAAACCAGGTAACAAGGGCTATGCTGGTTTGAGTGTCGGGCAATTTCATTTGCACCCAGGTTTGGCCTGGGCCCATTGGTGCTTCTACCATGATCACGAAACCTAAATGGAGGTAAAATTCCTTGGCCTTTTGCTGGTCTGTAACCGGGATAGATACTATGCTTACTTCTTTCATAATGATATTTCTATGGTACTAACTGAATTTTCTTCCATTTTTGAATGTTTGTCAGAATCGGGCAAACTAAAACTGACGACGAGCGATACCACCGAGCAGGCTGTAATGTACCAGAAAAACCAATCGGCATGACCTGCTACCTTAAAGTTAAGCGCAACAGATTCGGCAGTGCCCCCAAAAATGGCTACGGCCAGGGCATAAGGGAAACTCACTCCCAAAGAGCGAATATTTGCCGGAAATAATTCGGCCTTAATAATTGCCGAAATAGAAGTACAAAAACTTAAAATAATAAGCGCAGCCATGATCAATAGCACTGCGGTAGTAAAATCATGCGTTTGCCCAAGCGCCCACATTATGGGATACGTTGTGATCATACTTACCACGCCATAAATGATCATCAATCGCTTTCGGCCAATTTTGTCGCTCAGTATGCCCGATAGCGGCTGCGCTATCATGAACACAAACAAAGCGATCATAGTTATCGTGGTCGAATCATTTTTGGAAAACCCTGCAGTATTTACCAAAAACTTTTGGATGTAGGTGGTAAATGTATAAAATGCCACGGTTGTCCCGATAGTGAAACCCACTATGAGTAAAACTTCTTTTTTATACTTCAGCAATTCGTAAAAGGAGCCCTTACGATTGTCGGCAACTTTTTCATTTTTAAAAGATTCGGTTTCGGGCAGGCTCCTGCGTAAATAAATGGCAGACACGGCAAGCACCGCGCCTAATCCAAAAGGTACGCGCCAGCCCCAGTCGCTTAACTGTTTGGGTGTTAAAAAAACCCGCTGCAGCAGCAATAAGATCGTTAATGCTATGATCTGCCCAAGCGCCGAGGTAACGTATTGAAAACTGGAATAAAACCCGCGTTGTTTTTTGGGCGCTATTTCACTTAAGTAGGTTGCGGCAGTGCCATATTCGCCGCCAATGCTTAAGCCCTGCAGCATACGTGCAAGCACCAGTATAACTGGCGCCGCTATACCAATGGCATTAAAGTTGGGCACGAAGGTTATCATGAGCGAGCCTCCGCTCATCATTAAAACAGATAAGGTCAATGCCTTTTTACGCCCTCTGCGGTCGGCATATGTACCCATTATCCATCCGCCGATAGGGCGCATTAAGAAACCAATGGCAAATATGCCCGCGGTGTTAAGCAGTTGCGCTGTTTCGCTGGCTTTTGGAAAAAAAGCCCCGCCGAAATATAAGGCAAATACTGAATAGGCATACCAGTCATACCATTCTACCAGGTTACCCACCGAACCGCCAAAAATAGCCTTAAACTGTGCCTTAATAATTTGCGATCTGCTCAGTGCGGTTTGCTGCATGGCTAAAAATATCAATTTTAGGCGAATAATAACAATTGTTGACAGTGCCTGTTATATCCGCTCAATAATATACGTTTATGAACCATGAAAAGCAAGCACCTATAACTATCGCTGAAACAGATGGTCAGCATCTTTCTGTTGTTGGAGACACATACCGCATCGTAATGCCGGGAACGCAAACCGGTGGCGCTTACGCAGCTATTGATATGTTGATCCCGCCGAACGGCGGCCCCGGCCCGCACGCCCATGCCGGCTTTCAGGAATCATTTTATGTGCTGGATGGCGAGATCGAAGTAAGATCTGAAGACGGTGTTTATATAGCTAAGAAAGGGGCTTTTGTAAATATCCCGCTCGGCGGCATTGTACACAGTTTTAAGAACAAGACAGACACATTGGCCCACATGCTTTGCATAGTAGTGCCAGCCGGCCTGGAAGAAATGTTTTTAGAAATAGGCAAGCCTATTAAGGCAGGTGAATTTTTGCCGCCCCCGCAATTAGCGCCGGCAGACATGGAAAAGATGACCGCCATAGCCGAAAAATATGGCCAAAAGTTATACCCGCCCGATTATTTGGATAAAAAATGACCGTTACATCTGCATTAACTCGATAAACGTAAATAAAGCAAAACCACCTACAGCATGAGCAAATTAGCAATTTTAGCAAGGCTTGAAGCAAAGCCGGGCAAAGAACAGGAAGTAGCAGATTTTTTAAAGAGCGCTTTACCATTAGCACAACAGGAACCAGGCACAAAAAGTTGGTTTGCATGGCAAATAGGAGAGTCAACTTTTGGCATTTACGACACCTTTGATGACGAAGCAGGCAGGCAGGCACATTTAAACGGCCCTATTGCTGCCGCATTAATGAAACATGCACCAGATTTATTGTCGAAAGAACCTATTCTCGAAATGCTGGATGTCCTGGCAGAAAAATAGATAAAAAGGGACAGCGATAGTTGTCCTTTTTTATTTAGTTATCTTACCAGCTAATATTAGTAACGTCTTTAATGCGCTAAGTCCCGATATAATGAAAAGAGCAATTGTAATTGGCGCTACATCAGGAATTGGCAGATCACTTGCATTAATGCTGGCTAACGATGGCTACCTGATCGGCATCACCGGCCGCAGAAGCGAATTGCTGGGCCAACTCAAAGCAAAGCATCCTGAAAGCTTCATCGTCTCTAAGTTCGATCTCAGCGATGCAGAAGAGACGGGCAAACAGCTCGATAGCCTTAAGACACAATTGGGTGGGCTCGACTTGTTGATATTAAGCTCGGGAAATGGTTTTATTAATGAAACCCTTAATTATACCCTCGATAAGCAAACCATCGACTTAAATGTGGCCGGTTTTACAGCGGTTGCCAACTGGGCTTTTAATGTGTTTAAACAACAAGGGCAGGGGCATTTCGCAGCAATAACTTCTATAGCAGGCCTTAGGGGCAGTAAGCAAGCCCCTGCATACGGGGCATCAAAAGCGTACCAGATCAATTATTTACAGGCTTTGGCGCAAAAGGCAGTGAGTTTGAAATTGCCTATCTACGTTACAGACATCCGCCCTGGTTTTGTGGATACCGCCATGGCCAAAGGTGACGGCCTGTTTTGGGTTGCACCCGTTGATAAAGCTGCCAGGCAGATCGTAAGCGCTATCAAAAACAAGCGCAGTGTAGTTTACATCACCAAACGCTGGCGGTTGATAGCTATTTTTATGAAGCTGCTGCCCAATATTATTTACAACAAGTTGTAATTATCACGTGGGCGTTATTCTTCCCTTTCAGGGAGTCGGGGGGTTTCTCCTACGCTTTTTTTCTTTCACAATTAAACTCAACTCCCTGCTCATTTGCCCGGCAATTGCAGTATTTTCCTGCGCGCGGCGAAAAAGGTATGGCAGTACCGCCTTAACAGGCCCATAAGGCACATATTTGGCAATGTTATAATTGGCACTTGCAAGGTTAAAGCTCAGGTTATCGCTCATTCCCAAAAGTTGCGAAAAATATACGTTAGGGTTGTTATTGGCTATGCCCTTTTGCTCCATTAGTTCGGTAAGGTAACGGCAGCTGCCTTCATTATGAGTGCCTGCTACAAAGGCAATTTTATCTGCATGGCCGGTACAAAATTCAAGGGCCAGGTTATAATCGTGGTCGGTAGCATCTTTGCTTGGTTGTATGGGTGACGGGTAACCCAATTCTTCTGCGCGTTTGCGCTCTTTTTCCATATATGCCCCGCGAACTAATTTTGCGCCTAATAAAAACCCCTCGCGTTCGGCAACAGTAAAATCGTCCTTTAGGGCTTGTAATTTATCTTGCCGGTATATTTGGTAGGTATTATAAATAATTGCCTTGTATTGATTGAATTTGCGCATCATGGCCAGCGCAAGTTTATCAATGGTTTTCTGTATCCATGTTTCTTCGGCGTCAATCATTACCGGCACGCCAGCTGCAAAACCTTTTTCGCAAATCGCTAATACCCTTGCCTGTACCTTTTGCCACTCTTGGTCTTCTTCAGGCGTTAAAGCAGTGCCTGTGTCCAGCTTTTGGAGCAGACCAAAGCGGCCTACGCCGGTAATCTTAAACACGGTCAATGGTATTGCTTTATCACCTGTTGCACGATTAATGGTTCGGATTATTTCATCGCGGGTATAATCAAAAATGGCTTCTTCATCCTCACCTTCAACAGAATAATCAAGGATAGTACCTACTCCTTCGGTTTGCAGTTCGGTAACTATCGGCCCGCACTCGGCAATGGTTTCGCCCCCGCAAAATTGTTTAAATATAGTGGCTTTGATGAGCCCTTTAATGGGCAGCCCAATATTCATCGCAAAATTGGTTATCGGCGGGCCTATCATAACCAATGTATTTACGTTAATTGCCTTAAAGAGCCAGTAAGCGCGTTCAAGGCCGTTGTTATTTAAATGCTTAAATGCGATCTCGGTATTTTCGAAAGATAATTTGTTCCCTTTCGGGGCGGCAGGTGTATCGTTAACGGGCATGGTGCAAAATTAGAAAATGCATTATCATAACTCATTATCCTGCGAATAGTTTATTTTTGCGCCCGATGATCAAATTCAAACTCGAGGGAGATTTTATTCCGATGATACAATTATTAAAGGCCGCAAACCTGGTGCAAACCGGCGGCGAGGCGCAAATTGTAGTAACTGAGGGCGAAGTAAAATACAACGGCGAAGTTGACTATCGTAAACGCTTAAAAGTAAAAAAAGGCGACCTGGTAGAATTTAACAGCCAACAGATCACGGTAGTTTAGTTATGGATAATATTAACAGCATAGGGTATGATATTTATTTTGACGATTCCCTTACCAAACTTGTTGGGTTTATTGAGCAGGGCAAATATTCTAAGTTTTTTATACTTACAGACGAGATCACGAGCGTGCACTGCCTGCCTGCACTGGAAACCAAACTGGAAGGCAGGACTTACGACCTGATAGAGGTTAGCGCCGGAGAAGAATCTAAAACCATTGATTTTTGCATAGGCGTTTGGAAAATGCTGATAGACTTTGATGCCGACCGCCACAGCCTGATGGTTAATTTGGGCGGCGGCGTGGTTACCGATATGGGGGGGTTTATTGCCTCAACGTTTAAACGAGGTATAGATTTTGTTAATGTGCCTACCACGCTGTTGTCGCAGGTTGATGCTTCCGTTGGTGGCAAAACCGGCATTGATATGAACAGCATTAAAAACATTATAGGCACTTTCACACAGCCAAAGGCAGTTTTTATTGCGCAGTCGTTTTTAGGAACTTTACCCCAAAGACAAATACTTTCCGGTCTCGCCGAAATGCTAAAACACGGTTTAATAGCTGATGCTCCATACTGGAACGAGCTGAAGAACAGCGACTTATCTTTGCCATCAACGGGGTTGATCTATAAATCGGTAGAAATAAAAAACAAGATAGTAATTGCCGATCCGCATGAGAAGGGCATACGCAAAGCATTGAATTTTGGGCATACCATCGGCCACGCTGTCGAAACCTTTTCGTTGGATAACGACAAACGATACCTTACGCATGGCGAAGCCATTGCAATTGGTATGATCTGTGAAGCCTGGCTGTCGCACAAAAAAGCGGGTCTGCCCGAAAATGAGCTTAACGAAATTGTAGAGGTGCTGATGCGTTTATATCCAAAGTACCCGTTAAAAGAGTCGTGTTACACTACGCTCAATTCGCTCATGAAAAAAGACAAGAAGAATGAAGGCGAACACATTAACTGCACATTGCTTAACAGGATTGGCGAATGTTCTATAAATCACGTTTGCCTGGGAGATGAGCTGTGCGAAAGTTTAAAATTTTACGCATCCCTGCCGGTTAAGGCTCAATAATAAACAGCCAATTATAAGCCAACTATTATTACCCTCCTTTTAGCTTCAAAACCGCCGAAAACCTTAACTTGGTACCATTGTTAATTACAACATGGCTATGGAAATATTGCTTTTTGGCATCACCCGCGATATTATTGGCAAATCAAAACTTACCATCGCCGACGACGAAGAAATTGCCAGCGTGGGAGAATTAAAATCTTGGTTAAACAGTAACTATCCGAGCATCGGCCAATTAAGTTCGCTGGCAGTAGCCGTAAATAGTGAATATGCTAAGGATGGGGTGATTTTGAATGCCGGCAGTGAAATTGCATTGATCCCACCGGTTAGCGGCGGTTAATTATGCTTATTAAAATTGTTGAACATATAGACCTTGCCGAAGCTAACCATTACCTTGGCGGTGAAACCGCCGGAGCCATTAACCTGTTTATAGGTACGGTTAGAAACCACAGCAAAGGAAAAAAAGTGCTGCACCTCGATTTTGAAGCATACGAGCCTATGGCACTAAAGGAAATGGAGAAATTAGGCACAAAAGCCAAAGAAAAATGGCCGCTTTATGAAGTGGCTATTATACATGCAACCGGTTCAAAATTACCGGGCGAAACTGTCGTGTTAATTGGTGTTTCTTCTGCACATCGCGAGGCCTCTTTTGAGGCTTGCCGGTTTTTAATAGATGAATTGAAGAACACAGTACCTATCTGGAAAAAAGAATATTACGAAGACAACAGCGTTTGGGTTAATGCCCATCCATAATAATGAAACAAAGTTTATTAGTCGATCAATACGGCAGGCAGCTAAATTATCTCAGGCTCTCGGTTACAGACCGGTGCAACTTTAGGTGCTACTATTGTATGCCCGAAGAGGGGATAAACTTTGCGCCCCGTAAGGAGTTGCTTTCTTTCGAAGAAATGTATCAGTTATCGGCACTGTTTGTAAATCTTGGTATCAATAAGATCCGCATTACCGGCGGCGAACCTTTTGTGCGTAACGGCATCATCCCGTTTCTGTTTAAATTGAGTGAGCTTAACGGATTGAATGAAATTGTAGTGACCTCAAACGGAACTTTATCTGCCAAACATCAGTCGGCATTAATGGAAATGGGTATCCGCAAAATTAATATCAGCCTGGATTCTCTGGATGCCCATCGTTTCCACCGCATAACGCGCCGAGACAGTTTTGATACCGTATATGCCGGCATTCTTGCTATGCTGGATAATGGCTTTGAGATAAAACTTAATTGCGTTGTAGCCGAGCATAAGAACATCGAAGATATAATTCCCTTCATTGAGCTAACCAAAAACCACCGGTTAGCCATACGTTTTTTAGAAGAAATGCCTTTTAACGGCAGTGAGTTTATGGAAGACTCGGGCTGGGATCATAAACGCATTCAAAACCATATAGCAGCCCGGTACCTGGTTATTACGCCGCTCATTAGCGAACGTACATCCACATCTGTAAACTATAAAATACCCGGTTATTTAGGTTCATTCGGCATTATACCATCCTTTAGCCGTACATTTTGCGGTACTTGTAACCGTGTGCGTTTATCTGCAACAGGCGAATTGCGTACCTGCCTTTACGGGCTGCCTGCAGTTAATTTACGCGACGTAATGCGAAACGGTGCAACAAGTGAAGATCTGCAACACATCTTATTAACTGCGGTAGCTAAACGCGAAAAAGACGGCTTTGCAGCCGAAGTTTTAAGCCGCGGTAATATCCATACGTCGATGTCGGTTTTAGGGGGATGATATGACGGGCAGTGCTGACAGATATAGGAGGCAAACGCAGCTTCGGGATTTTGGTAAGGAGGCGCAGGCAAAACTTGGCAAGGCAAAAGTGCTTATGATAGGCGCCGGCGGTTTAGGGGTGCCCGCATTGCAATATCTGGCTGGCATGGGTGTAGGTGCTATCGGCATTATAGATGGCGACACCATCAGCCTCAATAACCTCCACCGGCAGGTTTTGTACAATGAGCACGATGTTGGAAAATTGAAAGTTGATATTGCGGTAGAAAAGTTAAACAAATTAAACAGCCAGGTAAAGCTACAAGGTTACCCTTTCTTTCTTTCTACCGAAAACGCGCTTGCTATAATTAAAGCGTATGATCTGGTGATTGATGCCAGCGATAATTTTGCAACCCGCTATCTGATTAATGACGCCTGTGTTATTTTAAACAAACCATTTATTTATGGTGCCGTGCAGCAATACGAAGGACACGTAAGTGTGTTTAATTTAAAAGGCGGGCCTACTTATCGCTGCCTCTACCCTAAAATGCCATTGGCAAACGAAATACCCGACTGTAATACGGCAGGCATACTTGGAGTAGTACCGGGCATTATTGGTTGCCAGCAAGCCTTACAGGCAATAAAGATAATAACCGGTATTGGGGAAACACTTTCGGGCATCCTGCAAATATTTGATTTTGAAAGCGACGGGCAGACAAAAATTAAACTAAAAGCCGATCCCAAAAATAAGCAGATCAACCGATTACAAGATAGCTATGAAGCGCCCGTTTGCGGCAATACAGAAAGTATTACGGTTGGGGAACTATTTAAATGGCATACAGCGCGAAAGCCCTTTTATTTAGTAGATGTTCGGGAGCCGAAAGAGTTTGATGAAGAGCATCTTGAAGGCGCCAAATCTTATCCGCTTTCTAAGTTAAGTGAAAACATGATCCGGTTGCCGAAAAATGTCATCCTGATCACCATTTGCCAGATAGGCGGGCGCAGCGCAAAAGCCGCCGAAATGATCCGTAAAGCGCATTCAGATGCAACCGTGTTTAACGTTGCGGGCGGAATGGAGCAGTGGTTTGATGAAATTGGTGATCACTTAATTAATTACCCAAAAGCACAAAAAGCCTAATGGTTACCGTTGCCGAAGCTTTAAAATTAGTACTTGCGCAAGCTTGCGATTTTGGCACCGAAGAAATTGACCTGCAAGTTGCTACAGGGCGTGTATTGGCACAAGACGTTGTTGCCGACCGCAATTATCCTCCCTTTAACCGGGTAACTATGGATGGTGTAGCCATTAACTCGGCAGCATGGTTAGCGGGCAAACGCGCCTTTAAAATTGAAGGTATACAGGCTGCGGGGCAACCGCAGCAAACAATAGCCGACCAAAATAACTGCCTGGAAGTGATGACCGGCGCCATGCTGCCGGCAAATACAAATGTTGTTATTCCGTATGAACTTTGCGAAATAACGGATGGCATGGCTACAGTTAAGGCAAAAGATATTACGCTTTTCCAGAATGTGCATTTAGAAAGTACCGATAGCAAGACGGGTGATGTTTTGCTGCAAAAAAATAAAAAAATTACAGCAGCCATGGTCGGGCTCCTGGCATCTGCAGGCTTGAGCAAAATTTTTGCAAAAGCTTTGCCAAAAGTTGCCGTATGCGCAACAGGAGATGAATTGGTTGAGTTAGAACGACAGCCATTGCCGCATCAGATACGCCAGTCTAACAGTTATATGCTTACTGTAGCTTTAGGCTGCGAGGCTATTAAAGCACAGCGTTACCATCTGCCCGATGAGCCTGTAAAAATGCTGGAGCAATTGACCACAATAACCGGCTATTATGATGTGGTTTTACTTTCGGGTGCGGTATCTAAAGGCAAATTCGATTATTTACCCAAAGTGCTCGATCAGCTTGGCATAGAAATCTTTTTCCATGGCATTTCTCAACGGCCCGGCAAACCCTTTTTGTTTGGCAAAATGCCCAACCACACATTGATATTCGGCTTCCCGGGCAATCCGGTATCTACTTTTGTGTGTTATCAGCTGTATTTTAGGCACTGGCTTGCTAAGTCGCTGGGTATAGCTATTCCGCCTGCTTCGGCTTTTTTAAGCAGGCCTTTTTTCTTTAAGCCAGATCTTACATTGCATTTGCTGGTAAAACTTTGTGTTGAAAAAGGGCGGGTAATAGCTAAACCTGCCGAAACGACAACATCGGGCGATCTGGTTATATTAGCCCAAACGGAAGGAATTTTAAGTTTACCAAAAGAAAGACAGGATTTTGGAGTTGACGAAGCGTTTCCGTTGCTGATAATGTAAACTAAAATTGTCATGCTAAACTTGTTTAGCACCTCATCCTAAAGATACGGTTTACTAATCAACTGGGGTGCCGAAATAAGTTCCGCATCACGTTATTTTAATAATTATGAAACAAACACCAGCCTCCAAATTCCAACCCATCCCATTCATCATAAGCCTGGCTATAACAACTGGCATCGGCTTTGTTGCCTCGTTATTTACAAGGCCCGAAATTGCAGATTGGTATGCCGAATTACATAAGCCCTCTTTTACACCCCCGTCATGGGCGTTTCCCTTTGCGTGGTCAATCATCTATATTTTAATCGCAACCTCTGCATACCTTGTGTGGCGGCAAAGAAATGGGAGCGCCAATTACAAGCGGGCGAGGGTTATTTATTTCATTCAGTTGTTTTTAAATTTCTCCTGGTCTATCGTTTTTTTCGGCATGCACCAGATATTAGGCGCACTGCTTATCATTGTAATTCTCTGGATGTATATCCTGCTCAATATTTTTAGCTTTAGCAAGTTCAGCTTAACGGCGGCCCGGTTGCTAATCCCATATTTGTTGTGGGTAAGTTTCGCCACGGCGCTTAACTACAGCATCTACATGCTTAACCATTAATTATTTTTACTTTTATGGCGCATAGCGGCCTAAATGCTTTGCCACACAATTCAAAATGAAAATCCGATTTTTATTCACCGCTTTGCTATTGTTTGCTGCCGGCCTTTGCCGTGCAGATACGCCATTGATCCACACCTATACTGTTAAGGCAAACCCGTTCGCTAAAGATGAGATAGCAATTTCTGCAGTTGATACCGCAAATACCATTAATGAAAACATTAACGGCCAATTTATTTTCACGTTAAATGGTTTTGAAGACACGCTGAACTTCGACAAAGGCACAGCTTTTTACCACAAAAAGATCCTTCGGTCCAGCTTTTTATACATTAAACATCAGGATGATACAGGCACTTATGGCTCTTTGTTTTACCTCTACAAGCATGTTGACGATATAACACCGGTACACATCAGCTGGGTGTGGTTACTTGCCATACCTGCCATGCTTATCATATTGGGTTATCTGTTTAAGCGGTTCATCATCATCGCCATCATACTTTTTCTTATCTTTTTATACTTTAACCATAACAATGGGCTAAGCATCCCCACGTTTTTTGAGAGTGTGCTTAACGGGCTAAAGCATTTGTTTTAGAAAGGCAATCCGATGCCAAAATTAAGCTGCATAAAGTTATAGCTATCGTTATTGGTAATGGCATAATTGTTTTTGAACGTGCCCGGGGTAAACAGCTCGTTAAAATGGCGGATTAATACAAACTGATCGGCGCCGCTAAACTGGGGGTCTTTGAATTTAAAGGCGGCATCAAACCTAAATACAAAGAAGTTAAGGTCGAGCCTGAAACCGGTGCCAATACCAACCGCGGTAGAAGAGAAAAAATTATTAAACTTAAACTGCCCGCCGGGGTATTGCGCTTCGTCATGCAAACGCCAAACATTTCCAAAGTCCATAAACGTGGCGCCTTTTAGTTTAGAGCCAAAAAAGTTGTCGGCAATTTTGTAACGGTATTCTATATTGCCTACAATTTTTATCTCACCAAACTGATCGAGGTATTTCAACCTGTCGCGGGTATCCTGGGCGGCCATATCTGTACCGTAAGACGCCCTGTTAAAGTTGCCGGGGCCAAGCGTACGGGGCAGCCATGCACGTATATCGCTGGCGCCGCCTACATAAAAATTCTTCTCGAATATAAGCTGGCTGCTGTTACCCTGATTGTTATCGCCGGGAATATGGCTGCTGTTGCCATAAGGGATGCCGATACCTGGGTTTAACCTGAAAACGATCTGCTGATCGCCTCCTATATGCCTGTAAACCCTTATATCCATTTCTGTTTTGGCATACTGTGCAAAGTGATAGCCAAATAGTTTGCGGCCGGCACTGTCTTGCGGGGCATTAGTAAGCTTGGCCAGCAGCGCCAGTGAATTGCCTCCTACATCTATAAAACTGCGGAAATACGTAAAATTCTCGAGCGTGTTAAGCATGTTGGCATTTTGCTGAAACGTGTACTGGCTGCCAATAGTAAAAATGGTACGGCCAATAAGGTACACGTAAGAGAACCTATCAAATGCCAGCAACTGCGCATAGGCAACAGGGTCTATTGTGCCTTTAGAAAACTCTATATTAATGGGTGTTAAGCTATGCAGCTTCCTGGTAGTTTCGGCCCAATCATACGTTAGCGAGTTGATAAAGCTTTGCCTGGTTACCAATCCCTTTTGAAAAAATAATTGATAATTGGTAGAGAAAGTTGTGTGCGGCACGCCGTACTTTCCCAAATTGGGGAAGCTAAGCGGCGATACGATCTTCGGGTATACCAGGTTGGCCCCTACTTTAAGATCCTGGTTTTGTATGCCGCTACCGTTTATAGAATTTGGGTTGTTATCAAAAAGAACGCTCCAGTTGGTTTTTATTTCAAGTATCTCAGCCCCGTGGAACAGGTTACGGTCTGTAAAGGTATTGCCCAAATTGTACCCGTATTTCCCGCCGGCAAATAAGAATTCGGCTTCCACCCTATCAGACATGCGCTTAAGCGGGATCATATCTATCTGGCTGTTAAGGCGGTTGGTACTGTCGGCAAGTTTCTTGTAAACAGGGTTGGGCACATTACGAAACACGTTTAACTCCGACAGCCTCGAAGTGGTAAGCGTTTGCTGATCTATGTTGTAAAGATCGCCTTTCTTCTGAAACATGTAATTGGTCAAGATCTTGGGCTTAAACCCTTTCGAATAATCTACAAACCTGAATTGCGAGTCTACCTGCACCGTATCTGCCTTGCCTACATTGCGGCCGTTACTGTTAGATATGGTTACCAGCGTATTGTTAATGGTATAAGTAGGGTGGGCAGGCTTCCCGACAGGATTAGTGATGCCCATTTTTACATCTACCACCCCGGCGTTAAAGGTGGAATCATAATCATAGTTGATATACTGGCGATAAAAGTCGAAATAACCGTGGCGTTTCATAACCAGGTAAAATTCATCGCGGTCATACACCAGGCTATCGGTGTCGAAACGGCCACCCGGCCTGATGTGTGAAAACGCAGTGCGGTTGGTGCGATACAATTTCTTAACCCGGGGATCTGTAATGGTATCCTGAAACTTGCGTATTTTAAATATCGTACCCTCTTTTGCAGTAAACAGTAAAGCGGCCCTTTTCTTTTTGATAATTATTGAATCTGTAACCCTTGCCTTCAAATAACCCTTATTCTGCAAAAACTTTTCAATCTGCACGCGCGAATATTCTACCAGGTTGCTATCCAAAAGCGACGGCTCTTCGCCTATGTTACGTTTGCCGTGGCCGCTAAACAGCAACCACAATTGCAGGTTAAGTTTATTATTTGGCTGCTGGGTTTTATCAATATAAAGCAGGGCAGGGTCGGCAAATTCCTTATCTACGCCTTTAACGCTATTTTTTGTTACCAATGCCTCGTTACCCCGCAGTTGCCTGGTAAGGCTGCAGGCCGAAAGCAAAAACAGCAGTAAAATGGTTAATATTGTAAGGCGGTAACCGGCCGGCTTGGTATATGCTCTCAAAATCTCAAATCAGTTTAATAACATCCTTACAACATAAAAAATTCCGCAGGCAGTATCAACTGTTTATAGTTGAAGGGCTAAAGTCTGTTGAAGAATTTGCACGGTCAACTTATGAAACAGACGTTATTTATTACACGCCGGAGTTTGCCTCAAAATTGCTGAAATTATCCAACATAATAAACTTTCAGGAAATTTCTGTTGCCGATATGGCCCGCATAAGCTGTTTAACAAACCCGCCCGGTGTTTTGGCGTTGGTTAAGATACCTGTTTATGCTGTATTAGGCTATGCGTTGCTGAAAGAAAAATTTTCGCTTGCGCTTGACGGGGTGCAAGATCCCGGCAACCTGGGCACCATTATCCGCACGGCAGATTGGTTTGGCATCCAAAACCTTATATGTTCTGAAGATTGCGTTGACGTTTATAACCCTAAAACTGTACAGGCCACAATGGGGTCATTAGCGCGGGTAAACGTCCACTATACCAGTCTTACAACTGTTTTGCCGGCTATTAATCTCCATGTTTTCGGCGCATTGTTAAACGGCCAAAACATTTACAATACAAATTTCGGCAATGAAGGTATACTGGTTATAGGTAACGAGGGGAACGGCATAAGCGAAAATGTAAAGGCAATTATAAAAACAGCCGTAACCATACCCAACGCCGGGGCGGCAGAATCTTTGAATGTGGCCATGGCGACCGCCATATTCTGCTCAGAAATGCGCAGAAATACATTGAAATAAAAATTGTTCGCCAAAAAAATATTGCTATTTTTGCAATCCTTAAAAATGGTCGGATGGCCGAGTGGCTAGGCAGAGGTCTGCAAAACCTCCTACAGCGGTTCGAATCCGCTTCCGACCTCAAAACCGGGAAATAAAATAATTAAGACGATGAGTGTTACACGTTTAAAAAGAAAAGACAGGAGAAATAAAACCGTATCGCGTTTAGAGGTACAATTTCTAAAATTGGCTACCAACCTTGAGCCGGGAAGCCGTTCAAAAGAGCCTGCAAACAGCCAGATAGCTAAAAACAACGAAGTTTTAGCTTCGCTTACAAGCAAGTAATTATTGCTTAAAATACATTTCAAAATCCTGTTGGTTATTTAACCGACAGGATTTTTTTATTGATACGCCCTATCAGACCAGGGCCTTCGTAAATAAAACCTGTATATAGTTGTACTAATACTGCCCCGGCGTTAAGCTTATCTAAAGCGTCATCGGGAGAATGTATGCCACCTACGCCAATTATCGGAAACGCACGATCAGACCTATCTGCCAGGTAACGGATCACTTCTGTAACGCGTGCTGTTAAGGGTTTACCACTAAGGCCGCCTGCTTGCTTTGTTACACTCTCATTTGAGACTAAGCCGCCCCTGCTTATTGTAGTGTTAGTGGCAATTAATCCGTCTATCTTAGTTTCCGCTACTATTTCAACAATATCGTGTAACTGCCAGTTAGTAAGATCGGGCGCTATTTTTAAAAGTATGGGCCTGCGGATGCCGTTTTTATGGTTCCGCTGTTGCAGGGCATTTAATATTTCGGTAAGGGGCTTTTTATCCTGTAATGCACGAAGGCCAGGTGTATTGGGCGAACTCACGTTCACTACAAAATAATCTACCACATTAAAAAGCCTGTCGAAACATTTAATATAATCGCTTACTGCATCTTCGTTACGTGTGTTTTTATTTTTGCCTATGTTGCCGCCAATTAAAACGCCGCTTTGATATCCCGGTCGGTTTGTGTGCCATGCGGCAATTTGATCAGCAGCAAAATCGACACCCTTGTTGTTAAAGCCCATTCGGTTTATTAATGCTTCATCGGCCGGCAGCCTGAACATGCGAGGCTTCTCATTACCCAGTTGCGGCAGCGGGGTAACCGTACCTACCTCAATAAAACCAAAACCGAGATTTGCCATTTCTGCTATATACTCGCCATTCTTATCGAAGCCGGCGGCAAGGCCCACCGGATTCTTAAACTTCAGCCCAAAAACCTGGCGTTCCAGCCGAACATCTTCCATATCCCATAGCGACCTGCTTAAAGCTGAACCGCCGGGGATGGCGTTAACCCTTTTTAAAGCGTTGGTTACAAGATGATGAACGTTTTCGGGGTCGAACTTGAAAAGTATAGGCTTTAGTAACTCGTACATAAAACAAAGTTATCCAATATTTTGGTTCGTTGGTCACTGGTTCATAGTCATTAGTTATTGGTGTTTTTTAATTACCTATTCTGTAATGATTGTATTTTTAAATATATATTTTTATTCACTCGTTGGATCTATGAACACAACATCAAGAGAACCAATTTACTTGTTACTAATTAACCAATGAACAACAACACCAACCGCCGGGATTTTATAACCAAAACTGCTATAGCTACTGCTGCAGCCATCAGCTTACCTTCGCTGGTTACTTCTGCATTTGCAGCAAGCAACAGCAAGAAAAAGATAAGTATCGGAGAAGGAAATGTCATCTTGTTTCAGGGTGATTCTATAACTGACTGGGGCCGCGATAAAAAAGCCATTGACTTTAACAGTTTCGGCGTATTAGGCAGTGGCTATGTATCGCCAACTGCAGGTTATTTATTGTATAAGCACGCAGATAAAAAGCTGCAGATATACAATAAAGGGGTAAGCGGTAATAAGGTTTACCAGCTATTAGAGCGCTGGGACGATGATTGCATTAAGCTAAAACCAAATGTGTTGAGTATCCTCATTGGGGTAAACGATTTCTGGCATACGCTAACAGGTGGCTATAAAGGCACTTCAGAAACTTACGCAAATGATCTTAAAAAATTGTTAGACCGTACCAAACAGGCATTGCCCGATGTTAAATTAATTATCGGCGAGCCATTTGCACTTAAGGGCGTAAAATCTGTGGATGAGAAATGGTACCCGGTTTTTGATGAGTACCGGGCGGCATCAAAGCAAATTGCAGATCAGTACGGTGCGGTATTTATCCCTTATCAGGCTATATTTGATAAGGCAGTTGAAATAGCGCCTGCTCCTTACTGGTCGCTCGATGGCGTGCACCCAAGTTTGGCCGGTGCAAACCTCATGGCACATTCGTGGCTGGAGACTGTAAAATAGCCCCCCGGAGCCCAAAGGGGAGCGTAGTAATAAACGATGTTGATAATACCGATGCGTAAATATGTTTTAATATTTTTTTGTTCTTGCTTTACGGCGACCATTGCCAAAGCCCAAACCGAAAAAGACCTCATTGGCACCTGGAAGGTGTCTGAAGTAACGATGGATAAATCGTCGCCGTATGCAGACAACCCCATGTTTATAAAGCTAAAAACTGCTATGCTGGCCAGCCAATTTAATTTTCTTCCCAACCACCACTTCGTATTAAAGGGCGATCCCAAAAATTCGCAGCCAATGCCCGATGCCATCTGGCATTACGATAAAGAAAAGAAATTGATAGACGTTGGGGAGGCTGCCAAAACAACCAATAAACTCCTATACTTTATGGTGAGTAAAGATGAAAAGGGTAATATGCTGTTTAAATCGGTTGACATTCCCTTTATTTTGAAGGTGCATAAGTGATATGCAGATGTGCAGATTGCTAATGATTGATATCTGAATTTGCAGATTTTGCAGCTAAACCTTCTTCCTGGTGATGATAGCAACACCGTAAAAAAATCAGCATATTCCTATTCCTCCATTTCTTTTTTATCTCCACATCTGCATATTTGCATATCCGCATATCAATAATCTTGTCTCTTGGCTCTTCAAACCGTATCTTTGCGTAAATGATTGCTATAAATAACCTTACGTTCGAGATTGGTGCAAGGGCCCTGTATGATGATGCTAACTGGCATATTAAACCCGGAGAAAAAATTGGCCTTATAGGTGCCAACGGAACCGGCAAAACTACGCTGCTTAAGATCATCGTAGGCGACTACTCCCCTACTTCGGGTACTATATCAAAATCTAAAGATCTGACCATTGGTTACCTAAACCAGGATCTGCTTTCCTATGCGTCAGAAAAATCTATCCTGCATGTGGCCATGGAGGCTTTTGAGCGCCAAAACCAGTTACATACAGAGATAGAAACCCTGCTGCAAAAACTGGAAACGGATTATAGCGAAGATCTTTTACACAAATTAAGCGACAAACAACACGAATTTGAAACACTCGACGGTTACAATATAGAATATAAAGCCCACGAGATTTTGGCCGGACTCGGCTTTACCGATGCAGATACCCACCGCAAGCTGAACGAATTTTCCGGAGGATGGCGCATGCGTGTTATGCTGGCTAAAATACTTCTGCAAACACCCGACATTCTTTTATTAGATGAGCCTACCAATCACCTCGATCTGCCTTCTATACAATGGCTGGAAGAATATTTGCGTGCATTTGAAGGGGCCATCGTTATCGTATCGCACGATAGGTGGTTTTTAGACCGTGTTATAAACCGCACGGTTGAGACACGGAAGGGAAAGTTAACCGCTTACGCAGGAAATTATACTTTTTACCTGGAAGAGAAAGCCCTGCGCGAAGAAATTCAGCGCGGTGAATTTAAAAATCAGCAATCGAAAATAAAACAAGAAGAACGCCTGATAGAAAGGTTCCGCGCTAAAGCCTCAAAAGCTAAGATGGCGCAATCCCGTATTAAAATGCTCGATAAAATGGAGCGTGTTGATGACGTGGATGATGATAACCCAAGCGTAAATTTTACGTTCAAGTTTACCAAGCAGTCTGGCCGTAATGTGGTAACCATCGAAGATATTTCTAAAAGCTATCCCAACCTGCCAATATTAACCCATACCGATGGGGTGATTGAAAAAGGCGACAAAATAGCGCTTATAGGCGCCAATGGCCGTGGTAAATCTACCTTGTTGCGCATTATCGCCGCGGCGGATAACAACTTTACAGGTAAAGCAGAAACCGGGTATAACGTTACCCGGACTTTCTTTGCACAGCACCAGTTAGAGTCGCTGCACCTGGAAAGTGAGATTTTAGCTGAGTTACAATCTTTTGCACCACGCCATACCGACACAGAATTACGCTCTATTTTGGGCAGCTTTTTATTTACGGGTGATGATGTGTTTAAGAAAATTAAAGTGCTTTCGGGGGGTGAGAAATCGCGCGTGGCATTGGCCAAAGCATTAACCGCCGACGCCAACTTTTTAATACTCGATGAGCCGACCAATCACCTGGATATGCAGTCGGTTAATATCCTGATACAGGCTTTACAGCAATACCAGGGTACGTTCATAGCCGTGTCGCACGACAGGTATTTTCTCGATAACATTGCCAACAAGATCTGGTACATAGAAGACCAGCAGATAAAAGAATACCCGGGCACCTACGCCGAGTATGAAGAATGGCAGGCTAAGCGCAAAAATATGCCAAAAGCAGATGCGCCCGTTCCGCAGCCTAAGAAAGAAGAAAGGCCGCAACCGGCTCCCATAAAACCGCAACCGGCCGACGACCGGTCTAAGCAAATAAAAAAACTTAACAGCGATCTGCAGCGCATGGAAGATGAGGTTACCAGCCTGGAGAAAGAGGTTAAAGACCTGGAAACCAAACTCGCCGATCCGCAGGTTTATAATGATAAAACTAAGCTTAACAGCACTAACACTGTTTATAAGCAAAGGCAAAATCAACTCAGGCAAACGCAGCAGCAATGGGAAGCCTTAGCCGGGCAAATATTGGAGCTGGAAGCGTAAAATGTTTTTTTTGCTTAATAAGAAGTTGTCATTGCGAGCGATAACGCGGCAATCTCGTCGTATAGCAAATCGCAAGGCAAGCCTACGAGATTGCTTCGTACCTCGCGATGACAAAAAGTTGCTTATTCTCCCATTTATCCTTTGTCTTTTATCTCTCATCCAATCTTCTTCCGCCCAAACCATTTATGCCGATAAGGTTTATAAACCCTCCATTAAAACGGTTGAGTTTTATAACACCACCAAGGAGGGTTCATTCCCTATCATTAATCTGGCGTCTGCCGACCAATTGATACTCGATTTTGACGAGTTGGGCACTCGGTATGTTACCTACAACTACACCATCGAGCATTGCGATGCCGAATGGAACCCTTCGCGTATATCGCCAACAGAGTACCTGCAAGCCTTTACCGAAGACAGGATACAGGAATACCGTAACTCTACTAATACCATACAAAAATTTGTGCATTACGAGCTGCAGTTCCCCAACCGTAATATTGCGCCCAAACTGGCGGGAAATTATCTGTTAAAGGTTTACGAAAGCGATGCTAATAACCCTGTTATTACGCGCAGGTTTTATGTAGTAAATAATCGTGCAAATATTTTTGCCGAGGTTGCAGTTTCGCAGAACATAGCCTTGCGGCCAACTAACCAAAAGATAAATTTTCAGGTAGATTTTAATGGCATGGCAGTGCAAAACCCTTATGGCGATGTACGCATATTAGTGATGCAAAACGCCCGGCCCGAAACTGCTCAATTAAATACACGCCCCACTTTTATCAGGGGTACGTCTTTAATCTATAACGATATTGCTATTAATGATTTCGCCGGCGGGAACGAATTCCGGCATTTGGATACCCGCTCTCTAAGGCTAAATTCCGAGCGTGTCCAGCGCATCTTTCGTGATACTATTAACACTGTGCTGTTACTTACCGACCAAAGCCGCGGCAATGATAATTACCTGCAATTATATGATAACAATGGTCGTTTTAACGTCCGCAACCAGGAAGGCCGCGACCCGCGCTATGATGCCGATTACGCGCAGATATACTTCAATCTCGCGGCATCCGGCGCCCCGGTTGATCAGTCGGTTTATGTGATTGGTAAATATAACGACTACGCGCTGAACGATGCGAGCAAAATGACTTATGACGTTATGCGTGGAAGGTATTATTACAATACACCCTTAAAGCAGGGGATTTACGATTACCAATATGTATTGGTAGATAAGACCGGTCATGCAGATTACAGTGCTCTTGAAGGTAACCACTTCGAAACCGAGAACGATTACCAGCTGCTGGTTTACTACCGCCCGCCTGGTGCCCGCTGGGAAGAACTGGTTGGTTTCAGGCAACTGAATACGGCGAGACATTAGTGAGTGATTGATTATCTACTTACTTATCTAAAATCTCTAACGCTTTAACACTTGCCGCGTCCCTTCCTTTTATTATATCTGCAATGGTAGGTGTTATTAAAACATCGGGCGGAATACCTATTCCTACAAATTCTTGTCCGTCCGGATACGTGTCTTTTTTTCCGCAAACACGAGCCGAACCGCCTCCGGGAAGATAGAATAACACAGGCTGGCCAGTACTTCCTCCGGTTGACATACCTACAAGCTTACCTCGCTTCATATTGTTAAATGCCACAGTAAAATCTTCAGCAGCGGAAAAAGTACGAGGTCCTATAAGCACAACAACGGGCTTATCATAATATATTTTGCCATTTGGTTTCCATTGCCCAACACCATTTGGCTGCCATGTGGGTTCGTTATTTGTTGTCGAAAAGTTTTTTAAAATTTCCGATGCTGATGTAAAAAATGGCTTATTTGTTAAACGGCTAAGAATATCATATCCAATACTCCCACTGCCGCCGCCATTGTACCTAATATCTACAATTAATCCTTTGGTTTTAGCAATCTGAGTGTACAGCGAATCAAATTCTTTAATAATATGGACATCTTCAAAATTGTTAATGGTTAAATATCCAATGTTATTTACAGTCTTATATTCCATGGTTTTTGACTTTCGCACGTCAGTATATCCTGTTCGCGCCACGGCCATCTTCTTAATTTTTCCACCGCTGTTTTTTAAGACAACTTCAACCGGCTTATTTTTGGGGCCTGCTAAAAGTGCGTATGAAAATTCCCTAATTTCCATATCCTGCGTTGTAGAACTGCTCTGATACGGCCTTACGTTTTTCTCGGCATATTCAATCACTGGCTCGTTGTCTATTTTAAGCAATTCAAGACCTGGCACAATTCCAGTTTTATAAAGACTATCGCTAAAAACCTGACTTACAAAAAACATGGCCTTCAACTAATTCTGTACGAAAAGGTGGGCGAGTATAAAACTCGCTGGATAAGGCGTCTGGTACATAAACGTTCGTGTGCCCATCGTTGAGTTGCGCATAAAACTTTATCAATACTTTATAATATTCGGCTGTTGAACCGGTGTTCTGCACCAATGGCAGGTAGTCTAAATAGGCTTTATTCCAGTCAATATTTACTAAATCAAAATTTACAAAGTTATATTTAGCCTGTGCCCATAAAAGAGATAAGCCCGCAATTTTCTCTGCCACAGGTAAATCTGAACGAAAATTTGTCTTGAAAGCTGTATTTTTCCAAAGCGCCCCTCTATTATTAAGTTTTTGAATAATAGAAAGGTAACCAGGCTCATTCTTTATTGTATTGAAAGCCGAGTCTTGTTGTATAAATTGCGCTATTCCGCTACTGGGGCCAACGGCAGCCATTCTGTTTAATGCGGCAAGCGTCGAGTCTTTTTGCCCCAATAATGCATAGCCTTTTGCAAGATCCCGATTGGCATCAGACCGACGGTACCATAAATAAGCATTATTTAATGCTAATTCCTTAATAGGTAAACTATCTAAAAACAACAGCGACTTTTTTAAGATATTTATACCCTTATTTATTTCAGTGGCCGTTGGACTATTTTTTTCTATAAGCGCGTTTGCTAATTCTCTTTGTTCCTGTACATAATCTGCAGCCTCATCACCGGTATAATTTTTTTGTGCAAATAAGTTTTGAGATAAGATAACTGAGATGAGAAATATGAAGATCAGTTTAAGTTTCATGACAATAAGGTTAAATAGTAAAGTTAATGGAAATTTTTTTCAAAATCTAATAATTTACGATTTGCTCTTTTAAAAGTATCTTCGCACCATGATAGCCAAGAAAGCATCTCAGGAGAGCTACACCGTAATGAATGAGCTGGTGTTACCCAATGATACCAACACCATCGGCAACCTTATGGGTGGCCGCTTAATGTACTGGATGGATATTTGCGCAGGCATGGCCGCGCAAAAGCATTGCAACCGCATTGTGGTAACCGCTTCTGTAGATAATGTTTCTTTTAAGCAGCCTATCAAATTAGGGGATGCCGTAATGATAGAAGCTAAAGTAACCCGGGCTTTCAATACGTCTGTTGAGGTACGGTTAGATGTTTGGGCGCAAAACCTCCCGGCAGGCACCAAGATAAAAAGTAACGAGGCATACTACACCTTTGTGGCAATTGATAAAGATAACCATACCATGCCCGTACCAAAGGTGATACCGGAGACCGAAAAAGAACAATTGCTTTTTGAGGGTGCGCTTCGGCGCAGGCAACTTCGGCTTATTTTAGGGGGCAAAATGCAGCCCGATGATGCTACCGAGTTAAAGGCGTTGTTTAGCCCCCTAACCCCATAAAGGGGGGACAGGAGTTGATTTCTTCGACAAGCGCAGACTGACATTAATACCGATGGGGTTATTCTCCTGATCCCAGCGCTAATATCCTGTCAAATTCTTCGGGTTTAACGGCGGTTACAGATAGCCTGCCCTGGCGCACCAAGCCCATATTCTGCAGCTGTGCGTCGGCTTTTATGGTTGCCAGCGATACAGGTACTTTAAGGCTTTCCACCGGCGAAATATCTACCACCAGCCAATTCCTATCGTCGGTAGTTGGGTCCTGGTAGGCTCCTTTAACCACCTTGGCAATCCCTACTACCTCTTTGCCTTCGTTGCTATGATAGTAAAGTACAAGATCGCCTTCCTTCATTTCGCGCAGGTTGTTGCGTGCCTGGAAATTGCGCACGCCATCCCAAAAGGTGCGGCCATCCTGGTTAAATTTTTCCCAGCTGTACTTATGTGGTTCTGATTTGATAAGCCAATGTTGCATGTTGTATTGTTGAAGCTAAAGATTGCAAAAGTGCACTTAAATCCAATTATTTCTTACGTCGCCACAAAATTCCTATGTAATCCAGTTCTTCCAGCCCTAAAACAACGGTCTGGTCCGATTTGAAGGTAAAAACTGGTTCATATACCTCTTCCAGGTAAGTCTTCATCTTACTTATGCTAAAAAACCAGCAGGGGTAAGAGGCATCGTAAAAAGCCGGGGGAACGGTCTGTGTGGTAAGTCGGTCTTCGGGTTCGTTTATAAAGGCGGTACGGTCTATCATAAAAAACTCAATTTGGCTTTGTTTCACTTTGTCGAGTAATTCAAAAGGCTTTTCCATATACTGCAGCGAACTCGAAAACATCAGGAATTGAGGGTTAGGATGCGCAGTGAGGCAGTCGTCGAGGTTAAAATAAAATTTTAAGTGGTCGTCTTCAAAATTAGCCCGCCCTTCTTTTACAAACATTTTTTGTTCAACTAACCCCCATTGTAAAGATTTCAAATGTTTTAAAAACGGATAATTCTGCCGGTACGAGGTGCCTAAGGAACCGCCATAATCTACAAGACATAAATTGTTATCATTCAGAGAGGCTACCCACAGCAGCGTAGCTAAAAGCGGGTAAGCCAGGTGTACTTCGTCATAAGCAATGGCGTCGCGCTCGTAAGCGGCCCGGCCGGCCTTTACCTGAGCCGCAGCAGCCTTAACACGCTGTAAAACCGAACCGGCATTATAACCGGTGGTAGTGGCTAAAGCTTCGTGCCAGTTATTATAGCGCCCATGCCAGCCATATTTGAAGCTATAGCGTACAATACGCTTTACAATAGCAGGTATAAATTCGCCTCTTTTTAGTGCCATATCAGTTTGTTGATAGTCAAATATAACAAGTTAACACAAAGGCAATAATTAACCGTCTTGTTATTAAGAATAATTTTAAACAAATTTGCAGCGATTTGTGAGAAAGACCATTGCCATAGTGCTTTTAACTGTCCAGTTTTATAACCTGGGAGGCTATGTGGCGCTTTTTAAATATTTTATATACCGGGCAGATAAGTTTAATGAACAGCAGATAAGTAAAGACCGCTATAAAGAGGCCGACCTTGTTGAAGTTAAAATACCGGTGCACCTGCCGGTACTGGGCAACTGGATCGGTTATCAAACTATAAGCGGCTCTGTACAGCTGGAACAAAACAGCTACAACTACGTGCGCATGAAGGTAACGCAAGATACGCTGTATGTAATGTGTATACCCAATTACAAAACAACCCGCCTTAATAAAGCCAATATAATTTTTGCCCGCGAAGTAAGCGAAGCGCCTTTTAACGCTAAAAAACAAAACCTGCCAGTAAAAAGTATAATGCTGCTTAAATATATGGCAACGCAAACAATCATTGCTGTTTTACCGCCGGTATTAATCATAACACCACCGGCGGGCAGGCTTCATGCCAAAACTATTTCTTCTTATGTTGATGTGGCCGGCCAGCCGCCAAATGGCATTACGGCTTAATATCCCATTGATCAATTAATTTATTTGGAACAGAATTAACGGCTTCCGGGCGGTTATATCTGTTCGTCATTCTATTAACGTAACATGAATTTAATTCATAGAACCTATATTTTAGTATTACTAATTTTTGCCGCCGGCACAGTTAAGGCCCAAAAAAAGCACGCTTTAAAAGACACCGTAAAGCTGGATAGCGTACTCATTCGCGATAGCCGCATTAAACACCTGCCCGATGTAAGCGGTATGAATATTTTTGCGGGGAAAAAAACCTTCAGCATTATTCCAAACGAGGGGAAGGCAAACCTCTCGACCAACAACGCGAGAATGATTTTTGGGCAGGTACCCGGCGTAAACGTTTGGGATATGGACGGCGCCGGGTTGCAGTTAAATATCGGCACGAGGGGGACAGACTCTCACCGGTCTATCGAAACGAATTTCAGGCAAAATGGCTATAACACCAATTCAGATATATTTGGCTATCCCGAAGATCATTATACGCCACCAATGCAGGCCGTGGGCGAAATCGAGATTGTACGCGGCTCTGCAGCTTTGCAATTCGGCGACCAGTTTGGCGGCATGGTCAACTTAAAGATCAAAGAACCCGACAGCACTAAAACATTTGGTATAGAAAGCTATCAAACTGCCGGCTCAAATAACTTTTTTAACTCTTATAATGCCGTAAGCGGCACCACCGGCAATATAAGTTATTATGCTTATTACAGTAACCGCAGCGGCGATGGCTGGCGGCCCGACGCCGCGTTTAATTACCAGGCTTATTATGCGCATTTACAATACCGGTTTAACAGTAAGGGAAGCGTGGCGTTCGAGTTTTCAAGAATGAACTATCGCCAGCAAATAGCGGGTGGGTTAACTGATGCACAGTTTAACGCAAATAACCGGCAGGCAACGAGGTTTCGCAATTTTTTTCAGCCCGAGATCAATCTCCCTGCAATTATTTTTAATTACAGATTTAGCGCTAACACTAAGCTAAATATTATCAGCCACGCCATTATAGGCCAGCGCAACAGTGTTCAGTTTATAGCTAACCCAAACGTACCCGATACAGTTAATGCAGTTTCCAGGAACTATAACGCGCGCCAGGTGGATAGAGATTACTATAAGGGGTTTGCTACAGAAGCCCGGTTGCTGCATAGTTATCAGCTCGGTGGTTTAACAAATACCCTTTCTGCGGGAGTGCGCTACTTTACAGAAACTACAAACCGCAGGCAAAAAGGGGTGGGTACTACAGGCACAGATTTTGATTTGAGCATTGTACAGCCGTATGGTATAGATGTTAACCTTCATACCAATAATTATGCGGCCTTTGCAGAAAACATTTTCCGGATAACATCAAGGTTCGCAATAACTCCCGGCTTTAGGTATGAAAATATCAGGACGTCGCTAAACGGAGTGGTTAATAACCGTACTTTCCCTGTAAATTATAACAGCACAAGGAGTTTCCCGTTGTTTGGAACTGGATTGCAGTATCAGCTAACCGGTACCAGCCAGTTTTATGCCAATATTTCCCAGGCTTACAGGCCCTACATTTATGCAAGTGTTACCCCTGCAGACCAGTTTAGTGTTATTGACCCTAACTTAAAAGATAGTAAAGGCTATGATATTGATTTTGGGTATCGTGGTCATGCCAGCTATATTTTTAACTACGACGTTAATATTTTTAATGTTTACTATGGTAACCGTGTCGGTAATTTAACGTTACTTAATTCGGCAAATGTTTCATACCTATATGTCACTAACATTGGTAACGCAGTAGTGCGGGGGCTTGAAGCCTTTACAGAAGTTTCGCTTTTAAGGTCTTTTGATCATTCTTCGTCGGGCGATCTGCGGTTATTTAATTCCCTGGCCTACAACCACGGCCGTTATACAAGCGGTATCATAAGCCAAAACGGAAAAGTTATACCACTATCTGGAAATTATGTGGAAAGTACGCCCGACTGGATAGACCGCGCTGGCTTAAGTTATTTAAACAACCATGTTACAGCTACCTTACAATACAGTTATGTGAGCAAAAGTTTCAGCGATGCTAATAACACTGTTTTTAATGCAACGGGTGCAAGCGGTGTTGTTCCCTCCTACCACATATTTGATATGGCATTTAATTACACATTTATGAAGCACTATCATTTTGATGCCAATCTTAATAATGTGCTTAATGCCAAATATTTTACACGCCGCATTAATATGTACCCCGGCCCCGGCATTTTACCTGCAGACGGCCGCACATTTAGCCTGGGCTTTGGCGTAAACCTATAATATCATTAGTGTTACAATGCAACAAAAGCATTTACTTTAACGTAAATGTTTTCGTTGCATTTAAGTTTATTTTAATAATAGCTTACAGAATACGTAACTTTAATAGTAAGTTAATATTAATTATTGCCTGATAGCATTATCGGGTGAGGCCTTTTACCTATGGATACCTTATTAGCCGTTAATGAAAGTGATATAAGTTTCGAAATACTGTTTCACCAGGGCCCCCAACCCATGTGGATAGTTGATGCCCTAACCTTTCGGTTTTTGCTGGTTAACCAGGCTGCCATAACGCATTACGGCTACAGTTATAAAGAATTTTTATCTATATCATTAGAACAGGTAAGGCCTGCCGATGAACTGCAAAGCATGAAAAGCCTTATCAGGAGAATAAAACACAATCAAACCATCAAAAAAAATATCAGGCACATCAAAAAGAACGGCGACATTATATATGTGCAGATAACTTCTTATAACGTGATTTATCATGACCGCGAATGCCGTATGGTGATCATTAATGATGTAACCCAGGCGCTGCGAAAAGATCTGGAGATAAAGAATGTATTAAAGCGCTTATATCAAACACTCGACAGTATAACAGACGGGTTTATAACGATTACAAAAACGGGTAAGATAACTTACTGGAATAAAGAGGCCGAAAAGTTTTTTGGTTTAACAAGAGGGCATAAACATAACGGCGCTATCTTAAAGGCGCAAATAGGCGGAACCGGCATTGTGGCGGTTAGAAAATTGAAAACAGCTATTGATACCGGCCAAACAAAAAAGTTCGAAGTATTTTTGCCGGTCCTGAAAAAGTGGCTTAACGTATCGGTCTATCCGGATAAGACAGGGCTTACTGTGTATTTTCAGGACATTACAGACAATAAGAGCAACCGTGCTCAAATAACCGAGAAAGATAAACACCTGAAAGAAATAGCCTTTATTAACTCACACATGGTGCGTAAGCACCTGGCCAACATTATTGGCATTGTTAACGCGGTTGACGATGACCTGGAGACCTGCGACGATCTGATATCGCCCATGCGCATGCTAAAGGCAAGCGCCGAAGAACTGGACAAGGTGGTGATGCTTTTAAACTTGCAGACAGATACCGAGATAAAATGAAAGCTCTATTTGCTTAAACATTTGTAAACCTTATGCATTTGACGGTGTTATTTACCTATTATGAAGAACGGATTATTTGAATACGGCGATGCTGTTGTAATTGCCGCTACAGACGAAAAAGGGATAGTAAACATTCAGCAAATGAATGAAGATGATGCTGTTGAGGTAAAACTCGAATCGGGCGAGATTAATAAGTACAACACAGACGACCTGGAATACGACCTCGATTTTCAGCCGGATACGGGCGAATAAACGTTAATGCAATATTTTAAAAAGCATCTCCTTCATTAACTCGCCCGGCGGGCTTGTGGAATCTACACCCTTGCTTTTAAGATCGTACTCGCGCAACAGGCTGATTACCTGCACGGTTTTGCTTATATTATAGTTACGGGCCGCCGTCTCATAGTCTTTAACGAAATAAGGATTTACGCTTATTTCGCGGGCAATACTTGGCGACGATCTGTCTGTTAGATAATGGATCTGTAGTATCTTGCTAAAATAACTGTACAAATTGCCCATAAGTACAACCAAAGGGCCGGCTTTGGGGTTGGCCTCAAAGTAATTGATGATCTGATTTGCCTTTACCACATCTTTTTTAGCCAGCGCGCTTTGTAATTCAAAAATATTGTATTCTTTACTAATACCTATATTATCATGAACATGCTTAAGGGTTATTTCCTGTCCTTCGTTCACATTAAGCATTAGCTTATCCAGCTCGTTAGCAATCTTCGACAGATCGTTACCTAAATATTCCGCAAGCATTGCAGATGCCTGGGGGCTTATCTGGTATTTTTTTTGGCTGATATAATTTTCTATCCAGCCCGGTATCTTATTATCATACAACGGTATAGATTCAAACACAAGGCCGTTCTTATCAATGGCTTTGTAAGTTTTTTTGCGTTTATCAAACTTGGCGTATTTATAGCAGAAAACAAGTATGGTGCTTTGGAGCGGGTTATCCAGGTAGTTAAGCAATGGGTTAATGCTTTTTTTATCCTCGTCCTCCTTACCCCATTTCATATCCTGCGCTTCTTTTACAAGCACCACCTGGTAATCTGCCATCATGGGGTAGCGTTTTGCAGCGCCTAAAACGGCCATAATATCGGTATCCTTGCCGTAAACAACTGTTTGATTAAAGCCCTTTTCGGCATCAGGCAGCACCTGGTGTTCTATATAATTGCTAATGGCATCTATAAAGTAAGGTTCTTCGCCATGCAGCAGGTAAACAGGCTTATACTTGCGTGCTTTAAGGTCTTTTAAAATTTCGGGCGAGGTCAAGGTGCTAAGTAAAATTTCAAAATTATAAATTCAAAATGGAGGCTTGATAGAACAGCTAATTTATGAAATTGAAAGGGATTAAGCAGACCGGTATTTTTGAATTTTTAATTTTTAATTTTGAAGTTGTTATGCCCTTGCTCCAGCCGCTTAATTTGCCGCCTTATCCTTTTAAAATAACCGACGATGGCGGCCGGTTAAGTCTGTTTGATGAGATCCGTAAAAAAAATATTATTTTAACTCCCGAAGAATGGGTTCGGCAGCATTTTGTACAATACCTTATTAATCAGAAACACTATCCGCGGTCGCTTATTAAATTAGAAGGGGGTGTAAAAGTGCATAGCCTGGCGCGGCGTTCAGACATTTTAGTTTATAACTCCGCAGGCCGGAAGGTATTGCTTGTAGAATGTAAGGCGCCGTCTGTTACTGTTGACCAAAAAGTATTTGACCAGGCTGCCAACTATAATATAACTCATAAAGTACCCTTGCTGGCAGTAACCAACGGGCTGGTACAGCATTGCTGCAAAATAGATTTTTTGGAAAGAAACTATTCGTTTTTGCCCGAGCTGCCCGACTACCGGGATTTAAACGGTTGAATTTGCAAAAAGTAATTGCTGCATCATTTCTTTCAACTGCTCGGGCTTAAAAGGTTTGGCCAGGTAATCATTCATGCCGGCCTCATGTACCTTGTCCCGAATTTCGGATAAAGCCGATGCAGATAGGGCAATGATCGGTATATCCGCCTTTCGCTTATCGGCCATGGCCCTGATATCTGCCGCAGCCTGAAAACCGTTTCTCATTGGCATTTGCAGGTCCATCAGTACAATATCAAAATCACTGTTATTTAATAGTTCCACAGCCCGCAAACCGTTCTCTGCAAAGGTTGGCGTGATATTCCACCGCGACAGGAGCTTCTTCATCAGCATTATGTTTACCTGGTTGTCTTCGGCTATAAGCACGCGTATACTGCCAAACATATTGATCTGCGGTTGGCCGCTTTCTGCAAAACGCCCAGCCTTGGCTATTTCATTTTTAGGCAGTATAGCCGGCAGCGGGAAATTCATACTGAAAGAAAACTCCGACCCAACATTTATCATACTGTTTACAGCAACTTCTATACCTTGCAATTCCAGCAGGCGCTTTACAATGGCTAACCCTAACCCGGTGCCTGCAAACTGGCGGGTTGCCGACATAGACTCCTGCGCAAAAGCGTCGAAAATGATACCCAGGTTTTCTTTTCTAATGCCAATACCGGTATCTTTTATGGCAAAGTTTACTTTAACACTTTTTTCTTTCACCTCAACCGCAGTGGCTGTTACCCATACAGACCCGCTAAGCGTAAATTTAACTGCGTTACTTACCAGGTTATATAATACCTGTGTTATCCGCACGGTATCGCCAATCACCTCATGTTGTCGCAAAAATTCGTCAATATGCAGATGAAATTTTAAGCCTTTTTCACCTGCCTTTATTTTCTGCGAACCGCAGATATTAATCAAAAGTTCTTCCAGGTTAAAGGGGGTATTGTCGAACATGATTTGCCCCTGTTCTATCTTACTAAAATCAAGCACATCGTTAACTATGGCCATTAAATTACTTGCCGAAAATTTAAGTACCTCGAGATTTTCCTTTTGATCGGGCCGCGGGCCGGCCATTATCAGGATGTTGGTCATCCCGATAACTGCATTGAGCGGTGTACGGATCTCGTGCGACATGGTAGACAGGAAATCTGATTTAGCCTCGGCAGATTGCGCTGCCTTTTCCACTGCAATAGCAAGATCATGATTAAGTTGTGCCTGCAATTCGGTATTTCTTTTTAATTGCTTTATGGTGTTTAAAAAGGCCGTGAAAAAGTGTGTATGTATATAAATTATGAGCACAAAGTTGGTAACAATGGTGATCATAGATACGGTGCCGTTTATGATATCGGGCCTGATGTTGATTACATAGCTGCCCCGGTATTCCAGCGCCATAAACAGCAGTATGGGTATCGCATTTAGCAGGGTATAAAACGGCCCATAGCGCTTGCCCAGCATATAAAAACTAAATTGAATAGTAATTATAATAAGCTGGATGGTTAAGATATTAACCGTTTGCAATTCTATATAAACGTAATTAAGGTTTACCACGGTAATGAGGATCAGCACACCATGCGAAACGGTTCGCCAGTTACCGGTCCAGGTTAGGTACTTAAAAAGAGCAATTATAGAAAGTTCTATAAATATTGCTATACCAATAAATGTAGGGTCTGTATGGCCAAACATTAATACGGTTGCAACCAGGTAGGCAAAAAAAGCTGCCAGCATGCCGTAATAAAGCAGGCGCACCCGCGCGGTGTCTAAAATGGACAGATCGGGTTTGAGTATTTTATATAGTGATAAGTTAAAGAAGCTAATGGGCTGCGGCATAACTGGTTTACCAGATTCTAAGTTTAATCAGATATCATTAACAAATAAAACAAATTGCGACACAATATAACATTAACCAGCCAAGGCGGCAAGGCTTTCTGTTACTACCCTTAGTTTGGCCTGCGCATCGGCCTTCTTCTTTAACTCGTTATTAACTACTTCGGGCTTAGCATTTTGCACAAAGCGCTGGTTGCCCAGTTTTGCTTCAACAGATAATAAAAACCCATTTAGATGATCCAGTTCTTTTTGCAAGCGGGCGTGTTCTGCAATAGGGTCTATACTTGTGGTTAGCGGGATGTAAAATTCATCTGTAAGTACCATAAAGGCTGCTGCGCCGCTAACCTGGTCTGTTGTAAAACTAATGTCTTCAACATTGCCAAGTTTGCTTATCATTGCAAAATACGGTTTATAATCCATTGCAGAGTTTACCTTTATAACCAGGTTTAGCATCTCTTTAGGCGCTATTTGTTTGCTGTTACGAATGTTTCTTATGCCCGAAATTATCTGCTTCACGATTTCTATCGCAGATAAGGTTTGAGGATTTACTTCACCGCTTACCGGCATTTTTGCCACAATTACGCAATCCATTTCTGCACGCTTCCCAAAAATGTCGTCGTGCCAAAGTTCTTCTGTCATGAAGGGCATAAAGGGGTGCAGGATCTTTAATATTTGTTCGAAAAACTTAACCGTTTTGCGATAGGTTTCGCCGTCTATAGGCTGCAGATAGGCCGGTTTTATCATTTCGAGGTACCATGCGCAGAAATCGTCCCAAATTAGTTTGTAGGTAGCCATTAAGGCTTCGGAGAGGCGGTACTGATTAAAATTTTCCTCAATCTCTTTTAAGGCTTCGTTAAACCGGCTTTCGAACCAATCAATTGCAATCCTGTTCGGATTTTCAAGCTGCTCATTAATCTCCCAGCCCTTTAACAGCTTAAAGGCATTCCATATTTTGTTTCCAAAATTCCGCCCTTGTTCGCAATAACTTTCGTCGAACATGAGGTCGTTACCGGCAGGTGAGCATAGCAGCATCCCCACGCGCACGCCGTCGGCGCTAAACTTTTCTATCAAACCCAGCGGATCGGGCGAGTTACCCAGCGATTTAGACATTTTACGGCCAAGTTTATCTCGCACAATACCTGTTAGATAAACATTGGTAAACGGCTTTTGCCCGCGAAACTCGTGCCCCGCCATGATCATACGCGCCACCCAAAAGAATAAAATTTCAGGGGCGGTTACCAGATCATTAGTTGGGTAGTAATAGTTAATGTCGGCATTATTGGGGTCTTTAAAACCATCGAATACCGATATCGGCCATAGCCATGAAGAAAACCAGGTGTCTACCACGTCTTCTTCCTGGCGAAGGTCCGCAGTTGTAAGTTGTGCGTTGGCTGTCCACAGTTTTTGAGCCTCGGTTAAAGCCTCAGCTGCAGTTTTAGCAACTACAAATTTGCCATTTGGTAAATACCATGCCGGTATACGCTGGCCCCACCAAAGCTGGCGGCTTATACACCAGTCCTGCACGTTTTCCATCCAGTAACGGTAGGTATTTACAAATTTATCGGGTATGAGCTTAATGTCGCCGTTAACTACGTCCACCAAAGCCGGTTTGGCCATCTTATCCATCTTGCAAAACCACTGCATAGAAAGGCGCGGTTCTATTACTGCATCCGTACGTTCAGAAAAACCAACCTGCGATTTATATTCCTCAACCTTATCGAGCAATCCGGCTTCTGCTAATAAAACGGCTATTTTTTTCCGGGCAACAAAGCGGTCTTCTCCCACTAATATTTGCGCTTTTTCATTCAGGGTCCCATCATCATTTAAAATGTCGATGGTTTCAAGATTATGCTTTTGGCCAAGCTGATAGTCGTTCAGATCGTGCGCGGGCGTAACTTTTAAACAGCCGGTACCAAAATCAATGGTTACATATTCGTCCTCAATAATTGGTATTTCTTTATTAATGAGCGGTATGATGGCCCTCTTACCTTTCAGATGCTTATACCGCGGGTCGTTAGGGTTAAAGCATATCGCCGCATCGGCCATTATGGTTTCCGGGCGGGTGGTAGCGATTGTTAAAAAGTTGTGAGTTGTGAGTTGCGAGTTACGAGTTGCTCCATTATGATTTTTACTGTCAACTGAAAACTCCGTACCCGCAACTAAATATCTAATATAATATAACTTTTGATTAACCTCTTTCCTGATAACCTCCTCATCGCTCACGGCAGTTTTACCTTGCGGGTCCCAGTTTACCATGCGCACGCCACGATATATCCAGCCTTTTTTGTATAGGTGAATAAAGGAATCTATAACCGCTTCAGAAAGGCTTTCTTCCATCGTAAAGCGGGTACGGTCCCAATCGCACGATGCCCCCAATTTTTTTAACTGCTCCAATATGATACCGCCGTATTTATCTTTCCATATCCAGGCGTGTTTAAGAAATTCTTCGCGCGTGAGATCTTTTTTGTTAATGCCCTGCTCTTTTAAAAGCGCCACAACCTTAGCCTCAGTGGCAATGCTGGCATGGTCTGTACCTGGTACCCAGCAGGCATTTTTGCCCTGCATGCGTGCCCTGCGGATAAGCACATCCTGAATAGTATTGTTAAGCATATGGCCCATGTGGAGCACGCCGGTAACGTTTGGCGGTGGTATTACTATGGTATATGGCTCGCGCTCATCCGGCACCGATCTGAAAAATCCGTTTGTTAACCAATAGTTATACCATTTTGCCTCTGCCTGCGCCGGCTCATATGTTTTAGAAGTACCCATAAGCAGCAAAAATAAGTATTTGCTCTATTTAATATGCAGTTATTTGGTTATTGCTGCCATCATTAAAGTGCTGTTACAGCAGACTGAATATTTGCGTCGATAAAATAGGTTTGATATATCTGTTTATAGGCAAAACAGTTGAAGTGAAAAAAATATTACCCGTCCGGAATTTCCCAGGTAAATGTTATTTAATAGACCTTGATGTTCATATTTAAAGAAATTGCATAAAGGTGCGCTCCACATACAAAACCAAATTGCCAGATGCGGTTATAGCAGCAACGGCTATATATTATAAGCTTCCGTTATTCACAATGGATAAGGGGTTCCAAAAAATAAATAGCTTAAATGCAATTATATTAAAATAGTTACAAGCTCCCAATTGTAACCTGCCTAATAAAGTCATACTTTTAAAGTCGCTAAAAATTATAAAATTGAAAATAAATCATTTAATGCTTGCAGGTGCGCTTTGCTTTTCGGCAGCAGCATTTGCTTCGGGTAACGGCGACGGCAAAAAAGCCGCAGCACCCCGCAAATTTATCGATCCGGCCAACATGGATCCAACAGTTAAACCCGGCGACGACTTTTTTGAGTACGCCAACGGCGGGTGGTTAAAGCACAATACCATCCCGGGCAAAGAAACCAGCTGGGGCAGTTTCCTGATGCTTCGCGATGATAATAAGAAAAAATTATTAGGTATTGTAGAAGAAGCCAGCAGGGCTAATGCACCTAAGGGTACTATTAAACAACGCGTTGGCGATCTTTACACCAGCGCCATGGATACCATGGCTATCGAAAAACGAGGCTTTGAACCCATAAAACCCGATCTTAGGCGTATTGATGCCATTACAGATCTTAATGGTGTAATTAACGAAGCAACCTACGAGCGTTCGCACGCTATAGGCGGCCCGTTTTTTGGCATAGGTATTCGCCAGGACTCAAAGAACGTTACTAAGTATGTTGTTGGGGTTGGCCAGGGCGGAACAAGTTTGCCGGATCGTGATTATTATTTAAAGAGCGACCCGCGCACTAAACGCATACAGGACGCCTACAAGCAATACATAACAGATCTGTTTAGCTTAACGGGCTCACCTGCCGACGCTGCTGCTCAAAACGCTACAACCATTTTTGGCATAGAAAGCAAATTTGCCGCTGCACAAATGAGCCGTGTAGCCATGCGCGACCCTAACAAAACTTACAATAAGTTTACCGTAGCCAACCTGAGCCAAACTACGCCTCACCTTAATTGGGCAGATATGCTCACCAAAATGAGGATAAACGGGCAGGACAGCATTTTAGTTACTTCGCCATCATTCCTTACCAACGCAGATCAGATCCTGGCTACAACACCCGTTAATGATCTTAAAACTTATTTAAAATGGCAAATACTGCGTGGTTCTGCAGGCTCATTAAGCTCGCCTTTTATAAATGCGCAGTTTAAATATAACAGTGTATTAAACGGCCAGAGAGTAATGACCCCGCGTTACGAGCGCATGACATCTGAAGTTGACCGTAGCCTGGGCGAATTGCTTGGCCAATTGTATGTGCAGCAGTACTTTACACCTGCGGCAAAGGACTATATGCGGACCCTGGTTAACAACCTTAAAACAACTTTAGGCGAACGCATACAGCGTTTAGACTGGATGACACCCGAAACCAAGACGCGCGCGCTTAAAAAGCTAAATGCCTTTACCGTTAAAATTGGGTATACAGATAAGTGGGAAACTTATACCGGCCTGGTTATAGAACGTAATGACTATTTTGGTAACCTGCGCCGCATAGGCGAATGGAGTTATGCAAATAATATAGGCCATTTAGGCAAACCTGTTGATAAAACCGAATGGGGCATGACACCGCCTACCGTAAATGCTTATTACAGCCCGGTTAATAACGAGATTGTTTTCCCGGCAGGTATATTACAGTTTCCGTTCTTTGATTTTAAGGCCGACGATGCTGTAAACTATGGCGGTATAGGCGCAGTTATAGGCCATGAGATGACCCACGGCTTTGACGACCAGGGCCGCCAGTATGATGCAGACGGTACCCTGCGCGATTGGTGGAAAACAGAAGATGCAGATAAATTTAAGGTGCGCGCCAATATGGTGGTAAATCAATACAATGGCTTTGTTGCTGTTGATACGCTGCATGTTAACGGCCGTTTAACCCTGGGCGAAAACCTGGCCGATCTTGGTGGCATAAACGTTGCTTACGAGGCTTTTAAGAAAACTGCCGAAGGCCAGTCGAACAAAACGATAGATGGCTTTACACCAGATCAGCGTTTTTTCTTGTCATTTGCACAAGTATGGCGCGGTTTGCAGCGCCCCGAAGCTGCTGCACAACAGATCCAGACAGACCCTCACTCACCCGGCCAGTTCCGCACAAACGGGCCGATAACCAACGTGGATGCATGGTACAAAGCTTTTAACGTACAACCGGGCGATAAACTTTACAAAAAACCCGAAGACCGCATTAGGATCTGGTAAAACAGTCTTAATTTTTAAATCCCGAAAGCCCGGCTACACGCCGGGCTTTTTTTTTAAGATTATAATAGTCAAAAGGCTGTTATTTCGATGGGGAACGAAGAGATATCTTCTCCATCATCCTCGGTTTAAAGTATGATGCAGAAGATCTCTCTACGCTTACAGCGTATCGAGATTACATAAGGAATATTTGATTCTTACACGATGAAAATTAGTTCCCGAACAATACCACCTAAAAAACTTTACTTACACTACCCAGCCGCCCGTTTGCGTCCATACCTTGAATGGTTAACCTAAAATGCCTGCCATTGTCGGAGTTAGGGAATTGAAAACTGATATTGCCTTCAGCATCAGAAGAGGCATTAGGGTTCCAGTATAAAGTAGTGCGATAATCATGTTTGTTTAATTGAGCCGGATCAGTATAATTAGGCTCAGCAAATTCGCGTTTAATTGAATAACCGAGAAGATTATATAAATCGAAGCTTTTTATATCTGTACCGCCGATATTGTGATCTTTATAATTTTTGGTATAAAGCATAATAGCCCCAGTTAAACCGCCACCCAAAGGTGCAAACCAGGCAGGAGGTGGTGCATAACGCACTAATGCCAAATCATACATAGAAATGTCTTTCACATCTTCGTATTCCACAATTGTTTCATTGAGATAAAAAACCGGGGGGTTTACTGCGCTTTCCGTGTCAAGACTACTTTCCCTTAATGTGCTTGCACCTCGGTAGCGAAAAACTACCTTTCCATTTGCTCCTGTATAGATTTCTAAGCCGGGGAAACGCCCTTGTATGTATTGTATAATGTTCATAGTAGGCAATGATTCGACATTGACTAAGTCGAGATCAAATACCCTGTCGGGCGTAAGGGTTTTTACATGGTCGGCAATAACAACGTCAATTGGCCGTTTACGCATGGCTTTAATTCTCACCTCTTTTAATACAATATCCTTTTCAAGGTCAATAACCTGCTGTTGCCGCTTTAACGTGTCTAAAATTGCTGCCGCATAAACAGGCTGGCTATTTTTAAAAATACCTGTCGAGTCGGCACTAATCGGCAAAGTGTCTATCACCGAACCGGTAAAGCTGAGCTTTAAAAACTGCTTTTTGTTTTGGTTATCTACTACGTTGTAATAAAGTTTGGCGGTACCATTAAGTGTGCTGTTATCAATCGTAATGCGGCCGGCACTATCGGGCACTACGTTTTCAAACCGTTTGTTCTCGTTAGGATTAACAATTACAAATTTAACTTTCAGGTCTTTCTTTTGCGGATAGTTTTCAATTTTACCGGCTACAAATTGTGCTTTTTCGGGAGCATATTTTAAGGCCACAGGGCCGGCATTAATTATCTGCTCCCATTTAAAATGCCTCCAGCCGTTGGTAAGCAATACCAGGTCCAGGTGTTGTTGCAGCGTATCGCTATTGTTTGTAAAGTAGTAACCGGGGTTGTTTACATAGCCCCCTATCTCGGCACTTAGCAACAGGCCCGAAAGTATATTTTCTGAAGCATCAGTGTCTTGCCCGGCATCTGTAACGGCTATCGAAAGATTGGCTTTATGTGCATTTCCCTGCAGGTTGTTTACATTTACAAAGAAATTATTGTTAGCCTTCCGCCCGAATGAAAGTGCGCCTGCATTTACAATAAAATTTAGCTGATCTTTATTATTGATGAAAACTATCCGCTCGGCCAGGGGCACAGCCGCAGCATCTAAAACCGTAAACCGAATAATACCCGTAGCATAATCGTTTTTTTTGAAGCGGATGAGATTATTACCCCTGCTTAGTTTTAACGCGTACGTACTGCTTAGGCCGTTACTTTGCATTGCCGCGATCACTACATCCTCGCGGTCGGCAGCGCCGGTATAGTATATGTTAAGCGAAACAAAATCGCCGGTTAAGGTGGCCTCAAGAGCAGTGCCTGATTTTTTAACATCCGGTAAACTCAATGTTTGGTTCGTATTATCAGGAAAATGGACGTTTACCAAATACTTTTCGGTAGTGTAGGTTTCTACTTTAAAACTGCCCATACCGTCATGCACGGTAGCTATTTTTACACCGCCTGGCTTGCCGTTCACCAGCAATTCGCCGCTAACGGCAACCGGCTGGCCATGATCGTCTGTAGCTTTAAACGCGATGTTACTCTTATTGCCGTTCACGAGGTCGCCGCCCTCGGGATAAAAATGTACGTGGTACTTGTTTAAACTGATCTTTGGCTGCTCTGCCTCTGCAGGATCATGTAAATTCTTAATAAATATTTTCTGTGTGCAAATTGCGTCGTCCTTAAAATTAAGCATCCATGCCGTGTAGGCCTGCAATTGGTACCAGCCTGTGTGTAATGTGTCGGGCAAAGGGAAATCGCCGGTGGCGTTTCCTTTTAATAAGGGCCGCTTATTTTGAATAAGCGCTTTCCCGTTTATATCTGTAAGGTTTAGATAAACAATACTGCTCAGTTCTGAGGGCTTTCCATAAGCCACAGCATACACCTTATACCACAGCGTTTGCCCGCCGGTATAGGTGTTTTGGTTAGTGTGTATAAAAAGCTTTTCCTGAGGAAAGCGCTTGTAAAAATTATTGGCAGCATCTTGTATCTTATCGGCCGTTTGGCCCGGTTGGGCACACAAGTGGATGGAGCATGCAAGCATACCCCCAAACATTACAGATTTTGGGAATTTTTTCACGACAAGGCAGATAATTGGTTTACAAACACTAAGTTACCAATACCATTATAATATTTGCAAGTGATTTTATTGCAAATCTTATCTTTGCCGCTATGTTTCTTCATCAATTTTACGATACCGGCCTGGCCCATGCGTCTTATGCCGTGATACGGGCTGGTAAAATGGTGGTAATAGATCCGGCGAGAGACCCGCAGCCCTATTATGATATGGCCAAACTGCATGAGGCAAACATTGTAGGCGTAATAGAAACCCATCCCCACGCAGATTTTGTAAGCGCTCACCTGGAAATACATGAGCACACCGGCGCTACCATTTATGTAAGCAAACTGGTTGGCGCGGGCTACCCTCACCAAACGTTCGACGAGGGCGACGAGATTGGACTGAATGACATTACCCTACGGGCTATCAATACCCCCGGCCATTCGCCAGATTCTATTTGTATTTTGTTAATTGATGAAGATGGCAAATTAACAACCATTTTTACCGGCGATACCCTTTTTGTAGGCGATGTTGGCCGGCCCGATCTGCGCGAGAATGTGGGAAACATTACCGCTAAAAAAGAAGAACTCGCTAAAGCGCTATACCAGTCTACCCGTAATAAATTAATGCAATTACCCTTTGATGTAGTGGTTTACCCGGCACACGGCCCCGGCTCGCTATGCGGCAAAAACATGAGCCCCGATCTGCACAGCACCATTGGCCGCGAATTACGCGAAAATTATGCCCTGCAGCTGATGAGCGAACCGGATTTTGTTAAGCTAATGACTGCCGACCAGCCGTTTATGCCGCAATATTTTGCGTACGATGTGGCGCTTAATAAGCAGGGCGCACCTAATTTAAATGCAAGTTTAACCACCGTACCCAGGTTAAACAAAAACGCACGTTTAACAGAAGGTGCATTAGTGATTGACGTGCGGGCTGAAAATGAGTTTAAAAAAAGGCATGTTAAAGGATCAATAAACATACAGCAAAATGGCAAGTTTGAAACCTGGCTCGGCGCATTGCTTGCCCCTAATGAGGCATTTTATCTCATTGCCGCCAACCAGCTAAGCCTAAATGATGTGATAACCAAAGCTGCAAAAATAGGCTATGAAAAGAACATTAAGGGAGCCTTGCTTTTGCCAGACCACGTAAGCTACAGCTCTCCAGAATTAAACCGGGAAGATTTTGATAGCCATCCCCAAAAGTACACCATTGTAGATGTACGCAACTGGAACGAGATCAATGAGAGCAAAATTTTTGAGCAGGCCCTCACTATCCCGCTTCCGGAACTTCGAAACCAAATAAGCAATATACCCACAGATAAACCAATTGTAGTACATTGCGCAGCGGGCTACCGTTCGGCGGCGGCCAGCAGCATTATTGCCGCCTACATTACCACCATACCTGTATATGACCTGAGCGATGCAGTGGCGGAGTATGGTAGTAGTTTATAGATCATTTTTAATGGATCATAGCAGCCCCAAATATGGTGTAAAATTAAGTTTTGCTCCGCTCTACATTAACAATTAACTATGAACAGCGAATTAAAAATTGTTGAAACTGCCGATGGCTCTAAAACGATCTATAATGATCAGGTGGGTGAGCATTACCACTCGCGTAACGGCGCATTGCAGGAGAGCGAACATGTGTTTTTAAACGCGGGGTTGAAGCATTTCTTATCAATAAATAATACCTATACCGCATCCATATTAGAAGTTGGCTTTGGCACCGGATTAAACTTTTTATTGTCTGCAGAATATTGCACCGCCAATAAAATAACGTTGGTTTACACGGGCATTGAAGCCTATCCGCTCACACTTAAGATGATCGGGCAAACGGTTATGATGAATATGTGTGTCACGATCTTTGGGAAAGTTTTGCCGCAAATTATTCAATATCTTTTGCGCAACCTGTTCATATCAACGCTTATACAAAACTCGTAATAGATAACAGCCAACTGCGTTCATTTACTAATCCTAACCTTTTCGACATAATTTATTTTGATGCTTTTGCATCTGCCAAACAACCCGAAATGTGGACGGAGGGTGCTTTAGCCCATACGGTAAAATTCCTGAAGCCCGGTGGCATATTTGTAACTTATGCCATAACGGGCAACCTTAAACGAATGCTCAAAAACCTGGGCCTCGTTATAGAAAAAATGCCGGGCGCAGCCGGCAAACGCGAAATGTTAAGGGCGTCATTAGTCATTAGTCATTAGTCATTAGTCATTAGTCATTAGTCATTAAACAATTTCTTATGCGTAACTTGTTTTTCTGAACAACTCACAACTCACAACTCAAATGCCCCTCACCCCTCCAATATTTTCTGTCACGCCTGCCGGTTCTTTCGAACGGTTGCTAACCATCATGGATGATCTTAGGGCCAATTGCCCCTGGGACAAAAAGCAAACCATGGAAAGCCTGCGGCACCTCACCATCGAAGAAACTTACGAGCTTTCTGACGCTATTTTAGGTAACGATATGGAGGAGGTGCGCAAGGAGCTTGGCGATATAATGTTGCACCTGGTGTTTTATGCCAAAATAGGATCGGAAACAAACGGCTTTAACATTACAGACGTATTGAACGGCATTTGCGATAAACTTATAAACCGCCATCCACACATTTACGCTGATGTTAATGCCGAGAACGAAGAACAGGTTAAAAGCAACTGGGAGCAAATTAAACTGAAAGAAAAGGGCAACAAGAGCGTTTTAGGTGGCGTACCGGCTTCGTTACCTGCCTTGGTAAAAGCGGCGCGCATACAGGAAAAGGCGCGCGGTATTGGTTTTGATTGGGAGAACAAGCATCAGGTTTGGGAAAAGGTAGAAGAAGAGATACAGGAATTTCGGGATGAATTTAACGTTGCAGGCGATACCCCCATTGATGCAGAACGTGCCGAGGCAGAATTTGGTGATCTGCTCTTTTCATTAATAAACTACGCCCGCTTTGTGAATATCAACCCCGAGAACGCTCTTGAAAAAACCAACCGTAAATTTATTAAGCGTTTTCAACACCTGGAAACAAAGGCAAAAGAAAATAACAGGCAGCTGCATGAGATGACCTTAGCCGAAATGGATATTTACTGGAACGAGGCAAAAAAGTTATAAATTTATTCAAATTTACAGCGTTACGTAACTATATAACCTCTAACCACAGTAAGATGCGCCAAAATTTACATTCTTTATCTGCACTTTTATTAATATTAGTTTTTGCGGGATGCGTGGGCGCTGATAACGTTACCCCGAGCACCGTTAATACGCCAACCGGTACCTTTACAGGCCAGTTTCGCAGGGTACACAAAAATAGCTCGACCAATAAGCTCGATACACTTAAAGCTAATTTAACGCTGTCGCTTTCTACAACAACCGGTTATGCGGTAACAGGCGACACCACCTCGCTCCATGCAGGCAGCAGCGGCGCGTGGAGCGTTAACGATACCTATATAACTTTTATAGATAATACGCTGCAAAAAACAGGCGTGCCGGTTAAAATTCACCTAAATGGATCATACACTTATGGTTACGACGGTAAATCTTTACAAATGTTAACCACTTTTGCCGATACCCTGGCTTTTCAATACGATCTGGTTAAAAACTAATTTTTATCGTTTATTTGAACCTAATGGCCTTTACCGGTAATATTTTGCTTACAAGCATAGAAGGTATAATAAGCACCACCAAGCATAAAATCAGCGTTCCGGCGTTAAGCAGCAAAACATCATTCAGCGTGATCTCTACGGGTACAAACTTCATGTAATAGGATGCCTGGTCGAGTTTAAAAAAGTGGGTGTTAGATTGAAACAACCCCAACCCGATCCCAAAAATATTGCCTAACAGCAAACCAACGCCCACCAGGTAAGCTGCATTATACAAAAATATACGCTGTATAGCCCAGTTGGTAGCACCCATGGCCTTAAACATACCAATCATACCGGTGCGCTCCAGTATCATAATTAACAGCGCCGATATCATATTGATAACCGCCACGGCAAGCATGAGCACCAGCATGATCTGCGCATTTACATCGAGCAAATTAAGCCATTCAAATATGGTGGGGTAGGTTTCCCTGATGGTATATGAACGCAGGTTACCGGGCAATACTTCGCCAAATTTGTAAGAAGTTGGCTGCAGCCTGTCGAAATTTGTTACGCGCACTTCGTAACCGCCAATTTCATCACCTTTCCAGTTATTAAGCCTGCGGATTAGGGCCAGGTTGCCAATAACATAGGTTTTATCCACCTCATCCACACCGGTATTAAATATACCCTTAATAGTGAATTTTCTTTTGCGCAAAAAAGGGTCCTGCACGAAGTACATGATAAAATCGTCGCCTGTTTTAAGTTTAAGCCGGTTAGCAGTATAGCGCGATATCATGATCTGCTTTGCTGCCGCCGTAGAATCGCGAAAATCAATTACACCGCCGCTTTCGAGTGTGCTTTTAAAAAATGCCCAGTCGTAAGTCTTATCTACCCCTTTCAAGATCACGCCTTCAATCTCGTCATTCGCCTTAATGATACCAGGCTTACTGGCGAAAGGCATCATATTGCTGATATTATCGCTTTTTTTAGCCCGTTTAATTAGCGCAGGATCAATACTGAAAGGTGTATTTTCGGGCGAGTTATTATTGTCGAACTTGATCACCTGCATATCGCCGGAGAAACCGCGGACGCGGTTAGTTATTTCCTGCTTAAAACCTTTTACGATAGCTACAGAAAGGATCATCACCCCAAGCCCCAGCATAATGCCTGTGATAGCTATCCGCACAATTAGTTTAGAGAACGTACGTTTAGACCGAAACGAAATTCGGCCGGCTATAAATGACGAAAAACCCAATTCAATATGATTTTTTGTAGTTTCGCAAATATGCAGTTTTGCTGTTAAATACTTGGTTTAATCCAATTGTTTTGCACCCTAAGTTATGAAGAAGTTATTAAGTTTACTGGTTGTATTGGGCGTTTTAACCGGCTTAGCCCAGGCACACCACAAAAAAAAACATCACCACCGCGCGCGCCATACCGCTATAAGCGGCCATGCACGCTACGCAGACAACATTATTACCGGTGCAGATCAGACGGAACTTTACCTGGATTATTTAAAGGGTAAAAATATTGGCATGGTAGTAAACCAAACGTCAGTTATAGGCAAAAACCTTACACCAGGCACTGATAGCCTGCTAAAATTAGGGGTAAATATTTTAAAGGTTTTCGGGCCCGAACATGGTTTCCGCGGTAACGCCAGCGACGGCGCTAATATAAATAACGATGTGGATGCCAAAACCGGCCTGCCTGTTATTTCCCTTTATGGCAAGCATAATAAACCCACATCAGATGACCTGAAAGGCATAAACCTTATGATATTTGATATACAGGATGTTGGCGCGAGGTTTTACACCTACATATCTACCCTGCATTACGTGATGGAGGCCTGCGCCGAAAACAACATTGAACTAATGATACTGGACCGCCCCAACCCTAACGGATACATGGTTGATGGCCCCGTACTCGACACCGCCTTCCGGTCCTTTGTTGGCATGCACCCCATACCCGTTGTGCACGGTATGACCATTGCCGAATATGCCCAAATGATAAACGGCGAAGGCTGGCTGAAAAACAAAGTACAATGCAAATTAAAGATAATTAAGGTGGCTAATTATACCCACAAAATGGCTTACGAATTGCCGGTCTACCCATCGCCAAACCTTAATTCGCAGCAATCCATTTTGCTTTACCCCAGCATTTGTTTTTTTGAAGGCACGGTTCTAAGCCTGGGCCGCGGCACCGATATGCCTTTTACTGTTGTAGGCCATCCGGGTTTTAAGGGCACCTATAAGTTTAGCTTTACGCCTGTAAGCATCCCCGGCAAAAGCGATAACCCGCCCTTAAAAGACCGCCTTTGTTATGGTGTAGACCTGCGTAATTACAACACAGATCAACTCCGCAGAGCCGCAAAATTAAACCTAAACTGGTTGATCTTGCTTTATAAGAATTATCCCGACCAAACCCATTTTTTTATACCCTATTTTACCAAACTGGCCGGCACCCAAACGCTGCAAAAACAAATTGAAGCCGGCATGAGCGAACGCGAAATACGCCAAAGCTGGGAACCGGGCTTAAGCGGGTTTAAGCAAAAACGAGAGAAATATTTATTGTACCAATAGTTCATAGATCATAGGTGATAACGACTCGCTATAGATATGACCCATTAACTTCCGTTTATGAACTATTCGTATATGAATGATAAACTATGAACCAATAACAAGATAAACAATGAGAATAGTCTTTATGGGCACGCCCGAATTTGCAGTAGCCTCGCTTGATGCGCTGATTGATGCCGGCTGCAACATTGTTGGTATAGTTACCGCGCCCGATAAGCCGGCGGGCCGGGGGCAAAAGTTAAGTGAATCGGCGGTTAAAAAGTATGCGGTTTTACATAATATTAAAGTGCTGCAGCCAGAGAAACTGCGCGACCCAATTTTCCTTGGAAACCTGGAAGCTTTAAAAGCCGACTTGCAAGTGGTAGTGGCCTTCCGCATGCTGCCCGGGGTAGTTTGGGCTATGCCACCAAAGGGGACTATAAACCTGCATGCTTCGCTCCTGCCGCAGTACCGTGGCGCAGCGCCAATTAATTGGGTGCTCATTAACGGCGAAAAAGAAACAGGTGTAACCACGTTTATGCTGCAGCAGGAAATAGATACCGGCAATATCCTCTTTACCGAAAAAGTAACCCTGAACGACGATTTTAACGCCGGCAGCCTGCACGATAAACTGATGGACAAAGGCGCGGGCCTGTTAGTAAAAACGGTAAAGGCTGTAGAAAGCGGCAGGTTTATGGTACAGCCTCAAGACCAGCTAAGCCATCATACCGAACTAAAGCATGCGCCCAAGATCTTTAAAGAAGATTGTAAAATAGAGTGGACAAAACCCGCGACCGAAATTTTCAATTTCATCCGCGGCTTAAGCCCATACCCTGTTGCATATACCGCCTTGAACGGCAAAATGCTCAAAATTTTCAGCGCCGCAAAAGAACAAGCTAAACCCTCAAGCAAGCCCGGCACCTACCAAACAGACAATAAAACCTTTTTAAAATTTGCCTGCGCAGATGGTTACATCAGCGTAAAAGACCTCCAATTGGAAGGTAAAAAACGGATGAGTGTAGGGGAGTTTTTACGGGGTGTGAAGTTGTAGTATAAAAAGAGAGGCTACTATTTTATCAATTAATGCGCTGCCGCTTACAGTGTGATATAAAAAATCATAACCAATTGTTAATGAGAAGTATGCAAGGTGTGTTACCTCTATAAACATGGCACATATTTCCACTTTGCGCTTCAACACCTTTAAAGAGTGGCAATTTTAATTTATGACACGCGTTTTATCATGTGCAAACTTTGCTTTGGAGCCTAAACTGTAAATTTGCCCGTATGGCAATTATCTACCCACGCATCCAAAATCTAAAAACTACAATCAGCATTTACCGTCAAAAGCTAACGCAACATGCGCTTTATCAGGATATTAATTCGCTGCAAGACCTGCAGATATTTATGCAGCACCATGTTTTCGCCGTGTGGGATTTTATGTCGTTGTTAACAGCCTTACAAATTAGCCTTACCTGCGTAAAATTGCCTGGATACCCGTGGGCGACGCCAATACCCGTTACCTTATTAACGAAATAGTAACCGGCGAAGAAAGCGACGTTGACCAGCAAGGGAACCGCAGCAGCCATTTTGAGCTGTATCTTAAAGCTATGGAACAAGCCGGTGCAGATCATCAATCAGTAGATAACTTGTTAGCCGAATTAAATAAAGGAAAAACCTTAATGACATGAAGACAATTTTATTATTACAATATTATTTCTTGAAAAAGATTTAATATACCCGGACGCAAGCCGTTGAAACCGGTTGTCTCAACCATACATCACTACCAATTGCTGCATCAGCCTGTTTAACAAAAATGTGACTTTGGGTATACTTGCATAATATGGCAATAAGTATATCTTTGCCCTAACTATTTGATATTTTGATACTGGATTAAGCCGATACTTTTTAACCGCTTGCCATTTCTTATTTTTTCCCGTATCTGCTGCCTGTATTAACCCTAATTGATAATGGCAAAAAAAATTTTAATTATTGATGATAACCAGGATATCCTGGATGTAGTTCAGGAAACACTTGCTTATGAAAATTTCGAGGTGTTTGCTAAATCTGAGGCAGATAATGCGCTGGAGGTGATCAGAGAATTTAAACCCAACCTTGTTATACTCGACTACCGTTTAGGCGCAGTTACGGGCGGCGATATTTGCAAACAAGTAAAAGCCATCCCCGAATTTTCAGATCTGCCAATAATTATATTTTCGGCCTATATTAACAACAGCGATGAATTGTATGCTTATGGCTGCGATGCCATAATTGATAAACCTTTTAACCTGGTTGAACTTATAGACAAGGTGAACAACCTGGTTTATCCAACAACGGCCTAACCTTATTGCAACCCAAGCGCATTGTTATAACCCTTATTTGGCCTGGCATTGGCAAACCTGCTGTTTTCTATCATTTGATATAATGCTCTCTTTATTGCTGCCCTATCGGCCGGGGCTGCCTTACGTATATGTGCAAAAGTTACGCGTGGTTGTTGTGTATAATCTATAACAGCATCATAACCTGCCGGTTTGTTGAAGGTTATGGGGCTGCTTTCTGCATCCATCTTCTTGTAGGGCCAGTAATGCCATCCTATATTATTTTGTTCCAGGGTATTTTTAAAGTTTTTTACCCATTCATCTTTATTCTCTCCGGTTTCGCCGCAATAAATTGGCACGTTATATTTATCCCTAAAATCAATATAATCCTGTATCACATCTTTGGTGGTTGCCGTCCAATATTTATGGAACTGATACACCGCTTTATCGTCAAAAGGTTTACCAAATACTTTAAAATTGCTATCCCACTGGGCGCCTCCTAAAAACACCAGGTGATTTTTATCAACCATGCGGATGCTTGCTGTAATCTCCTTATACAAAGGCTCCAGGTAGGGGTTAATTTCATCAACCTTAAAATAATGGGCTATGGGCTCGTTCAGCAGATCGTAACCCATAACCATAGGTTCGTTCTTATACCTTTCGGCAATTTTATGCCAAATATCAATGGTTAATTTGCGTGAGGCTTCACTAGTGTATAAAAAAGGGTAACCATCGCCATCATCAATATTATCGCCGGTTTGGCCGCCCGGTGCGCAATGCATGTCGAGAATTATGTATAAATTTTCCTTTCTGCACCAGCCGATCACCCTGTCGAGCAGTTTAAACCCGCGGCCGGCATCAGTATCGCTCAAATAGGTTTCGTTGGTAAACAAGCGGTAATTAAATGGTATCCTGATAGAGTTGCACCCTATAGATCTTAAATAATGAATATCGCCTTCGGTAATATAATTATCGAGATATTTTTTCCAGAAGGCTTTGGTTTCCTCCGCGCCCAGAAGCTCTGTAATTGCTTCATTAATAAGCCTAGGCGAGCTAACGTCCTTAAATTTGAACATATACCCCTCGGGTACCAGCCAGTTGCCCAGGTTTGTTCCCCTTATAAGAAGAGGCTTACCGTTTGCACCTATAATTTCTTTACCTCTTGTGGTAATAAATTTAAGGGTGCTATTTTTAACCGGCTGTGCGTAGGCCAGGCGGCACAAAAGCCCACACAAAGCGATAGACGTAATAAAAAATTTCATAAGTAATAAATTGGTACGCCTAAATTGCTAAAAAGAACCCGGCTTACAAATAATAGTATGGTGTGCTTTTGACACTATTGTTAACAAATGTTAAATATGGCATACCTATTGCACGCGATAAACAACTTATCTGCATACATATATTTAATGTGTTGTAAGATAAATGATACACTGTAACAAATCATAGCAATAAGATTGGCACAGGTTAATACTGAAACATGAGACGCATATTAGCAGTAGACGACGATAAAGACATTCTGGAAATACTCCAATTTATTCTTGAAGACTCCGGTTACACAGTTGACACCCTTTCTGACGGCAGGCAGCTGTTCCAAAAAATTAATGAAAATACGCCCGATCTTATTTTAATGGATATAATGTTAGGTAATTCTGATGGGCGAGACCTTTGCAAAAATATTAAGTCGACCGATAGCACACACAACATACCTGTTATAATGATCTCGGCAAGCCATAATATAAACGATGTGCTTAAACAAGAATGCGCCCCCGACGATTTTTTACCCAAACCGTTTGATATAAACGTATTGCTTAATAAAGTTCAGAATCAATTTGCGGCATAACTTTTAGCATTGGCCAGTTCTGTGTCTATAAATTTATTCCAGCGTATTTGCTCACCAGCATTTGTACCGTGGCCGGTTTCATTATCATATTTTTTCTGCATCGCGTCTAATTCCCTAAGTGCATCAAAGTAAGCCACGTTTACGTATCCATCATAATTAAGCACCGGCAAATTTTCTAAAAGCATTCGCTTTTTAAACCGCTCACTTATAATTTTCACAATATCAAAATGGCGCTGCTCATGATTGAGCGTATATTCATCGGCATATCCTTCACGTACCCAGGCGGCGCTTTTGGGTAAAAACACCTTCATTGCTAACTCCACTTTAATTACTCCGCTATCTATCGTTGTTTTTTCTGTATACCCTAAACCGGGTACCACTTCTGCTGCGTACTTACCATAACGCGGGTGGTCGTGAAAATCGGCCCAGGTTAATGGCCGCCTGGTATCATAATAAACCGTGTCGGCATCGGTATCATCATGGTAATCGGTAAAGCTCAACTGCACACGCCTTGCCAAAAGCGGGTTTATATCGTTTTGTTTTACCATCCAGTGGCAAAAAAATTGCAAGGCATTGTCCACTGCCTTTTCCAGGGTAATTTCAGCTCTGTTTGTTTCGCCGGCCGGGCATATGTAATGCCCCAAAGATTTGTAATCAACTAAATGGGCATACATACCCTCCCCCGTTTTTAGTTGGAATGAAAAATTCAGCTCCAATTTACCTGCCAGCCTGCCGTCTTTTAGTGGTTCCTCGGTAACGCCTAATTTTTTAATAGTCAGAATTATCGGATTACGGCTTCCGCCCTTTTCAACGCGTTGTTCAATATAACCAACCAGGTTGCCGAACTTGTTATGCAATGCAAAGTTATCAGCCGAATTTTGTGTTTGGGTAGCTAATATTTCTTTGCTTTCTGCACGTGCATCAATCATGCTGTCTATATAAAAAATTAAGGGCTTTATTTTATTTGCCATTTGGGCGCGCAAGGGCAAGGCAGCAACTGTAATTAACAGTAAGGCAGAAAAACGCCTGCAAGCACGGTATAAATTTTTTTTTAATTTCATTTACATTCATACAAACGTAACACCATGAGGCATATTACAAGATGTGGAAATGTTAACAAATAGCTTAGTTGTCCACACCAATACCACCATATTTTTATCGCCGTTATTAAAGTATTTAGCAACCTTTGCAGATATTTACCGCCGGATACTTTTACTGCTGCCCGGCGGCATTGTTATCAAAAACAATAATGATCAAACCAAAATACCTTGTTTTAACAGCGCTTATATGCTTTGCCTTAACTGCCGGCGCACAGCAAAACCCGGCATTTCAACTTTATAACACTTATCGAAACGCTACCCAACTTTTAAATAATGGCCAATATGTAGCCGCGGCAGCGCAATTTCGCGTAATAGAAGCGCCCGGCTATAAGACCGGTAATCAGCCTCAATTTGAAAGTGAGCTATCGATCGTAAAAGAAAACGCGCATTATTATGAAGCGCTTTGTGCGCTGGAGCTGGGTAATGATGATGCCGAAAGTATGTTCCTTCGTTTTATAAAAGAACACCCGGAAAACCCGCTTACCAAGCTGGCGTATTTCCAGATAGGTCGGTCTTACTTTAAACGGGCAAGTTATACAGATGCCATCCGCTGGTTTGATAAGGTAAAGGCAAGCGACCTGAACGGTAAAGAAAACACCGTATATAAATTTGATAAGGGTTACGCCTACTTTGTAAATAAAGATTTTAAAAATGCCCAGCAGTTATTCAGCGAGGTTAGAAACACCCGGTCGGCTTATACCGAAGACGCCACTTACTACTTTGCTTACATTGCCTATTTGAACCAGGATTATCACATAGCGCTGGTTAACTTCGAGAAGCTTAAAAATTCGAAAAAATACGAGAACAGTTACCCTTATTACATTACAGCCGTTTACTTTTTAGATAAACGTTATGATGATGTTTTAAGCTATGCCATACCCGTTCTTAACAATACCCATCAGCAGCACGAAACAGAAATGCTGCGCATTGTAGCGGCTTCATATTTCGCCAAAGCAGATTACCCCAACACAGTTAAATATTATAATCGCTTTAAGGCGCAGGATATTGGTAAAACCCAAAATACGCAGGATAGCTACCAGATGGGCTACGCCTATTATGAAACAAAGGATTATAAGAATGCCGCTGCAGAACTGGAAAAATTGGTAGACGGCAGCGATGTTTACAGCCAGAATGGTAATTACACCCTTGGCGATGTTTTCCTGAAGCTTAACAACAAGCAAAGCGCACGTAATGCTTATTTTGTAGCATCGCGGCTAAATTTTGATAAACGGCTGCAGGAAGATGGCCTGTTTGAGTACGCAAAGCTTTCTTATGAGCTCGACTTTAATACCCAGGCATTGGAGGCTACGCGTTTATATTTAAAAAACTATCCGCGCAGCCGCCGCACCGAAGAGGTAAAGACCCTGCTCGGCGAGGAGCTGCTAAACTCGCGCAATTACAAGGAAGCGGTAGAAATATTGGAGCCGATAGCCGCAACATCGGCACCGGCAAAAATTGCTTATCAAAAAGTTACTTATTACCGCGGCCTTGAATTTATTAATGAGCGTGCCTTTGAGAATGCCATCGGTATTTTTATACGTTCATTAAAATACCCTATGGACGATAAGATCACGGCGCTTACCACTTACTGGGAAGCAGAAGCCATGTACGAGGTACGCAAGTACAGCGAGTCTGTAATTAAGTTCGAAACTTTCCTGGATATGCCGGCGGCAAAAGAAACAGATGTGTACAATTACGCCAACTATGCCCTGGCCTATGCCGCATTCAGCAACGAAAGTTATAAAAAAGCTGCAATTTATTTCGAGCGTTTTTTAGCAGGTGATGTTAAAGACAAAAATACTGCTACTGATGCAGTAACACGTTTAGCCGATAGCTATTTCGTGCTGAAAAGTTATGGCCGCGCACTTGAATATTATGATCGCATCATTCAGCAGCACAGCCAGGGGCAGGATTATGCACTGTTTCAGCGGGGAATGATACAGGGCTTGCAGGGCGCTTTAGACAGTAAGATAAGCACGCTTGGCGAGGTGATCAGCAATTACCCTAATTCAGATTTTGCAGATGATGCAGCGTTTGAGATCGCCTATACTTATTTCCTTAAATCTAACGGCGATGAGGCTAAAACCCAATTGCTGGCCATGATAAAAAAATATCCTAACAGCAGCTATATACCAAGGGCTTTAGTTACAGTTGGCTTAATAGATTATAATGCCGACCGCGATGACGAAGCCGTAATATCTTTTAAACAGGTGGTACAACAGTACCCGCAAACCGACGAGGCAAAACAAGCGCTTAAACAGATAGAAAAAATATATACCGATAAAGGCGACGCCCAAACCTTTATCACCTATGCAGCCACCACGCCTATAGGCAATTACTCGGCCGCCGAAACAGAAAATATTTTGAGCACCTCTGCCAATAACCTGTATTTAAAGGGCGACTGGCAGGGAACGGTAGCTGCCGTTAATGCCTATTATGATAAGTTCCCGAAACCGATATATGAAAAGCAAATGCGTTTTATACGTGCGCAAAGCCTGGTAAACCTTAACCGGGGCAACGAGGCCGTGGTTGATTACAATGTGATCCTGAACGACTGGACAAGTCCATACACCGAGAAATCGCTGATTAGCATGGCCAATTACTATTTAAAACAAAAGAAATATAACGAGGCTATTGTGTTTCTTAAACGCCTGGAAACTAATTCAGAATATAAGGCAGATTATAACTTTGCCATTAATGGCCTGGCACTTTCCTATTCGCAAATGGAGAAGCCAGACGACGTGCTGAAGTATACACAGCTGATCCGTAATTCGGAAAAATCATCTGACGAAGATAAGTTTAAGACGGGCTTATATGCGGGCAAAGCCTACCTGATGAAAACTGACACAGCAGATGCACTTAAAGAATTAAATTATACAGTTACCAGCACTAAAACTATAAGCGCTGCAGAGGCTAAATATAATATAGCCCTGGTAGAATATAACCGTGGTATGTACAAAGCGTCGCAAAAAACCTGCTTCGACCTGGCTAACAAGATGCCTAATTATGATTACTGGGTGGCTAAAAGCTTTATCCTGCTTGCAGACAATTATCTGAAGCTAAAGGATAATTTCCAGGCAAAAGCAACATTACAAAGTGTTATCGAAAACTATAAAGGTGACGATGATGTGCTTCCTGCTGCAAAAGAAAGGCTGAATATGCTGGCGCCCGCAATACCGGAGACCAAACCTGCACCTGCCGATAGCTCAATAACTAAACCGACCAGTAATTAACAAACCGACCACGAATGAGATCAGTATATATATTCAGTTTGCTTGTTTTAGGTTTGGTTATATACTTTACCCCTGCAGTTGCGCAAACACAATTGCCCAAAACTAAAACGACGGTAAAGCCGGTAAAAAAGCAGGCACCCAATGCAAAACAAACAACCGCCGCTAAAAAGCTGGGGGATGTAGCCGCTAAATCGGCAGCACGGGACACGATAAAAAAAGGCGGACAAGCCAAACCAACTGATACCAAAAACGGCGGAAGCCTTTCTGAAGAAATTATTGTAACAACCAGTTATAAGCCCGTATTGGCCGATGCCGTAAAGATTAGACGAAACCCTGATCTGGAAGATAATACGGGTTATAAAGCGCCACTAACCTATACCGTTATTGATAAACGCCTGGAGCAAAACACGGATATAAAACAACTTGAGGCAGCAAAGTTACCGCCCCAACGCGATTCTGTATTGAATAACAATGCCGTTAAAATAGGCGCAGGTAATTTAAAAACCACCTTTGCCGAAGCTTATGTTGGCAACGGTAAAGACCAGGCTTTGCAGGTTGGTGCGTGGGTAAAACACCTGGGCCAGTCTGGTAACGATGCTTACAAACAAACCCAAAGCCGCCAGGAGGCAGGTGTATTTGGTAAATCTATCAACGAGGCTAATACCATTAGCGGGAGCATAACTTATAACCGCGAAAGTAACTACTATTATGGTGCACCTTCGTTCTTTAGCCCCCTAACCAATCCGTTAAGCCAGCATTACAACACTATCGGCGCAGAAGCACAACTGGCCAAAAACTTTGTAGATTCTAACCGCGTGTTCGATTACGCTTTAAAAGCAAAAGGTTATTTGTTCAGCAATGCTTTTAACACCACCGAGAACGATATCACCATTACGGGTTTTATCAATCAAACCGTAAAGCAATTTTATGCGGGCATGGCCAGCACGCTCGATCTTTCTACCCAGAAAGATAATGCGTACAATATTAACAACAGCCTTTGGCGTATAAACCCTTACCTCAAATTTCAGGGAGATAATTATAAAATAGATGCAGGCGTAAATATTGTTACCGAGTTTGGCTATAAGTCGCGTGTATCTGTGTTTCCTGCTGCCAAGGCCGAGTTACTGGTAGTACCCTCATATCTGCGGCTGTTTCTGGAAGCCAAAGGCGATGTGAACAAAGCGTCTATAAAAGACTGGGCAGCTATTAACCCATTCATCGGCCAAAACCTTAACATTTTAAACAGTGTTGACAGGCTGGACCTTACGGCAGGTTTTAAGGGGACAATTTTACCCGGCCTGGCATTTACGGCAAATATTTTCCGTAAAGAAGTAACAGATATGCCTTTGTTCACGAGCGACCTAACTGCGGGCTATAACCAGTTTAACATCACTTATGATAAAATAACAGTGTCGGGTTTTAAGGGCGAATTAGACTATAAAGCATCAGATGATTTCGACCTGTTTGGCAAGGCTGAATTTAAGGACTACAAAACCACCGGCCAGGCCCAGGCATGGAACCTGCCAAAGTTCGTATTAACAGCCGGAACCGTTATTCACATCAGTAATAAGATTGATCTTAGTGGTTCGCTGCTGATAAGAGGTGCTACAAACGATATTGTGACGCTCCCGGGTGCGGTGCTTACTACAAGTACGGCCGTAAATAAATCATTTGCCGATGTAAGCGCCGGCGCAACTTACAAGGCCGACAAGCGGTTTTCCGTTTTTGTGCATGCTAACAACTTGCTAAATACTAATTATAGTGAGTGGTTGTATTATCGTAATTACGGTTTTAATATATTTGGTGGCGTAGGCTTCGGTTTTTAAAAACCATTTGCTTAACCTTACAATAAGAATGGATCTATTTGATTACGCAAGCGAATTATTTAATCAGCACAACGAACTTTATGTGCCGGGCCTGGGGCATTTTGCCCAAACCAGAAAAAGCATCTACTATAACGACGGAAACTTATACCCCCCGGTAAAGCAAACTACTTTTGACCATAATCCGGCTGAAGAGAACGACGAACTGATCAGCTATTTTGCAACAAAAAAGCGAATATCTCCTGCATCGGCCAAATATTTTGTAGATAAGCTGGTAGGCCAGCTTAAAGAGCAGGCCAATACAGGCGAAAGTGAATTTGCCGACCTGGGTACTTTCTACACTAGCAACGGTGCACTGTCATTTAAACCGCGGCACACCAACGAAGAAAATGACCCCTTGGTGTTTGGTTACGCACCGGTAAGTTTTTTTAAACTTGCCGACCGTACAGACAAGCCAACCGTAACCCCGCCCCGCCCGGATGATAATTTTGAGGAAGAGAAAGCGGCAACCCCGGTTGTTTTACATAAGCCAAACGATACGTTAACCACCGAAGAATTAAAGCCGCAAAATACGGTAAATACCGGCACGGAGATAAACATGGTCATGCTTACCTCTTCCGCTGGCCGGGACCAGCAAAATGGCACGAGCGCACTGCTTTGGACGTTATACAGCGTTCTCACAATGATAGTTATCGGTGCACTTTTATGGTATTACAATACCCATACCATGGCTAACGAGAAGGTGAACGCCGAAAATAACCCCGTTAATCAAAGTTATAACAATCAAAAGGCAAAAGTGAAGATAGCGGCTGCATCAAAGGCCGACCTTGATACCGCTACCGCCAATAAAGCACTGTCAGACGATTCGGCAGCGGCCATAGCAAATGCTAAAGCGCTGGCAAAGCCGCCTGCAGAAGAGCCGGCGCTGCACCCTGCCTCTACTCCTGCTGCCGAGATTTTTAAAAATAGCTGGGTAGTTGCCGGCGGCCAGAACAATAATTACGCAGGTGCAGGCAGGCTGCTTACCCGCTATCATGAATTGGGTTACCCAAATGCCAGGATGATAGATTCTGTAAAAAAACGCGATTATTTTATCTACAGGGTGGTATTTGGGTTTTACGACACCAAACAACAAGCTATCAATGCGCGCCGCCAACTATTAAAAGACGGCAAATTAAAGCCTAAATATATAACCGTACAACCAACCAATAAAGAACAATAATGATGCTTTTAGCAGTTATAACAGATACAGTTACCCACGTTACAGATACCATTAAGCATATTGCGCAGCCAACTACAGCGGCACCGCATGACGACCTTCGTTTTGGCGATTTGCTGGTTAAGGGAGGATGGGTAATGGTGCCTATAGGCATCCTTGCCATTTTAGGTTTAGTGATATTTTTTGAACGATACTTCACCATCCGCAAGGCTTCAAAAAACGAATCGAACCTGATGAACCAGGTACGCGATAATATTTTAAACGGCAGGCTGGAGTCGGCAGTGGCTATCTGCAAAAACAGCAATACACCACTGGGACGCATGCTGCAAAAAGGCCTGTTACGCATTGGCCGGCCAATAAAAGACATTGAGGGCGCTATAGAAAACGTTGGCAAGATAGAAGTAGCTAAACTGGAAAAAAATATAGGCATAATTGGCATTGTTGCCGGTATTGCGCCCATGTTTGGTTTCCTGGGTACCATAGCGGGAGTAATTAAAATTTTTTATGATATATCCAAGACAGACAACATTAGCATGGGTGTAATTTCCGGGGGTTTATACGTTAAAATGGTAACCTCGGCAGCGGGTTTATTTGTAGGTATAGTAGCTTACATTTGTTATCATATTTTAAATATGATGGTTGATAAGGTGATCCTGAAACTGGAAACGGATGCCATTGAATTTATTGATCTGTTAGAGGAACCAAGCAAATGAATTTAAAAAGAAGAAGGGGCCGCGCGTCGGCAGAGGTGCATACCTCGGCCATGAATGATATCATGTTCTTTCTGCTGCTGTTTTTTTTGATCGCCTCTACCGTAACAAACCCCAACGTGATCAAGCTGATGCTTCCAAAATCGTCGTCGGGGCAATCGGTATCAAAGAAAACCATTACGGTATCGGTAACCAAAGACCTGAGATATTACGTTAATAAAAAGGAAGTGCAGGAGGCCGATTTGCCTGCTACCCTGGGCAGCTACAAAAAACTTGCAACAGAATTAACCATCGTATTGTATGTGGACCGCACCGTTGCTATACAAAATGTTGTGCAGGTTATGGATACCGCGCAAAAATTGAATATTAAACTGGTATTGGCTACCGAGCCTAAATAAAACGGCAAATGAATTACCGCAGCGAGCAAAATAATTACCCGAAAGCCTTTTTGGCAACCGGCATTATTTTGGCCATTGTTATGGCTATCTGCTATTTCATTGTGTTTAAAATACCGGTAAAGCAGGAAGACGGCACCGGCGGTATCCTGGTTAATTATGGTACAGTAGACGAAGGCAAAGGCAGCGATTACATGAGCACAGAAGAGCCCTCTGTTGCCGAACATGCTAACCAAACTAAACCCGATAAGGTTACCCCCACCCCACCTACCGAGCAGCCAACCCCGGTAGATAACAGCACCAAACAAGTCGTAACACAAAACACAGAAGATGCCCCCGTGGTAAGTAATGACAAAAAGCCAAGCCAAACCGTACGGGCCCAACAGCAGGTTACCAAGGCAAAGCCTGCCCCGGTTGTAAATCAAAACGCCCTTTATAAAGGCAAAACTAATAATGGCACCGGCGAGGGCGATGGTACAGGCAATGTGCCGGGCAACCAGGGCAAACCCACCGGCACAACGCTAACCAATAATTACAACGGAACCGGCTCCGGTAACGGCGGTAACCTTAACGGTATGCCCCAGCGCAATTTCATTAGCAAACCGGGCGTAAGCGATGCCAACCGTCGCTCGGGTAAGGTAGTGGTTGATATTAGGGTTGATAAGAACGGCAATGTGGTTTATGCACGTGCCGGCGCCCGTGGTACTACCATATCAGACTCAGATCTGCTTCAAAAATGCGAAGACGCCGTTAAAAGCGCCAAACTTAACTCCCTCGACAGCGCCCCGGAGTTGCAGCAGGGTACGGTGGTTTTTGTGTTTAGGGTGCAGTAGAGAAGTGGAGGGGGAGTAGCAGTGGAGAGTAGAAATAAAACTGTCATGCTGAACCTGTTGCGGCACCACACAAGGTAAAGCTGCGGTTATTAATCAAGTGGAGCCACGAAACAAGTTCATGACAAATCGGACATAAAAAAAACGTCATGCCGAACTTGTTTCAGCACCCATCATATAATTAATTAAAATACCCGATACTTCAAATAGCCAACGAATCTTCCTCATGAAATCTCAAACATGCCATTGCTATCCATCAGCAGGGACAGACTGATTTTGAAACTTTTCTACCCCTGCCGCGGCAGGGGTAGAAAAGTGGAGCTTTTAACAAAAAAGCCAAGCTTATCTACAAGAAAGATAAATTTGGCGAGGAGTTGTTACTATTTATTAAGCAGCGCTTTCTTATTTTGCGCCGTACGTAACGTTTAAGGTAATAGGTGCATTAAGCACTTTAGAGATAATGCAATTTGCCTTAGCACCTTCGGCAACTTCTTTAAATTTCACTTCGTCTACACCATCAATAGCAGATGCTTTTAGTTCCAGATGGATGCCTGTAATGGTTAGAGCAGCCATATCCAAATCAAGAATTGCATCTGTGGTGAGGTCGCCGGGTGTAAAGCCCGCTTGAGTGAGCGCGGCGCCAACTGCCATGGTAAAGCAGCCTGCATGTGCTGCGGCGATCAATTCTTCGGGATTGGTACCAACGCCTTCTTCGAAACGTGTTTTAAAAGAATATTGGGTATTGTTTAAGGTAGTACTTTGTGTTGTTATTTCGCCTTTGCCGTCTTTTAACGTGCCGTTCCAATGTGCATTTGCTGTACGTTTCATTGTTAATTATTATGTTAAATGTATTATAGGATATGTTAAATTATTTTTATTCAAAGTTTTAGGGCATCGTCTTCCGGCTTTCAGTCTTCATCATGATCTGACTTTTGTACTACTTATGCCACTTACCGCGCTCGTATTGCACCGGCCATTTTATTTCTGCGCCCAGCTCATTTGCGGCGCGAAGCGGGAAATAGGGATCTCGCAACAATTCCCTGGCTAAAAATACTATATCGGCTTGCCCGCTGCTTATAATTTCGTCTGCCTGCTTTGGTTCGGTGATAAGGCCTACCGCCCCTGTTAAAATGCCGCTCTCCTTTTTTATCTTCTCTGCAAATTCTACCTGATAGCCAGGTTTAAGCGGAATTTTGGCACTTGCTACATTGCCACCTGTAGAGGCGTCAACAAGATCTATGCCTTTAGCTTTAAGAATGTTTGCAAGTTTTACAGAATCATCTGCAGTCCATCCGTCCTCCGTCCAATCTGTTGCAGAAATACGTACAAATAACGGGTTTTCTATCGGCCATACCTCCTGAACTGATTCTATTATTTCTAACAGCAATCGTATCCTGTTTTCAAACGACCCGCCATATTCATCAGCCCGCTCATTACTAAGCGGCGATAAAAACTGATGTATGAGATAACCATGTGCGGCATGTAATTCTATTACGTCAAACCCAGCTTTTGTTGATCTGGCCGCCGCAGCCTTAAAATCTGCTTTAATTTTTTCTAAGCTGGCTTTGTTGAGCGTGGCGGGTGGATCTTCACTTTCTATAAATGGTATGGTGCCTGGGGCCACTGTTTTCCAGCCGTTAGCCTGGTTAGCCGGTATTTGCCTTCCGCCATCATCCCAGGGTGGCTGGTGGCTGGCTTTACGGCCGGCATGGGCAAGCTGGGTACCTGCATAAGCGCCATTAGCATGTATAAAATTGGTAATTTGTTTAAGCTTATTTATATGCTCATCTCTATAAATACCCAGATCGGCAAAGGATATGCGCCCTTCTGCAGAAATCGCATTTGCCTCGGTAATTACAAGTGCGGCGCCGCCCACGGCCCTGCTGCCTAAATGCACCAGGTGCCAGTCTGTAGCAAAACCATCATTACAGGAGTATTGGCACATGGGCGAAACCGCTATGCGGTTTTTGAGCTCTATATTTTTAATTTTTAACGGCGAAAAAAGGTGTGGCATAATGGTTTAAATGTAGCAGGGATAGTCAACGCGAATGCCCTGTATTTGTCATAATTTTTAAAAAGAAAAGGGCAGGTGAAATCCATCTGCCCTTGTACTTACCACTAAATTATCTTTCGCCCTGCGGTGTATCATTCTTTGGATAACCCTCTTCGTCAAGGTCGTCGCGGTCATCTTCGGGGGTGCGTGCCAATTCTTCGTCAAGCGGATCAAGCCCGGTTATCTCACCCTCGTCAATATGCATACCCAACGAATCTGCATCTGTCTCAATCGAGCGCTTACTGTCATACTCGCCTTTAAGGTCATAAGGATTCGCCTCATCATAATCTGAGTTTGCATCGCTGCCACCAGGGGCCGATGTTTCAAACAAAGAGGGCGGGTCGTAATCAGGATCTTTGCTGGCCACTTCTATTTCATAGCTGTCTTCATCGGCATCATACTTCAAATCATTACCGGTATGCTCGTTATCAGTATTACCTTGCAATTCATTGTCAATATCCGGGTTTTCGTCGTCGGCCGGGTTTATTTGGTTGTTATCCATAGTGTAGGTTTTAATTCCGGAAAAAAGCCGGTATGATGATAAAACATGGCAGGGCATTTTGTGTTTTTTTAAAATGATGTTTTTCTAATTCATTATGCCGATTAGGACGGCTTATGTTATTAATAACACATTTTAGTTTTAATTAATTTAGGTAACCTCATTTTTATATATTTGAACCCACGAACACCAAAAGTTATTAGAAATGTCGAAAATTAAAGTTGAAAACCCAGTAGTAGAACTGGACGGCGATGAAATGACCCGTATAATATGGAAGTTTATAAAAGATAAACTCATCCTGCCATATCTGGAAATTGATATAAAATATTATGATCTGGGTATAGAATATCGCGACGAAACGAACGATCAGGTGACAATTGATGCCGCTAATGCTATTAAACAATATGGTGTAGGTATAAAATGCGCAACTATTACTCCGGACGAGGCGCGGGTAGAAGAATTTGGCCTAAAACAAATGTGGAAATCACCAAACGGCACCATCCGTAATATTTTAGATGGTACGGTTTTTCGTGAGCCTATATTAATGAGCAACGTGCCGCGCCTGGTTCCAAACTGGACAGCCCCAATCTGCATTGGCCGTCATGCCTTTGGCGACCAGTACCGGGCAACAGATTTTGTAACTAAGGGAAAAGGTAAGCTGACCATAAAATTCACTCCCGAAGACGGCGGCGAAGAGCAATCTTTTGAAGTATATAATTTTAAAGGTGATGGCGTTGCTTTGGCTATGTATAACACCGACGAGTCTATCCGCGGTTTTGCTCATGCATGTTTTAACCAGGCTTTGATGAAAGGATGGCCTTTATACCTATCGACAAAAAACACCATCCTTAAAAAATATGATGGCCGTTTTAAAGATATTTTTGAAGAGATCTACCAAACGGACTATAAACAAAAATTTGCTGATGCAGGCATCACATATGAGCACCGCTTAATTGATGATATGGTTGCGTCGGCCCTTAAATGGAATGGTAATTTTGTTTGGGCTTGTAAAAATTACGATGGCGATGTACAGTCTGACACCGTAGCCCAGGGTTTTGGTTCTTTAGGTTTAATGACCTCTACCCTGATCACTCCTGATGGTAAAACTATGGAAGCAGAAGCAGCACATGGTACAGTAACCCGCCACTATAGGGAGTACCAGGCCGGCCGCCAAACTTCTACTAACCCTATAGCGTCTATTTTCGCGTGGACACGCGGTTTAGAATTCCGGGGTATTTTAGACGGCAACCAGGAATTGGTAAATTTTGCAAAAGCGTTGGAAGAAGTTTGTATAGAAACTGTAGAAAGCGGGAAAATGACCAAAGATCTGGCAATTACCGTTAAAGCGAAAGTTGAACACGGTACAGATTATTTGTATACCGAAGAATTTTTGGAAGCTATTAATGAAAACCTGAAAAAGAAGTTAGGTTAATAAATTAGACAATGTAAAAGGGGCTGTATACATTATACAGCCCCTTTTTTTGTTTTCGGAGGAGCACCGCTTACAATAAACTGCCTAAGGCACTACCCAAACCACCGGCGCCGAATGAACCGGCCATACTATCCGGGGTAATACTTTGATCGTTAGGATCATTTGCTTTATTAGCAAACTTTTGCAACAGGCCCGGCAAGGCGGCGGTGATAGCGCCCGTAACCATAGGCGACAAGCCAAATTTGCTGGCCAAACTGCCAACCAAGCCGCCTTCTATGGCACTAGCTACTGGGTTATTTGATGTTAAATTGCCCGAAAGCGACGACAACAAGCCTCCAACCCCACCTTGTTGTGCGGCTTGGTTTTGCAAGCCGTTATTAATATGTGTTGCAATTTCCTGATGTACCGCGTCTGCATTTTCTGCCGGGATTGCAGATGATACTTCTGGGGTACTGCCCATGTGCTCTTTTACAAGCTGTAAAATTTGATCGAACATAATTAAGTGATTTTATAATGTAAGCTTAATTACCTACAGTCAGTAAGCAGCAAATTATATTGCCATCTACGCCCAATTCTCAACACTATTTGCAGCTTTTGGTTTCTGTTATAAGCAGTATTTTTCTTTAGAATTAATTTAAATTTTAACCTTACAGTTATTATAAATTAAATTAATTATTATAAAACAATTTGATTGTAAAGCGCTTCTCCATAAGCTTTCAGAACGTATCGTTGTGAAGGCAATTCAATCACACACTAACCATAAAAAACTAAAACAATGGCCGAATTAGATGTTCAACCGAAGCGCTCTAACCCATGGTGGCTTTGGCTGCTGCTTGCGCTTATTGCAATTGCAGTACTGCTTTTCTTATTTAAAGGGTGTAACAAAACCCCAACAACTGTGGTAACAGATTCTACAGCAACCACTACCGACACCACTAAAACTGTAGTGGCATCCACGCAACTGGATTGGAACAGTGTAGATTTTAACGCTGCCAAAACATCAGACCCTGATGTTACCGACAAAGATGTTGCTGTAAGCGGTAACGGTAAGTACACTATTTATACGCTTGGCGAGAACGTGCTTTTTGCAACAGATAAGAACACTTTGCAAGGCACTGCCGATAGCAAACTTAAACAAGTTGCTGCGTCATTAAACAGACGTTTTAAAGGGGCTGCTATTGGCATATACGGGAGTACAGATTCTACCGGTACAGCAAGCCATAATAAACAATTAGGCACGCAGCGTGCAGAAGCGGTAAAAGACTGGCTGATAAAAAATGGAGGTATCACAGCAAATATCCTGTCGGTACATTCTTTGGGCGAAAATAAGCCTGTATCTACCAATGCCACCGCTGCAGGAAGGCAGCAAAACAGAAATGTACAGATTGTAGCATTTCCGGACAGTACCTCACACAAATAATAACCAATAAAACATACATCATGGAATCAAATGAAAATATAAACAATGGTAATCACCTGGTAGTGCTTAGCGACAGTGATTACGAAATTGCAGACGGCCAGCCCGACGTAACAGGCTGGAACGTAATAGATATACAGGGACAAAAAATTGGCGAAGTGGATGATCTGCTTTTCAATCCTGAGTCGCGCAAGGTGCGTTACCTCATTGTTGACATGGAAGATAACGATCTTGATCTTGAAGTTGAGCGCAAAATACTGATCCCTATAGGCATTGCCGAGTTGCATACCCAAAATGATGATGTAGTATTGCCCGATGTTTCGGTAGAACAGTTGAGCGACTTGCCCCCTTATGATGGTGAAAGCCTTACGCCGGAAACCGAAACAACTATTCGCAACGTTTTTGATGGCAATAGCGCCGGCGGGTTAATGTTAGGTGCAGACAGTTATCACATCAACGAATTTTATGACCATGAGCATTTTGATGATGCTAAGTTTTATGGAAGTCGTACAGATACCGATGTTGCCGAAGAAAGCTTGCCGTTTGCAAATGAAAACACCGGCAACATTAAGAATTTGGATTCTGAGGCGCCATTTAGCGGTGGTGTTACCTATCCTAACGAGGATACAGGTAGCACTGCGAGTCCGTTCGAAGACAACAACACTCCGCCGGGGGTTTAACAAATCTTTGCTTATATCAAAGCCTGCTTAACATTAAGCAGGCTTTGTTGTTTAATGCTATATTTGTTTTTTGAAGTTAATGCCTTTGCTTAACTAATTACCATTTATCATGCAAACATTATATCCGTTAAAATTTAAGGCCATATTTAAAGAAAAGCTCTGGGGCGGCCAAAAAATAAAAACATATCTGCATAAAGAGTTTGGCAACCTGCCAAACTGTGGCGAAAGCTGGGAAATTTCGGGCGTACAGTCAGATGTATCTGTGGTTGATGGCGGCCCGCTCGACGGTGAATCGCTGGCAGGTCTGTTAAAACAATATCAGGATCAGTTGGTTGGCAAAAAGGTTTACGATCACTTTGGCAACACGTTCCCCATTCTGGTTAAGTTTATTGACGCTAATGAAGACCTCTCGATCCAGGTTCACCCGAACGACGAATTAGCCAAAAAACGGCATAATTCATTTGGTAAAACAGAGATGTGGTATATTATCGAGGCCGATCCCGGCTCTACGCTAATATCGGGTTTCAATAAGGAAATGACCGAGCAAACCTACCTCGATGCATTTAACAGCGGGCACCTAATGGACGTACTTAACCGCGAACCAGCCCAAGCAGGCGATGTATTCTTTATCCCGGCAGGTAGGGTACACACTATTGGTAAAGGCCTACTGCTCACAGAAATACAGCAAACATCTGATATTACCTATCGGATATACGATTTTGACCGTGTGGATGCTAACGGGCAAAAACGGGAGTTAAATACAGAAGAAGCGTTGGGAGCTATAAATTACAGGCACTATGATCACTACAAAACACAGTATGTGCCCAAACAGGACGAAACCGTACACCTGGTGAAATGCCCTTACTTTACCACTAACGTATTAGATGCTACGCAAAGTACAGCCAAAGATTATAGTGATCTCGACTCTTTTGTAATCCATATTTGTATAGCCGGTGCATACGAATTAAAGTATGCAGATCAAACCTATAACGTTAAAATGGGAGAGTGTATCCTGCTTCCTAAAACTATCAACAAGGTGGATCTACTTACCACTTCGGGATTTAAAATAATAGAAACATACATCGGCTAAAAGGATACATAATTTAAGGCGTTCTAATTTTTTTGGGAAATACGGACGCTGAAAAATATTTAAAATCGTATTTGATTTTAAAATTTATTCATCTTATATTTGCAGTCCGAAAAATAACAAGAATACGTAGCTAAATGGCAAATCATAAATCATCATTAAAAAGGATTCGCGCTAACGCAGCAAAGCGTTTACGCAACAGGTATCAGGCTAAAACTACCAGAACTGCCGTTAAAAAGTTAAGGTTGGCTACAACCAAGGCAGATGCTACACCACTTTTAAGCAAGGTAATTTCTATGCTCGATCGTTTGGCTAAGAAAAACGTAATACACAAAAACAAAGCTTCAAACAATAAATCAAAGCTTACAAAATTTGTTAATGGCTTAGCTTAAGCTTTACGAACGATATTAAAAAGGGATAATGTGAAAACATTGTCCCTTTTTTGTTGCTGCAAATTTAATACCTTAACATCGTGGAAAGTTATGAAACCAAGATCAGCATAAAAAGCTGGGCCGAAGAAGACCGCCCCCGCGAAAAATTAGCAACCCAGGGCCGCCGCGCTTTAAGCGATGCAGAACTGATAGCCATCCTTATTGGCTCTGGCAACCGCGACGAATCTGCGGTGGAACTAAGCAAGCGGATATTGCATCATTGCGAAAACGATCTTAACAAACTTGGCAAGATATCCATTGCAGAACTTTCTAAGTTTAAGGGTATTGGCGAAGCAAAGGCTGTATCAATCATAGCAGCCCTGGAGCTTGGCCGGCGGCGCAATGAAGCAGATGCCAAAGTACCCGATGTGATTACAGGCAGTAAGACAGCCTATGATATAATGCGCAGGCATTTGGTGGACCTAAACCACGAAGAGTTTTGGATTGTGTTACTTGGCCGCAATTTAAAGGTGATCGGCAAAGAGCTGATCAGCAAGGGTGGTTTATCCGGTACGGTTGCAGATCCTAAGGTGATTTTTCATATTGCGCTGCAGCATCAGGCCTCATCCATTATTTTAGCGCATAATCATCCTTCGGGTAATAGAAAGCCCAGCCAGCAGGACCTAGACCTTACTAAAAACCTGCGTAATGCGGGCAAAATGCTTGAGATCAATGTGTTTGATCATATTATTATTACAGACGGCGGCTACTATAGCTTTGCCGATGAGGGCGTGCTATAGAGGCGGCCCTGAAATCTCTAAAAGGAGCAGGAGTTGTGGATAAATTGGCCATACCGTTTAAATTTAAATTGGCCGCGGCAATGTATCTTTAAACTTTAATCAGATCAGTTTTCGTTAAATCAAAAGCATGGCAACAGAAGTAAAATGCCCGGGTTGCGGGTACAGTTTTCCGATAGAGGAGGTGATGGCTGAGGAATATAAGAAAGACCTTCAGTTAAAAATGAAGGTTTTTAAGCAGCAAAAAGAAGATGAGATGCGCAAAAAGGAGCAGGACTTTAACGCCCGCCAACTTGAGCAGCAGCAGCAATTTGACCAACGCTTAACTCTCGAAAAGAAGCAATTACAATTAAGCCTCGAAGAAAACCTGCGTAAAACCATAGCCGAAGATTTTGAAAACCAGATGAGAATGCTGCACAGCAGCGCGAAGGAAACTGAAGAAAAATTAAAGCTGAGCCGGCAAAAAGAATTTGAATTTCTGCAAAAGGAAAAAGGCCTGAAACAACGTGAGGAAGAGATGGAGATTGAAATGCAGCGGAAGATGCAGCAAGAGCGGGATGTTATTGCAGAGCAAGTTAGAAAGCAGGAAACTGACAAGCACACGATAAAAGATACTGAAAACCAAATGCGCCTAAAAGAACTGGAGATGCAGCTGGAGGCGCAAAAGAAATTGGCCGATGAAATGAAGCGTAAAGCCGAGCAAGGTTCTATGCAGTTGCAGGGCGAAGCACAGGAATTGGTATTGGAGGAATTGTTACGCAACCATTTTCCGTTTGATATGATAGGGGAGGTAGGCAAAGGCGTGCGCGGTGCCGATTGTATACAAACCGTGCGCAACCAGTTTGGGCAGGAGTGCGGAAGCATTATTTACGAAAGCAAACGCACCAAAGATTTTGGCGGCGATTGGGTTGAAAAATTAAAGAAGGATATGCGCAGCACCGGTGCCGATATAGCCGTTATAGTAACCCAATGCTACCCGAAAGAAATGGATTGCTTTGGCGAAAAGGATGGCGTTTGGATTTGTTCTTTTGATGAGGTAAAGGCACTGGCCTATGTGCTGCGCGATTTTGTAATTAAAATGTCGGCTGTTATGCGTTCGCAGGATAATAAAGGCGATAAAATGCACTTGCTTTACGATTTTTTAACCAGCAACGAATTTTCTGAGCAGTGGAAGGCTATACGTGAAGGTTTTATGAGCATGCGTATGTCAATCTTACGCGAAAGGGATAACATGGAAAAGATGTGGAAAAGCCGTGAAAAACAATTGGATAAAGTATTGCTAAGCGCCTCTCACATCAAAGGTTCTATAGAAGGCATTGCCGGCAACGATAATATTCAGTTAAGCTTAACTGATGACGATGACCTGTTGTTGATAGATTGAGTTAGTAAATAATCGAAAGTGATCCGCTTAATATTTGCGTTCCCTGCTTTGAACTAATAACATAGTAGTAAACGCCGGCAGGTAACTTATTTCCGTCTTTTGTACCATCCCACGGAATATTATATTTTTTACTATAATATACAAGGCTTCCATTTCTATTGAAAACTTTTACAGTCACAGTCGGATCGTTTTCCAATCCTGTAATAGCCCAGTTATCGTTTATATTATCACCATTGGGTGTAAATGTGTTTCCCATATGGATTTCTTTGCACCTGCTTGAAATATTGATAACCTGACTTGCTGTACAGCCATTTTCATCTGTCACGGTTAATTTAACTGTTCCTAAAGCACTCGTAACAAACTGCGGCCCGCCATTAATTCCATTCCAAACGTATGTTTTGAAATTTGGAGGTGCCGATAATGTAATTTGTTGATTTTCAAATTGGCATAGAGTTGTATCAGAAAGATGTAAAACCGGATTTGGCAGAAAATTTACACTGGAAGTCGCTGCTGCACTGCATCCAGATACGGTTGTTACAGTAGCAGTATAAACACCCGATTTGTTTACAGTTATTTCTGCTGAACTTTCGCCAGTAGACCATAGGATATTTCCTGATGATACGGTAGCTTTTAGCTTAGCGCTTTGTCCATCGCATAATGTTGAAGTATTTAATTTTTGGATCGATATTGACGGAGCAGTGATAAAGTTCAAGACCATATTCGCTGAACTTTGATCACAATTTCCAAGTGTACTATTTACAGATACACTATAACTTCCCGGAAGAACTGTAGTAATAGTTGTTTTATTGGTATTGTTAGTCATCAAGACACCGTTAGAAAACCAATTAATGTTATAAGAACTATTTAGCGGCACATTTGCAGAAAGCAAAGCAGGTGTTCCTTCGCAATACTGTATTTTGTCCGCTGTAATTACGGGTAACGGGATTTTTGTAAAAACTGCCTCGATTTCGTTAGACGGAAACCAACTGCCCAAGCATGCACTTGCTTCCACTTTGTACTTACCACTCTCTGTTATCGTTAATTTATCCGAAATGGCGTTATTTATTAATATCCCATCTTTATACCATCTGTATTTGTAATTAGGATCTGCATTAGTGCTATATGTAATGGCATCACCATCGCAGTAATAGTTTTTATTTAAATAAGGAAGGTTAACTGTTGGCGATTGTAATACCGATACTTTTAAGATATTAGAGCTCATGTGAATGTTTGGGTCGCATGAATCATATACAAGTGCGCTGTAGGCCCCTTCATCAGTTATTGTTAATTCATTATTGCTTTGCCCAATAAGTTCTACACCATTTTTATACCATTGTATACTGTGGCCTGTATACACAAATTGATTAATAGTTGCAGTTGCCAAGCCTCCTGTACAAATTTGAAGGTCCGAAACTTGCGGTTGTTGATTTTTAAATTGTATGGCACTAGTTTTTGGGTCTGTTGCTAAATACCTGCTATAATCTGGTTTAATCTCAAAAAGACCGTCGCTTGTGGCCAGCCATACACCATCTTCACAAGCCCCATCTTTATTTGAAGTTGCATTTACACAAATGTCATGTATAATTAAGTGGCTAAGATTATTAAAATAAGTGAAATTATAGGTAGGAGAAACACCTCCCGAAAATTGATAATGTGAATCGCTAAAGTACAATCCGTCGTCTGTACCAATCAAAAGGTTTTCATGTGCGCCTCCATAGTTGTAATCGCTACCGAATGACAGCAAGCCATATATTGATGTAATTTTGTTAATACTTTGTCCTGTAAAATAAGTCTTGTAACCACGAGTTGGATCGTAAGAAAAGTCCCAATAATTTTGAAATAGGCCATTTTCTGTACCCCAAAATTGATTTGCAAATACTACAAAGAGGTTGTTAGAGTATGCGCTGCCTTTAGTATTATAAGCAGTTTTTATTGTATTTCCAAATTGATTACCAGAATAAACTTCACCACTGTAAATCGTGTATTTTAATAATTGGGTAATAGAATATGGGATTGGGCTTGTATAATAACATCTGCAATTAGAAGGATCGTGTAAAATTTCCGTTCGATAACTCGCCTCAAAAACCGAAGTTGGTGAATTAAATGTTGCAGGAGCTACAGTCCCTGTTTTATAATCAAATTTATTAAAACCATTAGCTGTAGCTATTATCAGTATGGAATTAGTTGGAATAAAGCCATTCACACTGCCTACGTTATCTACACCAATGGAATTTATATTCCCCGCTATGCCTTGGGCAGTACCCAAAACGCTAATAACACCAATTTTGCAAACAATTAAATTTGTGGTATTTGTTGCAACAAATACCGTGTCTTTACTTCTCCCCGCTATATCAATAAAAGTTTGGGTGCTAAAACTGCTAAAAGCAGTTGTATAGTCAGTTACAGAATTATCGAGACTGTTTACTCGAAAGATTTCGTTGTTTTTTGCAAGCACCCATAAATATGGATCATTAAAATCCCTTTTAACTTTGATGATATTCTTCCCATTTAATAAATGCAAACTTACATGAAAGTCTATATCTTGTTGGCAAAATGCAACAAGGGAGAAAAGTATTAGAAGAATAGTATAAGAAATTTTTTTCAGCATCGTTTTGTAGCCTAGCAATATCTCGATAATTTTGGAATCCTAATTACTTTATTCTCCATTTAAGATTTTATTAGCTTACGTTCGTTGGCTCATCGTGGTGGCTAATTCTTGCGGCCTCGATGTGGTAATATTTATGCAACCTTAAAATTTTAAAAATTGCCGTTATCATGATCACGCCTGTTAACGGCCCGGCCCAATAGATCCAATAGTTGGTGAAGTTCATGCTCACAACTGCAGGGCCAAAACTACGCGCCGGATTGGTGCTGCAGCCAGAGTAAGCGGTCTCGGCCCAAACCATAAAACTGTACAAGAAAGGCATGGTATAAGGTGTATAATTCCGCAGTTTCGGGCTTCCAACAAAAACGAAAATTACCAGAATAAGTGCGGCAGTAGTGATCACCTCCCCCCACAAAGCTCCCGTTATTCCTCCAATGCCGGGTTGTGTATTACCATAACCCACACTGCCGCCTTGTTGCCCCCAAAGTAATAATGGGAGGCATCCAATCACTGCGCCAAGCATCTGACTTACAATATACCCTAACATTACTTTAAATTTCATTTTTCGTCTAAGCCAAAACGCTATGCTCACAGCTGGGTTTATATGCGCACCACTTATCTTGCCAACGGGCGATAGCGTTACTGCACAGCCCGTACAGCCGAAAAGAAATCCTGTTAACAATCGCCGCTCAGGTACAGATGGGATAAGTTTAGCTATAACGGAACCATCGCCCCAGTTAAAAATCACAAGGCTTAGCCCAATGCCCAGCATTAAGGCAGTACCTACAAATTCCGAAAGGTAATGGATGTGAAGGGGTTTTGGATGCTGCATCTTTGATATCAACTGCAATTTGGCAATGATGTTTGGTTATTAATAACTGGGCATCGGGTATCGGCTCCGCAACATTTCATTCCCCCTCAAGGTCATGATAAGTAAAAACCATTTTATGATATCTATTATTTCCCAGCAGTATGGAAAAAAGGAAAATATAGCCAAATAAATAAAAATTTAGGAATCCAGCCCCGCTCCCATTCATAACTTTTTACAGATAAGCTCCTGATTTTAAGTGGTAATCATTGCAAATGCCAACTACTGCACTTATATTTAAGGCTTAACTTAAAATCTTATAAAATATGAAGGGCCCAAACCTATCCAAACATGCCGGTTTTTTTGCCGCGTGTATGTTGTGTATGCTTACCGCATTTGCACAGCCAAACCTTCCAAGCGGTTATTTCTGGAAACAATTGCCTAACGGCCTGCAGGTTGTGGTAATAGAAAATCACAAAGTACCGCTGGCAACCATTGAAATTGCAGTAAAAAACGGCGCCTACACAGAAGGGCCCGAATACAGCGGCCTCTCACACATGTTTGAGCATATGTTTTTTAAAGCCAATAAAGACTATGTTGATCAGGCCGCGTTCTTAAAACGCACACAAGAGCTTGGCGCCATTTGGAATGGCACCACAGATGTTGAGCGGGTTAATTATTTCTTTACTTTTGATAGAGACAGCCTAAGCGCAGGGTTAAAATTCATGAATTCTGCAATCAGGTATCCGAGTTTTAGCCCCGAAGAGATGAAAAAAGAACGCCCAGTTGTTGACGGCGAATTTCAACGTGCAGAAAGCGACCCGGGTTTCCAGGTATGGTATGAAACACAAAAACTTTTATGGGGCGATCTTATCACCCGTAAAAATGCTATAGGTATTCACGAAGTGATCAACACCGCAACTCCCGAAAAAATGAACGTGATCAAAGGCAAATATTACGTGCCCAACAACAGCTTATTAACAATTTGCGGCGATGTTAAACACGATGATGCATTTGCACTTGCCGAACAGATTTACGGTAGTTGGGAAAGCAGTGGTGTTAACCCAATAGAAAAATATCCTATCCCTGCTTTTCCGCCTTTAGTTAAATCTTCGGTGCTTATTAAAGAATCTACCATTGCTAAAACACCTTACATCATGCACTCATGGCAAGGGCCGGCTTACGCAACAGATTCTGCATCAACACTTGCAATAGATGTTTTTAGCTCCATAATAGGCCTTAATTCATCAAAATTACAGCAGGCTTTAGTTAATAAAGGCCTGGCATCATTTGTATCTCTAAGCTCGCAAACAACACATTATACAAGTGGGATAGATATTATTATGTTACCCAACCCCAATAAGTTAAAGGAGTGTTATACCGAACTGCAAAACCAGATCAGCATGTTTGCCAACCCCGATTATTTTACAGATGAACAGTTAAAAGATGCCAAAGCAAATTTGCTGAGGAACAGCATCAGGGCTAAAGAAAAACCATCGTCACAGGCAAGCCAAATGAGTTTTTATTGGTGCAGCACTTCGCTCAATTATTTTACCAACCAGGATGATAATTACCAGAAGGTTACGCGCGAAGATATTAGCCGCATGATAAAAACGTACCTGTTAAATAAACCAAGCGTATCTGTAATGGTAATAAGCCCCCAGATGAGCAAATCAACCAATGCATCAACCTTTTTTGCAGCAAACTAAACCTTAACCACATGAAAAATAAAATATTTGTACTGCTTTTAGCGGCAGTTACTTACCAGATAACGCCGGCTTTGGCCCAGCAACCTGCCTACGAAACCATTGTTGATGGTGTAAAGGTTATTGTACAGCCAAGCGGTAATGGCATTGTAGAAATTCAAACTGTTTTTAAGGGCGGTGTAATGAACTACCCCGACGCAAAACAAGGTATCGAGTCGCTCGCCATGACCGCGCTTACAGAGTGCGGAACAGTGCGATATGATAAGAATAGCTTCAAAAACCAGTTAGATAAAGTTAGCGCGCAAATGTGGAGCACTTCTTATAAAGACTACTCTGTTTTACGCATGAACTGCATAAAAACAGATTTTGACGCCGTTTGGCCCTTATACGTAGAGGCGTTAAAGATGCCCGTTTTTAACGCAACAGAATTTGCCCGTATAAGGCAAGATGCTGTGAATTTTTTGAAGGCAAATGAGTCGTCTCCCGACCAGGCCATTGAGAAATATGCAACAAAAATTGCGTTTGCAGGCAGGGATTATGCAAAAGATCCTGAAGGTACAGTTGCCACCCTACAATCTATAACTCCCGAAGAAGCAAAGGCTTATTATCAATCTATCTTTACAAAATCTCATCTTACCATTGTTATTGTTGCGGATATTGAGAGGCAGGAGATAGAGCGAAAGGTAAGGGCACTATTAAACGGCGTAAAATCAGGGTCCCCGGTTAAAATGAATAAAGAATTTTTTAGGCCCTACAAAAACACATTTTCGTCAGAATCGCGCGATCTGGCAACAAATTATATTGAGGGCATTACCAGCGGCCCGCTACCGGGTACACCGGATTATGATGCCTATTTTATAGCTATGCGCATATTTGCTGACAAGCATTTTTTAGATATTCGTACTAATAACGGTTTATCATATGCGCCATTTTCTACCTTCAGTAACGGAACAACTTCTGTAGCTAAGTTTGGCGCATCTACTACCGACCCAAATAAATACATCAATGTGTTTTACAAACTGGTAGATAAAGTGAAGCATGATGGTTTTACTGCAGATGAAGTGAAAAACATGAAAGTTACTTATCTAACCCGTTTTTATGCAAAACAGGAAACAAATTACGCGCAGGCATCATCATTGGTTTCTAACGAAGTGATACACAATAACTGGCACCGGTCATTAACAATGGTTGATGATGTAAAGAACCTCACCCCTGCCGATGTAAGCGATGCATTTCGTAAATACATAGGCAATATTGTTTGGGTATACCAGGGCGATCCTAAAAAGGTTAACGCAATGCTTTATACAAACGGTATCGTAGCGCCCGATAACCCGGTTGTGCATTAAGATTGTAGTTCAAACAAAAAGCCTTTCTGAATTGGAAAGGCTTTTTGTTTGATAATAACGTGTTATTTATTGGCGTAATGTCCCTGCGCCGAGACAACGGTTACAGTCACACTTTCACCTTCGACAAAATAAATTAATCTATCCTTTTTATTTATTCTTCGAGACCAAGAGCCTGATAGTTCGAACTTTAATCTTTCTGGTTTTCCCGCGCCGACTTCTGGATGCGAATATAATTCGGCGATTATTGTATCAACTTTCCTTATTAAACTTTGTCTCCCGATTTTTTAAGCGCTAATAAATCTTTCGCTTGTTCAGAAACAATTACCCTAAATTTTCCATATTGATTTTTCCGGGTCGGGAGTAATGAACCGGCCTTCTTCAACCTGTTGTTTGCTTTGTTTTATTTTATTCACAAACTTGGGATTATAAGGGCTGGTTTCAAAACTCACTTTTAAGGCTTTAGCAAAAGCTTTTAAAGCTGATAGTTGCAGCTGATTTTCAGGATACATGATAACACTTTCCATAATAAATTAAAAAATAAAAGCTTCTATACTTATTAATAGGATTATTCTTACAGCCTCTATTTTAATAAATTTCTCCAGCTAACCAGATCGCCTATTATCTTATCTAACTGGTCTGCAGCTACGCGCTCCTGTGCCATACTGTCGCGGTGGCGCACGGTTACGGTGTTATCTTCTAATGTTTGATGGTCTACCGTGATACAAAAGGGCGTACCTATGGCATCCTGGCGGCGGTACCGCTTGCCTATAGCGTCCTTCTCCTCGTATTGCAGATTAAAGTCAATCTTTAGCGCATCCATAATTTCGCGGGCCTTCTCTGGCAGGCCGTCCTTTTTTATCAGCGGAAATATCGCAGCTTTAACCGGTGCCAAACATGGGTGCAGGCGTAATACGGTGCGGCTATCCTGCTTTTCATCGGTGCTCAGATCTTCTTCTTCATAAGCGTTGATCATGGTAAGCAGGAACATCCTGTCAAGCCCTATAGAAGTTTCTATCACATATGGGATATAATTTCCATAAGGTTTGCCGTCATCGCCCAACTCAGGGTCAAAGTATTGCATCTTTTTACCCGAGAATTTCTGGTGCTGGCTCAGGTCAAAATCGGTGCGGCTATGTATACCCTCCACTTCTTTAAAACCGAATGGAAAATCATACTCAATATCAACCGCTGCATTGGCATAATGGGCCAGTTTGGTATGGTCGTGATAACGGTATTTCGCGTTCTCCGTTCCCAGCGCCAAATGCCACGTAAGGCGGGTTTCTTTCCAGTGCCGGTACCATTCCATTTCGGTGCCAGGCCGAACAAAAAATTGCATTTCCATCTGTTCAAATTCGCGCATTCGGATAATAAATTGGCGCGCAATAACCTCGTTTCGAAAAGCCTTCCCAATTTGCGCAATACCGAACGGAATTTTCATCCTGCCCGATTTTTGCACGTTCAAGTAGTTGACAAAAATGCCCTGTGCAGTTTCGGGGCGCAGGTACACCTTATCGGCATCATCTGCAATGGCACCCATTTGCGTGCTAAACATCAGGTTAAACTGGCGTACATCCGTCCAGTTGCGGGTGCCGCTTACCGGGTCGGCTACCTCATGCTCAACTATCAGTTCGCGCAAGCGGTTAAGGTCGTCGGCACTTAAAGCATCATCCAGTTCTTTTTGCAGTAACTCCGCTTTATCTGTTTTACCGTCTTTATCGTAACGTGCAATTTTATCTTCCAGTAACTGGTCGGCACGGTAGCGTTTGTTCGAATCTTTGTTATCTATCATTGGGTCGCTAAAGCCACCCACATGGCCGCTGGCTTCCCATATCTTAGGGTGCATAAATATAGCCGAATCTATACCCACAATGTTTTGGTTAAGCTGCACCATTGCTTTCCACCAATAAGTTTTAATATTGTTCTTCAACTCAGACCCATATTGGCCATAATCATAAACAGCGCTTAAACCATCATATATTTCGCTCGATTGAAACACAAAGCCGTATTCCTTGGCATGTGCAATCACATTTTTAAAAAGCTCATCGGTGTTTTTACTCATAACGGGGCAAAGATAAGTTTTTTGAGTAAGCCCGGAAGATGGAAAGTCAGCAAACCCGGAAGTAAAAGATAACGGCATTTTGAAATTTTAGCGTTCGCATGTGCTGACTTCCGGACTTGCCGACTAATTTTCTATTTTTACAGCATGAGTATCCGTGTTGAAGGATTAACCAAAATTTACGGCGAACAAAAGGCGGTAGACAATATCAGTTTTATTGCCGGCGTGGGCGTTACCGGCTTTTTAGGCCCAAATGGCGCAGGCAAATCAACAACCATGAAGATCCTTACCGGTTTTATCCCGCAAAGTTCGGGCACGGCAACTGTTGCAGGTTATGATGTAAATACGCAATCGTTAGCAGTAAGGGAACGTATTGGCTACTTGCCCGAAAGTAACCCACTTTATTTGGATATGTATGTTAAAGAATCGCTCGCTTTTATAGCAAATATCCACAAAATAACAACGCCGGATCAACGCATTGCCGAAGTTATAGAGCAAACAGGCTTGGGGCCAGAGCAGCATAAGAAGATCGGCCAGTTATCAAAGGGGTACCGTCAGCGCGTAGGCCTTGCCCAGGCAATTTTACACGATCCGGAGGTATTAATACTTGATGAGCCAACCTCTGGTTTGGATCCTAACCAGCTGATCGGAATACGCCGTTTAATTACCGAGTTGGGGCAAACTAAAACAATTATTCTTTCTACACATATTATGCAAGAGGTTGAAGCCGTTTGCAGCCACGTGATTATTATTAACAAAGGGCAAATTGTAGCAGATAGCACGCTGGGGCAGTTTCGCGGTCTCTACAAAGATCAATCGCTGGAAAATATATTTACTGAGCTTACAAATGGAAAATAAATCAAGATCGTCTTTGCAAGGTACGGGCCAAGCCCAAACTTATGAGGCCGCTGTACATATAGAGGATTGCTTGGTTGTTCCTTCCCGCACTGAAGGTGATTATATAATATGCTAACCATACTAAAAAAAGAAATTGTCTTATACCTCAGCTCCATGGTGGCTTATATCACCATCGGGGTGTTCCTGGTTGTGTTGGGCTTGCTGCTTTGGGTTTTCCCTGATACCAGTATCCTTGATTATGGTTATGCTACTTTAGAGAACCTATTTAACACGGTCCCTTATCTTTTTATGTTTCTTATTCCGGCTATTACCATGCGGTCTTTAGCCGAAGAGCGCAGGGAGGGTACATTTGAATTGTTGGGCACCCGTCCGCTAACTTTCGGGCAGATCATCATGGGCAAATATCTTGCCTGTGTGCTTATTGTGTTGCTCGCCCTGCTGCCAACCTGGGTTTATTACCACTCGGTTTGCGTGCTGGGTAACCCACAAAACAACATCGACTCAGGGGCCGCGATCGGCTCTTATATCGGCTTATTTTTGCTGGGTGCGTCATTTGCAGCAATTGGGATATTTGCTTCGGCGCTTACTAAGAACCAGATTATCGCCTTTACTATTGCGGTTTTCCTTTGCTTTTTTGTTTACAGCGGGTTCGATTCACTTAGCGGATTGCTGTCACTGCAAAATACCAGCATCGCAAACCTCGGTATCAGTTCGCATTACGCGTCGGTAAGCAGGGGGGTATTAGACTCACGCGATCTATTTTACTTTATCGCGTTAGCAACGTTATTTTTGTTTTCAGCATTATTGGCCTTAAAAGTGCAAATGCAGCAAAAGGCATTTGCTGTAAATATTTACATCTATTCGGGCATTTTTGTGCTTGCATTTTTGGGCTGCTTTATCGGTTTTACCCGTACAGATTTTACAGCTGAAAAGCGATTTACCCTATCGCCGGTAAGCCGCCATATGATGGATAGTTTAAATACGCCTGTAAAGATCACCGTGTTTCTGCAGGGCAGTAATTTACCGGCGGGCTTTAAGCGCCTGCAACGCGCCACAAATGACATGCTGACGGATATGCAATCGTACAGCCGTCGGAAGCTGGAATTTGAATTCGTAGACGCCTTAAAAGGGCAAGACCAGGCAGGGCAAGACAGCACCTTAAAAAACATGATAGCCGGAGGTATAGAACCATCTAACGCGTCGGTAAAAACGGATGACGGCTTAATACAAAAATTGGTTATACCTGCAGCTATTGTTACCACAGCGAATAATCAGGTGCCGGTAAACCTGTTGCTTAAACGCATAGGGCTAACAGATGAAGAACAGCTTAACAACTCTATCCAAAACCTCGAATATGCCTTCACATCAGCCATAAGAAAAGTGGTTACCGGCGGCAGGCCGCAAATTGGTATTACCGAGGGCCATAAGGAGTTAAGCAACGTTCAATTGGATGGGGCTATAAAAGAATTATCAGGCAGCTTTTTGGTCGGCAGGGTTGACCTGACCAAGATCTCGCTTGCAGACCTCCTTAAAGTTAAATTGTTGGTTATTGCCAAACCGGATAAGCCGTTTGCCGAAATAGAGAAATTTAAGATTGACCAGTACCTGATGCATGGCGGCAGTATTATCTGGAGTATAGATCAGGTAAGCGCCGAACTGGATAGCCTGCGTGGCCATGGCGGCGAGCAGCTGGCGTTTGCAAAGCAATTAAATCTTGATGACCAGCTTTTTACTTATGGGGTGCGCATAAACTATGATCTTATTGCAGATCTTAACGCATCGCAAATACCGATAGCCACAGGAAGTATTGCGGGGCAATCGCAAATACAAATGGTACCATGGCTGTTTTATCCGCTGATTGTCCCAACAACAAATAATCCCATTGTTAAAAACGTAGATGGTATTGCTACACAATTTATCAGCACCATTGATACACTGCCTGTAAAGGGGATAAAGAAAACCATTTTACTAAGCACTTCTCCGTTTAATAATAAAGTAAACGCACCGCACCTGCTTTCTTTGCAGGCTATAGAGCAGCAGCCAAACCCTAAGGCTTTTCAAAGCGAACCAAAAACCGTGGCCGTTTTATTGGAAGGCAAATTCACATCTGATTTTAAAAACAGGCCGGTGCCCGATTTAATGAAAGAGCACATTGATGTTCTGACAGAAAGCAAGCGGGCAAAAATGATTGTGATAAGCGATGGCGACGTGTTTAAGAATCAGGTTGCAGCAGATGGATCACCTTATCCTTTAGGTTATGATCATTATAGCCGGCAAACATCGGGTAATAAAAGCCTGCTGCTAAATATGGTGGATTACCTGACCGGCGACACGCGTTTAATTGCATTGCGGGGCAAGGAAATAAAGCTGCGACTACTAAACCGGGCGCGCATCCGTAACGAAAAATTATACTGGCAATTGGTTAATAATATAGTGCCGTTGTTGATAGTGTTGATATGTGCTATTTTTCAACATTATGTACGGAAACGAAAGTATGCACATTAATTTATTTACTTTTGGTAGACTTAAAAAACCCTGCGAGGAATGAGATTTATTGTTTCTACTTCAACTCTATTAAAGCAATTACAGTCGGTAAGCGGTGCGCTTAGTAACAGCACAGTTTTGCCCATACTCGAAAACTTTTTATTCGAAATAAAAGACGGTACGCTTACCATATCTGCAACAGACCTGCAAACCAGCATGACTACCTCGCTGGGCGTTGAAGCTAAGGATAATGGCCGTATAGCAATCCCTTCCCGTATACTATTAGATACCTTAAAATCTTTACCGGAGCAGCCAATCGCATTTTCTGTAGATGATAAAACCTTTGCCATAGAAATTAACGCAGGCGATGGCAAGTATAAATTAAGCGGCGAGAATGGCGAAGATTTCCCAAAAATACCGGTTGTAGAGAACGGATCGTCCGTTAACCTGCCTGCGTCTGTTTTGCTGGAAGCTATTAACAAAACTATTTTTGCGGTAAGTAATGATGAGCTGCGCCCAGCCATGACGGGTGTTTACGCGCAGCTTACCACAAGCTCTTTTACCTTTGTAGCAACAGATGCGCACAAACTGGTGCGCTACCGCCGTAAGGATGCTAAAGCGGCGGCTACTACATCTTTCATTTTGCCCAAAAAAGCTTTGAACCTGTTAAAATCTTCATTACCGTCAGAGGATGTTAATGTATCGGTAGAGTACAACAATACAAGCGCATTTTTTAAATTCGGAAATATTAATTTGGTTTGCCGCTTAATAGACGAACGCTATCCGGATTATGAGGCGGTTATACCACAAAACAATACCAACAAACTTACTATAGACCGCCAATCGTTTTTAGGTTGTTTAAGCCGTGTGGCTATTTATGCCAATAAAACAACGCACCAGGTAAGGTTAAAAATAAGCGGCAGCGAATTGAATATATCGTCAGAAGATATTGATTTTGCCAACGAAGCCCACGAGCGTTTAACTTGCCAGTATGAAGGTGAAGACCTGGAGATAGGTTTTAATGCACGTTTCTTAATTGAAATGTTAAAGAACCTCGCCTGCGAAGAAGTGAACCTCGAAATGTCGACACCTAACCGTGCCGGATTATTATTACCTGTTGGCGGCGATGAGAATGAAGACGTATTGATGCTGGTTATGCCGGTAATGTTAAACAGCTACGCATAAGTAAACTCAAAATATTTTAACAGGTCCGGTCTTTCAAACGCCGGACTTTTTTGTTAAATAGTAATAAAACCTGTGTGTATCTGTTATTATACCGGCAGAATTATAAATGAAGATAAAGCAAATAATTATATTTTTTTTGATAGCAGGGTTCATAACTGCCTGTAAGCAAGCCTATGATATCCCGCCGGCCTCTGCCATTGCGTTACCAAGTTATTTAAACGTAATTAATTCTACGCAAAGCACTTTTAATTATTACCTCAACGGTACCAGGCAAAATAAGTTATCCAGTATATACCCAAGTGGTTCTACAGGTTATTTAAGTGTTACCTCTGGTACACAAACCTACGAATTCAGGCCGGGAGGTTCTACCACCGTTCTGTTCGATAAGTCACTTGCGCTAATGGATACTCTCCACCAAACACTTTACGTAACCGGTACAACTGCAGATAAGGCTTTCCTGTTTACAGACACACTTGTAACAAGTACCACAGGCTCGAACGTTAGGTTTGCACATACCGCCGGCGCCGCAGGAGTACTTAGCATTACAGTAAATGACACGCTTGTTTTTGCAAACCAAAGTTATAGAACCGTAAGTGCATTTAAAACATTGGCGGGTGGTACAAAAACATTAAAGGTGTATGCGGGCAGCGCCACATCTCCCAGTGCAACGCAAAAAATTACCTTTAATATTGGCAACGAGTATACATTGTATGTTAACGGGGTGCCAAATGGTACAGGGGCATCTGCCTTAACTTTGGGGTCCTTTGTGAACAGATAAACTAAATGGAGAATATAAAACGCCATATTTTAAAACTGCTAATACTTGTACCGGCCATAGCTATCATTATTCCGTTTATATCATCGTGCAGTAAATCGGCCAGCGTTACACCAAACGGGTATAATAGCCAGCTGTTGGTAGCAAATTTAAGCCCCGATGTTTTACCTTTCAATTTGTATATTAACAACGTTATCCAAAATACGGCGGTTTACAGCTATCCCAATATAGGTTCTTATTTTTATTTAGGCATTATTGGGCAACAATTGCAAATAAGAGGCGCGGGCGGCACACAGAGTATTAAAACATATTCTGATAGCATTACCAACGCAAACGCCAAGTACACATTGCTGGTTACCGGTTTAGCGGCAGATAGCTCGGTACGTACTATTTTTATGGTAGATACTGCTACCCTCCCGGCAGTAGGCCGGGGTAAATTACGGTTCGTGAACGCCTCGCCGCGGTCTGTAGCCTTAGATGTTTATGCCAATGGCGTTAAACTTTTTGATGGTACTCTTTACGGCACTTATACCAGTTTCACCTCTTTGCCTGCCGGTAATTATGATATAAAGATCTACAGTAAAGGCGATCAGACTGTTATCCTGAAAGAAATTAACCCCCTTACTATTCAAGACAGCCGTTTATATACAATGTACACTAATGGTCTTATAGGCCGTATAGATACAGCAGCTTTTAACGCAGGCATCATAACCAACAAGTAAAGCATTGTAACCAATTTTTCTATTTTTGCGGCTTATATAACTACATTTTGGAAGTAATAAAAAATATTATAGATTTTGTACTGCATATAGATAAGCACTTAAGCCCGGTAATAAGCCAGTACCGGGGCTGGACCTACCTTATTCTTTTTGCTGTTATTTTTGCCGAAACCGGCTTTGTGGTTACGCCTTTTCTCCCCGGCGATTCTTTACTTTTTGCCGCGGGTGCATTAATTGCAGCCGGCAATACGGGGCTTAATATATACCTGCTTGCGCTCATATTAATCATTAGCGCTGTTGCAGGTAATACAGTCAATTACTTTGTGGGAGACTATCTCGGCATTAAGGTATTTAAGCCCGGCAATAAGATCCTCAAGTTAGAATATTATCATAAAACAGAAGCCTTTTTTGAAAAGCATGGCCCCATTGCAGTTATCCTGAGCAGGTTTATCCCTATTATTCGTACCATTGCGCCGTTTGTGGCAGGCGTTGGCCGCATGTCTTTCTTAAGGTATACTATTTACAATATTATAGGCGGCACCGCCTGGATAATTCTTTTTCTGTTTGCAGGCTATCTATTTGGAAACCTGCCATTTTTTAAAACTCATTTTTCGCTTGTAACCCTGGGAATAATTTTAGTTTCGGTAATACCGGTTTTGTGGGGACTGATAAATAGAAGAAAATAGTATCAAGGGCCAAGAATCAAGATTTCGTTCTATGGCTCTTTTTTAATACATGATAAATAGATTTTTTAAAGGTCACTTCTTCGCTATCTATTTTCGCCTTTTCCACCACGGTTAAATTCTTGTTTATAAGCTTATCTAAATTGGGTTGGCCGGCATCTACCCAGGCCGAGTACCAGTAACTACCTGCCGAGAGTATAGCCGTTCGCATCCTGCGCTCTACCATGCCATGCAATAGTTGATGATATGCAGCGCAATAGGCGGGCGAATAGTCGGTAACGGTGCGCTGCCCCCGTTTTACTAACGCATACCTTTTATTTACGGGGAAGGACATGCTTAATTTCTTCTCTAAAATTATCACAGAATCTACACACTTGAATGAGGCCCGGCAAATAATGAAAGCCTGTGAAAGCGGGTTTTCAATATACCTCGCCTTGCCTGTGTACAATTTATAATTAGCAGAAAGTTGTTCGGGCAGGCGGCTTTCCCAAAGTGCATGCAACCCTTTTTGATTAGTTAGCTGGCCATCGTAGTTGCTGCTTAAGTGAAGGGGTACAGAAGCATCGGAAACATAGTGGCCCAGGTCTGCCGAAGTGTGCAATATCGCGACTGTATCATGCGCCTTGAACGCACGTACCAGTTTATAGTATTGATATTGTATAGCCCAGGGCAATGTGCCATATTTAATTAGCGAGTCTTTGCCGTATTTGGTAACTGCATCCTTCCACCTATGCGGCACGGTTTTAAATGGAAACTTGCCATAATGGTCAGCATCAAAGAAATGCCTACCGGCTTCGGTAGTATCAGTGTAGCGGCGCTTATCTGCCGTTACAGCATGTTCTGTGATGTAGCTTATGTTGGCCTTATAAAAGCCTGTCATGCCCTTAGGAAGCGTAAAAACGGCAAGCCGGTTTATCTTGTAATGAGCAAAAAACCCCCAGGAACAGCAAAATGTAACCAGTACAACCGCACTAAGAATGCGCAAAAAAGATCTCATATATCAAGATCCTGCTAAGGCTGCGACTGGTATTTCCAATTACGGGTCTTCCCCTCGCTGATCCACGCTAACGCGGTATCCATGCGCTTGTGCCGGGTTGCCTCAGTTTTTGCCTCTATGATCCATTCCAGGTATTCGTTACGCTGCGAGGTGGTGAAAGCATCAAAAAACATTGAGGCGGTTGGGCTGCCATCCAATAACTTTCCAAAATCATCCGGGACCTTCAATGCCGGTTTAACACCTTTTGACTTCATAACCAAAGATTTAACGCCCTTTAAATTAATGTCGACCGCATTGCGGATGTACCAGATCATCACCTCATCTGGCGGTAGATCGGCCACGCTGAACAAGCCGTTTAACGGGCTTTTGGCATCGTCCGTTTTTAATATGCCCTCGGGATCTTCTAATATACCCGCTTTCCAAAACCCGAAATTGCAATGCTTTGTATATCCCGCCATGTGAGCAACCGGGCCCTTGTGATCAAAGTGTACATGGCCCCATTTTATAGCTTCTTGAATGTCAGGGTCGGCCTCATGCATCAGCTTGCGAATATGAGTTAATATTGGCTTGGCAAAGTCTGCAGCTTTTTCAATGTAGGCATCTGTAAGCGGGTTGTAGTGTGGCATATTAGTTTATGTTTGATTATTAAATGCAAGCCGATGTAGAAGACGCGGCAATCCTTTAACTGCGCTTTTTTAATACACCAGGCTACGAGATTGCTTCGTAGCTCGTAATGACAAATTGTTCATAGATAAAGTTATATCAAAAATTCTTAAAACAAAAAAGTCCCGGCAAACCGGGACCTTAATCAAAAAACTTTAATCACTTTACAAGTTTCCTCTTAATTCCTGCTCCCGCTCAATGGCTTCAAACAGGGCCTTAAAATTACCTGCGCCAAAAGATTTGGCACCTTTACGCTGTATAATTTCGAAGAAAACAGTCGGCCTGTCTTCAACCGGCTTCGTAAATATCTGCAGCAGATATCCTTCATCATCGCTGTCAACCAGGATGCCTAATTTTTTAAGCGGTTCCAAGTCTTCATCAATGTGGCCAACGCGTTGCAGCAGGTCATCATAATAGGTATTAGGCACGGTCAGGAATTCTACACCCCGGCTTTTTAATGCCGTTACAGTAGCTACAATATCGTGCGTGGCCAGGGCCATGTGCTGTACACCCTCGCCCTCATAAAACTCCAGGTACTCTTCTATCTGGCTTTTCTTTTTACCTTCTGCCGGTTCATTTATCGGGAATTTCACAAAGCCGTTTCCATTGCTCATTACCTTGCTCATCAGGGCAGAATATTCTGTCGAGATCATCTTATCATCAAATGTTAAGATGTTGCGAAAGCCCATGATCTCTTCATAAAAATTAACCCAGTCGTTCATCTTGTTCCAGCCCACATTACCAACACAATGGTCTACATATAACAGCCCCACCGGCTCCGGATTGTATTCCGATACCCAGGGCTGGTAACCAGGCAGAAAAGTACCGTTGTAGTTCTTACGCTCTACAAACATGTGTACCGTTTCGCCATAAAGTTTGATGCCGCTTATACGTACTTCGCCGTGCTCGTCTGTAATAGTTGTTGGTTGCTGATAGGTTTCTGCACCGCGTTGCGTGGTCTGTATAAACGCATCGTAAGCGTCATCAACCATTAATGAAATGGCCTTAATACCATCGCCATGCTTCTTAATATGTTCTGCAATAGGGTGATCTGAATGTAAGGGCGTAGTTAATACCAGCCTGATCTTGTCCTGCTGTAATACATATGACGCACGATCGCGCACACCCGTTTCGGGGCCGGCATACGCCAGGTTCTGAAAACCGAATGCCGTTTTGTAAAAATGCGCTGCCTGTTTGGCGTTGCCTACATAAAATTCAATGTAATCGGTACCGTTAAGGGGTAGAAAATCAACCCCTCCTAAATCTTCCCCGGTAGGGGATACTTTTGTATATTCTATTGTTTCCATTTTTATCATTTTATCTTTTTTGAAGTCCTCTTTGCCGGGGAGGGTTTAGGCGGGGCTTATTCTGCCCAGCTCTTATAATAATCCGGGTCTTCTATCTTTATCGCTTCTTCGGTAAGCATCAGCGGGCGAAACGGGTCTATCATTACGGCCAGTTCTTCGGTGCTCTCTTTACCTATTGATTTCTCCACCGAACCGGGATGCGGCCCGTGTGGGATGCCACCCGGGTGCAAAGTGATCTGCCCCTTTACTACATTTTTACGGCTCATAAAATCGCCATCTACGTAGTACAGCAATTCGTCGCTATCCACATTACTATGATTATAAGGAGCCGGGATAGATTGCGGATGGTAATCAAACTTACGCGGCACAAAAGAACAAATCACAAAATTATGCCCTTCAAAGGTTTGATGCACCGGTGGCGGCTGATGTACCCTCCCGGTTATCGGCTCAAAATCATGTATGGAAAATGCCCATGGGTAATGCAAACCATCCCACCCAATAAAGTCGAAAGGGTGCGTACCATAGGTATACGGATAAATTAATCCCTGCTTTTTTATCAGCACCTTAAAATCTCCCTTTTCATCGTGCGTTTCCAGGTCTTGCGGGCGTTTAATATCGCGTTCGCAATAAGGCGAATGCTCCATTAACTGGCCAAACTGGTTGCGGTAACGTTTAGGTGTGCGTATGGGGCTGAAACTTTCTACAATGAAAAGGCGGTTATCGGCGTCGTTAAATTCCAATTGATAAATTGTTCCGCGCGGTACAACCAGGTAATCGCCATACTCAAATTTTATCTTGCCGAAACCTGTTCTTAACACACCGTTACCTTTGTGAATGAATATCACCTCATCGGCCTGGCTGTTCTTGTAAAAATAATCTGTCATGCTTTGGCGCGGCGCGGCAAGCGAGATATGCAGATCGCTGTTCACCAACACCGGCTTACGGCTTTTTAGGTAATCGTCTTCTGGTGTAATGTGAAAGCCAATAAGGCTGGTATGTTTTAGGTGCTTTTCGCGGGCAATTTTCGGTTCTACGCTATAAGGCTCACCTAATTGCTTTACAATGGTAGGCGGGTAGCAATGGTAAACCAGCGAGTACATGCTCGAAAAGCCTTCGGTGGAAACCAGTTCTTCTGCATATAACCCACCATCGGGTTTACGAAAAATAGTATGGCGCTTATGCGGGACCTTTCCCAGCGTATGGTAAAATGGCATAGTAAGTAAATTGGTTAGTGTTAATACACTACAACAGCTAAATTGTTGTAATTAAGCGGCTTACGGTAAATTTAAGCGACCGTAAAAAAGAATTTAAACCTCGAAAGAATACTGGGCGAACACTATTTTAGATAGCATAGCATAGCGTATTGTGGCCACTATCCGGCTGGATATAAGCTTTTGCACGTGGTATGTTTGTTTAAATAGGTTCACGAATTGGTTTTACGAAGATAGCTAACAAAAATTAATATGCAAGCATAGTAATAACGCTCCAAAAAATGTTTTAGTTTTGGTTAACCAGTTAAATTGAACCTTCATGAAATTAGTATCGTACAAAACCGAAGACCGGGAACATCTGGGCATCTTCGTTAACGGCCATATTTATAATTTAAACTCCTGCGATAAATTGATACCCGATAATATGCAGGATTTTTTGTGGGAAGGCGAAGAACTGATGGATCATGCCAGGCACGTTCATGAAGCATTAAGAAATGGCAAAATGCATGCAAAGGAGGAGTTATTTTTCGAATTGATGGCGCCCGTACCCCACCCCACATCATGCCGCGATGCATATGCCTTTAGGCAGCATGTGGAGGCTGCACGCCGCAACCGCAAGGTTGATATGCTACCAGAGTTTGACGAATACCCCATATTTTATTTTACCAATCATAACGCTATACAGGGCCCGGGCGAAATAGCTTGCATGCCCGATCATTTTCAAAAACTCGATTTTGAACTGGAGGTTGCCATAGCGCTCAATAAAAAAGGCCGCAACATTAAAGCTGCAGACGCAGATAGTTTTATTGCTGGCTTTATGATCATGAACGATATGAGCGCACGTACCCTGCAAATGGAAGAAATGTTGCTAAACCTGGGCCCGGCTAAGGGTAAAGATTTTTCGACCGTAATTGGCCCCTGGCTGGTAACGCCAGATGAACTGGAACAATATAAAACTGCTGCGCAACCTGGCCATATTGGTAATGCTTACAATTTGCAGATGAACTGCCGTGTAAACGGCAAAAAAGTATCGTCCGGAAATATGGGAGATATGACCTGGACCTTTGCCGAGATCATAGAGCGTTGTTCTTACGGCTGCGATGTGCTGCCCGGCGATGTTATCGGTTCGGGAACTGTCGGCACCGGCTGTTTCCTGGAATTGAACGGCACAGGGTTGCTTAACGATGCCAATTACCAACCCCGATGGCTGCAGCCGGGCGATCTGGTAGAAATGGACGTGACCGGCTTAGGCGTTTTAGCTAATGTTATTAAGAAAGTGGAAAGCGACTGGAGTATTTTGGGATTGAAAAAGTAATAAGCAAAAAAGGTTGTCATTTCAAGGTACGAGAACTCTTCTGCTAAAACGCATTGCGCGTATAAATGCGCCGGGGAGGCCGTCAGCGATAATTTTTATGACGTTGCGAAACTTCATTACTTAGTTCCCGTTAAATAAGTCTCCCCTCCTGGGAGATTTAAAAGGATCATGATCGTAAACTATAAAGAACAGGGCTGGGAAGTTATTACACAGCGGGCGCATGGGTTGCTTGCAGCGCAGCTGGCCATGCACTGGAAAATTGCCGACCTGCCTAAACGCTGGACGGAAACCGTAATTGCCATTGCAGGTCATGACGACGCACAAACCGAGCTGGAAGAAAGCGACCTGCTTACACCGCAAGGCGGCCCGGTTAATTTTTCTATGAAACTTTTTGACGAAGAACATTGCCGCAGGCTCATAGATTTCTCCTTGTCGCGCAGTATGTATAATGCACTGCTTAGCTCTATACACCTTAAATTTTTACATCACAACGAAGCGCTAAGCAATCTGCAGGCAAAGGCATTTTTAGCCGAACAGGAAAAGCTGCAAAAAGAATGGTGCAGCGCGTTAAAGATTAGTAAAAAGGAAGCCGGCAACATTTACGGATTGTTGGAATGGTGCGATGCATTTTCCCTGCTGCTGTGCCAAAACGAGGTACAGCCCGAGCAACGTATTATTGAGATAAGTAAAGGCGGAGGCGACCGCCACTCTGTGTTAAAGCAAAACACCAACGGCTCACTCAACGTTTGCCCATGGCCATTTGAAGATGCCAAATTTGAGGTGCATATAGAAACCCGGCTGATCCCGCAACTGCAATTCAAAAGCCCGGCAGAATTTAAAAAAGCATTTTTAAAGGCGGAGGTAATTGAAAAGAGTTGGGTTTTAAAAGCGTAACTACTGCTCCACAAAATGCCAGCAAACACCGGCAAGGTCAATCACATTTACTTCGCGGCCATAGGGCTGCTGCATAATTTTACTGATACGGATACCATATTTTTCGGGTAATTGCTTATCAAGAACACTTTGCCTAAATTCTTCAACATCTGTTACTTTTAGGCTCAGCATAAAGTTTTGAGCAAATTCGGGCTGGTCATATTGCTGCAAAATAAACCGGCATTCGTCGCGCTGGAAACCGATGTAGCCATCAACCTCCCAATTGATATGAAAGCCCAATTCTAAAAAAAATTGTTTGGAGCCTTCAAAATTGCTACCCGACGGAACGAATGGCTCAAGAGATAAAAATTTCATTTTATTTGATTCTTTTGCGGGTGTAATGCTTAGGCCACTCGAAGCATGGCAGGCAGGCTACCACACCATACTTCCACGGAGCTCAGTATGACACCCATTTTAATAATCAATCAATCAACACCCCAATATAATAATTAAAGGTATCTGCCTCCACATTGTCTTTAGTTAAGCCTTTAATTCCTACAGGCTTAAAAGTAGTGGCGGGGTTTATAAATTGGTATTCGCCTCCTTTAACACGAACCCTTACCGGCATATTAAAGCCATCAACATCGGCTATCCAGCGGCAGGCTGGCTTACCACCCTCAAACCTGAATTCCAGCACAGGGATGTTTTTATAGCGCAGGTATTGGTCAAATATTGTAGTGAGGTTTAAGCCCGACTGCTGATTTATGTAATCAATTATTTGCGCTGTAGTTACGGTCTGATGATAAAAAGTTGAGTTTAATCCGCGCAGTATAGCACGCCATTTATCGTCATTGTTTATAATTATACGGATCATGTTGAGCATATTGCCGCTTTTGCAATACATATCGCCAGAGCCTTCTTTATTCACGTTATAAGTCCCGATAATTGGCCTATCGTTTAAAATTGTTCTGCGGGTGCCGTGTATGTATTCCTGCCCGGCAAGCTTATTCCTGATATCTTCAATAAAAAGTGATTCAGAATAGTTTGTAAAGCCCTCGTGTATCCACATATCGGCCACGTCTTTATCAGTAATATTATTCCCAAACCACTCATGCCCGCTTTCGTGCACAATTATAAAGTCCCAGTCTAACCCCTGGCCCGTGCCAGAACGGTCACTGCCTAAATAACCGTTACGGTATTTATTGCCATAAGCAACTGCGCTTTGGTGTTCCATGCCAAGGTGCGGCGTTTCTACAAGTTTGTAGCCGTCCTCATAAAAAGGATATGGGCCAAACCAATGTTCAAAGGCCTTAAGCATAGGCTTCACATTTTTGCCAAACTGTGTTTTTGCTTTCTCCAGATTATAGGGTTGCACCCAATAATCTAGCGTTAGCTTCCCTTTTTCTCCGTTGTAGGTATCCTCAAAATGTGCGTAATCAGCAATATTGGCTGCTACATCATAATTATTGATGGGATTTTTAACAAACCAATCAAACCGGGTATAACCGTTTTTCAGATCAGTTATCTTTCTTAACCTGCCGTTAGATACATCTTTTAAGCCATTGGGTACGCTGATGCTGATGGCCATGCTATCCGGTTCGTCACTCAAGTGGTCTTTATTGGGCCACCAAACGCTTGCACCCAAACCCTCGCATGCCGTTGCCACCCATGGCTTACCGAGCGAGTCGGTAGTATAAACCACGCCGCCATCCCAGGGTGCACGTTTGGCGATTTGCGGGTTACCGGAATAATAAATGGTAAATTCATCACTGCTTTCTTTTAAAATTATTGCCGGGAAGGTTACAAAAACAGCGTTAAATTCTCTTTTATATGGCAATATCCGCCCTTTATAAACCACCTTTTGGATAGTAAGATTCGCAAAAAGGTCAAACTGCAGTTTCGTAAAATTCTGTGTAGCCGTAAACCTGATCAGGTTGCTGCCGCTGATGAATTTATTAGCGATATCAAACTTAACATCCAGGTGATAGAAGTTAACATCATAACAAGTACGTAACGGCGTTAACAGGCCTCGCAGGGTATCTGCGCGTGTAAAGGCTTCCTTTTTTGTGAGCAGTTGGGCTTTGCTCCCCGTGAAGGCAATAGATAGCCCAACCAATAAAAGCAGTTTTTTCATATCTATTTCAGCACCTGCACATCAATATAACTATCGTTAAACACGGTTTCGGTAGCTTTTACGTAATCACTTTCGTTTGCTTTATAAGGATTGTCCACAAATTTCTGCGGGTTACGAGCAAACAGCGGGAAACAGGTGCTTTGCACCTGCACCATAATACGGTGCCCTTTTTTAAAGGTGTGCAGCACATCCTGCAAGCGGCAATTTACATCGGTTTTTTGCCCTGCAACCATAGGCTCAGGTTTTTCGAAACTGTTACGGAAACGCGCCGGCATAATCTCAGAACGTACCATTTGCCAGTAATTGCTCAGGGTGATGTTCTTGTTAGGCATGTAGGTATTGTTCTTTTCATCCGGCGGATATACGTCTATCAGTTTCACAATAAAATCGGCATCGGTACTACTATTAGCTACCTTTAAGTGGGCCATGATCTCGCCGCCCAGGGTAATATCGTCTTGTAGAACATCTGTTTGGTAAACCAATACGTCGGGCCGGCGGCCTGCAAACCGCTGATCTTCGCTCATATAATTATGCGGCGTAAAGCCCATAGTTGTGGTATTATCTTCGGTATATGGTACCGGTTTCAGTGGGTCGCTGGTGTAAGATACAGACCCTGTTGCCCCCTGCTGGCTCATGCCCAGTTTACCATCGGCGCCAAAATACATTTTGGTATGTGTAGCCGCCGTTGCCGGCCAATGGTCAAATTGTTCCCATTCTTTTTTGCCGGTATCATACATATAAGCCTTAGGCAATCCCGAATCTTTATCGCCCGAACCCTTAAGAAAATGATCAAAGAAATTAGCCTCTATTTTCTTTTGATAAAAGGTGGCTATACTATCGCCAAAATATACATTACTATGCATGGTGTGCCCTGTTTCTCGCGACCAGCGGCCATGGCCAAACGGACCCATTACAATGGTGTTGTACGCTTCGGGATCGGTTTTGTTAATACGTTTAAACATATCCAGTGGCCCGCTCAGATCCTCAGCATCGTACCAGCCACCTACAAACATTACGGCAGGCTTAACCTTACCAAAATGGCGGGGCAAACTGCGCGATTGCCAAAATTCATCATAATTTGGGTGGTTGATGGTTTCCTGCCAAAAAAAGTTGTCTTTATAATATTTATCTGCGTTTTTAAGCGGCCCCAGGTCCAGCAAAAACTGGTAACCATCTTTAGTGTTTGCTTTAATATTTTGGTTGTTATACCAGGCTTTTGTTGTTGTGTCTTTCTTTTGCACACCGAAGGTTGGATATGTAAAAAAGTAACTTTCCAACAGGGCGCCGTTATGATGAAAATCGTCAAAAAAGAAATCGGAAATAGGAGCTTCGGGTGCAGATGCCTTTAATGCCGGGTGGCCCGATAAAATACCGGCAGCTGTATAAAAGCCCGGATAAGATATACCCCACTGCCCAACACGGCCGTTATTAAACTCCACGTTTTTAACCAGCCAGTCAATGGTATCATACGTGTCTGTGCCTTCGTCAACGTCTTTTTTTGTCTTGTGCTCAACTACAGGGGTCATGTTGGTCCAGGTACCTTCGCTTTTCCAGCGGCCGCGTACATCTTGGTAAACCACAATGTAACCTTCGCGCATCATGGTTTCGGAGGGGGCCAGCCTTGCAGGTATCTTATCCTCGCCATAAGGTGCAACGCTGTAGCACGTACGCTGCATGATCATAGGATACTTTTTAATCTTAGCAGCATCCTTAGGAGTGTAAATGGATGTAAACAGTTTCACACCATCGCGCATGGTTATATATACGTCTCTTTTTGTGTAGTGCTCCTTAGCGTAATTTTCCTGCCCGAAAACAAATACAGAACAGCTTAAGAATGTGATAAACAAAGTGGCAAATTTCTTCATGATGGTGGGTTGGTTTAAAAGCCTAATTTATGAAGTAAAACCCGGTTATCGGTAACTAAGTATAAATCTGTTACAAAACAGCGGCGTGTAAATCAAATTACTGCTTTTTGATGTTAACCCTTTTATCTTGTTACACCAATCTTAAAACCGATGATTAAATTCTACGCCCTTATACTTGCCACATGTTTTGCCGGCGCGGTTACTGCCCAAAATAAAACAGCGGCCGTTTATCACGAAAAGTATCGGCCGCAATTTCATTTTTCGCCAAAGGCGCATTGGATGAACGATCCTAATGGTATGGTGTACAGTAAGGGCGTTTACCATTTGTTTTTTCAGTATAACCCAACCGCCAATGTGCCGGGCAATATCCATTGGGGCCATGCCACCAGTACCGATCTTTTTCACTGGAAGGAAAAACCGATAGCCTTATACCCTGACAGCCTGGGCCTGGTATTTTCGGGCAGCACGGTTATAGATAAAAATAATACGTCGCGGCTGGGCACAGGGGCACAGCCGCCAATGGTTGCGTTATATGCCAGCCACAGCGTAACTAATGAAAAAATGGGGCGTCTGGATGTAGAGACACAAAGCCTGGCCTACAGCAATGATGACGGCCTTACCTGGAAAAAATATAAAGGCAACCCGGTAATTAAAAACACTACCGACCGAGATTTTCGCGACCCGAAGGTGATGTGGTATGAGCCGCAAAAAAAGTGGGTAATGGTTTTGGCCGCACATGATCATATTGATATTTTTTCGTCTAAAAACCTAATCGATTGGGCAAAAGAAAGCGACTTTGGGCGCGAAGCCGGAGACCACGGCGGCGTTTGGGAATGCCCCGACCTGTTTGAACTGCAGAATGGCGCAAAAAAGCAGTGGGCGCTTATCGTTAACATTAACCCTGGCGGCCCTAATGGCGGCTCGGCCACTCAATATTTTATGGGCGATTTTAACGGCAAAAATTTTACACCCGCCGACAAGGAAACTAAATGGCTTAACTATGGCCCCGACAATTACGCTGGCGTAACCTGGAGCAATACCGGCGCCCGCAAGATTTTTTTGGGCTGGATGAGCAATTGGCTTTACGGCGATAAGGTGCCAACCGGGCCATGGCGCGGCGCAATGACCACGCCTGTTGAACTAAATTTGAAGACGGTGAATGATAAGGCTTATTTAACATCAACCCCGGTTAAAGAATTGTATGGCATTATCCAAAAGACGACCATATTAAAAAACATAACTGTTAAGGATAGTCTTAACATTAAGGCAAAGCTACCATCGTTCGGCAACAAATTTATTATGAAACTGGCAGGCATCCCTGCTGCCGATTTTTCCATTGTACTTTACAATAAAAATAGTGAGCAGGTAAGGATAGGTTACGATAAAAAACTGAACAAATATTACATTAACCGTAGCAGCGCGGGTATAACCGCATTTCAGAAAGACTTTGTACGCTCCGGCGAAGCGCCGCGTGTCAGCAATTCTAAATCAATAAACCTCACTCTTATAATTGACGAAGCCAGCGCCGAGTTGTTTGCCGATGATGGCCTTTCTAATTTAACAGGCATATTTTTCGGCACTTTGCCTATGAGCGGGTTAAAACTATATTCGCCCAAAAAACTTATAATAGGCTCGTTGAGTTACTCAAAAATTGGCCAGGCGTGGAGCAAGTAAAGCTCTTGCAGCCGGGTAAATACTACACTGATATTAAATTTGGTGGCTTTTAGCTTTTTTATATTCCTTACCTTTGCCACAATTAAAACACTACTATGCAATACGATGTAATTGTTATCGGTTCGGGCCCTGGCGGCTATGTTGCTGCCATCCGTGCTGCACAACTTGGCCTTAAAACAGCTTGTATCGAAAAATATTCAACCTTTGGCGGTACTTGCTTAAATGTGGGTTGTATCCCTTCAAAGGCACTTTTAGATTCTTCTGAGCATTATTTTAATGCCGCCCATACATTTAAGACCCACGGTATAAACCTTGATAACCTAAAGGTGGATTTCGGCCAGATGATAAAACGCAAGAACGAAGTTGTTGCGCAAACAACAGGGGGTATCACCTTCCTTTTTAAGAAAAATAAGATTACCTCTTACCAGGGCATGGGCTCGTTTGCAGATAAAAATACTATCAAAATTAAAAAGCCGGATGGCAGTGAGGAGACCATTAGCGGTAAGAATATAATAATTGCAACAGGCTCGAAGCCATCGGGCTTGCCGTTTATTAAAATAGATAAAAAACGCATTATAACCTCTACAGAAGCGCTTAATTTGCCCGAAGTACCTAAACACCTCATTCTGATTGGCGGCGGCGTTATAGGCCTGGAGCTGGGTTCTGTTTACGCGCGTTTGGGCGCCAAAGTTTCGGTAATAGAATATATGGACTCGCTTATCCCAACCATGGACAAAGGTTTAGGCAAAGAACTGCAAAAAGTATTGGCGAAAACCGGTATGGAATTTTACCTGGGCCATAAAGTTACCGGCGCTACCGTAAAAGGTAAAGAAGTAACAGTAACTTTTGACACACCAAAAGGCGAAAAACAAGAACTAAAAGGCGATTATTGCCTGGTTGCTGTAGGCCGTGTAGCTTATACAGATAGCCTGGGGTTAGAAAATATCGGCCTTGCTGTTGAAGAACGTGGCAGAAAGATCACGGTAGATGAGCACCTGGAAACCAGTATAAAAGGCGTTTATGCCATTGGAGATGTTATCCGCGGCGCAATGCTGGCCCATAAGGCAGAGGATGAAGGCACATTTGTTGCAGAGATTATAGCCGGGCAAAAACCACACATTAATTACAACCTTATACCGGGCGTAGTTTATACCTGGCCCGAGGTTGCAAGCGTGGGTTATACCGAAGAGCAGTTGAAGGAAAAAAGCATTAAATACAAAACAGGCTCCTTCCCTTTTAAGGCAAGCGGCCGGGCCCGTGCCAGTATGGATACAGATGGTTTTGTAAAAGTTTTAGCTGATGCAACAACCGACGAAATTTTAGGTGTGCACATGATTGGCCCGCGTGCTGCAGATATGATTGCAGAAGCCGTTGTGGCAATGGAGTATCGTGCCAGCGCCGAAGATATTTCACGCATGAGCCACGCCCACCCAACCTATACCGAAGCTATCCGCGAAGCTTGTTTAGCCGCTACGGATAACAGGGCCATACATATATAGGTTGTGATTGATGGTTCATAGTTCATAGCAAAAAATAGATCATAGTGTAAAGATGATATGATCATTAATCTTTTTACGATCAATGAAACATTAACTATGAACATTTTACTAAACACCACCATCATCATCCTCACCATTGCTGCGATGGAAGTACTATCATGGGCGATGCATAGGTATTTGTTTCACGGGCCGTTGTGGTTTATTCATAAAACACATCATGGGCATTCGGGAAAGGGATGGCTTGAGTTGAATGATCTGTTCAGCCTTGGGTTTGCTGTTTTATCATTATGGTTGATGTGGGCGGGTCATTTCATTTTAGATTACAGATTATGGATCGGTATGGGCATCAGCGTGTACGGTATTATTTACTTCATATTTCACGATTGGTTTATACATAACCGTTTTAAACCGTTTGCTACCCGCAACCGCTATTTGTTGAATATCCGAAGGGCGCACAAGGCCCATCATAAAAGTATGGAAAAGTGGCCTTCTGAAGAATTTGGCTTGTTGGTTGCTGGTAAGAGGTATTTTAACAAGCAGGCAGGGCGTCGCCCAGGTTAAAACACATTCTGCATCGCGGCTCATAGCTTTCCTTTTCTCCAAGCATCACCTTGGCCTCATTAGGCACCAAACGGTAAGAATAAAGTGCCGAATTACCGCATTGTACACAAACGGCATATACCTTGGTTACAGACTCGGCCATTGCCATGATGGCGGGCATCGGCCCGAAGGGGTTACCCTTAAAATCCATATCTAATCCTGCTATAATTACCCTTATGCCACGGTTGGCAAGCAAATTGCAAACTTGCGGCAATTGGTCGTCAAAAAACTGCGCTTCGTCAATACCAACAACGTCCACATTATCGGTTATCATTAAAAGCAGTGCCGAAGAATGGTCGACGGGTATTGAGGGAATAGCATTTTGGTTATGCGATACTACATCGGTTTCGTTATAGCGGGTATCTGTTTTTGGCTTAAATATTTCAACGCAGAGCCTGGCTATCTGGGCACGTTTTAAGCGGCGGATAAGCTCCTCGGTCTTGCCCGAAAACATAGATCCGCAAATAACTTCGATGCTGCCACCAACTTCACTTTTACGCCTGAAAACATCTTCACTGAACAGCATGTATAATTTTAACGGGAAGCTAATATCAGAATTTAATATTATTTTTGGACAGGATTTTTCCTAACATCAACTTATGAGGCAGCAGGATGTATTCAAAAAAATAGGCACCATTCTTCAGGAGCTTAATGAACAATATGATTATCTGAAAACTCAAAATGAGCAGATAGACGACCTCGAACTGGAACTTTTTGCAGCAAATTCACACTTTCTTACAGATCATTTAGATGTACTGCGCAAGTTGAATTCCAGTTTAGTAAAAAGCACGCCTTCACCTGCTACACAAACTGAAATACCTGTAATACCCGAGAATGAAGTTGAGGCGGAGAACGAACCTTTATTTCAGCCTTACCAGCAAAGCGCCGAAGAAGTAAGGTCTATATCGGCAGAATTGGTGCCAGTTGTAGAAGAACCTTCGCCGGTAAATGACGCTTATATTTCGAAGCCTGATGAGGAAGAGGTTTCGGAGCCAGAAAGCAGATTTGAACCGGATTTTAGCCCGGCATCGGTTTACACAGAAGCAGAGCGATCTACCGAAGAACCGGAAACAGATGAGGCGGAAGAAAACATGAACCATGAGCGGGATTCGCCAACGATATATGAGCAGATAGTGGTTAATGCTGCACAGCCGGAACAGGGAGGCCCGGCGCATCAGATGGATATGTCGGCAGATACGGGGCAAGATCATTTTGGTTATATCCGCGCGATAGAGCCAGAAACTAACAGACATGAATTGGAACTTGAAGAGACAGATTCCGCGGCAGATGATCAGGAATATCCCAATCACGTGGAAACCGTTGCAGAAGCCCTGGCAGAAATCGAAATAACACCGGCCACTGTTTCTGAAAGCATGCCCATAGCTGACGCAGAAACCGAAAAACCATTAACATTAAACGAGCGTATCGCCGGGCAGGCTACCGGTATGACCCAAAATACAGCTACGGCTTCCCAGCCGGTTAAAGATCTAAAATCGGCTATAACACTAAATGATAAAATGCTTTTTGTAGGCGATCTTTTTAACGGTTACAGCCTTGCCTACAGCGAGGCTGTTGAGATACTTAACCGTTTTAATAACTACGAAGATGCCGATAGGTTTTTGACCAACAATTATGTAACCAAAAACAACTGGGAAACTAAACCGGGTACGAAAGAAAAATTTTACGATCTGCTGAAACGCCGCTATGCCTAAGCAGGCGAAATTGTACCCATACGGTTAGAATCCAGCTTTACCAATACGAACAATAAAATGGTGAAGCTCCACAATGATGAACCGCCATAGCTGATGAAGGGCAGAGGTATGCCAATTACAGGCACTAAGCCCACAGTCATCCCGATATTAATGATCACGTGGAAAAACAGTACGGAGCAAACCCCATAGGCATATATGCGCGAAAACGGCGAGCGTTGCCGTTCTGCAATTACTATGATCCGGAGCAGCAGGAAGAGGTATAGCCCAACCACTACCACAGACCCTGCGAAGCCCCACTCCTCACCTACGGTACAAAAGATAAAATCGGTGCTTTGCTCAGGCACAAACGAATATTTGGTTTGCGTACCCTTTAAATATCCTTTCCCCCAAAGCTTACCCGAGCCAATGGCGATCTTTGATTGATTTACGTTGTACCCTTTTCTGCGCAGATCTGTAGTGAGGCCAAGTAATATATCTATACGCTCTTTTTGGTGGGGCTTCAATACATTTAGGTAGAGGTACTTTACGCTAAAGATAAATACCACCGAAATACCTACCCCAATAAGCATGGTGAGCATTACCTGGCGGTAACGCCTAAAGAGCCAGCTAACCAGGGCGCCAATTGCAATTACGGCAAGTATTAAATAAAACTGGTTAAATAAAAGGGTAAGTACAAACAGGATGATCAGCAAGGCAATAACCACCAAAAAGTAGGGCGACAAGCCCTCACGGTAAAGCACGAAAACAAGCGAGAAAAATACCAGGGTAGACCCTGTATCCGGTTGCAGCATGATAAGCAGCATTGGCAGCCCGATAATTGCACCGGCGGTAAGAAACGATTTAATATCTGTAATGCGGATGTTCGTCCCGCTTAAATACCGCGCAAGCAAAATGCAGGTAGTTACCTTAGCAAATTCTGATGGTTGAAGCCTAAATGTGCCCAATGGTATCCAGGCCTGGTTCCCCCCAACGTTGCGTCCAACTATAAGTACGGCAATAAGCAGAATAATAGTTATGATATAAAAAACTGATGCAAAGGTGATGAAAAAACGGTTATCGAGCAGGAGGATAACAATTGCCAGCACAGTTGCCGACATGATATAGATAAACTGCTTACCGTAATTTGTATCAAAATCAACAATGCCGGTGTGTTGCGGGTCATAAACGGCGGAGTGAATGTTAAACCAGCCAATGGTACACAACATTAAATAAAGCAATACGGTAAGCCAATCCACATTGTAGAAGAAACCGCGCTGCGATGGCCCGTTATAGTCTTGCATCGCCCTTTCTTTTTACAGATGTAACAATATATGCTGGCATAACATTTTCTGGCCCTTGCCTGCCGGCAGATTTAAATTGCGCCTTCTTGCGTGCACTATCTGTACCGGCTTTCCTAACGCTATCGGCGTTTGGTTTAACTTTTATAACTTTTGGTGCAGGCGGTGCGGGTAACAGGTTGGCATTTTCATAATATTCGGGGGCTATGCCAGAGGGCCGTGTACTAATTTTATCTGTGAGGTATTTTTCTACAATGAAACTGGCTATGGGTGCTGCCCAGGTTGCCCCCTGCCCCGAATTTTCTACAATTACCGCAATGGCTATCTTAGGGTTATCGCGCGGCGCAAATGCTACAAATACAGAATTATCTTTGCCGTGGTTCACCTGGGCCGTACCGGTTTTTCCGCACATAATAATACCCGGTATCTTTGATCCGGCTGCTGTACCGCTTTCTACTACCCTTTGCATACCGTTTATAACCGGTTCAAAGTATTGTGAATCTACACCTACGTAGTTACGCACGTTGTATTCGTGCCTTATCACCTGCTTATCGCCAACGGCTTTTATGAGGTGGGGCTTATAATAATAACCGTGGTTGGCAATAGTGGCTTCTATATTGGCCATCTGTAAAGGGGTTGCCAATAATTCGCCCTGGCCGATACCCAACGATATGACCGTGCTTGACCGCCAGCCGCCGCGACGATATATTTTATCGTAAAAAGCAGCGGTAGGCAAAAAGCCCTTTCCCTCGCTGGGCAGATCGAGGTGAAGGCGTGTGCCCATGCCAAATTTACTCACGTTATTACGCCAGCTGGTAAAAGAAGAATCAGTTTGTTTGGCGCCGTTATGATTTATCAATTTCTCGAACACCATATCAAAAAAACCGTTGCAAGATTCGGCTACCGCGGCGCTCAGGTTTACCAGACCATGCCTTTCGCCATGAAAACATGGTACCCGCAAGTTGCCTGCCATATAATACCCGGGGCAAAAATAGGTAGTTTGCGGGGTGATGATGCCCTCCTGCATGGCAATTAGCGCACTTAAAGGCTTAAATGACGATCCCGGTGGATAATAAGCCTGTACCGGCCTGGTAAACAGCGGCTTATTGGGATCGGCGTACATTTTAGCCACATTGTTGCCCCGCTCGCGGCCTACCATAAGATTAGGGTCATAGGTGGGGCTGCTCACAAAGGCTAATATTTGCCCGGTAGACGGTTCAATGGCTACAATGCTGCCCACCTTATTGCGCATAAGGCTTTCGCCTAATTTTTGGATGCGAACATCTAACGATGATATAAGCCGTTCGCCGGCAGATGCCACCGTATCATAGGCACCATTCGCGAATTTGCCCTTTGGGATGTTTCGCGAGTCGACCATTAGATTTTGCACCCCGCGCTGCCCGCGAAGCATCTCTTCGTATGATTTTTCGACCCCGGTACGGCCTATATAATCGCCGGGATGATAATAGCCATGCGATTTTTCTATATCACGGTCTGTAACCTCACCAATGTAGCCCAGGAATTGTGCCGCAGTAGAATCCGGATAGGTTCTTATTGTTCTTGCCTGTACAGAAAAGCCGGGAAACTCGGGCATCCTTTCTGATAACGGCGCATAGGCTTCATTAGATAATTGCTTTTCAAATGGATAGGCCAAGTAAGGCGAATATTTTACAGCTTTTAAAAAGCGCTTGTCAAAGCCTGCCTTATCAATACCCAACAACTTACAAAACTCGAGGGTATCAAAGGGTTTAACCTGGCGCGGGGTAACCAGCACATCATAAACGCTTTGGTTTTGCACTAAAATTTTGCCGTTACGGTCTAACACCGGCCCGCGCGCGGGGTACAAAATATATTTACGGATCACATTATTATTGGCATACAGCAGGTACCTGTCGTCAATAATCTGCATGTAAAATAACCGCACCAGCAGTATTAAACAAAACGTAATAAAAATACCGGCTATAACGTACCGGCGCGCAAAAAAACTATTCATTTACGTTCCCTGCTCCTGAAAAATAAGAAGCCAGATATCAGCATTAAAAATACGGTAAAAACCGAACTTAATAAAAAACGCAACAAGGTGTATTGTATTTCTGAGAAACGAAATACCTCGAGATTAAACAACACAAAATGATGGAAAAGGGTAAGCACCACCGCGTAGGTAAAAAACCAGCGGAAACCCATTACGCTCATGGTAGGTTCGGGCTCATTATCAAAACCATCCTTTTGCACGGTAACGCTTATAAATATGATCCTTACCAACGCCAGTAAAACGCAGGTTGATGCATGTAACCCGGGTGTATCATAAAAGGCATCTATAGTTAGGCCTATTACAAACGATAGGAGAAATAATAAAACGTTGGGGACCTCGAACGGCAGCAGCAGAATGAAGATAATATATGGGTAAGGCGTAGAAAGATTATACAGCGTTAAATTTTTAAGCAGGAATACCTGCAGAAAAACCAGCGCAACAAACCGCAGCAGATTAATTAGTATTACCCTGATCATCTTTTTTCTGTTGTGCTTCTAAAGTTGCCTGCTCTGTAGCGAGTTTGTTGGTTACTATATAAACATATTCTAACCGGCTATAATCTACCGATAATGTTACCTCCATATTGAGAAAAAACCCGCCACCCTTGGCTTTTAAGTTACTTACCTTACCTATGGCAATACCCTGAGGCCAAAGCGAAAACCCCGATGTAACCACCGGCTCGCCTATCCTGGGCCTTACATGGTTGGGCACGTCTATTAACAAGCCCGTATGCGGGCCTATTTCATCGCTCCAGATCATAGACCCGATGTCTTTGGTATCGGTAAGCATGGAGCTAATTTTGGTTTCTTTGTGTAAAAATGAACGTATGGTAGAAAAGTGCGGCGAAACATTTACCACGATACCCACCACTCCCGAACTGCATATTACCCCCATATCTTTCGCAATGCCCGAGTTTGAACCGCGGTTAATGGTCATGTAGTTATTTGCCCGGTTTATAGAATTATTAATAACCTTGGCAGCAATGTAAGTGTATTGCTGGTGATTAATGGTATCGTTAACGGTATGTTTTGCCGCGGTATCGGTGTAGAAGGATGATAATATTTGTGTGCGCAGGCGCGCGTTTTCGGCCATCAGGCTATCATTGCTTTCCCTTAAAGCCAGGTATTGGTTTAGTTTGTTAACCCGGCCGTAAACATTGCCGGTCACCACATTAGAGCTGTTGATAAAAGTTGCCTTTTGAAAAGAATTGTATTTTACGTAAATAACCAGCGAACCGATCTCAAAAATAAGGAAAAGAAAAAATGCGTTGTACTTGCTTACAAATATCAAGAGGTTACGCATATCCTTAGATTTAAGATATTAGATCAGAGATGTGAGATTTAATTTGGGCTTAAGGTAACACGCTTTATTTTAAGCTTCGTTATCTAAAACTTCACATCTCCTATCCCGCATCTCCCTTACTGCATTAAAAATTTAAAGTTACCAATATTTTTAAGCGCAATACCTGTACCGCGTACTACAGCGCGCAGCGGGTCTTCGGCAACGTGTACGGGTAATTTGGTTTTTGCGGCCACACGTTTATCAAGCCCACGCAATAAGGCGCCGCCACCGGTTAAATAGATACCGGTTTGGTAAATATCTGCCGAAAGTTCGGGGGGTGTGATCTCCAGGGCCTTTAATATCGCTTCTTCTATTTTTGATATAGATTTATCCAGGCAATGCGCAATCTCCGTATAGGAAACGGTAATTTGCTTTGGCACGCCGGTCATAAGGTCGCGGCCCTGTACGGCAAAATCTGCCGGTGGGTCTGCAAGTTCTGGCAATGCGGCGCCTACCTCGATTTTTATTTTCTCGGCAGTACGGTCGCCAATCATAATGTTATGCTGGCGGCGGATGTATTGCACAATATCGGCATCAAAATTATCGCCTGCCACGCGGATGGATTGATCGCAAACAATACCCGATAGGGCTATAACTGCTATCTCGGTAGTGCCCCCGCCAATATCAATGATCATATTGCCCATTGGCTCTTCCACATCTATGCCGATACCTACCGCAGCTGCCATTGGCTCATATATCAGATAAACCTCTTTGGCACCTGCAATTTCGGCCGAGTCGCGCACGGCGCGTTTCTCAACCTCGGTAATGCCGGATGGGATACAGATAACCATACGCAGCGAAGGGAAAAACCAGCTTTTACCTTGGTTTATCATCTTTATCATACCCCGTATCATGTGTTCTGCCGCATCAAAATCTGCAATTACGCCATCTTTTAACGGGCGTACAGTACGGATCTTTTCGTGTGTTTTACCTTCCATCTGCATAGCCTGGCGGCCAATGGCAATTACCTTATTGGTTTGGCGGTCTAAAGCTACTATTGATGGTTCATCAACAACTACTTTATCGTTATGTATAATGAGTGTATTAGCGGTACCTAAATCGATTGCAATTTCTTGCGTAAAAAAGTTAAATAAGCCCATTGGGTGCGTATATCGGTGTAATCTGCAAAGTTAAAAAAATAGTTTGTAACCAACATTTAATTGCCTGCTTTTTAAAGCGTTGAACCTTGCAGGCTTTTTGGTAATGGTGGTAATTTAGTGTTTAAAATGCCTAACTCCTGTGGTAACCATAACAATATTTTTCTGGTTAGCCATGTTTACAGAATCCTGGTCTTTTATAGAGCCGCCCGGTTGTAAAACAGCAGTTATGCCTGCGTTGGCAGCTATCTCCACGCAATCCGGAAAAGGGAAGAAGGCATCGGAGGTCATTACTGCTCCATTAAGATCAAACCCGAACGAGCGTGCCTTTTCGATAGCCTGCTTTAGCGCATCCACGCGCGAGGTCTGGCCCACACCGCTGGCCAGCAACTGATCGTTTTTGGCCAATACGACGGTGTTTGATTTGGTGTGCTTTACAACTTTATTAGCAAAGAAAAGATCTTTTAATTGCTGGTCTGTTGGCTGTACATTGGTTACCGCTATCATTTGGGAAGCGCCTTCTATTACCAGGTCTTTATCCTGTTCTATAACACCGTTAAGCAAGCTTTTAAATTGCTTTATCGGCAGCTCTACCCGCTGGCGCACCAGGATAACCCGGTTCTTTTTACTCATCAATACCTCTAAAGCTTCGTTGGTGAAAGCGGGGGCTATCAGTACTTCATAAAACAGCTTATTTATTTCAAGTGCGGTTGCCTCATCAATCTCGTCATTAGCGATAATTACCCCGCCGAAAGCCGATACCGGGTCGCAGGCTAAAGCATCTATCCAGGCTTCTTTTAGGAAACTGCGTGTGGCAATACCGCAAGCGTTGGTGTGTTTTAAAATAGCGACTGTAGGTTCGGCAAATTCATCTATCAGGGCAACTGCAGCATCAACATCTACCAAATTATTGTATGATAGTTCTTTACCATGCAGTTTGGTAAACATAGCATCCAGTTGGCCGTAAAAAACACCCTGCTGATGCGGGTTCTCGCCATAACGCAAAACCTGGCATTGCTGTATGCTTTGTTTAAAAACAGGCAGCTGCTCGTCCTGGTTAAAGTACTTAAAAATAGCGGTGTCGTAATTAGAGGAAACATTAAAGGCTTTAGCTGCAAATTTTTTGCGGTCTTCTATATCAGTTTCCCCGTTTTTGGTTGCCAGCAAGCCGCTTAATACAGGGTATTCATTTTTAGAAGAAATTATTACCACATCCTTATAATTCTTAGCTGCAGCGCGTATCAAAGAGATGCCGCCGATGTCTATCTTTTCGATCACATCATCCTGGCCTGCACCGCTTTCTACCGTTTCTTCAAAAGGGTAAAGATCTACGATCACCAGGTCTATTTCGGGGATATTATATTCGGCAAGTTGTTCGTTATCCTGCTTAAGGCTGCGGCGTGCCAATATGCCGCCAAACACTTTTGGGTGCAGCGTTTTAACCCTGCCGCCCAATATAGACGGATAAGAAGTAAGGTCTTCAACGGCAGTAACGTCGGCACCAAGACTGCGGATAAAGCTTTCTGTACCACCTGTAGAATATATCTTAACACCCAGGCGCTTAAGCTCAGTTATAACCGGCTCCAGCTGGTCTTTATAATAAACGGAAATAAGGGCATTCTTTATTTTTACAGGCTGACTCATTGAAGATGTTTTCGAGCCGCAAAAGTAATTATTTCAGAAGATTATCTGCTATCTGCAAACAAATTGTGCGGTTAAATTCTAAAAAAATGTAGCAGTGTTTTATAATAATTGCCTATAATTATAGCTATGAAATCTTTGAAGAAAAACCCCCTTTTCAGGATATTACTGTTAATGTTCCTCAGCCTTAGCCTTATCAACAAATTCGGTGAGATAGGCCATTTGTCTATCCAGGAAAACAGCCCTTTTGGACACAGTTTTGCTACGGGTTATTATTATTATGGATTTCTAAGCGGGTTTTGGTTTTTAACGGCACTGGTAATTTATTCATCTTACCGCATCTTTAAACCGGCAACTTACTGACCACGAATGCGATTAATTAAATTTTTTAATTACATCTTAAATACATTATAATTCGTTACTTAGGGAGTGGATCACTTTCTGGAAACCCGAAATCTTCTCCAAAATTCAACTTATTATTATGCCATAGCCATCGGCATGGATAACCGTTACAGCTATGTTAGTCCAAATTATGATGTTAATTTCAGTTTTATTAATGACAGCCTATTAGGCAAACCCTTTTACATTACGCTCCACCCCGACGATATAAAGATATGCCAGGAAGCTGGCGCTAAATGTTTTGAAAAACCCCATGAATTATTCCCGGCAACATTAAGAAAACACGATGGCAAAGGCGGTTTTATATTTACCCAGTGGGAGTTAAAGGCAATTTTTGACGAGGATGGCAATCCGGAAGGCATCTTTTGCATCGGCTATAATATTACCGAATATGTGGATACACGTAACCAACTAAAAACCGCAAATATTGTAATTCACGATAAAGACGACCAGCTTAACGAAATAGGGTTTATTCAATCACACGTGGTAAGGAAACCATTGGCAAATATTATTGGCTTAATTAATATCCTTAAGATAACCGAAGGTGATACAGAAATTGATACCGTTACCAATTTACTGCTAAACAGCGCTCGCGAATTGGATGAGGTAATCAGAGATATAACAGCGAAGACAGGGTAACTCAACTTTTCATCTTAGCCAGCGAGTTATCAGATATATCGCCCACGCTGAACATTTTGGCAATTACACATCTCAGTCAATTTTTAATAGTTCATAAAGTTCTGCCGTATTAACTACTTTGTAAAAGCCCTTACTTTTTAAATGGTTTGAAAGCTTTTTATCGCCTGTCTAAAGTAAACCGCCGCTCTTTAATGCCAATGCAACAAAACTAACCTTTACTACCAACATCCTTTGTAAGGCTATCTGCTTCTATCCAAAACTCATTTCTCTTTTACTTGCTCTATTTTCATAATAAAATGCTCATTCAAATATAACTATTTTGTCTTTATTGTTATTTTATCGGTTTTTCAGCTCTTCATCTTCGCCAGCAAATGCTCTATCACCCGCGGGAAATGATGGTGTTCTAATTGCTGCCCCTTAAATTTTACGACTTCGATGTTGTCCTTAGGGTCTATCTTAAAACGCGACTGGTGGATCACCTCGCCCTCGTCAAAATGCTCATTTACAAAATGGATGGTAATGCCCGATTCTTCTTCCTTATTATCCAAAATAGACTGGTGCACCTTATCGCCATACATACCCTTACCGCCGTATTTAGGCAGTAAAGATGGGTGAATGTTGATGATCCGGTTAGGGAATGCAGCCAGTAATGATGAAGGGATAAGCCATAAAAAGCCGGCAAGCACAACCAGATCTACCTGTAAATTCTTAAGCAATTTAACTACCTGGCCGGTGTCGTAAAATTCGTGGCGGCTAAATGAATGTGAAGGAATCTCGAAATTATCGGCCCGTTGCAGTACATAGGCATTTGGGTTGTTGCTGAGTATCAAAACAACTTCTGCAACGGCGCTGCGCTTAAAATGCTCAATTATCTTTTGAGCATTAGAGCCAGACCCTGAAGCAAAAATGGCGATCTTCTTTTTCAAAATGTTGCGATTGGCAGATTAGGAACCAAATATAAATTTTTGAACCTTAATTAAAAGGAAATAAAAGAAAATGAAATTTTACTGATGAATAAAACTGTAACGCTTGATCACCCTTTTGCTGGTAGAAGTAAAATAAGAATTCACATCGCCGGTTTGCAGCACCAGCGAATAGCTGCCCAGGTTTACTATCTGCGCGTTTTTAAAGGGGACGTCCGTGGTATCGCGGCCACCGGTAACCGTGTCCTTTGCTGTAAAACTTGCGTATAACGAAAGCTTATCGCTGCTAAACTGCCATTGCCCCATGTAATTGCTTGTTCTGCAAATAAAGTTGGTATAGCTGCAAGATTGGTCGGTGCCGAAGGTAAAAGTCTGGCTTATACCGCATTTGGTGTTTAATGTATCAGTCTCTGTCAGGGATGACCCTACGTAGCGATACACGTACACGTTGGCCAGTGTCCACGGCGATGAGGTAAGCAAGGTGTTGGTATAATCTACCTGTTGCTTTTTACACGAATTGATAAACAACCCGGTAATAACAATGGTAATTAACGCAACAAAAATTCGCTTACTAGACATGGGCAGGCAAAAATAGCAAATACATGTTTAGTTAACGGTTGTAAGTGATTGTTATTTTGCTAATTGATATTAGAAACTGGTCTGCGACATCTTCATAACGGCACAAACCATTCATATACTTAAAGATGTGGCCTCAGCCTGTGACGTACAACTACAACAGAGATATTGGCACAACCGTTCCCGGCACAGGGTTAAGCCACGAGTTCTTTTTGATTACTTTTTCTTGCGGAAAGAAAAAGTAACATCCACTAACGATCCAAATTCACTACCATTCCTAACAAAGCACTGCAAATAGCAGATATCTTAAGCATAATTCTATTCATCAGCCACTTTTAGAACAACCTCATCATCCCCTGCCTGCACCAGGTAGGCAAATTTTTCCCAGAAACCATCATGAGGTAAAGGTGCTATAATGTCTACAGGTTCTTTTTTTACCGGGTGGATAAATTGCAGCCTGCGTGCATGCAGGCTAATGCTTTTACGCAGGCTGCCGCGCGGATAACCATACTTGTTATCCCCAACTATCGGGCAACCCAGGGTTGATAACTGCACCCTGATCTGGTGCGGCCTGCCTGTTATAGGGTTCACTTGTATAAGGTAATAACCATTCAGTTCGCCCACCAGGCGGTAATGCAATTCTGAGCGCTGGCTGCCCGGTACTTCGTGGTTATGCGGTGTGGTCACATTTTTTTTAGGGTTTTTTATCAGCCAGTGTACCAGGTTGCCGTACGCCGGCCCGGGCTTGTTGCGTACTACTGCGTAGTAGGTTTTACGCATCTGCCGGGTTTTAAAAAGCTCATTCATGCGCTCCAATGCCTTGCTGGTTTTGGCAAACATAATTACCCCGCTCACAGGCCTGTCCAGCCGGTGCACCACACCCAGGAACGCCCCGTTAGGTTTACTGTATTTAGCGGCAATATATCTTTTAACCTTCTCGTCAAGCGGTTTATCGCCGGTATCATCAACCTGTACAATGTCCCCTGCGCGTTTGTTAACCGCAATCAGGTGGTTATCCTCGTACAGGATATCGCTATCGGTAATATCTTTGGGTACTTGTTGCATTTTTTTTAAGTCCGTAAGTCGGACTGATGAATCGGTTGTTTTTTTTTAAATATTAGCAATTTTTCTTTCGCACCTTCTGTCTCCCCCACCTCCGGCCCAGCACCTAATACTGCTCCTTCTCCCCCGGGAAATCTTTTGCCTTTACATCGCGCACGTAGCTTTTTACTGCGCCATTCATAACATTATAAAGGCTGGCATATTGCCGTAAAAACCTTGGCCTGAAGCCTTTATTTAACCCCAGCATATCATGTATAACCAATACCTGGCCGCCGCAATGCTGCCCCGCCCCTATGCCAATTGTTGGTATCTGCAGGCTTTCGCTCACTTCTTTTGCCAGGGCCGCGGGTATTTTTTCGAGTACGATACTAAAGCATCCCAACTCCTGGAGCTTTAGGGCATCCTCTTTAAGTTTCTGTGCCTCAGCGCCTTCTTTTGCACGCACCGTATAAGTACCAAATTTATATATGGATTGTGGTGTTAAGCCCAGGTGCCCCATAACGGGTATACCTGCGGTGAGTATACGGCTCACAGATTCGGCAATTTCTACTCCTCCCTCCAGTTTAACCGCATGTGCGCCAGCCTCTTTCATAATGCGTATTGCCGATGCCAGGGCCTCTTTAGAGTTACCCTGGTACGAGCCAAAGGGCAGGTCTACAACCACCAGTGCGCGTTCTGCCGCACGCACTACAGACGATGCATGGTAGATCATCTGGTCGAGCGTGATGGGTAAAGTGGTTTCGTGCCCCGCCATTACATTAGAGGCCGAATCGCCCACCAAAATAACATCTATACCCGCCTCATCCACAATTTTGGCCATAGAATAATCATAGGCCGTAAGCATGGCTATCTTCTCGCCGCGGTTTTTCATCTCCTGCAGAATGTGCGTTGTAATGCGCTTTACCTCTTTATTTACAGACATTTTGGGTACTTTTTGGATGCTTGGCAAAGGTAGAAACAAGTTTTACAAATTGTTTAAAATTTACATCGCATCCATATTTTAAAATCGTATTTTTGCAGCGTGAATTTAGAGGTTATCCCGTCTATAATTTCAACCGGTTTTTTCCCGGCATCTGTTAAGGCTAACTGCCTCATTGTTAATCATTCAACTTTTTTAAATGACCAACTACGTTAAGTTACCGGCTGTTTTATTACTTGCCGACGGCACCGTTTTTTATGGTAAGGCTGCCGGCAAAATTGGCACCACAACCGGCGAAATATGCTTTAATACCGGTATGACGGGGTACCAGGAGATCTTTACAGATCCCTCTTATTTTGGGCAGATCATGGTAACCACCAATGCCCATATTGGTAACTATGGTATTAATTATGAGGAAGTTGAGTCGGAAAAGATACAGATTGCCGGTTTAGTTTGTAAGAATTATAACATTGCCTACAGCCGCAAACAAGCCGACGAATCTATCCAGGACTATTTTCAGGAGCAAAATCTGGTAAGCATTTCAGATATAGATACCCGCCAACTGGTTCGTCATATACGCGATAAGGGCGCCATGAATGCCATTATTTCTTCGGAAACGCTTGACATAGAAGAACTTAAAAAACAACTTGATGCCGTACCATCAATGGATGGGCTGGAACTTTCGAGCCAGGTTTCTACTACAGAGACCTATACAATAGGCGATTTTAACTCACCATATCGTGTTGCAGTTTTAGATCTGGGTGTAAAGAAGAACATACTGCGCAACTTCTCTGAACGCGATGTTTTTGCCAAGGTTTACCCGGCAAAAACCGCTTTTAAAGATATTGAGGCCGATTTTGCCCCAGATGGTTATTTCATTTCTAATGGCCCCGGCGATCCTGCCGCTATGGATTATGCCATAAATACCGTAAAAGAGATACTGGGGTCAGAAAAACCCATGTTTGGCATCTGTTTGGGCCATCAATTGCTTGCTTTGGCCAACGGGATACCTACCAAAAAAATGTTTAATGGCCACCGCGGATTAAATCATCCGGTGAAGAATATCATTAAAAATCATTGCGAAGTTACCTCTCAAAATCATGGCTTTGGCGTTGTGCAAGAGGCAGTTAGAGCAAGCGATAAGGTAGAGATCACCCATGTAAATTTAAACGACCAGTCTATTGAAGGGATACGCGTTAAGGGCAAAAACGCCTTTTCGGTGCAGTACCACCCTGAGTCGTCGCCGGGGCCTCATGATAGCCGCTACCTTTTCGATGATTTTGTCGACATGATGAAGTAACAAAACCCCCGTTAGCCAACGGGGTTTTTTTGCAACATACCGTACGGTATGTATTCTTTTTTTCTTCCCGTTTTTGCGCGAAAAGTGGTGGTTTTTTGCAGTTTTTTACATCATTCGGCACATGCAAATTTACGCACAGCAGATCTTTGTCAGTGGTCAACATACCGGGCGGTATGTTTTATGTGGCAGAAACGTGCCGGTATAAATTTTTGGTAATAAAGCGTGGCACGATCATGTCAGTACCGCGGTTCACCCGCGAATTTTTTTTGATCAAAATTTTATGGCCACAAAAATTTATCGGTTATGGCAGCTGTCCGTGGGCGCAGTCACCGGCGGAAGGTTTGCCGTAGAAGGTATCATCGACGGGGCGGATGAAGCGCAGGCCGTAAACTAACTTAAACCTGATACACAAGCGGGATTATATTACCTATTAATTAATATTTTTTAAACAAAATAATACCTGACCTGTATTTTTATAAAGTACAGTTATGAAAGCATTTCAATTAACAGTAGATCATAGGTTAAAGTTGTTGGTGATACCAGATGTTGATGCCCATGTAGACGGTCACCCCATTTTGACATATTCTTATAATATTTATAAGGACAGCGACCTGGATGAGACTAAAGAAAACAAGCTCCACCTTACCAGAAACGACGATCCCACTTTTATGGGTACCATTATTTTTGAGCAGCCCGGTAAACTTTTCAGGTATGAGCCGGGAGACTATGAAGCCCTCAACTCTGGCGAAGTTGAAGAAACTATAGAGCAGATCACACATTACCGCGATACACCTGCCATGTGGATGTTATAATTCCGCAACAAACGGCACTCGTCTTGTCGCGTTAAGTTTCTCGCCGGTAATTGCCTGCAAGGCCAAACTATCATTTAGGTTAGTAGTTTATATAGCTATATTTACTTTTTTAAGAACATTGCTGTCTAATGAGTGCCTTCCCGCTGTTCACTGCAGAAAAATTATTGCAGGTACTTTCACTATCGCAAAACGCAACTGCCGTTTATACAGGTAAAGATGTTGTAATACAAACTGCTAACGATGCCATGTTAGGCTTTTGGGGCAAAGACCGCAGCATTATAGGCAAGCCGCTGGAGGAGGCTGTGCCCGAACTTACAGACCAGCCGTTTATTAATCAGCTTAAAGATGTTTGGTATACCGGGGTAACTTACACTGCTAAAAACACACCGGCCCATCTTTTTATTGACGGGCGGATGCAAACCTTTTATTATGATGTTGAATGCCGCGCCATACTGAACAGCGGTGCCGAAACAGAGTGCATTTTACATACCGCTACAGATGTTACCGAACTTTATAAAAGCAGGCAGGCGCTAAACACAACCCGGGTACAGTTAGACCTTGCATTGGCAAGCGCCAGCATGGGGTCGTGGATAATACGGCCCGAAACCCGCTCCCTTAGCTACTCGCCTATATTTGATGCCATGTTTGGCTATAAAGGTGCGGGCAAAATGAGTTACGATGCTGTTCTGGGCCAACTGGTAGAGGGGCAGCTGGATGCCATTACGGCTACCATGAGCGAGGCTATACGTATTAAAGGAGGTTATGACCTTACTTATGCCCAGCGCAGGTTTGATGACGGCCGCATTATATGGTTGCGAAGCACGGGCCGCGCTGCTGCAGATGATGAGGGCAAAATAGTGCTTACGGGCGTAGTGATGGATATTACCAAACAGGTAAACGCGCGCGACGAAATTGAGCAATTAAATAACCGGCTTTTTTCTGCCAACGAAGAGTTAACAGCCTCTAACGAAGAGCTTGCGGCTGCTAACGAAGAACAATACCTGATAAACGAACAGGTGCAGCTTTCAAAAAAACAAATTACCGACGCTGAAGAAATGCTGCGTTTGGCTATCGACGCCGCCAACATTGGCACCTGGAACATAGAGCCAAAAACCAGGGCATTGATTTATAATGCCAGGCTTGCCCAAATATTTGGTTATGAGGGCAAAACAGCCATGACTTATGATGAAGCCATAGGCCAGGTGTCTGAAAATTACCGCGATAAAATAACCGCCGAAATTGAAAAGGCCATTACCACCGGAGGTTTTTACGATATCACTTATTCACAATGGCGTTTTAACGACGGCGAACTGATCTGGCTACGCTCGACGGGCCAGTTAAGCAGAGACAACACGGGTAATTCTACGAGCTTCTCCGGCGTGGTGGTAGACATTACCGAACAGGTAAAGGCAAGGGAGGCGGCGTTTGAGTTTAACGAGCAACTTACCGCCGTTAACGAAGAATTAACTGCCGCCAATGAAGAACTGGCAGCCGCTAACGAAGAGCAATACCTGGTAAATGATAACCTGCACGAATTTAAACGCAGCCTCGAAGTAACCGTTAACAGGCTGCAGATAAGCGACAAACGTTTCCAGACACTGGTGCGCGATAGCCCGGTGGGTATAATTGTGCTTTTAGGGAAAGAAATGCGGGTAGAACTGGTTAACGATGCATACGCCCGTTTAATAGGCCGTAAAGCGGCAGACCTGCAAGATACAGAGCTGTTCACGATCATCCCCGAGACCGAGGAATATTTCCGCCCTTTAATTAAAGGCGTTTTAGATAGTGGTACACCCCTCAATTTATACGAAACCCCGTACACGGTTACCACGGGCAATGAAACCATAAGTGGGTATTTAAATGTAACCTACCAGCCCTATAAAGAGGATGATGATAAGATAATGGGTGTTATGGTAACCTGTAATGATATTACAGAGCAGGTAACTTTGCGTAAGCAGGCCGAGCAGGCCAAAGACACGCTGCGTTTAGCCGTAGAAGCAGCAGACCTGGGCACCTTCTCTATAAATGTTAATAATTTCGAGTGGTACGCCTCGCCGCGCTTAAAAGAGTTATTTGGCTACGGCCCGGGCGAAGCTATGCCTTATGAGGCAGCCATAAACCAGATACACCCCACACACCGCCAGGCCGCTGCAGACCTGGTTACCAAAGCTGTAACAGATGGCGTTAGATTTGATATGGAATATCCTATCCTATCGCGCATTAATGATGCTAAAGTGCGATGGGTGAGAGGTATAGGCACAGTACAAAAAGATACGGCCGGCAATAACCAGTTTTTTACGGGGATAGTGCATGACATTACCGACCAGGTGACCACAAATGAAGCTATACAAAATTTGAACGGACAGCTCTCTGCCATAAATGAGCAGCTAACCGTTTCTAATGAAGAGTTGGCAGAAATCAATAACGAACTTACAGTAACACAATTAGGATTAAAGGAAAACGAAGAAAGGTTTAGGCAAATATCAGACAATATTGCCCAGCTTGCCTGGATGGCCGACGCAACCGGCTACATTTTTTGGTATAATAAACGGTGGTATGATTATACGGGCACCACATTAGAAGATATGCAGGGCTGGGGCTGGGACAAAGTGCACCACCCCGATCATTTACAAAGCGTAGTTAAGGCTTGGACCAGGGATTTAGAGAATGGCGAGGTTTTTGAACTTACCTTCCCGCTGCGAAGTAAAGACGGCGAGTACCGGTGGTTTTTAACCCGCGCAGTGCCGCTTAAAGATAATGATGGCAAAGTGCTAAGCTGGTTTGGCACCAATACAGATGTAACCGAACAGCGGCAGGACGACCAGCGAAAAAATGATTTTATAGGCATGGTGAGCCACGAACTTAAAACGCCGCTCACCTCATTAAGCGCATACCTGCAAATGATGGCCATAAAGGCAAGCAAAACCGACGATGGTTTCACAAAAGGTGCGCTCGAAAAGGCAAACAAGCAGATCAGGAAGATGACCACCATGATCAATGGCTTCCTCAATGTATCGCGGCTGGAGTCGGGCAAGATCCATATCGATACAGAGCGTTTTGATATGGCCTTATTGGTTAAAGAAGTGGAGGAAGAATCTATAGCCACGATAACCAGTCATCAAATTATATTTGCACCTGTTAACGAAACCTTTATCATGGCCGATAGGGACAAGATTGGCCAGGTGATCAACAATTTTATAAGCAACGCGGTAAAATATTCGCCCGCGGGCAGCACCATCCGGATAGCCTGTGTAACAAAAAATAATAATGCCGAGCTTAGGGTTGAAGATGAGGGTTATGGAATTAACACAGAGGACCAGGAAAAACTGTTCGACCGTTTTTACCGTGTTAAAAATAAAGATATGCACACCATATCGGGCTTTGGCATAGGCTTGTACCTATGTGCCGAAATTGTACAGCGGCATAACGGCAAGATCTGGGTACAAAGCCAACCCGGCAAGGGTTCGGCCTTTTATTTTAGCCTGCCTGTAAACATTGCCGCTAAGCCGGTATCGGCGATCTAAACACACAGGGAGTACCCGTTCAGTAAATTTGTTCTTGACAATAATCTCTATAAATGGGGGCCCGATAGAAAACTGGCATAAAAATGGCTGACTTTTTTTTATGGAAGATAAGAAAACAGCAGCCCCGGCTAAAGAAATATCTAATAATACTTGTAAGGAGGCAATGGCCCAGGTAGAGGCGCTGAAAAAAGAACTTGCCGATGTTACCAAAAGGATGTATGCCGCAATAGAGAACCTGGAGCATCAAAACACAAAAGCCCGCTAATCAGGCGGGCAGTATCGGAAACATACGTATCGGCTGGATTATTATTCGAATATAAAATAAAATATTTCATAAAAGAAAATACTTTTCCCATTTCTGTGTATTAGCGCTGCCTCTTGTAATAAATCCGTTACAAAAATCACGGCCGTAAATTTATATTTTTGTTTGTGGCCCCAATTAAAAACTACAGGCATTTTTTCGCTTTTGTTCTCGTGCTTTATAGTTTTATGGGTTACTGCGCGCCCGTTTCGCCGGCCAGATTACCGGTAGCCATTGGCGGTGTTTTAGATCTTCGCCGGCAGGACTTTTCGGCACAGGTGGCGCTTAGCGGCCAGTGGAATTTTTACTGGCACCAGCTTGTTAAGCCCGGCGAAACCCCAAAAACCAAACCCACCCCGGTAAACTTTCCCTTTAGATGGGATGGTTACCTGCTTAGCGGCCAAAAGCTGCCTTCCTTCGGCTATGCCACTTATACGCTTACCGTACTGCTGCCAAAAAATGCCCCCGCACTAAGCATTGGCATGCAGGAAGTTTATACCTCTTATAACCTGTTTGTGAACGGCCAAAAAGTGGCATCCAACGGCGTGGTTGATACCTCGGCAACCGGCTTTGTACCTTTCTGGCAATATGAAACGGCCGTGCTGCAGCCGCATGCAGATACGCTGCACCTAATATTACAGATAGCCAACTTTGTGCACAGCAAGGCCGGCGTTACCCAGCAGATGATGTTGGGTAAAAAAGACGATGTAGACCTGAGCCGTACCCAGGCGGCTGCTATAGACCTTATGCTAACCGGCTGCCTGTTTATGGGCGGCTTGTTTTTCCTGGGGCTGTACACCTTAGGTAACCGCGACCGCGCCATACTGCTGTTCTCGCTGTATTGTATTGATTATGCCTACCGCCTTTGCGGTACAGATAATTATACGCTGCACTCGGTGTTCCCCCATATTAACTGGTACCTGGCTGTGCGTGCCGAGTACATGAGCCTGTTTATGGGCATAGGCCTGTTTGGTCTTTACACCCTAAATTTATACCCCGAGGATGCAAATAAACGCATTGTACATGTGCTAAACACTTTCTGTTTTGCTTTTGCTGCTGCTGCGCTGGTGCTGCCGCCTTACTGGTTTACGCAGCTCATAAACCCCTTCTTGCTGGTGATGCTATTTTGCCTTGTATACACGCCCTACATTTACTTTAAGGCCTACTTAAATAAGCGCCCGGGGTCTGTATATGCACTGGTTAGCGCTTTTGTGCTCATGGTGGTGTTCGCTATCTCGCTGCTGCATTACTGGGCAATAATACCACCGTTAGACTGGGTTAAGTTTACCGGCTACATCCTGTTCTTCTTTTTGCAGTCGCTCACGTTATCACACCGGGTGTCATTTAAGCTTAACAAGGCCAGGCAACAGGCAGAGCAGGGCCTGCGCTCTAAAAGCGAATTTTTAAGCACCATGAGCCATGAGATACGCACACCGTTAAATGCCGTTATAGGCCTTAGCCATTTGCTGTTAAAGGAAGACCCCCGCAGAGACCAGAAGGAATACCTGGATGTGATGCTGTTCTCGGCAAATAACCTGCTCATTATCGTGAATGATATCCTGGACTATAACAAGATAGAAGCAGGTAAGATCAACTTCGAAAGTATTGAGATGGACCTGGGCGCCATTGTGGGCAACGTGGTAAAGGGTTTAAAGATTGCATCGGCAGATAAGGATATAGACCTGCGCCTGGAGGTAGACCCCGCCCTGCAGGGCAACATCATGGGCGACCCTACACGCACCGCGCAGGTTATCAGTAATTTAGTACACAATGCCATAAAATTTACACAGCAGGGTTACGTGCTGGTTACGGTAAAGGTTATTGTGCAAACAAAAAATAATATTAAAATAAGGGTATCTGTAAAAGATACGGGCATTGGCATACCTGCAAATAAACAGAAACTCATCTTCGAGCGGTTTACACAAGCAGATTCGTCTATCTCGCGCGGGTTTGGCGGCACGGGGCTGGGGCTGGCCATTACCAAGCGTTTGCTGGAGCTGCAAAAATCGGCACTGTTTTTGGAAAGCGAAGAAGGCAAAGGGTCTACGTTTTATTTTGAGCAGAAATTTCAGAAAAGCGCGTATACCGGCAATCAAAACTCGCCCGGAAACATGTTAGAGAAGAACCAAAAACCATTGTTAGATACACCTATATTACTGGTTGAAGATAATCCGATGAATGTAATGGTAGCCAAAACCTACCTTCAGAGATGGGGCGCTACGGTAGATGTTGCCACCAACGGCCTCGAAGCCCTCGAAACCTTTAACTCCATGAAACACAAGCTGGTATTAATAGACTTGCAAATGCCTGTTATGGATGGTTTTGAAGCAGCCCGCATTATGCGCGAGCGAGGCGTAACCATACCCATTATCGCTTTTACCGCAAATGTGGCAACAGATGTACTGGAAGATACCCGTGCCATCGGTATTGACGATGTGGTGGTAAAACCCTTTCTGCCAGAAGACCTGCAGCACAAGATCCTCTACCATTTGTACGTTAACGACAACTCGCCGCAGTTAGCAAGGGGTACCAATAGCCTTAGCGGCGAATAATCTGTGCGGTCTTTACTTTGCAGCCCGGTAAACAATTACAGGTTATTTTTCTTGTGTTAAGAAAAAATACCGGTATTGCCCGGTTTACCCCAAAATATGCATAACGTTTCTGAACGAATAGTGGCCTTTAACCACAACCGCCTGCCCGACATGGTGAAGTTAAAATATGAAGCCATGGCCGAAAACCATTTCCGCTTTTTCAGGGGCACCTGCCACTTGTTTTATCAGGACCTGAAAACCTTTAACGATATGCCGGCATCGCCCCTTGCCTGGGTATGCGGCGACCTGCACATAGAAAATTATGGCAGTTATAAAGGCACGAACAAACTCGTTTACTTTGATATTAACGATTTTGACGAAGGGCTTTTAGCACCCTGCCTGTATGAAATTACCCGCATGGTAACCAGTATATTTATCGCCTTCGATGCATTGAAATTTGAGCCCGCTAAGGCCCTAAATATGGCCTCGCTGTTTATAAAAACCTATGCTGCCACCCTGGTTAAAGAAAAAGCATTTTGCATAGAGCCCCGCACCGCCAAAGGTGTGGTCTGCGAGTTTTTAAGCCGTGCCGATAAAGCCAGGGAACAGGATGTACTTAAAAAACGCACTATCAGCAAAAAGAAAAAGATCATGCTATCGCTGGCAGATGAGCGCCATTTTAAGGTAGACAAAAAATTACGTGCCGAGCTTACTGCCCACATTAATACCTGGATACAAACCAGCGATGACGGGCCGTACAATTACCGGGTAAAAGGTGTGGTGTTCCGGCTGGCTGGTACGGGCAGCATTGGCGTTAAACGGTATTTATTTTTGTTAAAGAGCACTAACGCCAAACAGCGTTACCTGCTGCTGGACATGAAGCAGTCTACCGGCTCATCTGTGCTGCCCTACCTGGATAACCCGCAGGCCGAATTTAATACCGAAGCCGCCCGTATAGTTTCCATACAGCAGCGTATGCAATACATATCATCATCATTGCTAAGCACTACCGTGTTTAGGGGACAACCTTATGTGATACAAGAGCTGCAGCCCGTAAAGGATACCATAAACTTTAAGCATTTGGAAGATTACCGCGACATGTACCAGGTGGTTGACGATATGGCATCCATCACCGCATCGGCACAGCTGCGCAGCGGTGGCATGCAGGGCTCGGCCACGATAGACCAGCTTGCCGCTTTCGGTAAACAAACCTACTGGCAGGAACCCATCCTTAATTACGCCCGGCAATACGCCGAGCAGGTAAAAACAGAATACAAAGATTTTATGAGAGACTTCCGCAGCGGCAAGCTAACTGCAGACAGCCTCACCCCGGCCCTCTCTGAAGAAGAGGGAACAAACGCGGACGCTAACTAATAAGATATTTGTAATTGCAGGATAGATACGTTAGTTGTTGAGCCTGTCGAAACACGCATTTTACACAGAGACGGCTCTATTATTAACTGTAAGCTGCTCATCGCAGCTTACGGTTCCATTCCCTGGAGGGGGGGCGTGTGCGGTTGCAGGCGTGTGTTCTTTAGCTAAGTCTCCCACAGTGTCATGCTGAGGCACTCGAAGCACCCAACTTACAGAGCCGGTGCGTTATTAACGTTAGCCTGCTCATAGCCGCAGGGGCCAGTTATGTTATCAGCGTGGGTAATTATTATTGTACAGTCACGATTTTCTTAAACCGAAAATAGCACACTTACTAAACAGCTTACAAACAAAAGAAATTTGGGCGTTCGGGTATTTGATAATTATATCGCGGTATGGCATGCTGTCGGGCACACCGGAGCCAAAGCCATAACCATAAAACGGTACGCCCAAGGTTATCTTTTCTTTAGGTAAGCCACGTTTAACTACCCAATAGTCGAGGTCGGCAACGGCCATATTATAGGGCACATACTGGCCGGGTTATCGGGATGCCAGGGCCCGATTTTGTTGTAGCTCATCTTATTTAAAAAATAAAACTGCTGCGGCGCATTATCTGTGCGCAAAGAAACGAGCCGGAACACCCTAAAATAAATTAGCTAACACATAAAGGTTGCTACGTTCGTAGCAAAACAGATATATCACAAAGCCCCGTTCTTAATCTCCTCAACCACAGCAGGATCAAGCAAGGTACTGGTATCGCCCAGGTTTGCGGTATCGCCTTCGGCTATCTTACGCAATATACGGCGCATGATCTTGCCCGACCGTGTTTTGGGCAAGCCGCTTACAAACTGAATTTTATCGGGTTTGGCAATTGGACCAATAATGCGCGAAACGGTTGCTATAATATCCTTGCGGGTCAGTTCATCGTCGCCATGCTTGGTTGGGCTTATTACAAAGGCGTAAACCCCCTGCCCCTTAATATCGTGCGGATACCCCACTACAGCCGATTCCACCACACTGCTATGCATGTTAATGGCATTTTCAACCTCGGCAGTACCAATACGGTGGCCCGATACGTTGAGCACATCATCTACCCTGCCGGTTATCTTGTAATAACCATCCTCATCGCGCAGGCACCCGTCGCCGGTAAAGTATAAGTTTTCGTAGGTAGCAAAATAGGTTAAACGGCAACGTTCATGATCGCCATAGGTGGTACGTAAAATACCCGGCCATGGAAACTTAATACACAAATTACCGCTAACGCCGTTGCCTTTGATCTCTTCTCCTTTTTCATCAACTAAGATAGGCTGGATACCGGGAAGCGGTAACGTTGCGTAGCCGGGTTTGGTTGGCGTAACCCCGGCAATTGGCGATATCATATGTCCGCCGGTTTCCGTTTGCCACCAGGTATCGGCAATTGTCGCTTTGTTATGGCCTATGTTGTCATCCAGCCAGTGCCATGCTTCTTCATTTATGGGTTCGCCTACCGAGCCTAATACTTTTAATGAACTAAGGTCTTTTCCTTTTAAAACATCGTTACCAAAACTCATAAGCGAGCGGATGGCGGTTGGCGCCGTATAAAGGATGTTAACCTTCAACTTATCTACAATATCCCAAAGCCGGCCCGCATCCGGGTAGGTGGGGATGCCTTCAAACAATACGGTCGTTGCCCCCTGCGAAAGCGGGCCGTAAACGATGTACGAGTGGCCGGTTATCCAGCCAATATCTGCGGTGCAAAAGAATACATCGCCGGGGGTGTATTGAAAGGTGTTGTTAAACGTATATCCTGCATAAACCATGTAGCCGCCGCAGGTATGTACCACCCCTTTTGGTTTGCCGGTAGAACCAGAAGTATACAAGATAAACAGCATATCTTCCGCGGCCATCGTCTCGGCAATGCATTCGGGGTTACCCTGGGTTTCCACTTTATTCACTTCATCTTCCCACCAAACATCGCGCCCTTTTATCATTGACACCGGTGTGTGGCTGCGGGTGAGCACAATCACTTTCTTAACCGAGGGGCATTGTACCAGTGCATCATCAATAACAGGCTTCAGCGGCAGATCTTTGGTACCCCGAAAACCCCCATCAGCAGTGATCACGATATTACACCCGGCATCATTTATCCTGTCGGCTATAGATTGTGCAGAAAACCCCCCGAATACCACCGAATGTATGACGCCTATTCTTGCACAAGCCAAAACAACTATGGCCAGCTCGGGCAGCATGGGCATGTAAATACAAATGCGGTCGCCTTTTTTTGCACCATTGTTTTTGAGTACTGTTGCAAACGTGCAAACCTTGTGGTGAAGCTGCTTATAAGTAAGTATCCGATGTGGCTCTGCCGGGTCGTTCGGCTCCCAAATAATGGCGGGCTTATTGCCCAAAGTATCAAGGTGGCGATCGAGGCAGTTCTCTGTAATGTTAAGCTTTGCGCCTTCAAACCATTTAATATCCGGCTCCTTAAAGTTCCAGCTAAGTACTTTGTCCCACTTTTTTTGCCATTTAAAGTTTTCGGCTATATCTGCCCAAAACTCTTCGGGCTGGTTAACGCTGTACTCATAAACTTGCTTATACTCTTCAAAAGAGCCGATCTTAAAATTACTCATAACAGGTAGATAATGGTGATGCAAAATACAATTTCTGCCCTAAAATGGCATTCTAAACTAATTGAAAATATTTTGTTAACCCTGTTGATTTTTACATATAAAAATCGGATATTTGCAAACTCTTTTGAGAAAAAGCGTAATCATTTAATAGAATTGTCATGTCAAGAATCTGTGATTTAACAGGAAAAAGCCCAATGAATGGCCACAACGTTTCTAACTCGAACCGTAAGACCAATCGTAAGTTTTATCCTAATTTAAAGATCAAGAAGTTTTATATCCCCGAGGAAGATAAGTGGATCACTCTAAAAGTGTCTACATCTGCTGTTAAAACCATCACCAAGAACGGAATAGCTGCTTGCATCAATAAATTCGTAAAAAAAGGGTATATATAGTAGATCGTTACTAAGTTAAGTTATTGATTTATTAGGCTACTAATTTTTTGATAACAAATAACTGAATAACATAATAACCAAAACAATGGCTAAAAAAGGTAACAGGGTACAGGTAATATTAGAGTGCACAGAGCATAAAGAAAGCGGCATGCCGGGTATGTCGCGCTATATTACTACCAAGAACAAGAAAAATACAACCGAAAGATTGGAGTTAAAGAAGTTTAACCCGGTTTTACGCAAAGTAACCACGCATAAAGAAATTAAGTAATTTGGTTATTAGTGTATTAAGTTAATTGATGTATTAAATATACTTTCTACCAATAACTTAATAACCCAATAACTACAAACCAATAAACAAATGGCTAAGAAAGTAGTTGCAACCCTAAAAACCGGTAAAGGTAAAGAGTATTCAAAAGTGATCACGATGATCAAATCTCCTAAAACCGGCGCTTATTCTTTTAAAGAAGCAATTGTACATAACGACCACGTTAAAGATGCAATAAATGAAAATAAGGCTTAATTAAGCTTTAATTCAAAAATATAAAGCCGTCTTGCATTTGCCAGAGGGCTTTTTTTTTAAGCCTCACCCCAACCCTTTTCGGAGGAGAGGGGGATAAGAGGTTTGTTATTTAGTTATATAATTAAATATTAACTCTCTCCTTTGGAGAGGGCAGGGTGAGGCCAATGGGATTATTTGATTTTTTTAAGAAAAAAGAAAGTACGCCACAACAGCAGCAGGCGCTGGATACCGGTTTGGAGAAAACCAAAGACAACTTTTTGTCTAAAATATCTAAAGCAATTGCGGGCAAATCTACCGTTGATGATGATGTGCTGGATGAACTGGAGGAGATCCTGGTTACATCTGATGTTGGCGTTACCACTACCCTAAAGATAATTGAGCGTATACAGGAGCGTGTTGCTAAAGATAAATATGTAAGCGCATCCGAGCTTAACAACCTGCTTCGTGATGAAATCCAAAAACTTTTAGCCGAGAATAACAGCAACGATTTTAACAGCTTTGAATATAGCAACCACAAGCCATATGTAATTATGGTGGTGGGCGTTAACGGGGTTGGCAAAACTACTACAATTGGCAAACTTGCCCACCAGCTTAAAGAAGCCGGTAACAAGGTAGTTTTAGGCGCTGCAGATACGTTTCGCGCCGCCGCGGTTGATCAGCTGTTACTTTGGGGCAAGCGTGTAGATGTGAAGGTTATAGCGCAGCCCATGGGGAGCGACCCGGCTTCGGTAGCGTTTGATACGCTGCGCTCGGCCGTTGCCAATGGCGATGATGTTGCCATTATAGATACCGCGGGCCGCTTACACAACAAGGTTGGTTTAATGAACGAGCTAACCAAGATCAAAAATGTGATGCAAAAGGTGGTTCCCGGTGCACCGCATGAGATATTATTGGTGCTCGATGCATCTACCGGGCAAAATGCCATCGAACAGTGCAAACAGTTTACACAGGCAACAGATGTTAATGCGTTAGCGCTAACCAAGCTGGATGGTACAGCCAAAGGCGGCGTGGTTATCGGTATATCAGATCAGTTTAAAATACCGGTGAAGTATATTGGTGTTGGTGAAGGCATAACTGATCTGCAATTGTTTGACAGGATAGGGTTCGTAAATTCATTATTCAAAAGATAATTGAGATTTCACCGATTTTAGAATCGATTTCAATGATTTCATAGGATGGCAAACTTCGAATATGACGCACTAACTCAAAAAATAATTGGTTGTTGCCTTGAAGTTCATAATATTTTAGGCCCCGGCTTTAATGAGAAAATCTATGCAAAGGCTTTACAAATTCAGCCAACAAAAGCTGGATTAGGTTTAGATATCGAAAAGGAATTCAATGTTGAGATTTAAGGCCATTTTGTGGGAAAATTTAGGTGTGATCTGTTTATTGAGCAAGGCGTGGTAGTAGAATTGAAATCAGTTACAGGCTTCATACCTAAACTCTTTCACAACCAAGTATTGTCATATCTTAAAGCAAGTAATGTTAAAACAGGGTTACTTGTTAATTTTGGCAATTCAAGTTGCGGGATAAAAAGATTATCCGTCTAATTCACACGCTATGCACAGTAAAGAATCGGTGAAATCAAAGCATTTAAAATCGGTGGAATCAAGTCGTCCCCGCGTAAATGTGGTCACTTTAGGCTGCTCTAAAAACACATACGATTCAGAAATACTGATGGGCCAGCTTAAAGGCAACCTATTTGATGTAGTGCATGAGAGCGATAAGGTGGGCAAGAACGATATTGTAGTGATCAATACCTGCGGTTTTATCGACAATGCCAAACAGGAATCTATAGATACCATTCTCCAGTACAGCGAACTAAAGGAACAAGGCAAAATTGGCAAAGTTATCGTTACCGGTTGCCTGTCTGAACGTTATAAGCCCGAATTGCAGGAAGAATTGCCAAACATAGATGCTTATTTCGGTACAAATGACCTGCAGGAACTGCTGCAATCTATCGGCGCCAACTATAAATACGAACTGTTGGGCGAGCGCCTGCTAACCACTCCATCCCACTACGCTTATTTTAAAATCGCCGAGGGCTGCAACCGCCCCTGCTCTTTTTGCGCCATTCCTCTTATGCGGGGTAAGCATGTGAGCACGCCGATGGACCAGCTTGTAAAAAATGCGCAATCGCTGGCTTACCAAGGCACTAAAGAATTAATTCTGATAGCCCAGGACCTTACTTATTACGGGCTGGACCTGTATGGCAAACGTAACCTGGACGAATTGTTGCGCCGCTTATCTGATGTTAATGGCATAGAATGGATAAGGCTGCAATATGCTTATCCTTCAGGGTTCCCGATGGAAATCCTGGATGCCATGAACGAGCGCGATAACATTTGCAAGTACCTGGATATGCCTTTACAGCACATTAGCGATAATATGCTCAAATCAATGCGCCGCGGTATCACCAAACAAAAAACCACAGACTTAGTAAATACCATTCGCGATAGAGTGCCGGGGATAGCTTTGCGCACAACGCTCATTACCGGCTACCCCGGCGAAACCGAACAGGATTTTGAAGAGATGGCTGCCTGGGTTGAACAGACTCGTTTCGACAGGCTGGGTTGCTTTACTTATTCGCACGAAGAGAAAACGAGCGCCCATAATTTAGTTGATGATGTTCCGGATGAGTTAAAGCAAGAGCGCGCCGATGCCATTATGGAAATTCAGCAGGGCATTTCGTACAATAAAAATCAGCAGAAGATTGGCATCACCTATAAAGTGCTTGTTGATAAAATGGAAGGCGGTTACTTTGCCGGCCGCACAGAATTCGATTCGCCCGAGGTTGACAATGAGGTTCTGATAGATGCCTCTGCGCAATACGCAACCATAGGCACCTTTGTAAACGTGAAGATAGATACGGCCGAGGATTTTGACCTTTATGGACAAATTGTAAAATAAGTCCCGCCGGGTTACGCCAATCTTTGATTTAGCAATTTAAAATCTAACTTCGAAGCTTAAAGATGTAAGGCAAGGAAATCCACAATCGAACATCCGAATTCCGAAATCAAAGATGGACTCATTTTGTTTAGGCTACAAAGAAACCGGCTATTTTACCAAAACGGTAACTGATTACCTCGAAGATCAGCCAGATTTACGTTCATTTTACCAATACCGCCCAGATCTTAAGGGCTTTGCACAACTTTTTAATGATAAAAAAGTAACGGCCGACAGGAATCTGCTTGTTAAGGTACTTACAGAACAATATACCCGCATAACTGCGGTAAACGAAAAGGCGGTTATACCCCGACAAAATATCGCTGATCTTGCGAACGAAAATACCTTTACCATAACTACGGGCCATCAGCTTAACCTTTTTGCCGGCCCGCTTTATTTTATTTATAAGATCGTTACGGCTATAAAGCTATCGGCGCAGTTAAAAGCCGCATTCCCCGATAAAAACTTTATACCTGTTTACTGGATGGCAACCGAAGACCACGATTTTGCCGAAATAAATTACACTAACGTGGGCGGCAAAAAAGTGCAATGGAATTTAGATGCAAAAGGCGCAACAGGGCGGCTGGATCTGAAATCTATTCGCGAAGCATTAAATCAGTATAAAGGGGTTTTGGGTATTGAAGGTTTTGGGGCCGAACTTGCAGATATTATGGAAACTGCCTACGGCAAGTTTACCAACCTTGCAGATGCCACCCGCTATTTAGCCAACGCACTATTTGGGCAATATGGCCTGATAGTTATTGATGCTGATGATACGCGGCTGAAAAAGCAGTTTGCGCCAATCATCACATCAGATATTATTGAGCAGAACAGTTTTAAAAATATCAAGGAAAGTGTAGAGTTGATGCAAACACTCCATATTCCTATTCAGGTTAATCCGCGGGAGATCAATTTCTTTTATCTAAATGAGGGATTACGTGAACGCATTATTTTTGAAAATGACGCCTATAAAGTTTTAAACACCGAGATCAGCTTCGATGAGGTTAAATTGAAGGAAGAAATAAACCAGCATCCGGAACGTTTTAGCCCTAATGTAGCCATGCGCCCGGTTTACCAGGAATATATTCTGCCTAACCTTGCTTACATAGGTGGGGGCGGCGAACTGGTTTACTGGTTAGAACTAAAATCAACTTTCGATCATTATCAGATCAATTACCCGGTGCTTGTACTGCGAAACTCTGCCTTAATTGTCCGCAAAGAAACTGCCGTCAAGGTTAAAAATATGAAGCTTGCTATTTCAGACCTTTTTAAACCTACAGACGCGATCAAAAGCAACTGGATTAAAAAAAATACCGATAACGAGCTTAGTTTGGGTAACGAATGGCAGCAATTTAACGCCATTTTTAACGATATTAAGGCGCGCGCCGGCAAGGTAGATCAAACCCTGGTGCCATCTGCAGGTGCTGTTGAAGCACGGCTTAAACACGCGTTAGATAAGCTGGAAGGTAAGCTGCTCCGCGCAGAAAAACGCAACTACGATACACGCCTTGCTCAAATCGATGGCATTAAAGCCGAGCTTTTCCCTTCCAACGGCCTTCAGGAACGCAACGAAAACTTTGGCATGTTCTATGTAAAATGGGGCCAGCGGTTTATAGACGAACTCATCAACAATTTCGAGCCCTTAGATTTTGAGTTTACTGTGCTGAGCGAATAAAACCCCTTATATAATATGTCATTGCGGGCAACGAAGCCATCTCGTATTCATATATGTTGATTAGGTAAAGCTACGGTATTGCCGCGCCTCCTGCGCCGGCTCGAAATGACAAAAGATTAGTTAACAAGAAAGGCCTCCAATTGGAGGCCTTTCTTGTTAACTAATAAACTAATTGTGCGTTCAGTTAAAAGCTGTACCGCAAGCCGAACTGCATTTGCCACCGTGAGGCAAAATAATCGACCGAATAAGGTAAGCCCGGGTTTGTAAAGGTGTAAACAGGGTTATTAGCAGCATTACCTGCTGTACGTGTGGTTAAGCCAACGCTCGATGTTGAGTTGTAAGTGTTAGGAGAAAAGTAATATTGTCCCCAGCTTTTATTCAACAGGTTGGTAAGGTTAACAATGTCATAAGTAAACGTAATTACCTGTTTCTTTTTGCCATGGCCAAATTTAAAGTCCTGTGCAAAACGGAAATCTAAGGTGTTGTTCCATGGTGTAAAGGCAGCGTTCCGCTGCGTAAACTGGCCGCGGCGGGTTTTAAGATATTGGTCGCCATCTATAAAGGCATCAAAGTTTGCTGCCTGTTGTGCTGCAGTGGTTGTAACGCCGCCCACAGTAAGGTCCCTGAAGAAGTTAACGGTTTCGCCCACTTTTGGGATATAAGCTAAACTAACTTGCTGGCCTGTGCCATCAATAGAACTTGGGTAAAAGCCAAATGTATAAGGTGTTCCGCTCGCGCCCGTGAAGAACAGGGTAAAGTTTGCCGTAAAGTTCTTAGCGGCATCCCAGTTGATCATGTAGTTAGCAGACGATACAATACGGTTGCGAATATCGAAGTTAGAATTAGCCAGGCCGGGATTGTTAGGGTTTAATGCCTGGTTTAATTGCCAGTTAGACTCCATTGAGTTACGTATGCCGTTAGTAACATCTTTAGAATGGCCGTAAGTATAAGCAACACTGTAGTTAAAATTACTGCTCGATGATAGGGTGAACAACTTAGCAACTTGCGCGGTAACGCTGTAGCGGTAACCTTCGCTAGTGTTAGAGAGTTCGTAAGCATTGGTATAGTTAGGGCTTATGGCCTGGCTTGTTGCGCCAACGCCGTTTGTACCCGCTACATATATGGGCTGCTGGTGCTGGGTATCATACGGGAAATAGATAGGATTATCTACTAAATTCACGTGCTGAAATTTTAAGTCATGAATAACTTTGGTATATATACCCTCTAAAGTAAATTTCCACTGGTTATCTGTAGTGTAATCTACAGCCAAACTGCTGCGCCATACCTGCGGCATTTTAAAGTTATTGTCAATTATATCTACCTGGGTTGGGCCCGTTGCAGATGTATTAGGCGCAGGCACCTGCTGATTTACAAATCCTAAACCGCCGTTAGCAGGCGCTTGCGTAGGGTTTGTGCCCGGTGTAATTGGCGATGCTGCACTTGGTTTTTTATCATAAGCGCCATAAGTATCGCCATTGTTATAAAACGCATAACCGAACCAGGCGAAGGGCACGCGGCCCGTAAAGAACCCGCTGCCGCCTCTTAATATCACGCTTTGATCGCCATTAATATCATAATTAAATGATACTCTTGGGTTTATCTCAACATTGTTAAGATAATGGTTGGTAATATTTCTCGGCTGGGTATAGGTATAGGTTGTACCATAGTTTGGGTCGACAGGTGCGTTTACCGTTTTTGCGCTTAAAGGCTGTTTATTAGGCACATCGGCATAATCTAAACGCAAACCTGCTGTTAATTTGAAGTTATCGGTCAGTTGTATTTCATCCTGCGCATAAGCGCTTAACAGGTTAACCTTAAACTTTGCCGATGGGTTGGCTAAGATATAATCACGGGTATCATTAGTGTAATTGTAGTTTGCACGTACACGCGACGGGCTGTTAGCTAAAAAGTTTGCAATGCTGCTGTAAGCATCGCGGCCGTTCCATGAGTTTACAAAGTTGTAGGTAATATCATAAAACTCGTTGTGCGTACCAAAGGTAAATGTGTTCTTACCTTTTGTTAAGGTTAAATTATCTGTAAACTCTGTGGTTTTTTGGTGCATATCAAATATGGCGGCCTCACGGTCTGTACCCAGAAAGATAGTAGTACCGGGCGAATTACCGGTAATTTCTATTTGGGGTAATGCAGGGTTAGAGTTTGGGCTGCGATAATCGTGCACGTTCGAATATCCTAATAATAAGCTGTTGCTTAAATTGTTAGACAATCTCGATTTTAACTCGGCAACTGTTGACGATGAGTTGTTATGTGATGTATAATCTATGCCGCTAAAACGAAAGTTTGTTTGATCGCGCTCTAAATTTGTAGCTGTAGAACTGATCGTGTTGTTTCTTAAGGTTAACTGGTTTTTGTCGTTGATGTTCCAGTCTAAACGGTTAAAAAACTTGTTAGAGTTAGAGAATATGGTAGTATTATCGTAAGTGCCTGCATCCTGCCCGCTATATGCTTTAAAGGCGGCTGCAATGTTTTGTGCATCCTGCAGCGACAATATTTTAGCAGAACCTGCCGTACCTGCGCCCGATATAACAGGGTCCTGGCGGCGGTTAATTTCTTCGTTGGTAAAAAAGAATAATTTATTTTTAACGATAGGGAAACCTAAACGGGCACCCACCTGGTAATCATGAAATGCGCCCGGCTCACTTGAACCATCGCCGCCCGCTAATGTTGAAGCGTTGTTGTTACCTACCAGCGATGCATTGCGGCCGAACGTGTAAAGCGAACCGCTAACATCATTTGTACCGCTGCGTGTAACCGCGTTTATACTTCCGCCCAATACGTTGCCTATCTTGATGTCATAAGGCGCTACATATACCTGTATATCCTGTATAGCATCAATTGATATAGGGTTGGTACGTGTACTGCTGCCTACCTGGCCCGAGCTGTTAGTTTGCCCGCCCAATGACGGGCTAAAGCCTATGGCGTCGTTGTTAATGGCACCGTCTAAGGTTACGTTATTGTAACGGTAGTTAGTACCCTGGAAAGAGTTGTTATTACTTTGCGGGGTTGCGCGGGTAAGATCCTGAAAGTTGCGGTTGATAGAAGGCAAAGTTTTTATTTGGTTTTGGCCAATACGGGTACTTGCACCTGTTTTGGTTGCACCGCCCGATGCGCGCACCACAACTTCTTTCAAAGCAGTGCTTTCGTCTGTTAAGAGAAAGTTAAATGTAGAATTTCCGAGTGTGATGGTAATACCGTCGCGTTGCTCTTTTTTGTAACCTATAAAGCTTGCCGATATAGTATAAGGGCCGCCTGCATTAACGTTTGCCATGGTATAACGGCCATCGGCGTTTGTTTGTGTGCCGTAACGTGTGCCGGTGCTGGTATTAAGTGCAGAAATGGTAACGCCGGGCATATTAACGCCTTTTGAATCAACAACCTTGCCCGATAAAACGGCACTTGTTATCTGCGCATTTGCGTTTATGGCAAGGCAAATTGTAAATAATGATAATAGGAATAAGTAGATCTTGTTCATATGCTATTTGTTTGCCACAAAGGTTGGGCTATAACATTACGTGAATGTTAACACATGATTATCATTAGTTAAGCAATCTTAACATTAACTAAAGATGGAAACAGCCTTAAAAAGGGATTAATAGCTTGTGCTTAAACGGCGGGTAATAAAATGGACCAGCCACAGGGGAAGAAAAAATAAAGCTTTGAAGAAGTTGAGGTCGCGCTTGCTTGTCATTTTCACAAGGCCGAAAACCGCCGCTATAATTAATGCAAAATACACGAGGCGAATAGGAATCGAACCCGATGGTTGCCCTGCTTTCACAAGGGTAACCCCGTATGATGTGCTGAACAGTAATACCAGTAAGAAGTACGATAATAGCGCCGATTGCCTGTACCAGCAGAACATAAGCCCGGCAATAATGAACGATGCCCAGTTAAAGTATCCGTTGTAATTATGCAGAAAATTTAAATGCGGAAATGGGATCGCCCACACCAGGCCTATCAGCCCAAAATAGAATACCATAGAAAGTACGCACAATAATATTATTTGCGTAGCCCCGCTAAACGCAGCGCTGTACTGTTTAAAGTAAACATCAACGGGGCGCAAGGCCCCGTTGATGTTTTTTGAAGATTTATTTTTTAGTTCTTTCAAAAGCCTATTATGCAACTATGTAAATATCGTGATTGCGAGGAGAAACGACGAAGCAATCCCCGATCTGTAGAGCTCCTCGCGAAATAAGGGATTGCTTCGTACTTCGCCATGACGATCTATATTTTTTAAAAGCCCCTCCGTTAGCAAACAGATTGAGAGTTTGAACGCGCTAATAAGGGTTACTTCGCAAAAGCTACAGACCGGGTTTCCCTGATCACCGTAACCTTTATCTGGCCCGGATAGGTCATTTCTGTTTGGATACGGTTTGAGATATCTGCCGCTAAAACTTCCGACTGTGCATCGCTTATCTTTTCGCTTTCCACCACTACACGCAGCTCACGGCCCGCTTGTATAGCAAATGTTTTTTCTACCCCGGGATATGATAACGCCAACTCTTCCAGTTCTTTTAAACGTTTGATGTAGCTTTCCACTACCTCGCGGCGCGCCCCCGGGCGTGCCCCCGAAATAGCATCACAAGCCTGAATAATAGGCGATATCATGGAGGTCATTTCCACCTCGTCATGGTGGGCGCCAATGGCATTGCAAACTTCCGGGTGTTCTTTATATTTTTCGGCAAGCTGCATACCTAAAATTGCGTGCGGCAGTTCGGGATTATCATCAGGCACCTTGCCAATATCGTGAAGTAAGCCCGCACGCTTAGCCATTTTTACATTCAACCCCAATTCTGCGGCCATGGTAGCGCAAAAATTAGCAACCTCGCGCGAATGCTGTAAGAGGTTTTGCCCGTATGATGAACGGTAGCGCATACGGCCAACCATCCTGATCAGTTCGGGGTGTAGGCCGTGGATTCCCAGGTCAATTACAGTACGCTCGCCAATTTCTACGATTTCTTCTTCTATCTGCTTTTTGGTTTTGGCAACCACCTCTTCAATACGTGCAGGGTGGATACGGCCATCTGTTACCAAACGGTGCATGGCCAAACGTGCAATCTCGCGCCTAACAGGGTCAAAACCCGACAGGATGATTGCTTCAGGTGTATCATCTACAATGATCTCTATACCCGTAGCAGCTTCCAATGCACGGATGTTACGACCCTCACGACCTATGATGCGGCCTTTTATCTCGTCGTTCTCGATATTGAAGATAGAGACGGTATTTTCGATAGCGCTTTCGGTAGCGGTACGCTGTATAGTTTGTATAACTACCTTTTTTGCTTCTTTGGTAGCGGTTAGCTTGGCTTCGTCAACAATGTCCTTGATCTGCATCATGGCCTTTGTGCGGGCTTCTTCACGCAGGTTATCTATCAGCTGATTTTTAGCATCTTCGGCGCTTAAACCAGCAATGGTTTCCAACTGTTGTACATGCTGATTTTTTAAGGCTTCCACTTCTTCCTGCTTTTTAACGGCAGCCTCGGTTTGGCGTTCCAGGTTTTTACGCACGTTATCTATTTCGGCATCTTTACGGGTGGCATTTTCCAGTTTAGAATTTAAAGATTGCTCTTTTTGCTTCATGGCATTTTCGCGCTGTATAAGATTATTGTTCTTGGCATTAACTTCCTGCTCATGCTCTGTCTTCAATTGTAAGAACTTCTCCTTTGCTTCAAACATGCGGTTCTTTTTCATGTTCTCCGCGTTGTTTTCGGCCTCTTTCAGTATCTTTTTTACTTTGTTCTGGGCCGCAACTTCCTGCTCCTTAAACAACTTGCGCAACATATAGCGGCCAATGATGATGCCTACCATGGCACCAACCAGCAGGCCGATAATGATATAAAGTAGTATGGTCATAAATTATAATTAGGTTAATAAAAGTATATAAATAAAAAAACCGCGTCTTAAATTTTAAGCGCCTGCATAATAGACCAATACACTAATCAAATGGACAAATCCACTTAAAAATGTACATAGCCTGCTTATGCCGGGTGAAACTTAAAATTTAACCGCGGTTAAATTTTTGCCTTTTGTAATGTAAGAACGCTATTACTTAGCGAAGAATTTGTTTAATAATTGGTCTAAATGGTATACCCCATCTGCAACTTCGGTATCCTCTGTTGTAACCTTACGTTCTGCCTTTAATGATGCCGTTGCGTAATGCAACACTGCCATCGATAGCAGGTCTTGCTTGTCTCTAACTGCATAATTTTCCTGATATTCCTTCAGTCTGTCATTAATTAGCTTTGCCGCCCTACGTATTATTTCTTCCTCTTCCATGCTTACCTTTAAGGGGTAAACTCTGTCAGCAATATTTATTTTTATGGAGATCTCTCCCATTAGGCTTGTTTCACTTCTTGCGTTACTTTTTTAGTAACACAATACACTTATCAATTTCCTGCACAAATTCGTTAATTTTTTGCTTGATGTCAAGGCTTTTTTCACTTGTACCCGAAATTGATTTTGCCAGTTTCAATACACGAAGCTTTTCTTCCAGTTCGGCAACTTTACTTTTACCCTCTTTAGCTGCATTGCCATGCAGTTCGCGTTCGCGTTTAAGCAACTCATTTTCTTCCTGCAAGATACCGCAAAGCTCTATTAAGCGTTCGGTTTTTTCTGCAACTGCTGTTAACTGTTCGGTTACTAACATTTCTTGATTTAGGATTTCTTCCCGGTACCTATCGGGATCAATTTCGGATTCATCCTGAGCTTAGCTAAAGGGCTGCTCACTATTTCCTTATCTCCGCCCCTGCTTCCTTCCCGAAGTTATAAATTAATTTTTGCATAATGCTATCTATAGCTTTATCGGTTAGGGTTTTCTCTTCATCCTGCAGGATAAAGCTTAGTGCGTACGATTTTTTTCCTACAGGCAGCTTATCGCCCTGGTACACATCGAACACGTTTACTTCGCTCAATAACTTGCGCTCTGTTTTTTGGGCGATGCCTTTTAGCTGATTAAAGGTTACGGCATTATCAACCAGCATAGAAAGATCGCGCCTTACGGCCGGAAATTTAGGAATATCTTTAAACGTGATCTGGTGCTTTTGCACCAGCTGTAGTATCAGGTCAAAGTTGAACAATGCGTAAAATACTTCGCGCTCAACATCGGTTTTCTTTAAAGCGCCAGCATTCACAACCCCAAACTTCACCAGCGATTTACCGCCGCGGAAGTTATACTGCAGGCCATAAGCCAACTCATTGTCGGTCACATCTTCAATGCTGTAATCATCCAGCTTTAAACGGTCAACCAATTCATCAACTGCGCCTTTTAAATGATAGAAAGATACCGGCTGCGGTTTGCTATCCCATTGTTCGCCCTGCTTTGCACCAGTGATAAACAGCGAGAGTTGGCGTGCCTCGGCATACTTGTCGTCTTTTAAATTATAAACCTTGCCAAACTCGTAAAACTTTAGGTTTAGATTTTTACGGTTCTGGTTATAGGCAATAGCCTGCAATCCCGAGTAGAGCAAGGTTTGGCGCATAATATCCAAATCGTTACTTAGCGGGTTTAATATTTTAACCGCATGCTCCGGGCTGGCAGCAAAGGTTAACGCAGTGAGCGAATTTGCCAGCATCTCGTTAAAGCCATTGGCGGTCAGTAACTCAGATATGACCCGCTGAACAGTATCACGCTCAGGCTTTGCCGAGGTATTTAACGATGCCCTGATCTGTGTTGGTATCTCGATATTATTGTAACCATAAATACGCAGCACTTCTTCTATCACGTCAACCTCGCGGGTAACATCTACGCGATAGGGCGGCACTTCGAGCAATAAACCCTCTGCCGATTCTGACTCAACCTTAATATCCAAAGCTTCTATAATGGCCTTGATCTCTGCTGCCGGAATATCTTTACCAATTAACCTGATGGCATTTTTATAGCTAAAATCAATTTTAAAAGGCCGCGCTTGCGAAGGATAGATGTCGGAAATATCTGAAGATATCGCCCCTCCTGCAACCTCTTTAATGAGCAAAGCGGCTCGTTTTAGGGCAAACACCGTCATGTCAGGATCGGTACCGCGTTCAAAGCGGAATGACGCATCGGTTTTTAAGCCAAAACGCTTAGATGTTTTTCGCACCGAAACCGGGTTAAAGTATGCGCTTTCTAAAAATACATTAGTGGTTGCGTCGCTAACACCAGAAGTTGCACCACCAAATACTCCGGCAATACACATCGGCTCAGTTTCGTTGCAGATCATCAGGTCATCTGCATTGAGTTTACGCTCCACACCATCGAGTGTTATAAATGGTGTGCCTTCTGCGCAAGTTTTTACGATTACCTGGTTACCGGTTATGGTATCGGCATCAAAAGCGTGCAACGGCTGCCCAAGTTCGTGAAGCACATAGTTGGTAACATCTACTACATTGTTAATGGCGCGCACGCCAATAACTGCCAACCTATCCTTTAACCATTGCGGCGATTCTTTTACCGTAATACCCGATATTGTTAAGCTGCTGTAACGGATGCAAGCTTTGCTTTCTACCTCAACCCGGATGGTTCTACTTTCATTATCCACAGCGAATGCCGAAACATTGGGTTTTTGAATTTTGAGTTTCAGGAATGCCGCAATATCACGGGCAGTACCCAAATGCGATGCCGCATCTGCACGGTTAGGTGTAAGGCCTATCTCGTACATGTAATCGTCGTTCAGGCTGAAATAATCTTTAGCCAGGGTGCCGGTAACGGCTTCATCGGGCAAAACCATAATACCTTCGTGTGAGCTGCCGAGACCTATTTCATCATCAGCGCAGATCATCCCTTCAGATATCTCGCCGCGTATTTTAGATTTGTTGATCTTAAAAGGTTCGCCTTTTGTTGGATAAACGGTTGTGCCTACTACGGCAACAACCACTTTTTGGCCAGCGGCAACGTTTGGCGCGCCGCAAACAATCTGCAAGTTTTCGCCGGCGCCAATATCAACATGGGTAACGCGCAAACGATCTGCATTGGGGTGTTGTGCACAATCTTTCACAAGGCCAATTATCAGGCCTGCTAAACCGCCTGGTATGGCCTCCACTTTTTCCAGGCTTTCCACTTCGAGGCCTGTACTAGTAAGTATGGTCGAAATTTCGGCGGGGGTTTTATCTGTAGAAATAAATTCTTTAAGCCAGTTATATGATATCTTCATTAGCGCTGATGATAATCGGCAAAGATAGAAAATAGTCTTGAACCCGAATTTCAGGATTTTAACTTCTTTTTTACCCCCGATAAATTGGCCGTTTAGAAAACCAAGTAATTTAGTGTGGATGTTGAAACCCGGCGGGCGACTGCTCTTCTTTAACAGAATTATTTGGCGGATACTCCAATTTGAAAAAGGAGGCGATGGGGTTTTTAATAATTATTTTATTATAACTGTAAATCACAACATTGCCACGCGCCACGCCCATTCTTGTGTCTTCATTAAATTCTATGTATTCAGCAGTAATTTTAGAACTTCCTTCGCTTATACTTGCATCGCCATATAGTTTTACCAATTTTCGGGTTTCGTCTATCACGCTCGAATCTTTGGCACTCATTTTAAGCTGTGAGCTATCTGACAAACAAATAGCTTTACGTTCATAATTTTTATTATCAGCTGCATTGGCAAATCTGATCAGTGCGCCAATTAAAACAAGTGAACCGCAGATACCTAATTTTATAACCTTCATATTTATCCTGTACGCAAGATATAAATTTATAAAATTTCATCAAACTGTTATCTGAGCAGTGTAACGTAGCCAGACTCGCTAATTTTGTTACCATCCAGCCCTATTGCATCTATTATATAATAATAAGTGCCCACAGGTGCAGCGCTGCCATTTGAGGTACCGTCCCAGTTTATTGATTGATCGCGGGTTTCAAACACTTTCTTACCGTAACGATTAAACACCTGTATGTGAAAAGTGCTGATATTGGTTATGGAAGCTACAAACTTGTCGTTTATATTATCGGCGTTTGGCGTAAAGCTGTTAAATAGCAAAATGGTGTTAGAATATTTCAAAATAAAATCTCCTGTTGTAACAGAAGACGAGCAGCCATTGGTATTAAATGCAGTTAGTTTAATATGATATTTTCCGCCGGTTGTATATTTATGAGTCGGAGTCATTTCTGTAGAAACTGCAGCATCTCCAAAATCCCAAAGGTAACTGTTTGCGTCTACAGATGTATTGGTAAACGTTATAGATGAGGGTACTTCTAATGTGGTATTTGGCTGTGGCACGGTGGTAAAAGCCGCAACCGGCGCTGCCGAGACGTTAGGTATAACCGTTGCGCTGCCACCGGCACAAAAGGTGTTATTAGAAGTGATATTACTTGCCGTTACTGTATAGGCAGTTCCCGGTTTATATTTATCTGTTATGGGCACATATATGTTCGCACCCTGGGCGTTAAAACCTTCGGGTGTGGTCCATGTGTAGGTGTATGTCCCTATTTGCGGGGTACTTAATAAGATCGTGTCTCCCGTGCAATATTGAGCCTTGTTGACTGCAGCGGTGGGGGTTACGGGTAATGTAGATGCAGGTACATCAATGTCTTGGGTCGCAGATTCGCCGGAACCTATTAAGATAAGCTTAACTGTGCGTTTTCCGGGCGAGTCGTAAATTACAGTAAACTTGTCAAGTGCGTCGGCATTCAAAATGGTAGCGCCTGGCCCAAAATCCCACGTAAACTCGTTTGTAACGGTCAAATAACTGTAGAAAATATAGGTGCGGTCTGCCTGGCAGCTATTTGGGGTAATGTTAATGTCAACAGTTGGCCCTGCAAACTTAACTGTAGAAGGCGCAGTGGTTAGGGCATCATTAAATTTAAGGGTATAACCTTTACCGGCAGATGCATTGTCTACAAGTAAGCCGTAAAAATGCCCCGCAACCATATCTACACTTTGTACTATACCATCTTTATCGGGCCCGCAGCCCGGCCCTTCATTTAAATCAGCCGCATTTACAGAAAGGCCGGTTTTAAAATATCTGGGGTCCGGCGGCCTGCATGAAACCCCACTGCCGGCTGCACAACGCCGGGCGTTACTCTCAGAAATATTAGCGCATGAACTGGATAAACCAAAATCATATAAAACGAAATTCAGATCGTTGGTTTGTATGTCAGGTATCAATGTAAAGACCAGCGGATCGTTATTTGCGGCCTGCCATTTAAACCAGGTTGTATTAGCTTCGGCATTATTTAGGCAGGTACCATCTGCTTCATGGCCATTTGCCCCCACGCCAGCATTGCCGCCTATTTTTATATCATTGGTGCTATAAATAAACTGTGCTGTTTCACAGTCGGGCCCGTTTAAACTGGTAGGTTCATAGTTGTTTATGCAGAACTTAAATGTCCCAGTGTTTGAGCCTGTAACCCGCACATAGTAATCGTTACCAATCGTCAATCCGTCGGCATGTACTGTGCGTACGCCGCCGGTAATGCTTGATATTGAAGGTATGGAAGTAATCCCGCAATCAGAATAAAATGCCGCCTGAGGATTTAAAAGCGTGCCCCCCGGGCCATTGCCACTAATGGTAGCGGTAACTACCGGCAGTATAGCTTTAAACCTAAACCAGGTAACACCATTTTGCACAATATTTTGGTTATTATATTGTGCGTTTTCCGAACAAAATAAATTATCTGTAGAATAAAATGCATTTGCACAATCTAAACCTGTACCGGTTTGGTGCCCGGTTTGGGCATAGGCCGGCCAGGATAATAAGATCAACCAATAAACAACAAGTGTCCTTCTCACGGGACTGCTAATTTACCACTTCTGGCAATATGTGCCTAATTGTTACAGTGGATTTATGGGTAATTGTATAAGCTAAAACATGAAGCAAAAAGTGGTAACATAAACGCCGCCTGCATAATTATTGAGGCAGCTATCTGAGCAACATTACATTGCCCGACTGCTTAATGGATTTTCCACCCTGGTCAACAGCATTTATAATATAATAATAAGTACCTACGGGTGCGGGGCCGCCGCTTAATGTACCATCCCAACTTGTAAACGGGTCCCGGGATTCAAAAACTAATTGCCCGTAGCGGTTAAATATCTGGATATGAAATATACTCACATTAGCTATAGAGACGGCAAATTTGTCGTTAATATTATCGCCGTTCGGGGTAAAACTGTTAAACAACAGGGTGATGTTGCTTTTAATGATGAAATCGCCTTCAGTAACGTCTGCGGCACAGTTGGCTGAGTTATAAGCCGTAAGTTTAACTTTATATGTACCTGCTTTATTGTAAACATGTGTGGGGTTAATATTTGTTGACGTGGCCAGGTCGCCAAAATCCCATAAATAGTGGTCTGCGTTAACCGACGTATTGTTAAAAATTATAGACGAGGGTACAAATGTTATGGTATTTAATTTAACAGAAACCGTAAACGAAGCTGTTGGTCCTGCCGGCACATTGGGCATAATAGATACGACCGCGCTTTGGCATGTGCCGTTATAAGCAGTGAGGTTATAAGTGCCCGAAACATAATTTGCCGTAACCGGAATGTTTATGGTTGCCCCCGTTGCGGTAAACGATGCCGGCCCGCTCCATTTATAAGTATAGTTGTTTACCTGGGGAGTGCTCAACACAATGGTATCGCCCAAACAGAAAGCGCTTTTATTTGCAATTACCACCGGCGTTGCGGGTATTTGTGAAACCGGCACATCCACGCTCAGGCTGCTAACGCTTTGTTGGCCCAGAGGCGATGTTATGGTGAGTGTTACCATTCGGATGCCCGGGCTGTCGTATAAAACAGTGAAATTACCCAGCGCATCGGCAGCGGTTATGGTGGCCCCTGCGCCAAAGTTCCATTGAAACTGGTTGGTGGCTGTGAGGTAATTGTTAAAAATATATGTACGGTCTGATGTACAACTTGTTGACGGATAACTTACAACAGCCGCCGGTGCGCCAAATGTACCTGTAGCAGGTGTACCATTATCGGCATCTGTGAATTTTAAGGTAACACCACTATTGCCCGAAAAATTGTTTATCAACAGACCATAGATATGGCCCTGCAGCATATCAACTGCCTTCACCTTACCATCTTGCCCCGTAACACAGCCCGAAGTTTCAGTTAAATCGACAGAAGCTGCCGCCAGGCCGGTTTGATTATAAAACGGGTTGCAATTTGTACCGCTGCCCGCAGCGCAGCGTATAGCATTCGCCGCGGTAACGCCGCTGCAATCGCCGGTGGTACCCAGATCATATAACACAAAATCGATATCATTTTTCAGGCTGTCTGGTGTGAGCGTAAAAACCAGGCGGCCATTGTTAGAGGCGCTCCATTTATACCACGAAGTATTTGATTCCTGCCCCATTAAGCAGGTACCTGCACTTTCATGGCTATTTAACCCGGCCCCTATAAAACCTATAATCCGCACATCGTTTGTGTTATAAAGAAATTGTGCGGTTGCGCAATCTTCACCATCTGTGGGCGCAGATTTGTAGTTATTTGCACATATCTGAAATGTACCGGTACCAGACCCAGAAACAGCCAAGTAATAAGTATTGCCTACAGTTAACGCATCGGCATGAAGCGTAGTAACGTCACCGGTATTACTGTTAACGGTTGGCATAGCTGCCGCCCCGCAACCGCTATATAGACTTATTTGAGGTAACACCAGGGTACCTCCTGTGCCCGCGCCGCTTATGGTTATGGTGATACTTGTAAACTGGGCCGTGAATTTAAACCAGGTTGTGCCATTCTGAACGGGGTTGGTATTATTGTATGCACCACGGGCAGAACAATAACTATTGGCGGCTAACGTAAATGCCGCCTGGCAGTTTAGCCCACTTTCGGTTTGGGCAAATGCCAGCCAGGGCAGCATGACAGCAAAACAAATTAATCTTATCCTTCTCACAGGGAGGCTAATTTACCATTTACGGCAATATGTGCCTAATTGCTATAGCTTGCATATTATCTTAAATAAAAGATTTGGCTATATGGTAGTTGCCCCAGGCGATTTACAAAAGAATAATAGTACAATAAGCATTATATTACCATCCATACACATGTAACAAAACAAGATGACAAAAATTGCCGCCATTGCAGATATCCATGTGCGTAAAACCGACAAAGACAAATGGGAAACTTACTTTAAAGAAGTATCGGCTTATGCAGATGTATTGCTTATTTGCGGCGATTTAACCCATACGGGTGATGAAAGCGAAGCTACAATACTGGCCGGGGAGTTAAAATTTTGCACTGTACCGGTGATATGTGTTTTAGGTAATCACGACTACGATAAGGGGCAACAGAAATTAATACGGCGGGCAATTGAAGGCCCCGGTGTGCATGTGCTGGATGGCGAAACGATGATCATCGGCAATATTGGTTTCGCTGGTATAAAGGGCTTCGGCGGTGGTTTTGGTGATAACATGCTCTCTATGTTTGGTGAGAGTGCCGTTAAAATTTTTGTGCAGGAGACCATAAATGAGGCGGCCCTACTGGCGCGCGCCCTTAATAAACTGGATGCCAGCCCCATAGTCCATCATAAGATCGTGCTTATGCACTATTCACCGCTCCGCGCAACCGTGGTTGGCGAACCTGAAGCGATATTTCCTTTTTTGGGTTCGTCACGCCTGGTTGGCCCAATGATAAGCAACCGTGTTACGGCTTGTTTCCACGGGCATGCACATAACGGCACTTTAGAAGGTAATATTAATAGTGAAATAAAAGTATTTAATGTATCTAAGCCTGTTTTGGTTAAGGCAGGATATACGTGCCCTTATTATCTTTTTGAACTGCAGGGGTAAATCTTTAGTTTCTCACGCAATTGCTTAAAAAACTCTTTAGCTGTAAAATATAAAAATATAAATGAACGAATATTCATTTATATTTGCGGTGATATGCGTACAAGAGATGAAACTAAAAGTCAAGCTATTTTTAACATTGCTTTGGAAATGATTGTTGAAGAAGGCTTTAAAGGTTTGAGCATGCAAAAACTCGCGAAGAAAGCAAATGTATCGCCCGCAACCATCTATATTTATTTTAAAGACCGCGAAGATCTGTTAAACAGGCTATACCTGGAAATATTTAATAGTTCTAATCACGCAGCGTTAGCAGGCTTTAACCCCGAGGCAAATTTTAAGCCTGGAATGCAAATTTTATGGGCGAACCGCTACAATTACTTTATAGCGCACCCGCTTCATTTTTTGTTCCTGGAGCAATTTATTAATTCACCATTGGTATTAGCCGTAAGTGCAGGTGAAGACGGCGCATACCGCAAACAAATGAAATCATTCTATAAAAACGCGGTAAACAAAAAAGAGGTAAAAGACCTGCCAATAGAAATATATTGGTCTTTGGCTTTTGCACCTTTGTATCAGTTAATAAAATTTAGTTTAAGGGCAGGAAATAATCCCGCACATCTTAAAAGTATCAATCAGCAAAAAGTAACACAATGCCTGGATTTAGTACTCGCGTCTCTTCAGGTATAAAAATTAAAAAATGATCTTAAACCACATTAATATCACGGTAGCCAACGTAAACGCCGCCAGCGAATTTTTTATACGATATTTCGACTTCACTTCAACTGATGCAAAGCCAAATGATACCATGTCTGTACTTAAGGGCGGGGATGGTTTTATATTGGTTGTAATGAACAACAAATTAAATGAAAAGGGCAATAACATTTACCCGGATGCTTTTCATTTAGGGTTTTTCACCCTTTTTAAAGAAGAGGTAATAGCAAAATATGATCTTTTGAAAGCAGGCGGTATAGCCTTACCGCAACAACCTCAAAACATCCGCCGGGCATTTGGTTTTTATTTTCATTTAGAAAATATTATGATAGAAGTTGCGGCACAGATCAATGAATCTATTTAAAATTTATATTTTCTCATCTATGAACAAAGCCCTTGTAACCGTTATGGCATCAATTGCAATGCTCCTTTTTGCCTGCACAGATGGCATTAAAGCCGATATGCTTTATGGCAAATGGAATTATTTAAAAGTGGGCGTACCTAACAGCAGCCCGCCAGACACCATTACCCGTGCCGATCTCGAAGAAAACAAGCCCTTTATTAATTTCAGCAAAAACGCACAGTTCAATATTATCTGGGGCGGTAAGATCCTTTCACATGGAACTTATACGCTTAGCGGGAGGAACATTAAAATACATGAAGCACTGGATGGCGGCAAAACCCGCGATTTTCAATTTTACGTCTCAGACTTAACAGCCAAATCTATCACCTTTGAAACTACCGGCCAGGGTGGTTCACGCGTAACGGCCTTAAAAGAATAGGTTGTGGATGTGGATGTGCAGATTACAGATGCGGGATGTTAAAGAATTGTTTTGACATCCGAAAATTCGCAAACCCGAAAGCCGAAATTAAAAAATTAATGTGGATGCAGATTTAGAAATATAATTGTTGTTTTGAAATCCGAAATCCCAAATTAAATAAATTCGGTATTCATAATTCATTATTCGATATTCGGCATTCGATATTCCCAATGGCCATACTTATTATTCTGCTTTGCATAGTGCTCCTGGTGCTGCTGGTAAGCTGGGCTAAGGTTAATCCGTTCCTGGCCTTCCTTGTGGTTTCTGTTGCCGCAGGCTTGTTGCTTGGCATACCGCTCGATAAAGTAACCGCGTCTGTGCAAAAAGGCATGGGCGATACCATGGGGCAGCTTATAATTATTATTTGCCTGGGCGCCATGCTGGGCAAACTTATAGCCACAAGCGGCGCCGCACAAAAAATTGCAGATGTACTGGTTAAAGCCGGCGGCGAAAAAAATATCCAATGGGCGTTGGTATTGGCAGGTTTGGTTGTTGGTATACCGCTGTTTTACGGGATTGGTTTCGTGCTGGTGGTGCCGCTTATATTTTCTATCGCTTATAAGTATAAGATAAACGCGGTTTATATCGGGCTGCCTATGCTGGCTGCTCTTTCCGTTACACACGGGTTTTTGCCGCCGCACCCGTCGCCTACCGCACTGGTAGCTCAATTTCATGCCAGCCTGGGCCTTACTTTCATTTACGGGTTTATAATAGCGGTGCCAACCATAATCATTGCCGGGCCGCTTTACGCCCGCACCTTAAAAAACATAAATTGCCAGCCTTTGGCAACCTTCCGGGCGCCAGAAATTGCCGACGATGAACTTCCGGGCGGCTTTATTAGCTTTTTTACGGCCTTACTGCCGGTAATACTTTTAATGTTTGGTGCGTTATACCCTTTCCTGCATAATACCAATGTAACGCTTAACAAGTCGGTAGCATTTATTACCGATGGCTCTATAGTCATGCTGATATCCCTCATATTCGGCACGTTTAGTCTGGGTATTGGCATGGGGAAAAAAATGGCCGGGCTAAGCGCCGTATATGTTGATGCTTTGAAGGATATAGCCGTGATCTTGCTCATTATTGCGGGATCGGGTGCATTTAAACAGGTACTACTTGATAGCGGTGTAAGCAAGCAAATTGCAGATCAGATACAAACACTTAACATCCCGCCGCTAATTATGGGCTGGCTTATAGCAGCTATAATCCGCATAAGTTTAGGATCGAGCACTGTAGCGGGATTAACGGCAGCGGCCATCGTAGCGCCAATGGTAGGGCAATACCATGTAAACCCCAATTTAATGGTATTGGCTATTGGCGCAGGCAGCCTGGTATTGTCGCACGTAAACGATTCGGGGTTTTGGCTTTTTAAAGAATATTTTAACCTCAGCATTAAAGACACCTTCCGTTCCTGGAGCGCCATGGAAACGCTGGTAGCAGCATTAGGATTAGGCGGGGTATTGGCGTTGAATTTAATTGTATAGGCCCCTCGTAACCTACGTGATAGGGAAATGAGAGATCTTGAATATTTAAAAAACGTTAATATGCCTGAATTAAAACTTCCGCAGGAATATGAAGTGCTTCCGTCAGTTTTCTGATCATTGCCAGACTTAACTTTCTTTTGCCCGAAAAAATTTCAGACTTACGTGATCTCGTACCCAATAATAAACTTAATTCGCCTTCAGAAAGGTCACCTGTTTTATACAGAACTTATGGCATCCAAATGGTTAGGATGAGAAACTGGATAATTTACCCGTTCGTGCTCTTTAATTAAAATACTTAACACCTCAAGCTCGTCCGACAATGCCGAACCTCCTTTAACACCAGTTTGCATTAATTATAAACATGGCTAAGCGCATCATTGTAGGCCTTTTTAGTTTTTATTGGCTTTAACACAACCTACTGCAACTTTTAAAAACCTGCTAAACCCTTACATTACTGCACCGGTGATCAAATTTACCGTATAATTGGTTCCGTTTAATGTTAAGGCCGCAAAATTGGTGTTATTGAAGGTAAGTGTGCCGCTGTAGCTGTAATTGCCGTTTGTTGCAGCAACACCATTATCAGTATCTGTACCGGTAATGGTAAAGGTAGCTATACCCCCGATTATGCCGCGTTGCGGTTTGCTTACCAAAAGCTTTTTCAATACAATATTTACACTGCTTGATGTTGTGGTTTTGGTTGTATTGTTATAAACGTAATTACCGCTGCGGGTGTAGGTACCATCCACCGTGTAATTAGCCGCTGCCGCAAGTACCCCGCCAATGTTGAATACAGAACTGCCCGAATTATTGGATGTAACGCCTGTATTGCTGTAATTACCGCTATAAGCCGATATATTTACAGCGCTATCGGGCTGGCTCGTGCCGTTGCAAAGTATAAGAAACTTATCTTTATTGGTATAAGTATAGGTAGTTGTGGCACCCGCAGTGCTTTGCTGCGTAGTGCTATCTGCACGTATGGTACCACAGGCCGAGCGCGAACTTACCATAGACTGTGCATTAAGCGTAACCTGGGCAACCAGGTTTACAATACCATCGGCGTTGGCAGCCAATGCAGATGCTACCGTACTTGCAGCATTACTGGTTTGCGACGGGCTGTGATCGAAATTACGATGGCCGTAATTTTTTGTGCAGCCCATAATTGCTGTTATTAAAAAACAAGCGCTTATAAGTATGTTTTTTTTCATAAAAAAAGTGTTGTGTTTTTGTTTGACAATTGAAGGTATTATATGGTTTAATCCTTTTTTAAAAAAAATTTAAACAAAAATGGGGGGAAATATCTGTCTGTATGAAAAGCGTTTTTTTAATAACTTGGCCTTACATTATGGAAAACAAAACTTACGGAGTTGTGGGCCTTGGTAAAATGGGCAGCAATCTGGCGCTTCAGGCGGCCGAAAAAGGCTATACAATAATTGGATATGATAAATACTCGCCGGGCGGGCTGGCCGCCGAAAACCTGACACTGGCAACAAGCCTGGAAGATCTTATAGCCAATCTGGAGCGTCCGCGGAAAGTATTTATTTACATACCGGCAGGCCATGCCATTGATGTGGTAATCGGCCAGTTATCTCCCCTGCTTGATGCGGGAGATATCATTATAGACGGCGGCAACTCTTACTGGGGCGACAGCATCCGCAGGGCCAAGGCATTAAAAGAAGAAAAAGGAATTCACCTGATTGATTGCGGTACCAGCGGCGGCGTAAGCGGCGCACGTAACGGCGCCTGCTTTATGGTAGGCGGCGATAGCGAAGCCGTGAGCCAGATAGAAGGCTTACTGAAAACGCTTGCCGTGCCCAATGGCTATACGCATACGGGCGCATCCGGATCGGGGCACTTTGTAAAGCTGGTGCACAACGGTATAGAATTCGGCATGCTGCAGGCCATAGGTGAAGGTATGGACCTACTTGCACATTACCGCGATGAACTGAACATCAGCGAAATATTGCACACCTGGAACCACGGCTCGGTGGTACGCTCGTGGCTTATTGAACTCATGAAAAACCTGTACGACGAAAAACAGGGTTTCAACGTACCCGCCTATGTTGAAGATACCGGCGAGGTTAACTGGCTGGTTACCGATGCCATGCATATGGAAGTAGCCATACCGGTTATCGCCCAGTCTCTAATGCAGCTTATTGCATCGCGCGATAGCGAAAACATTGCACCTAAAGCAATTGCCATGATGCGAAATGGTTTTGGCGGGCATCCTTTTGGTAAAGATGAAGGCATACGTTACGAAAGGCATTTTGGTAAAGTGGGCGGCTATGAACAGCCTGCAACCAAAGGGCAATCTGATTAATGTTACAAGCAGATTATAAAATATTTTAAACCATTGGCTGTAAAGTATGTTACAACTGTAAGAAACAGAAAAACTATGAAAAAGATACTTTACAGCCTGGCTTTAATAGCAACGGTATTATTTGCCGGCAACATGCAGGCACAGGCACAACACAAAAAATTAAGCGATCAGGGTCGCGGAGCAATAATTGGCGGTGCCGGTGGCGCAGTTGCAGGTGGTTTAATTGGGCATGGCGTTGGCGGTGCGCTGATAGGCGGTGCAATTGGCGCTGGTGGCGGTTATATTATTGGTAACGAGCACCGTAAGCATGTAGCCAGAAAACACCGTGCCGAATGGAGAGCACACCATACCTTGGTGCGCAGCGCTAAATACCGCTACCATAACTAAGAGATTTTACATTCTAAAAAAGCCACTGACCGAAAGATCAGCGGCTTTTTTTTTGACATGCAAAATTAGCGGTTTAGGAAAACCGCTGCCACTCAGCTGTGTTTTTACAAAATGAGCAACGTTAACATCAGCAGCACCGAAGTACTTTCTGATCATAAACTATCAGTTAAAAATGTAGGCTAATAAACCGCATATCCAGGCAGCAGTGTCACTTTTGGCCGTGAGGACCTGATACCCGATATGTTTATCAGCCTCGTGCACGAGATCAACAACCAGTTCCCCGGCAAGGTTAATACATTACTTTATTACCTGGAGAGGCACATTGAAGTAGATGGCGATCACCACTCGCGGTTAGCATACCAAATGACAGCCGGACTGTGTGGTAATGATAACACCAAATGGCAGGAAGCAGAAACTGCTGTTATTGAGGCGCTTCAAAAAAGAATTGAACTATGGGATGGGATATCAGAAAAAATAAAACAGGTTGAAGAAACTATATCTTAGTATCAACCTGTAAAAAAAGTTGCTTTATTTAACTCGTCGGCCAATTGCTTGCTGGCTTTATTAAAATACCGTTTAACGCCAAAACCCAGTACCCATTGTACGCCTCGGGTGGCATTGGTTAAAAACACCTCTTCGGCTTCGTATAAAATATTAGGGTTTATTTGTGCTTCTACAACGGGGATGCCTAATTTTCCGGCGAGTTGCATTATTACTTTTCGCATTACGCCGCTAACACACCCTTCGCTTAAGCCGGGGGTATAAAGTTGGTTCTTGTACCACACAAACAGGTTTGAACTGGTCGATTCGCACAAAAAACCTTCCTGATTTAATAGAAAGGCATCGTCGAGCTTATTTTGCGACTTATAAATCCCGGCCATAACATACACCAGCGAATTGCAGGTTTTAAAGTTAGATAATGCATTAACCGGTTTATGTAATTCGGTATAAATATCCATGATCAACCCACGCGCATTGAGTTCATATCCTGTAGTAGCCGTGGGTTCTATCTCCAGACAAAAAGCGGCCTTATTGCTTTCAGGTGTATATAATCCATCAGAATCCCGAAAAACGGTTAACCGCAACCTGCCGTCTTTTATCTTATTGCGGGCTGCCAGGTCCGAAGCTTTATCCTTCAAAAACCAGTCGTCCATTTGAGAATAGCCTTCAATCTTCAATGCTTTCATTCCTCCTTGTAAACGCCCCGCGTGCAGTTCGGGAAACTGTAATTTCCCTTTCAATAACCGCATGCTTTCAAAAACACCGTCGCCATACCTGAAAGAACGGTTGGTTACCGTTAGCACTTTGCTGTCGGCAGGTATTATATCGCCATTAAAATTAATGAAGAGGGTTTTCATAGCTGTTAACACAACAAATTTTAAACGTTTTGCGCTGTGTTGGCGGTAACATATTTTCGCCATTTTTTTAAAACCGCGTCAAAGTCGGGTGGCAGCGGTGCTTCAAAATTTAATTGCTTTTTAAGGGATGGATGTTTAAAGCCCAATGTTTGGGCGTGCAAAGCCTGGCGTGGCATTAGCTCGAAGCAATTTTCAACAAACTGTTTGTATTTGCCAAACAGGGTGCCTTTTAAAATTTTATCGCCACCATAAGTAGTATCGCTAAATAGCGGGTGGCCAATGTGCTTTAAATGTGCACGTATCTGGTGCGTTCGGCCGGTTTCCAGCTGGCATTCTATCAACGTAACATAGCCAAAACGCTCCAGAACCTTATAATGCGTTACAGACCATTTACCTTTCTCGGGATCATCATAAATAGCCATTACCCGCCTATCATTAACACTGCGGCCAATGTAGCCGGTTATTGTGCCGTTGGTCTCGAGATCGCCCCAGGCCAGGGCGAGGTATTTGCGGGTGATGGTATGCTCATAAAACTGGCGTGCCAGGTAAGTCATAGAACGTTCGTTCTTACTAATGAGCAGCAGGCCAGAGGTATCTTTATCTATCCTGTGCACCAAACCCGGCCGGCCATCGTTACCGGGCATTACCGGTAATTGCTGAAAGTGAAATACCAGGCCATTTACAAGTGTGCCCGTATAATTATTATAGCCGGGATGCACCACCATACCTGCGGGTTTATTGATCACCAGTACATCGTCATCTTCATAAAAAATGTTTAGTGGAATGTCTTCGGGGTAAACTTCAGTGTCGCGCGGCGGGTGCGGTAACACAACTGATATAAGATCAGCAGGCTTAACCCGGTAACTGGATTTAATGGATTTGCCGTTTACCAGTACATTGCCCATTTCAACCGCATTTTGGATACGGCTGCGTGTTGCATTCTCAATACGGTGCATCAAAAATTTATCTACCCGCAACAGCGATTGCCCCTTATCTACAACAATGCGAAAGTGCTCATAAAGGTCTTGTTCGTCCTGTTCAAATGAGTCGGTCTCTTGCATCATTAACGCAAAATTACCGTTTTTTCACGATATTGAATTATTGTAAAATATGTGATACTTTAGCAAATAGATTTTATCCCTTATCATTTTTAAATATGAAAAAAATATTACCCTTATTTACGTTAATATGTTTGCTGTTATGTGCTAAGGCACAAGCGCAAAACGGGTTCGACCAGTTGATAAAGGCTACCCCCGGCGATGCAACTAAATTAATTAATGCCTACTCCGAACCTTTGTTTAAGGAACTTGGGTTTGGCCTAAACACCGGCTGGAACAATACGGCAAAGTCTAAAGGTTTGCTGCATTTCGACCTCCGGATCACAGCAACCGCACCCTTTGCGCCTCTGTCAGACAAATCATTTGATGTTACGCAAATTGGGTTATCAAACCATGTTAAACCCCAAAGCGCCTCTAATACGGTATCGCCTACCTTTATTGGCAATGGCAGTGCCGGCCCTGCCTTAAATATATATGACGACAATGGCAATAAGGTAAGTTCATTTAACATGCCGGGAGGGCAAATAAATGTGGTACCTACTCCGCAGATACAGCTAACCGTTGGTGTTATCAAAAATACCGATGTAAGTATAAGAGCCATCCCTAAAACAACGGTAAGCAGTGATGTTGGTACGGTGTCGATGTTTGGTTTTGGGTTAAAACATGACATTGTACAAGACTTTGGCAAGGCGGGAAAGTTGATCCCCTTTGACCTGGCCGTAGCTTTTGGCTATAGCAGGCTTAATTACAATAAATCATTAAACGTGCAGCCCGAAAGCGGGGCGCAGCCGATAAATAATCAGCAATCTACAGATTTTAGTAACCAGCAGATAGACGGGCATTTGAACAGTTTTATGGTGGAAGGTATCTTGTCTAAACAAATACTGTTTTTTACCCCGTATGTTGCAGTGGCGTATAATTCGGCCACAACAGATATTGGTTTGCTGGGTAATTATCCTATTACAACCAATACAACCGTTGCAGGCCCCAGATACACTTCTTATGCTAACCCGGTTAACATAAATCAAAAGAGTGTAAACGGTGTGCGTGGCGAGGTAGGCTTCCAGTTAAGCCTGGCCATTATTAAAATTTATGCATCTTACGGTATTGCGCAGCAATATAACCTGATAAATGGCGGTATAGGGCTCAGTTTTTAGGCAGATATGCCGCTAAACCTCGAAATATTTAGTCCCGTACAGCAATTGGCAGATCCTTTGTTCGAAAATAAGGGGGTAAATGTTTTTATAAAACGCGATGACCTTATTCATCCAATCATTTCGGGCAATAAATGGCGTAAATTGAAATATGTACTTACAGAAGCACGGCAAACGGGGAAAAATCAACTGGTAACTTTTGGCGGCGCTTTCTCTAATCATTTATTGGCAACGGCTGCAGCAGCAGCAACATTTGGTTTTAAGGCTACCGGGTTTGTCCGGGGCGGGGCTGTAGAAAATTACACCCTTTTTTTATGCCGTTTACATGGCATGGAACTGATCTTTACAAACAGGGAAAGCTATAAGGATAAACAGTGCTTATTTGAGCAACACTTTAAAAACAATGCTTCGGCTTATTTTATTGATGAAGGCGGATCATCTGCACTGGCGGCCCAGGGGTGTGCAGAATTAATTGATGAATTACCTCTTACTTACGATCATATTTTTTGCGCCTGCGGCACAGGTACAACTGTTGCCGGGTTATTAAATGGCCTGCAAAATAAACCTACCCTGATGCATGCCGTCCCGGTTTTAAAAAACGGATATTTTATAACTGATGAAATAAAGCGATATCTAAGTTATCATCCTGTATATGAACTGCATACCGATTATCATTTTGGCGGCTACGCCAAAACCACTCCGGACCTTATCGCTTTTATAAAGAACTTTATCGCAAACACAGGTATTTTAATTGAACCCGTTTACACTGGAAAAATGATGTACGCGCTATACGATCTTATAAAAAAAGATCACTTTAAGCCGGGCAGTAATATTCTCGCTATCCATACGGGGGGCATTTTAGGTATATTGGGTATGAAGGATAAATTTTAAAACACAGGAAAAAAGTAAGGTCATGTGCTTAGCCAATCTATACCGGTTATATCTTCAGTCTAAAAAACAGGTTTAAATTATTTAAACATACTTTTTTACTATTGGGTATAAAAAACGCCAAATTAGCGCATTTTAAAGGTTTTTAGTAACTTTGTACAAACTACCTGCCCATGTACAATCTGTCTGTTCCTCCTCAAAATGTTCATGCATCTTTAGCTAAACATGTGCTGGCCGACGGCTTCGACCTTATTTTTGATATGGAAAAAAGCAGTGGGGTTTATATCTATGATTCTAAATATAACCGCGCTCTGCTCGATTTTTTTACCTGCTTTGCATCGGTACCTTTAGGTTATAACCACCCTAAAATGCTTAACGACGAAGCATTTAAAAAGAATCTCCTGCTTGCAGCCTTAACAAATCCATCCAACTCTGATATTTACACCCAGCAGTATGCCCAATTTGTAGAAACATTTAGCCGTGTAGGTATTCCCGATTATTTGCCGCATGCCTTTTTTATAGCCGGCGGAGGCCCGGCAATAGAAAACGCCTTAAAGACTGCAATGGACTGGAAGGTGCAAAAAAACTTCGCCAAAGGTTATAAAACCGAAAAAGGTTTTAAGGTGATCCATTTTGAACATGCGTTTCATGGGCGCACGGGTTATACGCTTAGCCTTACCAATACCAGGCCGGTAAAAACTAAATGGTTTGCTAAATTTGACTGGCCCCGGGTAAGCACCCCAATTATAAACTTCGATGAGTTTGAAAAAAAACCGGAAGATCTGTACGCGAGAGAGGCCCATTCCGTTGCTGAAATAGAACAAGCGTTTAGAGATAATAAAGATGATATTTGCGCAATAATTATAGAGCCTATCCAGTCTGAAGGGGGCGACAACCATATAAGGAAAGAATTTTTGGAGCAACTGCGTCACCTTGCCGACGAACATGAGGCCCTTCTAATTTATGATGAGGTGCAAACCGGAGTTGGCCTAACCGGAAAATTCTGGTGCCATGAGCATTTTGGCGAAAACGCACGGCCCGATATACTGGCTTTCGGTAAAAAAATGCAGGTGTGCGGTATTTTAGCCGGGCGGAGGGTAGAAGAAAACCCGGAAAATGTTTTTAATACCTCGTCGAGAATAAATTCTACCTGGGGCGGCAATTTGGTTGACATGGTACGATCAGCAAAAATCCTGGAAATTATTGAAGAAGACAACCTTTGTAATAATGCGGCAACCGTAGGCGGGTATCTCCAATTTGAATTGAAAAAGCTTGCTTATCATACCGATATTATATCTAACATAAGGGGTAAAGGCCTGTTTACAGCTTTTGATTTTCCCAACGGCGAAATGCGGGATAACTTTGTTAAATCCGGAATAAACAACAACATGATGTTTCTTAGTTGCGGCGGTAAAAGTATCCGTTTCAGGCCGGCGTTAATAATGGATAACGCTCATATTGATATGGGCTTAAACGCTGTTAAAAACATTATCGAAGCCTGGTAATGTAATTTTGCCGTTACTTAAAGTATTTAACAACACCCTAATAGTTATTTATTAAAAACAGGGTATTAAAATTGCTATAATTAGGGAAATAAATATCTATAAGCCTTAACCAGCAGTGCATTAAGTTTTTCTTAAAAATTATAACATAAGACAGTTATCTATCAATGAGCAACAATACCGAAAAACTAAAAAATCAGCTATTAGAAATTGCCGAGGTTGTAAATTCTTTTAAATCTGAAGCTGTACAATTACGAATAATTGAAAAGTTATTGGATACCATGGCCGAAGAAGAACGGCTCGAGAACGGCAGCTATATGATTCATTCCGGCAAGGATAGTTCGCGCAACCAGGGTATTAATTACAAAAAGAAACCCGGCGCCACTAAAATTTTATACCAGTTACTTTCGACCGAGTTTTTTTCTCAGGCACGCACTATTTCTGCCATTGCCGAATATTGCCAGGAACAATTTCACGCCAATTTTAAAACGTCCGAACTTTCGGGGATACTTTTAAAACTTGCTAACGAGAATAAACTCATCAGGCAGCGCAGTAATGACAATAACCGCTTCGAATACGTGAGGGCTTAAATTAAACTATTAAAATTTTAGGGCAAAAAGGTTATCTACGCCAAGCAAACTTTTACAGGTAAACCCCTCGGCATACTTTGCGTTTATACTTTTGCCAAATTCTATAGCCCTTGCTTCAATTATGCGGATAAACTCGGGCGACGAGATATAAGTTTGCGGTTCGTTCGCCCATGCAGGGTTATGAAATTGCGACCCATAGGCATAGATGCTTTCAATCTTCTTATCCCAAAAGTCGGTCACATCAACTAAAATATCCGGTTTAATATAACGGTCTTGTATAAAATGCAATATTTGCTTTGGCCTCCATTCGGTTTGTGGCAGTTCATCCGCAAGTGTTTCTATCTTACGCAATCCTGCTAAAAACCAGGCATCCTCTACCAACTGGCTCGCGCGCCCATGATCGGGGTGGCGGTCATGATAAGCATTGGTTATTAAAATTTCGGGCCGGTATTTACGAATAGCCGCAATGATCTGCAATTGATATTCCCTGCTGTTTTCAAAAAAACCATCGGGCATGCCCAGGTTCTCCCTTACTGCCAAACCCAATATTTGTGATGCCTTTGAAGCCTCCTGCGCCCTAATTTCTGCCGAGCCCCTGGTACCTAATTCACCATGGGTAAGATCTATAACGCCCACCTTATAACCAAGCGCCACATGCTTTAAAATAGTGCCCGCACAACCAAGTTCGGCGTCATCGGGATGTACAGAAAACACAAGGATATCTAATTTCATCGTATTAAACAGTGGTGGTTGCTAACAGATGTTCTATCTTTTTTTTCACTTTAGCTGTGTTGGGCTTAGTAAACGGATAAAAAAAATCAACAACTTTGCCGCTTTTATCTACCAGGTATTTGTGGAAATTCCACCGTGGGGAAGCGCCAACTTTACCATTCTGCTTTTTATCGGCCAAAAATTTATAAAGCGGGTTGGCATAGGGGCCGCGTACGCGTATCTTATCAAATACGGGGAAATTGGTATCAAAACGTTCGCAAAATGCGTAAATATCGGCGCCCTCTAAAGGTTCCTGCCCGCCAAAATCGTTAGACGGGAATGCAAGTATTTCAAACTCTTTATTCGTGAATTGCTTCTTTAAGTCCACAAGGTCGGCTAATTGCGGCGTAAAACCGCATTGGGAAGCTGTGTTGACTATTAACAGTACTTTACCTTTAAATTTATTAAGGCTTGCCTGTTCACCGTTTAACTGCTGTACGTTAAACTGGTATATGTTAGCTTCTGCCATTAAAATGCGTTAGGATTGTAACCGGCCTGGTATAATATAGATTCAATATCATGCTCCTGGGTAGCATCATATTCCTCCTTTAAATTATGGCCGAATAAACGCGCCACCGACTGATACATAAAGGCATGAAGACCGCCCTTCAGATCTTTAGCCAGAGCATAAGTATTGTTATGGGTCTCGCGGCTAACCAGTTTGATCAGCACTTCGCCCTGAGAGATGGTGAGGTTTTTTATTTCTTTATTGAACAGATCCTTTATCTCTGTTTCGCAAGATTTCATTAATTCTTTTTGCTTGCCCTTATCGCCGGTAAGGGCAAGGTCGCGCTGTAGTTTTTGATAGCGGGCTGCGGCAAACCTGGCGTAGGGCAGCACCTTTATTACATTATACCTGAGGCGGTAATAAGCATCCCGGTCTGCCTGGCTGGCAAAAATGCGGGTATCAACAATCTTTATTTCGGGCACAACAATCCACGGGATCATCTCGCCGTTATAAACAGTAAGGTACGTTTTAATGGTGTCATTTTTGCCTGTAACAGGGCGTGGAGGCATATTTTGAGTATGCCCTAACAGCGAAAAGCCGGATAACAGAAGTAAAAACGCGAAAAATTTCATATATTTACTATTACAAAATTAACGCTATTTATTCGGGATTTTTGTATACAAACTGCAATAAATATTTGCAGCAGTTAATATTATATATACCCGCAGCAGTATTTATGAAAGAATTAGTGATAGACCTGGAAGCCGAGAAGAATGAGATTCTGAAAAGATACCGTGCGCTCTTGCGTGCATGCAAACCTGCTATGCAAAAAGGCGATAAGCGCCTTATACGCCTGGCTTTTGACATGGCCTTGGAAAGCCACAAGAATATGCGCCGAAAATCTGGCGAGCCGTATATATACCACCCCATAGCTGTTGCGCAGATTGCTGCAGAAGAAATTGGTTTAGGTACTACATCTATCGTGTGTGCACTTTTGCATGATGTGGTTGAGGATACAGATGTATCACTTGACGATATTGAGCGCGAATTTGGTAAAAAAGTGGCCAAAATAATTGACGGCCTCACTAAAATTTCGGGTGTATTTGATACTAATAGTTCATTGCAGGCCGAGAATTTTCGTAAAATGCTGCTTACCCTTGCAGATGACGTTAGGGTTATTCTGATCAAACTGGCCGACCGGCTGCATAATATGCGCACTATGGAATTTATGCCGCGCGATAAACAGTTAAAACTATCGTCAGAAACGATATACCTCTACGCCCCGCTTGCACACCGCCTGGGTTTATATGCCATAAAATCTGAGCTGGAAGACCTTTCTATGAAGTATATGGAAGGCGACACTTACCGGATGATAAAAACCAAGCTTAACGAAAAAAAGACCGAGCGCGAACGTTTTATCAGCGAGTTTATAGGCCCGATAAGGAAAGCGCTGACAGACCAAGGCCTGGATGCCGAAGTTTTTGGCAGGCCAAAATCTATACACTCCATTTGGAATAAGATGAAAAATAAGTCTATACCCTTTGAAGAGGTGTATGATCTTTTTGCCATCCGTATAGTATTAGACAGCCTGCCCGAAAATGAAAAATCCGACAGCTGGAAAGCTTATTCCATCGTTACAGATCAGTATCGCCCCAACCCGGATCGTTTGCGCGACTGGATATCATCTCCAAAGGTTAACGGTTATGAATCTTTACATACAACCGTAATGGGCCCACGCGGGCAATGGGTTGAAGTGCAGATCCGCAGCAAACGGATGAACGAAATTGCCGAAAAGGGCTTTGCCGCACACTGGAAATACAAAGAATCGTCTACAGATAACGGGCTGGACCTATGGATCCAAAAGGTACGCGATATGCTGCGCAATCCGGATTCGAACGCGCTAGACTTCCTGGACGATTTTAAAATGAACCTTTTCTCTGATGAGATATTCATTTTTACACCTAAAGGTGCATTGCTGCAATTACCCTTAAATGCCACCGCATTGGACTTTGCGTTTGAAATACACTCTGATGTGGGCGCAAGTTGCATTGGCGCTAAAGTGAACCATAAACTGGTGCCGTTGAGTTACAAACTGCAAAACGGCGACCAGGTAGAAGTTATCACATCGAGCAAGCAAACTCCAAAAGAAGACTGGCTTAGTTTTGTAGTTACTGCAAAGGCCAAGGCCAAAATAAAATCGGCGTTAAAAGAAGAAAAACGAAAAGTTGCAGATGATGGTAAAGAAATTCTGGAACGCAAGCTAAAAAGCTTAAAGATCACCTACAATTCGGAAAATATACATAAGCTTAGCTACTTTTTTAAACTGCCATCTACACAAGACCTTTTTTACAATGTAGCAAAGGGGCTTATAGATATGAAAGACCTGAAGGAATATCAGGCATCAGAAAAAAGTATAGAGAACAAACCGCAGGATAAGATCGAGAACGACCAGGTGCAGAGCATGCTGCGTAGTATTAAGACCAAAGACAGTGACATACTGCTTATTGGCGAAGATATGCAGAAGATAGATTACAAATTGGCTAATTGCTGCAACCCTATTCCCGGCGATGATGTATTCGGTTTTATTACCATTAATGATGGTATTAAAATACACCGCACTAATTGCCCTAACGCAACAAAACTAATGTCGAGCTATGGCTACCGCGTGGTAAAAGCGCGATGGACAAATCAACACGAACTGGCATTTTTAACGGGATTGAGAATAACGGGTATAGACGACGTAGGCCTTATCAACAAGCTTACCACCGTAATATCTAATGATTTTAAAGTGAACATACGCTCTATAACGGTAGATAGTGATAATGGTATATTTGAAGGCTCTATAATGGTGTATGTGAATGATACTGCACATTTAGATAACCTTATCAGGCATTTAAAAACGGTTAAGGGTATAACCGGGGTAACCCGTTTTGATTCGACACTTGTAGAAAAAGCATCATAACCTTAGCATACATCAATGGAATTTGCTTCTAAAACAACTTTTAAACACAGATTTGGGATTTTAGATATTTTTAGAGGGCTATTTGCATTTGCAATTGTTTTATATCATTTACGGTTATACCTCACAACCCCACTGGTAAAAAATGATTTTGTTAATAACTGTTTTCTGTTTGTAGATTTCTTTTTTGCGCTAAGTGGTTTTGTAATTGCTTATAACTATTTAAGTGTAATCAATAGCTTGGCGCAGGTGAAAAGGTTTTTAGTAAAACGTTTCTTCAGGCTTTACCCATTGCATTTAGCTACCCTGCTGGTTATGCTTGCCTATGTTGGGCTGCGTTTCGCTGCACACATGCATTTTTCGAACGCGGCTGCCGAAAGCTTTACCGTTCCTACATTTTTTACCAATCTTTTCCTGTTAAATTCTGTTAAGTTCCGCGGTATAAATACACTTTCCTGGAACTCGCCGTCGTGGTCAATAAGTGCAGAAGCTATTTCTTATTCACTCTTTGCGTTGTTTACCTTTGTGGCATATAAAATAAAGATCAAACCGGCAGCAATAGCATTCTGGATAGTGCTTTTAGCAGCTTCTATCTTTTGGGCATACATTTACTTTAAGCATCAGATAGACTTTAATGCAACATTTAATAACGGATTTTTAAGGGGCATAATAGGTTTCTTTTCTGGCGTTGTAACGCAAATTTTATTTCAGAAAATTGCGGGGCGCGTTAATGATCAACGGTCGTTATTATTTACCGTACTGGAAATTCTTGCGCTTTTACTGATCATTGTATCAGTAACTTTTGGTGCTATAGGTTTAAAGATCGGCCTTATTTATGAACTTGTTTTTTGCGGGGCAATTCTTATTTTTTCTTTTGAAAAAGGCCTTTTGTCGAAAATTTTAGAACGAAGCAGTCTCTTAAAAAACACCGGCAAATACTCTTACTCCATCTACATGATCCATACCATTGTGTTGCTTTTTATGGATATCGGGCTTAAAAAGATAACCGGAAAGCATGTGCTTGTAGATAGTGCTATCTGCCTTATAACCATCATTATCATCTATTTTCTATCGGGGTGGACGTACCGCCATATCGAACTCAGATTTTATAAAAGGCATCAAATAAATTCGGGTGTTCAACCCGCTAAACATCAGATTACCCCGTCTTAACAGAAAGTGGCCGAATAACCTTTTCAATCAAAAATTTCATAACTTTGGACTGTTAATTATTTATCATGGCCCAGGATACCATTATTATGGTTAAGAAGATTTTTGAGGCTTACCTCGAAAATAAAAGTTTAAGGAAAACCCCCGAACGCTTTGCCATACTCGAAGAAATTTACTCGAGAAGTGATCACTTCGATGTAGAATCGCTCTACATCCACATGAAAAATAAGAAATACAGGGTAAGTCGGGCCACGGTTTATAACACCCTCGAACTACTGGTTTCATGCGATCTGGTTACCAAACACCAGTTTGGCAAAAACATGGCCCAGTTTGAAAAATCTTACGGTTATAAGCAGCATGATCACATAATTTGTATCGACTGCGGAAAGGTTGTAGAGTTTTGCGACCCGCGCATACAGCAGATACAATCTATGATGGGTACTTTGCTGCAATTCGAGATTAGGCACCACTCGTTAAACCTTTACGGAAACTGCGAAAAGCTAAAAGCCGGTTTTTGCGACCGAAAGGCATCATGACAAAGTCCCTATTATCAAACCAGCGCTCTGAGACGTTGACATAAACACCATCGATATGAAAAAAATGCACGCTATGTTGTAGAAAAAGTAATTGAGAAGTGCTCGGAAAATAACATCCCGGCTGTTGTAAAATATTACGGTTTCGATAAAGTGCGAAAACTTGCTTAAAGCGCTATGGCTGTCAGATATCAGCAAAAATTTTGCTGTCAATTATTTAAGGTAAAAAGTACAGATTTAAATGCTACGAGAAGAAACAGTTGAACCTTCAACACTGGAACTTCTAAGAAAACTTATTGCTTTACCTAAATTGCAAAATTTCAGATTGGTTGGTGGTACGGCACTTTCTCTTATGTATGATCATAGAAAATCGGCCGGCCTTGATCTTTTTATCGATAACCCTTTAGAGAAGCCGCTGCTGCCTAATGCACTTCAGGAAAATTTCGCTTTTTCTATCCTGAATAATCCCTTTGCTTCGATATTGCAATGCGTAATAGAAAATGTTAAGGTAGATTTTGTGAGCGTGGAGGATTCATTTAAATATCCGATAAACTCAGTTGATAACATTCCGCTTACGGATATTAGAGAATTAGTTGCTTTGAAATAAACACCGTTAAAGGCCGTGGTGCGAAAAAAGATTTTTGGGATATTTCAAAACTGCTGAATTTTACACCTTTGATAATCTTTTTGACTTTTATCATGATAGGTGTACTTATGATCATACCTTTGCCATGATAAGTTCTGTGTTATACTTCTGTGATACAGAAGACGATGCAAACCGGAAACCTTGGATAACATTACCCTGGATAAGGTAAAAAAATATTTCCAAAGTTTTTGACGATTACAATAAAGACGAATTAATATAATGGCTGTTGATGTGTTATTAGGCCTCCAATGGGGCGACGAAGGTAAGGGCAAAATTGTAGATGTGCTGAGTGCAGATTATGATCTCATAGCGCGGTTTCAGGGCGGCCCTAACGCCGGCCATACCCTCGAGTTTGATGGTAAAAAGTTTGTATTGAATACAATCCCTTCCGGGATATTTTTTGAAAATACTATGAACCTGATAGGTAATGGTGTAGTAATAGACCCTATTACCCTAAAGCGCGAAATAGACAAATTAAAAGATGCTGGGCATGACCTGTTAGCCAGGAAGAATTTAATGATCGCTAAAAAAGCGCACCTCATTTTACCAACGCACCAACTGCTTGACGCTGCGTCTGAAAAGAAAATGGGCGAAGGCAAGATTGGATCAACGCTTAAAGGTATTGGACCTACATATATGGACAAAACCGGCCGTAACGGGCTGCGTATAGGTGATATTACCCTTCCCGATTTTAAGGAGCGCTACCAGAAACTGGTAGACAAGCATAAATCTATGCTGCAATCTTTATACGGCGAAGTGGTTGATTTTAGCGAACGCGAACAAGCCTTTTTTGAAGCCATTGATTTCATTAGTCAGTTTCCTTTGGTTGATTCCGAACACCTGGTAAATGATTATATAAAGCAAGGAAAAAAGATACTGGCAGAGGGTGCGCAGGGTGCAATGCTGGATATAGATTTTGGTTCGTACCCTTTTGTTACCTCATCTAACACTACATCTGCTGGCGCATGCACCGGGTTAGGTATTTCGCCGGCTAAAATTGGTGGGGTTATAGGCATTTTTAAAGCTTACTGTACACGGGTTGGTAGTGGCCCCTTCCCTACCGAATTGGATAATGAAGTGGGCGAAGAGTTACGCAAAATAGGGCATGAGTTTGGGGCCACAACAGGGCGGCCGCGCCGTACAGGGTGGATAGACCTGCCTGCACTAAAATACGCCATTATGCTTAATGGTGTAACGCAATTGGTGATGACAAAAGCAGACGTGCTTAGCGGCTTTGAAAACATCTACGCTTGTACGCATTATAATTATCGCGGCGAAACCATTGATTACATGCCCTATGATATTTGCACGGTAAAAGCAGAGCCGGTGCTAAAACAGATTGACGGCTGGAACGAAGACCTCACGGGCATTACTGAACTTTCGCAAATACCCGAAAAATTAAAGGTTTATATTGGGTTTTTGGAGAGGGAGTTAGGGGTACCTATTAAGTATTTGTCAGTGGGGCCGGATAGGGTGCAGACTCTGGTGCTACGCTAAAAACAGCCAAAAGCTATTAATTTCGTTGTTTTCATGCAGCTGTCGAAGTATACATTTATGACCGGCTTAAACTGACAGGTTGATTTAACAAAAACTAATTGTGAAGTTTCAGTCAGCAGGTTTAAACCATTTTAAACAACAAGCCCTGCAATGGGCCGCAGGTTTCAATGTGTGCTGCCATCTTGATTCTAATAATTTTTCAGATCCTTATTCAAAATTCGATACCCTCATTGCAATTGATGAAAAATATGCGGTTACTGCAACTGCAGGCAATGCCTTCGAAACCTTAGCTAGGTTTAAGGAGAAATATAAGGAATGGATGACAGGCTTTTTCGGATACGATCTTAAGAACGAAGTTGAAAGACTGACATCTTACAATCCCGACTATTTAGCTTTCCCGGACTTATACTTTTTTGTCCCGAAACACCTTATATTAATTAAAGACAATGCAATTAATATTCAGTCTGATGATAGCGCCGGAGTTTTTAGTGCGATAACCAAAACCAAACTTCACAAACCGCTTGCTGTTTCGGATGTAGAAATTAAAACCCGGTTTACGAAAGAAGAATATGTGGATAATGTAAACCGGATAAAGGAGCATATAAACCGGGGAGATATTTACGTAACAAATTTTTGCCAGGAGTTTTACGCTGAAAACACCCTTATAAACCCTGTTAACGTCTTTCAAAAATTAAATGAAAGTTCCCCAAACCCCTTTTCCTGCTTCTTTAAATATCACGACAAATATATTCTATGTGCCTCGCCCGAACGGTTTTTGGCCAGGCGCGGCAACAAACTCATATCGCAGCCCATAAAGGGCACTGCCCGCCGTGGTGCAAATGCGGTGGCAGATGAAGGAATTAAAAAGCAACTTAAAGATAGTTTGAAAGAACAGCAGGAAAATGTTATGATTGTAGACCTGGTTCGTAATGACCTAAGCCGATCGGCTGTACCCGGCACGGTGAAAGTAGAAGAACTTTACGGCATCTACAGCTTTAAGCATTTGCATCAAATGATATCTACAGTAGTTTGTGACTTAGGCGAAAAATTTACCGGTTTAAAAGCGATTGAAAATTCTTTCCCAATGGGCAGCATGACGGGCGCGCCAAAAATAAGGGCAATGGAGTTAATGGAAAAATATGAGCGAACAAAACGTGGCGCATATTCCGGTGCGGCAGGCTATTTTAGCCCCGATGGCGATTTCGATTTTAACGTGGTGATCAGAAGTATCCTGTACAGTGCGGCTAATAAATACTTGTCATTCCAGGCCGGCAGCGCCATTATACACAGCGCAGATGCAGAATATGAATACAATGAATGCCTGCTTAAGATAAAGGCTATCCTGGAAGTATTGGCTGAACCAATATCTTCCCCGCAACCCTAACTGCAACCTCCGACCCATTAGCAAAAAAGGCAGAATAGGGCTGCCCGCTTAAGTAAGGTTCAAATGCTTTTCCATACAGCGCTGCAATATTACTTTCAAATATCGGATCACTTACCCCGGCCACCCGCCAGGTTACATGCTCAACCGCGTATTCTAATGTTTTGGTACCATGTATGCGGTTGTAGCCCCAGTAATGCTCAAAAATAAATTGCTCGGCACTGCACTTTTCTATGTCAGTAAATATATTACTTACCCGCGCGGCAAGTTTGTTCCAGTTGCCTTTGTATTTCCATTCGTAATCATAATAGGTGCTTTGGCGGCCCCGCACTATGTTATGACGCATTTTCATCGCCTTATAATGCTCATTATATAGATTATTAGCTACCAGCGGAATAATAAGTTTAGGTACAATTTCGCTGATGAAAACCGCCCCGCGCTTCCATTCCTTACCGTCAAAATGCCGTACATAAAAACGCAGATTTACTTCTTCGAAGTTTACATGCCAGGGCCATTTGATGCCAAGCACCCTGGTATTCATAAACATAAAACCTACCATACTTACCAATGCTTTACCCTTCCACAGGTCAATTTCGGTAAATGCAGGTAAATGAGGTTTTAAGATTTCGGGGTCAACCTCATAATTAAGCATGAGCAGGTTTTCCCATTTTGCGGTTAAAAAACGCAGCTTCGCCATAGGAAATTATGCTGTCCGCTTTTTGAACAGGTTAATCTTCGACTCTTTACCCTTCAATAAGCGTTCGATATTTTTTTGATGTGTAACCAAAATAAGCACGCACATAAACATGCCATAAAGCACTACCGATTTAATGTAAACGGGGAATATAAAAGCTACAGCTATAGGGTAAACAAAACCCGCGATAATAGAGCTTAAGGAAACATAGCGTGTTACCAGCAGCACCAGAATAAAAACGATTACGCAAAGTAAAGCCGCCTGCAGGTGAATGGCCAAAATCATCCCAAAAAGCGTTGCAATACCCTTGCCCCCTCTAAAACCGGCAAAAACCGGGAATAAATGGCCCATAACTGCAGTTATGCCTAAGGCCAGCATGTAGTTGGTAAATACGATAGAATGATAGCTGCCTGTTGTAGAAATACCAATAAAATAGGCAAGATTAGTAGCCGTCCACCCTTTTAAGATATCAATCAGCATAACCGGGATACCGGCTTTTTTACCTAATACGCGGAAAGTGTTTGTAGCGCCGGCGTTGCCGCTGCCATATTCGCGCACATCTATTTTGTAAAATGCCTTGCCTATCCAAACCGCAGTGGGTATCGAGCCAAACATATAAGCCACAATAAGCGCTGAAATTGAATAGATAGATATCATTTCCTCACAATATTACTAAAATGATGTAATACTCGCTACAAAGTTCACTCTTTAACTGCTTTTAAACTCAGGTCGAGGCTTTTAACGGAGTGAGTGAGTGCGCCTATAGAAATATAATCTACACCACAGGCGGCATAGTCTAATATATTATTAATAGTTATTCCGCCCGACGCTTCGGTTATATAACGGCCTTCGTTCACGGCAACGGCCTGTCGTAAAACCTGCGGTTTAAAGTTGTCGAGCAATATCCTGTCTACTCCGCCTGTTTTAAGCACTTCTTCCAGTTCTTCCAGGTTTCTTACTTCAATTTCTATTTGCAATTTCTTGTTTTGCTCTTTTAAGTATTGGTGCGTATTATTTATGGCGTTGGCAATCCCGCCTGAGTAGTCTACATGATTATCCTTTATCAGGATCATATCATACAAACCAAAACGATGGTTAACACCGCCGCCTATCGTTACGGCCCACTTTTCAAGATAACGCATCCCTGGGGTTGTTTTGCGGGTGTCCAGCACTTTGGTTCCGTAACCCTTAAGCACATTCACAATTTCGCGGGTTTTGGTTGCTATACCGCTCATGCGCTGCATGCAGTTAAGCACCAGGCGCTCGGCTTTCAATATGCTATGTACGTTGCCAATTATGTAAAATGCAATATCGCCGTTCTTAACTAAAGTGCCGTCATTTATCAATACGTCGATCTTTAAATCCGCATCCACAACACGGCATATTTCAACAGCAAGTTCAACGCCGGCCAAAACACCTTCGTCTTTCACCAATAATTTGGCTTTTCCCACTGTGCCGGGTAAAATAGTTGCAAGAGAGGTATGGTCCCCGTCGCCCACATCTTCGGCAAGTGCATTAATTATAAATTGGTCAATATGTTGTTTATCCACTATATTTGGTAAATGCCAAAAGTAAAAACATTGTTTGGATTTGAGTTATTGAGTTGAGTTATTAGGGTTGATTGCCGACACGGAAGGTTTTGATTATTTCGAAATGTAATCAACCATTCATCAATTATCAACTAAAAACTATATTTGCACCGTGGAAAATAAGAAACTTGCTTTGCTAATATTAGACGGCTGGGGATACGGCCGTCGGGATAAATCTGACGCTATTTTTAATGCCAACACACCTTATTTCGATCAACTGATCAAACAGTATCCAAACTCCAGACTGGAAGCATCGGGCATGGCTGTTGGTTTGCCCGAAGGGCAAATGGGTAACTCGGAAGTGGGCCATATGAACCTGGGCGCAGGCCGGGTAGTTTACCAGGAACTTGGGCGCATTCACAAAGCGGTTGACGATCATGAGTTATTGCAGAATGCTGTGGTTAAAGAAGCTTTTGAATATGCAAAGCAAAACAATGTAGATGTACACTTTATTGGCCTGGTGTCAGATGGCGGCGTACATTCACACACCAAACATTTGCGCGGGCTTTGTGATGCCGCTACAGAATTTGAGCTCGAAAGAGTTTTTATCCACGCATTTTTAGATGGTCGCGATACCGACCCTAACTCGGGGGTTGGTTATCTTACCGATCTCGAAAAACACATCAAGAATACGCCCGCAAAAATTGCATCGGCTATTGGCCGCTACTACGCTATGGACCGCGATAACCGCTGGGAACGAGTGGCCCTGGCCTATAACCTAATGGTGCATGGTATGGGTAAAGAGACAAAGGATATCGTAGCCGCAATAAATCAATCTTATGCCGAAGGCATCACAGATGAATTTGTAAGGCCAATTGTAAAAATTGGTGAAGATGGCAAACCGCTTGCCGTTATAAAAGACAGTGATGTAGTGCTGTGCTTTAACTTCCGTACAGATCGCGGAAGGGAAATTACCCTCGCACTAACCCAAAAAGCTTTCCACGAGCAAAATATGGTGCCGCTTAATCTGCACTATATTACCATGACCACCTATGATGAAACCTTTAAGGGCGTTAAGGCAATTTTTACCAAAGATGACCTTGTTAAAACACTTGGCGAAGTTTTGCAGGATGCCGGCAAGCATCAGATCCGGATTGCAGAAACAGAAAAATATCCGCACGTAACCTTCTTTTTTTCGGGAGGGAGGGAAAAAGAATTTGCCAATGAAAAACGCTTATTAGTGCCATCGCCAAAGGTAGCAACCTATGATCTGCAGCCAGAAATGAGCGCCGAAGGTATTAGTGATGCAATCCTTCCCGAACTGGAAAGCGGTTGGGCCGATTTTATATGTCTTAACTTTGCCAATACTGATATGGTGGGCCACACGGGAGTTTTTAATGCTGTTGTAACAGCTGCCCAAACTGTTGATGCAACCACTCGCACTGTGGTTGAAACAGGCTTAAAGCATGGCTACTCGTTTATCATTATTGCGGATCACGGTAATGCCGATTTTATGATCAATAATGATGGTTCGCCAAATACGGCACATACTACCAATCTTGTGCCTTGTATTATTATTGATAAAGATGTAACTGCAGTTAAAGACGGTAAGCTTGGCGATATTGCCCCTACCGTACTTACCATATTAGGCGTACCTATCCCTGCAGAAATGACCGGCAATGTATTGGTATAAGATGTCGGATAGGCTAATTTTTCTGTTATTTTTTTTACTTCTATCAGCGGCTTCATGTAAGCGGCCGGATGTAAAGGAAGCTAAAAGCCGTTATAAATATTTCGATCTAAGAGGTTTTATGCGAACGGATTCTGCAAGAATTGCTTTAGCTGATCCGATGGTAACTAAAACAGTTAACCATAATGGCCTGACTGAAACTAAATCTCTAAAAATTAAAAATTGGGGCAGCGAGTTGAGCTTATTCACCGCATCAGATATTAATAAACCGTCATGGCGGGATAGCTATGATTCTATCACAAATGGCGAAATGCTTACCTACAAGGCTAAAACAGCCGACCTGAAAACGCAGTCGCTAATAATCACCAAAAACAATAGCAAGATTAAAGCCATTCATATTTTTAACCATACAAAAAATATGCTTTATGAAACAAGTGAAGAATTAGTCTACTTTCCGGATTCATTATACAGGATTAATAAAAACCAGCATGTGCTGCTTTTAGGGAGCAACCGTTACATTATTACAGGAAGATTTAAGAAAAATTAGCGGTTTGCAAGCGCGGCGGCAAGCTTTTGTTTAGAGGCATCAAGCAAAGTACTAATGTCACTTCTTGATGGGTCTTCCGTTAAAATCTTTTCATAATCGGCAATGGATGCCTTTAATGCATTTAAACCGCGGCTTTTGTCAAAAGACTTCGTATTTGGGTCTAATTTAAATGTGCCGTAATTGCAATAAGCTATTCCCCGGTTTTGATAATATTTGTCTTCTTTGGTGCCCAGGTTTATGGCTTTTGTAAAATCAACAATGGCCCCTATCATATATTTCTCGCGCTCCGCAGGCGATAAACCTGTGTCTTTGCCTAAATAACTTTTCCCCCGTGCACGGTAATAGTAAGAAGATGCATCGGTAGGCTTTACGCTTATTGCGCGTGTATAGGCCAATACAGACTTGCGGTAATTTTCACTATGGTAATAGGAGTAGCCAAGCATCCATAGTGCATCGGCATTGGTAGAATCTACAATACAAGCTTTTTCCAGCCGTTGTATGGCAACCTTAAAATCGCCTTCCATTAATGCCTGCTGCCCCAATTTCACATATGCACTTTGTGCGTATGAAGCATTAAAAGAAGCAACAGCTAATACAAAAAGTATGACCGGTAAGCGCATCAGGGAACTATGGGAACAAAAGTTGATATATCAATAACTAACAATGTTATAGTTTATTATGCTAACCTTATAATTTTTATAATGTTTCTGATTTTAAATAAACTAAACTACTGACTTTTTTACATCCCCGTTCCATATCAAGCTCAACAAGTAACATGCTCATTATAAGCTGTATAACTATATCTGTTGCGGCTTAAAAGTAATAAGAGCTATAATCGTATCTTTGGCACACTGGTTGAAATACATAATTGCATGGTGATAACTACACCATATACAAGCACATGATAGTTTTAGTGCTGACAATTTGACGTTATATACAATAGAAAGGGCACTTGATGAGCTATGATCCGTTTGATTTTAAAAACACATTACCGATAATAAACGAAGATTCTGAGTTTTTTCCACTAATGTCGTCAGAGGACGAGGAGGAAATGAATAATGAGCAGGTTCCGGAAGTTTTGGCTATCCTACCGCTGCGTAATACCGTACTGTTCCCGGGTGTAGTTATACCCATTACCGTTGGCCGCGATAAATCTATTAAACTTATCCGCGATGCCAACAAGGGTGCGCGCATTATAGGTGTTGTGGCCCAGCAGGATGTGAGTATAGAAGATCCGCTTTTTTCGCAATTAAATCCGGTGGGTACCACGGCATTAATTGTAAAAATGCTGCAAATGCCCGATGGCAATACAACGGTTATCCTGCAAGGAAAAAAAAGGTTCAACCTGAAAGAAGAGATCCAAAGCGAGCCGTACATTAAAGCCACCATTGAGGCTTTTGAGGAAGTTAGGCCAAAGCAGGATAAAGAGTTTAAGGCCATGGTATCCTCCATAAAGGATATGGCTATGAATATCGTGCAAATGTCGCCTAATATCCCTACCGAAGCCGGCATAGCCATTAAGAATATCGAAAGTATTTCGTTTCTTATAAACTTCATATCTTCTAACATGAATGCCGATATGTCTGTAAAGCAACGTATGCTCGAAACGGTTAACCTGCGCGATCGCGCCAGGCTTGTACTGGAGCACCTTACTACAGAGATACAAATGCTGGAACTGAAAAACCAGATCCAGTCTAAAGTGCGGGTAGACCTCGACAAGCAGCAGCGCGATTATTTTCTTAACCAGCAATTGAAAACCATTCAGGAAGAATTGGGCGGTAACACGCCCGATCTGGAATTGGATAACCTGCGCGAGCGTTCTAAAAAGAAAAAGTGGGCTAAAGAAATAAGCGACCATTTTAAAAAAGAACTTGATAAGTTACAGCGTATAAACCCTGCTGCTGCCGATTACTCGGTGCAGATGAATTACCTGGAGTTATTGCTCGATCTGCCCTGGAACGAGTTTACCAAAGACAATTTCGATCTTAAACGTGCCCAAAGAGTTTTAGATAAAGACCATTTTGGGCTTGATAAGGTTAAACAGCGCATTATAGAGTACCTGGCCGTGTTAAAACTGAAACACAATATGAAGGCGCCTATACTTTGCCTGGTTGGGCCGCCTGGCGTTGGTAAAACTTCGCTTGGTAAATCTATTGCTAAGGCATTGGGGCGCAGATACGTGCGCATGTCGCTGGGTGGCCTGCGCGATGAAGCCGAAATCCGCGGCCATCGCAAAACATATATTGGCGCCATGCCCGGCCGTATTATTCAGTCAATAAAAAAAGCCGGCGCTGCTAACCCTGTATTTATATTGGATGAAATAGATAAGGTTGGTAATGATTTTCGCGGCGATCCATCGTCTGCCCTTTTAGAGGTTTTAGACCCGGAGCAAAACAGCACTTTTTATGACAACTATGTAGAGATGGATTTCGATCTGTCGAATGTGATGTTTATAGCTACAGCCAACTCACTGAGCAGTATCCAGCCTGCACTGCTTGATCGTATGGAGATCATAGAGGTAAATGGCTATACTATAGAAGAGAAAATAGAAATTGCCAGGCAGCACCTTTTACCAAAGCAACGTGAAGCCCATGGTGTAAAAACCAAACAAATAACGCTTAAAAACGACGTTTTAGAAAAACTTGTAGAAGACTATACCCGCGAGTCGGGTGTGCGTGCGCTGGACAAAAGGGTGGGCTCTGTAGTGCGTGGTATTGCAAAAAGCATCGCCCTTGAAGAAGAATTTAATCCCGTTGTCAGTAAAAAAGACATTGAAACCATTCTTGGCGCGCCGATTTATGATAAAGATCAATATGAAAATAATAACGTAGCCGGGGTGGTTACCGGCCTAGCCTGGACGCAAGTAGGCGGCGATATTTTATTCATTGAAGCAAGCCTTAGCCCCGGTAAAGGCCGTTTAACTTTAACAGGCAGCCTGGGCGATGTAATGAAAGAATCGGCAACTATTGCGCTGGCTTATTTACGCTCACACGCAAGCAGATTTAATATAGACCAAAAATTGTTTGAGCAATGGGACGTTCATATCCACGTGCCTGCAGGCGCTACTCCAAAAGATGGCCCATCGGCGGGGGTTACTATGCTTACGGCATTAACCTCGGCATTTACACAACGTAAAGTTAAACCGCATTTAGCTATGACGGGCGAGATCACGCTGCGCGGCAAGGTACTTCCAGTGGGCGGCATTAAAGAGAAAATATTGGCTGCAAAGCGCGCGAATATTAAAGATATTATCCTTTGCAAATCAAACCAGAAAGACATACTCGAAATAAAAGAGCACTACATTACCGATATGCGTTTTCATTACGTTACCGAGATGCGTGAGGTTATTGATCTCGCCCTGCTCAACGAAAAAGTGGACGAAGCGCTCGATCTCACGGTAAAGGAAGATTTTAAGCCGGTATTAAATTAACCGTTTGGATTTAAAAATAAATGAAGCCCCTAATTACAGGGGCTTTTTTTAATTTAGCCTGATTTTTAAATCCCCTGTTTCCTAAATGAAAATAATAACAAGTATTGTTATCTGTTTGCTCATCTGTAACACAATAACCAAAGCACAAACTCATAACCAGGAATTCGGCTTCCAAACCGATAATGATGGTTACCTGGCGCAGGGTTCTGACAAATATTACACAAACGGTATTTTCTTCTTTTACCGCAAAGCGCTCGATGTTAAAAAAAATGATCTGGCAAATAAAGTATTAGGGTTTGAGATCGGCCAAAAGATGTTTAACCCGCAAACCGGCGCCATACCAGACCCTATTTATATCGACAGGCCATTTGCAGGCTATTTATATATGGGTTCTACCTTGAACCTGCTTTATGATAACGAAAGCAATTTGAAACTTGGCGTACAAGCGGGCGTAATAGGGCCTGCTTCATTAGCGAGGCAAACTCAGGAATTTATTCATCGTACGTTTGGCTTTTACACCCCCACGGGCTGGCAATATCAGATCAGCAACAACGCGGTGCTTAATCTTTCTGTAGAGTATAACAGATTAATTGTAAGAGATCAATCGTTTGATCTCACACTAAATGGTTATGGTAATCTGGGGAATGGCTTTTCGGGCGCGGGTATAGGCCCTATGTTCCGGTTGGGGAAATTTAATGCCCTGTTTAACTCCATAAGTACGCAGAGCACCGCAATTAGTGCGCGAAACCCCAACGCTGCCAAGCAACACGAATTATTTTTCTATTATAAACCGCTTGCAAATTATGTAGCTTATGATGCTACTGTAGAGGGCGGGCTGTTCACCACAACGGCGCCCAACAGTCAGCAAGTTGCCCTTACCCAAAACCGGTTTGTTTTTAGCAATCAAATTGGTGGAGTGTATAATGCTAACCGCCTCAGCTTCGATTTTTCCGTGGTATTTCATACTAAAGATGTAAAGCAAATGCTGGTATCGCACCAATGGGGATCCCTGGCCGTAATGTATCATTTCAATTAGTGATCGAAAATGCTTTTGCGGTTCTGTTTTTTAAATGACTGCTTGCGTTTCTGATCTGCCCGGGCCGCTTTAGCGGCCTTGCTCACTTTGGTTGGCTTTCTTACTTTTGGTTTTTCAAAAGCTTTACAAACAATGTGGTAAAGCTTTTCCAACGCTTTTTCGCGGTTTAAATATTGGCTGCGCTCCTCATCACAAACTACCTGCAAAGCGCCATCTTTTGTTAAGCGGTTTACCAGTTTATTCTTTAAGATTGCCTTTTGTTCATCATTAAATTGTGAAGATGCTTCGAAATTAAAATTCAGTTCTACCTTACACGATACCTTATTTACATGCTGCCCACCTTTGCCGCCACTCCGCGAAGCTTTGAAGGTTGTTTCTTTTAGAAGATCGTCTTTACTAATATTCATCTGATTACAACGATTTTGGTAATCATTACACCGTTTTGTGTGAGATGGCACCGATGCAATGATAAGATATTGGATTGATTTATAAACCGGTTATCTTGTTAGTTATTATTATTCAATTAGCCTACAATCTATAATTAGTGTGATGATATTTACTAATCGGTGAAATCTTTTTAATCAGTGTAATCCCAATTTAGTAATTTAGTCCTCCGATGAGCAGCAACATTGTAGTAGCTATAGACGGATATTCTTCCTGCGGAAAAAGTACACTGGCAAAAGCCCTGGCAAAAAAACTTCATTTTATTTATGTTGATAGCGGCGCAATGTACCGCGCAGTTACCCTGTTCCTGATCCGAAATAAAATTGACCTTAAAAACGAAGCGGCTGTTGAACATGCTTTAACCGATGTACATTTAAACTTCCATTCGCGCGATTATAAAACACATATTTTATTAAATGACGAAGAAGTTTCTGATGAGATACGCCTGATGCCGGTATCTGAAAATGTAAGTGCCGTAGCAGCAATTAGAGCGGTTAGGCTCGAAATGGTAAAGCAGCAGCAGCGCCTCGGAAAATCTAAAAATGTGGTAATGGACGGCCGCGACATTGGCACCATTGTATTCCCAAATGCCCAGATAAAGCTTTTCATGACTGCCGACCCGAAAGTTCGTGCAGAACGCCGCTGGAAAGAACTGTTACCGGGTAACCCGGATATTACTTTGGAAGACGTATTTGAAAATCTTGCACACCGTGACTACGCCGACACTACCCGTAAAGAAAGCCCTCTGATACGGGCACAAGACGCTGTTGTTCTTGACAACACCAATCTTACACCGGAACAACAGTTGGATTTTGCCGTGAATAAAGTTGCGCCTTTTTTACAATAGTATATCCACCTCGTTCGCTTCCATCTTTTGTGCCTTAACCCCAAAATGGTTCAGGAAGTCTATACCCTCATCACTTAACAAGCCCTTATATGCTGCATACGAATGGCGGAAATAAACATTTGATATGCCTGCCGAAAATATTAACCTGGCACAAGGCAGGCAGGGCGATAATGTGGTGTACATAGTTGCGCCTTCCAGCTTAGCGCCATTTTTAACCGCATAAAGTATCGCGTTCTCTTCGGCGTGCAACGCTAAAGAGCAGCTTCCTTTTGAGTCGCGCGGGCAACCGGTTTCCGGCCACTCCTCATCGCAATTATGGGTACCTGCCGGAGGGCCGTTGTACCCCACAGAAATAATACGGGTATCCTTGGTTAAAACGGCACCTACCTGCGCTTTAACGCAGTGACTGCGTTTGGCAAGGTCGGCTGCCAGGTTCATAAATATATGATCGAAACTCGGTTTCATGTTTAGCTATGGTTCATAGATCATAGTTAATGGAAGAAACTATGACCCATCAACTATGATCTAAACACTATTTTAGTGCCCTCCCTCAGCCGTCATATGGTCAACATCAATACCTTGTTTACGGAGCTCAGAACCTGCCTTCCATGCAAAGAACACGAGATATGCAAAGCCAATAGCCGGGATAATATAAGAAAAGTGTATACCACTCATACCGTTAACGAGGTTATTACTACCATCGGCCAGGATACCCTGTACCGGAGGAATAATAGAGCCGCCCAGGATCATCATGATTAAAAATGCCGACCCTTGGCTTGTGTATTTCCCTAAACCCGTTACCGATAGTGAGAATATAGAAGGCCACATAATAGAGCAGCAAAGGCCGCCGCTCAGGAATGCAAATGTTGCTATTTTACCAACCGTAAGTAAACCAATAAGCATAAAAACTGCGCCAAGTACCCCGAATATTGATAGGGTACGTACCGGCTTTTGATCACCGGCTAAGAAACCAATTATTACAATTGCTACGCAACCAATGTAAGGGATAAACGGTGCTACTTTAACACCGCTGATTAAATTAGCGAGTAAAACCACACAAAACGCCACCACCGGGACCACAATAGTCATGATGGTTTTAGTAAGTTTAGACATATTGAAAACCGCCACGGCACCTGTCCAGCGGCCTATCATAAGACTGCCCCAGTAAAGCGATATAAACGGCGATATTTGGCTTGGCAGGTACGACCCAAAATCTTTTGATTCTAATAAAGAGCCCATGTTACTTTGTATGGTTACTTCTGTACCCACGTAAGTAAAAATGGCCAGCATGCCAAAAATAAGCTGCGGGTATTGCATGGCACCCCATCCCTGTTTGTTTTTACCTGCTGCAGACGATGCACCAATTAATGATACCAGGATAAGGAACAATGCTGAATATACTATTGTAGATTTTGTTATACCTATGGCCTTGGCAAGTGGATCTACAGCAAGGATCATCAAAAACGCCAAAAAGATTACAAACAGCGGAACGTTAGCCTTGCTGCTTGGCTCAATTTCTTCATGCACCGTTACCGACGGCAATTTAGACACCCAAAAGAATATTGCTACGGCAAGGAACAATGCTGCTAAACCATAATACAAAGTGTTGACTGACGATATTTGTACCGAGTTTGGATCTATTAATTTATCAGCAGCTCCAAAAAGTACAAAACTTACAATTATAGGGCCTATGAGGCTTCCAAAGTTATTTACCCCGCCTGCCAGGTTTAACCGGTGAGAGCCGGTCTCGGGTGTACCCAGTGCCACTGCAAAGGGGTTGGCAGCGGTTTGCTGCAAAGAGAATCCGATGGCAATTACAAAAAACATACCCAAAATAAATGCAAATGAACCCGAATTAATTGCCGGCACCATCGCTAATGCGCCCATAGCAGAAATTATAAGGCCATAAACAATACCATTCTTGTAACCCATTTCGCTAAGGAGATCACGCTTTAGTAACTGAGATATAAAATATAAAATCAACGACCCGATAAAGTAACCGCCGTAAAAAGTAAAGTCTATTAGTTGCGATTCAAACTGGGTGAGGTGAAAATGCGCCTTACAAAAGGGTATAAATATACCATTGGAGGCAGCCAGAAAGCCCCAGAAGAAAAAAACGGTGACGAGCGAATATAATGCCGAGCCGTAGCTTTTTGTGTTGTTTTGTTCCATCAGTTTAAATAATTGGTTTTTGAGAACACTAACATAAGTTTTTTTTTTTACTCTCCCATCCTTTCAAAAATAAATAAAGACATTTTCCTACTTTGATTGTTAAATGCCTAAAATTGTATTACGCCGTTTGCTCAACCAAAATGCGTTTAATTTAAATTAATGATAGAAGCCGTTTTCTCGGGCATAGGTATCGGATTGGTATTAACCTTTTTAACCGGCCCGGTATTTTTTGCGCTGATTAAAACCAGTATAGAAAAAGGTTTCCAGGCGGGTGCCGCTCTGGCACTTGGCGTTGTAACCAGCGATGTGGTCTTTGTTGGCGCCATTATTTTCGGCTCGCAGTTTTTTGATGTACCGCCGCATATAAAGATATGGCTCGGTGTAACAGGCAGTATTATCCTGTTCGGGATTGGTATTTATTACCTGTTTAAAAAACCGGAGGTAGACTATAATTCGCACACGCCTGTGGCCGTAAACCGGGCAGGATACTTTTTTAAGGGGTTTTTAATGTGCATTTTTAACCCCAGCCTATTGTTTCACTGGATAACGGTTATTGGTACCGCAAGTACTATTTACCACATAGGCGTACCGCACCGCCAGCTAAAAATTGCCGTTATGTTTACAACCATACTGGTTGTGCAATTCAGCATGGATATTACCAAGGCATTTTACGCCAATAAGCTGCGCGATAAGATTTCGGAGAAGTTTATACACCGGTTAAATTATATTGCCGGCGCGGCACTTATAATTGCCTCCTTTATTATATTAGACAGGCTGGTAACCCATTTTGTATTCTCTCCCATCCCTTCAAGCGATTAACCGATTACCGGCATGAAAAATCTATACAACAAAATAGATAATGATGAAGTGATCTGCCGGATTAAGCAACTCACACCATCAGCTGTACCTGCTTGGGGCAAAATGACGGTTTCTCAAATGATGGCGCATTGCCAGGTTGCATTTAAAGTTACCTATGACGAAGTAGTGTTGAAACGCGGACTGATGGGCATTTTATTTGGACAAATGGCGAAAAAAAAATTAACCAGCGGCGAACCTTTCCCTCGCAACATGCCCACATTTACCGAGGCAAAAATTAAGGATGTGCGCGATTTTGAAGTTGAGAAAGAGCTGCTCATAAATTATGTATCACGCATGGCCGCCGCCGGGTTTGCCGGAGTTACCCAAAGGCCGCACCCGTTTTTTGGCAAGCTATCTAAAAACGAGTGGAATACGCTTCACTACCTACATCTGGATCACCATTTAAGGCAGTTTGGGGTTTGATCATGGGAAACGGTAATTAGGTATTTTTAAAGATTATTAGCCGTTCTTAATGAGTTTTTATATAGTTATTATTATCTATGGAGCGTTAATTGCCCCTGTTCGGCGTTTTCGGTTCAACCGTTATCCGTTTACTTAAACTACAAATATGCCCGCTGGTTCTTGCCTTCCATCCAATTGGCAAAGGCACGGTTCACTACTTTATTACCTCCCGGTGTTGGGTAGTCGCCAGAAAAATACCAGTCTCCTAAATGATCAGGGCACGCGGTATGCAAATTACCCATCGTTTGGTAGATCACCTCAACTTCGGCATTAATATTTTTAGGTGTAATTATCTTAGCGATACGATCTGAAATCTGCTGGTCTGTAAACGGCGCGTAAATGGCCTTTACATAATTCTCCACACCCTCTTTGGGCAGATCTTTACTGTTCTTGCATTTTTGGTAAACCTCCAGTATGGTATCTTCATTGCCTGTTTCCTTCAGCAGGCTTATGGCAGCCTCAAACGCCACAAATTCGCCCATGCGCGACATATCGATCCCGTAACAATCCGGGTAACGTATTTGCGGGGCAGATGATACCACGATAATTTTTTTCGGCCCAAGCCTGTCGAGTATCTTAAGTATACTTTGTTTCAAAGTAGTACCCCTAACAATAGAATCGTCAAGCACCACCAGTGTGTCCGTACCGTTTTTTATGAGGCCATAGGTTGTATCATAAATATGCGCAACCATCTCGCCCCGATCGGCATCCTGTGTAATAAATGTGCGCAGTTTAACGTCTTTTATGGCAATTTTTTCTACCCGGGGCGCCAGGTTCAAAATATCGGTCAATTGCTCGTCGGTCATATCCTCATCGCGACTGATGAGCATATCGCGCTGCAGGGTTTTTACGAATTTGTTCATCCCCTCTACCATACCATAAAAGGCAATTTCGGCTGTGTTGGGTATGTAAGAAAATACGGTATTCTTAATATCGTTATTTACGGCTGCCAATATTTGCGGGCAAAGCAGCCGCCCTAATTGTTTGCGTTCGCGGTAAATGGCGGCATCGCTGCCGCGCGAGAAATATATCCGCTCGAACGAACAAGATTTTTTCTCTAACGGTTCGCTAAATTGTTCTTCTTTAACGATCCCGCTTTTCTTGATAATAAGCGCATGGCCGGGCTTAATTTCCTTTACATCTCCAAACGGAATATTAAAGGCGGTTTGTATAGCGGGGCGTTCTGAAGTTGCAACCACAATTTCGTCATTAGCATAGTAAAATGCCGGGCGAATACCAGATGGATCGCGCATGATAAAGGCATCACCATGACCTAATATCCCCGCTATTGTGTATCCGCCATCCCAGTTCTTGGCAGACTTTTTTAGGATCTTGGTAACATCCATATTATCGCCAATCATCTTACTGATGGCAATATTGTCATCGTTCCCTTCGCGTTTAAACTGGTCAAAAAGGCCCTGCACCTCTGTATCAAGAAAATGGCCTATTTTTTCTAAAACGGTTATGGTATCTGCTTTTTCTTTGGGGTGCTGGCCCAGCTCATAAAGTTGTTCTAAAAGTTCATCAACATTGGTCATGTTGAAATTGCCTGCAATAACCAGGTTACGGGTCATCCAATTATTCTGGCGAAGAAATGGGTGGCAACTCTCGATACTGTTTTTTCCGTGTGTACCATAGCGCAGGTGGCCAAGCAAAACCTCACCAGTAAAACCCAGATGTTCTTTCAACCACTCTGCATCCTTCATTTTTTCGGGCTGCTCTTTTTCTACTTCGGCAAAACGTTTCAGGATGTATTCAAAAATATCGGCTACAGCATTAGAGGCCATAGAACGGTGCCTGCTGATGTAGCGTTTGCCCGGCTCGATATCCAGTTTAATGGTGGCAACGCCGGCGCCGTCCTGGCCGCGGTTATGCTGTTTTTCCATAAGCAAATACAGCTTATTTAAACCATAAAGCGCGGTCCCGTATTTTTTCTGGTAAAAAGAGAGTGGTTTTAAAAGGCGAATAAAAGCAACGCCGCATTCGTGTTTTATCTGATCGCTCATGGTTGGGAATGAGACCGCAAAGGTATGATTTTAAAACGAAGTGACAGGGCAGTGTCTGTAATTTTTAAGCATTTAATTGGCCGGATGTAATAAATTTCTTACAAGAAATTTGCCAGCCATGCAGGGTAAATACCCAGTACCAGCACAACAAAAGTTAGCAATGCGGCCATTATAACCAGCCATTGGGTTTGCGGCGTAGTTTGTATAGCAGGTTGGCTTTCCTGTTTTTTAAGAAAAAGATACAAGGGGATCTTTATATAATAAAACAACGAAACAACGGTGGTAAGTGCGCCCGTTAACATTAGCGTTAATAGCCAATTATTGTGGTTGGTTTGATAAACCGAATAAACTGAAGAGAATACGAGCAGTTTTGCATTAAAGCCTGCCGTTACGGGCAGCCCCGTTAATGAGATGATAATTATTGTAAAACAAACCCCGGCCAATGGGAATTTTAATCCGAGCCCACGGTATCTGTCCAGATCTTCGGCGCCCGTGCTATCTGCAAAAAAGGAAGCGAGAATTAACGCCGCGATGTTGGCAACTGCATAAACCGCCAGATAAAATAGTAAGGCCGAAATACCTTTAGGTGTAAATGTAACCACGGCCATGAGCGCAAACCCGGTATGGCCTATACTGGAAAAAGCCAGCATCCGCTTTACATTCTTCTGCCATATAGCGGCAAAGTTTCCCGCTATCATACTAATGATACCAACTACAGACAGAAATAAACGAAAATCGAACGTACGCCATTGACCGAAAAAGAGAAAAGGTGTTAAAAAGTTAATGAGCAGCGCAAATCCTGCAATTTTTGGCAATGTAGACAGGTATGCTGTAACCGGTGTTGCGGCGCCCTGGTAAACATCAGGCACCCAAAAATGCATGGGGATAAATGATAGCTTAAAGCCAATACCGGCAACTAATAATACTATAGCGATGGAAACCAATGCCGGGTTTGCCGACGAGAAACCAGCAATCAAATTCCCTGAAAAATAATTTAACGACCCGGAAAGCGCATATAGTATAGATATTCCGTAAAGCATTATTGCAGATGATACCGCACCGAACAACACATATTTTAATCCGGCCCCGGCACCAAAACCGCTTTCTGAACAGTAGGCAGCCAATAAATAAGAAGCAAGCGAAACCATCTCGATAGCTATATAAACCGAAAGCAGATTTGCTGCCATGATCATTAAGTGAAGGCCCAAAACAGAGGCGGTTACCATACTATAAAGATCAGATAGTCCTTTTGCATGCGTGCGCAAGGGCATATCAAGGCTAAAATAAACGAGCAGCAAAACTGCGGTGCCATCAATTATAAACTTAAACGATACCGCACTTTTGTGCAGGAGCAGCATATCATTAAAGAGAAACTTTGAGCCGAAATTTAATAATTGAACTTGCTGATGATCTTTAAATAAGATTAGCATTAAGCCGCCGATAGCAATGACCTTACATAGCCACGCGAACGATTTACCAAAAAAAAGGTCGGTCAACAGCACGATCAAAAACAGCGCCGACAGGTAGATCTCCGGTATAAAAAACGGGAGGCTGCCCAGGGTATCGGTTAGTTGGTTTGGTAATGATCCTAACAGTTGGTTCATTGCTTACTGTACAATTACAGATTGATTTTTAGGGTAACGTACCTGGTATTTTAGATTCAACTTTTTCTCGGCCAGAGGGTTTAGATTAAAACTCCAGGCCACTTTCCCCGTCAATGCATCCAGTTTCCCACCCGAAACTTGCTGTGTTTCTACCGTTATTTCTGAATTTTGCGAAACCGGTATCTCATCTTCCACCAATAGCGCAACAGGCTGCGTCTGCAGTTCTTCAACCGTTTTTTGTTTGTTCTGCTGATTAATATAATCAAGCTCTTGCTTTACAGACAGAATGGTGAAGTCACCGGCAGCCTTTACCTGCAAGCTCTGCATATCTATATCTGGCGATATGCTTTCGAAGATTATCGTTGAATTTCCTTCGGCTATGTTTACCGTAGCTGTTCTCGTTATCTGGGCACCTGTTAAAAAAACAACTACACGCTGAATTTTGGTAACTACTTTTTTATCATTGGCTTTAGTTACGCCTGTAAAAAAACAAAGGCAAACTACGATTTTAAGAAAACTTGAACTCATATCGTGATCTATTTAGGTTGCAAAAAATTGACTAATGCTATAACAGAATCGTTGATCTTGCTAAAGACCACAGAAGGCATTATGCCTAATAACAGCGCCATAATGGCCAATGGTAATAATGCGGCACGTTCACGCCAGCTAATGTCTGTTAGCGCGTCTCTCCACTCATTGCCGCCCTTAAAGTGCTCGGTACCGAAAAACATCCGCTGCAGTGTCCATAAAAAGTAGACCGCACTTAACAGTATGCCTACCGACCCGCAAATTGCCATCCAATAAGGCAGCGTTGGCGACTTGAATGCACCTGCCAATGAAAAAGCTTCGCCTATAAAGGCCGAGAAACCAGGCAAGCCTAATGACGCAAAAAACGCGATCATAATAAATACGGTATAGTACGGCATGGCCGTGGCCAGCCCCCGAAAATTATAAACATCGCGGTCATGCACCCTATTATAAACCACCCCAGCCAGGAAAAACAGCATTGCCGATAAAAAGCCATGGCTTACCATTTGCATCACTGCGCCGCTTATGCCTTCGGCAGTAAGGGATGCAATCCCGAGCAATACAAAGCCCATGTGCGATACCGATGAGTAAGCGATCATACGCTTCAAATCGCGCTGGGCTATGGCGTTTAGGGCACCGTATAAAATGGATATCACGCCAAGCAACCCTAATATAAAACTGCCAGACACGGCTACGTCCGGAAATATACCTGCGCAAATACGAATAATACCATATCCGCCTATTTTGAGCAAAATACCCGCAAGGATTATAGAAACAGGTGTGGGAGCCTCCACATGCGCATCGGGTAGCCAGGTGTGGAACGGCGCCACCGGCACTTTAATGGCAAAGGCAATAAATAGCACGATAAAGCCGACAACACGCGCTGGAAAGCCAAATATGGTTTGATGCGCCAGCGCAGAAAATACCGCGCCTTTATCATAATTGGCCGGGTTCATCATTTGGATAATGTTGAATGTGTGATTACCTGTTACGGGATTTTTAACCGACAAGTACAACCCAATCATCACCAGCAGCATAAATACCGATCCGAACAGCGTATATAGAAAAAACTTAATGGCCGCATACTCACGTCTCGCACCGCCCCACATTCCAATCAGAAAATATAGCGGCAGAAGCATCATTTCATAAAAAATATAGAACAGGAAGAAATCAAGCGAGCAGAAGACACCAAAAACAGCCATATCCAGCAAGAGAAACAGTACAAAAAAGCCTTTAAGGTTATCTTTTATCTCCCATGAAGCAATGGCTGCTATAATCAGCACCAGCGCTGTCATCACCAAAAAGGTAATCGATATTCCGTCTACACCTACAAAATAATCTACCTGCATCCTGCCGGTACTCCCGAGGCCGAGATTGATCCAGGGCAGTTTTTGCATAAACTGAAACTGGCCTTCATGATTAATGCCGGCGTTTGCAGCGCCTGTTTTAAAATTAAAATACAGTGCTAAGCTGATACCCAATTGCACTATAGCCGTAAGTAAGGTAATGTATTTATAACTTTTTCGCCATGCAGCAGGTAATATTGCAATTAATAAGCCGATGACCAGGGGAAAGAAAATAAGTAAGGTTAAAAGGTTCATCAGTTTAAATAAAAGTTTTAAAAATAAACCATGCAACAACAACCGCCAGCATGCTTATCAGGTAATATTGTACTTTACCGGTTTGAAAACCCCGCACAAAATTACCAATATACTGTATAATTGCAGTCATTAAATGCAGGATGCCATCAATAACATATCTGTCGAAACCGGCTGCGAGTTTGGATAACCCTACCACTATTTTTTGCAATAACTTTATAAATCCGTCAATTATATTTCTATCGATCCAAAACATGCAGGCGCTTACGGCAAGCACCGGCCTTACCAATAAGGTATGATATACTTTATTGAAATACCAATGGTTTATTGAAAACTTGAAAAACATGTTGCTTTGCGAAAATGGCAACAGTTTATGTTCAAGTACATACACGTAATATGCATAATAGACAACTACAATGCTTAAAATATTTAACCCGGCAGGGATGATGGTATGGTAAATATTCATCCTTTCTAAACCGCCCGGAGGTGCGAAAGCTTTATAAAGCCACGCTTGTTCATACAAAAACGGATTTAAAGAAAACAACGGAAACAGGCAACAAACACTTAAAAATATTAGCGGTAACCGGTATTGCCAACCGCCATCGCCGATATTGCAGCGGATATTTGGTAACACATCAAGTACCCTAAGTTTACCAAAAAATACCTTAAATATTAAACGTGCTATGTAGAATGCGGTAAGCCAACTTGTTATCATCATCATTATGGGGACGATCTTAAATATCCAGGCCCTGGCGTCCGCCCATTCAAATGCCTGTATCAATATGCCGTCTTTGGAAAGATAACCTGATGTTAGCGGCAACCCAACTAAAGCCAGGCCACCTATAATTGCGGCTATAAATGTAAGCGGCATCTTTTTGCCCAGCCCGCCCATATAAAGGATATTTTGAGGGTCTACGTCGAGCTCATTTTCATCCTTTATACGTTGCATCTCGTGAATAACAACCCCTGCTGCCAGGAATAGCAAACATTTAAAAAATGCGTGGGTAACCAGGTGAAATAATGAAGATGCGTAGGCATTTATACCCATCGCCATTACCATAAATCCTAATTGCGATATGGTTGAAAATGCCAGTATACGTTTTAGATCAGTCTGTGTTAGCGCAATAGTTGCCGCCATAAAGGCAGTGAAACAACCCGTTATTGCCAGGATATTCAATTCGGTAGTGTTAAACATCGGATAAACCCTGCCTAATAAAAATATACCTGCAGCCACCATGGTAGCAGCGTGGATTAAAGCCGATACTGATGTAGGGCCTTCCATCGCATCGGGCAGCCACGTATGCAGCGGAAACTGCGCCGACTTTGCGGCCATAGCTAAAAATATCCCTCCGAAGGCAATGTATTGGCAGATGGAGGGCGAGTTTTGGTTATATACCAATCCATTGGCGCCAAATAACTTTTGCAGATCGAACGTATGATATTGACTAAGCAATATCATAATGGCAATAAGCAGCCCTACGTCGCCTATCCTGTTCATGATAAAGGCCTTTTTATTAGCCCGGACAGCCACCTCCTTTTTAAACCAAAAACCTATAAGCAGGTAGGATGAAAAACCGACCAATTCCCAAAAAGTGTAAAACAGCACCAAATTATCAACCACCACCAATGCCAGCATACTGAAACAGAAAAAACTGAGGTACCTGAAATAACGGCTGTAATTTTTATCATGGCCCATATAAGCCATAGAGAAGATATGTACCGGTAAGGCTATCAGGCTTACCAGCATCAGCATCATTATGGACAAGTTGTTGAGCAGCAAGCCTGCGTAAATTTTTGTATGGCCTATGGTAAACCAAACACGGTTTATATGAATATACGGCCCGTTAAATGTGTGGTTAAAAACAATGATGGATATTACAGAACTAAACACGATAGCTATAGTAGAAATCCAGCCTGCCGACTTACTTTTTTTAATAAAGCTATTAATTACGAATGCAACAAAAGGCAACGCCACTGCCGCCAACGCATGATAAGCCATCTTGCTTTCTTCATATGTAAGGGTTTTATTCAAATTAAAGACCCCCTCTTATCCATGCTTTCATAGGTTCTGTTTTTACTTTATTAATTTATCGCTCTTTATTTTTATTACGGAGTTTGTTTCTGAGGCGATGAACTTAACACACCTTATTTTTTCTTTAGGCAAATAATAAATAGTTCTTTCGTCAGATATAGAATCATTCAATATATAAGTGGGCCTGCAGAGATGTTCTTCAATATTGCAGTACTTAAGGGACTCTGAGAATAAACTTAATTTATCATTTATTTTTTTACGGATAAACTGTTCCGCTATTATCAACACAACACCATTAACGGCATTCTTTCCGAACTTTGCAGTATCACCTGCACCTTTAAAAACCCTTACATCGAAAATGTTATCCGGATTTAGATTTTTGAAATCATATATTAAAGCACCATCGAGAACATAAGCCGGTACCATCAATTTTTTTGGGTGATCATACTCAGTAACAGTTTGTGCCTTTACAATAGTGCCTTTGTTTTGTGCATAAACTATACTACATATAAATAATAACAAGAAAAATGTTAGTGATTTTTTCTTCATCTGTCCCTCAATTGATCAACCTTATCAGGGTCGATGGTTTTATACCTGCGGTAAACGTTTAATATAATGGCTAAAGCAACTGCCGTGGTTGCAGCGGCAAGCACAATGGCAAACAGCGCAAACATTTGCCCGCCGTTATTAACCTTATCAAAACGGCCAAATGCTACCAGATTTAAAATGGCAGCGTTAAGGATCATTTCTATTCCTATTAATATCTGGATAGCATTACGCTTAACCAGCACAACATACAGCCCTATGCAAAACAATCCGGCGCTAACTATAAGGTATTGCGTTAACGATATCATTGTATAGCTTCCTCCTTCCTGGAAAGATGGGCGGCTCCAATTAAAGCCATTAGAAGCAAAATAGAAATAACTTCAAAAGGTAGCAGGTATCTGGTCATGAGGTTAACACCGATGTTGGATGTCATTTCGTTAGAAATAATGACATAGTTCTTTGACTGAATGGATTGCGTTATCCATTTTAAATGATCTATGTCCGACTTCAAAAAAACATTTACCAATACAATGCAAAATAACCCCGATACCATCAGCGCCGGTACGTTGCTTATCTTCCACAGTTTTTTATCAGCGTTTTGCAGCGCGATCAATGATTCTCGCCCCGATAACATAAAGGCAAACAAGATAAGCACTAAAATACCCCCAACATACACTACAACTTGCGTTACGGCCATAAAATCGGCAAGTGCCAAAACATATAAGCCGGCAAGAGCAAAAAGCGTAACAAAAAACATAAATACCGAGCGTATTAGGTTCTTGCTTGCCGCCACAATTAATGCCGAACCTAACGCAATTAGGCTCATGATGTAGAAAAGCAGTTGTGATGCACTCATAGAGTAGGTTTATTTTGTATAGCTGCAACTTTAGCCGCTTGCTTCTCGGCTTGCTGGCGTTCCAGCAACTCCCGTTTCTCGGCGGCTGTTTCAGGTGACATGTCAGAAAATTCGTAAGTTAAATTGCCAAGCTCAAACACCGTCTTATCATATTGATTGGTCATCACGATGCACTCAGTTGGGCATACCACCGTACATAGGCCACAGTACATACATTTGGCCATATCAATATCAAATTTGGCGGCATAGAGGCGTTTGGTAGTACCATCGGATGTTTGGCCGATAGCTTCTGTGGCCTTAATTGCTTCTATATCAATACAATCAACCGGGCAAATTTTAGCGCAAAGATCGCAAACTATGCAATCATCAATCTCCACATCCAACTGGTAACGGCCAACTTCGGGTACGGCCAATTTTTGAAAGGGGTATTCAATTGTGGTAGTACCGTTTTGTACATCAAAATAATTGGCAGAGGTGATCGGTTCAACCTTACGGGCTTTAAAGGCAAAGGCGTGCTTAATGGTAAGCGATAACCCCTTACACGCCGTATAAAATCCGTTAAATACTGTTCCTATCAATTTATATTCAAAATTAACCCATTACCCAAATTCGCCAAACGCCAGATATGATCATACAGGCAAAAGCCAGCGGTGTAAGCACTTTCCAGCAGAGGTTCATCAGTTGGTCTACCCGTAGGCGGGGTATAGTCCAACGGATAAATATCTGTGCCGTTACCAACAAAAGTGTTTTTGTTGCTGTCCAGAAAACGCCCCATGCTACACCGGTTGTCCAATCTGCCACGCGAAAATTTCCAATATTAGGCAGCGGTGTATTCCATGCGCCTAAAAATAAGATAACCCCTATCATGCTCACCACGAACATCATAGAATATTCGGCCAAAAATATGAGCGCGAAACGGATACCGGTATATTCTGTATGAAATCCCGAAACGAGTTCAGACTCTGCTTCCGGAATGTCAAAAGGTGCCCGGTTGCTCTCGGCAAGCGACGCGATAAAGTAAATCACGAATGCAATGACGAGATGCGGTGCCTTAAAAATATTCCAATAAGTTAAACCGCCAATGCCGGTTACATCCCATATACCCAAGAATTTAGTGCCTCCCTTAAACAGGATACCTTGCCGGGTAGAAATTTCCTGCAGATCCAGCGTACCACAAATTAGCACGGCAGCTATTAACGCAAAACCGGCAGGTATCTCATAGGAGATGATCTGTGCAGCAGAACGCATAGCGCCTAAAATGGAATACTTGTTGTTAGACCCCCAACCGGCCATGAGGATGCCCAATACTTCTACAGATATAATGGCAAAAATATAGTATAAGCCGATATTGGTTGTAGCCGGCACCAGCCCCGGCGCCCAGGGCAATGCGGCAAAGCCCATATATACCGCAATAAATATTATACCCGGCGCAAGTAGGAATAACCATTTATCAACCGCCGCCGGGTTTATCATTTCCTTTTGCAACAGTTTTATAATGTCGGCAACGGTTTGCAGCGTGCCAAATTTGCCGGTAACGTTTGGCCCTATCCGGTCCTGAATAAATGCCGACAGTTTACGCTCTGCGTATACCGCAAAAAGCGCGAATGAAGCTGCAAAAGCAAACAAACCAATGGCAATGCCTATACAGGTAAAAAGATTGACCAACGCCTAAACTGTTTACCGGCGAATTTACTTATTTATCGGTTAATCTAACCCTTTCCATAGCGCGAAATCATTGATGATACTGCCCAGTATATTTGCGAAGTTATATTGGTACCGATCAGCCAGATCAATGCTTTTTATCATTTGGCCAACATCGAGCAACTTTAGTTCACCCGGCAGGAGATCAATTTTAGCATAAAATACATACTTAATGTTAGGCGCTTCATTTGCTGCGGTGCAAGCGTAATCTCTATATTTTTTAAAATCTGGCAGATCAATCCCTATTTCTTCCTTAACCTCCCTAACAAGCGCTTGTTCCGGGGTTTCACCATCTTCTAATATACCACCAAAGAGATCCCAGTGATTAGGAAATGATATTTCGGGTTTATCATCCCTTAAGTAAATTAAGAGTTTATTATCCCTGTCAAATAAAAGGCACGCAGCAACGTAAAACATAATTGGCAAACTTAATATTACCCTTTGCAACTACTATTATCCGGAAGATTGGAGCAGTTAACCACTCAATTTATTAACCACTCATCAACCTTACATCTCCACAAAATTCGACCTTACCTCATCAGGAAAAAAAATGGCAGCATGTTTATCAAACTCGCGGGTATCGTCGGTAGTGGTAAAAAATTCGCGGGTACTGCTCATGGTGAGCATGGTTTCAATTTCGGGATGGCGTGTTAAGTAATTCTGCAAACTTTTAGCCACAATGTCGCCTTGTGCAACCACCTTTATGTTATCGGGGAGGTAGGCTTTTATTCTCTGGTATAAGAGCGGGTAGTGTGTACAAGCCAGTAAGAGCGTATCTATATCGGGCGATTGTGCCATGATCTGGTCCAGGTACAACTGTACAAAATAATCGGATCCGGGTTTGTTATATTCGCCATTTTCTATTAGCGGTACCCAAAGCGGGCAAGCTTGCTGGTAAACTTTTACATCCGGGAAAAACTTGTTAATTTCTATCAGGTACGATTCTGATTGAATGGTTCCTGTAGTGCCTAATACACCAATTTCTTTGGTATCAGAATAATCGCCTATAACTTCGGCAGTAGGGCGAATAACGCCTAATACGCGCCTATCGGGATATTTTGCTGCAAGATCACGCTGCTGAATAGTGCGCAGGGCTTTTGCCGAAGCTGTATTGCATGCAAGCACTACCAACGGGCACCCTTGCTCAAAAAGCCATTGTACACATTGCCAGGTGTACTCATGTATGGTATTAAATGATCGGTTGCCATATGGCGCACGCTTATTATCGCCAAAGTATAGGTAGTCATACTGCGGCAAGAGGCCGGCAATAGATTTAAAGACGGTTAAACCGCCAATCCCCGAATCAAATACACCTATAGGTTTCTTTGCATCCATTTTATAAAAATAAAAAAAGCGCCCGTAATTAACAGACGCCTTTAAAATCGTTAAAATAAACGCAGCTTATTTTAAGCCTAATTTAAGTTTTACAGAAGCCATCAGATCATCTGCAGGCGGGGCAACAATTGGCTCACCTTGCGTAGTATCTAATACATAAGTATAGCCTTTTTCTCTTGCTACGGCAGTAATTGCAGCCTTTGCTTTATCAATAATGGGCTGTAAAAGCTCGTTACCTTTTTGCTGCACTTTTTGCTGCGCAGTTTGCTGGAAGTCCTGCATGCGTTTTTGCAGGTCCTGCAATTCTGTTTCTTTAACAGTTTTTACAGCATCGCTCATAGTAGCCCTGTCTTTCTCATAGGCCTGGCCTTTAGTTGTTAATTCGGTTTGCATGCTTTGCAGCTGCACAATAAAGGTTTGCTGATAATCCTGAGAGGCTTTTTGCACGCCTTTGGTTTCGGGCATCATATCAATCACCTGGTTGACGTTAATATAACCAAGTTTAGTTTGCGCCTTTGCAAAGTTTACTGCCAGCAACATACAACCAGCTACTAAAACAACCTTAAATAATTTTTTCATTTGATCTATTTTTGTTCTTTTTTAATTATGCGATTTTATATAAAATTTTTCACTTGGCAAAAACACCGGGCTTTAATCCTAAGCGGGTTATCACATCGGCGCTTTTATCGTACCGTGGGTTTGCATACAGCATCATAACCTCACTGTTTTTATCAAATATCATGTCGAGGTTTTCTGCCTCCGCAACGCCTTGTACTGCCTTAGCAACCTTATCCTGTATAGGTTTTATCATTGCCGTACTTTTTTGGGCGAGCTCGCCATCGGGACCAAATTTAGCCCGTTGAAAGTCTTTTGCAGCTTTTTCTTTATCAACAATTTCAGTTTCGCGCCTCTTTTTCATATCGGCAGTCATCAAAACCTGGTCTGCCTGGTATGCTTTATACAACCTGTCTATCTCGGCAAAGCGGCCATCAACATCTTTTTGGTATTGCTCAGAAAGTACGCTCAATTGTTTTTGTGCCGCCGCATAATCTGGCACGTGTTTTAAAATATATTCAGAGTCTACAAAGGCGAAACGCTGAGCATACGCCCCGGCAAATGCGGTAAATATTATAAATAGTGTTAATAAAGCCTTTTTCATTTCATTAATTAAAGCCGCCGCTTAAACTCTGTGCAATTGAAAAGTGAAACTGCCCCTTGTTTGCCGCCGGTATACCCGGTATGGCGTCGAAACCATATCCATAATCCAGCCCAAGGAGGCCAAATATAGGTAAAAATATACGTGCCCCAACACCTGCCGACCGCCTTACGTTAAACGGATTGTACGCAGAGAAAGTATTCCAGGTGTTACCCCCTTCAAGAAAGGTTAGTAAAAATATCGTTGCCGACTGACTTGCAATTACCGGGTGCCTTAACTCTATGGTATACTTGCTGTAAACGGGGCTGCCGGGGTTATTGGTTTCATTATAGTTTGAACCTACCGGTACAATAGAGAAGTTTTGATAACCCCTTAAGCCGATAATATCGCTACCCTGCAAAAATTGGTATGACTGCATACCATCGCCACCCAGTTTAAAGCGCTCGAAAGGCGACTGGCCCACCGCTTTATTATAATAACCTAAGAAACCAAACCGCACCTGCGACATGAGCACGAATTTACCTGTAACGCGCGTAAACCATTGTGCATCAAATTTCCACTTGTGGTACTCTACAAAGTGATAGCGCTGCTCTGGAGTGGCAATAGCATAATTGGTATTATTGAAGGCCGAATAAGGCGGTGTAGCCTGCACCGTAAACTTTATGTTTGAACCCGACGTTGGGAAAATGGGCGCATCGAGCGAATTACGGCTTAGCTCTTGCGTTAATTTAATATTAAACGACGTACCATTGCTAAATATATACCCTGTAAAATTATCCAGGTTGTAATGGTCGAAGTTTAGGGAATAATTTAATTGAAAATAGTTATCAGGCCAGTTTAAACGCCTGCCCAGGGTAACACCTATACCGTTTATACGCAAATAGTTGTATAGCGGGTTTGTTGTTGCATAATATTGGCCCGTTGAACTTAATTGGGTGTATGCAGATAATGCAAAATAAATAGGTTTTTTACCGCCGAACCATGGATCGGAGAAGGTAAATGAATAATTCTGGTAGTTTTTACCGTTTGCCTGGCCACGTATGCTTAGCTTTTGCCCATCGCCTTTTGGCAGCGGCCTGTAAGCCTTAAGATTAAATATGTTGCGTAACGAGAAATTATTGAACGTTAAACCCAGGGTTCCCACTAACTGGCCCCCACCAAAACCACCCGATAACTCGATCTGATCTGATGGTTTTTCTACTACGTTATATACAATATCAACTGTACCATCTGTAGGGTTTATGTTGGTCGGTTTCGGCTCTGTTTTTTGCTCGTCGAAGTTACCTAATTGCGTAATTTCGCGCGTGCTTCGAATAATAAGTTCCTTAGAAAATTTTTGCCCAGGTTTTGTACGGATCTCGCGCATAACCACCTTATCATTAGTAACATCGTTACCCTTTAATAACACGCGGTTAATGGTGTACTGCGGCCCTTCATAAATTCTTATGTCCAGATCCACGGTGTCGCTATGTATCCTGGTTTGAACGGGGTCTGCGTTATAGGTTAAATAACCATCATTAAGGTATAACGAAGATACATCATCGCCGCTGGGGCCGCCGCCGCTCAGGCGTTTGCTCAACTCGTCTTCACTAAATATATCGCCTTTTTTTATTCTTAAAATACGGTCTAAAATTACGCTCGAGTACTTTGCATTGCCAGACCAGGTAATTTTACCGAAGAAATATTTAGGGCCCTCATGTACTTTTATTTTCACGTTTACCGTTTGCTCGTCATGTTTCCAAACAGAATCACTTACTACTTCTGCATCGCGATAGCCCCTATTCTGCATTTTTTCGACCAGAGTTTGCTTATCTTCTTCGTATTGGTCTTGCTTAAATTTCTTTGAGCCAAAAACGTGATAGAACTTTCTTTCTTTGGTTTTTCCTAAAAAGCCCTTTAACTCGCTTGACTTAAAAGCCTTATTCCCTTCAAAGGTAACCTGGTTTATTAATACCTTTTGGTGCTTATCAATCGTAACATCTAAAATTACGCTGTTGGCATCTCCGGGATCGGGCCGCTGTTTAATATCAACTGTGGTATTTAAATAACCTTTATCGTTAAAATGCTTTTTAATAATGGCCGTTGTTGTGTTTAACAAGTTCTCGTTAACGATCTTCCCTGTTTTATCATTCAGCTTTTTAGTAACATCTTCAATTTCGCCCTTTTTTATGCCCAATAAATGAAGGCGTGATAAATGAGGGCGCTCAACAACGGCTATATCAAAGTAAATGGTATCTACACTGATCTTAGAAATATTCAGCTGAACATCATCAAACAATCCCTGCGACCATAGATTGCGGATCACGTTTGCGGAAGCTTCGCCGGGAAGGTTAATGCGGTCGCCTTTGGTAAGTTTTGATATCTGAATTAAAACGTCTTTATCCAGGTATTTTGCGCCGCTTACAGTAACCCCGCCAATAATGTAATCTTTAGGGTTCAAATAACTTAAACTATCGGTAGGAGTTGCCGTTCTGGTTAAAAGCGACTGGCGGGGGGCTACCTGTGCCATTGCCGCGGTACCAAAAACAACAAAGAGAATTACAAAAAGAAATTTATTCATTCGAATATTTGAGTGGGCTAAAAATAGTTTAAACAGTTGTTAAAAATTGTTAAAAGTAAAATTAATTAACCTGTTCGCTGGTCATCCCGAAACGGCGTTCCCTTTTCTGATAGTCCAGTACGGCCTCAAAAAGGTCATTCCTCCTAAAATCCGGCCATAGTTTTGGGGTAAAGTAAAGTTCGGAATATGCTATTTGCCAAAGCAGGAAATTACTTAAACGATATTCGCCACTGGTCCTGATCAGCAACTCCGGGTCGGGGATGTCATGTGTATATAATGCTTCAGAAAATAGCTTGTCGTCAATATCTTCTGGGCTGATAAGGCCCTGCTGCACTTTGCGTGCTAACTCCTTAGCGGCCATAACGATCTCCATTCGGGAGCTGTAGCTTATGGCAAGCACCAGCGTTAAGCCGGTGTTATTCGCAGTTTTTTCTATTGCTTCGTCCAACTCGCGCAGGCATCTTTTAGGCAGCATAGAGCGGTCGCCTACCATTTTCATGCGCACATTGTTCTTCATCATTTTTGCAAGTTCTTTGCTCAGGGCGCTCACCAGTAATTCCATAATGGCGGTAACCTCAAACTTTGGGCGGCTCCAGTTCTCAGATGAAAACGTGTATAAGGTAAGATACTTTAAACCCATATCATCTGCAGCTTCAACAACATCGCGCACAGATAGTACACCGCTATGATGGCCAAAAACACGCAACTTGCCTTTGCCTTTGGCCCAGCGGCCGTTACCATCCATGATGATGGCCACATGCTTTGGTACCCGCGAAGAATCTATCTGATCTAAATAATCCATATCAACTGTTTAAAAGCTGTGCGCTTTTAAACCTGCAGTTTTACCTGCATAAATGTTTCTTGTTAATGTTTAATCATTAAAAAATAAATTGTATTCATGGGCAGTAGTAAAGCCCGTTAGCTACAATTTTTCAGGGTACAAAGGTAAAACTTAATTGCATTTTTTTTATTATAAGTTTGGAAAGAAAAAAACCCGCAAACACAGGGTTATGCGGGTGGTAGGGCTATTGATACGCTGCTAAAAAGGTGATTATCCGTTCTTTTATTTAATATACGTTTTGCCGCCGCAGCATCTCTATCTCTTTAGGTGTAATGTTAACAATGGCGTATCTGTTTACGTTGGCTATGTTAATTTCATCTATAGTGTTTACCAGATTATCATAAATGCTATGATCGCTGGGCTTAACGAGCACTATAATGTCTTTACCGGTAGCTGCTTTTATCCGCCTGCGCTGCTGTAGTATAGCCGCACGTAATCCGGTTTTGCTATAGTCCACAATTTGCGGCGTTGATAGCGGCTTATCGGGCATGCCCATGTAACACATTATTTTATCATGCGCAGCAAGGCAAATAGTAAGCGTGCGGCTTAAGGCTACGTCCTCATTTACCGCATCTGTATTATCGGGCATAGAAATGGTCATAGCGTTATTTTTTTGAAGGGTGGTTGTCAGCATAAAAAAAGTGATCAACAAAAAAGCCAGGTCTACCATTGCTGTAAGATCAACCCTCGGGAATGCGCGGGCCGAAGCTTTGCCTGTTTTTTTGGATGCTGCATTTAATTCGGCCATGGTAATAAAGATTAATGGTTAATAATTAGTGTACCATTAGGATGCAATAAGCCCGCAGTTTCCATAACCACATAAACAAAATTTATCTGACAGTGGATAAGTAGACTACCGCTCGAAGTAGCACTTAGGCGTTACAAACGTAAACGCTATAGAAAGGGTGTAGAACATATACCCATCATGCGGGCGCAGGTCGCCGCGCTGTGAACCTGCCGAGCCGGTATTAGCTCCGCCGTTGCGTTCGCCCGTTTTGTCTGAAAGCGCTACGGCAACAGTGCCGGGAAGCGTAGATTTTAAGGCATAGTTTCCGCTTACATCATCCAGGTAATCTGTGCCAGTGCTGCGGTAGCCCACGTCGGCTATAAGGCTTAATTTGCCCACAATATTATATTTAAGGCCTACACCGTAAGGTACGGTTAAGGCTGTTTTACTGTATGGTTTGCTTTGCCCTTCGGTTGTTAGCGGCTGCAGGTCATAAGTTTGGCCCTGGTATATGGCAGTTGGGTTAAAGCCAACCATCCCTACCCCCGCAAATACATATGGTGTAAAAGCATTATGATCTAAACTGGGCCGGTATTTAAAAAAATTAAGTTCGGCTATTAAAGAGCCCTCATCCAGGGCGGTTTTAAAACTTAGGTTTCGGTTGTAGTTCTCCGGATATTTAGATGTGCTGTCTGCGCCTGCAATACGGCCATGCATATATTGAGCCCTAACGGAAACAAAGGGCGAAATATTTCTTTTAACAAAACCGCCATAAGATGGGCCGGTTACCTGGAATATCTGGTGTGGGTTTAAATCGCCGATGTACCCGGCTGTGCCTCCTGTTAGCCCAACTTCCCAGGTTTGGGCATTGGCCGCAGCAGAAATAAAGGTGATGAACAGTAATGTGAGGAGTTTTCTCGGCATTTATAGCGTTAATAGTTACGGGCATCTAATCCCCAGAGTAACTTATTCCTTAACGTAGTCAAATAGCTTTCATTATTCAGGCGTACCAAATTGAGCTCAAAACCGGCTTTCGAGATCTTAAATTTCATGTTCTTATCAATTACTGCCGTGCGCGAATCGCAGGATACAAGGTAATTTGCACTGCGGGTTTCTACCTCAAATGATAGTGTAACACTATCGGGCAATACAATTGGCCTTACATTTAAATTATGCGGCGATACAGGCGTTACCACAATGGTATTAGACTGGGGGTAAATTATGGGCCCGCCACAGCTTAACGAATAAGCGGTTGACCCTGTAGATGTTGAGATAATAATACCATCGCCCCAGTACGTATTTAAAAATTCGTCGTCGAGATAAGCATGCATAGTTATCATAGCCGAATCGTCGCGTTTGTGAATGGTAATATCGTTCAACGCAAAATTATCGGTGCCAAATATTTCATCTTCTGATATGATCTTAATGAGCGCCCGGCTATCTGTACTGAATTCACCTCTAGAAACCTGCCTTATGGCCCCCTCAATTTCTCCTTTATTTACGCTGGCCAGGAAACCCAGCCGCCCAAAATTTATACCCAGTATAGGAACACCCGAATCGCGAATGAGCGAAACCATGTCCAGCAGTGTGCCATCACCGCCCAAGGTTAAAAACAAGTCGATATATTCATTAAGGGGAACGTTTTCTTTTAAAACCGGATAATTAAAACCAGGATCCTTTTCCGAAAGAAACTTATTGAGGTCCTGATGAACGTAAACTTCTATATTATTTGCCGCAAGCTGTTCAAAAACCTGCCGAGCATAGGGTAACGCCGTGTCGTTAAATTGCCTTCCGTAAACTGCAATCCTCATATGGCCTAAAAGTTTAGATAATTCATGAGCGAGTCGTAACGGTCCATTGTATCATGGTCATCATCGTTCACACCAAAAACGGCCTTAATATCGTAACCATACCGCACAAAGGCCGATGATATGGCCGATACATCGGGTTTGTTAATCTTAAGGGTAACCTCCATACGGGTAGAATCTGGGAAGGTGCGCACATAGGAGCTTAAAATCCTGGCATTGTCAGCCTCTACAATTTGCGCCATATACGCCAGCGAATTATTTGCATTGGTTATCTCCAGCACTATAACACCACCCGGTTGCGTAACAGACGTAAGTTCGGCAATGCTATCTATAACAGCTATGTTAGGTATTACACCCAGGTAGGTTTTGCTTAAATTTAAAACAGGTACAACGCTTATTTTATTTTCATAAAAGGTGCGTATCACATCGTAAATATGCTGTTCTTCTAAAACGTATGGCGTGGTTAGCGTAAGAGATATGTCGCTAAGCAAAAGGGCCGTGTCGCGGTCGGTAAGTTCTTCTTCAGAAACCAGGCCAAGATACTGGTCGTCATTAACAATTGGCAAATGCCGAACCTTAAACTCGGCCATACGATCAAGCGCTTTACGAATATCGTCAGGCGTTCGTAACGGCGGGATGGCATCAGCTATAAGCTCAATTGCTACCATGTTATTCCTTTTTATTGGTTGTTTCTAAAAATTCTTTAAGCAGAACATTAAATTCTTCAGGTTGTTCCATCATGGCCGCGTGGCCGCAATGGTCTATCCAGTATAATTTAGAATCGGGCAGCAGCTCGTTAAATTCTACCGCTACCTCGGGTGGCGTAATTTTATCATTTTTTCCCCATATTAAACCTACCGGAATTTTGATCTTATGGATGTCTTTAGCCATATTATGACGTATGGCCGACTTTGCCATAGCCAATATCCTGATCACCTTGGTACGGTCATTTATTGTGGTGTAAACTTCGTCTACTAAATCTTTTGTGGCGGTTTGGGGATCGTAAAAGGTATACTCTACCTTTTCTTTTACAAATTCATAGTTTTCACGGCGGGGAAAGGAACCCCCGAAAGCATTCTCATATAAACCGGAGCTACCTGTTAGTATTAATGTTTTTATACGCTCCTGATGTGCCAGGCAATAGATGAGCGCAACGTGGCCACCCAGCGAGTTGCCTAACAGGGTAATATTATTAAGGCCCTTAAATTTAATGAACTTATGCACAAATTTAGAAAGCGACCTTACCCCGGTGGTTAGTAAAGGCAAGTCATAAATTGGCAGTATGGGTATAAATACTTTGTACTTGCTTTTAAATTCCTGTATCACTCCTTCCCAGTTACTCAGCGCGCCCATAAGCCCATGCAAAAGTAAGAGTGGTTCCCCCTCTCCTTCTTCTACGTATTGAAAACCATGTTCTTCGCGGAGCATGTAACTCATAAAAAAAATCAGAATGTATTTGTACCGAATTTTAAATCAGTATAAAAAGTATTATTTAGTCGGCATAAAGATACTTTTAAGAAATTGAGTTGCAACAATATTAACATAAATTTATGCCAGCAGCTGTTTCACAACCTCGGCCACGGTTTTACCATCAGCCTTGCCGGCAAGTTCTTTATTGGCCGCACCCATTACTTTACCCATGTCTTTTACAGATGTTGCGCCTACCCTGCCAATCAAGTCTTTCAGGTAAACTTCAACCTCGCCCACAGTCATCTGCTTCGGCAGGTAAACTTCTATAATTTCCTGTTCTTCGGCTTCTATCTGGTAAAGGTCGTCGCGGTTTTGAGTCTTATAAATATCTGCCGATTCTTTGCGCTGTTTTACCAATTTTTGCAGCACTTTGATTTCAGTTTCGTCCGAAATTTCTTCCGATGCGCCTTTTTCTGTACGTGCCAATAACAAGGCCGATTTGATAGCTCGCAAACCCCGTAGTTTCACCTGGTCTTTTGCCAGCATGGCTTGTTTAATATCCTGATCTATTTGTATTATAAGTGACATGATATGGTTGATTAGTGAGTAGTTGATTAAGTTGTAATAGCTGAATGTGTTATTAAGTAGACTGCTTAAGTTAATTAGTTTTCGTTTGTGCTTTTAAAAGTCAATAAATTAACTCTATCAACTACTCATCTAATCAACTATTCCTCCTAAATATATTGCCGGCTGTTGCCTGCGCAGCAGGCATTACAGTTATCTCGTTAATATTTACATGCGCAGGCCGCGAAATTACAAACCAAATGGTTTCTGCAATATCATTTGCTATCAGCGGCTCAAAACCTTCGTAAACCTTTTTTGCCCGTTCTTTATCGCCTTTAAAGCGTACCTCAGAAAATTCTGTTTCTACTGCGCCGGGATGTACGGCTGTTACCCTAATGCCATATTGCAGCAGATCTATACGCATTCCTTTATTCAGGGCATCAACAGCATGTTTACTGGCGCAATATACGGCACCGTTAGGATATACTTCTTTACCGGCAATAGAACCAATGTTTATAATATGCCCATGCCTGTTATGGATCATCCAGTTAGATACGATTTTGCTTACATAAAGCAGCCCTTTTACATTGGTATCTATCATAGTATCCCAATCGTCATAACTGCCCGCATTTATGGGGTCGAGGCCCTGGCTTAAACCTGCATTGTTGATCAGTACATTTACATTTCGCCACTCGATGGGCAAGCTTTCGAGGTTTTTTATAACGCTCTCACGATTGCGCACATCAAAAGCCGCAATTGCTACTTCAACATTGTATTTGGTGTTTATCAATGATGCAAGCTTTTCGAGCCGTTCTTCGCGACGGCCTGTAAGAATGAGATCATAATGCTGCGATGCCAACAGGTGGGCACAAGCTTCGCCAATCCCCGAGGTGGCGCCTGTAATCAATGCAATTTTTGCCATAGGATTTTAACTTCAGCCGCGAAATTATGTTTTTTAATTCTGTTATTCGAAGTAGATACTAAAACTAATTGTATGCAAAAACAATTTGCTTAGCGGCGTGGCATAGGGCGTATAGTCATGTGTAAGCACATCGTTAAATGAATTGCTTAATTTTAATTCGGGCGAAAATTTAAAGTATTCAAAATAAATATCGGCGCCTACGCCAAATTCATAAGAAGCAAAATTGCGGGCGTTCAGTAACGGCCTGTCCAAGGGTGCAAGGTTTTCTGTTACAGGCTTTTTATTTATAGCCATAGAATATTTTATCCCACCAAGTACGTAGGCCCTAAAATTGCCTATTCTATCGGATTTTATTTTTAATTGTAAAGGAATATCTACAGATGTGGTAGAGATAGACCGGTCGACGTTCTGTGATGGTGTATTAAAACTATATTGCACCTGCCTGTCGGCAAAAACCAGCATGGGTGTTGTTCTTACTTCTATATGCTCTGTAAATGTATAACGTGTTATAAAGCCTACACCAAATCCCGGCAGGCCCCTGGAGCCGATGGACGATAGGGTATCTGTGCTATTACGCTGTAGTTCGCTATCATAAAAAGGTGTGCGCCAGTTAGGGTTCTTTACTATCTTATAGTCTGAATTAACATACTGGAACAAAAAGCCGAAACTAAGATCGTGCAAATCGGCACCACCGCCCCAGGCAGGTACAGGGCCCTGCGCCTTTGCAAAACCGGTTATAAAAAGGAAGAAAACAAAAAAGTAAAAGGTTTTGATCATTTAATACCCGTATATATAGAACAAATACCAAACGTTAATGAGCGGTGTTTGGTATCCTTATAGCCCACTTTCTGCATTAGGCGGGTAAAATCTGCACCGTCTGGAAAGGCGGCTACAGACTCCGGCAGGTAAGAATAAGCCCTGGCATCTTTAGAGAAAAGCTTACCGATGCCGGGTGTGATATAGTGGAAGTAAAAGTTGTAAAGATGCTTAACCGGGAAGCCCTCAGGCTTTGAGAATTCCAGGATCACCGCTTTACCGCCGGGTTTTAACACCCTTAACATATCGGAAATGCCTTTTTCCAGGTTTTCGAAATTGCGAACGCCGTAGGCAACTGTTACCGCATCAAAGCTCCTGTCGCTAAAAGGCAGTCGCTCTGAGTCGCCGCGCTTCACTTCAAATTTACCACGCAGGTTACGTTTAGTTATTTTTTGGTTAGCTATGGCTAGCATCCCATCCGAAATATCTACACCCGTTATCTTTTCGGGCTTTAAAATATTTAAGGCTTCAAAGGCAAAGTCGCCGGTACCGGTGGCTACGTCTAAAATGGTTTTTGGCTTACTGGCCTTCAATTCGTTGATTGCTTTTTTTCGCCAGATAATGTCTATTCCCAACGACATAAAGTGATTCAAAAAATCATACGTGCCGGCTATGTTATTAAACATAACTGCAACCTGTTCTTTCTTGGGTGCAGTTTGATTATAAGGGGTTATGGTTTTGCTCATCGGGGCAAAGATAGTTAATGCCTTATTAAGTTAACCGTTATAGCTTGTTGGCAAGGTTTAAGTATACTTTATATCTTAATAACCATCAATCGTTAAGGCCGGGGTGCTTACCTATCCTGCTGTTTTTATAACCGTATAAAAAGTAGATCACTAAACCAACTATGAGCCATATTACAAACCTTGCCCAGTTGCTGGCGCTCTCCTGCGACATTAGGTAAAAACAGCTAAGCAAGCCTAAAACGGGTATAAGAGAAAAGTTTTCGAGAAAAGTAAACACCGTTACTACTGCCGCAACTATAAAAAATATAATCATCGGCACACCTTCTCTCGTTAACAAAGTGCCGAAATAGCCAGGTACAAACCTAAATACGCAAATAAAGGTGATTAAGAACAAGGCAGGAACAATATATTTACCACTTAGAAAGGGGACTTTAAACTTGGTATAAAGCATGTTATCCGGCTGCCTGTTTAACATGAGCACGCCCCCGCATACCAATACAAAGGCAAAGAGCGTACCGATACTCGTTAAGGCCAGTACTACATCGAGGTTGAGGAATAAAGCGGGTATAGCCACTACAAAACCCGTTACAACTGTTGAAAAGGAAGGTGTATGATACTTGGGATGAATGCGTGAAAATACTTTGGGCAGCAATCCGTCTCGGCTCATACTCATCCAGATACGGGGCTGGCCTAATTGATAAACCAGCAAAACCGAAGCAATAACCACTACCGCACTTATGGAAATGATACCGGCCACCAAATTGGCAGCTTTGGAATGCTGATCTTCAAAAACAAAAGCAAGCGGATCGGCTACATTAAGCTTCGTGTAGTTACTCATTCCCGTTAACACCAAAACCAATACAATATATAACCCGGTACAAATAAACAGGGTGTTGAACATGGCCTTAGGTAGGTCGCGCTGCGGGTTTTCGCATTCCTCCGCGGTGGTTGATATAGCATCAAAGCCAATGTACGCGAAGAAAACGGCCGATACCCCTTTCATAACCCCGGCGAATCCGTTAGGCATAAAATTACCCCAGTTACCCGGGTTAACATAAAAGGCGCCTGCAATAATAACCAGTATAATGATGCCCAACTTGGTGATCACCATTATATTATTAGCTTTCTTTGATTCCCTGATGCCGATATAAACAATATAGGTAATGAGTACTACAATAAGCAGCGCCGGCAAGTTCATAATTACCTTAAAGCCGCCCAGAGCGGGTGCATGCACCCAGGCATTATAAGCATCTCTTAAAGACTCGTCGAAAATTTTGCCGTGCCCTTTTAACGTCATGGCCTGGAGGTAGCCGGCATGCGCCGATACATAATCCATTGTGAGCCAAGCCGGTATATGTATATTGAACCCCGCCAGCACACGCACAAAATACTGGCTCCAGGAAATGGCTACAGCTATGTTGCCGATGGCATATTCCATCAATAGGTCCCAGCCAATTATCCAGGCGAAAATTTCGCCAAAAGCAATATATGAATATGTATAGGCACTGCCCGATACTGGTACAGCCGATGCAAACTCTGCATAACAAAAAGCTGCGAAACCACAGGCAACAGCTGTAAACAAGAACAGCAACATAACCGCCGGCCCACCATGATAGCTGGCTGAACCAATAGCAGTAAACACCCCTGTGCCAATAACCGCGGCAATACCTAAAAACGTAAGATCTTTTACTTTTAACGACCGATTAAGCCTGCTTCCACCTGAATGTTCACTATCCGAATAGCCTTTTTCTGCATCATGCAAGATTTTTTCGATCGACTTTTTACGGAAGATATTTGTAGACATTGAGTTTAAATGTAGTATATGACAGTAAACATAACCAATTTTTTTGAGCTAAATATCGCATTTGTATTAAATTGCGCCATGAAATTGCGTATAAACGAGGTGCTTTATCAGCTTAGATTTTTTTTTATTCCATACCTGATCATACTCTCAACGTGCCTTATCATCAAGTTGCTTTACACCCGCGAAGACATATATTTTACTGTTAACGGGCATCATTACGCCTACGCCGACCGTTTTTTTAGCTACGCAACAGATTTTGGAAATGGCCTTGCCGTACCCATACTTACGATAATCTTATTATTATACAGTCGGCGTAAGGCATTTCTGCTGCTTACCAGTTTTTTGGTTACAGCAGTACTCTGCCAGATCATTAAACGGATAGTGCATGCACCCCGGCCATCCATTTATTTTAAAGATCAGTTAACGCACATTTACTTTATAAAAGGCATAAGGATGCTCAGTTGGAACAGTTTTCCATCGGGCCATACGGTGCAGGCCTTTACGCTGGCGGTTGTGCTTAGCTATGTTACGCCCAAAAAGCGCTGGGGGTTTATTTATTTGCTGCTCGCTTTGTTTATCGGTTATTCGCGTATGTATTTAAGCCAGCATTTTTTTGAAGATGTTGTGGCGGGCTCCATTATAGGCAGCATCACCACGCTCATATGGCTTACCCTAATTGATAGTAAAGCGCTTTTACATACACCAAACTGGACACGTGGATATCTCTTTAATAAAAATTAAGCCTCTTTTTTTAGCCGCCTGCGGATTATGATTATCAACCCGATAAGTATGATTGCCATTACCGCAACGAGTGCAATTTTAAAGATGGTATTCATACCGGTAAGCTTACCGTACATAGTAAACTGGTCTGTGCCGTTAAATGATGGTGATGTTTTTATAGATGCAAAAAAATCGTTCGACTCCTTACGGGCAATATCTTCCCTCGAAACCGGATATACATATTCAAAAGTGTAAGTAAACGGTTTGGAATACAATATTCTGAAACGCCTGATCTCGTCGCCCTGCGAAGGGTCTGATGTGCTTAAATCAAAATCCCTTACCTCGGTATTGCGTACAATGGTGTCCTTGCTGTTCAGCACCGAGCTTTGGCTCGGTGCCGTTTGCTGCAGCTGCGTAATATATTGTTTAAAAACTTTGTTAAGGTCTTTTTCTTTTCGGAGCGAATCGCCGGGAGGGTTTGGCGATTTAATTACCACAATATAACCCAGGGATGCGGTACCCGAATAGACGGTTTGATGCAAGGTATCCCGTTTTATAAATTCGGCCGGTAGTGATACCGTGAGAATACTATCTATTTTTACAGGTTTTAAAACCTGCGCCTGGGATGCAGCGGCAAATATGGCTAAGCAAAAACCTATCAGTAATTTTTTCATAGCTTTTATAACTCCTAAAACAACGATAGGTTTTAAAACATCGTGTTAAACCAATGTATGTATTACAAATTTTCCAGCTCTTGTGTTACAAATGCCACCAGCTCTTTTACGTAGGCTGCGCTGAAATCGAATTTAATTCCAGCGGTTTCATATATCTCCCGAATGGTTTTAGTGTAGCCTAATTTAAGGGCATCTAAATATTGTTGCAGGCCCTTTTGGGGGTTTTCTTTATAGTTTTTCCAAATGGCAATTGCACCTAATTGCGCCATACCATATTCAATGTAGTAAAAAGGCACCTCAAAAATATGCAATTGCTTTTGCCAGAGGTTGTCTTCTGCTTCTTTATTATCGCCCCAATCTGCAAAGCTTGCCCCAAAACGCTCGTAAATTTGTACCCAGGCATCGCGCCGCTGTTCGTCATTATGATCTGGGTTGGTATATATCCAGTGCTGAAACTGGTCTACCACTGCAACCCAGGGCAAGGTTTTTATTACATCTATCAACTGGTCGCGTTTTGCACGTTTTAACTCTTGCGGATCATTAAAATATACATCCCAATTATCCATCGAGATCAGCTCCATTGACATAGATGCCAGTTCTGCAACTTCCGACGGGCAATGTTTAAAGTCATTCAGCTCCAGATCTGCAGTTAGGAACGTATGCACAGCGTGGCCGCCCTCGTGCACCATGGTAGTCAGATCGCGAAAAGTATTTGCCGAATTCATAAAGATAAACGGTGCGCCGGTTTCTGCAAGCGGATAATTATAGCCGCCAGGTGCCTTCCCTTTACGGCTTTCTACGTCAAAAAGCTTATTTTCTTTCATGATCTCCAGCCGCTCGCCCAGGTAAGTGCTTATGTTACTAAAACAGGAAATAGATTTTTCTATAAGTTCATCGCCGTTTTGGAAAGGTTTCAGAGGTGGCCGGCCGGTAATATCAACATCCATATCCCAGGGCTTAAGCGACTCCAGCCGTAGGGCTGCCTTGCGTTTTTCTGCCTGTTCGCGTAAAACAGGCACTACCTCTAGTTCTATGGCCTCATGAAAGGCATAGCAATCTTGCGGTGTATAATCAAAACGCCCTAATGCCTGGAACATATAATCACGAAAGTTTTCGAACCCGGCATTTAAAGCTACTTTATGGCGAAGCACACGGAGCAGATCGAAAAGTTTATCCAGTTCAAATTTATCCTGCAAACGGCGTTCTGTTATTTTATGCCACGCCTCCTTGCGTGTTGCACGATCCGTATTTTTTAAAATGGCAGCGGCTTGTTCCAGTGTAAATTCTTTATCGCCAATGTGTACAGACATAGCGCCGGTTATAGACTGGTATTTTTGCTGTTCTATCTGTATTTCGGTTTGGATGGGAATGTTCTCTTCCCTAAAAAGTTCTAAAGACTTTTTAACACTGCGCAGGTAAATGAAATATTTCTCACCGTCGAGCTGATCAGTAAATTTATTTTCAACCAGCTTTTTATTCAATTCGTTGCTGTAAGGAGCAATTTTAGGTTCAATTTCCGTAGCAAAATATTGAAAATCCTGGAGCAGGGTTTCATTCGATGTATCGCATGTCATGCGGATGTAGCGCCAGGCAAAGCTTTCTTCTAATGCGGCCTCAAATTCGCTTTTGTCGCGCAGCCATTTCTCCAATTCCTTTATTGAGGTGATCGCCCTGTCGCGTAGATCTTTTAAAATGGGTTCTAAGGCTTCCCATTTCATTTCCAGATCTTCTGGTATATAATGCTTTGGCTTTTTGTGTATCATAGTTATGTGATGTGCAGATGCAAATGTGCAGATTATTTGTCTGAACCAGAATTATCGAATTCTGAGATTAACAGAATTTTGGGAAGGCAGTGGCACTATTTGCACATCCGCATATTTGCTTATCTGCACATTTATTTCACCCAAAGCCTGTCTACCAAAAACAATACCGCGAAAACAACGCTGGCTACGCCGTTGGTGGTCATGAAAGCGAAATTAACTTTACTCAGATCATTTGGTTTTACCAGACTATGCTGATAAATAAGCATGCTGCAAAACACGGCAATACCTAAATAATAGGGCACGCCCACATGGATGTATAAGGCAGGTAAGATGATGAATATAGCTGACAATATATGTAAGAAGCTCGACAGGTAAAGCGCTTTAACCTTGCCCAAACGAGATGGGATAGAATGCAATTTCTCAGTGCGGTCGAAATCTTCATCCTGTAATGCATAGATAATATCAAAGCCGCTAACCCAACATAATACGGCCAAAGAAAAAAATAATGGCGGCAGATCAAATCTGTCGGTAACAACCAGGTAGGCCCCTATTGGCGCTAATGACAGGCCTAAGCCCAACACTAAATGGCAAAGCGCGGTGAACCGTTTTGTAGCGCTGTAACCTAAAACCACAAATAAAGCAACCGGCGCCAGATAAAAACATAGGGGGTTGATAAACCAGGTTGAAATTAAAAAGAACAAGCAGTTTATGAGTGTGAAACTTAAGGCTGCAGCCGGGCTTATCCTCCCGGCAGGGATATCGCGTACTTTGGTGCGAGGGTTTTTTGCATCCACGTCCCTATCAAGGTAACGGTTAAATGCCATGGCCGAGTTACGAGCAAACACCATGCAAAGCACCATAAGCAAAAGCTTTTGCCATTGAAAAGCATGCTGTGTGGTAGTAATTGCCAAAAAAAAACCTATAAAAGCAAAAGGCATGGCAAAAATGGTATGTGTAAAGGTTACTAAGGAAAAATATTTTTTCATGTAAACTATGTTGTCATTACGCCGTTAGGCAAGCAATAACGGTTATTATAAACTTGCTAATCTTCTTTAAACGGGAAATCCATGCTGTTGGCATCAACGCCCGTAAATCTTGCATTCACCTTATCTATGAACCCTAACACCTCATCACGGCCCAATCTACTTTCGGCAGAGGTAACAAAATATTCGGGCAGGTCTTCAAAGGTTTCTAATAACGCTTTTTTAAAGAGCGCAACATTTTGGTCGGTTTTTAGACCGGACTGCTTATCGGCTTTGGTAAAAACAATAACGAACGATAAGCCATGTTCACCAAGCCAATTGCAAAATTCCAGATCTATTTTTTGCGGCGTAAGGCGGCTATCTATGAGTACCAAAACACATTGCAAACTTTCCCGTTTGTCAAGATAAAAACGGATAAATTTATTCCAGTCTTCTTTCTTGCTTTTAGAGATACGGGCATATCCGTAACCCGGCAAATCCACCAAAAACCATTCATCATTTATTAAAAAATGGTTTATCAATTGGGTTTTACCGGGCGTTTGTGAGGTTTTTGCAAGCCCTTTTTTAGCCGTAAGCATATTAATAAGTGACGACTTCCCAACGTTAGAACGACCTATAAAAGCATACTCCGGCTTTTCGGCCGGTGGCAATTTCGACACCTGGGTATTACTGCAAATAAACTCTGCCGATTTAACGATCATTGTACAAAGGTATACTTTTACTTTTACGCGTAAGGCCTTTGATTTTTTTACAGTGCCCTCACAATTTATTATAACTTGACAGGTATATTTACATGTTTAAACATTCAATGTATGGATTACCAAATTCCTGCTCAAGCCCGTATTGGCCACGTTCATTTAAAGGTAAGCGATTTGCAACGGTCGTTAGATTTTTATTGCGGCCTGCTTGGGTTTGAACTGACGCTGAAGTATAGCGATTCGGCCGCTTTTATTTCTGCAGGCGGCTATCACCATCACATTGGCTTAAATACCTGGCAAAGTAAAAATTCGCCGCCTGCGGCTAAGCGTTATCCGGGCTTGTATCATACCGCCATCTTATACCCGGAAAGGAAAGACCTGGCGGCAATATTTAAAAGACTGGCCGACGCGAAATATCCCTTTACAGGCGCATCAGACCATGGTGTTTCTGAAGCATTTTATTTGAATGACCCCGATGAAAATGGCGTGGAACTTTATTGGGACCGTCCCAAGGACGATTGGCCAACAGAAGAATCCGGAAAGTTAATTATGTTTACCCGGCACCTGGATATTGAGGGCTTATTGAACGAATTAAAATAGGTAATGCAAAGTATTTACTTAACCCGGTAAATCTGTACCGTCTCAGGGTCGGCAAGCATAAGGGGCACCTTTTCTACGGTAACAAAGCTAAGGTCGAGTCCAAAGTTGCGCTCTTCTGATAAACTTACCTTTTTAAGCTGCCCGTAAATGGCCATTACTGCTTTTTCATAAAGCGACAAATAATGCGACCGCGATACCACCTTTTCTATAACCACGAAGCGAAAATCGCCCACAATTTTATGTTTATTTAGTGATTCATACTTACTGGTGATATCAACCTCGCCCTTTTTTACCAGGTCTTCCACCACTTTTCTAAACAGGAGATTAATTTGTTGCTCTACCCTAAATCCTAATTTAAAATCAATACGGATGAGCTTATTCGGTACTAAAAAATCTACCTCGTATTCGCGGGTGTAAGGTTCATCCATAACATCTACGTGTACAAGCCAGTAAATATCCGCGCGCTTAGGCTGCTTTTGCAGTATGGAGTAAATGATCTTCGACTCCAGTTCGGAGTTAAAATTGGCGCTTGTTAAATATACAAGCTGAGATGCATATTTTGCTACTGTTGTATCGTCGCTCAACTCTTTTAAAATACCATAATAATCTTCGATCTCAATAAATTTAACATATCGGTTACGGATCTTGCGGGCGGTATGCCAGGTCCACATGATAATAAACAAGCCTGCACCAACAGATAAGGTAAACCAGCCACCGTGTAAAAACTTAACCAGGTTACCGGCCAAAAATGTACCTTCTATAGTTATATACACGATCAGGAAAAGCGTGATTATATATTGCGGAACTTTTCGCCGTTTTAAAAATTTTGACACCAGTATGGTAGTCATTAGCATGGCAATAGTAATACTTAAACCATAGGCAGCCTCCATCCTGTCAGACACGCGGAACAGCAGCACCACACCTATACAACCAGCCATAAGCAGCCAGTTAACGCTCGGTACATATAACTGGCCCTTTTGTTCTGATGGATAATTGATCTTTACTTTTGGCCACAAGTTTAGGCGTACGGCTTCGGCTATGAGTGTAAAAGAGCCGGATATTAACGCCTGGCTGGCAATTATAGCAGCTATGGTGGCAATGCTGATACCATAGATCAGGAACCATGTGGGCATTATCTTGTAAAACGGATTGTTTAGATCGAGGTCCATCCTATGGCCCTGATATTTAAGCAGCCAAACAGCCTGCCCCAAATAATTTAACACCAAACAAGTTTTAACATACACCCAACTCACGCGGATGTTATCGCGCCCGCAGTGCCCCAGATCGGAGTAAAGCGCTTCTGCCCCTGTAGTACATAAAAAAACAGCGCCCAGTATCACAAATGCTGTTGAACTATTGCTTGAAGATAGCAGTTCATATGCATAATAAGGGTTAAGTGCTTTAATAATAAACGGCGACTGGGCTATATATACGATACCTAATACGCCCATCATGGTAAACCATATAAACATTAACGGGCCAAAGGCTTTGCCCACCAGCGAGGTACCAAACTGCTGAATAAAGAAAAGTACGCCTATAATAATGATAACGATGGTAACTGTAGGCAATGTGGGGTAATAGGTTTTTAAACCTTCTATTGCCGCCGAGATAGTGATTGGTGGTGTGATTATACCATCGGCCAGGAGTGCACAACCACCTAATACAGCAGGTACAATAAGCCAGTGTGCCCTGCGCCGCACGAGAGAAAATAAGGAGAAAATTCCACCTTCACCTTTATTATCGGCACGAAGGGTTATTACTACATATTTTAAGGTGGTTTGCAACGTAAGCGTCCAGAATATGAGCGATACCCCGCCTAGAATTAATACTTCAGAAACACTTCGGCCACCTACAATAGCCTTAAAAACATATAGAGGCGAAGTACCGATATCACCATATATTATACCTAAACTAATAAGTACCCCTGCGGTGGTGAGTCTGTTTAAATCTTTGTGATGCGTCACGACATTAATAAAAGAGGTGCAAAAGTATCAAATGTTTGCTTATAACCTAACCAGTATATTTTTCGTATACCAATATCGCAACAAAAGCAAACTGCATAAGTTTACATTTGTTAAATATTGTTAAAACTATTATTAAAAACATATTGTAGTACTAACAATAAGGGGTTTAATTTTTAGTTTTGCAGGGTATTATAAAATATGGGCAAAAATTTTACGTTAAAGTTTTTCTGGATAGTTCTAATTGCGTGTGCGGTATTTACCAACATTGCCTTTAGTTTTAACCGTCAGTCTAAAACGGACACCGCCCTCCTGCGCCTCAGGAACGCAAAAACTCAAAAAAATTCATATCTAAAAAACGGGTTTCACTTAAATTTCCCATCGTTTAAGACGGCTGGTTCACCTGCTATACAATCCAAAATAGCTGCCGGTAAAACTCCGATGTTTGATGATAAGCTGTTAAGTAACGTGCAGATATTCCCTAATCCCGTTACAGACCAGATAAATCTTAAATATACTATCAGCAAGAATGCTCAGGTTTCTATAAAGGTTATTGATGTTTTAGGCAATAATGTACTTACACTCCTTTCACAGCGAATGGAACCCGGCGAGCAGAAGTTTTCTTATAATCTTAATCGCCAGCTTACCAGCGGTTTTTACTTTATAAGGGTTGTTGTGGGTACAGAATCTGTTATTAAAAGGATCTCAGTTTTATAATGTCGGGCAAAATCCCGGCAAAAAAATCCGTTACGGTCAACATCCGGGTCATTTTAATGTTTAGTTTTGAGATATACACTCATAACTAAAATGAAAATCATAGCCATAGGCCGCAATTATGCCGAGCATGCCAAAGAATTAAACAACCCCGTACCAACAGTGCCGGTAATATTCATGAAGCCCGATACCGCGCTGCTTAAAGACAATAAACCATTTTATCTCCCCGAATTTTCTCATGATGTGCACCACGAGATAGAAGTAGTGTTGAAGATAAGTAAGGAGGGCAAGCATATTGATGAAAAGTTTGCCTCAAGCTATTATGACGAAATAGCTGTAGGGATCGACTTTACTGCGCGCGATATCCAGCAAAAACATAAAGAAAAAGGTTTGCCATGGGAACTTGCAAAAGCGTTCGATAATTCGGCACCTGTAAGCAATTTCGTGCCAAAAGACAAGTTTAAAGACCTTTACGATCTCAATTTTCATTTGAATATTAACGGCGAAGCGCGCCAAACAGGTTTTACTAAAGACCTGCTTTTTTCGTTCGAGAAGATCATCGCTTTTGTATCCAAATACATTACGCTAAAAAAAGGCGATCTTATTTTTACCGGTACACCAGAGGGTGTATCTAAAGTAAACATGGGCGACCACCTGCAAGGTTATCTTGAAAATGAAAAGCTTTTAGACTTCTACGTAAAATAACATGTATAAATTTTACGTTGTTTGCATTTGGATTTTATTTGTTACCATACGTGCAACTAATGCACAAAACACATCAAATCAAAGCGGGCAATATCCGCAGGGTATTTTTAGGTATCCGTTAGATTTGCCGCCAAGTACGGCTGGCGGCTTTGCCGAGCTAAGGTCAAACCACTTTCATTCAGGATTAGACTTTAGGACCAATCAGCGCGAAGGCTACCCCGTTCATGCAGTTTATAATGGTTACATCTCGCGTATCCGGGTGCAGTTCGGTGGTTTTGGCAACGCGCTTTACATCACACATCCAAACGGTTATACATCAGTATACGGCCACCTGCAGCGTTTCAGCCCCGAAATTTCAGCTGTTTTAAGAGCGGGACAACGTCAGCAGCAAAAGGACCTTGTGGACCTGGTCCTTGATCCCTTACAGTTGCCCGTTTATAAGGGGCAGATAGTGGCGTGGACCGGCAATACCGGTGGTTCTGCCGGTCCGCACCTGCACTTCGAGCTACGTGATACGGAAACAGAGCAAACTATGAATGCCCAATTGTTCGGGCTTACCATACCGGATCGGGTGCCTCCCGCAATTATGTCTATTGCCGTATATCATCTAAATGGCGCTCCATTTAGCGAGAAAACTAAGAAAGCGTTATACCCTGTTACCGGGGGAAACGGCCATTATCATTTAGCGCAGCCCCAGGTTATTTCAATAGGCGACGACGCCGGGATGGGCATTGTTTGCAATGACCAAAACAGTGCGTCGGCCAATCGCAATGGCGCCTACTCTATTCAAATACGATTAGATAATGAAGCTATTTACACATTCAGAGCCGAGCGTTTTGCCTTTGATCAAACACATGCTATTAACGCATATATAGATTACCCTGCCTTTTTAACTTATGGCCGCTGGATACAGAAATGCTTTATACTCCCCGGCAGTAAAATTACCATATACCCCCAAGCCGTTAACCGTGGCATTATTAAACTAAAGGATAATGATGTACATGACCTGGAATACATTATAAGCGATGTTGCCGGCAATATTTCTGCGCTAAATATAAAAGTTAAGATGGGCGCACCTGCTGTTACTCAAAGCGCACCGGTAAATACCATCCGCTTTCATTATGATAGGGTAAATTACTTTAACTACGATAAATTAAGGTTAACCATCAACCCCGGAAATTTGTATGACGATCTTGATTTTACCTTTTCAGAATTGCCCAGGCATTCGGGAGCATACTCGGCCACTTATAAATTGCATAATCGCTTAACACCCATACACGATAGTATAAACGTTTGGATAAAACCCGATAGCACCATAGCTTCACTGGTAAACAAAGCTATTATATTTAATACTATGAGCGGGGCCGAAGGTGGTATTTATGAAGACGGGTATATTAAGGCAGCAGCAAAAGGATTTGGCGAATTTTATGTACGGGTTGATGTAGAACCACCCTTTATCCAGCCCCTAAATATAATAAACGGCGGCAGCATGGTACGCAAGGCAAAAATGTCATTTAAAATTGGCGACAATCTTTCGGGCATAAAATCTTATATTGGTAAAATTGATGGCGAGTGGGTGCTTATGGAATGGGATTTTAAAACTAAGATTCTAAATTATACCTTTGATCAAACCGTAGGCCAGGGTAAGCACCACCTCGAGCTAACGGTTACAGATAATAAAGAAAATGCGGCGCACTATAACGCCGACTTTTATAGATAATGGCAAAACTTACCCAAGGCGCGCACGCACCGGATTTTACGGCTAAAGATCAAAACGGCAACACTGTTTCGCTGGCAGATTTTAAGGGCAAAACAGTTATTCTCTACTTCTATCCAAAAGATGGTACCCCGGGGTGCACTGCAGAAGCCTGCGATTTTAGGGATAATTATCAATCTTTATTAAGCAAAGGTTACGAGGTAATAGGCATAAGTGTTGATGACGAAAAAACGCACAAGAAATTTGAGACCAAGTATAGTTTACCTTTTACCTTAATTGCCGATACAGATCATAAAATTGTAGAGGCCTATGGCGTTTGGGGCGAGAAAAGTATGTACGGTAAAACATATATGGGTATTGCCCGCAATACGTTTATTATTGATGCAAAAGGTATCATAAAAACTATAATAGACAAGGTTGATACAAAAAAAGCGTCGCAGCAAGTATTAGAACTGATTTAATTTAGCCAAACAGGAATAAAAGAACTTAAAAGATATATTTAACGAATGTCGGTACAGGTTGATGATACAGAGATATTAGCAAAATTCCAGGAAGAAAAAACCCGGAATGAGGCTTTTAACCTGCTGCTGAAAAAATATCAGCAAAAAATATACTGGCACGTAAGGCGTATGGTAATAGATCATGACGACTCTGACGACCTGGTGCAGGATGTATTTATTAAGGTATGGAAAAACCTGCCAGGTTTTCGCGCCGATGCACAGCTTTACACCTGGATGTACCGCATAGCAACAAATGAGTGTATTACCTTTCTCAACAAAAAGAAGCAAAAAAATAACATCCCGTTAGATGATGTTTCTTACGAATTGGCCGAAACTCTTGCCGACTCAACTTATTTCGATGGCGATAAGGCACAAATGAAATTGCAGCAAGCTTTGCTCACACTTCCGGATAAGCAAAAGCTGGTTTTTAACATGAAATATTACGATGATATGAAGTACGAAGAAATGTCTGAAGTGCTGGGCACAAGCGTTGGTGCGCTAAAGGCATCATTCCATTTGGCAGTTAAAAAAATTGAAGCGTATTTACTATCTAAAGACTAATTTATAATTTTATTAAACCTTTGGGTGTTAAAAGTATCTATAATAAGATATGAAAAGCGATATAGAGAATAAAGAATGGCTTGACGAGTATCCTTCGCTTAAACAGATTACTTTAAAAAATCCGTTTACAGTGCCTGAAGGGTATTTTGGTAGCCTGGAGGAGCGCGTGATATCGTATGTTCGTGTAAATGAAATAGCGCCGCCCACATCAACCCCTTTTGCGGTCCCCGATAATTATTTTGAAAAATTAAGCAGCAATACTTTAAGCAGGGTTAATATTCTGGAAGCAGCTAATGCAGATGCTAAAGGGTTTCGTGTACCAGAAAATTACTTTGAAGATATGGCATCGCAGCTTAATAGCCGTATAGCTATTAGCGAAGCAGTAGAACATCCTTTTGCAGTGCCGGAAAATTATTTTGATGACTTGCATGCGCAGGTTACCAGCAGGGTTGCTATAGAAGGAGTATTAAATACACCCTTTACCGTTCTGGAAAATTATTTTGATGATCTGCATGCGCAGGTAACCAGCAGGATTGCTATTGAAGAGGCACTTAATACGCCCTTTACCATTCCGGAAAATTATTTTGATAAACTTAACCGTAGGGTTTTAAATCAAACAGTTGTTCTTGAAGCTGTTCAACGCAAGGGCTTGGTAAGAAAACTGATATCATCTGCAGCATTCAAATATGCCAGTGCTGCCTGTTTTGCAATGATAGTGGGTGCAGGTATATTTATAACCCAGTTAAATTCTCCTAAGGCAGCGCACAATCGTTCTTATTTGCACAAAGCACTGTCTAAGGTGCCTAATAATGATATTCGGGGTTATTTACAGTTACATATTGATGCAACCGATACGAAGAGCATTATAGACAAGGCTGACGAAGACAATGTTAATGCCATAAGTTCAGACGATCTTAAAGATTACCTGAGTAATAACTAAGTGATAATGCACAGGCTTGTTAAATTCATATTATTTATAGTAGTTATATTTACCACGGGTTACAAAACGATGGCACAGGGGCGGTTTCGCCAGTTTCCTAATAACCGCCCGTTTTTAGAACGAAGATTTAATCAAAGGCTTAATAACCCTAAACCTGCAGGTGCTAACAAACTTAACGCTATTAAAAATGCTTACATAAATAAGCAAATGAATCTTACTCCAGACGAGGCCGACAGGTTTTGGCCCGTTTATGATCGTTATCAACAGGAGCTAACCAATGTATTACGTGAGCGCCGGCAAAATAATTCGAGCCCGCAGCCTAACGGCATTGATCAGGTTAACCGCGAAATGTCTTATGACCAGCAGATCCTGAACATAAAGGCACGCTATAAAGATGAATTTTTAAGGATATTACCCCCGGATAAGGTTAGCGTTCTTTATAAAAGCGAACGTGAATTTAAAGACGAGCTGATTAAGCAGTTATCGGAGCGCAGCACCTCTAATTAATCCCTCCAAAATTTATGTATTAATTGCCGGCTTTGTTGCGTTAATTTGTAGCATCTATCCGGTAAACTTATAAATGCTTAGTCTACGCCAGCTTTTTTTAGCTAATAATGCCCAAACTACAGATTTCCCGCTTTTACTTGAATTTGCGCGGGCCAAAGGCATTTATTTGTACGATGCAAATGGTAATGCTTATCTGGATCTAATTTCAGGTATCGGGGTAAGTAACATTGGGCATTGCAATGATGATGTGGTTGAAGCTATAAAAACGCAGGTCGACAAATATATGCACCTGATGGTATACGGCGAATATGTACAGACCCCGCAGGTACATTTTGCGCAAAAGCTGGTTAGCCTTTTACCCGCCAATCTTAATTCGGTATATTTTGTAAACTCAGGAACCGAGGCAACCGAAGGTGCGTTAAAGTTGGCCAAACGCTATACAGGCCGCAGCGAAATTGTAGCATGCAATAACTCATACCATGGCAGTACCCAGGGCGCGCTAAGCGTTATGGGCAATCCCGAATATAAGCGTGGTTATGGCCCTTTGCTGCCGGATGTTACTTTCATCACGTTTAACATCAGGGCAGATTTAGATCAAATTACTAAGCAAACGGCATGTGTAATTTTAGAAACCATCCAGGGCGAAGCGGGCGTTCGCGTACCAGACAGTGAATATTTGGTTGCGCTAAGAAAACGTTGTACCCAAACCGGCACGCTGCTTATTTTAGATGAAATACAAACAGCATTTGGCCGCACCGGTAAATTATTCGCTTTTGAGCATTTCGGTATCGTGCCAGATATTTTGCTGTTAGCCAAGGCGTTGGGTGGAGGCATGCCTGTAGGCGCCTTCATTTCGTCCAACGATATCATGGCCGCATTGAAAGATAATCCCATGCTGGGCCACATTACTACTTTTGGCGGCCATCCGGTTTGTTGTGCGGCCGGGTTGGCGGCGCTTAACGTCTTGTTAACAATTGATCTTACAAAAAATGCGGAGCAAAAGGGAGATTTATTTCGCCAATTGCTCGTCCATCCGGCAATAAAGGAAATAAGGGGCAAGGGATTAATGCTTGCCATTCAGTTTAAAGATTTCGCTATAAATAAAAAGATAATTGACCGTTGTATTGAGAACGGCATAATTGCAGATTGGTTCCTGCATTGCGATAGCGCAATGCGCATTGCCCCACCCCTGATCATCACTAATGATGAAATTACAATGGCCTGTGAAACCATTACAGAAGCCATAAGTTATTTTGTGTAAATTGCTATTGTAAAATTTCCATTCAAAACTTTAGTTGGCTATTAAATTGCTAACGTTTGGAATAGTTTATGCAATATATAACGCATAATACGCTGTTCATTTAAAAATGCCTCTTTTTGCCTTTTACGTTCTTCTTATGTCTGTTTTTTCAGTCATAAGGTGTAAGTAAATAACTAAGCCGGCATGAATTACCTTCACGATACTACTATATAATGAAAATAGCCTACATCTCAACCTATCCCCCGCGCGAATGCGGTATTGCAACTTTTAACCAAAATCTTATGCGCGCAATAAGTGCAAATTTCCCGGAACGTACCACACCATTGCAAAATGGTTACGTTGTTGCCGTTAACGATTCGGAAGATGTTGGCCAATATGAATATCCCGAAGAGGTAAAGCATGTTATTCGCCAAAACCATCAAAAAGACTATATAAGGGCCTCTAATTTTATTAACACCAGCGATGTTGACGCCGTTATTTTAGAGCATGAATTTGGTATTTACGGTGGCGAGAGCGGCATATATATTTTACCGCTACTCAACAGGTTAGAAAAGCCGCTGATATCTATCTTACACACAATTCTTAAAGAACCAAATTACGTTCAGCGAATTATTATTCGTGAAATTGCAGAGCAATCTTCTAAAGTGGTGGTGATGAGTAACCGGGCTGTAGAATTTCTGACCACCGTTTATGATATCTCCCGCGAAAAGATACAGCTGATTGAACATGGGGTACCGGATTTGGAAGAGCCGGAAGACAATCCGGTGCGTAACCTGGCGGCGTTTAAAGGCAAAAGGGTATTACTTACCTTTGGTTTAATAAGCCGTAACAAAGGCCTGGAAACCGTGGTAAGGGCATTACCTAAAATTGTTGAAAAGCATCCCGATATTATGTACGTGGTATTGGGGAACACTCATCCCGGCGTTGTAAAACACTCGGGCGAGGAATATCGCGACAGTTTGAAAAGCCTTGCAGCTAAACTGAAGGTGTCAGATCATTTAACTTTTATCAATAAATTTGTATCTGAAGAAGAACTTATAAATTATTTAACGGCCGCTACCATTTATGTTACGCCGTATTTAAACGAGGCGCAGATCACCAGTGGCACGCTATCTTATGCTGTTGGATCCGGCGCAGCCGTAGTATCTACTCCATATTGGCACGCAACAGAACTGTTAGCCGGTAACCGTGGCCGTTTATTTGATTTTAAAGATTCTGATGCACTTGCAGCAAATATTAACGAACTTCTTGGTAATGAGAAAATACTTAAATCGCTTAAGCAAAACGCGTATACCTATGGGTTAGACCTGCGCTGGCCTAAAATTGGCGGCGAATACATCCGCGTGGCGCAGGAGGCATCAATTAACCACGACTTTAGCGATAAAATATTAAAAAATAGTATTGTTGATCCCGAAATACTTCCCAAATTCAGCCTTACCCATGTACAGCGTTTAACTGACGATACCGGCATTGTTCAACATGCTAAATATGGCATCCCCAACCTAAAAGAAGGTTATTGCCTTGATGATAATGCGAGGGCGTTGATCATGGCATTAATGGCGTATCAGCGAAACAAAAGCGAGGAGGCATTAAACTTATTGCCTATATATTTAAGTTATATCCACTATATGCAATGTGAAGATGGCAATTTCCGTAACTTTTTGAGTTTTGACCGACGATATCTTGATGATGTTGGTTCTGAGGATTCCTTCGGCCGTACTATCTGGGCTTTAGGTCACTTAATAAGCTGTGCATCCAATAACTCTTACCGGGAGTTTGGAATGGAATTATTTCATCGGTCTTATCCACACTTTAAAAACTTAGTGCATATACGCGGCATGGCCAATACCATTGTGGGTATATGTTTATACTTAAAAGTATACCCTACAGATGAAGGCATGGTTGCCGAACTAATTAGAATGACGCAGCCCCTGATCGATGCTTATGAAAATACAAAATCGCCAGACTGGCAATGGTTTGAAGAAATGATGACCTATGATAATGCCATACTTCCGCTGGCTTTGCTGCACTCTTATGAAATTACCGGGAATGAAAATGCCAAGCGTATTGCCATTAACACCATGGCTTTCCTAGATAAGCTAACGCTTTCTAACGGCTATTTAAGCCCGGTGGGTAATGATGGCTGGTACTATCGGGGCGGCAAATTCCCAACGTTCGATCAGCAGGCTATTGAAACTATGGCAATGGTGCTTATGCACTTTCAGGCTTATGAGATATTTCGCCAGCCCGAATATATAGAGAAAATGTTCCTGAGCTATAAATGGTTTCTGGGTGAAAACACTTTACGAGCTCCCCTCTATGACTACGAAACTAAGGGCTGCTGCGACGGCCTGATGCCCGAAGGTATTAACCGTAACCAGGGTGCAGAGAGCACGCTTGCCTACCTGATTTCGCACCTAACCGTATTAAAGGCGTTTGAGCTGGAATACGAATACAAGAAATACGGGCACGGTATACAGGTTTGTTGAAATGAAAATTGCTGTATTAGCTCCCGTTGCCTGGCGTACACCGCCAAGGCACTATGGCCCATGGGAACAGGTGGCCTCTAACATTGCCGAAGGCATGATCCGTAAAGGTGTTGAGGTAACACTTTTCGCCACGGGCGATTCTATAACCGCCGGTAAACTTCAATCTGTTTGCGCTCAAGGTTATGAAGAAGATAAAACCCGCGATGCAAAGGTTTTGGAATGTTTGCATATCAGTAATCTTATGCAGCAGGCAGAAGACTTTGACCTGATCCATAACAATTTCGACTTTTTACCGCTGACCTACTCGGGGCTAATAAAAACACCGGTTATTACAACAATACATGGTTTCTCATCGCAAAAAATAATACCGGTTTATAAAAAATATAATACCCAGGGCCATTACGTTTCCATAAGCAACTCGGATCGCAGCCCCGAACTGAATTATATTGGTACCGTTTACAACGGCCTAAATACTGAGGAGTTTACTTTTGTAAAACAACCTGAAGATTACCTGGTTTATTTTGGCCGGATACACCCCGATAAAGGCACTGCCGAAGCTATAACAATTGCAAAAAAATCGCACAAAATATTAGTGATTGCAGGTATAATTCAAGACGAAGGATATTATAAAACAAAAGTAGAGCCGTTTATAGATAATGAGCAAATTATTTACATTGGCCACGCCGGGCCCGATAAACGTAAAGAACTTCTGGGGAATGCCGCCGCATTGCTTCACCCTATAAATTTTAATGAGCCTTTTGGAATGAGCGTAGCCGAAGCCCTGCTTTGTGGTACGCCGGTTATTGCTTTTAACCGTGGTTCTATGCCAGAGCTTATTAATGATAAACATACAGGTTTTTTGGTTAGCAATGTAGACGAAGCTGTTGAGGCTGTTGATCGGTTGTCAGTTATTGATCGTGAAACTTGCCATGACTGGGCGGCTGAGAAATTTTCGCGTGAAAAAATGGTAAACGATTACTATAAATTATATCTGGAAATATTGGATAGGTAAACAAAATGTAGAAAAAATTCTTTTATTAAAAGAATTTTTTCTACATTTGAATATGAAAAAGAAGAAACCTGCTAATTACATTGTTCCGGATAATGAAACAATAAGTATGGTTAATGATTATGCAGTAGCTTACAACAGTAAGCCATCATTGTATCATGCTTCGTTTGCTAATCCGGTTGCTTTACTTAGTAGTTCAAAAAAAGGTTTAGAAGCTAAAGCCGCAATTGATTTTATAAATCTGTCGGGGTTTAGCCAACAACAGTTTCAGGACGTTTTTAAAACTACTGTAAAAACGATCCAAAATTATGTAGCCCAGCATCAAAAACTCGATGCATCTTTAAGTGAAAAATTGTTAAAGTCTTTTTCGCTATTTGAAAAAGGTATAGCGTTATTTGGCTCGCCCGAGACCTTTTATAATTGGCTTAAAATGCCTGCTTATGGCCTGGGTAATCAAATACCATTTGATCTTATGGATATGATAACCGGCATTAATATGATAGAAGAAGAGCTTATCCGTTTAGAATATGGTGATTTGGCCTAAATGTTAGTTTATAGAATTGCCCTTGCCCAATATTCTTACTCACTAAAACCTTCAGGCAGGGCTGCCAGATGGAACCCAAATGATACGGATGTTATTTATACATCTTCTTCGCGTGCGCTTGCCTGTTTAGAAAACATAGTGCACAGGAGCCAACTTGGCCTAAACCAGTTTTTTAATTTGATGATAATTGAAGCAAACGATCATATAAAGAAACAAGAGGTTAAGCTTACCGACCTGCCAACCGATTGGAAAGAATTTGGCCAAACTTTGCTTACACAAAAAATTGGCAAAAAATGGCTGGACGAATGCAAAACTGCGATTTTAAAAGTACCCTCTTCTATAATTAATGAAGAATGCAATTACCTGATCAATAGTAAACACCCCGATTTTAAACAAATAAAATTGCTTAAAACAGAGCTATTTATTTTTGATATGCGGATAAAGACATAACTACTCCGGTTTTTCGTCGTTAAGTAGCCTATCTATTAAGGCATCCACTTCTACTTCTGCAAAAGACGTTGAATAGTCAGATAAACCATACGGTATAATTAATTTACTATTATGAATTATTGCGCCGCATGAGTAAATAACGTTTGGTACATAACCTTCGCGCTCTTCTGCATTAGGCACTAATAATGGCTCGCGCAAGCGGCCAATTTCTACCGCAGGATCATCTAGTTTTAGTAAACTTACGCTTAACACGTATTTACGCATTGGGCCCACACCATGAGTTATCATTAACCAGCCGGCTTTAGTTTCAATAGGCGAGCCGCAATTACCAATCTGTACAAATTCCCAGCTAAATTTAGGACGCTGCAACTCAACAGGTTTTTCCCAGATATTTATCTTATCTGAATACATAATGTAATTATTACATCCGTCGATGCGCGATATCATAACATACTTGCCATTTATTTTACGTGGAAAAAGCGCCAGATTTTTATTCTGGGCGCCTGCTCCGTAAAGTGGCATAATCTTAAAGTTATAAAAATCATTAGTCTGCAATAATTTCGGCATGATCAGCGCGCCGTCGTAAGCAGTATAAGTTGCGTAGTAAACAGTGCTGCCATCTTCATACGTGAATTTTACAAAGCGGGCGTCTTCAATGCCTTTGCGTTCATACTCTGAAATAGGGAAGATAACGCGGTCAGAAATATCAGTATCCATCGAAAATACGATCTCGTAATATGAATCTGCCAGCCACAACACTTTGTCGTATTCCAGTTTCTTCATATCATCGGGCTGCAGTTTCTGCGAGTCTATTAATATGCGCCGGAGGTTGGCGTATTCGAAATGATGATCAAGTTTTCCTTCAATCTCGTCCAATACATCAATATTGATCTGTGTAACTATGCCCTTTTCGAAGAATAATTTTTTATTATAAACCGCGTTACGAACAATTTCTGCCTCATCTATGTAATCGCCGGCAGGTATTACAGTAATGTTATTGTATTTATCAATTAGCGCACGCCTAAAGGTTATAGACGAAATATGCCCTTCCCCTACGGCCCTAAAACTTATAATAACACGGCGTTCACCATCTTCAAGATCACCCTGATCAGGGTCCTCAATAATCGACGGGTTAAAAAAAGCTGCAGATTCGATAGAATACTCGTGCGTAAAATACGAACCAACCAACAGCTTCATGTAAACAGACAGGCCGTCGTAATCTATATTTAACTCTTCAAATAGATTTTTAAGTTTTCCGCAGTGCCTGTTTAATACACGTGTTATGTTTCTATGGCGTTTAGAATATTCTTGAAGCAGTGGCGAAATAATGGCAAAAGCCTGGTCTTCATTTAGTTCCATTACCCGCTGTATAACTTCTTTGGCACGGTCATTACCATTAAAAAAAAAGCGGGCTATTACACGTTTAGGATCGGGATTTACTCTTACAGGCTTACGCTCAACAGAAAGTCTCATATATAAAATAAGTTAACACTTTAACAGCAGCACTGCCAAATTGATTGGGCAATTTTACTAATCCTTGTGTTATTATTAGCATTTACTATTTGTTTTTATCAACACGTTTATTGTGAAGATAAGTTTTACATTTTTGTAATTTGGCTTTTATGAATGTTTTAATTGTAGAGGATGAAAAAAGCCTGGCACTCGAGGTGGATGAGTATTTAAGCCGCGAGGGTTTTACAGTTGAACACGCCCGCACACGGAGATCTGCAGAAGAAAAAATTTTTGTAAACAGCTACGATTTTATTTTACTGGACCTGGGACTGCCAGATGGCGATGGGTTTGGCCTGTTAAAAATATTCAAAAACTTAAAAGACCGTGATGATGCCGTTATTATCTTAACTGCACGTGCCGCCGTTGACGACCGGATACGCGGACTTGAGGAAGGTGCCGATGATTATCTGCCAAAACCTTTTTCGTTAAATGAGTTGCTTGCCAGAATGCACGCTATAACCCGCAGGAAACATAAACTGGAAAGTAATGAAGTTAGTGTTAAGGATTTTAAAATGAATATCCAAAACCGCACGCTTCAATATGGTGCCGAGCGGATTAATTTAACTAAAAAAGAATTTGAGATTTTAAATTACCTGGTGCTGAATAAAAACAGGGTGATATCGCGTACAAACCTCACAGAACATGTTTGGGGCGATGTATTGGAGATTAATTCTGACTCGAACTTTGTTGATGTTCACGTAAAAAACTTAAGAAAAAAGCTATCTCAGTTTGCAGCAATAGACTGGTTCGAAACGGTTCGGAGTATTGGCTATCGTATAAATATCTAATAGGTTTTGCCGTATGAAACTTCAGTTTAAACTTACGCTTTACAACACGCTAACAAAGCTTGCAATTATACTTTTTACGGGGTTGGTTATCCTTTTTTCCCTTGAAAGAATAACATATCATCATACATCATTGAGGCTCGAAGATAAAAAAAACGAGTTTTTAACTCATTTATCGTCCAATGCAATAATGAAGGTATTGGATCAGCAAAAAAATTACACCGATTACAATATTCTTAAAGACGATTACATTGAGTTAAAGCAAATCCCTTTCAAACCTGTAAAAACAGTAGTTGACGTTTTTACAACCGCCCAACGAACTATTGACCATAGTACAGATACCTACAGAATTTTAAGCTGCATGTTCAATTTTCACGGCCAAACTTATACGCTGGAAATTGGAAACACGATGGACGCCGTAGAAGAGTTAAAAAGCACTATTAAGGGATTCACATTGTTAATTTTACTTTTGGCCCTATCGTTAACCCTTTTAACTGACTTAGTATTTACCAAGTACCTGCTTAACCCGCTTTATAAAATCATCGACCGGAAATTGGTAAAGGTTAATGATCCGCTCAATTTTGATTATGAGAAGGTGGCGACCACCACCGACGATTTTAACTTGCTCGACGATAGTATCAGCACATTAATGAAAAAAATTTCGAGCATGTTTATACTCGAAAAACAATTTATTGCCAATGTATCGCATGAGCTGCTTACACCTATATCCATTATAAGCTCACGCCTGGAAAACGTGATCTTACACGAACCGCTTAACGAAGATGCGGAGAATAAAATATTTGCATCGCTGAAAACACTCAACAGGCTAAAATCTATTATTAACAGCTTATTGCTGATATCGCAGGTAGAGAATAACCAGTTTAATAAAAATGATGCCGTAAAGATCCCCGAAATTATTTCGGAAATAGCCGAAGAATTAGAAGATCGTCTCGAAGATAAGGGCGTGATCCTGAATAACACGCTTAAGTATCACCCGGCAATTGTAGGCAACAGAACGTTAATGCATACCCTGCTTTTTAACCTTGTAAATAATGCCATAAAGTATAACAAAACAAGTGGGGGCATTAATATAACTGATAGAGTAGAAGGCTCAAATTATGAACTAAACATCCAGGACACAGGCATTGGAATGGACAACGAACAAATTGAAAAGGCATTTAACCGTTTCGAAAAATTAGACAACGATGAGCGGGAAAGCTTTGGATTAGGTTTAGCTATTGTGAAAAGTATATCGGCTTTTCATAATATTAATATATCTATAACTTCAAAAAAAGATGTTGGGACAACCATTAAACTCCTATTTATGGAACAACCGCAACTTCACTAAATCTTCATTTTCTATTTGCAGATTTGAGATGTAAAGTTTTAGTTTCGAGTTACCCCTATTTTGAGGCTGTTCGGTTAATACCCGGACAGCCTTTTTTATATCATTTTGTTGCGCTTTATCAGGTAGGATTTTAGCAGATCATAATAACCGTTACCAATTCCTGCGTCTACAATATTAATATGATATTGAGCACATTTCAATTCCAGTTCATCGCGGTAAGCTTTTAAGGCCGAGCGGTAGTTATCGCGTACCTTGTTTGGATGCACCCGAACCTCTTCGCCGCTTTCCATATCTATAAAGTGGTGAGGGCGGTTATCGAAATTGAATTCTACTTCATGGCCCGGGTCGTTTACATTAAAGATAATTACCTCATGCTTATTATACTTTAAATGCTGAATGGCAGCAAACAAAGCATTTAGCCTATCGATGTTCATACTGTTTTCCAGCATATCGCTAAAAATAATTATCATGCTGCGCTGATGTACTTCCTCGGCTATTCGATGTAATACCTGGCTTATATTGGTCGGGGTATTTATTTTTGGCTCATTATACGCTTTTTCTAATTGCGCGTATAAGTGGAACAGGTGGGCTGTTGTTGACCGGGCCGCACTCAAAAATTCTATTTCATTTGCAAAAAGGCACAATCCAAATGCATCACGCTGCTTTTTAAATAGATACATGAGCGATGCTATGGCGTAAATGCTAAACTGCAGCTTGTTTACCTCTCTTGGCGGAAAGTTCATTGAAGACGAAATATCAAGCAGCAAATAGCTTCTTAAATTAGTTTCTTCTTCATATTGTTTTACAAACAGTTTGTCTGTTCGGGCAAATAACTTCCAGTCAATGTTTTTTACAGATTCGCCTGTATTATACAAGCGGTGTTCGGCAAACTCTACAGAAAAGCCGTGAAACGGGCTTTGGTGCAGGCCGGTTATAAAGCCCTCCACTACCTGCCGTGCCAGTAATTCGAGGTTAGCCAACTGCCTTACCTGGTTATCTGTATTTAATTGTGCCACGTTGTAAAATACAAAAAACGCCGCAACAAAGGTTACAGCGTTTTTTATTTACATATATAAATGGGTTAAGCCATTTGTGTTTGAAGCTTACCAACCAGCACCGATTTTGGTACCGCACCAATTTGCTTATCCACGATTTCGCCATTCTTAAAGAATAATAAAGCGGGTATGTTACGAATACCATACTTCATAGAGATACCCGGGTTGTTGTCTACATTAACTTTACCCACAACTGCCTTACCATCGTATTCTTTCGCAATATCTTCTACTACCGGTCCAACCATACGGCAAGGGCCGCACCATTCTGCCCAAAAGTCTACCAAAACCGGTTTATCTGATTTTAACACAAGCTCTTCAAAGTTTGCGTCAGTAATTTCTAAAGCCATGATCTTATTTTTTTTATTTTAGTTTCAACAAATATATACTATTCAAAACTCTTGCCACAAGTGCAGGTATGACATTATGACAATTGATTTAGGATTTCGGACGTTAAATTTCGGATTTTACAAATCGTAAAGATATTTTGGATTTAGATGTTTAATTTTCAGTTCCGAATTGATACTCTGTCGTTATTAGTGTCGTAATTTCACCTGAAGTTAAAAAAGGCTAACTACTGATCTTTCTTCAGAGAGTTACGTGCTTAATACTTTGTTTTTGCGTCATTCTCTTCCCAAAGCTTAAAAACAGCTAAAGCCTCGCTATGCATTAATTGCGCAATGGGCAGCTTTCGTTCGCTCATGGTCTTGTCTAATTCGTCGTAAATAAAATGGTCGTCGAAGCCAATAGAAGCAGCGTCTGCTTTTGTGTTTGCGTAATATATTCTGTCTAATCTTGCCCAGTAAATTGCACCCAGGCACATGGGGCAAGGTTCGCAACTGGTGTAAATTGCGCAGCCTTCTAAATTAAAAGTATTTAATTCCTGGCAGGCCAGGCGTATGGCAGCTACCTCAGCATGGGCGGTAGGGTCATTTGATGGTACCACTTTGTTAGCGCTTGCCGCAACAACTTTCCCGTTTTTCACTATAACGGCGCCAAATGGCCCGCCCAAGCCTTCGGTAACATTTTTTGCAGACAGGTTAATAGCCAGCTGCATAAATTTTTGGTGTTCATTCATGTCAATCTCTATAAAACAGCAAAGCCCCCGTTAGGTAACGGGGGCTTTGCTTATATTTAATCGTTACTATTTCTTGTCTTTAGCGTAAGCATCGTTTAAGCCTTTAACTACATCGCCGGTAATATCATATGTGGCATCACCATATAACATATTTGCATTTCCTTTTTGATAAGTAAGCACCAGTTTAAAGCCTTTTTGCTTGGCATATGCCTTGACAAAATCAGATATTTTATCATAAAGTTTTGCCTGCTCTCCGGCCTGGTCATTTTGAACTTGCGCACCGGCGTTTTGCTGATAAGCCTGCAATTCCTGGTTTTTACGCTGCAACCGCTGTTCTGTTTGCGCGCGTATATCTGCAGCCATGGTACCCGAGTTTTTCTGGTACTCTGCAACCTCACGCTGAAAAGCCTGACCTTTAGATTGCAGGTCAACCTGTGCTGCTTTACCTTTTGCTTCTAACCGGCCCGACATATCTTTTACGTAATTATATTGTGAAAGAAGTGTATCCTGATTTATGAACACGATATCGCCTTTGCCTGCGTTTGATGGTGCAGTGGCAACTGTCACTGTAGCCTTATTGGCTGTTTTGCTTTTGTTGCAGGCAGCAATGGTAGCCGCAAGCATAATACCTAAAGTAAGTTTTGTAAAAACCGAACCCAAATTTTTCATCCGAACGAGAATTATTTTTTAAAATTTCAACCGCAAAGATAAAATTTCCGGCTAATTATCCTAACGGCTAAAGTGCTTATTAACATAGCCTAAGTTCTCAACAATAACGGTAATCCGGCCATAATTTCGTATTTTTGTTAGTTATTTTAACACAAATTTATGAGCGAAGAAAATCAAGACAGATCTAATTATTCGGCAGATAATATACAAGTTTTAGAAGGTTTAGAAGCGGTGCGAAAACGCCCGTCCATGTACATTGGCGACACCGGCGCCAAGGGTTTACACCACCTGGTTTATGAAGTTGTAGATAACTCTATAGATGAGGCAATGGCCGGCTATTGCGACACCATTAATGTAACCATACACCCCGGAAACTCAATTTCGGTAAAAGATAACGGCCGCGGTATACCAACCGCAATGCACACTAAGGAGAAAAAATCTGCACTGGAAGTGGTGATGACCATTTTGCACGCCGGTGGTAAATTTGATAAAGATACTTACAAGGTATCTGGCGGTTTGCACGGTGTAGGGGTTAGCTGCGTTAATGCGCTGTCTATCCATTTAAAGACCAATGTTTATCGCGAAGGCAAAATATTTCAGCAGGAATATGAGAAAGGCAAACCTATGTATGATGTGAAGGTAGTTGGCGAAAGCGACCGTACGGGTACTACGCAATGGTTTCAACCCGATGCAGAAATATTTACTACAACCCTTGAATATAAATATGATACTTTGGCCACACGTTTGCGTGAGCTTGCTTATCTTAACAAGGGCATTAAACTAACCTTAACAGACGAACGCGACATTCAGGAAGACGGGAGTTTCCGTTTCGAAGAGTTTTTCTCGCAGGGCGGCTTAAAAGAGTTTGTTAAATTTCTGGACGGTACCCGTACACCAATTATTCCAGAGCCCATTTACGTTGAAGGGAATAAGCAAGGCATACCGGTTGAACTGGCATTGCAGTACAACGATACCTACTCTGAGAACGTACACTCTTATGTGAATAACATTAATACCATTGAGGGTGGTACACACGTGGCCGGTTTCCGCATGGGTTTAACCCGTACGCTAAAAAGCTACGCAGATAAGTCTGGCTTATTAAAAAACTTAAAGGTTGAAATTACCGGCGACGATTTCCGGGAAGGGCTTACTGCCGTAATTTCTGTTAAAGTTGCCGAGCCCCAGTTTGAAGGGCAAACCAAAACCAAGTTGGGTAACAATGAGGTAAGCGGCGCAGTTAACGTTGCCGTAGGCGAAATACTGTCTATATACCTTGAAGAAAACCCACGCGAGGCTAAGTTGATCGTGAACAAGGTAATTCTTGCTGCTACGGCACGTGCAGCGGCCCGTAAGGCACGCGAAATGGTACAGCGCAAGAGTGTAATGAGCGGCTCTGGCTTGCCTGGTAAACTGGCAGATTGCGCCAACAGCGACCCTGCCTTGTGCGAGCTATTCCTGGTTGAGGGCGATTCTGCAGGCGGTACCGCCAAACAGGGCCGCAACCGCGAGTACCAGGCCATTTTGCCGTTAAGGGGTAAAATTCTTAACGTAGAAAAGGCTATGGAGCACAAGATCTACGAGAACGAGGAAATAAAGAATATGTTTACCGGCTTAGGCGTAAGCATTGGTACTGCCGAGGATAATAAGGCGCTTAACCTGGCTAAACTTCGTTATCATAAAATAGTGATCATGACGGATGCCGATGTTGACGGCTCACACATTACTACGCTTATCCTTACCTTTTTCTTCCGTTATATGAAAGAACTGGTTGAGTTTGGGTATGTATATATTGCTACACCGCCGCTATACCAGGTTAAAAAAGGTAAAGAATCTGAATATTGCTGGACGGACGAGCAGCGGGATGCCGCCGTTCAAAAATTAAAGGGAGCCGGTAAGGAAGATAGTGTGCATATACAACGCTACAAAGGTTTGGGCGAAATGAATGCCGAGCAACTATGGGAAACCACCATGGACCCAGCCCGCCGTACCCTGCGCCAGGTAAGCATCGACAATGCCGCCGAATGCGACCACACCTTCTCTATGCTGATGGGCGATGAAGTTGCACCACGCCGCGAGTTTATAGAAAAAAATGCAAAATACGCACGTATAGATGTGTAGTCAATTCAAAAGTTAAAGTTAAATTCTTAAAGCCGCTCTTAGAAAAGCGGCTTTTTTGTTTTAGCTATATTCTGAACATGATTAAGTTTGAGGATTTAAACTGATATACACTAATTTAGAGGCGCTTTATTAAAGATGCTTTTTACCTCGATCCAGTTTATACTATTTTTTATAATAGTCACCACATTATTTTACGTATTGCCCCATAAATTTCGCTGGCTGTTATTGCTCCTTGCAAGCTGCTATTTCTACATGGCGTTTGTGCCGGTGTATATTTTAATTTTAGGGTTTACGATCGTTATAGATTACTTCGCGGCCATATATATAGAAAAGAACACCGGGCACAAAAGGAAAGCTTTACTAATTATAAGTCTTATAGCTAATATCGGTGTACTGTGTTTTTTTAAGTATTATAACTTTATTAACGAAAATATTGATGCAGTGCTGTCTGGCTGGCACGCAAAAACACCGTTTCCATACTTAACCATATTGTTGCCAATCGGCCTGTCTTTCCACACTTTTCAAGCCATGAGTTACACAATAGAGGTTTATCGGGGCAATCAAATTGCCGAGAAAAAATTTGGTATTTATGCATTGTATGTGATGTTTTATCCGCAAATAGTGGCAGGCCCAATAGAAAGGCCGCAAAATCTGTTCCCGCAATTTTACGCAAAACACGATTTTAGCACAGCAAACATTAGCAGCGGCTTGCAGCAAATGCTCACCGGGTTTGTAAAGAAACTCGTTGTTGCAGATCGGGTTGCTTTATATGTAGATAATGTTTACGACCACGCAGCAACCCAATCGGGTAAGTCTCTTGCGTTGGCAACGGTTTTTTTCGCGTTTCAAATTTATTGCGACTTTGCAGGATATACAGATATTGCCATTGGCGCCGCCAAAGTAATGGGATTTGATCTGATGAAGAATTTCAGGAGGCCTTACCTTGCAGTTTCTTTAACAGAATTTTGGCACCGCTGGCATATATCCTTATCAACCTGGTTTAGGGATTATGTTTACATCCCCTTAGGCGGCAATAGGGTAACATCCTCCAGAAAATTTATAAATATCTCCGTTGTATTTCTTTTAAGCGGCCTGTGGCATGGCGCAAACTGGACTTTCGTTATCTGGGGGCTATTAAATGGTCTCTTTGTTTTAATAGAATCCAGGTTGGCCTTGTCGTCTAAACGGGGCAATTGGATTATCACCATTTTCAAAACCATTATCACCTTCTTATTAATCTGTACCACCTGGGTATTTTTCCGTTCGCCTTCAATCAAAAGCGCCTTATTTATTTTAATAAAAATAGCTCACTTTAATGGCAGTCTTATAGCTGGTAACGATCATTATTACTACGCTTTTTTAGTAGTTGCCGTTTTAATGCTGTTTGAAATAATTAGTGAATATAAACCAAGCCTGTATAAACTTATTCCGAACACATTTGCGGTACGTTGCGCATATTATGTGCTTTTGGTTATAATCGTCTTACAATTTGGCGTTTTTAACGGCGGCCAATTTATTTACTTTCAATTTTAACAGATTGTGAATAACGAAATAAAAAAATTCCTTATTAAACTGTTGGTAGTTACGGCGGTGCTGATAACTATTGACACCCTGGCCGGAATTACTTTCAAGCAGTTCTTTTACAAGCAAAAAAGCGGCAAATATTTTAAGGTTACTCATGCTATACGATCAACGGAAGATATTCTCATCTTCGGCAGTTCACACGCTTCAGAACATTTAGACGCTCCTTTGATGAAGAAGTTAACCGGTAAAAGCGCGTTTAACTTTGGTAACCAGGGCCAGAGCCTGTTATATAGTTATCCGCTTGTTAAATCTGCCCTGGCAAACCACAGGCCCAAATTGGTGATAGTAAGTTTGGATTATGACGAATTAAAATATAACACCAATGCGTATGATATACTTTCAATTTTTTTGCCATATTATCATGTAAATGCGGCTATAGATTCTGCAATTGCTTTAATGCCTTTTAATGAATCGTTTAAGTGCACTTCGGCTTTGTACAGATATAATTCAACATTAGGCAACATCATCTTAAACACTTACAATAAAAGATTTACAAATACAATCAATAATTTGGGTTACGACCCTGTACCCGGGAATATTTGCACAATCAACCTGATTAATAAAGACGCAGATACTTCTACAAAAATTAAATTTGATCAAAACAAGATAAACTATCTGCTTAGGCTTATAGATATCACCCGGAAAACACACGTAAAATTATTGATCGTTACCCCGCCGGTTTACAATTACGCGCCGGGCTTAAATGATGTTTATAAAACAAGGTTAAGGCAGATCTTAGAAAATTACCACGTTAATTACCTGGATTATGGCGATAACCCAGCATTTGCAGGCAAATGCCAATATTTTAGTGATGGTACGCACCTAAACCCTACTGGTGCAGATTTATGGACGACTGCATGCATAAAGTATATTGATATACGAACAAACCGTAGATAAATGTTAACCGCTCTGACCATAAATTTGACGAAAAAAACTGCGGACTGACTGCTTTTGCTGGTTAGAACGGATATCCAATGGCAATATTCAAAATACTTTGATTAAAACTTATAGGCACGGTACGCTGCCCTGCAGGCAGCCATGGTTTTATAAGCGGGAAGCCCAGGTCTGTACGCAATACTAACACCGTTACGTCAAAGCGTAAGCCGACGCCTGCATCTACCGCCATTTGGCTTATAAAATTAGGGCCGAAAGTACCGCCCGGCTCATGCGATTTAGCATTCCAAACGTTACCTGCATCTACAAAGAGCGCACCGTAAACTATGCTGAATAACTTCGGCCTAAACTCTGCTGTGGCTTCTATTTTAATATCCCCGGACTCATCCGGTAAAAACGTATTGGCACCAACTGCTGCCTGGGCGTCTACCGTGCCCGGCCCAACCGAACGGGCGCGAAAGCCCCGCAAATCGTTTGCACCGCCTATAAAAAATTGTTGACTATAAGGTATAATGCTGGAGTTGCCGTAAGGCAAGCCGGCGCCAACAAACAAACGAGTAGCAAAACTGCTGTTACGGCTTATCTTGTGGTAAAACCGCAAGTCATTATCTATCTTAATGTACTGGCTGTATGGGGTGCCGAAAAGTGTCTTCACCTTGCCTTTCAACGTATCTGCACCCTGGATGATACCCAATAAATTGTTTGATAAACTGATGCCGCCTTTATAGAAAAACGTATTGGTACGATAAGCTTCTGTTGTATTATCATAAGTGAAATGATAGCTTGGGCCCCAGGTAAACTGAGGGTCTATCACGTGTTTCAATGTAGGATCGCCGGAGGCTAACAACACACTGTCATAAAGTTTGGTAACGCTTTGCGGGTTTACGTACGTTATGCCTAAAACAGTCAGTTCGTGACTTTTATGGATATTTTGTTTCCATTGATAACCAAAAGACGCATTATAGGAGTTAAGGTTATAAAGCTGGCTTCTGTTCACGATAGTATACCCGAGCGATAGATTGGTATGTGGTATAAAAGCATTATCGGCCTTAAAATCTTTAGGGCTTATAAACCGCGGCCACGATAATGTAGCTTGTGCACCTATTTGCGATAGTGGGTAACCACCATTTGCACCGCCAACCTGCCCGTCTGTACTGCCAAAAATTGTGAATGTAAATAGCTCGGCACCCTTAAAAAAGTTACGATTACGGTAACTTAAACTAACCTGGGTACCGTTATAATTTGCAGACGTAGTCCTCAACAAGGTCTCAAACTGCAGCGATTTTTTTGGGTACTGTGTTAACTGATAAAAGACGTTCAACTTCGGCGAATCTGTAGACACGTCTTCAAACCTGTTCTTTACAAATTTAAATGGCCCTAATTCTACAAACCTGTTTAACGACTGGCCATGAGCTGTACGATTATAAACATCGCCGGGGTGTAGCAATACGGTATTTTTAAACGCCCAGGAATTTACCGTGTGTTTAGGATCAATGATGTAGAACCAGCGGTAATGCTCAGCAGAATCTAATTTTAAAGCGGTATCGCGAAGGCTATAATTTGGATAAACGTAAATTTTGTTAATAGTGTAAATACTGCGGGCCTTATTGGGCGTGGCATCCTTAACCTTTACAATAATATCAACCTGGTGATTAGTTATCGTACTGTCTATCCGCATAATCAGGTCTTCCGGGGCAAAATAATAAAATCCCTCTTCCTTTAAACGGGCATCAATTCTTATACGCTCGTTCTTAATAATATCAAGATTGTAATTAGCACCCGGTTTTAAATACGTTTGTTTAGCTGTACCGGCAACTGCGGTATCAAGATTATTGGTAGTGGTCGGAAAAATTACCTTTCTTATCTTATAGCCAGGGCCGGTGTTGGCGGTATAAACGGCCTTTGCTGTGCGGCCTTTGCTTACTGTGTCGCCACTTACAGATGCCTGAAAATAGCTGATATTTTGCAAACGGTTTGTAAGTATCTGGCTGTTTGCATTTAAATCTACAGCGCTCGCAAAAACGGGCGGCTCGCCCATACTATGCAACCAATGTTTAAACCCTTTTTTCTTCTTGGTTTGCGTAATATTCCACAAGTATAACTTGGGGCGAAGGCCTAAAATACTGCCATTAGGTTTCGGCCGAAGCAGGCCTTCCAGGTCGGTTTTCAACAAACCCGACTCGCTTTTATTAATATTATTGTTTACAATTTTTACCTGCCCGCCCGAATATAGTTTTTGGCCCTTTGGCAAATATTTAGTATTGCTGCAGGCATATAAAAATATGGCTATAAAGAAAAAGTATAATAGATTTTTATTCATAGTTTAGTTTGTTGATGCAGTTTGAGTCTTAGCTTTATCAGCGTCATCAGCCGCCTTGTCCTTTTCTTTCTGCTCCTTGTTCTTTTCCTTTTGGTCTTTGTTGTATTTCTTTTGTAAGGCCCGCTCTTCTTTATTAGATTTTCTGAAAATTTCTTTAAACTTATTGTAATCTACACTTAAAGTAAAGGCGACGCCTGTTTCTATTACCTCGCCCTGTAGTACAATGTATTGATCGCGGCGGTAAGCGCGCAGCGTATAACGCCCATCGCGGCTTAATTTATAGTTTACAGAAAGGTCGCCCGCAATATTTGATGTTTTCTCGCCGGGCTGGCTGGTGCCCTCCAAATTAAAGTTATTACCTACAGACACCGTTAACCGGTCATTCAGGAATTGTTTCGACAGCCCCACATTCAGGTCGGTGCGATTTTGCTCTGTTCCAGTTGAATAGTCCTGGCCCGAAGTGAGGTCGAAATTCAGGTCTACGCCGGCTATCAAATTTCCTGCAAGTTTATTAAGCTGATCTGACAGTAAACTGCTCACACTGTTACGCAAAGCACCGCCTACGCCTGCGCTGCCACCCTGGCTTTGTAACGGATTATCGCCGATGAAGTGGCCCAGCACAAGTACCCCTAACACTTGCTTGTTCATTTCGTTAGGGTCCTGCCGTATTTGCGCAAGCCGGGTATCAACCGTTTCTATAACCGTTGGCGATACCGTGTAATTACTATCAGGCAACACGATATCAAAACTAATATCCGGTTTCATTAACTGGTTTTTCAAGTTCAGGTTTACATTAAATGGTAATTTTTGTTTGTAAACCGTTTTGCTCGATTCTGTGCCTCCAACCTGGTCATTTACAAGATCGATAGGTGGCACGTTAGCTATATAAATAGCGGTAAGATAAATATTTGCGCTGGTAGGGTCGCCGGTCCAGGTTATAGTACTGCCGTTCTTGAAATTAAATTTGCGCACCACCGTGGCATATGAAAGTGTGTAAGAACCTTCATTAACCACATAAGTACCGGTAAGATTAATCTTGCCGCTTGGGTCTATACCACCCTGCAGGTTAGCTTCGCCCTTTATATGAACTACATCGCCGTTTCGTGGGTCTATAACAATGTTAAAGTTTGCATTCTTATTCACTTTAACAGTCATGTTCACATCCAGGCCGTTAACACCCGATTTCCTAAGCGAATCTAATTGCCGGGCCAATAAAATAGAATCGGTTTTGGGTGCGCTCTGGTCTATAAATTCCACTACGCCCTTTCGGTCTTCTATACTTGGGTCATCACTCGGCAAGGTGATTGTCAAATCTGTTTTATCGTTAACAGTAAGTGAACCATCAACCACGGGTTTAACCATATCGCCGCGTATCTGTATTTTGGTATCTACATAAAGTTTACCATAGTAAAGTTTATTATCTGCCGATGTTGAATTGATCACCCTGAAATTCTTAGCATTAATGTCGACACCGAATTTGTAGCTGCTATAATCTGTAGTGTAAACGGCCCCGGTAACTATCAGTTTATTGCCGGTAGAGTCTATCATGGTAAAATCATTAAAATGCACCCCGTCATTAGCGAAAGTAATGCTCTCGTTTGGCATCTTGAAATAAGAATTGAGCATAGATACATTAAACCCAACGCTGTTAAATTTCACATCGCCGCGTACTTCCGGCGCCGTAGTTGTACCTGATATTTTTAATTGACCGCTTATATTACCGGTAGCATTACGAATGCTGTTAAATGAAAAGCCTTCTATACTTTTCATACTTAATTGCGCAATATTGAGATTAAGATCGAATCGGCTCTCGGGTGTGGTATAATAGACCCCGTCGAGGTTTACCTGGTTACCCCTGCCCGAAATTGCGACGTTAGCGGCATAAGCATTGGCGGTTTGATTATTAACCTTGATAGCTACATTACCCACCGTATCGCCCCGGAAGTTAAAATCTGATATATTTAACGCTGCTGTAAATAATGGCGATTTTTGAAAGTTGCTTACAACCGCCGTACCATTAATTACACCTCCTGCCAGCAAAGTATCTTGCTGTGCCATCTTAGTTAATGTCTCTATCCGAAAGTTGGTAAACTTTGCAGTTATCGGCGAATTTGGCTGCGGGCTGTTACTATTAACACTAAATATCTGGCTCGCGTTAGAAATGGTAAAATCATGGGCCAAAATTCCTTTCGTGCCAAACTGCAGGTAATTATCGGGGTTTACCGCCCAGGCGGTGTAATCTAACAATAAGCCATTTTGCAAAAAGCTAAACTGATAACCTCCCTGCATGGCATTAAATACACCCGCTACTCTAAAACGTTCTTTCTTGGCAACATCTCTAATTTGCAGGCTGATATTAAGTTTATTGTTTTGCGCACTGCCCGATACGCCGGCGTAGAGCAAATTGATTGAGGTGCCAATCTTAATCTGGTCGAACGTAAGGCTGTAGCTAAGCGCACTATTGTTGGTATTAATATTTAGTTTACCATTTGTTACCGTGTTAGTTCCGTAAACTACCCGGGGTATAGAGCCGTTTACCAAAAGGTCGCCGGTTGTACTGTTAAATCGTCCGTTAATTAGCACCGGATCTAGTTGGGTAAGCGTTGGCGCAAATTGGGTAACCAATGGCGTTTTAACAAACCGCATATCGAAGGTAAATTGCTGCGGCGAATATTTTGGCTTCACCTTATTACTTGCAAGGCTCATATTATAGTACTTGTCAATTTCGTCCTGCAGGGCCGTGCCAATTTCAGTCAATTTATATTTACCGCCAAGGTGTGCGCTAAACATTGGCGTTTTTAACCGCAGCGAACTGCTATCGGCGTTAGCGGTAGAAACTAAACTAACAGTATCCAGCCTGATGCGTTGCCCTTTATTTACAAAAATCATTTCGGTTAACAGGGCGGTGCCGTTCAGATAGTCCGGATCGGCAGTTGGGAAGTTTGCCGCCAATTTACCGTGGAAACGCATATCATCCTTTACAAAATGCAGCTTTTGCAGGTTAATGCTATCGACTAACAAGGTGGTGTTTATAGACGGATATTTTTTGTTCATATCGGCCTTAGCCACCAGGCTAAAATTAATATTAGGGTCTTTCATTTTAGCCGTTACATTATAGCGGCCGTTCACTGCCGAACCCTTTGCCACCAGGTTGCGATAATCATACCCCTTTACATACGCGCTGGCAATGCTGGCATCAAATTGCAGGTTTAAATGCTTGGGATCGCTGCCGCTGCCTTTGATATTGGCCGAGGCCGTTATTTTTCCAACCATTTGTGGTTGCTTGGTTAAGGCACCTGCATTAATATCTCGTGCTTTTACATGTACGTTATAAGAAAGGTATTTTAAGTTGTTGGCATTTTTAACGGTAGCAACCATATCTACGGCGCCATAGCTTGATCGTAAGGTCATGTTTGTGGTTAGGTCTTTCATACTGCCTTTTAGCGTGCCCTTCAGATTTATGTTTTCGGGTATACTAACGCTGGCGGGTATCATTTTGGGGTCAACCAGTTTATAAATATCGCGGCGGGTAGTGTTAAAGTCTTTCAAATTAACATCAATATATGCTTTGTTTATGTTCGGCAGCCCCCGCAAAACAGCCGAAGCCTGGATACGTGTATCAGATAAACCACGGATATCTAAATTCTGTATTCTTAAATTATTTACCTGCCCTGCCACACGGCCATCTATCCGGAATACCGAATTTGGGTAATGTTTAAAGGGCTCCATTGCTGCCATGGAAGGCATAATTAACAGAATGTCGCGCAGGCCTATCCGCGTGCCATCGAGGTTTGCATTGATACTTAGCTTGCTAATATCTTTGCTTAAGCTGGCAATGGATGGGTAACCAAGGGTAACTTCTTTTTGGATAACCGTGTTTGGTGTTTCTACATACAGATCTTTCAGGTAAGCGCTTTTAGGGCCGTAAAAAAATGAGGTGTGAAATTTACTTAACGCAAAGCCGCTTTTATCTTTAAAAGTAAAAGTACTTACCCTGCCCGACGTGCTATCGGTGGTATATTTCAGATTATCAACTTCTGTGTTCAGATTGGTGATATTCATGTGCCCGTAATCTAGTCCCTTCACCAATGGTTTTTGCGCATTGTTATCAAACTTCACATTATCGTTTACCAGCGATATCTTTCCTAAGGCTACATTCCACGGTTTGGTTGAAGCTGGTGGCGTAAGCAGCGTATCAACTTTTTTTGCTGCTTTTACTATTGCCTTTTGCACAGTTTGTGGTTTAGCTAAAGCAAGTGCGGCATTTGTATTGCTTAATTCTATGTTTTTTATGTCGACTTTCTGATTGATCAGGTCAAGCTTATTAAAATCAACCAGGAATTTACCCAAGTTTACCTTTGTTTTTAACTCATTGGCCTGGTAGTCAACCTTTACCCGGTTCACATCTATTGTCCCAAGGTCGAGCGACATATTTATTGGTTTGGTAGCAGTGTCTACTGCGGCAGTCTGAGCGATTGACGATCCGGATGGCGTTTGGATAATACGCGTGTTTACATCCGATAAATTGATCTTTGGGATACTGAACTTCATTTTATCCAGATCGAACGTTTTAACACGTGTATCAAAATGACCAAGATAAAAACGGACGTTATTACCTGTAGTTTGATCTATATACGACACCCTAATTTTATCGAGTATAATTTTATCGAGAGATATTTTAAGCGTCGACTTAGAAGTATCAACCGGCTGGTTGGGGGTACTAAACGCTTTTAGGATATAGTCAAAATTAAAAACACTGTCTTTATCGCGGTTTATATTAGTAGTAATCCCTTCAAGATTTATTTCATTTATCTCAACTTGTTTTTTCAGCAATTTAAGCATGCTGATATCAACCTTTAGTTCATGCCCCGCAAAGAGTGTATCCTTTTTTTGATCTTCAAAGTAAACATCCTCAAGCACGAGCATTTTAGGAAGCCCGAGAGTGATATGGCCAATAGCTACTTTTGTATGGATTTTATTTTGTAGAAAAGTAACGGCCTTATTCTTCGCGAAATTTTGGACCGCGGGAACCTGTATTAAAATAAAGACAAGCAGCACCAGAAAGATGACACTTGCAATTATCCAAAGAATAGTTTTTATAGCTATACGCCCAAATCGTTCCAATTTTAAAGTATTTCGAAGGTGAAGATTGCTGTTACTTATTGTAATACAAACACCGTGCAAAACTTGTTTTTGGCAAATACTCCTTTAAAGAGAATTCTTTAGCTATTAAATAATATCCGTATTGAAAACGATATATGAACAACACTTTTGCCTTGAGTAATTCAAACCTACTCAGTGTTAATATTCTAAGTGATATGTTCAAAAATACTCCCCTTTTAACCGTCGGGGCAGCTTAGTTTTTGGTAAATTTGTTTCTCTTCACAGGGATTAGTTATGCCGGATTTTTCGCACTTACACGTACATACTCAATTTTCATTATTAGATGGCGCCGCCGACATTGGTAAGCTCTATAAAAAAGCTGCTGCCGATGGTATGAAGGCCCTTGCCATTACAGATCATGGCAACATGTTCGGCGTGTTTAAGTTTGTGGCCGAGGCAAGCAAGCATAATGTTAAGCCCATTGTAGGTTGCGAATTTTACGTAGTTGATGACCGCCATAAAAAGCAATTTACCAAAGAGAAAAAAGATATACGTTGCCACCAGTTGCTGCTGGCAAAAAATGCCGAAGGCTATCGTAACCTTACCAAGCTTTGTTCGCTTGGCTACATGGAAGGTATGTACAGCAAATGGCCACGGATAGATAGAGAACTAATCTTAAAATATCACAAAGGGTTAATTGCTACCAGTTGCTGCATTGGCGCATCTGTACCCCAGGCCATTCTTAAACAAACTGAAGATGAAGCCGAGACGGAATTTAAATGGTGGCTCGATCTTTTTGGCGAAGATTATTATGTAGAACTGCAGCGCCATGATATACCGGAGCAGCTAAAGATAAATGAAGTTTTACTCAAATTTGCCAAAAAGCATAAAGTTAAGGTTATCTGCTCTAACGACTCGCACTATGTAGACCAGCACGATTCTAATGCGCATGATATTTTGCTTTGTGTTAACACGGGCGATATGCAAAGTACCCCCATAGCTACCGACGAGGAGGGCGGCAAGGGTTACCGTTTCGGCTTCCCTAACGACCAGTTTTATTTTAAGACGCAGGCCGAAATGGGTAAGCTTTTCCAGGATATACCCGAATCATTGGATAATACTAACGAAATAGTAGACAAGATAGACGTACTGAAGTTAAAGCGCGATATCATGCTGCCTAATTTCCCGATCCCAGACGAGTATAAAATTCACAGCGGCCGCGAATCGGATACGCTAAACCAGTGGGAATATTTAAAGCACCTTACGTTTACAGGTGCTAAGGAAAGATACAAAGATATTACGCCCGAAGTAGAAGAACGGATAAATTTCGAATTGTTTACCATCCGTACCATGGGTTTTGCCGGTTACTTTTTAATCGTTGCAGATTTTATTCGCGAGGGCCGCAACATTGGTGTATTTATTGGCCCGGGCCGTGGTTCTGCTGCCGGTTCTGTAGTGGCTTACTGTACGGGTATTACCAATATTGATCCTATTAAGTACAATTTGCTTTTCGAGCGTTTTTTAAATCCCGACCGAAAGTCGTTGCCTGATATTGATACTGATTTTGACGACGAAGGCCGCCAAAAGGTTATTGATTATGTGGTTGATAAATATGGCCGTAACCAGGTGGCGCAGATCATCACTTATGGCTCTATGGCAGCGCGTACCAGTATACAAGATGTTGGGCGGGTATTGGATATGCCACTATCAGAAGTAAACCTGCTTAAAAAGTTGGTCCCCGAAACTTTGGGCATTACATTAAAGGCCGCCATTGAGCAGGTGCCAGAGCTTAAAGAAATTTACGCGAGTAAAGATTTAAAGGGTATTGTGCTCCGCGAAGCAGAAAAGCTGGAAGGCTCGGTCCGGAATACCGGTGTACACGCTGCGGGCATCATCATCGCACCGGAAGACCTCACCAACATTGTACCTATGGCAACCGCGAAGGACTCCGACCTTTTGGTTACCCAATATGATGGCCGTGTGATTGAAGACGCAGGCGTTATAAAAATGGACTTTTTGGGATTGAAAACCTTAACCATTATTAAAGGTGCATTAAGGCTCATCAAAACCAATTACGACCTTGACATAGATATCGATACCATCCCGCTGGATGATATGCAAACCTTTGAACTTTACCAGCGCGGAGATACCAACGGCACTTTCCAGTTTGAAAGCGATGGTATGCAAATGTACCTGCGCGAATTAAAGCCCGATAAGTTTGAAGACTTGATTGCCATGAACGCGCTTTACCGCCCGGGGCCAATGGAATATATACCAAATTTCATTAAGCGAAAGCACGGCTATGAGGCCATAACGTATGATGTGCCCGATATGGAAGAATACCTGTCGGAATCATACGGTATAACGGTTTACCAGGAGCAGGTTATGCTCTTATCGCAGAAACTGGCCGGCTTTACCAAGGGCGATGCCGACGTTTTGCGCAAAGCTATGGGAAAAAAACAACTGGATATCCTTAACAAAATGGAAACCCAGTTTATGGACGGCGCCGTTGCCAAAGGCCACCCAAAAGATAAACTAACTAAAATATGGAACGACTGGAAGGCATTTGCGCAATACGCGTTCAATAAATCGCATTCTACCTGCTATGCTTTTGTGGCTTATCAAACTGCATGGTTAAAGGCACACTACCCTGCTGAGTATATGTCGGCGGTATTAAATAATCAGAACAGTATAGATAAGATCTCATTTTTTATGGAAGAATGCCGACGGATGGGTATCCCCGTGCTCGGCCCGGATGTTAACGAGTCTGACCTGGCCTTTACCCCAAATGCTAAAGGCGAGATCCGTTTTGGGCTGGGGGGTATTAAAGGCGTTGGCGAAAAGGCTATCGAGAGCATTATAGATGAGCGCAAAGAAAACGGCCCGTACGAAAACCTGTATGATTTTGCCAAGCGTACTAACGTGCGTAACGTAAACAAAAAATCTTATGAGAACCTGGTTTATAGCGGGGCGTTCGATAATTTTAATATGAAACGGGCGCAGTTTTTTGCAAAAACAGAAAATGGCTTGTTAACCGGTGTTGAGCGTTTAATAAAGTTTTCTAATGATTATCAAAACACACAAAGTAGTTCGCAGGTATCGCTTTTCGGCGGTTCGATAGCCTCTTACGTGCCGGAGCCAACTATGCCCGAGTGCGAAGAATGGGCGTTGATAGAAAAACTAAAATACGAAAAGGATGTGATAGGTATTTACCTTACCGGCCATCCGTTAGATAATTACAAGCACGAATTACAGCGTTTCTGCAACAGTACCGTTGCCGATCTGAAACTGATGGTAAAGGCTCGTTCCGGCGAAGGAGGTGATGATATCACTACGGCTTTTGCAGAATTGCGCAAGCGCGGGGAGATTTGTGTTGGCGGTTTGATGGGCAATGTACAGCATAAGATGACCAAGACCGGCAAACCTTTTGGCACCTTTGTTTTAGAAGATTATAACGAGTCTTACGAGTTTGCCTTGTTTGGCGATGACTATATAAAATTCCGTAATTTATTATCAGATGGATATTTTGTGCATATCCGCGGGTTTATAGAGGAAAAATTTAGGCAAGTTGGCAATTGGGATCTGAAGATTACCGCTATTTCGTTGTTATCTGAAATGCGCGATAAGCATACCAAATCTTTAACAGTACATATAGAGCTGCACAGCCTCAATAACCAGTTATTGCTCGACTTAAAACATATTGTAGATAACAATATTCAGAAATATCCTGCTAAAAACTGTATGCTGAAGTTTCTGGTGAAAGACAATCATGATGGTTTAAGCATCCAGTTACCCTCCAAATCAGTAAAAGTAAACCCAAGCGACGATCTGCTCGAAGAAATATTTGGTTTAACCAATGTTGCGCCTGTACTGGCGTAATTTTGGATAGCATTGTAAATTCTTACTGCTCATAAATTTTATCCTTTATAAGATATAAGCGAATAATTATTGCAAAATTTGAGGCATTATTATCTGTGCTTAGATCCCAAATGAGAAAAATTACTGAAAGTAACGCCAGGTCAAATGCCATCATTTTAATTGTTGTTACTTTTATCGCCCGCCTTATAATTGCCGGTTACACAGGCTTGGGCATTGGCGAATCGTATTATTTTCGCGGAGCATTAAACTTTAACCTCAGCTATTTTGATCAGCCCCCATTGTTTTTTTGGCTGGGCGGTTTAAGCGTTAAACTGTTCGGGTTAAACAACCTGGGTTTAAGATTTCCATCGGTATTATTATTTGCAGGCAGCAGTTGGCTTATATTTTTAATAACCCGCAAACTTTATAATTCACGTGCTGCCTTTTGGTCGGTATTACTAATCAATTTAAGCGCAGTTTTTACTATACCAATTGCCGTTTGGTTTCAGCCCGATGCACCGTTGATATTCTTTTGGCTGTTAAGCACCTATTTAATCGTTCAGCTTTTGTTTAACTATAATACTGCCCAGGCCCTAAAAAAACATAGCGGCAAGATCTATTCGCTATGGATCTTAACCGGCTTAAGTATGGGGCTTGATGTATTGAGCAAATATCATGTGCTGTTCTTGTTAGTTGGTGTTTTTCTGTTTATTATTTTCAATAAAAATCAGCGCCACTGGTTAACGCATCCGGGTGTATACCTGGCATTTATAATAGCGGTTGCGCTATCATTCCCCGTCATTTGGTGGAACTATAATAATCACTGGGTATCATTTGCATTCCAGGGGGCAAGGGCTGGTGCGGGTAACCACAAGTTTGCCATTCACCCCGATTGGTTTTTGCGTAGTATTGGCGGTCAGGCTTTATGGCTGTTGCCCTGGATCTGGGTACCGTTGATAAATCAGCTGATAAAAAGTTTCAGGCAGCGCAATACGTCTCAGATCTATGGCTTCATCTTTTGGACATCAGTTATTCCTATTATTTTCTTCACACTGGTAACCTTATGGAGCGACTTGCAATATCATTTTCACTGGCAGGCGCCGGGTTATATGATGCTGTTTATACCGCTTGGTTTCGCCGTTGACGGCGCGCTAAATAACGAGGGCGGAAAAAACGCGCGTTTTAACCGGCGTTGGCTGGCGTTTAGCATTTGGTTTACGGTTATTGTGTTAACAGTTGCCAACCTGCAAATGGTTACGGGCTTTTGGCGCTCATACGGGCCAAAATGGTTTGTACACTTTGGCGGCGAAAAAACAGAACCCACCATTCAGGGAACTGATTATACAGACATCCAAAAGCGCTTTCAAAAAGAAGGCTGGTTAACCAATAACAAAATCTTTACCGGCAGCACCCGCTGGTGGCTTACCGGCAAGATAGACTGGGCTTTAAAAGGACAAAAACCGGTGCTTGTTTTTGACGAAGACCCCCGCAACCTGGCGTTTCTGGTCGATCCAAAAACTTTGGTAGGTGATGACGCGGTTATTTTAGGGCAGGATCATGCAGCAAGTATCAAGCAAAACGTAACCCCGTTCTTTGACAGTGTTATCCAACTGCCTGATATTATCATTTACCGCAGTGGCGTAGATGAGTTACACCTGCAGGTTTATTATTGCAAGAACTTCCATAAGAGTAAAAAGCCACATGAGGAGTTCCCGATATATCACCAGCTTATGGGCAGGCCGCCATTTGGCAAGTAACTTTTTAGTCTTTATTCATTTCGCAAGCTTTTAACCGGGTTTGCAATCGCCGCTTTTATAGATTGGAATCCCACTGTTATCAAAGCTATCAATATAGCCAGCCCGCTGGCCAGGGCAAACATCCATAGCTGTATGTGTATACGGTATGCAAAGTCCTGAAGCCATAAACTCATGGCCCACCAGGCAATAGGCACGGAAATTACCGTAGCTATTATAACCAGTTTAATTAAGTCTCTCGAAAGCAGGTTTACAATATTATTCATGCTTGCACCTAATATTTTACGGATGCCTATTTCTGTGTTGCGCTGTTGGACTGTAAAAGTTACCAGGCCAAATAACCCCATACAGGCTATGGAAACCGCCAGCACAGTAAAAATCAGCAACAAATTCCCTTGTTTTTGTTCTGTTTGATATTGGTGTGCAAAGTTATCGTCAAGAAAATGAAATTCCGGTTTTTCCGGGTCAAAGGTGCTGTAAACCTTATTGATGTAATTAAGGGTATTAGTCACGTCATTCTTACTAATCCTCACATAAAAATTGTCGCCGTCTTTTGCTGTTTCGGGCATGCTTAACACCATTGGCATAACTTTATGCTGTAGCGAATAAGTATTAAAATCTTTGATCACGCCTATTATGGTTTTATATACAGGCTTGCCATTATCCATGCCACTTATAACACGGCTGCCAATGGGGGCTTTCCAGCCAAGTTCTTTCGTTAGTGTTTCGTTAATAATAACCCCGTCGGTTTTGTCGGTAACACTGTTTTTCATGAAATTTCTCCCTTGGGCTATCTTAATTTTCATAGTTGGAATAAAGTCTTCATCTGTAATTAGGTTCTGGACTATTTTTGTGCCGGATATTGCCTTTCCATCAATACCAAGGTTGAAATCGCCCGAACCCAGGTCGTTATTACCTATCGGGTTCCCGGCCACCGCTACACTTTTAATAAGCGGATTTTGTAATAATTGCCCCTTAATGGCATCCGCCTTTGCCCGTGCGTCTTTACTGTGTATGTGAAATGTGAGAATCTGATTTTTATTAAACCCCATATCTTTATTTAACACGTAATGCAGTTGGCTATAAATAACGCATGAGCCCGTTATCATCACAATAGTAGTAACAAACTGAAACACTACTAAAGATTTGCGGAATAAAACGGTTGATGCCTGATTGCCCATTTGCCCCTTCATTGCGGGGATGGTTTTAAATCCCGATAAAAACAGGGCCGGATATAAGCCGCTTAATATCCCCACAATGCAGGCAAATAAAACAAACCCGCCGACGGTTAGTGCCCGCCCAAACTGCCACAGCGTTAATGTTTTTCCAGATAGCTGATTAAAATATGGGAGGCTGAAATGAATTGCCGTAGCTGCCACAGCAGTTGCCAGCAGCGTTAGCAATACAGATTCTGAAAAAAACAACAGCATCAGTTGTGTCCTGTCAGACCCGATCACTTTACGCACCCCTATTTCTTTTACCCGTACTGATGATCGGGCTGTTGCCAGGTTCACATAATTAATTATGGCGATAAACAGTATCAATAAACCAACAATACTAAACACGTATACGTAGGTTATATTTCCGTTTGATGCATAATCATAACTGAGGTTAGAGTGCAAATGCACGGATTTAAGCGGCTGAAACTCCCATTTATAGTTAACGTTGCCAAGATCGGTGGCCAGGTATTTATTAAAAAATTGCTGCGAATTGGCCTCAAGCACGTTAGCATCTTCAGGGTGCTTTAGCAGCACATAAGTTGTAAGATCTGATGCGCCCCAGCCATCACTATAACCCGCCGGGAAAGCTCGTAACGCCGAAAAGGTGATCTGCGAGTTTGCCGGCAAATCTGCTATTATGCCGGTAACTATATCAGATTCGCTTCCGTCAAAAACCAGGCTTTTGTTAATTGCACTTTGTGCGTCACCAAATATAAGGTTGGCCATTGTTTCTGTAAGTACTATAGACTGCGGCCTGCTTAAAGAAGTTTTAGCATCGCCATACAGAAAATGATAAGTAAAAATGTTAAAAACACTGTTATCTGCCAGCAGGATATTATTGCCATCAAAATGCTTCTCTCCATAAGTTATCTTTCCGCCGCCTTCGGCGTTAAGCCTTACTGCATCTTCAACTTGCGGGTAATCATTTTTTAACGCTGCTGCGTATGGTGCAGAGGTAATGGCCAGGTCAAACTTCCCGCCGTTCCAGGTGCCGTGCTGCACCACGCGGAAGATGCGGTCGGCTTTGGCATTAAACCGGTCGAAACTTAATTCATCGCCTACATAAAGCGCAATGATGCAAAAAGCGGTAATACCAATGGCAAGGCCAAATATATTGATCACTGAAAAAACGCGGTGCTTGTTGAGGTTTCGCCATGCAATCTTAAAATAACTTCTGATCATAACAGTAAATTTAACAATGTACACTGATAGTGATATAAACCATGCCAATCGTTTAACTATTTGTAAATCATATATTTATGTTCAATTTTTCTTTTAACGCTGTACCATTACCGAACGCTGTTTGTTTGCTTTCGTACAAAATACCGGTAAACGTGTCAGGCTGAGGCACTCGAAACCTGGTGCGGTGGCCCCGCCCGCAGTTCGTCATGTGTCTTACTATAAATGTTATCATAAGTCCTTTGTCATTCAGAGCGGCGGTAAAGAATTTTATGCGTAAACGCATTGCTGAATAGATTCTTCAATACATTCAGAACTACAAAATAGCTAATTTTAAAAGCAGATTGTGTATGAATTAAATATGCAATCCCGAAAAAACCTATTTTTGAAACAATGCGAATAAGACAAGCCACCGTTACAGATATCCCTCAAATAATGCTGCTTGTTGCCAAGGTAGTACCGCTTATGCGCGCTGTAGGCAACCTGCAATGGGACGATAATTACCCAAATTGTGAAGTTTTTAACAAAGACGTCGCCAAACGTCAACTTTGGGTTGCGGATGTTGATGGCACTGTTGGCGGTGTCGCCGCCCTTACTATGGACCAGGACCCGGAGTACGCAGATGCCGGGTGGGATATAACCGAACCTGCCATTGTAACCCACCGCCTGGCTGTAGATCCCGACTGTCAGGGAATGGGTATTGCTAAAGCCTTATTAAACAAAGCCGAAGAACTGGCACTTGAACGTAACATTAAAACTTTGCGTATAGATACCAACAATTACAACCAAGCCACGCAGGCATTATTTCCTAAGGTTGGATATGTTTTTTGCGGCGAAATAGGCCTGCAGTTCAGGCCGGGGTTGCGGTTTTTTTGTTATGAGAAAAGGTTGGATAAAGATTTAATATAGGTGATACAATTTTAATTATTTGTTTTTTTGTTTAATGCCAAGAGTTCGAAGAAACTGCCATTGCTGGAGTTTACACAGATTAGGAGAACAGGTGTCAGATTAGGAATTAGCTTTGTGTATTGTCTGCCATTCATTTAGCAATCATCGTTTAATATTATTCCTCCCCATCAGGTAATTTCTGAGCAGTAAAAAAATCTTGCTGCAAGTCGTCAATGTCCCGTCTGTCGCGTTTGGTGGGGCGGCCTGCGCCGCGATCGCGCCTTAAATGCGGCGCCTGGAACATGGACTGGAAACCTGCACGGTCTTCAACCGGCGTTTGGTCTTCGTAAAAATTTACGGCGGTTTTAGCATCAACCCGGCTCTCCAGTAAGCCGGTTACTAATATCACCTTACGTTCTGGCCCTTTAGACACATTATAGATCTCGCCTACCTTCACCTCGTGGGATGCTTTGGTATTATTGCCACCTAATTTAACCCGGCCTGCCTTACATGCCTCTGTAGCCAGCGAACGGGTTTTAAAAAAGCGGATGGCCCACAAATACTTATCAATACGTAATTTCTCTTTCTCGGGCATAGCGGTAAATTCACTAAATATCTACAAAATGGCTAAATAATTTGCACAGCATCAAGTGTTGTTTTAAATTATATTTGAAAATGGAATTTAACGAACCCGAAGAACCGGCACAGCCTGCAGAAAACAACCAGGATTACGATGTGGAGATCTACTCCAGAAGCGCAATATGGGGGTTCTCGATATTTTTCTCTACAATTTTTGGTGGTATATTGCTTATGCTTAACCTTAAAGCGGCAGGACATAAAAAGGCCGGCAACCAGGTTCTCCTTTTTTCTGTAGCTTACCTTTTGTTAAGCAGCCTTCTTTTAGACGCACTTGGGGCAAATCCATATATTGCACTTGTATTCAATATGATTGGAGCGGCAATACTAACACAATATTTTTTTAACAAATATTTCCCGGAGACCGACTACTATCCCAAAAGTATTGCCATACCACTTCTGGTTTCACTTTTAATTTGCATCCCCATCGGGCTATTTGTTTATTACTATGGCCCCAAAGCAGGCATCAAATAGTTAGTACATTAAAATTTCCTTTAAAAAAACGTTTACTTTGCCAAAATTTTTAACATGTATTTAGACCTGAAAACACTTGTAGAAGCAGCCTGGGAAGACCGTAACCTGCTAAACGATAATGATACCACAACGGCTATAGAAACCGTTATTGCGCGCCTTGATAAAGGCGAAATGCGGGTTGCAGAGCCTATAACCGGCCGCTGGCATGTAAACGACTGGATAAAAAAAGCGGTGATTATGTACTTTCCCATCAGGCAGATGGAAGAAATTAAGGTAGGTCCATTTGTTTTTCATGATAAAATGAGATTGAAAACCGATTATAAAAAAACCGGTGTAAGAGTAGTTCCGCATGGTATTGCACGCTACGGTGCTTACCTGGCAAAGGGTGTGATCATGATGCCATCATATGTAAATATTGGTGCCTATGTTGACGAAGGAACCATGGTTGATACCTGGGCGACTGTTGGCTCGTGCGCACAAATAGGTAAAAATTGCCACCTTAGCGGCGGTGTAGGCATAGGCGGTGTTTTAGAGCCGGTACAAGCTGCCCCTGTTATCATTGAAGATAATTGCTTCATCGGCTCCCGCGCCATTGTTGTTGAAGGTGTTAAGGTTGAAACGGAAGCCGTGCTTGGCGCAAACGTGGTATTAACTGCATCTACCAAAATAATAGATGTAACCGGCGAAAAACCTGTAGAATATAAAAGTGTGGTACCGTCGCGCTCAGTGGTAATACCCGGCTCATATACCAAGAAGTTCCCTGCGGGAGAATATCAGGTGCCTTGTGCGTTGATCATCGGCAAGCGTAAAGAATCAACCGACAAAAAAACTTCACTTAATGATGCGTTAAGAGAGAACAATGTAGCGGTGTAAGATATTTTTAAATGTTGAATGATAGAATGATTGATTGCCGAGTAAAATATTCTATCATCCATCCCTTCTATAATTCACTCATAATCAAAATATGAAGATAGGCTTTGATGCTAAGCGGGCTTTTTTAAACCCAACAGGGCTTGGTAATTATAGCCGGTGGTTAATTGATGGATTATTAAAATATCAACCCCATAATAAATACTTTCTTTATACTCCTAAAACCGAGGACCGTTATGATCCTGCAGGAGATAACGTTTTTATTAAAACCCCAAAGCTTAAAATATTCACCTCCCGTTGGCGTACCAGCGGAATCATTAACGATATACAACGCGATGGTATTCAGCTTTATCACGGGTTAAGCCAAGAACTTCCCTTGGGTGTATTTAGAAAAAACATCAAGTCGGTAGTTACCATCCATGATGTTATCGTGATGCATTTTCCGCGGTATTTTGGCTGGTTTAACAGCTACATATATAAGGCAAAAATTATAAATTCGTGCCGTTTTGCAAACAAAATTGTAGCAGTCAGCCAAAAAACAAAGGAAGATCTGGTTACAATGCTGCAAGTTGACCCGGGTAAAATAAGCGTAATTTATCAGGGCTGCGACCGGTCTTTTAAGGTGCCACAATCAGAAGGACAGTTACAGAGAGTAAAACTAAAATATCATCTTCCGGATAATTATCTGCTCAACGTAGGGACTATTGAAGAGCGCAAAAACCTGCTGTTGCTTATAAAGGCGCTTCCACAGGTGCCAGGTATAAAATTGGTGGTTGTAGGTAAACCAACCAAATATCTGGACAAAATAAAAGCATGCATAAACCATAATGACCTCCACGAAAGGATAATGTTCCTGCACAATGTTCCTTTTGGAGCTCTGCCGGCCATTTATCAGCAAGCCACCTGCTTTATTTACCCTTCGCGTTATGAAGGTTTTGGTATCCCAATATTAGAAGCAGTGGTTTCCGGGGTACCGGTTATTGCAGCTAAAGGTTCTTGTCTGCAAGAGCCCGGCGGACCAGATAGTTTATATGTTGACCCAAATGATGAGAACGATCTTGCAGAAAAGATAAACCAGGTGTTAACCGACGCGGCCCTTCGGCAGAGTATGATAGAAAAAGGACTGCAATATTCGGTTAAATTTGATGATGAAAAGCTGATTAATCAGTATATGGATTTATATAACGATATTTTTAACCATGCTTAGAGACGAGGTAGCCAAAGCTTTTAAGGTTATTCAGGATGGCGGCATAATACTCTACCCTACCGATACAATATGGGGGATAGGCTGCGACGCAACAAATACCGGCGCAGTAAAAAAAATATATCAGCTTAAAAAGCGCGACGAAGCTAAAAGTATGATCATTCTTCTGGATGCTGATCATCAGATGGAACGATACGTTCAGGAAGTGCCGGCTATAGCTTATGACCTCATTGAATTTGCCGAGAACCCCTTAACGCTGGTGATGCCCGGCGCTAAAGGCATATCCCCTGCACTAATTGCTGCCGACGGCAGCATAGGTATGCGTGTTACCAGGCATGAATTCTGTAAACAACTGATACAGCGCATACGCAGGCCATTGGTATCAACCTCGGCCAACATTAGCGGGCAGGCCTCACCAAAAGCATTTGCAGATGTTGATGAGGAAATTATAACCGGTGTGGACTATGTAATAAATCTGGAACAGCATATTTTAGAAGCCAAAAATCCATCAACCATTATGCGGTTAAACCCAAATGGTCGCTTTGAATTTATTCGCCGTTAAATTCGGTCATTACTCCGGGCGATAATTCTTAAATTTGCAGGGCGCTACTATTAGATGAATCAACACCTTAAACATCCCGTATTTTCTATAATCAGCAAACTTGCAGGTAATGGTAACCTACAGGTATTTGCTATTGGCGGGTTTGTGCGCGATATTTTTTTAGATCGGCCATCAAAAGATATTGATGTTGTTGTACTTGGTAACGGCATTGATTTTGCCCAACAGGTTGCCAAAGATTTAAATGTAAAGCTTGCCGTTTTCAAGAATTTCGGCACAGCAATGCTGCGTTACAAAGATATTGAGGTTGAATTTGTTGGCGCAAGGAAGGAATCATACCGTTCAGATTCGCGTAAGCCCATTGTGGAGAACGGCACGCTGGATGACGACCAAAAACGCCGCGATTTTACTATCAACGCTTTAGCTATTTCCCTGCATCCGGATAATTATGGGTTGCTGATAGACCCGTTTAATGGCATTGCCGATCTGGAGAATAAATTGATCCGCACGCCGCTTAATCCCGAAGAGACTTTTTCTGACGACCCCCTGCGGATGATGCGCGCAGTTAGATTTGCTTCGCAGCTAAATTTTGAAATTGATGAGCAGGCTTTAGAAGCTATAAGAATCAATAAAGAGCGCATTAAAATAGTATCGCAAGAACGTATTACCGATGAGCTTAATAAGATCATCCTGTCGCCCATACCCTCAGTTGGTTTTAAATACTTATTCGATACAGGGCTGTTGCATCTCATATTCCCGCAAATGATTGCCCTTTATGGCGTTGAATATATTGACGGCAAAGGTCATAAAGATAATTTTTATCATACCCTCCAAGTATTAGATAACATTGCTGGCCAAACGGATGACCTTTGGCTGCGCTGGGCTGCAATATTGCATGATATAGCTAAACCTGCCACCAAACGTTTTGAACCGGGCCACGGCTGGACTTTTCACGGCCATGAAGATAAGGGTGCCCGCATGGTGCCTAAAATATTTACGCAGTTAAAGCTGCCGCTTAATGAGTATATGAAATTTGTACAAAAACTGGTACAGCTTCATTTGCGGCCAATTGTACTAGCCCAGGACATTATTACAGACTCTGCAGTTAGACGGCTCTTATTCGAAGCCGGGAACGACATTGAAAGCCTGATGATACTTTGCAAGGCCGACGTTACAACCAAGAACGAATACAAGGTAAAGAAGTATCGCAATAACTTCGAACTGGTACTTCAAAAACTTAAAGATGTAGAAGAACGGGATAGTATTCGCAACTGGCAGCCGCCGGTTACCGGGATTGATATTATGCGGCTTTTTGGTATTAAAGAAGGCCGGGAAGTGGGCATTATAAAAAATCAGATACGCGAGGCCATACTCGAAGGCGACATTCCTAACAGCCGTGAAGCAGCCATTGAATTTACAATAGCCCGAGGCAAAGAAATTGGCTTAAAAGTTGTAGAGAAACACATTCTGAATTAAAATATTATTTTTGGCAAAAATACACTTTCTATAAAATGGCTATCTACCGGTTTAAGGTTACTTTTGAAGATTATGATGATATATCGCGTGAAATTGACGTGAAGTCTAACCAAACATTTGGCGACCTTCATTTGGCTATTCATCATGCCACAGGGTATAATGCCGACTATTCTTCATCATTCTACATCAGTAACGACCAATGGACCAAAGGCGAGGAATTCGCTTATAAACCTAATCAGCGCAAGACAGACCGCGGTGTAAAACTGGTTGAAAATGCCAGGTTGAGCGACTTTATAGATGACCCGCATCAAAAGTTTTATTATATTTTTAATTTCGACCGGCCATTTGATTTTCACGTCGAATTGATGAAAATTTTAAGTGAAACACCCGGGGTTATTTATCCAAGTGTTTTCAAAAGTACAGGTGAGGCGCCAAAACAGTTTGGTAATACTTTGGGTATTACTGTGCTGCCACCAGCCGATGATGATTTCGATTTTTTAAATCAGATGGAATTTAATCCCGAAGATGCCGAAGATTTTTCTGAGGTGATAGATACGGGTTTACCGGTTAGCGAGGATGAGGAAGAAGCTGCCGGTGAAGAGGAAGATGAGTTTGGCAATGAGTTTTCTGACAATGAAGACGAGGAAGGATCGCCTGAAAAAGGCGGCCACGATGACTATTAATCAACGTTGAGCGCTTGCTCTTAGGCTTAATGCTCATAAATGAATGATAAAACATTAATTGTTGTATTGGGCCCAACAGCTGTTGGTAAAACAGCCGCCGCGATAAAATTGGCCAGATATTATAATACTTCAATTATTTCTGCCGATTCCAGGCAGTTTTATCGCGAAATGTCTATTGGCACGGCAAAGCCGTCTGTCGAAGAATTAACTGAGGCTAAACATCACTTTATCGATTCGCACTCGGTAACGGAAAATTTTAGTGTTGGCGATTTTGAAACAGAAGGCCTGAAAGTTCTTGAAGAAATTTTTAAGAAAACCGAGATTGCTGTAATGGCAGGCGGCTCAGGTCTCTTCATCAAAGCCATTTGTGAAGGGTTTGATAATTTACCCGTTGCAGATATTGAGACAAGGGAGCGGCTGAATCGGGAGCTGACTAAAAACGGTATCGGCACCCTTCAGGAAAAATTAAAAGCAACAGATCCCGAATATTATCATAAAGTAGATATTAATAATCCACAGCGTGTTATCAGGGCTTTAGAGGTATTCGAAACTTCGGGCAATACATTTTCATCATACAGAACTGGTAATAAGCTACACAGGCCATTCCGTATTATAAAGATCGGTTTAAACATACCCCGTGAGCAATTGTATTCGCAAATAAATAAGCGCGTTGATTTAATGGTTAACGCCGGCCTTGTAGCAGAAGTTAGAAGTTTATTACCCCATCGTGATCTAAACGCATTAAAGACAGTAGGCTATAATGAGTTATTTGATTACCAGGATAGTAAAACAGATCTTAAAACAGCAATTGATTTAATTAAACAGCACACCCGCCAATTTGCCAAACGCCAATTAACCTGGTTTAGAAAGGATGCTGATGTTACCTGGATAAATCCTTTGGAAAATGATGTTATTGCGGTTGCTGAAAAATTGTCAATCAATTAACCCTGGCACGCAATAATGGTATCTACCAAATGCTTTGTTTCTTCGGGGTCTTTTGTTTGAATGCACTTGGCACCGGTTGTTCTTGCGGGATGGTCATTTCCGCCGGGGAATAACGCATCGCCTATAAAAAGCATTTGGCTGATAGGGATTTTCAACACATCGCGAAGTTTGCGCATTCCATATGCTTTATCGATGCCCGGCTTTGTAACATCAATGGAAGTTGCTCCACCAAGTTGAACCTGAAATTCGGGTATCAATTTATTTAACAGTAATTGGATCTTTTTACGCTTCTTAAAATCGGGGTCCCAAGCTTTTTTGGGTGCCAGGGGGGCTTGCTGGCCAAGCGCCGAAAAAGTGATCTGGCTTTCGCGGTCTTCTACTTGTACGCCCCAGGTTTTATCCGCTTTAAAGCCAGATTGTTCTACGGCATCATCAAGCGATTTGATTATCTTTTTCTTTTCTGCAGCGGTAAAATTTTCTGAATATAACTTCTCCCAGCCAGACGGTTTGTATTCATAAAATTTAGTACCGCAGGTTGGCAGTATCGAAAGGTTTTGCAAGTCGCTCTTACCGGGCAAGTGGGCAATTACCTGCTTGTTAAATTGCGGCCAGTCGCCACCCGAAATTATGGCCACTTTCGCAACTTTCAATAATTCGCTAAACAACCTTGCCATGGTTTTATCAATAGCTGCTTTGCTTTCTGCAAGTGTACCATCCAGATCAAATACAATAAGCTTCTTCATAGATTATTGAATAACAAGTAAGGCCTTCAATGTTTTGCAGCGATAAGAACAAAAAAGCCGGCTGAATAGCCGGCTTTTTCCATTAATCTTGCAGCTTCAGTAAATATTGGCCGTATCCGCTTTTAATATATTTTTTTGCTACGGCATTTAATTGCTGCCGGTTAATAAAACCACGGCGATAAGCAATTTCTTCAATACAGCCAATCTTGGTGTCCTGGCGTTTTTCTATTACACGAACAAATTCGGTGGCGTCGCTTAACGAATCGAATGTACCTGTGTCCAGCCAGGCTGTACCTCTATCCATTACACCTACATGTAGGTTGTCATGTTGCAGATAATATTTGTTAACGTCGGTAATTTCATATTCACCACGTGGCGATGGCGCGATATCTTTTGCAACCTGTACAACGCTGTTATCGTAAAAATATAAACCGGGTACCGCGTAATTAGACTTCGGTTCGGGAGGCTTTTCTTCTATCGAAATAGCTTTATAGCTTTTGTCGAACTCTACCACACCATAACGTTCAGGGTCTGTAACTCCATAGGCAAATATTGCGGCGCCGGTTACATCATTAAACCCGCGGATCAATTCGCCAAAGCCGGTACCGTGAAAAATATTGTCACCAAGTATTAATGCAACCTTGTCGTTGCCAACAAAGTCGGCACCTATAACAAAGGCCTGTGCGAGGCCATTAGGAACTTCCTGAACCGCATATTCAAATCTGCAGCCAAGTTCGCTGCCGTCACCCAAAAGGCGTTTAAATCCGGCATTATCTTCCGGAGTGGTAATGATCAGGATTTCATTAATATCTGCAAGCATTAAAACCGATAGCGGATAGTAAATCATAGGCTTATCATAAATAGGCATTAATTGCTTACTTATGGCCTTAGTAATGGGGTATAAACGGGTTCCGGAGCCGCCGGCAAGAATTATTCCTTTCATGTTATTTGTAACACTTTTATACACGTTTCTAAACTATCTCTCCAATATGGAATTTTTAGCTTAAATGTCGATTTGATTTTAGATTTATCCATAGCCGAAAATTTAGGGCGGGTGGCCTTTGTTATATATTCAGCTGTTTTTATGGGGTTAATAATAATATCTACACCCGCAATAGAAAATATGGCTACCGCGAAATCATACCATGATGTAAGCCCTTCGTTACTGTAATGATATATTCCGTACTGCCCTTCATCATCTTTTATAATGTGGAAGATGGCTTGGGCAAAGTCAATTCCATAAGTTGGCGTACCAACCTGATCCGCAATAATGCTCAATTCTGTTTTGCCTTCGGCAAGCCTTAACATGGTTTTTACAAAGTTATTCCCAAATTCAGAATATAGCCAGCTGGTACGTAAAATGTAATACTTGTTGGTGTGCTGTTTTATTGCTTCTTCGCCTTCTAATTTAGTTAGCCCATAAATGCTTATAGGCTTTGCAATACTTTGTTCATTAAGCAAAACCGGTGTATTACCTTCAAAAACAAAATCTGTTGAAATATGGATGATCGTACAATTATATTTAGCGCAAAGCCTTGCCAAATTTTCTACTCCATCGCAGTTTACTTTCCTGGCAATGTCTACCTCGTCTTCGGCCTTATCAACAGCTGTATAAGCAGCGCAGTTTATAATATATACCGGCTTGTGCGTTATAAATAAAAGCTCTGTTTTTTCGATGTCTAAAATATTCGCCTCTTGCTCGGGAGGGAAAATAATGTCGTGAAAACCAGTCCGCCCGGCAATAGTTGCAAGGCAATTCCCCAGTTGGCCGGAGCCGCCAAATACCAGGGTTTTCATAGCAAGGCTGCTCATTGCGTTAGCTGTGGGTTAAGATGCCCGAATAATTCTTTTTCTACCAGGTAACATAAAATGTGCCCTATTAATATATGTGTTTCTTGTATGCGCGGCGTATCTGTTGATGGCACCTTAATACAAAGGTCACACATTTCGGCCATTTTTCCGCCACCCATGCCGGTAAAACCTATTGTTTTTACCCCGGCGGCTTTACAAGCCTGCAGTGCGCATAATATATTAGCCGAATTGCCCGATGTTGATATACCGATAAAAACATCGCCTTTATTACCATGTGCTTCTATTTGTCGGGCAAACAAGTTTTCAAAACCGTAGTCGTTGCCGATAGCGGTAACAATAGATGTGTCTGTTGATAGCGCAAGAGACGGCAAACCCGGGCGATGAAAATAAAACCGACTCACAAATTCGGCTGCAATGTGCTGTGCGTCGGCAGCACTGCCGCCATTACCGGCCAGTAACGTTTTATTATTGTTCTTGTAGGCGGTTAGGATAAGGTGTGCACCATGCTCAATCTGTTGCAGGAGATATTGGTCATTTAATAATAACTGCTTCGTAGTGATAGAATTATTTATCTGTTGTTTTATTAACTGCTGCATATCAAGAGGTACTACAAAGGCAGTGCTTTACTTGTTATAATAAGTAAAGTCCTTATGTTTTATCTCGTGCTCAGGTAATGATTTAAAGTATTCATAGGTGATTTTCAAACCTTCGCTACGATGAACTTTTGGTTCCCATCCTAAAAGTTCGCGCGCCTTAGTGATATCCGGCCTGCGTTGTTTAGGGTCGTCTGTTGGTAAGGGTAAACTAATAAGCTCCTGATCTGTACCTGTTAACTTAATGATTTCTTCCCCAAACTGGCGTATCGTGATCTCGTCTGGATTACCAATGTTTACCGGGCTGGCATAATCGCTGTGCAATAAACGGTATATACCTTCTATCAAATCGTCCACGTAACAGAATGATCTGGTTTGAGATCCATCTCCAAATACCGTCAGCGGTTCGCCCCTTAACGCCTGGCCAATAAATGCCGGCAATACACGTCCGTCATTAAGGCGCATTCTCGGTCCGTAAGTATTAAATATCCTAACTATCCTGGTTTCTAAACCATGAAAGGTGTGATAAGCCATGGTAATTGCTTCTTGAAAACGCTTGGCCTCGTCATACACTCCCCGCGGACCAACCGGATTCACATTACCCCAATATTCTTCGGGCTGAGGGTTTACACTTGGGTCGCCGTAAACTTCGGATGTGGATGCGATAAGCATCCGAGCGCCCTTTGCTTTAGCCAAACCGAGTAAATTATGCGTGCCTAAAGAGCCAACCTTTAACGTCTGTATAGGTATTTTAAGATAATCAATAGGGCTGGCGGGCGACGCAAAATGAAGGATATAATGCAAATCTCCCGACACGTGAACAAACTTTGATACATCATGATTATAAAATTCAAAGCTTTCCAGCTTAAACAAATGCTCAATATTGCGCAAGTCGCCGGTTATGAGGTTGTCCATCGCAATTACATGGTAATCTTCTTTTATAAACCTATCACACAAATGCGATCCTAAAAAGCCTGCGGCTCCAGTTATAAGTATCCGTTTTCTCGACATATATTAATAGTTGATGGATGATGGTTCATGTTAAAAGCTAAATCAAAGATAGTAACGAAATCATCTACTTATATTTTCTAAATAACTATGATCTGTGAGCCGTTAATTGCTTATAACCTTTCGGCCGATACTATTATAGTAAAAACCCAGATCAATCATTTTCTCGAGGTCATAAAGATTACGGCCGTCGAAAATTACTTTACTTTTTAATTCGTTGCTAAGTTTTTCAAAATCGGGTGTGCGAAATGCTGACCATTCTGTTACAACAAGCAAAGCATCGGCATCTTTTAAAGCTGCATACGCGTTATCTGCATAAGATATTTTATCGCCCACCAGATTTTTGATATTACCCATTGCTTCCGGGTCAAAAGTGGTCACCGTAGCCCCGGCTTCCAGCAGTTCGTCAATAATATATAATGCGGGCGCTTCTCTAATGTCGTCGGTTTCGGGTTTGAAAGCTAAGCCCCAAAGTGCAAAATGCTTACCCTTGATATCATTATTATAATATTTTTTAACCTTCTGAACAAGTACTTTTTTCTGTATTTCGTTAACATCCATCACAGCGTTAAGAATTTTAAAGTCATAATCTTTTTCTTCAGCAGATTTTGCCAAAGCCTGAACATCTTTAGGGAAACAGCTGCCTCCGTAACCTATACCGGCAAACAAAAACCTCCTGCCAATACGTGCGTCAGATCCAATGCCTTTCCTAACCATATCAACATCTGCCCCTACAAGTTCGCACATGTTAGCAATCTCATTCATGAAAGAGATTTTGGTAGCAAGAAAAGAGTTGGCGGCATATTTTGTTAATTCAGATGATCGTTCGTCCATAAAAATCACCGGGTTTCCCTGGCGTACATATGGGCCATATAACTCCCCCATCAGTCTTCGCGCTCTTTCGTCGGTTGTACCAACAACCACTCGGTCGGGTTTCATAAAATCTTCGACAGCAACACCTTCCCTCAAAAATTCGGGATTAGATACAACTGCAAATTCTACGTTTGTTTCCTTACTCATTACCGCGCGAACCTTATCTGCAGTACCAACAGGTACGGTAGATTTGGTAACTACCACTTTGTAATCTTTAATAAGGCGTGCAATATCCCCGGCAGCGCCTAATACATAGCTGAGATCTGCCGCACCATCGCCACCTGGAGGCGTTGGCAATGCCAGAAATATAATCTGCGCATCAGCAATAGCGTCGGCAAGATTAGTAGTAAAACTTAATCGCCCGTGCTTAATATTACGATGAAAAAGCTGCTCCAGGCCGGGCTCATAAATTGGCAACTGACCGGCTTTCATTTTTTCAACTTTCTGAACATTAATATCAACGCAACAAACTGCGTTTCCGGTTTCGGCTAAACAGGTACCCGTAACTAAACCTACGTATCCTGTACCAACTACTGCTATTTTCATTTTTTAATAAGAGTGATTAATTTGTTGCTACTTTGTGATTCTTCAAAAAATCTTTATAAGCCATTTTAATGCCATCTTCTAATTCAACCTTATGATGCCACCCTTTATCATGAATTTTTGAAACGTCCATTAATTTACGCATCGTACCATCTGGCTTAGACGAATCAAATTTTATGCTTCCTTGATAACCTGTAACGTGTTTAACTAGTAAAGCAAGATCTTTGATGGCTATTTCGCTACCTGTGCCGATGTTAATAAGACCTTGTTCGTTATAATTTTCCATGAGATGAAAACATGCATCAGCAAGGTCATCTGCAAATAAAAATTCGCGCATCGGGGTGCCTGTACCCCAAATTGTAACATCTGCCGCTCCAGACATTTTCGCCTCGTGAAACCGGCGTATCATTGCCGGTAATACATGCGAATTTTGCGGATGATAATTATCGTTGTACCCGTATAAGTTAGTTGGCATTACAGATATGTAATTACAACCATATTGCTCACGGTAAGCATCACACATTTTTATACCGGCTATTTTAGCAATTGCATAAGGCTCATTAGTATACTCTAACGGGCCCGTTAACAGATAATCTTCTTGCAACGGCTGTGGTGCCATTTTAGGATATATGCAGCTCGATCCCAGGAACATTAATTTTTTGACACCGTTTTTATGCGATGAGTTAATAATGTTGTTCTGTATTTGAAGATTATCGTACAAAAATTCTGCTCTGTAGGTATTATTGGCTATTATGCCGCCAACTTTTGCGGCTGCAAGAAATACATAATCGGGCTTCTCATTAGCAAAAAAAGCAGCAACTGCATCTTGCTCACGCAAGTCCATCTGAGCAGAAGTACGTGTGATAAAATTTAAAAAACCTTCTTTTTGTAACTTACGATGTATAGCGGAACCCACCATACCCCTGTGGCCGGCGATGTAAATTTTAGACGCTGTATCCATGCAGTTTATTCGTACTGATTTTTTATTTCGTAACCTGATTGTTTAAGTAGTTTTTCGCGCTGAAATAGTTCGATATCTGCAGCCACCATTTCGCGTACCAGCCCTTGAAGGTCGTATTTAGGTTTCCAGCCTAATTTTTCATTACATTTTGATGGGTCGCCTATTAACAGATCTACTTCTGTTGGCCTGAAATATTTGTTATCAACAGCAACCACCTCCCTGCCAATTTCAACCTGATAATCAGAATTAGCACAGCCTGTTATATATCCTTTTTCATCAATTCCTTCACCCTTAAATTCAACTGCGATACCTGCTTCGGCGAATGCCATACGAACAAATTCCCTAACATGCGTGGTCACTCCGGTGGCAATAACAAAATCTTCGGCCTTTTCCTGTTGCAGGATTAAATACATTGCCTCCACGTAATCTTTAGCATGCCCCCAGTCGCGCTGGGCATCCAGGTTGCCAAGATATAATTTGTCTTGTAAACCCATTGCTATCTTGGCAACAGCACGGGTTATCTTTCGGGTAACAAAAGTTTCCCCACGTAAAGGGCTTTCATGATTAAACAATATGCCATTACAAGCATACATGTTATAGGCTTCGCGATAGTTTACCGTGATCCAATAGCCATAAAGCTTTGCCACGGCATAAGGTGAGCGCGGGTAAAATGGTGTAGTTTCTGACTGCGGAACAGCCTGAACCAAACCATAAAGCTCTGACGTTGAGGCTTGATAGATCCTGGTTTTCTTTGTTAAACCAAGCAGCCTCACCGCCTCCAATACTCGTAAAGTACCTATACCATCGGCATTAGCGGTATATTCCGGTGTTTCAAAACTTACCTGAACGTGCGACATAGCACCCAGATTATAAATCTCGTCGGGCTGTACCTGCTGAACTATACGGATAATGTTCGTAGAATCTGACAGATCGCCGTAGTGCAGAAAGAAATTCTTGTTAGACTCGTGCGGATCCTGATAAAGGTGGTCTATCCTATCGGTATTAAATAATGAGCTTCTGCGCTTTATTCCGTGTACTTCGTATCCTTTTGATAATAACAGGTCGGCGAGATAAGCCCCGTCCTGACCTGTTATACCGGTAATTAATGCTATTTTTTTCATGTATGATGTTATCCCCAAGCTAAAAAACGCTTAGTCTTATTTAAAATATTATTATGCCTGGCCAATTGTACCACCAAAGTTCATAGAAAAGCCTGTATTTTCTTCCTGGATCTTGATTCGGCCATTTGCATCTTCAAATTTTTCTATGTTTTCCCTAAGCGCATTTAATAATCTTTTGGCGTGTTCGGGTGTTAAAATTATTCGTGATTTAACTTTGGCCTTAGGCATGCCGGGTACAACGCGAATGTAATCAATTACAAACTCTGCATTTGAATGGGTTATAATTGCCAAGTTGGCATATATTCCCTCGGCAATTTCTTCCGATAGCTCAATATTTAGTTGGTTGTCGTTTTGTGGTTCCATTAATAGATATCAAATGGCTTTTTATTCAATATACAAAATTACGTTTATTGTAATAGATTATATAATCGTATTTCAATTATACAACGCCGTAAAATGAAAAAGGCGCCCGTTTGTATTGGGCGCCTTAAAATTGTTTGTTATTAACTTATGCTTCTACCTCTTCTGTTTTAGAAGCCATTAAGCGGTCAAACTCTTCCTGAGAACCTACACGTACATTATCATAGATACGCATGCCCGTACCTGAAGGTATTAAGTGGCCTACAATCACGTTTTCTTTCAGTCCAAGCATTTTATCACGTTTACCTGCAATAGCTGCCTCGTTAAGAACCTTGGTAGTTTCCTGGAACGATGCCGCGGAAATAAACGATTTAGTACCCAATGATGCACGGGTAATACCTTGCAATAACGGGCTTGATGTTGCCGCGATAGCGTCGCGAACTTCAACCAGTTTAGCATCCTTACGTTTAAGGATCGAATTCTCGTCCCTTAATTTTCGTAATGAAACTATCTGGCCGGCTTTTAAGTTTGCAGATTCGCCTGGTTCAACAACTACCTTTTTATCAAAGATATCGTCGTTTTCAAGCATAAAGTCCCATCCATCAACCGCTTCCTTCTCCAGAAAACGCGTATCGCCCGGGTCTTCGATCTGCACTTTCTGCATCATCTGATGAACAATAACCTCAAAGTGCTTATCATTTATTTTCACACCTTGCAAACGATATACTTCTTGTATACCATTCACCAGGTATTCTTGCACAGCCGCGGGGCCTTTAATAGACAAGATATCGGCAGGAGATATAGAACCATCTGACAATGGCATACCCGCTTTTATAAAGTCGTTATCCTGCACAAGGATGTGTTTAGATAATTGCACGAGGTATTTTTTAACCTGGCCGTCTTTAGACTCAATAGTTATCTCACGGTTACCACGTTTAATACCGCCTAAAGTTACCACACCGTCAATTTCAGTAACAACTGCAGGATTAGATGGGTTACGCGCTTCAAACAGCTCTGTTACGCGTGGTAAACCACCAGTAATATCGCGTGTTTTACCTGCACTCCGAGGTATTTTAGCAATAACTTGCCCGGTTTGTATCTTCTCTCCTTCGTCTACCGCAATGTGGGCGCCAACAGGGATGTTATATCCCTTAATGATATTGCCGCTCTTATCTGCTATCTGGATAACGGGGTTTTTAGTTTTATCCCTGGTGTCTATAACAACTTTTTCGCGGTGACCAGTTTGTTCATCAGATTCTTCACGGAAAGTGATACCCTCTAACACAGCATCGAAGGTTGATTTACCGGCGAATTCTGATATAATAACCGCATTGTACGGATCCCATGAACAGATACGATCACCTTTGGTAACTTTGCTTCCATCTTTTACATACAGATATGACCCGTAAGGGATATTATTAGTAACGATAACTTTATTGCTGCCTTCTTCCACAATACGGAATTCACCAGAACGGCCAAGAACAACCTCTACAGGTCCGTCTTCGGCAGTTTGATATTCTACTGTACGAACGTTTTCAAATTCTATAACACCTTCGTAACGTGCGTTAATCTGTGATTCTGCAGCAATGTTTGATGCAGTACCACCCACGTGGAAAGTACGGAGTGTTAACTGTGTACCCGGCTCACCAATTGATTGTGCTGCAATTACACCTACAGCCTCGCCGCTTTGTACACGTTTACCTGAAGCCAGGTTACGCCCGTAACAAAGACCGCATACTCCGCGTTTGCTTTCGCAGGTTAATACCGAACGTATTTCTATACCCTCTAACGGAGAGTTCTCTATTGCTTTACCAATTTCTTCGGTAATGTCCTGGCCGGCACCTACTAACAGATCGTTGGTGATAGGATCAAATACATCATGAAGTGAGGTACGGCCTAAAATACGGTCGTATAATGGCTCAACAATATCTTCGTTATCTTTTAATGCGGTTGTAAATATACCGCGCAGTGTTCCGCAATCTGTTTCGCCAACAATCATGTCTTGCGCAACGTCATGTAACCTACGGGTTAAGTAACCGGCATCGGCAGTTTTCAAAGCTGTATCTGCCAAACCTTTACGGGCACCGTGGGTAGAGATAAAGTACTCTAATACCGAAAGGCCTTCTTTAAAGTTTGATAAGATAGGGTTTTCGATGATTTCACCTCCTGAACCGGATTTTTGAGGCTTAGCCATCAAACCACGCATGCCTGCCAGCTGGCGGATCTGCTCTTTAGAACCACGCGCGCCAGAATCAAGCATCATGTAAACAGAATTGAAACCCTGGTTATCTGTAGACAATATCTCCATTACATTGGCGGTAAGCCTGTTGTTAATACGTGTCCAGATATCAATGATCTGATTATAACGCTCGTTATTGGTGATGAAACCCATGTTATAGTTGCCCATAACCTCTTCTACTTCTTTAGTTGCAGATTCGATCAAAGTAACTTTTTGCGCAGGGATGTTAACATCCTGCAGGTTAAATGATAAGCCACCACGGAAAGCCATCTGGAAACCTAACTCCTTAATATCATCAAGAAATTGTGCTGCACGGGCCATTCCGGTGTTTTTAACTACCTCACCAATAATATCACGAAGAGACTTTTTGGTAAGTAACTCATTGATATAACCTACTTCTTCTGGCACATGCTGGTTAAACAACACGCGGCCTACAGTAGTATCAAGCAATTTGCTTACAATCTGCCCGTCTTTTTCTTTGATGTTTACTTTTACTTTGATAAAAGCATGCAGGTCTACTTGTTTCTCATTATAAGCAATGATCACTTCTTCCGGAGAGTAAAAAGATAAACCCTGGCCTTTTACAACACGGCCCTCGTCTGTTTTGCGGCCTTTTGTAATGTAATAAAGACCCAAAACCATATCCTGCGACGGTACTGTAATAGGCGTACCATTTGCCGGGTTAAGGATGTTGTGCGAGGCAAGCATTAATATCTGTGCTTCTAAAATTGCCGCATTACCAAGTGGTACGTGTACCGCCATCTGGTCACCGTCAAAATCCGCATTAAATGCGGTACAGGTTAACGGGTGTAGTTGTATAGCCTTACCTTCAACCAGTTTCGGCTGGAAAGACTGGATACCTAAACGGTGTAACGTAGGCGCACGGTTTAACAATACCGGGTGGCCTTTTAACACATTTTCTAGGATATCCCAAACAAGGGGATCTTTACGGTCAACTATTTTCTTTGCAGATTTTACCGTTTTAACCACACCTCTTTCAATCATTTTACGAATGATGAATGGTTTGAATAACTCGGCAGCCATATCTTTTGGCAAACCGCATTCATGCAGTTTTAAGTTAGGGCCTACAACAATTACAGAACGTGCCGAATAATCCACACGTTTACCTAATAAGTTCTGGCGGAAACGGCCTTGCTTACCTTTCAGGATATCTGAAAGAGATTTAAGGGCACGGTTACCTTCGGTTTTTACAGCGTTTACCTTACGCGAGTTATCAAATAATGAGTCAACCGCTTCCTGAAGCATACGTTTTTCGTTACGTAGAATTACTTCGGGCGCTTTGATCTCTATCAAACGTTTTAAACGGTTGTTACGGATAATTACACGGCGGTAAAGGTCGTTAAGATCTGATGTGGCAAAACGGCCGCCTTCCAAAGGCACCAACGGGCGCAGCTCGGGAGGTATAACCGGTACGATCTTCACGATCATCCATTCAGGGTTATTATCTATACGGGTTTTTGCATCACGGAAAGCTTCAACCACTTGCAAGCGTTTTAAAGCTTCATTTTTACGTTGTTGTGAAGTTTCGTTAGCTGCCTGGTGACGTAAGTCATAAGACTGCTGATCCAAATCCAATCGGCGTAGTAATTCTTCTAACGCTTCGGCGCCCATCTTGGCTACAAACTTCTGTGGGTCCTTATCGTCTAAATATTGGTTTTCCTTTGGTAATGTATCCAATACATCAAGGTATTCTTCTTCCGTTAAGAAATCCATCCTCGATATCCCGTCATTTTCTTTAATACCAGCCTGGATAACTACATAACGCTCATAATAAATTATAAGGTCGAGCTTTTTGGTTGGTAAACCCAGTAAGTAACCGATCTTATTTGGTAATGAACGGAAATACCAGATGTGCGCAACCGGAACCACCAAATTAATATGGCCCATACGCTCACGGCGTACTTTCTTTTCGGTTACTTCAACGCCGCAACGGTCGCAAACAATACCCTTGTAACGGATACGCTTATATTTGCCGCAATGGCACTCATAATCTTTAACCGGGCCAAAAATACGCTCGCAGAACAAACCATCGCGCTCAGGCTTGTAAGTCCTGTAATTAATGGTTTCCGGTTTTAAAACTTCGCCGCTCGAACGCTCAAGAATAGACTCCGGAGAGGCCAGACTGATGGTAATGCTGGTGAAGTTACTTTTGATTTTATTATCCTTTTTGTAAGACATAGCTCTTTTTTAAAGTTTTGAGTTATGAGGTGCGAGTTGCAAGTATACAACGACTGGTAACTAACAACTCGCGACTCGCAACTTAATCTAATGTGATATCTAAACCTAAACCTCTTAACTCGTGAACCAAAACGTTAAATGATTCCGGAACTGATGGTGTAGGCAGATTTTCGCCCTTTACAATGGCTTCGTAAGTTTTGGCACGGCCAATCACGTCGTCCGACTTCACAGTCAGGATTTCCTGAAGGATGTTGGCAGCACCAAATGCTTCCAATGCCCAAACTTCCATTTCACCAAAACGCTGACCACCAAACTGTGCTTTACCACCCAATGGTTGTTGTGTGATTAAAGAGTACGGCCCGATTGAACGTGCGTGCATCTTATCGTCAACCATGTGGCCCAGTTTAAGCATGTAGATAATACCTACAGTTGTTGTCTGGTCAAAACGCTCACCTGTTAAACCATTGTACAAATATGTACGGCCTGTTGCCGGTAAGTTTGCCTTTTTGATCCACTCTTCTACCTCAGCATAGGTTGCCCCATCAAATATTGGTGTAGCGAATTTCATTCCAAGCTCTTTACCTGCCCAGCCTAATACAGTTTCGTATATCTGGCCCAGGTTCATACGCGAAGGTACACCCAGCGGGTTAAGTACAATATCTACAGGGGTACCATCCTCCAGGAACGGCATATCTTCGTCACGTACAATACGTGCTACAATACCCTTGTTACCGTGGCGGCCCGCCATTTTATCACCTACTTTTAACTTACGTTTTTTGGCAATGTAAACTTTAGCCATTTGAACAATGCCTGATGGCAACTCATCACCCACACTGATCGCGAATTTATCGCGGCGGTATGCGCCAAGCTCTTCATTTGTTTTAATGCCGTAGTTATGCAGCAATAATTTTATCTGATCGTTTTTATCCTCATCAGTGGTCCATTTTGTTGGGTTGATGTTTTCATAAGGTAATTCAACCAGTATCTTTTGCGTGAATTTAACTCCCTTGGCCACTAAAAGCTCTTTATAAACGTTATTTACACCTTGCGATGTTTTGCCATTTACTATCTCGAACAGTTTCTCAATAAGCGTATTCTTAAGGTCTTTGTTAGCCTTATCATGCTTAGCATCCAACTTCTCGATGGCGATTTTTTCCTCAGACTTGGTAGTCTTTTTAGCGCGCGAGAACAATTTAGTATCAATTACCACACCGCTGATAGATGGCGGAGTTTTTAACGATGCATCTTTAACATCACCAGCCTTATCACCAAATATGGCACGAAGCAATTTTTCTTCGGGCGATGGGTCAGACTCGCCTTTAGGAGTGATCTTACCAATTAAAATATCGCCTTCTTTAACCTCGGCTCCTACACGGATAATTCCGTCTTCGTCGAGGTCTTTAGTTGCTTCTTCAGATACGTTAGGGATATCGGCAGTTAATTCTTCCTCACCACGTTTAGTGTCGCGAACTTCGAGTTCAAACTCTTCCACATGTAATGAAGTGAATATATCCTGTGATACCACACGCTCAGATATTACGATCGCATCCTCAAAATTGTAACCCTGCCAAGGCATGAAAGCTACTTTTAAGTTACGGCCTAATGCAAGCTCACCATTTTGGGTAGCATAACCTTCAGACAATACTTGCCCTTTTAAAACCCGCTCGCCTTTTTTAACAATCGGCTTTAAGTTAATAGTTGTGCTCTGATTGGTTTTTTTGAATTTGGTTAAGCGGTAGCTTTTGCTGTCGCCGTCAAAAGAAACCAAACGGTCATCTGCATTACGGTCATATTTGATACGGATCTCGTTAGCATCAACATACTCAACCACACCATCGCCTTCGGCATTGATAAGGGTACGAGAGTCTTTTGCTACGCGGCCTTCCAAACCTGTACCTACAATCGGCGCTTCGGGGCGCAATAAAGGCACTGCCTGGCGTTGCATGTTAGATCCCATCAACGCACGGTTAGCATCATCATGTTCCAAGAACGGAATTAGCGAAGCAGCGATAGAAGTGATCTGGTTTGGCGCAATATCCATCAGATCTAACCTTTCCGGCTCAATTACCGGGAAATCGCCTTCAAAACGTGCTTTAACACGCGGGGTTGCAAACACACCTTTATCATCATAATGTGCATTCGCCTGCCCAATGGTTTTGCCATCTTCGTCTTCTGCAGATAAATAGATAACCGGCTGATCAACTTCTACCTTACCGTTAGTTACACGTTTGTATGGTGTTTCTATAAAGCCTAAGTTGTTGATCTTAGCATGCACACATAGTGATGAGATCAAACCAATATTCGGCCCCTCCGGGGTTTCAATTGTACATAACCTGCCATAATGGGTATAGTGTACGTCACGAACCTCGAAACCTGCACGCTCCCGCGACAGACCACCGGGCCCAAGGGCCGACAGACGACGCTTGTGCGTAATCTCTGCCAGTGGATTGGTTTGGTCCATAAACTGCGACAGCTGGTTTGTTCCGAAGAACGAGTTGATCACAGAAGATAATGTACGTGCATTAATAAGATCCGTGGGTGTAAATACCTCGTTATCACGAATGTTCATACGCTCGCGGATGGTACGCGCCATACGGGCTAAACCAACACCAAATTGAGCATACAACTGCTCGCCAACCGTACGAACGCGACGGTTTGACAAGTGATCGATATCATCTACCTCTGCTTTAGAGTTTATAAGTTTTATAAGGTATTTAACAATGGCAATAATATCTTGCTTGGTTAAAACTTTTGTCTCGTTAGAGGTTTCTAATTTCAGTTTACGGTTAATGCGGTACCTGCCCACATCGCCCAGATCATATCTTTTATCAGAGAAGAACAAACGGTCTATGATACCACGAGCTGTTTCTTCATCAGGTGGTTCTGCATTACGCAGCTGGCGATAGATGTGTTCTACCGCCTCCTTCTCTGAGTTTGATGTGTCTTTTTGTAAAGTATTGTATATAATGGTATAATCACCGCTGGTAGAAGCATCTTCCTTATTCAGGATAATGGTTTTCACGCCTGCATCAATGATCATATCTATGTGATCGTCTTCCAATACGGTTTCGCGCTCCAGGATGATCTCATTACGGTCGATAGATACCACTTCACCTGTATCTTCATCCACAAAGTCTTCAACCCATTTTTTTAGCACCCTTGCAGCAAGCTTACGGCCAATAAATTTCTTAAGGCCAGATTTGCTCACTTTAACTTCATCGGCAAGTTCAAATAATTCCAAAATGTCTTTATCAGAATCATAGCCTATAGCACGAAGCAAGGTAGTAACCGGGAATTTTTTCTTACGGTCTATATAGGCATACATCACGTTATTAACGTCTGTAGCAAACTCAATCCATGATCCTTTGAAAGGGATAACACGGGCCGAATATAGTTTTGTACCGTTGGTGTGGCGGCTCTGACCAAAGAACACACCTGGCGAACGGTGTAACTGAGATACAATTACACGCTCTGCACCGTTGATAACAAATGTACCTTTAGGCGTCATGTACGGGATAGTTCCCAGATAAACGTCTTGTACAATTGTTTCAAAATCTTCGTGTTCCTCATCATTACAAGATAAGCGCAGCTTAGCTTTTAGCGGAACACTGTAAGTTAATCCGCGTTCGATACATTCTTGTATATCATAACGTGGCGGGTCAATAAAATAGTCAAGAAACTCCAGCACAAAGATGTTTCTCGAATCTGAGATAGGGAAGTTTTCAGCAAACACCTTAAACAAACCTTCTGTATGGCGGTTATCTGAAGTGGTTTCTAACTGAAAAAATTCCCTGAAAGATTGCAACTGAACATCCAGAAAGTCGGGGTAATCAATTACATGCCTGCTGGTTGCAAAGTTTACTCTTTGATTATTGTTATTTGCCAAGGGATTATAATTTAAATTTTTATTTGAAAAAGATTTGAGATGTAAGATGTGAATGTGAGAAAACCACTGTTTCCCATTCTCATATCTCAGATCTCATGTCTCACATCTAAATGAGAGCCATATAAATGGCAATAGACCCCGACCAAATAAGGCCGGAGTCTGATGCTTTTTGGGCTATAGCCGGGTTAACTTATTTAACCTCAACAACAGCGCCTGCTTCTTCTAATTGTTTTTTAAGTGATTCTGCTTCTTCTTTAGTAACACCGCTTTTTACTTCTTTTGGTGCACCGTCTACAAGATCTTTAGCTTCTTTCAAGCCTAAGCCTGTAAGGTCTTTCACTAATTTTACAACTGCTAATTTAGCGCCGCCTGCTTCTTTTAATATTACATCAAAAGCTGTTTGCTCTGCAGCAGCAGGAGCAGCGTCGCCGCCACCCGCAGCAGGAGCAGCAGCAACTGCCGCAGCAGCAGCAGGCTCTATACCATACTCATCTTTAAGGATCTGAGCTAATTCGTTAACTTCTTTTACTGTTAAGTTTACCAACTGTTCAGCAAACGATTTTAAATCTGCCATTTTATTTTAATTTAATCTTTATACGTTAATGTTTTAATGCCGTGCTTAAGGTGCCCGGTTTAACCTTCTCTTTCTTGTAATGTTTTAACAATGCCCGCAAGTTTGTTTCCGCCAGACTGTAGTGCAGAAATAACATTCTTGGCAGGAGATTGCAATAAGCCAATAATTTCGCCCAACAACTGCTCTTTAGATTTTAATGATACTAAAGTATCCAGCATGTTGTCGCCTATAAAGGCCGATGAATCAATGTAAGCCGCTTTTAAAACGGGTTTATCACCTTGTTTCCTCAATTCCTTAATCAGCTTTGCCGGGGCAGTGCCAGATTTTGAGAACATTATTGATGATGAACCCTTTAAAGTGCTGTATACATTGTCAAAATCGCCGCCAACAGCTTCCATAGCTTTACGAATAAGGCTATTTTTAGCTACTTTCATGGTAATGTTGTTTTCGAAACATTTACGGCGGATCTTGTTGATCTTCTCAACTGTAAGATTTGATGTATCGGTAATATAAAAATTACCAAATTCTCTCATCTGATCAGCAAGGTCAACAACTAATTCGTGTTTTTCTTCCTTGTTCATGATTAGATCCCCGCTACTGTTTTAGTTTCAACTTCAATACCTTGCGACATAGTAGAAGAGACGTGTATGCTCTTAAAGTAAGTACCTTTTGCTGATGAAGGCTTTAATTTTGAAATGGTTTGTAATACTTCCAAAGCATTTTCATAAATCTTATCGGCAGGGAAAGATACTTTACCTATTGAGGCGTGAATGATACCGGTCTTGTCAACCTTAAAATCTATCTTACCGCCTTTTACATCTGTTACAGCCTGGCCCACATTAGGGGTTACCGTACCAGATTTAGGGTTAGGCATTAAGTTACGCGGGCCCAGGATACGTCCTAAGCGGCCAACTTTAGCCATAACACTTGGCATAGTGATGATAATGTCAACATCAGTCCATCCGCCTTCTATTTTAGCAATATAGTCATCCAAACCTACAAAATCTGCACCTGCGTCTTTTGCTTCCTGCTCTTTGTCAGGCGTGCAAAGTACCAGCACACGTACAGTTTTGCCAGTCCCATGGGGCAACGTTGCTATACCGCGCACCATTTGGTTGGCTTTACGCGGGTCAACACCTAAACGCACATCAATATCAACAGAAGCATCAAACTTGGTAGTAGTAATATCTTTTACCAAAGATGTTGCATCTTGTAATGTATATGCCTTATTAGCCTCAATTTTGGAGAGTACCGCTTTTTGATTTTTTGTTAATCTAGCCACTTTCTTTAACTGATTTAAATGTATTTCGAATTTCGGATTTTTGATTTCGGATTTATTCCTTATCTCTTCCTCAATTCAAAACGTTAATAATCCGGCTCATTTTTTCAATTTTAAATTCGAAATTGAAAATCCGAAATCCGAAATTTAGTTATTAATTCCAGGGTGCCGTACCTGATACGGTAATGCCCATACTGCGTGCAGTACCGGCCACCATTTTCATGGCACTCTCTTCTGTAAACGCGTTCAGGTCTGTCATTTTATCATTGGCAATAGTTTTAACCTGCTCCCAGTTCACACTGGCAACCTTTTTACGGTTAGGCTCTGCCGAACCACCTTTTAAACCCGCTACTTCCATTAACTGGATCGCAACCGGAGGGGTTTTAATGATAAAATCAAAAGACTTGTCTACATAAACCGTAATAACTACAGGTAACACTTTACCAGGCTTATCCTGGGTGCGTGCATTAAACTGCTTGCAAAACTCCATAATGTTTACACCTTTTGCACCCAATGCAGGGCCAATTGGTGGAGATGGATTTGCAGCGCCGCCTTTAACTTGTAGTTTTACTAACGCACCAACTTCTTTTGCCATTTTACTTTAATTTATTTATTACTTAATGTTAGTAAGTGGAAGCTATGTAACATTCTTTATTTCAGATTTCGAAAGTTTCAATTTCGGATTCACTAATCCTGCTTGTCATTCGTCATCCTAAATATTTTATATTGTTCCTAAATCCGAAATTGCGAATTCAGAAATCAATTATTCTTTTTCTACCTGCATGTAATTTAACTCAAGCGGCGTACGGCGGCCGAATATTTTTACCATTACCTTCAGTTTCTTCTTTTCTTCGTTCACTTCTTCTATAACACCGCTAAAACCGTTAAAAGGCCCATCCATTACCTTAACGTTTTCGCCAACGTAATATGGTACGTTCATGGTTTCGCCTTGCGAGGTCATCTCATCAACCTTACCTAAAATACGGTTAACTTCTGCCTGGCGAAGTGGAATAGCGTTACCAGCCTTATCACCTAAAAAGCCAATTACACTGTTTATATTTTTTATTACGTGTTCAAGTTCGCCATCAAGCGCTGCCTCCATCAATACATAACCCGGAAAAAAGTTGCGTTCTTTTGCAATCTTTTTACCATCGCGCATTTGGTAGTATTTTTCTGTAGGTATTAGTACCTGTGGCACCAAATGCGAAAGGCCTAAACGGTTAATTTCGGCATCAAGGTATTGCTTAACCTTTTTTTCTTTACCGCTAATGGCCCTAACTACATACCATTTTAAATTTTCACTCATCTTAGTAGTCTCCATTTAGGTAAGTGAACTATAAAACTGCTTTACTAAATAACCAATAATCTGGTCCATACCAAAAATTACCATAGCGATGATCAGCGCTGCAACCAATACTAAAACCGCACTGTTCTGCAATTCGCGCATGGTTGGCCAGGTTACCTTTTGGGTTAACTCTATGTATGATTCCTTAATATATTCAGCTACGTTAGCCATCTTGTTATCTGCATCAAAGTGTTAGCACGGGAACAAGGATTCGAACCCTGATCAAAGGTTTTGGAGACCTCTATTCTACCGTTGAACTATTCCCGTATATAATATAAGAAAACATAAGCCCGCAGATTTAACCCTGCAAACTTATGCTTCTAATTAACCTTTTGAAATTTCTTATTTCAAAATTTCAGTTACCTGACCGGCACCAACTGTTCTGCCACCCTCGCGGATAGCGAAACGTAAGCCTTTTTCCATTGCGATAGCGTTGATCAAAGCTACTGTGATCGTAACATTATCGCCAGGCATAACCATTTCTACACCATCTGCCAAGGTGATTTCACCTGTAACGTCTGTAGTGCGGAAATAGAATTGCGGGCGGTATCTGTTAAAGAATGGGGTATGACGGCCACCTTCTGCTTTTGATAGTACATAAACTTCGGCTTTGAAATCTGTGTGTGGGGTTACCGAACCTGGTTTGCAAATAACCATACCACGACGGATAGCTTCTTTTTCAATACCACGTAATAATAAACCTACGTTATCTCCTGCTTCACCCCTATCAAGGATCTTGCGGAACATCTCAACGCCTGTTACAGTTGATTTTAAGTTTTCTGCGCCCATGCCCAATATATCAACCTGCTCGCCAGAGTTAATAATACCACGCTCTATACGGCCCGTTGCAACAGTACCACGACCAGTGATTGAGAATACATCTTCAACCGGCATTAAGAACGGAAGCTCAGTTAAACGCGGAGGGATAGGAATGTAGCTATCAACAGCATCCATAAGCTCCATAATTTTTTCTACCCATTTTGGCTCGCCGTTAAGGCCACCAAGAGCAGAACCCTGGATTACAGGGATATCATCTCCAGGGAAATCATAGAACGATAATAGTTCGCGGATTTCCATTTCAACTAATTCTAATAATTCGGGATCATCAACCATGTCAACCTTATTCATAAACACAACCAATGAAGGCACACCAACCTGGCGGCTTAACAAGATGTGCTCGCGGGTTTGAGGCATAGGGCCGTCCGTTGCTGCAACAACTATGATTGCACCATCCATCTGCGCCGCACCTGTTACCATGTTTTTCACATAATCCGCGTGACCAGGGCAGTCAACGTGTGCATAGTGACGGGTAGCAGTTGAATATTCAACGTGTGCAGTATTAATAGTAATACCACGCTCTTTTTCTTCAGGAGCAGAGTCGATAGAATCGAATGAACGTGCTTCTGAGAAACCTTTGTCAGCCAGTACTTTTGTAATAGCTGCGGTAAGGGTTGTTTTACCGTGGTCAACGTGACCGATTGTACCGATGTTTAAGTGCGGTTTACTGCGGTCAAACTTTTCTTTTGCCATGATTTATAAATAATTTGTAGGTTAATTTTCTGTTTTAATAGTTCTTATAATATATACCGAGCCAACGAAGGGATTTGAACCCTTGGCCTCTTCCTTACCAAGGAAGTGCTCTACCCCTGAGCTACGTCGGCTTATTTAATTTCGGATTCTGAATGTTCATTCCGGATTTTATTATCCTATTAAACATCCTGTTACCGGCATCAAGCCACTGCCTAAGTCTGAAATCGAAAATCCGAAATCCGACATAACTTATGAGCGGAAGACGAGGTTCGAACTCGCGACCTATAGCTTGGAAGGCTATCGCTCTACCAACTGAGCTACTTCCGCAATTTTTAACTAGTGATTTAGTGAGTTTTGATTTAGTGAATTAACTCACCATTACAAATTCACTTTTTCGCCAACTAAAAGCGTGGGGGGAGGAGGATTCGAACCTCCGAAGTCGTAAGACAGCAGATTTACAGTCTGATCCATTTGGCCGCTCTGGAATCCCCCCATCTCGATTTCGGATTTCTGATTTAGAATTTCGGATTTGGCCCCTTTTTAGGAATAAATCCAAAATCGCAAATTCGCAATCCGAAATTAAGAGAGCCTCCTATCGGGATCGAACCAATGACCTACTGATTACAAGTCAGTTGCTCTACCAGCTGAGCTAAGGAGGCATATTTTTAAAGAACAACTTCTAATTGGGCAGCCATAACAGTTACCGTCTCAAAAGGGAATGCAAATTTACATATTTTTAAGGCTGAACAAAATTTTTTGTCAAAAAAAATCGGCAGGTTAAAAACCCGCCGATTTCGTCTTTAAAACCATGTTTTTGACTAAAAATCGTCTTCTAATGCTGTTTCTGTAAGCACCACTTTTGCCGCGGTAGCGTCTGCTGTTGCTTTTTTCTGCTTATGGCGTTCAATCTGCTTGCGCAAACTTTCTAATGCAAGGTCTGTACCTTCTTCAAAAGTTTTACACTGTTCTTTTACAAACAACTGGCTGCCCGGTATAAGGCATTTAAACTCTACTATTTTATTAGCCTCATCATCAACATTTTCTAATTTCAAATAAACTTCTCCGCTAATGATCTTATCATAATAAAGATCAAGCTTGTTAGCTTTCTTCTGGATGAATTCTAATAACTTTTTGTCGGCTGTAAAGTGAATTGACTGAACTGAAATTTTCATGTTTCCTCCTGTGTTAGGCCTTTGGATGGGCCAGTTTATAAATAGATTTTAAACGTTCAACAGAATTGTGGGTGTAAACCTGCGTTGCACTAAGGTTTGCGTGGCCCAGCAACTCTTTTATAGCATTAAGATCTGCCCCTTTATTTAATAAGGTAGTGGCAAAAGTGTGCCTAAGCACGTGGGGGCTTAATTTACTTTGGGTAGATATGCCAGACAGATATTTATGCACAATTAAATAAATAAGCTTCGGATATGCATCCGCTCCTCTATTTGTAACGATTAGTTTTAACGAATTGTTATCAAAAATCTCATTTTTTTTTATGGTAATATAATCAGCTACCAAATGGCGCAGTTGGGTGTTTACGGGTATTATACGTTCTTTATTTCGCTTGCCTAAAACCTTTATTGTACCCTCGTAAGGGTTATAATCTTCTTCTTTAAGGCCAACAAGCTCTGCAAGCCGTATACCGGTGCCAAACAGAAGTTCTATAACCAGTTTATCGCGCATACCTTTAAAGTCTTTCCCAAAGGTGGTTGCATCATCAAGCATATCAGAAAGTTTTGCTTCTTCTACAACGGTTGGCAGTTGTTTAATGATCTTGGGAGTTTGCACGCGCGAGGCCGGGTTAATTGCCAGCAATTTTTCCTGCATTAAAAATTTAAAGTATTTGCGCAGTGTTGCTACCTTACGGTTAACGGTGCGGGGGCCGCAGTTATCGTTCATCAGCTCTACCATCCAGTTGCGGATGTCGTGATGGGTAATATCGCTGAGCTGCTTGTGGGGGTCCTGGCCTACAAAGGCAGAGAATTGAGCCAGATCGTTTTTGTAGGCAGTAACCGTATGCGCAGAGTAGCGCTTTTCATGCGCTATGTATTGAATAAACCTTTCTATAAACATAAAAACTATTTGCGCATTGAAAAAATCAATGTACAAATAGTTTTAATATTTTGTTAGAAAGATTAACTTTTAAAAGTTAAACCTGGTCTAAATTCATGTTCTGCTTGTAGATAGCATGTTTAATTTCATGCCTGCGGGATACAGATTTCTTTTCGAAAGCCTGGCGACTGCGCAGTTCGCGTAATACACCTGTTTTCTCAAATTTCTTCTTAAAGCGTTTTAATGCCTTATCTAACGATTCGCCGTCTTTAATATTTACTATAATCATATGCCCTCTATACCTCCTTTCAGGGACGCCAAAGGTAGGGCGAATTATTTGATTTTCAAAATAGTAAAATCTTAGTATTCGGCCAGTACGATAATTTTATCACTAACATGGGCAATACGCGCTTTACCATTCAGGAAATTTAAGCCAACAACAAAAGTATATCCGGCAATTATCCCTCCCATTTCTTGTATAAGCTCACTTGCCGCTGTAACGGTACCACCTGTGGCCAGCAGGTCATCATGAATTAGTATATGCTTGCCGGGTTCAAAAGCGTCTGTATGCATTTCTATAGTAGCGGTGCCATACTCTAACTCATAAACTTTTTGTTTAATGGCATATGGTAGTTTACCGGCCTTGCGCACCGGAATAAACGGCACATTTAATTTACTCGCAAGGGTTAAGCCGAATAAAAAACCCCGGCTTTCTATTCCGGCTACCACATCTACCTTCGTGCCGGCAAGCCTTACTATAAAGGCATCTACAATGGCTTCGCAAAGCTGCGGGTCTTTTAAAATAGGTGTGATATCTTTAAATATAATACCGGGCTTAGGAAAATCCGGAATATCACGAATTACGTCTTTGATCTGCTTTTGTATCATCTAAGGTGTTTGATATTTCAATGATAAGAAATTTTTTTACCACTATTGCCGATAACCTGGCGCACCTTACATAAAGATTAAATTTTAACCTCAGATCTTGAAAACAATTTTCTTAGCATTTATAATACTGACTTAAACGTATTTATTTTAAATTGGCAAACATTAATACATGACTATCTTTGAGACATTATTAAAGCGACAATAAATTAATTAGGATTTTTAGTTTGGATTATATAGCTATATTGTAACAAAATTGCTGATTATGCGTAATTTAAAATCTGAATACTTAATTAGCAGTATAGAAATTAATGGCATGATATTTAACAATATCATCGTGCGACATCATTTTTCCGGCTTATTTTCGTCGTATTCTTAATAAATTTAAATGAAAGTTGCACATCTAATCCTTACATATACCCCTCCCGAATTAAGTGAACGGCTGATAAAACGTTTAGCTGATCCGCAATTTCATTTTTATATACATGTAGATAAAAAAACAAATATTAAGCCTTATTTATATCTCCGCCAGTTCCCTAACGTGTTTTTTATTAATGATCGTGAAGATGTACGCTGGGCGGGTTATAACACTATAAAAGCAACATTCCGTTGTATTAAAGAAATAGTGGCCACAGGCCTCAATTACGATTATATAAATTTTATAAGCGGCCAGGATTATCCGATAAAATCTACCGAGTATATGGTAGAGTTTTTTACCCGGCATAAGGGTAAACAGTTTATAGAATATGAGAGCATCGAAGATGAATGGATAGAGGCTTTACCCCGGATAACGCGTTATCATTTTGCTAATACAAATTTTAAAGGAAAATACCGGTTAGAAAACCTGCTCAATTTTTTCTTGCCAAAAAGGCGGCTTCCTGATAATTTAAAACCTTATGGCAAAGCTATGTTTTGGATGCTTACATCAGACTGCGCCAAATATGTGGTTGACTATGTAGAACATAATCCACAATTGGAACGATTTTTCCATTTTACATGGGGCAGCGATGAGTTTGTATTTCAAACAGTGTTGATGAATTCTCATTATAAAGATGATCTTGTAAATAATGATTATCGGTATATCGACTGGTCGGCGGGTGGTTCGCATCCCAAAATTTTAGACGCTGCAGATTATGAGCAAATGAAAAACTCTGATGATCTTTTTGCCCGTAAGTTTGATCATACCACAGATCCTGCCTTACTCAATAAACTCGATCAATTATAGTAACTGCTCCTTATAACGTAATAAGGCAAATAAATGCCAATTTTACACGCTCCAAAACATTGATAGCTATTTTATGGTTAACTGTTTAAGCAAGTAAGCACCTCCCCCAAATTAATGGATCTTCCAGACAGCACTACAGAACCTATCATAGTAAAAAAGGCTTCTAATCTTTTTTTAGAACGTTTAACCGGTGCTTTTAAAGATCTGTATAACGTAGGTGCATTTATTCTCAGATTTTTTAAGGAGGCGTTTGTACCACCTTACGAAGGGAAAGAATTACTGCGCCAGTGTTATGAAATAGGTGTAAGATCATTAGCCTTAATTACTTTAACGGGTTTTATTGTGGGGCTTATTTTTACTAAACAATCAAGGCCCTCTCTGGCCGAGTTTGGCGCGCAGTCTTGGTTACCATCATTAGTATCCATTGCCATAATGCGGGCGCTTGCACCGCTGGTTACCGCTCTTATTACTGCCGGGCGCGTTGGTTCCAGTATAGGTGCCGAAATTGGCTCTATGCGGGTTACCGAGCAGATTGATGCCATGGAGGTATCTGGCACTAACCCATTTAAGTATCTGGTTTGTATAAGGGTAATAGCAACTACAATTGCGGTACCTATACTGGCAACGTTTGCCGCTTTTGTAGCTATGATAGGCGGATATTTAAACGTGCACCAAAATGAAGGTACCAGCTTTGCCACATTTATTGAGCAGGCCTTTACGCCGCTTTCATATATAGATTTTACTTCGGCACTTATTAAATCTGTAATATTTGGCTTTACGATTGGTATTGTTGGGGCGTATAAAGGTTATAATTCATCCCGCGGTACAGAAGGCGTAGGTAAGGCTGCAAACTCGGCGGTGGTAACGGCCATGTTTTTGGTATTTATAGAAGAAATGTTAATGGTACAGATAATAGGATGGTTTAGGTAATGGCAAAATCCAATACAAATATCGATTATACGGTTCCGGTTATAACTATCCGCAGGCTTGAGAAATCTTTTGAAGATAATCATGTGCTGCGCGGCGTTGACCTTGACCTTTACCTGGGCGAGAACCTGGTAGTGCTGGGCCGCTCGGGTACCGGTAAATCGGTATTGATCAAAGTAATATCTGGTTTATTAAAGGCAGATGAAGGTGCCGTTATGGTGCTTGGCAATGATGTAAATAACCTCGAACAAAAAGAACTGCGCGACTTACGTATAAAAGTTGGATTCTCTTTTCAAAGCAGCGCTTTATATGATAGTATGACCGTGCGCGATAACATTGAATTCCCGTTAGTGCGTAACAGGCCAAATTTAACCAGGGCAGAAATTAACAGGCAGGTAGAAGAAGTGCTGGACAATGTTGGTTTGCTGCAAACCATTAATCAAATGCCGTCAGAACTTTCCGGAGGGCAGCGCAAACGCATCGGTATAGCACGTACGCTTATACTAAAGCCCGACGTGATGTTATATGATGAACCAACCGCCGGCCTGGATCCTATAACATCTGATGATATAAACGAACTCATTAATGAAGTGCAGCAACTTTACCACACTTCATCAATAATAATCACACACGATCTAACCTGCGCAAAAACAACAGGCGATAGGATTGTAATGCTCCTCGACGGCAAATTTGAACGCCAGGGAAGTTTTGAAGAAGTGTTCGATACAGATGATGAACGCGTAAAAGCATTTTATGATTATAACTTTACACAATAATGGACAAGGCAGATAACAAAAGAGCCGTTTGGGTAGGCATATTTATAGCTATCGGCATCGCTATATTTATAGTAGGGGTACTAACCTTTGGCAGCCAGCGTAAAACGTTCAGCAACGGTATACATATAAGTGCGGTTTTTAGCGATGTTAACGGCTTGCTTAAAGGCAATAACGTATGGTTTTCGGGCGTAAAGGTAGGTACTATCGGCACCATTAGGTTCACCGGCATATCGCAGGTGGTAGTAACCATGAATATTGATAAAAATGCCCAGCAGTATATCCACCGCAACGCTGGTATACGGGTAAGCGCCGAAGGGTTTATAGGTAATAAATTACTGGTTATAGAAGGCGGCAGCCCCAACGCCCCGGTAATTGAAGATGGAGATATGTTAAAGGCAGACCAAACCATGTCTACAGATGATATTACCAAAACGCTTCAAAAAAACAATCTCAATCTTTTAGCCATAACCGGCGACTTAAAAACGTTAACCCATAAAATTATAGAAGGCAAAGGCGTGGTTGGAGAGCTCATGACCGATTCTTCATTAGCCATACGCTTTAAAGTTATGGTGCAAAACCTAAACAATACTGCCAAAAGCACTTCCAGCATGGCCGGGCAACTAAACGCCTACAGTGCCAAGCTCAATGATAAAGATGGCCTGGCTAATAAATTAGTAACAGATACCGCTACTTTTCGCCAGTTTCAGCGCGCGGTAGACCAGCTAAAACAAGCAAGTGTAGCAGCCAACACTTTTACCACAAATCTTAACCGGGCAAGTAATAAGTTAAACAGCACCGATAATGCTTTGGGTGTGCTGCTTAACGACCCAAAAGCGGCTACGCAGGTGCAAAGCACGCTAAATAATTTGCAGCAAAGTTCTGTTAAGTTAAATGAAGATCTGGAAGCTGCACAACACAACTTTTTTCTGAAAGGTTTTTTTAAGAAAAAGGCAAAACAACAGGCAGACGCGCAAAAACAGCAACAAAATTAAAAGAAGCGTTTCGTACTATTTGGCGGGTAATTAATTATTTCTTTTGCTTACTAACTTTAATTATAATTTGTATTATTGTGTTGTATTGACACATTAAACTAACTAAACTAATATGTCAATCGGGCTAACTGACCATTCGTTTTCAGAAGATTTATTGAGTTGATATCTAAGTGATACCGAGCAGATGGGTTCCCGGAATAAGTTCGCGATAACGTAACTTCGCCACTCACTGCTTCACTAAAATGACTTACCCCGAAACCCTCGATTATCTTTACACTCAACTCCCTATGTTTACGCGGGACGGCACCTCTGCGTTTAAGAAAGACCTGACCAATACCGTGGCTTTATGCGAAATATTGGATAACCCGCAGCATAAATTTAAAAGCGTTCATGTTGCCGGCACCAATGGCAAGGGGTCAACTTCGCATATGCTGGCGGCCATTTTACAAACAGCAGGTTATAAAACCGGTTTATATACCTCTCCGCACCTGCGCGATTTTCGTGAGCGAATCCGTATAAACGGCGAAATGATAGGTGAAGCCGATGTTGTTGAGTTTGTAGAAGCTTATAGGGAAGACTTTGAACGCATACAGCCTTCCTTTTTCGAAATGACCGTTGCGATGGCCTTTAAACATTTCGCAAGAAATAAAGTTGATATTGCCGTTATAGAGGTGGGTTTGGGGGGCAGGCTCGATTCTACCAACGTGATCACGCCGCTGCTGTCGGTAATAACCAACATAGGCTGGGATCATATGAATTTACTGGGCAATACTTTGCAGCTTATAGCAGGTGAGAAAGCAGGAATAATTAAACCAAACGTGCCGGTCGTAATCGGCGAATTTCAGGCCGAGGTGGCAGGTGTGTTCATCAAAAAAGCAAACGAAGGAAGCAGCCCCTTAACGTTTGCGTCGTCAGCATGGGATGCCGTTATCGGAGATAACCGGCAATACCTTGAAGTAGAGGTTGCCAAACCAGACAGCCTGGTGCCAAACCTCGATATTAAACTCGATCTTAAAGGAATTTATCAGGTAAAAAACTTAAAGACCGTACTATCTGCGGTAGAAATACTCCGGGCTATGGATTACCTCTTAACTGATACCTACCTGCAAAAAGCATTAAAAAATGTGACTGGCTTAACCGGCCTGCTGGGACGTTGGCAAACCCTGCGTACCAACCCGCTCACCATCTGCGATACGGGCCATAACCCCGAAGGCATAACTGAGGTATTAAAAAATATAGAGCTAACCGGGTATAGCCAATTGCATTTTGTGATAGGTATGGTAAACGATAAAGACATTAGTAAAATACTGGCTATGCTGCCACCTGATGCCATCTATTATTTCTGCAAGCCGGATATCCCCCGCGGCCTGAACGCCGGTGAGCTAAGGTTGCAAGCCCTTAGTGCGGGCTTAAACGGCGAAGTATACCCATCGGTAAGGGGTGCTTTTGTTGCGGCACAGGCCGCTGCCGCTGCCAACGACCTCGTATTTGTTGGCGGCAGTACATTTGTTGTAGCAGAGGTAGTGTAGGAGAAAATCCGGAATCAAGAGACAAGGGTCAGGATAACAATGGTTTTTCCATACGAACCGAAGTAGGAGGCGTGGCAACCGGTCGCGTTCTATCATAATACCACGAGATTGCTTCGTACTTCGCAATGATAAAGTGCAGGCTCTTTGATCTTGTACGCGCTCATGGCTCTTTTTCTCCTGGCTCTACTTTCAGTTCATCTAACACTGTAAATAGCTTCTGCTTAATTGCAGGGCCCGGCCCGTTATAATTGTTGATGATTATAGAAAAACACAAATCACGGCCACGATAGGTTTGATAACCTGCGTAGGCCAGCACCCCGCTCATTGATCCGCTTTTCATGTGCATCTCATTATAAACCGGCAGGCTTTCAAAAAAATCGGCAAACCAGGGTTCTTTCTTTGCCGACTGCAGAATTTTTGCAACGGTCATGGTGGTTACCCTGTCGCCGGGCGAAAGGCCGCTTCCATCCAGCATGTTTAATGAATTGGGGTCTATGCCTTTAGCTTTCCAATAATTGCGCACTACCGATGGTCGATCGGTAGCCTTTAATGATTGGCCCATTGCCAGCAGTAGTTGCTCTGCATACAGGTTTATACTTTTTTGGTTAAGCCAATAAATAATTTTTCTAAGCGGCGGCGAGAAATGAGTGACTATATCTCCGTACTTAACAGCGTAAATACGTACATTGGTGTTAGCAATCGTGGTTTCAGAATGCGCCGCACCTGTTACCATAATCCCGGCACTTTGCAGCGTATCCTTCAACCTGCGTGCTGCTTCAAACGCCGGATCGGGCAGTGCTGCAGAAATTTTTCGCTTGTCTTGATCAATGGCATAAGTGCCCTGCAAAAAAACCTGATTGCTGTTTACCGGCAGTGTTGCATAAGCGTTATCGCCGCTACCGGCAGCGCCTGTAAGCAATTGGTTTATATATTGCAAATAAGGTATTGCGGGCACAGTGCCAGCGAGTGTAACCGGTTTGCCAACCTGCGTTGGCCGCAGTAAAATGTCATACGAATTTTCGCGCCAGCATAAATTATTGGGGAAGGCACCATAATAATTACCCATGTCCTGCCATATCCAGCCCGCTGGCGGCTGATTAACGCCCGTTGCAATAATATCGCCGTTTATTTTTTTAATGCCCGCTTTTTTAAATCCATCTACAAACTGTTTAAGCACAAAACATTCTTTGGTTTCGTCCCAGCGGAAACTGCCAAGCGTTGGGTCGTTGCCGCCGTTGATGATGATATTGCCGTTCCAGGTGCCATCTGCTGCCAGGTTGCCGTTGCCTGTTAGGGTGGTCTTAAACCGGTAATCGGGGCCGAGCAAATTCATGGCGGTTATGGTTGTAACTGTTTTAAGTGTTGATGCCGGGGCGAGACCCATGTTAGGGTTTGCGGTGAAAACGGTTTCTCCGGTTTTAGCATCCAATACAGTTAATGAGATAAATGCGTATGTGCTTTGTGGATCCTGCTGAAGGCGATTAAACGCGCTTTGTAATTTTTGAGGCAGAGTTTGGGCGTGAGCAGGATTTGTAATGCAAAATAGCATAAGCACACCAAAAACGATTACAAGGCCACCGCTTTTAGTTTCGCTCCCTTGGGAGGAACGCGGCAGGTTGTGTTTCGGCAGAGAGGGATTATTCAGAATAACGGCTAATAACCCCTTACTCCACCTTCCCGAGAGAAAGAATCGCACAGCCCCCCGCCCATTCAAATAAGATTTCTTTACCCTGTGTAAGCTACTCAATAACCACATCATCTTTCTTCACATTACGCTGCGAGATATAGTAAATAGGAATGCCGATCAAAACGATGATCAAACCCGGCCAGGTAAATTCGGGCTTATAAATAATAAGCAGCACACAAAAAGTTAATCCCATCACAACGTAAATAGCGGGCAGTACCGGGTAACCAAATGCCTTGTAAGGGCGTAGTGCGTCAGGGCGTTTAACCCTTAGTATATAAATACCAATAATAGTAAGCACATAAAATATTACCACTACAAAAGAGATCATATCCAAAAGATCACCATACCGGCCGCTTAGGCACAGCAGTGAGGCAACTAAACACTGTATCCATAAACCAAATTCGGGAACGGCATTTTTATTTAAGGTGCCGGTTTTCTTAAAGAACAGGCCGTCTTTTGCCATGGTGTAGTAAACACGTGCACCTGCCAATATCAACCCGTTATTACAACCGAATGTTGATACCATGATCATGAGCGCAATAACCACCGTACCCGCGTTGCCAAATATAACCTGCGAAGCCACTACCGCCACCCTGTCTTTCGGGGCCGTGGCAATGTCATGAATGGGCAGCACCGCCGTATACATCACATTTGCCGAAACATAAATAATGGTTACAATCATTGTCCCCAGAAACAAGCTCAGGCCAATATTACGCTGTGGGTTTTTCATCTCGCCTGCAATAAAGGTTACACTGTTCCAGGCATCGCTGCTGAATATAGAGCCCACCATAGAGGCAGCAATGGCGCCTAAAGCCGCAGCTGTGGTTAATGCTACAATTGAATTTGAGCCATCGGCATTTAGCGCATGCATATTCCAGGCGTTACTCCAGTTGGCATGCCATACGTCGGGCTTAAACATAATAAAGCCGAAGGCAATCAACCCAAACAGGCTTAACAGTTTAGTTAGCGTAAACGTGGTCTGTATGATCTTGCCGCTTTTAACGCCGCGGGTGTTTATCCAGGTTAGTAAAATAATGAGCACGATGGATACGCATTGCGCCGCACTAATGGTGAAGGCAGTGTGTGCGCCCGCAGCATTTACACCTGTAGGTATTTTTAAAAGAATATTATCTTCGCTAACGCCAGGGATCAGATAAGCTGCAAACTTTGAGAATGCTACACCTACTGCTGCAATGGTACCTGTTTGTATCACCGCGAAAAAGCTCCAGCCATATAAGAAAGCTATCAGCTTATTATAGGCTTCTTTTAGGTAAACATACTGTCCGCCTGCTTTAGGAAACATAGCGCTCAGTTCGCCATAGCTAACGGCTGCCGTTAAGGTCATAAACCCGGTAAGCACCCAAATAGCAATAAGCCAGCCGGCCGAGCCGACATGCCTGATGATGTCGGCGCTTACTATAAATATACCTGAGCCAATCATAGAGCCCGCTACCAGCATGGTACCATCAAGCAAGCCAAGCTCGTGCTTCATTTCTTTTTTTTCGGGTGTGTTATCCATCAACGTTTTTAAGAGATTTGGTGCCCTAAGCTATTTAAAAAAATTGTATCGCTAATCATTAGCTTACATTTTAGGTATCAAATACTTGCAAGTGTTAAAAATTTTCCGAACATTCGGCTTTTATACCAAATTATAATACCGCTATATGGATTTTCTGTACAACAATTTAATTTATTTAATTCCTGTATTTGGCGTCATCAGCCTTATTGTGATGGCGGGCAAATCTGCCTGGGTTACCAAACAGGATGCCGGCGATGCCGGGATGCAGCAATTGGCCGGCTATATTGCTGATGGGGCAATGGCTTTTTTACGCGCCGAGTGGAAGGTTTTAAGCTACTTCGCGGTCATCGCGGTTGTCTTACTGGCTTATTCGGGTACTACGGTTGCTACATCAAGCCCTGTTATTGCTATTTCGTTTTTAATAGGCGCATTCCTCTCGGCTTTTGCCGGTTACCTGGGCATGCGTATAGCAACTAAAGCCAACGTGCGCACAACACAGGCTGCTAAAACAAGTTTGGCGCAAGCATTAAAGGTATCATTTACCGGTGGTACCGTTATGGGCCTTGGCGTTGCGGGTTTGGCAGTTATCGGCATCGGTTCTTTATTTATCGTTTTCTACACCATTTACGTTAGGAACGTACACGGTAATGTAAATGGCGAAGAGATGCAGAAGGCCCTCGAGGTACTGGCAGGCTTCTCGTTAGGAGCCGAGTCTATCGCCCTATTTGCACGTGTGGGTGGTGGTATTTACACTAAAGCTGCCGACGTTGGTGCCGATCTTGTTGGTAAGGTAGAAGCAGGCATTCCCGAGGACGATGTGCGCAACCCGGCCACTATTGCAGATAACGTAGGCGATAATGTTGGCGACGTGGCGGGTATGGGAGCCGATCTTTTCGGTTCATACGTGGCAACCATTTTAGCTACCATGGTGCTTGGCCGCGAAATCGTATCGCACGATAATTTTGGCGGTATCGCCCCTATCCTGCTGCCCATGGTAATAGCAGGCTTAGGCTTAATATTCTCCATTATCAGCGCATCATTTGTGCGGATAAAGAATGAGACGGATAGCGTGCAGAATGCCTTAAACCTGGGTAACTGGATGGCCATCGTATTAACTGCCATTGCCACATTTTTTGTAGTAAGGTGGATGCTGCCCGATGGTACTTTACATTTAATACGCGATGAAGATGCCAGCCACAATATAAAAGAGGGCGCACTTATCTTCACTAAAACAGGAGTATACCTTTCAATCATTGTGGGGCTGATTGTAGGCACGCTTATGTCTATCATTACAGAATACTATACGGCTATGGGCAAACGCCCGGTGCTGAGCATCATCCGCCAGTCATCAACCGGGCATGCTACAAACATCATCGGCGGTTTGGCGGTGGGTATGGAGTCAACCGTGTTGCCTATCATCGTACTGGCAGCCGGTATATTTGGCGCCTTCCACTTTGCAGGCTTGTATGGGGTGGCCATTGCCGCAGCAGGTATGATGGCCACAACTGCTATGCAATTGGCAATAGATGCCTTTGGCCCTATTGCTGATAATGCCGGCGGTATTGCCGAAATGAACCAGCTGCCCGAAGAAGTACGCCACCGTACAGACAACCTGGATGCCGTAGGTAATACTACTGCCGCTACCGGCAAGGGTTTTGCCATAGCATCGGCAGCTTTAACCTCATTGGCCCTATTTGCGGCCTTTGTGGGTGTTGCAGGTATCGACCATATTGATATTTACAAGGCCGATGTACTGGCCGGCCTGTTTGTAGGCGGCATGATACCTTTTATATTTTCGGCGCTTTGTATATCTGCTGTTGGCCGCGCTGCCATGGCCATGGTTGAAGAAGTACGCCGTCAGTTCCGTGAGATACCAGGCATTATGGAATATAAAGCTAAACCAGAATATGAGAAATGCGTGGCGATATCAACCAAGGCTTCCATCCGTGAAATGATAGCCCCGGGCGCCATTGCGTTAATAACGCCTATCGTAATCGGCTTTGCCTTTGGCCCCGAAGTATTAGGCGGCCTGTTAGCAGGTGTAACCGTGTCCGGTGTGCTGATGGGTATTTTCCAGAGTAATGCCGGTGGTGCGTGGGACAATGCTAAAAAATCTTTTGAAAAGGGTGTAGAGATCAACGGCGAAATGTTTTACAAAAAATCGGAACCGCATAAAGCTTCGGTAACCGGCGATACCGTTGGCGATCCGTTCAAAGATACATCGGGCCCATCAATGAATATCCTGATCAAGCTGATGAGCATAGTTTCGCTGGTAATTGCCCCGCATTTACACAAGGAGGTAAATACGAGTAAGCACATACAAAAGGAGATCAAGATCCAGTCTATGATCGTGCATAAGGTTAAAAGCGACCGAAAGGTTTAAAAAACTATATTTGTTTTGAAAAGGGCGCCAAAAGGCGTCCTTTTTTGTTATGTACGATTTTTGGAATGGATTAGTCAATTTTTAAGACACATTTGACAACGTTTGCATCTTATTTGGCTTAACGCCAAACCAATTTAAACAAATATAACAAGTACGTCATGCCGAACTTGTTTCGGCACCCCATGTGCCAAATATGAAGTAATGCTATTTAAAGCCGGATATACTTACATCATGACCATCAATATAGAACAAGTTTTATATTGGCGTTACAAGTGATTTTTGAGCACATGTATGGCAACATTTGAATAATGAAGGACCGTTATTTTTTAAAGTTTATAGTTTATTTGATTTATTACCTATATGTTGATAGTCTCTGAATCTTGTCAGAGCTGTAGTCGATCAACTACTCACGTAATTAACTAATTAACCACTCATTAATCAACTAACAACTTAATCAACCACTCATTCAATCAACTAATCAACCAAAATCCTATCTTCGCAGATGCAGGAAAAAATTCTCATTCTTGACTTTGGCTCGCAGTTTACCCAACTCATAGCGCGCCGTGTCAGGGAGCTTAGCATCTATTGCGAAATACATCCTTTTAACAATTTTCCCGAGGTAGACAGCAGCGTAAAAGGCATTATCCTTTCCGGCAGCCCATACTCCGTACGGCAGGAAGATGCGCCGCATTTCGACTTTGCAAAACATCATAAGCGGCTGCCAATTTTAGGGGTTTGCTACGGTGCGCAGTACATAGCACATTTTCACGGCGGCGAGGTTATGGCCTCCAGCACGCGCGAGTACGGCCGTGCCAACCTGCAGTTTATAGATAGCCAAAACCCACTGTTTAAGCTCATTCCAGGTAATTCGCAGGTCTGGATGTCGCACGCAGATACCATCAAAACCCTGGCCGACGATTTTGAGATCATTGCCAGTACAGACACCGTAAAGGTTGCCGCTTACCAGGTAAAAAACACGCAAACTTATGGCATACAGTTTCACCCGGAGGTTACGCACAGTATAGATGGCAAGCAGCTATTGCAAAACTTTCTGGTAGATATTTGCGGTTGCGCACAGGACTGGACACCTGATTCTTTCGTGGAAACCACCATTGCTGCGCTAAAAGAAAAACTGGGCGACGATAAGGTTGTGCTTGGTTTATCCGGCGGGGTAGACTCATCTGTTGCGGCGGTGTTGCTGCACCACGCCATCGGCAAAAATCTGCACTGTATTTTTGTAGATAACGGGCTGCTACGCAAAGAAGAATATGCATCTGTTTTGGATTCTTATAAACACATGGGCCTCAACATTAAAGGGATTGATGCTAAACAACGTTTTTACGATGCACTGCAAGGCCTTAGCGATCCCGAGAAAAAACGCAAGGCCATAGGCCGGGTTTTTATAGAAGTTTTTGACGATGCCGCCCACGAAGTGCAAAACGTCAAATGGCTCGGCCAGGGTACCATTTATCCCGATGTTATCGAATCTGTTTCCGTTAAAGGGCCATCTGCGACCATAAAATCGCACCATAACGTTGGCGGTTTGCCCGATTTTATGAAGTTAAAAGTTGTTGAGCCATTAAATACTTTATTTAAAGATGAAGTGCGCAAAGTTGGCAGGGCATTAAATATAGACGACGCCATTCTTGGCCGCCACCCCTTTCCCGGCCCGGGACTGGCCATCAGGATCTTAGGCGAGATCACCCCGGAAAAGGTGGCTATTTTGCAGGAAGCAGATGCAATTTACATTAATAATTTAAAGAGTGCCGGTGTTTATGACAAGGTTTGGCAGGCCGGCGCCATTTATTTGCCGGTACAATCGGTTGGTGTAATGGGCGATGAGCGTACTTACGAAAATGTGGTATGTTTGCGCGCTGTAGAATCATTGGACGGCATGACTGCCGACTGGTGCCATTTACCATATGACCTACTGGCAAAAATATCAAATGAGATCATTAACAACGTTAAAGGTATAAACCGGGTAGTATATGACATTAGCTCTAAACCGCCGGCCACCATTGAGTGGGAATAACTTTAGGTTAGTAATAGCAACTATTTTAATTTGTTGCGCCTCCTGCTCGCCAAAAACACAGCAGGCCAATAATGAACCGGCACCTTACACTGCCCCTGTAAAACCGGTTGAAAAACCTGTAGTTAAATCTGTTTTTATGCCGCCTGTAAGGCAAAGGGTTTTTTCTATTGCCATGATCATGCCGTTAAGTTTGGACGAGGTAAGCACCGGCTATAAAAGCGCCAACCTGAAAAAGGCCATGATGGGTATAGCATATTACCAGGGTTTTAAACTTGCGCTCGACTCGCTTACCACTAACGGCTACAATTACAAACTCCAGTTGTTAGATGGTAAAGACAGCCCCGGTATTGCCCATAGCCTTGGGCTAAATCCCAACGTACGTAACAGCGACATTATAGTCGGACCGGTATTCCCGGAGAGCATAAAGGCTTTCGGCGTGGCATCGGCAGGGGTAAAAAAGATGATGGTTTCGCCGCTATCTCCTGTTTCCCCTGCGTTATTCAGAAACAATTATTTAATAACGGTCACTCCGCCGCTTAGTTTCCATGCCCGCAGAAGTGCCCAGTATGTAAACGACCGACTTAAAGTAAAAAAAGTGTTTATCCTGCGTTCGGGGTTTACAGAAGAGAACAAATATATCGTACCCTTTAAGCAGGCTTTAGACAGCTTGAGCCATCTGCGAACCAAAGTTATTTCTACTACCGTAATTAGAGGTAATCTCGATGCCTTAACATTGCAACTATCTAAAACAGAACCTAACGTGATCTTGCTGCCTTCGGTTAACCAGGCGTTTTTGCAGGTAACTTTAAGGTCGGTTGACTCTTTATCGAAATTATATCCAATTATTCTGATAGGCCACCCAAGCTGGGAGGGGTTTACTTTTTTTCGTGCCGATATGCTGCAGCGTCTAAAAACGGTGATCACCTCATCAGAACATATAAATTATAAAGCAGGCAGCACTATAACTTTTATTAAGGCTTTTCGTAAAGCGTACCATACCGAACCGGATAGCTATGCCATAAAGGGTTTTGATGAAGGTTTGTATTTCGGGCAGTTGCTTGCCCAAAGTGACAACGGCATTTTACGGCCCGAGAGGCAGGATTTTGAAGGTTTGGGCAATAATTTTCATTTTGTAAAAAAACCCGGTGTGGGCTGGATAAATACACATGTTTATATTTTGCGGTATAGTAACTTCGAACTCAAGGTGATAGAATGAAGGCCGTTAATCAACTGAAAACATTTGAACGGATATTATCCGTTTACCCTGCAGATGTGCCGCTTGGTAAGTTTTTACCCGGGTTCTTCAGGCAAAACAAGCAAATGGGTTCTACTGATAGAAAGGTAGCCAGTAGATTGATATATAACTATTTTCGCCTGGGTTGCGCCTTGCCAAATTTCCCTGCCGAAGAACGTTTAATGGTTGCCGAGTTTTTATGCAACAGCCAGGTCAATTCCTTCATTCTGCATTTTAAACCCGATTGGGCAGCTAATATCAGTCAGCCTATCGACGGGAAATTAACCATCATCAAAACCGCCTATCCCGGTTTTGATTTGAAAGATGTTTTCCCGTGGATGGGCAGGCTCTCTGCCGGGATAGATAAAGAGGCATTTTTAAGATCATTTTTTATCCAGCCCGATCTTTTTATCCGCATACTTAAAGGATACGAGCTACAGGTTAAGTCGGCATTAACAGAAGCCGCAATTGCATTTCGTGATGAGGGTAACGGCTGCCTGGCATTGCCGAACGGCACCCGGCTCGAAAATATTTTTCAAAAGGCGCAGCACTGGTTCGAGGTGCAAGACCACTCTTCGCAGCAAACCGCCGGCTACTTTCAAGCCAACAAATGGGAGCACTGGTGGGATGCGTGCGCTGCATCGGGTGGTAAATCATTGTTGCTTTACGATTCCGAGCCGGGTATAAAACTGGTGGTTTCCGACATCCGCGAAAGTGTTTTAACTAATCTCGATGAACGTTTTGAGCAGGTGGGTTTGCGCAAATATCAAAAGAAACTTATTGATCTTACCTTAAACCCCGATCCAGAACTACACCATTACGAATTTGATGGCATCATCCTGGATATACCCTGCAGCGGCTCGGGCACCTGGAGCCGTACACCTGAGATGATCAGCCAGTTTGAAGACCACCGTATAGATTTTTTTCAACGCCTGCAAAAAGCTATCGTACCAAACGCGAGCAAATATTTAAAAGAAGGTAAACCGCTTATTTACATCACCTGCTCGGCGTTCAAGGCAGAAAATGAGGATGTAGTAAGTTACATGGTAAAGAGTCTTAATCTTACCTTAGAAAGCCAGCAAGTATTAAAAGGTTACGAACACAAAGCTGATACCATGTTTGTGGCAAGATTAACTCAAAACAAACGGCCGGTAACAGAACAACCAACAGAACCATCCTGGAACCCGGATATGGAGTTGAGTTAAAAACACCTACTTACTTCTCGTCCCGGGCGACGGTGAGGGATCTTCTTCGTAAATGTATTAACGCAGAAGATTTTTCCTTCGTCAGAATGACAAATTTTATTGAACAAGTAAATTTTGCCCGCCTTTTGGAGTTGAGATCTAAAGATGCGTATTGCTTCTAAACAGCTTTATTGCGATAGCCAACAGGATAACCCCAAAGGTTTTGCGCAAAATATTTACCCCGGTTTTGCCTAACAGCCTTTCCAGCCATTGCACATTTTTGAGCACCAGGTAAACAAACAGCGTATTAATGGCAATGCCTACAATAATATTTTGGGTAGCGTATTGGGTTTTAAGCGATAGTAAGGTGGTCATGGTGCCGGCTCCGGCAATTAATGGAAACGCTATGGGTACTATAGAAACCGTAGAGGGCAATTGTTCCTTAAAAAGATTTATCCCCAGTATCATTTCCATCGCAATAATAAAGATCACTAATGAACCAGCTATAGCGAATGAGGCAATGTCCAGCCCGATAACTTTAAGCAATCCTTCGCCGGCAAATAAAAACCCTACCATAAGTACCAAGGCGGCTACACTGGCACGTTCGCTTTGTATATGGCCTGCACGTGCCCGCAGCTCTATGATCACAGGGATGGTACCCAGTACATCAATAATGGCAAACAGGATCATGGTTACCGAAAGGATCTGCGAAAAGTTAAAATAGGTCACGCGGTTACTTTATTTGTATTTTCTTTGGTCTTTAACCTGAATGTAAGTAAAAAGCCCCCCAATATAAACAATGCCGATAGAAAAAATATGGAGTGTACAGATATCACCGTGATAAGCCCCGCGCCTATCGGCCCCAGTGTTTGCCCTATGGAAGCGTACGACTGATTAACGCCCAATATCTCGCCCTGCTTTTTGGGGTCGTTATGATCCGCAATTATGGCGTTAAGCATAGGGTTGCGCAAACCGTTAAACAGGCCATAAACAAAAAGGCAAACTGCAAATAACATAAAGCCGTTAGTAAAGCCGGCCAATATCATGGCCCCAAGGCAAAACATAGTTGAGAAAAGCAAAATGACCGACTTTGACGAAAATACTTTGGTAAAGAACGGCACACATAATTGCATAATAATACCCGTAATACCAAAACCCGCATAAAACAACCCGATCTTATCTGGCTTTATCTTTAATACATCTACACTAAAGGTTTGGAAGCCTATGATCATGGTGAACTGTGCCATTGTTAACAAAAATCCTGTTAACACAGCCGTACCAACAACAGGTTTTTTTATTACGGTAACTAACGATTTAAAGGAGAACTTACTTTTAGAACCTTCTTTGCGTTTATCTTTCGTGTAAGTTTCTTTCAGAAGGAACACTGTAGCCAACGTACCCAGCAACGCAATGCCGGCTGCAAAATAAAAAGGAAACTGCAGCCCAAATTTACTAAGCAGGCCGCCTACAGCAGGCCCCAGCACAAAGCCAAACCCAAAAGCCGAGCTTAAGTAACCAAATTTCTTTGCACGGTCGGCAGCGGTTGAGCTGTCGGATATCATGGCTTGTGCTACAGAAATGTTACCACCGGTAATACCATCTAATATGCGCGCTGCAAACAGCATGATTAGGCTATGTGCCGTTGCGAAGAGCAGGAACGATGCACATGTACCGGCAAGGCTTATGGCCAGCACAGGCTTCCGCCCCCATTTATCTGATATGGCTCCTAAAAGCGGTGTGGCAAAAAATTGTGCAATAGAGAACGATGCGGTTAAAAACCCAATGGTTGTTTCTGTAACGCCAAATTGCTTACCATAAGAGTAAAGCAATGGCACTATAATGCCAAACCCTAAGGAATTGATCACGCAAACGCAAATAAGCACCCATAAATTTTTGTCGCCCTTCATCAGATGGTATTATGGTTAATTTGCTCCTGGTATAACTGGGGCTTAAGGCGGTTTGCAAGCAGGCCGGTAGCTAATGCCGGGTCAATATCAACAACCAGCACGCCGGCTTCGCCATAAGGCTGGTACGCAATACATGTACCATCTGGTGCGATTACAGATGTTGCCGAATCGGGATATTTAGTTGCATAATTTACGCTCGCAAAATAGATGGTATTTTCTATCGAACGCATCATCATTGCCTTTTCGTAATACGGATTATCCGGATGGCCCCAAACTGCCGGGGTTATACCGTTTGTATCGCTTCCTGCAAAATGCGGGTGAAATACAATTTGTGCACCATGTCGCGCAGCCCATCTTACCGTTTCGGGGTAACGGAAGCCCTCATGGCATATTACAATGCCAAACTTCAGGCCGTTTATATCAAAAATATGCCGCTCGGTGCCCGGCACCCATTGATTATCTTCAGATGGATCGAGCTGATTTTTTGTTTGGTAGCCAAGTATTTCGCCCTTATCAGATACCACGACTGCTACGTTATAAATGCTGCCATTTTCTGCCATATCCATCGGCATAATAACGGCTATATGGCTTTGCCTGGCCATTGCACAAACGGTTTGCAGCGCTTCCTTTACCTCGCCATTTGTGTGCGGCGTTACGTTAAATTCTAACAACGGGTAGCCGGGTATATATGATTCGGGGAAGCAAACGACCTCTGCTTGCTGTGCGGCAGCTTCTTTTATCAGTAATTGGATCCGGAACAAACCATCTGCAATAGATTTTGGGAACGGTGGGGTAGCTAAAGCAATCTTCATAAACAGGTATTAAAAGCAATATCAACAAAAAAGGTTCTGCAAATGCAGAACCTTTAAAATATTTGTAAAAAAACTAATTACTCAACGTATTTAGGGTTCGGCGGGTCATTGGGCAGCTCGCTAACTCCCTTACGCACGTGCGAGCGTTTAATGCTGTAACCAAAATAGATCACAAAGCCTATAAGCAGCCAAACTATTAAACGCGCCCAGTTTTCCCAGCCTTCGCTGGCTATCATACACAAGCAAATTAATGCGCCAAGCGGGCAAACTACAACATACCACGGCGTTCTGAAAGGGCGGTTTAGGCCGGGGTCTGTCCTGCGTAGTATAAATATGCCAAGGCATACCAGCACGAAGGCGAAAAGCGTACCAATGCTCACCATGTCGCCCACTATCCTATCGGGAATAAAGCCTGCAAAAATGGATACAAACCCGAAAAACAACCATTGCGATTTATATGGTGTACGATATTTAGGGTGGAGTTTAGAAAATATGGGCGGTATCAAACCGTCTGTGCTCATGGTGTAAAATACCCTGGTTTGGCCCATTAGCATCACTAAAATAACCGAAGAAAAACCTGCAAGGATGGCAACCGTTACAAAATTAGCTAACCAGTTGTAACCCGGCATGGCATGTTTAATGGCAAATGTTACCGATGCCTCTTTGCCTTGTATTAAAAATTCTTTGTATGATACCAATCCGGTTAATACGTGCGAAAATAACACATACATAAGTGTACAAAAAGCAAGGGAAATTAAAATACCTTTCGGCATATCTTTCTGCGGGTTTTTAGCTTCCTGCGCAGCGGTGGACACGGCATCGAAGCCGATGAATGCAAAGAACACTACGCTGGCACCGCGTAACACGCCCAGCCAGCCGTGGTTAAACGTATCGCCATAATCTACAGTACCCGTGCTAACCGCCACCTTACCCGCATTGGCCGGTATCATATAGGGTGTATGCAAAGCAGGATTTATAAAATGCCATCCTAAACCAATGATCATTAAAACAATAACAACCTTTACAATAACGATCACATTGTTTACAATTGCCGATTCTGCCGTGCCCCGGATAAGCAGCAAGGTAAGCATCAGGATAATGAAGATTGCCGGGAGGTTAACAATGCCTCTCGTGCCTAACTCGGCAGCATACATCCCCGAAGTGGTATTGGAAACTTCAAAAAATGAATGCGAGAGGGAGTATGGGATATGTGTGTTGAAAAAAGTGGTTAAAAACTCGTTGAAATATTGCGACCATCCGATTGATACGGTTGCTGCACCAAGTGCATATTCAAGCACCAAATCCCAGCCAATTATCCATGCTATGAATTCGCCCATGGTGGCGTAAGAATATGTATATGCAGAACCGGCAATGGGGATCATACTGGCGAATTCAGAATAACACAGCCCGGCAAGTGCGCAACCCGCGGCAGCAATAACAAATGATATGGTAACAGCCGGGCCGGCATGTTCGCCTGCGGCGGCGGCAGTACGTACAAATATACCCGCGCCTATAATAGCCCCAATACCCAGGGCTATAAGCGAGCCTACGCCCAAAGTCCGTTTCAGCGTTGCGCCAGACTCTGCCGTTGCAGCCATCAGTTGCTGAATAGGTTTCTTAATAAATAACTTCATGTTCAGTTCAGTTGTAAAGATTTAATCATGTTATCCCCAAACCTACTTAAATTTTCTGATAAACAGAAAACCGCAATTTGTAACAATAAAGTACGTTTAATGGGAGATAGCCAAGAAAAATTAAAAAATTAGGGCAGCGGCAACCTGTAAATAACTGTCCTGAAGACGGCGGTGTATTTGCTAAATTTCTACCGGTAAGGCTCACGAAAAATTATATTTTCCTTGATGATTCACAACGAGATTTATTGTCTGAAAATAAAGTAGGGCTTTAGTTTTTTCAACGTTGCGGCATCTAAAATGGCTACACTTTTCAGGTCATCAAAGTTATCGTAATTACCATGCTCACTGCGGTATTGGATTATGGCGTTCATTTGCTTGTAGCTTAAGTAAGGGTAGTGGCGCAGGTCGTCGAAAGTGGCTTTGTTTAAATCGAGTTTTTTTATTGCCGAGGGATTCACTTTTATATATTTGGCTATCAAAAGGTAATGTTCTTCATCAATACCAAAAACTTCTTTTAGTTGTTCCTTTTTATAAAAGCCGCCTAATTTATCGCGATAACGGATAATACGCATGGCATATGCCGGGCCGATGCCTTTAAGTGTAACGAGCGTAGCCGAGTCGGCATGGTTAATCTCAATGATGGCAGCGTGAGCGTCAATTTCATCGCCCGGGAGCATGATGTAAGGTTCGAGGCGCTTGTATTCTTCTGGCGTTACCGAGTAAATTTTTTGAACATCCGTTTTCTTATAAAAATGGCCACCCTTACTTTCGTAATGTTTAAGTACACCTATCTGATGCCGGCTCAAGCCAAGTTTAAGCCACTGTTCATCGGGTAAATGATTGGGGTTAAAGTTAAAAGGTGGTGTCTGCGCCAATCCAGCATCGGCGGGTGATGCGGCTTTGTTACCCGATAATTGGGCAAGCCGCTGCGCATCGGCATTAAACTCATTAAAATTTATAAGTGTATCTTTATGCCACAACCCATACGCGTAAGGAGCTAACCAAACCAATACGATCAAAACAACCAGCACCACCAAGCCGTTCCATTCTTTTTTTGTTATTGAGAGGTAGTTCTTTATTGAAGGTTTCATGCCGGTAAAGCAAATAGCCGTTTAAAATAGATAAATTTGAAATGATAACCCCTATATCGTACTTAAAAATATGAAGGTAATAACCACAGAGGAGTTTGCAGATGCTACCGGCCTAAGCAAACTAAAAATGCCCGGGCTGGCCGGGCTGCTTATGGAGGTTATGAAGATAAACCAGGTAAACGATCTGTTTGCGAGCGCACAGCCGAAACAAGGCCCTGAATTTGTAGATGCCATTTTGGAAGGCTGCGGTGTTAAAATTGAATTTGACGAAGCTGAGTTAAATAACCTGCCAAAAGAAGGGGCGTTTGTAGCTATTGCCAACCATCCGTATGGCGGCATAGAGGGTATGGTACTGTTGAAGATATTATGCATGGTTAGGCCAGACGCTAAGCTGATGGCCAACTTTATCCTCAAAAAGATACCAAACCTTAGCGACTACTTTATTGCCGTTAACCCTTTCGAAAACATAGAGCATTCGTCGAGCATCAGCGGCATTAAATCTACCCTGCAATTACTGGCCGATGGTACCCCCATTGGCATTTTCCCAGCTGGTGAAGTTTCTACCTTTCAGATAGATAAGCAGCAGGTTACCGATAAGCTTTGGCACCCTGTTGTAGGTAAAATAATTGCCAAAGCTAAGGTGCCGGTTGTGCCCATATACTTCCATGGCAATAACGGCTTACTGTTTAACCTGCTCGCCATGATCCACCCAACATTGCGTACTGCAAAACTGCCATCTGAATTATTTAACAAACATGGCCATACCATTAAACTGCGCATAGGTAAGCCTATAGATATAAAGACCATACCAGATCATAAGGATGCCACAAAATTGCTCAGCTTTTTAAGGGCTAAAACATACGCCTTGGGCACGGGGCTGGAGGAAGAAAAGAAGCTGTTTAACCCCCGTAACCTTTTCAAGATAAAAAAAAGCGCAGAAGACATTGAGCGCGAAGTTAATGCTAATATACTCGATACCGAAGTGGGCACGTTGCGTAAAGATTACCTGGTGACCAAAGAAAGGGGCTATGAGGTATTTGTGGCCCCCACCTCTGTTATCCCGAATATCATACGCGAAATTGGAATCCTACGCGAAACTACCTTCAGGGATGTTGGCGAGGGTAGCAACAAAAGCATAGATATAGACGAATATGATATTTATTACCACCACCTTTTTATTTGGGACAAGGATAAAAAAATGGTTGTGGGGGCTTACCGTATAGGCCTTGGCGACGAGATATTTTACAGTATGGGCAAGAAGGGCTTTTATACAGCCAGCCTGTTCAAGATAAAATCGCAGTTTACGCCGGTATTGAAACGCAGCCTGGAGCTTGGCCGCTCATGGATACGTAAAGAATACCAGCGCAAACCTATGCCGTTGTTTTTGCTTTGGAAGGGTATACTAAAATTTGTGATCCTGAACCCACGCTACCGCTATCTGATAGGGCCGGTTAGCATTAGCAACAGCTTTTCTAAATTCTCAAAGTCGTTAATTGTAGATTACATAACGCGCCATCATTTTGATCATGAGATGGCAGAGTATGTGAAACCCCGTAAAAAGTTTAAGGTTGATTTTTCGAGCATTGATGCAGATCTGCTGCTTAACGGTGAGGATGATAATTTTAAAGGCCTCGACAACCTGATATCTGAACTGGAAGTACGCAACATGAAAGTGCCGGTGCTGCTGCGCCAGTATATTTCGCTTAACGCCAAGATCATTTGCTTTAATATAGACCCAAAGTTTGCCGACTGCCTTGACGGGTTCCTGGTCTTAGACCTGCAAAAGGTACCCAAAGAGATGATGGAAAAGCTGAAGAAAAGCATTTGACCCTCCTCCCCTATTTTTAAATCCGGTTAAGGACTTAACTGTTCTTTATTATTCGCGCTGTGCTACTGCCATTTAGCCAATAATAGCACCCCTGATGTGCCGATTGTTAAACTATATGGCACAAAACTTGTCAATATATATGTACTTCACGATGTTGAAAACATCAATTGTTAAACTAAATATTGATACCATGAAACGTATAACATTTTTAGCGATCATAGCCGCATTGTTTACCATTAACGCCGCAAAGGCACAGGTAGGCGTGCATGTGGGCCTTAATTTCGGCACACCGTATTATCATCATTATCATGCACGCCCGGTGGCATATGCGCAACCCGCTTATTACCCACCGGCTTACCCGGTGTACCCAACCTACTATAATAGTTATTACCGCAGGCCGGTATATTCAGACCGCGGATACTACGGCCCAAGGCGTGTAGCTTATCATGCTGATTTCTATCACAGTGGTTACAGGAGATGGTAATGCATAACTTGGGGGCGAACTTTAAAAGGTTCGCCCCCAAGTTATTTTATATCAATTTACTACAGTTCGCCTTCATCTTCTAAAGCCGGCGTACCCTCTTCTACAGCAGGCAAACCCTCCTGCAGCCTGCCCGGCCTCAGCAAATAATACACCCCCGAAAGGGCTACCAAAAGCGATATCAGGTAAAAGGAGATGCTTAAATAAACAGCCAGCCCCACCTGCATATTAAAAACGCCGGAGAGTTTGGTAAAAATGGCTTCCCGTGCGCCCGCACCTCCCAAGGTTGGCAAAATAGAAGCCAGCGATGAGATCAAAAACGATAGTAAATAAGGCGCAAACTTGCCATGGAAACTTTGCCCCATTAATACCAGCAAAATGGTTATGACCTGCAGCGATTGTACCATAATGGCCTTAATATGCGCGGTAAAAAAGTAACGCGTGTAATCTTTAAAAAAATGCCTCGCCACTGCATAATATATAGCTGTACCAGCTAAAAATATGCTGCCGGGTATTGCAAAATGAATTGGAAACTGCGGTACGAAAATTATGAGCGCACAAACGATCAATCCTACAGCCCACAGGCCGCTAAGCCTATCAAATAATAAAGCCCAGAACACTTTTTTTGCAGGCAGTTTATACCGCTTATTAAGCAGGTATATCTTGTAACCATCGCCGCCGATGCCACCGGGAAGCAGGAAATTGTAAAACATGCCTAAAAGATACAAACGCAGGTTAAACCGCCAGTCGAGTTTTAAGCCTATAGATTTAATGAAACTTAATAACCGCCATGAAGAAACAATGGTAGAGAAACCAAAACAGATGAGGGCGGCAAACATCCACCAGTAATTGGCGGTAATAAAATGGTCTTTAACCTTATTTAACGGCACTTTGCTAAAAACATAATAGAGCAATGCAGCGGTAACAACTACTTTAACAATAAGCTTTACGGCATCAATTAATTTCTGCTTAAGCGTTTTTGGGGCAACAAATTCTTCTGCTTCTGTCATTGGCGCCAAAGATAGGGATTAGTTGATAAGTGCGTTGCTGATTATGTGAATGGTTGTTAACGGTTTATGTTAAACATTATTGGATCGATTTTACCGAAGCAAATAACTAGTCACTACTAAACACACAATCAACTATTCAACCCAATAGTTATCTTTGCGCCAAATTTTACGCAAATGAGTAAGGTAAATGTTGGGCTGGTGCAAATGAGCTGCACGGCAGATAAACAGCAGAATTTACAAAAAGCAATGGATAAGGTGCGCGAAGCGGCACATCAAGGTGCACAGATAGTTTGCCTTCAGGAGCTTTTTACGTCGCTGTATTTTTGCGATGTGGAAGATTACGACAATTTTGCACTTGCAGAAGCCATTCCAGGCCCGGCGACCGATAAACTGCAGATTCTTGCCGCCGAATTAGGTGTTGTGATCATTGCATCTTTATTTGAAAAACGTACGCAAGGGCTTTATCATAACACCACCGCTGTAATTGATGCTGATGGCAGTTATTTAGGTAAATACCGGAAGATGCACATACCCGACGATCCCGGCTTTTACGAAAAGTTTTATTTTACACCGGGCGATCTGGGCTACAAAGTTTTTAAAACCAAATTTGCCACAATTGGCATATTGATCTGCTGGGACCAATGGTACCCCGAAGCAGCCCGTATCACGGCATTAATGGGTGCCGAGATATTGTTCTTCCCCACTGCTATAGGATGGGCTTCTGCGCAGGAGGCAACCACCAATACTGAGCAGTATAACGCCTGGCAAACCATTCAGCGGTCGCATGCGGTGGCTAATGGCGTGCACGTGGTGAGTGTAAACCGTGTTGGCGAAGAAGCCGGTTTGAGGTTTTGGGGCGGCTCGTTCGTGTCTAGCCCTTTCGGTACGGTAATGTTCCAAGGGTCGCACCATGATGAAGAAACTACCATGGTGCAGCTCGATCTGGCTAAAACAGATTATTACAGAACACACTGGCCGTTTTTGCGCGATAGAAGGATTGATAGCTATGGCCCGATAACGAAGCGTTTAATTGACGGGGAGTAATTGATCCGAAAGACGGAAAAGGCATGCGTTGCGGAATACTTTAAAAATAATGGCATTTACACAATCTCAGAATCATCCGGACTTACAGCCTGCCGGACTTCCGGACTTTCCTGCAAAGCAGGGCTTTCACTTCCCGGCAGAGTGGGCACCCCATATTGCTACCTGGTTAAGCTGGCCGCATAAAGAAGAATCATGGCCCGGGAAACTAAATTTGATATACCCTAAATATTGTGAGTTTATCAAAATATTGGCCGAAGGTGAGCTGGTGCGCATCAATGTAAAAGATGAGCGGATGCAAACCTTTGCCAAACAACAGCTCGAATTGGCCGGCGCCGACCTGAATAACATTCAATTTTATAAATTTCCAACAAATGATGCCTGGTGCCGCGACCATGGCCCGGCGTTTTTGATCAACCCGCATACTAAGGACAAGGTTATTGTAGATTGGGATTACAACGCCTGGGGGGGTAAATATCCACCGTTTGATCTGGATGATGTTATCCCTACAAGCATCGCTGCGCAGCTTGGCTTATGTATTTATCATCCGGGTATTGTTATGGAGGGCGGCTCTGTAGATTTTAACGGCGCCGGCGCTGTGTTAACCACTACCGCATGCTTGCTCAATAAAAACCGCAATCCGCATTTAAACCAGCAGCAGATAGAAGAATACCTGCGCAGCTATTATGGCGTTGAACAAGTGCTTTGGCTTGGCGATGGCATTGTAGGCGACGATACTGACGGCCACATTGACGACATTACCCGCTTTGTGAACGAAGATACCGTACTAACTGTTGTGGAAGAAAACCCGGCAGATGGGAATTATAACATTCTTCGGGAAAACCTGCGAACCCTGAAAACCATGCGCCTGCTTAACGGCAAGTCATTAAACGTTATAGAACTGCCAATGCCAAGGCCTGTGATTTACGACGGGCAGCGTTTACCGGCATCATACGCTAACTTTTACATAGCCAACAGCGCAGTTGTGGTACCAACGTACCGTTGCGCAAACGATGAAAAGGCTTTAGCTATCATTCAACAGTGTTTCCAGGATAGAAAGGTAGTAGGAATAGATTCTACCGATATAATATGGGGCCTGGGCAGCTTCCATTGTTTAAGCCAGCAGGAACCGGCGGTCTAGAACGGTAATTACAATTTTCAAAAAGCAATGTTTATCTTAAGCTAATGAAGCGCCTTATTATTCTGATTGTATTTTTAACCTGTATTAAAGCTTTTTCACAAGAAACTGCTAAACAAGGAGCTGTACTTTACATAGTAGATAATGTGCCAATAATAGACGATCCCAAAGAGGATGATGTACAGCTACAACAAACTGATGTAGAACTCGTAATAGTTATTACCAACAAAGCCCAAATTGAAAAATCAGGCTTTAAAAATGTTGATAAGATATTAGACATCAAAACGAAAGCTTACACCAATCGCCCGGATAGTATAAAACAGATCCCCACAACCAAGTTAATGACGAGAAAAGGTGATATTTGGTATGCTAAAGATTCGGATACGCCCTTTTCAGGACGATTCATAGATTATTATTTAAATGGGACAAAATAAGGCGAAGGATATTTAACGAATGGAAAAATTAACGGCGTAAGAACAACTTACTATCCAAACGGCAATAAATCGTTTTTTCGGAGTTATGTAAATGGAGTTGCCAACGGTTGTTCAGAAGAATATTTTCAAAATGGAAAAATAAAACAAAAGGGCGCTTTTAAAAATGGTCGCGATGATGGCATTTGGCAGGATTTCTATTCTACAGGAAAAATAAAGCGAGAGTCGTCATTTATTAATGACAGAGTCCAATTCTCAAAGCAAGAAGAAAAATTTTACACTCTTTTAAGTAAAAGTGTAGGAACTCTAAAAGAAGACGATTTTAAGTCGGCAATTAACTTGTTGAATGAAGCTATCAAAATAAATCCTTATTATGCTGATACGTATTTCTACAGAGGTACAGCCGAGCTTGATAACTTTGATTTTGACAACGCAGTAATTGATTTTGATAAGGCACTTGAACTGGAACCAATGTATATGGAAGCGGTTAGCAATAGGGCATTTGCACGTTTAAGAAAATTTCAGTTTAAGAATAGCCGTACATTGTCGAAAAATAGTGAGGTAACTATTCTCGCTACGAAAGATAAGGTTGATATTCCTAAACCTGAATTAGAAAAAATTTGCGCCGATCTGAATTTAGGTTACGAGCTGGGTGATCACAAAGCGATGGTGACAGATGCGATAAAAAATTATTGTAAATAACCCCTCAACACCTGTTATTAAAAATTCGCTGGGCAAAACATTATTAAATTTCAAAATTCTTATAACCCGTTAGCCCTCGCGGTTATCTCCGCAATATCAAGTACCTGTATTTCCTGTTCTTTGTCTTTAAGTTTTACGCCATCGCGCAGCATGGTCATACAAAACGGGCATGCAGAGGCCACAATTTGGGCATTGGCTTGTATCACATCTTCAATACGCTCGGCGTTAATATCCTTATTACCGCGCTCGGGTTCTTTAAACATCTGGGCGCCGCCGGCGCCGCAGCAAAGGCCGTTACTTCGGCAGCGTTTCATTTCTACCAGGTCGGCGTCTAAAGTTTCTAATGCGGCCCGGGGCGCTTCATAAACATTATTGCCGCGGCCCAGGTAGCAGGCATCGTGGTAGGTAATGCGCTTGCCTTTAAAGCTTTCGCCACCCTCGGTTTTAAGGCGGCCCTCATCAATCAACTGCTGTATGAGTTGCGTATGGTGGATAACTTCGTAACTGCCGCCAAGCTGTGGATACTCGTTTTTTATGGTATTGAAGCAATGCGGGCAGCCGGTCACTATTTTTTTTATCTCGTAGGCATTCAATATTTCTATATTACTTATAGCCTGCATCTGGAATAAAAACTCGTTACCTGCGCGTTTAGCAGGATCGCCGGTGCAGCTTTCTTCGGTACCTAATACGGCAAAACTAATGCCCCCATGATTTAAGATCTTGCAAATACTGCGGGTAATATTTTGTGCCCGCTCGTCGAAACTTCCGGCGCAGCCAACCCAAAAAAGTATTTCGGGGGTTTTACCCTCAGCAGCCATTTGCGCCATGGTAGCAACTTTAAGGATTTCGGAATTCGGATGTTCGATTTCGGATATTATTTCTTCCATTCAAATATTTTTTAAGTCTCCCTTTTAACGGAGATTTAGAGGGTTTTCCAATTTAACCTGTCGGCCGACGGGTATTTCCAGGGCGCGCCGTTATTTTCTACATTACCGAACATATTATTTAAACTGGCCGGCGCCTGCGATTCTTCCATTACTATATAACGGCGCATCTCGGTAATAATATTCAGCGGGTCTATATTTATAGGGCAGGCTTCTGTACAGGCATTGCAGGTAGTGCAAGCCCAAAGTTCTTCACGGGTAATGTAGTCGTCCAGCAGGGTTTTGCCATCCTGATGATCTTTGCCATGCTGATCTATGTTTTTGCCAACTTCGGTTATACGGTCGCGCGTGTCCATCATGATCTTGCGCGGCGACAAGAGTTTGCCGGTAATGTTAGCCGGGCAAACACTTGTACACCGCGCGCACTCTGTACAAGTGTAGCTATCCATCAGGTTTTTCCAGGTAAGGTCTGTAACATCTTTCGCGCCAAAGCGGCCAGATTCTACAGCCCCGGGCACAAAAGCAGGGTCGAGCATGGCCCTAACCTCGTTAGTCACCGATGCCATATTACTAAACTGCCCCTTTGGTGTAAGCTTAGAATAATATGTGTTAGGAAAGGCAAGCAGAATGTGAAAGTGCTTGGAATAAGGCAAATAATTTAAAAAAGCCAGTATACCAATAATATGGAACCACCAACAACTGCGTTCTATAATTTCTAAAGCGCTTGCGGCCGAAGGAAGCAGGGGTGCTATAAATGAACTTACCGGGAAGCTGCCGGTTTGTATATAATGGCCAAAATGCAGTGCCTGGAGCTTGTAATCCGCCGCGTTCATGGTGAGGAAAGCTGCCATGAGGAGTATTTCTATAATAAGAATATAATTGGCATCAGATTTTGGCCATTCGGTCATTTCCACGCCGCTAAAGCGTTTTATCCGGGCTATGTTCCTTCTGCATAAGAATACCGCGCATGCTGTTAAAACCAGCAATGCAAGAATTTCAAACCCGCCTGTAAGTAAGCCATATAAACTTCCCAAAGGCCTGGAAAAAATGCGGTGCGAACCAAATAGCCCGTCAGCCATGATCTCCAGCACTTCTATGTTGATAATTACAAAACCGACATAAATAAACAAATGCATAACTGCGGCCAGTGGGCGTTTGCCCATTTTGCTTTGCCCAAGGGCAACCATAATCATAGTTTTCCAGCGCAGGGCAGGATTGTCGCTGCGGTTTGTATCCCGGCCAAGCGATATATTGCGCCTTATTTTCCCCGCATTTTTTGTAAAAAGATAAACTGCCGTGGTAAGGATGATCAAGAAAATAATTTGGGCAATCATTATGCGTGCATAGTATTTTAAACTAAGGTAGCCATTACGGGTAATTTGCCAAATGTTTAATGATTAAAGCGCAGTAATAACACCGGCAATGCTTAAAATTGAAAAAAAGTTTCGATAAATAAAAAAACACGCTACATTTGCAGTCCCAAAAGGGGCGGTATCATAGCTCAGTCGGTAGAGCAAAGGACTGAAAATCCTTGTGTCGCTGGTTCGATCCCAGCTGATACCACTTTTTAACTTATTAAAAATCAGGCAGTTACGTAAAAGTAGCTGCCTTTTTTGTTTCTATGCCACAGCAGAACTATTCTGAATCTGCTTAAAAACAATCACATTTTTTAACCAATATAAGTTTGTTTCACAATTGTGGCACAAGCTTATTAACCAATTTCATTATGGCAACAGTACAAGCTGTTGTCTTTAAACATCATAAAAAAGCTGACGGTACATACAACGTAAAAATTAGAATTACTCTTAACAGAGAAAAGAAATATATTGATACACAGCACTATGTGAAAGATTATCAATTAACTAAATCATTAGAAACTAGGGACTATGAGATAAAAAAGGAAGTAGAAGATCAGCAGGAGATTTTGGAAGGCTTGACCATGCAATTCCGTAGGATGCAGAGCACCCATTTATGTAATCTGATTTTCAAAATTATTTCATTCACTCATTAATTAGCCTGGTCAAAGTGTTTGCGGAATCGATTTATTACATCCCCGGAATGAGGTGGTCAATGGCCTCAGAACTTCCAATAATGTCCCTTTATTTGCTTTATAACAAAAAATGTGAAGACGTTCTATTTTAATGGTGAGAGAATACATTTTGTCCCGGATCGAGAATTTTTTTAGAAAATCTTTGAAACTTTATGAGTGTTATAATAGATTCTCAATCAAAATAGTTAACAAGAGAAATCAAATACTTAACACATATTGGGACATTACCATGATCGAAAAAACTAGTCTTGTGGCACAAATATTCCACAACATTTTTAGAACAAATTAAAAAAGTTATACAATTCTGAGACAACATATTTTCCGAACATGACTTTGGCCGGTCAGGCCAAATTCATATCCGGTAATTTTAAATTACAATTTCCACTTTCCAATCGCTGTTTTCTCGAGCCAGATCAACTGACGTAATAAATAAGATAACGTCTGAAGCTTGATCAGTAACCAGTGTCCGGCATCTTGACGTCAAAAAAAAAATTTATAAGTCCTTCAGCGATTATTGCTGGTCCCGTTTGATCCGGCCCAAAATGATTCAGCGTTGGAAATCCTTTAGACAAGCTTAAAGGTAGCACTTCCTTTAATACCCGGATAGCTTGGTTTACCCATTTAAGATTACTCTTTCCGCCAGACATTAATAATATTTCTGCAGTTATTTCATGGTAGGCAGGAAAGGTGTTGTCCCTTAGTTCTATTTGTTGATGTTCGCGTAAATTTGCAGGAAGCAGGGCAAACATTTGCGCCCTTTGCGGTCCTCTAATAAAAAGAGGTAATATCCATTTCATCAGCCATAAAGGCGTTTTTTGCGCATTTTCAGGCCCAGCTTTTACGGAGAAAATCGCTAGTGAGGCCATGTTTTGACCGGCCACCAATTGCTTTTCGTATTCAGGAATCCAGCTCATGTTAATGGAACCGTCGACAGATATTCCCGGTTCATACACCGCGATTTTAGCAAATGCCTTATTCTTTTTAGCCGCTTCCAGCGCGATAAATCCACCATAACTATGACCGAAAAGATAAGTCGCACCAGTAAGCCTTTGCAAAGAATCCAGGTCTTCGCATTCCTTAAGTACACTGTATTCATTCCCTTGCGGTCCGCTTTTGCCCCGCCCACGCCTTTGTAAGGAATAAACTGTAAATCGCTCGCTCAGGCAGATTGCAAGCTGGCTATAATTTTCCGCAACGGATAATACACCAGGAACGAGGATGATCCCGGGGCCGTTACCGGTTTTAAAATAACTGATGAGGGTACCATCACTGGAAATCACTGTACCCTCAACTGATTGATTTTCTAAATTCATACGAACTTTTTAAATATTAGTTTTTAGCTACTAAAGCATCATATATTTTGAGAGTCAGCTCTGTATATTGTTTACTATCTACTTTCGCATTTGTAAGGACACCGCTAAAATGCTTATGAAGCAGCATAGTTCCTTTTGTAGTTATCTCATCGCCGATTGGAGTAAGCGTTACCAGTCTTTTGCGGGCGTGTTCCGGATCGATCCTAACCTCAACATAGCCCTTTTTTGCCAATTCCGCCAGCATTTTACTTACTGCAGGGTCACTGTGCCCTAATATCAATGCCAGTTCGTGCTGCGTTTTTGTTCCGCCTGCCTGCAAGACCGCAAGAACCCGGCAACGCTTGTATGACATCCCAAAATTCTCGGTCAATAGTTTGTCTGCGACCCGATCCATTTCTGTTACCAGGCGATGTACTAAATATTCTGGTTTTACTTCTATCATAATCGTAATTGGTTAATATTAACCAATGCAATATTAACTAATTAAGATTAAAGAATTTATTAATTGTTTAAATTTATAATTAGAGATTGCAGTTTGATTCTTATCGCCTGATTGAATCGCATTTTTTATTTCAGAAATTTATTTAAAAAAATGTGGCACAACAGGCACAAAAGATTTTGAGATATCGAAAAAAAGTCGTAAAAGAGCTTATTGTAAGCAATCAGAGCGGTTTTTGTGCCGTTTCTTCCAGCATAAGATAAAGACAGAAAATCCTTGTGTCGCTGGTTCGATCCCAGCTGATACCACACAATCAAAAAAAGTCTTTTTCTTATGAAAAAGGCCTTTTTTGAACTTTTACAAAGTATTCAAAAACGTCAAATGATTTTCCTGCCGAATCTCTATTATTACATCCTATAAAGTTGTTTCAGTAGGCAGTATTGATTTGCAAATTTCATCGATACTAGTCACATTGGTAAGATTTTAATCGATAGAAAGTCGCTTTTGCGACTAATGAATTTAATAAAAAATTGCCTCTCAATTAAAAAAGCCGTAATATTGGCGGCGCTTTAATAAAATCCTTCGAGCTGATGCATAGAAACTTTAATAGAATTTTAAGTTTAGTTTTACTGATTTGCTCGTTTATAGTCTCGACCGTATCTGCCCAAGTTGGGCGCTCAGGCATTCCTTCGACTCAACCTTTGCCAACTCAAGCTCCGGTTGCTCTAAAGACGACAGATACATTATCGCAGCAAAAAAAAGGTGGCTTAACACCGCGCCAACTTGCTATAAATGAATATCAGGTTTATAAAAAAACACCAACACCAGATGTTTTCGGATCAGATCTTTTTAATACACCATCCCTTTCTTTTCAACCTAATTTACGCATTGCCACCCCCGGCAATTATGTTTTAGGTCCGGATGACCAGCTTGATTTAACTGTCTCCGGCTATCAGGAAACATCATTAAGTTTAACCGTATCTCCGGAAGGCAATGTAAGTATCCCACAAGTTGGAAGTATCAGAATTTCCGGATTATCAATAGATGATGCAATTTCGGCCATTAAGAGTAAAATGAGCCAAACTGCTTATCCTTCCCTCAAAAATGGTACTTCAAGATTAACAATTACGTTAGGAAAGATAAAAAGTATACGTATTACAGTTATAGGTGCACAAAAGCCCGGTAATTTTACCTTATCATCACTAACTACGGTTTTCAATGCCTTATATGAATGTGGTGGACCAGGCGACATTAATACCTATCGCAACATTGAATTAATCAGGAATAACAAAATATATAAACGGATAGATCTGTATCAATTTATAACTAAAGGCGATCAGGACGGTAACGTATTGTTAAAGGAGAATGATGTAATAAATTTTCCGGTCTATAAAAAACATGTCTCAATTAGCGGGCAGGTTAAACGCCCCGGTAATTTTGAGTTGAAAGACAACGAAACTTTTAGCGATTTGATTGCATTTGCAGGAGGTTATACTGACGCAGCATTTAAAGCGAGTGTTAAAGTGAGGCAAATAACGGATACGGAACGCAGAATAAAAGACATCTTAAAAGCAGGTATGAATACCTATATCCCATCAAATGGCGATTCATTTCAAATAGACGCTGTGCTGGATCGGGTTGAGAATGCAGTTTCAATTACAGGCGCAGTTTATCGCCCCGGCGAATTTGAATTAATAAAAGGCCTAACCATAAGTGCACTTATTAAAAAGGCCGGTGGGCTGACAGAAAATGCATACACAGACAGGGCAATTTTAACAAGAACAAACCCCGAGAATGGTACAAAAGAAGATATTACCTTCAATGTTAAAAATGTTATGAATGGTGGTAGCGAAGATATAACGCTTTTTAAAAGAGACTTAATAACGCTTGCTACAACAAACCAGTTTATAAGCAATTATAATGTTCAAATTTTAGGAGAAGTAAGAAATCCTGGCACATTACCTTACAGCAAAGGCCTGTCTTTAAAAGACGTGTTTTTCTTAGCGAATGGCTTTACCGATGCGGCATCTTCTTTTCATGTTGAAGTAAGCAGGAGGCTGGTAAGCGAGCGTTCTAATAAAAGCGCGGATACGATAGCTAATGTGTTTGATTTTACCACCACTAAAGACTTGGCTATAGAAAACAGTAAGTTTTTATTACAACCATTTGATGTTATTACCGTTAGGCGCAATCCGGGTTATGTAGAACAACAAAGGGTAACCATATCCGGAGAAGTTAACTATCCGGGCTCTTACACCATCGAATCAAAAAAAGAACGGGTTAGCGACCTTTTAAAACGCTCGGGCGGGTTAACGTCATTAGCATACGTAAAAGGAATTTTTTTAACCAGAAATGATCCGGATAATAATGATGCACAGCTTAGGGCAATCCAAAACATACAAAGAAGCATACGCGATAGCAGCAACAGTGTTATTGAAGATGTAACAAGAACAAATAACAGAATTGCGATAGATCTGCAGAAAATATTAAACGAACCAGGCTCCATTGCAGATTATATTTTAGAAAACGGCGATAATGTACAAGTATTAAAAGCAGACCCACTTGTTAAAATAAGCGGAGAAGTATTGTCGTCAACCAAAACCAGTTTTATTGACGGTAAATCGTTGCAATATTACATTAGCCAGGCAGGGGGCACTACGGACTTTGCACGCAGGCGAAAAATATATGTTGTTTATGCTAACGGCCGCACTGCTCGTACACATAATGGTATATTTGGCATTTTTCGGTCATACCCGAATGTAGAAACTGGTGCAGAAATAATTGTACCACGAAAAATTCAACGTAAGCCATTTTCAACTACGGAAACCATTGGGGCCAGTACTGCATTCCTTTCGCTTATATCTTTAATTATTGTTACTATATCAAGCCTAAGAAAGTAATGGAACAGCCAGGGATATACAGTAAGAAGCCAACGGCAAAAGAAAACGTGGTTGCCTCCTTAAAATATTTATCGGGTTATTGGTATTTGTTAATTGCTGCAATAGTAATTGCAGGGAATATTGGTTATTATTTTGTTAACAGAATTAAGCCTATTTATACGGCTACCATCACTTTTGTACTATCATCAGACCAACGACCAAGTTCATTCTCTGGGTTTGCAACTCAAATGGGTTTTGACATGGGCGGCGGGGCCGACAATATCTTTTCTGGCGATAACATTATAGATTTTTTTAAGTCGCGATCTTTAGTCGGTAAAGCTTTGTTCTCTTTGACCGACACTCTGAAAAAGGAAACCCTTTTAAACTTAATTGCACGAAAGCATTATTCTGAAGAATATGCCAAGGTTGGCATATTTGAGTCAGATCCTTTAGAATTTTCTGCAAAGCAAACCATTTTGTACAGGAGTATAATTGATTTTGTAACAAAAAACTTTGTGGTGCTTAAAAAAGATAAAAAGCTAATTTTTTATTTGATAAATGCAACCGATACAGAGCCTGATATTGCTTATTATATAGCGAATAACATGCTTGCCCAAACATCTAAATACTTTATAGAAACTAAAACCAAAGTACGGCGCGAAAGTATAAAAGTTATGAAGCGTGAGGCAGATAGTCTTTATAAAAAATTATCTTCAATTTATGTGTCATCTGCATCACAAACAGATCGCACCTACAACCTAAATCCAGCGCTAACTGTTCAACGATCTGGTTTGCAAATTACACAAAATACTGCTGCAGTAACAAGTTCATCTTATCAACAGGTTATGCAAAACCTCGAATCTGCAAAAAATAGTCTTCAACAAGAAACGCCGCTATACCGGATAATTGATATGCCCGAACTGCCCTTGCCCGGTGTGAAACCCAGTAAAATTGTGCACATTTTTATCACATCGGTTTTGGGCGTTATCCTTATTTCGGTATTGCTTACGGCGGATAATTTTATAAAAAATAAATGACAGTACAGGAAGATAGATTAACAGATGCTGCTATAGCTATTATAGGCTTAGGGTACGTTGGTTTACCTTTAGCAGTAGAGTTTGGTAAACAATATAAGGTTGTTGGGTTTGATATTAATCAATCCAGGATAAACGAACTGCTTGAAGGGTATGACCAAACGCTGGAAACACAACCCGAAGAGTTGAAACTTATTAGCCGCACCACAGAAAAAAAAGAAGGGGTTTTATTCACATCTGTAAAAGCCGATATAAATAATTGCGACGTTTATATTATTACCGTACCTACACCTGTTGACGAATATAATAATCCTGATATTTACCCGTTGCTAAAAGCATCTGAAACCGTTGGCACCGCGTTAAAAAGGGGCGATATAGTTATTTACGAATCTACTGTGTATCCGGGGTGTACTGAAGAAGAATGTGTACCGGTGTTAGAAAAATTTTCGGGGCTTAAATTTAATGAAGATTTTTTTTGCGGTTACTCTCCAGAACGTATAAATCCAGGCGATAAAGAACGTACATTATCAAAAATAAAAAAGGTAACTTCCGGTTCTAACGCCCAGTCTGCCCGGTTCATAGATGCCTTATACCAATCCATTATTATTGCAGGTACGCATTTAGCCCCGTCAATTAAGGTGGCAGAGGCCAGCAAAGTAATAGAAAATACACAGCGTGACATCAACATTGCTTTTGTAAACGAACTATCAAAAATATTCCGTTTATTGAATATAGATACGAGCGACGTTTTGGCAGCAGCTTCAACCAAATGGAATTTTTTATCATTTAAGCCAGGGTTAGTTGGGGGCCACTGTATAGGTGTAGATCCCTATTACCTCGCTCAAAAAGCTACATCTTCGGGCTATTATCCGGAGATAATACTTTCAGGCAGGCGCATTAATGATAGCATGGGCGTTTACATTGCCGATAGCGTTATAAAGCTGATGGTAAAAAAATCAATAAATGTTTGGCAGTCCAACATTTTAATATTAGGCATAACATTTAAAGAAAATTGCCCCGATATACGTAATACTAAAGTAGTAGATATTATAAAGGAGCTTGAATCATACCAAGCCAATATTACCGTTTACGATCCATGGGCAAGTAGCAGCCAGGTAGAGCACGAGTATGGGTTAAGCTGCCTTAATGAGTTACCTTCTAATACTAAATACGATGCTGTAATTTTAGCAGTAAGCCATGATGTATTTAAAATGCTTGAAGTAAAAAAATTGTTAAAAAATCCCGGCGTAATTTATGATGTAAAGGGCGTTTTAGACAAAGCACAAATAGATGGCAGATTATAAACCTAAGCAATTAAAAATACAAAACACTATTGTACATATACCCTCTTTAGGTTAAAGAAGAGATTTATACTAAGTAAACAAATCTGAAATTGCTTCCTAAGAGCAATAATTTCTTTAAATTTACCAAATTATACAACATAGTATGTGCATAATTTAGCATCCATACAAAGCAGTTTAAACGAATAGATGACGAACGAAGCGGTTAAGAGCTGGGAGATAAAACCCTCAGATTCTTTGTTTGATTTAAAAATAAAAGAGGCTATAGCGTACCGCGATTTATTGTGGCTGCTTGTACGCAGAGATTTTGTATCGTTTTATAAACAGACCGTTTTGGGCCCGGTTTGGTTTTTTATACAGCCGATAATAACCGTAATAACCTATACTATAATTTTTGGCGGTGTGGCAGGCCTGTCAACCGGTGGGGCCCCAAAGCCATTGTTTTATTTAGCCGGCGTAGTTACCTGGAATTACTTTTCAGACTGTTTGATCAAAACTTCTACAGTGTTTAAAGATAACGCCAGTATATTCGGCAAGGTATACTTTCCGAGGCTTATTATGCCGCTAAGCATTGTGTTCTCAAACATGGTGCGGTTTGTTGTGCAAATGCTGGTATTTTTTGTGCTGATGGCCTATTACTTCATTACGGGCGGCAACTTCCATGTAACCATATACATTCTGCTGTTTCCTGTACTGATAATGCTAATGGCGGTGTTAGGCTTGGGCTTAGGCATGATCATATCAGCGTTAACAACCAAATACCGCGATCTTGCCTTTCTGGTTACGTTTGGCGTTCCGCTGCTCATGTACAGCACAACGGTTATCATCCCGCTGGCAGCGGTAAAAGGCAAGTTTAAGCTGCTGATGGAGTTAAACCCGATGACCTCTATAATTGAATTTTTTCGGGTAGGCTTTTTAGGAAGCGGCACGGTGTCATGGCCGCTGTTTGGCTATACGGTCGCTTGTACTCTAATTACTTTATTAGCCGGTGTAGTGATCTTTAATAAGGTAGAAAAGAACTTCGTAGATACAGTATAATATTAAGATGAGCAATATTGCTATAAAGGCAGAAAATATATCAAAAGCATACCAGCTGGGCGAATTTAGCACAGGTACGTTAAGCCGCGACCTGGAACGTACCTGGGCACGTTTAAGAGGTAAAGAAGACCCTTTTTTAAAGATAGGGGAAGTAAATGACCGTACCAGCAAAGGCGAAAGCAATGTAGTGTGGAGCTTAAAGGATATTAACTTTGAAATACAGCAAGGTGATGCTGTAGGCATCATCGGCCGTAATGGCGCAGGTAAGAGCACGCTGCTGAAGATACTAAGCAAGGTTACTTCACCAACAACAGGCACGATAAGCGGCAAGGGCCGTATAGCCAGTTTGCTTGAAGTAGGCACGGGCTTCCATCCCGAGCTTACGGGCAGGGAGAACATTTACCTGAACGGCGCTATTTTGGGTATGCGCAAAGCGGAGATAAAAAGGCAGTTTGATGCCATAGTAGATTTCAGCGGTGTGGAGCGCTATATAGACACCCCCGTAAAACGCTATTCATCCGGCATGTATGTAAGGCTGGCCTTTGCAGTAGCAGCACACCTGGAATCAGAAATATTAATTGTAGATGAAGTTCTTGCCGTGGGCGATGCCGAGTTTCAGAAGAAATGTCTGGGCAAGATGGGTGAAGTTAGTAAAGGGGAAGGAAAGACAGTCTTGTTTGTGAGTCATAACATGGCAGCTGTTCAAAAATTGTGCAATTATGGATTACTTTTAAGTGAGGGATTCATAAAAATTCATGGAAATTTAGATGAAGTTATAAATGCATATGTTTCTCCACAAATTTCACTAGGATATGTTGCGAGCACAAAAATTACTAGTAAAGCAATTATAAGTCAAGCTTTTTGCATAAATAAAAATTACGAAAAAGTTAATGAATTTGCTTCGGGGGAAGTATGGGGAGGGTGCTTAAATATTGAAGTTTTTGAAGAACTAAAGCACTTTGTTGTTGGAGTTGTGTTATATGATAAATTCGAAGCAAGGTTAAGAACTACGTGGAGTAAGCCTAAAAATATTTTAAAGGGAAATTATCAAATTACGTTCTTTGAAAATGAGGTTTTTTTTGCGCCTGGCTTATACACTTGTGATATTGCTATTTCCTCATTTCACAAAGATATAGAATATTTAAAACAACCAATTTCCTTCGTAATTAACGACGTATCATATTTATCTGAAAATGAAAGAATAGTAAATTTGGATATGGGCATTTTGAACAATCAAATGGAATTCAAAATTATCGAAAATGAGAAGAGTTATTAGTAAGCTTTACAATTTTTTTAAAATTAATTCAATAAAAAAGAAATATTTTATCCACAAAAGTGCTAAAATTGAAACTATGTCTACTTTGACATTAAATGAGGGTGTTGAAATTTGGGAAAACGTTATAATCAGATCTGGTGTTGATTTAAAAGTTGGTGAAAACTCTCAAATAGGCCCTTTCTGTGTCATATTTGGAGGTAATAGTATAAAAATCGGGAAAAATGTGATCATAGCACCACATTGTGTTATAGCTGCCGGAAATCATGATTATAAGCAATTAAATATTCCAATGAGGTTTGCAATATCCATATCTAATGGACCAATTATTATTAACGATAATGTATGGATCGGGTCCAATTGCACTATCACAGATAATGTTATAATTGGCGAGGGGTCGATTATAGGAGCCAATTCTGTAGTTACTAAAAATGTTGATGAATATTGCATTTATGCAGGAACCCCAGCAGTTAAAATTGGAGATAGAAGAAAATAATTATGGTATCTAATTTATTAAATAAATTAAAACTTGCGCTGCATCGTGAACGCAAATTCGGGAAAATTTCTTATTCTCAATGCGGTGAAGACATGATAGTTGATTACATATTTAAGCTAAGGGCGGTTGAAAACCCCACATATTTAGATATCGGTGCAAATCATCCATACTATTTAAGTAATACAGCATATTTTTACGAAAAAGGCTGCAGAGGTATTAATATAGAAGCCAATCCAAATTTGGCTAAATTGTTCAATGAAATTAGACCTAATGATATAAATCTGAATATTGGAATATCGGACAGAGAAGAGATATTAGACTTTTATATTATGGAGGATGATACTTTAAGTAGTTTTTCTAAACAAGAAGTAGACCAAATGGTATCTGTAGGGAAAAAGTATGCAAGTTCTGCCAAAATACAACTTACTACAGTAGAAAAAATTTTAAATGATCACTTTGAAGGTTGTTTTCCTGACTTTTTAAGTATTGACGTTGAAGGATTAGATTTTGAAATTTTAAAGTCAATAAATTATACAAACAATTCACCTAAAGTTATATGCGTTGAGGCAGCCGAATATTCCGTACATGGATCGGGCGCGAGGAGAAGTGAATTGATAGACTTCTTAATTATGAAAGGGTACTATGAGTATGCTAATACTAATTTAAATGCAATAATGGTCAGAAGAGATTTTTGGTTCATATAATGAATTTGCCTTTCTTTTCAATAATTGTTCCGACATATAATTCCTCGTCAACGATAAGCACTTGTTTAAATAGCTTATTGAATCAATCTTTTAAAAATTTCGAGGTCTTGATAATTGATGGTGTGTCCATCGATGACACATTAAACATAGCTGAATCTCATAACGATTCGCGCATCAAAATATATTCAGAACCTGATTATGGTATCTATGATGCCATGAATAAAGGCATTGGTTTGGCTAAGGGAAATTGGTTATTGTTTTTAGGCAGTGATGATTCGTTTTATGATGAGACAGTCTTAGAAGATGTTTATAATTTTTTACAGGCTACACACGAAAAAGTAATATATGGCAATGTATTACTATCAGGCGATACAGGTTGGGGCAAAGCAAATCAAATATATGATGGTAAATTTGATGTTAATCGCCTTTTAAAAAATAACATTGCTCACCAAAGTATATTTTACAATCGCGAGGTCTTTGAAAAATGTGGTGTTTATAACTTAAAATATAATATTTGTGCTGACTATGATTTTAATCTTCGTGCGGCAGCTTTGTTTAATTTAAAATATATAGATAGAATTGTTGCGAGATTTAATGCTGGCGGCGCTAGCACAAATGCTACCGATGCCAATTTCGGCGAGGATTTTATTGCAAATATTAAGCGATATTTTGGTAGCCGGCTATTAGGTGAAAGTTTTAGATTTCTAGAACACAACTTTCTATATCAAGCTAAAATAGAGCTTAATAATTATCACGTTGTAAATAGTTTAACATGCTTGTTTGTTGGCTACTATCATAAAATATTTAGGAGGATGTTAAATGATTAGGCCTATAGCTATAAACCTTCCACAATTTCACCCTTTCCCAGAAAATGATGAGTGGTGGGGCAAGGGTTTTACCGAATGGACGAACGTAACTAAAGCAAAACCTTTGTTTAAAGGGCATTACCAGCCCCATTTACCAACAGATTTAGGTTTTTATGACTTGCGTTTAGAAGAAGCCCGTGTAGCGCAAGCCGAGATGGCCAAAGCGCATGGTATATATGGCTTTTGTTATTACCACTATTGGTTTAATGGTAAGCGCCTTATGCAGCGGCCATTAGATGATATGTTAAAAACGCAAACACCAGACTTTCCATTCATGCTCTGTTGGGCAAACGAAAATTGGTCGCGCCGGTGGGATGGCAGCGAGCACAGCATACTCATAGAACAGGCTTACTCTGAGGCAGACGCTATTGCTCACTGTAAATTCTTGATTCCTTTTTTTAAAGATAAGAGATACATAAAAGTAGGTGAGAAGCCCGTGTTTTGTTTTTACAAACCTCAGCTCATACCTAATATTGATAAATATGTAGAATCTTTTAGATTAGAGGGTTTAAAAAATGGAGTTCAATTATATATATGCTATATGGAAAATCAAGACGAATTTGTAAATAATGATTTTGATGCAGCAATAGAATTTCAGCCACAATCAAAATATCTTAACCCATTTATCAATAATTTAAAGCAAAGTAGTTTACTAGAAAAAATTTATAATAAATACTTTTATAAAACATTGGCTTTATTTGGCTTAAGCCAACTATATGAAAAAGCAAGGCACAAAGCGTTTTATAATTTAAATTATGAAGACTATGTAAATTTTGTGTTGGAAAAATATGAACCACAAACGTATAAGCGGTATCCAGGTGTCACGCCAATGTGGGACAACACGGCAAGGCGAGGTGAAAACTCATTTTTATTTAGAGAGGCGACCCCCCGTAAGTATGAAGAATGGCTAAACTTTCACAAAAAAAAATTTAAGCCTTACAGCGCTGATGAAAACTTTGTTTTTATAAATGCTTGGAATGAATGGGCAGAAGGCAACCATCTAGAACCGTGTATTAAATGGGGTAACGCTTATTTAGCTGCTACTAAAAGAGCTTTAAGCAATTAAATATTAAATAAGTTGCATGAAGGATTTGGCGATAATAATACCTGCTTTTAAAATTTCTTATTTGCAAAAAACTTTACAGTCTATAGCTAATCAAACAAACAAGAATTTTACTGTGTACCTTGGCGATGATTGTAGCCCTCACGATATAAAATCTGTTACGGACAAGTTTAGTAAACAATTAAATATAGTTTATCAAAAATTTGATAAGAATATAGGCGGTAAAAATCTTGTTCACCAGTGGGCAAGATGTGTGGAATTAAGCGAAACGGAAAAATGGATTTGGCTTTTTTCTGATGATGATTTAATGGATGAGAACTGTGTTGAAGATTTTTATTCAACTATTAGTCGAAAACAGGATAGGTTTGACATATACCGTTTTAATTTAGTAAGGATTGACGAAAATGACGCGATTATAAGAGAAAATGAAGCAGGGCCAGAAGAAGAAGATGCTGAAACAATGGCTTACTATATTTTACAAGGCAAACGAGATAATGCCATGCCGGACCATATTTTTACCCGTGCCATTTATGAAAAATGCGGCGGATTTGTTTTTACAGATTATGCCCAGGGAGCGGATTGGGCAACTTCAATTCTTTTCTCTCAGGAAAAAGGAATAAGTACAATCTTACCATCTAAAATTTATTGGCGATATAGTGGTACAAATATCTCCTCGACAGCCCATCAAAACAATACCGAAGTGATAAACGGACATTTACAGTTCATAAGATGGATGTTATCACATTTCTCTTATCTGAAATGTCAGAAATCCAAGATTTCCTATTTACAAATGCGTAATGCATTGGCAGATAATCTTACCTTAATAGCTATCTATCATTACAAAGGAATTTTTTTAAAAAATTCATTGAAGTTTTTTAATTTCTACCATAACATTTTAGGATTAGATTTTTTTACGGCGCTGAAAGAAGTGCTGAAAATAGAAAGATTTCTTATTCCAATTATTCACAAAAACTTTAGGCATCAAAACCGCTAATCAGCATCTCATATCAAGTGAATGGTAACTATTAGAGTGTCAGACGGTATAGGTAATCAGCTTTTTCAATACGCTTTAGGTTATGCCCTTAAAAAAAGGATTAATAAGGCAGTAGCATTCGACACATCATTTTACAATGTTGAGGGTTTAAATGGTGCCACTAAGCGCGATTTGCTTTTAAATAACTTTAATCTAACAGCAATTGATACCGTTTCTGATACTGAAAATCGAATACCCAGCAATGTTGTTGCTAAGGTTCAGCGATTTTACCAGCGACGTTTTTTACCTTACTATAAATGGTCTTATATTGTAGAAAGAAAACTACTTTATAATCCCAATATTCTAGAGATTGGCAATAACGTTTATTTAGATGGGTATTGGCATTCTTATAAATATTTTGAGGGTTTAGAGCATCAGCTTCGGCCACAATTAAGTTTGAAGGCACCCTTATCCACCGGGGCGCAACAATATTCAAACCAAATACAAAACCAGAAAAATACAGTTAGTATCCACATAAGACGTAATGATTACATCTCAAAATACAATAGTATTTTTCACAATCAGGATATTGCTTACTATGATGCGGCCATCAAATACATTGCGGGTAATTTAAAAAATGGCGATATCACATTGATTGTATTTTCCGATGACATAGTTTGGTGCGAGCAGAATCTCAATTTCGCTTATAAAACTATTTTTGTGAAGGATACCCAAACAAACCCCTGTGAAGATTTAGTACTAATGTCTTATTGTGAACATAATATAATAGCTAATAGCACATTTTCATGGTGGGGTGCTTTTGCCAATAAAAATAGCCAGAAAATTGTTGTAGCGCCTAAATTTTGGTTTAAAAATCAAAATGACAACTCATTGTACACACAATCCATTTATCCTCCGTCATGGATCTGCCTGTAATATCTGTTATAATGCCCGTGTATAATGCTTCCAAGTTTTTAAGAGAAGCGGTAGATAGTATATTAGCTCAAACTTTTACAGATTTCGAATTGGTGATCATTAATGATGGTTCTGAAGATGATAGTGATGAAATTATTAAATCCTATTCAGATCCACGTATTAAATATATCAACAACTCACAAAATCAAGGCATAGTAAAAAGCCTTAATCAGGCTGTTGAAAGCTCATGCGGTAAATATATTGCCAGGATGGATGCAGATGATATTGCCTATTCCGACAGGTTAAAAATTCAGGTCGGTTATTTAGAAAATAACAAGAATATAAAGCTTCTTGGCGCCCGTGTAAGGCTAATAGATGATAACGGCATACCTTTTGACCATTGGAATTATCCTACAACAATAGATGGTGTAAAAGAAGCCATAAAACATAGCTGCTGTTTTTCGCATCCCAGTGTAATGCTCGAACGAACGGTTTTTGATGAATTTAATGGCTATGACATCAACTACCAGGTGGCAGGTGAAGATTATGATTTATGGATTAAGATCTTAAACAAGTATGATGGGCTTAATTTAGACATGGTTTTAACAGATTACAGAATACATTCTACCAACTTTAGCACAACAAATTTACTCAAGCAGGTTCTTGCATGTTTAGCTATACAAAAACAAATACCTGTAGGCAATAGTGTAACAGCAGATATGCTCCTTGAAAAAGGCATCGAACCTCAATTTTTAAATAATCTGTTTGTAGATGCTTTTGTTTTTTGGATTGAAATTTACCGTAAAATGCGTGCTTACGACGTATGTATTAAGTTATTTGATAATTTAAATGCAGCCTTAATATATACCGGGAACAATGAAGCTATAATTAAACTAACTAAATATAAATTACACTATAATATAAAAACACTCAACTTTTTAAAGGCGTTAATTCTAAGTTTGAAAATCTTTCAACAAAAAATAATTAAGAAATAACAAATGCTATTGTCTGTAATTATACCAACTTATAAAAGGGCAAACGCGCTAAAGCAAACCTATATATCGGCTATAGAAGCTATATCGGGTTTAGATGGAGAAATTATTATAATAAATGACGACGCAACTGTAAATCAAAAAGACATTTTACCAGATGCCATTTTAGCACCTCATACAACAATTATAAATAATTTAAAATCAGGTGTTGCGGCAGCAAGAAACTTAGGTGCATCTGTTGCAAAAGGAAATTTAATATTATTTATAGATGATGATGTACTTATAAGCAAAAGTAATCTTGAAAAAATATTGGCAATACATAAACATTTTGATAATATAATATTGTCACCCACATGGGAGTATACTAACGAAATATTTAAAACTCTTAATAGCACACCTTTTGGAAAATTCAGGTTAAAATATGATTATCCTTCAACTGTACCAAGAGGAAAGCCCGGTACCGAAATCGCAGGTTACAAGCAGCTTTATTTGGCAGATAGCTTATCTTCGTTTTGCCTGTCAATGAAAAGAGAAACCTTTATTAATTTACAAGGCATGAACGAAAACTTCCCCTTTGCAGGTTGCGAAGACCAGGAATTTTCTATGAGAGCACATCAGGCAGGATTTAGATTGTTAATAGATGAATCAAATGTGGTAATTCATGATGAATCTCATCGGCTGGATCCCGAAACTTGGCTTAAAAGACAATATACAGGCGTACAGGGGTTTGTTTTGTTTGCTGTTCTTTATCCCGAAAAAATGAAATTGAGTTTGTGGTATGAAAACACGCCCATCAATACGGCCGACTCTTCTAAGCTAAAGTTTAAAAAATTAATGAAATTGATCTTGATTAAAGATTTTTCAATAACGGCCCTGAAAAAATTGAGAGCTATATTAGAAACTTTAAATACACCATATTCAATTTTAGAGAATTTATATAAACTTCAAACCGGTGCTTACATTAATAAGGGGTTTCAGGTGTCATATAAAAAATTAAACCTCTAACATCATTACTTATAAAAAATGCACATCGTCCATATAATGGCAAGTAACTCTTCTGTTCCTTATTTTAATTGGTTCGCAGAAGAAATTAAAAATTATCCGCAATTTAAGTTTTCATTTATCGCCTTATATCCAACCAGTCCTCAAATGATGGAGGATATGAGATTGAGGGGATGCGATTGCTATTGGATTAAATTTGACAGTGCTAAAAGAAAAAGCAGCATGATCAGTGTGCTGCCTAAGCTTGTAGGGTTGTTAAAAAAAATAAAGGCCGATGTAGTAAATACTCATTTGTTTGATGACTCGCTTCCGGGATTATTGGCTGCGCGCTTGGCAGGCATAAAAAAAAGGGTTATTACCAAAGGTGATACCACCTACCATTGGAATTATGCTCCAACATGGGTTTGGGCCGATAGGTTTAACAATTTTAACGCGACTGATGTTGTTGCTATCAGTAATGAATCTAAAGAGTTTATCTTAACAAAGGAAAAGGCAAATAGTAGGAAAGTTTCAATGATCCATCATGGCATACCGTTTAAATACCTTACAGATCAGCGAGACGATTATAAAAAAGAATTAACAGATAAATATTTACTTGCAGGTAAAATTGTTATAGGAACAGTTGCCAGGCTTATTGAGTGGAAAGGTTACCGATATATAATTGAAGCTGCCCGTAAAGTTGTGAAAACTAATCCTAACATTGTTTTTTTATTTGCAGGTTTAGGAGACCAATATGAAGAGTTGGTAAAACTTGTTAATAATTACGGTTTAAATAAGAACATTATATTTACTGGTTGGGTTGCGAGAAATTATATACCATCTTTATATAGTGTAATGGATATTTACCTACATGCTGCAACAACAGAACCATTCGGTTTTGTTATAGCAGAAGCCATGGCTAACGGGACCCCATTGGTTACAACAAAAACAGGTGCAGCAGCTGATGCACTTGAGCATAAAAAAAATTGTTACTTTGTGGAAGAAAAGAATGCTGATGAAATAGCAGACGGCATTAGCTGGATGCTTGAAGATTTGCAACGAAAAGAAAAGATTGCGTCAGAAGGTATCGAATTAGCTCATAAGATGTATGATGTGAAATACATGTTAAAAAACTATTTAAGTTTATATAAAGCCAATAATAAATGGTAAAGAAAATATTAAAATCAATCTATCGTGCAGTTCCGTTCAAAAAGCAAATTTTTAAATTGATAAAACTTGCATGGATACCGCCTTCAAATATTACGCAACATTTACACTTTAATGCCCCCGTAAAAGTTAATGTTGAAAAAAAGGCAGCATTTAACATTCACCATTATGGATATATAATTGAAAATGAACTCTTTTGGTATGGTATAGAAGGTGGTTGGGAAAAAGCTTCTTTTAAGCTATGGAAAGAACTTAGTAAGAATGCAAAAACTATATTTGATATAGGCGCAAATACCGGAGTTTATTCACTTATATCAGGTAGTGTAAATCCGGATGCAAAAATTTATGCTTTTGAACCTATTAATTCGGTATATAAAAAATTAATACATAATGTTCAATTAAACTCATTTAAAAATAATGTAAGTGCAAAAGAGATTGCATTATCTAACTATACAGGGGAAGCTGTTATTTATTTAGAGAAAAATGCTACACATTCTTTGTCTGTTGCTGTTAATAAATCATTATTGGCAAATGATATAGATTTTAGAACTGAAAAAATAAAAACAATTACGCTTGGCCAATTTATTGAAGAAAATAAAATTAATAAAATTGACCTGATAAAAATAGATGTTGAAACCCATGAACCGGAAGTGCTTGAAGGTATGGGTATCTATTTAAGAAAATTTAAACCAACGTTGCTAATTGAGATACTTAATGATGAAATCGGCAAAAAAGTTGAACAGCTTATACAAGGAATAGATTATTTGTATTTTAATATTGATGAACAAGGTGGAACAGTTGAAGAGGCTACTTGTATAACCAAAAGTAAATATTACAATTATTTGATTTGCAGTAAAGAAATAGCAATACTTCTTAAATTAGTTTAAAGTTCTATAATTACTTTGTTTCCATCAGTTTCTATAATACTACCACTTTATAACGCACAGGATTTTGTTAGCCGTACAATACAATCTGTTCTTGAACAATCATACCAAAGATGGGAACTCTTAATTGTTGATGATGGTTCAACAGATACTTCAGCAAAAATTATTGAGCCTTTCTTAGCAGATAGTAGGATAAAGTATTTTTTTAAAAAAAATACAGGAGTAAGTGATACCCGCAATTTTGGTGCAAAGCATTCAAAAGGGCAATATTTATGTTTCTTAGATGCTGATGATCTGTTTTACCCGGAAAATTTGTTTAAAAAAGCAAATTATCTTTTAGAAAATCCTGCAGTGCATTTTGTTTTTGCAGATGTTTGCCTAATTAACGAAAATGATAAACCTACCGGAGAATATTTTATCAGAAGAGAAGGTTTATCACTGGATGACCTTTTATTGTGGGATAAATTTAACATACCAGGCCCGTCAAGTATCATGGTTGCAAAAGATGCCTTTGAAGACATAGGTAAATGGGACGTAAAACTCTCTACAGCTGCAGATCAGGACTTTTTTTTTAGGGTAGCATTAAAATACAAATTAGGTTACATTAATGAGGTTTTAACAGCCTATCGTGTGTTAAGTAATAGTATGAGCAGAAACGTACGTTTAATGGAAGCAGACCATATAGCCGTGTATAATAAGGCTGCCCAAGCAAATTTATTTAAAACGTATTGGTTTAAAAAAAGGTGCTTCGCTAACCTATACTTAATTTTGGCAGGCAGCTGGTGGGTTAATGGGAAGAGCAAATTTAGAGGCCTTTATTTTATGATAAAAGCTTTTTTTACATATCCACCGTCTGCATTAAAACTATTTAAAAAGCAAGGGATTAAATAATGAAGCCTATAATTGTAATTACATATTGGGGTTTTAAAGATGCACTTATACAATCTTATACATTACCATATGTAAAAATAATAACCAAAATTTCTGGCCGAAAAGTTTATTTGGTTTGTCTGGAACAAAGCAACCTTTATACATTAATTCAGGAGCGGGTTAATATTAATAGTGAGTTAAAAAAATATAATATTGAAGTTGTTTTTTTTAATTATTATAGGTTTGGCTTAAAGCAAATATTTGTTTCAGCGCTTAATCTTATAAAACTTTTAAAATTAGTTGTAAGTCATCATATAGAATACATTCATACCTGGTGCACTCCGGCAGGCGCTATTGGATATTTATTAAGTATATTATCTAACAGAAAATTAATATTAGACAGTTATGAACCTCATGCAGAGCTTATGGTCGAAACAGGTACATGGCAAAAGTCTGGTTTAGCTTATAAAATTCTTTTTAAATTAGAAAAGTTACAAACTAAACGAGCTGTAAAAATTATTGGTGTAGTACCTCAAATGAAAGACTATGCGCTGGCAAAATATAATTATAAAATAACGCCGTCAAGTTTTTATGTAAAGCCGGCCTGTGTTGATTTTAATATTTTTTATCCCCGCTTAAAAAATAGCTCATTATTAGATGAATTAAATTTAAAAGGAAAAATTGTAGGGGTTTATGCAGGAAAAATTGGCGGGATATATTTAGAGGATGAACTTTTTGACTTTATAAAGCAATGTTATCTTTATTGGGGTGAGAGGTTTGTTATGTTGCTTCTCACCGGATCTGACGAACAAACAATAAACAGGCATATAAATAGAATAGATATACCATTGGAGGTTGTCATTAAAAAGTTTGTTAATCATTCTGAGATAGCTAATTATATAGCTTTAGGTGATTTTGCTTTAAATTTTATGAAACCAGTACCTGCCAGACGATTATCCGCTCCAATTAAGGATGGCGAATATTGGGCGCTTGGTTTACCGGTTATAATAACTGCGGGCATAGCAGAAGACTCCTGTTTAATAGAAAATAACAATATTGGGTACGTTTTAAAAGACTTTAATAATAATGAATATCAGAATGCGATTCAAAAATTAGAGCTGTTGATGTCAGATCAGCCTGCTTTAAAAGATAAAATATGGAACATGGCTAAAAGGGTTAGAAGTTTTAAAATTGCAGAAGATATCTACAATAATATATACGGGAAATCATTTTAAGGTTTATGAAAACACATCTTCAACAACAGACATCAATTTAGCGAATGAAAAAGATATTATTTGTTGGAAGAATGGAAAATGCTCCCAGCCACCGCTTTAGGTTTGAACAATATCTCCCCTACTTAAGAAAAAATGGTTTCGACTATGAATTCTCAAACCTCCTCAACAGAAAAGAAAATTTTACAATTTTAAGTAATGGAAATTTTTTGAAAAAGGCAGGTATTATATTGAAAGCGATTGGAATACGCATTAAGAATATTTTTAGACTTTATAAATACGACATCATATTTGTACAAAGAGAGGCGCTGATAGTTGGACCACCTATCTTCGAGTGGATATTTTCTATAACTAACGCAAAAATGGTTTTTGATTTCGATGATTCTGTGTGGCTACACAATGTTTCTGAATTCAACAAATACTTCGCCTGGCTTAAATTCCATAATAAGACTAAAACTATTATAAAATTATCTGACCTCGTGTTTGCTGGAAATGAATATTTAGCTCAATATGCATTAACGTTTAATCACAATGTGAAAATTATTCCAAGTTCTATAGATACAGATGTTTTTAAGCCAGTTAGTAAAGATAAATATTTAAAGGATAAAATTTGCATTGGCTGGAGTGGCAGCGAAACCACAATAATGCATTTCAAACTATTGGAAGATGTTTTGCTAAAGTTAAAAAGCAAATATAACAACAGGATTTATTTTAAAGTAATTGGTACTGCAAACTACACGAATAAGTTATTAGATATTGTAAGCGTACCTTGGAATATGGATACAGAAATTATGGACCTATCGGAAATTGAGATAGGACTAATGCCGCTTCCGAATGACGACTGGTCAAAAGGGAAATGTGGTTTAAAAGGGCTTTCTTACATGGCAATGGAAATAGCTACTATAATGTCTCCGGTAGGAGTAAACAGCACTATAATAAAAGACGGTTACAACGGTTTTTTAGCAGCCGATGAACAAGAATGGATTGATAAATTGTCAATACTTATTGATGATCGTGATCTTAGTAAAGACCTTGGTAAAGCTGGTAGAGAAACGGTTTTAAAACATTACTCAACTAATGCTACAAAACATAAATTTGTTGATTATTTAAAGCAACTTTAGATATAAATATTAATGCAGTTTGTTAAGTCTTTACTTAGAATAGTTGGAAAACTTGTTTCTTTTATTTGGGGTTATAGGGTTAATAAGCTTATCTCGTATTATCTATTAAATTACGTTTATTCCGGTTGGGTGAGCCGAAGTTTAAAACACTGTGGTTCAAATGCTTTTATAGCAAGGCCGTTATTTTTATATGGTGGAAAAAACATTTCAATTGGACAAAATTTTAGGACGGAAAGATGTTTGCGCCTTGAAGCACATAATGAGTTAGGAGGTAAAAAGTTTAACTCCAATATTTCAATAGGCAACAATGTTAGTATCAATTTCAATTGCCACATAGCATGTATTAATAAAATAGTTATTGCCGATGGAGTATTAATTGCAAGTAATGTATTAATTATTGATAATTATCATGGATTGATAGACGAACACACGCTTAGTAAGGTGGCTCCATCATTAAGGCTGCTTGAGTCTAAGGGCCCTGTTATTATAGAAGAAAACGTTTGGATAGGAGAGGGTGCATGTATTATGCCCAATTTAACAATTGGCGCAGGAAGTATAATAGGAGCAAATGCAGTTGTTACAAAAAGTTTTCCGCCAAATTCTATTATCGGCGGGGTACCTGCACGTTTACTTAACAAATAAATAATTGTTCAGAACAAGGCTATTATGCTTCAATTATAGTTGGCTTGTTCTTGTCATTAAAAATTAATACCATTAAAAAGAATATATAAAATGGTGTGCAAGGGATCTTATAACGAGATAATGTACCAAAATTATAACTCGAAATACCAACAAGAAAACCAAAAAAGCATGTAAAAAAAATGCACATAATCATATTAGGATCGCGGTATATCCTGTTAAGTGTTTTGAAAATATTTTTTGTGAAGAGTAGGTAAAGGGTTAATAACATCACGGCAGAAGATTCAAGCGCATTAAATATCTGAATTGCACTACGTGACTCCCATAGGTAAGGCCTAAATAAGGTAACATTTACTGCCGGAAAAAATTTCTGTGCAATACTGCCAAACGATGGCGAAAAGTCTCCAAGGTCATAGCTGGATCCTTCATTAGACGACTGACTTAACAACCAGTTTTTTTGTACTACAATAGTTTCTAAAATATTTTGCGTAGTATAAGTTGCTATTTTACTGCCAAATACACCCAATATTAAAAACGTTAAAAGATAAATTGCTACAAGTGTAATGTAATAGCTTGATTTTTTCTGAGGGTTATATTTGGCTCGTTTTTTATAATTCAAAAAAATCTTTATAGTTAATGCGGGCAATAATATTATAAATATATAAGCCTTAATTAAAATTAATAAAGCGATCGATAATACAGAAAGTAAAATTAAAGATATTTTCAAAACCTTCCTTTCAAAAAACATATCCGAAGTGTATACCAAACATCCTATAGAAAACATACAAAATGTGTCTTTAAACAACCCTGATCCCCAAACTATTACCCCTGGCATAAACAATATGGCAATAGCAATATATTTAGTAATTTTTTTGTACTGGGCAGCAAATGTGATAAACATTAACCACATGCCTATGAAAGCTATACTTGCAATCACAATGTTGATAGGCAAGTATTTGGTAAAGCAAAATACGCCTACAATTGCACCAATAATAATTGTTACATAACCTGTTGTGTAATTATCATACCAATACATATCAGCTAATGCACGGGCATCAATTATATTAGTTTCGTCGGCAGTATGTGTTATAAGCCTTAACCATGTTGCAGGTGATTCAAAAAAAGTTGAGTTAATGATCTGGACATGATAAAAGTAGTTAAGAGTATCTCCCCCGCCATAATAATAATTATATATAAGACCTATAAAAATGGCACCTGCAATTTTTGCAGTTAACGCGGGAATAAAATATTGCCTGTATTCATGATTTTCGGGGTAGAATTTATCACGATAATAATATGCAATCTTGTAAATTATCCATAAGTAGAATGGCAGTAAAATGTAATCAAGCAAGGTAATTTGTGCCATTTTTTTAGGAGTAATTTTTTATAACATGTAAAATAACAAAATTATATCCGTTATTTTACGCTACATTAAAGTTCAAATATGAATTCTAACAGTAAGCTTAAAATCATCAGGCTACAGTATGAATTTAATATATAATATGCCTAAAATTTTAACAGTATTAAACAGACTAAATGTTGGCGGTCCTTCCTATATAGTTGCCTTTTTGGCTAAATATCTAAATCCAAATTATGAAAGCCATATCTTAGCAGGTTATAAAGAGCCAAATGAAGGAAATTCAGAATATATAATGCAAGACATGGGTTTGTCTTATGAATATGTTCCAAACATGTTTAGAAGTATTAATTTCTCTAAAGACAAAGAGGCCTACCGGTTTATAAAAAAAGCAATTACACAATATAAGCCAGACATTGTGCATACGCATGCAGCAAAAGCCGGGGCTTTAGGAAGGTTTGCGGCGTATTATAGCAAAGAAAAGCCTAAAGCCATAGTTCATACATATCATGGCAATGTATTTGATGGTTATTTTTCGCCCATAAAAACGAAGGTAATTCTTTCTATCGAGCGATTTTTAGCAAAAAGAAGCGATGCCATTATTGCGATAAGTGATCAACAAAAAGATGATCTGGTTAACAGGTTTAAAATTGCACCAGCTAATAAAATTCATGTAATCAGATTAGGGTTTGATCTTGAAAAATTTGCTGATAATACCGCAGAGAAGAGGCGAAAGTTCAGATCGTACTACAATATTACAGATGATGTTAGTGTAATAACTATTACGGGGCGGCTTACACCAATCAAAAACCACCAGTTATTTATTAGCGCTGTAAAAATATTAAAGCAATCATCACCCGAGCTGAAATTTAAGGCATTTATTGTAGGCGACGGCGAGTTAATGGACGATATTATCAGCCAGATAAAAGAAGCAGCTTTAAGCTACTGTAACCCGCAAGGGGATAATTTTGATGCAGATATAATTTTCACATCATGGCGAAAGGATATTGATGTTATTAATGCAGGGTCAGATATTGCAGCATTAACATCTTTAAATGAGGGTACTCCTGTAAGTATAATTGAAGCTTTAGCGTCACAAAAAGCAGTAGTAAGCACTAATGTCGGTGGCGTAAAAGATGTTATAGTGGATGGTATAAATGGAATTTTGTCAGATCAATTACCCGAAAGCTTTGCAAGTAATCTTAAAAAACTAATTACTGATAAAGAGTTTAGATTAAAAATTGCCTTAAATGGCCAAAAGTATGCGTTCGAAAATTTTACCTATCATCGTTTAATTAAAGAAACTGAGATACTTTATAAGAAGTTATTACAAAATGTGTAAATTAATGCCTTATCTATTGCTGATATAAAATAGAATGATAAAGATTTTAATTACAGGGGGCGCAGGCAACGTTGGGAGTGCACTTGCTGCTCATCTGGTACAAAATGAGCAATATTTAATAGTTGTTGCCGACAATCTCATAACAGGGAAAATTCAAAACCTCCCAAAAGGTTACAAGAACTTTATTTTTATAAAGGCTGATGTAAACAATTACAATGATATATCGGCACTGATGACCAGTTACAGGTTTGATTATATATTTCACTATGCAGCCTTGGTTGGGGTAAAAAGAACACTGGCTAATCCCATTTCGGTTCTTCATGATATAGAAGGTATTAAAAACACACTTACCTTAGCAAAAAATACGGGGGTAAAAAGGGTATTCTACTCATCATCTTCGGAGGTTTATGGCGAGCCGGTGGAGTTTCCACAGAATGAACACACCACGCCGCTAAATTCCAGACTGCCCTATGCAATTGTAAAAAACATAGGCGAGGCATTTTTCAACTCGTACTTTAGAGAGTATGGGTTGCAGTACACGATATTTCGTTTTTTTAACACCTATGGACCTAAACAGAGTGCTGATTTTGTGATAACTAAGTTTATTAAAAGTGCATTAAATAATGAAGACATTACCGTTTATGGTGATGGCAGCCAGACCAGAACCTTTTGCTATATAGATGACAATATAGAAGCTACGACCAAAATATTCGAAAACTCGTTGTTTTTAAATGACGTGCTAAACATAGGCCATAATAAGGAAGTAAGTATATTTGATTTAGCAACCACGGTAATTGCCGCCACCAATTCATCGTCGAGGATTATACACCTCGAGCCCCTGCAAGAAGGCGATATGACACGCCGACAGCCGGATAACACTAAGATGCTTCACGTTTTAAAAAGAGAACTACTAAGCCTTGAAGAAGGCATTACTAACATATTACATTCGGGAAATTTGATAAATAAATAATAAAATATGCCTTATGTGTATCTGCCAATATTATCTGGTTTAATATCTCTGGTAGCAAGTTTATGTATTATTCCGTTAGTTATTAAACTGGCTCATGCAAACGGGTGGGTTGTATATCCCCGTAGTGATAGATGGCACAAGCACCCTACTGCGCTTTTGGGGGGTATCGGTATATTTATTGCATTTGTTCTCGGCATTGTCTCGTTGGAGTTTACACATATTAACTGGTTTATTATTGGCGCGGCCGGGGTAATGTTTATTGTTGGCTTGGTTGATGATATTTGGGAAATAAAACCGATTATAAAATTACTAAGTCAAATAATTTGCTCCTTTATACTAATTTATAGTGGTTATAGTTTTGGTGGTGGTTTGCTTGGTTGGGCCGGTATACCTTTAACTTTCTTCTGGGTTATTGGCATTACTAATGCCATTAACCTGTTAGATAATATGGACGGCCTGGCTGCCGGCATTTCAAGTATTGTGGCGCTAATATCGGGCATTTTAGGGATTTTAAATGGCGAATATGTATTAGCGGCAATAGCCTTTGCAATCTCCGGTGCAACAATTGGCTTCTTGTTTTACAATTTTAAACCGGCTCGTATTTTTATGGGCGATTCCGGCAGCCTTTTTTTAGGTTTTTCGCTATCTTTTTTAAGTATCTCAGTGCAAGGTAAGCTTGGTTCATCGTCGGCAGTTTTGGTGCTGTTGATACCCATTAGCCTTATGGCTATCCCTATTATGGACACTACACTGGTTACCGTTAAGCGTATAATTGCGGGCCGCCGTATTGATCAGGGTGGCAAGGACCATACATCACACAGATTAGTTGCATTGGGTTTAAGCGAGAAAAATGCAGTTTTAACACTTTATGTAATAAGCGCTATCTGGGGCATTTTATGCGTACTACTTTTTAAAACACAAATAAATAACTTGTTTTTGTGCGTTATTTTGCTGGCGGTTTTTTCTGTGGTATTCTCGCTATTGCTCTCTAAGGTTAAGGTTTATAATGAAGTTGAAGAAGAGCTGGCCTATAAACGCATGAGAGGAAGGGGGCAGCGAAGTGGAAATTTAATGCTCCGCTTTTTTTTGCAGCATAAAAAATTAATTGTTGGTATTTTTACCGATATACTGATTATATACAGCGCTTTCCTTATAGCGGCAAGATCTATGCATATAGATGTGGAGGAAGATTATGTAGTACTTGCCACATTTATCTGCGTAAAAATATCGCTTTTTTATATTACCAATTTGTATTATCGCATGTGGCGGTATATGGAGGTTTTGGAAGCTGCCGGATATTTCATGATTATTGGCCTCGCAACAATAATACTCACTGTGTTAATTTTCCTTGAAAACAGGGCTCAAACTTATACCTTATATTTTTTTATGGTAGATTTTCTGGTGAGTTTTATGGGGATACTTTTCAGCAGGTTGTTTTATAGGTGGATGGGTGAGCAAATAAGCAGGAACAGAAATCACGAAAAGCGTGTTATAATTTATGGGGCGGGCGACAGTGGTTATTTATTAATAAAAGAGATTTTACAAAATCACAGGCATGAATTGAGACCCGTAGGATGGATTGACGATGATGAATCTAAACACAACATGTTACTGCATGGATATAAAATTTACGGCGGTAAAGACAAGCTTCATGAAATTTGTAAAAAAACAAATGCCGATATGATTTTGATTTCTACAAGTCTGATAGATAAAGATGCAGAAGCAGAATTAAGGTTGAATCTGATGGCTGATAACGTTACTACCGGCAGATTTTCAATGACCCTGAATTACGAGTACTAAAAACCCCTTGGGCTATTAATTATCAGGCTTTAGATTTTTAATAATTGGTTTAGAAGCCGCTATTAAATTGTCGGCACAGATCCAAAATAACACCTTCCTGTGGAAAAACTTATAAAAGAAACATTAAGTATCATACATAAATCGGGAAGTAAAATAAAGCCGGCTTTTTTACTGAGCATGCTTTTAGGAACCGTCCTCGAATCGTTGAGTGTAGGGCTTATTGTACCCGTAATAATAATTTTATCAAAAGGCGTAAATATTTATACCAAACCAACATTTATATTTTTTACACAAATAACAGGCTCAAACAACTATTGGGAATTTTTGATAGTGGCACTATTGCTTATTGTGTTATTTTATTTGTTTAAAACCTTTTTTATCACCTTTGTTAATAAGCAACATAACAAGTTCATTTTTAGCCTCGAAGTAGAAATTTCAGAAAAGTTATTAAGACTGTACCTCAATCAACCGTATCCCGTTTATCTTAAAACCAACTCTGCTCAATTAACTAAAAACGTGTATTTTGAGGTAAAACAACTTAGTAATACTATTAGTCAGGCTTTAACCCTAACGTCAGAAATATTGGTAATCACACTATTGGGTGGTATTTTACTTATTTTTCAGCCACAAATAACTATAGCTGTAATTTTTTTTGTGGGGATAATGATTTTTCTATTTATCCGGTATGTTCGCAAACAAATTAAATCCTGGGCTGCCGACAGATTGAAGAATGATGGAGATAGGGTTAAAATTATATCAGATGCCTTTAACAATATAAAAGATGTAAAGCTATATGGCCGGCAAAACTATTTCAATAACAAATATCAGCATAAGAGCGACTTAAGTGTTTACGCATCTATGAAATATGCTAATTTTTTAAAACTTCCAAGTGTTTGGTTAGAGTTTATAGCCGTATTTAGCCTAATCTCGTTAATTGGCATTATGCTGTTTCGTAATTATAGCTGGGCATCAATAATACCCTCTTTAGGGCTTTTTGCAGCCGTAATGTTTAGGGTGCTGCCATCCTTAAACCGCATATCGTCTGCATATCAAACCATAAGGTTTTACACACCAGTAATACATACGGTTTATAACGAACTAAACCTCTTAAAAGAAACAGGCATCGAGGGTTCTGTTGGCGGTGAGGCCATAATATTTTCCAGTAACATTAAATTAAAAAACATCTCTTTTAATTATGAAGATTCCCCCAATTTTATTTTTAAAAACTTATCGCTTACCATAATTAAAGGTGCCTATGTTGGCCTTATAGGCCATAGCGGCTCCGGGAAAAGTACGCTTGTTGATATAATTATTGGTCTTTTAACCCCCATCGAAGGGAAAGTAGAGATAGATGGGGGAAATATTTTCAACAATTTACGCAGCTGGCAGGATCAGATCGGGTATGTTTCTCAAACCATAAATTTAACTGATGATACCATTGGCAATAACATAGCTTTTGGAATAGCTAACGAGCACATTGATAAAAATCTATTATCAAAAGCTATTGATGATGCGCAGCTGGCAGATTTCATAAATTCATTGCCGGCCGGTATAAACACGCCGGTGGGCGAAAAAGGCGTTCGGCTGTCAGGCGGCCAAAGGCAAAGAATTGGAATAGCCAGAGCACTTTACCACAATCCAACCGTACTGGTATTTGACGAAGCCACAAACGCCCTCGATACAAAAACCGAGGCCGAACTCATGAAGTCGATAAAACTGTTGAAAACAAAAAAGACTATAATTTTTATTACGCACAAAAACGCTTTGTTGAAGGATTGCGATATTGTTTATGAGGTTGAGGACGGGAAATTAGTTATTGGATATTAGCTTTTATTATAAAAAATACCTTAACGCCACTGAATTGTTAATGGATTGGGAATTAAAATTTTAGCTGTTTTCAAAGTTGCAAACACAATGAATATTACTCCATATATTAAACATTGGTATGGATGGTTGCGAAACTTTCCAAAACTGTTGTTGGTAAAGTTTTTTTTGCCTTCATATCTAAAAAAATATGCCGATTCTGATACTGAAAGCATTTTTGAAAATAAACGTGTAGCACTTGTTGGCCCTGCCATTTCTGCTTTTGAAAATGATAATGGAGATTATATAAATCAATTTGACGTTATTGTTAGGATAAACTATGGCCCAAGGCATGTAAATAACTCCCGGTATCAACAAAACATCGGCTCACGAACAGATGTATTATTTCATAATTTGAATGAAGATGGCGGCCAGTTTATAGATTTTGATCTTTATAAAACTCAGGGCTTAAAATATCTAGTAACATATTTTAGGCATGATCAGAATTATATTAATTTTTGGACGTTGAGATACCTGAGAATGTACAGAAATAATCTTAAAAATAAATTAATAGTTGTTAAGCCATCATTTACAAAAACTCTTTCCCAATTTCTATACCCTAATTCTCCCACAACCGGCATGGTGGCCATATATACCATCCTTCGTTCAAATTTTAAAGAGTTTTTTATTACGGGTATAACTTTCGGTACAACGGCATACATGACAGGATATAACCCACGTCAAGAGGCAAAGGGTATTTTACTGTCTGATGTATTAAATTACAGCCCTAAACACTCTACAGCAAAGGAATTGCCTCTATTTAAAACTCTGATAATTACAAAACGGAAACAGATTGTTCTTGATAATGCTTTATCAGAATTGATTAGGTGAAATCACTACGATAAAAACTATTGAGGAATATTTCCTTTGTCTTTAGAAAGGCAAATTTTTATAAATGCCTCATTAAAAACTTTAACGCCCTGCAATTTTAAATGATTTGAGTCGTAAAAATAAGAGGTGACCCTTAAATTTAAGAGCTTATTAAAATTATAATATGTCGCTTTTGAAGCAAAAAAACTATCTATAGCAGCATTATTTTGTAAATATTGGTAATATGATTTTGTAACCGGCGCTGGAACTAAGATCAATTTTATATGTTTTTCTTTCAGTAAATTAATTATTTCATTTAAAGCTTCAGTTTGCTCATGATTTGGGAGCCACAATGGCGACAAGTAATGGCCCTTTTTTTTAATGTATTTTTGTATTGTTAGCCTCCAAATAACCAGAAAAGATATGTTTATACTCTATTTTCAAAGCATTATTTTTGTTGCCTCGTAAAGCATTATAAATAAATGTATTATCAGCTTAAGATTTTTTGATATTACTACTCTTTTAATATTAGATAGTGTTATATCGTCAAGGCCATTGGCTATTAGATTTAACTCACTTTCAACATTATCTGACTCAAAGAAAAACGGATAAGTTTCTAATACTACAATTTTAGGTCGCGATGTTTTAACAACATGCTTCAAAAATATTTCACTTTGAACCGGAGTTTGTCCATTAGACCCCAAATTGTATGAACTATACCTATGCATATTAAATATTCTTGTGTCAAATTGCTTAAGGGCATGTGACGACCCAAGAAAAAGTATGTCTATGTTTGCATGTTTTTCTGCTTCTTTTACCGATATTTTGTAAAATCATTCCTTTTACAATCAATTACAATTAAATTGGTACGTATACTTAATGGCATAAAATGCCCCTAAAACATAAGCGATTCAATGTAAGTAACTACCGTCAATATCGAGAAGAAACATAAGAGTGAAATAAAATTTTTCACAAATTATTTTTACTTTTCAAGCATACTTTAATAAAAGCCCTATTAAAAATTTCGACCCCACTTTGGCTTAAATGGTGGCTATCTATAAAGTCTACCGTATCCTTTAATTTTATTATTTCATTAAAATTATAATAAGTTCCTTGTGTTTTAAAATAATTGTCTATTTCACTTCTGTTCTTAACATAATGATAAAACTGTTTACGGACGGGCGATTGTACCATTATTAGTTGCACTTTATGTCTTTTTAAAAATTGTATTATATTTTCCAATGCGGTTTTCTGTTTTTCTTTTGGGCTCCATCTGTTATTAACATACAGATTAATCATAGTGTTATTGAATTTTCTATTTGTCTCCACGTACCCACCTTTTATATATTGGTTGTTCTTGTTATGAGATATCATCTTATTTTTATTAGCTATAGGATTAAAAAATAATTGATACAAAGCTGTATTGATAACTTTGATACTACTGTAATTATTCAACATCCGAAATGTATAGAACCTACTGGTTGGCAAACTCAGGAGAAAATCAACATCAGCCTCAATTCCATCTGATTGAAAAGACAGGGGAAATACTTCCAAAACAACAATTTTTGGATTTAATGCCTTCAAATAGGACTTTAAAAGCATTTCAGATTGAACAGGTGTTTGCCCTGTTGAGCCTAAATTAAAACAGTTATAGCCGTATTGAGCAAATATTCTTACATCAAATCCCCTGTAAGCATGTGAAGAACCTATAAAGAGAATATCAACATTGCGGTAATTTTTTATATCGTTAATACGGTTATATAAAAAGTCACCTCTTTGTTTATTTTCAGTTATTAAATTTCTCTGATATCTATCTGGTATAAACTTCCCAAATATTACCAGCAAACAACTATACATTATTATGTTAAAGAAAATAAATAATGCAGCTTTTTTAATAAAGAGCTTCATCACCATTAAAATTGAAAATATATAAACGGTGTTTCTTGCGTTGCCATGTACATACCTATATCAAAGATAATGAAAGAGTAAAAACACCATCTTAATATTCTCGGCCAGCTTACGGCAATTTTTTCAATAGCGTATTTTTGCTCCCGGCCAAACCATTCAACTGCAAAAAATAAACAGATATGCAAGCAAACCAGCAGGTTTAAGTTTTGCGGCCGGGCAATTATACTTTTAGAAAACATAAGTTTAATGTAATCAAATGCCCCCGTTAAACTTTGCGACCTGAAAAAAATCCAGGCGAAACAAACTAATGCAAATGTAAACAGCATTTGCAAAACCTCTTTAAACCCGGGCAATATTTTACCTTTTGCAATGGGATCAATATGGGTCCTGTTTTTATTTAACAATAACAGCGGTAAAAAATATATGGCGTTCAACGCACCCCAGGCTATAAATGTCAAATTTGCACCATGCCAAAAACCGCTGAGTAAAAAAACTATGAAAACGTTCCTGACTTGTATGGCCGTAGAACCCCTGCTGCCGCCAAGCGGTATGTAAACATAATCTTTAAACCAGGTGGTTAAAGAAATATGCCAGTTGCGCCAAAATTCCGCAATATCTCTCGAAAAATATGGGAAAGAGAAATTGCGCAGCAGGTTTATACCAAAAAGCTTAGCTGTGCCTAAGGCAATGTCAGAGTAGCCCGAAAAATCGGCATAAATTTGAACAGCGAAATAAAATGCCCCTAAAACATGAGTACTCCCGTTATAAGCTCCAGAATTGTTAAATACCTGGTTTGCGTAAATAGCACAATTATCTGCAATTACCAGCTTTTTAAAAAACCCCCAAAGCATTTGCCTTAACCCGTCAACTGCCTGTAAATAATTAAACGTTCGGCGCGCTTTTAATTGCGGCAAAAGGTGTGTTGCCCTTTCTATTGGCCCGGCCACTAGTAAAGGGAAAAAGCTTACGAATAACGCGTATTCTATGAAGTTCTTTTCCGGCTTTATCCTTTCCTTATACACATCTATTATATAAGATAATCCATGAAATGTATAAAAAGATATACCAACGGGCAGTATTACCTTCAACGTCCAAAAGTTGGTTTGTACACCCCCTTGCGCTAAAACATCTGAAAATGATTGGGCAAAAAAATTAAAATATTTAAAAACAGCTAAAAAGCCCAGATTAACCGAGATGCTTAACCAAAGCCACATTCTTTTTATTCGCCAATTGTTAGATGAGAATATTTTAAAAGCCGAATAGTAATCTAAGAGCGTAGAGAAGATTAACAAAAATAAAAAACGATAATCCCAGCAGCTATAAAAATAATAACTTGCAACTAAAAGCAGAAGGTTTTGAAATTTTGAAAAAGAGCGACCGGCGAGCAGCCAGTAAATCGTAAAGACAATGGGCAGAAAAATTAAAAAACTTGTCGAATTAAATAACATATCTTGTTAATAAGCTAAAGATATAAATCTGTACGTTATTAAAGAAAACCGTGATTTTGGAAAAATGAGAAAGCCATTTTTAAAATGTAGTGTTTTAAATATTAATTTTGTTAACTAAACCACATCACAAAAACCTTTCGATATTCACTAATATGCATTTAACTATATCTGTAATAATTCCTGCTTATAAAGCAGAAACATATTTAGGAGAATGTTTAATGTCTATCAGAGATCAACAAATTTCTACCCCGGATATTTCTTTTGATATACTCATTGGGATAGACTTTTGTGAAGCGACTTTGGGTTTATTAACCTCAATATTACCGCAATTTCCTAAGGCAAGAGTGTTTTATTTTCAAGAGCATTTAGGGCCGTACGTTATAAGAAATACGCTGGCTACTATAAGTCAAGCAAACTACCTGGTTTTTTTCGACTCAGATGATATCATGCCACCATTTTTTCTGCAAGGTTTAATAGAGCCATTTAAATTAAATGATATAGTAAGGTTCGGATTAACTGACTTTGTTGATTTGCTAGATCGCAGTAATGAGCCCCGGCGGGTATTTAACAGGAGCAAAATAAAACAGTTTGAAAAAAACTTAAACAAACACCACGCCATATTATTCAAGGGCGAACCTTCTTTTTCAAAGAAAATTTTAAGTTTGAAAAATAGCAAGTACTTAAAAATTGCCAGGTACTTACACTTTGCTGCCGGGTTGTATAAAAGAAGGAAATCGGGCGTTTTTGCTATCAAAAAAAGTTTATTTTATGATATGGATGGGTATAAGGCATGGCCTGTACAGGCCGATGTAGAATTTATGGCGCGTGCCCGTTTGCGAAATATAAAGGAAGTGATGTTACCTAAAAGGCTAAACTTTTTAAGGCGAATACATACAGGAAACCTCACCTCAAATTATCACATAGGTATGGGTTCAATAATAAGGCAAGAGTACGAGCGTAAAAGTAAAAAAAGTATTCATGAAAATGACGATATGGTGGTTAGCTTAAACTACACTGAAATTGTGCCGCTTGTGTAAGCGAATCTTATAATCCAGTACTTTTCTGTTAATTATCTGAATTTCACATCATCGTATTATTGTATTAATTCTTTTAATTAAGAAATAGTATCTTTATACGATATCATTTAGAAATAAAAATATTACCAGATTACCGGGCTGATAATAGCTCACTAATGATTTTTTTCTTGGATCAATTTCCTTTAGTAAGCGTCGTAATACCAACTTTTAACAGATGCGAATATCTTAAAGAAACCTTATCAAGTATACTTACTCAGTCGTATAGCAATTTTGAAGTGGTCATTATATCAGATAAATCTTCTGATGATACCTTTAATATGATTAAGAATATAAATGATCACAGATGCAAGCTATATCAGTTAGAGATCAAAAGTAATGGACCTGCCTTTGTTAGAAATTATGGTATACGAAAATCGAATGGCAGTTTAATTGCGTTTTGTGATGATGATGATCTTTGGATGCCAGAAAAATTGGGGAAGCAAGTTGCTTTATTGAACAATAATGAAGAGATAGCAATTGTGGCTACAAATGTTAAGTATTTTGGCGAAGCACAAAAATATTTTTTACGGCTTGCATCTATAAAAAGGTCTTTAAATAAATTAAACTTTATTCAGCGAAAATACCTGCTGGCTTTTTACAATTGCTTAGTTATATCTTCTGCTGTAGTAAGGAGATCGGTTTTAGAAGGAAATGAATTTAATGAGACAAAAGAATATCAGGGGCATGAAGATCTAGACCTTTGGTTGAGAATATGTGCCTCGCACAGGGCCTTTATCATTCCCGAATATTTAACAGGTTACCGGGTACACTCAACGCAGTTAAGCACTAATTTAAATAAAAATTACAAAGAGCAATCGCTCAAAATGCTTAAGGAACGCTGGCCTGATTTTAATCTAATTCAAAAGGGGATATATTGCCTGCGGGTGCTAATATATAAGATTTTTAAATATTAGGTTCAATAGGGTTTTTAAACAGCGGTTTGTTGATTGTTCATACACGATTGAAATAGAATAGTAACAAGAAAAATCCGGAATTTTCTCAAATTTAAGAGGATAAATGATATTACTTTTCTAATGTCAAATATCTGTTTTTCAACCAAGTTTCGTTTGATTTACTGGGGGATACCTGATCAAATAAAATCTTCGTAGCTATCTGTAAATCAAGTTGTTATAAGCATGGTTCTTGTACAGCTAATACTATTTTTTAAGTATCAAAACATATTCAAAACCTGTAAACGATTGATTTATAGGGGGTTTTTTGTACCGAACGCAAAACTATCATTTGTTATCAATGATTACGATCTCTAAAAGGATAACCTTTGATTGTCCTCCTACCTTCCAGTATCAGATAGTGTAATGCACTAAAATAAGTACGGCGTAATTTGAAGCTTTTTAACATCAGTTACAAGCGCTTTACTGATACGGCTTAAGCTCTCAGGGCGGATCCTTAAATAGAATGCAATATCTTTACCGGCAATGCTTTAGGATCAGTGCCGGCCTGTTTTTCACCAGGATTGCGCACCGCTCTTCGGCAGTTAGGGAAATCATTTCTACCTCTTTTTAATCATTTAGTAAACTGTTACTCTGCCGCGATACGGCCAAATCGTTCGATGTTGTGGTAGTGTAAATAGAGCTCATGCAAATGATTTGTGCAATTTAGATACAACAATGCGATCCTCCAGTTTCGGAGAAAAGTTAAAATAATTGCCGTATTTAAATTTATGCTGGTATTCCTGATTTTAGCCAATGGTATTTGTAACTAATTGGAGAGAGCTATTAAGCCATGCGGCACGTTCACGATCTGTGCTGGTAACCACAACATTAAACATACGTCTTTCGAAATGAGGTGTACATAGAAAGCCTGCAATGCAGTTTTTCCAAATGTTTTCCAGCGGATCGTGGAAAACGGTTTGCTCTCTTTCATCGGGCGTATTGGATGTATTAAAAACAAAAAAGTGTTTCAGTTTTAAAAGGGGAATTGGTTCACCTTCGCCTTTATCGTTAAACCCGTAACCAACGTTAAGACGGATAACCCGGTCTATCCAGCCCTTCATCATCGCAGGCGGCGCGCCCCACCAGTTTGGATGAATGATGATCAGGCAATCGGCAGCTTTAATTGCTTCGCAATAAAGCTTGATATCATCACTAAAATAATTAATATCAAGCAATTCGTTTTCCTTTAGCAGGGGGTCAAATCCATCCCTGTAAAGATCTTGTAAAATAACGGTATGCTTCCCCTTAAGCTGCCCGGCAAGATGATAAGCCAATGCGCCATTTAAGCTTTCTTTACGTGGGTGTGCAAGCACGATAACTATATTCATGTGCGGTTCTCGTGACTATTATTTAGACCTGAATTTTACAATCACCTGCAGCAGCTTTTAATTAATTTTCACAGAATTCCCATCCTGTAAGGCCAATGCTCAAGGGAGGAGCATATCTTTTCTACATTTAACTTACCCAAGATCATTTCCTCTCAAAGCCTGCAGTGTTTCAGCATTGATAGATGTTCATTTCACCCCAAAGCGATCGGCTATTTTCTTCCAGTGTATCCATCCTTCTGATCAGATTCTCCCTGATTGCTTTATCAAATATAGTTTTCACATTTAATTAAACAAGTTGTGCCAGTGAAAAGAAATTGCCCGAGTCATCTTTAAACAATGCTTCTGTGCCATAAAACTCTTTGGTGGGTGGCTTTAGAAATTCAACGCCTTTTCCTTTAAGTTCCTCATAAGTTGCCATAATATCGTGACAGGTAAAAACACCTACACCAAATGTTCCCTTTTTAACGAGCTCCCTCAACGCTGCTGCGGTTTCTTTTGAGTGAAGCAGGTTTTCCTGAATAGGCGTTAAGTTAATTTCGAACCCGGGCTGTTCCGGGGTACCAACCGTGAGCCACCGCGCATCCTTGCCCATTGGCACGTCTGTGATCACTTTAAAGCCAAGTTTGTTTGTATAAAAATCTAAAGCGCTTTGCTGATCCAGCACATAGATATTCATGTGTGTTAATTTACTTATCATCGTTTTATTTTTTTACAAAGAAACGGTTATTGAGCAAAAATCATTTGTCGGATATTGCTATTTTCCGGCCACCCATATTGATATGCAAAGCATGATGGCACAAAAGACATGGGCGAGTCAGCAATTTGAAGCTTAATGGATCGTTGCTGAGATAAATACTTTGAAGGGTTCAAACCATACGTTTTCCTGAATAATTTAGTGAATGAACTCAAGCTTTCGAACCCAACGCAATAGCAGGTTTCAGATACAGGAATACCTGTTTTTAATAATTCGGCAGCCTTTTCCAACCTTACAAAAGTAAGATACTGGTGTGGCGTTTTAAGATAGGTTTCCTTAAATATATGTTAAAATGAAATTTCGAAAATATGCTTCGTCAGCAATGTTGCCGAGATCAATGCAATCGGCATAGTTTGTATCGATATAGCGCTTTGCCTGAACTACTCTTTTATAAAAATAAAGTTTTGGGTGTAGTACTTCCATCAGCTTAATTATTCTACTGCAGTTGTCTTTAGGCAGAGCAACCCAAATTTATATTAAATAAATTTTTCAATCCCTTATTCAATTATCTTTTACTTTTCCAATAAGGTTGATTAAAAACGCCCCGGTGCAGAATTAAAAAGTTTAACCTTATAAAAATTACCTGTAGGGCTAAATGACTCAAGCTTTAAAAACTCATGCAGTTTCTTGCTGATCCACCAATATTCATAATTGTCTTTATCGTACGTTAGTTTAATTATCCAGCAATTAATATAAGTGTCATTTACGGCAACAATATTTTCGCTCCCCGTGATCTCCACCTGGTGGTATTCTGGAGGATAAGCAAGGCCCGGTTCATATAAGCTGATCGCAAATTTTTGCCCAAGCTTTTTAAAAGGAAGCGAACACATGGTTTCTACATTCAGTTCTGAGCAGTATGGGGTAACATCCGGAAACTTATAGTTGAAAGTCGCCTTTACATTATTTTTTACTGTGTCGGCCCCGGCCACGCCTTTATCAGTATAATTAAAGGCCTCTGCGCCGCTGGCTATCCGGAAAGTGTAATCATACAGGGTTTGAAAGGTTTTACGATCACTCACCGTATAAACGTATTTACTGGTAGAAGAATCGTCATAATGCCGGTGCTGTGTTACCACGATCACGTCGCGGCCCCGCATTTTATCAAATTTAATGGTTCGTTCACCTATCCCATGGTTGGATATGAATTTCGTTTTCGGGTCCTGGTACCACGCCAGGAACTGGCTGCTGCCTTCTTTTAAAAACTCAGTATGTACATTTTTTTTATTTACGCTAACCGTATCGATCTGCGAAAAGCACCGAAAATACGCAGCCATTAAAAAAATAAAAACGAAATATTTCATGCCGAAAGATACAATGTGTTTGCCCAATTGCAAATTACCCCCTCAATCGCTCAGCCGCATATGTAAGCAACAGTGCGACAGTAATTTTGCTGTTAGATTTATTTAAAGCGTTTTCACACCGGTTAGCAGTCTTACCTTGTTAAAAGTTGCGCCGGGGCTGTGCGATTCCAGTTTGATAAAGGTATGCTGCTTTTCGCTTATCCACGAAAGATCATAATTCTTATCATCGTAAGCAAGGCGGATAACCCAGCATTTTAATTTTTCGCCGGTAACTAAACTCAGGTTGTCTTCGCCCATGATAGTGACCGGATAATACTTTGGTGCTACATTACCACCCGGGTGATAAAAATTAATTACAAATTTTTGCCCGGTATGGTTAATTGGCAACATACTTAAAGTTTCCAGATCCAGTTCAAAGCAATAAGGTAAAACCGGCAATTCCAGGCGGAATCCCGCTTTTATATTTTTAGATACCGTATCAGCGCCAACAATCCGGTTGTCTTTGTAATCAAAAGCCTGAATTCCTGTCTTATCGGCCCTGTAATCATAAAGTGTTTGGAAGTTTGCCCGGTCGCTCACTGTAAAAACATAGGTATTTTTGGTACTATCTTCATAAAGCCGCCGTTGAGCTACGGTGATTACTTTTCGGCTATCCCGTTGTGCAAAATTTACACTTCTTTCCCAGAGTATGATTCTGGAAACCTTGCCGGTTAATGTGCTTTTACTCCATACCGCAAACTGGCTTGTGCCGCCCTTTAAATAATCAAGCCTGAGGTTATTCCTGGCTATACTTATTGTATCAGTTTGGCCATAACTAAGCCCCGATAGTAATAGCAGGAAAAGACTGATTATGATTTTATTCATGTTTATTGTGTGTTGCAGAATTTTAAAAAATTGTATTCAATTCCGGTGGTATTTCGACAATAATATTAACTAAATCGGGATTTAGGAATATTAGTAATTTATGGTTATGCCTTTTACATGCAAGGATCATTGCTCCGGCTGGGCCGGTAAGCCCTTTCCAATATCGAAACTACCAAACAGCTCTTTTTGCATGTTAACAGTTTACTTAAAAATCAGGGGTTGCCTGATGCTTTTAGTATTTAACTCGTAGGTTAAAGCGTCCGGCTATTTATTTGAACAGTCATTTTACTATTAAACCAGACCTATCTATCGACCAGGTAGAAAAAACCGACCTGATTATTATACCGCCTATAATAGGCAAGCCCGAACAAATAATTGAGTTGAATAAGGATTTTTTTACCATGGATAATTAAACAACGTGAAGGTGGTACTGAAATTGCCAGCTATTGTGTTGGCGCTTTCCTGCCGCAACGTGCCTGCTGAACGGCAAATCGTGTGCAACGCATTGGAATTATACCAACGCTTTCAGAAAATTGTATCCAAACGTTAATTTAATTTACGACAAGATCATTATAGAAGATGCGGGCATGTACACCAGCGGCGGTGCCTTTTCATACGTTAATCGTTTAATCTATTTGATAGAAATATTTGCAGGCAGACAAATTACTATTCAAATGGCTGAAGCCTATATGATAGATACCGAGCGGGACAGCCAATCGCCCTTTATAATTTTTGAACGCCAAAAAAAGCATAATAACGACGTGATAAAAAAGGTTCAAGCTTATATAGAAGTCTATTTTCAGCAAAAGATTGCTGTTGAACAACTCGCGGCTAAATTATCAATAAGCCGCCTCACACTTGAGCGTCGTTTTAAAATAGACACAAGCAATTCTGTAGCCGAATATGCCCAGTACGTAAAATGGAAGCAGCAAAAAGAATTTGAAACAGGCGATAAAGATCTTAGCGAAGTAATGTTCAGTGTAAGCTATGCTGTTATAAGGGGTCCAGTAAGATATTTAAAAAGATCAGCGGCCTTTCTCCGGCCGCCTATCGAAAAAAATATAATAACGGAAATATATAAAACGCTTAGATATTGCCCGGCCGCTCCACGTTACTGCTATAAAGTTAAATCTCTTAGCTAATAGCTAAGAGATTTTATGCGTTATAATTTAAGTATTAAGGGATCAGTACAATTTTACCGCGGGTGTGGCGCTGTTCCAGATCATCAAATGCAGCTCTAACTTCTGTTAGCGGGTATGTTTTGGCGACAGTCATTTCCAGCTTACCTTCACTAATCATTTGGGCAAGCTCTGCCAGTATACCGGCAGTAGCAGCTTCGGCGCTTCCGGCTGTTTTTACCTTATATTTTGCGGCAGCTTCAAAATCTATTACTGTATTGATGCGGTTGGGCGGTATGCCCAATTTTATTGCCAGTTCTACATATCCTTTTCCCGAGGCATCAAAAAAAGCGTCAGGTTTGCGGCCGGCCAATGCCTCTCTAATGGCTTTTTCGTTATCATCGCCGTAGGCTACTGGTACTACGCCATGTTCTTTCAACCAGGCATGATTGGGTTCACTGGCAAAACCAAATACCTCTGCACCCTCATTTTTAGCCAGTTGAACTGCCAATGACCCTACACCACCTGCCGCACCAGATACAATGAGCACATCGCCCGGCTTTAATTCAACTGCCTTTACGGCGGCATAGGCAGTGGTACCCGCCACAAACAAGCCGCCTGCCTGTTCACGGCTTATATTAGCGGGGCGTGGGGTTACCTGCCCTGCGTCAACAGCCACATATTCTGCATGGCTGCTGCGTTCGTGCGAATAGCCTAACACTTCATCGCCGGGTTTAAAATCAGTTACCTTATTGCCAACTGCCTCTACAACTCCTGCAAAATCTGTTCCCTGGCCCGAAGGGAACGTTGAGGGAAACTGTTGGGCTAAACGGCCCTCACGTATAGATGCTTCGCCCGGATTTATACCGGCCGCTTTTACCTTTATCACTACCTGGCCGGTGCCGGGTGCAGGTTTCCGGAGTTCTGCCATATAGAGTTCGTCTGTGCCGCCGAACTTATCATATCTTACTGCGTGGTTAACAGTATCTTTTGGGTCGCTTTCCATTTTTTATAATTATGATCTTATAACCGTTAAAAAATGCTGTTGTTTCTTTCCACGGGTAATTGGCACGTAAAAATATTAGGTATGGGTAATTGTAAAGGCTTGTTCATCTATACAAAACCGTTGTTTACCGATACATTTTTGGGTTAGGCTGGTTTGATGATGATTTTTGATCTACAACATTTGCCGGAGCTGCGATGCCGGTGTAATGTGTAATTTTTTCATGAATGATGAGGCGCTCCTGTTTTAGGGGCGCTTTTTACACGGTACCCCTATTGATATTTAAATGTTGCTGAAATACACAACCGTAAAAGCTTTAAGTATAATAATAGTGGCTGTATCAATTCAAATACTTAGCGGCTTTACTGCCAGGTGCCAGAGCAGTTTAGGCGATCCGGTTGTTAAGATCACTTTTGGTTCGGGTACTGCAACACGGGGCCCTGCCCTATCGGCCGATTCGGGCTCTACCACCTACACTTATAGCTCTGGTAACAACATTGGAGAAAACGTTTACACCATTACCAACCTGGTAGACGGGAATGTGCATGGGCAATTTGTAACCAGTTATGACCACGATCATGATACCAATGGCGGCTTAACTACCGGTTATATGATGGTTGTTAACGGAAACATTACCGCGGGCGAAGTTTTTACCCGTAAAGTGGCCGGGCTGTGCGGTACCACACAGTATCAGTTTGGGGTTTGGATAAAGAACGTGCTTTCTACTGCAGGTGCAATTCCGCCGAATATGACATTCCACCTTTATGCCGAAGATGGCACCGAAATAGGTACCGGTATTGCCACCGGCGATGTACCCACCGGAAATGTGTGGCATAATTATGTTGCCAATTTTACCCTTCCGGCCGGCACTTCATCTGTAACCATAAAACTGATAAGTAATGCCAGCAGTACAGTTGGTAATGACTTTGCAGTAGACGATATAACCTTCAGCCCTTATGGCGCAGGTTACCGCTGCCTTTAACGGCACCACCAGTACATCGCAAACCACCTGTGCCGGTTCGGGGCAAACTTATACCATTAATGCCACTTCAACCTTAGCGAGCGGCTATGAGCAAAAGTTACAAGTTTTTATAAACAACACCTGGACAGACCTTACCACCGGTTCAACACAAACCAGTTTTGCCGTAACCGCGCCGGCAACTGCGGGCACTTACCTTTATCGCCTGGTATCTGCACTTGCTGCCAATATATCGTCGCCAAATTGCGTGGTTGCCTCTAATGATCTTACCATTGTAACCACACCATCGCCAACGGCCCAGTTCACCTACACGGCTAATACCTGCCTGGGCATGGCAAACGCTTTTACAGATGCATCTGATCCCCAAAAGCAAATTTTACTACAACTGCATAGAGAACTGGACCCCTAATGCCCCTTGCTGCAAAGACGGGAGCAGCATTGCACTGCGGGTGGGTTTGTTTTTTCTTAACTCAACGGGTACATCTTTGTTATGCCTGTCTTCTTCTTTTTTTGGATCGGTGATAGAATTTCTGATATAGGGGTACAGCAAATAAGCCGCTTTAGTAGATAGGATACCAAAACCCGCACCCGCAATTACGTCGCTTAGCCAATGATCCTGATGGTATATCCTAAAAACACCCGTAGTTGTAGCCAAGGCATAACCCAGGTAGCCATAATAAACAGAATTGCCGCTTAGCTCCTGCGCCATAAACTCGGCCCCCGCAAATGAGTTGGCCGTATGCCCCGATGGAAATGAATAATCATCTGCCCCATTTGGCCGCTCGCGATGGGTGGCGTGCTTTAACCCAAATACCGTTGCCTCCAGCATGCCTTGGGCAAGCAGGTAGATAAGCGTACGGTCTATAAAAGTGTTCTTGCCGTGAACGCCAATTAGGTTTAGGCCGTAAACCAACACGGGCGGGGCATATTGTATAACATTTTCGATATGGCTTGTAGGAACAAAATCATGCTTGTTTGCCTGATCGTATGCATAGTAATCAATACGCCGCAGCGGATGCACATAAAATGTGGATACGCCATAACCTATCAGGATGGCCGGTGGTATGAGCGAGCGCGTTTTACTGTGTAAATGCCTAACTGTATCTGGCGCTGTAAAAAGATCTTTCTTGAGTGTATCGGGAATATTTTTCTTTTTAGTAGTGTCTTCAACCTGGGCTTTAGCATTAAAGGCAATAAATAAAAGCAGTATATAAAATAAGTTTTTCAAAGTGTGCAGTATATCTAATTACCAACTTCAATAATGTGAAATGTTCCGGGTACCATTTTGGGCCGTGGGTGGGGGGTTTCGGCCGTTGGCGTTACCGGCTGCATTTCTGCCGCGGGTAAAAACAAATGGTGTGTAGTTACATCTATTCCTATAGTGCGCGCACTGCGTTCGGTAGCCACATTTTCAACCAGTTCAAATTTATTGGCATTAACTTCTTTTATTACAGATAAGGTGCCTTCGCCATTGGAGCTATAGGCTTGCTTTAGGGCAGGGTCAAAAGCTACGCCGTCGCAACCTCCAATGGGGATGTTTGCCAGGTTGCTGCCGTTGTCATAATCCATTACTACCATAGTTTTATTGCCGCCGCAGCCAATAAACAAGCGGTGTGTAGCAACATCAATGGCAAGGCCAGATGGCTCGTCGCCTTTTTCTATTTTGTACCTGTGAATCTCTTTATAGGTAGCGGCATCAATAACAATAATCTCATTGGTAGTTTCCGAATTTACAAAAACCTTTCCCCGCCCGTCAGATACGCCCGTTTCCGGCTTGCCGCCTAATGGTATGGTTGCAACTACCTTATCGGTAGCCACATCTATAACGGTTGCATCTTTGCTTCGGCCATTAAAGGCGTAAACCTTTTTAGTATAAGGTTCATAAAAAATAGCGTCGGGGTTGGTGCCTGCCGGTACAATACTTAATGTTTTATAAGTGGTAAGATCAAAAACGGTAATATTATTATCGCCGCCATTGCTGGTATATCCTTTGTTAAACGGCTTGGCAAGCGCTATGCCGTGCACGCCTTTAATTCCGGTGATCACCCCAAGCGAATCGCCGCCGGTACTTAAAATATTCACCTGGGTTCCATGAGATACGTAGATCTTCTTCCCGGCGCCGTCTACTGTAATGTAATCCCAGCCGCCCGGGCTTTTAATCGAATATTTGTTTAAAACCTTGAAACCCGATTTAGTTTGCGCAATTAACTTTGCCGGGTTTACACCCAGGCTTAGTAACAGGCTTGAGAGAACAATAATTTTAAATGGATTTTTCATAAATGATTATTTGCAGACTATGTGCTATTTACAATCACAATCTGTAAACATTTTGAAGATTAATTAAATTGTTAAATAACGGCGAAATAGTTTACAGTAAAGTAAACTTTAATTAACGTTATTTTAATGATTAAAAAACAAATAAGAAAATCACATTATCAGGAAGCTGCCGAAACCAGGTTGTATATCTCCAGCTGTGCTTCAACATGTGGCTTTATCAAAGGAACATCAACATTTTCCATATGCTGGTTAAGGGTTACGGCCTTAACGTTATCTGCTAACAAAAGATTGATGATGGCAATCATTTGGTTTTTTATCGCGGGATCATAAACCGGGAAACAAACCTCTATACGATGGTAAATATTGCGGTTCATCCAGTCGGCCGACCCCATAAATACTTCGTTGCTACCGTTGTTATTAAAGATAAAAATCCGGCCATGCTCAAGGTACCGGTCTATAACCCGCCTTACGGTAATATTGTCGCTCATGCCTTCTACCCCGGGAATAAGGCAGCAAATACTGCGCACGATCAACGCTATTTTTACACCCGCCTGCGAGGCTTCATAAAGTTTGCTGATGAGGTGATGTTCTTCAAGGTTGTTCAACTTTATTTTAATTGCGGCAGGTAACCCTTGTTTTGCAAATTCTATTTCTCGGTCTATCAATTCTAAAAACCTGGTTTGCAAATTAAATTGCGCAACCAGCAAATGTTTAAAGTCAACGTCGCCTTTATATCTATCGGGCTTCTCGCGCTTGCTTAGGAAGATGAACAGCAACTCCATCTCGCGCAGCATATCTTTATTACTTGTAAAAAGTATATGGTCTGTGTAGAACTTTGCGGTGGTTTCATTTAAATTACCTGTAGCCAGCAACCCCGTATATAACATACGCCCATTCTGTTTGGTTTTTATGAGGGCAACTTTGGCATGTACCTTAAGGGCGGTTACGCTATAGATAATTTTAACGCCGGCCTTCTTCATGGCTTTAGCCCATTTAAGGTTATTCGCTTCATCAAACCTGGCTTTCAGCTCCATAACCACATGCACTTGTTTACCATTTTTTGCGGCGCTCATTAAAGCATGCGCTATCAGCGAATCACTTGCAACCCTATACAGGGTCACATATATTTCTTTTACATCGGGGTTAATGGCTGCCTCGTTAAAAAAACGCAAAACCATATCATAGCTTTGGTAAGGCGCGTGCACAATCATGTCCTTCCGGAGTATCTGCGCAGCAACGGTGTTATGCGCGCCCGCATCTGCCCTGTTTATCGGCACCCAGGACTTATATTCAAGCTCAGCCGAACTTACCGGGAAGGATGTAAAATCTTTTAAGTTATGGTACCTGCCGCCCTCAACAGATGTGGCCTTTGTGAGGCCCAGAAATTTTTGAAGCTTTTCCAGCAACTCCCCGGGCATTTTGGTTTCGTAAAGCAGCCGCGTGGCCAAACCGTAATCGCGCTTAAAAAGTTGCTTTTCTATCTCGTTAGATAGTTCGCCGCGGTAATCGTCTTTTAGATCGAGGTCGGCATCGCGGGTAACTTTAAAACTATAACAACCGTTTATTATTTCGCCAGGAAAAATGCTTTGTAAGTTGGCGCGTATTACATCATCTAAAAAAACTACGTATTTTTTATCACCTTCTTTATAACCGGAAAATCGCGGCAGCCGGTCTGAGGGGATATTTAGTGCCACAAGCGTGTCGCTATCCCCATCCTTTACTTTTATCAGAAAATATAGCTTATTATTTTCGGGAAAAAAGTCGGGACGCTTTTTCAAATTCACGGGTTGTAAAAATGCCAGTACTTCGGCCAGGAAAAAATTGCTTACAGTATCTGATAAAAATTCGGGAAGTACTTCATTATAAACCAAATGGATACTACGCTGGTTTAATTGCGGTATGATCTTTCTTGCGAGGATGGCCCCAAACTTTGCCTGCTGTTGTTGTATGGTTAATTTTACCTGCTCCAGGATGGCTGCATGTTCTATGGCATCCAGATCTGAGCCGGGGTTTTCGCCAATTTTCTTCAGGGCATTTATCACCGGCATCCGCACCCTGTAAAACTCATCGAGATTGGAAGAAAAGATGCTTAAGAATTTTATCTTTTCAAGTAAGGGTACGGTAACGCCGGCCGCCTCATTTAATACCCTGGCATTAAAGCCAAGCCAACTAAGATCGCGGTTAAAAAAGCGGTTTTCTTCCATTTAATAAAGCCTTTGCAAAGAAGGCCGAAATTGCAGAACATTGATGTAAGCTTTGTGTTTTGTTAAAACGTAATGAAATTAAAAATCGGGTTTAACATATCACTAAAAATAGCGCCGGCAGCGGCATTGGTAATACTAATGTATAAACCTGTATACAGCCAACCAAAAACAGCCGAACCGTTACCGCAGTCTGCCGTGCAGGAATTTGATAATAGTATTATGCGCAGCCTGGCCAAAAGCCGTACGCCGGAGCGAACGGATATTATGCTGGGTTTAACCAGATCAATAAAATATGGCGATGCCGGTGTGCCGGCGGTATTGTTACTTGGCGGCATTATTGCCAATAACCAGCAAATGCGGCAAAATGCTTTGTTTGTTGCCAGCAGTACCGTATTAAGCTATGGCATAACGCTAATAACAAAACATTTTGTAAAACGGCCGCGGCCCTTTATACGCGATACTACCTTTATTGCAGTTTATAAAGCCGGGAGCACCTCGTTTCCGTCGGGGCATACATCAACGTCTTTTGCTACGGTTACTGCCCTATCCATAGCCTACCCTAAATGGTATATCATAGCGCCTGCTTATTTATGGGCGGGCTCGGTAAGTTACTCGCGTATGTACCTGGGCGAACATTTCCCTACAGATGTTGCCGCAGGCCTTGCCATAGGCGCAGGGTCGGCAATTACGCTACAATCTATGAAGCACTAAAATTTTAGCCCGACAGATACGTATGGGTACGCTCCGTCTTTAGAAAAACCTACCAGGCCCTCTATCAAAATCAATTGCGCCGGGGCAAAGTAAAAACCTCCGCCATAGCCTACGTGTATCACACTCGAACTCTCGCCGGGTACAAATACCCTGCCTACGTCATTAAACCCTACAAGGCCCAATGTGCCAGGTAAAATGTAGGAGCTAAAGTCCAGCAATTTAAGCCGCACATCGAGGTTGTTGTAAACCGCGCTTTTACCGGTAAACCGCTGGGCGTAAAACCCGCGCAGGCTTGAGCTGCCGCCTAAATTTAGCTGCTGAAAATATTCGGCATTGCCGAAAGTGGTGCCGCCGCCAATACGATCGGCAATTACAAAAGTTGAGTCTGTGGCCGGGGTAAAGAAGAAACTAAACTCTGTTTGTATTTGCGCATAAGTGTTTTCATTTTGTTTCAAGCCGGTTAAGCCCATAACCGTGGTATTCCAATGCACACCCTGGTGCGGAATCACAGATTTATCGCGGGTATCAAAATCAAGGTTAAACTTAACACCCCCATATATTTTGGTAGCAAATACATTCTCGTTAGGGTGTTGGTCGCTGTACAGCTTAATAAATTTTGCCTGGTTTTTGTCGCCCTCGCCATTGTAGTATTGCGCGGTTAAGCTTGCTGTGGTTGTCCACTCGCCATAGTTGTGCTTTAATCCGATATCGCCATCCAGGTAATCGTATGTATTGCGATAATAATGCACATCACGGCCCGCATCATTGGCGTAAACACTCTCATTACCCACGCCAAAAAACGTATATTTATAATTAGGGCCTTTAGATAAGGCGTTTATAACCAGGTCGTTATTGCCAACAGCTTCTTTGAACTCGCCTTTATATCTCAGCAGCAGCGAGTTATTGCCGAAACCATAATTAACCAGCAGCGATTGCCTTGAGGCGTAAGGATACTTTCTGAACCCTTGCTTTTGCAAAATGAATTCGCCTATTAACTGAAAGCCATAATCGCGGTTATAGCTGGCCAGCGGTATAGGCTGCAAATAATCGTATTTAAAATATTTGCGTTTATAATAGTTTACAACCGTGTCTGATGATACCTTTAAATTAGCCTGATTGGCATTAGGATAAAAGTTGCGCTGATCTGACCGGTCATAGATGTAGCGGTTACCCGGGCTGGTAATATCGGCATCGGCTTTAAAGCTATCCACGTCGTCGCCGCCTATCATTCTCACTTTTATGGGCGATTTACTGCTGCCATGCATGTCAAACACATCTTCGCCGGCAAAGGCAAATATCCGGAGGTCCTGGGTTACCTTGGGGTCAAATGTCCTGTCGTAAATAACCTGCGCCAAGCCCCCGCTTTTTTTAATCTTGTTAACTTTTACATGCACAAAGCCATGCGGCAGGTTAGTGATATCGAAGTGTTCATTTTTAGCGGTACCCAATATCTCTACCGTGCGCGCCAGGAAACGGTAGTAATGCATGCCCTGAACCTTTAACTTATTACGGCGCGCAATTAATTTTCTGGTAAGCTGCTCTCCGGATATTTTATAAATGGGGGCCGGCATCTGGCGCATTGCGCTACGGATCTGTTTATCTGTTAAAGTTTTTTGAATAGAGTCTATTTCGGTTATCCAGTCCTGCTCATTTAAACCGGTTAAAAAATACCGGTCCATATCCTGGTTGTTAATATTCCAGATGTTTATACCCCTGATGTGATCCTGGTAGCTTTGAAATTTTACGAAATTATCGTTATAGGCAACCAGCGTAGGCAGCACGCCCGAACTATTATAAAACACCTGGTCGCGGTCGCGCGGTATGGGCGAATAGGTGGTGCCCGTGCTGTCTTCATTTTGTTTCCAGCGCCATTGGTCGCCATGGCGGTCCCAGTCGCCAAGCAGCATATCCAATAAGCGTATGCGCAATAAAATTTTCGCGTCTACACGGTTATCATTATCTTTCTCGAGTTTTCGCTGTGCCTTATCGGTATTGTCTGTCTTGTCTACATCGGTTGGTTCACGTTCTTCAAATAAAAAAACATGATTTTTAAATTCATCGCGGTATTTGCCCAGCGCGGGGTCGTCGCCAACGTACACAATTTGGGGGTGCGAATGCGAAATGCCAAGCGCCTGCTCTAAAGGTGGCACAACCAGTGCGCCGTAAGGATGCTCTGCCGTTACCTGATCCTGTATAATTGTACCTGCAATGGTTGGCCTCAAAGTCTCCGGCAACACATTTTCCGGATATTTTTGTACCGTACGCAAAACCCATTGCTGGCCGGTAGAATCCTGCAGCCGAAGGGATTTAGTTTGCCTGCCGCCGCCTTTTTCCACAATTTTTAAGCCGCCTTTTTCTTTGGCAAAGTTAAAGATCTTCATTTTTACGGGCGTGGCCCATAACTGCCGGTAACTTTCGCCAAAAAAGAAACGGTGTGTTTTACTCACACTATCATAACCCGGCTCTACAGCTATCCGGATGCTGTCTTTCCCAATCCGGGTTTGCGCAGGGCTTATCATGCAAACGGCAGAACAAAGTATAATCAGGGAAAACTTAAGTGCAGAAAAAAAATGTCGGTGTTGATTCATTAATAACAGGGGAAGGGGGGGGTGATCTATTATGAGTATTTGAGCTATTTTCAGAATAATAGCAATTAACCTTCATTTGTTTGTTTCAACATCATAAATCTGTATTAATACTGGATATTGCGCCATGGTAATTAAACATTAAACCCCGCTGTAGCGGGGTTTAATGTTTAATTACATCTCTTCGCCATGCTGGCTGGAATCCAGCCCGGCAATTTCTTCTTCTACGGTTACACGCAACGGGCTTATCAGGTCGGTAATTTTTAAAAGTAACAATGCCCCGAAGAATGCAAATACAGATACGGCCACCAACGCGCCTAAGTGGATTAAAAACAAATGCGTTTCGCCAAAATATAAACCGTTACCGGTTGTATTGGCCGAGTTTACGTTCTTATTAGCAAACACGCCGGTTAATATCATACCCACCATACCACCAACACCGTGGCACGGGAAAACGTCTAACGTATCATCTATAGAAGTTTTGGATCTCCACTCAACTACCAAACTGCTTATGATGGATGCAACTATACCAATAATTAACGAGTGCGGTATGCTTACATAGCCTGCAGCCGGTGTAATGGCAACCAAACCAACAACTGCACCAATACAGGCGCCCATTACAGAGGGGCGGCGGCCACGCGTCATTTCAAAAAATATCCAGGCCATTGCTGCCGATGCCGATGCTGTAGTTGTGGTAGCCAGGGCGGTTGCAGCCAAAGTACCGGAACCCAACGCCGAGCCTGCATTAAAGCCGAACCAGCCAAACCACAGCAGGCCTGTACCTAACAATATGTAACTGATACGGGCCGGTTTGTGCGCCTGGTCTGTACGTTGTTTTAAATATAAGGCCGATGCCAATGCTGCCCACCCTGCAGACATATGTACCACCGTGCCGCCTGCAAAATCCAGTACCCCTAATTTAAACAATATGCCATCCGGGTGCCATACTGCGTGCGCAAGCGGCGCATAGATAACAATGATAAAAAGCGATATAAAAATAAGGTACGATGTGAATTTTATACGTTCGGCAAAAGCGCCTGTGATGAGCGCCGGCGTAATTACTGCAAATTTAAGTTGAAACATGGCAAATAACACCAATGGTATGGTTGGCGCCAGTTTCCAGGTGGCATTACCTATCATGCCCTTCATCATAAAAAAAGTAGCGGGGCTGCCTACCAGGCCACCAAAAAGATCGTCGCCAAACGCCAGGCTAAAACCAAAAATCACCCATATTATTGTGATTAGCCCCATACAAACAAAACTTTGCATCATGGTACTTAACACATTTTTTTTGGTAACCATGCCTCCGTAAAAAAAAGCAAGCCCGGGGGTCATCAGTAATACCAAAGCCGTAGCTGTAAGCATCCACGCGGTGTCGCCAGAATTAATCTGACTATTTTTAACGTTTACTGCCTCTACTGAAGGGAAAATAAGCGCAAGCACTACAACAATTAGCAAAAAAATCAGCGGGATAAATTTTTTCATCGATTTTGGTTTGTTTTATCATCCTAAAATGCAGTTTTTTTATCAAAATAATCGAATTGTTTAAAAAATATTACAAGAATTGTAAAAAGGCATATAATAATCATCGCTGAATGATAAAAAAACTGAGGAATAACGCGTTTGAATAAGGAAAAAGAGTTTGTCATTCTGCCGGAGAGAAAAATCTCAGGTGTAAATGCATTATCCCTTGCCGACCACGGGTGGAGGTCATTAGCTGCCGCTCAGGATGACAAAAAAACTTGCCATCGACGGCTGGGATAGGTCTTCTGCGTTAAAGCATTTACCCTTCATCAATAACTAAATTCCCTTTTAAGCTTCGGCATTTCTTGCTAACTTAGTTGCTGTGGATAATTTTATAGTTTCGGCACGTAAATACCGCCCGGCTACTTTCGAAACCGTTGTTGGTCAGCAACATGTTACCAATACCTTAAAAAACGCGATAAAAAGCAACCAGCTTGCACAGGCGTTTTTATTCTGCGGCCCACGCGGTGTAGGTAAAACAACTTGCGCGCGTATACTGGCAAAAACCATTAATTGCACCAATTTGCAAGCCAATGGCGAGGCTTGCGGCGTATGCGATTCATGTAAAGCCTTCTTGAACGGAAACTCTTTTAACGTTCACGAACTGGATGCCGCATCTAATAATTCGGTAGATGATATCCGCAGTTTAATTGAACAGGTACGCATACCACCACAGGCAGGCAGATATAAGGTTTATATTATAGATGAGGTTCACATGCTATCGCAGGCGGCATTTAACGCTTTTTTAAAAACCCTGGAAGAACCGCCGCCTTATGCCATTTTTATACTGGCCACAACAGAGAAGCACAAAATATTACCCACTATACTTTCCCGCTGCCAGATATTTGATTTTAACCGTATTAAGGTTGACGATATGGCCGCTCACCTGGCCGGCATAGCTGTTAAAGAAAATATCGCCTACGAAGACGACGGCCTGCACATTATTGCCCAAAAGGCTGATGGCGGCTTGCGCGATGCACTATCGATGTTTGATCAGATCGTAAGTTTTTCGGGAGGCAACGTTACTTATAAAACGGTAATTGATAACCTTAACATCCTCGATTACGACTACTACTTTAGCCTTACAGACGGGCTGATGAAAGAGGAAACATCGAAAACGCTTTTAATTTTCGATGAGATACTTTCTAACGGATTTGACGGCAGCCATTTTATAAACGGCCTCTCAAACCACCTGCGTAACCTGTTAGTGGGCAAAGATGCCGCAACTTTAAAACTTTTAGAGGTAAGCGAAGGCGTGCGCCAGCGGTATTTGCAGCAATCTCAGCAGGCATCGGGATCGTTCCTGCTATCTGCATTAAATATTGCCAATCAGTGCGAGATCAATTACCGCCTGAGCAAGAACCAGCGTTTACAGGTAGAGCTGGCCCTGCTTAAAATGTGCCATTTGCAATCGGCATTTAATTTGGCCACACAACCGCTGCCAAACTCTCTGCCTTCTAAAGGTGATCTTGCCGCACCGGAAGTTGCACTAAAAAAAAAACCTGATACGGTAGCTGCTCCGCCGGTGCAGCCGCAGGCAGAATTGTCGCCGGTTAAACATGTAGTAAATGAGGCTGTTGTAAATTACCAGACATCTGCCCCGCATGCTTTAACAGAACAGGTTGCGGATACCCCCAAGCTTCCGGATGAGGTAAAGGCCCCTCAAAATATAACATCGGCTTTGAAGCCTAAAGTGTTGATGCCGCAAAAGTCTACAACCATTTCTTTAACTAATATCGGCAGCACCACAGGTGTATTGCAGGAAGAAGATCCATACATAAAGGGTACAGATAAAAACCATTTCACGATGGACGCTTTTATGCAAAAATGGAATGAATACGCTGCAAAATTAAAGGCCGATAGCAAAATGACGCTGTTTACTATCTTCACTTCGGAAGCGCCGATCATGCTGCAGGCAAATGAATTTCAAATAACTGTAAATAGTAAAAATCAGGAGAATAATTTTAGGGAAGAAAAGCCCGACCTGCTTAATTTTTTGCGTGTGCAGCTCAAAAACTTTGATATTGAAGTTAGCACCCGCATAGAGGAGCAAGCCGCAACAAAACGGCCCTACACCGATCTGGAAAAGTTTCAGCACATGGCTTCAAAAAACCCACAATTAATAGAGCTGCATAAAAGCTTTAACCTCGATTTTAATTAAACAAATTATTTAGCAACCAATTTGTTTTAAGGTGTTGTGACGGCAACAGGCAGTATTTTTCCGTTAAAAAATTTATGGCCGGTTAATGCAAAGTCGGCAATGTATTTGCCCATCTCAAATGCCATAACCGGCGACTGATAACCGGGGAATGCGGCCTCCAGCATCTCTGTTTGTGCCGACCCCAGGGCCAGGCAGTTTACGCTTATCTTTTGATCTGCAAGTTCAACAGCCAGGGTTTCTGTAAAAATATGGAGCGCTGCCTTACTTGCCGAATAGGCCGCCAACCCCTTGAACTTTACGCTGCCCTGCACACCGCCCATGCTGCCAATATTTACAATATGGCCACCCTGTTTAATTAACGGCAGCAATGCCTGAGTAATACGCACATGGGCCAGGAAGTTAATTTGCAGCATCTCCACAAAATCAAGCTCGCTAAGTTGGGCAAACGGCTTGTTAATAAGCGCGCCGGCATTATTTACCAGCATATCTATACCGCCGTTAAACCGGGCGGCAACAAAAGATTTAAGATCAGTATAATCATCATTAACCAGATCAAAAACTACGGGGTAAATATTGCATTCGGGGTTGAGGCCTATTGCAATCTCCTGCAGGCGGTTAAGTTTATCCTGCGAACGGGCAATGGCTATTACATGATGGTGGTTTTGCGCAGTAAGTTCTAACACCGCTTCAAAACCAACGCCGCTGCTGGCACCTGTTATAATGATGTTCATACGGCAAATGGGTTAATTAGTGCAACCCGATTCTCCAAAGAGGTGATAACGGCCCGTAATAAATCATTTTCCTCTGAATCATTGAAATTAAAACCCAGCGTCTTTATTTTAGTAAATATTGATATTGATAACGTAGAGGTTATAATACCTTCGGGTTTTAAGAAATATTTAGAGAGATATGTTAGAACATTATTATCAATTATCACGCTCCCATTCCTTTCTCACCTTACGCTGCCATTCGGACGGGTCTTTAATATCATCGAACAAATTTTTACCTTCCGCGGCATCTAAAATTTTCTTAATACGCTTATAAGGTGTCTCAGGTTCTTTTAATAGGTTTGCTTCTTGTTCCTGTTCAATAGTTTTGACAAAAACCTCACTAAGCAGTTGTTTTAACGCTTCGGCCTGTTCGTCTTCAACTGTTTCTTTTAAAGTTACCATACTACTAAATTATAAATTTTATACAACCAATTTTTGCTCAACCGGGTGTCTTATCAAATACAAGCCATCGGTTATTAACTTTTTAAGTTGGGCTTCTGTTTGTGCCTTATTTTCTAAAAACGTTTTGATCTGGCCGGCAAGCTTAGGTTCAATGTCTTCGTGATCTAATATCTCCAGCGTTTCCATAGCGCAAAGCCAGTCGTCACGATGGTTTAATTGCAGTTGCTGCCAAAGATTGCCAAGGTTGCTGTAGTAGGTATGCGTTTGCCTGCAATCCCTAACCTGCCGATAAAGATCATGCAGTTCGAGGGTCAGGCTGTCATATGCTGGGTGGTAAGTGTTGGTACCCGATTTATAAACAATTTCTTCAAAGGCATCTTTATCGGCAGCGCCGCAGTATACAGACGTTATCATCCCGCCAACGGCCATATCATAATTACCCCAGGCCGGATCGAATATGATGTTGCCAATAGGGTCGGTAACCATACATTCAGAAAAAGATACTAATTGAATTTTATCATCTTTCACTAAAATATGGTTCACTAAGCCGTTAACAGTAATACCATTGCTAAAGGACAATAAAGATTTTTTCCCGTCTACAATGCCGGCAGACGTTAGCTCTTTATTAGTGAAATCTTCTAAAGGCTTATCATAGCCCTTCAGCTTACCTACCGGCGAGCTAAATCCGTCGTTGTGATAATCTTTGCCATGGCCTTGTAGTTGTTTGTTGTTTATTGATAAAGCAGTGGGGCCCGTAGTTTTAATAAAATGTAAACTGTCATCCGTGCCTAAATAATCCGTAAAAGTCCCGCTTACCTGCAAACCCGAACTGTAAACTGCTGTGCAGGTGTTTTTGCTTTCAATTGCTTTTTTAATCCCATAAGCGCCACCTTTTCTGAACGACATCGTGTCTGCAAATTCTTCCAGCACGTCTATCAGGTTTTGGAAAGCTGGCGTTACAAAAAGCTGCGGCTGTGTTTTGGTAATATCATACGTATAGTTAAGCGCATCAATTGTGTACGGAAGTTTTATTACTTCCGGCAACATACAACTTGCGCTCTCGCCGATAGACGATAGTAGCCCCGCTCCATATATCTTTGGGTGGTTTAACGTACCTATTAAGCCGTATTCTACCGTCCACCAGTGCAGCCGGCTTAACAAAGCCATTTCAGATGGTTCGCCAATGTTTTCCTGGCAGTCATAAACTAATTTTTCGGCTGCGTCAATTTCCTGCAGATCGGCATCGGGCATTTCTTTTAAGATTGATAGCGCCCTGATGGCTTCATACAATTCGAAATCCTGTGCAGAGAACATGGCCTTAGCCCCTATCGATCCAAAGTAGCTCAGGTATTCATGGTAATCCTTGTCGGCAATTATTGGGGCATGCCCGGCAGATTCATGGATAATATCCGGTGCGGGGGTGTATTCGATGTGCTTTAACTGGCGGATATCTGCTGCAATAACCAACACCCGGTAAGCCTGGTATTCCATAAAGGCAGCGGGCGGGATAAACCCGTCGACCGTTACCGCGCCCCAGCCAATTATAGCAAGGGCATTGTTCATTTCCTGCAGGTTAGGGATCTTTTCGATGGTTAGCCCGGCTTTTTGGAGACCGGGGATATATGGATAATAGGCAACGTCTTTAAGCCACGCATAATTTTGGCGCATCACATACCGCCAAACCGCGTGGTCTATTGGTGTGTAATGCTCATAATGCTGGTTTACAATAAATTGCTTTAAGTGCCGCGGCAGCAAAGCTACCTGCGGATTACCAAAATCATTAAAATCTGCCATTAATTTATACCCGGTTTACAATAAACGCAAAAAAACGTAAATAGTGATGGAGTATTATAATTTATTCGGTGCACAAATTATAAGACATTGGGGCAGCAACTCACCAAAATTATTTTAACAAAGGTGGCACCTTGTTATATTCCTAAAACTTGTTTCAATTTTACATAACCCGATTTGCTTACCGGGATCTTGGCACCGGATTTCAGGATGGCAATGTGCGAATCCTTTTCATAAGGGTCAATACGGGTTATCTGGTCAATGCTAACAATATAAGAACGGTGTACACGTACAAATTGCCTTACATCTAATACCTTCTCAAAAAAGCTCATGGTCTTATTCTTCAGGAAAGATCCTTCGGAGGTATGGATACTTACATAGTCGTCATCTGCTTCGAGGTATAGCACATCATGTACCGGTATGATCTTAACTTTGGTACCCGTCTTCACCACAATACGGTCATGCTGAACCTGTGCCTGTGCAACGGCATCTAATAATTCTTCGGTTTGCTTTTGTTGTTGTATAACCGGCGCGCCGCTTTGCGAAAGAAATTTATCTACCGCTTTTTTAAAACGCTCCTTACTAAAAGGTTTTAACAAATAATCAACCGCATGGGCTTCAAAGGCCTTTATGGCAAACTCGTCAAAGGCGGTGGTAAATATCACAGCTGGTGGGTTATCTAAAAGCTCGAGCATCTCAAACCCGTTTATCTTTGGCATTTGCACATCCAGGAATATAATATCGGGCTGGTATTGCATTATGGCCTTCATACCCTCAAAACCATCGCCGCACTCTTGTATTACCTTAATTTCGGGATATTCACTTATATATTCCTGTACAACCATTCTTGCCAATGGTTCATCATCTATGATCAAAGCCTGTTTCATGCCTGCGGTATTTTTATAATGGTGGTAAAGATATTATCATTTACAAAAGTTTCAACCAGGTCATTACGGGTATACAGCAAATGCAGCCGCCTGCGCATGCCGCTTAAGCCAAAGCCGGTGCCTTTCCGGGGGTTAGCGGTTTGGGGATCATATGGGTTTTGTATAATAATAGCCAGGTAATTTTCTTCAATTTCGCCGCGGATGCTCACCACTACATCGCCGGTGGTATCATACAAACCAAATTTTATGGCATTCTCTACCACGGGCTGCAGCAGCAGTGGTGGCAACAAGCCTTCGCGGCATTGATTGTCGCAACTTATCTCCGTTTGCAAACGGTGGCCAAACCTCACTTTTTCAATATCAAGATATAGCTGCAAATGGGCCAGTTCTTCGCTCAGTGTCACCAGTTGCTGATCGTCTTTTTTTAACGTGCCGCGAAGAAAGTCTGAAAGCTGGTGGATCATCTTACGGGCTTCATCTGGCTTAAAGCCTATAAGCGCGTTAATTGAGTTAAGGCTGTTAAACAGAAAGTGCGGCTGCAATTGCTGCCGCAGGTTGTAAAGCTCTGCTTCTTTGGCCAATTTTTCGGCCTCCGCTTTTCTTTTTTCGTTCTCTTTATTATCCTGCTGGTTATACCATACCAGGCTTATCATGGCCATCCAGCCTATAGCCATAAAATTGGTAAAATAGCGCAGCACTAATGATTTGGTTATAAAACCGAAGTATTCTTTATCGCCATTGATCTGCGGTAGTGCAAAACGGGATATGGCCAGGCATAAACCGGCAAGTAAAGCGCACCAGATCAATAAATTAAAATAACTGTTTTTTGAGGGCTGGTAAAACCGCAAGGTGTTATCTATGAGCCAGCAGGCAGCTGCCAAAGATATGGCGCTAACTATACCGTCTGTACCGCTCACATACCAATCGAACCCGAAACTATGGATGAGATAAACCTGCAAAGCGGTCCATGCGGCGCCGCAGGCGGCAAAGCCCCAGCGCAGGTTAACAAATGTTGATACAGGTGCCGCCAATGGTTATCAGTTAATTATCAAGTGTTATTAAGGCAGCCTTATGGTTTGCCCAGCCAATGTATACATCCGGCGTTTCGCACTCGTGGATGTTGCAGTAAAGTTCTGCACCATCTTCTAAAGCGCTTATGGGGTTTACTTCGGCCACGTTTACAAACTGCCATTTAATCACGTCACTATAGCTGTTAGAGCGGGCTTCGCTCTCGCGGCCAAATGCGGTGGCTTTTTCAAAAGCGCCGCACTTGGATTCGGCCTTTACCAGGCGCAGCTGCTCGTCAAACTGCGCCCGGCTATTGCCTTCAATATTAATAATCCTAAAAATTATTTTTGCTATGTACCAGTTCATAACCGTGCCAATTTAGATTAGTATGCCCTAACTTCTACTCCTGCAAATATTGATGTGCCTTTAAGTACAAGCGTTTTTTCGGCATTTAACGGCACGCCACCCGGGCGGCGCTTATCGTCTATACCGGCAAATATAGCGGCCATATCTGATGTTACCTGCCAGTGCGGGGGCACAATGATCTTAATACCGCCAAACAGCTGGGTAACGTCTATATAAACCCTGCCCTGTATATCTGCCTGCGTAAAGTTCAATTCGGTGCCGCCGAATACGTTTACCACCTCGCCGCCCTGGAAGTCTTTAGAAAGGATGGTCTTATGCACACTGCCAAACACAGATGTGGTATCTAAATGCTCGTCGCCGGTAACGTTGTAGCTTTTCCCAAACGCTGTTTCGGTAGATGCAGGGTCTGTGGGGTTACCGGGTTCGGCATTTATTTTAGCATCCCATTCGGTAGATCTCCATGGGCGGGGGTTGGGGTGGCTTATGCCGCTAAACCGGCGGCCAAAACTTTTGTTAAACTTGTCTTTCCCCAATATTACAAATAGCCCCAGCGCAATAAGTGCCAGCGGCCAAACAAAGTGACCGAAATTAAAATTGGGGAAAATATCATCGGCCAGAAACAGGCAGCCTATCACGATCATGATCAACCAGCCAGAATTACGGAAGTTATGTTTAGCGCCCGTGTAAAAACCAATGATGATCAGGATCATTGGCCAGCGGAACAGCCACCATGGCGCAATAAAAAAATCGAGCTGTTGAAACAGCAGTATGGCGCCAAAGAAAAGGAGCACCAACCCTGCAATGGCTTTGCCTTTGCCGGGTTTTTTTTGGGTTGATATATCGTTGTTCATTGTTTTACCTTTTTAATGTTATCCAAAACTATAACAACTATACACATTTGCCAATTGATAACTGGTTGTTAGCAAAAAAAACTCGGTAAACGGGGATGTAGCGGCGGTGAAATGAGTTGTGAGCTGCCAATTGTGAGTTGCGAGTTAAATCGCTTTTCGGTTGCGAGTTATTCTTACGTGATCAATCTTTCTTTTCTGGAACATTGCAACACACCGATTATCTTAACCGTTCACAAAAAATTAACACATATTTGTATCTTGAGACCACGTTAATGGCACTCTAACGCCAGCTAATTATAACTTACAAATGAACATTGCTAAAAATCATTTTCCTGATACCAGCCTTTTAGTTACGCATTACAACAGGAGCGCATCTCTGGAACGTTTGTTAAAGAGTTTTATTGATGCCGGCTGTAGTTTTGCTGCCATTACAGTATCTGACGATTGCAGCAAGCCCGAGCATTTAGATAAACTTAAAGAACTGGCGGGAGTATATGATTTTCAGCTGGTTACCACACCAAAAAATGGCGGCTTAGGTAACAACATTAATAAAGGCCAGGACGCGGTAGAAACTCCGTATACTTTATACGTTCAGGAAGATTTTACTGCCGATAAAAATTTTGCCCCCCATTTTATTGATGCCATAGCCATAATGAACGCCCGCCCGGAATTAGACGTGGCCCGTTTTTACGCTTATACCAAATATCCTTATCTAAAAGATATTGGTAAGGGGTTTTCCGAAATGATATTTAGCCCATGGAAGAGTGGCTATACTAAGTTTTACGAGTACAGCGACCATCCCCATTTACGCCGCGATACTTTTTTTGAAAGGTTTGGCCGCTATGCAGAAGGTTTAAATCCCGAACAAACAGAATACCGCATGATGTTTTCTTTCCTACAAAATAAAGGCAAAGGCATTTTTTATAACGAAATAAATACGCTGTTTCACCAGATAAATACCTCTACAGAGCCAAGCACAATGAAACGAAGCAATATTTTACGAAGCGACAACCCTGTAATTGCAACAGTAAGGCATATTTACCGCCACATAAAGTTTAATTACGACTATTGGTTTTTAAAGAGCAGATATTAGAAGGCGTGATAGGGCCGGTAACCGGTTACTTTTTTTCTTTAAAATATATTAGCGCGTTGCGCAAACTATCCAGCCGTTCGGCATCCATATTTTTCACCTGGATATTTAAGGTAGTAGCCATCGAGTCGATATTACCCTTTGGGTCATCGTAGGTTTGTACAATGATGTCGTCGGCAATGGTTTTTAGCTGCAGCATGCCGTTAGCGCTGGTGCCCAGGTAGTCAACATCTTTAAACCGGTGTAATTGAAAGGAATAGTATTCCTGTTTACCGTTAGTGTAAGTTTTGCGCAGGCGCACAAATGCCTGGTCGTTTACGGTAAATTCCCATTTTTTAAGCTTCTGTTCGCCATCGGGATCAAAGGATTGGGTAAAACATTTATTGCTCCAGGTAAGCCATTGCCCGTCGTCCATCGCAGCCTTAAAACACATACTGCTAACGCTGGCTGCTACAATTATTGCGATCAAAAAAACGGGTTTAACTTTAAGAAATGCAGGCTTTAACATGGCAGCTATATTACAACCCTAAGCTAATTATTTGATACCTTTGTTGCATGCAATTTTCTGAAAATACCCGGGTATGGATCTACCAGGCCAACCGCAAGCTTACAGATACCCAAACCGCCCAATTGCAGCAGCAGTTGAACGGCTTTACCCAAAGCTGGACGGCGCACAACAATCAGCTTAAGGCAGGTGCGGAGATCCGCTATAATCGGTTTATCGTGCTACTGGTTGACGAAAGCCAGGCCGGTGCCAGCGGTTGTTCTATAGATAAATCCGTGCATTTTATGCAGCAGGTAGAACAGCATTACGGCATTAACCTGTTCGATCGTTTTAATCTGGCATATAAAATCGGCAACGAGGTAGTCTCTGTTCCGCGCCACCAGTTTGAAGAATTAATTAAAGAAGGTAAAATAGATCAGGATAGCATTGTATTTAATAACCTGGTACAAAACGTTGCCGAGCTAAATACCAAATGGGAGGTGCCGTTTAAAGATAGCTGGCATGTTCAGTTATTCAGGGATTTAATAACGGCGTAATAATACTTTACCCTTTGTAATTGCTACGAAGGAGGATTCTTCTGCTTGTGATTGGTTTGCGTTAATGCAGTCACGCAGAAGCTTCTTCGTTAGCCAACGGATCAGAATGACAGACATTTAAAGTTTATATTATCAAACATGAGTTGGGATGTGGTCCTCTTTAGTTCTTCGGAAAAGATAAAAACGATAGAAACGCTAAACCCCAAAGCGTTAAAACCCGCCGATTTTTGTAAAAAGCTGAAAGCTTATTTTCCGGGTATGGAGGAGGAAGATGAGTTCAGGCTGATCTCTATTGGCGAAAGCACCATTGAATATACTTACAGCCCCAACCCTGTTAACAATATGGTATTAAATCTTTACGGCGAACCTGCATTAATTGCACTCACCGCATTTGCAAAAAAGAACGGCTACCAGCTATTTGATACCGCCTTAAATAAGATGCTCGATTTAAACAAGCCCGAGGTTAACGGCTATAAAAATTACCTGGCCGATCTGAAGAAAGATCTGTTGAAGAAGTAAAATTTACGCCGCAGTTGTTAGTCTGAGCTTGTCGAAGCCTAAACAGGGGGTGCTTCGACAAGGTCACCATGATATGCTGGTAATACCGCAAGAAGGTTCTTCGCTACCACTCGGGAATAAATTGATCTAATTGAGCTATCGCTGAAATCACTCTAAATCAGTGTAATCATCACCTAAAAATCCAATGGCCCTAACCTGCGCATATTCTTGCGTATCAAATACTGCCTGTGCCTTACGTAGTCACTCGGGCTGGTTGGCGACCACTTCAATGGGTCCGGGAATATGGATGCTATTGCCGAAGCCTGATACTTGTTCAATTGCGAAGCATGGATATGGTAGTAAGCTTCAGATGCTGCCTCAACGCCGTAAATGCCATCGCCCATTTCAATTTCATTAAGGTAAACGGCCATAATGCGCTTCTTGCTCCAAAAGGTTTCTATCAGTAGGGTAAAATACGCCTCAAAAGCCTTGCGCACATACGAGCGGCCCGGCCATAGGAAAACGTTTTTGGCGGTTTGCTGGGAGATGGTGCTCCCCCCTATCAATTTGTGGCTGTGCGAGTTCTTATCAATGGCACGCTCCATCGCCTTAAAATCAAACCCGAAGTGATCCAGGAATTTCTGGTCTTCGGCGGCTACGGCAGCGCGTTTCATAGGGTCGGCAATGCTGTCAAAATCTACCCAACGTTTATCTATTTTCCAGTCCTTACCGTCGGCCTTGCGCTCAAAACCGCGGGTTATCATGAGCCAGGTTACTGGCGGGTTCACAAAGCGGTACAGCAAAACCCACAACAAAGTAATCCCGAAAAACAGGATGAACAGTAATTTAAAAATGCGTAAAAGTAAACGGCCTATACCTCTCATTGCCTCACCCTACCCTCTCCAAAGGAGAGGGCTTCTGTAAATTAAATATTGTCCTAAAATAAGAAAGCCTTGCAAAATGCAAGGCTTTCTTATTATTTTCTTAAAGTCTCCCCTCCAGGGGAGATTTAGAGGGGTGTTTACTCAGCTACAACTTCAAAAGGCACCTTAACCTTTACTTCTTTGTGCAGGTTTAAGTTTGCGGTGTATTCACCCACAAATTTAGGGTCCTGATCAAAGGTGATGCGGCGGCGATCAACCTCAAAGCCTTGTTTCTTTAATGCATCTGCTACCTGTATGGTATTAATGGCACCAAAGATCTTTCCGCTTTCACCGGCTTTAGCGCCGATGGTAAGTTTAACATCTGCCAGTTTAGTGGCAAGCTCATCAGCATCCTTACGGATCTTGTCTTGTTTAAACTGCGCTTGTTTTAAGTTTTCGGCTAATACTTTACGCGCCGACGGGGTAGCCAACATAGCCACGCCCTGCGGTATTAAAAAGTTACGGCCATAACCTGGTTTTACAGTAACGATATCGTCTTTTTCACCAAGGTTCTTAACATCCTGTTTTAAAATAATGTCCATTTCTTAAATCCTCCCGGTTATTTTAACGAATCGGTTACGTATGGTAATAAACCAATGTGGCGTGCGCGTTTAACCGCTTGTGCCACTTTGCGCTGAAACTTTAATGAAGTGCCTGTTAAACGGCGTGGTAAAACCTTACCCTGATCGTTAACAAACTTTAATAAAAAGTTAGCGTCTTTATAGTCTATGTACTTAATACCGTTCTTTTTAAAACGGCAATATTTTTTTCGGTTATCGTCTACCTTAGGAGCGGTAACATACTTAATTTGTTCTGCTGCCATTACTTAGATGCCTCCTCTGCTTTAGGTTTTTTGTTGAAAGCACCACTGCGTTTTTTGTCATTGTAGGCAATTGCATGCTTGTCCAGCGCAATGGTAAGGAACCGCAAAATGCGCTCATCACGTCTGTATTCAACTTCAAGTTTGTTAATTAGATCACCCGGAGCCTTAAATTCAGTTAAGTGATAGTACCCGGTCGATTTTTTTTGAATCGGGTACGCTAGTTTTCTCAAACCCCAATTATCCTCCTGGACAATTTCGGCTCCGTTATCTGTAATAAGCTTGGTAAATTTGGCAACGGCCTCTTTAGCAGCTTCTTCTGATAACAACGGGGTAAGAACGATCACGGTTTCGTACTGTTGCATTATTATACTTTAGTTTTTAATGTTTTACCCGCTCTTAACGGGGACGCAAATGTAAGGATATTTTTCTTTTTTTCAAATAGCGGGTGGTTGATTGAGATATTGAGTACAATTACCATCTGGCGGTACTGTTTCAATTATTTTAAACATTTTCAACCACTCAAGGAACCAAACACTTAACTATGATCTATAAACATTATGTATGAACTACTCACTACTCACATAATCAACTACCCACCAATAACTGGCACTAACATTGTACTACAGGCCAAACTTAAAACACAAAACAATGGGCATTTTAAAATTCGCCATAATAGGCGCAGCAGTGGCATACGGTATAACAGCGGTGACCAAAAAAAGAGAAACAGATGGCAAATCAATACTTGATGACCTGCAAGAACAGGCACCCGAGTGGATGGATAAAATAAAAAAATATGCCGATGATACTTTACAGCAGGTAAACCAAAAAGTGGATACGGTAAAAGACGAGTACGCGTCGGAATAATCTTTTGTCTAAACCAGAAATTCTCTGAATTTAATAAGCAGAATTATTCATTGACTTTTACAAATGGAGCTAAGGTTACGCCTTAGCTCCATTTGCTTATAAACTGGTTAAAGGCATCCTTATACTGGTCGCCTACGTGGATGTTTATGCTGCCGATGTGAAGTGTACCGCGTGTAACGGAGTTAATATGATCGAGCGATACGATGAACGACCGGTGCACCCGCATAAATTTCTTAGCAGGCAGCTTTTCTTCGAGCGCCTTTAGGCTTGTAAGTGAGAGTAATGCTTTAGGCACACTTTTAAGCCATACCTTAACGTAATCTTTTAAGCCTTCTATGTAAAGTATGTCATTCAGGGCAACGCGTACCAGTTGATATTCTACCTTTAAAAAAAGATACTCGTCTTCAACCGCCGTTTCGGCAACCGCGGCAACAGGTGCCGGTTTGTTTATCAGTTCTTTATAGTTTACCGCCTTTTGGGCGGCTTTTAAAAATTCTTCGTAATTAAAGGGTTTTAATAAATAATCAAGGGCATCAACTTTATAGCCTTCTAAGGCAAACTGGTTATAAGCGGTTGTAAATATAATGCGCGGCTTGGTAGCGCGCGCATCCAATACGCGGGCCAGTTCAATGCCATTAAGATCGGGCATTTGTATATCCAGGAATATCAGGTCAACGTCGCCTTCGTTAATGCTTTTTAACGCCTCAACAGCACTCGAGAATTTGTCTTTAAGTTTTAAAAATGGCGTTTGTTCAATAAATGCAGTTACCAGGCCAAGGGCAAGGGGTTCGTCGTCTACGGCTATACAGGTTAAAACGATCATATTACAGGTGGAGTTTTAGGTTAACTACATAGGTGCCGCCCGCGCTAATTTTCAGGGTATATTTTTCGGGGTACATCAGGTCTAATCGGCGGCGGGTGTTTACCAATCCAATACCGCTGCTACCCTCCATAGATTGTGGCTGATCTTCAAAAACAGGGTTGCTTACCATTAGTTGGAGTTGCTTGTCGGTTTGTGATATATTGATCAATATGCTGCTTTTTTGAGTGGCGCTTATACCATGCTTAAAGGCGTTTTCTACAAAGGGTAAAAAAAGCATTGGTGCAATTTGAATATCTTTCAGGTTTTCCGGATGATTAAATTCCAGCGTAACCTTGTCTGTAAGGCGCAGCTGCATCAGGTCTATATAATCATTTATAAAGCCAATCTCTTTGCTTAGCAGCGTAGTATCCTGTTGTGTTTCATAAAGCAAATAGCGCATCATTCGCGAAAGCTTATGTATCGCCTCGCGCGATTTTTCTACATCTACAACCGTAAGCGCGTAAATGTTATTAAGGGTGTTAAAAAAGAAGTGCGGGTTAATCTGTGCCTTCAGGAAGGATAGCTCTGAGCTTGTTTTTTCCTGCTCCAGCTCTTGTTTGTGCTGTTGGTCGTGCTGCCATTTTTCTATTGCGGTAATACTCGTACTTATCCCTAATACAAATGCGGTAATGAAGATCATAGATATCGAAAAATCGAACCCATGATGGCCGCCATCATTCTTCTTTGGCGGGCCATGGTGATGAAAAGCCTTGTCCATTGCCTGCGGCAGGTGCAGCCAGGGGTCGGCCAGGGCATTTACAACAACGATAATTGCAATGAGCAAAAACACCAGCAATAAAAAATCGCGGATGCGGTTTTTCAGTAAAAACTTTGGTACCAGTATCCGGGAGTTAAGGTAGTAAGTAATGATAAGCATAAACATTACAATGCCCTGCTTCACCCAAAGCTGATAGGGCACCGCTATGCCCCATGACAGGGGTTGGTATACAAACAGCAGGTTACCTATAAGTGTCCATACCAGTATATGGATAAGTGCGGTTACAAATTTATTTCTCGATTTAAGCACCAATGGTCCGGGCATGATATAATTGATAATTACCTCAATATTAAGCCTAAAGGCGCTTAAGTGCAACAAAATTCTATCGGCAACCCGCAAACGCCGACGAAGGGGCCTTGATTATCGTTTATGCCTTTTTAGTTATTGTTCGCTAATCACACTGCCGAAAACCAGCGTATTACCGTCAGGATCGTTTATGGCAAAATCTCGCATACCGTAAACGCGGTCCGCTATCGGCGCAACAATTAAAACTTTATTTTTTATTACTGAACTGTAAAAGTCGTCCACTTCATCACACTCGAAGCAAACGTGGGCGTTTCCGGGTTCCTTTTTTATGCCGCCGGTGTTTTTTGGGCCATTTAGGTGGATGCAAATATGGTTATGTGTAAGCCCGGCATAATCGCCAAATGTGAAATCAGGATCGAAGCCTAAAACCTGTGTGTAAAAATTAGTGGCCATGCCCAGATCGGAGACATGTATCACAACGGCAGAACTTAAAACTTGCATAAGGTAATTTATATAAAAATTAAACTATCCCTGTATTTTATATATGAAATAATACGGAAGGTATTCCGCCTCTACAGGGTAATTTTTCGCTTAACCTTTCATCGGTTTAAAACGGGGCTTCATCTATGTTTTAATACCCGCTATCTATCGTGCTTTATCATATAACATCTAAGTGGTTTTTTTGAAGCATTATTAAAATGCCATGAAATATATATATGCAACGCTGATCCTCTTTTTATTTGCCGGGATCAGTAATATTAAAGCTCAAACCGTTAAAACCGTAAAGGGTATTGTTAAAGACAGTACGGGCCTCACCGTTATTGGCGCCACGCTAAAATTAAAATCGGGCGCAGATAGCGTGCTTACCGCTACAGATGTGAACGGGGCCTTTACCTTCGAGAATGTGAAAGGGGCAACGTTTGATATTACGTTTTCTTCTATTGGTTTTCAAACCTTGCGCAGGCATTTTGTTACTGCCAATAACGGCATACCGGTAAACTTAGGCACGGTCATATTAAAAAGCGATTCGCGCATGCTAAAGGGCGTTACCATTACCGATGTTAACCCCGTGCGTATAAAGGAAGATACCATACAGTTTAACGCCGATGCCTATAAGGTACGTGAAAACGCACCTGTTGAAGATGTGTTGAAAAAACTGCCCGGGGTAGATGTAGATAAAGATGGCAACGTTACCGCGCAGGGTAAAAGCGTTACCAAGGTGCGTGTAAACGGTAAGGATTTTTTTGGCGGAGATCTTAAAACAGCCACACGCAACCTGCCTGCCGATGCCATACAAAATATACAGATCATAGACGACTATGGCGACCAGGCCAACATAACCGGTATAAAAAGCGGCGAGCCTGAAAAGGTATTGAACTTAACTATTAAAGAAAGCCGTAACCACGGCTATTTTGGCAGTGCAACCGTGGGTGCGGGTACGGATGCGCTCCCGCAGCCGCTTACCAATGATGCACGTTATGTAGCCTCTGCAAATGCTTTCAGTTTCGACGGGAACCGGCAATTGGCATTTTTAGGTAACCTTAACAACACCAACACCAACCTGTTTAGCTTTGGCGGCGGCGGCCCCCGCGGCGGCGGCCCCGGTGGCCCGCCACCCGGCTTGGGTACCGGCAATACCAATGGTATTACGGTAGCCCGTTCGCTTGGCTTTAACTACCGCGATCAATGGGGCAAAAAAATTACGGCTTATGGCAGTTACAGTTTTTCTGATAATACAACCAATACCATCAGCAAAACCATACAGGATAACACTACCATCGGCAATGCCATTGTAAACAACATCAGCAGTAACCAAACCGATCAAAAGATAAACCACCGGTTTAACTTTAATATAGAGTACAGGCCCGATACGATAAACTACCTCAAATTTGTGCCTTCTATAAGCTATGCGGGTTTAACTACCAATCAAACAGCGTCAAGCTTGTTTCAGTTGAATAATGTAACCACCTCAGATTATAATCTACTGTCAACTTTGCATTCTTCTACCCCAAATTATGGCGCTAATTTGCTTTATAACCATCGTTTTGCAAAAAGGGGGCGTAACTTCAGCATTAATTTAAGCGCGGGTTCGGCCAAGATAGACCAAACTCAAAACCCAATTTATACCTACCTGGCTGGCACGGCTAACGCGCCAATAAACCAGTTGATAAATACTGATGTGCATACAGATACCGTTGGTACATCTGTATCATACCTGGAACCCCTAAGCAAGCATGGTTATTTAGAACTGGCTTATGCCTACCATTACGCCTATACCACATCTGATAAAGAGACCGATACGCTAACCAACGCCAACGTGCGCAACCGGTATGATCTTTTAAGCAACAATTACGACTATACCTTTATTACCAACCGATTTGGGTTAAATTACCGGTTTATAGAAAAGAAATATAACTACACTCTGGGTTTAAGTGCACAACCCGCCACGCTAAGCGGTACATCTTTAACCACCGGCCAGCAAACCAATACAAGCACTTTTAATTTGGCGCCGACAGCCAGGTTTATTTATAACTTTTCGCGTAACCAAAGCCTTAGCGTTAATTATAACGGGGCAAGCAACCAGCCCACCTATACCGTGCTGCAACCGGTAATAGATTTCTCTAACGCCAATTACCCGGTACAGGGAAACCCCAATCTAAAACCCGAGTTTAACAATACATTAAGCATCCGCTATAACCGTTTCGATTTTGAATCGGGCAATGTGTTTTTTTCTAATTTTAATTTTACACAAACCGATAACAAGATAGTGGCCAATAGCATTAGCTACCCCGCTGTTTACACACCAAACCCAAAATTGGCAAGCACCATTTTAACTACCTATTTAAATGCAAACGGTTTTTATTCGGGCTCGGCGTTTTATGTATTCAATAAACCGTGGCAGAAAAGAAAATATAACCTGTTCTTTAACGGCAATGCTACCTACAATAACAATATATCTTACTTAACAACAGTAGCACCAAATACTTATATAGCAACTACAGAAAAAAACATTGCCAAGAACCTGGTTGTTACACAGGGGATACGTTTCAGGCTCGACATTACCGACGTAATTGATGCCGAACTAAACACCAGTTACAGTATAAACCATACCGATAACTCTGTAACTGCGGCAAACGTGAACAACAATTACCGCACTATTAACCTGGGTTTAAACGGCAAGAACTATTTCTTTAAAGATTATACCCTGAGCTACGATTATACCAGGGTGATCTACCAGGGTTATGCCGGCGCAACCAACCCCAATATTATAAATGTGTATGCCGAACGCCGTTTCTTAAAGCAAAACATCGGCACCATCAGGCTGTCGGCTTTCGATCTGCTGAATCAAAACACCGGTTTTACGTCAACCGCTACAGGATCTTATACATCACAAACACAATCTAACCGCCTGGGCCGGTACTTACTGCTAACATTTACGCTAAAGCTGCAGAAATTTGCAGGCAGCAGGCCAAACGGACCGGGTGGCCCCGGTGGGCCGGGTGGTGGCCCCGGTGGCCCGCCAGGGGGCGGGCCGGGCGGACCGCCGCCGGGAGGATTTTGATCTTAGCTGATCGATTTATGTTTGAGCGCAAAGGCTGCAAGGGTGAGAGCTTGTAGCCTTTTGCATTGTTAATCGACTCTTTTACGTAGTTGAGCGATACATTTTTAAGCAGTGCAACCCTGGGCATTACTTTTATACTATTAATTAAAACGCAATTAATTTATAGAAGTATGGAACGCAAAAATTTCTTAAAAACGTTGGCTATGGCTGCAGCAGCCGGTCCGTTGGTACTCGAAGCCTGCTCAAAGGGTTCCACTGTTAGCCCAACTTCAACTACAGCCGCTACCACAAGCACAACAACATCTGCAACTACAGCCACAACAGCAGGCAGTTGTGTAGTTACCCCAACCGAAGAAGAAGGCCCATTCCCGTATCCGGGCGGCGAAAGTACCAACCCGCTGTTACGCAGCGATATTACCGGCGGCCAAACCGGCATACCCATTACCTTTAATATATTGGTGGTAAATACCAATAACAACTGCAACGTACTAACCGGTGCGCGCGTAGATATATGGCATTGTAATAAAGACGGTTACTATTCTGGTTATAGCGGCCAAAGCGGCGGCACATCGGGCCTGGCCAACAGCTATCTTGGCGAAACCTGGCTGCGCGGCTATCAAACAACCGACAGCGTAGGCCTTGTAAAGTTTGTGTCGATATTCCCCGGCTGGTATTACCCGCGGGCTACCCATATCCACATCGAAATATTCATAGGCGGGGTATTAAAAAAACAAACCCAGATAGCGTTCCCTAAAACCATTGCCGATGCCGTGCAAACCAGCACGCTTTACAAGGCGCATGGTGCAAATACTACGCTTAACGCAAATGACAGCGTTTTTGGCGACTCGGCAACAGACCTGGCTAACGAAACATTTACTATAACAGGCGACCTTACCAATGGCTATGTGGCATCACAAACTATTGGTATAGCGCTTTAAACAGCATATTATGGCAACGGCACTGATCAAACTAACCTACAGGCACCTTATAAACAAGCACTCGGAGGCGGCTTATGAAAAGAACATCTTCCAGGCATCTTATCGCGAATTTTTGTTTAAGTCGCAGGCCTATAATCATGATGGCAGCTTAAAAAGCTTTACGCAAATGAAGGCCAGGGATGGCAGGGCAAACTCGCTGCATTATAAGATAAGCTTTGCCGCCCTGCATTTTCTTGATGAGTTAAAAAATAACATTCCCGTTCTTACCAATGTAATTGGCGGCAGTATACAATATGAAATGCCCGCTTTCGAACTGGTAGAATCTGACATTATTAACCCCGGCGCACACCAGGTAGCCATTAAATTTGTAACCGGCCCGCTGGTGCTGCACCTGGTTGTTGGCGATGTAATGGTACTGTCGTACCAACTGCCCGGCGGCCTGCAAAACGATAATGCAGAAACCTTTACTGTTAAAATACAGCCGGGCCTGGCTATCACCAGTTTTTGCGAAATAAACGCAGGTGCCGGGCAGTTAAGCACATTTAACAGTAATTAAAACAACGTCGAAGTTTTTTATTTTAAAGACAGTTAGAAGAGTGATGTTGATTGAACGAAAGGGCCGCTATTTGCGACCCTTTTTATTAGTTTAAAATTATGATCGTTTAACGGCAACGGTCTTTAGGCTAAATGTGATATATATACACGGGTTTACTTTGCCACATCCCTGCCCGATGTTAACAATAACCTCACGGTGAAATAAATAGCTACGAGGAGCAGAACAGTTATCAGTAAATGCATCCCGTCGGGAGCTACATGATTGCCGAATGACGGAAAAATTTTTGTTGTTGGGCTATGGCTATAGTCCAGCTGCCACTGTTTATTTGTCCCCACGATATACAGAACCCGCCACGATAATATTTGTAAAACGAGCCAAATCACATCGAATATCAACGCAACAATATAAAACAGACGATTTTGCTGATACCAACCTGCTAAAGAGGCTATAGCAGGAACAGTTATGAAAAGTAAAAAGGAAACGTCGGCGATATGCAATTTCCCGCCGGCTAACAAATAATCAATTAAATGTGGGTCATGCTGATAGTTCCAGTTTCCTAAAGCGCCCAGATCTATCAGCCACAGATAAGCGGTTAGCACCAAATTAGACCATATGGCATACCTTAGCGCAAGTTTTATTGTCATAAAAGCTATCCATCAAAAATAACCGCGACTAATGGTATACCCGGATATAATCACTTAACTGCGTCTTCGCGCTGTAGTATCAAAAGTAAATCAGCCGTTGTTAATTATATTTTGCGGGCTGCCCTGGCTTTGGTAACGCTTCGCGGATAAACTTCCGCAGGTTTTCTGTGGCCACAGAAAGATCGTTTTTGCGGAGGTACATCATGTGCCCGCTTTTATAACCTTCCCATTTCAAACGGTCTTTTAAACGGCCGCTGGGGTCTAATTGCCAAAGGCTATATTTAGCATTAAAATAATCGCATGCGCCATCATAATAGCCCGACTGGATAAGTAGGTGCAGGTATGGATTTTCGGCAATGGCCTGCCGCAGGTTCTCGCCCGTATGGTTATTCTTATCATCCCAGGGCCAAACAGACCCGAACATGTTGTATTTCAGGTCGGTTTTATATTTCAGTTCGTCGCGCAGGTAAATGTTAATGGCAGGAGTAAATTCATGCAGCCAGCTGGTAAGCTCGGCATTATAATCGGGTGCCACACCGCCTGCCTGGCGGTCAATACCCTTGTAGCGCGAGTCTAAGCGGCCAACTGTAAAACCCTTATCGCGAAGCAGTTCTTTCCAAAACAATTCATAACCCACATCCAGGTTGCTTTCCATAACCACACGCTCCGAAAGGCCGCTGTAGCGTGCTATTTTAACCGCTATAGCCTTGCGGGTTGCACTGTCTATAAACCCGCCTCTCGACATGGCCGGTATCAATTCATTTATGGTAAAGTTTTCTACCTCGGGCAACACATCTGTCAGGTCTTTCTTCTGTAAATCGGCAGGTAATTTATTATGATACCATGCCGTGGCCGCAAAATAAGGCAGCTTTAAAGCAGATTGCACGGGGCCGCTCCGCTCTATGCCTAAATCTGTCGGCGATACCAGTATCACTCCGTTCAGGTACATCCATTGCGCATCCTGCAGCTCCAGGGCCAGGCCCGATACCCGGGTGGTGCCGTAACTTTCGCCGATTAGGAATTTTGGCGATGCCCACCTGTCTTTACGGGTAACAAAGGTATTTATCCACTCGGCCAGGTATTTAATATCCTGGTTTACACCAAAAAACTGTGTGGTAGCAACGTCTTTACTCACCGTTCTGGAATAGCCCGTGTTAACCGGGTCTACGTAAACTATATCTGCAATATCCAATATAGAGTTTGGGTTTTCTTTTATACCATAAGGCTGTATAGGGTATCCCTCGTCATCGGCATTCAGTAAACGTGGGCCGGTGTAACCAAGCTGCATCCAAACAGATGGCGTGCCGGGGCCGCCGTTAAATGATATAACCAATGGCCTTGATGACCTGTCGGCAATGCCATCGCGTTCATAATAGGTAAAGAATATGCCTGCTGCGGGCCGGCCTTCATCATCCCAAATGGGCATGGTGCCGGTTGTGGCGGTATATCCTATCTTCACCCCTTTAATGGTCACCTCGTGTTTCGTAACAATTTCAGAATCTACCGCCAAAACCCTGCTCTTTGAAATGGGGCTTATTGTTTTTTTTGGGAGGGGTGTGGCAACGGTTACGGTTTGGGCGACTGATCTGGCAGCTACGGCACTTAAAATTATAAACAGGGTAAAGTATCTTTTCATTATAAGGAGGTTGAATTATAAGCGAATATAGTATTTCTTTTTATCTGCCGGTAAAACAAAAATGGCCTCTACAGAGGCCATATCTTATCAACTATTACTGCTTATTTTTCCCGATCCGATGCCAGGCAGATCTTGATGGTGCCCGATGGCACTTGTTGTAATACTGCCAAACGTTCGTGAACAGGCAATTTAGAATTTAACCAGGTAGCAACATCGGCACGCTTTAATATAACCGGCATACGGTCATGTATCTTTGCCATAGCGTCATTAGGTTCGGTAGTGATCATGGTAAACGTGGGTATCAATATGTTGGTATCAATATCCATCCAGATATCCCATAGCCCCGCAATGTAAAGCGGGCTATCATCCACATTGGTGATATAATACAATTGTTTTGATACCCTGTCGAACTCGAAATAACCTTGTATTTTGGTAACGCAATGGTTTTTGCCTACCAGATCGCGAAAGGTGGGCAGCTTTTGCAATGTTTCGGTCCGGGCATGCTTGTACCTGGCGTGTATCTCATTATCCCAGGTGCGCAGCAGGCCCCAGCGGTAATGCTGTACCTTATTTGGTAAACCATCTGTAACTACGGGAAGCAGCGAACCCGGGTTGCCGGTACCGCTCTTATTAACCTTCCCCTGTGCCGCTTCGCCGCGGATACCCAGCTGGTCTTTGTCTTTACTTTCACTTATCAATACTCTTCCGCACATACACAAAAATAACGAAATACTATAAATATTAGTATGCCACCTTATTATTTTGTTTTTGGTATGTCGCCCCAGCGTGTCGTATAGTTAGGGCTCAGGTAGTCCTGCTTCATGATCCACTCTTTTTTATAGCCCTCAATAGCTACGCGCAGGGTGCCTTTGCCATACCGGGCATTAATGCTGTCCATTAACACAGAAACCTCATTCTGCCTGCCCCCGGCGTATTCGGTAAAAGCATTATACTGCACCTCGCCGGCCGGCACCAGCCCGGTTACAATTACGCCGCCCTTCATATAAAAATAGCCGGGTGTGTAAATGGCCCTCAGCGCCTGCAGCGCCACGCGCGTAAGCTCTGCCGTGTTATTAGAGGCAAAAGGCAGTTTTAGTGTGATGGACGGGTAATACTGGTTGTGGTCTTTGCGGTGCTTATTAGTGCGGATGAATACGTTTATATTAAGCGCCATGCTTTGCTGCCGGCGCAGCTTAAAGGCCACTGTGCCCGTGTAGGTTGCTATAGCCTCTTCCAAAAAATGAAGTTCTGTAACATAACGGTTAAAGCTTTTACTGGAACATATACCTTTCGACCGTTCGAAAACATCGTTCAGCGTATGGCATTGCTGGCCCCAAAGTTCTTTCCACAGGCGCAGGCCCTGTATGGTCATGTGTTTTTGCACCCAATCTGCATTCATATTACGAAACTGGCCCGCGTTAGTAACACCTGCCGCAGTAAGCTTTTTATAGTACGAAAAGCCTACGCCCCACACATCTTCAATCGGCAGATCGTTTATCATGGCGTCTACCTTGGCCATATCATCTAAAACCATGTGCGTGGCCTTTGCCTTTTTTGCTGCACGGTTAGCCAGTTTAGCAAGCGATGCCGTTTTACCAACGCCAATGGTAATGGGCAAGCCTGTATTCTTATAAACCGAAGTATGTATCTCTTTTATGTAAGTATCTAAATTTTTAACGCAGGCCAGATTGTCCATTGCCATAAAACACTCATCTATACTGTAAACCATTAGCATACAGGTGTGCCGCGCCAGGTTATTCATCATACGGGCGCTCATATCTGCATACAGCGCGTAATTGCTGCTAAAAACGTGCGCATCGTGTTTTTTTAAAAAATCGCGTACCATAAATTCGGCATCGCCCATTTTAATGCCCAGGGCTTTTGCCTCGTTAGAGCGTGCAATTACGCAGCCGTCGTTATTGCTTAGCACCACTACAATTTTGCCATTCAGCTCCGGCCTGAAAAGCCGCTGGCACGATACATAAAAGTTATTAATATCAACATGTGCATACATCGGCGTACCTCCCCTTCATCAACTGTCTGGGCAACAAATTATTAACATTCACCATTACCACTCCCCAAATGGCAAGCTCGTCGTTTTTACCCACGTTGATACTGGCCGATGGATGGCCTGCCTTAAGTAAAACTGCACCGCCTTGTTTGGTATACTCGCGAACGTACCATTCGCCATTAAAAAAAGTGACCACTATGGCGCCCTCAACGGCGGTAAGTGATTTATCTACCACTAAGATGTTGCCCTTAAAAATCCCATAGCCGGCCATAGCGTCGCTATCCATCTGCATGTAATACGTGTTATCTGCATCTATCACTATCTGTTCGGCAATATCAAGCAGGTCTTCCTCGTATTCTAAAATGGGCAGGTGAAATCCCTTAACTGCCCTAACCACTTTCAACTGCTTTTTTACACGCAACATATTACTAATATTATTAGCAAATATATTTAAAAAGTTAATAGCAGCGAACAATAAAATTGCAAATGATTAAGTTTGCTTTATTATAAATTATAATTTAATGGAATACAATAAACTAACGCCCGAAGAAGAAAGGGTAATATTATACAAGGGCACTGAGCGCCCGTTTACCGGCGAACTGTTAAATAATAAAGCCGAAGGTGTATATGTTTGCCGCCGGTGCGATGCGCCGCTGTATACCAGCGACACCAAGTTCGAATCTTTTTGCGGCTGGCCCAGTTTTGACGATGAGATAGCAGGCGCCGTACGTAAAGAAACAGATGCCGATGGCAGCCGCACCGAAATACTTTGCGCCAATTGCGGTGCCCACCTGGGCCACGTTTTTACCGGCGAACGCTTAACACCAAAAAATACCCGCCATTGCGTAAATTCGGTGTCGATGAAATTTGTGCCATTATAAATGTAAATTCTTTCCCATTTGTCATTCCTGCAACAGGAGGAATCTTATGCTTTGTAAGATTTCATTTTTAAGGGTATATGCCATGTGCCTACCTTTTAGAGCTAAGAAGGTTCTTAATTATCGTTCAGAATGACAATTTTTATTCAAATATGTTGACTGATCAGCAAAACCTAAATAATTCTCCTGCTTTAGGGGGCCGGGGGGTTAAACATGAAATTGTTGCCTGCGACCGCTGCGGGTCTGCCTTTGAATGTAAGGCCAATTCTTTCACCAAATGCCAGTGCATGACGGTGCAGCTTACATTAAATGATACGCAGTACATAAGTGAGCAATATGAAGGCTGCCTTTGTGCCCAATGCTTAACAGTGCTTAGGGATGAGTATAGAGATGCACTTTGATTCGGATAATTTGATTTCGGATTTCGGATATTCGATTCCGGATTTATAAATCCTTCTTCTTTAGTAAAAATCTGCGTCGGCTATTGAGATCTGCATTGCCAGGCAAATCTAAAATTATTCAACTAAGTATTCCGCAATCGGACATCCGCAATCCTCCTATCCTTTTAAATAAACTTCGCCTTTATAAGGATGTATAGTGGAGTGAAACGTATACCCGGCAACATGCATAAGGTAATAGGTCATGATATCGCACCAGCAGATCTCGTCATGAAACATGGGCACTTTAGGGAATGTCCCTTCCTGCCGGCTCTCGTCTTTATTGTAAATGTATTCGCCGTCGTGCTGCTTTATCCAGGCACGAAACAGGTCGAACTCGGCAGGTTCAGAAAATACGATCTTAAAAAAAGTCTCTTCCTTTACCGACTTTAGGTCGTCGTTTATATAATGATGAAACTTGTGCCTGTGCCTTATGATCTTTGCCGAATTCATGATAATGTATGGAGCTATGTTAATGTAACAACAGTTTGCCGCAATAGTTTATGGCATTTGGCCCGGGCAACCTGCCACCCACCGAATTTTAACCGATTGTGTGGTTTGGCACCGGCCCCGGTAAGCAATAAAAGCTGCCGTTCACCGAAAAAATAGCAGCGCTCACCTAAAACCTCTCGCCGAGAAATGCCATCGGCGGCATCTTTGTAGTGTAATCAAAACACAATTATTATGAAAACATTACTCTTAAACATGCTCATCTGCTACATTGAAAAGGCCGAAATATATATCCATCTTTTTCACACATTGGTAAATTAAGCTTTCGTTAATCGGTAAAAAAGCAGTATTGGTCTATTTTATATTTTAGGGCAACTTTTTAGCCGCAATTTTACGTATACATATTAAACCGGCGTACATTATAACAGTCGAACTGCGGTACATGAAATATTTTACTTACGTTATCTTCTTGCTGCTTGCCTTAAGTGCCTGTAAAAAAGGCGACTTAAAGCTGCCTGTTACCGCCAAGCCGTGTACAGATACTGTGCAGCATGATGTTGTTAGTGTTAGCGGCCCAACATCGGCATATATAAACCAGCAGGTAATTTTTAATGTAACCTGGAAAGGCTTTAACGCCTGCGATAGTTTTACAGGTTTTAAACAAGATACCGTTGCCAACGCGATTGCAGTTAAAGCCTTTGCCCAACAGGATAGCTGCAGCGCTTGCGCGCTTACTACCGGCAATTTTAAATCCGCTGCTTACAAGTTCGAGGCATCCCGTCCAGGCACTTATTACCTCAAATTCTTTAAGTCGGCCAATATGGCTGTCGCCGTTATTACAGATACCCTTGTGGTAAAAGAATAGGCATTGTATTTGTACCTGCTTTCCTAAATTTTTTAAAAATGAAAAAGGGGGACATCGTTCACTGGAGCTGGGGCAAAGGCGAAGCCGAAGGCAAGATTGAGAAGAAGGATGAAAAAACAGTAGAAAAGAAGATCAAAGGCGCCAGCGTAAAACGTAAAGGCACTAAGGAAGAACCTGCTTATGAACTAAAGACCGATAAGGGGCAAAAAGTGATCAAATCTGAAAGTGAATTAAAAAAGGGCCCGAAGAAAAGCGGATAGAGGCATAAGGTTGAAAGGTTAAAGGCGGAAGGATAAAGGATTTGAACTGACAACCCGCAACCCGCACCGGTAACCCGCAACTGATAACAAAATTCTTTATTGCTTTTTGAACGCTAAATATTACATTTAGCGTATGGCAACCACTCCTATCATCACGGTAAATAACCTCGTTAAAAAGTATGACGATTTTACTGCCGTAAACAACATCAGCTTCGAGGTTTTTGAGGGCGAGATATTCGGCCTGCTCGGCCCTAACGGCGCGGGCAAAACCACCACCTTAGAGATCATTGAAACCCTTAGGGCAAAAACTTCGGGCGAGGTAATTGTTGATGGCTTTAATGTAGACAAGAACCCCGGCGATATTAAACAGCGCATTGGCGTGCAGCTGCAAGCGGCGGGCTATTACCCAAACCTTAACCTGGCCGAACTTATCACCCTTTTTTGCGGTCTTTACGGCGTTAGCGTAAGCCCGATGGAAATGCTGGAAAAGGTTGCCCTCACCGATAAGGCCAAAGCGAAATACAAAGACCTCTCGGGCGGGCAAAAGCAGCGCTTTTCTATCGCGACTACCTTAATTAATAATCCGCGTATTGTTTTTTTAGACGAGCCCACCACCGGCCTCGACCCGCAGGCGCGGCGAAATCTCTGGGATCTTATCCGCGAGATAAGAGACGCCGGTACCACCGTAGTGATCACCACGCATTATATGGATGAGGCCGAGGTGCTTTGTAACCGCGTTGCATTTGTAGACGGCGGCCATATTATTGGCATAGACACCCCCGATAAGTTTATAGATAACCTGGTGGCAACCGGTTTTGAGCGTAAGAAAGAAGTTAAGCAGGCCAACCTCGAGGATGTATTTATAAATCTTACCGGCAAAGAGTGGCGGGAAAGCTAAACCCCTCCCATCCCTCCCCAAGGGGAGGCCATTATAGAACTAATTAACCGAAGCATTCACAATAAAACATAAAAACTCCCTCTCCAACGGAGAGGGTTGGGGAGAGGTAAATATGAAACCATACAGTAATTTAAATGCAACGCTGGCTATAGCAAGGGCCAGTTTACGGTCTATATTCCGCAGCCCTTCGGCGGTGGTGTTCACGCTGGCCTTTCCACTTATATTTATCGTAGTTTTTGCCAATGTGGGCGGCGGCGGCGTAACGGTTGATGTTGGCGTAACCAAAAACTGCGATACCATTAACCCTATTTATCAGGCCTTAAAGAAAGTTAGCGTGGTTAAACTAATAACCGATATGCCTGCCGATAAGATGCAGAAAAACCTGGAGAAAGGAAGTATAGATGCGTTGCTTAATATTCAGAAAGGCAATGCTATGCCGCCCTATACACTTAATGTAAAATACACCAAGGCATCTGCCGAAAAAGGAAACATCCTGCGCTCTGTGTTAAGTAACATTCTTTACCAGATCAACATCCGGCTGGGTAATTCGCCGCCGGCGTTTGCACAGCTTAAAGAAGAAACCATTACCGGCCGTTCGTATAAATATATCGACTTTATATTACCCGGTCAGTTAGGTTTTTCGCTGCTGAGCACCGGTGTTTTTGGTACCGCTTTTGTTTTTCTGAGCCTGCGCCAAACATTGGTTATCAAGCGTTTCTTCGCTACTCCAGTTAAAAAATACAGTATCATACTTGGCGAAATGCTGGCCCGGGTAGTTTTCTCTATGATGGGGTCTATAATTATCATTATGATCGGCCATTTTGCGTTCGGTTTTACGTTGGTACACGGTTGGGTAACCGTATTGAATATGCTGGTACTGGCCTTTATAGGGCTCATTGTATTCATGGGCTTCGGCTTCATTGTATCGGGGGTTGCAAAAAACGAAAGCACGGTGCCGCCGCTGTCGAACCTTATTACCCTGCCGCAGTTTTTATTGTCAGGCACGTTTTTTTCTACAAGTGCTTTCCCAAAAGTGCTGCAGTATGTAAGTGATGCTTTACCACTAACCCATTTAAATAATGCCATGCGCGCCGTAGCCTTTGAAGGCGCCGGCCTGGGCGATGTTACCAAGCAATTAGGTATACTGCTGGTGTGGGGCGTAGTCATTTACGCTGTTGCTATTAAGACGTTTAAGTGGGAAGTGTAAGTGGGGAAAGGATGAACGGGGAAAGGTGAACGGTTGAAAGGTTAAATTCTCTGCAAGGAACATTTCAGTTTAAAAACTACAGGCAGCAAATGCAAGACAAGCGCTTTAACATCCTTACCTCAAACTTACCCCCCGCTGTCCGAAGTCTCCAGCCTTCAGACGACTATTCCTGTAGTTTTCAAACTACATAATCGAAAAACAAAATCTTTACATTAAACTTCTATAATAAAGTTAAATAGTTGATTGCTATCAATCATCGTCTATGATCTATCAGCTATCATCTATTAACTATTATCCATAACTATAAAAAACTTTCCGTTTTAAGTTTTTGATTTATCTTAGCACGCTAATATTGTAATTTGTACACTTACCAATTAATAAAATAAAATGAGCCTCATCATTGATATCCATGCCCGCCAGATCTTAGACTCGCGTGGTAACCCCACCATTGAAGTAGAAGTTTTAACAGAGAACGGCGCTTTAGGCCGTGCAGCCGTACCTTCGGGCGCTTCAACGGGCGCTTACGAGGCGTTTGAGATCCGCGATAACGACAAGTCGGTATACATGGGCAAGGGTGTTTTAACTGCAGTTGCCAACGTAAATGATATCATTGCTAAAGAACTTAACGGTATTGATGTTTTTGAGCAGAACGCTATAGACAAGATCATGATAGATCTTGATGGTACGCATAACAAGAGCAAATTAGGCGCTAACGCCATCCTTGGTGTATCCTTAGCGGTTGCCAAAGCTGCCGCGCAGGAAAGCCGCCAGCCTTTATACCGCTACATTGGCGGGGTAAATGCCAATACGCTGCCCATCCCCATGATGAATATCGTTAACGGCGGCTCGCACTCAGATGCGCCTATCGCCTTTCAGGAATTTATGATCATGCCGGTTGGCGCGCCATCGTTTTCTGAAGCGCTGCGTTGGGGAACCGAAGTTTTCCATAACCTTAAAAAGATACTGCACGACCGCGGCCTATCAACCGCAGTTGGCGACGAGGGTGGTTTTGCACCCACTTTTGATAGTACGGAGGATGGTGTGGAAACCATTTTGAAGGCTATTGAAAAAGCAGGTTACAAACCCGGCGAAGATATCTTCTTAGCCTTTGACTGTGCAGCATCTGAATTTTATGTTGATGGTAAATACGACTATACCAAGTTTGAAGGCGCAAAAGGTGCTATCCGTACCAGTGCAGAGCAGGCAGAATATTTAGCTCAGTTAACCGAAAAATACCCGGTTATATCTGTAGAAGATGGTATGGCCGAAGATGATTGGGATGGCTGGAAGATCCTTACAGACAGGATAGGCAGCAAGGTGCAATTAGTAGGCGACGATCTTTTTGTGACCAACGTTACACGCCTGCAGGAAGGTATTGATAAAGGTGTCGCAAACTCGATATTAGTTAAGGTAAACCAGATAGGTTCTTTAACAGAAACTATAGATGCGGTATCTTTAGCGCAAACCAGCGGTTATACATCAGTAATGAGCCACCGCTCGGGCGAGACCGAGGATGTTACCATTGCCGACTTAGCTGTAGCCTTAAACTGCGGGCAAATTAAAACAGGTTCGGCATCACGGTCAGACAGGATCGCTAAATACAACCAGTTATTGCGCATTGAAGAAGAGTTAGGCGCAAACGCGAAATTCATCGGTAAAAACTTTAAGTTTTTGAAGAAGTAATTACCAGCTATAAATTCCATAAAAAAGTCCGGCCTGAAATTCAAGCCGGACTTTTTATTTCTTACGTAACCAGTTACGGCAATAACACATTCACTTCCCAAAACCCTTCAACAGATTGGGTTGCCACATTTTGGTACACTATCCTGCTTTTGGTATCGTATACTGTATAGGTTATATTCTGCTCCTGGTCTAATGCGTAAATATTAGCCTGTAATGTATAGCCAGATTTGTAGTTAAACGTAAACGTACCTGAAGTACCGGCAACATTATAGCCGTGATATTGATCGGGCATTCCATAGTCAATCTTGCAGTTGTCGCATTTTACAGTTACAGAACCCTGCGTGTTTGCGATAGTTGTTATGGGCGTGATCTCGTTATTAACTCCTTTAGCACAACCCGCAAATGCGAGCAGTATCGGAATAAAAAATATAATTATCCTCTTCATTTTCCCGGATGCGTTTTAAATAATAATTAAATAGTTATCATTTATAATGCAATTAGCCCGCCAATCGGTAAAATCATTCCTAATATGTTTAAATATGTCGCAATTAGTAGACAATGAAGTAGTTATGCATTATGTTGAATATTGTCAAAAGGTTTTAATTAGTGTAAATCGTACACTATTAGTCTGCCAAGGGCAGTTTTATCCATTACCGCATTTTGTGACATCCCGTTTGCAAACAAAAGCTTACCTTTGTGCTACAATCCGGCAATGCATTTTAAATACATACTCTCCATTTAGCCAGATACTTACATTACAAAGCATACATGTTATTTCAAGATTTAAATTTAATTGAGCCTATCCTCAGGGCCGTAAAAACAGAGGGCTATACTACTCCAACCCCAATTCAGCAGCAATCTATCCCCTTAATATTACAACGTAAAGATTTGCTGGGCTGCGCCCAAACCGGTACAGGTAAAACGGCAGCCTTCGCTATACCCATTTTACAGTTATTATATAACGACCGCGCGCAGCACAAAGAGCAAAAAACCATTAAAACGCTGGTATTAACGCCCACACGCGAGTTAGCTATACAGATAGACGAAAGTTTTGCCGCTTATGGCCGCCACACCGGTTTAAAACACCTGGTAATTTTTGGCGGGGTGTCACAGCATTCGCAAACACAGGCACTGCACCGCGGTGTTGATATATTGGTAGCAACCCCGGGCCGTTTGTTAGACCTCATGAACCAGCGTTTTGTAAACCTCTCGCACCTGCAAATACTGGTGCTTGATGAGGCCGATCGTATGCTGGATATGGGTTTTGTGAACGACGTTAAAAAGATCATAGCCAAAATACCCGCCAGAAGGCAAACGCTCTTCTTTTCGGCAACCATGCCTAAAGAGATCCAAACGCTTGCAGATACCATATTAAATAAACCCGAGAAGGTTGAAGTTACCCCGGTATCATCAACTGCAGATACCATTAACCAATCGGTTTTCTTTGTAGACAAAGGCGATAAACGCCTGCTGCTGGGCCACATTTTAAAAGATAAGAGCATTGCCCGCGTACTGGTGTTTACCCGTACCAAGCACGGTGCAGATAAGGTAGTGAAGGACCTGAGCCGCACTGGTATAACGGCCGAAGCCATACACGGTAACAAATCGCAGAATGCCCGCCAGCGCGCCTTGAGCAATTTTAAGAACAGCACGACCAGGGTTTTAGTTGCTACAGATATTGCAGCCCGCGGTATAGATGTTGATGATCTTACCCACGTTATACAATACGAATTGCCCGAAGTGCCCGAAACTTATGTACACCGTATTGGCCGCACCGGCCGCGCAGGTGCAAACGGCACCGCCTTTGCATTTTGCGACGAGGAAGAAAAAGACTTGCTGAAAGATATTCACAAAGTTATAGGCCGGACGATAGAAATAGATACTGAACACCCTTATCCGTTGAAGGAGCTTTCAACTCAGGAGCGCATACGTTTAGATTTGCAAAAGAAACAGGCTAAAGGTAGCAAACCTGCCTCCAGCCAGCGGCATAACAGCAGCAGCAATAAACGTAGCTTTGGCGGCAGGGATAGGGCAAGAAGGTAATTGCTTCCATGAAAAAGTTTGTCGTTTTGAACGCCGGTGAAGATCTTATTCAGCTTTTCGGGTAAGCTGAAATGTATAAATTGCGTAAGATCTTAGCTATCGCTCTGAATGGCAAATTTGTGTTGTTTAAGCTATCTATTACCTGCACATCTGTAATCCGCATATCTGCGCATCAATAAATTTGCACATAAATTAATTTCCTTATATTTATCATGAAATCGCAACCTGTTGATATGCAACGTTTACTAAATCTTGTGAGCAATAAATTCTTTCTGGTAACGGTAGCTTTTGTTGTCTGGATGATCTTTTTTGATAAGAACGACCTTTACTCGCAATATCAGTACCATGAGCAGGTAAGTAAACTAAAGCACGAACGCGATTTTTACCAGATAGAAACTGCTAAAGTTTCTAAAGACCTTGATGAGCTTACCTCTGATAAAGCCCGCCTCGAAAAATTTGCCCGCGAAAAATACTTCATGAAAAAAGATAATGAAGATGTTTTTGTTTTAGTAAAAGATTCCACCGTTAAAAAATAATTCGCTCAATTATTATCAGCATATAATGCTCCATCGCTTTGCTGCCATTTGTTAGCTATGTGTAACAATCACACCGTTTATTTTCAGAAACATTATATTTTTGCGTCAAACGCGTAACAATTGAATTATTTTCGCCTCTAATCCCCAAAATCAATATAAAATGAAACGTTTAGTTTTACTATTTGCAATATTATGTTCTGTATTAACCACCAAAGCTCAAATGGGTATGGGCGGCGGCTCTACAATTACCGGCCGTATATCGGGCACGGTTATAGATTCTATATCTAAAAAACCACTTGATTATGCTACCGTAAGTATATTTCGCAGCGGCGGTAAGGTGCCGTTGAATGGTGTGCTTACAGATGCCAAAGGAGTTTTTAAACTGGATAATGTTAAGCCCGGCAATTATAAAATATCAATAACCTATATAGGCTACCCAACCAAGGTTATAGACCCGGTAAGTACAACAGACTCTAAACCCGATAGATCTATCGGTACCGTGGTAGTTGCGCCAAGTGCAAAAACGCTTAAAGAGGTACAAATTACAGGCAAAACCAGTTTGGTAGAAAGCCGCATTGATAAAATTGTGTTCAACGCCGAGAAAGACATTACTTCTGCCGGCGGTAACGCAAGCGATGTTTTGCAAAAAGTACCTTTAGTTGCTGTAGATATTAATGGTAACGTATCTGTACGCGGCGATCAAAATGTGCGTGTGCTGATAAACGGAAAACCTTCAGGAGCTATGTCGGCCAGCGTATCAGACGTGTTGAAGACCATCCCTGCAGATCAGATCAAAAGCGTGGAGGTTATCACCTCGCCATCGGCCAAGTATGATGCCGAAGGCTCTGCAGGTATCATTAACATTATTACCAAACAGAAAAATATTTCGGGCATAAGCGGCTCCGTAAGCGGTGGTATAGGTACACGCCAAAATAATGGCAACGCCAACATTAACTATAACCATAACCGTTTTAGCTTAGCTGTTAACGCGGGTGGTAACTTAACCTGGCCTCAGCAATCCTTGTCAACGTTTGATCAGATGTTTACCGTTGGCGGCCATACGCATACCAATTCTGAAAGTACCATAAAACGTTACGGCACAATTGGCTCTGTAACGGCAGGTTACGATGTAAACAGTTTTAATAGTTTCAACTCAACGTTGCGCCTTAATAAGGGTGGGTTTAACAATGCCGGTACTTCTCAAACTACACAAAACGGTTATTTAGACCCCACTCAAAATGGTATGTACTCCAGTTCATCGGCATCACATAATACTTTCAGCGGGTTTGATTACAGTTTAGATTATACGCACAAATTTAAAAAAGAAGGCCATGAGTTTACGCTTTCGGGCCAGTGGAGTCATAGTGTGGTTAACACCGATTATCTTAACCAGTATGTAAATACTACTATTAAGCCTAATCAAAAAGGCGTTAATGATGGTACCAATAATGAATATACGCTGCAGGCCGATTATACCCTCCCGGTAACTAAGGTATTTAAACTCGAGGCCGGCGGTAAAACCATTATAAGGCGCTTAAGCAGCGATTATGAGGTTTATAACGACCCTAATTACACAGGTAACTTTGTATATGATAACATCAATTCTAACACGTACAACTACAAACAGGATGTGGTTGCCGGTTATAGTGTATTAACATTTACGCTGCCTAAAGGCTACTCTATTTTAGCCGGTACACGTATAGAGAACACAGATATCAAAGGCGATCCGGCCGCGACCACCAATCAGGGCCTTATCGCCTTCGGCCAAAATTATACTACGGTAATACCAAGTTTAACCATCCAAAAGGCATTATCTGCCACTACAACAGTTAAATTAAGTTACAGTAAACGTATACAGCGCCCAAGCTTAACATTCCTTAACCCGTTTGTAAATAAGGCAAATTTCCAAAGCCAGTCTGTTGGTAACCCTACACTCGCACCGGAAGTTTCGCAAACTGTAGAACTTAATTTAAACACCTTTGTAGGCTCATCTATAATTAATGCATCGGTTTATTACAAACGTACTGCAGACCTTATTGAAAGTATAGCAGTGCCGTTAAAAGACGTTAACCCAACCAATGCCGACTCTATTATAGTAACACGCAGCTCGTACCGTAACGTGGGTATAAACAACTCGTTAGGCGGCAGTATTTTTGGCTCGATAAATCCGTTTAAGATCGTAACCATACGTGCCAGCGTAAACGCCTATACCTATAACCCAAGCCCTTACCCTTTGTACCAGAGTGCCTTTACCCAAACCGGCGTTTATGTACAATATACAGGCTTCCTGAGCGGTTCTATAGACCTGGGTAAGGGTTTAGTAGCAGAGGCATTTGGCTTTACCAATTCGCCGCGCCGTACTATACAGGGTACCAGTCCGTCGTTTGGTATCTACGTTTTTGGTGCTAAGAAACAGCTTTGGAACAAAAAGGTTACCATTGGTTTAAATACGGTTACACCGTTTAGCAAATACAAATACTTTAACCAAAACCTAAGCAGCCCGGGCTTTACACAAAACAGCAGTACGGCCTTTCCGTTCCGCTCTTTCGGGGTAACGTTTAGCTACAACTTTGGTAAGCTTAGCTTTAGCACACCTAAAAAACAAGGTGTAAATAATGATGATCTTAAACAAGGCGATCAAAACAATGGCGGCGGTGCACCATCCGGCGGGAGATAAAGACAAACAATTTATACTTTACAAAGCCACCACTCAGCCCGTTAACTAACGTACTGAATGGTGGCTTTTCTATGAGACAGCCGTATATTGCATCAGCATCAAATGAAGATAACATTACTAACCATAGGGAAAACAGAAGATGCCTATATTAAAACCGGCATTGAAAAATATGCCAAACGCTTAAAGCATTATATTAAAACCGAACTGGTAGACCTGCCCGAACTTAAGAACACCAAAGCGCTCACATTTGAGCAGCAGAAAACAAAGGAGGCCGAACTCATTTTAAAGAAAATATCATCAACGGACCACATCGTTTTATTAGACGAAAAGGGAACAGAACTCTCCTCGGCACAATTTGCGGGCTATATTGATAAAAAGGCCGTTGGCTCTGTACATAATCTGGTTTTTGTAATAGGAGGCCCTTACGGCTTTGATACTGTAGTTTATGAAAGGGCGAATGACAAGATATCATTATCGCGCATGACCTTTTCGCACCAGATGGTGCGTTTGTTTTTTATAGAACAGTTATACCGGGCCTTTACCATAATTAAGGGCGAGCCATATCACCATGAGTAGTTTTTACTTTTAAAGTAGAAAAAAGCGCCATTTTCATATTGGTTTTAAATCCGTAAAACGATAGATTTGGGTAAGTACCTATATACTACGCTTATGGACCACGTCTTTCACGAATTCTTTTCTGTTAAGTTTGTAATTCTTTACAGCCTTATCATAGCCACCATAATTATTCATTACCGCGGTAAGGTGAGATATAAATTTTTCAGGCAGCTAACAGACCATTCAACGTTTATGGCGCCTATTAATGTGCCAATGTACGCGCTGTCGGCGGTTGAGAATAAACCGTATATCAACACCATATCTTTCCCGCAACTGTCCCTGCTTCGCGAAAACTGGGAAACCATTCGCGACGAGGCTATTTTGCTGGAACGGGAGGAACTGATCAAAGGCTCTGAGAAGCTGGATGATGTGGGCTTTAACTCTTTCTTTCGCCGCGGGTGGAAACGTTTCTATTTAAAATGGTATGGCGATTTCCATCCCTCCGCCATAAAATACTGCCCTAAAACCGTCGAATTTTTGAAGAAAACGCCCAATATTAAAGCAGCCATGTTTGCGGTGCTGCCAGCCGGCAGCCAGCTCATGCAGCACCGCGACCCTTACGCAGGCTCGCTGCGCTACCACTTAGGTTTAATAACCCCAAATTCTGATAATTGTAATATCGTGGTTGACGGGGAAAGCTATGCCTGGCGAGATGGTGAAGATGTTTTATTCGATGAGACTTATATTCACCATGCCCAAAACCAGACGGATATAGACCGGCTGATACTTTTTTGCGATGTAGAGCGGCCGGTAAAAACGGTGTTCGGCAGGGCATGGAATAGCTTTTTCGGCTGGTTTGTAATGGCCGCAGCGGCTTCGCCTAACATGGGCGACGATAAAACGGGCAATATTAACAAGATTTTCAGGTATATATACTCCATCCGGCTGGTGGGTAAACGGCTTAAAGCTTATAACGAGCGCTTGTATTATGCAGTAAAATACCTGTTGATGCTGCTTATTGTTTACGCCTTGTTTCTGCGGCACGTTATAATATTCTAAAAATAATCATGCATATTAACCCTGTACATCTCATTATTGCCATTACTATAGGGGTAATTGCAGGCTATTTTTATCGCAGCAAAGGCAAGGTAAATTTTAAGGTTATTATCCTGCTAAGCATTTCTATGGCGGTGGTGGTAGCCATGGCAGATTGGATTTTAATATGATCCTGTCATTGGAGCCACGGTAGTATCAGGTTTTAATACTAATTTTGCACCATGGGTCACGACCACTCGCACCACAACCATGATCACGCCCCCAAGCTTGATCATATTAATACTGCCTTCGTTATCGGGATTATCCTCAATTCGGCATTTGTAATCATCGAGGGTATTGTTGGCTGGCTGCAGGGCTCATTATCGCTGTTAACAGATGCCGGCCACAATCTTGGCGATGTTGCCAGCCTTGCCCTGGCCTTGCTTGCCTTTAAGCTTGCCAAGGTAAACAGCAATAAAAGATATACGTACGGTTACAAGCGCAGCACCATTATGGTATCGCTGCTTAACGCGGTAATTTTATTTACGGCAATATTAATAATTGCCTACGAGGCGGTTATACGCCTGCTGCACCCCCACCCGCTCCAGGGTTTAACCATTGCCTGGGTGGCATTAATAGGTATAGGTGTAAACGCCGTTACCGCTTATTTATTTGTGAAGGATAAAGATAAGGACCTGAACATAAAGGGCGCTTACCTGCACATGGCGGTAGATGCTGTGGTATCTATGGGTGTTGTAATATCGGGCGTAGTGATCTATTTTACACACTGGTATATTATAGACAGTATTGTAAGTTTGATCATTGTATTGGTAATTATAGCAGGTACATGGAGTTTGTTAAAGCACAGCATTATCCTGGAGATGGACGGCGTGCCCGCCGAAATGAACCTCGAAAATATAAGGATAGAGCTGATGGAAGCTAAAAGCGTGGTAGATGTTCATCACATACACGTTTGGGCGCTAAGCACTACCGAGAATGCGCTTACCGCGCACGTGGTAATTAACCCCGATGATATGGGCATCTTCAACAAGATAAAACATGACCTGCGCCACCGGCTTGAACATTTGAATATTACGCACTGCACCTTCGAGGCTGAGTTTGCTACAGAGAAGTGTGCGCAGGTGGATTGTTAGTAGCAGTGAATGGAGAATTGTGAATGGTGAGTAGTTAAAATGCTCATCTTAGATCAACATAATTAACTACTCACTTATTCAACTACTTAAACTTCTTCTTCAACAGAAGAAGCCTCATTAAACTCCGGTTTATCTTTCAGGATAGTAAACCAGGTAATTACTTTTTTAATATCAGAGCTGTAAACACGGTCTTCATCGTGCTGAGGCGCCACTTCGTAAAAGTATTTACGCAATTGCCTACCATCCGCTTTGGCGTCAGGCATTTCAGATGCAGTTTTCATAGCCTCAAAAATGTCTGTTAGTTTAAGGTCTTCTTCTGTGCCAAAAATGGTGATCTCGTCAAGCGCGGCTATCTTGGCGGTAGATGCGTTGACAACCAACTTGGTTTTTTGCGCATCGAGGCTTTCTAAAATAAAACCCGTTTTATTTTGTGCAACCGCCTTCCACAAACCGGGCCTGCCCGATACCGCTACTATTCCGTGCAAATTCATATTATTCAATGTGTGTGTGCTGAGGCCTGGGGTAAAGTATCTTGAGCTGTACGGCTTTTTGACCTCCGACATCCGGCCTGCGTACTATTCTTCAATTATTTCTACACCTGTAATTTTATCTCCCTGGCGAATGGCATCTACCACGTCAACATTCTCTACTACTTTACCAAACACGGTATGGTTACGGTCTAAGTGTGCGGTGTTATCGCGGCTGTGGCAGATAAAAAATTGCGAGCTGCCTGTGTTACGGCCTGCATGTGCCATAGAAAGCACACCACGGTCGTGATATTGGTTACCGCCTGTAAGTTCACAATCAATTTTTTGTGCAGAACCACCGGCACCCGTACCGGTTGGGTCGCCGCCCTGAACAACAAAATTAGGGATAACCCGGTGAAAGGTTACACCATTATAAAACCCGCTTTTAGCCAGGTCTAAAAAGTTTTTTACGGTATTAGGGGCATCCTGATCATAAAATTGAATAGTCATATCACCTTTTTCTGTCTTTATTATTGCTTTGCTCATATTATAGATTTCTTAAAGGTTGCAAAGTTAAGGTTTTGATGTGAAAGAACGATGTGCGGATTCGCAGATTTTGAAGGTGCAAATAAAACCTTACTGTACGATGCTTAACTCTAATTAGACAACTACATTACATTGTATACAAGTAACAGCTTATATCCAAGCAATAGCACAAATAATTATTCGTTAATTAGCAGCAAGCAAATCATGAGATATTTTAAATTCCTTTTACTTTTTACCCTCTTCCTTTTGCCTTTTTTAACAAGGGCAGCATCCATCCTCATTCCTATGGACGATGTGCAGAAAGATCATTTAAAATCGTACGGCATTGCTTTCTGGACCTTAAAGAACGGCGAAGAAATAGAATGGCTTCTCAACTACCGCGGCGGTAGCTTCATGATGAAATACAACCAAAAGGTAGAAGAAGAATGTAAGGTGCGCGGGGTAAGTTTCGAGGTTTTGGCCGATGCTAAAGTAAACGCCATCATGACGGAGATCAACGATCCTTCTGTTAATATGGATGTTATCAAGCTGGAAAAAGCGCCGCACATGGCTGTGTATTCGCCCAAAAGCAAACTACCCTGGGACGATGCCGTTACCCTGGTTTTAAAGTATGCCGAGATCCCCTATGATGTGCTTTACGATGAAGAAGTTATTCGCGGCGACCTGCCTAAATACGATTGGCTGCACCTGCACCACGAAGATTTTACAGGCCAGTATAGTAAGTTTTATGCCGCGTTCCGCAATGCGCCCTGGTATGTAGATGATGTAAGGAACCAGGAAACGCTGGCAAAAAAACTTGGCTTTAAAAAGGTATCGCAAATGAAACTGGCTGTGGCCGAACATATCCGCGATTTTTGTGCGGGCGGCGGTTTCCTTTTTGCCATGTGCAGCGGGACCGATACGTTCGACATTGCATTGGCTGCCGCCAATACTGATATTTGCGAACGCATGTTCGACGGCGACCCTGCCGACCCCTCTGCCCAGCAAAAACTCGACTTTACGCAAACCTTTGCCTTTCATAATTTCCTGCTGGATGAAAACCCGCTCTCGCACTCATTCAGCAATATAGATGTTACGCCCGGCAGGCAGGTGAGCCGCGAGAACGATTTTTTTACCCTGTTCGATTTTTCGGCCAAATGGGATGTGGTGCCAAGTATGCTCACCCAAAACCACGATAAGGTGATCAAAGGCTTTATGGGCCTTACAACAGCTTTTAACAAGAACATGTTAAAGCCCGGCGTAACTGTTATGGGCGAAATGAAGACAGCAAATGAGGCCCGCTACATTCACGGCGAATATGGTAAAGGCCAATGGACCTTTTACGGCGGCCACGACCCCGAAGATTACCAGCATGCCGTAGGCGACCCGCCTACAGACCTTAAACTCCACCCCAACTCGCCCGGCTACCGGTTGATATTAAATAACGTGCTGTTCCCCGCTGCAAAGAAGAAAAAGCAGAAGACTTAATTTCTAACCCCAACTGTTATGGAGCGATAGCGAATATCTTTTACGCCTGGAATTGCCGCACAAGGTTCTTCGCTATTAGTGAGAATGACAAAATTTTTTATCCTTTAGGACTTCAGACTCCTGTTCTGCCTTTAGAGGTTAGGGGGTTAATTATAAAACGTCCAGCTTACACCAAACTTTAATAAGCTATCGCCCATGGGGTAGCGGTTAACCGTGTAATAACCATTACTAAACAGGCCCTGGTTGGCATAATCATACTGCAAAAAGAGGTTTGTGCGTATAAGCGTGGCTTTAAAAAACACACTTGCCACCGGGAACGAATTGAAGGTAACATTGGGGCCATTGTAAAACTGCCCCAGGCCAACCGCGTAAGACGGCGCCAGATATTTGGTATTGTACCTTACATTAAAGCCAATACTGTTATGCAGTACATTAAATAAAAAGCTGGAGTAATAAAGGCTGCTATAAGTATACAGCTCTGGTGTGCGTAAAATATTCTTATTATCAGTTTTTTGGTAAACCGCAAAATTATCAAAATGCCAGCCGCCAAAACTTAAACTTTTACCGGCACTTATCTTCAGCAGGCTGATAGGCGAAGCGGCCTGTGCCGGGTGCGCATCATTACCGCCGGATGTTGCCGTAAAATACAAATAGTCGTTTATCAGGAAATACTCGGCCTTAACATCAAACCGAAACTTATCATTTATATAATTAAACGCAAGATTGGTAGTTTTCTGGTTGCTAAAGTTGTTGCCGGTAAAAATATAATGGTTAGATATCCAGTTGGTAAAAACAAAAGGCGCCCGGTTGCTCTGCGAGTAAGCCTCAAGCAAAATGCGCCCCGCAGCTTTACCGCCCGAAAGGTTTAGTTTGGCATCATATAAAAAATCGCCAAAATTATAGCCCTCTGCCACCTGCTGCAGGTTTACATCAAGCCCTGCCCTGTCGCTAAGCCGGTAAGCAAGCCTTGCCTTTAACGTAATGTTCTGGAAGATAGACTGTGCCTTTTGAACGGGCTGGGTTATCTTTTGCCCAAAGGCATTTACAACCGAGTCCAGCACGTTTTGGCTGTAATGGTACAGATCATGCGTTAAGCCGAGATCTACCTTTACCTCGTTTTTTACAAACGCCGATGATTTGGCCCGCAGGTATGTAGAATAAACAAAATCGTTTTGCACATGCTTCACGTTCAGCGAGTCGCGCGAGTTGGTAGCACTAAAAAAGTAATCGGGGAAAACGTGGTAAATGTCTATATCGTTCTGCAAAAATTTATAGGTGGTGCTTGTAAAATTAAAGGTGTGCGATACCTTATTGGTAGGCAAAACCTTTGATGTATCGCTGCCCTTACGGATATTGTCTAACCGGCCGATATAGTAGAATTGCTTAATGTAAAAGCCGGTAGTTTGCAATGCGTTTGATGATGCCTGCAGCCTGGCGGTCTCGGCAAGGTGCGTTAGCGGCTGGGCCTGCTGCACGCCGCCCGTCCCAAAAACAGTTTCATCGGTTATTGATCCATTTTCGGGCGCCTTAAGGTTATTGTAAATAAAATTACCTAAAAGGTTGTACCGTTTATTTTTGGCTTCGTACCAGGTAAATAAGGCAAGGTTAACATCGCTCACATTTTGCCTCGGGTAAAACCCGCGCGAGCCTATCGTATTAAAATTAAGGCCGATGTTCCAGTTGGGTTTTATATTCTGGCTGTGGGTAAGCTTAAATATCTGCTCGCTTTTACTGCCCCCCACAAAATACAAATTAGTGTAAGCCACCCGTGCACGGTAGTATTGAATATCTGAAGGGTTAAGCAGGTAAGGATCGAGCGTGTGTTGGCCTACATCAAACCCCAGGGTTTTTAAAGGCTCAAATAATAGCGGCCGTTGTGCCAGCCCCAGGTTGCCAAGCCCTATGCGCGGGCTGCGAGGCTGGTAAAGCGGGCTATAGTTTTCGAAGTTTACCAGGCCGGTATCCAATGCAAAAACCTGTGTACTGTCATTCAGCAAACGCTCGTTGGTAACCCTTATAAATTTAGAATTAAAAACTACACTGTCCTTTTTTTGGTCTTCCTTTTTACGCAGGGTGTCCAGCTGCTGCTCGTCAGTAAGCTTTGCGGCAGCCTTTACCGTATCCCGCCCAAAGCTTTGCTGCTGCTGCGCCGGGTACGGGTTACTGCTTGGCAAACGCTGCGCCCTTACCGATAATATAGGGAACGCCCACAGGATAACCAAAAAATATTTCAGCGCTTTACGCATCAAGGCTTGCAATCAGTTCTTTAAGTATCAGTGTCATATTAGGTTCTGCAGCCTCTGCAACAGCAATAATATCTTCAATGGCCACAGGTTTCAATGTTTCGGGGAAGCCCTCGTCTGTAAGTACAGAAATGGCAAACACCGGCAAGCCCATGTGGTTAGCGGCAATTACCTCGGGCACGGTGCTCATACCTACCGCATCGCCGCCAATAATGCGCAGGTATTTGTACTCGGCACGGGTTTCTAAACTTGGCCCGGTTACGGCAACATAAACGCCTTTATGGCAGTTTATATTGTTAGCTTTTGCTATAGCCAGCCCTTTTTCTATTAAATGATATTGGTATGGCTGGCTCATATCAGGAAAACGCGGGCCCAGTTCTTCTTCGTTGTTGCCAACAAGCGGGTTTATAGGCTGCAGGTTAATATGGTCGTGAATGATCATAAGATCGCCCTTGCGAAAACCGGGGTTTAACGCACCGCTGGCATTTGATACAAAAAGTGTTTTAATGCCCAGCATTTTCATTACCCTTACCGGGAAGATGATCTGCTGCATGCTATACCCCTCGTAATAATGGAAACGGCCCTGCATAGCAACTACTTTTTTGCCCGAGAGTGTACCGAATATTAACCTGCCGGAGTGGAACTCTAAAGTAGAGATCGGAAAATCGGGGATATTGGGGTAGAGCAATTGCTTTTCTACTTCAATTTCGTTTACCAGGCCGCCCAGGCCGGTGCCAAGCACTATTCCTATTTCGGGTTCAAAATCGCCGATGCGGCTTTTAATGTATGCGGCGGTGCGCTGTATATTTTCTAACATAGTTAATTATCGTTTTATCAAACTGCGGCCCGCCTGCGTTTAAAAATTGAACGCTAATAGGCAAAACCAATATATTCAACCCGGCTATATCTGCTTGTAATTCTGGGTTATTCAGTCTTTCGGCATCTTTTTCGGTGGTTACCACTACTTTTTTTGAAGCGGCCGAGGCGCCAAATTCATCTGCAAGTTTACTGATATTTTTTAAGCTGAACCGGTGATGATCCGGATATTTATGGTGGATTACAAGTGCCTTGTTAGCTTTTAGGTGGGCTAACAAAGGCCTTGTTCCGGCTATCCCTGTAAGTAGGAAAACAGTAGTACCATCATCGATTTTTATCTCTGTATTCTCGCCGCTTAATCGCTGTAAAGGCAGGTAATTTATTGCGCTGAAAAATATAGGCTGATACGGATAAGGCATCAGGTGTGCGGCAATAGCAACCTGCTGATCGTCCGTTAAATTTGCCGGGCATTTGCTCACGATCAGCACGTGGGCACGCATCTTACCGCCAAAGGGTTCGCGAAGATCGCCCGCGGGTAGTAACAGGTGTGGTTCTGTCAACTTGTTATAGTCAAACAGTAAAATACTTAAGCCGGGCTTAACGGCCCTGTGCTGAAATGCATCATCGAGGATAACAAGGTTATGATTAGGGATTAACATGTTTATCCCTTCTACCCTGTCTTCACAAACAGCAACGGTTAGGTCCGGAAATTTATGGTTGAATTGCGCCGGCTCATCACCAATCTCATTGGCCGTGCTTTGTACATCAGCCAACACAAACCCTTTAGTTTTGCGGCCATAACCACGGCTAAGCGTAGCTATCTTATATTTATCTTTTAATAAACGGACCATATACTCTGCCATGGGCGATTTACCCGCGCCGCCCACGGCCAGGTTACCAACAGAAATTACAGGTATATTAAACTCCGTGCTTTTAAACCAGCCCACATCGTAATACCAGTTGCGGATAACCACCACCAGGCCATATAATAAAGAAAATGGCCATAGCAGCCTGCGCAGGTATTTCATTCCAACGGCAAAGATACAAAACCCAAAGGTTAAGGGTTTACGGCTTAAATGCATAAATTAGGCTTATGAAATATCTGTCTATCTTTCTAATACTCTACTGTACAGCCGCATTTGCACAAACCGACAAAAAACTAACCGCCAAACTTCAGCAGGTTATACAAGGCTACAATGGCGATATAAGTATTTACGCCCACAATTTAAAAACAGGAAAAACAGCAGTTGTAACCTCCTTAAATACCGATACCATTTTCCCAACGGCGAGTATGGTAAAGGTGAGTATCCTGTGCGGCGTAATGGATAAGATAGAAAAAGGAGAACTGCGATACAACCAGAAAATTGCCTATAACGACTCGTTACTTTATAAAGGCGAAGACATTTTAGGCTCATTTAAAAACGGCGACACGATACAGCTGAGTAAGGTAACCATGCTGATGATCACCATGAGCGATAATACCGCCAGCCTGTGGCTGCAAAGACTGGTTGGCACCGGTTATATTAACAGCTGGCTTCACCAAAACGGTTTTAATGTAATGCGCGACAATTCGCGTTTACCCGAACGGCAGGAATTTAGGGCAAAATATGGCTGGGGTATGAGTACGCCTTATGAGATGTGCCGGCTATTTACAATGGTACGCAACGGCCGGGCAGTAAGCGAAGCCGCCAGCGAGCGTATGTACCGTACCCTAATACGCCAGTATTGGGATGATAAAGCGCTGTCAGAAATTCCGCCATACGTGCAGGCGGCATCCAAACAAGGGGCTTTAGACCAGGCAAAATCTGAAACTGTGCTGGTAAATGCCCCGCACGGCGATTACGTTTTCTCTGTAATGACCAACAATATTAAAGACCAGCGCTGGCTGCCCGATAATGAAACCCTTTTGCTCATCCGCAAAATATCTGGACTGTTATGGCACTATTACGAACCTAAAAGTAAATGGAAGCCTGCCGCGGGCATGGGTAAGTTTATGAAGAATGAGTAGTTTTATTAGAAACAATAATTAAGATCCACGAATCAAGAGCCGCTTCTTTCTGATTTAAAGATGTATTGTAGTTCACACTTGTCATTGCCAGCGATAGCGTGGCAATCTCCTTGCAAGTATATCGGCAGTACAAGTTACGCGATTGCTTCGTGCCTCGCAATTATAAAACGCAGGAATGCAGATTTATATTCAAGGGGTTACAGCATTTTCAATGATAAGCATCATTCATCTTAATATAATCGGCCAATGTGCCCATCCCTACTGCCCTGCGCCGTTCATCAACATGGGCAGGATCATCGAGCGGGAGCGGGCTGCTTTTTCTGGTCACCGGGTCTAACCTTAACTGCGTTCCATAAATCTGTTTATGGTGGGTACCAATCAATACCCGGTCTTCTAAGTAGGCATAATTCTCGCCCGATGCATTTTTGCGTCTTACCTGTTCATGCATCAGTCTTAACACCTTTTCCTGAAAAGATACGTCATCATCGCAATGCTGTATAATGGCCCAAAACCTGCTGCTGCCATCCTCACCCACCAGGTCAAAGCCCGGGTAGCCATATTGTTTAACTATCATTTTGGCTTCAATCAGGTTCAGGCTATCGGCCCTGGCTTCATTGGCCAGTATTGTTTCCTCATCATATTGGTTGTGTGATCCCTTCAACTTAAAATATCCCTTGCGCCATTTCTGGTCGGCTTTGTACATTTCTTTTATCCTGGCAGCAAGCGCAGTATCGCGTTTCATTTGTGCGAAAACAATTGATGCCAGCGCAACCAGGCTTAAGGTTAAAATGTATTTCATATAATGGTAACGTTATAATGCTGTCTTGATTCTTGTATCGTCGTTCTTGTTCCTGTTTTTTGATTTCTGATACTCTCCCTGCCCAATCTTGGTTCCTGTATCCTGATTTTGCTTTTCTTCAAACCAAATTTACCTTTTCAAAACAAATAAACGGTGCGCAAAACTTATCTTTGCGCAACCAAAATATCTACCATGCTGAAAGGATTTTTTAATGTGCCTGCACCGGTTAACGAGCCCGTTTTAAATTACGGCCCGCGCAGTGTAGAGCGCGCCGCATTAACCGCCGCCCTGCACGAAGCCCGTGCAACGGTTGCAGATATACCCATGTACATTGGCAACCAGGAGGTGCGCACCGGTAAAACGGTGGAGATACGTGCGCCGCATGAACATAAACATGTTTTAGCTACCTACCACGAAGGCGAGGCAAACCATGTGCAAGCTGCCATCGATGCAGCCCTTGGCGCTAAGGCCGCCTGGGAAAATATGCCCTGGGAACAGCGTGCAGCTATATTTTTAAAAGCCGCCGACCTGTTAGCAGGCCCCTATCGCGCTAAAATAAATGCAGCTACTATGCTCGGCCAGTCTAAGAATGCTTACCAGGCAGAAATTGATGCGGCGTGCGAGTTTATAGACTTTTTGCGCTTTAACGTAGATTATATGACCCAGATTTATGCCGAACAGCCGGTAAGTGGTAAGGGCATCTGGAACCGGGTAGAATACAGGCCGCTGGAAGGTTTTATATTCGCGATAACACCGTTTAACTTTACCGCAATTGCCGGCAACCTTTGCGCATCTGCAGCTATGATGGGCAACGTGGTAGTTTGGAAACCTGCCCCTACGCAGGTTTACGCGGCTAATGTTACCATGCAGGTATTTTTAGAAGCAGGTGTACCCCCGGGTGTTATCAACCTCATATACAGCGACGGGCCAATTGCGGGTGATATTATTTTTAACCACCCGGATTTTGCAGGTTTGCATTTTACGGGTTCTACAGGCGTATTTCAAAACCTTTGGAAAACCATAGGAACCAATATTCATAAATATAAAACCTACCCTCGTATAGTGGGCGAAACCGGCGGTAAAGACTTTGTGCTTGCCCACCCAAGCGCCAATGTTGATGTGCTGAACGTCGCTTTGCTTCGCGGCGCATTTGAATACCAGGGGCAAAAATGTTCGGCAGCTTCAAGGGCCTACGTGCCAAGATCGCTTTGGCCTGCACTTAAAGAAAAACTGGTTAAAGATATCGCCTCATTTAAGGTTGGCCCGGTAGAAGACTTTGAGAACTTTATCAATGCCGTTATAGACGAGCGATCGTTTGATAGGCTGGCTAAATATATTGATGATGCCAATGCAGACCCGTCGGTCGAGGTAATTGCCGGCGGTACTTATGATAAAAGCCAGGGTTGGTTTATTAACCCAACCATTATAAAGGTAACAGACCCTAAATATGTAACCATGTGCAACGAGCTATTCGGCCCGGTGCTAACACTTTACGTGTATGACGATGCCGAGTTTGACAGTATAATGGATGTTATAGATACTACCTCTAATTATGCCCTTACCGGTTCTATTATTTCGCAAGACCGCTATGCCATTGCCCGCGCAACCGAAAGGTTAAAGAACGCAGCAGGTAATTTTTATGTAAATGATAAGCCGACAGGCGCAGTAGTAGGGCAGCAGCCGTTCGGCGGTGCGCGCGGCTCGGGCACTAATGATAAGGCGGGCTCTATGCTTAACCTGTTACGCTGGGTATCGCCGCGTACCATTAAAGAAACCTTCGACCCGCCGATAGATTACCGGTACCCGTTTTTGACTAAGGAAGTGTAATTTAGAAACAGGAGCCAGGAATCAAGGGCCAGAACATAACAAAAAGGCGTCAATTAAAACTGATGCCTTTTTTATATTGTATATTATTTCGGGGAGGTACAACGAAGCAATCCAGTAGCTATGCGCTCTACGAGATTGCTTCGTACCTCGCAATGGCAAATTAAGAAATAGTAGTGGTTCTTGACCCCCGATTCTTGAATCTAAATTTACTCAAACTTAAATACATCACCCATATTGCCATTGTCGCCCTGGCTTACCTTCATATCAGTAATAAAACCTGTACCAACGTCGTACACCCAGCCGTGTATAAAAAGTTCGCGCCCGGCCTCTTTCCAAACGTTTTGCACTATAGATGTTTTACAAAGATTATAAACACCTTCCATCACGTTAAATTCAACCAAACGGTTAGTGCGTTCAGTTTCATCCTCAATGGCGTCAAGTTGTTCTGCGTGCAGGCGGTACACATCTTTTATGTGGCGCAGCCAGTTGTCAATAAGGCCAAACTGCTTGTTGGTTATTGCGGCAGTTACCCCGCCGCAGCCATAGTGCCCCACTACGATTACATGCCCTACCTTTAAAACGTTTACGGCATAATCTAACACCGAAAGCATGCTCATATCGGTATGTACAACCACGTTGGCAATATTACGGTGTACAAATATTTCGCCGGGGTTGGTATTGGTTATCTGGTTGGCCGGTACGCGGCTATCGGCGCAGCCTATCCACAATACAGGCGGTTTTTGGCCGCTGGCCAGCATTTTAAAATAGTCGGGGTCTTCCTGCAAAGTTTCGGCAACAAACTGGCGGTTGCCCTCTAGCAACGAGTTATAAGTTATATGGCTGGTATCATGAATATGATACTTTTTTATTCTTTTAGACATTATTATTAAGGTTAGATGATCTACCGCCTCGCCGCCGGTTTACTAAACAAGCGCATAAACTTATGCAATGCAAGCGGCGAAAGATCGTAATACAAAATTGTAAATAAAATTAGCGGTACAAAATAAAAGATGGCAAAACTATACTTATCAAAAAAGTAACCACCCGCAACAGCTCCAAAAAAGTAAAACCCTAATATGGTAAGCCGTACATAGATCTTATTTTTTACTACAATGGTTTTTTCGGCCCGCGGATGCAGCCATTCAGATATATCGCCGCCCAGATCTGTAAACAAACCTGTAAGGTGTGATGATTTGATAAGCCCGCCAGATACGGTAGATACCATACTGTTTTGCAGCCCCATGGCAAATAGCAGAGCGCCTATAAGTATCTCACGTTCTAACTGTGTTTCGTTATAAAAAGCGTGCCCGTAAAAAGCTACGGCTAAAAGCAGCAGCATTTCTATAACTACAGGTGTGGCATGAGCGCGGTAAATGCTTTTCGCCTCGAGCGAACGGATCATAAAATTTGCCATAAACGCCCCCGCAAAAAAAAGCAGCAGCCAAACCACAAACACCATGATCTGATGATAATTTTGCTGCACCAAATGATTGGCCAGGTTGGCAACATGCCCTGTTATATTTGAACTGAATGCCAAAAATGCGACCATACCTGCCATATTTATTATACCGGATACAAATGCCGTTGAAGACGCCAGCATCAAATTCTGGGCAAGTGTGCGGTTGCCTTTTGATTGTCTTAACATTTTTAATTTTGATAAGCTATTGCAAAATAAGGAATTAAAGGCAGCACGCCCTTTAATAAAAACAGCTGTTGCCTAACACGTATTAAAAGACAGCCCACTGCCAATGGTGGCGGCAAAACTATCAGATAAAAATTAATATTATGCGTTTGGCGGCGGGGTGGGCACTAATGGGTGATAAGTTTGCAGGTATAAACACCGTTGCTGATTGTGCAGCACATTTAAGTGTGCTGGTACAACACCGGCACACTCTATTAAGGACACAAATTCTTCATCGAAAACCTTTTTTTCTTTAATGGCGCTTTTATCCGGGTCTTCTTTTTCGGCCTTTGTTTCCTGTTCTAACTGTATAATTACTTTATTAACAGTCTTATTATTTAAACTCACAAATACAGGCGCTAAAGACAAGAACACCTTTGTTATAAAGATGCCCATAAACAATATGCACAAACCTGATTTGAATTTCCTAAGTTTCATATGCGCTGCAAAGCTACAAAAAATGCCCTTGTATGAATTTGAGCAAATAATTTATCTGTCATTTTCTGGTAGTTCTGTAAAGTAAATAACAATGATTACTTTTAGCGGCATACCAGTTTATAAGCTTTTAGCGTGGATAAAAAGATAGAAACACTCAACAAAAAACGCGAGCAGGCCCTTGCAGGCGGCGGCCAGGCGCGTGTAGACAGCCAGCATAAAAAGGGGAAACTTACCGCCCGTGAACGATTACATTTTCTGATGGACGATGGTTCTTTCAACGAAATTGGCATGCTGGTTACGCACCGCTCCACCGATTTTGGGATGGAGAAAGAAAACTATCCCGGCGACGGTGTAATTACCGGTTATGGCACAATAAACGGCAGGCCGGTTTATGTTTTCTCACAGGATTTTACTGTTTTTGGAGGATCGCTATCAGAAACCCATGCCGAAAAAATTTGCAAGATCATGGACCTGGCAATGCAGAACGGAGTTCCGGTTATCGGTCTTAATGATTCGGGCGGCGCGCGCATTCAGGAAGGTGTAGTATCCCTGGGCGGCTATGCCGATATCTTTTATCGTAATACACGTGCCTCGGGGGTTATCCCCCAAATCTCGGCCATTATGGGGCCGTGCGCAGGCGGCGCTGTTTATTCGCCCGCCATTACCGATTTTATTTTAATGGTAGAAAACACCTCTTACATGTTTGTAACCGGCCCCAACGTTGTTAAAACGGTTACCCACGAGATCGTGACTTCCGAAGAATTGGGAGGGGCTAATACGCATGCCACCAAATCGGGCGTTACGCATTTTGCCTGTGCAAATGAGATTGATGCCATACAGCACGTGAAAAAGCTATTGAGCTATATGCCGCAAAACTGCGAGGAGATGGCCCCCGCCACGGTTTATGATAGCCGCGAAGAAAGCAGGCCGGGGCTTAACGCCATCATGCCCGAAAATGCACTGCAACCTTATGACGTCCGCGAAGTAATTGACCAGGTGATAGACGAAGCTTCTTTTTTAGAAGTGCACAAAGATTTTGCACCCAATATTGTAGTCGGCTTTGCAAGGCTGGCAGGCCGAAGCATCGGGATCGTGGCTAACCAGCCCGCTTATCTTGCCGGGGTGCTGGACAGGCATTCGTCTGTTAAAGGGGCACGTTTCGTTCGTTTTTGCGATAGTTTTAATATCCCGTTACTGGTGTTTGAAGATGTTCCCGGCTTTTTACCGGGCACCGACCAGGAGTGGAATGCCATTATTACCAATGGTGCTAAACTACTTTATGCCTTTAGCGAGGCAACCGTTCCGCGCATTACGGTTATAACCCGCAAAGCATATGGCGGAGCTTATGATGTAATGAACTCTAAACATATAGGTGCCGACATGAATTACGCCTGGCCATCTGCAGAAATTGCGGTAATGGGCGCTAAAGGCGCTGCCGAAATTATATTTAAACGTGAGATCAACGCTGCCGAAGATCCCGAAGCCAAATGGAAGGAAATGGAACAGCTTTACTCAGATAAGTTTGCCAATCCCTATCGCGCTGCCGAACGCGGCTTTGTAGACGAGGTAATAGAACCAGCGCAAACCCGCATAAAACTCATCCATGCCTTTAAAATGCTGGAAAATAAAGTTGTGAACATGCCAAGGAAGAAGCACGGGAATATTCCTTTGTAAGAGAAGTTTTATTATGGAACGAATTAAAAGAAGATAAAATATTTGGCTTCGACTTTGGCAGACAGCGATGCATTGATATTACATTGTAGATTTTTATTGTAAAGAATTAATGCTGGCAATTGAGGCTTATGGTACGTATCATGATGAAGAAGAAACCTTCTCTAAAGACTCTTTGAGGCAAAACCGATTGGAAAGTTTTGAAATTACAGTCGTCCGTGTATAGAAGCAGAAGTTAAGCACGATACGTTTAATGTGATTAGAATTATTGAGGGTGCGCTTTTAGATATATGCCGTAAAAATCCAACAATTTAATTACCACTTGGTTTTGATACCACTTTGCTAACTTTAAGTCTTAAATAACCACTCCCTAACCCTCCCCAAGGAGGGAACCCCCTCGCCTGTAGAATAACTATTTTCAGCATTTACAGTTCTTCCTGATAATAATTATACCGCTTGTTATCTTTGCATAATGCCAACACTCGAAATTGAACAAATAACCCCGCAGTTAACCTGGCGGCTGCGGCGCGACGAACTTTACCCCGGCGAATATTTGTTCAACATGGAGATGGAAGAAGATGCTGCGGGCATGCATTATGGCGGCTTTGCAGATAATAAACTAATTGGTGTTATATCCCTGTTTAAAAACGGCACCAACTTTCAATTCAGAAAGTTAGCCATTCAAAAAGATATGCAGGGCAAAGGTTATGGCCATATACTGCTGCAATTTATTATCCGCTTTTCCAGGGCAGAAGGCGGTGCACGTATATGGTGCAATGCCCGCGACAGTGCCACAAATTTTTACGCAAAAGCAGGCTTTACAACAACCGGCGAAATATTTGAACGTAAAGGCGTAAACTTTTTGATTATGGAAAAGTGGCTGTAGCATCAAACATTTAGTGTCATAAAATCTTTATCTACCATTAAACTCCTTTACTATATTTGCCTTACTGCCAAATTGCAGCGCGTTTTATAATACCATGGCCGAGAAACCAATTGAAAAAAAAGAGCATATACCCATTGTTACCGAAACATCGTTAGCATTTTTCGAAAAGTATATTAATAACCCCTCACCTACCGGTTTTGAGTGGAAGGGCCAGCAAATGTGGCTGGAATATTTAAAACCCTATATTGACGGCCATTATGTAGATAATTACGGCACCACGGTAGGCATTATAAACCCCGAAGCAGAATATAAGGTAGTTATTGAAGCGCATGCAGATGAGATCTCGTGGTTTGTAAATTACATTACCGGCGACGGTTTGATATACGTGATCCGCAATGGCGGCTCTGACCACCAGATTGCCCCCTCAAAGCGTGTGAACATCCATACCGATAATGGTATTGTTAAGGCGGTTTTCGGCTGGCCGGCCATACACACCCGCCTTGGCGGCGAAAAAGAAGAAGCGCCCACGCTAAAGAATATTTTTTTAGATTGCGGCGCAATCTCCAAAGATGAGGTTGAAAAACTGGGCATCCATGTAGGCTGTGTTATTACTTATGAAGACGAATTTATGGTGCTGCATGACCGCTATTACGTAGGCCGTGCCTTAGACAACCGTGCAGGCGGTTTTATGATTGCCGAAGTTGCCCGTTTGCTTAAAGAGAACAATAAAACGCTGCCCTTTGGCTTATACATTGTAAATGCCGTACAAGAAGAAATAGGTTTGCGCGGTGCCGAAATGATAGCGCATCACATTAAACCCAATGTGGCCATTGTAACAGATGTTACCCATGATACCCAAACGCCAATGATCAACAAAATAGTTCAGGGCGATCTGGCTTGCGGTAAGGGGCCGGTAGTTTCTTACGCACCCGCTGTGCAAAACAACCTGAATAAGCTGCTGGTAGATACCGCTCAAAAAGCAGAGATACCTTTTCAACGCCAGGCTTCTTCACGCTCTACCGGTACAGATACCGATGCCTTTGCTTATTCTAATGATGGGGTGCCATCGGCCTTAATATCTTTACCGCTGCGTTACATGCATACCACGGTAGAGATGATCCATAAAGAAGATGTTGACAACGTGATCCGCCTTATTTATGAAACCTTACTGGCAATAGAGAACGGGCAGGACTTTAAATATTTCAAATAAAAACATCAATCTGATTAAACAGAAAACTTCGTATCAATAAACGTATGAAACCAACTTTATTAATATTGGCCGCAGGTATGGCCAGCCGTTACGGCAGCATGAAACAAGTTGATGGCTTTGGCCCCAACGGCGAAACTATTATCGATTATTCCATCCACGATGCTATTAAAGCGGGATTCGGCAAGATCAGCTTTATTATCCGCGAAGAGTTTCTGGATAGCTTTAAGGCAATTTTTGAGCCTAAGTTAAAAGGCCGGGTAGAAACCGATTATGTTTTCCAGAATTTAGACTTAAAATCATTTGGCATTAATGAAACTATAGAACGAGCCAAACCCTGGGGAACTGCCCACGCCGTGCTGGCAGCGCGTAACCAGGTTCACGAACCTTTTTGTGTAATTAATGCCGATGACTATTATGGCTATGATGCTTTTGAAAAAATGGCTAAGTTTTTAACTACCGAAGTAAGCGACGGCACATATTCGCTGGTTGGGTATCAGATAGATAAAACATTGTCAGACTATGGCTCGGTATCCCGCGGTGTTTGCCAGGTTGTAAACGGCAACATGATAGCTATAAATGAGCGTACGCAAGTCTATTTTAAAGATGGCGGCGATGTATATTACGAAGAAGGCGGCGTAGAAACCCAACTGCCTGCAGATACCCGCGTATCTATGAATTTTTGGGGTTTTACCCCGGCTGTGTTTGAACAGAGCCTGCCCATGTTCCGGCGTTTTGTAGAGGCAAATAAAGATAATCCTAAAGCAGAATTTTTTATCCCGCTTGTGGCAGATGAGTTGATCAAGTCTGGTACTGCCGTATTTAAGGTTATACCCACAGCATCTAAATGGTTTGGCGTAACTTATAAAGAAGATAAACCAATAGTGCAAAAAAGCATCGCTGCCTTAGTTGCAGATGGTACCTACCCGGCTAATTTGTGGTCATAAAATGCACAAAGGCGGCTTTATTACCTTCTTTATTATTTTATCGGGCATTAGCCTGTTATTAGACTGGTATGTTTTTTCGGGGCTAAAAACCCTTAGTATAGGCTGGCAGCAGCGGTCGCGCATGATCATGTTTGCCGCTTATCTTATCATTTCCATAGGTATTACTTTACTATTCGTTTTAGGGTTTGGCAGTTTCAGTACCGCTAAAGGGATGACACCTTTTCACGAATGGGTGCTCAGTTTGTTTTTAACCATACTGGTAACCAAATTAGTGTATATCATTGTTTTATCGGTAGGCGATCTTGGCCGTTTTATAGCCGGTATTGTTACCAATGTTAGCAGGCCCAACGGGCAACAAACTGTGCCATATTTCCCATCGCGGCGAAAGTTTATCAGCGAAATTGCCGTGCTGCTTGCTACATTACCTTTCGCGGCCTTTTTATACGGGATGCTGCGCGGCAAATATGATTACAAAGTGCACCGCGAAACCATTTATTTTGACGACCTCCCCGAAGCTTTTGATGGTTTTACCATTACCCAATTATCAGACATACATTCGGGCAGCTTTGACAATGCCGCGGCAGTTCAACGCGGTGTTGATCTGGCTAAAGCGCAAAAATCCGACTTGTTTGTTTTTACCGGCGACCTGGTAAATAACGCAGCCTGGGAGATAGCACCTTACATTGATACCTTTAAGCAGTTGAAGGCACCCTTTGGGCAATACTCCATTTTAGGCAACCATGATTACGGCGATTACATACAATGGGGCAGTGAGGCCGAAAAGGCAGAAAACCTGGAAAAACTGAAAGGCCAGCATGCAAAGCTTGATTATAAATTAATGCTTGATGAGCATGTAATGCTGGAGAAAGACGGGCAAAAAATAGCCCTGATCGGCGTACAAAACTGGGGCCGCGGTTTTATCCAGATCGGCGATCTGGATAAGGCGGTAAAGGGCGTTGATAAAGATGCCTTTAAGATCCTCCTCTCGCACGACCCTACCCACTGGGAAGAAAAGGTGCGCTACAATCCTAACAAAATACATTTAACACTGGCAGGCCATACCCATGGTGCACAGTTTGGTGTAGAAACTGCAGGCTTCCGCTGGAGCCCGGTGCAATACCGTTATGTAGATTGGGCCGGCCTGGCGGTAAACAGCGGCAGGTATCTTTACGTTAACCGTGGTTTTGGCTTCCTTGCATTCTCAGGCCGTGTGGGCATCTGGCCGGAAATTACCGTGGTGACGTTGAAGAGGAAGGTTTGAATCAGAATTGACAAAATTTCCTAATTAACAGAATTGTAATAAGTGGTCGCCTGCGTCCGTTGCTCTATTTTCAACAAATCTCTAATCAATGTCATTGCGAGGTACAAAGCAATGACAAACGGTATAGTTAACGATTAAAATTCTTACCCCGCCTGTTTCCTCACTTCCACACCATGATCCTTAATATCTTTAAGCTCTATCTCGTAAGCGCGCATCCTGGCGTGCAGTATATCAACCTCGGTACGCAGCATCTGTATCTCAGTTATAAGTTTGGCATTTTCGGGCTTGGTTATCTTTTTATCGCCGCTGCCTAATATGAGCCACTCGGGCGAATATTTTAGTTGAAAGCAAAGTTTGCGGATAAGATAGTAACTCATCTCCTGCTTCTGGTTTACCAGTTTACTTATAAAACCCTGGTCTACACCTATTGCCTGGGCCAATGCCAGCTGGCCACCGTTATCTTTAACAATAACCTTTAAACGTTTTACTATACCGTCTTCTGCCTTAGCCATAATGTTTGTCTTGAACCAGAATTATAGAATTAGAGAATAAATTAATGACAAATTCGAAATTGATCCCGAAAGCTTTTTGGACGAAATCCGAAATTTTATCAATGATTATGCTTTTTATGAATGTCCTTTACCAGGCACAGCTTTTTGATCTCAGCTTTCTTGATCACAAACGGTGCGTACTTTAGGCGGCTGCCTATCATTTCGGTTGTATTATCAGAGTGGGCAATCACTTCATCTTCTTTATCGCTGGCAAGCAGGCGTTTATACATCCGGTAGTCGCCCCATTCAATATAGTACACCTCGCCCGGCAATATCTTTTTATCGTTGATGACTTTTAGTGCAACCCAGCAGCCATTCTCTAAATACGGGTACATAGAATGGCCCCAAACAGGCAGCGCAAAGTCGCAGTCCTCAATGCCGGGAAAATTCATGTGGCCCACCGGCTTTTCGTCGTTCAAATCGTTATAAACCTCAACTCCCGAAGCAGTGGCGGTAACTTCGTACATCGGTATGCCGATAAAAGTGGTCTTTGAAATAATACTTTTTTCGGCCGGCTTCTCTCCCGCAATAAATTCTTTATATTTTTCTTTAAAAATCGAAAGCTTTTCTGGATCAATATTTTGCCTATTCTTTATTATCTCTGTAATAGAACTTGGTGAGTTAAAACCCAGTATTTCAGCCAATTCGGCATTACCATTAAATGCTTTGCCACGCAACTGATGATATAAAACAATAAACTCAAGCGTTTCTGGCCGGATAGTTTTAATCTTATTAGGTTTTACGTCTTCCATAATGTTAATAACTTTTTACAGAAATATTTTTATATTACAGAAATATCTGTAATTTTGTATTGTAGTTATTGAATAAATATACATAGAAATATTTATTATTTTAAAAACACATTACAGAAATAGTATGCAATTAGCTTATTCGGCATTTTACGAAGGCGGTGAACGGCAGGATGATAAACAGCCAAACGCGAAACGGAGAAATAATTATAGTGATGAAACATTGCTTCGCCTCAGCGCCCACCTTTTGGTTTGCCAAAAATACAGTGAAGAAATTAAACGCATTCAGCAATACCTGCCGCACTGGCAACCCTCTTTTAGAGGTGATGTATAAGATTAAAATACGAAGAATAAAATGACAAGGATAACTATAACCGAAAACCAGTAACTCACAACTAACTTAACTAATTAACTAAAATGAACTATCTCGTAAAAATTCCTCAAAAGCTCCGGACCGAGCTGTGGTGGCTGGTGGTATCGGTAGACTTTAACTACAGCCGCATAACCATTGCCGATCACGAAATTGACGATGATGTATTAACCATCTGGCTTGAAGATAAGCACGATTTTAAAAACTCACTGGAGGATTGCCTGCAATTAAACATCCCGCTTAAGCAATTTGCCAAGGTTATCAATGTAGAAAACCTTAACAGTTACGAAAGCATTCAAATGCACCCGCGTAAAAAATTTTTATATAAAGCAAAGGTGGTGATAAATGAGGCCCTTGCCTGGTATTTAAATGATGCCACGGTTGTTGAGCAGCAATGGGCCCGCGAAGCTTTACTTAAAAAATTGCTCACCCAACTTATAGAAACAGAAATCTTCATTGCTTAATATTATGCCAAATAGCATATTAAACATAAACACTAAAAAATCTGAATTCTTCCATTCCAGGGAAGCGCTGTCGCAATGCATTGAGGCCTACTTCACTTATGTAAAGGGTGAGTACGAAATGGTTAAGGTGCCCGCAAAAAAAGGTTCGGAAGAAATGACCGAGCAAAGGGTTTGCTTGCGTGAACTTGAACCGCCCACCATTAGCGGCCTTGCCTATTTTCTTGGTTTTAGTACCAGGCAGGCGTTTGACAGGTATGAGGTTAACGGCAAATATAAACGTACGCTAATGCGCAGCCGTTTAAAAATTGAGGCCGAATACGAAAAGCGATTGCATTTACAGGCATCGGCGGGTGCCATGTTTGCGCTAAAAGCATTAGGATGGCATGAGAGGGCCGATACCCTGCCATTGCTAAACGGAAGTATTAAAATAGAGCTTGTTGAAAGCGGCGCACTACCCGCTGCATCAGAAGCAGAGGTTCAACTTTAATGTACCAAATAAATAATTTGCTATTGCCAGTTACTAAGCAATCCCGTAGCAATGCACCTTTAAGAGGGTAACGACGAGATTGCTTCGTACCCCGCAATGGCAGAGATCAAAAAGGCACAATGTTTAAAACAACTACACTTTTTAAAAGTAATTATTACGCTGCCAGGCACGTAGTGGTAAACCAGGGCGGTACCTCATCGGGTAAAACCTATGCCGTATTGCAGGTGCTTTTTACCATCGCAGTTGAACGGCCAAAAAGGGTTATTACCGTTGCGGGGCAGGATATCCCGAATTTAAAAGCAGGGGCTTTGCGGGATGCGTTGAATATTTTTTCGGGCTCTGCAGAATTGCAGCGGCTGGTAAAAGGTTATAATAAAAGCGACAGGATATTTGAATTTCATAACGGTTCTGTTATCGAATTTAAAAGCTATGACAATGCCCAGGATGCCAAATCGGGCAAGCGCGATTACCTGTTTATTAACGAGGCAAACGGCATTGAGTGGAGTGTTTATATGGAACTGGCGCTTCGTACAAGTAAGAAAATCTATATCGACTACAACCCCAATGTATCATTTTGGGTACACGAATACCTGCAGGGCAGGCCCGATGTTCAGTTTATCATTTCAGACCACCGGCACAACCCGTTTCTTGACGAGCCCTTGAGGGAAAAGATAGAAAGCCTGAAGAATGATGATATTGAACTTTGGAGGGTATACGCCCGTGGCCTTACCGGTAAGCTAAACGGCCTCATTTTTACCAACTGGCAGGTTTGCAGCCAAATACCCATTAATGCCAAACTGTTAGCTTACGGCCTCGATTTTGGCTTTACTAATGACGAAACCGGCTGCCTGGAAGTTTATAAGCAAAACGGCGAGCTGTGGATCAACGAGCTCATCTATCAAACCGGCTTAACCAATCAGGATATCGGCAGGCAGTTTACCGGGCTTGGTATCGGCAAAAATGCAGAGATCATAGCCGACAGTGCTGAACCAAAATCTATAGAAGAGCTTAGGCGCTTAGGATGGAACATAAGCGGCGCCGTAAAGGGTGCCGATAGCGTGAAAAATTCTATCGATATTCTAAAACGCTACAAACTAAACGTTACGCAAAACAGCACCAACCTGCGTAAAGAACTAATGCGCTATCAGTGGAAAACAGACATGACGGGCGGGGCGCTTAATGAACCTGTCGACAAATGGAACCATCTGATAGACCCGCTGCGCTACATCGCGCTAATTAAACTCAGGATAGCAAATCCGGGCAAAACAAGATCGCGCCTGCCATGGCAATCAGAAAATAATTTACCGCACGATATTCAAAACTTCTTTTAAATATGATAGCTAAAACTTTTAAGACCACAACGGGAAAAATAACGGTTCAGATCCCCGAAAAGCTGGAAGAAATAGCCCTGGGGCAGCTGATGGATATGCACTCGGCAAATAAGCTGAGCGATCTGGATGCCATACACATTCTGTCGGGTACGCCGCTTGCAACACTGCGGGGCATTAAAAATTTTCAGGAATTGCAGCAATTTAATGCACATATTGTAATGCTTTCTGAGCAGATAAAAGCGGTTTACGATAGCGATAGCCTGCCAAAATCAATCACTTTCAACATCAATGGCAAACAGAAAACCGTAAAAGTTATCAGTAAGCTGGGCGTAGAACCGGCCGGGGCTTTCTTAGCAGCCAGAGACGTGATAACAGACGAAATAAACAACCACATTAAACAACATGGCGAAGATGATTGGAAAGAAACCTTTAACCCCGGCCTGAAGGCATGCGGTTTGATATTGGCCCACTATTTTTACTGCCCTGCTACCGGCAAAAGTTATAATGAATATGAGGCAGAGCAATTTTTTGATAAAGTAAAACAACTGCCCTTTACAGATGCGCTGCCTATTGCCAAGTATTTTTTTTTGAACTATCCAAACTTATCGAAACCGAAAATAAGCTGCTCGCTTCGCGTGCAACTATGCTGGAAGAAAAGGCTGGCATTAAATCGTTTCAAAAATTCGGGTATGTTAACACCGTAAATTCCCTCGCCGGCGGCGATGTTACCAAATGGCAGCAAATACTAAACCTGCCATACAACATCATTTTAACCAAGCTGCTGCTCAACAAGGCAGAGGCGGAGTATCAAAAAAAGTACCAGGAGCTTAGCGCCTAAACCCCTAAAGGGGAAAAGAAGTTTGACTATCGGATTTCCAGATTCAGTTATCACTTAAAAAAGGGTTGTAACCCCAAGCGGGAGCGAGATCTTGTTTAGCCATGCTTACCTAAACCAGGCAAATCAATTCAACTTAGAAGAAAATCTACGTTAATTCATAAAAGCAGAAGATCCTTCGTTACCGCTCTGGACGACAAATAAAACTTAACAACCACTCATATAATAAACAACTCACCACTTACCAACCATGGCCATAAGAAACCAAATAGAAAGCGTTGTACAAACGCTAAGCACGGGCCCGTCGTTCATATACGGCTCTGCAAATGAACTTAACCTGCTGGCAGATAACGAAAGTTTCCCCTGCGTATTTATGTACCCCCTGCAGCCCATAACGGTTACGCCCTGCAACAACGGGTCGGTAGATAACGCCTTTACCGTTTACCTCGAATTTTTATATCAAACCGAGTTCGACCAGTACACCTCAGACAACGAAACTTACATAGGCAATGCCTTGCAAATGGCTAACGAGTTTATTGTAAAGGCATCAGCCTACCGGCAGGGCGATGGCAAATATTTCAGGATCAAAGCCGGCGAAAAGGCAAAGTGCATACCGGTTTACAATAAATATGATGTTAACACTACGGGCGTAAGCCTCACTATCACTCTGGCTACCATGTACTTTCAAACCTACTAATCTCTTAAAATAATGAGTTTATATCCCTCAATAGTTTACGAAAACCGCAACGCCCATACCGATCCCGACGGCACAGTAACCGTTACGGCATACGTTTATGTAGCCGTGTTTGATGAGAACGGGCTGCCCGCCAACGGCAATTACCTGCAGGTAATGGTTAGGCCGGTAAATAACCCACCTTTGGCCGAGGCCGATATTCCCGTGCAGGTTATAGGAATGCGGCAGCTTGTATTCGGCGGTACCATTAGCCGCGCACTTGGCAACGGCCAGAATGTTTTTACCCGCGATTTCACCATAGATAGCTATGCCGCTCCAACAACTATACTGCCGCAAACCTGCGATGCACGCATCGATTCGGTTACCATTAACAGCAAAGAGTCGGCCCCGGGTGCTGCAGACGGCCAGGTAACCATTAGCGCGTTCTCAAGTTACGAGCCACTCATGTATAGTTTAAACAGTGGGCCATACCAGTTGGCAAAAGTTTTTGCCGGGCTTGCGGCGGGAGGTTACACCGCAAATATTACAGATGCAAACGGGTGCAGTGTCGCCTACAGGTTTAACGTGCCGGCTACCAGAAACCTGCTGATAAGCGACCCGTCAGTCTCTATTGGCGGCAGCAATATTTCCCTATGGAATGCTGCTTTCAATCCGGTAATATTCACCTACCAGCGTAAAGATTTTGAGGTTACCGGCGTGGCAGATTCCATAGCCACCACCAATATTACCGGCGGCACATTGATCATTGTAAATGGCGTAACATCTGCCATGAAAACCGGCGACCTGGTATACCTGAACGCTGCGCCGTATGTTGGCGTTTACACCGCATTACAAGCGCAAAGTAACGGTGTAGTTATAGATGCAACTTACCAAAACGTAACGGTAAGCGGTTTTATGAACAGCAACACTGTGTTTAGCTATTACAATATCACCACGCTGATCACTTACCAGGACAGGCTTACCGGCCGTACACAGACCATCAGATCTGTAAACCGCCCAAATCAGCAGGGTATTGTTAAGGCCGATCTATCCAGCTTTTTGCAAAGCCTGCTGCAAATACGCGACGACAGCAATTATACAGCAATTAGCTTTAGGGATAGCAACCTGAGCGCCAGCTATAACATTGCCTACCAGGAAAACTGGACCGACCCGCTTTTGGGCGACAAGCAATCGGACGTGATAACTATAGACCATCCTTACTTTGTTACCTATACCGCCCGGCAGCTCGGCCAAAAATACGGCGGCAACATGGCCGAATTTGTGCCCTTTAAATCTGTTGCCGACCCGGCTTTCAGGGCTAAATGGGTTACAGATTTTGCCGAACCCGCTTACAGCCCCGGCTACCCGTTTGATCTTGGCTTCGTATACAGCGAATACCTGATGGGCCTGAGCCCTTATTTTGAATACACGCTGCTGGATATAAACCGCAACCCCATAACGGGCGGCGTTGCTACAGGCCTTTTGCTAAGCCAGGACGAATCTTATCTATTGAATGAAGACAGCAGCCGGTTCATTATCTCCAATGGTACTATTGTGGGCTCGCCGGTAAGTTTAACGCCCGCTCAGCTTGGGCTAAACAGGCTGTTAATTAATCCGCAGCTGGTTTACCAGGCAGCGTACATTAACGTAGTATTAAAATACGATGATGATGCCGGTACTCACGAAGTTACGCAGGTGCAAACCCTAAGGATAGACGGCGCGGTAGAAGACCAGTCGGTATACCTGCGCTGGATAGGCCTCACCGGCTGCTGGAACTATTACCGCTTTGTTTACAACCAGGAAATATCGCTGGATGTGCAGAACGCCGTGATCATTAAAAACTTTGTAACCGACTGGGAAAACCAGCAGGGTATAGAGGAAGTGATAAGTAAAAGTGCCGGCGAAAAAATGAAGGTAATGGCCGAAGATCTTTCCGTTGCCGATATTAAGGGCCTGCAATCCATCAAATATTCGCCCAAGGTGCAAATGCTGATAAACCGCAATCCCGTTAAATGGCAAACGGTGGTTTTAAACACCGCAACCTTTATGGAATACGAAACCCAATACGGCCAATATGCCTTCAGCGTAACCTTTAACCTGCCGGGCAAGAATGCGCAGGCGCAGTAATGGCGAGTGGTTGACCAGGTGCGTAGTTAAGTGGTTCAATCCATATACACTTCTTTTAACTACTTCGCTCATCAACATAATCAACTACTCACACAATCAACACAATCAACACCATCAACCAATCAATGCAACTCTACATAAACGAACAAGCCGTAGACTTAACGGACGATACGCCCATTGCGCTTACCTTCCAGATAAACAACCTGGCCGAGGTTAAGAACCAGCAAGGCAACACGTCAAACCAGTTTAAATTGCCGCTCACGCAGCGAAACCGCACCATATTAGGCTTTGCAGATGAAGTTGCCTTTTGCGGGGATGAGCCTTATCAACAGTTAACGGCCCGCCTTATTCAGGATGGTATAGAAATAATTCCGTATGGCATTGCAGAGATAAACAGTATTGAACAGGATACGGCGAATGTTACCGTACTCTCGGGCAACGTAGATTTTTTTGATGCCATTGATGCTAAAATTTACGACATGGGCGACAGCACTACCATAACCGGTGCAACGCTGCCCTTTGCACCCTACAACCACGAGTGGACACTGAATAACGTAGTGGCCTCGCAAGCTAAAACAGATGGCTGGATATGGCCCGTGGTTGACTATGGCAAAATTGGCGACGATACCACCGTACCTATTGATGTGCGGTACCTTCGCCCGGGCTTTTTTCTCAAAACGGCTATAGATACCATCATCACCAACGCAGGCTATAAGGCCGCGGGTTCTTTACTGGCCGATCCGTTATATCAAAACCTTATAGTTCAGTTCGCTAATGACAGCCTGGACCATAGTACAGATGTACAGCAAATAGACCCTTACTCTATGGCTGTACAAACCCCTGCTGCGCAAACCATAAGCTACCTAACCAAACCTGCCCCGTTTAATGGTACGCTGCCTTTTCAGCAGGTGATAACAGACCCGTCGCATGCGTTTGATTTGGGGTCCAACACCTTCATCGCCCCTACTGATATGGATGCAAGTGTAGAGTTTGATTACAGCATACAATTTACATCGGCACAAAAAAAAGACATCGACAAAAGCAGTATAGAAATATTTTTTCAAATTGCCGGGCCGGGTTATGACACCTTTAGCCGCCTGGTTAATAACACGCACGGTACCGACCTTGGGGTTAACCAGTTTAAGAGCTATCCCAACCAAAAACTAACGCTCGATATCAGCTTTAAAAAAGGGCAGCGCCTTATAGTGGGCTATATTTTTAACAAAGTTGGCGGCACGGCAATAATTGCCAAAGGCGCAACCTTTAAGGTAACCAATAAGCAGAAAGACGTACTGTACAAACAGCAGATACAGTGCGAGCGCATTTTCCCCGACATTAGCCAGAAAGACCTGCTTAAAGATACCCTGCAGCGTTTTGGTGTTATTTGCCAAACAGACAATAGCACCAAAACGGTAACCTTTGCCACCTTTAAAGATATTGTGTATAACATACCCAAGGCAAACGACTGGACGGCAAAATGTATAGACCAGGGCAAAACTATAAGCTTCCAGTTGGGTGGTTACGCGCAGGCCAACAACCTGAAATATAAGGCCGATGATAACGTGGTGCCCGCCGGCTTTGCCGATAGCATGATTAAGGTTGCAGATGCTACCCTGCCCGCCACTACCGATCTTTTTGAAAGCCAGTTTGCGCCCTCATTAAACCGCCCCTGGATAAACGGAACCATTGCCGTAATTGACAAGGTTGACCAAAGTGACAGCAATAATACCGACTTTAGCATAAGCACACAGCCGCGCATTTTAACCGACCAGAAGATGCCGGTTAACAACCTCACCTTTACAGACGGTACTGATAGCCGCGTACTGAATAATGACGTGGTGAGCATCCCCTATTTTGACAAGCCCGGCGGCGGCCAAAGCCTGCTGTTCGAGAGCCTGCGGCTTAAATACTACCCAGAACTGGAACGCATACTGCAGAACACCAAAAAGGTGGTGCGCCTGTTCCTGCTCACCCCGCGCGACATTGCCGAACTGGATTTGCTCATCCCCGTTTACCTGCAGCAAGACGGTGCCTATTATTACATCAATAAAATAGATGCCTGGCAAAAAGGTAAACCGACAAAAGTAGAGCTGGTGAAGCTGGGATGATTAACTCCCTCTCCAACGGAGAGGGCTGGGGTGAGGCTTTTTAAATTTTAATTAGTATATTTACCAATAATATTAGCACCTGTATGAAGCAAATTTTAGTAACCATAACATTTATAATAACCGCGTTAAGCGGCTTTAGCCAAACAGTAAACACACCGAGCTATGGGCCTGTACCTTACCGCACACCTGAGCAAACCATTGGCGAAGATTATACCCCACCCCCTCCCCCTCTTAAAAAATATACCTGGGCCGCTTCTTTAAATTTTGCAGACAATTATGAAAAGGTTTTATACAAAGATGTTTTAAATAAGAAATTTAAACTGGTTAAGATCGAAAATGGCAAAACGGGTTATTTTATGGGCGAAGACGGTAAGGAGTATAAAACCAACATTGGAGATGATGGCCATTTCTTTGGAATGTTCTCTGTAAAGGATCTGGAAATGTCACGTGCAATGTTTTTAAACAAAACCCTGTGGATAAAAAATTACAATGCACAGGTTTATCATGATAAAGACGATAAATACAAAGATACGTTGATCAGTACGCTCCAGCCGATAACGGTAAAAGATATCAGCATTGGGCGGCATTCAGATCTGCCTTTGGTTTTTACAGTAAGAACAAGAACCGGAAATATTGCCTGTTACGGCATTGATTTAAGCGGCCCCGATAACTTACGCCAGTCGAAGTATTTTGTCGAAAATAATTTCTATTTAAAAGATCCTAAATTAACCTACCATTTTAGCACCGCGGTTTGGAGGCAGATAGAAGCCGGCGAAACGCCGATAGGCATGGTAACAGATGCCTTTGAGCTGGTTATGGGCAGGCCCACAAAGGTAAACCGCAGCCGTACCGGCAACACTATTCGCGAGCAATGGGTATACGGCGAAGATTCGCCCAGGTTTTATTACTTCACCAACGATAAATACACCGGTAATAATTAATCTAACTATTTACAGGGCATAAGTTGTTTCTTTTTAAAATATGCCAATTAGCATTTAAAACATATTATAATTTGTTATTACAAAACGTTATCATTATATTTACCAATAAAATTAGTAAAAGATACAATGAAACAGATATTTATACTTTTAACCTTTGTAACCCTGTCAATAAACGCCTTTAGCCAAGCCGGCAGTACGGTAAGCTACGGCCCGGTGCCTTACCATACCTTGCAGCAAACTATTGGAGAAGATTATGTGGTTTTGCCGATGAATCAAGTTTTGCAAGAAGCAGGATACAATATAAAAAAAAATGATCCTCAATCAAGCCATCTAAGTTATAAAGAAGGATTAGGTAAGACACTTAAATTAATATCAATTGATGAAAAAATTGCACACTTTAAAGACAGTGCTAATACTGAATATATAACTGATATAAGAAAAAATATGATTGAAGATGTAGCTTTAAAGACTGATTTCGAAGAAGCTAATAAACTTTTCTTAAATAAAACGCTTTGGTTAAATGTAACAACCATTCATTCTGGTGATATCCCATCTACTAAATGGGGCTTTATTTCAGATCTAAAATTTGACAAGGTTGAAGTTATTGGTTTTGCCGGATATATATCATCCCATTTACCGGTATGTTTTCTTGTAAAAACTTCCAAAGGCGAAATTGGCTGGTGTCCGATCTCTATAAGCGGTACTAATTCGATTGAGAAATACAGTTTTGAAAAATATTTTCTAACTGTTGATCCCAAAGTTTCTTGCAACTGCTCGTCAGAAACGTGGATGTCGATAAAAGCAAGCATCCCGAAAATTGGCATGACTACTCAACAAGTGCGCCTGTGCATTGGCCCGCCAAATGATATTAACCGCACCGTTACAGGTAAAACCATTACAGAGCAGTACGTATACGGCTTTAATAAGTTTAGCTACTACTACTTTACCAACGGCAAGCTAACCAACATACAGCTTTAAGTTTTCACAGTACACCTCATTCTAACTCTTACACATCTTTATATGCCAATTGGCATTTAATACATAACATATGGATAATTTAAACAATGATGCCTTGAAAGACCTCCAGGCAAACTCAGACAACCTGAGCAATAGCGTTGCCGGGCTAAATGATCTGCTCGATGCATTGAACAAAAAACAATTAACCTTAGCAACATCCTTCCAGCAAAACTCAAAGGCTTTTAAGGATAATGCCGATAACATACAAGCTACCGGCAATGCCATAAACGACATTAATGACCAGCTGGACAAGAATGCCAAAATGCTAAATACCGGTACGGCATCCCTGCAGCAAAACAAGGTTTCGCTTGCCGGCCTTTTAGTGCAATATGATACCCTTACCAAGGCGCAAGGCGATAACGCTAAAGGCACAAAAGACCTCAACACACAAATTGGGCAATTATCTGCCACGGTTGCCGATCAGGAAAAAAAACTATCTAAAAGCCGAGAGGTGTTTGATTTTCACAAGGCCAGTACAGACCAGCTTAAAACCTCGTTCGAAAGTTTAAAGGGCTCGGCAGGCGGTTTTTCTGATGTGCTCGAAAATTCGGTTAAGGGTTTTAGTTCGCTTAAATCGGGACTGTCCATTGCCAAGACAGGCTTACAGGGCGTAGGCAGTGCAGTTAAGGCTACCGGGTTCGGGCTGCTCGTTACTGTTTTAGAGTCTGTTACAGAATATTTCACTAAAACAAAAGAAGGCAGCCAAAAATTGCAGCAAATATTAGCCGCTGTAGGCGTGGTAATAGATGGGCTGCAAATAACTACAGCCGGCCTGGGTAAGATATTTATAGATGCCTTTACCCACCCGATAGAGAGCCTGAAGCAATTGGGCAAACTGATATTAGATAACATTATTAACCGTTTTAAAGCCGTGCTGGTAATATGGGACGGTGTAAAAAAGTTCGACTTTAAAGAGATATCCAACGGTGTACTGCAAGCCGCTACAGGTGTAACCAACCTGGCCGATAAAGCCGTGGCTGCCTATAATAAAGTTGCCGAAAGCACCAAACCTACAAAAGAGGGCGTTAAACAGATACACAAGGCCATTGCGGCAGGTACAGGAGTTGTAAAAAAAGTGAGCGACGATAGCGCACAGGCTATAGCAGATATTGCAAAGGCTGCTTTAGAAGCAGACCAAGATGTGATGGATTCTAAAGCACGGCTGGCACGCCAGGCCATGGGCGAGTTGGAAAAGGAACTTACGGATACAGATAAGTTTTATAACGATAAGCTAAAAGCTTATAAAGATTTTACAGATAAATATCAGGCGGCAGACACTACCGATGACTTTAGGTGGGCAAACTTAAATAAGTTTAAATCTTACAAAACTGCAGAAGAACAACTAAATACAGAATATGACACAACTCGCCTACAAATATTAGATAAGTTTAATGATCAGTATGCTGATAAGATAAAAACGGCCGAATCTCAACTGAAAGATTTAAACGATGTTAGTGAAAAAACCGAAACACAGCGAAAGGTAGAATCACTGCAAAGGCAGCAAGGTTTGGTTGATAAGCAAATTGATAGAGAGAACGAAGATAGATCAGCAGCCGTAGCTGATCAACGTGCTATAACAGACCTAAAAAATCAAAAGGAAATTGATGCACTAAATTTATTCATAGCGCAAGAAGAAAAACTTAACGGGTTAAACAACGACAAGAAAATTATCACTGCTCAAAATACTGCTAAAGCAATAGCCAAAATAGAAAAAGATGCCGCAGCCCAAAAAGCGCATCAGGAAAAACTGGACGGCGATCGGTTGGCCGTTATAGAAAATAAAAATAACCCCGCTGCCGAACTGCAGGCGCAAAAAGACCTGATAACAGACCGTTACGCTTATGAGATTGACCAGGCAAAAGGGAACGCAGTTAAAATTAAACTTTTAACCACGCAGCGCGAGCAGGAAATTAGTGCCATTAGCCAACAAGCAGCGCAGCAGCGCAAAGCATTTATCATGCAGGTTGCGCAACAGGCAAGCGGCGCGGCATTCTCAATTATCAAAAACAGTATCAGTTCATCAAGCGAGGCAAAGATCAAATCGCTGGAGCAGGATAAGGCTGCCGAGCTAAGCAACACCAGCCTTACCGCCACGCAAAAAAAGGCTATCGAAGATAAATACAAGGCAAAAGAAGCTGCCGAAAAGGCCAAAGCATTTAAAGAACAGCAACTGGTAGCTATCTCCCAGGCAATTATCAACGGCGCATTGGCTATTACCAAGGTTACGGCGCAGTCGGGCGTTTTGGCACCGCTGGTTATACCCGGTATAATTGCCGAAACCGCCATACAGGTAGCTACCATAGCCGCGCAAAAAACACCCAAATTTGCCAAAGGCGGGCAGTACGTTTCAGATGGCCGCGGTGCGGTGCTGCCCGGCTACAGCCGTACCGATAATACCAACGCCTACCTGCGCAGCGGCGAGGCCGTAGTAGTATCAGAAGCCATGCGCAACCCCTGGGCGCGCAACCTGGTAAGCGCCATAAACGTGGCCCACGGCGGGCGCGATTTTGCTACACCCAACACTGGCAAAGGTTATGCCGTAGGCGGTATCTTTACAGATGGCGGTAACGCCAACCGGTATTACAGCCAACCCATGAATAACCAAAAGGATCTGGCCAATACCATCGCCTACCAGTTGATCAACAACTTCCCGCCTATTTATGTGGATGTTAAGGATGTGAACAACCAGCAAAACATACTGGCCCAGACCGTAAACCGGGTTAACCTTTAATTTCATAAGTTTTTTTGAATTTTTAATTTTTAATTTTGACTTTATTAACTATTTTGCCAAAAAAATTAGTAAGCTTAAAATGAGACGCTTAGGATTATTTATAACACTTGCCGCATTTTCTTATAACAGTTATGGGCAAACTACAAACACAACCGATAAAAACCTGTATGGCCCGGTACCTTACCGCACTCCGGAGCAAACCATTGGTGAAGATTACGTTGTTGCCCCCCCCCCCTCTAAAGGAGATGAATGGGATTCTTTTTTAAATTTTGCACACAATTATGAAAAGGTTTTATACAAAGATGTTTTTAAAGAGAAATTTATTTTGATCAGAATTGAAGATGGTAAAACAGGTTATTTTAAAAATGAAGATGGCAAAGAGTATAGAAGCAGAATTGCAGATAATGTCCATTTCTTTGGCCTATTTCCTGTAAAGGATCTGGAAGCCGCGCGCGCTATGTTTTTAAATAAAACCCTATGGATAAAAGATTATCATGCACAGGTTTATCACGGTAAGGAGGATCAGTATGTAGATACGTTGATCAGTACGTTCCAGCCGGTAACGGTAACAGATATCAGCATAGGCCGCAGTACAGATCTGCCCTTGGTTTTCACGATCAGGACAAGAACCGGGAAGATAGCCTGTTATGGCATAGACATAAGCGGTACAAATACCTACCGCCAGCCTCAACTTTTTTTAGAAAATAATTTCTACTTAAAAGATCCTAAATTAACTTATCATTTTAGCCCGGCGGTTTGGAGGCAGATAGAGGCCGGCGAAACACCGATGGGCATGGCTGCAGATGCCTTTGAACTGGTAATGGGCAAACCCACGCATATAAATCGCTCGCGCGTTGGCAATACCTTTCATGAGCAATGGGTTTACGGCGAAGACAGGCCCAGGTTTTACTACTTTACCAACGATAAATATACCGGTAAAAATTAAACCCGGTTATAGCCGTACCGATAATACCAACGCCTACCTGCGCAGCGGCGAAGCCGTGGTGGTATCAGAAGCTATGCGCAACCCCTGGGCGCGCAACCTCGTAAGCGCCATAAATGTGGCCCACGGCGGGCGCGATTTTGCCGTGCCAAACACTGGCAAAGGTTATGCCGTAGGCGGCATATTTACCGATGGCGGCAACGCCAACAGGTATTACAGCCAACCTGTAAATGACCAAAAAGACCTGGCTAACACATTGGCCTACCAGCTAATCAATAACTTCCCGCCAATTTATGTAGATGTGAAGGATGTGAACAACCAGCAGAATATCCTGGCGCAAACTATAAACCGGGTTAATTTATAATGTTCTTTTTTGAATTATTACTTTTGAATTTTTATTTTAATTAGTATTTTGCCAATAAAATTAGTACGCGTAAAAATGAAAAATGTTTTAATTATATCAGTAGCTTTATTATCGATTTTTAAATGCTACGGCCAAACTAAAACAGTAACAGGCCCGCTAACGTATGGCCCAGTGCCCTACCGCACATTAGAACAGACCATAGGTGAAGATTATATAGTTCTAAAACAAAATGGTACAGAAAAAAAATACGGTTTTTCCTGGATAAAAAAAGCCGATGATGATGATTTTCCATATCTCAAAGATTCCACTTTGGTTGGAAAAACACTCAAACTGGTTCAAATTGATAAAAACAGAACAGCGCAATTAATTGATGGCTCTAGTGTGCGTTATAGATGCAAATTGGTAGAAGATCGTTATGGTGATATTGCTCCTCTATATGACGTTTCTGAAGCCAAAAAAAAGTTTTTCCAGAAAACACTTTGGTATAATCATGATTGGATAAAGTCTATACCAAATGTTACCAATAATAAAAATGCGCTTAAAAATTTGCGTTTTGAACCTATGAGAGTTATTGATGTTGAATTTTCAGATTTAAGCGATTGCCCTGTAAGGTTTATTTTAGAAACTTTTACAGGCGAAAAAGGATATATGGATGTTGATGTAAGCGGCACCAATACAGACCGTAAGTTTATTTTTGAGCGGTTTTTCTTTGAGCAAGACCCCAAACTGTTATACAATTTTACACCGCAGGAGTGGCATTGCATAAAAGCCGGCCTGCCGCAAATTGGTATGAGCACACAGGCTGTGCGCCTGTGTTTAGGCCCGCCAAATGATATTAACCGCACCGTTGCAGGCAAAAATGTTACCGAGCAATATGTGTATGGCTTTAATAAGTTTAGCTATTACTATTTTACAAACGGCAAGCTTACTACAATTCAAAACTAAGCAACGGGCGGTTTAACCAAACTATAGCCGCACCGATAACACCAATGCCTACCTGCGCAGCGGCGAAGCCGTAGTAGTATCAGAGGCTATGCGCAACCCCTGGGCGCGCAACCTGGTAAGCGCCATAAACGTGGCCCACGGCGGGCGCGATTTTGCCGTGCCAAATACTGGCAAAGGTTATGCCGTAGGCGGCATATTTACCGATGGCGGCAACGCCAACCGGTATTACAGCCAGCCTGTTAGATTATATAGAGCTGGCCAACACTTTGCCAGATGATAATTTTGGCCTACGTAATATAATTACAGTCTAACGGCTATAGACCAGGGCCTGTATTCTATAGGAAAATAAATAATTCAACAACAAACAACTTAATAACAACAACATGAACATCAATTTAGCAAACGCCCTGTTTGACGACGGCGTATTTTCAGAAATGTACCAGGCAGGTTTTCTGCCCGAAAAGATTTTTCATTACCGTGAAATCTATCTATGGGTAGCTGCACAAATGCAAACATGCGGCATAACAAAAACCAAAGCAGTGTTAGAAGCAGAAGTAAAATTTAAAAAAGATAAACGTACCATCTGGCGTGCACTCGATTGTTTTACAAATCCCGAAGATGACTTGCTCATAAATGAAAATGATGATGATGATTATTATTTAGCTTGTTGATATGCCATTAGGCATAATTAGCATAAAGTTAGTTAGTGACACACTTTGTCCACCAAAAATATTAAAACCGCATCATATCTTTGTATTGTTCGGTAAGGGTAACCAATTGTCTGAAACAGAATTTAAGCTTTAGCGCGCCCCAATCTCTCATTGTTATCGGAACAGGAATTTACAACCTCTGTGGTAGTCAGGATAGAGAATCAGCATGGAAGTTACCAATGCCAACCTCATCTCAGGAGGGTAAGCATCGATGGAAAAATCAGTGCAATCACACCCAAAAATAACCGGTGTAATCACCCTCAAAAAATTAGTGAAATCAAAAAAATGGAACCAATTAAAATTTATTTATACGATACCGAGACCGACTGTATAGGCTCGGGTGCCTTATCATCAGTTTATATACAGTCGCAATTGCAGGCCGCGGCGGGGCAGGATGTTGAAATCCACATCAGCTCGGTAGGCGGCAGCGCCTTTGATGCCATTGCCATTTATGACCTGTTTAAAAAATATCCCGGCAAGGTAACCACCTTTATAGATGCCCTGGCGGCATCTGCAGCATCTATTGTGGCCATGGGCGGGCATGAGATAATCATGAGCAAGTACGCGCTGTTAATGATCCACAAACCCATGGTAGGCTCGGGTGGTAATGCCGATGAATTGCTAAAAGATGTACAGATGCTCAACGTGGTACAATCGCGCCTGGCACAAATTTATACCGATAAAACCAGCCTCGATGAGTTAACCATTAACAGCCTTATCAACTCCGTAACCTGGATGACTGCCGATCAGGCCCTCGACCTTGGTTTTATAGATGCCATTGAAGACTATACGCAGCCGGTAACCAACATCAGCATCATTAAAGCTTATACAACCAATGCCCCTGCCGTTTACCAACGCTGCATAAACAAACTTTTAAATAAAAATCAAACCCAAAACATGAACATCCAAAACACAGACCTGATCGACAAAACTACCACGGTTTTAAACAAACTGATGAACTTTTTTAAAAAGGTGATCAACAAGCAAACCATAACAGATAAGGGCATTTTACATCACACCGGCGAGCTGGATCCAGCGGCCGAAGTATACCAGGATGAAGATATGACCACTCCCGCTGCCGACGACACCTATACCACGGCAGATGGCAAGCAAGTGAACATTGCGGGCGGCAAAGTGCAAAAAATAACCCCGCCCGATGACGACACGATGGACGACGATGACACCATGCCCGATAATATGTTCAAAACGCTGAAAACCGGCGATGTAAAAAATCAGGTGGCAGCCATAAAGGCAAAACTGCATGCCCAAAACAGTTTACTGGCCGAGGCCCGCACAGCATTAGAGGCCGCCAATGAAAGGCTAAAAAAAACAAGGGAAGATGTAAAGAACGAAGTAAGATCAACCTTTACGCCCGACGGGTCGCGCCGCAGCAACAAAGCAAAAACAGAAGATGTTCCCTTCTTTGCCCCCAAAAGCACACTTGCACAAAATGCCGTTAAAAAAGCGGTAAAAGATGCTTTGTAGTGAGCAGTGAGCGGTTAATTAAGAGGTTAGTTTTAAGAAACTGGTTTTTATTAACAACTTAACCGCTAACACATTAATTCAATCAATATTTCAAATCAGTGTAATCGCACCTCAATCGGTGTAACCAAAACAAACAATAACAAATGGCTCAATTTACTTTTACCAATAATACCTATACCGGCGAAGCGCTGGCGGGTTTTATGGCCAGCACGCTTTTAGAGGCCGACTCTGTAAAGCGCGGGCTGCTTACCATAATAAACGATGTAAAATCGCGCAAGATCATTCTCGATGTAGATGACGATGTGAAACTGCAAGACCCATCCGGTATATTCCAGGACCAGGGTACCACCGCTGCGCAAAGCGAAAGCTATCTGGACCCGGTAGTTTATGAATTTATGAAACAAGAGCAATGGGATAAGCTCGTACAATCATGGGAAGCGCAAAGCCTGGCGCCTGGCTCATTCGGCGACTATGATGGCACGGTAGACCTGTCGGACTTTATGGTGCAGCGCTACATGACCAAGATCCAGATCGCAAACGAGCGCCTTTACTGGCTGGGCAAATCGGCAACAAAAGAAGCCGCCTTTACCTCGTCATTTACCGGCTTACTACCGGCAATTACCGCGGCAAGCGGCGTTTACCGTGTAGGTTTAAACAAATCTAACACTTCTATGGCAGCTACCGCCATAACCGCTTCGGGGGTGGTTACTGTAAGCGATACCACGCTGTTATCTGATGGCGATGTAATAACCTTAACTAACGTAACCGGTTCACTAATTGATACTACTAATGGTGCAACCATGGCAAATGTAAGCGGCCAATCGTACTTTATACAGATCGTGAACGGCACCAGCTTTAAGCTGGTTCGTAATTACAACGAGATAAACACCCGCAAGGCAGCAACATTTAGCGGCACAGCAACTGTGGCAACGGTAAGTTATATAAACGCCACCAATGTTATGCAGGTGTTAACAAGTGTATACTCGCAATTAGACCCTGCAGATCGCATTCAGGATGATTTTAACCTGCAAATACCTTTGCACGTAGGCTATGCCTACGCACAGGCACAGGCTAATAAGGCAACCAACGTTTTAAATGCATTTACAGATAAAAAGAAAATGGATTACCTGGGCTTGCCGCTGCAGTTAATGAACCACTGGCAGGCCAATACCATTTTAGGCGCGCGCAGCTCTAACCTTTTCTTGGGTGTTGATCTTTTAGGAGATGCTTCTGAACTTTCTACCGTTTACATGAAACCTTACACAAATGATAATGTGGTGCGTATGAAAGCCCGCATGAAGGCAGCCGTAAATTTCAAATTTGCAAACGAGCTGTTCTTGCTAACAGCTTAGTTAGTGAGTAGTTGCTTATGGGAGTTGTTCTTAGATCATGGCTGATAGTTCATAGCAACTCATTAACAATTAAACACTCATACAATCAACTACTCATAAACTCAAACAACCACCTAACTACTCACACAATAACAATTCACTAATTCAAAACTAAAATAAATGTCTATTTACAATAAAATTAGCGCCGGCTTTGCCATGGGCACCGGCGAACCAATAACCGCCGGTATAGAAGATGTGATCTACATCTTTAACCAAGACGATATCGCGCTTACCTATGATGCCACAAACCCCTTGATCGTAACCGGTTTAACCGCCGTTAACACAGCAAAAATTCACAAATTTGAAGGCACAAATAATAGCTTTAATGCCACCTCCAAACTGGTTAAAACTCAGGTTGGCCCGCGTTATACAGAAGAGCTCGACTTTAATATTGCAGGCCTGTCTGTAGATGTAAAGGCACAACTGCAGGCCATGGGGTATGGCAGGGTTTGTGCCATAACGGTTAACAATTACAAAACCAGCGATTCGGCCGTAGAATTATTCGGAGCGGTTAACGGGCTCGTATTAACAGATGCCGAACGCAACGCAGCTGATGAAACCGTTGAAGGCGGCTATAAACTGAAGCTTACCAACCCCGATAAAATGCGCGAGCCCTATCCGCCGCGTGCTATCTCCATCGCGCCAACTTCTGGCCCGGCAACTTATGCCAGCACATTGGCAGCGCTGGAAGCGCTCTCTGTATGAGGTAAGAATTTATATGCCCGATCGCTATCGGGAAACTAATTAACAGAATACAAACCTCTGTTGTATCTCACCCGCCCAATACAACAACCCTCTCCTTTTGGGGAGAGGGCAGGGTGAGGCCTTTTATGCCAACAAAAAAACAATACATTTTAACGCCGGGCAAGCACCAGTTTGCCCCGCGCGGGCCGGCAATACACCATAACGGTAACCTCAACGATGAGCAGGCCAGGTGGTACCTCGAAAAATACCCGCATATCAAACCGTTATTTAGCACGGTTCCAAAAGAGATAATAATGCCCGAACAGCCCGAATTACAACCCTAAAACAAAAAATTATAAATGAAAACTTACCTGCCGCAATTAGAAAGACGAATACTGGTACGGCCAAATCAAACTTATGGCATTCTTAATTACGACCGGGATAACGCCTACCCGCAGCGCATGCTCGAATTAGTTGCCGGGTCGCCAACGGCAAAAGATTGCTGGAACAAACGGTCGAGGTTTATTGGCGGTAAGGGATTTGAAATGGCAGAACTTGGCAAAACTGTAATTAACGATCGCGGGCTAACCCTTGCTAAACTTTTAAAGGCAGTTGCAAATGATAAAGCGTTATTTACCGGTTTTGGTATACACGTTAATTACAACGCTAACTACAAAATAGCAGCAGTGAACTATGTGAAGTTTGAGGACATTCGCCTGGGCGACACTGACTGCCGGGAAACCGCAGGGAAATTTGCCATTTACAACGATTGGGGTAAAAAAACCTGGAAAAATATCATGCGGTCGAAGATCGCCTTCCTTGATGCTTATAACCCCGATCCTGAAACCATTATTGAACAAGTTGTAGCAGCCGGCGGCTGGGATAATTACAAGGGCCAGCTCTATTATTTTAACCCCGAGGTAGACGATTACCCGCTTATTGAAGCAGACAGCGTTTGGGAAGATTTTGAAACCGAAGCCGGTATTAAGATCTTTAATAACCGCGAAGTAACAACAGGTTTCCTCCCCTCCACCATGCTGTTTATGCAATCGCGACGCGAAGAAGCCGATAATAACCGCGAAAATGCCGTGGGGGGCTTCCCGGGCGTTAACGTTCCATCACAGTTAGAACGCGACCTCGGCGTGTTTCAGGGCGCTAAAAGTGCGCAAAAAATAATCGTTATTGAATATGAAGACCAAAGCTCTAAACCCGAGTTTCAGCCCTATTCTATCCAGAATAATGATAAGCTTTTTGAAACCACCGAGCGATCTGTAGAGGCCCGCATCACCAAAGGTTTTTCTGTACCAAAGGAACTGATCAATGCCGAAAAAACATCGGGGCTGAGCAGTGGCGGCGAAAAAAGGCAAGCCATACGCGAGTTTAATGACAACACCGCTGCCGACCGTTTGGAAATAAGCGAGGTGTTTTGCGAGATATTCGGCAATTACATTGAGCGTGTTAATCCGGAGGGTAATTGGAATATCGCCCCGGTATCTAATGAAATTGCTGATGACAACGCGGGCCTTATAGCCGGTAGTGGATTCAACGAATTACTGCTCAGCCCTTTACCCAATCAAAATAAGATAGCGGCACTCATGTACGGTTACGGGCTAAAAAAAGAAGAGGCCGAGGCGATGGTGCCGGTTGATAAACCTTTAAAACAACAATAAATGACTCAAATATATTTAATTAACCAAGCCACATTTGAGGGATATGAAGATATTTCTATAAACGTTAAACCCGCCCGTTTACAGTCTTTCATAAAAAAAGCGCAAGAACTTGACCTGAAGCTCTTTTTGGGTTATGCATTTTATTATGATCTGATAAAGCAGTGTAATGAAGATGGCAGCTTAAAAGATAACACAGCCGAAGCGTATATAAAACTGTTTAACGGATGCGAATACTTTAACAGGAACGGCCAGCTGATAATTTATGATGGCATAACCCCTGCCCTGGTTTATTTCACGCTATCGCGGTTTATAGAAAATGATGCCGTTAGGTATACCAACAGTGGCCCTGTGCTTAAGAACCATGACAACGCCCAGGTTTTGGCTTATGCAGATATTATAAAAATGGCACAGCAATACAGAAGCATTGCCAATGCGCACCTTAATGATATCGAAAGGTTTCTGTTAGATAATGTTGATGACTATCCGCTTTGGAATTTCAATAACCAGAGCCAGACAGCATTGCAGCCCGGCCCGCGTATACGCGCTGTAGATCGCACCGCCTTAAACTTTCCGTTCGATGCCAATTACAATCTTAATTATATAATTAATGGCTACTGATAAAAAAATTTCCGAATTAACCTCTATTTCTACGTTAACAGGAAATGAGATAGGAGTGCTTGCAAGCGGTGGCTGGGATTATCAGTTCACGCTGTCTGTCCTGCTGCAATATATCGGGCAAAATCTGAGTTCTAATGCTGCCACCAGTTTTGGTTCTGTTTTACCGCAAAACATAAACGGCCGCGATGGCGATCTGTTTATCAACACTGCTAACAACTCATTCGCACAAAAAATAAACGGGCAGTGGGTAGTTAAATACCAGCCGCCAACCGGCAACGCAAATACCACATTTGGTTTGGGTGCCCCGGCAAATACAACAGGTAACAATGGCGATGTGTATATTAATACCGGTTCGGGCATATTTTATAAGAAAACCAATAACGCCTGGTTACCTGCATTTTCTATGCAGAGCGGCCCGCCCGGGCCGCCCGGCGTTAAAGGCGATACCGGTGCGGCCGGGTTAAGCGGCAATTCGATTCTAAGCGGCACAGTAAACCCTTCAAACCTTACAACGGGTGCCAACGGCGATTTTTATATCAACAGTTCAAACTGGTATATATTCGGCCCCAAAACCAACGGCGCCTGGCCGGCCGGGGTGCAAATAGAAACCGCACCACAGCCGATCATAGTGCCAATAATTGCAGGTGTTACTACTTGCCCTTTAGCGTACAGCTACGACGGAAGCATTGGCGATAACCCCTACCCGCGCATGAAATTAAAAAATAATGATGGTTCTTATACTTATGATAATGATGTTGCTGTTAGCCACAACGCAGACACCTCGGTTTTTTCAGTAGCCGGCCAGCCGGATGGTGATGGCAAATTCTTATATGATTATGTGTTAATCCTTTATCCCGGGGGCACCTTTAACATATCGGCGCCGGCTACAGACGCGGCCAAAGCCACATTTCCATTCTCATTACCCTTTACCCTTCAATTTTAACCAATGGATATAAAATTAGTACCCTATGCAGATAAAGTTGCCGGCAGTTTAACAACTACAGGGCAAGTATCGGCAGATGATCTTAATCAGATCAAAAAAATCCTTAATGCAATTACGCAGGCCCTGTTTGATCTAGACAGTAGCGGCGTTGCCACAACGGGCGTCGTGAAGCTTGTTGCCTTACCAGATGTGGAATTATTGGATTATTTTAATGATGCCACCGTAGTTGGCGGGAAATTAACCATCGGCACCGGATCTGGCTCCGGAAGCGGAACTGGCAGCACACCCCAGCTCACAACACCGGCTTCGCTTACGGCCTCAAATATTGCCGCCACCAGCCTAACGTTAACCTGGCCAGCTGTGGCCGGTGCAACATCCTACACTGTGGTACGAAGCCTTACCGCAGATTTTGCCAGCAACATAACCATCTATAATGGCTCGGGTGTAACGCTTAATGACACAGGTTTAACCGCTTCTACCCTTTACTACTATAGAATTATAGCTAATGCAAGCGGATACACCAGCAGCCCTGCACGATCAACCAGCGCAACTACAATAGCAGCTGCCAGCGGCGGCGGCTCGGGTAGCGGTCTCACCAGTTTGACCGCATTTGATTTCGTTGATACTATACAGCCGGTAGCAGCAGGTTCAAACTCATTCAAATGGTCTGCCACAGGCGGCGGCAGCAGCGACATTGGCTTTGCTGTAAAAAGCTCGCTAAAAATCCCCGCAGGCGGAACCGGCTACGTTCAGGTACAATGTTTACCAAACACTGTTGGAAGTTCTTCCGGGTGGATCGGGCTATTTAAAGATGTCGTAAATTATACCGGCATATCTGATTCTGAAATGGCTTGTCGCAGAAATAATGCAGGCTCAGTTGGATGGCGTTATACAGGAATAAGCGAAAATGGCACCGCAAATGGTGCACTTGCAGATGACGGTTATTTGAGGATCAGAACAGATGGTACCACAATTTATCTGGAACGATCGACCGATCAAACCACTTGGACTTTGGTAGTGTCGCGGGCCCAAATTAACCAGGATCTATTTATCCACCTCAATATTTACGGCAGCAGCACTTATGGCAGCGATCAGGATAAAGTATCAAATATTCAATATACTGGCTTTGTAGCCGCATAATTATGCCAGTAACATTAGACTTTCAAGGCAAATCAATAGCCTTTTCGGGCGATAGCCGTACTTACGGCTATAATGCCTCAACACAGGCTAACCGCTGGTCAAGCTTGCTCTGTACAGAGCGAAACGGGCTGGAAAACAACTTAGGCCATCCCGGCCAGTATATGCAAAGTGCCGGAGGCAATAATGCCGTCGAATACACCACCATCCCGCTTAAATCACAAAACGGTGGCGCTAAGTATATTTTTATTAACTACGGTACAAATGATAGTAAAGACCCGGATACTACAACCTTTACCCGCGACGCGTTTAAAACAAGGTACCGAGCCATGCTGGAGTATCTGAATAACACCTCGGGATGGGACTATGCAAGCATTGTTTTAACCACGATAAATTATTTTCCGTTGATGGATACTAACGGTATCCGATCCAGGGTAATTGATTACAACGCTGCTGTGCATGAACTGGCACTCGAAAAGAACACCATTTTTTTAGACCCGTTCACCTATACCGATGGTCTTTCTAACAAAGTGGCTTTATTTGATACGGACAGCATTCACGAATTAGATACCGGGCACAGGGTAGATGCCAACTTTTTTGAAGCGGCAGATTATACGCCTATAAACGGCTTCCCAATAGTACCGGATCCAATACAATCACTTTTAATTAAACGAGGAAATTTCTCTGCATAATATGAAAAAACTCATCTATACAATTTACGCCCTGGTTTTAAGTATAGGCGCTTACGGCCAGGCAAAACTCGCCCGGGACAGCACAGCCGGTTCAAATCTGCAACCGTCTCCGGCCATACAATGGAGCCGTAACTTTTTATATGGTAAACCACTTTATTATCTGTTTGATGCAAAGAGCGGTAAAACACTGCCTGTATATTCTGCACAGCTGGCTAATTATATTTTTTCGGGCAAACAGGAGGCCGCGGCTCTTTACCAACCGATGGGAAGTTACGCACCAGCCACAGGCAGCAGTAATTATGTGCCTTACATGGGTGCTACCTCAACGCTCGATTTAGGTTTTCAAAACTTGAAAGCTCGTACAGTTATAGCATCCACGTACGGAATAGCATTTTCTACCAGCAGAATTACAAGAGACAGTTTAGCAGCTACCAATCACGCACAGAATATTTTAATAACATCTCCAATGTCTGGTTTCGGAGCCGGTGGTCAACAAGGGATTTCCTTATATCTCGGGTTAGTCACCGGTAACCGGCTCGTCACATGGCGAGATAAGGACATTACAGTGGCGAGCACTACTGACCCTGTAAGCACATTTATAAATGATGCGGGCTATCTTACAGGCGTTTCTATCTATCCTTCATATGGCTTTACAGGGTCAGCAGGCGGCACTTTAACTAATCCCATTTTAACTATTAGGACTACTGTTGCAGACGGGCAGATGATAAGATCACAAGGCGGCGCAATTATAGCTGCGACTCCCGGTACCGATTTTGTTTCCCCTGCCGGCAGTTATACAAATCCAAGTTGGATAACATCGTTGCCTTATTCAAAAATTACCGGTGCACCAACTAATGTAAGCTCATTTACAAATGATGCGGGCTACCAATCTCAAAACGACCTTAATAAAGATAATGTAGTTAATTCGGTTTCCGGCACAATAACCTTTGCACCGGGCATTTCATTATACGACCTAATAGGGGATGTAATCATACCCGCCGCGTCAAATTACTACTCAGGCGGCAAAGCCCAACGATTAACATTTACAAACCATACCAGTACATCCAGTCAGAAAATAACTTTTAGTGGAGCTCTTGAAGATGGTTCGGCCCTTGATCATACTTTAGTGTTGCCATTAAGCTCGGTAACTATAGAGCCTAATGCAAGTTTGCAATGGCATATCGTGTCCCGGACTTTCCCCACACGGAGCTTTATTATAGCAACAATAACAGACGGGGCTATACAAGCTGGTTATGGGTTGCAAATGACAAGGGTTGCTACAGAGCCGACGAATGTGGTATTACCTGTGGTTGACGGGGCAATGGTGGGGATACCTGTAACAATCAATAATTTATCAACCGGAACAATAACGGTTTCGACAGCATCAAATGCTAACGACCTTTATAACCTATCGTCAACAACTGCCACAAATACGGATGTAATCTCGGGCTTGGGAAAAGTAACCTACACGCTTGTGGCGGTAGATACTTTTACGTATAAATGGGTAAAATCATAAAAATAATCATGGAAAAAAAATTCACCTTTTTAGAGCGCATCACGAGCGATACGCCTACGTTTTTTAAACATGTCCAGGCATTTAGTGCCGGCCTTGCAGCTTTAGGGATTTCACTAACACAGGTTCATGGCATACCCGTAACTGTTACAACTTCACTGATCAGTGTAGGTACAGCAGTTGCGGCCGTAGCACAGTTTGCGGTAAAGCAATGCGAGCCCTTTTCTTCAGACTCTACAGCTCCTAAAATATGACAAAATTAGAAACAGCAATAATCAACGAGGCCGGCAGCCAGCTTGGCGTTACCGAGCTTACCGGGCATAATGATGGCCCCGCTGTAGAATCTTATTTAAGGGCTGTTGGATTAGGAAAAGGCTACCCCTGGTGCATGGCATTTGTTTATTGGTGCGCAAAAAAAGCATCCGAAAACCTGGAGCTTATAAATCCGCTAAAATGCACCGGCGGGGTACTGGATGAGTGGCAAAGCAGCACTAATACCCGTATAACCGCACCCGGGCCTGGATGCCAGTTTTTTATGCACCACCCTACCGGGTACCATACAGGTATCGTGACCGGCGTTTTTGAAAACGGTGTTTTGCATACTATTGAAGGTAATACCAACAGCAACGGCAGCCGTGAGGGTACGGCAGTTTTAAGAAAAATAAGATATGTAAAAGACATGTTTGGCTTTAAGAAATTTGAAGATGAACCTATGTTATCTGTTGTTTAAAACATAATACAATGACGATTAGAAAAGACAGAGAAAATGACAGCGTAGAAGACCGTACCGTACCGGTAAAAGTTAGCACCGCAGTTTGGATCATTATCAGTACGATATCAATCCAGGCTTCTTTAACAGGTGTTTACATGAACCTGAAATCGGATATAAAAGATCTGAACACGCAGCAAAGTACCCAAACCCAGCTAAATAATATGCGCTTCAACAATATTGAAAGTAAGCAAACCGAAGATCACGAATGGATGCGCAACTTGGGCCGCCGCTTAAATGCACTTGAGCAACAAAACGGAATAAAACCGCAAGACCAAACCGTGCCCGATATCCATAAATAAACCAACCTAAATTATATGAGCATAAAAATCTTCCTTTCAAAAATTTGGGGCGGGATAAAAACGCTCTTCGATAGCATGCCCGAAGAATTTAAGACGGCTGCGCAAATAGCAGTAGCTATTGTAGAGAATTTAAAAACCATAACAGATAGCCCCGCAATAGACATCCTCACAGCCATTATACCCGGCGACTTAGATAATGATCTGATTGCCGTGTTGAGAGCAAGTTTACCCATTATATTAACAGACTTAAAACTTGCAGAAGCAACCGTACCTATAGATGGGAACACCATAACCGCAACGGCCATAAAAAACATAGGAGTGTTAAGTGGAAATGTGAAGAATGCCTTTTTGCATGACCTTGGTATTTTATTGGCCCAGGAAATTACAAAAGCACAAAACCACCAATTATCATGGTCTGATGGTGTTTATATTATCGAATGGTACTATCAGCACCGGTTTAAAAAAGGGAATTAAGCTGTGCCCGGAACGAGATTCGAACTCGTACATCCTTACGAATGCCACCCCCTCAAGATGGTGCGTCTACCAATTTCGCCACCCGGGCCTAACTAATACCTGGCTAAGTATTATTGCTATGTGCCCACGGAGAGACTCGAACTCTCAAGAGACAATTCTCAACGGCTTCTGAGACCGCAACGTTTACCAATTTCGCCACATGGGCTTTAGTATATCTACTAAAGAGGTGCAAATATACAAGTTTGCACCTTTTGCCCAAATGGCCGGCCTGCAAAAAAATGTTATGATGCCATAAGGTAACCTATCTGGGTAGCAAAATCCTGGTTATCTAAGGGTTTTATATACGTCATGTCAGATTCTCGCCAATCATTACTATACACTTTATTATAGGAAGTAGAGATCACTATCAGCAGAATGTGTTTAAGGCTGTCGTTATTTTTAAACTGCTGCCTTATTTCATCAAAATTATCACTTGCAAATACGAAATCTAACAACACAATATCGGGCATATAGGCTTTTGCAATTTCGCAAACGGCATACGGGTCAGATGTGATATGCATGTCTGAATAACCATAAAACATAATTTCATGAGCCAGGCCCAATATGTCATTCCCCCTGTCAAGCAGCAACATTTTTTTGTTCATGTCCATCTCCATAATGCAAATGTTAATTTTGTTTATTAATTTTTGATGAAGCCAAATCTTGGCCTTGTTATTTAAATAATGCTATGAGTATCGGTTAACGGGCAAGTTCTATCGATAAAAATATCTTAAACATCCTATTGTAATTTTTCGACAGCTATAACGGCTTAAGGTTTAGTCGCAAAATCATTTATTAATACATTGATATTAATAATAAGCTTTGCGATTGTTACGATATAAGCACATATTGCAATTAATAGATGGCTGTAACAAAACTTCCGCTTAAACTTAAGATTGCCTACGCATGCGGTATGGCAGGCTGGAGCACCATGACGAATATTATCATCGTGATGCTCCCTTTTTTTTATCTGCCGCCGTCAAATGTTGGTTTAAGAACATTAATCCCGCAGCTGCTGGTTTTTGGCTTTGTAAACATCCTGAGTATTATTGCGGCCTCGGGCAGATTTTTCGATGCCGTTTATGACCCGTTTATAGCATCTTTAAGCGATAAAAGTAAAAATCCTAAGGGCCGGCGTATTCCGTTCATGCAAAAAGCTATTGTACCCGCTGTATTATTTTGCTGCCTAACGTTTTACCCGCTCACCAAATCAGAAAGTTTAACCAACGCCGCCTGGGTTACACTTACCCTGTTATTCTTTTTTATAGGTACAACAACTTATATTATACCTTACAATGCATTGCTGCCAGAGCTGGCCAATAGTTCGCATGAAAAAGTAACCCTTTCCTCCTTTCAGCAAATTGGGTTTGTAGTGGGCATCATTTTATCGGCATTTGTAAATGTATTTGCAGATATGATACAGAAATATTATCATGTTATTAGCCGGGATAACGCGCTGCAGTATGTTATTTGGTTATTAGCAATTTTAGCAGGTTTATTTATGGCTGTGCCTGCATTAGCAATTAATGAAAAAACCTACTCTAAAAGCAAACCGGCACATCTGCCTTTGTTACCGGCACTTAAGAAAACGTTTGAGAATAAAAACTTTGTTTATTATCTCAGTTCAGATTTTTCTTATTACATGGCGCTAAGTATTATAACAAGTGGGTTATTATATTTCATAACAGTGTTATTACACTTGCCGCAGTCTATAGGCGGGCCTTTAATGGGTTTAATGGTATTGGTATCACTATGCTTTTATCCATTGGTTACGTGGCTGGCAAAAAAAGTTGGCAAAAAGCCGGTAATTTTATTTTCGTTTGGTTTGCTAAGCTTAATATTTGTAACAATTTATTTCCTGGGTAAACTGCCCGTTTCGCCAACTGCGCAACTTTATATCCTAATTTTATCCGCATCCTTTCCGTTGGCATCTTTAGGCATCTTGCCCAATGCTATTCTTGCCGATGTTGCCCAGATAGATGCTAAAGACACCGGCGAAAACCGTGAGGGAATGTTTTTTGCTGTAAAATATCTCTTTGTAAAAATAGGCCAAACGCTTGGGATAGCTTTATTCACTTTCCTTACCATATATGGGAAAGACCCGGGTAATGATTACGGCCTGCGATTAAACGGCATTTGCGGGTTTGTGCTATGCTTAGGAGCTATAGTATTTTTCAGCCGTTTTCGCGAACAGCGGGTTAAAGCGTAAACGAGGTTCTTGTTTATTAAAGCCTTTCTATTAATTTAGAAAGGCTTTCTGCTTTATGGGCAAGCTGCTATATTTGATGCAATATTGTGTTTACCTCATGAAAAAAAATAAAAACACCGAAACCAACAACGGGCGCCGCAAATTTTTAGCAGATGGTGTAAAATTTGCAGGATCGGCTGTCTTACTGGCTTCCCCTTTAGCGGGCTTCGGGTATCGTAAAACTCAAAAGCGTATAACTGTTGGGCAAATAATGGACGTTTTTATTAGCCAGGTTAAAGGAGCACCTTTTACCGGTACTGTAGACACCCTCAAGGCAGGCAACAGAGATATGGTTGTTACCGGCGTGGTAACTGCGATGTTTGCCACAATTGAAGTGATAAAAAAGGCTATTGCATTGGGCGCTAATTTTATAATAGCGCATGAGCCTACCTTTTACAATCACGAAGATGCCACACAGTGGATAGAAGATGATGAGGTATATAAATACAAAGCATCTCTTTTAAAGCAAAACAATATTGCCGTGTGGCGCAACCACGATTATATCCACAGTATCCATCCCGATGGTGTTACCAAAGCTGTTGTGGATGAATTGGGGTGGAATAATTATGGCGACCCTGATCAACACGTTTTCAATTTCGACAAGGCTATTAGCCTACGGGTATTAATTAAGGATATCAAACTAAAAATGAATGTCCCTACTTTAAGATACGCAGGCGATCTCGATATGCCCTGCAAAAAGATTGTGCTGTTGCCCGGCGCGGCGGGCCGCATCAAGCACATTGGCATTACAACTAAGAATAATGCCGACGTTTTGGTGTGCGGAGAAGTTTCTGAATGGGAAACTGCTGAATATTTTAGAGATGCCAACGCAGCAGGTAAAAAAATGGCCCTTATAGTTCTAGGCCATATAGCCAGTGAAGAAGCAGGCTCGTTGTTTATGCAGAACTGGATGCGCCAGCATTTTCCATCTTTAAAAACCACTTTTATACGTTCAGGCAGTTCACTTTCATTTATGTAGATATTACAGGGAAAATGTACAGGCAATTATGGGGCGTTTATTCTACATAATAAGGAAGAACTTTTTTTAAACTAAAGTAACACAGGCTTATTCCGCCCTTCAGAATATAATTTTCTTCAGGGGCATGAAGTTTGCCTATAGCTGTTGTAATATATAATTACCGTATCATAATTTAAATATTTTCTTTTAATTATAAAAAATTATTTAAATTTGATTGAATTATGGTATGGTGAGTAGTGACATAATTGTAATGAGTTGAGAATGAAGAATTATCTTATTGTATTTTATCTTACGTTAGGAATATTTTTATCAGCAGAGAGCTTTTGTTTTGCGCAAAGCGCTGCAGATGCATCGGCTTCTGTTACCATTGTTACTCCGATTACAATTTCACAAACAGATAATTTAATTTTTGGTAATATTTCTATTCCGGTGTCAAGCGGTTCTGCATCAACCGGCAGTACTGTAACGACGCCGGTTTCCGGCGTTATCACCCAAACCGGTAGTAGTACCTTGTCGCAGGGCAGCGGTACAACTGCAACAGCCTCATTTAATGTTACCGGCCAGGCATCGTCTGCCTATAGTGTTACGTTACCTGCAACTACGGTAACGCTTTCAAATGGCTCGGATGTGATGACTGCCAGTACATTTACCACAACAACCTCCAGCGTAGCCGGTACAGTGCCTTTAACAAGTGCCTTATCAAATACCGGTAATGATGTTGTGAAGGTTGGGGCATCATTAAATGTAAATGCAAATCAATCTGCCGGCCTTTATACGGCTGCAAATCCTTTTACTGTAACTATTAATTATAATTGATACATACCCTTAAATTTAAACTATTAATAAAACTATTAAAATGAGAAAACTATTTACTGTAACATTTATCGCTTTAGGCATCATAGTGTTATCAAAAACATCTGGTTTTGCACAGGCATCTGCAACTGCAACATCATCTGCAACTATTGTAACCCCTATCAGCATTGCTAAAACTGTTGATATGAACTTTGGTAACGTAGCTGTTTCTGCAACAGCAGGAACTGTGGTTTTGGCACCTGCCGGTACGCGTACCAGCGGCGGCGGTGTAACTTTACCGGCAACTGCGGGTACCGTTACTGCTGCAGCCTTTACTGTAAGCGGGCAAGGTTCTTACACTTATGCTATCACGCTGCCAACTACGGTAACGTTAGCAAGCGGTGCAAATAACATGACTGCTACTACTTTTACCAGCAACCCGGCATCTACAGGTACATTGGCTGCAGGTGGTACACAAACGCTAAACGTTGGTGCAACACTAAACGTTGGTGCCTCACAAGCGGCAGGTTCATATACCTCGGCAACACCATTTACGGTTACTGTTAATTATAATTAATACCAGGCAACCTTATATTAGAAAAAACGTATACAATTGTTGTACGTTTTTCTGATATAAGGTTGTTTTATGTAATATCATTTTGCTGTGCTTATTACTACTACCCCTTAACCTGTAATAAACCCAAGTTGCTTATGAAGTTATTTTTTACTGCTGCATTCATTCTTATTCTTTCTTGCCCTTTGCTTATTAAAGCACAGGGTAACTTACTTATTGTACCGCGCAGAGTGGTTTTTGAAGGAGGTAAAAGAACCCAGGAACTTAACTTAGCCAATACAGGTGTAGATACAGGCAGATTTGCAATTTCTATAATTGAATACCGCATGGAAAAGGATGGCAATTTCAAAGAAATTAGCGAACCGGATTCGGGGCAATATTTTGCAGAGAAATTTATAAGGTTTTTTCCGCGTGCGGTTACTTTAGGGCCTAACGAAGCCCAGGTAATAAAAATGCAACTTGTAAATATTGCACAGCTTAAACCGGGCGAATACAGATCGCATATTTATTTTAGGGCATTACCCAAAATAAGTACCATAGCATCTTCAAAAAAAGATACCGCTAAAGAAAATGGCCAGATAGCCATTAAGCTTATCCCGCAATTTGGTATTTCAATACCTGTAATTATCCGCATTGGTGCGTCAACCACTACGGCATCGCTTACGGATACGTACTTGAAAACCAACGAGGGTAAACCGGTTGTGCACATGCAAATAAACCGTGTTGGCAACATGTCTTTATACGGTGATATTAAAATTAATTATGTAACCGAAACAGGTGCTGTATCGCAAGTTGGTTTGGTTAAGGGATTATCAGTATATACCCCTAACACGCTTCGGAATGTTGAGATCATACTTGACCCCAAACCAAGTACAAATTTGCACAAAGGGAAGTTACAAATTGTTTATGCTGCCCAGTCTGATGCTAAGCCTGTTAAATTTGCAGAGGCAGAACTTCTGCTAAAGTAATTACGCCTAAGCACTAATTGTGTTACCCGGGATACCAATTGCCGGGTAAACAAAATATTTTACGCTCCGGTTCGCACAGAACTATGTTTTGATATGAGGTACCTGATTTGTTCACGTGCAATTACCCTTATTATAGTTTTCTTTTTAGGGAGCTTCGGAATTGTGCGCGGGCAACTAACAGGCATTAAACTAATTGCCGCATCGGGCGGAGATTATACCACTATAGCCAGTGCTATAACAGCGCTTAACGCCTCTGGCGTGGGTACCGGCGGGGTAATTTTTAATGTGGGCCCCGCTTCGGCGGTGCAGTACACAGAAACCGCAGTACGGACAGCCGGGGCCACTACCAACCTATCAATAGCTATAACGGCAAACGTGCCTACCGTTACAAACACAGTCGTCTTCCGGAAAAACCCGTCTTCCACAGCTGCTAACCCGCTAATTACTGCCTACACCGGCGGTACTGCCACCGCTGCATCTGCCGTTCAGGATGGTATATTTAATCTCATCGGGGCAGATTATGTGACCATAGACGGCATTAACCTACAAGAAAACTCGTCTAATACCACAGCGGCTTTGCAGATGGAATATGGTTATGCTCTTTATATGGCAAGCGCCGCTAATGGTTGCCAGCATAACGTTATAAAAAATTGCACCATCACTTTAAACAGGAACAATATAACCACAGGTACAGCCCCTGCCTCTAATGGTTCAACAGGCATCCTTTCTACCAATGCCCTTGTTACGGCAGCTGTTACCGTACTTGCGCCAACATCAGCAGCCGGTACAAACTCAAGTAATGCATTTTACTCAAATACTATTCAAAATTGCAATATTGGTATAGCTTTAAATGGTTACGCGGCAATTTCGCCGTTTACGCTGGCAGATGTAAGTAATGATATTGGCGGCAGCTCGGCAACTACAGGTAATACCATCATAAATTATGGCGGTGGTACCAGTGCAACAACTACCGCTGCGGGTGTAAGTACGTTAAATGAGTATACTATTAACGTATCTTACAACACTATAAATAACAATAATGGCAGCGGGGTAAATCATATTACAACCTTAAGAGGCATATTAAACGGTGCCGCCACAAGCGCTAATGCTACCATTACCAATAATACCATAACGGTTAAAGGTGGGGGCACAACGCAGGCCATTGCCGGTATAGAGAACACCGCCGGCTCTACAGCCGCCTCTAACACCGTTAGTATTAGCAACAATATGGTTACCGGCTGTGCTTATACAACATCAACTACGGGCGCATTTTATGGTATATTAAATTCCGGTACACCAGCAATACTGACAATTAATAGCAACTCTATCACCAGCAACAACATTACACCCACCACGGCAGGTTCTGGCACAATGTATTGTATTAACAATAATGGTGCGCCTAATAATGTAACTATGAACAGCAACATTATTACTGGTAATACCAGCGCAAATACAACGGGTGTTTTTTTTGGAGTGTATAACAATGCCACGGGCGCATCTGGTACCTTAAGTTTAAACAGCAACACCATTACAGGTAATTCTACCTCCACAACGGGTATTTCTGCAGGCGCTTATAACGCCAATACAGTTACTACACTTAACATTACAGGTAATACAGTAGCTAATAATACAGTTACTACCACAAACGGACGCTTTTATTGCATTTATAATTCTGGTGCTGCCACATCGGCAATAAATCTCAATACGAATAATATAGGGACAGCATCGCTTCCATCAGTTATATTTAGTAGTGCGACAGCTAATTCGGCGGCAGAGATATATATAGCTAATACTGCAGGTGCTACCACTACCGCATTATCCATTATGGGTAATTCTATTTATGATGTAAACTACTCGGCCATTACGGGTACAGGTAACAATACGTTTATATCTAATACTAATGCTACCCTTAGCCAGAATATAAGCAATAACATCTTCTCTAACATAACATTAAATACATCCGGAAATTTAATCTTTATAGCAAACAACGTAGCTTTAGCAGCTACAGGTACGCAAAATGTTAATACCAACACCATATCAGGTACTGTTAGTAAAACTGGGGCTGGCGGGTCTGTCACATTATACACCGGGTCTGTCACCTCAACATCGGGTGCGGTTATCAATCATAATAGTAATAACTTTTCGGGTCTAACAGTTACTGGTGCAACTACAATTGCCGGCTGGGTTTATACGGATGCAGGTTCACCAACTTATACCGCCCAAAACAATGTGTTTAATAACTGGACGGGTGGTTCCTCTGCCGTTACTGCCATGAATATTAACATTACCGGTAATGCAAACTCAATTACAACCAACCAGGTTAGTAATATTACGGCAGCAGCAGCTATAACCGGCATTACCACCTCTGTTGGTAACAGTAATATTTTTGCAAACTCTATATATTCCTTAACGTCGTCTGCAGCCTCAGCTATTACCGCGTTAAGTGTTACAGGCGGTACTACCCAGGAAGTTTATAAGAATAAGATTTACGATATAGACAATACTAACGCCGGCGGCACGGTTAACGGTATATTGGTATCGGCAGGAACAACTGTAGACATTTATAACAACATTATTGGCGATCTAAAGGCAACAATTGCTTCGGGAACAGATGTTATCCGGGGCATAAGCGTTACTTCAACAGCGGTAACAACCACCATAAATGTATATTATAATACGGTGTACATCAGCGCAACATCATCGGGTACCAATTTTGGTTCTACAGGCGTATATCACGTGGCCAATGCCACCACTACAACGGCAGCCTTGAACCTACGTAACAACAGCATTACCAATACCTCGGGAGCGAGGGGAACCGGCCTTACGGTTGCTTACCGCCGTTCTACCAATACTTTGGGTAACTATGCCTCCACCTCAAATAATAATCTTTTTTTCGCGGGTACGCCATCAGCCACCAATCTTATTTTTACCGATGGAACCACACCAGAGCAAACTTTAACCAACTATAAAGGCCTGGCATCCCTCACACCTCGCGACCAGGCTTCGGTAACAGAAGATCTTTCTACTAAATTTTTAAGTACAACCGGCTCATCTGCATCCTATTTACACATAGATAATTTAGTAACCACGGTTGTAAAAGGCGCTGCAGTAAATATTTCGGGTTATACAGACGATTTTGACAGCCAGACAAGGGCGGGCAATACCGGTTACACCGGCTCCGGCAGCGCACCGGATATTGGCGCCGATGAAATACTTTATACCAACGGATGGCTTGGCGTTACCAGTACCGACTGGAACGTGGCATCTAACTGGGCAGGCGGCGTACCCACATCAGATAGCGATGTTGACATACCAACTGGCAAGAGTAATTACCCTATATTAACTTCGGGCACTTATTCATCAAATAACATCAACGTACGCAGTGGTGGCTCTCTTACCTTAACAGCCGGCACGTTGCAAATAGGCGGAGGTATTACCACAGGCGGCACATTTACCGCAAGCGCAGGCGGCACAATTGAAATGAATGGAACTACAGCCCAAACTATACCGGCTGCTGCGTTTGCAGCTAATACCATCAACAACCTTAACGTAAACAATAGTACAGGAGTAACTTTAGCAGGCACACTTAATATTACCGGAATTTTGTACCAAACTATAGGCACCCTTACAACAGGAGGCTTTCTTACACTTGTATCATCGGCCACGCAAACTGCCCTGGTAGATGGCACCGGCGCAGGGAGTATAAGTGGTAACGTTACCATGCAGCGCTACCTGGCATCGGCTTATGGTTATAAATATGTTAGCTCGCCTATGCAGGCGGCAACCGTTGGTTCCTTCTCTTCGCTGGTAGATCTTGCCGCTACCAATCTTTCTAATTTCTATACTTATATAGAAGCTAATGCGTCATCGGGCTTTACATCATATACAACGAGCACTAACTTGCTTACCCCAATGAAAGGTTATGCTGCAGATTTTGGCAATTCGGGAACGGCGGCAACCATAAATATTACAGGCGCCGTAAATAACGGCGCCCAATCTATAGCCATTAACAATACAGACCAGCCTTACACCCTGGGTTTTAATTTAGTGGGCAATCCCTACCCTTCGCCAATAGACTGGAATGCGGCTACCGGCTGGACTAAAACCATGATAGACAACGCTATTTATTATTTCGATTCGGGCACTACAACCCAATATACCGGTACATACAGCACTTATATAAACGGTGTTTCGAGCGATGGCGTGGCTAATAACATACTGGCATCTATGCAGGGGTTTTTTGTGCACGTTACCAATGGCACTTACCCCGTAGCGGGTACACTTGCCGTTACAAATGCAGTGCGGGTAAATAATTTGTCGCCGGTGTTTCATAAGTCTACCGGGGTTACAGGTCCCATTCGCCCAAGAACTTTGATCAGGTTAAGCGCAGGTTTTTCGGGCGATGATAAAGCAATTGATGCCATTGTTATTTATTCGGATACTGCTGCAACGAAAACATTTAATAGTAAGGTAGATGCTATTAAATTGCTTAACACCAACGATCTTGTTCCAAATTTTTACATTGCGGCGCAAAATGCAGTAAAACTTGCCATTAACGGTTTAGCAGCTATAGATTCAAATACGGTTGTACCCTTGAGTTTACATACTGTAAAAGCCGGCCTCATAGAATTTAATCCCCTGGCTATAGAAAATTTACCATCGGGCTTAAGCTGCTATTTATACGATGTTAAAACCAATAAAAGCACCAAACTGGTAGCTAATACAAAAACAAGTATAAACCTTGCAGCCGGCGATTATGACGGGCGGTTTTACCTAAGCTTTAAGCCAACCGACGAAGAAGCCACACCTGCACAGGATGTTTATTATCTGTACCGAAAGGACGGTAAGATATTCGTAAATATTAACCTGCAGAATTCCCAAAGCGGCAGTCTTTCGCTTATAACTGTTACAGGAAGCGTAGTTAGCCGGCAAAGCGTGACAGGAAACGGGATTTATGACCTGGGAACCCCTAAGATATTTGGTGTTTATGTAGTGAGCTTTGTTACTCCAGGCGGTATTCATGCTAAGAAAATTTTTGTGCCCGAATGATGGAGAAGCTAAGTTACAACACGTTTAATAGATGTTTTTCGGCAAAGCTGATAATCATTGCCCTTTTGCTTTGCTGCAGTTATACATTGCGGGCCCAGGAAAAGCCGCCCCGCCCTGTGCAAATAACCGTTAGCCCCAGCCAGGGGTTATACTTTGGCGCTTTTTCACAAGGTGGATCGGGCGGAACGGTCATTTTATCGCCCACGGGTGTAAGATCATCTACAGGCAGTATTATTCTGTTAAACCTGGGCTTTACCTTTGCTGCGGCAATATTTCAGGTAGATGCAGAGCCGGGTACAATAGTTACCATTGTAAACGGTACAGATGTTACACTTACCGGCAGCGGCGGCGGCTCTATGATGCTGCATATAGGTACTGCAAGCCCTACATCGCCATTTATTGCAACGGCTATATCTCCCAGCCGCACGCAAATAAGAATAGGTGGCACCTTAACGGTTGGGAATTCATTGTCCAGCCCCCCGGGAAGCTACAGCGGTACATTTTCGGTAACTTTTGTACAACAGTGAAACAAGGGTTTAATATTTATAAAATACTCTTAACTAATGCCAACTAATAATCAAAAGAAAAAAGGTTTCTTTAAGATTATATGGGCATGCTTTGCAATAGTTGTTTACTGTTTTTTCTTTCCATCAGTTGCCCGGGCCCAAAACACGGCAGATTATGATGAGGTTTCCATTTATTTAAACGTTCAGCAATTAGATAATATTGATCTTCCCTCGCTTTTAAAAGATGAAAAAGCCTACTTACCAATAGTAGATGTTTTTGATTTCCTTAAAATAGTAAACAAGGTATCGGCTTCGAGAGATTCTATAAGCGGCTTCTTTATAACAGAAGATGCCACCTATATTATAGATAAAACCAGTAATACAATTACTTATAAAAAAAAGGTTTTTGACCTTAAACCCGGCGAACTGATCAAATCGGCTGGCAAATTATACCTCGCCACCGACCTTTTTGGCAAAGTTTTCAGCCTCAATTGTACATTTAGCTTTAGAAACCTTTCTATCGCATTAAATACCGAACTGGAGTTACCGGCAATGCGCGAGGCACGTATAAATGCACAGCGTAATACGTCATTAGCCATTAACGGATCTGTAAAAGCCGATACGGTAGTTAAAAGAACGTACCCGTTGTTTCACTTCGGTATGGCAGACTGGTCTATAATTAATACACAGGAAACAGCCCTTAGCCCCGATACACGTGCCTATGCTGCCTTAGGCGGAAATATTGCGGGCGGCGAAACCAATGTATCTGTTAACTACAGCAGTTCTCAGGGCTTTAACAGGCGAGACCAGTTTTACTCATGGCGCCTTGCCAATAATGATAACACCGCTTTGCGGCAAATAATTGCAGGTAAATTATATACACAAACCATATCATCTATTTATGCGCCAATTCTGGGCGTAACACTCACTAACACTCCTACTACTTACAGGCGGGCCTACGGCTTTTACACCCTTACCAATACCACCTACCCAAACTGGACGGTAGAACTTTACGTTAACAACGTTTTAGTGTCTTTTGTACGCACAGATGCGGCAGGTTTATACACTTTTCAGGTACCGCTTGTATATGGTACATCGCAAATAAAATTAAGGTTTTACGGCCCCTCGGGCGAAGAGCGCTACACAGAACAAAATATAACCGTGCCTTATAATTTTTTGCCAAAGCATGAATTTGAGTATAACGCCACGGCGGGTATTGTAGATGATGGCAGCAACGCAAAGTTTTCGCGCTTAAGTGTTGGTTACGGCATAAGCAATAAAGTAACTATTGGCGGCGGTACAGAATATTTATCGTCTGTAACGAGTGGTACAAGCATACCCTTTATAACCAGTTCGGCCCGTGTACTTGGTAACCTGTTATTGTCGGGCGAGTATGACTATAATGTGAGGACGCGGGCCGTGGCGAGCTATAATCTTTTATCGGGGTTACAAATAGAATATAACGACACCTGGTATAAGCGAGGCCAAACCGCTATTATTAACACTTTTTTAGAAGAGCGCAAAGCCATAATTTCAACACCTTTCAGAACTAAAAGCCTGGCCACGTTTACCAGATTAACTTTCGACCAGATAGTTGTGCCAGGCTCCAGCTATACTACAGGTGAGTGGCTTGTATCTGCTGCTGCGGGTAAATATATAGCTACAATAAATACTTATGGTGTTTTTGTGAAAGATAATACACCATACTTATATAGCAATTTTGCCTTAACCACCACACTATTTAAAAAGTATCTATATACCCAGCAGGTGCAATATCAATACGGACAAAATAAAATTGTTAGTTATAAAGGCCAGGTAGAGCGGCATTTTCTTAGAAACGGGTATCTTAATTTATCTTATGAAAATAATTTAAACGATCATTTACCTACTGTAGAGCTTGGAATAAGGTATGATTTCTCTTTTGCCCAGGCAGGCACCTCTATACGCAGAAACAGCGCATTTACCCGCACAACACAAACTGCTAATGGAAGTATTATTTTCGATAAGGCTACCGGGTATACTAATTTTAATAATTACACTAACGTTGGCAAAGGGGGAATAACCGTAATGGCATTTCTTGACTTAAATGCCAATGGTATCAGGGATGCTAACGAACCTAAGGCATCGGGCTTAAAGATTCGCCTTAACGGGGGCCGTATAAGTCAGGACGTTCGTGACACCATTATCAGGGTTACCGATCTTGAGCCTTATGTAAATTATACTGTAGAAATAGACCCTTTAAGTTTTGAAAATATATCTTGGCGTTTGCGTAAACGGAACTTTAGCGTAGCCATAGATCCTAATAAAATTAAAACTGTTAATGTACCGGTTGAAGTGGTAAGCGAGGTTTCGGGTAAAATCAGTATTACAAATACAGAAGAAGGCTCGCTTCCGGGCCGTTTCATCGTGTTGATATATAACTATAAAACCAAGCGGCTTGTTACCCGCACCACTACCGAAGAAGATGGTTATTATAGTTACTTAGGCTTATTTCCGGGCGATTATTATATCAAATTAGATGATGCCCAGCTTAAAGACTTAAAACTTAATGAAGAGCCTGCTATCCGCATAGTGCACATTGCACCCAGTATTGATGGCTCAACCATTGATAGCTTAGACTTTGTGCTGTCCGCAAAACCACAAGCAGAAATCCCTAAGAAGTAGCTATTAACACCTGCCGTGTAATTGGATTGAAACTTCCTTAATGGCTTTTCTTATTGTTTGGAAAGCTTATACCGGGTCCAAAAAAACACGCATTCTCCAATATCTTACCTTCTTTTAATTTAAAATATTCGGTGTTACGGAATACCCTTCCGTCGTTAGTCCAGCCATTGTAGGTAACAAATGCGTCGTTGCCATTAATAACAAACTTATCGATATCAAACCGTTTAATGTTGTAAGCGTTTGGCCAGCATCTTTCCTTATAAGCTGTTAAGCTTATACCATCGTCCTGAGGGCTGGTGAATGTAAATCCCGAAGCCAGCAGAGATTTCAACTTGTTCCAGTCTTTTTTTTCATAAGCGGCGTAATAGTCTTTTATCAGCTTTTGATTTGATGATTTGTTAGCCAGGTTAGAACAGCTTATGTTCAAAATGAGCAGCGTAATTATAAATAGCAGCACGCCCCCCTTCAGATTTGGTTTAATTTTCATACCAATAAAATTTATACAATGTAGCTAAAGAATGGAAAAAATGCTAATATCCGTAACACGCGCAAAGTCAGGCTTGATATTCCGGGGATGTTGACCACCTGATTCCGTGGCAAAGTGACCAGGCGATTAGCTGGCGAACGATAGCAGCGAGAGCTGTAAAAGCGTTTTCAAAGTTAGTTATTAAAAGTGGTTATTGATAACTGACCTCTTTATCATCAGTTCTTCGTTTCTTTCTCATTGATTCCCCCTTCAGTTCGATACGGTGCGCACTATGTACGATCCGGTCCAGTATAGCATCAGCAATTGTCTTTTCACCGATCACATCATACCATTTACTTACAGGTAGCTGAGATGTAATGATCAGCGAGGTCTTTCCATGCCGGTCTTCAATGATCTCCATTAGCGCAGCCCTGCTTTGCGCATCAAAAGGCTGGATACCAAAGTCATCCAATATCAGTAGTTCTTGCCGCTCGATCTTCGCAACCTCTTTGAGATACGAACCATCGGCCTTCGCCATTTTGAGTTTAGAGAACAGTTTGGGCGTACTGGCATAAAAGACCCTGTGTACAGGCTTGATATCCGATAGCAGAAGCAATATAACTCTTACCAATACCTGTACTTCCGGTGATGAGCAGGTTCTCATTACGCTCAATAAACGTACAGTCCGCCAGGCGCATGATCTGGTTGCGGTCAATACTTCGGTCGGCATGATAGTGAACGTCCTCTACAGAGGCTTTGTAGCGGAACTTGGCGTAATAGATCTGCCGCTCGATACGCCTGTTATGGCGATCATCCCACTCTGCATCCACCAGGTGCGCCAGTAGCTCATCTGCTGTATAATCCTCTGTTTTACCTGTTTCCAGGGTGCTTTGAAAAGCATGGTACATGCCGAAGAACTTGAGCTTCCGCATTTTGTCTAACGTGTTTGTGTTCATTGCATTGGTTGTTTAAAGGGTTATTTGTAATAGTCTTCTCCTCTGATATTATCGTGGCTGGGCATAGGCAGTTCATCTGCGAACAAGCTTTCCTCATACTGATCCATCTTCTTTTCGAGGATCATATGAATGGTCTTGTAGTTATAAACGCCATAGTGAAGCCCTCTTCTGCAGGCCATGATCAGGCGTTCATTACCTACCTTACGGGAGAAGCCAAGGATACCCAGGCAGGACTTATAAGCCTGCTCGGGGTGTTGTTTACGGTCGAATATATTATGGATATAAAGCCTGACATCCTCGTGTATGGATGAGGCCCAGCCCAGGAACTTATCCTTTGACCAGTCGGCCACGAACTGATGAGTGGAAGCCAGATGGTCTTTCTCGGTTGTATAAAGATATAGCCCCCTTGTGCGTTTATGCATAGCGATACGCTCATAATGGTAAAAGGCTTCTACCGAAGAACTGGAATACAGCAGCTTGATCTTCCTGCCGATAAACCGATAAGGGACGCTGTAATAATGTTTATCCGGTCCAAGGCATACATAGCCGTTCTTCATCACGGTAGCATGGAACTGCTTTTTAAGCTCGTAACGCAGAACAGGTAAAGGGTTGAGCACCTCCCGCTCTATCTCATCGAACTGCTGCCTTCGGCTATAGTTCCTGCCTTGCAGGAACCTGTTGTTGTGCTCTTCGAGCACAACCCTTATGGCTTCATTCAGATCCTTTAACGAATGGTAAACTACTTTTCTTAAGGGGGCATAGATCCGGGTATACATGATCTTAACCGCACCTTCTACCAATGCTTTATCACGAGGGCGGAACGCCCGGGCTGGTAGTATGGTGGTACCGTAATGATCTGCAAAGTCAGCGAATGTTTCGTTTAACGTGGGTTCAAAACGGCTGCTTTTGGTCACGGCAGCTTTCAGGTTATCCGGTACAATGGCATCAGGAACGCCACCGATATAATGCAGGGTATTCTCACAGGCCGTAATAAAGTCCTCCTTTTGCTGACTGCCTACAGCTTCTACGTAAGTGAGCTGGCTGGCTCCGAGTATCGCTACAAATACCTCAACGGTAATGATCTCGCCGGTATCCTTATCGGTAATGCTCAACTTTTGCCCTGCAAAGTCCACATACAGCTTATCACCTGCTTTGTGATCCATGTGCATGGTCGGGTTGACCCGAGCCTTCCACTGGGTATAATAGAAGCAGAATTGGCTGTACTGATAGCCTTCCGGGAACTCTTTATAATATTCTGCCCATAATATATGACGGTTAACGCCGGTGCGTTTGAGTTCCTTATCTACATGTGGAAAGCACCGCAGCATAGATTGCATACGGCCTGTAGGAGGCATCTCCCTGCTTTTTCCAAAGAAGTCCTCTAGCTCCTTATCGTTCAGCGCGTCAACCTCCTCAAACGTAAAGCCACTATCCTTAAACGAGGCCAGGTACTTTTTAACGGTATTCCGGGACGTATCAGCCTGGGCAGCTATCGACATGATGCTGCGCCCATTGGTGTACATCCTTATTATCTTTCTGATCTTACTCATGCTAATCGTAGTGTTGGCCATGCTTTTGGAGGTTATGTTAAACCTCGTAAAGATGGGTGCTTCTACAGCATTAGCTGCTCGTTCGGGGTGGTCAATTTGGCCCGGAATGCCTGGTCAGTTTGCCCCGGAATGGGGTGGTCAATTTGACGCGGAATCAATGGTCACATTCCGCCGGAATTGGGTGGTCAATATCAGCGGTATATCCATTCAAGCCTCGCTGATTGCTTTAAATAACTGCCGGATTTCCTTATTCCCCAAAGGGGCGATATTGATCTGCCGGTAGCGCTCATTCATTTGTTCCCCGTGCCAAGACAAATGCCCGGAGTTCTTAGGATAAGTAACTGATAACTCATCCGCACAGTTATCCATATAAGTGGTTACCAAACCCAAATCAAATTCACTTTTAGCAGCAAGGCCGTTCAATATTTCCAGCATTAGATACTTAGGAGAATTGTGGAAACGCAATGCTTCTGTAGCATCATCAAGTAATAGAAACATCAGCGGCCGCAATTGCTCCAAAGCCCAGCGCGTATTTACGTTCCAATAAGAAACTTTTCCCTGAATATCAAAGGGCGCATTTTTACCAGCCTCGAATTTACTGATCAGGACTAAAAACCCTTCCTGGTTACCCAACTGTGCCAGCCTTTGCGCCGCTTCGATTTTTCTGCCCTCGTCCGTAGTGGCGGATCTTAAACATTCCAGTAGCCTCGTCGTAACCTTCTCTGGATACACCTGTTCCAGCAATTTTACCATGAATAAAAACAGGTAATCGTTAAGGCTTGTGATTTCCTCGAATAGGGGCAACAACTCTGCATAATCGCCGCCCAAGGAAATATATAAAGTCATATAATCATCTTCGTGGTTCGAGTCTGACTTTTTATGCTTGATGGCATCTAAAAGATAGGGTAATGCTTCAGTTATTTTAAGCTCACGGCAAATCTCGAACTGTGTACCAATAGCCTTATGGTTTTTTAAACCGCTGGCGAGGTTCTGCAAAACTTTAGCTTTTAGCAATTCAGGCCGGTCCGCAAAGTGTTGCAGCAATAAGGCGTTAACTGATTTGCGTTTATTAATTTCCGAAAAATGTATTCCACCGTAACTTTCTGTATTGATCCGTGAAAATTCCAGTAAAGTATGATCATCGGTAGGCCAATGATGCTCGGCCCATATTTTCATCAACAAACCCGCCTGGAAGACGAGATGCCGCGAACTTTCCATATTGATCTGTGTAAATGGAAAGTGTGCGATCTCTTCATCATAATAAACCTTCAACATCTCTGCCAAGACGTCCGGGTAATACCGCTTCAGATAACCGTTAAAAAGCTGCTCTCCCCGCCAGCCTTTGAAATAAACATCATCGTCAACGGCCTGCAGACAAGCTTCCATGGAGGTTATTTTTTCTTCTGCCTGTAAACTTACAAAGTGGGTCAGATGACTGGAGGCAATCTTATTTCTCGGATTATCCTCGTCGAACCGTCCATGCAGCGTATTGGTCTTAATAAACGGCCCACCGGCAATATCAAACAACTTGATGATACCTTCACGAAACGCTTCGCGGGAACCGATAAAATGCAAGTCATTTTTACGTTTGCGTTCTTCTGTCTTGCGCCAGGTATTTGCCTGCGGGGCAGGTTTTTCTACAAAGCCGAATATTTTTTCTGCAAGATGCTCCAGCCTAATCGCATCATCCTGCCGGCCACTATAATAAAATCCATTAGAAAACACCCGAAATCCCTTTTGGTCTAACTCGCCTTCTTCAACAGCATAAAATAATTCCCCAAAGCAATCGACATGCAAAGCGCCGGAATAAGCATACTTCTGACGACCATCTTTATAAACTGGTAGTAAGACGATTCGCATACCCAAGGCATACGTTTGCGTGATCTCCAAAAATTCTGACATTTCGTTTGGCTCGCGGTCGAAATGATGCCGCTCCGTATGAGCCAGGTAATCAATTATCGGAAAGATCATCAATGGGTCGCTTTGATAAATCTCCACACAAACTTTAGTCAGCGAATGATAGAATTGTTTAGTCCCGTCTTTATCATCGCGGAACTGTTTTTGGAAACCCTCACCTTTAACGACCTCCAATAATTTAGCGATGAGTTTCCTGTCCCGCGTGGTTAGCAGTAAGTCAAGTAAACGTTTTTCTGAGCCGAAATGAATGGTACCGGAGTTGTATTGGCGCAGCGGCTCAAAACCATCCAGCAGCCAATCATAATATTGATCGATCAACTGGTGTGCCGAGAGATATTGATAAAAACCCTGGCGGAATTCGTGGGAGCTTTTTAAGGCAGGATTTTTTAAAAGCTTCGCCAAAAAAACTTCATCCCCCCGGCGATAATGCGCCAATGCTTCCAGTAAAAAGCGTCCAAGGTCAGCATTGACCATGCTAACCAATAACTCCTGCGCAAGTGCAGCATAACGATCTGCCTGCGCGCTTGTCAATTTGAGGTAGCGTAATGTCCGACAAGCCACAATCTTAACGATCATTACTTCATCGCTGCGCAAAATGGCCAGCAATTCGTCCACTATGGCATCGTCATTTCCTGCAAAAGCCGCCAAATCGGATTCATCGATAGTCACTAAACGCGCCTGGTAACGAGATGTCCTGTTTAAGATTTTCTGCAATACTTCCAGCCGGAAGGCCCGGCTGAATTTGCTGCCTTCGCTTTTTGCCAGTAACTCTATATTGTCCGCCTCAATAACGGCGACAACCTGCCCGCGGTCAGTATTATTTTCGGGTAGCAATGACAGATAAGTGGCTAAAGTCTGGATCCATTTCTTACTCACTTTTTTGATTTGATCACCGAGCGTGATCAAGTCGATTACCGTTCCCACCTCCAGTTTTTGCAGCGCAAGTGCGGCCAGTTGTTCCTGAAATATGGCGTTAATGAATGACCATTGGTCACCTTTGATATTCAGGATAGAACTTTGTAAAAGTAAATCCAGGTCATCCTGCACAAATAACTGTTGTAAATCATCTTCCGAACAGGCATTCAGCCCCTTGACCTGCAACAGTAAAGCAAATTGCTGTAAGGCGATCCGGTATCTGACACGATATTTATCCAAACCAAGTCCCGACCTTAACTTACGTGACGCTGAGATCTGCAAAGAATCATCAACAAAGCGATTGGTGATTGCCATTTTATTTTCAGGCATTTCCGTCGCAGGAGCGGAAAACCATTTCGTCAGGTTAATGAGATAAAAAGGTTTGCCCAGCAAATCGGCAATTCCGATGCCATTCATTTCGCTGTAAAAACTCATCGCTTTTTCCCTGCCGCCCAAGGGCGGTTCCAGATGATCGAAGATCTGACGCATGTGTAATTCCAGCAATTCGTAGGCATCAAAGCTTTTTAATTCTTTCTTAAGCTCCTGATATTTATAAAACATGGTACGACAGGAAACCGCAAGACGAATAGCCGGATGTTCCATTTGAAAATCCCGGATGTGCGCGGTAACCGTGTTGAATTGTTCGGCAGGTACTTCATCCAAACCGTCAATCAATACGATCAAATCTTTTGCCGGCACTTGCCGCCAGGTACCAAAGTGCGTATCCAGCAATTGGGTAACCGGCTGAATAGAGCAGAATTTAAGATCAAGTACTAAAGGGCATAATCCCAGATCCAGCTGGCTTAACTCCCAGGCGGTTTGCCGGAACAAACTGCTTTTTCCTTCGTAAGCCTCTGCGATCAGACAAATACCTTTGTTATCGGCAGACACGGCCAGCAGGTCAGTCAGAGTAAGTGTTGAGCGGGGGGAATCGCTCGTATGCCAGCGGTCATCTGTTATATTGTCGTTAAAGGGCTGAATATGCCGGGTGATAAAGTTAGCGACTGGCGAGAGTTCGGGCGCAACAAATTTCGGTTTAAAGCAGTTGGCCACAGCTTCCGCCTGCCCGAAATACTTTTCAACGATCAAGTAATGCCATTGTAAACGGTCCTCTAAGCGTTGACGGTCCCAAACATCAAACTCGATACCTTTATGTTGCCTTAACGCTATTTTTTGCTGGTTGATCCAGGTTTGATTAACTAATTTTTTTTGAAGTGGTGCCGTTGTCGTGATGATAAACGTATCTGTTTGATATCCGAACTCACCCGACAAAAACAAATTGAGCGCACTTTTTAATTTGGAAAGCGTAAGATCCGTATGCTTACATTGAATACACACATATCTGCCAGTGGACTGCTTGAATGAAAGCAAATCTATCCCCGCCTGAAAATGGCCTTGTCGCAAATATTCTTCAATGGCAGGATCATCATGATCTTCCCGATACAGGAACAGACTTACCCTTTGGAAACTTTTCCAATCCAGTTTTGCCCAGGTAAACCCACTTTCATTCATCCGATAAAGATAATGGATTTTAAAGTGACTCTTGTCCTGTGAATGCCGCCGCTGAAACGATCCGATGGGGTATCATATCATATACGTATTTTTCAAACTCGACCTCAATTTATCTACTGAACCCAATCAGTTCATTTTCAACAATGGATAAATATTTATTGTCAATTAACAAATTGTGCCAAAAAACTCTCATCAATGATGAGAGTTTTTTGAATTATTAGGAAAATTAAAAATTATCGGTTACGAATTAAATGATTTTTAGATCACAAATCATCTGACTTAAATCCAATCCGTTTTCGTGGTTTAGGATTGTTTTTGACTTCAATAAGCTCATCAAGATAACGAAACACAATTTCCATATTTTTATCTTGGTTGTCTAGCTTTCCCTTGATTTTTTCTACTTCTAACCGCAGTTCGGTATTATCAATAAACATTTGACGTATTTTTATGAAAATCCTCATAATTTGAATATTAACAGCTATCGCTCGGTCGCTATTTAATATTCCTGAAAGCATTGCTACCCCTTGCTCAGTAAATGCATATGGCAAACTTCTGCGACCACCCCAACTTGAGGTCACAATTTGTGATTTCAAGTTTGACCATTCTTGATCAGTGAGCTGAAACATAAAGTCAGATGGAAACCGTTTTATATTTCTTTGTACGGCTTGATTTAGGACGCCAGTGGTGACTTGATATAGTTCGGCAAGTTCTTTATCCAACATTACTTTCTGATTTCTTATAAAGTAGATTTGATTCATTACAATCTCATCAGGTACTATAAGTACTTTTTCCATGATATTAAGTTTTATAATTTACAAATAACTTGATATCACAAATTGTGATATCAAGATGAATACTATGATACTTTTAATAACCCTTGTTCACAAAAAATCTTACTTTCTAACGCTTTCATGTTGTTGCTGATTTTACGCTTAGTTATCTTAGCATAAATTTAGGTTGAGCGTAAGTCTTTGTGGCCTAATAATTTTCCTACAGTTTCTATAGGCACATCATTTTCAAGAAGAACCGTCGTTGCAAAAGTGTGCCTTGCGGTGTGGGTTGTGAGTTCTTTCTTAATTCCGCAAATTGTTGCTACTTCTTTAATATAGGCATTATATCGAACGTTGCTATTAACGGGAAGTAATTTATTTTCATTTACGCAATAAGAATGATTTTTATACTTTTCAATTATTGCCAAGGCAATGGGTAATAACGGCACAGTTTCTTCGACCCCCGTTTTTTGTCGGTCTTTAGTGATCCAGAGTTTACCATCCAAGCCTTTGAAGATATTTGCTGGTTCAAGGTTATATACGGTTTCATAGGCATAGCCCGTAAAGCAACAAAAAACATATACATCCCGCACTTCGACTAACCTTTCTACAGTAATTTCTTTTTCATACATTCCCACTAACTCGTGCATTTCAAGTGTTTCCCTATCAGGATCTTTGTAGGTACACTTAAATCCCGATATGGTATTATGTTTTATCCAACCCTCATCTATTGCACGATCAATAATCTGCTTTAAGGTTTTAACATATTTCATCGCCGTATTGTCGGATATATTTTCCATTGTCATGTAATGAAAGAAATTAACGGCAAGCGCCATTTCAATATCTTCTAAGGCTATGTCAGCCAATTTGTATTTTTTCTTTAGAAAGCCCTGTACCTTGTCTTTAAGGCGCTCATATCGCGCCAAAGTACCGCTACTGCCTTTATTTTTACTTACCCTTTCCGCAAATTCTTCGTTGTGAAGTTTGAAAGCCTGCATTAATGATTTTTGTAAAATCTGTTTAGGCATATAGGCTTCTTTGACCATTGATGCGGTAACTTTTTTACTAACGGTGGCAAGCTGATTATAATGCCTTTCCAGTTCCACCCTCGTTTTGGCTACGTAACTATTTATGAGTTTATAGTCAGGGCAGTTCATTCCAGCTATAGCAGCCTTTTCATCCCATGCGTCAGGGTGTATTTTTTTCCCGGAGGAAAAACCGTCGCGGTTGCCATTAATGGTAATTCTAACCCAAATTGGAACCTGTCCGTCTTTAGATGCCTTTTGGCGATTCAGCCAAAATAAAATTGATAGATCTTCATTTACTTTCATGAGATTTTGTTTAAAAAATGAAACCATACGTTTTTAAACTGAAAATCAAACTGATACAATAGACCAGAATAAATTCGGTAACCTAATTTCGGAAAAAGGTATAGGTTACCGAATAGGTTACCGATTACTTGGAATTAGATTGAACTAACTTGCATTGAAATTTTTGAGAAAAGCGGAGGAATCGATTTGAAGAAAGTTGGTTTTAAAGCTAAAAACCGCGTTTAAACAAAAAGAGCCCCTTTTTCAAGGGGCTCTTACGCCAAAAAACAGAAGCGGATGATGTAACTACTGTGGTAGTTTGTGATCCCGCTGGGATTCGAACCCAGGACCACTACATTAAAAGTGTAATGCTCTACCAGCTGAGCTACGGAATCATTTACCGTTCCCGATAAAGTGGTGCAAATATAGGCTTATTTGACTTTTAACGCAAGCCATAATTTTAAAAATTTTCTGCCCCGTACATTAGCCTTTATTTCAGGTTAATAACTTTGTATTAACTACTCCACTCTCGACCATGTTTCAGTTCTTCCTAAAAGGGATATGCCAATGTAACCCCTTATTTTTAATTTATTACCGCTAAGCGTCATCTTGCAGCTATATGTTTTACCAGATTTTGGATCATATATTGTCCCGTCTTCATAGTTTTTTTCGCCATCGAAAGTGAAATCTTTAAGTAATTCCAAGCCTAATTCCGGCCGGCTTCTTAAAGATTCTTCAGGATTCTTAATATCGGTTTTAGGCTTTCCGGCGGCGTCATTAGGAAACTTTATCCAGTTAAGCTTACCAAAAAACCGCGCACCTTTTTTATAAATGAGAATTTGCCCTTCCCCTGTAGGGTTTAGCCATTTCCCAAGTATGGCATCGGCATTTTGGGCACTACAGGCCAATGTTACCAATAAACTGATTAAAGTGAGTTTAAATGTTTTAGACATACAATTCGTAATTGATTAATAACGAATATAGCCTTAAAATAATGAGATGCAAACCGGCGCGTGGCTAACCAATAAATTTTTTGACTATCGCTTTAAGATCATCCAGGTCAAAAGGCTTCTTTAAATAACCGTCTGCCAGGCCGGCTACCGTTACTTCCTTAATATTACTAACGGCAGATACCATAACTACCGGTATGTGACTGGTAGCGCTGTTAGTTTTAAGCTCTTTACTTAATTGCTGGCCATTAGCATCGCTTTTCCAATCTGTAAGCCAGTTATCAAGCAAGATTATATCGGGCTTTATATCGTTTAAACTTTTAAGTATCCTGGCGCTTTCGGACGCTATTACTTCATATTTATCTTGTAATGCATAAGTAATGGTATCTCTAATGTCTTTATCATCTTCAATTACCAGAATTTTTTTCTTAGACATGGCTTATAAATGGTGTATCGTGCAAATAATGGTTAATGTTTAACTGTAACAACTTGCAGGGGTTATTTTGTTTCATTTCCTTAAAAAAATAAAGGTTACATTATTAGTTATATTGTAACGCTTCTTATTTTTATTGCTCGTTAAGGGTTAAGTTTATACCAACATTTGCCTTAACAATCATAACCTTTTTATATGCTGCAGATTCAGGAAAATTTTCCATTAACAAACCTCAATACTTTTGGCATAGCTGCGGAGGCCAGATACTTTACCGAGATAAATCACGACGACGAATTAATTGAGCTTTTTGCAGATTCCAAATGGAAGATGACACCAAGGCTTATTTTGGGTGGCGGCAGCAACATGCTTTTTGTAAATAATTTTGATGGCTTGGTTATCCGGATGAACATTCGTGGTATTGAACATCAAATAGATCAAGACCAGATAATTGTAAACGCAGGTGGCGGAGTAATTTGGAATGATCTGGTAAATTACTGTGTAAACCACGGTTTCGCCGGCATGGAAAATTTAAGCCTTATTCCTGGCTCTGTTGGCGCCTCACCTATTCAAAATATTGGTGCATATGGTGTAGAGCTAAAAGACGTATTTTACAGCTGCAAGGCGTTTGAGATCGAAACCGGTGAGTTTAAAACATTTAGTAAAGCCGAATGCGGCTTTGGTTATCGCGATAGTGTCTTCAAATGCGGACTTAAGGGCCGCTATATTATAACACATGTTAAATACCGCCTGTCAACAAAACCAAATTTTAATTTAAAATATGGTGCAATTGAACAAGAGTTGCAGCGAAATCATATAAACAACCCTACCATTAAAGATGTATCTCAAACCGTTGCCAGCATAAGGGTTGCTAAACTCCCCGACCCATCTACTATAGGCAACGCAGGCAGCTTCTTTAAAAACCCGGTGATCGGTATAGAGCAGTTTAATAATATATATACACAGTTTCCTGCAATAGTAAGCTACGCAGCCCCTGGGGGTATTAAACTCGCTGCAGGGTGGCTTATTGAACAGTGCGGATGGAAAGGTAAGACCGTTGGCAATACGGGTACCTGGAAGAACCAGGCATTGGTGTTGGTTAACCACGGCGGTGCCACCGGTACGGAGATCTATAATTTATCGTCGCAAATCATAGACAGTGTGTACACTAAATTTGGCGTTATGCTTGAACGTGAGGTTAACATAGTTAAGTAAGTTTGTTAGGAAATAAGTTTATTGAGGTTTAACATAAATATTTTTAGGGTGGTCAAAATAAAGAACCGGCACATATTTACCTTATCAATGCTACCATTTTTAGACTAACAAACTGCTCCAGCATTATCTTTAAAGAGCGTTTTATACCGCTTTACAGAAGCGGTATAGCAGTTCATTATAAAATGTAAAAACGGCGGTAACTGTTAATTCCTATTAATGTTTTAAAAAACGGTACCATGTTTGTTTATAACCTAACACCACTAAACAGACATAACATGACTAAGATTGAGTTTAACACCATGGTGCTTCGCCAAGCAAGTTCACTACGTTCATATGCCCTGCACTTTACACACGATGCAGACGATGCTAACGATCTTGTGCAAGACACAATGCTTAAGGCAATTACTTATTATAACAAGTTTAAAGAGGGTACAAATTTAAAAGGATGGTTATACACCATCATGAAAAACACCTTTATAAACAATTATCGCAGGTTTGTTAAGATGAGCACCTTTGTAACCAAGTCTGAAGAAATTTCATCTGCAAATCTGGTTTTTAGTTCAACAAAAAATCAGGGCGAATCTAAATTTATAATGGACGATATTCGCCGCGCGTTAGACAGGTTGCCGGAAGATTACTACGTACCCTTTACCATGTATTTTGAAGGCCACAAATACCACGAAATAGCAGACCACTTAACAATCCCTATTGGTACGGTTAAAACACGCATACATGTGGCGCGTAAGCTTTTAAAGAAAAATTTAAAAGCATATGATAATGGCGTTAAGAAACCAATTTTTGCCGAAGAAGAATAATTAGGTAACTCAAAAACATAGAGAAAAGGCCTTGAGAAATCAAGGCTTTTTTTGTTTCTGTAATTTGCTTAAATACTTTATTGCTTCTGCAGCTGCAACCTGCCCTGATATTATGGCGGGCGGCACCCCCGGGCCGGGTACAGTAAGCTGACCTGTAAAAAGAAAATTTTCTATTTTTTTTGAACGCATAGCAGGCTTGAAAAAAGCGGTTTGAGATAAAATGTTTGACAGGCCGTAGGCATTCCCCTTAAAGGAATTATAGTCATCTTTAAAATCTTGCAGGGCATAGCTGCGCTTAACCACAATATTATTGCTGATGTTTGCTCCTGTGATCTTTTCAAACCTGGATAACATGATCTCAAAATATTGTGCCCTTAGCTGTTCGGTGTCTTCCAAACCGGGGGCTATTGGCATTAAAAAGAATAGGTTCTCTCCCCCGGGCGGTGCAACTGTGGAATCTGTCTTTGAGGTACAAGCAACATAGAATAATGGTTTGGCAGGCCACTTAGGTTTTTTATAGATCTCATTGGCATGCATATCCAGATCTTCATCAAAAAATAAATTATGGTGCTGTATCCCAGCTACCTTACAATTTGTACCAATGTAAAAAAGCAAACAGGATGGCGACATAACGCGTGACTCCCAATATTGGGGTGTGTAACTTCTATCCTCCTTTTTCAGCAAATGCTGCTCTACATGTTCATAATCTGCGCCTGCCAAAACAAAATCTGCTTCAAAATTGCCCCGGCAGGTTTTAATAGTTCTTACAAGGCCCGCCTCTGTATTAATTTCAGTTACTTCAGTATTCAGCCTGATGTCTACCCCCAGTTCTTCGGCTGTTTTAACCATCGCTTTTACGATCTCGTGCATGCCACCCATTGGGTACCATGTACCTAATATCAGATCGGCGAAGTTCATCATACTGTACATGGCCGGAATATCCTTAGCTGTAGCGCCTAAAAACAGCACCGGGAACTCCAGCAACTTTACCAGTTTAGCATTTTTAAAATATTTGCCTACATGCTTGCTCATGCTGGTAAGCAGGTCCAGGCTCAGGCTTTTTTTAATAACGTTCCAGTCTATAAATTCGCCGATCTTATGCGACGGGCGAAATACATACTCGCCCATACCCAATTTATATTTATATGCAGCCTGTTTTAAAAACCGGGTTAGATTAGCGCTGCTGCCCGGCTCAAGCTGTTCGAAAAGTTGATACAGACCTTCTTGCGAAGCAGGGATGTCAATAAAATCGCATTTGCCGTAGTAAATGCGATAGCCCGGATCAAGGCGTTTTAAATCATAAAAGTCGCTTATATTGTGGCCAAATAAGGCGAAGTAGTTTTCAAAAACATCGGGCATCCAATACCAGCTTGGACCCATATCAAATTTAAAACCGGCATTTTCCCATATACCGGCGCGGCCTCCCGGCTGGCCATTTTTTTCGAGAATAGTAACTGTAAAACCCGCCTTTGCTAAAACACTGGCTGCAGACAGCCCCGCAAAGCCGGCACCTATAACTATGACATTTTTATTACCGTTACCAAGCATGTGATAAGCACAAAGTAAGCAATAGTTTGTTGTTCAAGTTAATTGATGAGTTAAAAATGTACATTTGAGTACACGCTATATGACGGGAATGAACTTATATGACCAAACTTGTTTTGAATGCAGTAAGCTCATCACAGCCAGGTATAGCACATCGTTTAGCAAAGGCATCAGAAGTTTTAATAAGCAGTTAAGATACCCCATATATGCCATTTATGGTTTTGTAAGATATGCCGACGAGATTGTAGATACTTTTCATAATTATAATAAACAACAATTAATTACAGGCTTCCGGCAGGACTGTTTTGAGGCCATAGAACGAGGCATAAGCACCAATCCGGTATTACAATCTTTTCAGCAAGTGGTTAACCGGTATCATATTGACAGCGAATTGATAGATGCGTTCTTAAAGTCGATGGAGATGGATCTCGACAATACCGCTTACAGCAGAGTTGGCTATAACATGTACATTTATGGCAGCGCCGAAGTTATTGGGCTGATGTGTCTGAAAGTGTTTTGTGAAAATGATGAACTGCTCTACAATAGGCTATTGCCCAAAGCACGCAGCTTAGGCGCCGCATTTCAAAAGATAAATTTTTTGCGCGATTTAAAGGCCGACTTTGAAGATTGCGGCCGTACTTATTTCCCCGGAGTGGATTTTAGGAATTTTACAGAAAATAACAAGGCGCTAATACAAAAGGAGATAAAACTTGATTTTGATAACGCACTGGAAGGTATAAAGCAACTGCCGCAAGCATCTCAGCTTGGTGTATATGTGGCTTATACTTACTATCTCAATCTTTTCGAGAAAATAAGCTCCACACCAGCCGGGATGATAATTAAAAAGCGGGTAAGGGTATCAGACACAAAAAAGATGGCTCTGTATGTGAAGGCAGTAATACGCCATAAGTTAAACGCTATTTAATATCACAGGATAAATTGAAATATACTTACTTGCTGATAAATTTATTTACCGTATTCTTTCCAATAATTTTATCGTTTGATAAGCGGGTGCAGTTTTACAAAAGCTGGCGTTTTATCTGGCCCGGAATGGCCATAACCGGGGTGCTATTTTTAAGCTGGGATATATTGTTTACTATAAAGCATGTCTGGTCATTTAATCCAAACTATATAACAGGCGTGAAGGTCTTTGGGTTACCTATCGAAGAGATTTTCTTTTTCTTAACCGTTCCGTTTGCGTGCCTATTTATATATGAGTGCCTTAAGTACTATGTTAAATGGCAGCTTTCTCAAAAAATGAGTTACATAATATCCATAGCATTAGTTGTTTTAAGTTTTGCGCTCTCATTATTTTACACAAACAGACTATACACTTTCGTAACTTTTAGTTTGCTTTATGTGGTACTCGGTATTAATTTACTTTTTTTTAGGGTAAGATTTTTAAATCGGTTTTATTTTACCTTTATAGTAAGCCTCATTCCTTTTTATATTGTGAATGGCTTTTTAACCTCAATACCCGTGGTGTTATATAACAACCGACAAAACATGGGTGTACGTATAGGGTCTATCCCATTAGAAGATCATTTTTATTGCATGGCGCTGTTGTTATTGAACATAAGCTTTTTTGAATACTTTAAATCAAGAAATAACACATGAGCGAACTACCGGCTTACACTAAATCCCAATTAGCTTTACGCAACGGGCAAGATAAACCAACCGTTTGGATTGCTTATAAAGGTATAATTTATGATGTTACAGATAGCCGCCTATGGAGTAACGGCCTGCACTATGAACATTGGGCAGGCCAGGACCTTACTGCCGAACTTGAAGATGCCCCGCATACCGCGGATGTTTTTGAAAGGTTTGAAAAGGTAGGAGAACTTATTTAATACTAAAAAACCCCCTTACTTACGTAAAGGGGTTTTTTAGTATTTTTTGAAAACTGCGTTGCAGTGCAAATTACTTGTAAAGCAATTATTTTGCAGCAGTGTTTTTAGACTCCTGAACTTCTAAACGAATAGCCTGGGCTAAGTTCTTAAGATCCTGCATGCCTTTACGAACGCGTGTTCCTGCGGCACTGTTACCTTTGTTGTAGAATTTGTCAGCATCTGCTTCTAGAGAGGCAACCAGATTTTTTACTTCAGTGAATTTTTTCATTTTGAGTTACTCCTTTAATTAGTGAGGTTTAATTGTTTTAACTAAGGCTAATCTAAAGTCTTTTTTTATTAAAAAAAAATTTATCAGCCTAAAATGCAGTTTAAAAGCACATTTTTCATTTATTTCATCGCTATCAACCATTTACCCATCTTATTTTGATTGATTGAGGACAATTTTTAAACTTTTACTTAAATATTTCTATGGTAGTTTTAGCGGTTTGTAGGTGTCACTTGTAAGGTGGCGTTAAATATTACGCAATACATTGCGGCTAATCTTTCCAAAAAGCTTGTTTTCAACAGTACCTCAAATAAATCTGTAGATTTTTAACTTAACAGAATAACGCATCGGCACCGGCTTAATATTTAAGCAACCGCCACATTTTCCCGGTAGTGGCCGGCCTCTAACCGCTTAGATATTTCTTTAAATGCGTTTAGGGTTGTCTGTACATCCTCTATGGTATGCATAGCGGTAGGTATCAATCTCAGTTCTATTAATCCCCTGGGTATTACCGGGTAAACAACTATAGAGCAAAATATGGCAAAGTTTTCTCTCAGATCGCGCGTGAGGCTGGTGGCCTCGCCCAGATCCCCTTTTAAAAACACGGGGGTAACCATACTATTGGTAATACCGATATCAAAACCTTGCTTTTTTAATCCGGTTTGCAGTGCGTGTGCAACCTTCCAAAGTTTTTCACGCAGTTCCGGCTCTGATTTTAGAAGCTCGAAACGCTTTTGAAGACCAATTACCATTGGCATAGGCAGTGCCTTTGCAAAAGTTTGCGAACGCATATTGTACCGCAGGTAACTAATAATTTCTTCATCGGCTGCTACAAAAGCGCCAATACCCGCCATTGATTTAGCAAAGGTGCCAAAGTAAACATCTACACCGTCTATACAATCCTGGGCTTCATGTGTACCGGCGCCCGTTCTACCCATGGTACCAAAACCATGTGCATCGTCTATCAGCAGCCTGAAATTGTATTTTCTTTTAAGTGCAATGATCTCTGTCAGTTTACCCTGCGCGCCAGACATACCGAACACCCCTTCTGTGATCAACAATATCCCGCCGCCTGTTTGCTCCGTTAATTTTGTAGCACGTGCCAACTGTTTTTCGCAGCTAATTATATCATTGTGCTGATAAACAAATCGTTTACCCATATGCAGGCGCACACCATCAACTATACATGCGTGCGATTCGCCGTCATAAACAATAACGTCGTTACGGTCAACCAATGCATCTATAATAGATACCATGCCCTGGTAACCATAATTTAGTAAGAATGCGTCTTCTTTACCTACAAATTCTGCAAGGCCTTTTTCAAGCGCTTCATGCTGGCTCGAATTACCGGACATCATACGCGCACCCATAGGGTAAGCCATGCCATAATCTGCAGCTGCTTGTGCATCTGTAGCCCTAACTTCGGGATGGTTGGCAAGCCCCAGGTAGTTGTTTAAACTCCACACCAAATGCTTTTTGCCATTGAAATACATGTGTGGTGCAATCTCTCCTTCCAGTTTGGGAAAAGAAAAATACCCGTGCGACCAGGTTTGATGCTGGCCGATAGGCCCGCCCATGTTCTTTGCTATCTTATCAAATAAATCCAAAATTGTCTTATTCTAAATTTGCCAATAATATACAAATATAACCGAATTAACACACAGGCAAAGGGTATTACTTTTTATAACGGCTTATAACCAAAAAGCCTTTGTAAATAATACAAAGGCCCTAATGTTAAGTTTTGGTCGGTTAATCAACGTTGTCATGTAAAAACGAATTGTTTTGCCTGATCTCTGTTTGCCCATCGTTATCTGTTAATGAGAACCTCGATATCTGGCTTTCATCAGAAGACGGTGGTTGCTGCAAGGCAATTTCTTTGCGCTTATAAGCAGGCACGCTTTCTAATTCCTGTAGGTTGCCATTACGCAATTTCATACTTAAATCCTTTAACCGCATAATCCTTTCCCGAGATTTACGCAACTGCTCTTCTATAGATTCGTCTGTCTTGTTATCATCTTCACCAACAATTGGTTCCGGTTCAACTTCCGGCTCGGGCTCGGCAATTTGCTCTGCGGCGCCCGGTAGGTCAAAGTTCATGAAATCTTCTGCAAGTTTAAATGTGAAGTCTGTTTCAGGCTCCGATTCATTAACCGGCGTTTCTGAACATCCATCTGCCATCAGGTCAAATTTCATGGCCGGTTCATCTTCCTCAATGCCTTTCGCGAATAGGTCAAATAAACCGGTTTGCTTTTGTGTATCCTTTTTAATGAAAATTTCGGTGCTTTCGTCCTCTTTAGGAGTTACAAATTCGTTTATAGGCTTTACTAATGGCGCATCGGGCATCAGCATAGATACTATCTTCTTCTCGGTCATCTCACGCTCACGTTCATCTTTGGTTTGGAAACCCGTAGCAATAATAGTGACCGAAATCTTATCGCCCAAAGCCTCGTCTTTACAGTTACCCCATATCAGGTCGGCGGCCAAACCGGCTTCTTCCTGTATGTAGTCGGTAATTACACTAACCTCGTCCATGGTAACTTCTTTGTCGCCCGAACTGATGTTAAGCAAAATATACCTGGCACCTTCTATCTCGTTATCTTTTAATAACGGCGACGAAAGTGCGCCCTGAACGGCACACAACGCACGGTTTTCGCCCTCGGCAGCGCTGCTGCCCATTATAGATACGCCGCTATCCTGCATAACAGTGCGTACATCTTTAAAATCAACGTTAATATAACCCGGTAAAGTGATGATCTCGGCAATACCCTTAGCCGCGGTGGTTAAAATATCATCGGCTTGCGCAAATGCCGAACCTAAAGTTAGGTTACCAAAAATCTGCCGAAGCCTGTCGTTAGAGATTACCAAAAAGGAATCGACGTTCTTTTTCAATTCTTCCAAGCCATCTTCGGCCTGCATTTTACGGCGTTTGCCTTCAAAAGAAAAAGGCATAGTTACAATACCTACGGTAAGGATATCCATTTCGCGTGCGGCGCGTGCAATAATAGGGCTTGCGCCTGTACCGGTGCCGCCGCCCATGCCTGCTGTAATGAAAAGCATTTTAGTGTTAGAACCAAGCATTTGCTTAATATCGTCGATATTTTCAATAGCCGAATTCTTTCCAACTTCGGGTATAGAACCTGCGCCCATACCTTCTGTTAAACTGGCGCCCAGTTGTACTTTGTTAGGGATTGGGCTAAGCTCCAGTGCCTGCGCATCGGTATTGCAGATAATAAAATCTACGCCGGTTATACCCTGCCTGTACATGTGGTTTACCGCATTACCACCGCCTCCGCCAACACCAACTACTTTGATGATGGAAGATCTTTCTTTTAACATTTCAAACTGCATAATCCTAATTTTCAGCTAAATGAGCATTCACTACTTTTCAGTTTCGCTTATCGTAATTATAAAGGTTTTTCCACAATGTTTATTAACAAATGTCTATAATGTGGAAAACTCGCCAATTGTTAATTACTTCAAAAAATCCTCGTCTTTTATATCGTCTTTTATAAACCGTTTGCCGGTCTCCAATATTTTACCAAATAACCCAAACTTCTTCTCGTCCGAATATTTTTCCTTTTCAACCTTTACCTTTTCGGGCGCAGTTTGCGGCAGATTGTCATATTCTGTTTTTTGGATGCCTTTTATAAGCAAGCCAATACCCGTGGCAAAAGTGGGGCTTTGCAACTCTTCATAAATATTTTTAGGCAGCACTTCGTTTTTGGCTAAATGTTCGTTAGGATAGCCCACCCGGCAATCTAAGCCGGTTACATATTCTACCAATTGAGGAAGATGCTTAAGCTGCGCGCCACCCCCCGTAATCACGATACCACCGATCAGTTTCTTTTCATAGCCAGATGATTTGATCTCATAGTAGATATGCTCTATGATCTCTTCCATACGTGCCTGTATTACGTAGGCCAGGTTTTTAACTGATATTTCTTTCGACTCGCGGCCACGCAGGCCGGGTACGCATACGATTTCATTCTCTTTATTCTCATCTGCCAGTGCAGACCCGAACCTGATCTTCAATTGCTCTGCTATGTTGCGCATTACCGAGCATCCCTCACGAATATCTTCTGTAACACTATTACCCCCAAAAGGGATCACCGCCGTATGCCTAATAATGCCTTCGTGGAATATAGCCACATCTGTAGTGCCGCCGCCGATATCTATTAAAACCACCCCTGCTTCCTTCTCTTCGTCGCTCAAAACAGATTCTGAGGAAGCCAGCGGTTCTAATATCAGTTCCTGGCTTTCCAGGTGCGCCTTGGTAACGCACTTTACAATATTTTTTATGGCAGTAACCTGGCCCGATATAATATGGAAGTTGGCTTCGAGGCGTACGCCTGCCATACCGATAGGATCTTTTATACCCGGCTCGTTATCTACCGTAAACTCTTGCGGTAACACGTGTATGATCTCTTCGCCCGGGGGCATAACCAGGTTGTACATGTCTTCAACCAGCTTTTCAATATCCTTGCGGCCAATCTCTGAATTAAGGTCGCGGCGTGTTATCAACCCGCGGTGCTGCAGGCTTTTTATATGCTGACCGGCAATGCCCACATTTACCACTCTGATCTCCACGTTAGACTGCGCACCTGCAATTTCTACTGCCTGCGTAATGCCCTGCACAGTTTTATCTATGTTAGATACCATACCGCGGGTTACCCCTGCAGACTCGGCTTTGCCAATGCCAAGTATCTCAATTTTGCCGTTCTTGCTGCGGCGGCCAACAATTGCGCAAATTTTTGTCGTGCCAATATCGAGCCCTACGATAATTGGCGAAATTTTCTCTTGAGTTGAGCTTTTGTCCATAATCAGTTTTTAATATGTGATGTATCTTGAATCTCTTTTGATAAAGAATCTGTTTTAACAGCCGGTGCGGTTTTAGCCGAATCAGTTTTCATTACAGTTATCTTTTTTACGCCGATAACCTGGTTGGCATATTTAATGTTTATAGTTTGGTAAGCATCCCAGCCCATGCGCGGGATAGCCTGTTTGTAAAAAGCTAAAAGGTTATCAAATTTGTTCTTCAACGAATCTGCATTGCCAATTAAAATATGCTGGTTGCCCACCCGGGGTATCAGTTCCATCTCGTGATCGGCGTTTACATATATCTGTGCAATTTGCGCATTCCAAAGGCTATCTTTAGTAATAAAGGCCGCCGTTTTATAAACATCTTTTGCCAGGGCAGTGTGCAGGGTATCGATCTTATTGCCAAACGGCTCTTCAATAAATCCGTTCGCTGCCAACACCCGCGCAGTAAAATTATCTGACAAGGGTAACTTGAGCCCGTGCTGGTCTATATAGAAATCCTGATCGAACTGGTTCATCATACGCATCATGGGCTGGCGCTGTGTTATTTCTACCATAATTACACCATTCATGTCGGCGAAAACACGTGCGCTTGCTATAAATGGGTTGGCTTTCAGCTTTTTCTCCAGATCGTGCATGTTAATATCATCCATCTTACGCCCTATAAGTGTTTTGTTACCCATCAGCAAAATATTGTCTACCGACTCCTTATCAATAAAATACTGACTACCGGGAATGTAAACCTTCACATCCTTGCAAACTGTGGCATCTTTTTTCAACGCAATAAAGCTCATGAGCACAATAACGCCGCTAAGGGATATTACCCAGGCGAACCCTATTAAAATTGGTTTCCAGATACGTTTTTTAAACATGGCTAAGCAACTCTTTTAAAGGTTTAACCAATTGATCTATATCGCCGGCGCCAACAGTAAGCAGCAATTCGGGTTGTTCCTGTTCTACTACTGCAAGCGTTTCTGCCTTGCTTAACATCCGTTTGTTGGCTAAAGCCATTTTATCAAGCAGCATTTGTGAGTTTACCCCTTCTATAGGCAGTTCGCGTGCGGGATAAATCTCCAGCAGGATCAACTCGTCAACCATGCTTAAAACTTCGGCAAAGCCATCGGCAAAATCGCGGGTACGGGTAAACAGGTGCGGCTGGAAAATAGCAGTCAGTTTTTTATCCGGGTAAATACGATTAACCGATGTGATAGCAGCACGCAATTCTTCGGGATGGTGAGCGTAATCATCAATGTAAATGTGTTTTGATGTTTTAACGATGTATTCGAACCGGCGCTTTACACCGGTAAACGCGGTTAAGGCTGCTTTAATTTCTTCGGGCTCTACATTAACCAGCAAGGCTGCCTGAATTGCTGCGACCGAATTTTCGACGTTATGAATACCCGGGATGCCTAAGTGGATATTGTTTATCGAGATATTTTTATTCTTAAAGTTGAAGTAAAACTCACCGCCATCAATGCGCAGATTTTCTGCATAAGCATCCGCCTGTTCTTTAATGCTATAAGCAATGGTATGATTTATATCCAGCCCTTGTTTGGCAATAACATTACCCCCGGGCTTTAATTGGGAAACGAATAACTTGAAAGATTCTGTAAGGTGACTATGATCGCCATAAATATCCAGGTGGTCCGCATCCATAGAGGTCACAATGGCAATATCGGGATGTAGGGTTAGGAACGAGCGGTCATACTCATCGGCCTCAACAACCATAATGTTGTTCATGCCATAAAGTACATTGGTATTATAATTAGTGGCAATGCCACCTAAAAATGCAGAACAATCTTTACCCGAGTGTTTAAGAATATGCGCCACCATGCATGAGGTAGTGGTCTTTCCATGCGTACCCGCAACGGCAATGGTGTACATCCCCTCGCTGAGTAAACCCAATACCTGCGAACGTTTAAATAATTGAAATCCGTTATTAATAAAGAAGTTTAATATCTCCGAATTTTTAGGAATAGCAGGTGTGTAGATGATAAGTGTATACTCATCGGGCAAATGGAAATCTGCCGGGATAAGCGACTCATTGTCTTCGTAAATAACATTGATGCCCTCATTTGCCAGCTCTGTAGTGAGCGGAGTATTGGTTTTATCATAACCGTAAACAGGCAAACCAAGATGCGCAAAATAGCGCGCAAGCCCGCTCATGCCAATACCGCCGATGCCCACTAAATACACCCGTTTTATGTTGCTTAGCTTCATCACTTTTTTATCAATTTTGTTACCTGCCTGGCAATATCCACGTCGGCGTTTGGCATGGCCAGTTTACCTATATTATTGCTCAGGGTTTTTTGTTTATCAATATCAGAGAGCAGTTCTAAAGCCCGGTCAATAAGCTTTAGTTCTGCATCCCTATCGGCCACAAATATTGCGGCATTATCATGTACCAACGCAAGGGCGTTTTTGGTTTGATGATCTTCTGCTACGTTTGGTGAAGGCACCAGAATCACCGGTTTCTTAATAATACAAAGCTCGGCAATGGTGCCGGCGCCTGCTCGCGAAATAATTACATCTGACGCGGCATAAGCCAGGTCCATGCGGCTTAAAAACTCTGTAATGATCACATTCTCGTGATACGCTTTCCCCAGTTCTTCTGTTATGGCGTTATAGTAACTCTTGCCGGTTTGCCAGATCACCTGCACATCTGCATCAATCAGCTTTTGCAAACCTGCCTTAACGCTGTTATTTAAAGTGCGCGCACCAAGGCTGCCGCCAATAATTAGTATGGTTTTCTTTTTAGCAGATAGCTTATACAATTCTAACGCCTGCAAGCGCTTGCCCGCAATATCAACAGAATCTTTACGGACCGGGTTACCTGTCTTGATGAGCCGTTCTATGGGGAAGAACTTTTGCATCCCATCAAATGCTACGCATATTTTTTTTGCCTTTTTAGCTAACCATTTATTGGTGAGCCCGGCATACGAATTTTGCTCCTGTATTAAACAAGGTACACCCCTTAACCAGGCAGCGTACAATAGCGGGCCCGACGCGTAACCACCTACCCCAACCGCAACATCGGGTTTAAAATCCTTAATGATCCTGATCGCTGCGTTTACGCTCCGGAATAATTTAACAGGGAACATCAAATTTTTAATTATCGATTTACGCTGGATGCCCTGAATATTTAACCCGATAATTTTATAACCCGCGGCCGGGACCTTTTCCATCTCCATACGGCCAAGCGCGCCAACAAACAATATCTCAGTTGCCGTATCAATAGACTTCAGGGCATTGGCAATTGCCACTGCCGGGAATATATGCCCGCCTGTGCCGCCTCCGCTTATTATGATGCGCCGAACAGCTTCCCCGGCCCCCTGAAGGCGGAGCTTTTGATTAGCGATATTTTGTTGTACGGCTGACATCTATTCCTATTATTTCTTTCAGTTTGTAATATCCTCCCCTTTAAGGGGCCGGGGGCTTACGCCAGTTCCATTATCTCACCCACAACTACTTTGTTATTATTTTCTTCTGTTTCGTCTATATGCCTGCTAACGGATAGTATAATCCCAAACGCTATACTCGTAAACAATATTGATGTGCCGCCCATGCTTATAAATGGTAAGGGCACACCGGTTACAGGCCCTAAGCCAACGGCTACAGCCATGTTTGCAAACGCTTGTATGGTTAAGCTAAAACTTAATCCTGCGGCAAGCAAGGCACCAAATGCTTTAGGTGCTTTAGTTACAATCCGTATACAGCGGTAAAGTAAGAACAGGTATATACCTATTAAAGCAATACCACCTACCAAACCATATTCTTCTACTATTATGGCATAAATTTCGTCCGAATAAGCCTCTGGCAAATAATTTATCTCGCTGCTGTGGCCTATACCCTTACCAAATACGCCGCCTGTAGCTATGGCTATCTTGGCATGATCTGCCTGAAATGATTTATCGGGGTTAGCTTTGCCGGGGTGTAAGAAGGTATCGATACGTGATTTGTAGGTATGGCGGCGGGGCCCTAACAAGATAACGCCTGCCAGTAACACGGCACCGGCTAAACACACTACTGCAATTTGCTTAACACTAATACGACCCATAATCAGTAGCAGCACGCTAACTCCAAACAGCATTAAAGCGGTAGAAAGGTTGGCTAATGCAATAAGTATAAACACTACGCAAACAGAGCCCATAATAGGAATGAACGATTGCTTAACATCCTTAATATTTTCCTGCTTACGCGAAAGGGTTCGGGCTAAATAAGTGATCAGTGCCAGTTTAGCCAGATCGGAGGTTTGGAAACTTAAACCCGTGCCCGGTATAGCAATCCACCGGCTTGCATCATTTACGTGGTTACCAAAAATAAGGGTATAAAACAAAAGCGGAATAGTGATCACCATCAGGATTTTTGAAATGCCTGCATAATAACGGTAATCCAGCTTGTGCGAAATGTACATCAGCGCAATCCCTCCAAATATCATGGCCATGTGCTTCATCAATATAGATTCGGCACCAACACCCCGCTTATAGGCAAGCGTACCAATGGCACTGTAAACCGCCATCATAGATATAACGGATAGCAAAATCACAATAAGCCATATCCAGCGGTCGCCCTTGGTTTTGCTAAGTAAATTTTCGAGTCGTATACTATTCATTATTTTGATTACACCGGTTGGTTTGTTTGATAAAACCTACTTATTTTTGAATTGCACTGATTCCGCACATTTGCACATCATCATAATTCCATTACTGCTTTTTTAAATTGGTCTCCCCTGTCTTCGTAATTTTTAAACAGATCGAAACTTGCACAAGCCGGCGACAGTAAAACGGTATCGCCTTTTTTTGCTAAATGGTATGAAACGTACACCGCCTCGGGAGCCGATTTAGTATCAACAATTTCCGTTACCAGCCCATCAAAAGCCTCGTGAATGCGCTGGTTATCTTTACCCATACAAACTATAGCCTTTACCTTTTTCTTTACCATTTCGTCAAGCATGCCATAATCATTGCCTTTATCTACGCCGCCTAATATCAAGACAACACCCTTTGGCATGCTTTCTAACGCATACCAGGTTGAGTTAACGTTGGTGGCCTTTGAGTCGTTAATGAAATTGATGCCCGATATTTTAGCAACATGCTCCAGCCTGTGTTCAATGTTTTTGAAATCGCCCATACTTTCGCGTATGGTCTCGTTTCTTAATTCAAGCACTTTGGCTACAATTCCGGAGGCCATAGAATTGTAGATGTTGTGCTTTCCCTGCAAAGCCAGCTCGTTGATTGACATACTGAATTGTTGTTGTGTTTGGGTTGTTTGTATAATGAGGTTATCCCGGTCCAGACAGGCACCGGGCAATAGTTTTTGTGTAATGGTGAAAGGGAGTTGCTGCGCGGCAAAACTGCGGGCTTCAACACCTTTTACTGTTTCGGGATCGTCGGCACAAAAAATGAAATTATCTGCCGCGGTTTGATTTTGCGCTATGCGGAATTTTGATGCCGCGTAATTTTCAAATTTATAACCGTAGCGGTCTAAATGGTCGGGGGTGATGTTAAGCAGTACGGCTATATCTGCCCTGAACTTGTACATATCATCCAGCATAAAGCTGCTGATCTCTAACACGTAGTAATCAAACTTTTCTGTTGCGACCTGGTAGGCAAAGCTTTTGCCAATGTTGCCTGCCAGGCCTACATTGAGGCCGCCATTTTTCAAGATATGATAAGTGAGGCTGCTGGTTGTGGTCTTACCGTTAGAGCCAGTGATACAGATCATTTTGGCGTTGGTGTACCTGCCGGCAAATTCAATTTCAGAAATTACCGGTATGCCTTTTTCACGCAGCTTTTTCACCATTGGCGCCTTTTCTGGTATACCCGGACTTTTTACTACCTCGATTGCTTTTAATATCTCACTCTCTGTATGCTTCAGTTCTTCGAAACGGATGTTCCACTCTTGCAGTTGCTGTTTGTATTTGTCGGTAATGGCGCCAAAGTCTGAAACAAAAACATCATAACCCTGCCGTTGGGCAAGATATGCTGCACCAACACCGCTTTCGCCGGCGCCCAGGATGACAAGCAACCCCAAAGCCCCCCCCGCCCCCCTAAGGGCGGGCTTTTGATCGTCGATATGTGTTTTTTCTTTCAGCACTACTTTATTTCCCCTTTAGGGGGTTGGGGTTTTTATCTCAATTTCAATGTTATAAATGTTACTATCGCGAGCATAATACCTATGATCCAGAACCGCGTTACAATTTTAGCTTCGTGGAAACCTTTCTTTTGGTAGTGATGATGCAGGGGCGCCATCAGAAAAACCCGCCGGCCTTCGCCAAAGCGCCTTTTCGTTATTTTGAACCAGCCAACTTGTATGATAACCGAGAAATTTTCGACAACGAATATCCCGCATAGTAAAGGCAGCAGCAACTCCTTGCGGATCATGATGGCAAACACCGCAATGATGCCTCCGATTGCTAAACTCCCGGTATCGCCCATAAAAACCTGCGCCGGGTACGAGTTATACCAAAGGAAACCCACACAAGCCCCTACAAAGGCACCGGCAAAGATCACCAGCTCGCCCGAATTGGGTATGTACATGATATTGAGATAGTCGGCAATTACTGTATTACCGGATACATAGGCAAAAATGGCCAGGGTTATGCCAATTATAGCCGATGTGCCCGTCGCAAGGCCGTCTATACCGTCGGTTATGTTTGCACCGTTTGATATGAACGTAATAATGAGGATCACAAAGAACAGAAACACGACCAATGCGTAACGCTCGTAACCATGCCCCATAAATTTCAATACCTTGGCATAGTCGAACTCGTTATTCTTGTAAAACGGCATAGTTGTTTTGGTAGATTGTACATCCTGGGTATAAACCGGTGTGTTGCCCTTCATGTGAAAATCAACAGGTACATCATATTTTACCGGCAGTTTAACTTCCTGCCTGATAATGATACTACTGTGGAAATACATAGTGTACCCTACAATTAGCGCCAACCCAACCTGGCCTATAATTTTAAACCGGCCTGCCAGTCCCTCTTTGTTTTTCTTAAATACTTTAATGTAATCATCCAGGAAACCAATTGCACCCAGCCAAACTGTTGTAATTAGCATGAGGATGATGTAGATGTTATCGAGCTTGGCAAAAAGCAATGTCGGTATCAGGATTCCTAACAGGATGATGATACCACCCATGGTGGGCGTGCCTTGTTTTTGCATTTGCCCTTCGAGGCCCAGATTTCTTACGGTTTCGCCAACCTGATTAAAGCGGATGTAATCTATAAGCCTATGCCCGTAAACCGTAGTAACTATCAGCGATGTAATTACAGCAAGCCCCATACGGAAGGTGATGTACTGAAACACCCCCGCACCCGGTACGTTGTAATTCTTATCTAAAAAGTTGAACAGGTAGTATAACATGGGTCCGGTAATTAGCTTAATGTTTTAAATTGTTCAAGCAACTCCTCTTTATCATCAAAGTGACTTTTCACACCGCTTATCTCCTGGTACTTCTCATGCCCCTTTCCCGCAAGCAGGATTATATCTCCCGGCTCTGCTAAATGCACGGCTGTTTTTATCGCCTCCCGCCTGTCGGCAATGCTAATGGTCTTTCGTTGGTTCGATGGGTCAACGCCAGCCTCCATATCCTTAATGATTTGAGCAGGGTCTTCAGAGCGCGGATTGTCTGACGTTAGGATAACCTTGTCGCTCCAGTCGCAGGCAACCTTTGCCATTACCGGGCGCTTGGTTTTGTCACGGTCGCCACCGCAGCCTATAATGGTGATCACCTTTTCCGTGCCGTTGCGAATGTCTTTGATTGTACTTAGCACATTTTGAACAGCATCCGGCGTGTGGGCATAATCAACTATGCCGATGATCTTATTAGGCGATATCATGTAATCAAACCTCCCCTCAGCACCAGATAGTTTACTTAGGCTGGTAAGCGTTTTTGCTTTATCCTGGTCTAAAAGCATGGCCGTTGCATACACCGCCAGTAAGTTATATGCATTAAAAGAGCCTACCATTTTAAACCAAACTTCGGCGCCGTCTATATTGAGCAGTAAGCCGCCAAATTGATTTTCCAGTATCTTAACTTTAAAATCGGCCAGGCTTTTCAAAGCGTAGCTTTTCTTGTAAGCCCTGGTATTTTGCAGCATCACGTTACCATTCTTGTCATCGAGATTGGTAAGTGCGAAAGCGTTTTTGGGCAGGGTATCGAAAAAGGTTTTCTTGGCCTTAATGTAATTATCAAACGTTTTATGATAGTCCAGATGATCGTGGGTGAGGTTAGTAAATATTGCGCCTGAGAACTGCAGTCCTTCTATCCTACGCTGACTAACCGCATGTGAACTTACTTCCATAAAACAGTAATCGCAGCCTTTAGCAACCATTTCATCAAGCAATCCGTTCAACGCAACAGGATCGGGCGTGGTATGGGTGGACGGTATAATCTTGCCAGCGATCTGATTTTCTACCGTTGATAGCAAGCCGCATTTATACCCCAGATCTGTAAATAATTGATATAATAAGGTAGCAACGGTAGTTTTACCGTTAGTACCGGTTACACCAACAAGTTTTAGCTTGGCCGATGGCTTATCATAAAAGTTAGATGCCAGGATACCCAAAGCGGCAGCAGAATTGGCCACCATTAAAAAGTCGACCTCACGAGCGGCGGTATGGCCGGGTAAATCTTCGCATATAATTACAACCGCGCCATCTTTAATAGCCTGGTCAATATAATCGTGGCCATCTACCACAGTACCCTTTACAGCAACAAACAGCGTTCCGGGCGTTACTTTGCGCGAGTCGGCAGTTATTTGTGTGATCTCCACATCAGCACTGCCCTGCAGCTCTGTAAAGGCTAAGCCATCCAATATTTCGCTCAGGTACCTCATTGCAGTTCTATCAATATTTTAGAGCCCTTTGGAATTACGCTTCCCACCGTTACAGATTGCGTTTTAACTAAACCACTCCCTTTAACTGCCACTTTATAACCCGCATTACCTAAAACGTAAAGTGCATCGCTAAGGTCCATTCCCATTACTGATGGCACAGTTACAGTTTTTATCTTGGCAACTTGCCCAATTGGTTTTTCGCTGGTATCAGCCTTACCTAATGATGTGTCGGTCGTTGGTGCGTTTTTGATACCCAATTTGCCGTATACATGCTGTAACGCCTTTAAGTTGCCTGCTTTATAAGACGCTGGTTGATTATCTACAAATTTCACTTGCGCCGGTTGCGTAGACTTTAGATCATTTGCGTAAACCTTATCGGCGATTTCCCTGAACGGTGGCCCCGATATGTAAGCAGCATAATAGCCGTTCTTAGGGTCGTTAATTACCACGATCAATGAATATTTTGGATGATCGGCAGGAAAATAACCGCAGAAAGACGCCTGATATTGCTTTTTGGCTTTGTAGCCGTTCCTGCCATCGGCTACCTGGGCGGTGCCGGTTTTACCGGCTATGCGGTACTGCGGGTTGTAGATAATCCCTTTACCTGTGCCCTCGGTAACCACACCTTCCAGCATTTCATGCATTTTTTGCAAGGTTACATCAGAACAAATCTTCTCGTTTATAGTGCGTGTTTGAAAGCGCTCTACCGTATTACCCAACCGCCTGATCTCCTTTACAAAAATTGGCGAAATGTATTTTCCGTTGTTTGCAATGGCGTTGTAGAACGACAGCATTTTTAAAGGGGTAAGCTGCATTTCATAACCGTAAGCCATTTGGGGGAGGGTCATGTTCTTGTTCCAGCTTCTGTTTTTTGGGTTTTTTACAACAGGTTGCGCTTCACCGGGTATTTGAAGGCCCATCTTTTCATTCAGGTGCCATTCATATAAATGATTAGTAAATTTCGACTGATCATCTTTGTAAGCATTGTTAACCAGGTAAGCAACGGCCGCATTAGATGATTGTTCAAACGCCTTTTTTACCGATACTACACCAATGCTACCGTGCGAATCTGTGATCAGCTTGCCGGGTATCTGGTAGTTACCTGTTGCCACCCGGGTGCTGGTATCAACCTTATGGTCTTCTAACAAAGCCATGTAAGAGGCTACCTTAAATGTAGAACCCGGGTCCTGGTTGCCGGCAATGGCGTAGTTAAATTTCTCCTGGTAAGTGCCGTCGGGCATTTTATTCAGGTTTGCCAGCGCGCGGATCTCGCCGGTTGCAACTTCCATCAGGATAACGGTGCCGTGGTCGGCATTACTTTTTATAAGTGCTTTTTCTAAGGCGTTTTGAGCTACATCCTGTATATTAACGTCGATGGTAGAGATAATATCTGCGCCATCTTTAGGTGCAATTTCGTCTTCATCAGCATTAACCGGCATCCAGGTGCCGCCTGCAATGCGCTGCATTAAACGCTTGCCGGTTTCGCCGTTTATATAATTAATGTATGCCCCCTCAAGGCCCACGCCATTTTTTACATTCTCGTTTTTATAACCAATGGTACGCATGGCTAAAGTGCGGAAAGGCAAAATTCTGCGGTTTTTTTGGACTACTATTAAACCACCTTTGTATTTGCCCAGGTTAAATATCGGGAACTTCCGGATCTGCTTTAATTCCTGATAACCAACCTTGCGGCGTATCAGCTGGTAGCGCGAACTATCTGCACGGGCATCGCGCAGCAAACGTGAATAATCTTTTGCAGATCTATCGCCAAACAATTGCGACATTTTAAGCGCCAGTGAATCTACCTTACCATAAAACAGTTTATCATCTGCAATACCCCCGGCAAGCATATCCATGTGCAGTTCGTACTCCGGTACAGATGTGGCCAGCAGGCTGCCATCAACAGAAAAAATGTTTCCGCGGGCGGCTTCTACATTCACAAACCGGGTAGACATGGTACTGGCCATAGCCTTCCATTTTTTCCCTTGTGTAAACTGCACCCTAAATAACTGAAGTACAACGGCCAGCGCAAAAAGCAAGATGAGCCCGAATGCGAGGTAAACCCTTAATAATATGTTGGTACGGATACTCATTGCGCAGCCTCCTGTTTCACCACTATCTTTTGCGGCGGGTCTATTGCCACCCTTACACCCAGAGTATCGGCACGTTTAGCTACCTCTGTAAGTGTGCTTTTAAATGCCAGGTCGGCTTTTGTACTTTTATAATCCCAGCTTAGTTCTTTAACTTCTTTGCTGTATTTATCAATATTGCGCAGGTTCTTTTCGGCCAGGTGGCGGTTAGCGATGTAAAGCATTGCTAAAAAAGCCAGGTATAATACAAATGGCATAGCACGGGTAGCTTCATCTGTGCTTAGGAAACCCTTTCGCCAGAAAGACGATGCAGAAAAATTTTCCGGCAATTGTTTTTTTTGCTTTTCAACCACAACAACTTCCGGTTCCTTTTCTTCTTCAGCTATATCTGTACGCAACCTGTTCATTTCTTTACAGCTATTCTTAATTTGGCGCTGCGCGCCCTGTTATTTTGTTTGATCTCATCTTCAGATGCAGTAATTGCGCCGCGGCTTACTGCCGCAAAAGGGCGATCGTCGTTACCATAAATATCTTTCTCTACCTCGCCGCTAAATTTGCCCTTGGCGATGAAGTTCTTCACCAAACGGTCTTCTAATGAGTGGTACGACATTACAACCAGCCTGCCGCCCGTAACCAAAACTTCTGCCGACTGGATCAAAAAATCCTTTAACGCTTCCAGCTCCTGGTTTACCTCGATCCTTAATGCCTGGAAAACCTGGGCCAGGTATTTATTTTCTTTGCCCCGCGGGATGAGACCGTGAATGGCATTCTTGAGATCGGCAACCGTATTAATCGGCCCGTTTAAGCGCGCGGTAACAATGGTGCGGGCCAACGATTTTGCGTTTTGAATTTCGCCATACATACCGAAGATGCGGTGCAGATCTGCTTCTTCATAAGTGTTTACCACCTGTTTGGCAGTAAGCGTATCGCCCTGATTCATGCGCATATCCAGTTCGGCATCAAAACGGATAGAAAAACCGCGTTCGGCCCTGTCAAATTGATAAGAAGATACACCCAGATCGGCAAGTATACCATCAACGGGGATCAAGCCATGCAGGCGGGTGAAGTTTTTCAGGTAACGGAAATTCTGGTCAATAAAAAGAAAACGCTCGTCGCCGATTAAATTTTGCCGGGCATCCTCATCCTGATCAAAAGCGGCCAGCTTACCCTTGTCGCCAAGATGTTTTAGTATTTCGAGCGAGTGGCCGCCGCCACCAAAGGTAACATCAACGTAACGGCCGCCGGGCTTTATAGCTAAACCGGCAATACATTCATGAAGCATTACGGGTGTGTGGTAAGTTTCAGGCATCGCCCCTCCTTCCTATTCCGCCCATTACCTCTTCGGCAAGGTTTGCAAAATTTTCGGGCTCGCTGTCCATTTGCTCATCGTAAGCATTTTGGGCCCAAACCTCTATTTTGTTTAACTGGCACGCCAACACTACATCATTACCAATGCCCGCATATTCCAGCAAAGCCTTTGGCAACAATATTCTTCCTGATGCATCGAGCGATAGCTCTGTGGCCCCACGGGTAAAATACCTGATAAATTCGCGGGTACGCTTCTCGTATTGGTTTAACTTTGCCAGGTCATCTATTATAATGTTCCACTCTTTACGGGTATAAATAACCAGGTGCTTTTCGAACCCGCGATTGATCACAAGCCCCTCACGCTCAGCTTCGGGAAGCTGCCGTTTTAGGCCACCAGGGATCATCATGCGACCTTTGGCATCCAGTTTACATTCAAATTCTCCTAAAAAGTGAGACATTAACAGGGCTATGGTAAAATTCTATCGTAAAAGTAAGATGTAACTTCCACTTTATACCACTTTTTACCACCAAAAGTTTTCAACAAATACAAAATTGTTTTTTGCTTAACTTTCAGCTGCTATTTTTAAATATTTGTTTGGCTGTTAGGCAATTGTGCTATCAAGCACTTGTAACTTTATAAAGTAAGATGTAGTCGAAATATTATCCGAATTTATGAAATGAGAACCTTTTCATTGCTAATTTTCATATTGATCGCAAAATGCGCACTTGCCTGCACTTGCGCGCCGAACTTTGATTTTAAAACCAAGGACGATCTTAAATCTTATAAATTATATCGCTTTGGTTAAGATTATAGAATTAGCGCCACCAGATACGTTGAGTAGTTTCATGCATCTTCGTAAAAATGGCGACATTCAGATCCGTACAATAGAAAATTTTGAGGGCGATACAGCTCAATTTGTTTATGATGAGTCATTTAAAAGTGATTGCGCCCTAAAGTTAAATTTAGGGGAGCAAAAGTCGAATCTATATATATCCAATAATAGTTAACTAAATAGCAGGTTCTAACCAGTTACCATCTTCCTGAATAATATTAATCAGTTCGTCTACCGCAATAGCGGTGTTCACGTTTTTTTTCACTACCTGCTTACCACGGTAAAGGGTGATCTTGCCGGGCCCTGCGCCCACATAGCCATAATCGGCATCGGCCATCTCGCCGGGGCCGTTCACGATGCACCCCATTATACCAATCTTTAACCCTTTGAGGTGGCTGGTGCGGCTGCGGATCAATTGCGTGGTCTCCTGCAGATCGAACAATGTACGCCCACAGCTTGGGCAAGAAATATATTCAGTTTTAGAGATACGTGAGCGGGTGGCCTGCAAGATACCAAACGCTGTAGATGTTATTACATTTGCCGGAAGTTGTGGCGCATCAATCCAGATACCATCACCAAAGCCATCAACCAGTAAAGCGCCCGTATCTGTAGCAGCGGAAAGCTGGAGAGCCGTGCTAAGATGTGAGATATGGGATGTGAGATGCGAGACAGGAGACACATCTTCCAGACTTTCCGATTTTTCGACTTCCAGACTTACGGAGTTACGGACTTCCGCACTTCCGGACTCTCCAAAAGAATAGATTCTCCTAATAATTACCGGCACATTTAAACCAAATTCTTCGAGTTTAAAGAAGAAACTGCGCTGGTCTGCCATTCCGTGCAATTCGTTAGTTTCCAGAACAAATATGAGGCCTTTATCTAATTGCATCTGCCCGAATAATTCTGAGTCCAGATCGGCATTGGAAATACGCACCAAATTTAAGGCCGATGTACGATTATCAGCGTTAATATATTCTGATAAAGTAAATACCGGATGGCAGTTGGTTTTGTTGGCTAATACCTTCCAGGTGCTGTGATTATAAAGCTGTTTTAAGTTGCCTGGAAAAGTGAATGATGGCAACTGATCTGCCAGGTAAACAAAATCTACCGACTGATCTGCCATATTGTACTTATCTAATATCGGCGAATACAGGTAACCTGCGTCATTGAGCACCGAGGGGTTTTTAAGATTTGCGGCAGAAAGATCGATAACCACCCTGGGAACCATGTGGCCGCCAATGAAGGCATTAGCTTCGTAAGTTTCGCGTTTTTTGTATGCGTAAGGATTGTGAGAAATTTCGGATTTAGGATGTTCGATTTCGGATTTAGTCCACAACGAGTTTGCGGTCTTGCGGTCTTGCCGACTTTCGGCCTTCCTGGCTCTTTCGCTATATCTGTTCACCAAAGCTATGGCCACAGGCGCTTCTGCTTCGGGCTCTTCTGTAAGGGAAACACGCACGGTATCGCCCAGGCCATCTTCTAATAAAGTACCTATTCCAACAGCAGATTTGATGCGGCCGTCTTCCCCGTCGCCGGCTTCGGTTACACCCAGGTGCAAGGGGTAATTCATGCCTTCGGCAACCATAGTTTGCACCAGCAAACGGTAAGCTTGCACCATTACCTGCGGATTGCTCGATTTCATGGATATTACCAGGTTGTAGTAATTCAAAGCTTCGCACATCCGCATAAATTCCATTGCACTCTCTACCATACCCTGCGGCGTATCGCCGTACCGGCTCATGATACGATCGCTTAAAGAGCCATGATTAGTGCCAATACGCATGGCAGTGCCATACTCTTTGCATATTTTAACCAGCGGGGTAAACTTTTGGTTAATGCGCTCCAGTTCGGCCATATACTCCAGATCAGTATAATCCAGAATATCAAATTTCTTCTTATCAGCGTAATTACCGGGATTTACGCGTACCTTTTCAACTATGCGTGCGGCAACTTCGGCAGCATTTGGTGTAAAATGGATGTCGGCAACTAACGGTGCACTATAACCGCGCTTGCGCAGTTCGCTCTTAATATTAGCTAAGTTTTGTGCCTCTTTAATACTTGGCGCGGTAATGCGTATATATTCGCAGCCGGCCTCGATCATACGGATAGATTGTTCTACCGTACCCAAGGTGTCCATGGTATCGGTAGTGGTCATACTCTGGATGCGGATTGGATTGGCGCCGCCCATAGCAACATCGCCGATGTGCACTACGCGGGTAACAAACCGCGAATAATCGGTTAATGAATTACAGTAGCTTCCGGGCAATATTCTCAATGCATCAGCATTCATACACAGCAGTAAAATATTGTACAAAGATAAGATTTAGCAAATTACATCTGTGTTATTGCCCTGTAAACTAATAGTAAGTTGCTATTGCGAATTTTATGGCTTAAATTTATTTGTTTAAACAACTAACCTGCTCAACAAAAATCTTAATCATTATGAAGATTACCGTACTTATTCTACGTTCCTTGCTCGGATTGGTATTCCTGGTATTTGGCGCTACTTTCTTCTTTCATTTCCTTCCCATGAAGCAGGGACCTATGCCCGCAAAGGCAGTGGCTTTTTCGTCGGGTTTAATGAACAGCGGCTACTTCTTTCAGTACATGAAAGCACTGGAGGTTATCTGCGGATTCTTCTTATTAATAAACCGTTACACAGCTTTGTTCCTATTAGTGCTCTTTCCAATAACCCTTAACATCTTCCTTTACAATACCCTTTTAGCGCCACAAGGTATGCCAATTGGCGTTGCAGTACTGCTTATCCATTTATTTTTAGGCTATGCCTATTTTAAGTATTACGCATCAATATTTACTGCTAAACCAGTATTGTAAGTAAAAATTAAAATAAGAATGGCCCGGTTAACCGGGCCATTCTTTAAGGTGTTATTTTCTGCATTGATTCTTTCATCGGGTTGGTGCCGGAGGAAGCACCTCTCGGAATTTCCTGCCCTTTAAACAACTCGAACCTTGACGGAGCGAACTGTCTCGGCCAGCTGTTATTGGTCTCGTCTATATCGGCCGTTTCGCGGTAAGGGTCTATCTTAATACCCTTTACCTCTTTCGCCTTGGCAAACACCTTAGTTATCTTTTTCTCGTTTTTCCGCCAAATATATGCCGATATACGGTCTACATCTTTAGTACCATCGGCATAGGTCCATTCAATTATTAACGGCATTACGCAGCCGCCCTTATTAGTTAGGTTTAATTCGTAAAAATAATTCTTACTGGCGTATAGCTGCCGTTCGGCGGGTGTTAGCGCGTCGAACATGGCCTGGTAGCTTTTTTTGGTCAGTGGGGTTGCATTAAAGCGGTCATATTTACCGTAGAAATCATTTAAAGAGGTATCGCCCTCCACGGCAAATTTAACACCCTCATCTTTGTTGCGCTTCTTGCTTACACTCTCCAGGTTACGGTCAAACTGCGCCCGGTCATACGTGTTTTCTATCTCCGGGTTCTTGGTATTCAGCCGGTAAAACTTTACGCTATCTAATGATATATCTACCGGGTCTATACCGTAAAACCAGCCGCGCCAATACCAGTCAAGGTCAACTGCAGAGGCATCTTCCATGGTACGGAAAAAATCCTCTGGTGTAGGGTGTTTAAATGCCCAGCGGTGCGCATAGGTTTTAAAAGCATAATCAAACAGCTGCCGACCCATAACCGTTTCGCGCAAAATATTCAGCGCGGTTGCGGGTTTTGCATAGGCATTTGGCCCAAAACGTACTATGTTTTCTGAATTGGTCATGATAGGCTCCAGCTGATCTGCAGGCAGTTTCATGTAATCAACGATCTTGTGTGCCGGCCCTCGCTGCGAGGGGTAATTATTATCCCACTCCTGCTCTGCTAAAAACTGGCAGAAGGTGTTCAGGCCCTCGTCCATCCAGGTCCACTGGCGTTCATCAGAATTTACAATCATGGGGAAAAAGTTATGCCCAACCTCATGGATAATAACACCGGTCATAGCATATTTCACGGCTTCGCTATATGTGCCGTCCTTATCGGCGCGACCGTTGTTAAAGCAGATCATGGGGTATTCCATACCGTTTGATGCCTCTACAGATGTAGCGCAAGGATATGGGTAGGGGAAGGTATGCTTAGAATAAACCTTTAGTGTATGTGCAACCAGTTTGGTAGAGTAACGGCGGTAAAGCGGGTAAGCCTCCGGCCCGTATACAGACATAGCCATCACTTTTTTGCCGCCATCTATTTGTGTGCTCATCGCATCCCACACCACCCGGCGCGACGATACCCACGCAAAATCGCGTACGTTCTCGGCGTGAAACTGCCACGTTTTGCGGGCTGTGGCGTGGCCCTGCATTTGCTTTTTAACTTCGGCAAGGGTAACAATTTCAACAGGTTCTTTTGCTGTTTGGGCCTGATCCCATCTGCGGAGTTGCGCAGCAGAAAGCGTTTGCGCATAATTTGAGCATTGGCCTGTACCACCTACAAAATGGTCGGCTGGTACATTAAGGCTCACCTTAAAATCGCCGAATGTTAAGGCAAATTCACCGGTACCGGTAAATTGCTTGTTTTGCCATCCCTGGAAATCGCTGTAAACTGCCATGCGCGGGTACCATTGCGCCATAGTGTACAGGTAGTTTTTATCGTCTGGAAAATACTCATATCCGCCGCGGCCGCCGATAGTCAACCTGTCGGAAATATTGTACCACCAGGCTATTTTAAACCTCAACTTTTCGCCCGGGGCCAATGTTTTTGGCAGCTCTACACGCATCATGGTTTCGTTAACGGTGTAGGAGAGTGCATTCCCCTCAGCATCTTTTATGCTTACAATATGATCGCCCAGGTCGAGGTTGTGGCCCATTATTGCCTGCAGCTCACGAAGGGTCATCTTATCCTTCATTTTGCTTTCGTTAAACTTCGAACTTTCACCATCTTTTTTATGCTGATTTTCGTCGAGCTGTATCCACAGGAAGGTAAGCGGATCCGGCGAATTGTTATAATATGTAATGGTTTCGGTACCGTCTAAGCTCTGTTTATCGTCATCAAGGGTAGCGTTGATATCATAATCTGCTTTTTGCTGCCAATATTTTGGCCCGGGGGCACCGGATGCCGAACGATACTCGTTTGGGGTGGGCAGCATGGTACCCAACTGCTCAAACTTGTTACCATGATTTGATTTTGGGTTATTGTCATATTGTGCAAATGCGGCAGTTGCAGAAAATAAGGCAAGTACTAAAGCGTAGCGTTTCTTCATCTGAATTTTATAAGTTGAAAGCGTTGGATACACATGATCAATGCGATACCAAATATAGCCGATGAGAGGAACATTATCCAGTCCCTGCGGTTCATCTTAGCAAAATTGATACACAAATAGGAAATTATAAGGGTTGAAATTACGATGAGCACCTGCCCAAACTCTAACCCCAGATTAAAAGCGAATAGCTGGCCCACAATATTAGTGCTTGTGCCCAGTAAACTTTTTAAATAATTAGAAAAGCCTAAACCATGTATCAGCCCGAAAAACAATGCCAGCATATAGGTTACCCTCATAGTTGTGGTGCTGCGTTGTTTTTTAAAAACATTAATAAGGCTGGTAGTAACAATGGTAACCGGGATCAAAAACTCTATAAGCGAGCTGTTGATATGAATGATACTTAGCACACTGAGCGCCAATGTAATGGAGTGGCCGATAGTAAAGGCAGTTACCAGGATCAATACTTTGCGCCAGTCTTTAAGCAAATATGCGCCGCATAAAACTGCCACAAACATGATATGATCATAACCATTCCAGTTGCAGATATGCTGCCAGCCTAGTTGAAAATATAAACCAAAATCCTGCATCGGCACAATTAAAGCCTAATAATAGCGTATTTTGGCCGATAAATTTCTGCAGGCATAATGATTTTACAATTCTTAAGCGTTTTATGGCTTTCGCTGCTCCACCCATTTTATGTAAGCGTAACCGAAATTAATCACAACCCGAAAACGCAGTCGATAGAGGTTAGCTGCCGCATGTTTTATGACGATCTGGAAAAAGAACTGAATACGGTTAATCATACCAATATAAACATTGTTAAGCCAAAGGATAAGGCACTGGTAAACAGGTTAATAGCTGATTATGTAAAGAAACACCTGGCCATAACTGCCGATGGCAAATTGCTTTCTTTAAATTACGTTGGCTATGAGATACAGGAAGACGGTGCCTGGAGTTATTTTGAAGTAAAAGGAATAAGCAAAGTAAAAGATATTACCGTGCATGATGAGTTACTTTACCAGTTGCACCCCGAGCAGATAAACATGATACATACCACCGTTAACGGTGCTCGCAAGAGCACCAAGTTAGATAACCCCGAGGCTGACGTAACGTTTAGTTTTTAGTATTAAGCAACTTTTAATTTGAAAATTTCTAATTCTGCGCCACTTTTAATTGCCTCGTCACCTTTTGCCTAACTAAACGCGTTATGTGTTCAGAACGGTAGTAGTGGCCACAGTTATTACAAACTTCTGCCGGCACACCTTTAATTAGTACAATCGCCTCATCCCTCTCGAGCGTTACAGTAACCAACCATTTTCGGTGGTGCCCAAATGACATAATGTACATTCCATATTATTTATAAATAACTATCATTCACCCGCAAACTTCAATCCTATTTGTTTCCTGGTTTCATCCAGCATCCACATCATTTGCCTCGATAGCTCATGGCTAATTACCGGGCTCTCAAGCGCGCCGCGTTCTAAAAGTTCGCAAAAGTGCCGTGTTTCGTAGTTCAGGCCGCCGTGGGTAAATGGTTCATCAATTGCAACCGTGCGGCCATCCAGGTAACTGATTGTTGCCTTTGCGGGGTTCCACCAGTTTTTATGGATGGTGATATTGCCTTTGGTGCCGCAAATGAGCGCATCGCCTTTGCCATGCAGATCGAAGCCGCAATAAAGCTGCGAATAGCCGCCGGCATGCTTGGTTTGAATAGTTGCGAACATATCTACTCCGGTACTGCCTAAATAGCCCATAGCCTGGACTTCCTTTGTATCGCCAAGCCAATCTGTAGCCAGAAATGCTTCGTACGGGGCTATACCCATAACAGCGCCACCCGCCAGGTCATAGCTAAAATTCGGATGTTCGGGTGGCAGATCTGCAACAGACGAACCTGCCCTAACGTAGCTAACATCGCCAATGGGATCTGTTGCTATGTATTCTTTTATTTTTTTATAAAGCGGGAAGAAAGGCGGCTTCATACCTTCCATATAAAGCTTACCGGTTTGCTTTGCCACAGCCAAAACCTCATCTAACTGCAGCAGATTTACAGTTGCCGGCTTTTCGCACAACACATTTTTACCTGCATTTAGCAAGGCTATGCTGTATTGCATGTGGCTATCGGGCAATGTAGCAATATAAACCGCGTCTATATCCGGCGCAGTTAAAAGATCATCAAGCGACTGAAATGGATTACCTCCATATTGGTTTACAAAATCCTTAACCGACTCCGCCCTCCGAGACCAGGCGCCTGTTAGCGAAGCACCGGGTATGGTTACCAGCCCCTGCATAAAACGGTGCGATATGCGGCCGCAGCCAATTATGCCCCACCGAACCATGCGTTTTACTGGTATTGTATGTAAATAGGGTGCGGCTTATAGTTTTTGATTACCTCTGCCTGGGTTAGCATATGATGCGGCGCCTTTTTAATATCGTTCTTGTAAAACAACTTGAAACCTGTAAACTGAACCGGTTCATTGTGGATGAAGTAACGGTACGTACCTGTTTTAAGATCGGGTTCGCCCCAACCATCCATATCCATCACAAACTGTATCTCTTTACGAAGTTTAATGCTTTGCGAGTTTGTAACCATCTTTTTAGTAAAGCGGTGTACAATTAAAATTTTGGGAGGCAAGTGATATTTATCAACCAAATTAGCCAGGTAGCCTGATACATAGTTAATATCCGCAGCATCAAACGTGCCTATTTTCCTACCAGGCAGGCTGCCATCTTTCATAGAAAACTCGGGGTCCATGCCAAAATGCACCTGTGGCATCATCAGGTATTTTTCTAATAAGGGCAGCTCTGCATGAATATTGCTCAACGCAACCTGTACATCTAAGAAAACAATGGCATGAGCCTTTTTAGCCAACACCAAAACGCTGTCTATTTGCTTAAATGGCATGCGGTTACGGTATTTGCCATCTTTGCCGGCGCTGCCGCTGGCAACAACAGCTATATAATGCAAAGCGGGTTGTACAGGCGTTGTCGGGTCGGCCTTTTCCCACATTTTTACTTCGCCTTTTAGTTTGGCAAGCATTTCATTAGGTGGTATTTCGCCCAAAATTCCCATTTTTTTGGCATAGAGGTTACCGTAAAAGGCTACCACACGCTTAAACGGTAAAATTGCGCCATCCATTGGGTAAGGGGCGCTTTTTACAGGCCATTTCCCGCTGGTATCGCCATTGGCAAGGCGTTTCATCAGTGTATCATATTTAGCTTTATTTAGCGGCGGGTAATGTTCTTTTACAACGCCTAAGGTATCGGTCTCTACAACCTTGGTGTTAGTAGTTTTTGTAGTTGTAGTAGTGGTTGATGCAGTAGTTTTGCTGCCGTTGCTGCAGTTACTAAATAGTAATACGGCTGCAAGGGATAATGCGCCTGTTTTAAATAAAGCTTTGAATTTCATCTGGTTTTAATGTACAGTGGTAAAGTTTTAATATGGCACCAAGATGCCTAAAAAAAATTGATTACAGGTTGATATTAGAAGATTAATAGAAAGGATTTATCAACAAGCTAACATTAGGCTTTTAACTTGTGAAATTTACCAAACACTCCTAACGGCAATTTCACACCCGACCTGGCTTGCAAATAAAGCTCGCCGGTTTCTAAATTTTCTACTGCTGGGAAGGCGCTTTTAATCAGGTTCTCTACAATTACAGAAGAAAAACCAAGTGAATATGTGTTTAAAATTAAAAAGTGCTCTTCGGGGTCGAGCAGTTGCACCACATCGTGCATCATTTCGCTGATGTGATCTTCCAGTTTCCACTTTTCGCCGTTTGGCCCATGACCATAGGCAGGAGGGTCGAGGATGATGCCATTGTATTTATTGCCTCGTTTAAGCTCGCGTTTTACAAACTTAAGCGCATCTTCTACAACCCAGCGTATGTTTTCGAGGTTTGATAATTGCTGATTTTCACTTGCCCAGGTAACCACCTGCCGAATAGAATCAACATGGGTAGTATCGGCACCGGCCGCCCGGGCTGCAAGCGACGCGCCACCGGTATACGCGAACAGGTTTAAGACTTTAGGGTTAGGCACTTTAAACTTCCTGACCAATCCGGAAATATAATCCCAATTAACTGCCTGCTCGGGAAAAATACCTACATGTTTAAAAGAAGTCATAGCCAGGCGGAGTTGGATTGCTACATCGTCATTCTGATATCTAATGTGCCAGCGATCAGGAGATTTTGGATCTTTCTTAACCCACTCGCCCGATGTTGCAGACCTGCCACGGAATTTTATCGTATGCTGTTTTTGCCACTCGCTTTGCGGTAACACCTTCCCCCAAACAGCTTGCGGCTCGGGCCTTATCAGCACCACATCGCCAAACCTTTCCAGCTTTTCAAAATCACCGCAATCAATTAATTCGTAGTCTTTCCAGTGCTGGGGGGTAAGTAATTGGATCATTGTATCGGTTGTCGGTTGTCAGTTGCGAGTTGTCAGTAGAACAAAGATATGGGAATAATAAAATATATTATTTCTTATCTAACAACTGACAACCGACAACTCGCAACTATAATTTCTCCCTCGCTGCCTGGGTAAACTTGCTCGCAAAAACGAAATCGTTAAGTTCTTTGTTGTCAGTGTGGGCTATTTCTTTATTTGTTCCTTCCCACCATTTCTGGCCCTGATGCAGGAAGATGATGTGGTCGCCAATGCCCATTACCGAGTTCATATCGTGCGTTACCATCACAGTAGTGATTTTGTACTCTTCAGTCAGTTCTTTGATCAATTCATCAATTACAATAGAGGTTTGCGGATCGAGGCCCGAGTTTGGCTCATCCACAAACAAATATTTAGGCTCCATAGAAATTGCACGCGCAATGCCTACACGCTTCTTCATACCGCCCGATAGTTCTGAAGGGAACAAATTATTTTTATCTTTTAGGTTTACGCGTTCAAGGCAAAAATTGGCGCGGTCGTGTTTTTCTTCCTTACTCATTTCTGTAAACAGATTAAGCGGAAAAATAATATTCTGTTCAACCGTCATAGAGTCGAAAAGGGCCGAATTTTGGAACAGCATCCCTATCTGCTTGCGTATGGGCACACGCTGCTCAAAGTCCATGTGGGTAAAATTCTCCCCGTCAAATATTACCTCGCCTTTAGTCGGCTCGTGAAGGCCTACAATACACTTTAGCAACGTAGTTTTGCCCGAACCGGAGCCGCCGATGATGAGGTTATTTTTACCCGGTTTAAAATCGGCAGTAATGCCTTTTAGCACGTCGTTTTCGCCGAAACTTTTATAGATGTCTTTAATCTCGATCATAGCATTAAACGGGTAACCACCAAATCGGCAAATAAAACCATAACGCAGCTGTAAACAACCCCCTTGGTAGCAGACCGGCCTACCTCTAAAGCCCCGCCCGAGGTATAAAAGCCCTGGTAGGCGCAAATAGAAGTGATTAAAAAGCCGAATACGATGGCTTTAACCAGGGCAACCCTTATAGTTAAAGGATTAAATCCGTCGCGCAGGCCCATAACATAATCTGCAGGTGAAACATCGCTCGATGCAAGGCAAGCTATGTAACCACCTGCCAGGCCTAAGCAAATGGCAATAATTACCAATAGCGGGAACATAGCTACACCCGCAATTATTTTTGGCGCTATCAGGTAGCCCGGTGCGTTAACTCCCATAATTTCGAGCGCGTCTATCTGTTCTGTTACACGCATGGTGCCAATTTGCGATGCAATGCTCGATCCTACCCTACCCGCAAGTACCAATGCAGATATGGTAGGGCTAAACTCCAGAATATTTGAATCGCGGGCTATAGTACCCGCAATACTGCGCGAAACAAGCGGACTGGCCAACTGGAATGCTACCTGGATAGTTGTTGCCGCGCCAATAAAAACAGAAATTATACTGATAATACCCAATGAGCCAATGCCGATGGACACCATCTCGCGCATTACTTCACTCCAATAGACCTTAAATTTTTCGGGCTTACGGAAGCTTAAACGCAACAATAGCAAATACTTACCAAAAGAATAGAACATTATAACAAATTAATTCCGGGTTAAAAATACATTTTTTAATCAGCAGGCTTTACCGCCTGCAACAATTGCCTTAAATTTAAACATGAAAAACGCATTAATTACGGGTGCCACTAAAGGCATAGGCCGCGCTATTGCTTTCGCTTTTGCTAAACAAGGATTAAACCTTGCAATTTGTTCACGAAATATGAAAGATTTAGCACAAGCCAAGGCAGAATTGCAGGCCACTAATCCCGATATTAAGGTATTCATATCTGCTGCAGATACCGGCAATAAGCAACAGCTGCTTAATTTTGCCGGCGATGCAGAAAAAAACCTGGGCATCATAAGCGTTATTGTAAACAATGTGGGGGCTTATCGGCCCACGGCAATAGCAAATGATGATGATGATACCTTTCAAATTCAGATCAATAATAACCTGCGCCCCGGCTACGAGTTATACCGCTATTTTGGCGAAAGACTATCAGTAAATAAAGCAGGCCATATTTTTAATATCTGCTCCGTTGCCGCTAAAACGCCGGTTTTAAATGCCGGCATGTACAGTGTAACAAAAGCCGCGACACTTAGTCTTAGTAATATAATGAGGCTGGAAATGCAACAATATGGTGTAAAAGTAACCTCGGTAATACCGGGCTCAACCCTAACATCGTCATGGGATGGTGTAAGTGTTGATGCCTCAAAATTTGTGTTACCAGACGACATTGCATCGGCAGTTATAGCAATCTACAATATGAGCGCCGGCGCCAATGTAGATGAGATAACCATTGCACCCGTTTTTGGCCAGTTGTAAAACAATCACTTAAAAACAAAACACTATGGAAAAGAAACTTCACCGAGACGAACACCGCAAAGTTGTTGGCGGCGTTTGTGCTGGCCTTGCCGAATACTTTGATATTGATGTATCTATAGTTCGCCTGGTTTTTCTCCTTTCGCTTTTATTAAAGGGCGGCGGCGGCCTGATTTACATTGTATTATGGATCGTATTACCTAAAAGAGGATACATACCGCCGGTTGATTACACCATGCCGCCGCCGCCGGGCGGGGCTCCATACCAGGCGCCCGGCACTTTTAATTCGCCCTCGCCGTTTCATCCAAATCCGGTATTTACGCCTAAAAGAGGAACCTCTACTGGCGCTTTGATAGGTGGTATTATACTCATCATGCTGGGTGCGGGCTTTTTACTCGATCAATTTGAAATAATCCCGGATTTTGATTTCGAAAACTGGTGGCCTGTGATTTTGATTGCGATAGGCCTGGTATTTATTTTCACAAGCGGCGGCAGGGACAGGCCTGGTGCTACCCCGTGGCAAACGGCCACACCACCTGAGGTGAAAACAGACGAAGTAAAGGAAGACCCAACTAATAACCCTCCAACAGCATTATAATGAAACGCGATAGAATAACCCCCGGGATAATATTGCTGCTAATTGGTGCAGCCATATTGCTTAGAAACTTTGGATATTTACATTTCCACTGGACCAATATTTTACACTTATGGCCTATATTTTTGGTGATAGGCGGTGTAAACTTAATATTTGCTAATAACAGATCTATTTGGGCTTCTGCCGTAAAGATCACTGTAGTGGTAATTGGCCTGGCGCTGGTATTATTTGGCGACTTTGGTAACCGGTATAATTTTCCCCATTTTGTTATTGGGGGCCATCACTATAATCACGACATGGACGATGACGACGATGATAATGACGATAGTGATACAACTGCCAACCACGGCCTTGTTAAGGTAGACGGTAACAGTTTTTATACTGCACCTTTTGCCACAGCCATTAAAGTTGGTAAGTTAAGTATTAGTGGTGGCGGCAATAGTTTTAAACTAAGTGATACTACCAACCAGTTGTTTACAGCCAACGTTAAAAGTTCTTTTGCACGTTACGAGATGAGCAACCATACCCAAGACAGTGTAAGCACTGTGAATTTTAGAATGCGTAATGGCCATAAAAACCATTGGGACTGGAGCAACGATGATAAAGGTAGTACAGCCATCATAAAATTAAATTCTGCGCCCGAATGGGAAATGAAGATAGAAGCCGGCGCAACGGACCTTGATTTTGATCTTAGCAGATTTAAGATCCGCAACCTCGATCTTAGCGGCGGCGCGGCATCTTTCAAGGTAAAACTTGGCGAGCCAACTGCTGCAAATACACAGGTTAAGCTTTCATCGGGCGTGTCTGACATTACTGTTAAAGTACCAAAAGATGCTGCCTGCAGTATAATCAGCAGCACCGGCTTATCATCAAATAGTTTTGATGGTTTTAATAAAACGTCGGACAATCATTATGAAACAGCCGGTTTCGGCTCCGCTAAAAATAAGATCTATATCAACATAAGCGGCGGAATGTCTAATTTTAATGTCAGCCGATACTAATTATATACCTAATTGATAACTTGGCCGCTTTGTAATTTACAAAGCGGTTTTTTATTGGCATGGCAGAGCAACTTTATTTGATGGTAATCAATGGCAAACCCGAAGGTCCGTTTAATATGGCCCAATTAAAAGCCAACTACGTCAAGCCTGTAGATTTTGTGAAAAGTGATAGCATGGACGATTATAAGGAAGCCCATGACGTTCCCGAACTCCGGCAATTGCTTGGTTTTAAGAAACCCCCGGTAATACCGCAATATTTTGGCAGTTTCGATCAGCGGTTGTTGGCTGCGGTCATAGACTGGCTTATTGTTACCGGTGTGTGCGTAATCCCCGTGTTATTTATTGTGTTAATTACAGATGGCAAGCTTTTTCAAATATTGTTAAGCGTTAGTTTACTTCTGCTAATACCATTGCTTAATATTATTTACCACATTGTTATGGAAGGCGGCAAATGGCAGGCCACTATAGGTAAGCAAATATTAAAAATAAAAGTAACAGACCTGCAGGGTAAGCCATTAAGCCACGGTATGGCCGCGCTAAGAAATTTGGATAAAATATTTTCCATTGCCACCCTGGGCATTGGCTACTTAATGTGTTTCTTCAATAAAAAACAGCAATGCCTGCATGATAGGCTGGCTGGAACGTTGGTGGTGAAGGATAGGCTGGTTTAATTTATTATTGATGAGGGAAAATAAAAGCCATCCCGAAGACCAGGATGGCTTTACATCATTTCTTTTGGAGAGATTTAAGGAAGGCTATTAAACCGCGTCAGAAAGCGAGCTGAATGTAAAGTCGCGGATACGCATTGGCGGTATCAGCGCGCTTTGGAAAGATTCGCCGCTTACCGTGCGCTCGGGTTTGCCCAAGGCATCCAGGTTATTCAGCATAATAATAGGGCTCTCGTTAAACCGGAAATTTTTAACCGGAAATTTGATCTGCCCGTTCTCTATATAAAAAGTACCATCGCGGGTAAGGCCCGTGTACAGTAATGTTTGCGGGTCAACCGGGCGAATATACCATAAGCGGGTAACCAGAATACCCTTTTCAGTACCTTTGATCAAATCTTCGAGAGATTGGTTTCCACCTTCCATGATGTAACCTCCTGCATTTGCTAAGGGCGTTACACCTTTCTTTTGCGCCCAAAAGCGCGAATAAGCCAGGTTTTTTACTACCCCTTTTTCTATCCAGTTAACACGGTTACGCGGTAAACCATCGCCGCTCCAACTGCTTACCGGCAGGCGCGGGTCTTGCGGGTCTGAGTATATCGTTACCCGCTCGTCAACCAGTTTCTCTCCAAGCTTGGTGCCACCGCCGGCTTTGCTTAAGAAACTGCGGCCCTCGTCGGCACTGCGTGCGTTAAGCGCCCCATAAAGATTCTCTAAAAGAACAATACCAGCCGCCGGCTCTAAAATAACGGTGTATTTACCCGGCTCAATTGCCCTGGCTGTTGCAGAACCTGCTGCTTTCTGCGCGGCAATTTTGGTAAGCTTTAGCGTGTCAAGGTCGTTAAAATCTTCGTAGTCTTTTGTAGCATAGCCAGAACCTTTACCATCTGCACTGCGCAGCGTTACAGAGAAATTTATATCGCTCGATTTATAATAGTTAAATAAGCCTTTTGAATTTAGCTCGGCGCTAAAATTACCACCGTTTTGCAAAAAGCCGGCAGCGGTAAGGCCGGCGTCTTTCGCAACCTGCAAGCTTTGTGCAACCATGTCTGTACGCTGTTTAGGCGTCATGTTGGCTGTTTTTGCATCGTATAATTTGGGGTTGGTTGGCCCGTATGTTTGCGGGCTAAGCATAGGCATATATTCCGGGTTTTCGGGAGCTAATTGGGCAAGTTCCTCGGCACGCCTAACTGTTTTCTCCAATGCTGCGTCTGTGTACTCGTTAACCGTTGATACACCTAATTTTTTGCCAAATGCCGATGCAACTACTAAACTTGTTGAGCTTACTGCACCGCTGGTAGAAACCGAGTTACGTGCATAACGGATATTTGCCGTATCCCCTCCATTTATACTAACCGAACATTCGTCGGCTTTTGAATAGCTTAGCGCCTTTTGTAACAAAGCGCGCGCTTCTTCCTGACTCATTAAGGCCATAATATGTTTAGATTTTTCTTGCTGTGTTGATAATATTAACTCCATTAAACCTGGCTGTTGATGAGCCGTGCGATACCGCGCTAACCTGTTCCGGCTGGCCTTTACCATCAAAGAACGACCCTCCTAAACGGTAATCGCTTTGATCGCAAACGCCCACGCATGAATTCCAGAATTCCTGCGTATTAGATTGGTAGGCTACATCATTAAGCATGCCCACAATTTTGCCGTTGCGCACTTCATAATAAAGCTGCCCGCTAAACTGGAAGTTGTAACGCTGCTGATCTATGGAGAATGAGCTATCGCCTATGATATAAATACCTTTTTCGGTATTCTTTATCATCTCGGCAGGCGTGAGTGCCGCTTTCCCCGGCTGAAGCGAAATGTTTGGCATACGCTGAAATTGCACACTACTCCAGTTATCTGCATAACAGCACCCCTGCGAATGATCGAGGCCGATGATATGGGCCTGATCGCGAATGGTTTGATAATTAACTAAAATACCGTCTTTTATAATATCCCACTTGCCGCATTTAACACCTTCGTCATCATACCCTACTGCACCAAGCGAACCCGGCTGCAATTTATCGGCAAGTATGTTTACATTTTTACTGCCGAAATTGAATTTGCCCGATTTCCATTTATCTAAAGTTAAGAAACTGGTGCCGGCAAAATTGGCCTCGTAACCTAATACACGATCTAATTCTGATGGGTGCCCCACAGATTCGTGGATGGTAAGCCAAAGGTTACTTGGATCGAGTATCAGATCGTATTTGCCGGCCTCAACAGATTTAGCCTTTAGCTTTTCGTCTGTTTGAGCTGCTGCAGATCTGGCATCTTCTATCATATCATACCTATCACGATAAAGCGTGGTTGGCATACCTTTAATCTTATCACTGTCGCGCGGCGAAACATATTCGTAACCCATACCACGCGGCGCGCTTAATGCCTGGCGGGTTTCAAATTTGCCGGTCTTTTTATCTATGCGGGTCACGGCAAATGTTGGCCATATACGATGTATGTCCTGGTCTATGTATGATCCATCGGTTGAGGCAAAATATTTTTGCTCATTGACCATAAACAATATAGAATTCACATAATTGGCGCCGCCTTGCAGGGCTGCATCATTTACACCCAGTAAAAGATCAACTTTTTCTTTTATCGGTACTTCAAAAGCGTTACGCTCAATAGGCGCTTTCCAGCTAACCTCGCCGTAGCCTTTCTGCGGCGCCAGTTGCACCGGTTCTGATTGGATACGGGCGTTTTCCTTAGCTATGGCAACTGCGGCCGCTGCTGCTTTTGCTATGCTGTCATTATCCATTTTATCGGTTGCTGCAAAGCCCCAGCACCCATTGGCAAGCACACGTATACCCATGCCGTACGATTCGGTATTTACAACGTTTTGCACCTGCTTTTCGCGGGTTACCACAAACTGCTGCAGATAGCGGCCTATACGAACATCTGTATACGTTGCACCGCGGCTGCGGGCAGCATTAAGGGCAACATCGGCCATACGCTTTTTCAGCGCAACATCAACACCGCCCTGCATTGCTGCCTCGGCAGATATGGGCGACCCGAGAATTGGTATCCCACCGAGCATAGCACCGCCAACGCCCATACCTGTGAGATAGAGAAAGTTTTTTCTATTCAAAATGATAAGTTTATATGTTAATACTAAACTATTACGAGAAGATGGTCAGTTAGCAAGGCTAATATAGTGATTGATTTGAAGATTTGGTGATTTGAAAATGAGCTTTTATTATTTTAATTGACAACTATTTTCTAAAATATTTTGGACTTAATTTATCTACTTGCTTTTGGAGGTAGCTATTATCTTAGATAATACTTTAGTTATCGATTGCAATTTGTCTGTTAAAACTTGGTCAAACGGATAACTGCTTGAAGACTTACAAAGTTCAAGAAAGTAAGCTACTTCATCGGCTTCCTTAGCTGCGATTTTCATTTTATGAATAAAATCATTTTTGCTTTCCGCATTTTGCGCCTCTCTAACATTTGCACCTATAGATGTACCTGCTTTAAGAATCTGATTTGCTAAAACAAACTTTCGTTTCTTTTCTAATTCCTCAGTAAACTCAATTATATCTAAAGCAAATTCGAAACTCAATTTTACAATTAGATTTTCCTTATCATCTCTCATGAATCGCAAGTCTTCTTCAAATTTTCAAATCACCAAATCTTCAAATCAACTACTATATCTTCCTATTAGTATTGATCACATTAACCTTATCGAACTTGGTGGTTGAGCACCCGTGAGATACTGCGCTTACCTGTTGCGGTTGGCCTTTGCCATCAAAGAACGAGCCGCCTAAGCGGTAATCGCCGGCATCACAAATGGCGGAACACGAATTCCAAAACTCCTGGGTGTTGGCCTGGTAGGCGGCACCGCTCACCATACCTGCAATTTTACCGTCTTTAATTTCATAGCAAAGCTGGCTGCTGAATTGAAAATTATAACGTTGCTGGTCTATAGAGTAAGAGTTTCGGCCAAACATGTAAAGGCCTTTTTCTGTGTTTTTGATTATATCTGCCGGGCTTAGTTTTACCTTACCGGGTTGCAGGCTTACGTTCGGCATGCGTTGAAACTGCACAGAGCTCCAGTCATCTGCATAACAGCAGCCTTGCGAAGCAGTTAAGCCAAGTATGTGCGCCTGATCGCGAATGGTTTGGTAATTAACCAAAACGCCATCTTTAACAATATCCCATTTGCCGCACTTTACGCCTTCATCATCATAACCAACTGTACCTAAACCATTAGCCTGAGTTTTATCGCCTACAAAATTTACAACGTTGCTGCCGAAATTAAATTTTCCTGACCGCCATTTGTCGAGCGTTAAGAAACTGGTACCTGCAAAATTTGCCTCATATCCCAGTACACGGTCTAACTCAGTGGGGTGGCCAACAGATTCATGAATGGTGAGGAACAGATTAGTGGGGTCTAAGATCAGATCGTATTTACCGGGCTCAAGCGGTTTGGCTTTTAGTTTTTCGTCGAGTTGTGCCGTGGCAATACGTGCGTCTTCGAGCATGTTATACCTGTCGCGAAAAAGCGGAAAAATACCATTTAAAACGGTGCTGCTATCCGGCATAATATACTCGTAACCCATACCCATTGGCGCACTTAACGAGTTACGGGTCTCGAACCTGCCCGATGCCTTATCTGTTTTAGTGATAGTAAATGTGGGCCATATCCTATGAATGTCCTGGTCTGCATAGGTGCCGTCTGTTGAAGCAAAATACTTTTGCTCGTTGATCATAAACAAAGAGTTATTTACGAAACTCGCCCCCGCAGCAAGTGCTGCTTCGTTAGCAGAAATAAGCAGATCAACCTTGTCTTTTATGGGCACACTAAATGCATTGTTGTGTATGGGCGTTTTCCAGCTTACTTCGCCATATCCTTTTTGCGGGGCAAGCTGCACAGGCTCGGTTAATAGTTTTGCATTATCCTTTGCAATGCGCACGGCCAGGTCGGCGGTGTGCGCAATACTGTCGGCATCTGTTTTATCTGTAGCAGCAAACCCCCAGCATCCATCGGCCAGCACACGGATGCCTACACCATAAGATTCGGTATTGGCTATATTTTGCACGTTGTGCTCGCGTGTAATTACCGACTGATTTAAATAGCGCCCTATACGAACATCGGCATAAGATGCCCCTTTAGATCTGGCGGCGTTGAGGGCAACATCTGCCATTCGTTTTTTTACGGCTACGTCAACTGCCTGCAAGGCAACTTCGGTGTGTACGGCTTTACCAAATGTATTGAGGTTAGAAAGCATGGCAGCGCTAACGCCCATACCGCTTAAATAGAGAAAGTCCTTTCTTTTCACAGTGTGCAGAGTTTGAGTGTGTAAGATAGAAGAATTAGAACCAAGAGACAAGAATCAAGATACAAGAATATTCATAGTCCATAGTCCATAGCCCATAGTCCATAGTCCATAGTCCATAGTCCATAGTCCATAGTCCATAGTCCATAGTCCATAGTTGGAAATACTACCAGATGTGTTTGTTTGGAATTAATTAAAAATGGAGGTCTTTTGCCGGTCTTCGGGCGAAAGCTTTATAAACTCCTTGTAGCAGGCGCTTAAATATGCCGAGAGTACAAAGTCTGCACTTCTGAAAGTATCTGCGCTGGGTGTAAAGCGCATAATGAACCCGGCGAGTTCTTTCTCCTTCAGCGGAACATATTGCGCAATATTTTTATCGGTGAAAACTTCTGCTATATCTTTCGCGGCAGCGTCTTTCTCCGTTAACTTATTTAGCATGGCGCGATCTTTTTCTTCTCGTTTATTTGTCCAGACCCTCAAATTAATCCCGCCTTTGTAGTAACCAGTTTTGGGATCCAACTGGTAATTCATGGTTTGATTGTGATTGTCTTTATCAAATGGGAGTATTGTAGCCTGCTTGTTTACTTTGCCGAAAGCATTAATTTTTACCTCCTGGAGCAGGTGATCTGTGGGCTGCATAAACACTTCCATGTACCTGAAATTCACAACGAGTACAGTATCGGTTTTATAGCCGAAACCGCTAAGCACAAGCAGGTCATTTATTTTAGCATTGATCTTAAAGGCGCCTTTATGATCTGTTATTGACAGCTGGTTGGTAGATAAGTTACGAACAACAATATCTATTAAACCTATATTGGTTTTATTTTCAATAACCTTGCCCTGCTGCACTTGTTGCGCAAACGTTGTTGTTACAGCGAATAAAAAGGCAATTACAAGGCTTAGGCGCAGCATAATACACCAAAGGTAAAAAGAACGGTTAGATCATATAGTTAAAAAATGTTAAGGTTTTAGATGCAAGAGACGAGGGTCAAGACAATTTTTTTACCAAAAAAAGGTTTGTGATCGCTCACAAACCTTTGTCTTGTTTCTTGTATCTTGATTCCTGGTTCTAACTTACACTGCGTCAGATAAAGATGTAAATGTAAAGTCGCGGATCTTCATTGGCGGTATAAGGTAGCTGCGGTAGCTTTCTACGCTAATGCTGCGCTCGGGCTTACCCAGGGCTTCCACGTTGTTCAGCATAATTACCGGGCTCTCGTTAAACCTGAAGTTCTTAACCGGGAACATGATCTTACCGTTCTCAATGTAATATGTACCATCACGGGTAAGGCCGGTTAACAGCAGCGATTGCGGGTCTACCAACCGGATGTACCATAAGCGCGAAACCAATATACCGCGCTCGGTGCTTTTGATCATGTCTTCAAGACTGCTGGTGCCGCCTTCCATAATGATATTGCTTGGGCCGGGCATAGATGGTACGCCTTTCTTTTGCGCCCAATAGCGCGAATAGCTTAAGTTTTTAACCACGCCATTCTGGATCCAATAGGTTTTTTCCTGGCGTTCGCCTTCATTATTCCATGTGCTGCCCGGTAATTCGGCGTTAAATGGATCTGAATAAATGGTCACCTTATCGTCCATCAACTTTTCGCCTAAACGGGTACCACCGCCTTTCTTGCTTAAGAAACTACGGCCTTCTTCGGCGCTGCGCGCATCAAAGCGGAACATATTTTCGAGCATATAAGTTGCAGCAACCGGCTCTAAGATAACGGTATATTTACCCGGCTCAATTGCCTTTGCGTTTTTAGAGCTAAGCGCCTTTTGGCTTGCAATACGGGTAGCGGCTGCCGTATCTAATTTTTTCACATCGGTATACCCACGCGCTGCGTAGCCGGATATGGTACCCGTTGCATCACGGGCTGTAACAGAAAAAATTACATCGGTAGATTTATCATAGGCAAATAACCCCTTAGAATTCATTACGGCTGTAAAACGGGTGGTGTTTTCGAGGAAACCTGCAGCCTGTAAATTAGCGGCTTGGGTAACCGCAAGGCTTTTGCCCACCATTTCTGCCCGGCTTTCGGGTGTAACGGCTGCGGTGTTAGCATTATATTCTATCGAATCTTCAAACTTTTGCGGGCCAAGCATTGGCATCCGTTCGGGGTTGGTGGGCGCAAGCTGGGCCAATTCTTCAGACCGGCGCACAACTTTTTCGAGCGAGGCATCATCAAACTCATTGATGGTTGCCGTTCCCGATTTTTGGCCGTAAACAGAATTCACGAACAGGCCAACTGTACTGATATCTCCGGCGGTTGAAACGGCGTTAAGGGCGGTACGGATATTTCCGCCGTCATTACCCCTTAAGCTTACTTCGCACTCATCGGCTTTTGAATAACTAAGCACCTTCTTTAATAAAGCCTGTGCTTCTTCTTTGCTAAGTATAGGCATATAATTATCCGATTTTTCTTCTTGTGTTGATTACATTAACTCCATTAAAACGTGCTGTTGATGAGCCGTGCGATACCGCGTTAGACTGGCTTGGCTGGCCCTTACCATCATTAAATGCACCGCCTAAACGATAATCGCTCTGGTCGCACACCGCAACAAGCGAATTCCAGAATTCCTGGTTAGTGGCCTGGTAGGCAACATCATTAAGCATACCCACAATTTTGCCGTTCTTGATCTCGTAAAATAACTGCCCGCCAAACTGGAAATTATAACGCTGCTGATCTATAGAGAACGAACCGTTACCTACAATATAAATACCTTTTTCAACACCTTTGATCATATTCTCTACACTAAGCGGTGTTTTGCCCGGCGCTAATGATACGTTTGGCATACGCTGAAACTGTACATCGTCCCATGACTGCGCATAGCAGCAGCCTTGTGAATGGTCTAACCCAATTATATGGGCCTGATCGCGAATAGCCTGGAAGTTGGTTAGCACACCGTCCTTAACAATATCAAACCTGCTTGGCTTCACACCTTCGTCATCATAACCCACCAGGCCTAATGATCCCGGCTGGCTCTTATCTGCAACAATATTCATGTTCTTGCTGCCGAAATGGAAGTTGCCCGATCTTAGTTTATCCAGTGAAAGGAAACTTGTACCTGCGTAGTTAGCCTCATAACCTAACACACGGTCAAGCTCGGTTGGGTGGGCAACAGACTCATGGATAGTTAACCAAAGGTGCGATGGATCTAATACCAGATCATATTTGCCCGGTTCAACAGATTTTGAACTCAATTTTTCGCCGGCATTTCTGGTCGCGTTCTTAATATCCTCAACAATGTCGTAACGGTTTTTGTAACGGGTTACCACACCTTGTACTTTTTCAGAGTCTGTTGGGGTTAAATACTCGTAACCCATACCGCAGGGCATACTTAACGCAGCGCGGCTTTCAAAAATACCCATCATTGGGTCTATTTTCGTTACAGAAAAATTGGGATATATGCGATGTATGTCCTGATCAATGTATGAACCATCTGTAGAGGCAAAATATTTCTGCTCGTTTATGGCAAAAAATTGCGAGTTCACAAAATTTGCACCGCCTGCCATTGCTGCGCCGTTAGCGGTAAGCAGCAGATCTATCTTTTCTTTAATAGGAACCTCGAAAGCGTTCTTTTCTATCGGGGTTTTCCAGCTCACTTCGCCGTAGCCTTTCTGCGGGGCAAGTTCAACCGGTTTACCACCAATTTTTGAATTTGCCTTTGCCACAGCAACTGCACGCTCGGCAATCCTGGCAACACCATCTTTAGTTACAGTATTACCGGCAGCAAAGCCCCAGCATCCGTTAGCCAATACGCGGATACCCACACCAAATGATTCCGAATTACCTACGTTTTGCACGCGGTTTTCGCGGGTTATTACCACCTGGCTTAAATATCGGCCAATCCGTATATCGGCGTAAGAAGCTCCTTTGGCCCTTGCGGTATTAAGCGCAACATCGGCCAACTCTTTCTTCATCCTTACATCAATGGCTACTTCTAATGCCTGTTCCTGGTAAATAGGCTTACCAAAAGCGCCGAGGTTTGGTAATACCATTGCCCCTGCAGCGCCGGCGCCCGACAGATAAATAAAATCTCTACGTTTCAAGGTTTAATCCTCCTTTTTGAGTTAGTATAATTTAAGTTTTAGTTTTTCATGCCGAGAATTTAGCTTCGGCCCATAAGTAGGTACACGCCGCCAATAGCAGGATATAAAAATATATTTTAGATATAGGAATCTGCACGTTTTGGTGTATTTGTTTTGTTACAGATACATTATTGTTATATTGAGCGGTGTAGGCCCGGGTATCATACAGCATTTTGTTGTATCTCAAAGTTTTCCATTCGCCTTCGGGATAAACGTACAACCATCTTGGCGCATTGCTCCCTTGCTGCAATTGCTGCCAGCCGAAATGCAGAGGCCAGTAGTCGGCAAGATAAGCAAAGGGCAAATTTGGCTGCTGCACCGCTGCAATTTTAGTTTGGTTCATCTTCACTTCCGGGTTGGGTACCGAGGTTTCCAGTTGAAATTGCGTGCGCCTGTTAACCGTTGGTACTGCACTTACAGATGCCCACTGCTCATTAACCGGGGTGTGTTTGGCCGCCTTAGTGATCAACAACGACCATAGCGCAATATAGTCCTTTTCATTGCCACTTAGCATCCAACTGTGTGTATTGCTTAATGTGGTAAAAATTTCTTTGCCGCTGCCGGCCAGCACGCTGCTGGCAAGTAAATGATTTTGCTGATCTGTAACCAGCGGTTGTGTATAGCTTTGATAATTGATGTAAATGGGGTCGATCAATAGTTTCGAAGTAACGCCGCTTCGGCCCTGTATTTTTAAGCCTGTTATAACCTGGGTATTGGTAGAAATTTTGGCAACCGGAAAATCATGCTGCAGCCAAAATGGAGAGTGGGTTGTACTATCGGCCCTGATGATTATACCGGTGCCCTTTTGAAGCACTTGTTGTTTTAAGGCACTTGTTTCGGCAGCGTTTAGCGCTTTAAGTACATCCAGATCGCTTATCACTACATCAAATTTATCGAGCAAAGCTGCAGACAATTTACCCAGCGATTCTTGCGGCACATTGGCAAACTCCTGGCTAAATTTGTCTTTACTGATCATGGCGCGCATAGCCACGCCATAACCGTTGGCGGCAAGCCAATCCTTTAAAAATTTGTTCTCGAAGTTTGGTGCACCCGAAAGTATTAAAACATTAAGCGGTTTAACGGCAGACACTTCTACGGGTATACTCTCATTTGCCAACGTATCGGCATTGTTTGCGGCAACAAGGCGGTACACGGCCCTGCCCTCATGGCGCGGCGTGGTGCTTAAATTAAATGAGTTTATTTTATTTGGCAGGATGATTACAGAATCGAGCAATGTGCCCAGGCCTTTAAGCGTAAGGGTAACGGACCGGGATGATCTGTTATCAAAGGTGCCCTGAACGGTTAGTAGTTCCCCTGTCTTCAGTTGCTGGTTCCAGTCGGCTGCTGTAATACCCGATATTGCAGAGGCCGGATGAAAATTAAGCGGTATATTACGGAGCCGCGCTAATTGTTCGGCGGTTAATCCATAACCAAACACTTCAAGGCCACCCACGGGCGGCGTTAAAGTTAAAATATCACCGGCATCATTTATTAAAATCGCTTTAGGGTAACTTTTTTTTATCTGTTTGTCGGTGGTAAAATAGCGCAAACCTGGAAATTTGCTTAAGCTATCAACGCTGTAAACAGCGGTGAGTAAAACTGCTGTATTTTTTTTGTTTGTAGCAATGTCCCTTTGATAGCTTAAGGGCAAAATAAGACATGCAAGGGCAGAAACTGCAAAAATTACAGCTCCTACACGCCATACTAAATGTTGTTTTTGCCCGCGGTTAACTTCACGCCAAATAGCAAATATGAGCAGTATTAAACAGATCAGTAAAACGGTGTAGGTCTGGCTCATTTTACCTGTTCAAGCGGTTTAAATTTTTGAAGTAGCCTTGCGATAATCCAATATCGGCGCTCGATGATGATTGCGGCATCATACTTTCTGCCGGCAGCATTTTTTGGATCGCTTTTTCGGCAAGGCTTATGTTGTTTGCGGTTGTATGGCCTGCTAAAATACGCCGCATAGCGCTAACAGCAGGCAGAAACAGGCCGGGTTGCGATGCAACACGGCCGCCAATCTGCTGCGAAGCAACTTGTAGCGTGTGGTTATCAAAAGCGTTGAGTTTAGGATCGGCCTTCAACTGTTCTAACACTATAACCGCTTTCTTTAAGCCTTCAAACTGGTCTGCAGGTTTTTTAATCTCTTCATGATTAACCGGCTGATCTATCTTCGTTAAATCGCCGGATAAGCGTTTTTCCGGTTTTAAAGGTGTTGTTTTGTAGCCGGTTTTTGCTACATAAGATCGCGACTTTTGCTGTAATTCTTTTAACATGCGGAGTGCCTTATATTCAAACGGAAGGCCATCCTGCGGTTTGTACATCCTTAACTGCAGTTCGGCTTTCCACATTTCTGTAAGCGTAGCTTTTAGTTGCGCTTTTGCAGTAGGTTCTAAAAACGTTGCATCTTCGGCATTGTCGTGTTTATCAGTATAAGCGTCTATCACCATAGACGAATTGCTGAAGTTCTCTGCCTTGCCTAATTCAATGCCGGTGTCTTCTCCAATTTTAGACTCATCTTCTTCGCCCAGGAATTTTCCGTAACGCAGGCGAAGCAATTTCTGATCTGCCCCAAGATCATTACAGCGGCGGTTAAATTCTTCCCTGCTAATACTGTCGCGGGCCTTAAGCAAGTTTTGCGAGTCGATAATAATCTGCCTTTCGCTGCGGAAAAATTCGGGCTTAATATTAACACCCGATACAATACCATCCATGTTCAACAATGCAGCCGTATCCTGAATGGACACGATATATACATCGGTGCGGCTGGTTTGCTTATGTGTGTCCATCGCCTCGATATAAAAGTAAAGCTCATCGCCCGGCTCCATATTCAGCTTTAGCATGTCGATGGTTTTTTTAAGATCATATTGCCTGCTATGCCCGGCAAAGCTTTCGCCGAAATTGATTTTGTACTCTTTAAATTTCACGGCCTCGCCGCTGCCTTTAGCAACCGTAGCACCAATAATTGCATTGCTAATGCCATAATCGTCTGTAACAGCAATATTAATGTTTACAAACGGCTTTTCGCCGGCATCTATATGTGTGTATTGCTTTGGTGTTTTTATTTTAATGACCGGGGGGGCGTCTTTAATAATGCCAATGGCATATAGATCAGACATTTTACCATTTATGCTCACCTGATAAAAACCGCCTGCTGTTATCAATTTTGCAGCATGCCAATGGGATCTATCGGCGCCTGGTTGCATCTTTAGTGTTTCCTTTTCGTTAAAAACCAGGGAAACCTGCTTCACGGCAACGTTTGTTTTAATAGCCCAGTGCACCATTGATCCGTCTTCCACGGCGAGTGTAAACCTGTCCTGGCTACGTGACGACCTGCCGGTATAAGCAGGGGGGATAATGGCCATCTCCGCCGATTTGATCTGTGGTAACACTTTTTCTGCCGGTAAATTCTTTGCCATTTCTGAAGTGCCTGCGGTTAATCCGCTTATTGCCGCATGCCACCCAACCGGAAGTTTAGCCAACAGAAAGGCCAGCAAGAGTGCGCCCATAAAAAATGTCCCCGCCTGCTTTAATCTCCGGCCAAATTCGGGCGGGCTGTCTGGCAGCTGCTGCAGGGCTGTTTCTACTTTATACAATTGGAGCCCTTCTAATAAATTAAGGCTTGCCGCCGGTTTTAGAAGCAGGTCGCTGCTTTCTTCCAGTTCGGGGTAACTTTGGTTAAGGAAGTTCAAAATAGTTTGAACCGTTATTTGCCATGGCCGGCGGATAATTGACAATACGAGGAAAACAATACCAAAGATCAAAACAGCCCAGATAAAACCTATACTAAATACATAATGTAGTAAACAGCCAAGAAATATGGCAACAGCTGCTGCCAGCAAAGCGTCGGCCGTAATCTGGTAACCTATCCAACGCTGTTGTAATGATCTTACCTTGTTAATTCCTGTTTGCTCAGCCATTTGTTTATCATTTTTGTGCGCGTTGCAAGCCATCTCTCTAAAAAAAATACCAATACCAGGGCCAGCCAAAAATAAATGTCAAGTTCTTTCTTCATAATAAATTTGGCGGCAACTGCATGTATTTCATTAGTTTTCAAGGGTAATATCTGGTCTACGGAGATAATACGCCGGTCATGGTCTGCTATATATTTTTCGGGTGTGTCAGCTATTAACTTTAATATGACCTTAGGGAAACTACTGTCCCATACTAAATCGTTCCATGTGGGGTTAAAGCGCGTGAAAAAATGGAAATAAGTCGACTTTTTCCGGCTTTCTTTAGCAAGTATTGGATGGCCAAAACCATCATGCCATAATATCTTTGTAAAATTTCGCGACGTATTAGTTAACTTAAACAGCGGAACTTGTACCATTCCGGATGGTGCGGCAAACTGATCATCTGTACTTATCCATGACGTTATGGCACCTTGTTTCCCGCTTTCGTAAGCAAATATTTTTGCCGGTTGCTGTAAAAATCTATCAGGCACAACCTGGTCCGACAGCCAGAACAGCCAATTTTGATCTACAGGAATTAGTGCCGGGCTGGTGTATTGTTTGATGACAATTTTACGTTGTGAAAATTGGCCCGAGGCATCCAATGCGGCTTTAAGATATCCTGCATCGGCTTGGTAATGGTCGGTATAAATACCTATTTTTATGACAGAAGTATCAACTGTTATAGGTGCATTCTTGCTTCCCGTAAGGTTTACTTTGGCCTGCCCGTTATCTACAGTTAGCTTAAACTGCGGGCCGCCTTTATCCGACTGAATATTAACATATTGAAAACTTGTACCCGATGGTTTGCCTATACCCTTTACCACCCTTACCACTTTACTGTTGGTTAACCAGGCATCCTGGATCCATTTGCTTACTGTGTCTTTTGTGTTAAAGGTTTTCCAATGCAGATCTATATTTACAGCCGGCTTATTGCCGGCAAAATGGCTTATTGTTGCCGTGGTATAAACGTAAACAGGCACATCTGATGGTGCCTTATTATCTGCCTCGCTTATTAAACTCCAATAATTGGCCGGCTGAGTAAGCGCGGTATCTAATTTTGAGATATCTGTTCGCCCTGCAAGAAGCTTTAATAAGTCGGCTTTAGGGAGGCCGCTGTTAAAATAATGAAATTCATATCCCAGTTTTAATAATGAATCTACACTGGTTTTATATTTGGTATACCCGGCGCTAAAATCTTCTTTGGGCAACATTACCCAGCCTTTTGCTTTAACCACTTTAATGTGCTGCTCTAAAACCGGAAAGGCCAATAAAAAAGCTAAAAGTAACAATAACAAACAACGCAACAATAGTAACGGGATATCCAATAACTTAAAGCTTCGGCTGCTTTTTCGTGATGCTGCGGTAATTAACGCTGTGCTGCCTACCTTTAAAACCTTTCCCGGCTTTATGTTCCATAGGTGTATAATAACCGGGATAATAATAGCGGCGGCAGCAAAAAACCATATAGGATTTAAAAATTGGAGCATTTAAATACCTTTTTTACGTTGTACTAAAAAATCCCGTAGTGCCAGATCGAGCGGTTGCGAAGTGCTGATCATGCGGTAATAGATCTGCTTGTTTAAAAGCTGCATCCTTATGTTGATCAAATGTGCATCCAGTTTTTCCTGATATACTTTTTTGGCTTGTAACGTATCAATTTCTATAGTTTCGCCGGTCTCGAGATCTTCTACAGCAGCATAGCCCTTAAAGTCAAAATCCAGTTCATTTTTGCACATCAGGTGAAAAACTATTACTTCATGCCGCAACGCGGTAAGCGAGTCGAGCAGCTTAAATATTTCGTTGTCCTGCTGGTACATATCTGTAATAAACACAAGCATTTCTTTACGGCCTGCCCCTGCAAATAATTCTTTATAACGTACCGGTTTTGTAAAAGTGCCCGATGGCGAAATATTATCTAACTGGTGATAAATGCGCTGTAAATGCTGCGGATCGTTTTTTGAAGCCAGGCTAAAAAGGTCGCCCTCTTTAAAAACATAAAGCCCGGCGGCATCGCCCTGCAGGTTTACCAGATAAGCCAATGAGGCTGCCAAAAACCGGGCATAATCTATTTTTTTAATTCCGTTATCATCATGGTTCATGGATGCACTTGCATCTATGAGCAACCTTACTGATATACTGGTTTCTACCTCAGATTCGCGGATGTAATACCTGTCAGACCGTGCAAACATTCGCCAGTCGAGCCAGCGCAGGTCATCGCCGGGCTGGTACATGCGGTATTGGCTAAACTCCAAACCGGGCCCTTTAACTGTGCTCTTATTAAATCCGTTCATAAAGCCATCAATAACCGTTTTTGCCAACAATGGCAAATTCTTAATGGTCATTAAAACTTTAGGATCAAGAGTCATTTTATTACGGATGTCGGAATTTCGATTTCGGATTTTGTCTGAACCAGAATTTAGAGAATTATGGAATTAACAGAATTTGTACTGTTTTATTTGTGTTTTTCATCTGCACGTTTGCGTATCCGCACATTTGCACATTTACAAAGCTTTTGGCCTGGTTACCAGTTTTAAAAGCTCCAATGTAGCGGCATCAGAACTTATGCCTTCTGCCTCGGCCTTAAAGTTCATCAATACGCGGTGGCGCAGTACAGGTGTTGCCATGGCGTGGATGTCTTCCATTAAAACGGCATAGCGCCCTTTTAGTAATGCGCGTGCCTTTGCGGTTAAAATTAAGGCCTGGCCTGCACGAGGGCCTGCTCCCCAGCGTATCCATTCTTTCACGTAAGTTAATGTTGATGTATCGGGCCTTGTTGCGCGGATTATACTGCTCACATATTTAACCAGGTCTTCGCTAATGGTTACCTGGCGCACCAATGCCTGTGCCTGAATAATTTCTTCGGCGGTAATTACCGGTAAAACTTCCGCTTTGCGTGTACCGGTAGTCCGGTTTAAAACTTCAAACTCTTCCTGCTCTGTGGGGTAACCCATCTTAACCAATAACAGGAAGCGATCGAGCTGCGCTTCAGGTAAAGGGTAAGTTCCTGCCTGCTCTATCGGGTTTTGGGTGGCCAGCAAAAAGAATGGCTTATCGAGCGGGTAGGTTTCGCCACCATAAGTAACCTCAAATTCCTGCATGGCTTCTAATAATGCTGCCTGCGTTTTCGGCGGCGTACGGTTTATTTCATCGGCCAAAATAATATTGGCAAATAAGGGCCCTTTGTTGAATTTGAAAAAACGTTTGCCTGTTACATGGTCTTCCTCTAAAATCTCTGTTCCCACAATATCAGTAGGCATAAGATCGGGCGTAAACTGTATCCGGCGGAATGAAAGATGAAGTGCCTGCGACATGGTTTTTACCATGAGCGTTTTGGCCAGCCCGGGTACGCCCTCTAACAAACAGTGGCCGCCCGCAAGAAACGCTACCAACAGTTCATCTAAAATGGCGTCTTGCCCAACAATAACTTTCTGTATTTCGTGTTTGAGTTGCGGGAGTTTGCCCAGTAGCTCTTTTACGTTGTTTTCGGTTAGTTCCAAAACGAAGTATTATTAAATTGACATGTTTAAATTTCTCTCACAAGATATTGCGCTTTTAATGCATTTACAATGCCTTGTTGCAAAAAGTTAAACAAAGTATCCAAAAAATTACAAGAGCGTTAAGGTAATGCGTTTTTTACAAAAAATATTGTAGTAATTTTAGGGTTTTAATAATAATGTTAATCGGCTCAAAATTTACGTTCGCCAGGTTTAGCTATCACTCGGGCGACTGGGATACAGATCAGCGTATGCCATCAAATATTCTTAACTCCTTACTGGAGTACACCACCATACCGCTTGAATTGAATGAAAAAATAATATCGCTAAGCAGCCCCGATATTTTTAATTACCCTTTTGCCTATATGAGCGGGCATAAACTCGTGCAGTTTGACGCCCAGGAGCGTATTAACTTTAAAAAATATGTAGAAAACGGCGGCTTTGTTTTTGCCGACGATTGTAATCATGATATCGACGGCTTGTTTGCAAAATCTTTTGAAGCACAAATGGCATCGTTATTTGGTGCCAACGCACTAAAAAAGATCCCTAACAACCACCGCATTTATAATTCATTTTTTAAATTTGAAAAGGGCCCTCCAAATACCTCTTTTGAATTAAACGGCTGGGGCGATGATCTGGTGCACGATTATTTAAAGGCCATTGAAATTAACGGGCGTATTGCAGTGCTTTACTCTAACAAAGATTATGGTTGCGAATGGGACTATGATTTCCGCAACAAACGCTTCTTATCTGAGGATAATACCAAGTTCGGCGTAAATATTGTAGTATATGCTTTGGGTGCGTAAAGGCTCCACGAGACGATACCATCATGAACTTACAAAAAGCCACATTTGCCGGCGGATGCTTCTGGTGCACCGAAGCTATATATCAACAATTAAAAGGTATAACGTCTGTAAAATCGGGTTATACGGGCGGTAAAATTGAAAACCCATCATACATGGAAATTTGCAATGGTGATACCGGCCATGCCGAAGCCATTGAATTGGAATATGATGCCGACATTGTTTCTTACAACGAATTACTTTTGGTTTTCTTTAAAACACATAATGCCACTACATTAAACCGCCAGGGCAATGATGTAGGCACGCAATACCGTTCTGCAATATTTTATCATAACGATGAACAGAAGCAACAGGCCGAAGCAATGATCAGGAAGCTGGAAGAGGAAAAAATATTTGATAAGCCTATTGTAACACATATTGTGCCTGCGGGCATTTTCTATAAGGCAGAAGATCATCATCAGAATTATTTCAACGATAATACCATGAAACCCTACTGCACATTTGTAATACAGCCCAAGCTTACCAAGCTTGCAAAAGAGTTTACAGATAAAATTAAGCCCGAGCTGTTATAAATTTAACAGCTTTAGGTATTTTGGCTGCATGAAAAGATCAGTACTTGTTCTTACAATCTTAACAGCTACACTTTATGCTAAGGCCCAGCAAGGTAATTTACCCATTGCTAACAGTGGCAAAGTATGGTCGGCGGTATACCAGCAACGGGCTGCCGAATACAAGGCGCTTTGTTTCCAGGCATACAATATTGCCAAAATGCGTATAGAAGAAGCTGTAAAGCACAGTAGCGCTAAACCGCTTGCAGTTGTTACCGATATTGATGAAACAGTTTTAGACAATAGTCCCGAAGGAGCCCGCGCTGCACTGCAAAATCAGGAATTTAATGCGATAGCGTGGAAGAAATGGACCGCCCAGGCATTAGCTGATTCAGTACCCGGCGCTCCGGATTTCTTTAAATACGCAGCCTCGAAAGGTGTAACGGTATTTTACATCACTAATCGCGATGAAGACGAGCGCGTAGCAACCCTAAAAAACTTGCGCCGTTATAATCTGCCCAATTGTGATGATGCGCACTTGCTGTTGCGCAATGGCAACTCCAGTAAAGAAAGCCGGCGGCAGCAGGTATTGGCAAAATACAATGTAGTATTAATGTGCGGTGATAATTTACCCGATTTTGATATGCTCTACGATAGCCGCCCTAACGAGGCAAGCCGAAATGCAACTACCGAAAGCCTGAGAAAGCAATTTGGGAATAAATATATCGTAATACCCAACCCATCTTACGGCGATTGGGAAGGTGCTATGTTTAACTTTAACTATAAGCTTACCGAGGCGCAAAAGGATTCGGTGATACAGGCAAAAGTGAAAAGTCTCCCGACGCCGTAGACGAGAAAATAATTTTGCATAATTTCTTTAAATCTGGTTATAACAAGGTCTATTACTAATTTGGTTGATGGCCACATTAACTTTTTGTTAACTCATAATTTCTTCTAAATCAATTGGTAAGTTTGTGGTACTTACTTACCATCATGAAAAAGAAGATCACCTTCCTGTCCTTAATCCTATCGTCTTTTATCCTTGGGTCGCTTAATGCGCAGGTGCCCGGTAAAATTGCCGCTACTCAGCAGGTATTATTACCTAACGGCTGGAAACTGAGCCCGGCAGGGCGGTCATTATCATTAGGCGATCTGCCTCTTAACATGAAACTTTCGGCATCCGGCAAACTACTGGCGGTTACCAATAATGGCCAAAGTACGCAGTCAATTCAACTAATAGATCCTAAAAACGAAAAACTGCTCGACGAAAAAGTGATCAATAAATCGTGGTACGGACTGGCTTTTAGTAACGATGACACAAAGCTATATGCCTCGGGTGGTAATAACAATGTTATTGTATGCTACCCTATTGAACGCAACAAATTAGGCAAGGCTGATACGATCAGGATAGGCCCGGCATGGCCTAAAGGCAAGATCTGCGCTACCGGGCTTGCTGTAAATAAAGCTAATACACTGCTTTATGCAGTAACAAAAGAAAATAATAGGCTTTACACCATTAACCTTACAACAGGCAGTATCATAAAAGAAACGCAACTTGGTGCCGAAGCCTACAGTTGCATTTTATCGCCCGACGAGAAGCTGCTTTATATCTCCTTGTGGGGCGGCGATAAAATAGCGGTTTATAATACAACGACACAGCAGGTGATCAAAAGTATACCAACGCAAAGCCATCCGAATGAGGTATTGCTAAACAAAAAAGGCAATTTGCTTTATGTTGCAAATGCAAATGATAATTCTGTATCTGTGATCAACACAGTCAGCAACAAGGCGATCGAGACTATTTCGGCAACGCTTTATCCAACTAAGCTAACAGGCTCTACCACAAACGGCTTAGCATTAAGCGGTAACGAAAAAACGTTATACATTGCTAATGCCGATAATAATTGCCTTGCCGTGTTTGATATATCTAAACCGGGCAACAGCCAGAGCCGCGGCTTTATACCGGTAGGTTGGTACCCCACCAATATAAAAATGCTGGGCAATAAAATATTGGTTACAAATGGGAAAGGGTTTACGTCTATGGCAAACCCCAAAGGCCCGCAACCCGTTTTAAAAACAGATAACAGCGGCTACCAAACAGGGGCAATAAACAGCAGGGAGCAATATATTGGCGGCTTATTTAAAGGCACACTTTCTATTATAGAAACGCCTGCACCTGATTTATTAAAGGCATACACCAAACAGGTTTACGCCAACGCCGCCTTTACTGATAAAAAAGCGGTGGCAAGCGGTATGGCGGGCAATCCAATACCGCGGCGGGCAGGCGAAAAATCGCCCATTAAACATGTGTTTTACATTATCAAAGAGAACCGCACCTACGACCAGGTTTTGGGCGATATGGCGCAAGGTAACGGCGATACATCGCTTTGCATATTTGGCAAGCGCGTTACACCTAACCATCATGCGCTGGCCAGTGAGTTTGTGCTGCTGGACAATTTTTATGTTGATGCCGAAGTGAGCGCAGACGGGCACAACTGGAGCATGGCAGCTTATGCTACCGACTTTACCGAAAAAACATGGCCTACAAGTTATGGTAACAGGGGCGGCAATTACGACTTTGAGGGTAACCGCAAAGTTGCCAATCCAAAAGATGGGTTTATTTGGGACTATTGTAAACGCGCCGGTGTAACTTACCGCAGTTATGGCGAGTTTGGTGAATATGGCAGCGCAAACATTAAATCGTTAGAAGGGCACATGTCAACAAAGTCGCCGGGGTTTGATCTGGATATTAAAGACCAGGTTAGGGTTGATGCCTGGGAGCATGATTTCGATTCGCTTCTTGCTGTAAATGCAGTACCCCAGTTTAGCACAGTACGCATCTCTAATGACCACACCAGCGGGCAGCGCAAAGGAAAAATATCGCCCATAGGGGCGGTTGCCGATAATGACCTGGCTATTGGCAGGTTTGTAGAGCATTTATCGAAAAGTAAGATCTGGAACGAATCTGTGGTGTTTATTTTAGAAGATGATGCACAAAACGGCCCCGATCATATAGACGCCCATCGTTCTCCGGTTTTTGTGGCAGGAGGTATGGTTAAGCGTAATGCGGTTATTCATAACATGTATTCAACATCGGGCGTTTTGCGCACTATAGAATTGATACTTGGTTTGCCACCAATGAGCCAATATGATGCTGCGGCAATGCCATTGTACGAATGTTTTATGAACAAGCCCGATGGCAAACCTTACACAGCAAAGCCGGCACTGGTAGATATCAATCAAATTAACGTTGCCGTTAACGAAAGCAGCAAACGGTCGGAAAAATTTATGCTTGCTAAAGAAGACGCCGTGCCCGACCTGGACCTTAACGAGGTAATATGGAAATATGTGAAAGGCGAAAATGCTGTAATGCCTGCACCTAAGCGTAGCGCCTTCGTAATTTTAGAGCAGAAAAAGAAACAGGATGTTGATTGATATGTTGTGATACTTACGTTTAAGTAAATTACAACCGGGCATGACAGTAATTGAAAACAGTTTCTTTAAAGTAGGCATCAGCACACGGGGAGCACAACTTACCTCAGTTTACAATAAACTTACAGAGGTTGAGCACTTGTGGCAGGCAGATCCTGCTATTTGGCCATGGCATGCGCCAAACCTTTTCCCTATTGTTGGTGGCCTGATAGATAACCAATTACGTGTTAATGGCGAAAGCTACCCCATGAGCAGGCATGGCTTTGCCCGCAATTCGGCATTTAAATTGGCTGCCGAAACAACAAAGGTTCATGCGCTTCTTTCACTTCATTATTCGCACGAGACACTTGCTGCTTACCCTTATAAATTTACCTACCAGGTAATTTATGATTTGATAGAGAATGCATTAAGGATAACTTATAAAGTGATCAACCTGGATAACAAGGCTATCTGGTTTTCAGCAGGCGGGCATCCCGCATTTAACGTTCCTTTTTATCCCGGCGAAAACTACGAGGATTACTATCTGGAATTTGAAACTACCGAAAAGCTGACGACACATATGCTCTCTGCCGAAGGTTTTTTTAACGACGAAACACAACAAGTGCCGATGCAAGGTAGCAAATTAAGATTGACCAAAGAGCTCTTCAATAACGATGCTCTGGTGTTTAAAAATCTGAATACCCGCCAGATAAACATTAAAAGCGACAAGCACGACCAAACGCTGTCGGTAGAATTTCCGCACTTTAATTACGTGGGTTTATGGGCAAAGCCCGGAGCAAACTTTATATGCATAGAACCCTGGTTAGGCTGTGCAGATACCGCCGGGCAACCAACAGATATTACCCAAAAAGAATGCATCCAAAAATTAGAGCAAGGGCACGTTTTCGAGGCATCGTTTTATATTAGTATTTAACCGCCAAACAACCCTAACTGCCCTTTATCATCTATATTAATGTCGTCGGGGTTAGTGATCTCAAAGTCGATCTTTTTGATGGGCTTAACCGGCTCCTTTATTTCTGGATGTTTGTCACGAAGATCATTTCCCTCGGCGGTTATTTCTTCATCGGGTATATTTTCGGGCGCAATTAGCGGCAATGGATTAACAGAGGCGGCAGTTGAAGGGGCGATAACTGCCACATCCGGAATTATATCCGCTACAGGCGCTTCTTTTTCTTTAATATCGGGTTGCGTATCCTCAATTGAGTCCGGAGCAGGATCGGGTACGTCAGCTTCATCATCATGCTCGGCAACTAGCTCAATGGTTTGTATCGGGTGTGCCGACAACCTGTTACCCATAGCTTTCATGCCTTTTACATCTATCAGATCCGTAAGGTTTAATTCTGCTAATTCCGGCTGCTGGCCTTTGCCCTTTAACTGCTCAATTTTAACAACCGGTTGTGAGGCCCCGGAAAGGATAACCAATTTTGATCCTGCTTCTTCACTTATAACACTTGTAATTTTTCCGATCGCCGTATTTTCAAATACAAAACGTTTAACCATATAGTTTTTAGCTTTGCCCTCGAAGTGTATTGCCGAATAAACCTTTTCTGCATCATACTTCTCAATCAGCATCATCTTGCCGTCGAAGTGATTATTAAGATCGAAGCTTGTCAGTTCGTAATTTCCGTTGGTGTAAGCAATAAGTATCCGGTCATCACCATCAAATTCGCCCAGGAATACGCCTCTCCCATCCGGGTTTAGGCGGCGCAATACATCGTCATACCATATCTTGCGCCCGGCAAGGGTAGAAACACCTTTAGTTTTAAGTGCTATCTTTTTTACAGGATATTTAGTAACCATATTACCAACGCTTGCACGGCCTTTAATGGCAATTGCTGCAAAGTCTTCATCAAACTGAAGCTTTTTTAACTTGGCATGTGGTTTTAGCTGGATATTTACAACTTCTGCCTCGCCGTTGGGGTTAGCCGTAAAGTAAAATACTTTAGATGCCTTGCTGCCTTTAGTAAGATCGTATTCCTTGTCGCGCGTGATACCGGTAACCGCAAAACGCTTAATATAAGAAACGCCGCTTTGCCCGTCTTTATATATCATGTTATAAACGGTGCGTTCGTCGTTCTTTTTAAATACAGCAGTATGTATAATGTCTTTACCTACAAAAACCTTATCCTGTACTTTTGTTACAATACAGCGCCCATCGCTGCGAAAAACTATAATATCGTCTATATCAGAGCAGTCGCAAACAAACTCATCTTTTTTAAGCCCCGTCCCTATAAAACCATCTTCGCGGTTTACATATAATTTAACATTGGCCAGTGCTACTTGCGACGCCTCTACCCTGTCGAACGTACGCAACTCTGTTTTGCGCTCGCGGCCCTTACCATATTTTTCGCGTAACTTCTCAAACCAGGCAATCGCGTAATCTGTAAGGTGTTTAAGGTGATGTTTTACCTGCTTAATTTCACCTTCAAGGGCTTTCATTTGCTCGTTTGCCTTTTTAACATCAAAGCGTGTGATACTGCTCATTGGCTTGTCTATAAGCCGTTTATAATCATCCGGAAGAATAGCCCGGTAAAATTGTGAAAAAAATGGTTCGAATAATTGGTTTAACACCTCAACAACTCCGTCAAAATTACCCGAGTTTTCGTAATCAGGATTTTTGTACATCCCCTCCTGAATAAATATTTTAAGCAACGAACTGAAGAAAATCTTCTCCATCAGTTCTGTGAGCCTTATCTCCAGTTCCTGCTTCAAGAGCCCCTTAGTATATATCGCGCTTTCTGTTAGGATATCATTCACACTCATAAAGTGTGGCTTATCGCCCTTAATTACACAGGTGTTGGGCGACAGCGAAACTTCACAATCGGTAAAGGCATAAAGCGCATCTATGGTAACATCGGGCGATATTCCCGGAGCCAGGTGGATCATGATCTCTACATCCTGAGCGGTATTGTCTTCAATCTTTTTGATTTTTATCTTGCCCTTATCATTGGCAGATATTACACTATCTATCAGCCCTCCTGTTGTTGTGCTAAAGGGTATTTCTGTTACAGCCAGTGTTTTTTTATCGCGTTCTGTAATTTTTGCACGCACACGCACTTTACCCCCGCGCTGGCCTTCATTATAATTAGCGCAGTCTGCCGTTCCGCCGGTAAAAAAATCGGGCATCAGATTTGGCCGGGTGCCTTTTAATACACCAATTGCCGCATCTATAAGCTCAATAAAGTTATGAGGCATTATCTTGGTAGCCAAACCAACTGCAATACCCTCGGCGCCTTGCGCCAGCAATAAAGGGAACTTTACGGGCAGTGTAATCGGTTCGCGGTTACGGCCGTCATAACTGGCTTGCCAAACTGTAGTGTCTGGATTAAAAACAACCTCGTTAGCAAATTTAGATAAGCGGGCCTCTATATAACGGGGGGCAGCGGCCGAGTCGCCGGTTACCGGGTCTCCCCAGTTGCCCTGGCAATCTATCAGTAAATTTTTTTGCCCTATCTGCACCATGGCATCCCCAATAGATGCATCGCCATGTGGGTGATATTTCATGGTGTTACCTATAACGTTGGCCGCTTTGTTAAAACGCCCGTCGTCCATCTCTTTAAGGGAATGAAGTATACGCCGTTGTACGGGCTTCAGGCCATCATGTATATGCGGAACGGCGCGGTCTAGAATTACGTAAGAAGCGTAGTCTAAAAACCAATTCTCATATAATCCGTCGAGCGATATGGTATTATGTAAGGGGCTATCGTTATTACCGGAAGCAGGGATATCTTCGGGTGTCAAGTCTTCACTCATTTATCAAATTAATCAGAAATGTAAATATATACAGAAGCTATAATATAAAATAGCGCCCAGCCAAATATGATTTTGTGCTCGCAGCAGCGGGCAGCAAGTTTCTTTTAAAGAAAATTATTTGTCAAAAAAATGTCATTAAATACACGTATTTTTTGTAAAACTGATAGTAATATATGATGCAAGGTGGCTCAAAAAACTGCCAAAACATTGAAAGTGATAGCGTGAGGTAATAAACCAGCTACCTACTTATAAGGGGCAAGAAGTTTTAAATTTTAACGATTGATACCCGTATTTTTTTAATATCGACTGAAAAACAGTCATAATGTTTTGGTTTTGTTAAAAATTTCATATTTTTAGCGTCATAAAATTAATTAAACTATTAATATGAAAAAAACTCTACTTAGTTTATTGTGGGTTTTGCTCTTCATAGGTACAAGTGCCTATGCTCAAAACATTACAGTGTCCGGTGCAGTAACCGGTAAAGACGACGGCTTACCCATTCCGGGTGTAAGCATTACCGTTCCAAGTACAAAACTTGGCACACAAACAAGCGCAGATGGTAAATACAAAATTACTGTTCCTGCAGGTACAACTTCTTTAACTTTTAATTTTGTAGGTTATGCAACCCGGGTTGTACCACTTACGGGTTCATCAACTTTAAACGTAAGTTTAAATATTGATACCAAAGTATTGAACGAAGTTGTAATTACTACTTCTTTTGGTATTCAGCGCGACAAAAAGAGCCTGGGATACGGTGCAACCGTTCTTACTAACGATCAATTGCAGGAAGGCCGCACTACCAACATTACTAACGGTTTAGAAGCTAAGGTTTCTGGTGTTCAAGTTAGCGGTTCTGGTGGTTCGTTCACCGGCTCAAGCGTGATCATCCGCGGTTTTACCACTTTTACAGGTAGCAACCAACCCCTTTATGTTGTTGATGGTATACCTATTGATAACGGTGGTGGTGGTACTGCATTGCAAACCGGCCCATCTCCTTCTAATCGTGGCAGCGATATAAACGAAGATGATATTGAGAACCTTACCGTATTAAAAGGTGCGGCTGCAACGGTACTTTATGGTTCACGTGCTGCTTCAGGTGCTATTATTATTACAACTAAACGTGGCAACAAAAGCCCAAAAAACCAAATTGAGTTTACAAGTACTTATGGCAATGGTGTGGTAAATCGTATGCCTAAGTACCAAAACACGTACGCACAGGGTTCTTTGGGTGTTTACAACAATGCAGCTATAACCTCTTGGGGGCCAACTATTACAGGCCAGCAGGTGACTAACTTTTTTGGAAATCAGGAAACGTTAACTGCTTATCCCGATAACGTAAAAGGTATTTTCCAGCATTCAAATTCTGCACAGAATAACCTTAGTTTTACAGGTGGTGGCGATAAAACAACATATCGCGTATCATACGGCAACGATTATGAAACCTATGTAATTGCTAACAACGTGCTGAGACGAAATAACATAACTGTTAATGCACGCAGCGAGATAACGAAAAGATTGCGGATCGGAACATCTTTTAGCTATGTAAACAGCCAGTCTACACGTATAGCACAAGGTAACAACCTATCAAATCCTTTGTTTAGGGCTTGGTTTGAACCACGTTCATACAATTTAGAAGGACTGCCTTACCAGGATGCTGCAGGTAACCAATTATATTTTGGCGCCGATGACAATCCTCTATGGACAATTCGCCACAACTTGTACCACGATCAAATTAACCGCACGTACGGTAATATTAATGCAACTTATGATCTGGCATCATGGTTGACAGCCGATCTGCGTATAGGTACAGATTTTTATAACTCAACCAGTAATGGATATGATGATATTGGTAATAAAGGCGGTGCATTTTCCGGCTCATCCAGTCTCGGTGTGGGTGGTATTAACGAAACCCAGTCCAATTTCAGAAGCATTGAAGAAATATTTACTTTAAGTGCTAACAGAAGATTTGGCAACTTTAATTTAGTTGCTACCGTTGGTAACGAAACTAACCAAATCGGAAGTAATTTCGACCAGATATTGGGTTATAACCTGGTAGTGCCAAACTTTAATAATATTAAAAACACGCTTAACTATTTCCCATCTAACGGTTCAACTACTACTCGTTTACAAGGTATATTTGGCGACGTTGCTTTAGATTATAAGAAATTTTTAACGTTAAATGTTAAAGCCCGTAATGACTGGTCTTCTACATTGCTAACTGCAAACCGCTCAATCTTTTATCCGGCAGTTGCGGGTAGCTTTGTATTAACTGAGGCTTTCCCCGAGTTAAAAACTAAAAATGTTAATTTAATTAAATTCCGTGCAAACGTAGGTAAAGTTGGTAAAAGCCCCGGTGCTTACAACACTGATAGCTATTTTGTTAAAGGTGGTTCTGCTGATGGTTTTGGCCCTACCGTTGTGTTTCCGTTCCCAAGTGCCGTTGGCGGTTCGCTTGCAGGTTATGAGCTAAGCGATGGTGCCGGCAACCCTAATTTGAAACCAGAGTTTACAACAGAGGTTGAGTTAGGTGGCGAATTTGCATTTTTTGATAACCGTGTTAGGTTTGATGGGTCTGTTTATAGGAAACATACAACTAATGTACTACTTTCGGTACCGGTATCACCAGCATCGGGTGTTAGCTCATTGTTTTTGAATGCAGGAGAACTTACTACAAGAGGTATAGAAATGCAATTAGGTTTAACCCCGGTTAAGCTCCGCCATTTCTCTTGGGATATCAATGCAACATTTACCAGCTTTAAATCTGTAGTAGATGCACTTGCTCCAGGTGTACCAAACATTTTCTTAGGTGGTTTTACAACCCCTCAGATACGCTTAGTTGCAGGCCAGGAGTACGGCCAGATCTACGGTACAGACTATAACAGAGATGCGGCCGGTAATGTATTAATTGGTGCCAATGGTTTACCAACACCAACTGCTGCTTTGGTTAACATTGGCAACCCTAACCCTAAATGGTTAATGGGTATCAATAACACTTTTAACTTTAAAGGTGTTTACTTAGGTGCGCTACTGGATTTCCGCCATGGTGGTGTGCAATACTCACGTAATATTGCCGATGTGCAGCGTAATGGTGTTGCCGCAGAAACTGCCGAATTTCCACGTTTTAATGCAGATGGCAGTATAGCTACACCATATGTTTTTGCAGGAGTATATGCACCGGGCACGCCAAACGCAGGCCAGGCTAATACAACTGCTTTGAGCGCGCAAACTTATTATGGTAACTCTGGTAAGTATGTTGCCGCAGCGGGTTATATTTATGATACATCATGGTTCAGGATCCGTGAAGCAAATATTGGCTTCAACTTTCCACAAAGCATGTTAGCTCATACCCCATTTGGTAAAGCCAGCATAGGTGCATTTGGCCGCAACTTATACTTACACGCGCCTCATTATCCACACTTTGATCCGGAGCAAAACGCACTTGGTGTATCAAATGCACAAGGCTTAGAGTTTAACTCCCAGCCAAATCAAAGAATAATAGGTGTAAATTTGAAAGTAACACTTTAATTAAATAACTGTAATGAAAAAACATAAATATATAACCACAGCCCTTATAGCGGCGGCGGTGCTGTTTAACAGCTCCTGCAAAAAGTATTTAGATATAAATACAGATCCTAATAATATTGTTGGTACGCCTGCCAATGCGCCAATACCGCAGATATTGTCGTCTGCAACGGTTAACATTGGTTTCATGGGGGGCAGTTTTCAATCTATTATACAAAATATAACTGTACAGCAACTTTCCGGGCAAAGTACAGGTACGCTTAATCAAACGCAGGATTATGAAAAGTATAATAATTCTCCAACAGATCAGAATACCTCATGGAACTCGTACTACGATACATCCATCAATGACCTTGATATTATCATAGCCAAGGCAAAGGCCACGGGCAGCCCGCATTATGCAGGAGTTGCTGAAGTGTTACGTGCATATACTTACCAGTGTATGGTTGATATCTGGGGGAAAATCCCTTACAGTACTGCAGATCAAACTGTGGCAAACCTTACGCCAACTTTGGACGACGATGCGGCTATTTACACAGATCTTGTAAAACAGATTGATTTGGGTATAGCAGATTTAAACGCAACAAACCCGTCATCGGCTTCTATAGATCCAAACCTTAGCAGCACAATTTTTCAGGCGTCAACATGGGCAGCATCTAAAGCAAAATGGGTAACTTTTGCAAACACTTTAAAACTGCGCATATTTTTACATTATAGTAAAAAAGATGCCGTTTTTACAGCTACGCAGATAAACGCTTTGGTTAATAGCGGTGCTGCATTTATGGGTTCAAATGCGGATAGCTTCCAAATGCCGTTCGTGGCGGCCGCTGGTGCGCGTAACCCCATTTACAATTTCGAACAGTCTCGTGCGAATTATTTGGTTGGCAATGCTTTGCTAATTAATATGATGAAAGCTAAGGCAGATCCAAGAATACCATTTTATTTCCTCCCTGTTCCTAAAAGTAGCCCTGCTGCTTATGTTGGGGCCGTTGGTGGCGCAGCATCAAACGCGGCGCTTTATTCGCACATTGGTACCTATTTAACGGGTGCCGCCGGCGAAGCGCCGATACGGATGCTTACCTTTGCAGAGTATAACTTTATTCGTGCAGAAGCTGCATTAAAATATGCAACTCCGGGCGGCACAGCTCAGGCATTCTTTACTGCAGGCATAACCGCTTCTATGACAGATGCTGGCGTTAGCGCTGCTAACATTGCAACCTATTTAGCTGCAAATGGCACCTTGTCTGCAAATGCAACAACTGCATTACAGCAGATAATTTTAGAAAAGTACACAGCTAACTTCGATGTAGTATGTGAACCATGGACAGACTGGAGAAGAACGGGATATCCTGCGATTGTGCCGCCGGCTAACGCATTGTTAGCTTTCGTGCCGCGTTCATTCTATTATCCGCAATCAGAAACAGATACTAATCCAAACATACCTCAAAAATCAGGTATGGATGTTAGAGTATTCTGGGATGTTCCATAATTAATATTAAAAAATACAATTCTTAAAGGGTGGCATTTCATGCCACCCTTTTTTATTTTCTTGCTTTCAGATAGCGCATCATCTCGGTGTAGCCCATTTTACGTATAGCAGCGTTTATAGTATTTGCAATACGTATGGCCCGCGTTGGCTCTGTTTTGGAGCTGCTTATCCATTTTAGGAAATATTCGCGGTGCCCTTTAGGTAGAGAATTGAAAAATTCTAATGCACCCGGTTCCTCATCGCTAAAACATTCCTGCAGGTCTGCAGGCATTTCTATTTTAAAATCGTGGTGGCATTCTAACTGTACATTCACCATTGCCCCTTTAGTTTTTTTAATCCCTCTGCGCATATCGGCGTTAACGGCAAGTATAAAAGTACCGTCGCCCCATGGCATGAGCGCAGCACCGGCAATGGCAAAATCGTCTAGAAAACCTTTAACCCTAAATGATTTTTTGTTGCCCGGCTTCAGTGCGAGGGCAATGTCTAATGGTATCACGATATATGTCCAGCCGGTTTTTTCGCCCTGCTGCGCAAACTGAAGTAAGGTGGCTGTATACGCTATCATTTAATTATTAGCTCTCCGTATCAAAAATAAAAAGCACATGTACTGTAACTAACAGATTACACTGGCCGTCTTATGGATATAAATCTATTTAAATAATATAAAAACATCACGATGAAAACATTAAAAACATTAGCGCTAAGCGCTTGCATTTTAATAGCGACTACCGCTGTTAAAGCCGGCAAAATTTCTGATGGCGATAAAACTACAAGTTCGTTTTACGCCATTAATACTTACATAGATGCCATGAGCCGCGGTAAGATTGAGGGGCTTGATAAAGTGGTTGATAAAACTGCAAAGTTTAGTTACCTGCGCGATAAAAACATTGTAAGCGTTGATAAAGCCGAACTAATAAAAAACATAGAAGATAATAAAGGCATTGAGCAGGCTTGTGCAGTTAGTACATCTGTTGTAAGCAACAACGCCGATGTAGAAGTGGTAAAAGTTGACATGAAGTACGAAACCTTTACACGCATTAATTATGTAACCCTTACCAATAACGGCTCGGCGTGGAAGATCACAAACGTTTACTCCGTTTTTAAATAAGTGTTTAGTTTGAATAAAAAAGAGCCTTCCGTTTAAGCGGACGGCCCTTTTTTATTCTACATATTTTTTTAACACCTTTTGCCAGCGGTCGTATCCTTCGGGTTTTAAATGAAGAAGATCTGGTTTAAACAGCGACGAATCTGGCAGCATTGTTTTCTTATCATAAAGAACAGTATTAACATCGATATATTTAGCGCCTGGGTGGGTATCTATAAATTCTTTGATAATGATATTGGTAGAATCTACGCCGCCGTAATGCGAAGCCCTGCTGGGGCTTTTTTTGATAGACATCCAATAAACCTTGCTTCCGGAAAGCTTTTCGTGGATCATATAATACAATTTCACGAAATCATTGTAAACATCGCGCGGGGCACGGCCTGCGTTAAGGTCATTTTCTCCTGCATAAATAAAAACCCGTTCTGGCTGATAAGGAAACAGTATGTAATTGGTATAATATTTAACCCACTGTTCTAAGGTAGAACCTCCCACTCCTCTGGCAAGCACCCGCTTGTCTGGAAAACGCTGCTGTATATCCTGCCACACGCGTATTGATGAACTGCCAATAAACAAATTACTCCCAGGTTTGGGAAAGTGAAGGCTATCTGCAGTTTTATACACGCGCAACTCATCGGCAAAAGGAAAGCCCGTTTGAGCAAACGATGTTTTTATCGCCAACAGTAAGAATGCTATTATTAAAAACTTAGTTTTCATATGTTTGGTTTATGATTGTGCTAATCTTTCTTCAAAAAATAAAAATGGTAAAAAACTTTCACTTCCGCGCACTACCCAAACCGGGCCTTCTTCGCAGAAAAGTATAATTTTTATTTTTTTGTCTTGTTTCTTTTCATACTCGGCTAATACCTGAAGGCAGGACCCGCAGGGGGTTACCGGGCTGGAAATTTTAAAATCGTGTGAATGCGCAGTTATAGCAATACTTTCAATCAGATCGTCGCTATGGTTAGCGCCCCAGTAGAACAGCGCTACACGCTCCGCGCAGAGGCCGGAGGGGTAAGCTACATTCTCCTGGTTGCTGCCATATATTATCCTGCCGCTTTGCAGGCGCAGTGCAGCACCTACCTTAAATTTCGAATATGGGGAGTGTGATTTTTCTAACGCGTGTACAGCTTCATTACATAAAGTATGGTCTTCAACCGTAAGATCACTCAACGCATTGTATTCGTCGAAATTTATTTTAATTTCATGTGGAGTCATTATCAAATCCCTCCGGTAAAAAAAGAAGGGGTAACAAGATAAGGATTAAATTTATTATAACTTTAGTTGTATACTTTTTTAGTAATTTACCTTTTAGTTATGACTACTGTTAGTATTACCCCAGTTATATTCATTACTCTCTGGTAAAGTGGGTAAGGAAACTGCCGAAAACTTAACAGCCTATGTTGAAAATATAGTTTAAAACGAGTTAAAGTAAACGTTCCGCCTTTGGGCACGAAAGATGATGTGCCACGCCTTGTATAACTTGCCGATACAAAAACTGAATTAATAAAATGGATGTTTCTATTTTGGATTGGGCAAATAGCTGCGACTTTTGGATTCATCCTGCTTTTTAAAAAAATAACTATTTAAGCCACTAAACCAGTCTCCAAACCTTCTGCAATTAGGGGGTTTACACTTTCATCATCTTTCTCGACCCTCAAATTCTGTACAATATGCTGCTGGCGCGTGGGTGTATTTTTACCCATAAAATATTCGAGCAGGCCTTTAATATTCGCATCCCTCAAAATAACAGGATCGAGGCGAATATCTTTACCGATAAACAAACCAAACTCGTCGGGCGATATCTCTCCCAAGCCCTTAAAACGGGTTATTTCGGGTTTATTACCTAATTTTTCGATAGCATTGCGGCGTTCTTCATCGCTGTAGCAATAAATGGTTTCCCTTTTATTTCGCACACGAAATAATGGTGTTTGTAATATCGATACATGTCCGGCCTTAACCAGGTCGGGAAAAAACTGCAGGAAAAAAGTCATCAACAGCAAACGGATGTGCATGCCATCAACATCGGCGTCTGTTGCAATCACAATGTTGTTGTAATGCAGGCCGTCCAGGCCGTCTTCTATATTTAACGCATGCTGTAAGAGGTTAAATTCTTCGTTCTCATAAACCACTTTTTTGGTAAGGCCATAGCAATTTAACGGCTTTCCCTTTAAGCTGAAAACCGCCTGTGTTTGCACATCGCGCGATTTTGTAATAGAGCCGCTTGCAGAATCGCCCTCGGTAATAAACAACGTCGTATCGCGCCTGCGTTCGTGATTATCGCCGAAATGCAGTTTGCAATCGCGCAGTTTACGGTTATGCAGCGACGCCTTTTTTGCGCGCTCATTAGCCAATTTTTTTATACCCGCAATATCTTTTCGCTCCCGTTCAGACTGCATAATGCGTTTCAGCATTGCATCGGCAGCTGCGGGGTTTTTATGAAGGTAATTATCTAACGCTGTTTTAATAAAGTCATTTATAAATCCGCGCACACTGGGCCCGTCTGGGGCAATGTTTTGCGAGCCCAGTTTGGTTTTGGTTTGCGACTCGAAGACCGGTTCTTGCACCTTTATGGCAATTGCAGAAACGATAGACGCGCGAACATCCGCCGCGTCGAATTCCTTTTTATAAAATTCGCGAATGGTTTTTACCACAGCTTCGCGAAAGGCCGCCTGGTGGGTACCACCTTGCGTAGTATGCTGGCCGTTCACAAATGAGTAATATTCTTCGCCGTATTGTTGGCCGTGGGTCATCGCAATTTCAATATCATTACCCTTTAAATGTATTATTGGGTAGCGAAGTGTTTCTGCATCGGTATTACGTAAAAGCAGGTCGTGCAGGCCTTTTTCGGAAAAGTATTTTTGCCCGTTAAAATTAATGCTTAAGCCGGAGTTGAGGAATACGTAATTCCAGATCATATTCTCTACAAACTCGGGTATAAACCGATAATGGCGAAAAATGCTGTCGTCCGGAATAAAATTAATTGCAGTACCATTGCGCTGCGTAGTTTCTTTCTCAGGCTCATCGCGCACTAACTCGCCTTTGGCAAATTCTGCAACCTTAGTACGCCCATCCCGGTATGACTGTACAATGAATGCATTAGAAAGCGCATTTACAGCCTTAGTACCTACTCCATTTAAACCTACCGATTTTTGGAAAGCTTTGCTGTCGTATTTACCACCGGTGTTTATCTTAGATACGCAATCTATAACTTTACCCAATGGTATGCCCCGCCCAAAATCACGCACAGCAACCTTTTGGTCGCTCATGGTTATATCTATCGCCCGGCCGGCGCCCATTACAAATTCATCGATGGAATTATCAACTATTTCTTTGAGCAGCACATACACACCGTCATCATAAGCAGAGCCATCGCCAAGTTTGCCGATATACATACCCGGGCGCAGGCGAATATGCTCTTTCCAATCAAGCGACCGGATACTGTCTTCACCGTAATTTACTTCTTCCATGTATGTTGTGATGCAGATATATTTCGAGATGTCCGGCTGTTCGCTCGCCCGCACGTCACCCAAAAATAGGTAAAAATATTACTTAAATTTCAGGCAGTTGCGCGCTTTATCCATAGCTTTAAAAAAATCGGGGCCCTTGTCATTAGTAAGGCAAACGGCAAGTACCGTAGCTATATGATCTTTTTGTAACGCCACAACTAAAGCATATTTATAATGTCTGGTTACCGGCGAATCGTTAAGATTTAACAAATATGATTTCCCCTGGTCGGCATTATATTGTGTTAAAACTTTAGCAGTAAGGCTGCGGGTGAAATAATCATTATCGGAGCTAAATGCCGAAACCTGCATTTTGCTTACGTTAAGATAAGCCGAATCTGGCTGGGGGAAAGAGCGGGATGTATATTTATAAGGCATTACAGAAAACCATATTTCTATTTGCTTGCCCGGCAGCGCCATACCATAATCGTAAGTAAGGTCTTCGTTGTTAACTGGCAGTATTTCCTTAAACCCTTCGGGAACCACAAAGATCACATTTGCCTCTGCAGCGTTGTGCGCAAAATCTTTTACCGGCTTTTGAATTTTGGCATGTTTATTTTGAGCCGATGCCCTACAAGAGTAAACAAGCAGGCATGCGATTACAAATATTTGTTTAAATTGCCTTAGGGTAGCTTTCATTAACAATTGTAAAGGTAATAGGCAAATCCGTTATCTTCACGAATATAGCATTTAATTTACAATTCAAATTTTCTTCCTAATTTAATTTTTAACTAATTAGTATAAATGAGTATAAAGCCTAAACTCAACCGGTTTGATTTAACCATCATAGTGATCAGCCTGATCATTGGTATGGGCATCTTTAAATCGGCCAATGAAGTGGCTTTGCGCGCCGGCCAAACATGGATATTTTTCGCCGCCTGGATCTTCGGCGGGTTAGTTAGCCTATGTGGTGCATTAACATTTGCAGAGATTGGGGCGCGTTACCCTAATACCGGTGGATTTTATAAAGTATTTTCCTATTGTTATCACCCTGCCTTCGCCTTTATGATTAATTGGGTATTGGTAATCAGTAATGCAGCTTCGGTGGCGGCAGTAGCACTAATTGGCGCCGAGTATATCAATCCCATAATTATGCCGGTAAGCCTGCAAAATAATACCGGGGTAAAGATCATGACCATTACTTCGGTGCTGATATTGTACGCCATCAATTTCATCGGCATAAAAACCAGCGCCCGTACGCAAAACTTTTTAACCATATTAAAAGTGGCCATGATCGTGGTGCTGTGTACCGTGATATTTAAAAGTGACATCAAGCCGTCTGCTTTTCAGCCTGTAATACATCATGGCAGTATGGTCACATCGTTCGGGCTCAGTTTGGTTGCTATTTTTTTTACTTATGGCGGCTATCAACAAACTATAAATTTTGGCGGCGATATAATTAATGCAAAAACAAATATCCCAAAAGCCATAACGTTCGGCATTTTGGCGGTAATTTGCCTGTACCTGAGTATAAATTATGCCTATTATCATGTATTGGGCTTAGCCGGCATGCAGCACACTACCGCCCTGGCAGCAAATCTGGCAGGTTTAATTTTTGGGCCGGTTGGTTACAAATTTACTTCGATAATGATGTTTGGTTCTGTACTGGCCTACATTAACGTAAATGTAATGGCAAACCCGCGCGTTTATTATGCCATGGCCGAAGATGGTGTATTACCCAAAATATTCATGAGGGTAAACCCTAAAACACAGATACAGGAATTTGGGATGAGCTTTTTTGTAGCAGCCATACTAATCGTTTTGTTTTTTGTAAGCTCATTTGCTAACATGCTTAATTATGTGATGTTTTTTGATACTATTGGCCTGTCAATGGCGGCAGTGTCTATATTTATCTTGCGCAAAAAAACCAAAGAGCTGGATAATACAGGCATATATACCATTAAATGGTTTCCCTTAATACCGCTGATCTTTATAATTAGTTATTGGTTTGTAACCATTAATATTTTTGCGGCCAACCCATTTGCAGCCTTTATTTGCATCTGCGTATTTGCAACCGGGCTACTTATTTATTACATAAGCACGTATGGCAAACAACGCGGTACGGTTAACCAGGAATAGTTTATGGATTTATCATATATATTAAATGAACTTGGCGAAGAACGCGGCGATTACTTTAACGCCATTGCCCCGCCTATTATGCAAAGCAGTAATTTTGCCTTTAATACGGTTGAAGATTTCAGGAAAGCACTTGGTAATGAGTTTGAAGCCAACCTTTATTCGCGCGGTAATAACCCAACATTAAATATTTTAAGAAAAAAGCTGGCGGCCCTGGATGGCGCGGCAGATGCATTGGTTTTCAGCAGCGGTATAGCGGCCATAGCCGTACCTGCGCTGGCGCTTTTAAAACAGGGCGACCATGTGATCTGTGTAGAAAACCCATACAGTTGGACGAATAAGCTGTTTAACAACTTCTTGAGCAAGTTTGGTATTGCCACAACGTTTATAAACGGCGCCGATGTTGCAAATTTTGAAGAAGCAATCCTCCCAAATACCCGGCTTATTTACCTCGAAAGCCCAAACACCTTTAGTTACGACCTGCAAGACTTGCATGCCGTAGCTAAACTGGCCAAGGCTAACAAGATCATCACCCTTATAGATAATAGCTATTGTACCCCTTTGTACCAGCAGCCTATTAAATTAGGCATAGACCTGGTTGCACAATCGGCCACCAAATATATCGGCGGGCATTCTGACGTGGTTGCAGGTGTATTAACCGGCAGTAAAGAACTCATAAGCAAGATATTTGAGAACGAGTTCATGAATATTGGCCCGTCTTTGTCGCCGCACTCCGCCTGGCTGTTAATAAGGGGATTGCGTACCTTACCATTGCGTTTAGATCGCAGCTTTGATACCTGCAAGATAATAACCGCCTGGCTGCAAAATCATCCCGCAATTGCAGAAGTGATCTGGCCATTTAACGCCGGTTTTCACCAATCGGAATTAGCGCACCGGCAGATGCAGGGCTGTGGAGGCCTATTCAGTTTTATATTGAAGCAATCGTCCTTAGAGAAAATAGAAGCCTTTTGCAACAACCTGAAACATACCCTCATGGCAGTATCCTGGGGTGGGCACGAAAGTTTGATCATCCCATCTATTGCCGGAGTTGCAAAGGCAGATTATGACCCGGCAAACAAACGGCATCAATTAATACGCATGTATGTGGGATTAGAGGATGCTGATTATTTGATTGGGGATTTAGAGCAGGCGTTAACCTAACTTTAAAACAGCATAGAAAGATAGGTGTCATGCTCTTCTAATACCTCCGCACGACACCTATGTGGTTAATCACCTCTTCATAATTAATTACTATCGATGCAGTTTACACACCCATACCACGCAACGCTTTGTAACTTTCAGTTAGGCTTGCAAAACCATCTTTTGGCGAGTCGTGTTCTACAAAGTAATGTTTTGCGCCGGCGGTTGCAGCATGTGCAAAAATTTCTTTAAACTTTACTATGCCCTGCCCTACCGGCTCTAAGGTTTTATCGGCCCTAATATCTTTTACATGGAATAACGGGAAACGGCCAGGGTGTTTGGCAAAAAGTGCAGGGATATCAACACCGGCGTAGGTGGCCCAGGCAAGATCAAGCTCCATTTTTATTGAAGTTTCTGCTAACAACAAATCATATGGCTTTTTACCTGCAACTTCTTTAAACTCCATGTCGTGGTTATGGTAACATAACTCTATGTTTACTTTTTTACAAGCCTCATTAGTCCTGTTTAATACCGCGATAGAATCTTTTATCTCTTCCGTAGTGGCGGTTGGCGTGTTAGCGCAAACCAGGTAAGGGATGCCACCCTCTGCAGCCTGATCTACCAGTTCCTGCATGTTTTCTTTGAGGTTTTTTAAAGGCGGGAATTTCATGGGTTGGCCATCGGCACCTAAGGGCATTTTTGTGCCCGGGGGCAGTTTAAACGGCGCACCAAGCACATGGTGCGATTTCCAGCTAAGGCCAAGGCTTTTACATAATGAAGCAAATTCCTTCGCTGTGCGCCCATAATAGCCCTGCTGCTTACTAAACGCCGATTCCACTTCTGTATAGCCAATGGCCGCCAGTTTTTTCAAAGAGCCGGGAGTGTCGGCGTCTATTACGTCAAATAAAGTGAATAGTTGTACACCCAACGCGTGCCGGGCAAAAAATGACCTGGCCGCATCCGGTATGATCAACGAACCTGCACCCATTATTGCAGTTGTTTTAATAAAGTTTCTTCTGTTTTGCATATATTCTAGGTTATAATGAACCAAGATAAACAGATTGCGTCAAACTAACACAATACGGTAACAAATATTTTGCTGTGGTTTATTTGATTTTCATTTTGTCACGGTATTGTTAAACAGTAAACTAAGTTGACTATATTAGTCAACTTAGTTTACCTTTGTGCATCATTTAAGAGCTATGAAATCTTTCGACTTTACAACTACGTCAACAAACCATTATACACACAGTACAACTGAATTTGAGAAGCAAACGGATCACAAAAATCCTTTTGATATAAATATCCATTTAGATGGCCACTCTATTAAACCGGTAGCAAATTATATTACAAGTGCCATTGCCGAAGGTTTAAAATCCAACCTTTTAGGAAACGACATCAACATGGAATTTCTAATGTTAAGCGTACGTAGTTACAGCAGCATACTTATAGATACTTTAGCGCATACCTGTAACGATAAAAAGAGTTAACTTTATAAATGATGGTGCAGGAAAACATAATTGCCGAAGATGCGAACAGGATTGCATGCAAACTGGTGTACCTGCTTAAACGTTATACCGATGAATGGATAGACCAGCGGTTATGCTGTGGCCAAAATGTTGATTTTAATACTTCACATTTGCCTTTATTAATGAGCATTGGCCGCAATGGTATTTCCAATAATAAACTGGCCGATAAACTTAATGTAACTAAACAAGCATCGAGCAAGGTTATAAAAGAACTGGAAGCCGCCGGTTTGGTGCAAAGCGATAAAAGCGAAGCCGACGCCAGGGTAGTTTTAATTATGCTTACTCTGCAAGGTGAGAAGCTTTACAGCCACATTAAAAACCAGATCATCGAACTGGAAGAACAATACAAAAAAGAAGTGGGAGCTAAAAACTATGAATTGGCCATTGATGTAATGCTTAAACTTATCGACTTCCATGAGCGGCAAAATTGCCAACAGGAATAGATGCCGTCTTGTGTAATAGTAATTAGAACGCTACCAGAGATCGAATTAACAAAATAGCTTTTTTACTGTTATAAGGATAAGGCTTCCAAAAGGTTGCTTAAATACCAAGCATCTCCTGATATGACAGCCGAAACCCCAGCACGCAAGTGGTACAAAATTCTATTGGTAACCATTGTCGCTCTTTTAATACTTATTTCGGTTCCCTTCTTTTTCCTTAACAACTATTTAGCTCAAAAACTCTCAGAGAAACTTAAAACGGCGGTGTTAGCAGGCAGCGATGGCCTGTATCAAATTAATTTCAGCAAAGCCGAACTCCACATTTTACAAGGCAATGCAACTTTATATAATATCACCTTAAATCCCGATAGGGCTGTTTTTCATCATATGCAGCAAAGTGGCAATGCACCAGCAGAAATTCTTGAACTGAAAGTTAACCGGCTAAACATAACAGGGGCCCACGCCTGGGATCTTTATTTTCATAAGAAGCTTGAAATAAAACAAATCACCCTCGAAAATCCAACTGTTCAGATTGATCAATATGCCGACAATTCAAAAAAGACACCGGTAAAAGATGATCGCACACTCTATCAAAAATTATCAAAAAGTTTGAAATTAATAAGTGTATACGCAATTGATCTGAGTAACATCCATTTCACCTATAAAACGTTTACCGGCCCTAAACCAAAAGTATCGGTTTTGGAAAAAATGAATTTGACCGCAACAGATCTCCTTATTGACTCTGCTACGCAACATGACCAATTACGAACGCTGTTTTGTAAAGAAATAGAAACCAGGCTTGATCATTTTAACGCTACCACTGCAGACGGGCTTTACAAATTCAAATTCCGCAGTGTACGTTTGTCAACCCGCAAGTCGTTATTAACCCTAACCGGAGTAGAAATGCTGCCTATTGCAGCTAACACATTTTTTTCAAAGAGCAATTGGGACAGGTATACCGTTCATTTAGATTCGATAGCTGTTAATGATGTTACATTCAGCAGCATCAAAAAGCAAACCGACTTAGATGTATCGAAAACATTTATAAATAAAGGCTCATTTAACGTTTATACCAATCCGAACGTCCCCGGCAAAAAGACGGACCGTGTGGTTACTTACCCTAATTGGATTATAAGCCACATGAAGAGTGTGCTTAATCTGGACACTGTGGATTTTAAGCACCTAAACGTGAGTTATACCAGCTTTAACAAGGCCAGCGGCAACGCCGGTACTATTAGCTTTGACAATACAACAGGCCGGTTTTTGCACATCAGCAATAAAAAAGATAACGTTAGTAAACATCCTTATAGCTCCGTTAACCTCACCAGTTATTTAATGGGAAAAGGAAAGCTCGAGCTTTCTGTTGGCTTCAAACTGAACACGAGCGCTTATGATTTTAACTACAAAGGTCATATGGGCGCTATTGATCTTCAGGTCGGCAATTCGGCGTTAATACCACTTGGGCTGGTAAAGGCGCAGTCTGGCGATGTGCAGAGTTTCGATTTCGACATTCATGCTTCAAAAAGAAGCGCTCGCGGTAGGGTGACCTTATTATATCGAAACCTAAAGGCAGCATTGTTGCGCCATAATGAAGATGGCTATAGTAAAAAAACGCTCATCACTTTGTTTGCAAATTTGATAGTACTTAAAAGCAACAATCCGGATAAACAGAACGCGGCGCCGCGTGTTGCAAATGTGGTTTACGTTCGCCCGATTGCCACACCGTTTTTTGGCTCTGTGTGGTTTACACTTTTAAGCGGAATAAAAGAATGCGCAGGCGTAGGCAAGGCCGACAAACCTGCGGCTACGCCTAATGAAAACGCTGATCAAAAAAAGCAAGAAAAAGCTTTGAAAAAGGCGCAAAAGAAAGCAGAAAAAGAGGAGAAAAAACACAATAAAGCTTTAAAAAAATTAGAAAAAGCTGAAAAAGATAATAAACATTAAATATATAGCCAGAGTCGCGACATTACATTGAAATTGAAATTCCATATTGAAGCCAATATGGCTTTGTACTTTTTGCCCGAACCTATATTTCCAACCCGAAATCGGCCGGTTAACTCAACTGGCTAGAGCGCTTGCATCCCCCGAACGCTTTCGGAGAAGAGGTAATCGGTTCGATTCAGATATTCTCCACTAAATAATCGATCACAAATTTCAACTAAATATTTGCTTTGCTGCTTTTACCTAAAAGTATATATTTGCAACCCGCAATCGGGGGATTAGCTCAGCTGGCTAGAGCGCTTGCATGGCATGCAAGAGGTCATCGGTTCGACTCCGATATTCTCCACATCTTTCCTGCAAAATCCGCGAAATTTTCGATAATCTTCGCGGATTTTCTTTTTTACATACAGTCTTAAAATTATAGTAATTTCATTCTTGCGTGTAAATTCAGAAAAATATTTAAATCTATCATTTCATCTCATAATTATGAAGCGCATTTTAGGGTTTATTATATTATTATTGGTTTGCTTAAGTGCTGTAGCCCAACAGGATAGCACTAAGTTGCCTAAAATAGTTACAAGCAATGGTCGCCACGTCCTGATGGTAAACGGGAAGCCTTTTTTTATATTAGGCGGCCAGGCCCACAATTCAAGCGCATGGCCAGCAGTATTACCCCAGGTTTGGAACGCCATAAATATTTTGCATGCCAACACCCTCGAGGTTCCTATTTACTGGGAAAACATAGAGACACAGCAAAATATGTACAATTTTGCCCTGATCGATACGCTGTTGTTGCAGGCAAGGCAGCATGATAAAAAATTGATCTTTTTGTGGTTTGCAACCTGGAAAAACGGAAGCAGCCATTACATGCCACAATGGATGAAAAAAGAGACGGTGAAATATCCAAACATTGTTGACAAAACAGGGCATTTATTTGATTCTCCTTCACCCAATTCTGACGTTACCCTCAAGGCCGATGTGAGTGCTTTTAAGGCTGTAATGAGCCATTTGAAAAGCGCCGACAAAGAGCATACTGTCATTATGGTACAAGTTGAAAACGAACCCGGTGCCTGGGGAACAGTGCGGGATTTTTCTCCATCGGCCCAAAAGTTGTTCAACGGCCAGGTACCCGCCCCGCTGTTACGGCCCGAAGTTTTAAAAGTGCTGAAACATAGTAGTGCATTAAGCGGAACCTGGAATCAAATTTTTGGGGAAAATGCGGACGAGTATTTCCAGGCATGGTCCGTGGCGTCTTTTATAGGCAAGGTTGCCAGTGCAGGTAAAGCAGTTTACCCGATCCCTATGTACGTAAACGCTGCCTTACGCGACCCGCTTACCGATCCAAAGCCACCATCGTACGAAAGCGGCGGCCCAACCGACAATGTGATAGCCATATGGAAGGCAGCCGCGCCCGCTATAGATCTTGTAGCTCCCGATATTTATTTAGAAGGGAGTACCAGGATTTCGAAAGTAATAGAATTATATAACCGGCCGGATAACGCCCTTTTGGTACCGGAGGCGGCCTTAGAGCCCGAAAAGGCTAAATATTTATATCAGGTACTTGCACATGGAGGTGTCGGTTTTTCGCCATTTGGGATAGATGTTAACAACGCAGAGGTAAGCGATGTTGAACTTAAAGCCAGGCTAAAGCCGTTCAGCCAGGATTACAAAGCGCTTGCAGGAATTGGAAGCCCACTTGCAGAATGGGTCTTTAACAATCAAATAATAGCAGTTACAGAGCAAGACGATCACGCCGGGCAAACTATTGACATGGGGTTGTGGCAGGCTAAGGTTGCTTTTGGATCAATTAGTCGTAACGTGATAACCGCTAATAAAATCCCTACCGGAAGGCTAATGCTCGTAAACCTGCAACCTAACAAATTTATAGCAATAGGCTCACTTTGCAATATTACTTTTAAACCAATTAAAGCCAATGAAAATAAGGCATGGCAATATCTTAAGGTTGAAGAAGGGTATTTTGAAAAAGGCATTTTCATTCCAACACGCATTTTAAACGGTGATGAAACCGATTGGGGAGGCCCGCGTTTTGATAACCGCACCACAGTTTTGCAAATAGAACTGATCTTAAGATAGTTTTGCCTATCCTGCTGCACAAAGGTTTTTAAACAGTAAAGCCTCCTGATGGGCAGGAGGCCTTTACTAACCAATTATAAACCTAAATTATGAGAAGACTTTTTTATTACCGTTTCCGATGGTGTAAAATTAACACTAAGTTTCGTAATTGCAAAACATTTAAACAAAATAATTATACTCTTTAGCACAAATACCTATTAAGTTGCAAAAAATTATTACCTATTATTGCAATATATTTAAAAATAAGGCTTTCTAAATAAATGAGGTTATAAAATCCCGGTGCTTTTATACGCAAAAATTGTGAATACAATAAAAGTTACTACTATCAATGCCTGCTGAAAATATAAACGTGGCCAAGCCAGAACTTACACCGCTAACCCTATGGTTAATGACCATAACTACCTGCCTGGTAGTAGCTAACATTTACTATAGCCAGCCTTTGTTGAGCGATATCGCCGGCAGTTTTCATGTAGGCACAAGCGAAGCAGGACGGGTATCTATGTATACACAAATAGGCTACGCAGCAGGATTGCTTTTTATAATCCCACTGGGCGATATGTTTAAACGAAAACGACTCATGATTATAGATTTCGGTTTTGTGACCATATCCCTATTAGGTGTTGCTATGGCGCCCAATATATTAACGCTGTATGCGGCTAGTTTCTGCCTGGGATTATCATCTGTTATTCCGCAACTGTTAATCCCAATGGCTGCGCACCTGGCTAAACCCCAGGAACGGGGGAAAAAGATAGGGTTCGTAATGAGCGGGTTGCTTATAGGTATTTTACTTTCGCGTACAATTAGCGGCTTTGTAGGAGCACATTTTGGCTGGCAAACTATTTACTATGCGGCTGCTGTGATAATGGCGCTGCTATGGATTATGGTTCGGCAATTTTTACCGGAGATAGATCCGACATATAAAGGCAAGTATATCCCTCTCATGAGATCATTGGGCCATCTATTTATGGCCGAACCGAAGTTAAGGCTGGCTGCCTTTCGCGGAGCTTTATTGTTTGCGGCGTTCAGCGCGTTTTGGTCAACACTGATCTTCTTATTAAAGCTACCTCAATTTAATAAAGGCAGCGATGTTGCGGGCTTGTTTGGGCTTATCGGCGCGTTTGGAGCAATTGCTGCGGGGCTTATGGGTAGGCTTAGCGATAAGGTTGATGGCTATAAACTTTCATTCTTTACCATATCATTGGTAATAGCATCATTTATTATCTTCTATTTTTCCAGCCACAGTTTCATTGGGCTTATAATCGGCGTTATTTTAATGGACATGGGTGTGCAGGCAACGCACATATCAAACCAGGCCGTCATTTTTTCTTTAAATGCCGAGGCACGCAACCGAATCAACACGGTGTACATGGTATCTTATTTTGTAGGCGGCTCTGCAGGCACATTTTTCGCAAGCTGGCTCTGGGGATACTACCGGTGGAACGGGGTGTGCGCAATTGGTACAATACTGTCTGTTATCGTACTAATTGTACACCTGGTTAACCGTAAAAATATGCGCGCTAATAAGGCCTGAAGTTCTATTTCCTTTTTTAATTTATAATAATTTCAATTTTTTTGAAAATATTTATTCGAACGAAAACCGCCTCTGTGACATAATTTAGACATTTCTGAACCATTCTTCATTTCAGGCCATGCCGTTTTTAATTTTACATTTATTTTTGGCACCGTATTAGCATAACCCTTATCAAATTAGCTGATATGCAACCCACAGGTAATGATAATCAGGACGAAGAATTAAAATGGGAAAACCCATCCAATCCCGAAAAACCTGTTGACGCCCGTGATACCGAACAAGTAGAAAGGCAGCATGAAGAAGCTACTAGAAGAAAGAATAACCTGAGTGAAACAGATCACATTGATAAAGTAAAAAAGAATTAAGTTAAAATATAACCTCAAAAAATTACAATTATGAAAACTCAAAAAACTACCTCAATCAGCAAATTGGTATCACGTTTTGATAACGAACTAAAGAAATTGATCATGCAGGACCTGAAATCTATTAACAGCACTAAAAACCAGGTTATGGATAAAATTGCGCAAAGTGTTGCGGGCAATCGGTTATCTGCAGCTTAACCGGGCACATCATCTACCCTATATATATTCCATCTTTCCTATGAAAACGATAGAGCTTTGGCGCATGCCGAAGCTCTATTTTTTTGCTGCATATTTTACAATTAATCCGGCTGCTTTGGCCGATGCGCCAGGCTCCCCCATTAACTTATCAAGCCCGTCATACGCGTTGAGCATTTTATTGCGGTAACCTTCATCGTTAAGTAAAAGCTCCAGTTCATCGCCAATGCTTTTAGGGTTACAATCATTTTGTATCAGTTCTTTAACAACTTTTTTATCCATTATTAAATTTACCAAAGAAATAAATTTAATATTCACTACCAAACGGGCTATGGCTATGGATATCGCACCGCCTTTGTACACTACAACTTGCGGGATATTAAATAAAGCAGCCTCCAGCGTAGCTGTACCAGAAGCAACAATTGCAGCTTTGGCAACGTTAAGCAGGTCGTATGTTTGGTTGAACACCACCGGTAGTTGGGATCCAGTTAAAAACTGTTGGTAATAATCTTCTGTAAATGATGGAGCGCCGGCTATAACAAACTGATGATTGGGAAAACGTTTTGATACTTCGATCATATCGGATAGCAAACGGCTTATCTCCTGTTTACGGCTCCCCGGCAATAAGGCCACAATTTTGTTACTCGTAAGCTGATGTTTTGCTGAGAAATCACTATGGGGTTTAAATGCCGCAACCGCATCTAAAAGGGGGTTGCCTACATAATCAACATCCATACCCCAATCTTTGTAGAAAGCTACCTCGAATGGCAGGATGCAGAACAAATGGTCTACAACACGCTTGATCTTTAATACTCGCTTTTGATTCCATGCCCAAACTTTGGGTGATATGTAATAGCAGGTTAAAAACCCCTGGTTTTTGGCATATTCAGCTATCTTTAGGTTGAACCCCGGGAAATCTATCAGGATTAACACATCAGGCTGCCAGGCAGAAATATCCTTTTTGCAGGCAGCCATGTTTTTTAGGATCGTAGACAGGTTGATAACCACCTCTAAAAAGCCCATAAAGGCCATATCGGCGTAATGTTTTACCAGGAAACCTCCCTGAGCCTGCATCAGATTGCCCCCAAAATATCGGAATTCGGCTTTACCGTCAAGTGCGTTAAGCGCTTTCATGAGGTTCGCCCCATGCAAATCGCCCGATGCTTCGCCGGCTACGAGGTAATATTTCATACCTTAAATTTAAACAGGAAGATAAGTATCACAAATACAAACGTAGCCATCATAACACCGCGGACGGTTTTCCCGGCGGTTTTCTGATGGAAAAACCTGATAATGATCAAATTTATAAATAGCGCAATAAAATACGGCAATACGGGTTTGTGTAGTATCACTCTGCCCGGCATCCATATAGTAAAAATGAGCCATGTTAATACCGGGAAAACGACACCGGCAAATAGCCCAAAAAATATGTTGTCTTTCTTTAGCATCAATGGTCAAATGTACAACGGTTACCCGATTATTTTTTCATTGAGAATTAAATAACGGTTTTTTATAAATTTATAATATGAAATTAATTTATGCTTTGGCATTTACAGCGGTATTTGCAACATCTGCCAATGCCCAAAAATATGTACCTCAAATTAAAGAAGGAACAGTTTTAAGTTATGACGCCAGGTCGCGGGCCTTGGGCCAAAGCCTGCCGCTCACACTTACCGTGAAATCTTACACCGACAATTTATTGATGCAATGGTTTTTAGCCGGATTTGGAAGCGGCACATTTCAAATTTCCGGCAAGGCGGTTGAAAACGGTACAAGAATAGGTTTCAAACAACCCGATCCGGACGATGTAACTAAATTGAAAGATGACGAAACTTTAAATACGATATCAAAAAGCACTTTTAAAGATCTCGTGACCAATAAATCCTTCTTGCTTAATGGGCAGACTTTTAACGTAACTACAGACACTACTACGTTTATAATAAACCAGAAGCCTGCAGATGTTTTTTATGCCGTTAATACAACCGGCAAAACTAAACTTTGGATCTTAAACAACCCGTTGTTCCCTTTAATATGCAAATTAATTGGCGGCCCGCAGGGGATAGACTTAACACTTACTGCTGTAAAAGAGTAAGTAGTGCCTCCCAACCCTCTCCGGGAGGGATGCTTAAAATAAAGTCCCGTTTCCAGGGGGGAAAATATTGGGGGCCTAAAACTTCCAGGTATTTAAAGTCTGTATAGCATGGTGTGCAGTCATATCAAACTGCACAGGCACCACAGAAACATAATTGTGGGCCAACGCCCAGTTATCGGTATCATTGCCTGGGTCGTTTAATTCGAACACCCCTGTAAGCCAGTAATAGGGGCGTTTGTATGGGTCTAACCGTTCATCAAATTCCTCGGCCCATTTAGCATTAGCCTGGCGGCAGATCTTAATTCCTTTAATATCGCCACCATTTGGGAAATTAACATTTAACAGCGTTGCAGCAGGTAAACCATTTGCCAAAACTTGTAAGGCAATTTGCCTCACATATTTTAGGCAATGGCTAAAATTAGCCTGCATGGTATAATCATCAAGCGAAAATCCTATAGACGGTATACTTTCTATTGCACCCTCTACCGCTGCCGACATGGTACCCGAGTACAGCACGTTTATAGAATTATTTAAGCCGTGATTTATTCCTGAAACGCATAGATCGGGCTTTTTACCTTTAAGAATTTTATTTACGGCAAGCTTTACACAGTCTACCGGCGTACCTGAGCAGCGGTAGGCTTCTACTCCTTCATAAACATCCACCCGATCTAATCTCAAGGGTTTGCCTATAGTAATTGCATGGCCCATACCCGACTGCGGGCTATCCGGAGCCACAACAACAACACGGCCTATGGTTGCCATGGTTTCCATCAAGGCCCGTATACCCGGCGCGGTAATGCCATCATCATTAACAACCAAGATGGTTGGTTTATATTTTGTGCTCATTTTGAATTTTCGTAATCGAAAAAGCCTCCCCGAAATCGGGGAGGCTTTAAGTATCGCTTTGCGTTTAAACGCCTAATAATAATCTTGTGGGATCTTCCAGCAGTTGTTTTACCCTCACCAGGAAACTTACCGACTCGCGGCCATCAATTACCCTGTGGTCGTAAGAAAGTGCGATGTACATCATCGGGCGGATAACCACTTGCCCGTTTACAGCAACCGGGCGCTCAATAATATTGTGCATACCCAAAATGGCAGATTGCGGTGAGTTAATAATCGGCGTAGACATCATAGAGCCGAACACACCACCGTTAGTGATGGTAAAGGTGCCGCCTGTCATTTCTTCAATACTCAATTTATTCTCACGTGCTTTACCGGCCAATGCCAATACAGCCTTTTCAATTCCTGCCAGGTCTAATTGATCTGCGTTGCGAATAATGGGAACGACCAAACCTCGCGGGGCAGAGACTGCAATAGATACATCTACGAAGTCGCTATATATAATTTCGTCGTTTTCTATACGTGCGCCAACGGCCGGCCATTCTTTTAAAGCCTCGCAAACCGCTTTGGTGAAAAATGACATAAAGCCTAAGCCTACACCATGTTTTTCTTTAAATTTATCTTTGTATTTGCTGCGGATCTCCATAATTGGCGACATATCTACCTCGTTAAAGGTAGTAAGCATTGCTGTTTCATTCTTCACAGCAACCAAACGCTTCGCAATGGTTTTGCGAAGGGATGTCATCTTCTCACGTCGCTCATTTCTTGATCCCGGTGCAGGTGCAGGAATTGGGGATGCAGTAGCGGTTGGTTTACTTTCCGTATTAGCACCTTCCGGACTTGCGGACTTCTTTGCATTCAGCGCATCTTCTTTGGTAATACGCCCTGCAACACCGTTACCATTTACAGAAGCAGGATCGACACCTTTTTCGGCCAATATTTTTGCGGCAGCAGGCGATGGCGTGCCCGATGCGTAAGTTTTTGCTTTAGTATCAAGGTTGTTAGCGGCACTTTGAATTGCAGCAGCAGCTGCGGTTGCAGTTTCTTCTGCGTTGGCGTTACTGCTACTACTGCCTTTTACTGACGTTTCTATGCTGGCAACAACCGCGCCTATGGCAATCGTATCGCCCTCATTAGCCATAATTTTTAAAATACCTGCCTGCGCGGCCGGTAATTCAAACGTTGCTTTATCTGATTCCAGTTCGGCAATGGATTCGTCCATGGCTACCTGGTCACCGTCCTTTTTCATCCATTTAGACAAAGTTACTTCGGTTATAGATTCGCCAACGGCGGGCACCACAATTTCTAAGGTGCTTTTTCCGGCAGCAGGTTCCGGTGTATTGGTTTCCTGCGCTGTTGGCTTAACCTCTGCAACCGCTTGCGCAGGTAACTTCTCGTTACTGCCACTACCACCTTCTACTGCTCCACCTGCCGCTCCAATGTTTGCAACAACAGCGCCAATTGGCAAAGTATCGCCTTCGGCTACCGCCGTTTTTAAAATTCCGGCCTGCTCTGCAGTCAGTTCAAATGTTGCTTTGTCTGATTCCAGCTCCGCGATCACTTCATCCATCTCCACCACATCGCCATCTTTTTTTATCCAGCGCGACAAGGTGACTTCCGTAATTGATTCGCCTACCGGCGGAACTTTTATTTCTAAACTCATTTTGTTTAATGTGAGTAGTGAATGGGTCTTATTAGTGAATGGTTTGTTTCATCGTTGTTGATGGTAATTAATTAAATCGTTGTAACTGCTCACAACGCTCAATTCAATATTCATCAAAAAATTAATCTGCACCGGCGTTAGCCATCTTCTTTGTGGTTTCTTTTATTTTTTCTTTAACAACCTCTCCTGCTTGTGTTTCAAAAGCCTTACCAACAATGTATAACTGCTGCGAGTTATGTTGTTTTGCATAGCCCGTAGCAGTGCTCGCACTTTCTTTCCGCGATATTATATCGAGATTTAACACACTTTTGCCAAATTTTCGGAACATATATGGCCAGGCACCCATGTTTTCGGGTTCTTCCTGCACCCAAATAAATTCGGCTGCGTTGCTATATGTACTTTTCAGCCTCAGCATTTGATCTGCAGGGGTAGGGTACAATTGCTCGATGCGCACTATAGCAACATCGGTACGTTTATCTGTTTGTTGTTTTCCAAGCAGGTCATAATAGATCTTGCCCGAACAGAATAAAACCCTTTTTACCTTTTTAGTGTCGGCAAAGTTATCAGCAATCAGTTCCTGAAACTGCCCGTTAGTAAAATCAGCCAGAGGCGAAACGCACATTGGCGACCGTAATAAGCTCTTAGGCGTGAACACGATCAATGGCTTGCGGAAATCGCGGTGCAGTTGGCGGCGCATCACGTGAAAGAAATTGGCGGGCGTAGTACAATTTGCCACCTGAATATTATTATCGGCGCAAAGTTCCATAAAGCGCTCTATCCGGGCTGATGAATGCTCGGGCCCTTGTCCCTCATACCCGTGGGGCAACAGCATTACCAAACCGTTGCCGCGCTGCCATTTAGTTTCGGCGCTGGCTACATACTGGTCTACAATAATTTGGGCACCATTAACAAAATCTCCAAATTGTGCTTCCCAAATAGTTAACGCATGCGGGTTAGCTAAAGCATAGCCATATTCAAAACCTAAAACCCCATACTCTGATAGTAAAGAGTTATATATATAAAATTTTGCTTCGGTATCTAAGGTAGATAGCGGTGTATACTCTTCTTCCGAATCGGCCAGTGTTAAAACCGCATGCCGATGCGAAAATGTGCCACGCTTAACATCCTCGCCGCTTAAACGTACCGGATGGCCCTCTGCTAATAAAGAACCATAAGCCAGCAACTCACCCATTGCCCAATCAAACACATGGGTTTCATTAACCATTTTGCGGCGGTCGTCAAACAGCTTTTCTATCTTTTTAAAAAAGTCTTTTCCTTTTGGCAGATCCGTTATTTTCTGTCCAATTTTAATCAACTCTGCTTCAGAAATTGCAGTGCCTACCGGTTTAACGTTCTCCTTTTCTGTAGCAATATGTAAACCCTCCCATGCGCCGGCAAACATAGGTTTGCTTTCTAAAAAACGGTCCTGTGCCTTACTGGCGTCAAGGCTTTTCTGCAATTGCGCACGAAAGGTTTTATCCATTTCCTTGGCAGCATCGGCGGTAATGTCATTTTGCGCTAATAACTTCTGCAGATATACCTCGCGCGGGTTAGGGTGCGCTTCTATAGCCTTGTATAACACCGGCTGGGTAAATTTAGGCTCATCGGCCTCGTTATGCCCAAAACGGCGATAACAAAGTATATCTATAAAAACATCTTCTTTAAATTCCTGCCTATATTCCATAGCCAGGTTTATCGTATAAACCAGCGCTTCGGCATCGTCGCCATTTACGTGAAACACGGGCGAAAGCACCGTTTTTGCTATATCTGTACAATATGTGCTGGATCGGGCGTCTTTGTAATTGGTGGTAAAGCCTATCTGGTTATTGATAACCAAATGTACGGTACCGCCAGTTTGGTAACCTTCCAGGCGTTCCATTTGCAGCACTTCGTAGATAATACCTTGCGCCGCTACAGATGCATCACCATGAATTAATATCGGCGCTATACGGTTAGTATCGCCATTATATTTAAAATCTATTTTTGCACGCGTTTGGCCCTCTACAACCGGGTCTACAGTTTCCAAATGCGATGGATTTGGGCAAAGGCTGAGATGTACATTTTTGCCGTTAGTGGTTTGCACATCTGTAGAAAACCCTAAATGGTACTTAACATCACCGCCGTAAACGGTATTTTGATCGTAATTTTTCCCTTCAAATTCCGCAAAAATTTCCTGGTATGTTTTGCCCATAATGTTGGCCAAAACATTAAGCCGGCCGCGGTGGGCCATACCTATGGTAAATTCTTCGATGCCCAGGTTTGCGCCTTTTTCTATCACCGAATCAAGGGCGGGAATCAACGCTTCTGCACCCTCCAGAGAGAACCGTTTCTGGCCTAAAAACTTAGTGCCTAAAAAGCTTTCGAAACCAACGGCCTGGTTTAACTTATTGAAAATGCGTTTCTTCTCTTCTATAGAAAACGACGGTTGGTTGCGCGTTTTCTCCATGCGGCTCTCAAACCACTTTATCTTGTTGGGGTTACGTATGTACTTATACTCGGCACCTATGGTATCGCAATAGGTTTCTTCGAGCAGGTCGCGGATGGCGCGTAAGGTTACTTTACCTAATCCAACTTCTATACCGGCATTAAAAACCGTATCCAGATCGGCATCGCTCAAACCGAAAGTTTCCAGCTCTTTACCCGGAAAATAATGCCGGCGTTCGCGTACCGGGTTTGTTTTGGTAAATAGGTGCCCGCGCGAGCGGTAGCCATTTATCATATTAAGCACGTTAATTTCTTTTAAAACATGCTCGGGCGCGGCAGTACCTGCTTTGGTGGCGGCGGCACCTTCTGCCCCTTTTCCAAAATCAAAACCTTCAAAAAATTTCTGCCAGCCAAAGTCTACCGATTCGGGATTTTCCCGGTAAGCTTCGTACAAGGAGTCGATATATGCTGAATTTTCGTTGCTGAGGTAAGTAAAACGATCCATCTTAAAACCAATCTTTAAAACGGTACAAAACTAAGATAATTACCTTGTATTACGGCTAAAAATTAATTCATAGTGCGGTAATTTTAGGCGCAAGAGTTCTTTTTGTTTTATATTTCAAATAAGAATCTGTACTAAATAATTCCTAAAACTGCATTGGATTTTGGTTGTTGCAATTAGATAACATGAAGATGCTGCAATTATGAAGGTGTTGCTTACCGGGGCCAGCGGTTACATTGGTGCGCGCTTAATACCCGCCTTGCTGGATAAAGGCTATGAGGTGGTTTGCCTGGTACGTGATAAAACTTTGTTTGCCAGGCAGAGCCCGTATGCAGGTAATGTAACGTTAATTGAGGGCGATCTGCTACGTAACCGCAGCATGGAACCTATGCCGGAGGATATAGATGTAGCCTATTACCTGGTAAATGCTATGATCCAAACATCGGGCTTTGCCGGACTGGAGGCACTTGTGGCAGAAAATTTTTTAAATGCCATAAGCGAAACCAATTGTAAGCAGATCATATCTTTAAGCGACATTGACGACCACCTTACAGCCGAAGGCCTTTCGCGACAGCATGTAGAAGATATATTATGTAAGGCAGATGCTGCCATAACCATCTTAAAATCTACCATGATTGTAGGCCCCGGCAGTGTTGCGACTGAACTGATGGATGGCCTTACACGTAAAATGCCGGTAATTATAGCCAGCAACTGGTCAAAAGCGCAGGAACAACCAATTGCCATTGCAGATGTAATAAAATACCTGGTTGGCTGCCTGCTTAACAAAGCATCTTTTGATAGTGAGTTTCACATCAGCGGGCCCGAGGTAATGACCTTTAAGCAAATGCTTACCATTTACGGCGATGTTTGCAGGAAAATAAAAACTAAAATAGTTACCGTTCCGCAGGTTTCTGCCGCGCTATCTTCCTACTGGCTTAATTTTTTAACACCTATCAGTTATTCACATGCCAAAACCCTGGTCGAGAATTTAAAGTACGACCTGATATCGCGCGATGATGCCATATTACGTATTGTGCCAATGGAACGTTTAAATTTTAAACAAGCCTTGCAACAAACCCAACAAACTGCTTAATATCTTATGGCAGCCAGGCATATTCTAATTACCGGCGGCAGCGGGCTTATAGGCAAAAATTTAACAGATGGGTTACTACAAAAGGGTTATATGGTTAGCCACCTTAGCCGCACCGCTGGTAATGATAAGCGCATAAAAACCTATTTGTGGAATGTACCTAAACACCAGATTGACCAAGCCTGCCTTAACGGTGTTGATATAATTATCCACCTTGCCGGCGCCGGAATAGCGGACCAACGCTGGACAGATGTGCGCAAGAAAGAGATTATAAACAGCCGCGTAGATTCTATTAGGTTGATCTATGAATTAATAAAAAGCAAGCCTAATCAGGTTAAATACGTCATATCAGCATCTGCAACGGGGTATTACAGCAACCGGGGTAACAAATTGTTGAGCGAGCAAAGTGCCCCGGCGAGCGATTTTTTAGGACAGTGCTGTGTTTTGTGGGAGCAGGCTGTTGACGAAGGGAAAGGCCTGGGTTTAAAGGTAACCAAGATGCGCACAGGCGTTGTACTCGCAACCACCGGTGGTGCGCTCGCCCCCCTGACTGTGCCGATTAAGTTTGGCGTAGGTGCCGCGTTTGGAAGCGGCAACCAATGGATACCCTGGATACATTTGCAGGACGCTGTGGATATGTACTTATTTGCAGTTGAAAATAGCGAGGTTGAAGGTATTTTCAACATGGTTGCACCAAAGCCCGTTACCAATAAAGAATTAACGGCGGCCGTAGCTAAACAATTACACCGCCCATTCTGGATGCCCAATATCCCTTCATTTATGGTAAAGTTATTGCTTGGCGAAATGAGTGCGGTTGTGCTTGGCAGCACAAAGGTTTCGGCTGTAAAAATTGAGAAAGCCGGTTTTAAATTCAGGTATCCCGATATAACAACGGCACTAAAAGAGCTCTATGGATAAACAGGCAATAACAATTTTTTGGTATCGACGCGACTTGCGGCTGCATGACAATGCCGGCCTTTACCGTGCACTTAAAAGTGGTATTCCGGTACTCGGTCTTTTTATTTTCGACAAAAACATTCTGGATGACCTGGAAGATAAAGATGATGCCCGCGTAACTTTTATTTATAACGCAGTAAACGAGATCAAAACCGAGCTGGAAAAACATCATAGCAGCTTATTGATAAAATATGATAAACCCGAAAATGCCTGGAAGGAAATCATGACATCATATAACGTTGCTGCCGTTTATACCAACCGCGATTATGAGCCCTATGCTAAACAGCGCGATGGCGAACTCGGCAAATTTTTCGAGGAACAGGGAATTGAGTTCAAAACATTTAAAGACCAGATCATATTTGAACGCGAAGAAGTTGTTAAGGACGATAAAAAGCCATATACCATTTTTACACCCTATAAGAAACGCTGGCTTAAAACGCTGAAACCATTTTACTGTAAACCATATCCCACTGAGAAATATTTTAAGGCACTTTATAAAACCAAAACCCTTCCGCAAATTTCGCTGAAGCAGATGGGCTTTGTAAAAAGCGAGTTGGAATTCCCGAAAACAGAGTATGAAGATATTATAGACGACTACGCTAAAAACAGGAATTTCCCCGCAAAAAAAGGAACATCGCATATCGGTTTGCACCTCCGCTTTGGCACAATCAGCATAAGGGATTGCGTAAAAGCATCGCTTAAACGCGAGCAAACCTGGCTTGGCGAGCTCATCTGGCGGGAGTTTTATATGATGTCGCTCGATTTTTTCCCGCAAACAATAGATACCGCTTACCGCCCCGCTTATGACCATATTAACTGGAGAAACAACGAAACCGAATTTAAAGTGTGGTGCGCCGGTAAAACAGGTTACCCGTTGGTAGATGCAGGTATGCGCGAACTAAATGCTACCGGCTTTATGCACAACCGCGTACGTATGGTTACGGCCAGTTTTTTAATAAAGCATTTATTGATAGACTGGCGCTGGGGCGAACATTATTTTGCGCGGTTGCTCTTAGATTATGAGGCATCTACCAACGTAGGCAGCTGGCAGTGGGTAGCAGGATCGGGTACAGATGTGATGCCATACTTCAGGATCTTTAATCCGGATGCACAGCTCAAAAAATTTGATCCTGAGTTTGTATACGTAAAACAGTGGTTACCCGAATTTGGTACGGATAAATATCCTGAACCAATTATAGATAATCAGGAAGCGCGCATACGATGCCTTAAGGTATATAAAGAAGCGGTTGCGAAAGGTTAACCCATTGGCAAGCCGCCTTTAAGCGTTTATTGTATCGTGCCGATATTAAAATCGTAATAAAGTACACTATTTGGTGGCGGCGTAAAAGTTGTAAAACCGTAAGGGCTGGCAGGCGATACGCCGAAACCCAAACTTGTAGGCATAATAAGCGAAAGCTTTGCGCCGCTGGTTACATACTTAAACCCTTCTTGCCATCCCGGTGGGATAAGGCTATAGCTCCTGAATATTGACGCCGTATCAACCGCATTATACTGATCAAAAATCGTATTGTTCATAAACTTCCCGGTAAATTGTATGCCGATAGATGAGTTTGCATTCACGGTGGCTGTGCCAGTGCCTGGCTGGGTAACTTTATAATATAAACCCGACGCGGTTTTGGTGTAGCCTGTTAAACCATTATTCACCATATATTTTTGAATTGTTATATCGTCATAAGCGGCTTGGGTTGCAGGGTCTACAACGTTAATGTAAAAATCGAGGCTCTCGTTACCGGGTAAACGGGTAGACCCGGTACCTGCACCAACAGAACCATAGGCTAAGCGGGACGGAATGATCACATGCCCCTGGGCACCCCTGTATTTGAATATATTTTTAAATGCCAATATTAATCCAGGCGGCGCCAGGTGGCCAACATACTGGTAAGTATGATTAATAATACTATCTGATAACTGGTATGTGCCATCGAGGCTTGTTGCGGTGTATACGTAAAATACCTTATCGGGGTAGTCTAAAGCCGGGCCGCTGCCTGGTTTTGTTAGTTTGTAATAGATGCCCGTGGTATCGCCGCCGCTTAAATCGCGCTGATAGCCGGTTAAGCCATTGTTTGCAATATATGCCGTTATCTGCTGCTGGTCGTATGTTTTTATATCAACGTTCTGATCGGCTTTCCTGCAGGATACCAGGCCGGTAGCTATTAAACCTATTGTAAAAACTATCAGAAGCGTAGTAAGCGTTTGTTTCATTTATTAATTTATTACATCAAATATACTCATGTCGAAATCTAGTATAGAGTTTGCTGCTAAACCATACTGACTTTGCGGATAAGGGCCGTATGCATAACGTGAAGCCATTAGTATCCTTATTTTGCCGCCTTTATTAATTTTTGAAGCCTGTATACCCAGCTGCCAGCCTTTTATAGTTTGCCCCAGCACATAGGAGGGGTAAACCCCGGTTTTAGTGCTGTTATCTGCAAATACATTACCCCCCAACGTTTTTGCGGTAAAACCCACATTAATGGTGGTAGAACTTGTATACAAAACCGGTATAGTGCCCGGGTCTTCTATTACATACCACACACCAACCGTATCTACCTTTGGCGCTCCTACATGCACCGCGGCAAGGTTATTTGCCTTAATATAATCGGCAATTTTCTGATCATCAATGGCGGCCTGTGCTTGTACATTAGCGGCTACATCGTCAGATTTTTTGCAACCTGCAAAAAGTATCAGGCAAGTAATTATAAGCAGCCACCTGTTCATACAGCTTTTTTCAAACCGCAAATTTATTGTTTTAAAATTCAAAATCGGCAGCTTAACACTTTTTAACACTTAATTGATTAAACGGGGAGAAGGGGAGGAAAGTATGTGCCGGCGAACGCCGCTTAGGGCTTATAATTTATGGTAAGCCTGTTGATTTTTTTAAGTATATCGGTAAGGGCATCTTTCTCCTTATCGCTTATATGATCGTGCAGGTAATTATTAAACTGTTTTACTACCGCCCTGGCCATTCGCCGCTTCTCTTTGCCAAGGTCGGTAAGCTTTATTTTAACAGACCTTTTATCGCCCTCGTTAAGTTCGCGATAGATGAGGCCCATAGTTTCGGCCTGGCTTAGCATGCGCGAGAGGCTGGTAGATTTTGCGCCCACTAAAGCGGCAACCTGCGAAACGGTGGTGCCCTCTTCTTCATCTATATTGATGAGTACATAGCCTATAGATTGGGTTATGCCAAATTCTGTTACGATCTGATTGTATTTATTGGCCATAGATTGCCAAACAATTTTCAGCAAATAGTCAATCGTTTCGTGGTTCTTGCCTTTATTATGCATGCATAGCAAATGTAAGGCGATATTGGCAGCTATACAAATATTAATGTGCTACCACCCGGTAACGGTATCATCGCCCCGTGGGTCGGCACCGCCTTCCAGATATAAACCTTTTACCAATATAGCATCCACCCTTCCGCTTGCACCGCTTACCACCAATTTATAACCTTTGGCCTGTAATTTCTCTTTAACCGCACCTGTAAAGGTGGCGGCGGTTTCTATATTCACCTGGTCTGGCAGCCATTGGTGGTGGAAACGTTTAGAGCTTACTGCTGTTTGCATATCCTGGTTAAACTCTATCACATTTAAAATGGTCTGGAAAACCGATGTAATAATGGTTGACCCTCCCGGCGTACCCACCACCATAAACAATTTACCATTTTTCTCCACAATTGTGGGCGTCATTGAAGAAAGCATGCGTTTGCCCGGCTGTATACTATTGGCCTTGCCGCCAACCAAACCGTACATGTTAGGCACACCCGCTTTTGAGCTAAAATCGTCCATCTCATTATTTAATAAAAAGCCTGCACCTTTTACAAATATTTTAGAACCGAAACTGCCGTTTAGTGTAGTGGTTATTGAAACGGCGTTACCCTGCTTATCTATTACAGAAAAATGCGTGGTCTGGTCGCTTTCGTAACCGGCAAAACTTCCCGGTTTAATATCGCTGCTTAGCGTAGCACGGTCCCAGTTAAAGTTTTTCATGCGGGAAGTGATATACTCGGGCCTAAGCAGGCTGTCTACGGGTACTCTAAAGTAGTCGGGATCGCCAAGATATTTAGACCGGTCGGCATAAACGCGGCGTTCTGCCTCAACCACCACCTGTACGGTAGAGTCCTGGTTGTAGCCCCATCTGCGTAATGGATATTTTTCTACAGAATGCAGCAATTGCAGCAATGCTATACCCCCGCTCGACGGCGGCGGCATGGTGATCATTTTATAATCTTTGTACCTGCCTATAATAGGCTTGCGCCAAACGGAATGATAATTTTTGAGGTCTGTTTCGGTAATCAGGCCATTTCCGCCCTTCATTTCAGCTGTGATTTGAGCTGCTACAATACCTTCATAAAATCCTGCACGGCCTTTATCGCGAATCTGCTCTAATGTTTTTGCGAGGTCTTCCTGTACTAAGACATCGCCCGGCTGCCACGGCGTATCTTTTAACATATAGCTTTTGCCGGGGTTAAGGTTTTTAAAAGCAGCCATTTTGCCATTCAGGTCTTTAGCTAAACGCTCGGTTATTACAAAGCCTTTACGCGCAAGATCAATAGCCGGCTGCACCAATACTGCCCAGGGAAGCTTACCATACATTTTGTGGGCCTGTACCATGCCGTCAACAGAACCCGGCACGCCCGATGCCTGGTGCGTTTGCACGCTCATATCTGGTATTACATTACCGGCGGCATCTAAAAACATATTGGTGCTTGCCTTAGCGGGCGCCTTTTCGCGGTAGTCGAGCGTGTTGGGTAAACCAACGGCCGGCCGATAAACCATAAAGCCACCCCCGCCGATATTACCTGCCTGGGGTAGGGTAACCGCAAGGGCAAATTGTACAGCTACGGCCGCATCTACAGCGTTACCGCCTTTTTTCATAATCTCAACCCCCACCCGCGACGCATCCGGATACGCACAAACTACCATACCGTTCTGATATAATCCTGCCGGTTTATTTTGACTGAAAGCTGTTGCAGTTGATAACAGCAATACGAAAAGGGTTGATCTGAAAATGGTCATAACGCTAAAATAGCTATTTGGATGAAGTAAAGGTTATCGATTGGAAACTTATGTTGGCTTTGAATAAACTTTTAGGTTTTAAAGCCTATTTACTAAACCTACACTCCTAAACTTAATCTAATTATAAATCGCGGAAAAGGAGTTGTGACATAAAACGCGCCAATCCCCGTTAATAACCAAAACAAATGACCCCATGAAAAGATCGGCATATTTATTTCTCACACTTATTTTATTAACTACCTCTGCTTTACGGGTAAAGGCACAGGATTACAAAACCGCAGCCGGCTTAAAGTTTGGCGGATACGAGATTGGCCCTTCTATCAAATGGTTTTATAATAAAGACGTAGCCTTAGAAGGAATTATCGGCTTTCGCACAGGCGGGGCGGTTTTTACCGGCCTTTATGAAATGCATGTTCCTGCCTTTAATGTAGATAAGCTGAAGTTTTTTTATGGCGGCGGCGCTCACATTGGCGGTATAAGCAGCGGCAGCTATAATGGCGGCCGCGATGTTTACAATAACAGCAGGATACTTGCCGGGCTTGATGCCGCAGTAGGCCTCGAGTATTTATTCCCCCGCAGCCCGATAGCTATAAGTATAGACCTTGACCCAAGGATAGAATTTGCTACAGGGCCGGTTTTTGATCTTGCCCCTGCGCTTGGCCTCAAATACTCTTTTTAGCTGTGAACTATTATTACCTTTTTAGTGTATTTCTTACCTGCCAGCGTAAGCCGCAAAACATAAACACCAGGCGCTAAATTACTAACGTTTAGTTGTGTACTGTATGGCCCCGCGCTAACGGTGCGTTGTTCCTGATGTGATATCTGGCCTGCGCTGTTTATAAGCTGCATCACCAGATCGCCGCCTGTTACTGCGGTGAACACCACGTTTAATTTACTGCTTACCGGTATCGGGAAGAGCGCAAGGCCTATATCACTGTTATCGGGATGCAGGGCAATTAATGCAAAGGCAAAATTGGCAGAAATTGCTGTACAGCCATTTGCATTTACTACAACGCTAACCTGGTAATTACCTGCCTCTACCGGCGAATAGGTTTGCCCTGTAGCGCCGGGGATGAGCGTACCGTTGAAATACCATTGATTACCTGTGGTAAAGTTTGACGAAAGAACATTACCTGTTCTGGTCACAACCGGTGTAGTTAAAGTAACAGGAACCCTGGCGCCTGATGTACAGCCATAACTAATAACCTGCAGGTTGTAAAAATAATAGTAATACGATGTAGAATTTGGTGTAGCGCTGTTTCCGGTTATGCTAAACACATTCCCTATGCTAAACGGATAACCCGTTACGCCCAAATTACTGCGGTATAAAGATGAATTGCCTTCAAAGTTTGCGCTAATGGTATAAGTGCCCGCTTTTGGCAAAATAAGGTTGAGGTTGTAAACCTGGCCGGGGTCATTAGGATCATCAGGCGCAGCGCCTGTAACCGGTGTTGTACGGGTAGCTACCAGATCTAGTGCGGTAGAGGATACAATTTGGCCCGTGGAATCTGATGCTGTAAAGGTGACCCTGCCCGAATTACCTACGTAAAGCCTTGCCGACTGTAAAACAACGGGTACTTTAGTATTCACAGTAACAGTAGGGCTAAACTGATTATAACCCCCACCTGTAAACACATTTTTGGTTGCAGGCCCAACGGTACCGCTCAGATCATTTACGCCCAAATAAAATATGTTGTTAGTTGGCGCAGTGGTGGTTGTGGCAGGTGATCCCGAAGTTACTGGTGTTGTAGCAGTAGCTGTTTGATACCATAACAGTCCATCGGTAGGGCCTGCACTTGCAGTTAATAAATAATTTTTTGTATTGATGCAGTAATAAGCCGAAGTGTTGGTTGGCACCGGTGTTGCAGCAATAACTAATGTAGCTGTAGCTTGGTTATCGGCAGTAATAAAATCGCCTGTCACGTTAGTGGTAGCTGTAATACTGTACGTGGCGCCTGCCGACGTTACGAAGGTATTGGCAAGCTGAAAATCTACTTGTGCGCCTGCGGCCAAAGAACCCGGGTAAGTTTCGTTAAAGGTTGTTACAGCGCCATTAGCTGCCTGTATAGTTACTGTAAACGGAACACTGGTTAAGGTTGCTGTACCGTAATTTTTTAATGAAACCGTAAAATTGGTTTTGCCTGCACACAAGCCGCTCGGTGTGGTACCAGTTATCACAGTCGCGCCTGCATCTACCGCAGGCTGTATAAATTGTACCCTATAGTCCTGTGTTTCCCCTTTGGCATAGGAGCCGCAGGCTGCGATGGTGGCAGGGTCGGTAGTTTCTACCAATACCACGCGAAGGCGGGTCACATTGCCCACAGTTACATTTGTTGGCACCGTGATATTTAGCGTAAAGGTTGCGGTAGCAGTAGTTACCGGTGTTGTAGCAACTAATTCACTTGCTTCAAAAGCGCCGTTCGCATTCCAGTCTACAAAAACTTTAGCAGCTTTACTAAAGTTAGCACCGCAGGTGCCAAGTGTCAGGGTAAGCGGATAGGTTTTGCCTGGCTCCAACTGGATAGCCGTAGATGCCGAATAATCTGTATACGTAGTGCAGGCGGTTGGCGTTGGCGATGTAACGTTGTTTAACGAAAAGTTGTCAATGCGCGAGTCTGCATTCGACGTTGGCGCTGAAGCGCAATATACCGACCCGCCAACACCAATAGCGATTAAAGAATAAGCCTGGCTTCCTGATTGTAATGTACCTTTATGTGAAACGGTTATGGTGTAGGCTTTGCCGGGAACCGGGTTAGCTATATTAACCTGCTCCACGTTGTCGCGAATATTATCACCCAAAGTGGCGGCGGTAGCAGGCTGATCCGGGTTTAACACCCATGGCAGGCTCGTAGTTGTCCCGTCGCTAATGCGGATGTCGAGGTCATTGATAAGTTTTGGCGTGCGGCTGTTAATTGTACCGTCGGTGGTAGGAGTCGCAGCAGGATCTGTCCAGGCTATGGTGGCTACCAGGGGGCCGTTACCGGATGCCACTACGTTAAAGGTTTGCGTTTGGCCGGTATTGAGGGTATTTTCGCGTACGATACTTTTTACCCCGTTATCTGTAATAGCCTGCGCCGCCTTTTGCATGTCAAGCAATCCCCAACCGTAAATATAATCGGGGCCAACATTGCCCGCATCAAACGCAGTACCGCAGGCAAGCCCCTTTAAAGTAGCTGAGCGCATAAAAGCACCGCCGTTTATTTTTGCCCAATATTCCTGCAAAAGGTATAAGGACCCGGTAACATTAGGCGCCGACATAGATGTGCCCGACTCTGTACCATACGCCGTGGTACTGGTTGCTATTGTTGATAATACATTTACTCCCATGCCGCAGATATCCGGCTTTATGCGGCCGTCATCAGTCGGCCCCCAGCTACTAAAGAAAGCTATTGCCACATCGCCCCGGTTTGTAGGGCCGTTAGGTATGGGGTTTACGGCCCCTACTGTGAGGATGTTCTTAGCATTTGCGTAATCGGGAATAACGTCATAATAGGTATTACTGCTAATGGTTGCCGGGCGCGGGCCTTTATCTACGAAGGTAAAGTCGGTGCGGCTTTTAAATCCATAATAGTCTTCGCCTAAGGCCGGGCCGGGATACCCCCTGCTGTTACCTGCCGACTCTACAATTAAATAATTTGGTGCTGTATAGGCTATTTTATCCCAGGCCTGCGACTGGCTATCATAAAAGCCGAAATTATAATCCACGCTATCGCCGGGTAAACCGTACCAGTCCCAGCGGTTATTTGTTTCGTCAAAGTCCCAGCCGGCAATGGTGCCGTATGAATGATTGGATAGGAGCAAATTTGCCGCCTGGCTGCTCATCTCGGCAACATCATTGTCGAAATCATAAGATATTAAGGTATTTGCCCCGAACGACATGCCTTTAACGGGCGGGTTAATACCTTTCGCAATCATGGTACCGGTAACGTGCGTGGCATGATCTATTGTACCAAGCGCGGTATCATGAATAGTAATAGTCTTGCCTGCAAACTCCTGGTGTGTAGCAAGTGGGGCACCGCCATCCCAAATGGCTAATTTGCCGTTTAAAAAAGTGCTGGAACCGCTAAGGTTTAAACCAAGGGCGCCACCGGGCTGTACATAATTGGTCCTGGTGGTGGCTGCCGACGTTACATTATTATCTGTACGCACAAATATAGGCATGCCCGAATTGCGTATACCATGTAATGAAGTTACCCCGCCATCTTTGCGCTGGCCACGCAACAACCAGTTGTGGCGTTTGGAAAGATCTAAATATTTTATTTTTTGCGACTGATATGTTTGATCGTATTGTTGCGAAAGCGCGTTTAACTCTGCCCTGCGGGCATCGCTAACCAGTGGAGGGCCGGATTGCTGCGCCTGCGAATTGTTAAAAAACAGGCAGGAAGCCAGGCATATAAATAGAATAGATAGGGGTTTAATCATTGTATAATCATGCAACACACATCTTCACAACGGATGCTGCAACCGCGATTTGCAGACTTATAAACGATGCTTAACTTTAAAGGTTAAATATATATTATTAGTTTAAATTCTAAATGTGTTAACGCAATTATGTAAAAAATATTTTTTGCCCCTTTAACACTTATCTTCATGGCTGGCAAGCTGTTAAAATCAGAAAACAAAGAAGCCCGTTAAGAAAAATCCTAACGGGCTGTTAATTAAATATCTTATAATATCACATACCTACCGGCAATTGTTTAAATATGCCATCAACAACTTTTGGTAACTCGTCAATTGTTTTTTGCGGGTTGTGATGTAGTTCGCCTACGCCAAAGCCCCGCCATACCACCCGGTTTGTTTTACGATCTATCAGATCGATAATGATCGTACCTTCCTTGTAAGTTTCGGGAACAGCATAACCTCCGCCGTAGCCGCCATAACCTCCCCAGCCGTAACCGCCGCCAAAACCGCCGTATCCGTAAGGGCCCCAGCCGCCATAAGCCCAGCCGCCCCTAAAACCACCATAGCCGCCAAAATAAGGGCGATAAAATGCCCCGCCCCAGTAATATGGGTAAGATGCATAATAATCAAGGCGCGTACCTTTACCTACAGATGAAGTATAATGTACAAGCAGATCAGGATTTTCTCCATCTATACGCAAGCCTTTGGCTTGTAGTGTTATTAACGTTGCAGATCTGATGCTTTGTGTTGCAACGGGGTTATTGTAATACGCATTACCCGCATAAGATTTTCCATTTCTATCCGGCTTTGGGTTGGTTTGATTACCATCCGGCACCCAGGCAAACGTGCGGTATTTTTGTGTGTTTAATTGCGTTGTGCCGGCTTTATAATAGCTATAAGTATCGCAGGCCGAAATGAGCGCCACGCTAAAAAGAATGAGCGAAATATGTATTAACCTTTTCATAAGTTTGGGGGTATATGTTCTTTAGACTAACAATTTAGTAAAGGTTTAACGAAGAAAAATATTTTTTCTGATTTATTTTAAGATAAATATTTTCCAACCAGCGGCATCCGGCGGCCCATGCCAAATGCCTTGGGGGAAACCCGCAATATTGGCGGTGTTTGAAAGCGTTTATGTTCAGATATATTTACTAAACGCAGTACACGGCGCACTAATTGCTCATCGTAACCCATTTTTATAATTTTTGAAGATGAGCAGCGGTGTTCTATGTATTCTTTTAATATTTCGTCTAAAATATCATAATCGGGCAGCGAATCGCTGTCTTTTTGATTGGGCCGTAACTCTGCCGATGGCGGTTTTATAATAGTGTTCTCAGGTATGATCTCCCGCTCGCGATTAATATATCTTGCCAGCCGGAAAACCTGCGATTTATAAACATCGCCCAAAACCGAAATACCGCCGCACATATCGCCATAAAGCGTTCCGTAGCCTACAGCGGCTTCGCTTTTGTTAGATGTATTGAGCAGTATATAACCAAACTTGTTGCTCATAGCCATTAACAATACTGCCCGGCTGCGCGCCTGGATGTTTTCTTCGGCAATGTTAAACGGCAGGCCTTTAAATTGCGGTTCGAGGGCCGCTTCAAAAGCTTCGGTAATACTTTTTATGGCTATAATTTCAGATCGGCACCCTAAGTTAGTTGCCAGGGCCTCCGCATCTTTAACTGAATGATCTGAAGAAAACCGCGATGGCAGCATTACACCCATTACATTATCGGCACCTAATGCCTCTGCGGCCAAAGCGGCTACAACGGCGGAATCAATACCACCTGATAAACCTAAAATTGCCCTGCTAAACCCCGACTTAATGAAATAATCTTTAATACCCAGCTTTAGCGCAAGGTATATCTGCTCTATATCTGTTTGGCGATTTGCCATAACTGTAGCCGGTTGATGCGGTCTGATAACTGCTTTGTTTTCGAGGGTATAGTAAGTAACCGTTTCTTCGAAATATGGAAGTTCGTCAACCAAATCGCCGGCGTTGTTAAAAACCAGTGAACCTCCGTCAAAGATCAATTCGGTTTGCGCACCAACATGGTTTACGTAAAATAACGGCAATTTATAACGGCTTGCATTATTTGCCAGTATGCCTATACGCTCTTCATCATGCCCGTATGCAAACGGCGAAGCGGCAATATTGATCATTACATCCGGGTTTTGCTGTATCAGCATGTCCATAGGCCTCGTCACATATAAAGGGTTTTCGATAGTGTTCCAAAGGTCTTCGCAAATAGTGAGCGCTATACGGTGCCCCTTAAAGTCTATGCACTGAAACTGCGTCTCGGGTTCAAAATAACGATACTCATCAAACACATCGTAGTTTGGCAACAAGGCCTTATTCACTACTGCCTGCACCCGCCCCTCTGCTATAAAATACGCCGAATTGTTTAAGTCTTTCCCCTCTGCGTTATTATTACGGGTTGGGATACCTACTACGCAAGCAATAGCTGTACATTCTTTTGCTATTTGCTGTGCTGCTGCCTCACACTGATCTATAAACTCGTTAAACTCCAAAAAATCGCGCGAGGGGTAACCGCATACACATAACTCGCTAAAAACAACCAGATCTGCACCTTTTGCCTTTGCAGCGTTAAGGGTGTTGATAATTTTGACCGTGTTGGCGTCAAAGTTGCCTATATGGTAATTTAATTGTGCAAGCGCAATGTTCATGTAGTATCAGATTGTATGTTTTGTTGCAGGGTATTGCAAACCAAACCCTTAAATTTGTGCAAAGGACAAAAATGAATTTTACCCCGCTTAAAGCAAAACAAATTTACTTAATTTTTATAAGCCTTTTATTGCTTACTGCCTGCAATAAGCGCAACAAGGTTGATGTAAGCAATATTGATGTTAATGTAACCATCCGCCGTTTTGATAACAGCTTTGATAGTTTGCGGGTTGTGCCAATGGCGCCTAAGGCTTTACAACTCCAACAACAATACGGTGCATTTTACCCTGATTTTATGCAACGTATTTTACAGGCCGGCAGTGTAAAGGATACCGCCTATCTGGCAACCTTACGTAAGGTTTTTGCATCAAAATCATACGCCGATCTAAAGCATGAGGTTGATTCTATTTACCCCAATCTCAATAAAGAAAATACCGAACTAACGGACGCTTTCCGCCGTGTAAAATATTATTTCCCAAAAAAAAACCTTCCTAAAGTTTTCAGTTACGTGTCTGGCTTCCAGGCACAAACAGCCATCGGCAACGGCTATGCGGGCATCGGCCTGGATCTTTTTCTGGGTGCGCGCTCTAAGTTTTACCCCGCCATTATAGAAAGTTTCCCCCATTATATATCAAGGTTTTTTACACCGGAAAATATAGCCCCGCGGGTGGTTGAAGGTATCCTGCGAGAAGACATGTTTCCGGAACCGGCCGAAAACAAAACCATGCTGCAAAAAATGATCTATGAGGGCAAAATCATGTATGCGATGGACCTAATGCTGCCCGATGTTGGCGACACCACCAAAATACGATACACGACAGCACAGATGGATTGGGCCAACAAATTTAAACTCCAGATTTGGGGCTACTTTTTGGAAGAGAATTTATTATACAGCAGCGATGTGCTCAAAAACCAGCAATATTTTACGGATGCGCCGTTTACCACAGGGCTGGGAGAAAAAAACGAGTCGGCGCCACGTTTAGGCACCTGGACCGGCTGGCAAATTGTAAGGCAATATATGGAGCGGCATCCTGATGTGTCCTTATCTCGCCTCATGGCAAACCAGGATGCGCAACAAATTTTAAACGAATCTAAGTACAGGCCTAAATAGCCCCACCAAACCTTCTTCGTTTGCTAAGGTAAGGGCTTGCAATCTCCAAACCTATCAATTGGATAAAAATCAGAATATGCTAAATAAAAAAACCCTGCAATTGCTTACAGGGGCTCAGCTTATCTTAAAGATATTTATTACTTTAATATCGCAAATACGTTCCTTAAGGCCAGGATGATACCAATAACCAAGATAACATTTGAAGCCCATGACCACACAGGTGCATCGCCTGCAAAACGTAGATAAACGCCAACCAGGCCTATTACTATGGCAAGTGTTAATGATAAATAATACTTTTCTGAATTTGCGTTTTGCGTGGTGCTCATTTTACATGTGTTATTTGGCTACAAAAATAGAAATGTTTAGTTAATGTAACGGTACTATTTCATTTAATGTTACCTGACATTATCCCGCTGCTAATGCTGCCGCGCCGCTAACAATCTCGGTAAGCTCGGTGGTAATTGCTGCCTGGCGGGCCTGGTTGTAAGCAAGCTTTAAGCTTTTTAATAACTCGCCTGCATTTTCGGTAGCCTTATCCATAGCGGTCATACGTGCGCCATGTTCTGATGCATGAGAATCTAATACCGCCCGGTATAGCTGTATCTTGATATTTTTAGGTACAAGCTGAGCCACAATTTCTTCTTTTGATGGCTCTAAAATATAATCAACCTGTACAGCACTCAGGTCTTTGTTGTCCTTTTGCTCCGGAGCTGCCATTGGTACAGGCAGTAATTGTTCTGTAGTTAATATTTGCACCGCCGCATTACGGAAATGGTTATAAACCAACTCCACCCGGTCATAGTCGCCGTTTACAAAACCCTGCATTATACTTTCGGTGATCTTAGAAACAGTACCGAAATTAAGCTCATTATAAACATCGTTGTTGTTGCCTATAACTTTATAATTACGGCGCTGATAAAACTCCTGGCCTTTTTTACCGATAGCTACTATAGAAACCTTACCGGCCTTAAATTGCTCGGCGTATTTTCCTGAAATAAGCAGATTAGTTGTTTTAATTGCACTGGTGTTAAACGCGCCCGCCAAGCCGCGGTTAGACGTTACTACTACAACCAACACCCGCATCGGTTCGCGCGGTTGCAAAAATGGCGATACGCCGTCTTCAAGGCTTGCCGATAAGTTGGCCAGCATATCCTTCAACTTCTCTGCATAGGGGCGAAGTTCTACTATGGCGTTAGTAGCACGCTTCAACTTGGCAGCCGAAACCATTTTCATGGCCTTGGTTATCTGCTGGGTTGAGTTTACAGATGTGATCCTATTTCTTACTTCTTTTAAATTAGCCATTTTCTGAGATTTGAGATTTGAGGTTTGAGGTTTGAGATTGCTCCCATCAACTCTTTCTCCAACTCATTTTTAAAAATATAGTGTGAGATTCTGTCTCACATCTAATATCTCATATCTACATTAATATTTCCCTGTAAGCTCTCTTGCTACGGTTTCCAATACGCCTGTTATCTGATCATCAAATTTACCTGCCTTTAATGCCGCCAACGTTTCCGGGTGGCGTACTTCTAACTGGTTAGTATACTCAGCCTCAAACTCTCGTATCTTATTTACCGGTACATTACGCATCAGGTTTTTGGTACCTAAATAAATAATAGCCACCTGCTTTTCAACCGGCACCGGCGAGTACTGGCCTTGTTTAAGCATCTCTACGTTACGGGCACCTTTATCAATAACCAGCTTGGTTGAGGCATCAAGGTCAGACCCGAATTTAGAGAAAGCTTCCAATTCGCGGTATTGGGCCTGGTCCAGCTTTAAGGTACCGGCAACCTTTTTCATCGACTTTATCTGCGCGTTACCACCCACACGCGATACCGAAATACCTACGTTAATTGCGGGGCGTACACCCGCGTTAAATAAGTTGGTCTCTAAAAATATCTGGCCGTCTGTAATAGAAATTACGTTGGTTGGGATATACGCAGAAACATCACCCGCTTGTGTTTCAATAATAGGCAGGGCAGTTAATGAACCGCCGCCTTTTACCATGCCTTTTAAAGACTCCGGCAAATCATTCATCGCCTGCGCAATATCATCATTCGCGTTTATTTTGGCAGCTCTTTCAAGCAAACGGCTGTGCAGGTAAAATACGTCGCCCGGGTAAGCCTCACGGCCCGGCGGGCGGCGTAATAACAAAGATACCTCGCGGTAAGCAACAGCCTGCTTAGAAAGATCGTCATAGATGATCAATGCCGGGCGGCCGGTATCACGAAAATATTCACCTACTGCAGCACCCGCAAATGGTGCAAAAAACTGCATTGGCGCAGGGTCTGATGCATTTGCTGCTACAATTATAGAATAGGCCATTGCACCTTTTTCTTCTAACGTGCGCACAATGTTTGCCACTGTAGAGGCTTTTTGGCCGCAGGCAACATATATACAGATAACCGGCTGGCCGGCATCATAAAATTCTTTTTGGTTAATCATGGTATCGATGCAAACCGCGGTTTTACCAACCTGGCGGTCGCCAATTACCAATTCACGCTGGCCGCGCCCAATAGGGATCATGGCATCAATAGCCTTTATACCGGTTTGCAAAGGTTCGGTTACCGGCTGGCGGTAAATTACACCAGGTGCCTTACGCTCCAATGGCATTTCATAAGTCTTGCCTGTAATTGGGCCCTTGCCGTCAATAGGCTCGCCAAGCGTGTTAACCACGCGGCCAAGCATACCTTCGCCAACGTTTAACGAAGCTATTTTTTTGGTACGTTTAATGGTATCGCCTTCGCTAACCCCGTCACTTGGGCCTAATAGTACAATACCAACATTATCTTCTTCCAGGTTCAATACAATTCCCTGTAACCCGTTATCAAACTCAACCAGCTCACCTGCCTGTACTTGTGTTAAGCCGTAAACACGGGCAATACCATCGCCCACTTGCAATACGGTACCTACTTCTTCTAAATCAGTTTCTGACTTAAAGCCCGACAATTGCTGACGCAATATTGCCGAAACTTCGTCTGGTCTAACCTCTGCCATTTTTGTATATTTTAGCTTTTGCTATTATTATAAATTTTTAGACTGCCTGTAGAGCAAAGTCTTTTTTTAATCTTGTCAAACTGCCGGATACGCTGGCATCTATCTGCCTGTCGCCTACGGTTAAAACAAACCCACCTATAAGGTCGGTATCGATTTTTTCTGTTAGGATAACCTCACCCTGTGCAATATGCTTTACTTCTTCAATAACCTCTGTACGGTTAGCATCAGATAAAGGCCATGCAGAAACAACCGTTGCCCGTACTATCTGTTTAAATACATCGTACTGGTTAACAAACTCAAGCGCTGTAGGGTATAAAATTTCGGCGCGGCTTTTATTCACCATCAGATGGAAGAACATCAGCGTTACCTTATCTACCTTTTCTTCAAATATCGCGTCCAAAATTTTCACCTTCTTATCAAGGGGAATTATGGGGTTACGCAATACTGCCTCAAGTTGTGAATTTACCCTTATGGTTTGCACAAAAAGGTTCATATCTGCCTTTACCGCCTCGAGCGTGTTTTGCTCTTTGGCTAAGTCTATCAGTGATTTGGCGTACCTGGTTGCAACTGTTATTTCAGACATTCTAATATTAGTTGTGAATTGTGAGTTGTGAGTTTAAAATCCTAACAATCAAACTTACTAACCATGCTTAATGTCTGTCGTGAATTGTTTGTTACTGAAAACCGACAACTTACAACAGACAACTTATTTTACGCTTACCTCTTTAAGCAGGTCAGCTACGAGTTGATCCTGCTCTTTCTTATTTTCAAATTCTTTGCGCAGTACCTTCTCTGCAATTTCTATAGAAAGCTCGGCAACCTGCGCTTTTACGGTAGATAAGGCTATCGCCTTTTCGCTGTTTATCTCTATACGTGCCTTTTCTATCATACGCCCGCCTTCGGCCTGTGCGGCTTCTTTGGCTTCGTTAATGATATGATCTTTCATCTGGCGGGCTTCGCGTAAGATAAGGTCACGCTCGGCACGGGTTTCTTTAATAAGCTGCTCGTTCTCGCTGGTCATGCGTGCCATTTCTTCTTTAGCGGCTTCGGCCTTTAAAAGCGCATCTTCAATAGTACGCTCACGGTCGTCAAGTGCGGTAATTATAGGCTTCCATGCCATTTTCCTTAATAAAACAAAAAGGATAAAGAATGATATGGCCGACCATATAAACAACCCCGGGTCCGGGCTTACTAAAGGATTTATTGATAATAATGTCATTATGTTAACCTTGTTAAAAATAAAATAAGGCTGCAGCCAATCGCTGCAGCCTTAAAATAATTACTGTGCTGTTAAGAAAGCAACAACCACCGCGAAGAGTGCAACAGCGTCAACAAACGCTGCAGCAATAAGCATAGCAGTTTGAATTCTGTTTGCAGCTTCCGGCTGGCGGGCCATGCCCTCCATTGCTTTTCCACCAATTAGTCCGATACCGATACCAGCTCCAATAGCAGCTAATCCGGCACCAATTCCAGCGATACTTCCGTGCATTTTACAAGTTATTAATATATGTTAAAAAAATAAATTCAAATTTAATGATGGTGCTCCTCTATGGCCAGGCCAATAAAGAGCGCCGATAAAATAGTAAATATAAATGCTTGTAAAAACCCAACCAATAATTCTATGAGGCTGATAAATATTACAAACGGTATAGAGAAACCGGCAATAAACACCGATTTTAATATCACTATCAGTGCAAGCAAACTTAAGATCAAAATGTGCCCTGCAGTAATGTTGGCAAACAAACGGATCATTAACGCTACCGGCCTTGCAATAACGCCTATTAATTCAACAACAGGCATAAGCGGCAAAGGCAATTTTAACCACCATGGCACGCCGGGCGTATTAAAAACGTGGGTCCAGTAATTCTTGTTGGCCTTTATGATCACTATTAAAAAAGTAACCAGCGATAGCATTAGCGTTACAGCTATGTTACCGGTTAAATTAGCGCCTCCCGGAAAAAACGGTATCAAACCCAACAGGTTATTTATCCAGATAAAAAAGAACAGCGTAAGCAGGTATGGCATGTAAGCAATGTGCTTAATACCTAATTGAGGCCGGGCAATATCGTCGCGCACAAACATGATAATAGGCTCTAACAATGACTGCATCCCCTTAGGCGCCTTACCCTCGCGAACCTTATAAGATTTTGCTATAGAGCCGAATATAATTAGCAGTAAGGCAACAGATATAAATAGAGATATTACATTTTTAGTGATCGAGATATCCAGTGGTTTGCCGTTCACAGGAACTTTGTTCTCATCAATCTTTACGTATGCTCCCTCAGCGTTTTTTTCAGCCAGCGGATAATAATATTTGCCTTCGTAATTAATAAGCTGTTGGCCCTTTTCCGTAAATATCTCTTTGCCCTCTTCATTCGCGTCGTGCTTGCTGGACATGAAGGTAACAAAGCCATTTTGAGTATATAAAATAACCGGGAGCGGTATAGTTACCTTGCTATCACCTTTACCCCAAAAATGCCACTCGTGCGAGTCTGCAATGTGCTCCAGAATAAATGACGAGATGTCTTCCTTCTTTTCGCCCTTACCCCCGTTGCCGGCAGTGTCGGCAACAGCCATTTTATCGGCTTTAACGTTCCCTTCTGCATATAAATTATTTTGCAAACAAGTAAAAAAAAGCGTAAAAACAGCTAAAAAAATAAAAATTTTTGAAGTAAAGTTACGTTTATAGGTCATTCTTGCAGGAATTCTACTTTAAATTTGAGTTGCGCAAGTTACGTATTAAAGAATAAATTTCAAACACTGTGTTAGATAAATACAGATAAAAAAAGTTGAGCATAAATACCACATTATTTACCTTAAAACTGCGCAAATAAAAGAACACAAAAATCATCCATACCAAAAATTTTACGCTTGTACCACCAACAAAGGTCCTTACAGAAGTTTTATCGCCGGCACCTAAGCCCCAGGATGCTATAATGTGGAATATTACGTTAATAAATAAAAAAAACAGATAGATATACCAAAATCCGGGCAGCAGCAAATGCTTAACTGGGAAAAGCAGTTGGATACTTAGAGGTACTGCAGATAAAAGAAACTGAAAAATAAAAAATGACAAAATATATGGCTGCTGCTTCATTTGCTTACCTGCCTTATAACCTGGTACAAAGACAAGCAAACGCCAAGCAAGCAGCTTACAGCCGTTACCCAAGGGGTGGCATTTTTAAGTTTTTTATCAAGTAAGTAACCGGCGAGGGCAAATACACCTATGGTAGCAATCATCTGAAAAATAATGCCGGTATACTTGCTGTAATCAGCACTAAGTTTGCCGTCATCGTTATTCTGTTTATTTTTATCCATGCGCAAATTTATTGATCCTGTGCCATAGTATTTAGTAAATTAGCAATCCTTTTTAAACATTGTTTCATTTGAAGTTCAGGCCCTCTTTTAGTACATATCGTGTTACTGCGTTTGTGTTTTTTACTTGCGTGCTGGCCGCCTGCTCACTCGAGAAAAAGAGCGCCGTGAACCGCGGCCTGCAAAACTTAACTGCCCATTACAATATCTTATTTAATGCCAATGACCTGCTTCGCCAAAAACAGGAAATATACGCGGCATCATATGCAGATAATTACAACCAGCTTTTAAAGGTTTATCAGGATACCATTGTACACCAGGAAGGGGCGCAGGATAAAGAACTGGATGCCATAATTGCGCGGGCAAACACCATTATCAGTATTAAAGAGCAAAGCCATTATATCGGCGATGCTTATTTGCTGCTTGCCAAGGCTAATTATTTTTACGGCCGTTATTTTCTGGCCGATGAGTTTTGCGGATATGTAATACGCACCTACCCGCAAAATTTGCAGCTAATGCAGCAAACCAGGGCGTGGCAAACCCGTACTTTATTAAACCTGCACCAGTTGGTAAGGGCCAAAGCAATATCTGATAGCGCGCTGTTTGCTTTAGAGGGCAAAAAGAAAACAAAGCACCCTGCAGATATTTACGCCGCCCGCCTGCAATATGATATTGATGCTAACTTTTACAAAGAGGGCGAAGAAATGGCCAAACTGGCCATTAAAAATACGGGCAGCGGCAACATGCGCCGCAGGCTTATATTTATACTTGCACAGTTGCAGGAACTGAATAAAGAGCCGGCAGAAGCCTATAAAAGCTACAGCCGTATTGTAACCAGCAATGCTGCTTTCGAAATGGCTTTTAATGCCGAGCTTAACCGTATACGGATAGAAGATGTGGCCAATGGCCGCCATATAAGCCGGCTCGACCGCTTGCGCGGCTTGTTAAAAAACGAGAACAACCTGGATTTTACAGATCAGATATATTTCCAGATAGCTGAGCTTTATATGGCAGAGGGCAAAACAACCGATGCAATTGCTAACTACCGCCTCGCGATAAAGAAAAGTACCCGAAATCAAAATCAAAAAGGCCTGGCATACCTGCGCCTGGGCGATATTAGTTTTCGCAACAAGGGCGACTATGTTGGCGCTAAGAAATTATACGATAGTACGCTACTAAACCTGCTACCTAATTATCCGGGTTACCGCGCTATCCAGCTTAAAGCAAACAACCTGCAAACACTTTCAGAACAATTACAGATAATAGCACAGGAAGATACGCTGCAAACACTGGCCAAATTAAATGATAAAGATCGTGCTGCCCGTATAGATCAGATCGTTAAAAAAAATGTCGACGCCCAAAAGGCCGCTGCTTCTGCAGCCACAAATTCGGCTTTTACCAATGCCAATTCGCCCAACTCCACAAATGTAACGGCTACAACTCCCGGGTCGGGAACTTTTTACTTTAGTAACGCAAACTCGGTTAGCCAGGGTTTTACAGATTTTAAGCGGGTTTGGGGTAACCGAAAACTGGAAGATAACTGGCGTATAAGTAACCGGTCTGGTAGTAATATTACCGCTAATCAGCAAAACATATCAACCCAGATAGACCCTACAGTTACAGCAAAAAAAGATCAACGCACTGCCGATGACGTATTAGCGAATAATTACCGTAAGCAACTGCTGCAGGCCGTACCTGTAACGCCCGACATGATGGCGCAATCTAACACCCGCGTTTACAACGCCTATTTTACCATCGCAAATTTCTACCGCGATATTCTGGAGGACCCTAATGAAGCCATCGTATCTTTCGAGGCATTACTGAAACGTTTTCCTGATAATACGGAGAAGGCGGCCATCTATTACAATTTATACCGGTTATACAGCAGCGTCGACATCCAGAAATCTGAGTATTATAAAAGCTTGCTGTTAAAGAATTATCCCGAAACTGCCTTTGCCAAAGTTATCCTCGATCCTGAGTATGGCCGTAAGTTAAACGATCAGGATGCAGAATTCAATGCATTTTACAATCAGCTTTATGATCTTTATGCAAACCGGCAATATACTGAAGTGGTTACACGTGCCGACCAGTTGCTGGTACAATACCCCAACAATAAACTGATTGCCCAGATAGCTTATTTGCGGGCAGTGGCTGCCGGCCACAACGAACAACTGCCTGCATTACGCAGCGACTTAAGCAACATCCTGGTTAAATATCCGGACGATCAATTGATCGTGCCGCTGGTAAACCAGCATCTGGCCTACATTGCCGCAAATGAAACAGACTTGGCGGCGCGGCCTGTGGTATTGGTAAACAATGATTTTACAGATTCGCCTTTTATACCTGCACGCGTAACGCAGCAAGTATTTATCCGCCAGGCAACTTTAAATAAGGCTCCTGCGCCTATGGTTAAGCCGATAACTACCAATGGCAAAATTCCGAAGGCCAGTACATCAGTCAACAACACCAAAAAAGACAGCGCGGTAAATACTGCGCCGGCAAATGGTGGGCCTGGCGCTCAAGCCACAGTTAATGTACAACCGGTAAATGCGTCTGTTTCAACGTCGCAAGCTACAACCAAGCCTGCCAAACAGGCTATTGCACCTGTAAAGGCACCCCAATCAATATTCTCCCTTCGCGACAGCGCACATTATAATTTTGTGATTAATGTTAGCAGCGGCACAACCAATTTATCGTCATCCCGTTTTGGTATCGGGCAATTTAACCGTGCCAATTATGATGCTGCAAAAGGCATAAGCCATCAACTGAAACCTGTTGGTACCGATAACCAACTTATTTACGTCGGCAAATTTACAAGCCTTGATGATGTTAAAAAATATGCCCGCAGCATAGTACCTTTATTGGCTCAAATCATGAAGATACCCGCAGATAAATACAGTTTTTTTATCATCACCCAGGAAAATCTGGATAAATTAGCCGACAAAAAGCTGTTGGATACTTATACCGACTTTTACCAAAAAAACTATTAAGATGTTCATTAAACTAAAACCCGAAGAAATTACGCGTTACAACCGCAGGCTTTGGGGTATTGTTATAGGTGGTTTTAGCTTCCTGGTGTTGCTATTGTTATGCATCAATTTCGGCTTGTTTGGCTCGCTGCCGTCGCTGCGCACCATAGAAAACCCTAAAAGTAACCTCGCATCAGAGATTTTATCAGACGATAAGCGGATTTTGGGGAAGTATTTTATACAAAACCGCTCTAACGTTTCTTTTAAGCAAATATCCCCAAATGTGATCCATGCGCTTATTGCAACAGAAGATAACCGCTTTTACAAACACTCGGGTATAGATTTTGGCCGGATGTTCACCATTATTGCCTACAATCTTGTTGGCCACAAGCAAGGCGGCAGCACCATTACACAGCAACTGGCGCTCATTTTATTTTCGGGACGCGAACGGTCGCACAACCCTATAGCGCGTACGATCCAAAAGCTGCAGGAGTGGATAATTGCAGTGCGGATAGAGCGCAATTATACGAAGGAAGAGATCTTAACCATGTACCTTAACACGGTAGATTTTGGCGCTTATAATACCTTCGGCATCAGTTCTGCAGCGGCAACATACTTTAACACCACACCCGATAAATTAACTCCCGACCAGGCTGCCTTGCTGGTGCGTATGGTTAATGCGCCTTCTCTATATAACCCGATTCGCCATCCCGATGCTGCGCTTTCCGGCCGTAATTTTGTAATGTACCGAATGAGCCAGGAAGGTTTTTTAAGTGATGGCCAGTACCAGGAATTTAAACAAAAACCGCTTGGGATCAACTTCCATCCAGCCGATCACTCAGAGGGGCTGGCAACTTACTTCCGTGCCGTATTAAAAAAGGATATTCAAAAAGTATTTGAAGAAAAATCTATAAATAAGCCCGATGGTACACCCTACGACCTTGACCGCGACGGTTTAAAAATATACACGACCCTGAATTACGACATGCAGGAGTATGCCGAAAGCGCGCAAAAACAATATATGAAAATCCTGCAGGCGCAGTTTAACGATCATTGGAAAGGCCATAATGTAGTTAAAGAAATTCAGAATTATGATCTGCTGATAAAACAGGGCATGCAGCGATCTGACCGGTACCGGGAATTAAAGGCAGAAGGTAAATCGGACGAGGAAATACAGGCAAGTTTTAATACTCCTGCGCAAATGGATATTTTTACCTGGCATGGCAATACGGATACGCTTATGAAGCCTATAGACTCTATTGTGTACAGCAAGTTTACCCTGCGCAATGCTATGATGAGCATGGACCCTACAACCGGCTTCGTAAAGGCATGGGTAGGCGGTATAGACTTTAAGCATTATAAGTACGACCAGGTACAAATGGGCACCCGGCAGGTTGGCTCAACCGCTAAACCGTTCACTTATTCGGTAGCTGTGGCTAATGGCTTCTCGCCATGTATGCAGGTAAACAACGTACCGGATACAATTAAGGGCTACGGTGCCGACTGGTGCCCGCGATCAAATCCTGCAGAAACTAAACCTGGCATGCTTTCTTTAAGAACTGCACTGGCATTTTCGCAAAATTGGATAACGGCACATGTGATGAAAGAGGTTACACCAACCCCGGTAATGATGCTAATAAAAAAAATGGGAATTACCTCTGCTGTCCCTGCTTACCCTTCTATTTGTCTCGGCACGTTTGATGCCTCGGTTTTTGATATGACAGGAGCCTATTCTGTTTTTGCCAACCACGGTTTGTGGACAGAACCTACTTATCTCCTTAGGGTAGAAGACAAGAACGGTAATGTGCTTTATGAAAATAAACCTCGCGTCGTTCAGGCTATGGATGAACAAACTGCTTATGTAATGACCTATATGCTGAAAGGCGTTATCGAAAATGGAACAGGTTCACGCATGGGCTATAAGTATGGATTGAATAATCCTATTGGTGGCAAAACAGGAACAACAAATGATAATTCTGACGGCTGGTTTATTGGTATTACCCCGCAATTGGTAACCGGTGTATGGACGGGTTGCGAAGACCGGGATATACATTTCCGAAGCACGCGGCTTGGCGAAGGGGCGAATACCGCACTACCCGTTTTTGCGCTGTATATGAAACAAGTATACGCCAATACAGCTTTAGGCGTCAAAAAAAATGTAGATTTCGACGCGCCGAAAACCGGCCTTACCATATCCATAAACTGTGGGCAGTATAATAACCAGCAGCAGGGGACAGACGAAGTTGATAAAAAGCTGGGATTTTAGCCCCCCGGGCCCCTAAAAGGGGAGAATTTGCCGTTAGCTATTGAATATTAAATTTGTATGCATTATTATCTTTTTGTAAAAAGGGATGAAAAGTAAAGAAGATTCGCAGTCTAATGATATAATAATTAATTCTCCCCCTTCAGGGAACCGCGGGGGTTTTGATTACCGCGAAGAATTAAAAAAAATACCGCATAGACCGGGTGTTTACCAATATTGGGACAGCGAAAATGAGCTGATCTATATTGGTAAAGCTAAAGACCTGCGCAACCGTGTAGCTTCTTATTTTGTTAAAGAGCTTAATGTAAATGCCAAAACAAGGGTATTAGTATCCAAGATACGCAAGATAACCTTTACCATTGTTGATACGGAAGTGGATGCCTGGCTGTTAGAAAACAGCATGATCAAGAAGCACCAGCCACGGTATAATGTGATGCTTAAAGACGATAAAACCTATCCCTGGATCATCATTAAGAACGAACCTTTTCCGCGCATTTACTGGACGCGCCGCATTGTTAAAGATGGCTCTAAATACCTTGGCCCATACGCATCTGTAAGTATGATGCACACCATTTTAAACGTTATCCGCGAAACCTATCCCCTGCGCACCTGCAACCTCGACCTAACCAAGGAGAAGATTGATGCAGGGAAGTATAAAGTTTGCCTGGAATACCAGTTGGGAAATTGCAAAGGCCCATGCCAAAACTATCAGACGTTTGAAGACTATGAGCACAGTATTGAAGAAATAAAAGAAATACTAAACGGTAAAACAGGGGCGGTTATTAAAGATCTGAAATCGGAAATTGATCAGGCAGCTGTTACCCTCGATTTTGAAGCAGCACATAAACTTAAACGCAAGTTCGATCTGCTGGATAATTACCAGCATAAATCTACCGTAGTTAATTCATCTATTACCGAAGTAGATGTTTTTAATATCGCATCCGAAGAAAAATATGCCTTTGTAAATTACCTGAAGGTAATGCATGGCACTATTATCCAGACGCAAACCATAGAGCTAAAAAAACGGCTGGACGAGAGCGATGAAGAACTGCTTACGCTGGCTATATCAGAATTTCGGTCGCGATATGGCAGTACCTCTAAAGAAATAATTGTGCCTTTCAATATTGATCTGGATGATTCGACAATCAAATTTACGGTGCCAAAGCTTGGGGAGAAAAAAAAGCTGTTAGACTTATCAGCTAAGAACGTGATATTCTTTAAGTCTGATAAGATGGACCAGTATGAAAAGCTTAACCCCGACCTGCGGGTAGAACGCCTGCTCACAAAAATGATGACAGACCTGCGGATGAACCAGTTGCCGCGGCATATAGAATGTTTTGATAATTCTAACTTTCAGGGTAAGTTCCCGATCTCGGCCATTGTAGTTTTCAGAGATGGTAAACCGTCAAAAAGGGACTATCGCTTTTTTAATGTGAAAACAGTGGAAGGCCCCAATGATTTTGCCACAATGGAAGAAGCGGTACACCGCCGCTACCGCCGTATGCTTGATGAAGGTGGAGAATTGCCGCAATTAATAATTATAGACGGTGGCAAAGGCCAGCTCTCATCTGCGATTAAGAGTTTAAAGCTTTTGGGGATAGATAAGCAGGTAACTGTTATAGGTATAGCGAAACGATTAGAGGAGCTATATTACCCCGGCGACCAATACCCTTTATACCTGGATAAAAAATCGGAAACGTTAAAGATCATACAGCAGCTGCGTGATGAAGCACACCGTTTCGGCATAACTGCGCATCGCAAAAAGCGGGACAAAAGTACCCTGGTTACAGAGTTAGAACTGGTTGCCGGCGTGGGCAAAACCTCAGCAGAAAAATTATTGAAATATTTTAAATCTGTTAAAAAGATAAAAGAAGCATCAATTACCGAACTGCAGGAGGTAGTGAATTTAAAACAAGCAAATGCTGTATTCGATTATTTTAGCCCTTCAACTCCTTAAAGAGGACGAATAAATAACTATAATTTTGCAGAGATGGCAGTGTAGAAAAACAAATGCCCGATAAGTTATGCTTAGCGGACATTTGTTATCACCTTCTCATTCGGAGAGGGCCGTGTGTGGCATTAATACTGCCACAAATTAAGTTCCCAATCGGTTAATGATTTTTTCACTTTTTCAGACTCATACAAACGGTCTATCCCCTGTGCATAGTCTTTTATACGTTCGTCCTTATCGTTAGATACCTTAACAATGTAGCTGGTAAATATCCGCTTCATGAACATATCATCGTAACTTAAATTAGTTGCATCATTATTATGATTTACAACTTCTTTTGTAGCTAAAACCTGGCGTGCCTCCGGGAAATATATCCAGAACATTGGGATGTAGTCGGCACCTTCTGCACCAGAAACCTTTGGTTTCATCATGGGCGCTATACCAATAATACGCGGCTCAAATACAGAGCGTTGCTTATCAAATACCCAATCTTCTTTTATTCTAAACTTTACTACGCTATCCGGGTTAAATTCACCAGCAACCAGTTTGGTGCCAATTTTATCGCCTGTGGCCTTGTCAAACTGGTCTGTAGCCACGCTATCGGCTAAACGATTTCTTGCTTGTGCCGGGGTAAGTGGCTTTGAAAAGGTATCGCCGTTAGGGTCTTCTTTGGTAGGAGTAGGGTCATAAGCGGTTAATTCGCCATTGGCTATCGCATCCATAAACACCGTGATTAACTGTGCCTTTGGCGACGACATGTATTTATTCATTCGCTCGCGGGTATCAATTTCACGCCAAACGCGTTTTGCAAACAGCACATCTGCTTCGCGCAGGTTGGCCATCGGCGTAACCTTGGCATTAATCAGATCGTTCTTTTTGAAGTAACCATCCAGCGGCCGGTCAAATGGTTTGGTAGCTGCTACCTTTTTGCTGGTATCGCCCCCTACAGGTAAGGTGCCCATAGTATTACTCGGGGTAGTTACAACAGGCGGGCCGGTTTTTCTGGCGGTGGTTGTAACCGGTTTACGGGTTGCAGTACGCTTTTTTACAGTACGCTTTTGTGCAAATGTACCTACGGCCAAAAAGCAAAGTGCAACAACAATAATCTTTTTCATAATGCTCTAATTTGCGCTTAATACAATATCGTCAAGTCCGCGCTGTGTACCATCGGGGCCTACAGCAATTATATTAGTAAAGAATACCTTCGAGCCGGGTGTAACAGTGCCTAACGCGCTTTTCATACTGGTGCTAAGGTCTGCACCCTGCGTAGTATATTGGATAGGATCCTGGCGTGGCTTAAACACCCACATGGTAAAACGGGTTACATTAAATTTAGCGTCAAAATCGAAATTTTCTAACCTGGCAAATACCCTGTCTTGCGCTTTTAAATTGGCAGAAGCTACGCTCCCGCTGCTTTTACCCGCAAATTGCGCCCTGGGATCCGGAATACGCTTTACGCGAAACTCGCTGCTGCCTAAAACCTGTGTTTTACCGGGAGCTGCTTCACCAGAAACCGTTACATTAACTGTACCAATGGTTTTAACCTGAGCTATGTAATGCCCTGCGGAACCGCTTAGTGAACCGCCGCTAATGTTTACCTTTAATTTCTCTTTAGCAATACCCGGCGCCGAAACCGATATAGGGTTTGGTACACCAATGTACAATACGTTCATCTTATCGGGCGATACCACGGCTGATGGTTTGGCAACCTGATAAGTTTGAGGGGCCGTTTTGTATTCCTTCATTGTCCCGTCATTTTGCTTAACCCTGATGGTGCCCACCCAGGTATAAACCCCCTCTTTACTTGTACCGGTTGAGTAAGTGCCCTGCCCTTCCTTAACTGCTAATTTAGAACCGTTTACAGAAATATCGGGATTAGATTTAGAATCTGCCGCTGTTAAAAACACTTGTGCTGTGTAAGGCTGGCCGGCTATAACATAGCTGCTTGGAGCCACAGCAACCGCAGTAAATTTGTCAAGATTTACAACTGCCTGATCTACCTTGCCTAAAAGTTTCTTAACAACCTCGTTTTCGGCATTTTTGGCATCTACCTGTATTTTAGTTAAGGCGGTTATGGATGCACCCATTGGTATACCTTCGCCAAATGTTGCTTCCTGCCAGGTTTTTCTGGTTATTTCACCATTCCTCGGCGGGTCTTTAACCTCAAGGGTAAAATCAACACCTGCCCTATCTTTCGGGTCGCTTAAAAAACTTAGTAACTTTTCCCTGGTCTCGTCAATTTTTGCACGCAGCTCTAATCCTTTACGCTGGCTTACCATATAATGTTCAGATATATCCATATCTGCCCGGCCTTTGTAATCGTTAATTTTATCATCAAAGCCACCGCCAACTTCTATCAGGTGTGCCTTTATAGATTCTACGTAAGTGTTAAAATTTTCTACAACTTGCTGGGCGCTTTTAGCCTTATCATAAAATGGCTTAGCCCGCTCCGGTTGCTCTTTTAGTTTAGTTTTCTCAAAAGCATCAAAGGTGTTACTTATACCGGTTTGTACGTTTGTTTTAGACTGAGATAAACTATCAGTAATATTTTTAAAAGCGTCTAACAGGCTATCCGGTATTTGCAAAGCTACAAGCCCTAACAATACCAGATACAAAATACCCATCATCCGCTGCCTTGGGGTTTCTTTACCTCCAGCCATATTTCGTTTTTATATTATGTAAGTAAGCAGGAAATAAATTAACTAACTCGTGGCTGGTTCATAGCAGATAACATATTGCCGTAAACCGCATTTAATGATGCCAGGTTTTTAGATAATTTGCCAACTTCTTCTTTAAATTGCCTGCTGTCGTCTAATGATTCGTTAAAGTTTTGCATTGTACCGGCAAGGCTCGAATAAAATTTATTCATAGCCTTTAAATGTGCGCTTGAATCCTGAAGTTCGAGTTCATAAACCGCATTTAATGCCGAAAGATTTTTTGCCAGGTTAGTCACCTGGTCGTGATAGCCTTTTGAGTCAACATCGGTATTGGCCATTTCCGTTAAGCTTGCAGATGCCTTTGCAAATGCGCTGCTAAGGTTATCATAACTTGCACTTGCCGATTTAACCTTTGTGGCAAATTCCTGAGTTGCCAGACCTGCATCGGCAACGTTAGAAATTGTAGAAACTTTGTCGCCAAAGGTGCGTAAACCATCACCAAGGCTGGTAATCAATTCCGGGCCAATTTTAGCGTCTGACAGCATTTTATCTAAAGCCGCTGTATTACCGGTTGATATTTGTGGCTGTGCAACAACACGGGCTGCACCTTTGTAGTCAGGGTCAAGTTCAGGATATGCTTTACTCCAGTCTACATCTTCGTCATCCCGCTGAAAACCGAGAAGAAAGAATAGAAATGCCTCTACAGACAAACCTATAGCAATAAAATATGTACTGCCGGGTAAATGGAGAATTTTAAACATCAGCCCGATAATTACAACCGTTGCTCCCCAGGATACCACATTACCAATTCCGTAAGCTTTCTTTTTACTTGCCATAAATAATTTGTAGAATATTGAATTTTAAGTTTTTAAGATTATTTGTTAACAGTTACCTGCTATTAATGTTTATCGTGAATATCGCGGCCTGTAAATGATGTTACACACCTAAAGCCTATGTATGATTTGGCAGTGTCCTGGTATTCATAAGTACGGGTTGAGTTTTGTAAAAAATAGCCGATGTCTTTCCACGAGCCGCCTCTTACCACTTTACGTTTCATAGTTTCAGGGTCGCTTGCCTTTGCTTCATACATATAGGTTGGAGAAAGGTCATGCACAAAAGACGATGCAGATTCGTCATAAGCAGATGACGTCCACTCGGCGACATTGCCTGCCATATTATACAACCCATAATCATTAGGGAAATAGGCTCTCACGTTTACAGTATAGGTAGCGCCGTCGTCGCTATAGTTACCACGGCCCGGCTTAAAGTTAGCCAGTAAGCAACCTTTAGAGTTTTTAATATAAGGGCCGCCCCACGGATAATCTGTACCCAGCCTGCCGCCACGAGCAGCGTATTCAAACTGCGCCTCGTTAGGTAACTCATAAGGTAAACGGTGCGGTTGCCTGTGTGCATCCTGCGCGCTCTCATTATATCTTGTGCGCCATAGTGTAAAGGCACGTGCCTGGCGCCAGTTAACGCCAACTACAGGATAATTACGATATGCCGGGTGCGAAAAATAGCCCTGTACCATTGGCTCATTGGCAGCATAAGAAAAATCTTCCAGCCAGACAAGGGTATCCGGATAAACTGCAACGGTATCGCGCATGATGAAATCAGAACGCCGCTTAGTTTTATCATTGTGATGATTTGCTGCATCACGCAGTATTATTTGCGAGTAATTGTATTTCAGCAGGCGCACATCAAGTTCGTTACGGTCAAACACCCGGTCATCGCCCTGGTAATACATACCCTGCAATTTCTGTCCATTGGCTGCCCCTGCGGCCCCACGCCCCTGTGTAAAAACCGGGTGTGTGCGTACATAATTCCAATCTATAATTTTGCGGTTACCGCCGGTATTAGATGCGGCAACGCCACGGGCCCCGCCCCTTGGCTTTATATAATATTTATCATCGTTAACGTAACTTGTAATAGCAATAGAATCGCGTACCCAGTTAACAAACTGTTTGTATTGACTGTTACTCAACTCTGTTTGATCCATAAAGAACGGAGGGATGGTAACCTGTTTTGTTTGCGCTATTTGAGCGAAGGTAATATCCTGATCTGTTTGCCCCATTAAAAATGAGCCGCCCGGTATGTAAACCATACCATATGGTATTTGCGTGCGGAAAGTCCCGGCAGGGGCCCCTCTAACTTCGCCATCACTACCCCCGCTACTGCAACTGCACAAAACACTCGCTATAGCCGCAAAAAACAAATAGTATATCTTTTTCATACTTATAATCATTGTTTGGTAACCTTGTAACAGTTACTTTAACGCACATTTCGGTAACTAAAATACAAAAACTTTTTTAAACCAATATTAAAACCACATTTCGGGTAAAATATTTAGATACAAAGGCCTGCTTATTAGGCTAAAGCCTGGCACACGTTGAATAAAGTTCAGTTAAAAGCGTTAGTCTTTCTACGGGAGTCTGCTAACAAAGTTTACCAAACAATTATTTATTAACCTGCCTGATATATTGCTCTATTGCCATGGTCATTGATGGTGCACTTGGCGTAGGTGCAGGTATATCAAGTATAAGGCCTGCTTCTAACAATGCCTTGTGTGTTGTAGCTCCAAACGCTGCGATGCGTGTATTATTTTGTTTGAAGTCGGGGAAATTTCTATAAAGCGACTGAATACTTGATGGGCTGAAGAATGCGATAACGTCATAAAACACTTCGCGAAGGTCTGAGAGATCGCTGCAAACGGTGCGGAAGAGCACCGCGGGGGTAAAATTGTATCCGTTATCAAGCAAAAATTTTTGCGTTTCTTCTGCGGCAACATCAGAGCATGGGTACAAGAACTTTTCATTAGCATGCTTCTTTAACACCTCTGCCAGGTCTGATGCGGTTTGTTTCCCAAAGAAAATTTTACGTTTACGGTATTGAATATATTTTTGAAGATAAAGGGCGATGGTTTCAGAAAGGCAGAAGTATTTCATCTCCACAGGCACATCAAAGCGCATTTCTTCGCAAATCCGAAAAAAATGATCGGCCGAATTGCGGCTCGTAAATATTACAGAGGTAAAATCTGCAAGATTTATTTTTTCTCGTCTAAAATCTTTGGCAGGTACACCCTCCACATGGATAAAAGACCTGAAATCTATCTTTAAGCCATGTTTCTTAGCAAGCTCGGCATACGGGTTCTTATCGTTCTCAGGCTTGGGGAGCGTAACCAGTACGCTTTTCACCTTTTTCTTTCTTTCTTCCAACGTCGTGATTCTACTTCCTATGTCCTAATATTCAGTGCCTTAATCAATATCAAAATGGGGCAAATTTCGAGGGCACAAAGATAGATAAATAAATAAAACTTTGGAAATTGAAAAGTAGAAATAATATTAACGCTGCTACGCAGGTACTGCCAAATAAAAATTACCCCTACAGTAATGAGCGCCAAGATTAAGATATATGGTATATAAGCCGCTGCCAGCAAGCTAAAGCACAAGGTTACCGGTAAAAACACAAAGGTTATGTTAAAATAGGTAAGGTATAAGGTTGTAATATATTCAGAAACAACTTTGCTTATATTAAATATGAACCCTATAAACTTTAACAGTAATAATTTAACAACAAATATTGCGATGATCATTAGGGATAATGCTACAAATAATTGGAAGCCGCTGATGCGATAAAATATCTCATAATAGGAAGATATCTGATATAAAAACAACCCAAACGTAAGCCCGAAAAGCAAGAATAATCCTATAAACGCCCAGGAACTAAGCAATCCATCCTCTTTACTCACCTGCGATAAAATACGCTTGCTATAAAAAGAGGCCATTACGTTGGTAATATCTTTACTTACAGCCCGGTTAAGTAAGGCACCATACGTTACCAGGCCTATAATAATTAAAATGATCCCCCTATCTCGTGTTTGGCGCGGATGACCCTCCCTAACAATGCTGCGCGTTTTTTTTGGCATAACCAAAAAATTATCGCCATTGTAAGCATGCTCTTTAAGAATTTGGGCTAAGAAAAGGTTTGTTCGTAAGCTATCGGGACGTTTTATATACAACATAGCGATAGAATCTGCTATGAATTGCGCTTTATTGTTTTCGGCATTGGCAATAGAATCCAGCAGTAACTGGGCGGCACTTGGCGCACGCGGCAAAAATTGCGGTTTTCCACCGGTTGTATCTTGCGCAAAACCGAATTTGCATAAAAGCAATAGCAGGAAAAGTAAAAAACAAATACGCATAAAATTACAACCGCCGCAAATTTAGCTTAATAATTTATTTAGGCGCAATTGCTTTTTTTTTTGAATTTGTAAACTATACCTGCTTTAGTATATCTGAGTATCATGGATAAAGAACTTGCATTGATACTTTCCGAACTGTTGATTAAACAGGATGAAAATACTGCTCAAATACAGGAAACCAACAGCATTCTGAGAAAATTAATGGGTGCAACGACAGAGTTTAGGAGTGTAACCAAATAATTTATGGGTACATCCGTTAAACAATGGGAACAGCAACAAAAATTCAATGAAATATTAATAAGAGAAGTAAAGCAGATAAAAGAGGTTTTAGTTGACTTTGTAAATTAGATACCAGGATAAAAGCCGTAGAACAACGCGAATTTCAGCTTGAGGCGAGATTAACGAAAAAATAAAGCGTCTTAGCTATATCTAAAGAAATCATCAAATTTTAATTTATTTACCTTTATCGCAATGGCCGGTATCTACATTCATATACCTTTTTGCAAGCAGGCGTGTTATTACTGCGACTTTCATTTTAGCACATCGCTGCAATATAAGGCCGAAATGCTGGACGCCCTTATAAGCGAAATAAAACTTCAAAAAACTTATTTAGCAGGAGAAACCATCGAGACCATTTATTTTGGCGGTGGCACACCTTCTTTGTTACAACCAGATGACGTTAATCGCATCATAAACGAACTATCAAATCAATTTGAATTAACTGCCGCTGCCGAAATAACGTTAGAAGCCAACCCCGATGACCTGGATATTTTGAAAGTAAGGGCGCTAAGGCAAACCCCAATTAACCGTTTTAGCGTAGGCATCCAGTCATTTTATGACGAAGATCTGTTTTGGATGAATCGCGCGCACCGCAGTGCGGAGGCCGAATCTTCTGTAAAACGTGTGCAGGATGCAGGTTTTGAAAATATTACCGTCGATCTGATCTTTGGATATCCGTTGCTCACAGACGAAAAATGGAGCCATAATATAGAAACCGTTTTTGGGTTAAATGTGCCACATGTTTCGGCATATTCTATGACCGTTGAGCCAAAGACTGCATTAGCATCTTTCATAAACAAAAAAATATACCCGCCGCTAAATGAGCAGCAAAGCGCCAAACAGTACCTCACGCTTGCAGCTGCCATGAGGCAGCAAGGTTTTGATCATTATGAGATATCTAACTACGCCAAACCGGGCAATTATTCAAAACACAACACCAATTACTGGAGGGGCGTTAAGTATCTTGGGCTTGGGCCTTCAGCGCATTCCTACAATGGCGAAGCAAGGCAATGGAACGTGCCCAACAATGCCAAATACATTGCTGATATTATTAAGGGAGAAATACCTGCCGAAAGCGAACTACTCACAGAAAAAGACCGCCTTAACGAATACACCATGACATCGTTGCGTACCATGTGGGGCTTAGATTTGACGAAACTGGAAGGCATCGCTATCGGTTCTTCTACACAATTATTGAAACCTGCAGAACAATACATCGAACAAGAGTGGATCTTTAAAGAGGATAACAAGCTGTTTTTAACAGAAGAGGGCCAGCTCTATGCCGATACCATTGCTGCGGATCTATTCTTTTAAAGCCAATACTTACTCCAAATTTAGCTATTCGGTTTTAATATTTCATACTCCTTTTAGTACTGCGAAATAGCAGGTTTCTTCAATCTGTAATTGAATTACACCCGTAATTCAACCAAATGAAAAACATTAAAACCATGAAAAAATTATTAATTGCGGCATTTGCCTTAGTAGCTATTGCAATTGCTCCAAACACTTTCGCTCAAACTAAAATGGTTGGCGGCGCGGCTATGTACCCAACAAAAAACATTGTTGAAAATGCCGTTAACTCTAAAGACCATACCACACTTGTTGCTGCGGTTAAGGCGGCCGGATTGGTTGAAACACTGGAAAGCCCGGGCCCGTTCACTGTATTTGCACCAACAAACGAGGCATTCAACAAACTACCTGAAGGTACTGTAGCTATGCTTGTTAAACCGGAAAATAAAGCGACCCTTACTAAAATACTCACTTACCATGTGGTTAGCGGCCGTTTAAGCGCTGCCGATCTAATGGCTAAAGTAAAAGCAGGAAATGGCTCTGCAACCTTAACTACCGTAAGCGGTGGTACTCTAACCGTTATGGAAAAAGGTAAAAAACTTTACCTGGTTGACGAAAAAGGCGGCAAATCATGGATCACCATTGCAGATGTATTTCAAAGCAATGGAGTTATTCATGTTGTGAACACTGTATTAATGCCTAATTAATATTAATTGATAGTAGTGAACCCCGACCGCTCAATGCGGTCGGGGTTTTTTTGCGATTTTTTTCAAAAATCGACGCAGTAGCGTTTCTAACCTCACATTTTATAACTTTGAATTTATAATTTGTAAACATGGGTTTAAATTTATCGCAGATTGATCGCGTTGACCACATCAGCAAAGAAGATTTTGTTAATAATTACTTAATACCGCGTAAACCATTGGTTATACGCAAGGCCACCGAAAGTTGGCCTGCCTTACAAAAATGGACGTTCGAATACTTAAAGGAAACCGTTGGCGACCAGTTGGTGCCGCTTTATGATAGCGCAAAGGCCGACCCAACTAAGCCGATCAATGCCTCGGCCGCAGAAATGAAGTTTGCCGATTATATAAATTTAATACAGCGCGAACCTACCGACCTGCGGATATTCCTTTTCGACCCAATTAAACACGCACCCGCCTTACTTAACGATTACCGCTCCCCTACTGACCTGATGGGCGGCTTTTTAGATAAATACCCAAATATGTTTTTCGGTGGTGCAGGCTCGGTTACTTTTTTGCATTATGATATAGACCTTGCCCATATCTTCCATACGCATTTTAACGGGCGTAAGCATGTTATTTTGTTTGATAATAAATGGAGTGAACGCCTTTATTGCATCCCATTTGCAACTTACGCGCTGGAAGATTACGATATAGAAAACCCGGATTTTTCTAAATATCCGGCACTCGATGGCATTGAAGGGCAGGAAACAATTTTAGAACATGGCGATACGCTGTTTATGCCTACCGGCTTTTGGCATTGGATGAAATATTTAGATGGTTCATTCTCCATTTCGTTACGTGCATGGGATAAATCATGGGGTGTTAAGGCGAAGAGCTTATATAATCTTACGATTCAGCGCAATTTCGATAATTTTATGAAAAAGAATTTCAAAAAGCGTTACATGGATTGGAAAGAAGAGCTTGCTGTTAAGCGTGCGAATAAGGCACTGAGGGAAAGCCATAGTTCATAGCTCATGGCCCAATATTTCGGATACCGATTGTTTTATATTTTAGATTTCTGAAAATTCTTTAATTCTGTAAATGCTGGTTTAAACAATTTAGGATGTATGATCCACCACTATTTTCCAGCCGTCTTTAAACTTACGGAACCAAAGCGTAAAATAACCGCCGGGGTTATCTTTCGCGCGTTTTAAATGCCAGGCGCCCAGCATAAAGGCATTGCTTCTATCGAGAAGATTTAATTGAATAACTTTAAAATCTAAATAGCCCATAGCGGCTTTACTTGGGTAACGTTTCTTGTAATGCTCCAGCGTAGTTCTCCAGCCGTAATTTGGGCCGTTCTTGCCTACAAACATCAGCGAATCAGACTTCCAGTAATATTGCATAAAACCGTCTATATCGCCGCGGTTCCATGCCAGGCGCTGGGTTTCCAGCACTTTTAATACGGCTTGTTTATCTTGCGCAAATACATGGCACACCGGGAAAAGCAATATCAAACACATCAGCATTTTCTTCATGAATTAAAATTAAACATTTATATCATAAAAAGCTTTTAGCTTTATAATTCCTTCAAACGGCAGACAACAAAAATGAGTAAAAAGGTATTGTGCTTCGGCGAAGTATTATGGGACGCTTTCGGGGAAACTAAAGTTGCAGGCGGCGCGCCCATGAATGTTGCCTGGCACCTAAAACAACAAGGTGTAGATGTGGCATTCGCGAGCAGCGTAGGGACCGATAAGTCTGGCGATCAGCTTGTAGCTTTCTTAAAAAAAAGTAACCTTTATTCACCCCTGATTCAGCACGATGACGAGCTGCCTACCTGCGAAGTTACCGTACAACTTGATGCGCACCAGCACGCTACTTATATTATCCCTGAGCCTGTTTCGTGGGACGATATCCGTGTTACTGATGCGCTAATGGACGCTGGTAAAAAAGCAGATGCCATTGTTTACGGAAGCCTGGCCTGCCGCGGGGAAGTAACCCGCGATACCTTATTTGATATGCTTGATGAATCTGACGCACTAACTATTTTCGACGTGAACCTGCGTGCCCCGCATTACACCCTCGACATTATACAAACACTTGCTGCAAAGGCCAGCGTAATAAAAATGAATGAAGATGAAGCTGATCTGCTTATCGGCGGCGGCAGCAGCTCATTGCAGGATAAGATTATCGAGTTCCAGAAAACCTATCACGCCGAAACCATTTGCGTTACCCGCGGCGATAAAGGCGCCATACTTTGGCATGATGATAAATTTTACGAACACCCTGGTTTCCCTACAACAGTAGTTGATACCGTTGGTGCCGGCGACTCTTTCCTGGCCACATTAATAGCGGGATTATTAAATAACAGCGACCCGCAACAAGTGATCGAAAAGGCATGCAGGATTGGGTCATTTGTAGCAGGGAAACAGGGAGCAACGCCAATGTATGCTGCGGATATGGAATAATCCATTTCGAATGCTGAATTTCGATTAACTTGTTAATCAGTGAAAACTGTTCATTTTTAAACCCGAGGAAAGCAGTCACGAAGTAAGGCCGAATGCGGGACTGTAATAAATGTTGCTTGGTACTTTAATTTTCTAATAATTATTTTGCGCCTCAGTAATGTCATATCCACATAACAATTGTTGCTTTGCGCTACAAACATTAAACTTTTACGGTTTTTATTCCGTTAATTTACTTTAAGAGAAAGGCAACAATATGCGAGGATTTGGATTCTCCAAATACATACCCAGCGAAGTACCAAAAGGCGGGTTTGATGAATTACTAAAACTGTTTCTGGAATTACTGAACTATACGTCTGGTGATGCAGGCGAAGCCTTGAGCTGGCTTAACGAACTCGACAAACAATACAACATTACCAATGACGAGTATGGCATGGGCGATTTTATTGATGAGCTGAAACAAAAAGGCTACCTGACAGAGGACAATGAGAAAGGCAACTTTAACATTACTGCTAAAACGGAGCAAAGTATCCGTCAGGCATCGTTAGAAGAAATATTCGGCAAACTTAAGAAATCAGGCAAAGGTAATCACCGCACACCGCAGTCGGGCCAGGGCGATGAAAAAAATGCCGAACGCCGCGAGTTTGAGTTTGGCGATAGTCTGGACCAGATAGATATTACCCAATCTATACACAACGCTCAGGTTAACCACGGCATCGGCGATTTTATGATGACCGAGCGCGACCTGGAAGTAGAGGAAATGGATTACAAGACCCTTACTTCTACCGTGCTGATGATCGATATATCACACTCCATGATCCTTTATGGCGAAGACCGTATTACGCCCGCAAAAAAGGTAGCAATGGCCCTGGCCGAACTCATCCGTACCAAATACCCTAAAGATACTTTGGACATTGTGGTATTTGGTAATGATGCATGGCCTATAACGTTGCAAGATCTGCCGTATTTGCAGGTCGGCCCGTACCACACCAATACCTATGCCGGTTTAGAGCTGGCCACAGATCTGCTCCGCCGCCGTAAAACGCACAACAAGCAGATCTTTATGATCACAGATGGCAAGCCAACTTGCCTGAAAGAAGGAACCAAATATTACAAAAACAGCATTGGGCTTGATCGTAAGGTAGTAAATAAAACCTTAAATATGGCGGCGCAGTGCAAGCGCTTAAAAATACCCATCACCACATTTATGATAGCAAAAGACCCATACCTGCAGCAATTTGTACGCAAGTTTACCGAAACCAACGGCGGCAAAGCGTTCTACAGTTCGCTTAACGGCTTAGGAGAATACATATTTGAAGATTACATCAGAAACAGAAGGAAAACAGTACGATAATTATTTGATTTGAGAATTTGAACATTTGAAGATTAAATTATCATTTTCAAATTTACAAATTCTCAAATCTTCAAATTAAACTATGACATACGATTATAATAAAATAAAAACACTTAGCCAGCTAAAACAAACAGCTTACCGCAGCAGATCTGTTAAAGATGAATTAAGGCAAAACCTCATTACTCAACTACAAAATAAAGATGCCGGCTTTGAGGGAATCATAGGCTATGAGGATACGGTTATCCCTGACCTGCAAACTGCAATTTTATCGCGCCATAACACGTTATTGCTTGGTTTACGAGGCCAGGCTAAAACCCGTATTGCGCGTTTACTGGTTAATCTTTTGGACGAATATATCCCTTACATAGAAGGTTCTGAATTGTATGACGATCCTTTAGCGCCCATATCATGGTTTGGCCGTAACGAGATAGCTACCAAAGGCGATAATACCCCTGTTGCGTGGGTGCACCGCTCTGAACGATATACCGAAAAACTGGCCACGCCCGACGTTACCGTTGCCGATCTGATTGGTGATGTTGACCCGATAAAAGCAGCTACGCTAAAATTAACTTATGCAGATGAGCGTGTGATTCATTTTGGCTTGATACCGCGCGCCCATCGTGGAATTTTTGTGATAAATGAGCTTCCTGATTTGCAGGCGCGCATTCAGGTTTCGTTGTTCAATATTCTACAGGAAAAAGACATCCAGATCCGTGGGTTTAAATTACGTTTGCCTTTAGATATCCAATTTGTGTTTACTGCCAACCCCGAGGATTATACAAACCGTGGTTCGATAGTTACGCCGTTAAAAGATCGTATAGAAAGTCAGATCCTAACACACTATCCGCGTTCGCTCGATATTTCGCGCCGTATTACACAACAGGAAGCGCAGCTTACCGCTGAGCAGATAAGTGTGGTAGAATCTGACGGCCTGGTGAAAGATTTGGTTGAGCAAATTGCCTTTGAAGCACGTGATTCTGAATATATCGACAAAAAATCGGGCGTATCTGCTCGTTTAACTATATCTGCTTACGAGAACCTGATCAGCAATGCAGAGCGCCGCATGCTTATCAATGGCGAGAAAAGCACTTTTGTGCGTATCTCCGATTTTTTGGGCGTTATCCCGGCAATTACCGGTAAAATAGAATTGGTTTACGAAGGCGAACTGGAAGGCCCGGCAAAGGTGGCTAACATTCTGGTAGGCAAAGCGGTTAAAACGCTGATGCTGCAATTTTTTCCTGATCCGGAAAAAGCCAAGAAATCGAAAAAGACAAACCCTTACCAGGAAGTGATTAACTGGTTTAGCGATGGCAATACGGTATCACTAATTGATGATCTTTCTTTACCTGAATATAAAAAAGCCTTGAATTCTGTAACCGGTTTAAAGGAAATTGTAAAAACATTTCACCCTCGTTTAGCAGAAAACCAGCAATTGCTTTTAATGGAGTTTATACTGCACGGATTAGCAGAGTTTTCGCAATTAAACAAGGGTTATCTTGATAAAGGCTTTGCGTTTTCTGATATGTTCGATAGCTTGTTTAACTTGCAGGCCGATGACGAAGATCTGGAAGATGACCGTTACTAACTTTCGTTAATGACAGGGCAAACCACTACGCTTATTATAGTTTCCGTCGCCTTGCTGGTGATAGACTATTATATTTTTACCGGCTTAAAAAGCGCTTTAAAAGGGCGCTTTTTTCAGTCAAAACGCTTTTCTCAAATCTATTGGGGCACATCTGTGCTGTTAATTGCCGGCGTATTTATCAGTATTTTTTTTAAGCTTGGCGTAGGTACCCGGTCGGCCATATTGCTTGTGTTTTTTCTGCTGTTTGTTGCCAAGATACTGCTCCTGCCCTTTTTATTTATCGATGATCTGCGCCGACTGGTTATTTGGCTAAAGCGGCAGTTTAACACAAAACCAACTGTCCAAACATCAGCAACAAAACCAGATGTGATACCGCGGTCGGAGTTTTTAATAAAGGCCGGATTACTGGCAGGCGCACTGCCCATTGCATCTTTGGGCTACGGCACAATTAAAGGTGTTTATGATTATCACGTTAGGCGCGTTACCTTGTATTTGCCCAACCTCCCTAAAAAGTTCGACGGGCTATTACTCGGCCAGATATCAGACATACATGCAGGTAGTTTTCATCACAGTAAACAGCCCAAAATTGGTGTAGAAATGCTGATGCGTGAAAAACCGGACCTCATATTTTTTACCGGCGACCTGGTGAATGACCGTGCTTATGAAATGAACGGATATCAGGATCTGTTTACAAAAGTTAAAGCCCCGCTGGGTGTATTTTCATCTTTTGGCAATCACGATTACGGCGATTATTCTTATGATTGGGCACCGGGCGAGAAGGAGAAGAACCACAGGGGCCTGATAGCCGTTCATAAAAACATGGGCTGGAATCTATTGCGAAACGAGAACAGGCGCATAAAAGTTGATGGTGAAGAGATAGGCATTTTAGGCTGTGAAAACTGGGGGCTGCTTAGCCGTTTTAAAAAATATGGCAATATGGCCCAAACCGTTAAAAATACAGATGATGTGCCGGTTAAATTGCTGCTATCCCATGATCCATCTCACTGGCAGGCGCAGGTTGTACCGCATTACAAACAAATAGATGCTACTTTTGCAGGCCATACACATGGTATGCAATTTGGTGTACGTACTAAAGATTTTGAATGGAGCCCCATTGAATATGTTTATAAAGAATGGGCAGGCTTATACCGCGAAAACCAACAGCATTTATATGTTAACGTGGGCTATGGTTTTTTGGGCTATCCCGGCCGGCTTGGAATACTGCCCGAGATAACGATATTTACACTGAAAAGCGGCACCGACAAAAGTGTCGGCACTTAAATTATTGCAATGCGGAGCCCGGTTAAATGAGAAATTTTTTGAAATCAATTCTCGATTGGCTTTTGTTCAGCAATATTTTTATGGCGCTCTGCGCAGTTGCACAGGCCATGGTAACATTTCATCTTATAGGGTCCAGGCCTGCAAATCCTGTGCTTGCGATATTGTTCGCGGCTACACTTGGCGTATACAATTTCAGCATCCTCATATCAAAACCCAAAGTTCCGCAACAGTCTAAACATTATCGGGTCCGCTGGTTTTTTGCACGGCACACGCTAATGACCGCGATAACCATTGTTTCTTTCCTGGCATTAGGTCCTTTGTTTTTCTACGTGTCGTTTCAATCAAAGGTGTTGCTCATCTTCATGACTTTTTTATCCCTTGGCTACAGCATCCCGCTTTTTACTGTGGCGGGTAATAAATTTGGGCTAAGGCATTTGCCGGGTTTGAAGCCGTTCCTGATAACCTTAGTTTGGACCTTAAGCTGTGTATTGCTACCTATATCGGAAGCCACTGATAGTCACCTGGCGGCCGTTACCATAAGAGATACAACTATCCTGCTGGTAAAACGGTTCTTTTTCATTGGTGCGCTTACAATTCCGTTTGATATTCGCGATCTTTTCGATGATAAACAAACTAACCTGAAAACCATACCGGTTGCCTGGGGCGAAAAGAATGCTTACCTTTTTTGCCAGGTTTTGTTAGCAGCTTATATAGTGCTGCTCTTTATCTTCCGCAATCAAGGTTTTAATACCGATTTCTGGGCATTAACCCTCACTGTCTTTTTAACCGGCTGGTTGATATTCAAATCAAAATGGGAAAAGAATGAATACTATTATTTTATAGCAATGGACGGTATACTGATATTGCAATACCTGGTGCTGGTTGCATTTCAGTTTTTATCCCGCATTTAAATGGCTGCCAATTATGATAAAACATCGTGGTTTTATGATGCCTTGTCGAGATTAGTTTTTGGTCGAAACATTATTAAAGCACAGGTTGCCTTATTACCTTACATAACCCCTAATGCAAGTTTACTAATTGTTGGTGGTGGGACAGGCTGGATACTGGAAAAAATTGCGCAGATACATTCGGGGTTACAGATCACGTATGTAGAAGTTTCAGTAAATATGATGGCACTATCGCGAAAAAGAGACTGTGGCAGCAACCACGTTACCTTTATTAATGAGGCAATAGAAAGTGTGACTACGCTCAACGATTTTGATGTAGTACTGACACCATATTTCTTTAGCAATTTTAAAGATGTAGAGGCAATGAGTAATTTCGCCCATATTAACGGTATCCTAAAACACCAAGGCACTTGGCTGAACATCGATTTTCAAAAAGTGGGAAAACGATGGCATTCGGCGATGTTGCAAACTATGTACCTGTTCTTTAATTTATTTGGCGCCGTTAACAATAATAAACTAACTGATATGACTCCGGTACTTACCGAATCCGGATACAAACTAATCTCAGCACAAACATTTTATGGCAATTTTATTGCCGCCAGGGCCTGGAAGAGATAAGAATATGGCGACTGTATTACTTAAGGCTCCGGTTGTTTAATTGCCCAAAACTTATTACCGCCCACATTGCCCCTAAACACATTAAGCCAACACCGTAAGTTTGATGAAAATTAAACGATACTATCATGCCTGCTATCAACATGATCAAACTCACCACAAAAAGCATTTTTAATACAGTCTTCTTCATTGATATTTGTAGGGTTGTAGTGACCAAACTATTACGACAACCGGATAAGCAGGTTAACGGTATTTTTAAAATAGTATAACCGATAGTTAAAATATCAATGTATCCCTCTAAACAACCTGCTCCAGCGGATATGGTTCAGGAAAGAGCCATTATCGTCCCAGCTCATCCAGATAAATAGCGCCTTGCCAACTATATGGTCTTCCGGCACAAAACCCCAGAAACGCGAGTCGAGCGAATTGTGGCGGTTATCGCCCATCATCCAGTAATAGTTTAATTTAAAGGTGTAGCTGTCCGTTTTAACGCCATTGATGAAGATGTCGTTTCCTCGTTTTTCAAGTTTGTTATTTTCGTAAACAGAGATGTCGCGCTTGTAGATCAGGTAATTTAAACTGTCGAGTTTAACGGTCCACCCCTTTTTAGGGATAATAATAGGGCCGTAATTATCAACATTCCATTTAAACGCCGCGCTTTGGGGGTAAATGCTGGGATCGAAAACCCCTTTGGCACTTATTTGCGGCATAACCGACTTGATGTTCGAGAAGGTACGCATGGTAGCAGCAGACTGCGCCGTCATATTCATAGAATAATCGGTATTGGTCATTTGTGCAATGTCAGACAGGTGCAGCTCTTCTATTACCTGTGGATTAAGTTCCGTACCGTCGGTGTGTACAATGTAGGTGAACTCACCGTTCACAGGTGTTATTGCAGCCTTGCCGTTTATAAATACCCGTGCATCTGCAACACTCAGCGTATCGCCGGGTGTACCCTGGCAACGCTTTATGTAGTTTTCGCGTTTATCAACCGGGCGGTAAAACGGCGAATCGGCTTCCATGGGGTAATTAAATACCACCACGTCCCCCTTTTTAACATCGCTCAATCCCGGCAAACGATAATAAGGTAACTTTACACCGTCCCAATATGCCTTTGTGCCAATAATGGGCATAGTATGGTGTGCAAACGGAAAAGCAATGGGCGTCATTGGTATGCGGGCACCGTAGTTAACCTTACTTACAAATAAAAAATCGCCCACTAAAAGCGAGCTTTCCATAGATGGTGTTGGTATCGTATAGGCTTCGATAAATAACGTACGGATAAGCGTGGCTGCTATTACCGCAAAGATGATGGCATCCGTCCACTCGCGGGCAGTGCTTTTTTTCTTTTTGGGTGTATTATCTTTCTTACTCCAGAATTTCCAGTTCATAACAAATTGTTGGCACAAGTTAAATATTAAATATCAAAGCTAAACATATCTGCAGCTGTGTAAAAACCCGTTTTACCCTGCAACCACTCGGCGGCAAGTACGGCGCCCAAGGCAAAGCCACTGCGATTGTGAGCGGTATGTTTAAATTCAATACTGTCTACGTCCGAATCATAAAGTACGGTGTGCGTGCCCGGCACACTGTCAATTCGCAGCGACTCTATCAGTAATTGATTATTCTTTATCGTATCATCAACGGCTGTCCCGCCATCGGTAAGTACGTTTTTCCATTCCTGTTTGGCATCAAGGCCCGCTATAATTCCCTCGGCTATAGTGATGGCGGTGCCACTGGGTGCATCAAGCTTTTGGGTGTGATGAATTTCTTCTACCTGTACCTCGTAATAAGGATATTTGTTCATCAGTTTGGCCAACACCTTATTCACGTGGAAAAAGATATTTACACCGACACTAAAATTAGAGGCATATAATAAGGTCCCGTTTGTATCTGCAACCTGCTCCTGCAAATTTGCAATATGATCATACCAGCCTGTGGTGCCAACAACAACAGGCACGCCTGCATCAATGCATTTTTGAATATTATCTAAAACCGAATCGGGCGTGCTAAACTCTATAACCACATCTGCTTTTTGCAGGTTTTCGGCAGTCATTTCGTGCAGGTTATCGTGATCTATGATCAAAACAATTTCGTGCTTACGGTCAAGGGCTATCTTTTCAATGATTTTGCCCATTTTGCCATAACCGGATAAAGCGATATTCATAAATAAAACCTATTTAATTGCAAATGTAAGTTTTACACCCGGAACAAAGCCATAATTGTTGGCTGCAAAAGTTGGCTGGTTCATTAATATAGGCGCTATGCGGAAAGAGAGGTCATTATCTACAGTATAAGAGTGTATAAATTTACCATCTATATAAGCATCCAGGCAATTGATGCCCCAAACACCCAGCACACCGAAGATACTTAACTGGAAATTGCGCTGATTGGCTGCAGCTGCATCAAAAAATTGTTGGTATCCACCGGAAATACCACTTAATTCTGTAGTAGATACCTGCCCGCTCTGCCTTATGCGCGCTTCGGTAATATACAGGTTATAGTAATGCTGATTATAAACTATTGCTGCTCCAAGTAGTCCAAAGCCAGTGTATATGATAGGCACCTTCCACCACTTATGATTATAAACCTGCCCCCATCCCGGTAAAATTAACGAGCGAATAAACGCCTTGTGCGGGCTGTGCAAACTATCGGGGTGGTAAATGTTACTGGTAGCCGCTTTGGGTACAAACGGTTTAGTTTTAATGGCATCGTGCAACTGCCGAAGGCTGTCTTTTTTGGTTGTTTTAACAGTTACAGTATCCGGTTTCTGCGCCGAAGCAGTAAAACCAAAAACAGACAGAATTAGAAGTATAAACCAAAAACGCATGTTACCAGTCCAGCATTTCGAGGATACGGTGCAGGTCATCTGCCGATAAAAAGGGGATTTCGATAGCGCCATTACCTTTATCGCCCACCTTAAGCTGTACACGGGTACTAAACTTCGATGCAAGATCATCTTGTATCTTTTGCATCTGGAAAGAAAGCGCCGAAGGTGACTTATCATTATTTTTTTTAGACGGGCTTTTTTGCATGGTGCGGGCAAGTTCTTCAACCTTACGTACCGATAAGCCCTGATCTATAATTAACTGGTGCAGATATAACTGCCTAACCGGGTCATTTATTGTAATAAGCGCTTTGGCATGGCCCATGCTCAACTGCCCATCGCGAATGGATGCCTGTATAGCGGGGGGCAGTTTTAATAAGCGCAGGTAGTTGGTAACGGTTGATCGGTTTTTACTTACGCGGTCGCTTAGCTCTTCCTGTTTAAGGTCGCATTCCTCCAACATCCGCTGAAAGCTAAGGGCAACTTCAATGGCATTTAGGTTTTCGCGCTGTATGTTTTCTATTAGCGCCATTTCCAGCATTTGCCGGTCATTTGCAGATCGTATGTATGCCGGTATGCTTCTTAGCCCTGCAAGTTTAGAGGCACGTAACCTGCGCTCGCCCGATATTAGCTGGTAATTGTGCGCGCTAACCCAACGTACGGTTATCGGCTGGATAAGGCCCTGTAATTTTATTGAGTCAGAAAGTTCAATTAAAGCCTCGCGGTCGAAATCTGTGCGCGGCTGAAATGGGTTAACCTCTATCTCGTTAATGTTGATCTCGTTTACAGAACCGGCACCGGCAAGGTCACTGTCAGATACGATATTATGCTGCGGCTGTTTGGCCGGCATCATATCTTCGTTATCATTCAATAAAGCACTTAAACCCCTGCCTAATGCCCTTTTTTTATCTGCGCTCATGTGCTGTTATACTGCTTCGGCCTTTAGTGCGCTTCTTTTAACAGAACTATTCTTTTTGATGATCTCGCGGGCCAAATTAAGGTAGTTAATGGCGCCTTTGCAATTTGCATCGTGCATGATTACTGATATGCCGAAACTTGGCGCCTCACTTAGCCTCGTATTGCGCTGTATAATAGTGTCGAAAACAAAGTTCTCGAAATGGGTGCGCACTTCTTCAACCACCTGGTTCGAGAGGCGCAGGCGAACATCATACATAGTCAACAAAATTCCTTCAATATCCAGCTTAGTGTTTAGCCTGTTTTGCACAATTTTAATGGTGCTTAACAGTTTACCTAAACCTTCTAATGCAAAATACTCACACTGTACGGGAATGATCACCGAGTGCGCGGCAGTTAATGAATTAATGGTAATAAGTCCTAACGATGGCGAACAATCTATGATTATAAAATCATACTCATCGCTAACTTTTTCCAACACCTCTTTCATTTTGTATTCGCGGCCGGGCAGGTTAATCATTTCTATCTCGGCGCCAACCAGGTCTATGTGGGCGGGAAGTAAATCGAGGTTCGGCGTTTCGGTTTTCTGAATAGCATCATGCGGGTCTATCTCATTAATGATGCACTCATAAATACTGTTCTTAATAGTACGCGGATCAAAACCGATACCCGACGTCGAGTTTGCCTGCGGGTCGGCATCCACCAACAGGGTTTTAAACTCCAACACTGCTAAACTTGCTGCCAGGTTTATGGAGGTTGTAGTTTTACCTACACCGCCTTTTTGGTTGGCCAACGCTATAATTTTACTCATTCTCTATACCTCAATGTTTACAATAAAAGGACCCGGATCCTTAAACAGAAACACCAAATAATTTATAATTTGGCGGCTGTTTATTACCACGGCTAAAGATACAAATTTAAATATTCGGGCTTTAAACGCGTTTCCCACAACTTACAAACATTCTGTAAATGATAACCATTGTTGCTTCAACTAACCGCCCCGGTAGCTCTACCTTAAAACTGGCAAAGTATTATCAGCAAGAGTTGGAAAAAAGGGGTGCCCAGGCAAATATCCTATCGCTTACTGAACTGCCCGACAGCCTTATTGCTACTGATCTATATGGTAAAAGAAGCGAAGCATTTGAACCCATACAGAAACTGCTCAAAGATTCGGAGAAGTTTATTTTCATAATCCCCGAGTACAATGGTAGTTTCCCCGGTGTATTGAAGGTATTTATAGATGCCTGCGATTTCCCCGGTACATTTAACGACAAGAAAGCGGCGCTGGTAGGTTTGTCGTCGGGCAAATATGGCAACATCCGCGGTATAGATCATTTTACGGGCGTATGCCATTACCTTAACCTGCATGTGATGCCCTTAAAGATCCATATTTCTGCCATTCGGCAGGAACTGAATGCCGATGGCAACCTGCAGCTGGACGACACGGTGAAATATACAAATGAGCAGATAGACAAGATTATAGTGTATTAGTTTTTCTAAACAAACTCACTGTTTTTCGGGTTAATTAAGTTCATAGTCAGTGAATAACACTCATGAAAAACATTATAAAACCACTTTTAGGCTTTGCGGCAATTGCTTTGCTTGCAGCTTGCTCACCAAAAAAGCCTGACCCCAAATTAACAGCCACGGTTAATGACACCGACGGGCAAAATGTAAAGCTGCCTGCACCTTTCCAAACCAAATCGGTTTATAACTTTTGTAAAATTATTGCCTGGCCAAAGGGCAAAACACCCGTTGCGCCGGCAGGTTTTAAAGTTCAACTATATGCCGAAGGCCTCGATAATCCACGAAATATTTATGTAGCCCCCAATGGCGATGTTTTTGCTTCTGAAGCTAATACGGAGGCTAAAGGCATAAAGGAAAAGATAGAAAATAAGCTGGTAGGTAGGGATAAATCTGAAAATTTAACAAAAAGCGCTAACCGAATCTCCGTTTTTCGCGATACCAACGGAGATGGCATACCCGATAGCAAGGGCGTATTTTTAAGCGGGCTTAACCAACCTTACGGCATGTTAATTATCGGCAATTCGTTTTACGTTGCCAATACAGATGGTTTGTGGCGTTATCCCTACTCGCCGGGGCAAACTCATATTACCGCCCCTGGTAAAAAAATTGTGATTTTACCGGCCGGAGGTTATAACAACCACTGGACGCGCAACATCCGTACGGATAAAGACAGTTCGCGCATCTATATTTCGGTGGGCTCGGGCAGTAACGTGGGCGAGCATGGCCCGGCTAACGAAGCCCGCCGCGCCGACGTGCTTGTTGTTAACCTGGACGGCAGCGATGAGCATATTTATGCCAGCGGCTTGCGTAATCCCGCTGGGATAGATTTCCAGCCGGGCACTGGTGTGTTATATGCCTCCGTTAACGAGCGTGACGAACTTGGTGATCAATTGGCGCCCGATTATTTGACCAGTGTTAAACAAGGCGGCTTTTACGGTTGGCCATATGCCTATTGGGGCCAGCATGAAGACCCCCGCCGCAAAGGCGAACGCCCCGACATGGTAGAAAAAGCGATCGTGCCCGATGTTTCCCTGGGCTCGCACACTGCATCGTTAGGTTTGGCCTTTTACACCGGGAAAACGTTCCCGAAGCAATATTTTAACGGCGCCTTTATTGGCCAGCACGGCTCGTGGAACAGCTCTAAACTGGTAGGTTACAAGGTTGTATTTATACCTTTTAGCAACAACAAACCCGGCAAACCGCAGGATTTTTTAACGGGCTTTATAGCCGATGAAGCTAAAAAAGAAGTTTACGGCCGCCCGGTTGGTGTAGCCGTTGCTAAAGACGGATCATTGCTGGTTGCAGATGATTCTGGCAATAAGATCTGGCGGGTAAGTGCGGTGAAGTAGTTAAACCTTTATTGACAAACCATTAAGATAAAAACTCCCGGCAGTTCAGGAGCTTTTTATTTAGTGAAAGAAATCATATTGGTTACTTTTGACCTAAATGGCAAAGCGCTATACCCTTTTTTTATTTTTTGTTTTTTTGAGCTCGAGCCTTTATGCCCAATCCAAAAAACCTCAACCCGATACTTCACGTACACTTCAACCCGTAACCGTAAGAGGATATCTTTCTAATCAGCCGGTACTGAGTGTGCCTGCATCTGTAAGTGTAATATCACCTGCGCAGATAAAACTGCAGCCCGAAAACTCGCTGGTAAGCACGCTCAACACAGTACCGGGGGTGCGGATGGAAGAGCGCACACCGGGCAGTTACCGCTTGTCAATAAGGGGGAGTCTATTACGTTCGCCGTTTGGTGTGCGCGATGTAAAAATTTACTATGACGAAATCCCGCTTACCGATGCAGGCGGCAACACGTACTTAAACGCCATCGACTTTAATGCGGTAAAGGGCCTAGAGATATTAAAAGGGCCAGATGGCAGTTTGTTTGGCGCCAACTCCGGTGGGGTAGTTATCATCAGTCCGATCAGTCATTACATCGACAGTGATAAGGATGAAGTTGGGTTAAACGCAGGCTCATACGCACTGCTGCATGAACACGCTAATCTAAATGTTACCAATGGTAGTAATCAGTTTACCTTTAATCAAGGCTATCAGACCTACCAGGGATACCGCGAACACAGTTACATGCAGCGCCATTTTGACCAGGTTACAGATCAGTGGCATTACACATCCCAAAGCACGCTTAAAGCAATTGCATTTTACAGCAACCTGCAATACCAAACGCCGGGCGGCTTAACACTGGCGCAATACAATTTAAACCCGCGGCTCTCCCGGCAGGCTACGCCAACAATACCGGGCGCTATAGGTCAGAACATTGGCATTACCACAAAATTGCTTTTAGGCGGCCTGGTTAATGAAGCGCAATTAACCAATCGCATCAAAAACGTAACTGCCGTATTTGGCAACCATGTGTTTTTTAGCAACCCGTTCATCACCAATTACGAGGAGCGGCATGAAAGCACTTTCGGTATACGAAGTTATTTTGTGCTCGGCGGCATCAAAACCAAAAACTACAACTGGAATATGGATTTTGGCCTTGAATGGGAACAAACAAATTCGACCATAAGCGATTATGGCAACCGCGGGGGCGTAAAAGACACCACCCAAAATGACGACAAGATAAACACCAATCAGCACTTCTTTTTTGCCCGCTACGCCTCCGACCTGTTTACCCGGCTGCATGCCGAGGCGGCGCTGAGCATTAACTATTACCATTATAATTTCGAAAATATTTACCCGTTGAACCAAACTGCCTTTACGCCACGTAATTTTTCACCGCAGCTAATGCCGAGGCTTGCGCTGTCATACCAGGTTACCAATAACTTTATCTGGCGGGCTTCAGTAAGCAGGGGCTATTCTACCCCTACTACGGCGGAGGTTAGGCCTACAGATAACGTAATAAACACCTCATTAAACGCGCAGTATGGTATTAACTACGAAACCGGCTTCCGCATGCGCGATAACTATGATCGTTTCCTGATAGATGCTTCGGTGTTTTATTATAACTTAAAAGATGCGATAGTACGCCGGTTACACCCTGATGAAACTGAGTATTACATCAACGCCGGGGGCACTAAACAACCCGGGCTGGAGTTTAGCGGCACGGGGTGGATCATCGGGCAAAACTCAGCCGGTTTTATCAAGGGATTGCAGTTGAATGGGGCATTAACCCTAAGCAATTTTACTTTTAGCAATTATAATATTGTGGGCGCAAATTATAGCGGCAACGCGCTTACAGGGGTACCTAAACAAGTAGTGGTTAGCAGTGTGCAGTTAATATTTCCAGGCAACACTTACCTGTTCATTCAACATAATTACACGTCCGGGTTACCGTTGAACGACGCGAATACGGTATATGCAAATCATTACCACCTTTTACAGGCAAAAATTGGCTACAACCAGAAATTATCGGGTAAAACCAGCATTGAAATTTATGCCGGTGCTGATAACCTGCTTAACCAAAAATACAGTTTGGGGAACGATCTGAACGCAGTTGGCAACCGGTATTACAACGCCGCGCCGTTAAGAAATTATTATATCGGGGTTAATTATTTTGTGCGGTAACTTATTGCATATCAAACTTTATCCAGCCCATTCCTTCGTACCCAAAGATAAACTGCTTCGGGTTGATGATCTCGGCCAATATTTCTATAGAATCTACAATGCGCGGGCCCGGGCGGTTAAAATACTGGTTGCCATCTGCAATGTAAACATGGTTGTTCTTTACGGCAGCAAGGCCGGCAAAGCCAGGTTGGTCTAACATAATGTTCATCTCTTTCATGGTACGCTCAATGGAAAAACCGCAGGGCATCAGCACAATAATTTCCGGATCTTCAAGGCGGATGTCTATCCAATCAACATAGGCTGAATGCCTGCCCGCCTGTGCCAATATAGATGTCCCTCCGGCTATCTCAACCAATTCTGGGATCCAGTTACCGGATACCATCATCGGTTCCATCCATTCAATACAGGCAACAGTCGGCTTTTTTTCCAAAAACTTTAATTTATGGCGGATAATATCGACCCGTTCCTGCAATTCTTCTATCAGCATCTCTGCCCGATCCAAAACATCCAGGGCAACGGCGACTTCTGTTATATTTTTAAAAATATCTGAAAGATTTTCTGGCTGAAGTGAAACTATCCGGGCATCCTTATCCAGGAAATTATCAAGCGCTTGTTCAACGTCTTTTAATGATACTGCGCAAACTTCGCATTGTGCCTGGGTGATAACCACATCGGGCCGAAGTGCTTTAATTTTTTCGCGATCTACAGTGTAAACCGACAAGGCATCGCCTAATATTTCCTTCACCTTTTTATCGATCTTCAGGCTGCTTAAGTTATGCGCCATATTAGCATCAGAACAAACAGGTAACAGCTCAACTCCGGGCGGGTAATCACACTCGTGCGAGCGACCTTCCAGGTTTTGCTGCATACCGAGCGCACACACAATTTCGGTAGCGGCAGGTAAAAGGGTTATGATCTTTTTATCGGGCATTATATTTAAAGCAGAGTGCAAAGAACGTGCAAAATCAATTGATATAAAATATTGTTTACACAAAGTTTAAAAAGCAATTATACCTTTAAGCGATGATCTTTCTGACCTTTTTTATCGGACTAATTTTAAATTTTATCGGTTACATCCCGCCGGGGAATATCAACCTTTCGCTGGTGCAGCTGGCTATTAACCGGGGCATTAAACAGGCATTGTTGTTCATTAGCGCATTTTCTTGCATCGAATTCATATTTACCTTCTTTATCATGCACGCGGCCGACTGGCTGCACCACCAAATGCACCTGGACACCATTATTGATATGGTGATGATTGCTTTATTTACGATACTCGGAACTGTTACCTGGCTAAACCGTAACAAGCCGGTAAAAATTAATTACTCTGATACCGAAAGTATTAAATACGGAATACTCCTGGGGTTTTTAAATCCTATGCAGATACCTTTTTGGTTAATTGCCGGCACCTACGTAATTACGCACGAATGGATAGAAGAAGGTTATTTTAGCTTACTTATATTTAGCCTGGGTTCTGCAGCCGGGGCTTTCCTGTGCTTGTATTTGTATGCTTATTTTGCGAGGTATATTCAAAGCAAATTTGCGTTAAGCACCCGCATTATTAATGTTGCTATTGCCATATTATTTTTCGCTTTTGCGGCATATCATGTGGTAAAGCAGGTTTACCTCATCTTTTTTAAACACAGGCACTAAGCCGTAACGGTAGAGTTTTTACTGCGGATGTTCCAGATCTTTTCTGCCTTGCGGCCGATAAACCAAAATGATGCAGCAAGAATAGCGAAGAATACAGTTTTGTTAGTATGGTCCCAAAAATATTCGAAGTATTTAGTGTAAATAAATATGATGAGAAAGGTAATACCAAACTCGCGCGCTATAACATCTTTGGTTTGCAGGCCATATAACAAAAACGCTCCCGAGAGTGCCATAGAAATAGCGCCCCAATAGTACAAACTTATTTGCCTAACATGCCACCAGCTGTCTATGCTGCCGTAATTGCCAAATATACTGAGCAGCCATAGCGATAAAAAAAGGTAGAGCAAACCAGCCACATAGGTAAGCTCATTAAAAGGCATAAACCATTTTTTATCTTTTAAAATTTTGCATGCCAGAACAAGCAATAGTCCAAAGGCTACAAACCTTAGCGGGTAGTTCATTCCCAGAAAATAATCGCTCCAATGGGTTTGGTAGCCTGTCTCTGTCCCGAACCAGCTGCCTAAAGAGATAAGTGCAAACAGCCAGATAAGCCGCGAATTTAGCCGCCACCCTAAAAAGCCGTAAACAAAAATAGACAGCAAGAAGAGCAGCGAGTAGTGGCCAGAGCCGTTATCAAATGTTTTACCCAAGTAGGCTATACAGCACGCGGTAAAAAGGATGCCGGTAAAGATTACCGCCTCGTTACTAAAAATACGTTCGGGATTATTTTTCTCCAATCTGCGGCCCCAATAAAATAAAATAGCAGCACCTGCCCCTGAGAGCATGCTGATCATAATATCCGGGGTGTAGTATAATTGTTTAAGCAGGTTAATAACTGTATCGTTTACTATAAGGTAACAGAAGGATGCACCCCCGCAGATAAGCGCTATCCAGAATGAATATTTGGCAAGCCGCATCCAGTCAAAGCCTTTAACCTCGTAAGACCGGCGAAGCTTTTCGGCAGTTAGCGGATCAATGAGATCATCTTTTTCCCAAACCGTGATGGCCTTATTCAGAAAATCGCTTTCCTGTTTATCAAGGTTTAGTTTGGGCATGGTTAGTTATTGGGTTATTGGGTTATTGGGTTATTGGGTTATTGGATTATTGGATTATTGGATTAAACTCAAATATACCACTGATGTTTTAATCTTAAAATATACGAAAGATATAATATTGGCCCTAATAACTATTAACTTAATAACCCAACAACCATACTCTTATCTTTCCCCAACTGCACCACTAATTCGCCCAGCGACGGGAATTTGATATCGGCGCGAACGAAATTCAGAAATTCCATGCGCACTTCGGCATTGTAGATGTCCTCATTAAAATCAAAGATATTTACTTCGATGTTCCTGGTCATGCCGTTAATAGTTGGGCGGTGGCCAATATATGCCATCCCTTTGTGATAGTTACCGCTAATACGAACCTTAACAGCGTAAATGCCATCACCAGGTATCAATTTATACTTTTCGCCAATAAGCAGATTGGCTGTAGGGTAACCGAGTTGCCGCCCGAGCTGATCGCCTTTGATAACCTTACCTGTAACAAAAAACGGATAGCCTAAAAACTCATTAGCCAATTCAATATTGCCTGCAAGCAATGCTTCGCGAATGCGGGTAGAGCTTACCGCAACATCGTGTATGTCTTGTTCAGGTATCTCAATTACTTCATACCGGTATTCGGCAGATAGTTGTTGCAGATCTGTTAACCCGCCCGTGCGGTCTTTACCAAAGCGGTGGTCATACCCTATCACAATTTTTTTTGTGCCTATCTTTTTTACCAATATATCGCGGATATATTCTTTTGCCAATTGGTTAGAAAAATCCCTCGAAAATGGTGTAATGATCAAATGATCAACGCCTAATTCTTCAAGCAGTTCAGCCTTTTCGTGAATAGTGGTGATCAGTTTGATATTTTGGTCCTCCGGATGCAATATCATCCTTGGATGAGGAAAAAAGGTAAGAATAACAGACTCTCCACCTACCTCATCTGCGAGTTCTTTAATACGTTTTATTATTTTGCGGTGGCCCAAGTGAACACCATCAAAAGTACCTATGGTAACCACTGCATTATTTACGGTCTCAAAATCGTTGATGTGATGGTATAGTTTCATAAAGAGGGCCCCTCCCCGGTCCTCCCCGGGAGGGAAAGGCTTATGCGGGGTAACATTTTAATATTACCAACCAACTCCATGATCTCATGGGCATCATCCACTTTAAAAGCCCCGCTTCTGGTACGCCTGAGTTTCGACAAATAGGCTCCGTTGTTTAACGCCTTGCCAAAATCGTAAACCAGTGACCGCACGTAGGTACCTTTGCTGCAAACTACCCTGAAATTAACTTCCGGCAAATTAACGCCGGTTATCTCGAACTCGCTGATAGATACCGTACGCGCTTTTAATTCCACATCTTCGCCCCTGCGTGCCTTCAAATAAAGCCGTTCACCATCCACTTTAATGGCAGAATGGGCGGGTGGGTATTGCTGTATTTCTCCTAAAAACTGTTTAGTTGTATTATTAATATCAGCTTTGGTGATGTGGCTAAAATCAAACCGTTCATCAACATCTGTTTCCATATCGTACGATGGCGTGGTAGCACCGAGAATGATTGTTCCTGTATACTCCTTTTCCTCTGCCTGGAAGGTATCTATTTGCTTAGTCATCTTACCGGTGCAAACGATAAGCAAGCCCGTAGCCAGTGGGTCGAGAGTGCCGGCGTGGCCAACCTTTAATTTTAGGGGTTTGAAAGAATTTCGCAGCTTGCCAACCACATCAAAACTTGTCCATTTGTAGGGTTTATTGATAAGCAGCAATTGCCCGTCGGCAAAGTCCTGAAGCGTATAGTTAAAGATAGTATCCAATATTTAGCTTAAACCGCAAAGGTAGGGATTAGAAGCAAGAGATAAGAAGCAGACACAAGAATGAAACTAAAAACGTATACGGGGGTTCTACATGAATTAGAATAAAACGGTATTGTTATTGGCTTTGATTCTTGTTTCTAAACTAAATTACCTGAAGCGTATTGCCGGATAAATATATAGCAATGATGGCCCCGCCCACAATAATGCGATAGATACCAAATAACCTGAAGCCACTTCTCTCCAAAAATGTAATGAATGTTTTAATGGCAAGCATAGCCACAATAAATGCGATCACGTTACCTATGGCCAGTAACTTAATTTCTTCGCCGGTAAAAATGTGGCCTTCTTTATGGAAGTCGTAAAGCTTTTTGGCAGTAGCGGCAAACATGGTTGGCACCGCGAGGAAAAAAGAAAATTCTGCAGCAGCCGTGCGGGTTAGCTTTTGCGACATACCACCCACTATACTTGCGGCAGAACGTGATACTCCGGGTATCATAGCTAAACACTGGAAGAAACCAATCTTTAGGGCAGTTGGGTTATTAACCTGTTTTTCTTCTGTAACTGTAGGTTTGTTAAACCATTTGTCGACAAACAGGAGAATAATACCACCTACAAAAAGCGAAATACCTACAGTTAAGGCACTTTCTAATAAGGCATCTATCTTTTTCGCGAGCAGAAGGCCAAATACCGCGGCGGGAATAAATGCAATAAGCAGCTTTAAATAAAAATTAAATGATTGCAGAAATCTTTTGTAGTATAAAACAACTACAGAAAGTATGGCTCCCAACTGGATGGCTACCGTAAAAAGTTTCACAAAAGGATCTGAAGCTATACCCATTGCAGATGATGCAATGATCATATGGCCGGTAGATGATACCGGCAAAAATTCTGTCAGCCCTTCAATAATTGCCAGGATGATCACATGAATAAGGTTCATGCTTTAGGCTCGGGCTTTTTTAAGATGGCGTAGAAACCAAGGCCGAAACCTGCAAGCACAACCAAAGGTGCAATTACAATTTTGGTGTTGCTGTAGATGTCTGTAGTGCCACTCATTAAAACAAAGCCAAAAGCAACTACGGCTACGGCAATTGCTAAGAATAAGTAATTTCCACGGTCGAAAATGAACTGAACCGGTTGTAAATTTTCAGTCGGTCTTGCGGGTGTGCCAACCACCGGCTTAGCAGGGCGTGTATACTTTTGTGCCATAACTTATCTGTATAGATCGTATATTTTTAAACGTAAAAATCTGTTAACCGCCAGGAACGTGCTTAAGCCCGATATTAATATGCCTAAACTGGCCACACCCAAAAATACTGCGCCAAATTCAGTAAAATTTTGCAGGATCACCAGGTCTGGGATTTGCTTAACAGCAAGGTACAAAGTACCCATCAAAATAATAATGGCTATCAAGGCACCTAACAAGCCATGCCATATACCGTACAGCAAAAACGGCTTGCGGATAAATCCTTTAGTAGCACCAACCAATTGCATAGATTTTATTAAAAACCGCTGGGAGTAAATTGCTAACCTTATGGTATTATTAATGAGCGCTACCGAAACCACCACGAATATCCCGGCAAATATCAGGATCACCAGGGTGATTGAATATAGGTTTTGGTTCATCTTATCAACCAATGGTGCCTGGTAGTTCACTTCTTTTACTAATGGGTTTTTAAGCAAGTCTGCTTTAAATTTGGCTATATCGGCCGTGTTTGCGTGTTCTGCCTTAAGGTATACATCAATAGATTCTGATAGCGGGTTAACGCCCAGAAACTTAATGAAATCTTCGCCTAAGTCTTTTTGTAACTTTCTGGCTGCAAGCTCTTTACTTACATATTGGGTTTGCTTTACAAATGGATTTGCATCGAGTTGCTTTTGCAATTGCAAAACATCTGCCTCGCGGGTAGTTTCGTCTACATAAACGTTAACTACAATATTCTCTTTTACATAGCGCGAAAGGTTATTAGCATGCACCAGAATTAAACCCAGCAAACCAACCATAAGCAGCACCATGGCAATACCAAAAATAGTTGATATATAAATGGCCTTTGTTTTTTTGGTTGACGAACTGGCTTCAAATTCTTCCATAGTGTGCTACTGATGCGCAAAAATACAATTATGGGTATAAAGGTAAAATATTATAGCTATTTATTACTTCGGCAAGCATTTAGAAAAGCCGATTTAACAAAAATTAACGGTTGATGTAAACTAAACAAAAACGCGTGGTGAGGGTTTATGATGTATAATAAATATCACATGACAAGCCCAGCAAATAATCCCGATAAACCATCACCTTCAGACACGCCGACCGACAGGCCGGAAGATAACGGCCACAAAAGCATTGTGAAAAAGGAGGATAAGGAGTATCATGACGATAATGCCAATTTTGGTGATATACAAACGCAATATCAGAATGAAGAAGAGCCGGTTAACCCAATTAAAACACCGCCTACCGAAGATGAAGGCATGAAAAGCGGGAAAGTGCAGCCGTGAAATTCGTGAATGGTTGTATATTACAAAAATGAGCCATCATTTTTTATAAGAGTTCGCTAATTCTTTTGCCTAAAGCTATCCAGAAATAATAGGGGCGAACATAATTAGGTTGCGGACACTGCACAAATAACGTTTGCTCAATTTTATAAATATATATTTTATACCTCCCAATAAACTCCTGATTCACAATTGTTTGCCCTATAATTTTATCCCATTCTTGTTTGCGACTACTTCCATAAAACAATACTAATTTTGGTTGGAACAAAGCAATCTGACTTTTTATATATTTTATCCTTTGTGGAATAATATATCTTTCATAAGACTTTCTATCTTTTAAAAAAAATAAATTTGAATTCAAATTAACCCATTTACTGTAATGCCAAATCCCTATGCCTGGTGACGACAAAGGCAAAAGTTCTATTAATAAATTGTTAGAACTTTTAATGCCCCATTGTTTTAACTGAACATTTATAATTTCATTTTTATTGTGTTCTTTATTCACAATGTTAAGCATAGTAATAATTAATTTAGTCCATGTTTGAGTATGTAATTTGGTTTTATTTGTATCTCTAAATGTGCGGGTGTTTCGATGATGATCATAACAGTCTATTAAATCAGTATTGCCTAACTTCGACCAGCTATCTAATCTATTTTCAATATTTTCAACACAATCACCGCCACCTTCTTCTATACCCACAAACCAAAAATCAGCTTTCCATTGTCCATAACCATAAAAATTATTTATGTATTCAGTTAGAATATCAATCGGCAAAAAAGGTGTTTGTGCTTGCATAATAGGTTAAAAGAAAAATGTAAATTATAATTTATATTTTAGAAAAATTATCCAACCTAAACATATGAGCATACACATTTATAAAGGAAATACGATTTCCTCAAATTCAATTCTTTATTCTTTCGACGGAAAGTATCTTTATAAGGGCAATAGTACCTCTTCAGGTTCTATACTTTATTCCTTTGATGGAAAATATTTTTACAAAGGTAACAGCACTTCTTCAGGCTCTATTCTATACACTTTTGATGGAAAGCATCTGTATAAAGGAAACAGTACTTTTTCCAGTTCTATTCTTTATACATTTGATGGAAAGCACATATATAATGGCAATACTAACTCTTCAAGTTCTATTCTTTATACACTTGATGGAAAGCACTTATATAATGGTAATACTAATTCTTCAAGTGCTATCCTTTATACATTTGATGGAAAAATTCCAGAATTTTTCTTTGCAATAATTTAGTATCGATGATTGAATGAATTATAAGTAAACGCAACTCAATAACCTACCTGCTAATCCCCGCCGAATTAAACTGCAAATCGTAAAGTTTACGGTAAAAACCATTTTCAATTCTTAACAGATCCTGATGGTTGCCTATTTCTTTGATCTCGCCATGATCCAGCACGATGATCTTATCTGCACTTTGAATGGTGGATAAGCGGTGGGCTATTACGATCGCTGTGCGGCCTTCCATCAGCTTATTAATTGCATTCTGGATCAATAATTCTGTTTCGGTGTCTACAGATGATGTGGCTTCGTCTAACACCAAAATGGCCGGGTTGTAAACCAAAGCCCTGATGAAGGAGATCAGTTGCGCCTGCCCCGCGGAAAGCGTTGCGCCGCGCTCCATAACATTGTATTCATAACCACCCGGCAAACGTTTTATAAATTCATCGGCACCCACATCCTCGGCAGCAGCCATAATTTGTTCTACGGTTATCCCGGGATTATTAAGACTGATATTGTTGGCAATGGTATCTGAAAATAAGAACACATCCTGAATTACCGTTGCAATTCTCGAACGCAGGTAGGCGGTGTCGTACTCGCGAATATCAATCCCATCTACCTTAACACTGCCCTTGCCTATTTCGTAAAAACGGTTGAGGATATTTATGGTTGATGATTTACCAGCGCCTGTTGCTCCTACCAGCGCCAGCGTCTCGCCGGGCTTTATATGGAAACTGATGTTTTTAAGTACCCAATTCTCGTCGTTGTAGGCAAACCAAACATTTTTAAATTCTATGTCACCTTTTAGTTCGCCGGTCGTGATCTCGCCTGTATTTACAGCAACTTCGTCTGTATCCAACACCTTAAATATCCGGTCGGCGCCAACCATACCCATTTGCAGTGTGTTGAATTTATCTGCCAGTTGGCGTATCGGCCTGAACAATAAGTTTAATAAAGAAATAAAAGCGACAATAACGCCCGGGGTAATCCCATGCTTAGATGCAGACAATGCAGCAAGCTGACCATCCGATAAAATCCTTTTACAGCCATACCAAACCAGCAGGCCCAAACACATGGCAAACAAAATTTCTACCACCGGGAAAAAGATCGAATAGTACCAGTTAGACCGAATGTTGGCATCGCGGTACCTCATATTCACAGCTTTAAATTTGCGCATCTCCTGGTCTTCACGGGCAAAATATTGGATAATGCTTATCCCAGAAATATGCTCCTGCAAAAAGGTGTTCAATTGCGCAACCTGTGTGCGCACTTCCTGAAAGGAAACTTTTATAGCCTCTTTAAATATATATGTAGACAGGAATAAGAAAGGCATAGGTATGAGCGTAATTAATGTTAGTTTCCAGTCCTGTATCAGCATATAGATAACAATGGAAATCACCAGTAATAAGTCGCCGGCTATAGAAATCAATCCCTCCGAAAATATATCAGCAATGGTTTCCAGGTCTGATACCGTGCGGGTGATGAGCACACCTATTGGTGTATGGTCAAAGAATTTTAAGCGCAGGCTCATTACATGGTTAAAAACAGCCATCCGCAGGTCTTTGATTACAGACTGGCCGAGGGCATTGGTCATGTAGGTTTGATAGTATTGCGCTATGGTTTGGATAATGAGTTGACCGATCATTAGCGAGACCATAAATACCAAGCCATTATAATCGCTCACCATAATATAATTATCCAGCGTTTTTTGAATCAAAATGGGCTGCACTAAAGCAATAACGGCAAGAAAAATAGTTAAAAAAGCAGCGATGCCAAATGTTAACCTGTACGGCTTTACGTAATGCATAACCCTGCCCATTAACCGCCAGTCAATAGCATTACCGGTAACAACCTTTTTGATTTCGGATTTCTTTTTACCCATTAATGTGCCGTCTTTACTTTTTTTTTACAATTCCGAAATCCAAATTCCGACCTCCGAATCTATAAGTATGGATATTTTACTTCTGTTAAATGCAACCCGCAGGCAGGTACAGATGTACCTGCATTGCTCCGGTCCTTACTTTTTATGATCCGCCTTATCTGCTCCGGTTCAATTTCTTTTTTGCCAACCATCATTAGCGTGCCTACGATTGCGCGCACCATGTTGCGCAGAAAACGGTCTGCCGAGATATGAAAAATCATACCGTCTGCGGTTTCTACCCATTCTGCACGACTGATCTTGCAGTTATTGGTAAATACCTGCGTATTTGATTTGCTGAAACAGCTAAAGTCTGAATACGCTTTTATAATTGCTGCGCCTTTGTTCATTAATTCCGTATCGGGCTTATCGCGTAACAACCAGGAGTATTTAGTTTTAAATGGGTCTTTATGAAAATGAACATGATATTCATAAGACCGTAAGGTAGCATCAAACCTCGCATGTGCTTCAGGATGGACAGGGATTATTTGCTTTGCTGCAATATCATAAGGAAGAAGGGAATTGAGCCCCGTGATAAATTTTGAATTTTTTATTTTTACTTCTGTATCCAGGTGTGCATAAAACTGTTTCGCGTGCACGCCTGTATCAGTTCTGCCACAGCCCAGGGTTTCTACAGGCTGCCTAAGTAAGGTGCTTAGCGCTTTGTTTAATACTTCCTGTATGCTAAGGGCATTTTGCTGTACCTGCCAGCCGTGGTAGTTTGTACCATCGTAAGCTAATTCAATAAAATACCGTTGTTGTTCCACAGGCTGTAAAGTTAATAATCAGACTGGTAAGGCTGCTTACGTTTTGGCTAAACAATATTATCTTTGTGCAATTATAAAATCATGATACAACGCATACAAAGTATATACCTGGTCTTCGCAAGCCTGATGATATTCGGACTGTATTTTTTCCCATTGGCGCATGACGCTTTTATAAATGGCATACCCACTACCATAAAGGTTACCGGGCTTTTTCAAAGCCTTAACGGGCAAATGGCCCATACGCAAGTTTTCACGGCATTAACTGCCGCTACTGCAATTGTTGCATTAATTCCTTTGATTGTGATCTTTCTTTATAAAGACCGGAAAAAGCAGATCAACTTTTGCTACGGAACGATTTTGATAATTATCGGGTATAGCTTTTGGATGTCGCAAACTGTAAAGGGTGTTGCCGGGGGGTTAGTATTAGGTACCAATAATTTCGGCATCGGCCTGTTTCTTACTTGCATAAGTTTATTCCTCATGATCATGGCTATTAAAGCCATTCAGCGTGATGAAAAGCTGGTGAAGTCGGCAGATAGGTTGCGGTAAAATGTTTAATAATTAGCAAAACGCTTAGAGGCTCTGTTCAGCACTCCTAAAACTGATAATCTGGATCTGATTTATAGGTGGCTTTAAACGGTAAACAATTATTTATGTATTTGTTTGCTTTTCACTTGTATATTCATTTTTATGAGTTATGCTTACTCAAGTATAACGCTATTTCCCTTTATTTCAAAAGCCATTGATTATCACCATATTCTAATTTTTAATCACGCATTTTTTAATACAAATTAAAAGCGTACCTTTGCACCCGATTTGGCGATGTTGCCAGGTTCGTTATTTTTATTCATGAACAACCCATTTATTGAACTGGGAATCCGTCATGATATTGTTAATGCCATTAGCGCTTTAGGATTTGAAACTCCTACGCCGATACAGGAAGCTTCTATACCTGTACTATTGTCTGGCAGCAACGATTTTGTCGGATTAGCCCAAACGGGAACCGGAAAAACGGCTGCTTTCGGACTGCCTCTACTAGAACTTATTGATTTTGAACAAAATCACCCTCAGGCACTAATACTTTGCCCAACACGCGAGTTGTGTTTGCAAATTGCAAGTGACCTGAAGAATTATGCCAAAAATTTGCCCAACGTTAATGTTGTAGCTGTTTATGGTGGCGCCAGCATTATGGACCAGCTGCGCACTATAAAACGTGGTGTACAGATTGTTGTTGCTACACCCGGCCGTATGCTGGACATTATTGGCCGCAAAGCGGTTGATTTTTCTGATATACGCTACGTTGTTTTAGACGAAGCAGACGAAATGCTGAATATGGGATTCCAGGAAGATATCAACGAGATTCTTTCTACAACCCCCGAAGAGAAAAAAACCTGGCTATTCTCGGCCACTATGCCGCCAGAGGTTAGGCGCATAGCTAAAAACTACATGACCAACCCGCATGAGCTTACTATGGGTAAGCAAAACACCGGGAACGTTAACATTGAGCACGAGTATTATGTGATTCGTGCCCGCGACAAATACGCCGCATTTAAGCGTATTGTTGATTTTAATCCTGATATTTTCGGTATCGTATTTTGCCGTACCAAAATAGAGACCCAGGAAATTGCCGAGTCGCTTATTAAAGACGGGTATAATGCCGATTCTTTACACGGCGACCTTTCGCAGCAACAGCGCGATAAGGTAATGAAACGTTATCGCGAACGCAGCCTGCAATTGTTAATTGCTACAGATGTTGCCGCACGTGGTATTGATGTTAATGACGTTACGCACGTTATTAACTACTCACTGCCCGATGAGATTGAAAATTACACCCACCGTAGCGGGCGTACAGCGCGTGCCGGTAAAACCGGTGTATCTATCGTATTGATCAACTCTAAAGAGCTGGGTAAAATACGCCAGATAGAGCGCGTTATAGGTAAATCATTTATCAAGGCAGAAGTGCCTACAGGTTTTGACGTTTGTGAGAAACAATTGTTCTCTTTAATACACAAAGTTCATAACGTAACGGTTAACGAGCAGCAGATAGAACAATACATCCCGCGCATTATGGATGAGTTTGCAGATTTGAGCAAAGAAGATCTCATTAAGCGTTTTGCATCTTTAGAATTTAACCGCTTTTTAGATTATTACAAGAATGCACCCGATCTAAATGCGCCCGAAGAAGCACGTTTTCGCGAGCGCGATGGCGCAAGCACAGGGGAGCGTTTCCCGCGCAATGGTGCCCGTGGCGAATTCACCAGGTTGTTTATCAACTTAGGTTCTGTTGATGGTTTTGGCCGTGGCGAAATGCTGGGCTATATCTGCAATAATACCGGCATAGTTGGCCGCACGGTTGGTAAAATTGATGTAAAAGGTGTTTACTCTTTCTTTGAAGTTGCCAATGATGATGCTAAGGTAGTTACAGACGCATTTAAGGCCGTTGAATACAAAGGCCGCCAGGTGAGAATTGAAGTTGCCGGCGATGAAGGCCGGGAAAGCCCTCGTGGCAATTCTGGTGGTGGTTACCCGCGCCGCGAAGGTAGCAGCGGTGGCGGTTTTCGTAAAGAAGGCGGCTACGGTGGCGGCAATCGCCGTGAAGGTGGTTACAACGGTGGCGGCAACAGGGACAGGAGCAGCGGCGCAAGCGCGGGCGGCTTCCGTGACTTTTCGGGCAAACGGCGTGAAGACCGTTCGGAACGTAAACGAAGAGATTAACGCCCCAGAAGAATTTAGTTTAGTTTAGTTAGTTAGTAAAGCCCCTTGCCCGTCAGCTTACGGACGGGGGCTTTGCATTTATCTCAGGAATTCAATACTAACCGAATCCGGATATTGAAGTTTCATGTTATTTTCGTCCAGATTTTGAATTACAAGTTTTGTAAAAGGGCGATTACCCTGAAAAGAAGTTAACAGAGTATCCTCTTTAATTGTATACTGCTCCGCGGCGGTGGCGTCATTATTCGTGATCACCTCTTTACCAGTAATCTTCAATTTAATACTACCGTCTTTAGAATGCCAATTGCCTTTAAGTTTGCTTTTGGTACTTCCCGAGCATGCAGCCATGCACAAGACTAAACCGCACGCAGCATGAACGAATATTAAAACGAAGTTTTTCATAACGGACAAAAAAGATAGACTGACACAAATGCGAAAGGTTTATTTTACATTTTCATGTCATTAGAGTTTTTCAACTCTGCTTTGGCTACGTATACGTGATGCCCTTTTGTATTTACATAGTAGTATTTAGCATGCTTGTCAATATAAACGGTTTGGCCTTCTGGCCCGCATTTGCCTTTATACTTTTTGTCGACCACTGCCGAAGCACCTTTCGAAGCAATTTCAGAAGTCTTATTGCCAACCTTATCTGCAGTTCTTTTGATCCCGCTTTGCGCGAAAGATTGCGACAAGCAAAACATAGCACATACTACGAGAATAGATCTTGTTAAATTTTTCATAGTTTTCGAATAATATTTCAAACACTAATTCAATTGTCCTGCCAAAAGCTGCATTTGTGCCACGGGTGGGCGTTTTTTGTATAAAATAGCGTAAACTGCTTCACAAATAGGCATATTAACTTTGTATTGTTTATTTACCTGGTGTAGGCAATTTACTGCATAATACCCTTCGGCTATCATATTCATTTCCAGCTGTGCAGAGGTAACGGTGTAACCTTTGCCTATCATAGTACCAAAAGTACGGTTGCGGCTAAATTGAGAATAAGCCGTAACCAAAAGATCGCCCAGATAAGCAGACTCCTTAATATCCCGATCTATTGGATGAACGGTATCTACAAAACGTTTAAGTTCCCTTATCGCATTAGAAATTAATACGGCCTGAAAGTTGTCGCCATAACCCACGCCGTGGCATATACCGCTGGCCAGGGCATAAATATTTTTTAATACAGACGACCATTCCGTTCCATAGATATCATCTGATACAATGGTTTTGATGTACCGATTATTGATCATTCCTGCAAAGTGTGCCGCAAGCCCCAGATCTGCAGAGGCGATGGTTAAGTATGATAATTTTTCGAGCGCAACTTCTTCTGCATGGCAGGGGCCGCTTATTACCACAAATTTCTTTATTGGAACGTTAAAATGCTGGTGCAAAAATTCGCCTATGATCTGGTTTTCGTCCGGTACGATACCTTTAATGGCAGATACGATGCATTTCCCTTCCAGATCCTGTGCGGTGATGCCGGTTAGCGCTTCTTTTAAAAATGCCGCGGGCACATTTAATAAAATATAGTTGGATGCCTTAATGATACACTTAAGATCGGTAGATATATTTTGCGATGGCAATTTGATCTCTACAGAGCTTAAGTAGTTTGGGTTATGCTTAAACTGTTTAATATGGTCAACCGAGCTTTGGTTTCGCATCCACCAGTATATCTCCTTCCCGGTTGTGTTATCGGCAAGCATTTTAATGTTTGCCGTTGCCCAGCTGCCGCCGCCAATAATTGCTATTTTGTTTTGGATATCCATTAATTAACACAAATTACACTAAGCGCAAGTTAAATTAAGACACGAATTACACTAATTTTTTTCGATTCTACATCGAAAATTTAGATTAGCATAATTCATACCTGCCGTTAACTCTTTAAATTAGTGTAATAAGTTTTAATCAGTGCCATTATATCAATTATCCTTCGGCTTATTGTCAGAATTAAAGAGTTTAGATTTGTCTACCTTTTCTACATCCATCTTGTCGTTAAGGGTTTTAGATATGGCGGCATAAGGGGCAGCCACAACTTCCTCGCCGCCTTTTAAGCCGGTTAATATTTGGATGTAGGAATCATCCTGAATGCCGGTGGTTACCAATTTTTGCAAAACTTTGCCGCCACTGTAAACAAATACGTACTCCTTAGTTACCGCATTGGCCTTTTTCTGGCTGTCGTCATCGTCGGTTTTTTTACCGGTATCTGCCTTTTTCTCTGCGCGGGTGGTAACCGATTGTATAGGTACCGATAACGCTTTTGTGTGGTTGGTTTCTATATCAACAGTAGCGGTTAATCCCGGGCGAAACGGCGAATGGCCGTTAGCGCTTTTGCTGGTTAACCCGGCATAAGATTCGGGGTTTATCCTCACTTTAACTGTGAAATTGGTAACCTGGTCTGCATTGGTACCTACTACATTTGCAGAACTACCTATCTCATAAACCACACCCGAGAATTTTTTACCATTAAAGGCGTCAACATCTATCCTTGCCGAATCGCCTAGGCCTACTCGGTTAATATCGTTCTCATTCACATCAACATTAACGTCCATTTTGCTCAGATCAGATATGGTCATGATCTCGGTACCGGCAAATTGCTGTGTACCCAAAACACGCTCGCCTTTTTCTACACCTAATTTAGCCACAACGCCGTCAACCGGCGAATAAATAGTCGTTTTAGCCAGGTTATCGTTTGCTTCCTTTACAGATGCCTGCGACTGTAACAAACCAAACCTCGACCCGGTTACGTTCTGTTTAGATGCTTCGAGGGTTGCCCTTGCACTTGCATAGTCTGCCTTTGCTGCCTCAAATTCGGCAGTGGTTACTACCTTGTTATCAAAAAGCTGCTTAGTGCGTTTATATTTACCTTCAGAATTTTCGAAATTGGCCTGGGCCTGGTTTAACATTTGGCCGGCATTACCTAAACTAGCCTTTTGTGTATTATAAGAGGCCACAGCGCGCTCATAGCCCGATTTTAAAATATCCGGGCGAATGCGGCAAAGCAATTGCCCCTTCTTTACAATGTCCCCTTCTTTTATCGGCAGTTCAACAATCTCGCCCGATACCTCAGGGCTTATTTTTACTTCTACTTCCGGTTTAACCTTGCCGCTTGCAGATACGGTTTCGTTAATATCGCGTGTGTCGGCCTTTTCGGTAGCCACCTGCGTTTTCTCCGGTTTGCCTATAACACCTGTAGCCTTGCCAATTATCAGCAAAACAATAAGTACGCCCAGGGTTATTAAAATGTATTTTGTAGTTTTTCCCATTGTTAATTTAGGTTATAGTTTAAAGTGTTATAGGGTTACCAAGATAATAGTCAATTACTTTACTTCTAAAGATCACTGTATACTGGGCCTGTATCATATCAAACTGCGATTTGTTATAATTAGTGAGTGATGTATTATAATCAAGCGAGTTTACCAGCCCTACCGTATAGCGCTGCTGTACAATATTGAAAGCATCTTTATTTGCTAAAAATGTTTGCGTTGCAGACTGGTAACTTTTTTCTGCTGCATGAAGGTCTGACACCGCCTGATAAATGGTTTTTGTGAGCGTGTTTTTTGCTATTCGTGTAGAAAGTTCGGCATTTTCATAACTTAATTTGGCTTTACGAACACCTGTCCTTGCCAAAAAGCGGTTAAAAATGGGTATTTGCAAATTAACGCCCACAGATTGGTTAAAGTTATTACCAAACTGGCTGGTTACCGAGTATGTTGGCGAATATACCGGCGCCTGCAATTGGGCAAATACCGGCGTGTTAGTCCCTTGTACTACACCTATCTGCTGTGAAACTGATGTTACACCAACAACGTTTTGCGAGATGCTGGAGTAATTACTGCCTATACTGCCAAATAACGATAGCACAGGGTAGTAGTTGCCTTTTGCCACTTTTATAGCCTGCTCATACACCCTTTGCTGGCTTTCTGCAAGTTGTACATCGGGGTTTATTTTTAGGGCCTTGTTAATCACATCTGTGGTTATATATTCGGTTTTAACGTCATTAAACTTACTTACATCCGGCTTTTCGATAATAATATCATTTGCGGGGTTCATTTCCATGTATTGCTTAAGCGCAAGCAAAGAAAGATCTAACTGATTTTGCGCCGTTGTAAGGTTAAGCTGCGCGGTTGATACCTGCGCCTTAGATTGCGACAGGTCTGCGAGTGTTGCATTGCCGGCGTTAAACGTTTTTTGCGAACGGTCTAACGTCAACTGCGCAATAGCTATTTGCTGTTTAGCAGCCACAACCAAATCCTGGTTGGCCAATACCTGCAGGTAAATCGTTACTACGTTCAATACCAGATCGTTCTTTACTTTGGCAGTGCTGCCCTTATCTGCATCTAAAGCTAAGCGGTTTTGCAAAATCTGGTTACGCAACTGGCCACCTTGCGATAATATCAAGGATGCCTGTGCTTGCCCGTTTACGTATAAAAAAGCCTGGCTTGTATAAGAGTAGGTTGTTAAATTGGGGCTGCGGCCGAAATTATATGAGCCCTGCGAGTTAGCGCTTAAAGAGGGCAGCATATTGTTTCTTGATTGCTTGTAGCTTTCGTTATCTATAGCTTCGGTAAATTGGGCCTGCTTAATGGTAAGGTTACGCTCAAGGGCAAGGGCTATGGCGCGCTGTAAGGAAACGGTTTCCTGCGCTTTTACCCGGGTAGCAAACAGCGGCGTTAGTAGGCTTATAATAAATATGTACTTCAGCTTTAACAATTGTTTCATGAGGTTTTGTTTATAGTGATAGCACAAAATGCTACATTGCTGATCTGCTTTTTACAGTTTAAATTTATAGTAATTGTGTTAAATGTACTTCGTTAAAACCCCCTGGTTACTAAAGCAATTTTATCCCAACTTATTATGGAATAAAAATCGCGATAGCAAAATCATTTATCTCACCTTTGACGACGGCCCCATACCCATTGTTACACCGTTTGTGTTAAAAATTTTAAAGAAGTATAATGCAAAAGCTACTTTCTTTTGCATTGGCGATAATATACAAAAGCACCCGGATATTTTTCTATCAGTAAAAGAAGACGGCCACACCATAGGAAATCACACCTTTAACCATCTCAAAGGCTGGAAAACTGAAGATGATGTTTACGTTAAAAACATGCACGGATGCCAGGAATTAACGCAGACAAACCTATTTCGCCCGCCTTATGGCCGTATTAAAAAATCGCAGGTTAGAGCCTTAAAAAGTTTATATCCTGACTTAAATATTGTAATGTGGGACGTTCTGAGCGGTGACTTTGATATGGGCCTGGAACCGGATGCTTGCTTAAAAAATGTGACCAAACACTCCGAAAATGGTTCTATAGTGGTATTTCACGACAGTTTGAAGGCCTTTAACAGGCTGGAATATTTGCTGCCAAGGGCTTTGGAGTATTGGAGAAATGAGGGGTATGAGTTTGGGATATTGGTGTAAATACAAAAAAATATGAGTGTCATAGCCAAAATTTCGTGGATTATAATAGTCTTTCAGTATTTTCTTTTACAATAGGGCAACTCATTCCTATATATTTTATTAACGACCAAACCAGAAATATTTATTACTCGATAATGTTAATTCTGAATGGAACCTTGCTATTTTACATTTCATTCCGGAAAACTTATAAATCCGAAAAAGCGAAATTACTTCATATCATTTCTTACTGCTGGGGTATTAAGTATAGGTATATGTCTAATCTTCACGATTATAATCTTCTTTCAAGTGTTCGCTTGTAAGGCCGGGGGAAGAAAGCGGACGGACGGATCTGCGTCATCCCGCACTTGTTTCGGTAACTAATACGATTTGTATGCATGTAACTTATTAAAATAAGATGCCGAAACAAGCTCGGCATGACGCAAACGAAGTGACTGCCACTCAAAACATACCTACTCCTCATTAATTTCCAATATCTTACCCGGCTGTTTAAAATTGCTGCGAACGAAGTGGCACCAGTCGCAGTTTTCTTTGCCGCAGCCGGTGTTAAATTCGTGGTTCATTATTTTTTTGTAAGTGGTTTTAATCTGTTCGGTAACCAGGCCTAAATCATAAGGGTTTATGTCGAGCTTTTCCTGGTAATATTCGCCCTCGGTCAATGGTTCTATAAAATCAAAGGTTGCGCCTACGGTGTACCAATCGTTAGTCCGATCATTATCTATCAGCAGTTTGTAGAATACTGCCTGCCGCCAGTAATCGCCGCCGTTAGGGTTGTCAGGGTCGGGGCGTTTTAGTTTTTCGCGGGCGTATTTAAGCTTGCCGGTTTTATAATCAACTACGGTAACCTGGTTACCGTTAAACTCAATCTTATCCAGGTTCCCTTTTACCGGCACGCCCTCTATTACCAGGTTTTTAATGGTACGCTCGGTTATGGCAATTTTGTTCCATACGGGTACGTGCAGCTCGTAGTAGGCAGGCAGTATCTTCTCGCCATAGCTCAGGCGAAGTTTAAATTCTTCGTTAGTGAACAGGTCGCTGTTGCGGTACATATACCAGCGAAACTCTTTCAGGAAATCATCGGCAGGCGGGAACTCATCACCATTATCCTTCAGTTTCCTGAACACCCGATTTAGTGCGTAATGCACTGCCGAACCAAAGGCCGCCGAAGCGCTCAATCCCGATGGTACTCGTATCAGATTTTGAAAATAGAACTTAAGCGGGCAGTCAAGGTAATTATTAAGGTGCGATACAGAAAGTGTATAGTTTTGCAGCAGCAAGTTAATATAATTGGTATCTATAAGTTCCAGCACGGGTTTATCTTCTTCGTTAAACTGTGTGGCGAAATATTTAAATAAGCTCTCTGCATCAACCTGCGGATACTGTACCCGGTGATGAGTTTCGGCCAGTATCTCGCCCACAAACTGCGAAGCCTCCAGGTCCTTGCCCTTTTTATCTTTAGCCGGATAAGAAATATACAAATGCTGCTTTGCACGGGTAATTGCCACATAAAACAACCTGCGCGATTCTTCCCGCTGGGCCGCCTCATCTGCTGCCGACTGCATCAGCGTATCGGGGTAATTGAAGCCCATGTTGCGGCCCTTAGTATCCCAAACCTTTTTATTACAACCTATCAGGAACACATGCTCATACTCCAGCCCTTTGGAGCCGTGGGCGGTAAGGAAATTAACGCCGCTTTCGGAGTAGATGATCTGGTTAAGATCCAGCCGGATGCCGTTCTTCTTCATCAGGTCGGTAGTGGCAATAATGTCTTTTAGCTTTGCGCTTGTATCCTTACGGTGCTCATCTTTTATGAAGTTGAAAAGGTTGGTCAATACTTCCATATGCCAACCCTTGTCAGGCTGTTTCATGATGTAAGCCAGTATGCCCAGTCTGGTTATCACCTGCTGAAATAGCTGCTGCAAGCTTAAACTGGCAGCGGCAGTCAGCAGGTATTCCACATCATTAATCAGCTGCTTCATACCAGTGTTTTGCACAGCATCAAACAAGCCGGGTTGTGCTTTCATACCCATTTCGGCAACGTAACGGCGCAGGGATGTCTTTTGCTTATTGTCGGCAACGCTGTAATTCTCTTTAGACACCGCGATGCTCGCCCGGGCAATGTCTACGGGCTTTATGTCGAAAAAATCGTAATGCATGATCTCGAACAGCAGGTCGTCGCCGCTGTAGGGCGAATCAAACTCGGCTGTCAGGTAGCGCAGTATGTTAATTATCTTTTCGCCAAAGGGCAGGTACAGTATGTCAATCTTCCGCTTAGTGTTAACAGCTATCTTCTGCATATCCAGGTAGTGGATCAGCTCCTCGGCCTGGTTATGGTTACGGTATATTACGGCTATCTCGCCAGGCTCGGTACCTATTTGTATTAGGGCTTCTATCTGGTTACCTACGGCTACCAGCTCATGGTCAACATTTTCATACTCCCGTATCTCGGGCTCGGCAGCTATTTTATCAAAGCGTGGGTGCGATGCCTGTAAGTTCTTATTTAGTTTTAACTGGCGCGTAAGGCGTTCCTGGTTATTATCTATAAGTACCTTAGATATATCTAATATCGACTGGTTTGAACGGTAATTATTCTTGAGCACAACGGTGTGCAGCACGCTTTTATAATCATTTGCAAAATCCAGTATGTTCTTCATATTAGCCCCCTGGAAACGGTATACCGACTGATCATCGTCGCCAACTACAAACACGTTAGGCGTGCTCCAATAGTTAAGCAAGTGCTTTAAAAGCTCGTTCTGCGAGCCGCTGGTATCCTGAAATTCATCTACCAAAATATACTGGTAACGCTCCTGGTAACGGCGCAGGAGGTCTTCATTTTCACGAAATGCTTTAAGTACCCAAATGATCATATCGTCATAATCGTACCTTTTCTTCTCATCCATTTTGGATTCGAAGTTACCGTACTCGGAAACTGCAGCAAGTAGCTTCTGCATTAGGTCATTAGCCTTATCTATCTCTTTTTGCTTGGGGTCGCCAATTTTAATACCTTGCTTGGCGTTAGCGCGTTTATAAGCAAATTCCTCGCGGTTGGGCAGATCGTCCAGATAATCTTTAACGGCTTTTTCTATCATGGGCACATCCCAGCTCTCATTCTTCATGGTAGAGAACAGGCGCTTTAACCGTGGGGCATCAAAGTATACATCGCCGGTAAAACGTTTAAGTAAATGGTCATTGGAGAACTCATCAACCAGTTCGCGAAACAGCATGGCCGATTCGAGGTCGGTAAGCGGTTCGAGGTTAAGTTTGCCAAAGTAGTCGAGGTTTTCCTGTATTACGTCATTACAAAACGCGTGGAAGGTATAGATGCCAATCCGGTAAGCATCGGGCCCTATAAACTCGAATAGCCGCTTGCGCATGGCAACAGCGCCTGCATCGGTATAGGTAAGGCAAAGTATCTCATCGGGGCGGGCATCGGTGTCTAAAAGTATTTTGCCGATACGGGCAGCCAATATTTGCGTTTTGCCGGTACCGGGGCCTGCAACTACCATCACCGGGCCATCTATTCTATTTACAGCGGCAAGCTGTTCTTCATTTAAACCCGAGATGATCTCCAGGAATTTAGCATTGTATTTAGCTGACAGGTTTTGGCTCATAACTTTTTAAAGTTATAAAAACGATAGGGATTTTGGGATAGTATCCTTAGGGATTATAGTGTCTCGTCCGGGTTGTGCGGAAGTTTAGGGGAAACGGACGCACGGACAGAAGAAATTCAAAATAACGGTTCTTGCCTGTTATCATAAAATAATAGGATAGTAACAGCATCATCTCTCAATTCATAAAACATACTTGTTTAACTTGTAATTACTGCCTGCAATTAGAGATTGCTGCTTCTTTAAACATATTGGGCCGTAAAGCAATTAAACCGATAATAGCTAAACGGCTTGTACAAAATTAGCAGCAACCTTGCTTTCCACTTGGCCTCCAGCAAATTTACATTGTTATTAAAAGTTTGATGAGCTTCAGCAGACCAGCTTACTTGAGAGATCACAAATACGCGGCATATTTTTTCTTTACCTCATCATGAGATGTAAGCAATCCCTCATCTGCCTGCCTGCGGGATTTCTCTATCCCATCCAAAACGAATTGTGGAAGCACAGAATGGTTATTGAAAATTTCTTTCACCTGTTGAAGAATAAATTTCGTCGTCGGTTTCTAAAAGCCGCTTAACCAGCGCTATTTTTTTCTGCCTGCACACCCATACTACTAATATAAGAAGTAGCTGTTATATCGCAAACTTTAGATTTTACAGGGCGAAGAAGATATTTCGCTGCCGCTCAATATGACAAATTAATAGGGCGAATCACAACCCGGCCCCGTTTCCAAAAAACACATTTACGCTTACCGGCAATTTGCCTGTGGGTTTTAGTTGCCTGGCAATCACCTTTACCGCCGCGTTCTGCATAAATTCCTCTTTCTGATAGCAGGCTAATAACGCACCGGCTTTTTCTATGCCGGGTAAACCTGCTAAAGTATATGGGTTGGCAAAAACGCTGATGAGGGTATTTGGATGTGATGCCAGTTCGGCAATCAATAATTTTACATTGCTGCTGTAATCTAATTTGCTTGCCGGGCGGGCGCGGGTATCATGTATGCCTATAATCACCTGGTCGTAGGCTTTTAGCGTTTGCAGCATGGTGGTCATATCATCTAAGGGCATATCTTTTGCCACATTCAGGGTAGTGCTGTTTGTAAAATATTTGGATAACGATTGCTGATAAGGTGTAAGCGTTGTAATACCAATGCTGATGATGGCCGTCTTTTTACTAACATCCAGCGTATTGATCAGGTTATCGTCCTTTAGCAACGTAACGGCGTTATCTGCCAGTTGCTGCACCAGGGCTTTGGCTTCGGCGTTGTTCAGGTCGTTGAAGAGGTTTGTGGTATCGGCGGGCTGATATTTATTTAAGCCGGCCCAATATTTAGCGGCCAGCACTTTTTTAACCCGGGCTTCAAACTCTTCTTTCGGGATCTTTTTCTTGCGTACTGCTTTCTTTAAAAGGCCAATGGCACGTTTTGAATCTTCAGACAGTTCCAGAATATCGTTACCTGCCTCAAAGGCACGTAAATCTGCATCACCATTGGGGAAGTATTTAGTTACGCCCTTCATTTCCATGGCATCAGATACCACCAGGCCTTTAAAGCCAAGCGAATCTTTTAATGTACCTGTAATAATGGGCCGGGATAAGGTTGATGGTAATCGAGTTGTGGTATCAAGCGCGGGGATGTTCATGTGGGCTATCATCACGCCGCTTATGCCGGCCTTTATTGCTTCGCGGAAGGGGTATTCTTCCAGCGAATCCAGCCGGGCGCGGGTAAACGGCAACTGCGGCAGGTCGGCATGCGAATCTACATTGGTATCGCCATGGCCGGGAAAATGCTTGGCGGTGGTTATCAATCCGCCGCTTTGCATGCCCTGTAAATAAGCAATTCCCTTAGCCGCCACATTGTATTTATTATCGCCGAAGGAGCGGTAGTTGATCACCGGGTTATCGGGGTTGTTGTTCACATCCATATCGGGCGCAAAGTTTATTTGTACGCCAAGCCTTTTAAACTGGTAAGCTACCTGCTGCCCCATCTTGTAGATGAGCCTATTATCCTGAATGGCGCCAAGCGTCATCTGGTATGGGTAAGAGATGGCAGAATCAAGCCGCATACCCAGGCCCCACTCGCCATCCATAGCAACAAGCAGCGGTACTTTGGCCAATTTTTGGTAGGTATTCTCGAGGTTTGCCTGCCTGCCAGGGCCGCCCTGAAAGAAAACCAGGCCACCAAGCTGCTGGTCTTTTATAACCTTGCCAACCGAGTCGGCGTAGGCCTGCCCGCGGTTAGTATGCGCCCTTACAAACAGCAATTGTGCTACCCGGTGCTTGCGGTTCAGCTTTTTAAAAACCGAATCTACCCAATAATTTTGTGCCGAAAGCGATTCTATAAACGGTATGTGCTGTGCATAAATGCGGGAATTATTTGCAACGAAAAAGCAGATGAATAGTGTAAAAACGCACTTTTTGAATACGGGCATCGGGATATTGGTTATTGTTTTTGGCGGGCTTTTAAAGCGGCTGAATTAAAAATTTTAACAGCGAATAAACCTTTGGCAACTATCGCCCTCTAAAAATAGATTTTTAAGATTAAAAGAAACATGATTATGAAAAAACTATTCTTTTCGGCAATTGCATTGCTTTTAATAGTTGGGTCGGCAAGTGCCCAATATTACCGCGGCCCCCGGCCGCGCAAACGTTATGTGGCAGAAGTTAAAACTTACGACAGCAACTTTCGCCCAACGTTTGTATTGATCGGCGGCATGAATATCGCCAACATTATCCAAACCAACGGGCAAAATTTTAACACCAGCAGTAAACTTGGTGTAAATGCCGGTTTAGGTTTCGATCTGCCTGTTAGCTACCCGCTATCTATAACCATTGAGGGTTTGTATTCTCAAAAAGGGTTCACACAGATCACCAATTACGGGCAGTACAAGCAGCAAACCGAATTTATTGATGTACCGCTGTTATTTAAATTTCATGTTGTACCGGGTTTTAACATTTTATTAGGCCCGCAGGCATCATTCCTGCTATCTACAACAAATACGTTTAATAACGGCTTTACGGTGCAAAATCAAACCCAGTATAACGAAGTTATACACGGTTATAACAAAACCCTGTTGGGTGCAGTTGGCGGCGTAAGTTTTGATCTTAGCCGTAATTTTGAGTTGCGCGGCCGTTATGTTTACGACATAAACCGTAATAACGAAAACGGCGACACCAACGTGCCTGCTTACAGAAACTCTGTTTTCCAGGTGGGATTAGGCATTAAGTTTTAAGTGAGGTTGATAAGTGTTAATGTAGGCCATCCGTTAGCTAACGGATGGCTTTTTTATTTTAGCTGAAATCAGGAGCAAATTTTCTAATATTTGCAGCCGGTTTAAGCCTGCTGATAAGGCGGAGCGCTTTATGGAAAATCTGATAAACGATACAATCGCCCCAAAAAAGAATTACGCATTTGTGGATGCTATAAGGTGCATTGCTATGATGAGCGTTGTTATGGAGCACGCCATTGCGAGCAACCCCAGAAATTATATACCAAAGTCTGGTTCTGAGGTTAATATTATATCTGGATTAATGCAGTTTGGCAAATTTGGCACTATATGTTTCTTCCTGTTATCGGGTTTCCTTATTGGCGAAAAGTTTACAGATTATTCGCCGGTGCAATATCTTAAACGCCGTTTAGATAATACCTTTATACCCTGGATAGTTTGGACCACCGTTTTCTTATTGGTGCTGCTTATAGATGATGCTGTAATCATCATGAAGTTTGACCATGGGGTTATCCATCCCGATGTTTATGATAAAATATGGAGCCAGGTGAGCCTTGTTTACCTGTTTAGCAGCTTTTGGTTTATCCCCAACTTTTTAATTTGTATTATGCTGCTGCTTATTTTTAAAAAGTGGCTGTATAAAAACTGGCTGGGCGCCATTTTTTTGCTATTCACCTTAGCTTATGCGGTAAACATTTATTTCAACTGGATAGAGCCGAGGCATTCTACCGCAGTGTTCGGTTTCGTTTTCTTTCTGTGGCTTGGCGCTAAATTTAACAGGCACCTTGGCACTCTCGAAAAATGGGTAGCGTCTACGCCTTACATTTTATGGATCGTGCTTTGCATAGCAACCTATATTTTTAGTATTTGGGAGGCCGGAGAGTTAAGGGCGCTGCATAGTGTAGACCCTTTCAATACCCTGCGCTTCAGCAATATCCTGTACTCTTTAAGTTGTTTTTTCCTGCTGCTGCGGATAAGAGAATTCCGTTTTATTAGTATCCTTAAGCCCCGGGAAACCACGTATGGTATTTATCTTTTGCAGTTCATTATTGTTTACAGCTTGTTGCCGGTGTTTTTTAACCCAATAAGGGATGTTTTAGATGCGGCCTCTTTCCTGCTTATATTCCTTTACCTGATTTTACGCGCGCTCATTACTTATGCCATCGCATTTACGCTGGTAACACTCATCAACAAAACACGCCTGAAATGGATTGTAGGACGATAGTTAATGCTTCATGATAAAATAGCTGCCCTTACGCAAATAGTTAACTTTGCTAAAACCACTTTTCTTTTTCATAAAGTAGGTATACTTGCTTTCGAGCAGAAGCAAATAAAACAGTTGCGGCACTTTACTTAACGACTTTTTCTCCAGTACATTAATCAGTTTTTTGATATAAGCACGGTGCAGATCATCTACAGTATAACACTTTTTAAGCCAGGCCAGGTTTACTTCACGGTATTTTGGTTTATGCTGCTTTGCAGAATCCTCTTTTACATTGCTAAGGTCTGTTAAAGAGTTGGCGTGTTGCCGGTAGTTAACTAATACCCTGTCGAGGTATTTTATTTTGCCGTAACTGGCGGCGATGAAGGCGATCCACCAGTCGTGATAAAAATTATTATCGAAGGTGCCGTATAGTTTAAGATAGTTTAAAAGCTCCCTGTTAAACATACAGCTATGGCCGGGTATAGAGTTATAGAAAATAAATGCTAAAGGATTATCGCCCTCGTACATGTTAAACATGTCCGATATTTTTAGCAATAGCTTGCCCTGCTCATTTATCAGCTGCGAATTATGATAAATTAACAGGTTATCACCTATGTTTTCTACTAATAAGCTGATCTTATCTGGCATCCAGCTATCATCCTGGTCGCAGAGCGCGATATATTCGCCAGCACATCGGTAGATTGCCTTTTCGAAGTTGCGCACCACCCCCAGGTTTTGTTCGTTTCGATATAATGTTATCCGGCTATCTTTTGCTGCAAATTGGTTAATGACCGCCAGCGTATTATCTGTTGAGCCATCATCAACAATAACTATTTCCAGGTTTTTATAGGTTTGGTTGATTACCGTGTTTAGCTGCTCTGCAAGGTATTGGGCACCATTATAGGTACATATCGCTATAGATACTTTTTTAGCTTCCATTATGCCGGCCCTTTTTGCCACTTTTTATCTTGGTTATTTTACGGGATATTTTTTTACCCCATTTTGAGCCCGCCCAGGCGCCCTGCCAGTTAGATGCCGATAGGTAAAAATCGGCAATGGTAGTAACTATGCGCCTGCTGCGCATAAACCTGCCATATTTCACTACCAGTTGGCCAATGGTTTCATAATAACTATCGTCGGGCTTACCCAGGCTTTTATGGGTTAACTTAAAGTCTATAACATAGGCCGAATAGCCGAGCAGATCTGCTACCAGGCAAATATCTGTACCATACAGGTGAAACCCCCTAAGATCATGCGAAAGGGCAAGATTAGCCGATCTTTTTACTACGATAAAATTCTCATCGGCCGACATGATCTTTTGCGGGAAACTGCCAACCCTGTCATACCTGCCGCCGGGATAGGCAATATTCAACACAAATCGCTTATAAAGGTCATTTTCTAAACCACCCGCGTTGCTTAGTATCGCCCAGTTATCATCAATGGAGGCCACTTCTGCAATACAGCGGTCGAGGTCTGTTATCTTGTTGAAATTAAGCAGCACATCCTGGTGGCAGAATACAATATATTCGCCTTGTGCGTGCTGCAAGAACAAGTTATATCCTTCAAAAGCCTCAAAACTATTTGCTTTGCTGTTATCTATATACCGGTATTCGCAAATAGTTTTGTCAAAACCCGCCTGCAGAAAAGAATCAACCATTTCTACATACTCCTGCATATTGCTAACCAATGTGCATACAGAGTACCTGAAAGGCGCTTTTACATTCACCTGGTGGATAGCAAAATCCGGCTGAGGTTTTAGTTTCATTGCTGCAATATAATTATTTAAGCATTTTATTAAACCACCGCTTTACCCGGCGATGCAGCTTGTTCTGTTTGCGCCATTTAGCTTCAATAGCAAAGTCATAGGCTAATGTAATATAGTCTGCATGTTTTTGCGGCAGTATGGTAACCGGATGGGTAATATCTCCTAACGGCTGGTGCGGCAAATTGGCGTAACGGCTACCTGCATTAACCGTGTGCGTAGCTCTTGAGCCAAAACCTATATTGGTTACCAGGTTGGCATTTGGGATAACCGAAAGGCGGTTGTTAAAAAAATTGCTGAACGTAAGCTGATAATCCCAGGTATCTATTTCTCCGGCTTTAACTTGTTTGTAAATTTTCTGCCATGCCTCAATAATAAAAGGATCGGTAAAAATATCGCTTAACTGTGCTGTTATGTCTTCGCCATACCGGGCCAAACTTGCATCATAAGTTTGCCAAACCCTGCGCCAGCTTGCCCAGCCCCAAACATGGGTAAGGTTAGAAAAATAATATCCGGCATCGCCCCATTTTTTGCCCTGCTGTAAATTGTTGCCCAAGATTGCGCCGATGCGGCTATCGCTGCGGTAGCGTGCCAGCATTTCGTCGCAAAACCTAAAGAAATCGGCAGAAGGCAGGCAATCGTCTTCCAGGATAATCCCTTCTTCCTCGTTTTCAAAAAACCAGGTAATAGCATCCGATACGGCCTTCTTGCATCCTAAATGCTCATTTCTGTACAGGGCTTTCAGTTCGCATGCCCAGCCGGGCTTTCCAACTATCTGCTTTACTTCTGCGCATCGCAACCTTTGCATTTCTTCTGGTAGGGCGCCATCTGCCGCAACATACAAACGGGCAGGGGCGGCTGCTGTGATGGCCTTAAATACCTGGCGGGTAAGATCGGGCCGGTTATAAACCAGCAGCAGCACCGCCGACTTTGTTTTGTAGCTCACCCCGCAACCTCCCGGTAACAAGCTATAGTGGCATCGATCTCGGTTTGCAGATCAAATTTTTTAAGGCGCTCACGGCCTTTAACTATTAACGCTTGCGTTAGATCTTGATCGGTCAATAATTTCTCTATGGCCGATTTTATGCTATCGGTATCGTACGGGTTAAAGTAAATAACGGCCTCGCCGGCTGTTTCTGCCAGGCCGGGGGTGTTGCTTGCCGCTACCGGGCAGCCGGCATTAAAAGCTTCTAAAACAGGGTAGCCAAAGCCTTCATAAAGCGAGGGTACCACTAACATTAATGCGTTGCTGTAGAGCTGCCGTAGTTCCTCGTCGGCAACATTAAGCCTGATGCACTTATGGATAATGTTTAAATTATGCATCAGGTCTACTTCAGCATCACTAAAAGAAAAACCGCCGGTACAGATCAGATATAAGTTTTTATGGCTATGCATAACAAGCGATAAAGCCTGTGCAAAACGATTGAAATTCTTGTACTTGTTGCGGTCGCCAACGTATAAAATGAATTGCTGTGGAACGTCTAAAGTTAAGGTTTGCTTAATACACAACGGTTTATTAACGCTGATACCATGATGAATAACCTTTATCCGCTCTTTGGGGATATTTAAAATTTCCATCAGATCGTTTTTTGTAGTTTGCGATATCGCGATCACCTTATCTGCCCGGCCAATCACCTCGCGTTTGTAACCCGCTACCTTATCATCTGCCGTAAACGATCCCGGGAATTTCTCGTGGATCATATCATGTACCGTAATTACAAAAGGCGTTTTAATATGGTTTAAAAAATAGGGCTGATAATAGGTAGGATGGAAAATATTGTATTGCCCCCGCTGCGCAATAAATTTGCTGTAGGCCTTATTCCAGCTGATCTCGCGTTTTAATTTATTGTGCAAAAAAGTTTTGCCCAGCTTGTTATGCAGCGGTAAGGGCAGCTCTTTTATGTAATAGTTTTGCGAGTGCAAAGCACTTAAGCTGTAAGCCGCATCATTACAATTATCAATCCCATGCATCAGTGTGGCAAAATAGCGGCTAATACCGCCGTAACGCTGTTCGCTAAAATGCTGATAATCAAATAATACCCTTAACATGCTATTTAAGCCTGCGTTTTTGTTTAACAGTCCTGAAAAGATAACGTATATAAACCCACCAGCCCAAATGTGATTTAACTATCGCATTGTAGTTTGCCCGGAATGCGTTGTCCAATATACTTGCCGAAAAACCGCGGGTGTCATAAATAGCCATGAGTTCGTCTACGAAACGCCATTTATAACGCTTATCTGTAAAGCATTGTATATTGAGGTAATGATCTGCCGATACTTTATAACGTATATCATACCGGTAATTTTTAAATACCGATGCCGGGTAAAATATACTCTGGTGGCAGATCTCTACTTTCGTAAAATCATAACGGGTATATGGTTTGCCCACAATTTCGCCCCACAATACCACTTTGCCATAGTAAACCGTTTCGGGCTTTGAGAGTAGTTTTATCGCCTTTGCAAATCCGCCTAAAAGCCGGTCGTCGGCACCCATAAAATATAACCATTTTCCGCGGGCATATTTGGTTGCCTTATTCATGGCATCGTAAATACCGCCGTCGGGCTCGCTTCGCCAGTAACCAATAAGGTGGTTATTTTTTTCAAAAAGCGCCAGGGTGCCATCTGTACTGCCGCCATCTATCAAAATAAGTTCTATTTCGTCCGAGAGATAGGGCGCAACGTTTAGCAACAGCTCCTCAACCAGCAGTGCGGCATTTAAAACAACAGAAATAATGGAAACCTTTGGTATGCAAGGGGCTGCCTTTGCCACACGTTTACCGCCCTGCATCATGGCTTACGTCAGGCATTAAAGGTTTGCATATCTATAAGCTTGCGGTACAGCCCGTTGGCATTTATCAGCTCCTGGTGCGTACCTTGTTCAACAATTTTGCCTGCCTCCAGTACCACAATAATATCGGCGTTCTGGATGGTGCTTAACCGGTGGGCAATAATAAGCGAGGTGCGGTTTTTCATCAGGTTGTTCAATGCGTCCTGTACCAGTTTTTCAGATTCAGTATCGAGGGCAGATGTAGCTTCGTCGAGCAGCATGATCGGCGGGTTTGCCAGCACCGCGCGTGCAATACAAATACGCTGGCGCTGCCCGCCCGATAGCTTGGTACCGCGGTCGCCAATGTTGGTCTGGTAACCGTCGTCGGTATTTTCGATAAATTCATGTGCATTGGCAATTTTGGCAGCAGCAATTACATCTTCGGGCGGGGCATCGGGCTTGCCGAAAGCAATGTTGTTAAATATGGTGTCGTTAAACAGTACCGACTCCTGGTTAACTACGCCCATTAGTGAGCGTACAGAGTCGACGGTTAAGTTTTTAATATTTTTGCCGTCAATCAATATCCCGCCTTCCTGCGGATCTATAAACCGGGGCAGGAGGTCCATCAGCGTAGATTTACCGCCGCCCGAAGGCCCTACCAGCGCAACCGACTTACCGGCAGGTATGGTTAGGTTAATGTGGTTTAGTACAGGTTTATCATCATAGGCAAAAGTGAGATCGCTTAAAACGATGCTTTGGGTAAACGATGTAATTGCCCTTGCATTTGGCGCATCATTAATGGCGGGTTTGGTATCTATCAGTTCCAATACACGTTCGCCGGCAGCAATGCCCGAATGGATATTGCTGAATGAATCTGAAATTGCCTTAGCAGGCCGCATTAGTTGTGAAAAAAGGGCAATATAAGCGATAAACTGCCCGGGGCTAAGTTCCGATCGGCCGTTTAGTATCAGATAACCGCCATAAAGCACAATAAATGCCACCATAGTAACACTCATTGCTTCAGATACGGGTGAAGCAAGCTGTTGCCTGCGCGCCATGGAACGCGCAATGCGCGAATAGTTATTATTCTCGCGGTTAAAACGTTCTTTTATAAAACCCACGGCGTTAAAAGCCTTAATAATCTTGATACCCGACAAGGCTTCATCCAGATAGCTGATCATGTTGCCGTAGGTTTGCTGGGCAGCAACGGCCTGTGCGCGCAGCCGCTTAACAATACGCGAAATGATAAACCCCGAAACCGGTATTACCAGCAAAGAATACAAGGTAAGTTTTGCCGAGATCAGAAAAAGCGTTACCAAAAACGCAATGAGCGACAGCGGCTCTTTAAAAATTACCTGCAAGGTACCGGTTACAGAAAACTGCACCACTTGTACGTCTGATGCTATCTTTGAAATGATATCGCCCTTACGCTCATTATTAAAGTAGCCCAAATGCAGATTCATTACATTATTAAAAACAGCTTTACGGAAATTTAGCAGTGTATGCACCCGCAGGTTTTCCATAGTGCGGGCAGACAAATACCGGAACAGGTTACCTAATATTACAGATGCAATGATAACACCGCAAACAAATTTTAAAGCACCCCAGGCGCCATAATTATTTATAGAATACTGCAGGTAATATTTAAACCAGGCCTGAAGATCAAAAATTGCATTAGGCTTAACCAACTGTACAATATGAGTAGTAGCCTTCGACAAAAAAAGGGTATTTAACAACGGGCCTAAAAGCGCGAGTACAAGCGTACTGAAAAGCACATAAAGTATAGTGAAAATTATGTAAGGAATGGCAAACTTTTCTATTGGTTTGGCAAAGGAAAGCAGCCGGAAATAAGTTTTCATTTAAAAAGTTAAACCGCAAAAATACAATAACGGCGGGTATTACCTATTATGATAAGCCGCCGCTTATATGGGGTAATTGTAATTTTTGGAAGGATGGTAATCATTTCAATTTTTAGACCAGTTATATAAGGTTAAATAATTTCCTGGTGATAACTATTTGTCATACAAAACATACCGGGCGGTATGTTTCCAAAAAGATGCCGAAAAAATGCTTTCATTTTGTAGAGCCATTTTGGGGAATAAACGTGCCGGAAAATGCCGATTTGGGTAAATCTTCATAAGTGACATGATTTGCGCGTTACAACATACCGATCGGTATGTTTTTAGGAAAAATCGGCCAATCTGGCTATATATCGTAGTTATATTGCTTAAAAATGGGGCGCCAATAGTCGGCATACCTGTCCCAATCATGACAGCCGAATGGCAGTTGGCGGTGGTTAAGTCTATAAGCGAATTGCGGGTGATACTCAACGGCAAACTTTAAACCGGTTTGCCAACCCGGTATATTTAAGGTTTTGCTTCGGCGGTTAACCTCCAGGCTCCAAAAGGCATCTTCATTATATTGATGGTTAGCATTGGCAAGATAATATGCTATTTCCTCTTCCATAGATAAGCATACCGCGTAAAATTTAACAACCCGCCGTAACGAAAAACCGCCGTTACCCACCTTATTTTCAAACTGGTATTTGTTGGGTAAACCGCGTTTTTTTAAATTAAGCGTAGTAGAAATTACCTGCTGAAGCTGTAGAAACGCCTTTTTTACAGAATTGTCATTTGCCGGCCTGCGTAGCCACGGCGCGCCTATATAGTCCCAATCGCGGCTGCACCACTGCGCCAGCTCGTCCTTAAAAACAAAGGCATCGAGCTGATAAATCAATATATATTCAAAATCCAGGAATTGAGCATAAAACTTTTCGGACAGCATTAAGGCATTATAGCCCGCAATCCCGGTAAAAAAGCGGTTGTCAAAACTGATTATATCGGCGTAAGGAATAACATCAGATCCTACCGGCAGCGTAAGGTGCTGTGGCTTTATAGCTATAACAGGGTATGCTGATAAAACCGCATGGCACTGCTTTAATGCCACCTGCTCATAGGCGGTTAACGTATCTTTATAAAACGGAATTACAACGGCAACTTGCTTCATACCTTTAAATTTTACATATTAAGGCATTTTCGTACAATTTTAAATAACTGCAGGCGGCGTTTTCCCAGGTAAATTTTTCCGCTTGTTTTATGATATCAGCTGTGCGGTTATTTTCAGCAAAATCTGTTAAGCCGTTTTGCAAAACTTCGCGCATGTGTTCGGGCTCAAAACTGTTGAAATAATAAGCGGCATCACCACCAATTTCGGGCAGCGAGGTGCGCTTAGCCAGGAAAACGGGTTTACCAAAATGCATGGCCTCTATAACCGGTAAGCCAAAGCCTTCTGCAACCGAAGGAAATACGAATGCTTTACAGTTTTGGTAATACCAGGCCCTATCATCATCATCAACCGGGCCTGTTATTGATACGCGTTCTCCACAGCCATATTTCTCCGCCTCTTTCAGTATCGCATCTTTGTGCGGCGTCTCAATGCCCGCAATAACAAGCCTTAAATTATTATTCTGCAGTAAGCAGGGCAAAAAATGAAACCCCTTTTGCGGTGTTAAAACGCCTATGGTAAACAAAAAATCGCCTTTAGGGGCAATTGCGGGTACATGATCTTTAACAGGCGAAAGCTTTTCTGCGCCATTGTATATAACAGATATTTTATCGGCCGCTTCGGGGAAAAGGTTCCTGATATCATTCGCCACGAAATGCGAAATTGCAACCACATGGTCTACCTGCGCTATAAAACCCTTTAACCTGTCTAAATAAAGCTTAAATTTTTCGGACGGGGTACTTTCGAGGTGCAAACGGTTTACATCATGTATGGTCATGATCTTCTTAGCATTTACCCAATTAGGCCGCAGGCGGCATTCCTGATCTGTAAAATGAACTAAATTAAAACGGTTACGGTATGGAAAATACACCCGATGAAATTTAGATAGCCTGATTATCGGAACTGCGTTGTTAAAATTAAATTGGGTGCGCTTATGAAGGTAAAAATTAAGGTTAAATGTGCCTTGATTAAGCTTAATGAGCGCATTGCCCAAACCCTTTCCAAAATAGTAGTAACCTGTATTCTCATTTTTCATAGAATCTAATGTTACCAGAACAGATGGTTTAGCGCTTTTCATTGTTGCTACGCATTAATTGACAAAGTGCACATTAAGGCCCATTTAATTCTTATGCAATAACTCAGTATATAACAAGAGATATTCGTCTGCGGCTTTTTCCCACGAAAATTTGCCGGCTTGGTTTACAATTTCCTGAGTGCGGTTATTTGCTTCAAAATCTTGCATACCTGCTGCAAATACTTGCTGCATATGTGCCGGTTCAAAGTTATCGAAATAATAGGCGGCATCTCCACCCACCTCCGGAAGGGATGTAAATTTTGATAAAAACACGGGCTTACCAAAATGCATGGCCTCTATGACCGGCAACCCAAAACCTTCGGCAATTGACGGGAACACAAAGGCGCTGCAATTTGCATAATACCAAGCTTTATCATCATCACTCACCGGCCCTGTAATATGTACCCGGCCAAGGCAGTTATACTTTTTTGCCTCAGCAATAATTACATCTTTATGCGCGGTCTCTATTCCTGCAATTACTAACTCGTAACTATTATCTGCCAGTAAAGCCGGCAATAAATGGAAGCCCTTTTGCTTAGATAACAAGCCTATAGTATATAAGAAAGATCCTTTGGGGCGAATTTTAGGCTCATGGCCGTGTTTAACAACTAATTTATCTGCGCCGTTATAGATAACGCTTAGCTTATTTGCCGCCTGAGGGAAATACTTCTTAACATCATTGGCTACAAATTGCGATATGGTTACTATCTTATCGCATTGCGCAATTAATTTCCCGATTTTTTTTAAATAAACCTCTATGCGGTGAGGTTTGCTATATTTTAGATGAACCTTATTCATGTCATGAATAGTCATGATTTTCTTCGCATTAACTCTGCCCGGATTTAACCGGCAACGCTGATCAGAAAAGTGTACCACATTATATTTAGCACGCTTCGGAAAAAAAAATTTATGGATGAACGACAAATGTAAAACCGCCACTTTGTTTTTAAACAGATAAGGTGTATTTCTGAAAAGGTAGTAAGTAAGTTTAAACTTTCCGCCGTTTTGCTTTATCAATGCGTCGCCAAGCCCTTTGCCAAAAGAATAGTAACCGCGGTTAAGATCTTTCATAGAATCGAAAGTTATTAATACCGATGGCCTTAGTTTATCCATTTAAAAGAGCATAATCTCCTATCTGCGAGGTGCAATAAAAATATTTCTGAAGCACAAGTAAGGCTATCAGATCTTCCTGCTGCTTATTTAAAAACTGTTTGGTGTATGCATTCGCATTTGAAATTATTTCCCCGGCTTTCTGCGGATGGCTGATATAATATTCCAGTTGTTGGTGCAGATCGGTATAGTCATCCTTAATGCATATATAATGATGGTTTGGTATTAGCCTGCCCTCCATAAACCAGGTTTCGTATTTTGGCCTGGGCATTACCGCTATCGAATTAGATGACATTATCCACTTGAGGTTTGTGGCTACATCATTCCCTTCAAGGCTTAAGATGAATTTATATTTTAAATGCTGAAACACCGATATCCCGGGCTTAATCCACTTCGGGTTGCCACCCTTTAAATTTACCTGGCCAAGATCACATAGCGGGTCATTGAAATACATTTCCATGAATTTAATACGGTGGGGTTGCGTGATCCCTCCCCTGCCCATCAGTATATCTCTTTTATCTGCGAAGGCGATCCTATCTTTCACGAACACAAAATGGCGCTTTTTATCAAGCTTTAACAGCACGGCGTTTTCATTATTTGTAACGGGCCGGCTTTTCTGGATAGTTGGTACCGGTTCGGCATGGCTTACATCTCCAAAAAGAAAATTCGCTTTCAAGTCTTTATTAAAGTATCGGGTATACTCAAATGTGTCGAAATTGTAAGTTTTGGGACTTTTAAATATCGGCATATCGTGTAATTCAATTGCATTATTGCCTAAAACTACGGGTTTAACAAGCTTATTATAATAATCAACCCGATCTTCTATCGCCGCTTTATCATAGCTGTAGAGGACTGATAGCTTTTTCTGTAAAACGGCCGGATAGACCACCCGCGGTATTAATTGCCTGTATAGATTTTTAACATAGTAACCTATTTTACTTTTTTTTACTGCTAATACCAGGTTATCAAAAATCATCAACTACCCAAAATTTAATCGGCTTCTTACGGCTGCAAATATAAGAATAAGCATTAAGCCGTTTGATAACACAAATTAATACATTTGTTTTGCATGGCTGCCGGTAATATAACCATCCCACATTTCAGCAATTTTCGTTCAGTTGCCCGTGCGCTTACGCTGGTAGAAAATGACCTGACCGGCGCTAAAGACCTTTTACAAAAGCTCCACACTAACGATGCCAATAATATTATAGGTATAACCGGCCCGCCGGGGGCCGGTAAAAGCACGCTCGTAAACAATCTCATTAGTGCATTAATTGCCGATGGTAAATATATTGCGGTGTTGGCTATAGATCCTACCTCGCCCTTTAATTTCGGCTCATTGTTGGGCGACAGGATACGCATGGCAACACATTTTAACAGTAAGCAGGTATTTATCCGCTCACTGGCAACCCGTGGTTCGCTCGGCGGCCTGTCGGCAAAAACCATCGAGATGACAGATGTGCTGCGTGCCGCACAGTTTGATTCTGTGATTATAGAGACCGTGGGCGTAGGCCAGTCTGAAGTAGAAATTGCCGGTTTGGCAAATACAACGCTGGTTATGCTGGTACCAGAGGCCGGAGATGAGATCCAGAATATAAAATCCGGCCTGATGGAAATTGCAGACGCCTTTATTATTAACAAAGCAGACCGTGCAGGGGCAGATGAATTTGCAGGTAAATTAAAAAGCTTACTCACAGATAAACATGACCATGTTCCCGTTTTTAAAACTATAGCTTCAAAAAATGAAGGCACACAAGAGATAGTCTCGTTTATTAAATCTGATAAGAACAACAATACCGATCGTAAAGGTGTTCTAATGGCCGAAAAGGCCTATCATTTAATAAAGCAACACAGAATGAATAATGTGGACATGAAACAACTCCGGGTGTTAATTACCGGGGCTTTAAATAACAACGCCGAATTTAACCTGTATAATTTTGTAGCCGGCTATATTAAGAATTCATAATTTCTTCAATATGGTCTGCTTCTATAGGTATATCTGCCATCAGATCAATATTCCCGCCCGCGGTAATTAAGACGTTGTTTTCTAACCGTATCCCAAATCCCTCTTCGGGGATATAGATACCGGGTTCGCAGGTTAAAATATTGCCGGCCTCAAAAGCTTTGTAACGGCTGGCATAATCATGCACATCAAGCCCTAAATGGTGCGAAGTACCGTGCATAAAATATTTCTTATATAAAGGTGCTTCCTTATCCTGGTTTTTTACTTCAGCAGCATCCAATAAACCCAGCCCAATTAATTCGCCGGTCATGATCCTGCCTACTTCTTCATGATATTCATTCCAAATGGCGCCCGCAACTAATAACTTAGATGCAGCCCGCATCACGCTTAACACTGCGTTATATACTGCGCGCTGCCTTGGCGTAAAACGCCCGTTAACCGGCAAGGTACGGCTCATATCTGCATTATAGTTCCCGTATTCTGCACCAAAATCAAATAATATCAATTCCCCGTCTTTGCAAACTTCGGTATTGCTGATATAGTGAAGTACATTAGCGTTATTGCCAGAGGCAATTATGGGCGCATAAGCATGCCCGGTGGCACGCTGCCTAATAAATTCATGTGTTATTTCTGCCTCAATTTCATATTCGGCTACGCCGGGCTTTACAAATCTAAGCACCCGTTCAAAAGCATCTTTAGTAATATCGCATGCTTTTTTGGTTAGCTTTATTTCAGTTTCAGATTTTACCGCCCGCAAATCGCGCATGATCAATGCCGAGCGTAAATAGTTATGCAGGGGATATTTAAGCCGTAATTCTTCATATTTCCGCATGTCGCGGTAGGGTACTTCGTGCGCATACCGGTCGTTTTCGTTAGTATTAATGTAAATATGTTCTGCATAATTAATAATAGTATGCAAAATGCTTGCATAGCTATCTAACCAAAATACCGTTTTTATGCCCGAAACAGCGATAGCCTCTTCTTTGGTATACTTATGCCCCTCCCATACGGCAATGTGTTCATTAGTTTGTCTTAAAAAAAGTACTTCTTTGTATGCCAGATTAGGACAATCGGGAAAAAGCAGTAAAATACTTTGTTCCTGGTCTATCCCCGACAGGTAAAAAAAATCAGGGCTTTGTTTAAATACAAACGCCTGATCGCCGCTGCGCGGAAACTCATCATTTGCGTGAAAAATGGCTATTGAAACGGGTTTTAATCGCGAAACGAAATTAATTCTATTATAAGTAAATAATTTATTTTCGATGGGAAGATATTTCATCAGAATAATATTATTATGCGGTTTTTAAACAAATTTTTATTCTATTTGTCGTAATTATTGACAGTTTGGAACGGTGTTTGGTAACGTTTCAAACATAATTACTAATTTTGAAAAAAAATCACAATTAAATTGTTTAATCTAAAAACTATGAATTATTCTACTTTAAAGAAAACAGCTGCGTTGTCATTTGCATCTTTGATGGTTGTAGGTTTAGCCAGTGCGCAAACCATGACCACAGATACTACAATGAAAATGTCATCTGGAACTACTACCGCCAAGGTATTTGGCGGCAGAGGTCAGTACAACACCTTTAGCATAGGTATCAACGGTGGCGTTAGCGCACCTGTTAATGCTACAGGCGGATCTAACGACTACACTAACTGGACGCTTAAACAAGGCTTCGGTATTTCTGCACGTTATCAGGTTGCTCACTCTTTCGGTATCCAATTAGATGCTCACGGTGGTAAATTAGCCGGTAACAACCAGGATGCTACAGGCGGTTTCCGTGATGGTATCCGGTCTTTCAGCACAAAATATTATAGCGGAACTTTAAGTGGCGTTGTAAACGTAGCAACTGTTGACTATCTACGTCGTAAAAACGCAATTAACTTTTTCGTAACAGCGGGTGGTGGTTTAGTTTATTACAACCCAAGCTTAGTTACTGCTAACAATGCAACTTCTTACTTTCAAAATGCCGATGGTTCTACACACTATGCTAAAAGCTTGGTAATACCGGTAGGTGTTGGTGTTAAATTCCGTCTGTCTGATGCATTGGCGCTTAACTTAGGCTACACTGAAAACTTTGTTGATGATGATATCCTTGATGGTTTAAAAAGAGGTTACCCTACTAAAGATAAATATTCTTATGGTTATGCCGGTTTAGAGTACACTTTTGGTCCTAAATCTAAATCTAACTTAGATTGGGTTAACCCGGTAGCTATGATGTATGATGAACTTTATGATGCCGCTCTTCGCCAGGAAGTTGAAGCTCTTAAAGGCCGTGTAACTAACGTTGAGAACGCTGTTAACGATCTTAAGAAAGATTCTGATGGTGATGGTGTATCTGATCAATTTGACAAATGCCCTAACACTCCTGCAGGTACTGTAGTAGATGGTTCTGGTTGCCCATTGAAGAAAGATACCATGATGATGGCTGGCCCGGCTATGATGGCTGCTCCTGCTGCTTACTCAAACATTCAGTTTGATTTTGATAGCTCTGTATTAAGAACTTCATCTTACCCTGTGTTAGATGCTGTTTCTGCAGATCTTAAATCATCTGGTAAAATGGTTGAAGTTGAAGGTTTCGCCTCATCTGAAGGTACTGCCGCTCACAACATGACTTTATCTAAAGACCGTGCTAATTCAGTAAAAACTTACTTAGTTAACTCTGGTGTTGAGGCTAAACATTTGAAAGTTAAAGCATATGGTGAAACTAAACCCATTGCTGATAATTCGACAGAAGAAGGACGTGTTCAAAACCGTCGTGTTGAATTCAAAAAATAATTAACACAAAATTTAGTGTATAGTGAAAGCGCCCGTTAAATAACGGGCGCTTTTTTTGTTTAACTTTGTTTTATGTACTTCTTTCGCAAAAAAGATCCTAACCGGCCCGAAAGTTTTAACCTTAAAGTTATGCACTTTATAAATGCATTAGCTATTATAATGTTTTTAGGAGGTATTATCTGGAAACTGATAGACGTATTTTTAATCAAGAAATGAAAACCATAATAAATACACCAAACGCACCTGCGCCCATAGGCCCTTATAGCCAGGCGGTAAAAACCGGTAATCTCCTATTCGTATCGGGCCAGATACCTGCCGATCCTAAGACCGGCGAAATTGTAACCGGCGGAATAGAAGCGGAGGCAAAAATGGTAATGGAAAACTTAAAAGCTGTACTAACAGAAGCGGGAACAGACTTCACTTCCATAGTTAAAACTTCTATATTTTTAACAAACATGGCCGACTTTGCAAAAGTAAACGAGGTATACGGTTCTTACTTCACATCAGATTTTCCGGCCAGGGAAACGGTACAGGCTGCTGCATTACCTAAAAACGTAAACGTAGAAATTTCTGTAATTGCTGCTCTAACTTAATGAGAAAAAATAAAGGCTCGTTCATATATTTAGCAGCTGCGTTAAGCGCCGCATTTATTTGGGGGTTTTTAACTATTCCACTTAAGAGGCTGCACCAAATAGGTTACCTATCCGAGCAAATATTATACTATCGGGTACTTACATCCTTTGTTTTAATCTGGTCATTCAACCTACCCTTCAGAAGGAAAGCCATCAAGGCGGATATCGGCATTTTAAAAACCATGCCACCTGCAGAACTTAAGAAAGCTTTATGGCTTTTGTTGGCAACAGGCATTTTCATTACGGCTAATTGGTTTACGTACATCTATGTAGTAAACCACATAGGTGTTAAGGTGGCAGGATTTGGATATCTCATTTGTCCGCTCATTACCGCGGCAGGCGGTTTTATGATTTTAAAAGAGCCATTGAGCCGTATTAAAGTTGTAGGCGTTGTAACTGCCATAATTAGTATCGGCATTTTGTCCACAGGTTCTATTTCACAGGCGTTATGGTCTGTGCTGGTAGCCATTAGTTACAGCATTTATTTAATCATTCAGCGCGTGTTAACACAGTTTGATAAAATAAACATGCTGGCATTTCAACTTGTAATTGCTACATTAATTCTTCTGCCATTTTTTATTTATCAGTTTAAAGGATTTCCCAAATCGGCAGAATTTTGGATCACGATAATTATCGTAGCGGTTGTATTTACTTTAATTCCCCTGCTATTAAGCCTTTTTGCATTAACTGGCATACCATCATCTACATTGGGTATTACAATATACATTAACCCGGTTATGACTTTTGCAGTCGCATTCTTTTACTTTCATGAGAGCTTTGAGAAATCGCAGTTAACCGGCTATCTGTTACTATTGGCATCAGTTATCGTATTTAATTGGGAAATGATGAGTGGCTTATATAATCGTAGCAAAAGTTTACGTACCCAACTTAGCTAAGCGCTTTGAATCACGTTTTTAGTACTCCGGTTGTTTATTTAAAGGGCGTTGGCACTGCACGGGCCGATGTTTTAAAAAAAGACCTGGGTATAGAAAGCTACGAGGACCTGCTGCGGCACTACCCTTATAAATATATAGACCGCACCAGGTTTTACAAGATTCGCGACATCAATCCCGATCTGCCGTACGTGCAGGTAATAGCACGATTAACCCATAAAGAAATTTTAGGCGAAAAACAAACTAAGCGGCTAATTGCACAAGTACAGGACGATACCGGTTTTATGGAACTTGCCTGGTTTCAGGGTATAAAATGGGCCGAGAAAATGCTTGTTCCGGGTAAGCCTTATATTATTTTTGGAAAACCCGGCATGTTTAACGGCAAAGCGCAAATGGCGCACCCCGAAATTGAACCTTACAGCCCCGGGGCTTTAAAACGACAAGGAAATCTTTCCCTGCAGCCGGTGTACAATTCGACAGAAAAATTAAAACAGTTTTCTTTAGATTCTAAAGGTCTCCAAAAACTGACAGCGGTTTTGTTGGAGCAGTTTAGCAAAGACGTACATGAAAACCTGCCGCCTTATATCCTGCAGAAATTTAATTTAATGGACAGGCGAAGAGCCTTTTCCAGCGTTCATTTTCCCGATGATGCTACCGAATTATATGAGGCACAACACCGGCTAAAATTTGAAGAATTATTTAGCCTGCAATTAAAACTGTTGCGAAATAAACTGCTCCGCACACAAAAGTTTAAAGGTAACATATTTGAAAAAGTTGGCGCTACATTCAATGAATTCTTTCAGAACAAGCTTCCGTTCGAGTTAACAGGCGCGCAAAAGAAAGTATTAAAGGAAATACGGCAGGATACCTTACGCGGCGTGCAAATGAACCGCCTGCTGCAGGGCGACGTGGGTAGCGGCAAAACGGTGGTAGCGCTTATGAACGTGCTGCTTGCTATAGATAATGGTTTCCAGGCCTGTATAATGGCCCCTACCGAGATATTAGCAACCCAGCATTATCATTCTATAAAAAACCTGGTTGGCGACGGCTTTATTGACGTTGCTTTACTTACCGGTTCGGTAAAACAAAGGTTTCGTAAGGTTATCCATGAGAAATTGGAGAATGGCGCCCTTAATTTGCTGATAGGTACCCACGCCTTATTAGAAGATAAGGTGCAGTTTAAAAACCTGGGGCTTGTGGTGATAGACGAGCAGCATCGTTTCGGGGTAGAGCAACGATCTAAATTATGGCGTAAAAACGTTGTTCCTCCGCACGTTCTGGTCATGACAGCTACGCCAATTCCGCGCACTTTAGCCATGACGCTTTACGGCGACCTGGATGTATCTGTAATTAATGAACTGCCCGCCGGCCGCAAGCCTATTGAAACCCTCCATTTCTATGAAAATCAGCGCCTGCGCATGTTTGGGTTTATGAAACAGGAAATTGCCAGAGGCAGGCAGGTTTACGTTGTTTATCCGCTGATAAAGGAAAGCGAAAAGCTTGACCTTAAAAACCTGGAAGACGGCATAGAGATCATGTCGAGGGAATTCCCGTTGCCGCAATACCGTATAAGTATAGTACACGGCAAACTTAAACCAGAAGCTAAAGAATTTGAAATGCAGCGCTTTGTAAAAGGCGAAACGCAAATTATGGTAGCTACAACCGTAATAGAGGTCGGTGTAAACGTACCTAATGCATCGGTAATGATAATAGAAAATGCCGAACGCTTTGGCCTCTCCCAACTACACCAGCTTCGCGGGCGCGTTGGCCGGGGTGCAGAACAGTCTTATTGCTTACTGATGAGCGGCCACAAACTCAGTCGCGACGGGCGCAAACGGTTGGATACGATGGTTATGACTAACGACGGCTTCAAGATATCGGAGATCGACCTGGAGCTGCGTGGGCCTGGTGACATTGAGGGCACCCGGCAAAGCGGAGTGCTCGATCTTAAAATAGCCAATCTGGCAACAGACCAGGAGTTACTTATAACCGTGCGCCAACAGGTGATAGACTTGCTGGAAAAAGACCCGCAACTTGCCGCGCCCGAAAATTTGATACTCCACCAGATGCTAAAAGCAAAAAACGGCGGATTAAGTTGGGATAAGATTTCATAATCTGTATTTTAACACTTTTAATCTCATACTGTTATCCAAATGAAAATTAAATTTCTTTCCTCACTTTTATTCATCGCTTTCAGCCTTGCTGCAAACGCACAAACCGATTCTTTAACCATCCGTAAGATATATGATGAGGAGCTGGTTAACGGCCAATGCTATGAAAATTTGCATTATCTATGCAAGAATATAGGGCAGCGTATAAGCGGCTCTTCAAATGCACAGAAAGCAGTTGAATGGGGTAAAAAGCTGATGGAAAGCTATCATTTTGATAAGGTTTATCTTCAGGAAATTATGGTGCCGCATTGGGTGCGGGGCGCAAAAGAGCAGGGGAAAATTATTATTGGCAAAACCGAAATGCCTGTAGCGCTGGCTGCATTGGGCATGTCTGTGGCTACGCCGCCGGAAGGCATAACCGCCCAGGTTGTAGAGCTGCACAGCCTAAAAGAACTGGAGACTTTAGGTGAGGCCGGTATAAAAGGCAAGATCGTATTCTTTAACCGCCCATTCGACGAGCGTTTTATTGAAGCAGGGTCTGCTTATGGTACGGCAGGCGACCAACGGAACGTAGGGCCCGGCGCCGCGTCAAAATACGGTGCAGTGGCGGTGATCGTGCGTTCACTTACATCGGCATTAAATGATTACCCGCATACGGGTGCAACCGGATACGGCACAAATACACCAATACCCGCGGCTGCCATATCAACCATTGCGGCTAATAAACTAAGTGATCTCATAAAACACGCCAATGGTACACCGGTAAATTTTTATCTGAAAGACAACTGCCAGATGTTGCCTGATGCGGTTTCTTATAACGTGGTTGGCGAACTTACCGGTTCTGAAAATCCGAACCAATACATCACGGTTGGCGGCCACCTCGATTCATGGGACCTGGCAGAAGGCGCCCATGACGATGGTACCGGTGTTATGCAATCTGCAGAGGTACTGGGCATATTTAAAGCGATGGGATATAAGCCGAAGCATACGCTGCGTGCAGTATTTTTTATGAATGAGGAAAATGGCGGCCGCGGCGGTAAAAAATATGCCGAACTTGCAGCAACTAATAAAGAAGAACACATTGCAGCAATAGAAAGCGACGAGGGTGGCTTTACACCGCGCGGTTTCAGTTTTGAACGGGTATCCCCCCAATTTATTCAACAGATAAACGCTAACTGGAAAAAGTTGCTTGAACCATATGAAGCGGAACGGCTAACGCCGGGAGGTGGCGGATCTGACGTTGGCCCGCTTAGAAACACCATGCCGGGAATTACGCTCATAGGTTTCCGGCCCGATTCTCAGCGTTATTTCGATATCCACCATACCCCGAATGACGTTTTTGAGAATGTAAACAAACGCGAACTGGAACTGGGCGCAGCAAGTATTGCCGCATTAGTTTACCTGATAGACCAGCACGGCCTTAAATTTTAATTTAATTGCTGCATTTGAAAACATCGGTTTAAATTTGCCGCTTATACTTTAAATCTTGAGCGTGCCCGACGAAGAACTTCCAAACCCCGTAAAACCAGATTCATACGCTGCACTGCGTTACAAAGATTTTAGGTCATACCTGGGGATGCGGTTCTTTTTCACGTTTGCATACCAGATGCAAACAACCGTTTTAGGGTTTTATATTTATCAAAGCACCCATAGTAAAATTGCCATCGCCTTTATAGGGCTTGCGGAAGCCATACCGGCCGTAGGCATTGCATTATATGGTGGTTACATAGCAGACAAGAGCGAAAAACGTAAAATGTTGCTGCTCATCTTCGGGAGTATTTTGCTTTCTTCTGTGGTTATGGGCACTGTTACCTTAAACAATTTTCATAGTGGTTTAAGTACGGCCATTTTACCGGTGCTTTATGCCATGATATTTTGCAATGGTATTGCGCGGGCTTTTTATGGCCCGGCAACGTTTACGGTTTACGCCAATAGTATTCCCAAAGAGATATATCCAAATGCCAGCAGTTGGAGTAGTTCTGGCTGGCAAATCGCATCAATTTTAGGCCCGCTCACCGGTGGATTGCTTTATGGTTTTGCGCCAAAGATATTTACGGGAATAAGCGGCATAACGGCCAATTTCGTTGTGATTATTCTTTTTATGATCATTGCGCTGGTGCTGGTTTACAGGTTGCGCACATACCCGCCAACATTCATCCCCAAAGAAAATATTTGGAAAAGCCTGTCGGAAGGTTTGCATTTTGTGTTCAACAATAAGATGATGTTCTACGCCATGAGCCTCGATCTGTTTTCGGTGTTTTTTGGGGGTATAGTGGCGCTGCTGCCTGTTTATGCCCTGGATATTTTAAAGGTCGGTTCTGAAGGGTTGGGATTAATGCGCATGGCTTCGTCATTGGGTGCGGCCATCACGATGATCAGCATGGTGCGTTTTTCGCCTATGAACAGGCCGTGGCGAAACCTGCTGATCGCAGTTGCAGGGTTTGGTATATCGATAATCGGGTTTGGGCTTTCACGTACTTTTTATTTGTCGCTGGCATTTTTATTCCTCGAAGGCGCTTTTGACAGTGTGAGTGTGATCATCCGCGGTACCTTGATGCAGTTACTTACCCCCGACCAGATGCGCGGGCGGGTATCGTCCGTTAATTCGATGTTTATCGGCTCATCTAACGAGATAGGCGATTTTGAATCAGGTATGGCAGCTAATATATTAGGCACAACACCCGCAGTGCTTTTTGGCGGTTGCATGACGCTTCTGGTTGTTAGCTTCACCTACTTTAAAACAAAAAATTTGTTGCCAAGCAAGCTAAGTGATATCCAGACACCCGATGCTACTTTGCCGGTCAATTGAAAATTATTTATACCTCCTGCAACTCTTCCGTATACTTCTCGCCGATTTGCTGGCGCCACATCGCATAGTAAAGGCCTTTTTGCATTAACAGATCAGCATGTTTGCCCGATTCGATAATGCGGCCCTGCTCTAATACATAGATACGGTCGGCGTGCATAATGGTCGACAAGCGGTGTGCTATCAGTATGGTGATATGATCTTTTTGAACCGATACATCACGAATGGTTTCAGTGATCTCTTCTTCAGTTAGCGAATCCAACGCGGATGTTGCTTCGTCGAATACTAAAATGTCGGGCCTGCGGAGCAATGCGCGGGCGATAGATAACCGTTGTTTTTCGCCGCCGGAAACCTTCACACCACCCTCCCCTATAACGCTATCTAAACCCTTATCTGCGCGGGCCAGCAAGCTTTGGCATGCCGCACGGTTTAACACGTCCATACATTCGGCATCGGTAGCATCGGGACGAACGAATTTCAGGTTTTCACGAATGGTGCCCGAGAATAGCTGCGTATCTTGAGTTACAAAGCCCACCTTTTCGCGCAGCTGATCCAGGTCTATTTCTTTACTCAATACACTGTTGTAAAGTATATCGCCTGCTAAAGGCTGGTAAAGGCCTACCAGTAGTTTAACCAACGTTGTTTTACCAGATCCTGATGGGCCTACAAATGCTATGGTTTCACCCGTATTGGTTTCAAAGCTGATGTTGCTAAGCGCGTTGCGGTTAGCGGTTAAATGTTTAAAGCTAACTTTATCAAACGTAAGCTTGCGCAGCTTTTCTATCAACACAGGTTTCACCGGCTTAACATCAATAGGGATGCTTAATATGCGCTGAAAGTTGCCGAGAGAAACCTCAGCTTCCCGCCATGATTGTATCACGTTCCCTAACTCCTGTAATGGATTAAACAAGAAAAATGAATAAAACAAAAACCTAAAATAATTGCCCGGAGAAATATTGCCTTTAAAAATTAATATTAACAATACCACGATCATACAACTACGCACCAGGTTAACTATCGTGCCCTGCACAAAACTCATACTGCGCACGTATTTTACCTTTTTTAATTCCAGCTCTAATATCTGGTAAGTAGTTTTATTAAGGCGTTCTATTTCTTGTTTAGCTAAACCCAAACTTTTTACCAGCTCTATATTTCTTAAAGATTCGGTTGTAGAACCGGCAAGCCCCGTAGTTTGGCTAACTATATTTTTTTGTATTTTTTTAATCCGGCGGCTTAATAGCGTGCTTACCAATGCTATAATTGGGATAGCGGTAAAATAAACCAGTGTTACCTGGTAACTAACGCTCAGCGAAAATACGATCACAAAGATCATACCTACAAGGCTTACAAACAGGATGCTGATAAAAGAAGTGATAAATTTTTCGCAGTCTAATCTAACCTTTTGCAAAACACCCAGCGTTTCGCCGCTGCGCTGGTCTTCAAATACCTGGAAAGGCAGCTCGAGCGAATGCGTTAAACCATCGGCATACATTTTAGCCCCGGTTTTTTGTACGATAATGTTAGTATAATAATCCTGAAAGTTTTTTGCGATACGCGAAACCATGGCGGCACCAATAGCCAATCCCACTAATATTAAGGCTCCGTGAAGTTTTGCCTCGTAGCTTATCGGGTGTTTGGGCACCATAAATTTGTCGACAATGCTGCCGGTAATATATGGGTCGAGCAGAGAAAAACCAATGTTAAAACCTGCCAATACTAATGCCAGTACAACTACCCAGCGGTGTTCTGATAAATATTTTAAGAGTACCTTCATAATATGCTGCAAAAATAAAAAAGGGAATGGCGTAAACCGCTCATTCCCTTTAATTTGACATTAGGTTTATGAAATTAAACCGTCATGATATCTTTTTCTTTGGCTTCGCTCATTTTATCAACCTTTATGATATAGCTATCGGTAAGTTTTTGCACTTCGCCTTCGCCGGTTTTCATCTCATCTTCAGATACGCCTTCGGTTTTTAACTTGCGTATCTTTTCATTACTATCCTTCCGAATATTACGGATACCGATCTTTCCATTTTCTGCCTCAGCTTTAACTTTCTTAACAAGGTCTTTACGGCGCTCTTCTGTTAGTGGCGGTACATTTATGCGGATAATAACTCCATCGTTTTGCGGGTTAACGCCAAGGTCGGCTTCCATTATGGCTTTCTCAATTGCAGAAAGTAACGATTTTTCCCAGGGCTGTATCACAATGGTGCGTGCATCCGGCGTATTTACATTACCAATTTGCGTTAACGGCGTTGGTGTGCCATAATAGTCAACCATAATGCCATCAAGCATTGCGGGGCTGGCTTTACCCGCGCGTATCTTACTTAGTTCGTTATCTGCATGGTCAATGGCTTTTTCCATAGACGCTTTTGCATCATCCAATTGCTTTTTAACGAGTTCGCTCATTTCTAATAATTTTCGTCAAAAATAACAAAAAGTATGATTTAAGAAACGTTCTGTTTATAGTTGCAAAAAAGACAATAAATTATCCTGATAGAACAAAAACTGATTGGCTATTTGGCAATAAACCCTATGCATGATGTTTTTGCGATGTAAGTTTTGATACATCGTAACCCTTAGCCTTGCAGCGGGCTACAATTTCGTCGTGCAGTTTGGGGTCCATATAGGGCTTGCGGCTCATGATGAACAAAAACTTTTTCTCGGGGTGGCCAACAACTACATAAGAATAATCGTCAGCAAGTTCAATTATCGAGTAATCTACTTTAAACGGCCACATGAACATTGCCTTTAATTCTGTATTATTGGTGCCAGCAACCGGATAAAGCTTTGATTTATAGATCTTAATATCGTTCTCGTCGCCTTTTTTAGCTTCAGTAATTACGTTGTAGTAGCCATCTTTATTTAACGTGTAGGTAGTAATAGTTTCGCGCGATCCTTTATCAAACATTGTTGGTATGGAATATAGAGAATACCACTTACCTGAGTATTTATTAAGGTCGACCTTATCGACCGCTTTGTTGACCGATGTTGTTAGCAATGACAGCATCACGAGGGCCAGTGTGCATAATGTTTTCATAGTATAGATGTGTTGTTTTCAATTATAGATGCAGCCATCGGTTGATATAATAAAAAACGAAAAAGAAATGTTTGCGGATTTCATGAAAAGCAAAAAGCCTGTAATAATTAAATTACAAGCTTTATTTCATGCCGTTATGCCAAACTTGTTTCGGCACTACACGCTTTTAGTTGCATTATTATAAGTCGTAAAATTATCCTTTGGATTCCCGAAACAAAGTTAGGGATGACGTCGGGATTAATTTAATTCCTTACCAGCGTACCAATATTCTCTCCTTTAGCAATGCGCTCAAAGTTGCCGGGCTTGTTCATATCAAAAACAATTATAGGTAGCTTATTTTCCTGGCAAAGCGTTATGGCGGTCATATCCATCACACTCAGGCCTTTATCGTAAACCTCGGCGAATGTAATTTCGTCATAACGGGTAGCGCCCGGGTCCTTTTCGGGGTCGGCGGTGTAAATGCCGTCCACACGGGTTCCTTTTAAAACTACGTCGGCTTTGATCTCTATGGCGCGTAAAGAAGCAGCTGTATCCGTGGTAAAATATGGGTTGCCTGTACCGGCGCCAAAAATCACGATACGCCCCATTTCCAGATGCGTCATGGCGCGGCGGCGAATGTATGGCTCACATATTTGTTCCATTTTAATGGCAGATTGCAGGCGGGTATCAACCCCTAAACCTTCTAAAGCGCTTTGTAAGGCCATGCAGTTGATCACTGTGGCCAGCATGCCCATATAATCCGCCTGGGCCCGTTCCATTCCAGATTTCTCGGCGCTTAAACCCCTGAAAATATTACCACCGCCAACAACTATTGCAATTTCTATGCCTTCATTAAGTACAGCTTTAATATCATGTGCATATTGCAGTACACGGCTGTTGTCTATTCCGTACTGGCGATCACCCATTAATGATTCGCCGCTTAGCTTCAGTAATATCCGTTTATAGTTCATTTATAAAGAATTTAGTTTTTCAGGAAAATTGGTAGAAGCTGCCGCCCAGGTATGTGGCTTTCACTTCAAAAGTATCATTAAAAATTATTAAATCGGCATTATAGCCCTGTTCAATCCGGCCATTATTAAGCCCTGCCAATTGCGCCGGGTATAACGATGCCATATTGATGGCTTCGGCCAGGTTTATGCGGGCACGCTTCACACAGTTTTCAACGGCTTTCAGCATTGTTAAACACGAGCCCGATAAAGTACCATCGGGCATAACATATTTACCGTCAATTAATTGATGCCGATAAGCGCCGGTTGTGGCAACAGTAACGGCATCTGTAATCAAAAACAGTTTATCGCCAAGTTCGCGTTTTGCCAGGCGGATCATGGCAAAATCTACATGGATGCCGTCTGCTACTATGCTGGTATATGGCCGTTCTTCAAAAATTGCTGGAATGTAGCCGGGCTCGCGGTGGTGCATCTGTGGCATAGCGTTAAACAGATGCGTAACAGCTGGTATCGGCTTGTTAAGGAAGGCTTTACCTTGCGCGTAAGTGGCGTTACTATGGCCCGAAGACAGGATCACACCTGCCCTGTGCAGGTAATCTATCACTTCCTGGTCTTGCAGTTCCGGCGCAATAGTCATCATTTTGATCTCACCTTCGGCAGATTCCACCCATCGTTTAACCTTTTCGAGCGTTGCTTTTTGAATATATTCGGCAGGATGAGCGCCACGTTTTGCGGAATTTAAAAACGGGCCTTCAAGGTGTAGGCCCAGGAAGTTGCCCTGCGCCAGTTTACGGTACTCTTTTGCCGACGCTATACCCTGCTCCACAATGGCATCTGTATTGGTACCTATTGTTGCAAAAAAGCCGACTGTGCCTTGTTTTATCAGATCATCTTCGAGTTGCTTCAAGGCAGCAACCTCCGGTGTACCTGCAAACAGCTTACCGCCGCTGCCGTAAATCTGCAGGTCGAGCAGGCCCGGCGCAACATAGGCGCCTTTAATATCAATTTTGTTTATTTTTTCGGGTATATCCTGTTCCGAGATAATGGCTTTAATTAATTTGCCCTCAATTAAAACAGCCTTGCCAATGGTGATGCTACCATTATCTATCAATTGCAGGTTATGTAGGGCTGTGATCATAAACAACAAATTTCATTTCTGATTTGCCGTTCTGAACGCAGTGAAGAATCTATGCAGTATTGCACTGATGTATAAGATTCTTCGCCATCGCCCTGAATGACAACCAAACAAAGCAAAAAAAATCCCCTCGGTTTTTAACCGAGGGGAAAAATAATCTAGGCTCCTAATACCACCCGTTTAAAGGCGGTAACTGTGAGGCCTTTATCCACACCATCCAGGAACTGAGCAATATTTTTAGACGGGTCTTTCACAAACTCCTGATTCAGCAATACAGAATCTTTGTAGAATTTATTAAGCTTACCAGCCGATATTTTTTCAACCATTTCTTCGGGCTTGCCTTCTGCACGGATCTGCTCTCTTGCTATCTCAAGCTCACGCTCAATAACAGAAGAATCAACACCGCCTTTATCAACAGCAACCGGATTCATTGCGGCAATCTGCATGGCAACATCTTTACCAGCCTCATCGGCACCGGCAGGGTTTGCGCTTAATGCTACCAAAACACCTAAACGAAAGTTACCGTGAATATAGGCAACAATTTTTTCGCCTGTTAATACCTCGTAGCTGCTAACAGTAATCAGCTCACCAATTTTACCGGTCATATCTAAAACTGCATCGGCAATTTTTACACGCGCGGTTTCGTTATCAACTTCTAATTGGTTAAGCTCTTCGAGGTTAGCAGGCAATACCTGCACAGCTTCGTTAGCAACAGCGTTTGCAAAAGAAATAAATTCGGCATTCTTAGCAACGAAATCTGTTTCGCAGCTTAATACAATGATCACTCCTTTTTTACCATCTTCGCTGGTACGTGCAATAACAACACCTTCTTTGCTTTCGCGGTCAGAACGGCTTGCTGCTACCTTAGCTCCTTTTTTTCTTAAAAAATCAATTGCAGCTTCAAAGTCGCCATTGGTTTCTGTTAAAGCTTTTTTGCAGTCCATCATACCTGCACCGGTTTGCTGGCGCAGTTTGTTTACATCTGCTGCAGAAATTTGTACTGTAGACATATTATTTAATTAGTGAGTTGTGATTAGTGAATTGTGATTAGTGAATTGTGAGTACAACATACTATCAAAACCCGGTTTATATAAAACCGATGAACTGCTTTTTAACGGTTCATCGGTTCAATTATCATTTTATTTAAACAGCTCCCTGGCCTTGGGTCTCAGTGCTATCCACAACGTTGTCAGGCGCTTCGGTCTCAGCAGCAACCCTTCTGCGGCGTGTACCATCAGCAGCCGGCGTGGCAGGTGCTGCAGTTTCAGGAGCATCGGCTTTAGCTTTTGCAGCTACCGCTTCTTTCTCTGCCTCGTCTTCTTTTTCGCGCTTGCGCTCATCTAAACCTTCTTGAATGGCCTGAATAATTATGCCGGTGATCAAAGAGATCGACTTAGTAGCATCATCATTAGCCGGGATTGGGAAATCGATGTTAGAAGGATCTGAGTTAGTATCAACCATTGCAAAGGTTGGGATATTTAACTTTAATGACTCGGCAACAGCTATGTGCTCTTTCTTAACGTCTATTAAAAATAATGCCGCAGGCAAACGGTTTAAATCAGCAATACCTCCTAAAAGGGTTTCTAACTTAATACGCTCACGCTGTATCATTAAACGTTCTTTCTTTGATAAGTTACTGTAAGTACCGTCTTTGGTCAGTTTATCGATGTTTGACATCTTTTTGATCGACTTGCGTACGGTAGCAAAGTTAGTTAACATACCACCTAACCAGCGCTCGGTTACGAAAGGCATGTTCACTGTTTTTGCATAATCGGCAACGATATCTTTCGCTTGCTTTTTAGTAGCTACGAATAAAACCTTACGGCCCGATTTTACAATTTGTTTTATAGCCGCTGCGGCTTCTTCTACCTTAGTTAAGGTTTTGTTAAGATCTATAATGTGGATACCATTACGCTCCATAAAAATGTACTGCGCCATTTTTGGGTCCCATTTACGGGTAAGGTGACCAAAGTGTACACCTGCATCCAGCAGATCCTGATATGATGTTCTTGCCATTGTTGTGTTCTCCTTAAATGATTAACGTTTACTGAATTGGAATTTCCTGCGGGCTTTTTTGCGGCCTGGTTTTTTACGCTCAACCATACGGTCGTCGCGGGTCATTAAACCTTTGGCACGCAATGCCGGTTTCTTTTCAGCATCCAGTTCAACAATAGCTTTAGCGATAGCTAAACGAACGGCTTCTGCCTGTCCTTTTACACCACCACCTGCAACATTTACAATAATATCGAATTTACCTTCTGAACCCGAAACGAGTAAAGACTGGGTAGCAACGTATTGCAATGGTAAGGTAGGGAAGTACTCTTTGTAATCTTTACCGTTAACGGTAAGTGCCCCTGCGCCATCATTTAAGTAGATGCGCGCAACAGCGGTTTTTCTTCTGCCTGAAGTGTTTGTTGTTGGCATTTCTTTTCTCCTTTAAAATAAAAAGTTAAATGGTTTTAGGGCTTTGTGCGGCATGAGGATGCTCGGCACCTGCATACACATGCAGATTACCAAATAAGGCACGGCCCAAACGATTTTTAGGTAACATACCACGTACGGCTTTTTCTACCACGCGTGTTGGATGTTTTGCCATTAACTCCTTAGGAGAAATGAAACGCTGGCCGCCAGGATAACCTGTGTAAGAAACGTATTGCTTTTCGGCAAATTTATTTCCGGTCAACTTTACCTTGTCTGCATTAATAACTATTACATTATCACCACAGTCTACGTTCGGGGTGAAACCTGGCTTGTGCTTTCCTCTGATCATCATTGCGATCTTAGAACACAAGCGCCCCAAAATCTCGCCATTAGCGTCAACAACAACCCATTCTTTGTTAACGGTAGTTTTGTTGGCTGAGACAGTTTTGTAACTTAACGTATTCACTTGCTTTAAATTAATTTATAAAAACTCAATTATACCCCGCATTTTTCGGGACTGCAAAGATACTGGTATTTGTTTAATTTACAAGTAACAGCCGTGGAAAATTGCCGGATGCATGAGTGTATGCTGTCACGAGATCAAAAACCTGAATTGATCATATCGCTTTTTTCCTTTAAAGTTAAGCGTTTGCCTAATTTTTGCGCAGGTACTTCTATCAGTTTATACGTTACCACTGAAACTAAGACCGTTGCAAACACTAATACCATAAATTGAAAAATAAACAGCATAACATTAGCCGCAAAACTATCAGGACGTGGAAACAGGTTAAGTTTAAACAGGAGAAAAAGAACAGCAAAATGGGTGAGATACATGCTGTAACTTAAACGGCCTGCGTGTTGAAGGCACCATACAAAAACCCCGGAGAGTTTAACTTTGCTTAACCAAAAGGCTATCAAGATAAACAGCAGACTAAATACGATATGCCATGAAGTTTGGGGCGCTAAAAATTGAATAAGCAGGAGTAATGATGCAATAAGTACCGCTTTATAGGATAACGCATAATTACGCTTCCATATAAAATAGAAAATTATGCCCAATACAAAAACAGGGAATTGGTTTGGAAAATAAAAATATAGAAATGCCTTAAAAACAGAAGGCTCGATTGTGGCAGCATACAGGTGGGGAGCTGCTGCATTACAAACTGCCCTAAAAATAAACGAGAGCGACAATACATATAATGCAGCATTGAGATTTTTGATCTTTTTAAATAAAAGAGGCGTTAAACAATAAAATAATACCTCCACGGTAACAGACCAGCCACCCGGTACAATTTTATTTATGATATGAGGACTAAAGCCATTAAGAAAAAAAGCCGTCCACGTGATATTTGAGGGTGTTAAAGCACCAGTTATGTTAGGTAGTAAAACGTTGTTATACACAATGGTGTAGCATAGTATTGCCAAATAATAGAGCGGCGCAATTCTAAAAAACCGCCTTATAAAAAAATTCCTTATGGGGTCAGACTTTTGTGCCGAACGAAGGTGATTTGATAAAAAGAGCGTAAAGGCACTTACAAAGAAAAATAGTTGGACTCCAAGGTTACCGGCTGCAAAAAGGTTTTTTAAAAACTTCGGGAAATACGCGGTATTAAAACGTTGCCCTGCGTGTAATAATAAAACAGCTAAAACAGCACAGCCGCGTAAAACATCTACAAAAACTAATTTCCCGCCAATTTTCAAAACCGTTATGCAAAAGAGCGCTAACAAATAACGCAATTATTCTTGCCAATCAAATTATTGACCCATGTAAAGCACCGCTGAGCAGCAATAAACGTAATGATAATTAACCGCTAATTATACGCGTTAAAATTGCGATCTGGCCGGCGTGGTAAACCTGGTGCTCAATAAAACCCTCTACCAGGCCCATATGAGTGGTAACCGGTTCTGATCCGCGCTTATCTATTATAGGCTGCTGCCATTTCTCCTCGGGCAGATCCTGTATAGTTTTGATCAGATTTACATTCAGCAACTTCAGGTCATCTTTCCAAAGCTGCCATTTCTCTGCAGTTGGGTTGCCGGTATCCGGCCAATCGCCGCTAACAGGTGTGCTTGCCGGTTTTTCGTTAAGCCTGTCGATAATTTCTTCGGTCCAGCTCATCATGTGCAGTAAAATTTCGGCAATGTTATGGCCGGCATTAGCCGGCTTTTCAAAAGCGGTTTCGAAAGTTACTTTTTCAATGATTTCATAAATAGCGGTACCGTACCAAGGCTGGCCGCTAAAAACATTGCTTAGTTTTTGTTCTAAAAGTTTGGTTGTTGTCATCAGGCTAAATATTTAAATGCAGCATCGGCACAGTTTATTCCGTCTATAGCAGCAGAAATAATGCCACCCGCATAGCCAGCCCCTTCGCCGCAGGGAAATAACCCTGCTACTTGCGGGTGCTGCAAAGTTTCTTTATCGCGGGGCACTTTTACCGGCGATGATGTGCGCGACTCTACCCCTACCAATAAAGCTTCGTTGGTGTAATACCCATTCATCTTTTTACCGAATAGCGGCAAGGCCTTTTGCAAACGCTGGTGTATCCAATTTGGCAGCACCTCATTCAGGTCTATGCTTTTACAGCCGGGTAAATAGGAATTAACAGGCACATCGGCAGAAACACGGCCTTCTACAAAATCAACCATCCGTTGTGCCGGTGCAACTAAATTACCGCCGCCCGCCACGAAGGCAAGCTGCTCTATCTGATGCTGAAAATTTAGCAGGCGAAATGGGTCATTATCGTCGCCCGCCACATCTTCCAGGTTTACCTGTACTACAGTTCCCGAATTTGCAAACGGGTTATTTCGTTTAGACGGGCTCCAGCCGTTTACCACAATTTCATTATGATCTGTAGCGCATGGCGCGATTATGCCGCCCGGGCACATACAAAACGAAAATACGCCGCGGTTTTCTACCTGCTCAACCAGGCTGTAATAAGATGGCGGTAAATACGGCCCGCGGGCGGCGCAATGGTACTGCGCCTGGTCTATTATTTCTTGCGGGTGCTCTATCCGTACGCCTAAGGCAAATGGCTTCGCTTCAACCAAAATATTTTGACGGTGCAGCATTTTAAATACATCACGCGCGGAATGGCCGGTAGCCAGTATGACCGCGACAGATCTGATCTCCTCGCCCGACGAAAGCTGCACACCTGCTATTTTGCCAAAGCCGACAAGCAGGTTGGTCACCCTGGCATTGAAACGAACCTCGCCACCTGCATTCTCAATGGTTTCGCGCATGGAGGTGATGATCTGGGGCAACTTGTTGGTGCCTATATGTGGCCGTGCGTCAATCAAAATATCTTCAGTGGCGCCGTGGGCGGTAAATGTTTTCAGCACCTCATTTACGTCGCCGCGTTTGGTTGAGCGGGTATATAACTTACCGTCAGAATAGGTACCCGCCCCGCCTTCGCCAAAACAATAATTTGAGTCCGGGTTTACCAGCCCTTGTTTATTAATATTAGCTAAATCGCGGCGGCGTTGTTTAACGTCTTTACCACGTTCTAAAATAATGGGCTTTAACCCCCGCCTAATACATTGCAAAGCGGCAAATAAGCCAGCAGGGCCTGCGCCGATAATAGTAACCGGTTTAGCATCTTTTATATTCGGGTATTGAATAACCTGGTGTTTTGACGAAAAAGGCTCATCTACGTAAACGCTTACCTGCATACGGTAAACTACATTGCGGCCGCGCGCATCTATCGAGCGTTTTATAATGTGGACTGCGGTAATTTGTTTTACAGGGGCTTTTATCGCCGTTGCAGCTATAACCTTCAAAGCTTCTGCATCTTCATGCTGCTCAGGTGAGCATACTATCTCAGTTTCTTTTATCATGCGTTGCCGGGTTTTTATCCCGGATGCCACAAAGGTAAATAAGTTTAAACTTACCCGCTTATAAATCGCTAAAGGTGTACGCGTTCATTACGGCGACTGTACGGTACCGAACAGTCTACTATTTTTATTTCGATTTAGTTATTTGATTATCAACAGCTTACTTATTTGGATACAAGTTTGGCATAGTAGGCTTATTCAATACATATAGTCATGATAGCACAGGATAGTTTAAAAAGAATTTGGGAGGGCTGCAAAGTTAACGACCGAAAACAACAGGAGTTGTTATATAAAATTTTAGCGCCAAAAATGCTGGCAGTTTGTATGCGTTACACTACCGACCGCGACGAAGCACAAGATGTAATGCAAGAGGGTTTTATTAAAATATTTAAAAATATAAATAACTACCGCGGCGAGGGCAGCCTGGAAGGATGGATCCGCAGGATTATGGTGCACAGTGCAATATCACGTTACCGCAGGCTTAAACCTATGCTGCTAACCGACGAAATATCAGAAAACAGCACGCCATGCTACACATCCGATCAGACCAATACTATGGAGGCTAAAGAACTGATGCAGATGATACAGCAGTTGCCGGGCAATTACCGCTCGGTGTTTAACCTGTATGCCATTGAAGGCTACTCGCACCAGGAAATTGGCAGTATGCTGGGCATCACCGAACTGCTATCGCGCACTACATTGCACCGCGCCCGTGGTATTTTGAAGAAAAAAGTAACACAACTTGAAGCGGCGTAAATCGAAAAGCCCTTCTTTTTTGGAGAAGGGCTTAGATGAGGCATTACTTATGCTTTGGCCCCATGTAAAATACCATTTCTCCGCCGTTCATTATGTCGCTGTGCTTTATAGTAAGATCGGTTAGCAGTACCCCATTGAGCGTCATTTTCTGAATGTAAACATTCTTATCGTTTTGATTCTTAACTTCTATTTTAAAGGTTTTGCCGTTATCTAAATTGATAATCGCGTTTTCCATAGCAGGGCTGCCTATAGAATAGACATCAGATCCCGGCGCTACAGGATAAAAGCCAAGGGTGCTAAAAATATACCACGCACTCATTTGCCCGGTATCGTCATTACCGCCCAGGCCGTCGGGTGCCGGGCCGTACATTTTCTTTAGTATCATCCGAATACGCTCTTGCGTTTTCCAGGGCTTGTCTGTCCAGTTGTATAAGTAAGCCACGTGATGGCTGGGCTCATTACCATGCACATAATTACCAATAATACCATCACGGGTTATGTCTTCAGTTTCGGCAAAGAATTTATCAGGAAGCTGCATAGTAAACAATGAGTCGAGATAACGCACCATGCGTGTATTGCCGCCTATTAAGGCAATTAACCCATTGGGGTCCTGCGGTGCGAAGAGCGTGTAATTCCAGGAATTCCCCTCAATAAAACCCTGATTTATAGTAGTAAGCGGATCGAAATTTTTACGAAAACTGCCGTCTTCCAGTCTGGCACGCATAAAACCAATCTTAGGGTCGTAAACATTCTTATAATTTTGCGAGCGTTTCATAAACTCCTGATAAACATCATGGCGGTTTAATTTTTTGGCAAGCTGTGCAATTGCCCAATCATCATAAGCGTATTCCAAGGTTGACGATACAGATACGCCGTTTTTCTCATCAGGAATGTATCCTTTGTCGATGTAGTAACCAATACCTTCATAATCGCGGTGGTTAGCTGTGGCAATGCAGGCATCCAAAGCTTTATCAGCATCAAAACCAGTTATGCCTTTGGCAACAGCATCGGCAATAACGGCTACACTGTGATAGCCGCTCATGCACCAATTCTCATTTCCTGAATTCGACCATACCGGCAGCATATGCTCGGGGCTTTGGTCATAGTGTGCCAGCATGGAATTTACCATATCAGCGTTGCGCTTTGGTTCAATGATATTAAACAACGGGTGCAGCGCACGGTAGGTATCCCATAAGGAGAAGGTGGTGTAATTTGTAAAGCCTTTAGCATTATGTACGTTTTGGTCCAAGCCTTTATAGTCGCCGTTCACATCCATATAAATAGTTGGGTTTATCATGGCGTGATACATACCGGTGTAGAAATTCTCTTTCTGCTCGCGGCTGTGTGATTTGATAACGATCTTATGGAGTTCGGTTTCCCACTGCCCGCGGCCGGCTTCTCTTATCTGGTTAAAATCCCAACCCGGTGTTTCGGCCTGCATATTTGCCAGCGCACCGTTCATGCTTACGGGCGATAGGGCGACTTTCAATCCAATCTTTCTCCTTCGGTTGTTTTAAAGTTAAACCAGGCTTTGATCTCTTTCCCGGCAATCTCCGGGAAATTCTTTGCCACGTTAAACTTGCCCTAAAAACCGCGGTACACACTTTTGGATACCATATTCTTAAAACCGTGCTCTTCAAACGGTTTAGAAAATTTAATAGCGAAATATAGGGTACGTGTGCGTGCCCAGCCGTTAGTTTGCCGGTAGCCCATAACGGTGCTATCATTCACCACCCGCAAATAAGTCCACACATTTTTATCGGGATAGTTATATATTCCTGCAACCATATCCAGGATGATATGCGCATCGTTTGACTTTGGGAAAGTGTATCGATGAACGCCTACGCGTGCGGTGGTAGTTAATTCGGCAGTAATGTTATGATCATCAAGTTTTACTTTATAATAATTGGCCTCACTTGTTTCGTTCTGATGCGAAAATGCAGAGCGGTAACCGCTGTGCGGTTTATTCGCAGTCCCGGGGTTTAAATTTAATACGCCGGTTGTAGGCATGATCAAAATATCGCCAAGATCAGAATGGCCGGTGCCGCTAAAGTGGGTATGGCTAAAACCTACAATGGTTTTATCGTCATACTGATAACCCGCGCAATATTTATAAACATCGGGGTTGTATTTTCCATTCTGGTCATAGCTAATAGTATCAGTTTCGGGGCTTAGCTGTACCATCCCGAAAGGGACAGTAGCGCCCGGGTAGGTATGCCCCATACGCTGGGTGCCAATGATTGGCTTTACATATTGAACAAGATTTTCAGGTTTCGGGCTTTGTGCAACTGCAGAAAAGCTGCAAAGTGCCAAAAGTATAACGGCAAGCTGTTTAAACATTCGCCAAATATAAACGTTAGCAGCAAATACGTATATTGCCAATGTGGCATACATTTATGTAAATGTAACAACGGTATGCGTTTTGTATCTAATCACTAAATAAACAATCATAAATCAGCTTTAAAATGAAAAGATTATTCACAGCAATGCTCATTTTAGCAGCAGCTATGTCCTTAAGTTCATGCAGCTATAACAGCATCGTTAAAATGGACGAGGATACGAAATCTAAATGGGGCGAAGTGCAAACTCAATACCAGCGCCGTGCAGATTTGATCCCTAACCTGGTGGCTACAGTGAAAGGGGTGGCTAATTTCGAAAAAAGCACGCTAACCGCCGTTACCGAAGCTCGCGCAAAAGCAACTTCTATACAGGTTGATCCTACTAAATTAACCCCTGAAACTATTCAAAAATACCAGGCAGCACAAGGCCAGTTAAGTACTGCGTTAGGCCGTTTACTGGTGGCATCAGAAAACTATCCTAACCTTAAAGCTAACGAAAATTTTACTTCGTTACAAGCACAGTTAGAGGGTACAGAAAATCGTATTAGCGTTGCCCGTATGGATTTTAACAACTCTGTACAAACCTACAACAGCAAGATCCGGGAGTTTCCGGCCAATTTAACCGCAAAAATGTTTGGATTCTTACCTAAGGGCTACTTCCAGGCAGATGCAGCTTCGCAAGCTGCACCAAAGGTATCATTCTAATATCAAGATAAAAGACAAAGGATTTAAGAGCATCGGCTCACTGCTTTGTTTTTAATGATTTATCCTTTATCCCCACCAATATGGCGTTATTTAACGAAGAAGAACAGAACCTGATACGCAAAGCGGTTGAAGAAGCCGAGAAGAGCACATCAGGAGAGGTTAGGGTATGTGTAGAAAAAACTTGCAGCGATGAAGTACTTGACCGTGCGGCCAAATACTTTTATCAACTGGGTATGAACAAAACCAAGCTGCGCAACGGCGTGCTCATTTACCTGGCCACTGTAGACCGTAAGTTTGCCATCATTGGGGATTCGGGTATAAACGCTGTGGTACCGGCTGATTTTTGGGACGAAACCAAGCATGCCATGCTGGAGCAATTTAAGTTGGGCAATTTGGTAGAAGGTGTAATTTTAGGACTACACCGTGCGGGCGATCAGCTTCAAAAGTATTTTCCGCACCAAACAGACGATAAAAACGAACTTCCTGACGATATTGCTTTTATGGATGGCAATTAACCCCTATCACTATGTTTAAAAAACTCATACTGGTTTTTGGCCTGCTATTTACCTGCAGTCTGGCCTGGCCGCAGCAATTCCCGCCGAAGCCCACCACCCTTGTAGCCGATTTTACCAATACGCTATCTGCCGATAATAAGCAGCAGTTAGAAAATAAATTGGTTGCCTTTAACGACTCTACCTCTACCCAGGTTGCGGTGGTGATCATAAAATCTGTGGGCGATTATGATATTAATGAATACGGTACGTTGCTTGGCCGTAACTGGGGCATTGGCCAAAAAGATAAGAACAATGGCATTTTGGTTCTGGTGGCTTTAAATGATCATAAGGTATCTATCCAAACCGGTTATGGTGCAGAAGGCGCTCTGCCCGATGCCATAACCAACAAAATAATACAGGAAGATATTAAGCCAAACTTCAGAGCGGGCGATTATTACACCGGGCTTGATAAAGCAACTGACGACATTATTAAATATACCAAAGGTGAATACAAGGCCGACCCCAGTGTACAAAAAGATAAAAGGCGCAGCGGCGGAGGCAATTATGGCTTTATTATATTTATTGTGGTAATTGTTTTGATACTCATATTTCGCAATCGCGGGGGCGGCGGTGGTGGCCAGGTAATTGGCGGCCGAAGTAGCTCAAGTCCGTTTTGGTGGTTTTTAGCCGGGAGTATGCTTGGCGGCAGCCGCGGAGGCGGCTGGGGAGGTTTTTCCGGCGGAGGTGATTCCGGTGGCGGCGGTGGTTTCGGCGGCGGCAGCTTTGGCGGCGGCGGCAGCAGCGGCAGCTGGTAAGCCCCCAACCCCTAAAGGGGGAATAGAATTAACACATATCGAGGCGTTTCTTTTTAGGAACGCCTTTAGTTTTTTACGATTTTTGGGCTATAAAATGAAAGATTTACGATGGAAGACCCTGTCTTCAAAATATATACATAAAGGCCCATGGGCCACCTTAAGAAGTGATGTATGTAAAATGCCCGACGGCCGGGTTATAGATCAATACTATGTGCTGGAATATCCTAACTGGGCTAATGCCGTAGCCTTGACCGAGGATAATAAGATATTAATGGTAACACAATACCGTCATGCCGCCGGCATAGTTTCGCTGGAAATACCGGGCGGTGTAATAGATGGAGATGAAACGCCCGCACATGCCATAAAAAGGGAACTGCTGGAAGAAACCGGTTACCGGTTTGATGACGTAGAATTAATAAGTACGGTTTATCCAAATCCATCAACCGCAAATAATGTTACTTACGGCTACCTGGCCAGGGGAGGCAAAAAGGTGAGCGAACAATTGCTTGATGAACATGAAGAGCTTGTGGTTGAAGAATATACCATTGAAGAAGTAAAGCAACTATTGTTCGACCAAAAGATACCACAGGCCTTGCATTGTGCTGCCCTGTTTTATGCATTGGTAAAGTTGGGAGCTTTATAAAAACCTTTTAAAGGTTTTTAATTATTTGTATATTAGTGTTGTTATGAAAAACTTGCATAACATACCACGTACTGCAATGGAGGTATTTGAGTTGCTCCCGGAGGGGACAGCCTGTGAAATAATAGATAATACACTTTATATGTCTCCTTCGCCTACAACAAATCATCAGAGATTATTATTTAAACTTGCAAGAAAAAATGCAGGATTACGCAGAACAGCATAATTTGGGCGAAGTGTGGTTATCACCCTGCGATGTTTATTTGAATAATGAACTGGACGTGGTTCAACCCGATATACTGTTCGTTAAAAAAGGGCAGGAACACATTATACATACCAAAGGAATAGTTGGCATACCGATCTGGTTATAAAGGTGCTATCATCAAACAAAATTCATGATCAGCAACGTAAACTGAATTTATATCAGCAAAGCCGCATTCCCGAATATATTATTATCGACCCTGAAACAAAAGCTGTTTGGAATTATGTATTACAGGGCGATATATATTCAGAGACATCATCTGAGCCGGGCAAGGTATTTGTAAAACAACTTGAATTAGAAATAGATATTTAATACCTGAGCGTTATTGCGAGACAAGCAATCCTTAACGATAAGAACGGCTCTGTATATCCGGGATTGCTTCGTTCTTCGCAATGACGATACTTCAGCAAACAAAGAAGGCCCGGCAAATTTGCCCGGCCTTCTTTGTTTGCTGGCATACTTACGCCATTTTCAGCTTTTTCTGAATATCGGCTACGTAGCCCTTAAACTTTTTGTCGGTATCTATGAGGTCTTCTACAGTTTGGCAGGCATAGATCACTGTCGAGTGGTCGCGGCCACCAAAGAAACTGCCAATGGTTTTAAGCGAGCTTTTGGTGTGTGCCTTGGCCAGGTACATAGAGATCTGGCGCGCCTGTACGATCTCGCGTTTGCGGGTTTGTGATTTAAGCATCTCAATAGGCACCTCAAAATACTCGCAAACCAGGTTTTGAATATATTCCATTGAGATCTCCTTAGTCGAATTTTTTACAAAATTCTTAAGCATTTGCTTGGCTAAAGCCAGGTCTATCTCCTTACGGTTAAGGGTTGATTGCGCCAGTAGAGATACCATTGCACCTTCCAATTCGCGCACGTTATTATCAATATTGTGGGCTACGTATTCTATCACATCGTTAGAAAGCTCTATACCATCCTGATATATCTTATTTTTCAATATAGCCATACGGGTTTCGAGATCTGGTATTTGCAGATCGGCAGAAAGCCCCCATTTAAAACGTGATAGCAAACGCTCCTCTAAGCCGGCCAAATCTTTAGGCGCTTTATCTGAAGTAATGATCAGCTGTTTGCCGCTCTGGTGCAGGTGGTTGAATATATGGAAGAAGAAATCCTGTGTTTTTTCTTTACCGGCAAAGTTATGCACGTCGTCCATGATCAGCACATCAATTGCCTGGTAAAAATTTACAAAGTCGTTTATGTTGTTATGCTTAAGAGCATCAACAAACTGCTGGGTAAATTTCTCGCACGATACATAAAGCACCAGTTTATCCGGTAGGGTGCGTTTAATTTCGTTACCAATGGCCTGGGCAAGATGGGTTTTACCCAAACCAACACCGCCATATATCATTAAGGGGTTAAACGAAGTGCCACCGGGTTTTGCAGCAACTGCGTAACCTGCAGAGCGGGCCAGGCGGTTACAATCGCCCTCTACAAAATTCTCGAAGGTATAATTTTGGTTCAATTGCGGATCTACATGCAGCTTCTTAAGGCCCGGAATTACAAACGGGTTCTTAATATCTTTATTTATGGAGATCGGGATCGGCATCGACTGATTTTTTGCCTCGGCACCATTACCGTTTGATGGCATATTGGTGGTAAAAGGTTTACTTGAAGACGATTGTTCTACAACAATATTGTATTCTAAACGGCCATCTTCGCCTAATTGTTTTTTTATGGTCTTGCGCAGCAGACCAACATAGTGTTCTTCAAGCCATTCATAAAAAAATAAACTTGGTACTTGTATCGTTAGTACACTGTCATCAACTCTTAAAGCTTTTATCGGCTCAAACCACGTTTTAAAACTTTGGGCCGGTATGTTATCCTTAATTATCTGCAGACAGTTATTCCAAACGTTAGTACAAGTTTTTTCCATACAATTTTAAACTAAAACACTGATTAATAACCCCCAGCAAAACTTCTTTAGGGGCTGCTACGGAACATCGAATATTCAGAAAAAAACCCAATAAAAAAATTAAATATTAAATTTTGTGCAACGTTAAATTAATGTTATAACAAACTACAAAAAGTTGCTATACGCTTTAAAAACGTTGTTTTTTACAAATACTTATTTTTTTGATTGCTTTTAAATCGCTATGATTTTCCTAAGACGAAAATCGGTAGTAGAGTAGAGCCAAAAAGAATAATTAACATTTGTTAACATCTAAAGTTAGCAAATTTTGTCGCAAAAAAGCTCATAAATATCAGGTAAAATACAACTGCCTGACAGGGCACATTTTAAGTTTTATAAGCGTACTTTTCAAAAATCAATACAAAAACACAAAATTAATATAACCCAAAAACGCAGCGCAAAACATCCGCAATTTCGCCAAGTGTGGCATAGGCTTCTACCGCCGTAAGGATAAATGGCATCAGATTTTCTGTGCCATTTGCTGCGGTTTTTAAATTTAAAAGTGCCTGTTCAACAGCTGCCCGGTTTCTTGCTGCCTTTAATATTTGAAGTTTTTGCACCTGATGCATGCGGATAGAATCATCAACACGAAACACATTTTTTAGCGGCGCTTCCTGCTCTGTAAATTTATTTACACCCACCAATATCCGTTCGCCGGCTTCAATTTCTTTCTGATATTGATATGCAGATGCTGCTATTTCTGTTTGTAAATAGTCTTGCTCAATGGCCTTGACCGACCCGCCCATAGCATCTATTTTATTTATATAGATCTGTGCAGCAGCTTCTATTTCATCTGTTAGTGCCTCAATAAAATAGGAGCCGGCAAGGGGGTCAACAGTATCTGTAACTCCGCTTTCAAAAGCAATGATCTGTTGCGTACGTAAGGCTATTTTGGCAGCTTCTTCAGTTGGTAGAGAAAGTGCTTCGTCATATCCGTTGGTATGTAAACTCTGCGTGCCGCCCAGCACCGCAGCCAACGCCTGCTGCCCCACCCGCACTATATTATTAAACGGTTGCTGCGCGGTTAAGGTTGATCCGCCGGTTTGAGTATGGAAACGCAGTTTTTGCGCCGACGGATGTGTTGCGCCCAGGCTTTTGGTAATTTGTGCCCACATGCGGCGTGCCGCCCTGAATTTGGCTATCTCTTCAAAAAAATTATTGTGGCAATTGAAAAAAAACGAAAGCCGTTTGGCAAAGGTATTTATTTCCAGTCCCTTGCTTTGGGCGGCAAGAAGGTACGCCTTTCCATTGGCCAGGGTAAAGGCAAGCTCCTGCACGGCGGTAGAACCAGCCTCGCGGATGTGATAGCCCGATATTGATATGGTATTCCATTTGGGTATCTCGGTACTGCAATATGCAAACACATCGGTAATTAGCCGCATAGACGGCCCCGGGGGGTATATGTAAGTGCCACGGGCGGCATATTCCTTTAATATATCATTCTGTATAGTGCCTGAGAGCTGCTTAAGATCGGCACCCTGTTTTTTGGCTAATGCAATATACATAGCCAGCAGTATGGCAGCTGTAGCATTAATGGTCATGGAGGTGGTAATAGCCTCCAGTTTAATACCATCAAAAAGCGTTTCAACGTCTTTTAATGAATCAATAGCTACGCCTACTTTACCAACCTCACCGTCGGCAAGTTCATGGTCAGAGTCATAACCTATCTGGGTAGGGAGATCAAACGCAACAGATAACCCCGTTGTGCCTTGCTGTAATAAATAGTGGTAGCGTTTGTTCGACTCTTCGGCAGTAGAAAAACCGGCATATTGGCGCATGGTCCACAAACGACCGCGGTACATATCCGGCTGTATACCTCTTGTGAAGGGAAAATTTCCGGGCGTTTCACCGCCTTCTCCATTATATAGCGGCCTTATTTCGATACCTGAGGTGGTAAATCTTTCGCCGCCCATCAGAATAAGTTTTCCAGGTCTGCTTTAATAATTGCCGCCGCCTTTTCGTATGGGTTATCATCCAGTTTATTAAGATGTGCAAGTAGCTGCTTACTGGCCTCAAGACCGCTCACATCGGGCGGCAGTGCGCTTATCATATTATTTATTAGTATTAATGTATCGTTCTTAATTTTTTTAACCGTTACCCAGGCTTCGGTGCTCACATATATCTGTTGGCTAATGTTATGCTGAAATTCATTCCTTATCTCAGAGATAAGCAAACTATGCAATTCTGGTAAGGTATACGATGGCGCGTTTAGGCGGATGAGCAGGTTAGCAGGGTTAATACGATCTATAAAAAGCACTAAACGCTCATAAGCCTGCAAGCGCAATGGGATGGTTTGGCTGCTGATGGCTTTTTTTATCTCGAGCATTTGTATACGCTCCGCCTTGTCGAGATAGGGCTTAAACAAATAAAAAGCTACCCAAACCACGCCGATGCCGGCAATGGTGTATTTTAAAATATCGAAGATGTAGATAGCGGATATCATGGCTTATATAAATGTTGGGAAACGGTCAAATAAAAGGTGCCGGTAACAAAAATCTGCATTTTAGCTTATATTTGTATAGCTAAATAAAAATAAGATGAGCACCGCTGTAGAAACATTAATTGCACCCGTAACCTTTACCGAAGGTGCGGTAAAAGAATTGAATAAACTGAAATATCAGCAAGAATTAAATGATGATTTTGGCCTGCGTGTTGGTGTAGAAGGCGGCGGCTGCTCTGGCATGAACTATGTTTTAGGTTTCGACCAGCAAAAGGACGGCGACCAGATCTATTTCATTAATGATATAAAGGTTTACATGCATAAGGCCCATGGCATGTATCTGGCCGGTATGCAGATTGATTTTCAGGATGGGTTAAATGCTCGTGGTTTTACCTTCAACAACCCCAATGCGGCCAGCACCTGCGGCTGTGGCACTTCGTTCTCGGTGTAAGCTCCCGGGAAGATAGAATAAAAGCAGCCGGTGGCCACTTTTATTTATTAAGCTATTTAGCAAAAAAGCTATTATTTTGAAGCGGTTGTGGCGCTTGTGGCAGTGAGTGCATCATCAATGGTGTGCTGAAGCCAGTAAGGGTTTGCAGGCGAACCACCCTCACTTGAATATGCTACCTTACCACTTCTATCTATTACTACATTTGTAGGGTACAGATGTACACCATATTTTGCCGAAATATATTTGCCGTTATATATAAGGTGATATCCTAACGGGTTCAGTTTAACAAAGTCTTGTATCTGCCAGCTCTCGTCTAAACCTACCGCCACAAACACCACATCTTTATTGTTTTTATATTGATTGCTGAGGTTGTTAAGATCAGGTATCTCGGCTCGGCACGGTGGGCAGCCAATAAACCAAAAGTTTAGTACAATTACTTTCCCGGCCAAAGCTTTGAGGTCTATCTTTTCGCCTGTTATATCTTTCTCTTTAAATGGGTGAAACTCGTCGCCAATTTTAAACTGCGCACTTGCCGAAGGCTTCGGCATCAAAGCCATCATCTTGTCCTTTTCCTGCGGCGTTCTCTTAATAAGCATGTAAGTTACAAGCTCGGTGCCGTTAGTGCGGAACCTAATAGAATAATCACCTGTTTGTATCAGCTTACGCCAGATCATGTACGGATAAACCATACCGCTCGAGTCTTTTACTATCGACGTTTCGTTTGGTGGGCTGAAAGCCTGTGCGTTTCCATTTAATGAAGTGGCGAACGTTTGTGTAGCCTGTGCAAAAGCAGTATTAACTGCCGCACAAAAAACTACTGTAAATAAAAGGTTTAGTTTTTTCATTGTTTTAGCAATAGGTTTAAGATCACAATATATAAATTTGATTATAAATAACCAAAGCAGTTTGTCTACTCTTTACCTAAAAGCAGCTTATTAAAACAGGCCTGTAACAAATCGTCTCATCCTGCTGTCTAAAACATGTATTAATTTCTAAATTTATTACATGCCTGTACAAACCAGTTTCAGAGAAAATGTGGCCATTGCCTTGCAGTCTATCGCGGGTAACAGGTTGCGCACTTCCCTTACAGCTTTAATTATTGCTATAGGTATTATGGCGCTGGTGGGCATTTTAACAGCCATAGAGGGTATAAAGCAGTATACAAATGATGCTTTCTCCAGCATGGGGGCAAACTCATTTACAATCCGTAATCGTGGTTCGGGCATTAGTTTTGGCGGCGGCGGGCACCGCAAATCTTACCGCGCGGTAACTTATGAAGAGGCTGTAAGGTTTAAGAAAATATTTACCATGCAGGCTCAAATATCCATCAATACCTATGCTTCATATGCCTCTACTGTAAAATATGGCGATCAAAAAACTAACCCTAATATTTCCATTTTAGGTGGCGACGAGAATTATCTGCTTACAGGTGGTTATAAACTAGCTTCGGGCCGTAACTTTTCGAATTCAGAACTGGAGCATGGCAGCAACGTAGTTATTATTGGCGACGATATTAAAACGCGCCTGTTTAAGAACAGCAACCCGGTAAACAAGGTATTGCTTATCGGCGCAAACAAGTTTCGTATTATTGGGGTGTGTGCACCAAAGGGGTCGAGTGCAGGGCTGGGCGGCGACAAGATCTGTATGATACCTGTTTTTAAGGCCAAACAGATAACCACCAATGCAAACCCGTCTTTCACCGTTGGTGTAATGGTTAACAATCCGGGTGCACTGGAAGCGGTTACTGGCGAGGCAACCTCGCAGTTCCGTAACATAAGAGGTTTACGTATAGGGCAAGAGGATAATTTTGAGATCACCCGCAGCGATTCTATCCAGCAGCAATTATCTGGTCAGCTGGCGGGGATACAATTAGCGGGCTTCGCTATAGGCCTCATTACCTTGCTTGGTGCAGCTATAGGTTTAATGAATATCATGCTGGTATCTGTAACCGAGCGTACCCGCGAAATTGGCGTACGCAAAGCTATAGGCGCTACTCCTGCCATCATACGTAAACAATTTTTAATAGAAGCCATAGTGATCTGCCTAATAGGCTGCATTGCAGGTATAATTTTAGGTATGGCTATTGGAAACCTTATCGCCATTCAAATTAGCGGGCATTTTGTTGTGCCATGGCTGTGGTTGTTTGTGGCGTTGGTTATTTGTACCACCATAGGGCTTGGCTCTGGCTACTACCCGGCGAAAAAAGCCGCCGGTCTTGACCCGGTAGAGGCATTGCGGTACGAATAACTAATTTAACGTTATTGCGAGGCACGAAGCAGTCCCCGCTTTATAGAACTGCTCTGCCAATTTGGGATTGCTCCGTACCTCGCAATAACGGCTTTTCTAATACCTGTCAGTATACTGCTCTTCGTAATATTGCTGGTAATGGCCGGATGTTACGTCGTTTAGCCATTCTTCATTAGTTAAAAACCAATCGACAGTTTTTTCCAGGCCTTCTTCAAATGTTACGCTGGGTGTCCAGCCCAATTCATTCTTAAGCTTGGTGGCATCAATGGAGTAACGCAGGTCGTGGCCGGCACGGTCTGTTACGTAGGTGATCAATTTGGCCGACTCGCCTTCGGCACGTCCTAATTTATTATCGAGGATGCTGCAAAGCAGGTTTATCAGGTCGATATTCTTCCATTCGTTATGGCCGCCAATATTGTAGGTGGCACCGGGTTTGGCCTCATGAAATATAAGTTCAATGGCGCGTGCATGATCCTCTACCCAAAGCCAATCCCTAATATTTTCGCCTTTGCCGTACACCGGCACGGGTCTGTTATGCTTAATATTATTGATGGCAAGCGGGATCAACTTCTCCGGGAAATGATATGAACCATAATTGTTAGAGCAGTTAGAAATCACCGTATCCATTCCATAAGTATCGTGGTAAGCACGCACAAAATGGTCTGACCCCGCCTTGGATGCCGAATAGGGCGAATGTGGGTCATAACCGGTTATTTCTGTAAACATGCCGCTTTCGCCAAGTGATCCGTAAACCTCATCTGTAGATACATGGTAAAAACGATGCGCATTATAATTGCCCTTCCACGTATTGCGGGCGGCATTTAACAAGTTTACCGTACCAATTACGTTGGTCATCACAAACTCCAGCGGGTTTACAATGGAACGATCCACATGCGATTCTGCCGCCAGATGAATCACTGCATAGGGTTGCTCCTCGTGGAACAAGTTTTGGATAAAAGCGGCGTCAACAATGTCGCCTTTTACAAATTTATAATTAGGCTCATTTTCAATGTCCCGAAGATTAGCAAGGTTACCTGCGTAGGTCAACTTATCTAAATTGACAATGCTGTATTCCGGGTGATTTTTTACAAAACGGCGCACCACATGCGAGCCAATAAAGCCGGCACCACCGGTTATGATGATTTTCTTCATTACGTATTTCTTCGTTTTATAACGGGTTTTGATTGATATATTTCTCCCATGCCCAGGCAGATGCCATCATGGTATTCAGATCGAGCTCTGCCTTCCAGCCTAACACATTGGCAGATTTTGTTACATCGCCCCACACCTGCTCTACATCACCGTCGCGGCGAGGGCCTATTTCATAATTTAGGTTCTCTCCTGTGGCTTCCTCAAACGCTTTGATGACTTCTAACACCGAACTGCCCTTGCCCGTACCTAAATTAAACATATCGTAACCTGCAAAACTTCCCGCGTCCATCAATTTTAATGCGGTTACGTGTGCTTTTGCCAGATCTACCACGTGAATATAATCTCTTACCGCGCTTCCGTCAGGTGTATTATAGGTGTCGCCATGAACTATCAATTTTTCGCGTTTCCCTATGGCGGTTTGCGTAATAAAAGGCACCAGGTTTTGCGGAACGCCAATAGGCAATTCGCCGATTAAAGCCGACTCATGCGCACCCACGGGGTTAAAGTAACGCAAAGAAATTACTTTATATTTACTACCAGAGGCAACCGTATCTTTCAATATCTCTTCTGCCACCTGTTTGGTATTGCCATATGGCGACTGTGCAGGTTTAACCGGAGCACCCTCAGTAACGGGTAATTGGTCTGGCTGACCATAAACTGTACAGCTTGATGAGAATACAAAATTTAACGGTTTGGTATAGAAAGTTTCGAGCAGATTAATTAACGAATAAAAATTGTTACGGTAATACTTTAAAGGCTGCGCTACCGACTCGCCTACAGCCTTAAATGCTGCGAAGTGGATGATGCCCTGCAGATCGGGCATTGCAGTTGCCAGGCTTCGTACTGCAGCTTCATCACAAAGATCTATTTGATGAAATATTTGTTTTGATCCGATTATACGGGTTAGCTGGTCTAATATTTTGATGTTAGAGTTAGACAGATCGTCGACTATTATAGGCTGGTAACCTGCTTTTACCAGTTCTACAACCGTGTGCGATCCTATAAATCCTAAACCGCCGGTAACTAATATTTGCTTCATGCGTTGTGAGTTGATGGTTAATAGTTCATAGTTAATGGCCGGGCTAACGTTAAAATGCTATGAACCATCAACTATCAATTATCAACTACTTATCTTTACTACCGACGAAGATAATGATTTCATTTTTTAATGTTGTTGATATATAACATTGGCGTACGCCTTTACTTTTTAGTTATTAATTTCGCTTCCTTTTTTAACGCAAAGGCAAAGCTCTGGTTAGACGGACGAAAAGTGCAGGTTATTAAGCCACTTGAGGGCTGTACCTGGTTCCATTTTGCATCACTTGGCGAGTTTGAGCAAGGGCGGCCGGTATTAGAGGCGCTAAAACTTAAAGAGCCAGAAACGAAAATAGTGATCACATTTTTTTCGCCATCGGGATACGAGATCAAAAAAAATACAGAACTGGCACACGCCGTGTATTATTTACCGTTAGATACGGCCGAAAATGCCGCGGGTTTTATAAATACCCTAAGACCTGCACGGGCAATTTTTACCAAGTATGAATATTGGTACCATTACTTTAATGAGTTGAACAAGCAACATATCCCGCTCTATATCATTTCAGGGATTTTTCGCCCCGGCCAGGTTTTCTTTAAATGGTATGGCAGTGTGCATCGCCGGATGCTAAAAATGGTGACATACTTTTTTGTGCAAGACCAAATTTCTGCCGACTTATTGAAAACTGTTAATATCACCAACGTTACAGTTAGCGGCGATACCCGTTTCGACCGGGTTTGGTCTAACGCGACCAGCCCGAGGGCAATTCCTGAAATTGATACTTTTAAAGACAACACGCCATTGTTAACTGCCGGCAGTACCTGGCCTGGTGATGAGAGATTATTGGTGGATTTAATAAGCCGATATCCCGCTTGGAAGTTCATCATCGCTCCGCACGAAATCTATGAGCAACGAATTAATGAATTACAGAAGCTTCTGCCTGCAGAAAAAACGATCTGCTTTTCTCACATCTCACATCTTACACCTCACATCTCAATACTAATTATCGATAACATTGGTATGCTTTCTTCCCTTTATCAATATGGCGATGTAGCATACATTGGTGGCGGGTTTGGCAAAGGGATACATAACACCCTGGAAGCTGCAGCCTTTGGGCTGCCTGTTATTTTTGGCCCTAATTACAGCGCATTTAAAGAAGCAAAGGACCTTATTGATTTGAAAGCGGGGTTTACCATAAGCAGTGCATCAGAATTAAAAGCTATTGCGCAACCATTAATGAATGATGCGGGTTACCGAAAGCTTAGCGGGCAAAAAGCTAAGGATTATGTAGCCAAGAACATTGGCGCTACAGAAAGTATTATTGAAGCGATTACTTAATATGATTTTACTTTCCTAAGGCCAAACCCGCCAGCGCTTCAATAAATAACGGCGAATCGTTCAGGCTTTCAACCAATTGCAGGTGTTCACCGCCGAGGGCCTTAAATTCGGTATTGTATTCTTCCGAAACTTCGTAAACCGTTTCCAGGCAATCTGCAACAAAGGCGGGGCAAAACACGAGCATTTTTTTCTTACCTGCTTTTGCCAGTTTGGCAACAACCTCGCTGGTGTATGGCTGCACCCATGGGTCGTTACCCAGCCGCGACTGAAAGCAAATGGTATATTTTTCGCGCGGTAAACCCAGTTCTGCGGCAATTAGGCGCGCCGTATGATGCGATTGTGCCGAATAGCAGAACTTATTTACATTGGTAAAGGTATCGCAGCAGCCATTAACCTTTAGGCAATAATTATGGTTATGATCGCATTTCATCAATTGCCGCTGCGGCAAACCATGAAAGCTGAATAGCACATGATCAAAATTTTCGATGCCGTACTTGCGGCCATTATCTGCAAAATTTTTGATCATTAACCCATTATCGTGGAAAGAATTTACGAACGAAATATTAGGGATAGTTTGCCATGAACGTACCAGGCCCATTATCTTATCTATAACCGAGCCCGTACTGGCAGATGCATATTGAGGGAACATTGGGATCACACGGATACTCTCTGCCAGGTTATCTTTCAGGCGCTGCAAAGCATCCTCAATTGATGGCGTTTGATAGCGCATGGCTAACTCTACCTGATAATCTTCGCCTAATTTTTCTTGTAATAATCCCCTCTGCAATATACTGTAATGCAATAAGGGCGACCCTGTTTCGGCCGACCAGATTTCCCTATAGAGCTTTGCCGACTTAGGGCTTCTAAAGGGCGATATTATTCCCCTTACCAAAAAAGTACGCAAAACAGGGTTCACATCTATAACCCTGCCATCCATTAAAAACTCGTTTAAATATTTGCGTACATCCGCCGTTTGCGGACTGTCAGGCGTTCCTAAATTGACAAGTAAAATCCCTTTCATACCCCCCAAGCCCCCTAAAGGGGGAGCTAATGGCAACCTCAAATATCAGATTTATTTTGTTAACTATTTGTAATACTCATCCTTCAAGGGGCCGGGGGGCGAGGTTTTCCATAAAAGCCACCATGGTGTACCCGGGGATGCATGATGTTCGTAATGGTAGCCAAAAAAATAGCAGCTAAAAAAGGCTACCACATGGTTACGCTTTTGGGTGCGCGATTGGTGGATGTTATCATGCTCGCCTTTATGGGGTATGTAAGTGCCGAAATAAAACAATTGCAATGTGCTTAATAAAGATGGAGCTACCCAAAACAGCAGGAGATTAGGCTGCGGCACCCAGATCTTTAAAATATTAAAAAGTATAGCCATCCATACAATTTGCCAGATGGACAGGTAATTTCTTATAAACCGGATATACCAGCTTATGAAATTGCCCTGATGATAGTCAGGGTCCTGATCGGTATGAACATGCTTATGATGCTGATGATGTTTGGTATATAATTGTGGATAAAAAAAAGCAGCATAAAAAAAGGTAGCAACGTACCCGGCGGCGTTGTTAACGAATTTATTTGCAGATACCGTACCATGCATGGCATCATGCGCGGTGATAAACAAGCCGGTAAATAAATGCATTTGAATAAGCACAAATATATAAAGCAAAGGGTTGCCCCACTTTATAGGCCATTGCATTAAGAAAACTGTAGAAGTAAACCAGCTGCCGATGATCAGGACGGCAAAGAAAAGCCCAGCTCCCCAACCCCCTAAAGGGGGTGTAGAAATTGGATGTTTTACCTGGCTCATCATATAAATTTAAACCTGAGATGAAAATATATTTTTGAATCCGCCGGCAGGTTAGGGGACTTAATATTTCTCCAGTGCGGCCTTCACATCCTGCATCAGCCACATTGGCGTTGACGTTGCACCGCAGATACCTACGGTATCGCCCGGGTTAAACATTTCGGGGTGCAGTTCACTTACTGATGATACTAAATAGGTATTAGGATTATACTTTTTACAAACCTCAAACAGCACCTTACCATTAGAAGATTTTTTGCCTGATACAAAAACGATCTTATTAAAGTTTATTACAAAGTTATGCAGGTCTTTATCCCGGTTTGATACCTGCCGGCAAATGGTATCATTTGCCTTTATCTCATAACCGCGGGCCATTAATTCATTTTTAATGGCGTAAAATTTCTCGGTGCTTTTAGTAGTTTGGCTGTACAGCGTAAATTGCTGCGGAAGTTCGGCGTTATCGAGCTCAGCAATGTCCTGGAACACAAGCGCGTCGCCGTTGGTTTGGCCTTGTAAACCAATAACCTCCGCATGGCCGTGTTTGCCAAATATTAATATCTTCTCGTCCTGGTCATGCGAACTTTTTATGCGGTGCTGCAGCTTTAAAACCACAGGGCAAGAGGCATCAATAAGCATAATATTATTTTCGAGCGCCACCTTATAAGTTTCGGGCGCTTCGCCATGGGCGCGGATAAGTACCTTCGCATCATGAAGCTCCTTCAGCTCGTCGTGGTCGATGATTTGCAGTCCTTTCGCTTTCAGGCGTTCAACTTCCTCATCGTTATGTACAATATCGCCCAGGCAGTATAATGAGCCTTCTTCGGCCAAGATTTCTTCGGCCATGTCAATCGCATATACTACTCCAAAGCAAAAGCCCGAGTCCTGATCTATGGTAACCTGAAGATTATGAGCGCCCATTAACTACAAAAATACGGTAAAAAGTTTAATGCTTTGCCACGGCATTATCAGTATTAGAACAGGTTTAACAACCCAAAAAAAACAAACTGAACGCCTAATAATAATGGCCCCACCCAGCTTTGCTTCCTAAAATCAAATGCCTCAAATATCCAAAGCATCAGCCCGCCCGCCAAAAACCAGCCAATGTAATTCTTCACCGGAATAATTTGAGCGGCCCAGTGCCAGTAATCAAACTTTATGGCCATGGGTTCTATAAATAAATCGAGCATCACCAAAACAAGTGCGCCTAAAAAAATGCGCGCCCATTTGCTTTTAATCCTGCTGCGGTTCATTGTAACCCCTGTAGCGTAAACAAGCATAAACCAGTTGATACCTATTGTTAATGGGATATCTAACAACTTAATACCGAGGGTATGTCCGTATGCATAATCACCAAAAATCCAACTTTTGTGTATCCCTATCCATTCTGCAACAAAACTCAGCATATAGATCAATAGCACAAAACTCAAGAACTTTTCATTGATGAGCTTATGACTAAAAAAAATCATTCCCAGCATTAATAATAAATGGAATGGCACAATTTTTAAAAATAAAGGCCTAATAGCCGGTACAGCCAGGCCGATGAACCCTACTATGTGAAACAATATAATTATGCCGGCAGCAATTTTGGGGTTTAAACCCGTCGGCCTTTCCATACGTTAGATTTTGTTATATGTTTTTGAATTGCCAATACGCCAATTACTAATAAATTAAACATTTGAACGGGGTGCAGCAGCATATTAAACTCTTTGTTTTGCCCCGATGCCAGAGAAATCATAGAGCGGCCGAGCATAATGATACCGCACATGAAAACTATTAGTTGCAAATTCATTGTGGCAATAACTACTAAAGGGCCACCAATAATTACGACAAGGTATACGAAAAACCCGGGTATACTATAATTAAACGGCGCCAGAAAATTTTTACTAAAGCCGTTTACGGCATCTTTATAATTGGTATACATACGGCAATTAACCAGGCCGTTTGCGAGCAAAGCTTCGCCACGGTAATCGTTTGCCTTCACCAGCTTCATGATCTCAACATCTTCTACCACATTTAGCCGGGCTTGTTCATGCCATAAATTTTCATGATAAAATGCTGCATTAAAAAGCATAAACTGGCCGCTTGCCGCGGCAAATGCAGGGTTGTTTGACAGATATATTAACTTTATGGGTAATAGGTTAAGTAAAAGATAATGCATAAGAGGCACCACAGCTTTCTCACCAAAGGTTTCCATTTCCTGATTTGCAAACAGGCTTAATAATGCCAGCTTATTTATCTCCATGCGGTGTATGGCACTGTTTATGAGCCCGCGCTCTATTTCCTCATCTGCATCTAAAAACAAAAGATATTTACCGCCTGCCGCCTCTGCCAGCTGGTGGCATGCATAATTTTTACCCAGCCAGCCTTCAGCAAGAGGCAGCCCTTTTAAAACCTTAAAGCGCGGATTTTTTGCCGCAAATGCTACACATATCTCAAAGGTTTTATCGGTAGAGTCATCATCTAAAATGATCACTTCATATTCGCTGTATTCTTGCCGGGCAATAGATTCCAAAAGGTGTAATATATTATCCTCTTCGTTTCTAACAGGGATAAGGATAGAAACCCTATCATAATATCGCTTGCTTACCCGCCTTAATTTAGGGTTAGATACAAAGTTGAACAGCGTTACTGCAAAGCGCAGGATCAAAAAAAAGAAAATTACAGAAAGCAGGATAATCACCTCTATACAACGCTTTTACTTTGTGCAAGTTTTGCCGACCGATAATATGCCTCAAAATCTTGCTGCATTTCGTCCACCGTTTTATGATCACGATCGGCCAGTGTTAAATTGATGGAGACCGTAGGTTTTTTGTACTGCATATTTTCTATAAAGGTTGCTGCAAATACGGTTTGAAATTTGCCGGCCGCCTGCTTGATCACCTTAGCCAGGCCGCCCTGAAAAACTATATGATCTGTAAAATTAGAGTACAAGGTGCCCTGCGGAAAAATGAGCACCAGATTAGCCGGATCGGCCAGTAATTCGCTGGTATAATTTAAAGAGGTAATAATATCCTTCGAGCCTTTTTGTACAGTATAGGCGCCGAGATATTTAAGGAATGAAAACTTTTTACCTGTAGCTTCCAATATCATCACATGGAATTTCTTTTTAAAAAGGAGATTGTTTAGATGGTACATCCAAAAGCCATCCCACCAGCTAAAATGATTAGGTAACAGGAGGACGGATCTATTGGCACTTACCTCAATTTTATTAAAATTAAAGGCATGAAAATTATTACCGATGATAAAACGGATATAGGATTTAAAAAAACGCGAAATAAAGAAATTACGCTTTGGTTTGATCATGCAAGAGCAAGATAAGGTATTGATTTGAAATTAGGCAGGCTGAAAACGTGTTGAGTTCAATCTATCCAGTCGCTCACGATCTTTGCTGAAAGTAAGGCCAATGGGATACCCCCGCCCGGGTGTACGCTGCCGCCACAGAAATAAAGGTTTTTAATTTTCGACGAGCGGTTGGCATGGCGTAAAAACGCGGCAAACCTGTTATTTGAACTTGTACCATAAATTGAACCGCGGTAAGATGAAGTTTTACCTTCTATGCTTCGCGGGTCGAGGATGCTTTCGCAGGTGATAAACTGTTCAATATCTTCGCCCAACAAGCGCGATAATTTGTTCCGGATATTTACTCGTGCTTTATTGATCAGCTCATCCCAATCCTGGCCTGCATTTGAGGGTACATTTATCATCACAAACCAGTTTTCATGGCCTACGGGTGCATCATCGGGTTTATATTTAGCGCTTATGTTAAGGTAAACGGTAGGATCTTTACCAATGTCCTTCTCCTGCCAAATGTGTTTAAATTCGTCTTCATAATTTGCGCTAAAAAAAACATTGTGCAAGTCGAGCAGCGGAAATTGCTTGCTAACCCCCCAATAAAATATAAGGGCCGAACTACTCCGCTGTTGCTGCAATATACGATAAGGCTTTAGCGCAGGATAATCTTTAAGTAGCTTATTGTAGGTAAACCAAACATCCATGTTTGATACAATATGCAAACCTTCAACAAACCGGCCGTTCACTTTGATACCGGCCGCTTTGTTGCCTTCAATAACAATCCCGGTTACCGGTGTATTGTAGGTAAACTTTGCCCCTAAAGATTCTGCAAGTGCAACCAGGCTATTAGTAATTGCCCGCATACCATCATTAGGGAACCATGCGCCATACGCCTGCTCTAAATGCGGGATAACATTCAGTGTTGCCGGTGCCTGATATGGGTTCGAGCCATTGTAAGTTGCATACCGGTCGAAGTATTGCATCAGCCGTTTATCGCCAAAAAAGTTTTCATTGGCTTTATGCATATTGCGCAGGGCGTCAATCTTAAATAAATTCCATACCGACTTTAAAGTATCAAAACGGAAGTATGTTCTAAGCCGATGCAGCGAACGCTCCAAAAAAACGTGACTGGTTATCTCGTATATCTGCCTGCTGTTTTTAAAATAGTTAGTAACCGAAGCTGCCGCTTCTTTTGTCTGCACAGCAATTTCGGCGGCTAATTTTTCCTCATCGGCAAAGGCGGTAAGCCGTGTACCATCTTCATAAAAATACCTGCATACCACATCCAGTTTCTGGTACCTGAAAAAATCTTTTGGGTTTTTACCCGCCAGGGTAAAAAGCTCGTCTACATATTGCGGCATGGTAAACAAGCTTGGCCCGGCATCAAAGCGGTAACCTTGCTGTTCAATCGATGTTAATTTGCCTCCGGGGTACGCATTCGCCTCAAAAACCTCAACATCGTAACCCTTAACCGCCAGCCGGATAGCCGCCGCTATGCCAGCAATGCCGGCGCCAATAATGATGGCTTTGGGAAGATGCATTTTATAACGGATTAAGAGCTTTCGCCGTCAACAAATTGTTGGCAATAACAGAATATTTATAATGGCGAAGTTTTAAAAAAGAGTAAGAAGCAATTAGTATTGTTAATGATCATCATTGTTCCTTTCATTTTGATTCGTTGGCTAACGGAGATGTACCTTCTGCGCCTTTTTAGTAGCAGACCTTGCTCTTGTAATAAAATCCTTCGTTGCCCAGGATGACAAAACCGCCAACCCAAATCAACAATCTGTAATATGTGTTTATTAGTTTGCCGGGGTAATATACCTGCCAAAAAACTCGTAAATACGCAGCATTTGGTCTATACGCTGCCGCACGGGGCCGCTGCGTACCAACTCGTGCGTACCGCCCGGGTGCTGTATGTATTCTACCGGCCGGTTTAACACCTTAAGGGCCTTGTACATCATTTCGCCTTGTACGATACCGGTGCGCAGGTCGGTTTCGCCGTGTATCATCTGGTAAGGGGTAGTGATGTTGGCTACATAAGTAAACGGCGATTCTTCGGCCAGGATAGGCCTTACCTTTTCTTCCCATGGGTAACCGCCAAAGTATACCGGTACCAGTTGCCAGGCATTACCTTCGCCAAAAAATGTGGTAAGATCATACACGCCCCGCTGTGATGATATAGCCGCAAAGCGTTTGGTATGCCCTGCCAGCCAGGCAGTTAAGTAGCCGGCATAAGAGCCTCCGGTAGCCACTGTCTTATCTTTATCGCCCCAGCCTTCGGCCAGCGCGCCATCAAGGGCGGCAGTAACATCTTCCATAGGGCCGGTACCCCAATCACGGTAGTTAGCCTTTAGGAAATCTATGCCATAACCACCTGATCCTCTCGGGTTTGAGTAAACCACACCATAGCCATGCGCGCAAAAGAACTGGTACTCATGCCACATGGTAGCTTCGCCCGGGCCCCACATAGCAGTTGGCCCCCCGTGTATTTGCAGCATAACCGGATACTTTTTATTCGGGTCGAAATTGGTTGGTTTCATAACCCAGTATTCCACTTTCATACCCTTGCTGTTGGTATAATATTTTTTCTCCGGGAAGCTTAACAATTTGTTTTTAAGCCACTCGGTATTTAAGTCGGTTAGGCGTTTTGGGTTTTTGTTACCAAGATCGGCAATGTACAACTCCGATGGATCTGCCACGGCAGTTTTGGCATACACCATCTGCATCTTGCCTACATCCAGCGTACTCATGCCCTCATCAAAAGAACTTAGTTGTTCGGGTTTTAAAGTAGCTATGTTAACCTTATAGATAGGCACACCACCATTAGATTGCGCGGTAAAATAAAGTGTCTTGCTATCTGCCGACCAGGCTGTTCCCGTAACCGACCGATCTATCGGGATAATTAATTTTTTGGCCGAGTTCTCGAGATCATATACCATTAATTGAGGAATATTGATCTGCATGTCTTTTCCTGCCTGGTAAATCAGGTACTTTCCATTTGGCGACATACTGCCGTTGCTTAAAGATAACCCCGCTTCGCTTAAAAGCGGTTTTATACCACCTCCGTTAACCGGCATCATATAAATTGCCGATTCCCTGCCCCTATCTGGATTAGCTGAACTGTCTGCAGCCGACGTGAAAATAATATTCTTACTGTCGGGTGTAAAAACTGCGCCGGTGTAATTATGAAAGCCGAAAGTAAGCGGCTTTTCTTTAGCGCCAACCTTAGCATCAATGATCATATAGCCCCCAAAATTAAAATAAGGTTCGGTAGATGCTTCGCCCTCGAAGTTAAGCTTGGTGAATACCTTTACGCGGTTATCAGCTTCATCCTGGTTAAGAAAGCCCCGTATTTCGTCCCAATTACCATTGGGGTTTTGTTTGGCTTTAGTAGTTTGGAGGTTGGCTTTAAAACCGGGCCGCTCAACAGACCAGTAAGGCGCTTTAAGGCCGGGGTTTAAAAGCGAATCTTTAAGCATTTCGGGGTAGCTTAAATTAACGGAATACAGGATCTTAGTACCATCCGGCGACCATTGCGGGTTGCCTGCGCCATGCGGATCGTAGGTTAATTGTACGGGCTCGCCGCCGCTTAATGAGAGTAAAAATACCTGTGTTTTTCCTTTGGTAATGCGGGTAAATGCCAGCTGGCTATCATCGGGCGACCATACTTCCTGACCGCTGTTATAAGCAACAGATGTTAATTCCCTGGCAGGCGCGCTGCCATCGGCGGGCACAACAAATATCTGGTTGCGGTACGCGTACTCCTTTTTATCGTTCTCATCGGTAATTACAGAATTTACCATCATGGCAACCATTTTGCCGTTATGCGAAAGTGTAGCGCCGCGGATCTGTTTGATCTTAGCCATATCGGTAACTGAAATTAGCTCTTTGCCGTTCTGGGCTTTAGCTACTAAGATGCTGATCGAAAGTAATAAAAGAAGTAAGGTATTTTTCATGCTGAAAGGATTGAGTGATAAATATAGGAAAGATTGTTCCTCAACCCGAATTTTTGGAATTAAAGAATTTTTCGAATAACAGATTTATTAATTCCGCTGATATAAGTAATTCTAAAGTTCGGGTTCAAAACAAAAAGCCGCTAAAGCGGCTTTCTCATATCATTTGTAAATCTTCAAATCTGTAGCTATTCTTCAACGATCTCGCTATGCGGGCTGCTGAGTTCTATTTCCTGATGTTTGAAATAACGCTTTTGGTAAAACAAGATCATAATTACACCAATAGAAATGGCAGAGTCGGCAACGTTGAATATGGGGCGGAAGAATTCAAAATCCTGGCCTCCCCAACCCGGCACCCAGGCAGGAAATATGCCCCTGATGAGGGGGAAATAAAACATATCTACAACACGCCCCTGAAAAACCGGCGCGTAACCATAGATCATTCCGTAGAAGGTAGAATCTACAATATTACCCAAGGCGCCTGCGAATATAAGCGCCATATTCATAATAAGCCCGCGATGGTATTTATGCCTGATGAGGTAAACCAGGCCATATCCAATACCTATAACCGCACCAATGCGAAACAGCGTTAACGCGAGCTTGCCCCACTCGCCCCCAAGTTCCCAGCCAAAGGCCATACCGTTGTTTTCGGTATAAAGAAGCATACCCCGGCTGCCCAAAAACTCAACCCGTTCGCCCATGTACATGTGCGAATGGACCCAGGTTTTAACAAGCTGGTCTACCACTACAATAAGGGCGGCAACAGTAAAAGGCTTGGTATAACTTACCTTCATTTAATACTGTTTCATTTTGGCTTCCATACTAAGGGTAGTATGGGGTACCGCCCGTAAACGCTCTTTTTGGATCAGTTTACCGGTTTCACGGCATACACCGTAGGTTTTGTTTTCTATACGTACCAGGGCAGCTTCTAACTGTTCTATAAACTTTTTCTGCCTTGCTGCTAACTGGTTTATAGATTCCTTTTCTAAAGTGGCCGAGCCGTCTTCTAAGGTTTTATAGGTGCCGGCGGTATCATCTGTACCGTTTAAGTTTGGATTGCTTAATGACGATGCCAGGGCATTCAACTCTTCGCGCGCGCCACGTACCTTATCTAAAAGCAGGTCTTTAAATTCCTTTAATTCTGCGTCAGAATACCTGGTTTTTTCGTTTTGTTCCGTTTTCATTATATTTTACTTATCGCAATAATTATTTCATTTTCATTTATCACAGTTGCCTCGCCCTCTGTTAACTGGCTGTCAAACTGGATACTATCCGCTAAAATTTCGGCGCAAATATAGGTTAAATTGTTCTTCACCGCATTGGTGATCAGCGGCTGGTTGCTGATGCGAACATTTATCTTATCGGTAACTTCAAAATCTTTATTTTTCCTCAGGTTTTGGATCCTGTTTATCAACTCCCTCGATATCCCCTCCTCTTTTAACTCCCCGGTTATAGTAACATCTAAGGCCACGGTTAGTTTGCCCAGTGTTGTAACCTGCCATCCGGGTACGTCTTCGGCAATGATCTCAACTTCGCCGGTGAGTAGGGAATAGCGGGTGGTGAGCTGTTCACCTGTGCCATATTCGATATCTAAACTTCCCTCGCTCTCCAGTTTGGCAATATCATCCTGCGTAAGCTTGCTAATAGCATCGGCAACAGCCTTCATGTTCTTACCCACCTTTTGCCCTAACGCTTTAAAGTTGGGTTTTATTTTTTTAGTGATGAAACCGGCTGTATCATTAATAAACTCAATGTTTTTGATGTTGGTTTCTGTGAGGATAAGTTCTTTAACCTGCTCAACCTGCTTTTCAAATTGGCTGTTCAATACAGGCAAAAGGATCTTGCTCAACGGCTGGCGAACGTTTATACCTACTTTTTTACGCAGCGATAATACCAGCGATGATATATCTTGTGCTAACTGCATGCGTTCTTCCAGCTCTTTATCAACCAGTTGAGCTTGATATTGGGGAAAGTTAGCTAAATGGACCGACTCAAAATTTTCCTGACCGGTTACGCCATTCAGATCACCATACAAACGCTCTGCAAAAAACGGCGCTATAGGCGACATCAGCTTGGATATGGTAACCAGGCAGGTATATAAAGTTTGGTATGCCGAAAGTTTATCGTCTGAGTTATCTGATTTCCAGAAACGGCGGCGGCTTAACCGAACGTACCAATTGCTTAGGTGCGCATCTACAAAATCCTGTATGGCGCGGGCAGCTTTTGTTGGTTCAAAATCTGCATAAAAACCATCTACCTCTTTAGTTAAGGTGTTTAATACAGATATGATCCAGCGGTCTATCTCCGGGCGGTTAGCTATGGCTATCTCGGCTTCGTTGTAATTGAAGTTATCGATGTTAGCATACAGCGAGAAGAAAGAGTAGGTGTTGTAAAGCGTGCCGAAAAATTTACGGCGTACCTCATCTATACCTTCTATATTAAACTTCAGGTTATCCCACGGCGATGCATTGCTGATCATGTACCAGCGGGCGGCATCTGCACTATAAGTATCAATAGTTTCGAAAGGGTCTACTGCGTTGCCTAAACGTTTAGACATTTTGTTGCCGTTCTTATCCAGCACCAAACCGTTTGAAACTACATTTTTAAACGCGATGCCTTTGTTGCCAACCTTTTCGTTAACGGCTATTACTTCTTCGCTGGCCACGCTTAGCATTACGGCTATGGCGTGCAGGGTGAAGAACCAGCCACGGGTTTGGTCTACACCTTCGGCAATAAAATCTGCAGGGTAAGCTTTTTCAAACTGCTCTTTATTCTCGAACGGAAAATGCCATTGCGCATAAGGCATGGCACCCGAGTCGAACCAAACATCTATCAGGTCGGGCTCGCGCAGCATGCGTTTACCCCCCGAAGAAACCAGGATCACATCATCTACATAAGGGCGGTGCAGATCGGGTATATCAAAGCCGGCAGGCATTAAACCTGCAGCTATAGCGCGTTCTATCTCTTCTTTAAGTTCGGCAATTGAACCGATACATTTTTCTTCGGAGCCGCCCTCTTCACGCCATATAGGCAGCGGGGTACCCCAAAAGCGGGAGCGCGATAAATTCCAGTCTACCAAATTTTCCAGCCAGTTACCAAAACGGCCCGTACCGGTCGACTCGGGTTTCCAGTTGATGATTTTGTTTAGCGCAATCATTTTATCCTTTACGGCCGTAGTTCGCACAAACCAGCTATCCAGCGGATAGTATAAGATCGGTTTATCGGTACGCCAGCAATGCGGGTAACTGTGCTCATATTTTTTAACGTCGAAAGCTTTATCTTCTTCTTTAAGCTTAATGGCTATAAGTACATCGGTAGGCTTAAAGTCGGGGTTAGCACGTTCTTCGTCGCTGTAGTATTCTTCTTTTACATAACGGCCTGCAAAATCGGTAACCTCGGCAACAAATTTACCTTGCTTATCCACAAGGGGCACTTCTTTACCGGTTTCGTCATACACCATTACCGAGGGTACGTTATTTTCCTTACAAGCCCTAAAATCGTCCGCACCGAAAACAGACGCGGTGTGCACGATACCTGTACCATCTTCGGTGGTTACAAAGTCGGCAGGAATTACACGGAAGGCGTTTTGCTCCAGGTCGGCGTTGGTAACGTACGGCATGAGCTGGTGATAGCGTAGGCCTAAGAGATCTTTACCTTTAAATTCGGCTATTAATTTCCAGGGAGCCCCACCCCGGCCATCCCATGCCTCAGGTAAAGCCTCACCCCGGCCCTCTCCGAAGGAGAGGGAGTTAACTTCCTTTTCGGACTTAAAATATTTGCTTACCAGGTCTTTGGCCAGGATTACACTTACCGGGTTAAAGGTATACGGGTTAAAGGTTTTTATTTTAACATAGCTAATGTTTTCGCCAACGGCCAGGGCACAATTTGCAGGGAGGGTCCAGGGAGTGGTAGTCCATGCCAGTATCACGGTATCTTCGGTAGGGCTGTCGAACAAAACCGATATCAACGGGTGCTGCTGATTGTTCTTTAAGTGGAATTGGGCAGCTATTGAAGTATCCTTCAGCATGCGGTAAGTACCCGGCTGGTTCAGCTCGTGCGAGCTTAAACCGGTACCCGCTTTTGGCGAATACGGCTGAACAGTGTAACCTTTGTAAAGAAAATCTTTGTTGTAAAACTGTTTAAGTATCCACCAAAGGGTTTCTATGTATTCGTTTTCGTAGGTTACGTAAGGATTTTCCAGGTCTACCCAGTAACCCATTTTTTCGGTAAGCTCGTTCCACACATCGGTATACCGCATCACCTCCTTGCGGCAGGCGGCATTGTAATCTTCTATCGAGATCTTTTTGCCGATATCGTCTTTAGTTATGCCAAGCGATTTTTCTACAGCAAGCTCAATAGGCAGGCCATGGGTATCCCAGCCGCCTTTGCGTTTTACCTGGTAACCTTTTAGCGTTTTGTAACGGCAAAAAATGTCCTTAATAGAACGCGCCATGGCATGATGGATGCCCGGCATACCGTTAGCTGAGGGCGGGCCTTCATAAAATGTATATGGGTTATCTGCCGGGCGGCTGCTGATGCTTTTTTCAAATATGTTGTTCTGCTGCCAAAACTCCAATACCTCTTTGCCTATCTGCGGTAAATTAAGTTGCTTATATTCTCTGTACATTAACGGGTTAGCCTCAATTTTAGAGGTGCAAAAATATGAAAATAACATGGCAAAGCAAAGCCTGCTTATCTCTTACAAGGTTGAAAACATTATTCTATAAATTTTTTTATTTGGACAATAGCGAAGGATGGTTTAGCAAATGTTAATTAAAGGATAAGTTGGATTTTAATTTATATGCCAGCAATGGTAAAGTAACGTATGCTAACCAAATTGTTTAACAGTTTTATTTAGTGTTGCCTGTAGCCCGCACTATCCGCTGCAAGTCCTCGTTACGTTGCGCTGCACTGTGGGCGTTCGCTACTAAGGCTAACGCAATTGCCTTAAAAAAAACTTACAGGATTTATGCAGTACCCTAATGTTATTAACAAGGTAACTAAATCCGAAATGAGACATCCGAAATCTGAATTAATATATCGCCCTGCTTGCCCCGCCATCTACCTGTATGGTGGTGCCGGTTATGTAGCATGCCGGCTCAGATGCCAGGAACGCAACCAGCGCTGCCAGTTCTTCGGGTTTGCCAATGCGGCCAAGAGGGATGGTTTTGGCTTTTTCCTTTAGTGCTTCTTCTATGTCCTGGTCTTTAGGCAGGGTGTCTTTTATTCGGTCGGTTAAGATGAGGCCGGGGCCAACATTGTTTACGGTGATGTTATACGGGCCAAATTCGTCGGCCATTAATTTTGCCATACCTACCACACCCATACGCATGGCGGTAGAAAGTACTGAGTTTTGCAGTACAGATTTGATAGAACCGCTAACAATGTTTATAATGCGGCCGCTGCCGGTCTCTTTCATGTAAGGCAGCACCATGCGGCTGTTTCGGGCAAATGCCAGCAAAATACCATCGAACGCCTTGCGCCATTGGTCGTCGTCAAAGTTCTCGAACTTATCAAAAGGCGGGCCGCCCGTGTTGTTAACCAGGATATCTATCTTGCTGAATTTGGCGATTGTACGCTGAAATAAAAGCGCAATTTCATCGGGTTTAGATACATCTGCTACAATGGCGGTAACTTTGCGGCGCGTGGCCTTTTTTATTTCTACAGCCGCTTTATCAAGCTGCTCTTTACTTCGTGAGCTTATGATAACGGTTGCGCCCTCGTTTGCCAAAGCAGCTGCAATAGCTTTACCCAATCCTTTACTGGCGGCTAAAACAATGGCAACTTTGTTATTTAATTTTAAATCCATATTACAATAAGGGTTAAAATAGCAACAGTAAAACGCCCGGCTTGTTTATTTATAATTCGGCCGCGTTTATATTGGTTACCAGGCCGGCGGTGTCTTTTTTACCGTGCTGTTTCTCTAAGCTAAGCAAAAAAGCCGGTAGCAGCGTTAAATTGGTTAGCATTGCTATAAGTAAAGTTATGGAAAGCAAAATACCCAGCGCTACCGTGCCGCCAAAAGTAGAAGCAGCAAAAATACCAAAGCCAAAGAACAGCACGGTGGCAATGTAGATCATGCTGATACCCGTTTCGCGAATGGTTGCAGATACCACTTCGGAAATGGTTTTATTACCCAATAGCAAGTCCTGACGGTACCTGGTGAGAAAATAAATAGTTTGATCTGACGAGATGCCCATAGCAATGCTAAAAATTAATATTGTAGATGGTTTAAGCGGGATGCCAAAAAAGCCCATAATACCGGCGGTTATAACGAGCGGAATGATGTTTGGCAATAGCGAGATTAATACCATCCTAAACCCACGGAACAGTACCCACATGATCATACCAATAAGCAGAATGGCCAGTGCAAGACTTTCATAAAGGTTTTTGATAAGGTAATTATTGCCCTTAACAAATATTACGCTCGAGCCGGTAAGTTCCACATGAAAAATTTTTGGGTTAAAGATCGAATCTATGCGCGGCTGTATTTCGGCAAAAACCCTGTTCAGTTTTTTTGACCCGGCATCAACCATTTGAAAGCTGATGCGTGTTGTGCGCTTGGTGCTATCTAAAAAGCTTTTGAGTGTGCTTGATCCGGCCGAACCACCGCCCGAATTAGCAGCATAACTTAAGATAAAATTTTGCTCTAAACCATCGGGCAGGCGATAAAAGTCACTTTTGCCGCCATAAAAAGATTGGGTTGAAAATTTAAGCACTTGTATTAATGATAGCGAACGGCTAAACTCGGGATAGGAAGATACCAGCTTTTCCAGGCGCTCAATTTTCCGCATCGTCGGCAAGTTCGTCAGGCCGTTCTTTTGTTTAGATTCTACGCTTACATCCAGCGGCAGCACCCCTTTAAAGTTCGATTCAAAAAAGCGCAGGTTGTGTATTATAGAACTGTTTTTAGGCAGGTCATCTACAATATAGCCATTAACATCAATACGGGTAATACCGTACCCGCAAATAGCAACCAATATTATAGTAATGGTATATATTACCGGCCTTGAATGATGAACCAGGCGATCTATCTTAACTAAAAAAACCTGTAGAAATTTCTGGTCTTTGATGCCGGTTTGCCGTGGTTTTGGATCGGGCAGATAGCTAAATATTACGGGTATCAATACCAAACTAAGGGCAAAGGTGAGCATAATACTAATGGAAGCTACCAGCCCAAACTCGGTAAGTATCTGGCTCCCTGTAAGGCATAACACACCGAAACCTATAGCCGTGGTTATATTGGCAATAAAAGTAGTGATGCCAACTTTTTCTACCACGGTATAAAGCGATTGCATTTTATTGCCGGTGCTACCAAACTCACGGTAATATTTGTTCAGGATAAAAATGCTGTTCGGGATACCAATAACCACAATAAGCGGCGGGATAATGCCGGTAAGCAGGGTTATGTTATAGTGATTAAGCACCAGCAGCCCCAGGCTCCAGATAACACCTAAAAGCACCACAACCAGCGGAAATATAATTGCATACCCCGTTTTGAAGAATAGCAGCAGGATAACTGCAGTTATAAGCAGCGACAAGCCGAGAAAAAGCGAAAATTCGTGCGATACCAGCGCGCTTACTATAGTACGGATGATAGGCAGGCCTGATGTATAAACTTCGGTATGATGCTTCTTTCCAAACTGCTGGCCCTGGTGGAGTATCTCATTAATTACGGGTATCCTGTCGGGCGAGTTAACGGTTTTGTTATCAAAAGTAATGGCCATCAGGCTGGCGTTATGGTCTTCGCTTAGCACCAGGCCAGCATAAAACGGCAAGCTGAGTATTTTTGCCTTAACGCTATCCATCTCCGTGCCACCCGAAACCGGTTTAGTGATCAGCGGCTTCAGCTCAAAACGTCTTTGAATTGTGTCTTTTTGCAGGTTATAAAGGTTAGACAGGGAAACCACAGCTTTTATACCATGCAGCATTTTAACTTTATTACCCAGGGCATACCAGTCGTTAAAAAAATCGCGCGAAAATAAGCTGTCAGATTTTACGCCCAGCACCAGCGCAGTACCGTCTTGCCCAAACTTTGCCTGAAACGCGCGGTAGCGGATATAAGCAGAATCTGTAACAGGCAATACCTTACCCGCGTTATATGTTAAGCGTACCTTGCTTGCTTCCCAGCCCATAAAGGCGCTTAAAAGGGCAATAATAGCAATTACCGTTAACCTGTTTTTAAGAATTATTTCAGCAATCTTTCTCCAGATCATGCCCCCCAAATCAATTTTATAAAGCATCAAAACTACAAAAATATTCTACGCCTATTTTGCCTAAGTACCTTGCGGCAATGATGTTCGGATAATGTACTTTTGAATAAATGAAGAAACTGCTTAACGGCTTTGGTTATGCTTTTAAAGGGCTGGCTTACGCCACTTCTACCCAGCTTAACTTTAAGATACATTTAATGGCTACCATAATTGCCATAGCGTTAGGCTGCTATTTAAAAATTTCTGTTGCCGAGTGGTGCTGGATAGCCACATGCATTGCGCTTGTGCTTGTTGTAGAATTATTAAACACCGCGATTGAATTGCTTACAGATATCGCTTCGCCCGGATACAATGTAAAGGCGGGGCATTTAAAAGATCTGTCGGCTGCTGCTGTGCTCATCACCGCTTTTCTTGCCTTAATAATTGGCGGCATTATTTTTATCCCGAAATTTTAATCATGCTGCAAAAAACCCGCGGCATTGTATTAAAGGTTACCGACTACCAGGAGGCCAGCGTTATTGTGCAATTGTTTACACAGAAATTCGGTATGCAGTCATACATCATCAACGGTGTTAAAAAGCCAAAGGCAAAAATAAGCCGCAATATGCTGCAACCTTTGCACCTGCTTGATATGGTGGTTTACCACAAAAATACAGGCGGCGTTCAGCGGGTAAAGGAATTGAAAAATAACCCTGTGCTGCAAACTATACCTTATGATGTGGTTAAAAGCAGCATTGCCATGTTCTTAAATGAAGTTTTATATAAGTCTATTAAACAGCAATCGGCCGACGAGCAACTGTTTGATTATATTTTTCACTCTATAGAATGGCTGGATAACCGTGCCGAACACCTGGTAAATTTTCACCTGGTTTTCCTTACGGGGTTAACCCGGTACCTGGGCTTTTATCCGGATAGTTCTGCCGGTACAGGAGCCGATTACTTTGATATGAATAACGGTGTATTTACACGCTATAAACCTTCCGGCGGCCAATTCTTATCGCCGCCGCACACGCAAAACTTTAATAAATTATTAAAATACAGTTATGACGATATGCAGCATCTGAGTTTCACCAACGATGAACGCCGCTACCTGATCACCAAACTGATGGATTATTATGCCATGCATGTAGAAGGCTTCGGCAACATCCGTTCTAACGAAATTTTGGAGGAGGTTTTAAGCTAATTAACAGCCTATTCGTTTGGTGCGGCTATCACGCTGCCCATCGCATCCTGCCCTAATACCCTTTTGCGAATATAATCCACATTAGATGGCGGCATATCGGGCCCGCCTGTTTGTACCAATGAGCCATCCTGCCGAATTTCGAACTGGGCATTCAGGTTATTTTCCATGTGCAACTCAAGAATATTTCCTTTTTTGGTAACTGCACATTGTAATTCCCGTTCAGAATAATTCATCGTAAATTCCTGGGTGCCATCGGGTGTGTTATTTGTGTTATCGGTCATGGTGTGTTTCTATATATATTGTTATAACAGCAATTGTTTAGCTATGTTTTGCGCTGCCTTACCTGTTATTTGTTGAATTAATTTTAACTTGCCTAAACAAACCAATTAATTACCGGATACCACTTCACATCCGTACAAACACACTGTATGAAATTTTATAGAAGCTTTTTAGTAAGCCTGTCGCTTATATTAACAGTAATTTGCGGCTATGCGCAAGGCCATAGTTTTGTTTGGCCCGCCGCTAAGGCAAACGCCTGGTATGCGCAGCAAAAATGGATAAGTGGTGCCGATTTTATCCCCTCCACTGCTATAAACCAGCTTGAAATGTGGCAGGCAGATACCTTTGACCCTGCCACCATAGATAAAGAATTAGGATGGGCAGAAGGTATAGGTTTTAATACCATGCGCGTTTTCTTGCACCACCTTGCCTGGCAGCAAGATAAACCCGGTTTTAAGAAACGGGTTAATACGTACCTGGCCACTGCAGATAAGCACCACATTAAAACCATCTTTGTTTTTTTTGACGATTGCTGGAACCCCAATCCTAAAATAGGGAAACAACCCGCTCCTAAAATTGGTGTGCACAATTCTGGCTGGGTGCGCGACCCGGGTGTGGAAATTACTACTCCTGCAGAATATAGTGGCTTGGAACTTTACGTAAAAGATATCATGACCACCTTTGCGCATGACAAGCGCATACTGCTTTGGGACCTTTATAACGAACCCGGTAATTCTGGCAGGGGCGATAGGTCGATGCCTTTGCTTCTGCATATTTTTACGTGGGCGAGGCAGGTTAGCCCCGATCAGCCACTGTCTGCCGGTTTATGGGCATGGGACCTTGAGGACTTGAACGTTTACCAGGCATTAAACTCCGATGTGCTTACTTATCATGATTATACCGAGGTTGACAGCCATCGCAAAACCTTACAACTACTTAAATCGCACGGGCGGCCGTTGATCTGTACAGAATATATGGCCCGGAGAAATAACAGCCGCTTTAGTACCGTAATGCCCATGTTGAAAAAAGAAAACGTAGGGGCCATAAACTGGGGATTGGTATCCGGGAAAACCAATACTATTTACGCCTGGGATACCCCAATTGCTGACGGTAGTGAACCAAAAGAATGGTTTCACGATATTTTCCGTAAAGATGGTAGTGTTTATAAACCCGAAGAAGTGCAGGTGATCAAAGAAATGAACGGGAAGAAGTGAAAACTGTACAAGCTTTAAAATGTTAATGGTCATTTACAGCGTTATTTTATCTCAGATCACTTGTTAAAGCAATTCTCCTTATTTAAAAAACTTTGCGTTGTGATTAACCACTTAACTTTTAGCCGAACATTCGAAATTTTTCATGATCAATATTAAATTACAAAGGTTAGGCACGTTAATGGAGCCCGAACCGGGCAACAATATGGAAACCGATGGCGTATTGAATCCTGCCGTAGTGCGCGGGCCCGATGGCGACCTTTATTTGTTCCCGCGGCTGGTTGCAAAGGGTAATTACTCGCGCATAGGTATTGCTAAGGTGATATTTAATGATGCCGGTGATCCTGTGGGGGTGAAGCGACTGGGAATTGCGCTGGAACCAACAACGGATTACGAAAAACACCCCGACGGTAGTGGCGGCTGCGAAGACCCCCGTGTAACATTTGTTGAACCGCTGCAGCAATACATCATGTCATATACGGCCTTTTCGCCGGTTGGCCCGCGGATAGCCTTAGCTGCATCAAAAGACCTGATAAAATGGGAGCGCCTTGGCCTGGCAGATTTTGCGGCCTTTGAAACTATTGAATTTAACCAGGTTGATAACAAAGACGCTTGTTTGTTCCCGGGATCTGTTGTAAGCCCGCATGGGCACCCATCAGTAGTGATGCTGCACAGGCCTTTGTTTCCGGGTACTAAGCCCGAAGAGATCATACACAGATCTATCGACCGTAAGATTAGGGAGCATCATGAATGTATATGGATATCTTACAGCCACATACGCCAAAACGAGGCAAAAAATCACCACCTCCCTAAATTTTCTTCCAACACACCGCTTGCGCTGCCTGTGGCACCCTGGGAGAATATAAAAATTGGCGCCGGCGCCCCACCTGTTCTCACCAAACATGGCTGGCTATTATTATATCATGGGGTGCACCAGACCGGCGAAGTACCCGATGGTGGCCGGCAGCTCGCGTATTCTGCAGGCATGATGATCTTAGATAAAGACGACCCCCGAAAGATATTATACAGATCGCCGGAGCCTATACTAAGCCCCGACCAGCCTGAAGAGCAGGTTGGGACTATTGCCAACGTGGTATTCCCAACCGGTGTAGACCAGCGCACAGATTTAGGGCAACCCTACAGATTTGATGTGTATTACGGAATGGCAGATGACCGCATTGGCGTTGCCCGTTTAGACCTGCCAGACGATTTGTTAAAAGCTTAATAGTATTATGCTTCTGGCGGCTTAAATTTTGGCTTAAAGCCAGCCTTAGGCTGCGCAGGCACCTCCCCGGCAGGCGTATTTTCACTTGAGGTGCCGCTCTCTGTAGGTTTGGCAAGCGTAGTGCCGGCCTTAAATCTCGGTGTAAAACCGGCTTTAATAGGAGGTGCAGCCCGGGCAGGTTCTGTTAGTGTTTCGGTGATGGTTTGCTCTGCCAATTGATTCTCTATAACTATTTTTTCTGATTTAATTTCGGGCGGTGCGGGATATAAACGACGTAATTTGTTAAACCAGTATTTCTTGGTATGATCAAAGCTCTTCTCCCCCATGGCCTCGTAATGCGTTTTAAATTCGGCAAAAAGGCCTCCGTCGGCCTGGCTAAAGGATACAAGGTTTATCTTTTTCTTTTTAAAAAACTCTTCGAAAGTCATGGTGCCGATTTGGAGATGAGCTGATTGAGAATTTGAAGATGCTGCTTTATTTTCAAATCTACGCATTTTCAAATTTCCCTGATCAAACAGCGATCGTAAGGCCTAATTTATTCCAGCGGATGCCGTTGTTTACCTGCGTCCAGTCGCTGCGTTCATCTTCACCGGCATCGCGCAGGGCGGGAAAGAAAGCCAGCGGAAACGCCTGCTGTCTGCCGTCAGGCATTTCAACCAACAGCATATCATCCTGAAAGAAAACCTTTAAGTTTTGCTGCTGTTTGCGTGAGGTGAAAAGAGGCATGATTTTGGATTTCGGATGTTAAATTCCGGATTTATTTGAAACGCTCATTGTAGTCAGTTTCAGATATTGGCATTCGATTTTAGATAATCTTTAACCGTTTTTGATGCTTTTGCTAATTCCTAAATCATAAATCCGATATCACTCCCCCATATTGTGATAGACCGCCTGCACGTCATCGTCCTCTTCCAGTTTGTCAATTAACTTTAAAGCATCAGCCGCCTGCTCTTCGGTTACCGGCGCGGTAGAAAGCGGAATGCGCTCTAATTTGGCCGAAATAGTTTCGATACCCATCCCTTCTAACGTCTTTTGCATTTTGCCGAAGTCTTCAAAGGCGGTATGGATAACTGCAATGTCTTTCCCTTCCTCATCGGTTTCCACAAACAGATCTTCTAAACCGGCATCTATCAGTTCAAACTCCAGTTCTTCCAGGTCGCGCTCACCGGGGCCGAACGTAAAAACAGATTTCCGGCTAAATATAAAATCGAGGGAACCGGTTTTACCTAACGTGCCTCCAACTTTAGTAAAGTAGCTGCGCACATTGGCAACTGTACGGTTAGTGTTATCCGTAGCGGTTTCTACCAATATGGCAACACCATGCGGGGCGTAACCTTCGTAAACTATTTCTTCGTAGTTGCTTTCGTCTTTACTGGTTGCACGCTTAATAGCAGCCTCAACACGGTCTTTTGGCATATTTACAGCCTTTGCATTCTGCATGGCCGTGCGCAGGCGCGAATTAGTTTCGGGGTGGCCACCACCTTCTTTTACGGCCATCACAATTTCTTTCCCTAAGCGCGTAAATTGTATGGCCATTTTAGCCCAACGCTTAAATTTTCTTTCCTTGCGGAACTCAAATGCTCTTCCCATATTTTATGATTACACGGATGTGCTCGTATGATTACACCGATTTTCTTGCTGCACTAATTTCACTAATTATTGCAAATTGTATATATTATTTATGATGATAAGAATTTCAAAATGCCGTTAACTTTTATATCGATATTAGTGAAATAGATTTAATTAGAGCTATTTGTGTTGTTACTACTAACCCCGCAAATTCCTTAACATATCTTCCGTCATTTTTTCAATGTCAAACTCTAATTTCCAGCCCCAGTCCTGCTGCGCCTGGCTATCGTCTATCGAACTGGGCCAGCTATCGGCTATCGCCTGGCGCGGGTCATGCCCGGCATAACTGATGATAAAATCTGGTATATGCTTTTGTATTTCGGCGCTTAACTGCTCTGGCGTAAAGCTAATACCCGCCAGGTTATAACCGGATCTGATGGTAATATTTTCTGCCGGCGCATCCATCAGGCTTAATGTTGCCCGTATGGCATCGTCCATGTACATCATAGGCAAGGCGGTTTGTGCCGATAAAAAACTGGTGTAAGCCTTTTGTTTTAATGCCTCGATGAAAATATGAATGGCATAATCTGTAGTGCCACCGCCGGGTGCGGCTTTCCAGCTGATAAGCCCCGGATAGCGGATGCTGCGCACATCCAGGCCGTGTTTTGCATAGTAATATTCGCACCAGCGTTCGCCGGCCAGCTTGCTGAAACCATAAACCGTATTTGGGTCCATTACGCAAAATTGCGGCGTATTTTCTTTTGGCGAGTGTGGCCCGAAAACCGCTATAGAGCTCGGCCAGAACACCTTTTCAACCTTAAACTCTACCGCCAGATCAAGAACGTGTATCAGCCCGTTCATATTAAGGTCCCAGGCCATCTTGGGCTTTTGCTCGCCCACGGCCGAGAGTATTGCAGCTAACAAATAAACCTGTTTTGGCTTGTGTTTCTGGAAAATGTGGTGCAGGTTTTGCTTATCTAAAACGTTGGCAAACTCAAACGGACCGCTGTTGCGGATTGCATAACCTGCGTTATTAATATCGGAAGCAATTACCTGTTCTGCGCCGTATTTATTACGTAATGCCGCTACCAGTTCTGTACCTATCTGGCCGTTGGCACCAATCACTAAAATCTTTTCGCTCATGCAAAAACAGGTTAAAGGGCAAAGGTAAAAATTTGCTGTAAACCATTTAAATATTGTTCATTTAAGCGCTAACTATTGGCAGCAGTGTTGCTGAATGCGTAAAAAGCGGCAAAAATTCCTCATATTTGAATTAAGGTTTTATTTTTCAAACTATTTTAACAACACAATGAAAGTCGCAGTAGTAGGCGCCACAGGCTTGGTAGGCACTAAAATGTTGCAGGTTCTGGCAGAACGCAACTTCCCGGTAACTCAATTAATACCCGTTGCATCAGCAAAAAGCATAGGTAAAGAAGTGATTTATAAGGGTAAGCCATACAAGGTGGTTTCTGCAGCCAATGCCATAAAACAACAACCGGACCTGGCCTTGTTTTCTGCCGGCGGAAGCTCCTCATTAGAGCTGGCGCCCCTTTTTGCCGCTGCAGGCATCACCGTGATAGATAATTCATCGGCGTGGCGAATGGACCCAACCAAAAAACTGGTGGTGCCCGAAGTAAACGCCGGGGTGTTAACCGCCGACGATAAGATAATTGCAAACCCAAACTGCTCTACCATACAAATGGTGGTGGCCTTGAAGCCTTTACACGATAAATACCAGGTAAAACGCGTGGTGGTTTCTACTTACCAATCTGTTACCGGTACCGGTGTAAAAGCCGTAGAACAGCTCATGAACGAGCGTAAAGGCATTAACGGCCCAATGGCTTACCCCTATAAAATAGACCTGAATGCCCTGCCCCATATAGACGTTTTTATGGAAAACGGCTACACCAAAGAAGAAATGAAAATGGTGCTCGAAACCAAAAAAATAATGGGCGACGATAGCATACGGGTTACGGCAACCACCGTGCGCATACCCGTTATGGGTGGCCATTCTGAAGCAGTGAACATAGAATTTGCACATGATTTTAACCTGGCCGAAGTGCGCGAGTTACTAAGCAAAGCCCCCGGCATTATCGTGGTTGATGATGTGGCAAACCTTAAGTACCCAACCCCTTTAGAGGCTTACGATAAAGACGAAGTTTTTGTTGGCCGCATACGCCGCGACGAAACGCAGCCCAACACCCTTAACTGCTGGATAGTATCTGATAACCTGCGGAAAGGCGCTGCAACCAATGCCGTGCAAATTGCTGAGTACCTGGTAGCCAGGCACTTAATAGGAACGCCGGTAGAAGCTTAGGCGCAGCGCGGGTTTCATAACGGCCCAAATTACGCCCTGCAGACCGGCTAAATACGGTGGTTTTAAAAAAATTTAAGGCAGGTGTTTTACCATCGAAACAGCAAAACATACCGAACGGTATGTTTTTTTTGTAGTTTCTGTTTTTACTTTTTTTAGTACCAAAATTTCCTGTTTTTGCGCGAAAAGTATACCCTTTTTGCGGGTTTTGGCACCTGCCCTTTTTTGGGCAAAAAACCAAAACATACCGAACGGTATGTTTTTGGTGCAAAATTGTGACATTGGTAAAAAAGGCCTTGTCCTCCGAAGGAGTCCGTTGGACGAACGCTCTCCCCGGGCGGGCAGGATTTGGAAACATTTACCCATTTTGTTGCTGCGAAGAACGAAGCGCTTTGTGATGCTGAGGCGCTCGAAGCACCATAGCTATGTAAGAACGCTCGTGCTATAATTATTGTTAGCCCGCAATTTGCGCGGAGGCTACTTCTTTTGTCTTGATAGGTAATTTTCTATATAAAAAGCTCTTTTTAATTTCAACCGTGAAATCGATATTTTGACCTCACCAGCACGAACTAATCTCGTTAAATTATTAGTTATTTCTTTCCCCAGTCAGCAAACAGCTTCGCCGAAAACTGCCGACGCTACTACGCCATGTGTGATGAGGGCCTGTCGGCAGTTTTGCAGCGAGGGGATGTGCGGTAAAGAAGCCTCTTGCTGACCAGGCATTTTGAACACGTTGTGGCTATGACAAAGTGCTTAGCCCCCCGCGGCAATGAGCGGACAAACATTAATTATCTTACAAGCTCTGTATATCACGAGATTGCTTCGTTCCTCGCAAACACATATTGAGTGTTTAGCCTCCGCGGCAATTCCCCCGTTAATCCTTTCCCGCCGCTCCCCGTCTCACAATAACATAAAACTTAATTTACCGGTTAGGGTTACACTTTACTGGTTTTAACCGTTTACACTAAAAACTATCAACTAAATGAAAACCCTTATTTTATTTGCCGCACTTACGTTAACCGCCATGGGCGGCTTTGCCCAAACGGCCGACGTGAGGCGCAAAATTGATGTTACCGGCAGTGCCGAGCAGGAGGTAACGCCCGATATTATTTACGTTTCTGTTTCGCTACGGGAATATATGGACGGCAAGAACAAGGTGGGTATTGATGGCCTGGAGCGCCAGCTGGAAAAAGCCGTTACCGATGCGGGCGTTGCTAAAGAAGATTTTACCATTAGCAATGTAGCTGCCTATAATAGCTACCAGAAGAAAAAGAACCCCGATTTTTTGGCCGCCAAGCAGTACCGCATTAAGTTTCATGACCTTAGCACGTACAACATTATCCTTGCACAGCTTGACCCGAAAGCTATCCAGAACACCGGTATTGATAGCTACGATTATTCTAAAATAGAAGACCTGCGCCGCGACCTTAAAATTAAGGCTCTGCTGGCAGCACGTAATAAAGCTACCTACCTGTTAGCCGCCCTGGGCGAGCATGCGGGCAGCCCGCTAAACATAGAGGAGATCAATAACGAAAGCTTCCCCCAGCCGGTTTACCGCGCAAATATGATGATGGGTAAGGTTGCCAGCGCGCCGGTTGATGAGCCAAGTGATGTGGATGTGAAGAAGATAAAATTAAGCTATCAAATACACGCTATTTTCGAGATCCTAAAATAGGGACGCGGTAATATCGAATAATGAAGTAGCACTTCGATATTGATATTCAAAATTCATTATTCGATATTGTTTTTCTGGTTCCCTCCCTCCCGGGAAGGGTTAAGGAGGGGCTTTTAAAACTTTACCTTTTAGGTGTTGTTATCAATCAGCTAAAACAAAACCTATGAAAGCGATAAAATACACTGCGGTAGCCGCCATGATAACCTTCAGCTTATCGGCATGCCGTAACAGCAGCGATAGCAAGACCCTGGGCGGCACAACCGATACCGCCGACGTTACAGCAGGCTCTAACGCGGGCAACGGCAGCAATCCATCGTCGTTAAGAGATACAGCCAAAAGTTCGGGGACGGATTCAACAAGCCACGGCAATGCAAGCCCAACCGGCCACATGACTGCCGACACCACCAAGACCAGGAAACTTTAGTCTATCCGGGCAAACCTGGTATAAGGCACAAGTACGCCGGGTATTTTAATTCCTCGTTCTGTCTGGTTATTCTCCAGCAGGGTAGCCACTATTCGGGGCAGGGCCAGTGCGCTGCCGTTAAGCGTGTGCGCCAGCTGTGTTTTACCCTCGGCATTACGAAAACGCAACTTTAAGCGGTTAGCCTGAAACGTCTCGAAGTTTGACACCGACGATACCTCCAGCCAGCGCTGCTGTGCCGCGCTCCAGGTTTCCATATCGTAAGTAAGCGCCGAGGCAAAGCTCATATCGCCACCGCATAACCGCAATACGCGATAAGGCAGCTCCAGTTTTTGCAATAAACTTTGCACGTGCGCGCTCATTTGCTCCAGCACCTCATAAGAAGTTTCGGGATTAACCACCTGCACGATCTCTACCTTATCAAACTGGTGTAAGCGGTTTAGTCCGCGTACGTGCGCGCCATAAGAACCCGCCTCGCGCCGAAAGCATGGTGTGTAGCCGCAATTCTTCACCGGTAACTCATCGGCTTTCAGGATAACGTCGCGGTACAGGTTGGTTATGGGTACTTCGGCAGTGGGTATCAAATACAAATTATCCTGACCAACAAAATACATCTGCCCTTCTTTATCGGGCAGTTGCCCGGTGCCAAAACCAGATGCTTCGTTAACCATTAGCGGCAGCATGCGCTCGTCATAGCCCGCCTTTTCGGCCTCATCTAAAAAAAAGGCTATCAGCGCCCGCTGCAATTTGGCTCCTTTGCCTTTATACACCGGGAAACCAGCGCCGGTTATTTTTACGCCGAGTTCAAAATCTATCAGGTTGTATTTAGCGGCAAGTTCCCAGTGCGGCAAAGCATTTTGGGGGAGTTGTGGTTTTTTGCCGTGCTCAAAAATGGTTTCGTTTTCTTCGGGTGTAACACCCTTAGGTACCAAGCCATGAGGCAGGTTGGGCAATAAAACAATTTTTTGCTGAAGTTCTGTTTCTATTGCCGATAGCTGTTCGCCCAGATTTTTAATTTCTTCTTTAAAGCTGCCTGTTTTGGTTTTTAGTATCTCGGCTTCTTCCTTTTTGCCGCTGCGCATCAGTTCGCCAATTTGCTTTGCCGCGGCGTTGGCCTCGGCAGCAAAGTTATCCAGCCGGTTTTGCGATGCCCTGCGGTTATCATCCAGCGTTATCACTTCATCTACCAGGTTAACGTGCTTAAAATTTTTTACAGCCAAACGTTCTAAAACCTGTTCCCTGTTATCGCGGATATAACTAACTTGCAGCATTGTATTAATTTTGAAAACGCAAAGATATAATTCAGTTGCCCGTTTTTGGTTGTCAGCTGTCAGATTTTTAAAATCCCACACCGGCAGCTCACAACCCGCAACTCACAACTAAAGAATGAGCGGCAAACTTTATTTAGTGCCTACGCCTATCGGCAATCTGGAGGATATTACGCTGCGGGCCGTCCGTATCTTAAAAGAAGCAGATATTTTACTGGCCGAAGATACCCGCACGTCGGCTCCGTTGCTTAAGCATTTTGGGATCGGCAAAAAGGTTTATTCGCACCACCAGCATAACGAGCACCAGAGCGCAGGCGAGGTTATCCGTTTTTTGAAGGAAGGTAAAAATGTGGCGCTCATATCTGATGCCGGTACCCCTGCCATATCAGATCCCGGCTTTTTTTTAGTGCGCGAGGCGTTAAAGAATGATTTGGCGGTAGAGTGCCTGCCCGGCGCAACGGCCTTTGTGCCGGCATTGGTAAACTCGGGGTTCCCTACCGATAAGTTTTGTTTTGAGGGCTTTTTGCCCATAAAAAAAGGCCGGCAAACCCGCTATAAGATCCTGGCCGGTGAAGAGCGGACTATTATCTTTTATGAGTCGCCGCACCGTTTAATGAAAACTCTCGAAGAAATGAGCACCTATTTTGGGGCCGACCGGCAGATCTCTGTATCGCGCGAGCTCACTAAGCTATTTGAAGAAACCGTAAGGGGTACCGTAGCCGATGTAAAAACTTATTTCGAGACCCACCCCGTTAAGGGCGAGTTTGTGATTTGTGTAAAGGGGAAGGAATAGATGAGCGTCATAAAAAGAAGGAGCCGAACATGTTTCATTCCCCTGTTTATCCATGGAATAAACTTGATGGAATTTGCGCGAGTATTTATTACTCTTCTAAACGCTTATGTTCCGTAACTTCTTTCTTCTCAACCAGGTAAGAAATAAACAAACCTAAACCGCCAAATATGGCAATCAATGAGAAATATATGGCTTCGTTATCCATATCGTGGGCAAATACGGTACGGTCTAACAAATAAGCAAAAAACAAACCTAAACCTGCTCCTATTAAAAGCAAGCCCCATTTTAAGTTTTGGTAAGGGGCAGATTGCGGTTTATAGCTGCGCGGGTCCATGCCGCGTTCTATCATTGCCATGCGTTCGCGTTTATACAGATAAACAATACCAAAAACAGTTAAAAAAAATGCTAAGGGTATTAAAATTGGGATTAAGATGCCTGGGCCGTTCATAATTTCTATGTTTTAATTGATTATATATTTGTTTGTTGCTGCAAATTGCAGTGTTTATAAAAGCTATGACCACTTGGTTTTTAAACAGGTTACACCTTACACTAAAAATATTATAATAAAGCGTGTAAGTAATTTTTTAAAAAGCAGCCGTGTGTTTGATGCACACGCCAATGGCAGCACCTATTACCCCGTATTGGGCTACAACATCGGCAGATTTGGCTACATGTGCGCCTTGTGTTCTATTTACCTTTGTATTACAAACACAAAGGAAAAACAATAGTTAAATTAATAAATTAAAATTATGCGAGTATTCTTAACAGGAGCCTCCGGCTTCGTAGGTTCTGCCGTGGTACAGGAATTAATAGGCGCAGGCCATCAGGTATTAGGCCTTGCCAGGTCAGCAGCATCGGCCGAAGCGCTAAAGGCCGCAGGTGCCGAAGTGCATCGCGGCGACCTTGAAGACCTGGAAAGTTTAAAAAGTGGTGCAGCCGCTACAGATGCCGTGATCCATTGCGGTTTTGTTCACGATTTTTCGAGGTTTAAAGAGGTTTGCGATATAGACGCCCGAGCAATTGAAGCCATAGGCGAAGCATTGGCAGGAACCAGCAAACCATTTATTGTAACCTCGGGAACGGCGCTGGTTAGCCCCGGCAAACTGGCAACAGAAGATATTATCCCAAAACCGGGCGAAGTGAAGCATCCGCGGCAGTCTGAGCAAAAATCTGATGAGGTTGCGCATTTGGGCATTCGCACATCGGTTATACGCCTTTCGCCATCTGTGCATGGCGATAATGACAAAGGTTTTGTACCCATACTCATTAATACAGCCCGTGAAAAAGGCGTATCGGCCTACATTGGTGACGGTCAAAACAGATGGACTGCGGTACACCGGCTTGATGCCGCAAAGCTTTATCTCCTGGCTTTAGAACAGGGTACAACCGGCACCAGGTACCACGGTGTTGCCGAAGAAGGCATTGCCTTTAAAGATATTGCCGAAACCATTGGCAAGCACCTAAGCATACCTGTTGTTTCAATATCGCCGGAGGAAGCAGCCGGTCATTTTGGATGGTTTGCAAACTTCGCCGGGATAGATTGCCCTGCCTCCAGTAAAAAAACGCAGGAAACTTTAGGCTGGCAGCCAAGCCATAAAACGCTTATTACCGATATGGAAGAAGGCACATATTTTAGGGGATAATAAAATCTAAGCGCAAGGCATACAGTATGGCTAATACTAATCATTTCCGTGTTAAAACCATTAGCGAGTATCACCGGTTAATGGGGTTCCCCAAACCGCAACACCCCTTAATAAGCGTGATCAATATTGCCGATATTAAACATCCTATTGTAGAAGAATCATTTACCCTGGTTTTCGATTTTTATTCGATATCATTAAAGCGGGGTTTCGACACTAAGTTTAAGTATGGCCAGCAAACCATGGACTTTGACGAGGGTGTGATGTTCTTTATGGCGCCGGGGCAGGTGTTCGGCATACAATCCGAAAAAGGCAAAAACCAAAATAAATCCGGATGGATGATCCTGGTACATCCGGATTTTTTATGGAATACGCCTTTAGCTAAAAGTATTAAGCAGTATGAGTACTTTAATTATTCAGTACATGAGGCCTTACATGTTTCTGAAAAAGAGGAAACCATTATAACAGGCATTGCAAAATATATGGAGCAGGAATATCATACCAATATTGATAAGTTTAGCCAGCCCGTTATCATAGCCCAGTTAGAATTATTGCTCACTTATGCAGATCGTTTTTATCAGCGCCAATTCCTGACCCGGAAAATAACCAGCCATAAAATGGTAGAGCGGCTGGAAGAAATTATTAACCAATATTTCGAGGGTGATATACCGGCCAAAAACGGCTTGCCCACCGTTCAATATATTGCCGGCATGTTAAACGTTTCGCCGGGTTATTTAAGCGGTACGTTAAAGGCGCTTACCGGCCAAAGCACGCAGCAGCATATTCACAACAGGCTGATAGAAAAGGCGAAGGAAAAACTGTCGGGAACGGAGCTATCTGTAAGTGAAATAGCTTACGGGCTGGGTTTTGAGCATTCGCAGTCTTTCAATAAATTATTTAAGACCAAAACCAAGCTGTCGCCGCTCGAGTTCAGGCATTCGTTCAACTAAGCATGCTGCTGATCCAAACATTCGCGCCGCTAATCCCTTTACTCCAAACATAATAAATCATTGATCATGGCAATTCCATCAACCGTAATTATAGGCAAAGATTCTGCAACGCCTTTAACTGCTAACCGCCCCGGGTACGGCACTATGCGCTTAACCGGCGAAGGCATTTGGGGCGAACCCAAAAACCGGCCCGAGGCCCTGCGAATACTAAAACGCGCAGTAGAATTGGGCGTAAATTATATTGATACGGCCGATTACTATGGCGAAGATGTAACTAACCGGCTTATCGCCGAAGCGCTGTATCCGTATACCGATAACCTCATCATCGGCACCAAAGTGGGTGCTACCCGCAAACCCGATAAAAGCTGGGTTCCGTTTAACACACCCCATCAATTAAGGCAAAGCATAGAAAACAACCTGCGCACGCTAAAGATAGGCCAGGTATCGCTGGTGCACTTTAGGGTAATGCCCGGCACGCCTACGCCGTTCGAAGAATCATTACAGGCCATGTTTGATATGCAGCAGGAAGGCAAGATATTGCATGTAGGCTTGAGCAATGTAAGCCGCTCACAAGTGGAAACCGGTATAAGCATGGGCAAAATTGCCAGCGTACAAAACCTGTATGGCTACACGCAGCGCACCACACTTGCCGGCCCGATGGGCGGCGCAGGCGGCCAGGAAGTATTAGACCTGCTGGAAGCAAACCACATCCCGCTAATTCCGTATTTCTCACTGCAAACCAGTTTGTCGAAGTCGCAGGAAAAGATTGCCGAACTCGCCAAAAAATACGACCTGACCGTAGCCCAGATGAACATTACCTGGCTGCTGCATAAATCGCCATGGATACTCCCGATACCCGGCACCACATCGCTAAGCCACCTCGAAGAAAACCTTAAAGCCGCACATACCGAATTGAGTGAAGATGATATGATTTATTTGGGGTAGATTATAGGGGTAAATCCCCGTATACATTCCCTACATTTATCCCGATGTTTGGAGTTACACTTTCATGACGCAGCCCATATCCATTGCCGATTTTTTATCGCTTAGCAACCCGGTGCCTCTTATTGATGTGCGCACACCGTTGGAGTTTGCGCAGGGGCATGTAACAGGCGCCTTTAATATCCCATTGTTTAGCAATGAAGAGCGCGTACAGGTGGGCACTACCTACAAACAGCAAAGCCGCGAGGCGGCCATCCTCCTGGGGTTTGATCTTACGGGCGGCAAATGGTCGGGGTTTATCAGGCAGGCATTGGCAATCTCGCCCCATAAAAAAGTGGCGGTGCATTGCTGGCGCGGTGGTATGCGCAGCAGTGCTATGGCCTGGGCATTAGGGCTTTACGGTTTCGAGGTGTATGTGATCGCGGGCGGGTATAAACAATACCGCCGCTGGGCCTTACAGCAATCTGGGCAACAATACCGGTTATTGATACTTGGCGGAATGACGGGCTCGGGCAAAACCAAAATTCTGCACCAGCTTAAAGAAACCGCTAACCAGGTCATAGACCTCGAAGCGCTGGCACAACACCAGGGCTCGGCGTATGGCACCATGGGCAAAATGGTGCAGCCTACGCAAGAGCAATTTGAAAATAATTTTGCGCTGGAGTTAAGCAAACTTGATAAGCAGCGGCCCATTTGGGTAGAAGACGAAAGCCTTACCATTGGCAAGTGCGCCATTCCGAAACCATTTTGGAACCAGATGCGCAGCGCAGCGTTAATCAATTTGACAGTTGCGGTAGAAGACAGGATCGCGCTTTCGGTAGTAGATTATGGCGGTCTCGACAAAGACTATCTTGTTGAGTGTACAGAGCGAATTCATAAACGCCTGGGCCCCGAGCAAACCAAACAAGCCATAGCCGCCATCCGCGAAAATCGCATGGCCGACTTTGTAAAACTGGTATTGGTTTATTACGATAAAACTTACCGCACAGGTTTAGCCAAGCGCAATACCGAACTGGTTTTTAATATTGAAACCGATAAAAAAGATATTGATCAAATTGCCCAACAGGTTTTAGATTTCAGCAAAACCATATCTTCGGTCATGATAGCTACTGCTTAATTAATATGGAACCATCGGCAATAAAACTCACACAATACTCGCACGGGGCCGGTTGCGGTTGTAAAATTAGCCCGGGCATTTTAGATAAGATATTGCACAGCCCTGTAGCGGCCATCCCCGACGCGCGCTTGCTGGTAGGCAACGATAAGCGCGACGATGCCGCCGTTTACGATTTAGGTAATGGCACGGCGCTCATATCCACTACAGATTTTTTTATGCCTATTGTAGATGATGCCTATGATTTTGGCCGCATAGCATCGGCCAACGCCATAAGCGATGTATATGCCATGGGCGGCAAACCGGTTTTGGCCATTGCTATTTTGGGTTGGCCTATTGATAAATTGCCGCCCGAAGTTGCCCAAAAAGTATTGGAAGGTTCGCGGGTGGTATGTGCCGAGGCCGGTATTACTCTTGCAGGCGGCCACAGTATAGATTGCCCCGAACCCGTTTTCGGCCTGGCGGTAAATGGGATTGTACACATTCCGCACCTCAAACAAAACTCTACCGCCACGGCGGGTTGTAAATTATATATTACCAAAGCACTGGGGGTGGGCATCTTATCTACCGCGCAGAAAAAAGGTGTGTTAAAACAAAAAGATGCGGCTATAGCCTTAAAAAGCATGACCACCTTAAACAAGTTGGGCGAAGTTTTTGGTAAAATGGATTCCGTTACCGCCATGACAGATGTTACCGGCTTCGGGTTATTGGGCCACCTTTCGGAAATGTGCGAGGGCAGCGGCCTCAATGCAGTTGTAGACTATGCTAAAGTACCGGTTATCTCATCAATCGCAGGGTACCTCAGGCAAAATTGTTTCCCCGGCGGCACCGCACGCAACTGGAACAGTTACGGGCATAAGATATGCCCGCTTACAGAACAGCAAAGGTACATTCTTGCCGACCCGCAAACCAGCGGCGGCCTGCTGGTTGCGGTTACCGAAGCCGGTACTGATGATTTTGAGAAATTGCTAAAAGTGCATGGATTAGACGAGCAGTTTGTACAGCCATTTGGTTACCTGCACAACAAAGAGCAGGAAGCGCTGATCAAGGTAATCTAATATTTAAAACTCCACGTGCGCCCTTATCGACAGTACGTTAACCGGCCCGCGGTCGCGGTTATAGGCGGGGTTAATAATAAACTGGTAACCCGGGCTTAAGAAAAATTTATGCTGATAAACGTCGGCTTTGTAATAAACCTCTGTAATAAACTCGGTGCCGTAATTAAGTGCGCCATCGCCTATAATAAAACCATAGCCGCCTGCAGCCAGGTAATCGCGGTGATCTTTAGATATGCCGTTAGCTACAAAGGCTAACCCAAGTTCGTCTGTCTTTCGTTTCCAGCGGCTACCGCTAAGCACACCGCCAAAGCTTATAGAGCGGTCTATCTCGGTGAAAAACCAGGTTTCGGTTTTGCCGTCGTTCCAGCTGGTTTTGGCAAACACGCCAAAATCTTTAGTTATGTTTTGTTCGGCGTTAATGCCAAAACCATACTTGTGCGTGCCATAATGCTGGGTGGTATCTACAACGGGGCCAACGGGCATCAGTGCAAGTGCCTGGCTATAGGTGCCTAATTTGCCGTTGTTGGCAAAGCCCAATATCCGCACGGTACCTTTTCGATCGCCAATGCTATATCGTTTTTCGTATTCCAGGGTTTGGGAGTTTGCCTTGCCTATTTTTTGGTCCCAAACAGAACCGTTTGGCGTAGTGGTCATCATGGTAAAGGCAAACCTCACGGTCCAGCTTGGCTGGCCTAACTCTGCATAGGCGCCTAAAACATAGCCACGGGTGTTGGCGGGATAATCCCAGGCGCCGTTACTCATTAAACTCCAGTTCATGAACTGCGACCGCGGGTCATGACTAAAGGCGTTTTTATCAAAAAAATCGGCCATGCCAAATTTCCCTAATGTGAAGGACAGGTAGCGTTTACTTTTAAGCCCGGCCAGTTGATTACCCTCATCTTCCAGGGTATCTTTTTCTTTTCCCCACTCAAAATTTTGAGTGAAATAAAGCCGCGCAATATAAATTTTTGGCTCCGCCGACCCCACCCTAAAAGTTTCGCCATTCGGGAAACCTGCAACACCTAAGGTTCTGCTCAACCCCGCCCCGCCCGACATTTCGGGATTAAAATAGGCTTCAGCGCCTTTCCACAAGCGTGCGCCGCCGAAAAACGTGGTGGTTAATGAAGTTTGGGTTTCGCCATCGGTAAACAGGCTGTTATCGCCACTATATTTAGCCTTAAAGGGTGGTTTATCCTGGGTAATAATAGTTTGCTGAAAGTGGAAGTTAAAGCGTTGCTGCTTAACTGTGTCTTGTGCAACAGCCGCTTTAATAACACTAAAAAGAAATAGTACAAGGAGTATATTTTTCACCATAGGCCTTTTTCAGTCACAAAATAACACAATTTATTATGGTAACAACACAATATTGGCCGGCTGCCTTAATTTAGAATTGTTTTAATAGGCTTAGCTAATACCGTCCCACTCGTTATAAAATTGTTGTAAGTACTGCACCATAAATTCGTGGCGGTTGTGCGCCAGGTGTTTTCCGGTTGCTGTGTTCATCTTGCCCTCCAACAACAGTAATTTTTCGTAAAAATGGTTAATGGTGGGGGCGGCCTGTGTTTTATAGGCTTCTTTGCCCATATTAAGATCGGGCTTTATATTCGGGTTATAAAGTTCCCTGCCTTTAAAGCCGCCATAAGTAAATGCGCGGGCAATTCCGATTGCGCCAATAGCGTCTAAGCGGTCGGCATCCTGCACTACAGCAAGCTCGGGCGAAGTGTATTGCTGGCCTCCTATATTAGATTTAAAAGAAATATGCCTTATAATTAGTTCAACACTTTCAACAACGTGTTTCTCAACGCCAAGGCTGCGCAGAAAATCTGTAGCCATTTTTGGCCCTATTTCTTCATCTCCGTAATTAAACTTGGCATCGGCAATATCATGCAATAAAGCGCCAAGCTCAACTATCAGCATATCTACCGGCTCGGTGAGCGCAATAAATTTGGCGCTGTTCCAAACACGCAAAATATGCCACCAGTCGTGCCCGGCTTCGGCACCCTTGAGTTTTTGTTGTACGAAATTTGCAGTATTTGTAATTAAGGTATCGTTATCCATTTGCAATGCTGCAAATATAACAAGCTGCCTTAATTTAATTGGAAATTTTAAGCCTGCAGCGCGTGCGGCCGTACTGTATTTTGGATGAGGGCTATTACGTCAGTCTCGATAAGGCCTGCAATATAAAATAAACGTTCGAGGGTTATTTTAGTGTAACCCAACTCAATTTTACTATAAGCATTTTGTGATATACCAAGTTTTAAAGCAATGTATTCTTGTGTATAACCTTTTCCCTCCCTGATACGGCGGATATTGGTTGCAATAAATTTGATCTTATCTTCTACTTCTGAGGTCATGATATAACTGATATTTTACACCAATTACGAGGATTTGTTACCCTTGGATTTACATTATTAATCATTAATTAATTTAGTTGACTTAAAGCTGACAAATAGCTTTGTAACTGATAATGAGGGCATAAACAATATTGTTTAAAACGCCATTAGATAGCTAACAACCTCTTGTTGTAAAGCAATTTGCGTATTAGCGGGCAAACATTTTTGGGTTAAATGTTATTATATTTAGCAATCATACTCATCTCACACCTGCTATGAAAGCTATTTGGAACAACCAGGTAATTGCCGAAAGCGCGAATACCATTGTGGTAGAAAACAACCATTATTTTCCTGCCGACAGTATAAAGAAAGAATACCTTGCGCCATCTGATACACACTCTACCTGCCCCTGGAAAGGGCTGGCATCTTATTACACTCTTAACGTAGACGGGCAGCAAAATAAAGATGCGGCCTGGTATTATCCGGACCCGAAAGATGCGGCAAAAAATATTGCCAATTATCTTGCCTTTTGGAAAGGCGTTAAGGTTACCGAATAACATGAAGCATTATGATGCCATTGTGATCGGCTCCGGGCAGGCCGGATCTCCACTCTGTAAAAAACTAGCCCTTGCCGGCAGGAAAACGGCGCTTATAGAAAAACGCGCTATTGGCGGTACCTGCATTAATGATGGCTGCACGCCTACCAAGGCAATGGTTGCATCTGCCAAAGCGGCTTATCTGGCTGCACATAGTAAAGAGCTGGGGATACATGTCGGCGATATCCGCATAGATATGAAACAGATCAAGAAACGTAAGGACGAGATCGTGGCCCATTCGCGCGATGGCTCGCAGGAGGCCATAGAAGGGACCGAAAACCTCGACCTGATTTGGGGTGAGGCCTCGTTTACAGGGCCAAAAACACTAATAGTGAAATTAAATGATGGCGGCGAACAGGAACTGCAAGCCGACCAGGTATTTATAAACGTGGGCACATCTCCGGTGATACCTGATGTTACCGGATTAAATGATGTAGGCTATCTTACATCTGCCACATTGCTTGATGCCGAAGAAATACCGGGCCATTTATTAGTGGTAGGCGGTAATTACATCGGGCTTGAATTTGCACAAATGTTCCGTCGCTTTGGCAGCAAGATATCGGTACTTGAAAGGGGCCCGAGACTAATGTTGCGTGAGGATGAAGATATAGCCGACGAGATTAAATTAATACTGGAGGCAGAGGATATAGATATTTATACCGAAGCAAGATTAGTTAAGCTGGAAAAAGCTGGTAACAACATCAAGGCAACTCTAACGGTGGCTAAATCACAAAAGACGATCACTTGTTCTCATGTGCTTTTAGCAACCGGCCGCGCCCCGCAAACCAAAACGTTAGGCCTTGATAAGACCGGGGTAGAGTTGGACGATAAGGGCTACATAAAAGTTAATGAGAAACTCGAAACTAACATACAAGGAATTTATGCGCTTGGTGATGTAAAGGGCGGCCCGGCATTTACGCATATTGCTTATAACGATTTTACCATTGTTTGGCGTAATTTACTGCAAGGCGACGACTTGAAAACAACCGACCGCCCAATACCCTATTGTATGTTTACAGACCCGCAACTGGGCCGCGTAGGGCTTACCGAAAAAGAAGCTCGAGAAAAAGGATATGATATAAAAGTTGCTAAATTGCAGATGAAACACGTTGCCCGGGCTGTAGAAGTTGGCGACACCCGCGGGTTAATGAAGGCGGTTGTTAACGCTAAAACTAAAGAGATTTTAGGTGTAGCCATTTTAAGCGAAGAAGGCGGAGAGATCATGTCTGTAATAGAGATGGCCATGTTAGGTGGTATAACTTATAACAGGGTACGTTTCTGTGTGTTTGCGCATCCAACCTATTCAGAATCTCTGAATAACTTGTTTATGAAGCTCGATGAATAAAACAATATGATCTCGGTACGGCAACTAAGTAAAACATACGGGGCCTTAAAAGCTGTAGATCATGTAACTTTCGAGGTTAAGTTGCAAGAGAACCTGATATTGTTGGGCACCAGCGGCTGCGGCAAGACTACCACGCTTAAAATGCTCAACAGGCTTATTGAGCCAACATCGGGTGAGGTATTGTTTGATGGCAAAAACATTCGCGATCAGTCACCGGAAAGTTTGCGACGCGGAATTGGCTATGTGCTGCAAAACACCGGCTTGTTCCCGCATTATACCATTGCAGAAAATATAGCCGTAGTCCCCAAACTTTTAAAATGGGACGATGCAAAGATCAAAACCAGCACGCACGAACTTTTAGAAAAACTGCACCTGCCCGAAGATAGCCTGCAGCAGTATCCTGCACAATTAAGTGGGGGCCAGCAACAGCGCGTTGGCCTGGCACGTGCGTTAATTGCCGATCCGCCGGTACTGCTCATGGACGAGCCTTTTGGCGCCCTTGATAATATTACCAGGGCAAAAATACAGTCGGAGTTTAAGGCCTTAGATGAGCTTATCCGCAAAACCATTATCATGGTAACGCATGATGTGCAGGAAGCCTTTGAATTAGCAGACCGTATTTGCCTTATGGATAAGGGTAAAATAGTACAGATAGGCACGCCACAGGAGCTGCTTTTCAAACCCGCCAATGAGTTTGTAAAGCAGTTTTTAGATGCGCAGCGCGTACAGCTGGAGCTGCGTACGGTTACCGTCGAAAACATTTGGGAGCTTTTACCTCGGGGTGATACTGATGCACGTTCAACCATGCGCGCTAAAGAAAATATCTGGGCCTGCATGGCTGCTTTCGACCATCAAAAAAATAACCGCTTAGTTATAAAACACGCCTCGGGGAAAAAGGCCGTAGCTTTTGATCAGCTAATGTCGGCGTATCATCAATATCAACAACGGCCGCAGGTATAATGGAGCATCAGCAAACCTTATGGGAATTTATGTGGGCAGAAAGTGATAAACTGGCTACGCAAACCATAGAACATATAGGCCTCACAGTTATTGCGCTTATACTGGCTATCATTATCGGCCTGCCGCTCGGTATTTTTATTGCCCGAAGGCGCAAGTTTTCTGGTATTGTACTTGGTATTGCAGGAGTACTGCAAACTATACCCAGCATTGCGCTGCTTGGCTTTATGATCCCGGTGTTGGGCATCGGGCCGAAGCCTGCTATTGCCGCCTTGCTAATTTATGCGTTGCTGCCCGTTATCCGCAATACATTCACCGGCATAACCGGTGTAGACCCTACTATAAAAGAGGCCGCCCAGGCAATGGGCATGAGCACACGGCAAATTTTAAACAAAGTAGAACTGCCGTTGGCCATGCCGGTCATACTGGCGGGTATCCGCACGGCAGCGGTCATTAACGTGGGTGTAGCAACTTTAGCATCGCTTATTGCCGCGGGTGGGTTGGGCGAGTTTATTTTTGGAGGTATATCGCTTAATAATACCAACATGATATTGGCGGGGGCCATACCGGCAGCATTGCTGGCTATCATTTTCGATTTTCTGCTCTCCCTGGTGCAAAAACTCAACGTAAAAAAACTGAAGGTTGCCGTGCGGGCGTTGCCGGTAATCCTCGTTTTTTTATCACTCATCTACTTCATTCCAACTGCTTATGCGGGTAAATTGAAGGCCGGTTTCACGCCCGAGTTTATGGGCAGGCAGGATGGCGACCTTGGCCTGCAGCAAAAATATGGCTTAAAGATCCACACGGTGGTAATAAGCGATGCAGTAATGTACAAGGCAGCATTTGAACAAGAACTCGACGTGATAAGCGGCTATTCTACCGATGGCAGGCTTAAGGCATTTGGCCTGGGGGTGCTTACGGACGATAAGGCTATTTTTCCACCATACTATTGCGCGCCGGTGGTGAGGCAGGATGCCCTTAAAAAATTCCCCGATCTCGAAAAAACATTAAATATCCTTTCTGGGCGTATTACAGATGCTGTGATGACAGAGCTTAATTACCGTACCGATTACCTGCACGAAAGCCCGGAAAAGGTGGCTAAGGACTTTCTGACTGCGCAGCATTTGTATAAGCCCGCCCGCAGCGCCTCGGGCAATGCAGTGCGCATAGGATCGAAGATCTTCGGCGAGCAGTATATCCTGGCCGAAATGTACAGCATGCTGATCGAGGGCAATACCAATTACAGGGTTTCTACTAAAACCGGCTTGGGCGGTACCAAGATCTGTTTCGATGCGCTTACCAATAACCAGATAGACTTTTACCCCGAGTACACCGGCACGGCTTTATTGGTAATGCTTAACCCGGGTAAACAAATTGTAGATAGTTTATCGCACAGTAAAGACCAAACCTACAATTACGTTAAAACAGAATTTGTGAAGCGTTACCGGCTGCAATGGTTAAAGCCAATTGGCTTTAATAATGCATATGCGTTAATGATGCGTCATAAACAAGCCGAAAGCTTAAATATTAAAACAATTTCTGACCTAAAACGATATTTGGATAGCAATAAATAAAAATGATCCTTAGCGACCGGTATAAAGAAATTCGTGAGCGCAGCGAAAGCATTTGCAGTCCATTAGAGGTAGAAGATTACGTGGTGCAGCCCGTTGCAGATGTAAGCCCGCCCAAGTGGCACCTGGGCCACACTACCTGGTTTTTTGAGACCATGATCCTGAAGCCATATTTTATGGGCTACCAGGAATTCGACCCCAATTATAATTACGTTTTTAACAGTTATTATGAGACCGTTGGTGCTCGCGTTATCCGCACAGACCGTGGTAACCTAAGCCGCCCAACCGTACAAGACGTATATAAATACCGTGCCTATGTTGATGAGGCGATGTACCGCTTTTTATGCGCAGAACCAACGCCGGAGGTTACCGGGTTAATGATCCTTGGCTTTAATCATGAGGAACAACACCAGGAATTACTTTATTACGATATCAAATACATTTTAGGGCATAACCCGCTCTTCCCGGCGTATAAGGCAGATTATAAATTGCCAAAAGTTGAGCCTGTAAAAGATGGTACATTCATCGGCATGCCCGAGGGTATTTACGAGGTTGGTTTTACCGGCGAAGGCTTTTGTTTTGATAATGAATTGAACCAACATAAGGTTTACCTTAACGCCTACCAAATAAGCCCTAACCAGGTTACCAATGCCCAATATTTAGAATTTATTACTGCGGGCGGTTATCATGATTTTCGTTTCTGGCACGCAGAGGCCTGGGATTGGCTGAAAGCCAATCAAACAGAAGCCCCGCTTTACTGGCACAATATAGATGGGCAATGGCATAATTACACACTGCGCGGGCTTGAGCCGGTAGAGTTAGATGCGCCGGTTACCCATATCAGCTATTATGAGGCCTATGCTTATGCATCATATATGGGCTTACGTTTGCCTACCGAGTTTGAGTGGGAAGCCGCATCTGATAAATTTAAATGGGGTAAAAGTTGGGAGTGGACAGAAAGTTCTTACCTGCCTTATCCGGGTTTTTCTAAGGCGCCGGGTGCAATAGGCGAATATAACGGCAAGTTTATGGTAAACCAGAAAGTACTTCGCGGGGCATCTGAGGCTACACCTCCTGATCATAGCCGGCCAACATACCGCAATTTTTTTCACTCCAGCATGCGCTGGCTTTTTAATGGTATACGCTTAGCCAGATAATAATAATGCAAACATCTACCATAACAACCCAAACCCCGCAACTTGTAGAAACCTCGCCAAACCAATTTTGCGATGATGTGATCCAGGGCTTAACAGCCACGCCTAAACGCTTGGATTCTAAGTACTTTTATGATGATAAAGGCGACGAGCTTTTTCAGCAGATCATGGCCTGCCGGGAGTATTACCCTACAGACTGTGAGATGGAGATCCTAAGGGATCAGTGTACTGATATAGCCAAAGTACTGATAGGCGATGGCAGCCCCTTTAACCTTATAGAGCTTGGTGCAGGGGATGCTACCAAGTCTATACATTTATTGCGCGAACTATTAAACCGACAAGCAAATTTCACTTATTTGCCGATAGACATTTCGCGCCACGTGATTGATCTGTTGCATGATACTTTGCCCAAGGCATTGCCAAACCTGCAGATAGATGGCCTGCCCGGCGAATATTTTAATATGCTTAAACAGGCGACAACAAATTCGAAAAAACGGAATGTGGTCCTATTTCTCGGCGCAAACATCGGGAACATGCCCATTAATGATGCCGAAGACTTTTGTAGTATGCTGCATATGAACCTTAAAAAGGGCGATATGGCCTTCATTGGTTTCGATCTGAAAAAGCACCCTAAAGTTATCCTGGATGCCTACAATGATGCGGCCGGCATAACCAAACAATTTAACTTAAACTTGCTTTCGCGTATAAATAACGAATTAGGTGCAGATTTTGATCTTACCCAGTTTGACCATTACCCAACATATGATCCCGCGACCGGCTCCTGTAAAAGCTACCTGGTAAGCCTGCAGGACCAGCAGGTAAATATTTGCGATGAATCAATCAGTTTTAAGAAAAACGAATATATTTTGATGGAGATCTCACAAAAATACGCAGTTGAGCAAGTGAAAAATATGGCAGCTGTATCTCACTTTACACCTGTTGCAGATTTTTACGATAGTAAAAATTGGTTTGTAGATACCGTTTGGCTGGTTTAAAAAGCGTTGTTTAACCACCAGATATCCTATTTTAAAAATTTTAGCCTTAGGTTATTAATTTAAAACGCAAACTTATATCTTTGCAATCCCAAAATGGGGCAAGTTCTTTTAGTTAAATTAAAAATTCGAAAATAAAAAGCCAAAGAACCGGCCTTTATTTTTTTTGAATTTTGCCTTTTTAATTTCAATATTAAAAGGCCCGTTCGTCTAGGGGTTAGGACGTTAGATTTTCATTCTAGAAACAGGGGTTCGATTCCCCTACGGGCTACAATAACAAATAAAAATTCAAAATTAAAAATTCAAAACACCGGCTTAATTTTTTTGAATTTTAATTTTAACTTTTTGAATTATTAAAAGGCCCGTTCGTCTAGGGGTTAGGACGTTAGATTTTCATTCTAGAAACAGGGGTTCGATTCCCCTACGGGCTACAAAAAACAATATCAAAAAATGCTAAAACCCTGCAAATCAAATGTTTGCAGGGTTTTTTGTTGGCATCAAAACACCATATTATGCACTAAAACGCAACAAAAATGAGCGTAATTCGGTGCGTACCACATGGCTAAACACTACGCACCGAATTTCTTTTAATTATTGATTATCAACCTGTTCAGCGAGTGAACATCTTGATAAAGGCAGGTTACAAACTTACTTTTGTTTAACTTTTAAGCTTGTAATTATGAATGGTAATTTCCATCTGCTTTTCTATATCAGAAAGCAAAAAAACTACAAAGGGGGTGCAATGCCCATCTACATGCGCATTACGGTTAATGGTAAACGTGCGGATATGTCCGCTGGCCGTGATTGCGACCCAACCAAATGGAACAGTCATTCGGGGCGTGCCATTGGAACCAAAGAAGAAATTAAGGCACTTAACAATTACCTGGACAGCCTGCAAACCAAACTCCGAAATGCGCATCAGTTGCTTATTGATGCGAACCAACAGGTAACAACAGAAAGCCTGCAAAATCAATTTACAGGCAAGACCCAAAAAAGCCGCTTCCTGATGCAATTATTTAAAGAGCATAACACCAAAGTAAAGGCATTGATAGGAAACGGTTTTGAAGCCAATACTTTGAAAGGGTACAACACTTCCGAAAAACATTTAACAGGTTATTTGCAAATGAATACGGCAAGACCGATATTGAAATCAGCCAGTTAAATCATGCATTTATAACAGGATTCGAATTTTACCTTAAAGCCGAATGTAAAATTAGCGGGGTATCAGCAGCCAAATATATTAAGCACTTGAAAAAAATTGTCAACCACTGTATTGCTAATAGTTGGCTGAATCAAAATCCCTTTATCAATTTCAAATCGTCTGCAAAAGCAAAGGAACGTACCTATTTGACACAACAGGAACTGGATGCGATCACCAATAAAATATTCGTCGTTGAACGTTTAACACAGGTGAGGGATGTTTTTGTCTTTTGCTGCTATACCGGACTATCCTATGCTGATGTTAAAAAGCTAAGAAGAAATGAGATAGGTATAGGCATGGACGGTGGCCGATGGATATTTACAAGCAGGCAAAAAACAGATACGTCTTCAAGGATACCGCTTTTACCCATAGCATTAGAAATTTTGAATCGATATCAGGATCATCCACAATGTGAAAATCTGGGCTTACTACTGCCTGTTTTGAGCAATCAAAAAATGAATGCTTATTTAAAGGAAATAGCACACGTATCTGATGTATTTAAGCATTTAACATTTCACTTGGCTCGTCACACATTTGCTACCACAGTTACACTTTCTAATAATGTACCTATTGAAACGGTTAGCAAAATGCTCGGTCATACTAACATTAAAACCACACAGCATTATGCTAAAATATTAGATTTAAAAATCAGTCATGATATGACGACATTAAAAACCTTATATGGGAACCTGAATCATAAAAAGTGATGTGAAAATCATAAGCTTTACAATAGTGTCTGGTAGATAATGTTCAGTTATCCTTCTTTGGCGACGAGCCCATTCTGAATTTTATTGTTAAAAGAAGGCGATGCTTCTGATGTTAAAAGTTGTTCGATGGCTCTATAATAGCTTTACAGGATCCAAAAAAACCAATGAAAAAAGGAACCGCGAGAATCAATAATCGCAGAATTTTAAAATCCATAGGAGAAAAGATTTATTCCTAACTTACATTCTTTTAATAACTTTTAAAAGTTGTTTTTGCATGAAGGCCCCTGATGTTTAAATTCCAATTTGAAAACACGTTTTCTTAAAGCAGCGATTTCTCTTTTTTCAAATTTTTCTTGTTTATCTTTTTGAATCAAATAAAGTGTTAACTCTTCTACTTTTTGTAAGAGCTTTGTATTCATTTGAGCTAAATCGGAACCATCTTTTTCCATGTCCTTTGCAGAAGGAATTTCAGGCAAGTGGTTATGATATCTTATATATCTAGCAACATTTGTTAGAGTTCTTAGACGATACTCTTTTCCAAACACAAAGTCAGCGCCTGAAGTGTTTACGATTATGCCATCAGCCCTGATTGAACCGGCCACATCTAATTTATAAACTGTATTTTGTTGGGAGGCTTTTCCTATTAAAACATTGCCTATGTAATTTATTCGCATTCGTTCAATTAAATTCCTTGTATCACTTGGGTCTGAGTGCGTGGAAAATGCTATACCTCTTCTTCCATAAGTTTCTTCTCGCGGAGCAGATATAGAACTTGCACCGGCATAATCAGTACCTTGAAAAATTAAGCTGGGGGAATTTGTATTCGATTGGCCACCATCAACATCACCGTATAAAAACAGGTTGGATCTGAGACCTGTGAATCCCAAAACATCAAGACTATATTGTGGAGCAGTTGTACCAATTCCTACATTTCCGGATGACGGGAATGTATTTTGGGCTTGTGAAAAGCCAGATAGGATGAAGAAAATAGTTATTGTCAGAAAAAGTTTCATGTGAAAGGGGTTAACTTTTATTTTTAGTTTACGTAAAATAGCTTTAAATGTTACAATTTCCTTTAGCCTTAATCAAATATAAATAATGCATTATTTTTTTAATATTACATCCCGTATTAATTAAACTTTGAAATGACCTACTATAAAAAAAGCATTATTGCGTCTAAAGTTAAGGCTTATACTTTAACTGAGATTCTTGTAGTGTTAGTAATCATAGGCATTCTTGTGTTACTTGCATTACCAAATCTCATACATCCTGAAAGGCAAAATAATCGCTTTTTGTAAAACTAACACTACCGTCATTTTATCCGCTATTACAGCTTACGGCTATCTTTGCGCCTATTTTTACCAATTTGGGAATTGCGCTTGTTATCATATCCCCACCTATTTATCGACTTGCAGATTATTGATGTTGTCAAATTTACAGCGTCAATACCCGGTGTGACAATTTTCACTTTATGGCAACTGAACGGTGTGATTTACAATACCCATTCTATTACAAAAAAATCTTTAAAGAGGGTCATGTTTCAAATTAATTTCGCATGCTTCGTTATCCTTAATATTGTCAGTATTTCTATCTCCCTACTCCGTATATTTACCTTTACGCACTGGGCATCATAGCCCTGCTATTTTTCCCTTTTATTTTATTGCCATGCAGCATAAGCAGAGCAAATGCTGTTATCGGCCGAATATCGCATAAAATATTCAGGCCACACTGACGAAGACCTGATTGCTACAATTGCCTTTGACCAGAATCAAAAACGAAATACGCTAATGATGCTCTTCAATACCTCGTTTATTGGGGCATAGCTATCCCTGCTATTTGCGGAGGATTTGGCTACGGATCTGGTACCCAGGAAAAAACTTACATGACCATTAAAGAACACCCGCATTATGTTGTTATAAAAAAATATGGCGAAACATCCTTTGCAAGTGCTTATTAATAAATAATATGCTTGGCGACAGCCTACGCGTGTTCAGGTTATCAGCTGATAAGCCCCTCGATGGCACAATCGTCGCAATAAGGAAATAGATAATACAAAAATTCGGTACAGCTTATATAAACCCATGATTTAACCTCGGCACCGTTGTGACATAAAACATCAAATTATGACAGCAATACATAACCACATCGACAGTAAATCATCCATTCGCCGCGATCAACTCCTTGTTACCGAGTATAAAGCAACATTGTCGCGCATTTAGCACCCAAAAAACTTAGTTCGTTATTAACGATAGATAACTATTTATTATTGATGCATTCATTGTATGGATAATAAACAATCATTCGCAAGACGATCCTCATCAAAATTTGGTGAAGATCGTTTATTTCAATCTCCTTCTTTAGATTTATACCCGGTATTAATATCAGCGATCTTTTGCATATTTTGATAAGGATGAAGTGAAATGCACCTTTTTATTTCAAGACTTATCTTAGAAGTATAGATCAAATAAATAGCAAGAATGGCCTGTTTAAACACTTTTTTTTTTCGACAAGCTTAAATTAGTCAAGGACGTTTCAATCCCTGTACAAAATTAAAGAGGATATTCAACATGTATAAAATCTAACGGGCTGGTGAAAAAAAAATAAGAAAATGAACATTCGAGAAGGGGGATATAGTGAACGTGGAAATGATTACTAAAGCAGATTTGGAACAGTTCAAAAAAGAACTGTTCGCGGAACTCAGAACTGTCAAGGACGAACCGGATTCAACTAAAAACAGTGGCTGAAAAGCAGTGAAGTCAGGAAGCTGCTAAAGATTTCGCCAGGCACTTTGCAGAACCTGAGGATTAACGGAACGCTCCGCTATACAAAGGTTGGCGGGATGATGTACTACAAACTTTCGGACATCGAAAAGCTGCTGGAAGGAGGCAAACCATGACCACCTCCCATTTAAAAAATAAAGCAGCAGCTTACAGTAATTGGATACGAAAAATGGGCGCCGATAAGCGGCTGAACACGACCCACACCAGCCTGTTCGCAGGCCTGTTTGTCTGCTGGCAGCAGCATGGATTTGAAAGCCCTTTCCTGGTCAGCCGGAGGACACTGATGAGCTACAGCAGAATCGCTTCTATAGCCACTTACCATAAGTGTATCCGTGAACTTGATAATTACGGCTTTATCTGATACCAGCCATCCTATAATACGAAACGAGGCAGCTTGGTATGGCTACCGCACTGTCAGACACAAGCGCTTAGGATAAATAAAGTAGTTTAAACACTTAATATTTAAAGAACCGGTGATCAACATCACCTAAAAAGTAATATATACAATTGTTAAGGAGCGAGTTAATGTTTTTGCTTCACAAAAACCCGGATGCACCCCCAAGGGATGAACCGGAACTCGCTCCCGTTGGTCGACAGGGAGAGATACAGTATCAGGAGGAGAAGGGATGGCAGCAGAGGCTACGAAAGGAACAGCAAATGGAGAAACAGGTCAGAGGCCACTAAGTAAACGAACCACCGGAAGGCCGAAAAAGGTGATCAAAAGAAGCGAGTTCCTGATGGTAAGACTGACGCCGTCAGAAAGGATGCTGATCGGCGAACGCTCAAAAAAGGCGGGTGTAAAGCCAAGCGAATGGTTCAGGAGATCCGCCAAAAGCGCGAAGGTTTACCCCCGTTTTACGGCCGAGGAAGCCGGCTGGTTCCGGGCGCTTTCCGGCTTGGCCAACAACCTCAACCAGCTCACCAAACTGGCGCACAGCAGCGGCCTGTTAACGGTCGCTGTCAAGTGCCGGGACATGCTGAAACAGATCGGGGAACTGTTGGATAATATCGGGAAACAGGCGCATTGATTAGTCCGCAAATAAGTGGGTAAGATGAACACAGCAGATCAACAATTTAACACTTAATCCATGATCGGAAAACCCATCACCGGCAGAAGCTTTGGCGGCTGTATCCGCTATGTGCTGAACAGGCAGGAAGCAAAGATCCTGGCAGCCGAAGGGGTACGGATGCAGGACGCCGCTAGCCTCACCAAAGACTTCAACCTGCAACGGCAAATACGGCCTGAGCTGGGCAAGGCGGTAGGTCATTTGGTATTGAGCTGGAGCCCGGAAGACGAACCGAAACTTAGCGATGAGGTTATGACAGAACGGGCAAAGGAATACTTGGAAAAGGCGGGCATCAGGAATACGCAATATGTAATCGTCAGGCACAGCGACCGGGAACATCCGCACCTGCACCTGATCTATAACCGGGTAGATAATAATGGTAAAACGATCAGCGATAAAAATAACTTTGCAAAGAATATCAAAGCCTGTAAAGAGATCACGCTGAAGTATGGATACCATCTGGGCAAAGACAAGGGACAGGTGAACCGGCAGGCGCTGCGGGGGAAAGAAAAAACAAGGTACGAACTGTATGACGCCATCACCTCAGCCATGAGTACGGCAACCACAATGAAAGAACTCGAAGCCGGGTTAAAGCAATCCGGTATCACTGTGGAATATAAATACAGGGGCGGCACAACAGCAGTACAGGGCCTGTCCTTTCAGAAAGGAAATGTGAAGATAAAAGGTTCTGCCATAGACCGGAGCCTGAGCTATGGCCGGATACAAAACCGGTTGGACTACAATAGGAATATACAGCTGAACAGTGAACGGTTAGGAATAGCTGAAGTAACGATCCAACCGGGAATTCACCGCTTTTCAACGCGTGCCCGTAACCTAAAAGCAGCAGACATGCAACATGCCACTAACAACAGTTCGGGCCTGTTAAACGCTTTGCTGAAAACTGATGACTATACCGGCCAAAAGGGCCAGGAAAACAATGAAGGCTACACCCGCAAGCGAAAGAAGAAACGCAGGAACATCACGCCGGGCAATAGCTGAAGAGAGGCTTTTGTTAACAGCCTTAAAGATATTAGGGCGGAAAAAATAATTAATAAAATAAAGAGCTATTCAGTACTCAACAATAGTAATCACCACTAAACAACCACCAGTAAACATCATACAATGCCGGACAAAGAAACAGCAGAAAGAATTAACGAACTGGAAGAATTGGTCATGGGCATGGCCGACCGGATGAATGCAGTAGAAACCGCGGAGGCTGAAGAGCTGAGGTCCTTCGTAAAGGAATATAAAGAAACCCTGAACTTTATAGCAAGCAAAATCGAAACGTCCGACAAAAGTTATGACCATGAAAAGATACAGCACAACATAGACAGCTTAACAAGGCTGGTTACCTCTGTACCCAAAACGATAGCAGTTGAGGACCATCACCACCACCATTTCGGTGCCTGGTCAAAGAACCTGATCATCGGTATCGTAGTTGCCTTCCTGATTACCGCGGGATCAGTTGGACTGGCTTTATACCTTGACCACGAAAATGACAGGTTAAACAGTGATGCTTACGATTACTGGCTGGTCAAAGCGCTGTATCCTGACGTTGTAAAATCAGTAGAAACGAATTTGACTAAAGACCCGGCGGGCTATACTCTGCAGGCCGAGAGGGCCATCGCAAAACAACAGGCTGTTTTAGCTGCACAAGCAGAAGCGGAACTGGCAGGTCAGATACAGCAAGCGGCAGAGAAAAAGTTGGAAAGGGCAAGGGCAGGCAAGTGATGCTAAATAAAGCGAGATAAAGCGAGATAAAAAACTAATGTCTAAATTTTGTTTCTTCTTGGGCGCAATACCCTAGACGGAACATCAACTTCAGGAGACCGCGTTAATTTTTGATAGGTTTTGGCAGGAACAATAGTTGGTTCAGTCTGCTTCAATTCCTTAGTACGAAATGGCGGCTCTTCTACAACTTTTAAGGTGAGCATTCTGCCGGAAAGTTCCGTGTTGTTCAATTCCTGTACAGCCTGCAAGGCATCATCGTCATTGATCATAACAACGAATGCATAGCCTTTGCACTTTTTGGACTGTTTGTCGCGGACGATCTTAATTGTCGAGATATTTCCGAATGGCAGTATCAGCTTGGCCAGGTCTACTTCGGTATAATCAAGCGGAAAGCCGCCTACAAAAAGTTTGAGCACGGGGGCCAGCTATTTAGAATTCTTAAGCAGTTCTACTTTTTCGCGTTCGCTGGCAAGTAACCGCTCGTAAAGTTCAACTACTTTATCAACAGCATTAAACGTGCACAAATAATTATTGTTATTCGAACTGTTATCTGTAAAAGTATTTGCTATTATATTGAAAACAGCCTCTTCCGAAAAACCCTTTATCGCCTCCGGAGTAAGCCCTAAAACTTTTGCAACTTTCGATAATGCATCTTCTTCCACTTCCCCACTTTGCTCTATTTTAGAAATCGCTTGCTGACTGATGCCAAGTTCAGCAGCCAAAGCTTCCTGCTTCATGCCGCGCAGTTCGCGTATCCTGCTGATCTTTCTTCCGATGTGTAAGGTTGGTTCTGCCATAAACAAATATATTAATAATTGTAAATGTACGATACAACCGCGTCATTGTAAAACACAATTCCTTGTGGTTTGGTAAGAGTCAAGGTTACCGTTAATTTGAATTACCCAATTCAGGAAATTCAAAAAAAAGAACAGTCATGGAAGCAGCTTTTAACCAGTGGAATGTTTACCCTATCAATCTCAGCACAGAAGAAATAGCAGATCCGCTTATTGTCATTTCAGATTTCTTTTCGGATGACTCGCTTAGCGGTCACCTGGAAAGACTGATGTTATGGCGTGATTTTGTCTTAAGGGATGATTATTACAGGGACAGCAAAGGAAACCCGGCTGGCTTGCTATATTTCTATAAGCTGAACTTACGCCTCGTCGAGGCTGTTAACCTGCTGTTAAGAGCTTTTCCTGCAGATTTGAGTGATGAATATATCCATGCGAACACACCCGTTGAATTAGATGCGGTTTTAAGCCGTTTAAGCGAAGCGCAGCGGCTCGACCTGTATTCAGTACTGTCGGCCTTTTTCGCATCCTACAGCCTTCAGCAATACCGCAAGCAGCTGTTTGAATGGCTGGAACATGGCCTGTCAAAGAAAGGCGCCGAGGAGTTTATCACTTCTATAGATTTAATCACCGTTTATGAAAACCTGCAAGGATTCTATTCTGCCGAATGGCTGATGGGTCAGCACTTGCCGGGTTGCAAGTTCTTAACTCCTCCAAAGCCCATCACGAATATTTCTACGCTAGCTTTTTCAGATGCGACAGTTTATAGGCTGGATACGAACATATCTGGTGATCTTGTCGTATCTATAGGCAAAATCGTTTCGGTTATTAAGTATAAGTTAACAACTGTACAGGTCGTGTACTATTTAGGTGCAATAGGTTCAACGTCTGATAAGCTTTACTTCCTGGTGTTTACAGCTGATGACGAAATACGGCATGCACATAGCTTAGCCAGCATGATCGAAGAAAGCTGCATAGCGATTATTCCGGTACATGCGATCGTGCTTCAGGTATCCAAGTTATTTGATGGTGTTGCTCACGGAAATCGCTTCTTCACGCAAGCGCTTAGCGCACCATTACTTTACCTATCGGGAGATGAAGTGCAGCCATCGCTTACAAAGCAGAAAGATGGCTTAGTTAGTAACAAGACTGCGTTTAACTGGGAACGTTGGCATATACAAGGCATGGACTTTCTTTCCGTTGCGGAGTTTTATGTTCGCAGGAGGTCATTTGGCGCAGCTTTATTCTCCCTCCATCAATGCGCCGAATGTTTGCTGACCGCGATTAATAAGACAGTGCTTGATTATAATATAGGCAGCCATAACCTCACCAGGCTCTTGGAGATGACCCAAATGTTTACGCCCGACATTGCGGAGCTGTTTGATCTTGGAAATGAGGAGAAATCAAAACAGTTTGACATGCTGAAGCATGCTTACATTAATGTTCGCTATAAGAATAATTATGAGCCGGATGGAGCTTATATACAAGAACTCCATGCAACGATACAATGGCTAGCCATAGTAGTAGAAAAAGTCTACCAAAAGCATTTGCTGATCAACAACTTGTAAACTGCAGAAATGCAGCTTGCGGCAGGCGGCTCATTACATCACGCGTGAACACGCTATATTCCAATCGCCGCCAGCCTCTCTGCTTCGTGCAGGATTGAACTCCGTAACACACCTGCTGATTAGAGCATTAGAGAAATAAAACTATTATTACCATAAAAACTAACTTTTGAGCAACTGCCAGAAGCGGTTGCTTTGTTATTGGAAAAAAGTCAGCAGAATTGATCAATTGCTGGCAGGCCGTAGGGTATCGGGAAACCTTTTAACCACATGTTATCCGTTAATGAGGCGGCAGAATACATGGGCATATCTTTATCTTTGATGTGTAAGCTTACCTACGGGCCGGCAATACCTGTTTATAAGCTATCCGGTGGAAAGGTCTACCTTAAACGGGATGACCTGCTTGCTTACATGACCAAAAACCGGCAGATGTCGCAGGATGAAAATAAACAAGAAGCGATTAACTATATTGTCAAAAATCCTTTAAAAACGTTCCGGTAAGCTAATCTCGGATTGAGCCATGTGACGATTCCTATAAGCAGTGCTTGTATTTTATAACTGTAGGTTATAAAGATGATTATTTTTTCTTCACGTATCTTTTTGGAAACAAAAATCTTTAAGGTTGCGTATAAGCAAATTATTCAATATTCTTACAACGGAATGGAAAATAGAGAGAAAAGTGTGAAGTAGTGTTTTTTTAAAATATAAATCAAAACCAGTTAATTAAAATTTATCATACATACTGTGAGAGTCAAAATCATAAATTATAAGTTAAAATCCTACACCCTAACAGAAATTTTGGTGGTACTTGTAATCATTGGGATATTAATCTTGCTAGCACTGCCCAATTTAATGCCGTTAATCACTAAAGCTAAAAGCACCGAAGCCAAACTACAGTTAGAGCATATTCAAACCCTTGAAAAGAACTATTTTTATGAGCATTCAAAGTATACATCCGATCTTAATGAACTTGGTTTTATTCAGGAAAAATTAACTACTGATAGTAAAGACGGGCGGGCTAATTACCGCATCGAGATAACCAATGCCTCGAATACAGCATTTACCGCAAAGGCAACTGCTGTAGTTGATTTCAATGGCAACGGGACATTTAACGTTTGGCAAATAGATCAGGATAAAACCATGAAAGAAGTTACCCCTGATTAAATGTTATTTATTAAAATCCTTGTCGTTTTACTTTGCTTAGGCATATTTTGGGAAGACCTCAAAACCAGGGCAGTGCATTGGTATTTATTTCCGGCGGTCGCGGGAACTTTGTTTTATTTAAGCTACAAGCAGTCAGGCATTGAGTCCGTATGGAACCTGACATACAATCTTGTATTTATAGTTCTGCAATTATTTGCGTTGACCGCCTATTTTTCAATAAAATTTGTGAGACCTGTAAACATATTTAAAAATTTCATTGGGGCAGGCGATGTATTGTTTTTTATCGCGGTCGCCTGTTATTTGCCTTTAGTAAACTTTGTTATTTTTTACATTATAAGCTTGATAATAGTTTTGCTACTGTGGACTTTCTTTAAAGTGATAAGCAGATTGAAAAGCGAATATATACCGCTTGCAGGTTTGCAAGCTATGTTATTTGCCGTAATTCTTGGCATACAAATGTTCTCTCCGGCTTTCAATTTGGCGAATGACAGCTGGGTATTAGATAAATTAGCAATATGACCACTGCAGAAGACATCCAAATCTCTGCCGACCAATTACACCTGCTTACGAAGGACCAAGCGTGGTATTATCGAATATTGCCAAAAGAACGCAACGCTGGTCTGTTCAGCATTTATTGTGAAGAGGCTACAGACGAATATTTGTTAACTTCAGAATTGGAAGTGCTGTTAGGAACGGGCATAGCACTGACCAGATTGCCGGCTTCTACAATCGCAAAATTGCTGTCCAAATACTACTTAAAAGATGGTAGTGTACAGGGCAACGCGCAGTTAAATTTAAAAGATACCGACGATTTCTTACTGAACCTGATCAATGAGGCGAAAAGCTTAAAAAGCAGCGATATTCATGTAGAAACTTATGAAAGCAAGTGCCGCGTAAGAATAAGAATAGACGGTATGATGGTTGAACGTTACTTGCTCACTAAAGATGACTACCCGGCGCTTATCAATAAAATTAAGATCATTGCAAACCTGGACATTGCAGAGAAACGTTTACCACAAGATGGCCGCATCAACTTTAAACATCACGATCAGCAATTTGATATAAGGGTATCTATTTTGCCAACGTTATACGGTGAGAAAGTGGTGTTGCGGCTTTTAAATAATGATGCTACTGACATTGATCTTAACAGTCTGGGTTTCTCTCCAAATGACCTGGACAATTACTTACAAGGCGTAAAAAGACCAAATGGCATTTTGCTGATCAGCGGCCCAACCGGTTCTGGCAAAACCACAACACTATATGCTACGCTAAAACTATTGAACAAAGAAACCCGGAACATTCTGACTATAGAAGATCCGATAGAGTATACGATGGAAGGTATTAACCAGGTACAGTTAAAGGAAACTATCGGCTTAAGCTTTTCTGTTGCGCTAAAGACATTTTTAAGGCAAGACCCTGACGTTATTATGGTTGGCGAGATCCGTGACAGCGAAACGGCCAACATGGCTATACGTGCTGCACTTACCGGTCACCTGGTGTTATCAACCATACACACTAATTCAGCTTGGGGAACAGTCTCCAGGCTTATTGATATGGGCGTGCCGTCATTCCTTTTGTCTAACACTTTAAATACTACTGCGGCGCAAAGACTTATCAGAATGTTGTGCCCCCATTGTAAGAAGGAAGCAGGATTTAACCAGGCACTTTTCCCAAAGCAATTTAAACCTTACCGTGTAATAGAAACACATTTTTTACCACGAGGCTGTGAAGAATGTTATTACACCGGTTATAAAGGGCGAAAAGCAGTATATGAGGTAATACCTGTAGATCACGAAATAAGTCAGGCCATAAAGAATGCGGCTTCAGATATTAATCAAACGCTAAAAGAACGCGGCATTCAAACCATTGCCGAAAATGCTTTCAACTTATTCGCTGAAGGCGCTACTTCACTTGAAGAAATTTATCCTCTACTATTCAATTATTGAACTTGTAATTTATGCCGAAAATCTTTACCACATATATATTTTTTTTCTTACTCCTGCTGGCACCTGGGCTCCTCCTCGCCCAACAACAAAACAGATTAGATGGTGTGCAAAGGCGTCTAGACAGCCTTGCTGCGACCAATCCCGGCCTTAATGAAAAAGTACAGATCGCGGTAACCGGGCTTTCGGTTAGGGAATACCTGAATGCTATAGGACGTTCAAATAACCTAAGTTTTCAGGTTGACCCCGCAGTTGAATTCAAGGTTTACAACACATTTAATAACGTTACTACGATAAATATACTTATGCTGCTTGCACAGCAATATAATCTCGATGTAGGGTCGGTTGGATCAATAATCGTCCTTAGACAATATCATGACCCAAAAGAAAACCAGCGTCCTCCTGCAAAAGTGTTAGGTATAAAATATCATCAGTTAGATAATACCCTTTCTTTGGAACTAAGTAACGACACGTTAACCGCGGTTACAAAACGTATCACGCAACTTTCCGGTAAAAATATTCTTGTCCCGCCCGCATTACAAAGCAGACAATTAAACGCATTTATAGCAGCCGCGCCGTTCGATATAGCGCTCGAAAAATTGGCTTATGCAAACGAGTTTAAGCTGACCAAGACCGTCGACGGATTTTACCTTTTCCAGCCTTTAGAGGATGGCGAACAACTTTATGTTAACGGTGATAACCGTACAGGAGTTAGAAAAACATTTAAAACCCAGGCTTCATCAGGATCGGGTAGTACCGGTCTTTTTAGCAGGACATTACCAAACGGTCAAAAAGTTATTTCTGCAGATGCTACCGGCGCACCAATAATAGATATGGTCAAAGCAGCGTCTCGGGAATTCAACAAAAGCTATTTTATTTATTCAGATATTAAAGGGACTATCACTTTACATGCTAACGACCTGACTTACGACGATTTTTTAACGCTTCTTTTTAAAAGTACCGAATACACATTTACGCAAGAAAATGGCGTGTATATGATGGGCGAGCGCAAATTAGAAGGATTACGGACAAACAAGGTGATCCAATTGCAAAACCGTTCAATAGATACGGTTATGGCCATGATCCCTGCAGACTGGAAGAAAGGCGTAGAGTTACGTGAATTCAGGGAACAGAACACTATTTTGTTATCAGGTTCAAAACCACAGATAGCCGAAATAGAAAACTTCATCAAACAAATAGACTTATTGGTGCCTATGGTTTTAATTGAGGTTACACTACTTGATTTCCATAATACCCGGACCACATCAACTGGTATTTCTGCGGGGGTCGCCGATAGCGTAAAAACTGGCGGTACCATCTTACCCGGTTTAGATTTTACTTTCGGTTCCGGTTCTGTAAATGATTTTCTAAATCGTGTTGGGGGCACTTTCGGCGTCAACCTCGGGCATGTCGTACCTAATTTTTATGTAGGGTTAAAAGCCCTGGAAAATAAAGACAATGTAGACGTTAGATCTGTGCCAAAACTTTCTACTTTAAATGGTCACACCGCAACTTTAAGTATTGGCAATACCAGGTATTATAAAAATGTAACTCAGAACGTGATACCTTCAACGGCAACCACACAGTCTATCTTTTCTAATGTATACACCCCTACAGAAGCAAATCTTTCAATTAATATTAAACCTATTGTTTCTGGTGACGACCAGGTAACGCTTAATATTAAAGTTGACATATCAGATTTTACAAGTACCCCAACAGATAATTCGCCACCGCCTAAATCCACAAGCAAGTTTGAGTCCATTATTCGGGCGCATAATGAAGACATGATAGTTTTGGGGGGCATAGAACGTAATGAAAGCAGCGAATCTGCATCCGGGATACCTATCCTGTCAAGAATACCTATTCTTAAATATATATTTAGCAGCAGGACTAAAACTAAAGGCAAAATCGTGACGGTAGTATTTATTAAACCTACTATCATCAGATGATGCGTTTTCTCGACAAATATTACAGGGCAGCTCATGTTGCGGGTCTCAACATAGAAATTAATAGAGAAGGAAATCCGTCTTTTAGTTTATGCCTGCTAGCTATTAATGGCAATGAACTCGAGATTGAAACCACCATATCTAATTTCGAAGACGTGGCACTGCTAATGGGAAAGATTTCTCCGGAAACACCTCTTGCGTTAAATATTGCAGGGCGTGGCGTGTTACTCAAGGAAGCGGCATATAATGACCAAATGCTTGTGAACTTTTCTACGTTGTTTCCTAATTCCAGCCCTGAAGATTTTTACATTCAAGAATTTACATCAGGTAACAAATCATTTACTTCCGTAATAAGGAAAAAGGAGGCTGATAAATGGATAAATCTGGTAAAAGAATTAGGGTTTATATCATTAGTACTGAGTCTTGGCCCGTTTGTAGCGGAACAAGTTTTGCGACATTTAAACGTGTATGACACGGAATTTAACTTTAATAGTCATCAGGTTCGTTTAAATGAACAGCGCGAGTGGCTAAGCGCGAATTCTAAAGTTGGGGCGAAATCGGCCTATCCTTATAAAATCGGGAACGAACGGATTAATGAAGAACTGATTATCCCTTATGCTGCGGCTTTTCAACTTGCGTTATATCCTAAAATTTCGCTGATTGCATCAGAGCATAAATATCTCGGGCGACAACTTAATCTCTTTTATGAACTGCGCAAAACGAAGGTACAGGGAGCAATTATATTATGCTGTGCATTAATAGCGCTGCTAATGAACTTTGCCTTATTTTCTTTTTATACTTCAGCTAACGCCAGACTTGCGATACAAGCCGGGCAAAGCGAAGTTGATGCCGGTAAAACGCAGTCTTTAGCAGACAGCATTAAATTTAAAAAAGCGTTACTGGATACACTAGGTTGGGAAGGGGTTACAAACAAAAGTATATTGATTGATCAATTAGCGCAAGTTTTGCCGGCTGAGATAAAATGGCAGCAAGTTGCAGCTGATCCTTTTCAGCCCTCTATAGTTACTGATGCCCATAAATTAAATTTTACATCAAGATTTATAAAAATTAACGGAACGGCAGCCAGGATAATTCCGGTAAATGAATGGATCGCCCGCATTAGAACTAAACCTTGGGTAAAAAATGCAGAGCTGGTGAGCTATGCCTTCAATAATGAACAAAATACAGGGCAGTTCTTGATAACAGTCAGTTATTAAAATGTTTGATAAACTTATTTTAAAGCGAAACTATATTGTTATAACAGCTACTTTGTTGCTATTTATAATTTGTTATGAATTTGCATTTAAAAAAACTTTGACGGCATGGCAACTAAATAAGCATTTAAAAGAGCAAGTAAATAACAATATATCATCGCTGCAACCAAGTTATCTCGAACAACAACAGCAGGCGCTGTCAAAGATTATAAAAACTTTAAAAACTGACACAGCATCCTTTAGGAATAGGGTTACCACAATCGTCGCCGAAATTGGCGAACGGGAATACGTGAATGTAACCGAAGTTCCCTTAAGGGCCGTAGCATCCTCCAATAAGTTGTTTATTCAAGAGATTACTCTAACTGGCACTTTTCCAGACGTGTTGAAGACCCTTTTTGCGATAGAAAAAGCAGACGGAATCGGTTACGTAAGGTCAGTTAACATTAAAAATAAAGTTCCAAATACTAATAACCCGAATGAAAAGGTAGTTATAGAAATATTCTTAGAAGTTGTAAAAATTTTTTAACCTGTCCTGAAACCTTTTAAAAATATTGTCGTAAAAAAGTGATATATGATAGCTAACTTATCACAACCTCATGAAGCTTTTATCTATTTTTTATCTAATCTGATCTATCAAGCGATATTAAACCATTCTTGAAACTTAACAAAAAACGAACTTTTAACAGGTTACGTACACCCCTCTATAACTTATACATAACCACTTAAATAACAATGATAAAATGAAACGGCTTCTAATAATTATTCCATTTTGTTTTCTGGCACTATCGTCAAGATGCCAAACATCACAAACACCGCCAAATACCGGCTATCCGATCGGTGTGCTTATGAAAGTGCAGGATATAGCCTCGGTCATTAACCTCACGACAGACAGGCAAACAGCATTTGCAAACTTTTTTCAGAAGGAATCGGACGCACTTTCGCAGGCGGTAAGCAATAATGCCACGGGCAAGCAGCTTAATGACTTGAAAAGTCAGCTAACTCAGGAATTCAGGGCGCTCCTGACAGCAGACGAATTAGCCGCATACAGTCAAAAAAAACCCGGCTCACGTTACGCATTGCCAGTATTATCCGATTATAAAAAACCTTAACAAATTCCTAAAATAACATTATCATGAAAAAACTTTTATACCTGTTTTTATTCTTAATTAATGCAAAGACTTATTCACAAAACACGTTTCCTACGAGTGGCAACGCAGGGATAGGAACAACAAGTCCAACTTCTGTAAGCGGTTTTTCCGTACTTTCTTTTGATTCATATTATGGTGGATTTATTGATTTCCGCCATAGCGGTGCCGTTATAGGCCAAATTTGGAGTGACCAATATGACACCAATATATGGGCCGGCACCGGTGCCCCTTTGCGGCTTTATACAGACGGAAATGAGAAATTAACCATTCTGCCAAACGGCAGTACAGGTCTTGGCACCAACACACCTTTAAGCAGGCTGGAAGTGGCATCGTCAGGGAATACAACGGCAACCGGGGTATTGCATATTAGCGGCGGTCAGGCATGGGGCCATGTCCTTGTACTTGCCAGCGATAATACAGGTGGCACGGATGATGCACGGATGTTATTCAGTTATAGAAATAAAGCTAAACAATGGGGTGTAGGTGGATCATACAATTCTACACGGTTTAGTGTTTGGGAAGACGCCGGTGATGCTACTTATCCCAGTGGATATGGCAGCTATGGCACAGAACGGTTTGCCATTGCACCAGGAGGTAACGTTGGGATTGGCACCAGCACACCTGATCAGAAACTAACAGTTAACGGAACTATCCATTCTACTCAGGTCAAGGTAGATCTCAATGTACCCGGGCCGGATTATGTTTTTGCCAAAAATTATCATTTAGCTGGCTTAAAATCAGTGAAAAGTTATATCGAAAACAACCATCATCTTTCGGAAATCCCTACAGCCGATCAAATGCAAAAAGAAGGAGTCAACTTAGGTGAGCTGAATGTTAAATTGCTTAAAAAGGTAGAAGAGTTGACCCTGTATCTAATCAATCAGGATAAACGTATTGTCATTCTTGAAAAGAATAATAATATCAAAAGACATAAAAAAAACTGAGTTAATTCTGTCAGTAAAATTACCTCTGTCTATAACAAATGCATATAAAGGGAATTGGTTTTCTTTCCTATTATTTGATTGTATAACCCATTTTTAATTTCTGAATGGAAACTTCAAGAGGATAAGTATTATCGAGATACCATTAGAATATCAATTGGACCTTTACTATTAAATCAAATACCAGCTATGTTAGGAAAGCCGATTATAAGGGCATGTCTATCAAGAAGAAGAATTCATAGAAAATACTATTAATACTCGGCACCCTTTTACAGCAGGAGGTATAAGAAACAACATTGATTCGGGTATAATGAATTCAAAACTCTTAAAAAAATAGAAGAATAACGCTCTAGATCATCGAAAAGATAGGCAAATAAAAAACCAAGAGCTTCAATTGAAAAGAATTGAAAAAATATTAAATCGCTAACAAAAAATCTACCACAATGAAACTTCGAACTGTGCTTGCAATATTTTTAGCGCTTTCATGTATGAAGATAACGAACTTAAGAGCGCAATCTACGCTTACAAATTATTTTATACCCGATCTCTACCCGCGTTCCCCTACAACTTCAGCGCTTGAAAAGTTTGGCACATACCAAGTAAATGAATTCACTGGCGTTCCCAATATCTCAATCCCGCTTTATACTATTATAGCAGGAAAACTGAGTATACCTATAACCCTTGCGTACCATGCGTCGGGTATAAAGATATCTGAAGTTGCAAGCTGGGCAGGTTTAGGATGGTCTGTAATGGCTGGCGGACAAATTAGCCGCCGAACCATGGGCGTTAATGATGATGCACCGTACGGCTACCTAACGGGCATAATGAAACAGCCCGGCACTTATAGTACTAGTAATTTAAGCGATCTGCAGTGGCTTGAAAACGTGGCGAGCGGTTTATATGATACAAAACCCGATATTTTTTCCTACGATTTCCCTGGCCACAATGGAAAGTTCTTTTTCGACGGCTCTTCAGGGGGCAATTTCACGCCACGATTAATTCCTTATGCACCAATTAGTATCACCCACAGTGCGGGGTCTTCGTTGGCTCAATTCACCATCGCGGATGAGCGAGGTAATACAAACCTTTTTCAAACAACAGAAGTCACACAATCGGCATCTGGTGGTCATCGTAATCCAGATGCAATTGCTGCCTGGAAATTAACATCCATGATAAGTCAGGACAAACATGATACTATTGGAATATCGTATAATTCGCAAAATATATTATATCCAACGTCTGATACCGAAGTTTTCTCTGTCACAGACTTGGTAACTTCGAATGATCAGGGTAATGAATACTCCCCAAGTCTTCCAAGTTTTCCGCTAAGCATAGGCAACTCACTGGTTACCGGTGAACAATTACCAGCCCAAATCAATTTCAAGAATGGTATGGTAATATTTGATTTAGATGGTGGGAACCGGACAGATGTGCCTAACAATTCTAATAGCTTCAAAGGTCTTGCAGACATCAGGGTGCTGGGATTTGCACCTAACTCGCGAAGCTATATATTATTGAAAACGATAACTTTTCATAAAAGCTATTTTAACCCATCTTACTCCAGTCGCCTCCGGCTCGATTCAATCAGTATAACAGATGGCAACGGTCTTTTGACTGAGCGGTACCGCTTTAGTTACAACCAGTCTTTGACCCTGCCAGATTATACCTCGAAACAGCAAGATTATTGGGGGTATTACAATGGGAAGAATAACGACTTGCTAATGCCTCGCCAAAGTGTAACGTATAATCCTACCGGGAGCTATTCTACCCCAAATTATGTCACCATCGGCAGTAGCATAGCTAATGGCCGCGATTGCGATTCTACTTTTATGCAGGCTTACATGCTAACCGGTATTCATTATCCTACGGGAGGCTATACTGCATTTACCTATCAAACCAATAGATATACCGACCAGGGAGTAACCTATTTGGCGGGAGGCCTCAGAATTAAATCGGTTAGTAGTTACGATGGAATTAATCCTGTGCCTATGGTGCGAACTTACCAATATAATACTTCCCGGAAGAATTTTTTATTAGACTATAGTTATTTTGTTACTTACCAGCCGCACCGTTATTATGCGGCATTTAGAGGATCGTCCTTACCACAAACAGTGGCAGATTGTGTGACACGGTCATTCGTAAGCACTCCTCATTGCGATTTGGAAGCTTTCGATGGTGCAACGGTTGTTTATCCATCTGTAACCGAGTATGTGGGCACTGGCGCTATTAACACTGGGCGAACAGATTACTTATTTAAAGACGAAAGCGATGCGCTTAGCGATGCATCATATGCTGGTAATCTCATTTATATCAGTTCTTTCCATAAAAGGGGCCAATTGCTTGCTAAAACGGATTACAAGGTAAAATCAGATGGTACCTATCAGCCGGTGCATGCCGAAAGCCATACTTATAACGGCTTGCCCCATTCTGACAATAATGCTGTTGGTGTTGTTGTGAAAAGGAATTATAACAATGATGGATCCGTAGGTACACCCATTCCACCAAATGGCGCCAGCCCCGATGATACTAACAATTACACCTGGAACACATACGCTATACCATCCGATGATAACTATTTAACTTCTACAACGGAAAATGATTACGATATAAACGATCCAACGAAGTATACTACATCTACAACGAATTACGCGTACGCCAATGTTGTGCATCAGCAGCCTACTACGGAAACCCATACCGACAGCCGGGGCGGCTTATACACAAAATCTTATAAATATGCAGCAGATTACCTGCCTTCCGGTTACATGACAGGAACAACGGGTAATTACACGCTCGACATCATGCTGCAAAACAACATGCAGGCCGTGCCCATTGAAAAGTTTGTAAATTTCTCTAACCCGGCCACATCTGTAAATGGTGTAATAAGCGGCGAACTTTACAGTTACACAACAGGCAAGGGAAACGGCAATGCCGTACTGCCCGATAAGGTAAGCTCCTTAAAGGTAGCAGCAAGCCTTACTAATTTTACACCCTCAACCGTTAGCAGCGGGCAGGTACAGGCCGACAGCCGTTACATCCAAACCATTAGTTTTGACGATTACGACAACAATAATGACCTCACCAAATATACGCCACGAAACGCCTCTGCAACCAAGGTTTTCTGGGATTATAACCGCTCGGAGCCTGTGGCCAAGTTTCAGAACCTGGCAGCAACAACGCAGTCGGCAAATGTGGCTTACACCAGTTTCGAGACGGCCAACTATGGCAATTGGAATGTAAACGGATCGGCAACGGTTGCAAACTATGCGCCTACAGGTATGGCCTATTATAACCTCAGTTCGGGTACCATTACTTCGCCCGCATTAGATAATAGCCAGGCTTACATCGTTTCTTATTGGAGCAACGGCGGCCCGGCTACGGTTGCTACCGGCAGCAATTATCCCGGTACAGCACTTAAATCGGCATTAGGGTGGACATATTACGAACACCAGATCCCGGCAGGCTCTGGTGCGCTTACGCTGAGCGGAAGCGTTGCCATTGACGAGTTGCGGCTGTACCCGGTAGTTTCGCAGGTTACCACTTACACTTACTCGCCCCTTATTGGCATAACCAGTATGACAGATGCCAAGGGTATGACCACTTACTACGAATATGATGGTTATCAGCGATTGCTTAATGTTAAGGATAAGGACGGCAATATTGTTAAGCACAACGAATACCGTTACGTAAACCAATAACCTAAACCATCACCATGAAACCAATCACCATAAGAACACTGCTACCGGGCTTATTGATCTGGCTCAATATAAATCCCGCCCATTCGCAAACCTATGTTACGGCGCCAATGAATGGTACCTATACCTCAGGCGAGTATGTGAACGGCACAAGTATCACCCTCTCGCCAAACACCACCATCACCCCCGGCTCGGGACAAACCGTTTATATCCATACCACGCTAAGCAGCTGCGCACCGCTGGCGCTCAACCTTTCTGCCAGCTTAAACTATGTGCTTACCTCTACCCCGCGCATACCGGGCTACAACCCTGCAGCCACAGGTTATACCACCTGCGATGTAATGCAGGCCGTGCAGTATATAGACGGGCTTGGCCGCCCCATACAAACGGTGCAGGTAAAGGGCAGCCCGGATGCAAGCAGGGACGTGGTACAGCCCATGGCTTATGACCAGTATGGCCGTGAACCCGTAAAATACCTGCCTTATACCTCGGCAAGTGCCGATGGCAGCTACAAACCCAGTGCGCTTTCGGGCGAGCAATCCGGCTTTTACAACAGCCCGCCTGCGGGGGTAACCACCATACCCTCGCCTTACAGCCAAACCGTTTACGACGGTTCGCCGCTAAACCGCATGGTAGAACAGGGCGCACCGGGCAACCCCTGGCAGCCCGGTAACCATACTATGAAGATGGACTACCTTACCAACAACAGCATCACCTGGGCTAACGATCCGGTTAACAGCAGGCTGGCGCTCATTTACACCGCTACCACCAATGCCGACCTGAGCCGCACCATCTTTGGCGATGCAAGCGTACACTATGGCGACAACTACCTCACGGTAACGGTAAGCAAAGACGAGAACTGGACGAGCGGCCGCGGCAATACTACCGAAGAATACAAAGATCTGGAGGGACGCACCATCCTGAAGCGCACTTATAACTACGCCGGTACCACGCTGCAAAAGCTGAGCACCTATTACGTTTATGACGATACCGGCAACCTGGTATTTGTGCTGCCCCCCGGTGCCGACCCCGACAATGCCCCGCTTAGCCAGACAACGCTTGATAACTTTTGCTACCAGTACCAATATGACGAACTGAACCGGCTGGTACAGAAAAAACTACCCGGCAAGGGATGGGAGTACATGATCTATAATGCGATGGACAGGCTGGTGGCCACCCAGGATGCCAACCAGCGCGCAGTGGGTAACTGGACGTTTACCAAGTATGATGGTTTGGGCCGCGTGGTACAAACCGGCATATGCAACTATACCACAGACCGGGCAACGCTGCAAGCCGGGGTAAACACCTATACTACTTATTGGGAAAATGCGCAGAACAGCGGCAATGGTTATACTTTTAACGCTTTCCCCACCAGCAATATCACCGCTACCTTCAGCCTTAACTATTACGATAACTACGCAAGCATACCCGGCCTGCCGGGCTATACCGTTCCGGCTGGGGCAGCCACGGCCGTTAACAGCCTGCAAACCGCAAGCCGCGTAACAATACTTAACCCCGATGGCAGCTACGGCCCTATGCTTTGGAGTATTAGTTACTATGACGATAAAGCAAGAAATATTGCTGCCTATCAGCAGCACTACCTGAATGCCACTGCAAACCAAAGCAATTACGACCTGGTAACCACTACCTATAACAACATTACCAACGAAGTAACCGCCACCAACCGCAACCATTACACTACCGCAGGCACGAGCCCGGCAGTATCCATTGCCATTACCTATACCTACGACCATATGGGGCGCAAGCGGCAGACCACTGAGCAGATTAACAGCGGTGCGGTTACCACCATAAGCCAAACAGATTATAACGATATAAGCCAGTTAACAAACAAGCACTTAGGTAATAACCTGCAAAATATCAGTTATGCTTATAACGAAAGGGGATGGTTAAAAATAAGTACCGCCCCGCTGTTTGCCATGCAGCTGAATTACAACGATGGCACTACGCCCCAGTATAATGGTAACATAGCCAACCAGCTTTGGGGCGCGCCGGGCAACTTAGCCAATAGTTATACTTACAGCTATGATAACCTAAACCGTTTAACAAGTGGCACCTCAACAACCGGAAATAACGAGAGCAATATAAATTACGACGTTATGGGTAACATCACTGCTTTGACCCGCGCCGGTCTGTATAACGGAACATATACATATAACTACAACGGAGGTAACCAGCTACAGAGTGTAACCAACCTAACAAGCGGAACCTATACTTATGACGGGAACGGCAATACCAATTATGACGCACGTACAGGCAAAAATATTGGCTACAATTATTTGAACCTGCCGCAAAGCGTAACTGCAAGCAGCTTTAACTTAACATATACTTACGCTGCAAGCGGCCAAAAATTGCGTAAAACTTTTAACGCATCTAATACAGATTACATTGCAGGCATACAGTATACCAACGGCTCGATAGATTTTATCCAAACCGAAGAAGGCAGGGCTTTAAATAGCGGCAGCAATACCTATACTTATGAATATCTTATTGGCGACCACTTAGGCAATACCCGCATAAGGTTTGATCAGAACGCCACCGCAAAACAACAAGATAATTATTACCCCTTTGGCCTGGAAGCAAGCGTGGGTACCACCAGCAGTCCAAAAACTGAATACCTTTATAACAGGAAAGAGCTACAAGAAGAAACAGGCGATATAGATTATGGCGCAAGGCAATATGATCCTTTCATTGTAAGATGGAAAACTGTTGATCCCTTGGCGGAAATTTATGCAGATGCCTCAACCTATAACTACGTTGCAAATAATCCAATTAAATATATTGATCCCAATGGTATGAACTATCAGGATGGAATTTATGAAAATGGACTATATGGTAATACAGTTATTTATAGTGCAAGTGGTAATTATGGCAATAACTATAATAAAGGTAATGGCGGACACGGCACAGCGAGTTCTACTTTTTACGGCACCAATATTTATACCAATGCTGACGGATCAAAGAGTTATTATAACTATATTGAAAACAAGTTTTATGGAGAAGATGCCAATCAGGGAGGAAAAGGATTAAATGCAGCAAACGATTGGTTAGGATATGCCGGTAATTATGGAGAACCAGGTGCCATATTATTAGGCAAGTCACTGGACGCTGTTTATAATTCATCATCTATTACGACCCAAATATGGAATTATGGTCGATATGCTGCTGCAAGTAAAGCAATTGGTGTTACAGGGAAAGTCATGGGTGCGGCTGGCTATGCGGGAGCTGCACTAAATACTTATGTAGACTACAAATCAATGAAAAACGGAGAAATTGGAGAAGGTAGATTTACTTATCGAACAGCTGGCACTGCCGTAGGGGTTGGAGTTGGTGTCTATTTCGGAGCAATACCAGGAACAATTGTCGGTGGGCTTGGTTGGGCTGGCGAAAAATCATACGATGGCTTCATGATTTGGCTTGATGCAACGAGTAAATATGTATCAGATTTTAATAGAGGGCTATCAAATGGATGGTATCCTGGCAGATAATATTATGGAATATAAAATCACATATAAAAACCAGTTCAAAGCTATAGAAGGGCTGCTATATAGCACTATTGTTTTTTTAATCATTGTTATTTACATATATAAAGTAAATGGTTATGATGATGGAATCCCGATAATATTTGGTTCTGCCTACTCAATAATTTTTATACCCACGATTTTTTTACATTTAGAGTATTATTTCATAAATAGGAAACAGCTTTTATTTATAGATGTGGTTGAAAAAACAATTTTAGTTGGTGAAGAACGAAAAGTTAGTTTTAATGAAATAGAAAAAATAGAATTATTTATGCCTCCAGTTTGGCACAGAAAAGGTTTTATTAAGTTGCTTTCATTTGAGGAATATCGTTATGCAGCGGTAGAATTAAAAAAGGGAGAACGATACATATTTACCTGTCTAATGATTCGTGATTTGGAAAAAGCTATGTCTACCATATCTGGGGTCACGATTGAAAAAAAGAAAAGGTTAATAGCAAGCCCATTGATAGAGCGATTGTTTTTTCAATAATTACTGCTTATTGATAAGAGTGCCAATCAGGGGGGGATGGCGCCTCCAGGATTACTCGGTGGAACATCAAATCCTGCGTCATGGGTATTCACTCCTGCTGGGCCAGACGCTGATTATCAAACCGCAGGAGTAAACGGAATACTTTTTCATGAATTGAAGCTTGAATGGGATCCAAGAGAAATGGGGGTTAAAGCAGCAATTGTTATTATGAGGCCTCTGTATTTTGAGCTTCCAAGGGTAACCAGTATGTTTGGGAAAACAGATGAGATAATGTCGTCTGCTTGGGCCGCTGGTGTAAGTGCAGGTGCTGTTAACGCATCAATTAGAGCCGCTGATAAAGCTTGGGATAATAGTAATGGTGAGTTAAATCAATATCAGCTTGGCAATATATTTTTGCAAAGTTTAAGAACTATAATTCAGAGTGTTGGGGGAAGAGTTTCAACACAACCCAATTATCCACTAACTATTGTTAGGCCATATAGTACATTATAATTAATAATATGAAAGACTTGCCCTATTTTTTGATGCTTGTAAAACAGAATGCAATTCTATGGACAATCATTACCACCAACAGCTTTGCAAACGTTGATTTAAAAAATACAGTTCATGGTTTCTGGACGAAGCAATGTCTGGAAATAAGAGATTTTTCCTTAAGCCCGGATGAGAAATTCAGCAGCGTAAGAATAACTATTACCGATTCTTTTACTTTAATTGATTTCTTTACACCAAGCGATAAGTATTTACAAAACACTAAACATTATTTCGATAGAAATGGGTTTTCGGACAGTCCAAATACGTATTCTATTGATAACGTAAAAATCAGCAGCACCCAAAAAAGTTTAGGAGAGTTTGATATTGGATTAGATATGCCGGTTGATGTAACTGTTATAAAGTCTGATTTTAGCAATTCTATTAATATCACAACTTATAAAAAAGATTGGCTGAAGGACATCGATAAAATGAAGGACATAGATCCATTTGGAAACTAAAACAGAGCCTCGTTTGAATAAGAGCCGGGCTTTGTTGCCTTAACAGATATAGCTATATATACAACTATGTGTATATCTGTTAAGGTGTTTGTTTTTTATACTGCAAGTTGTGTTTTTGTGGCACCAAAAACCTACTTGCCCATAGCCGCCCTGCGACATGGGATAAAAAAACTACGCAACTTGTTTTTTATTAATGAGCGTAAGCCTTGCCAGTTTTAGCATCCCTGATAATGGCATTAGCCAGGAATATGAGCTTATCTTTAGTGGATGGTTCCAGTTCCTCAATCTCATCAATAAGCTTTAAGGTCTGCTTATCAAAAGCGGCCTTATCGCTACCGCCAGCCAAATAATCCAACGATACCTCTAAGGCATCCGCAATCTTTTTAGCCACGTCAACAGAGGGTGAAACCTCGTTGCGTTCATACCGCCCGATAATCTCACGGGACACCCCGGCCTCTTTTGCCAGGTCGGCTTGTGATATCTTTTTTACCTTACGTAATTCCGTGATATTGTCGCCAATGTTCATGATAATGCACAAAAGCGTGCTTAACGCTATTGATATCAAATGTAGAGAACAAAAGTTAATATTACGATGCCACGGGCAACAAATTACATAACACCGGCAGTGACGGCAGCTGGGATTACATTAACGGCATCACCTGCTTTAACAATGCCATTAAATACATTACCACCGAAGAGGGTCGTGCCACACCTAACGGAGGCGGTTACACTTACCAGTACGACCTAAAAGACCACCTGGGCGATGTGCGGGTAACATTCGACCAGTACAACAACGCCGTACGGGTTTTGCAGGAGGATGAATACTATGCCTTCGGCCTGCGTAAATCTGATTATGATTATTCGAACAATAACCGCCATCTTTATAACGGAAAGGAGTTGCAGGTTGACCTGGCTAATCAATACGATTATGGCGCACGGTTCTATGATCCAGTGGTTGCCAGGTGGAATGTGATTGATCCATTGGCGGAGATAAATAGAAGATGGTCGCCATATAATTATGTAGAAAATAATCCTATAAGAAATATTGATGTTGATGGTATGTGGACAGCCATTGCAGGTGGAGTAACATCTGATTCTCCGGAAGAAGCTCAAGCGTTCTTTAAGCACTTGCAAACCCAACAGGATCCACCCACAAAGAAATCAAAAACCACATCCAGAGATGCAACTGCCACTACCTCTAAAGTTCCAGCGATTCAGCCTAAATTTAAGAGTAATTCCGGGTTAGCTAACTTTAATATTACCCCACGAGATCAAGGAACTATAAGTTCTTATCCACCCCCCGAAGAGGTAAATTATCAAGATTTCGGGCTTCGGACTACAAGTTTGGCTATAGGTACTAATGTATTAGATACATATGGTACTGTTGCAGGTGCTGCTGAACTTAAAACATTGTTTTGGGGAGCAGAAGTTGCAATCAACGGAGAAACAGCTGCTACAAAATTAGGCCGTGCTATGCACTCAATATATAAAAGCGGGGAAATAGATGGTATTAATACATTTAAAGAGTTTACTGGAGTTAAAGGTATTAGGCCTGACTTTGTTGATTTTGGAACAAAAACTATATATGAGTTAAAACCCAATAACGCCAGAGCTCTTCAACAAGGATTAAATCAACTTAATAATTATAAAACGTTATTTGAACAACAGTATGGTGGCACCTGGAAAATAGTTTTAGATCATTATTAACATATTAGATGGAAAGAAAAGATGTAGCAAATATCCTTAGCGAGATACTTTTGCCAATTGGATTTAAGAAAAAAGGTGATTATTGGGTTATTAACGGTGATGTAATTACTAAAATGGTTAATCTTCAAAAGTCACAGTTTGAAAATAGTTTCTATATTAATTATGGATATATTATAAAAGCAATTCCTTTAGACAATCTTATGATGCATGTTTATAAAAGAGTTGGGGCTTTGGATGACAACGAAAACAAAAGGATAAAAGAATTACTAAACCTTGAAAATAATATATCAAATGAGGAAAGAGCAAAACAATTAAAGCAACTCATATACGATAAAGTAGTAGTTGATATTCAAACCGTGAATACTGAAGAAGATTTATTGAATGAGTTGAGAAAGCGCCCACACTTAAATAATATCCCGTTAGTTGTCAAAAGGTATTTTGACATGGCTTAAAACAACAAGCCCCTTAACCGGGCTTTGTTGTTTATAGCGCAGCTACATTATTCTGAAAGAAGTCTTTAAACTTCTTATTAGTGAGCATCTTATCGATCAGTTTGAAGATAGTTTGCTTGTCGTCCTCGTCAAGCTGCTGTATGAGGCGCATTTGCTCTACGGCTGTTTTATCTTCAATAATCACCTCTTTAGGCACTTTGCCATCATGGTTAATTACCTGGTCGGTAGTCATATTAAATAGTTGCGCCATCTTTTGCAACTCATCTACTGTTAAAGCCCTTAAACCTTTTTCAATCTTGCTGTAAGCAGATTTATCAACGCCGATGTGGGTTGCCACCTCGATCTGTTTAAGGTTCTTTTCTTCGCGTATATCTTTTATATTATCTGCCAGGTTCATATCTCAAAAGTAGTGTTAAAAACACTTATGTCAATATGTGTTAAATATCAAAACTTTATAGTTGCTAAAAACAAAACATAATCTTACGTTTGTAGTGGTGAAAATAACCACTACTTATTTTAATGGATAAAAAGGCTAAATTAATAACGGAAAATGCGGAACTACTCATCTACCTGGACGGCAAACTGCATATTACCATTTTAGGCGGTATGAAACTAACGGGCTTAGTCCGGATGAAAGTAACGCTGAAGCTAACCAGTACAGACCATAAGCAAAATACTTTCCGCCATAACTTAGACCTGTACAACAGCATCCAAACGGAGCAGCTTATTGAAAATCAGCCGAAGCCCTGGACGTAAGCACGGTGGAGATCAGCACGGCAATCAACCAGCTAACGACTGCCTTAGAAAATTACCGGTCGGAACGCCTGGAAGCGATGAAGCCCAAACAGGTTGAAAAAAAGCAGCTAACCGAAGCCGAACGCAAAGCGGCTATAACCTATCTCAAAGCCCCGACCTGTTAACCCGGACAAAACAGGCGATTGCACAAAGCGGCCTGGTGGGCGAAGAAACCAACAGCCTGATCGCCTACCTGACCTATACAAGCAGAAAACGGCATACCCCGTTACACCTGATGTGCCTGGGTGCCAGCGGAACGGGCAAGACCTGGTTACAGGAAAGAGTAAGCGAACTGATGCCGGAAGAAGATAAAATAGAGATCACCACCCTTTCCATGAACGCCTTTTACTACTTCGGCAAAGAAGAGTTGAAACATAAATTGTTACTCATTGAAGACATGGACGGCGCAGAAGCGGTACTGTACCCGCTACGCGAACTGCAAAGCAAGCGTAAAATATCCAAAACGGTAACGCTGAAAGACAGCAAGGGCAACCTGAAAACCGTAACGTTGAATGTAGAGGGCCCGGTTTGCATATCAGGCTGCACCACCCGGGAGCAATTGTATGAAGACAATGCCAACCGCTGCATCCTGCTGTACATGGATAACAGCCCGGAGCAGGACAAAAAAATCATGGATTACCAGCGCAAGCTAAGCGCCGGGCTGATCGACCAGTACGAAGAAAGAAAGGTCAGGGAGCAGGTCAAAAACGTGCAGCGCATCCTAAAACCGATCAGCGTCAGAAATCCTTATGCCCCATTCCTCAACCTGCCGGAAGCCGTATTCAAGCCACGCCGTACCATGCTGCTGCTGTTAATGTTCACCGAAACGATCACCTATTACCACCAGTACCAAAGGGAACTAAAAACGGACGAAGACACCGGGGAGCAATATATTGAAAGTACGGCCAGAGATATAGAAGCCGCTTTTACGCTGTTAGAAACCACGCTGTTAAAGAAAAGCGATGAGTTGAACGATGCCTGTCGGGGCTTCTTTGAAAGCTGAAAACCTACCTGAAAGAACAGGACACCGAGGCCTTTTACAGCAAAGAGGTAAGGTCGGCCATGCGCTTAAGTCCGACCAGTTTAGGTCGTTACCTGTACGAACTGGAACGGATGGGCTATATCAAGATCACCAGGGGCAACCGCTATAAAGGCTTTGAGTACAAAATACAGAACTGGAACGACCTGGAAACATTAACCAATGATGCGCAGAACATGGTAAAAACCATCCTCGAAAATATCAAAACAGTAACCCGTAAGCCGGAAGTAACCCAGGGTACTGATGGGTTACCTAAAGCTCAGAGAACCAGCAAGAAACGGGCAGTAACCTAAGAACAATAAAAAATGCAAGGCACCCCTTATTATAAATTGCAAAACCCGCTTTATATCCGCCTGCAGGCAGGCTTTTCGGAATGGCTGCGCATCCTGAACTTTGAACCGACGAGCCAGCGGGATATGCCTAAAATGTTAACCGAGTTCCTGGAATACTTAGAGGTTCAAAACTGCAAGCACCCGCATGAGATACAGGAAAGCCACTTAAAAAATTACCTAAACCTACTGCATGAACGGCCATGCAAAACAAAAGCGGGTGCGATCAGCCTGAACTATATCCGTAAACATTTACAGGTCATTAAAAAGTTCAGCCGTTACTTAACAGAAAGCGGGCAGGAAAGCTTTGCCGTGAAACTGCGCATCAAAGGCAAAAGCAGCAATGTTAAAAGCATACTCAGCAGAGCGGAAATAACCAAGCTATATGATGCTGCCAAAGATGATGCTTTAGGGATGCGGGATAAAGCGATGCTGGCTTTATATTACGGTTGCGGGTTAAGGAAAAATGAGGGTGTAAATACCAATGTTAAAGACATTCTGATCGAAAAAGACCTGGTATATGTGCGCAAAGGAAAAGGCTACAGGGAGCGTTATGTGCCATTGGCCGCAAGCAACAAAGCCGACCTCGAAAACTATATCCAGTATGCCCGGCCTTACCAGGTTAATAATAAAAAAGATGATGCCTTATTGCTTAATATCAACGGTAAAAGATTGAGCGGTGCTACAGCTTACGAACGCCTTCAAAAACTAAGAACCGAAGCCAGGCTAAAGAAAGCCGTAGGTCTGCATACGCTTCGCCACAGCATTGCCAGCCACTTGCTGCATTCAGGAATGAAGTTAGAACAGATCCAACGCTTTTTAGGGCATAGCAGCATGGAAAGCACGCAGATCTACACCCACTTAAAACATGAACAAGTTTGAAACCTACTTACAGGAAACGGGCTTTAAGCCACAAACTGTTTACCAGCACCGTAAATATGCCAGTTACTTTTTAGCCTGGACAGCAGCAGAAAGCCTGGCTTTAGAACAAATCACCTATACCGAAATACTGGACTATGCAGACCATTTGAAGCAAAAAGGCGATAGTATCGGCAATATCAATCATATCCTTTTAGCGGTAAGGCATTACTTTACTTACCTGCAAAGTGAGGGACAGGTTAGTTACAATCCTGCATCCGGTATCAGCCTTAAAGGCGCTATCCGGGGCATCCCCCACGACCTTTTAAATAAAGAAGAATTGGGCTGCTTATACGAAAGCTATGCGGTAAATGATGAACGTACCCACCGTAATAAAGTGATCCTTTCCTTGCTGATCTTTCAGGGCATCAGTAATGAAGCTTTGCATAAACTAAAAGCCGAACATATCAAATTGAAAGAGGGCAAAATCCACATCCCGGCAAGCGGAAATACCAACAGCCGAATACTTAAACTGGAAGCCGAACAAGTGATGGAACTTTATGAATACATCCATATTACCCGCCCTAAAATACTGGCAGGGCGCAGCACAGAGCGGCCAGGGCGAAAGCCGGAAACCATGAAAAAAGCAACAGAAATACAGCAGCTTTTTATCAGCATGAACGGTTGTGAAAATATCAAAAACAGCCTGTACCACTTTAACCAGGCCTTGCGGAAACTCAACCCTAAATACCGGAACGCTATGCAGATCAGGCAAAGTGTTATTACCGAATGGTTGAAAGAAAAAGACCTGCGGACGGTTCAATATATGGCAGGCCACCGGTATGTAAGCAGTACCGAACGTTACCAAAGCAGTAACCTGGAAGACCTGAAAGAAGCGTTAAGCAAGCACCATCCACTCCGGTAACCACACGCAGGAAAAGCGGTATTCGTCATCACTCGTCAGTGCAAAAAGCCCGCCCTCGTTCCTACCTCACTCCGTCATGCTTTCCGCCTTCCTCGTTCTTCCTCATGGTCGGCTATCCCTGTCCAGTCCCCGACTGGTAGAAGCGCGGCCAGTCCAGCCGCCGCCCCTTGTTAGGCTCGCCTGCCGGCTCGGCAACCGCCCCGCCGGTAGAAGCGGGGACTGGCGGCCGGTCGCCCTTTCGGGACTTCCCCCGGCCGGGTTTGCCTCACACTCGCAACGGCTTCGCAAGAAAAAAAGAGCAGAAGCAGGGCGTATAATCCCCCCGCACATGGAGGCCATTTGTTTTAATTGGGGGCTATCTTCCAAAGCCCCCAAACCCCTTTGGATCGTTTACGTGCTGAATGCAAGCCGCACAGATCCACCCACAAACCCACGCTTACATCCAGCCCGAAAACGTCTGCTTTTCAGGCTTAAACTATTGACTTTGTAATATTAGCAAGATGTACATTTGTGCCACAAATGATCTTGCTAACCTATCGGTAGAAAACGCTTTTTGGCGTTTAGCAAGATGTACAATTGTAATACAATTGAATCTTGCGGCCAAGCCGAAAAAATGCGTTTTGGCATTTAGCAAGATAAACGATTGTCCGACAATCGAATCTTGCCCCATTGCTCCGAAGTCGCTGGGGAACCCGAAAAGACCTTTGCAACCACCGGGCGCAAAGGCAAGTTTGCCACGGCTGGCCGTGGTAGTTTTTGTGGTACAAAAACACAAACTTGCTGCTTATAGAACGATTGCTTTTTCGTGAGCATAGAAGTTCAGGTGATCTTCTGTTAAGCAACCAAAAGCGGGAGAAGACGGGGCTGTCAAGGGAACGTGGAATAAATGGATTGTGCGTAAAGGCCTGGTGGGTTTATGCCGCGAAAGTCCCTTTACTGCCCTGGCTTCGGAGGCTACCTTCGCGGTAACAGATGGTCAGCTTAACCAGGTTAATAGCCACCGACCCGCCGAAAAACCAACGCACCCACGGCCTTGCAAATGAAAAACTAACGCTTATCTTTACCCTTACAAACGTTCTTTATAGCACCCAAAAAGTGCAAACCGAAAACCTGGAAACAGTAAAAAAAGTGTGGTAATCAATACGATTACGGCGCAAGGTTTTATGATCCTACAATTGCAAGATGGAATACATCTGATCCTTTAGCTGAACTAACATGGTCAAATACTGTTTATGGTTATGTTAGAAATAATTCTATAAATCGATATGATCCTGATGGAATGGAAGATCATAATGGCATTTATGGTGGAAGTTTAGCAGATTTAGAAAAAAGTGGTTCTGCGATTAACGTTTATAGGTCTTTAGATTCTTACACCACTAATGCACCTAATTCCGAACAAAAGGTGGATGATAGCCATCAAAACAATAGCGATAAGGATTTTACAAATTATAGCAATTTACTCCCTGTAGTTCCTATAAAAGATTTTCGAACTCGTAATTATCCATTCTGGTGGGGTGATGGTCAATTATTTTTAGATGCCAATAAGTCGCTAACTGGAGAAACTATAATTACTAATTCAAATGGTATTGTTGATGGTAAAAATAAATCCATAAGCGAGTCCTTAGAAACTTTTGTAAAACCATTAGATAAAGCTGTAACTGTGACCCAGACCATTGGGTTAGCAAGCAAAACATGGTCTATAATTAATAAAAGTACTGCCTTTGAAGCCTTAGGTAAACTTACAGGTGCTATCACATTGGTAAACAATGGTAAGAAGGCTTTGGAAGCCTATCAAAGAGGTGACAAAGCAGCAGCTATCAAATATGGATTTCTCACTGTGGGTCAAGGGGTTGCAATGGCCATTGGAGAAGAATTTGAGTTAGCATGGAACGCGGGTGTATTGGTAAACGAAACATTATTTGATAATAACGATAAATAACATGGGAATAATTGATTTTATTTATTACTATCTCGCAACATTCTTCACAAATAGGAAAGATAGCCTTATTTGGTCTACACCTGAAAGTAGAGCAGTATATGCATTGTCTTTAATTATAACCTCTTGGATAATGGCTGCATTTTTTTTCTTTCTAATATATATATTAAAAATTCCTAAGTTTAATAGTGATTGGATATTAATTCTAATTCCAGTTGCATTATTTTTCATGTGGTTCTTTAAACGAGTTTATATCAACAATCAAAGGTATAATCTTTTAAAACTGTCTAGTAACGGCTTATTCAGAATGGACGAATCTTTAGGAATATTTTTAGCTTGGTTAATTTTATCATCATCATTTGCAATGCCTTTTATCATTTTGGTTTCAAATATGAAGTAAAAAAACTTAATCTGATGTCGATTCAACTAATGGCTAAGACGATTATTACCCCTTTGGCTTAATGTGCACCGTCAGCAAAATGCAGGTAATAAGTATATTTACAATGGTAAGGAGATACAAGATGACTGAAATAACATTTACGATTACGGCGCAAGGTTCTATGATCCGGTTATTGGCAGGTGGACGAGTGTGGATCCGTTGGCAGAAATCTCAAGGAGGTGGACTCCGTATAATTATGGATCAAACAATCCAGTCAACCGGATTGATCCTGATGGGATGACTGATTTTACGTTCAATAAAAAAACTGGCGAAGTAAGCCAGGTGGGTGAGAAAAATGACGACCCGGATCGTATTGTCAGAACAAATCGAAAGGGTGAAGTTGTTCGCAATAAAAAAGGAGAAGCCAAAGTTTCTGTTGGTGGAATTGAAAAAGGAATTCTTAAGGATGGCCAGAACTGGCGGGATAAAGACCAGGTAATCAGTGTAGGAGGAGAAGGCCAACCGTCTGTTGAAGGAGTTAAGTCGTTCACATTAAATCTTTCAGAGTATTTAGGAAATGAAATTAAAGGTTACTCGTACTCATCAGAAGGTTCTAAGAACGTTACAGATATGGTTTTAGGTGGTTATAAAAATAACACATTAACGAGTTCGCAAGGTTCGGTTAGGGAATTACTACTTAAGTACGGAGCTAACTTTTCTTTCAATAATATTTTGCAAGATTTTCATACGCACCCTAATGGCGAATTAGGAGCCACTCAATCGGCACCCGGACTTTCACAAGACGTTACAGGACTTCAAAGCGATAAGCCTCAAATTCCCAACGCTACTTTTATTATTCTGTATAGAATTCAAAATCAAGCAACACCTGCAGAATACGATTATACTCATGAATATATACCTAAGTCAAAAAAATAATAAGATGAAGAAATTATTAACGACACTTATTTTTATTATGCTCGGTGTTTCAACCTATAGTCTTTATGCTCAAAATAAAACTATTAAAGGAAAAGTAATCGATGATAATTTGAACGCCTTGCCATACGTTTCGATTGCATTTAATGACAGTATTGAAGTTGGAAAAACAGATCTGAACGGTTTATTCCAAATATCAATCCCTGCTACTGTAAAAAAAATATCATTCAATACCGTTGGAATAGAGCTGGCGTCTATAGAGCTTGCGGATAAATGTGATGAAGTAGAGGTTGTAATGATGCTAAGATGTACTTGTGATTTTATGGCTCCGAAAAAGGTAGATAGACTTCGAATGAAAAGATTTAAGAAGCTACCACAATTACATAAAGAAGCATTTGAGAAAGGCATATTTAAAACCGATAAGGCTTGTTATACACAAGAGTTTATACCGTATTACAGTAAAGTACAATGAAAATGAAAAACCTGATCCTACTATCATGCTAAGCCGCGCCGAAAGACCAGCAAAGCAACCCTTACGCATTTGCTGATAGTATAAAGCCTAAAAAGCCGGTAAAACAACCTAAGAAAGCAACAAGGTAATAAACAGCAAAGCCCCTTAACCGGGGCTTTGTTGTTTAATGAGCGTAAGCCTTACCAGTTTTAGCATCCCTGATAATAGCATTAGCCAGGAAAATGAGCTTGTCTTTAACGGAGGGTTCCAGTTCTTCGATCTCATCGATCAGCTTTAAGGTCTGTTTATCAAAAGCGGCTTTATCACTACCACCAGCCAAATAATCCAAAGACACTTCCAAAGCATCCGCGATCTTTTTAGCCACATCCACCGAAGGAGAAACCTCGTTGCGCTCATAGCGCCCGATGATCTCGCGGGACACGCCCGCTTCCTTAGCCAGGTCGGCTTGTGAAATCTTTTTAGCCTTACGTAATGCAGTGATCTTGTCGCCAATGTTCATGATAATGCACAAAAGCGTGCTTAACGCTATTGATTATCTCAAATGTAGAGAACAAAAGTTAATAAATAAAATTATCGTTCCCTTGTTAAAAACAAATCATTGTTTACTTTTGTGCAGAATAGTTCTCATAAAACTTTTTTTTCAACATGGCTAAACTGATTACTGAAAATGCAGAGTTATTGATCTACCTGGACGGCAAACTGCATATTACCATCTTAGGCGGTATCAAACTAACGGGCTTAGACCGGATGAAAGTAACGCTGAAGCTAACCAGTACAGACCATAAGCAAAACGCATTCCGCCATAACTTAGACCTGTACAACAGCATTCAAACCGAGCAGCTGATCGAGAAATCAGCCGAAGCCCTGGACGTAAGCACGGCGGAGATCAGCACGGCCATAAGCCAGCTAACGACTGCCTTAGAAAATTACAGGTCGGAACGCCTGGAAGCGATGAAGCCTAAACAGGTTGAAAAAAAGCAGCTAACCGAGCAGGAACGCAAAGCGGCCATTCAATACCTGAAAAGCCCTGACCTGTTAACCAGGACAAAACAGGCTATCGCACAAAGCGGCCTGGTTGGCGAAGAAACCAACAGCCTGATTGCCTACTTGACCTATACAAGCAGAAAACGGCATACGCCGCTGCACCTGATTTGATAAAGATCCAAAAGTAAGGGCTGAAGCAAAAGCAGAGAATGCGAGACTTTCCAAAGAATTAGCATTTAAGTAGAATCTATTGAAAGCTGTTACTCAGCTGGAATAGGGGCAGGTACATAGAAATTAAAATAATCCCCACCACAAACCCCAAGAAAATAATAATTAACGGCTCCATCATACTGCTTAACGTGGTGGTTTTATATTCTACCTCTTCAATATATTGCTCCGAGATCTTTGCGAAGAAATAATCCAATTGGTTTGTTTCCTCGCCAACCTTAATAAGCTGTATCATTTTAGGCGGGTAGACCCTAAATTGCTGCATACTTTGGTGCAGCGTTTTTCCTTTCATAATATCGTCTTCAACCTTTTGTAATGAAGATTCTATTGGATGATAATTGATCATCTGGCGTATCAGCGCTATAGCCTTTAACAATGGCAGACGCGCATTGATCAACAGGCGCATCGAATTACAAAAGCGCGCCAGATATATCTTTTGCACCAGGTTACCGATAACCGGAATTTTTAAAACCACACCCGAAGCAATCCTTTTAAAATGCGGTGTGTTTCTAAAACTTAGTACGGCACCTACAATTACCAGGATAGAAACCAGCCCGATATAAAAATTGTCTTCAAGTCCCTTAGAAATATCTATAATCTTTTCGGTGATCCAGGGCAGGTGACCCCCAAAACGCCGGAATACGTCGCCAAACATGGGAACGATAAACTTCAGCATAAAAAATACTGCGCTTAAGGATGATGCTAATACAATACATGGGTAAGTAAGCGCAGATATGATTTTGCGGCGTTGTTTGATCTTGTTGTTATAATACTTGGCCAGATCATTTAAAACTTCGATAAGTTTACCTGTCTCTTCGCCGATTTGCAAGCTAAAAACCTCGTATAAAGAAAACTTCCCGGTTTCTTTTAGTACCTGCGAGAGCGCAGTGCCATTAATAACTGCATCCTGAATACCAATGAAAAGCTTTTTATCAGCGCCCTTTTTCTGATCCGCCGTGACCAGTTCCAGGCTGCTTTTTAGGTTTATATCTGCATGCAATAACGAACTTAATTCCAGGTAAAAATATTCCTTCTTTTTATCGCTAAGTTCGTTACTACCGAAACTAATGTCCTTATTTAGCAATGCCAACAAACCGCTGCTGCCGGCCTCAGCCGAGGTTTTTTTGACTGGTTTTTTAACCTCGTACCTGCGGATATCAATTGCCGGCATTTGCTGTTAGTTTTATGAGTTGCACTGCACTGTAATGTTTATGATAATGATAAGCAACGGAATCCTTTGTCAATAACGTAGTAAAGTAAAACTCATCTAAGCTTTGGTGTTTTTCCTGGTCATCATCAGGTGAAAGAACAGGTTTAGTTTCGAAAAGAGGAAACATGTTGCTAGTCTTCATTTTAAAGGTATCGGTTATTGCCGAATATCTAATAATATAATCTGGTTCAAACTGATATTTTATTAGTTGGCTCGAATCCTTAAAGGTCAATGTTTTATTGCTGAAAGTAATATCATCAGCTTTGATGAAATCTTTTCTGAGCAGCTCATCTACCCGGATCACAATTTCCAAATCAGAATTTTTGTTGTTAAAATTAAAGTACGACTTACTGATGATCTGATAGGCACTATAAGTAATTCCAATAACAATTGCCGAGATAAGCATGGCTATGGTCATTTCCATGATCGTAAATGATTTTAACTTTAGATGATTAACGTTCTTCATGGATTATTAAACTTTTAGCTTCTACTACCTGAACATTATTGACATCGAAAGCGGTCACATTAACAATTATTAAATTTTTGCCTAATTCGCTCGGTTTAATTGTTTTTTCAACCCTGAAATGGTTCGCTTGATAAGTACTGTCCATTATATATCCTCCGTTGGCAGACCGCAATAACTCTTGTTGAACGAGGGCGTTTGCCTGCAATTTTTTGCCGGATAGCGATAACCTCATTACGTTAGAAAATATCATTAACGAAATGCCAATCACAAATACAATGATAACCATTGATATAACTACTTCCAGTATTGTAGAAGCCCGCACTTTGCTGTTCGTTGTATCTGCTATTTTAACCATTGTAATACATGGGTTTTGGTCGAAGTTGAGGGTAACAAATCGCTGCTAAGATAATAGCTGGAAAGCTTCATGCTATTTAATTCAACATTAATCAGGTAGTTTTCATAACGGGTATATGAACTTTGATAGATAAAACGGTTCGTTAAAATGCTTCCGTCAATCTCTATTTTTTTCTTGTAGTTTAAAATACCTTGTGAATAGATCTCACCCGTAACCTTCGTATGCTCGCCTAAACTTATAACCGGCAGCACTTCCGACTTTTCTTTTTGATAGCTAAATAAAATGCCGTTAAAAATTAAGCCTGCCTCGGCAACGATCCTGCCTGGGGATTTTAGTTTCGAAGAAGTAAATTGCGTTACGCCAACAACGGAAGGATAATCAAATTTGCAATTTTTACCAATATGTACGGAATCGGTAGCATACACCTGGCAACTGCCGTGAAAGCCTTCGTTTATGATTACCGAGGGCGCGCAGACAATCACGTTATTTAATTTCGCCGAACTGTCGATAGTGATCGTTGTATCTGATCTTATCAGGACATACCCCCCCAACTTATTATTTATAGTAAACACTCTCTTTTTTAAGTTTACAAACTTTACTGCGGTATTAAATGAATTATTAATGGAATCCTTTTTCAGCATATTGTCATCAGCCAAGGCTTCTGATTTAAACAGATTTTCAATAACCTCCAGGCGTTTTTGATCAAGGGTGGGCAATGTTTTATCACTGTTATGCTTTATGCCAATAACAAGCCTCTTGTCGCCTTCATACGCATTATCTTCGACATAAGCTTCTTTTACGCCAGCTTTAGGGATAAATGCAGGACCTATAATCTTCGTCTTGCCGCTTACCGATAGAGGCCTATCCTCATCAGGTAAATATAAGGCAGCCCATTTTAGCGAATCGATTCTATTGGCCATCGAGAAAATCTTTGTCAAAGTATCGCGTTGTATGAAAGCCTGCGCTACGCCAATATCATATGCTCCCCATGATAACCTCTTCAAAATAACAGAATCCTGGTCGCCACCAAACAGGCTAACCTTACGACTAACATAAGATCTGTTTGTTTCTGCAAGGAGGACATTTGATCCGGATGCCACGTTATTCGCAAGCACATCATATCGAAATTTTCTTTGATATTGCAGTCTATAAAAATACCCTGCAACTATTAACGAAGAACAAATAACGGCTATAATGAGTGCTATCACGATAACAATATAAAGCGCCGAAGCCCTAATCACGGTAACTGTTTCATCGTAGTTTCAGGCTGTTTTGCTTTTTTATTTATCAGCGGTAGTCTTTTCCAAAATGAAGTCGGACCATCACCCGCAATATTTCCATGATCGTAATAAGCAATCTTGCCTGAATCAGGGCCCGAGTAAAATTGAGATTTTCCTTGTTGCAGATTGTTATCGTAATAGCCGGTCTGCTTCAATTTACCATTGTCGCTATAGATTTCAAATTTACCCGACAGTACACCTTTTTGCCAATCGATGACCTGAAGTAATACGCCTCCTTCATTCCATGATTTCCAGGGTCCATCTTTTAAACCTTTTTTAAATAAGCCTTGTTCTTTTAAGTTCTTGTTCAGGTAGTATTCTGTATATAAACCATTTAGTAGCCTGCCACTGAAACCACCTTGTGTGGTATGAATTAAGTTGCTGCCATACCAATAGTATAATTTGTCACTTTTGGTAGAGATATTCGGTACAGGATAAATTTCAGCTAAAATGGTTTTGTCAGTGCCAACTATCCGGATCTTACTTACACCGAAGTCGGGTAATTTTTGCGCTTTGGCGCAAAGCGGGAGAAGAAAAATGATCAGTAACTTTTTCATGTTATCGGGTAGTCATCACAATATATTTTTGAAGGCCGTTATAAGTAATTTTTACGGAGTCCCTTAAATTTTTTACCAGCTTAACTTTTTCAAACGTTTCACCTTCCATCATCGTGTGTTCTTTTCCGTTTATTATTAAGATTGCCAGAAGCCTCTTTGACTTCGAATTTTTTATATAACCCGAATAATTTATAAATGTCCAATTTACACCTGGTTTTGAAGCCGTTTTAACCCCAGTTTTATGACTAATGAGTTTATCTACTGCAATAACTTTAGGCTCGGTTTTCACTTCTTCCATAAATGGGTCGCGATAATTTAACATCAAATGGGTTGTGTCTTTTGGTTCGCTATAAACTTGTAAGTCCTTGATTTTCATTATTGGTGCCGAGTTAGCAACCGGAAAATTATCACCTGCAGTTGTCGCATCAAAAATCCGGTAAATGATTACTCCCCAAACAAGGGCCACAATTACGATCAAAAAATAAGTAACAGCCTTATTCTTCATTGCTTTGCACCTTATTGTACAACAAAACTTCTGGTTTCACTCGCGGGGCTTTCATTCCCTGCGGCATCTATTGCTGTAACTTTCCAAAAATCGGTTTCTCCCGGCAATCCTGTAAAACTATAACTTGTAGACGTTGTAACTGTTGGATAGGATGCGCTATAAATTGTAGTGCCGTCGCTTTTATAAATATACAAACGATATTTAACCGCCGTTGTCGATGAATTCCATTGTAAGGTCACTGGTGTAGTCACTGATAGCTTGTCGGCAGGCGTGGAAAGTATTACTGTAGTCGGTGGTGTATGGTCAAAAGTGAAGTAATTTATAGATGACCATTGTGACTGTGCAGTATCATTTTGGGCTTTTACCCGCCATTGGTAAATTTGGTCGCGGCTTAACGTTACCGATACCAATTGGCCCGGAATTGTCTTGTTATAAAATAGTTTGGTTGTATCTGTAAAACTTGCTGTATCAATCTGTATTTGATACTTAGTAGCGCCATACAAGGCCCCCCAACTAAATGATAAATTACTTTGGTTGGTCAATAAGTTGTTTGCCGGGGCGCTAAGTTGTACTTTCTGCGGCTTAAGTGATGATTGTAAAATTGTAAAATTACGGACTGCAGAATATTCTGTCTTAGAACTGCCATTCTCTGCTCTAACCCTCCATTGGTAAATACCCGGACTTATATTGATGGAGAACTTGGTAGATTTTACAACGGTATCGATCACCAATGATGCTACTGAATCAAACTTGGGGGTAACAACCTGTAAATGATATAGCAAAGCGTCATCTACGGGGTCCCACCAGAAGCCGATGTTATAATTTGCAGTTTGTAATTTGTCGCCAGGTGCTTCGATGGTAACTATCCTTTTAGCTATTGACGGCTCAATAATATCTTTGCATGAGTTCAACAAAAGCATCATTGCGGAGATAACAAGCGGATAAATGAACAAAGGTTTACTTTTCATTACCTAATATAAAATCTTTATAGGTGGATTTATAAATAAGAATATCTAACATTTATACGCGAGTTCACAGCCTATAGTTTCAGGCCTTTAAAAAATCTCTGGTCGAATAAAAAAATAAAAAAGAAAATAAAATCTGCAACTTTTTAAAAAAGATGCCGTAGAAAGTAATAATTGTCCTTTACACTTATTGCAATTTTATGAAAAGATTTCTTTTTATAACCATTTTTATTTTTTCTACAGTTACTTTTTGTCATGCTCAAAATACATTTCCTTCTAATGGTAATGTAGGCATTGGAACTGCAAATCCATCTTCACTTCTTGAAATTTCTGGCATTACTGCCAGTTTTAAATTTAACAATACTACATCTGAATTTTCTTTGACCGGCTCCAATAACAACGGTAGTTATTATCCACATTTTAACATGGGGTTGAACGGAGATAATAATTATACTTTAGGATTAGTTAGTGCATTCCACGATAATATGGCACTGTACTTTGATGCCTATCCAGGTAATGGTAATTGGACTTCCTCGCATTCAGGCTCTAATTTTTCTTTATACAAATATAATAACGAGCTTATAATTGGTTTTAAAAATAACGTTCCTGTAGGTACTGGCTTTTTATGGAATTTAACAGACGGCGTAAAATTTAGTAATGATGGAAAGTTAGGCATCGGCGGTTCGGCAGGCAGTGCTAAATTGTATGTTAACGGTAATGTAGGCATAGGCACTACTAATCCAGATGAAAAATTAACAGTTTATGGAAACATTCATGCCCGGGGAGTGAAGGTTGATCTAAATGGCGCGTTGGCAGACTATGTCTTTGCAAAAGATTACAATTAACCCCTTTATGCAACGTAAATATTTACGTAAACAAATTTCATCACCTGAAAGAAATACCCTCGGCTCAGGAAGCGGAGAAGAGTGGTTTAAATTTGGGTGACTTAAATCAAAAGATGCTCAAGAAAATTGAGGAATTAACTTTATACCTAATTAAACAAGATCAACAGATCAAAGCTCAAACTAAAGAGATTAAAGTATTGAAGAAGCAATTTATAGCCTTTCAATCTGGTCCCCGTAAAAATTAAAAATCCTGACAATGAAAAAAAATCTTTACCTATTACTATTGGTTCTTGGTACCCCTACTTTATGTATTGCGCAAAATACTTTTCCTACATCAGGAAATGTGGGAGTTGGTACAACAAGTCCACAAAATAATATTGGTTTTACAAATGTGGACGCTGATAATGGCACGAGTGGTATTACTTGGTATAATCCGTCACCATTAAATTTTGGAATCTACAAAACAGCAGGAACTTGGTCCTCTCCCAACTATCAGCAATTATCTGTTCAATGGGCAACGGGTATTGTGTTGAATCCAGGTAATAATTACGGCAAAAGTTATGTTGATATTCAAGGAAATGGATTAAGAGTGTCAAGTGGTAATTTAGGAATCGGCACATCTAACCCAGTAGCTGCGCTTGACGTAGGTGGATTTATACAAATTTCATCTCATAATCAAAGCTCACCCCCCTCAGATCTTGGTTATGGCTTATTTCCATATGGTGGTATTGGATTAGGAATTTTTTCAGGTGCTACAGATCCTGGTCAAGGGATAGGAATATGGACCAACCCTAATAATGTGAAGACTGAAGTAATGCGTATTTCAACAGGGGGCAATGTTGGCATTGGTACTACAAATCCTGGGTCATTATTATCGCTTGGCAATAGTATTTCAAACCGTAAACTCGCGTTATTTGAAAACGGCAATGTGGCGTACGGTTTCGGTATACAAGCAGGCACATTTCAACAATTTATTTCAAACGATACACCTACTAATCATTTCTCGTGGGGCGTATTAACGAGTAATGGTAGCAACACATTTTCTGAAACGATGAGGTTGACAGAATTAGGCAATCTTTTGATCGGACAGACCTCGCAAGTCAACTCGGCTTATAAATTGGATGTTGCAGGAAGTGTTCGAGCGAACCAGGTTATTGTTAATACAACAGGCGCAGATTTCGTATTCAACAAAAACTATCGTTTAAACTCTTTAGCAAACGTTGAAAAATATATAACAAAGAATCATCATTTGCCAGATATCGCATCTGCAAATAAGATGAGAACTGATGGAATGGATGTAGGGGGTATGAATAAAAAGCTCCTTCAAAAAATAGAAGAGTTGACCCTTTATCTGATTCATGAACAAAACGAAATATCGGCGTTAAAAAAAGATTTACGTCAAATCAAAAATAAAAAAATATAACAATGAAAAATATCGTACTGCTGTGTTTAATTTTTATTCCCGTTTGCTGTTATTCCCAAACTTCCTATCCTTTATTGTTAACTGGTGGAAGCAACGGTAACTTAGATGGTTACAATTTAAATTCTCTTCTAAATAGTGCGCAGATGTTAATTGGCTGGAATCGACAACCTGGTCTTGGCGAGGCATCTTTTATTACCAATCAGGGGGCCGGGGGTCCTGGAGGATTCGCATTTTACAATTACGATAATAACGGATCCCAAACAATATTAATGAGATTGTCCGGCAATGGTAATACTACGCTATTTGGAAACATTGGTGTTGGAAATGTGATCCCTACAACGCCATTAGATGTTAGCGGCAATATTTTATTAAGGAACTATCAAAATTCTGTCGGCGGAGGATCAACTCTTCAATTTTCAAGCTATGGCGCCAACAATGAACATCCTGGTGCTAGAATTCGTGACTATTTAGACTACGCGAGCGGTGCTGATTCCCAATCACGTCTTATTCTAAGTTCCTACTATGGAGGATATAAAGATGAATTGACATTAGTCAATGGAAAAATCGGAATAAATAAAATTAATCCGGCCTATGAGTTAGATGTAAATGGTCAGATACACACTAAAGGTATATTAGTAAATACCACTGGTTTTCCGGAATTCGTATTTAACAAAAACTACAAGTTGAAGTCCTTAAAAGAGGTGGAATCATTTATAATCCAAAATTATCATTTACCAGAACTTCCATCTCAGAGACAAGCTATCAAGCAAGGAATTGATCTGGCTGAAATGAATAAAAAGCTTCTTCAAAAAGTAGAAGAATTAACGCTCTACATTATTGAAAAAGATAGGCAAATAAGAGATCAAGAGCTCCGATTGAAAAGAATTGAAAAGATATTAAATCGCTAATATTCGATAAATCATCAATCATGAAACTATATCCGCTAACCTTATTACTTGTGGTGTTTTTGTTCATATTTAATAATAGATTATATGCGCAATCCACACGTACAAATTACTTTATACCAACCTTTTATCCTAAAGGTCCCAATACAGCATCTATTGAAAAATTCGGAAGTTATGAAGTTAATTTATTTACCGGCTTGCCTGATATTTCAATACCGCTTTATACAATTGACGCTGGTGATGTAAAGGTACCTATAAGCTTATCTTACCATGCATCGGGTATAAGGGTGCAAGAGGTTGCCAGTTGGGTTGGTTTAGGATGGGCGTTGTCGGCGGGCGGCACTATAAGCAGAAAAATTGTGGGGGGGCCAGATGACAAATCTGGCGGTTATTTACAAGGTAACTTAAGGACAGCATCGTCGATAACATCCCGAAAAAATAACAACTTTACAATTGATTCATTATTTGATTCTTGGATTACCGGAAACATAGAAGCACGCCCCGATATTTTTTCATATAGCTTTCCCGGACATTCAGGTAAGTTCTTTTTCGATGGCAATAACGGCTTTAAACCGGCAATGATCCCATTTTCTCCTATAAATGTTTTATACACAACAAATGGAGCAGGTGCTACAGCAGGTATCGACAAATTTACCATTAATGATGAATCGGGGAACAACCTCGTTTTTGGCGATCAGTACATTGAGCCTACGTATTCTGGGTCAAGCTCCAAATCATCATCACCGTCTAATACAGGATGGCCTTTAGAAAGAATCATTACGCAAACGAAAAGGGACACTATTAATTTTACCTACACCAATCAACTGGTTTATAATCCGGATGCATCTTCATATTCCGACAATTTTGAAGACAATATTAGCGGAACATATACTGGTTACACCTACGGATTTAAACCCGGCAGTAATGTGGGAACTACTTCATCTGTTAACGAGCAATTGTTGCAGCATATTTATTTCAAGAATGGCAGGATAGATTTTGAGTTGTCTTCGAATCCAAGAACAGATGTTGTTAATAACACCGCCAAATACTTAAATGATATCGTAATCTATCATTTAAATCCAACAACTCATGCAATGGAGCAGCTAAAGAAAATTGTCTTTTACGATAGTTATTTTTCCGGCGATGGTAGTACCCAGCGTTTAAGGCTCGACTCAATACAAACTCTTGACAATGTGAATGTTCTAAAGGAGCACTACATTTTTACTTACAATACAGCGCAGCTACCAAGCTACTACTCAAATGCTCAAGACTATTGGGGCTATTATAATGGCAAAACTGCTAACACTTCGCTAACACCTGCTATGACTATACAAGGCAGACAGGGCAGTGAAAGTTTAACAGCAAGTATTGGTAATGCAAATAGAAATACCGATCCCAATTATAATCAGGTTGGAATGTTAACAAGTATAAAATATCCTACAGGAGGGCATACCGACTTTGTATATGAAGCTAACCAATATTACGACGACTCAAACACTTTACAATATGCTGGAGGTTTACGAATAGCATCCATTTCATCATATGACGGCATAAACACGGCACCAATGGTAAAAAGTTATCAATATAACTCCGCTCGTAATAATTTTATATTGAATAATACTTTTTTTGTTTATTTCCAAAATCGTCAACATTGGGTCTTAAGTCAGGCTAGTCAAGCAAACTATCAAATAGATGGAACAGAAACCTACAGAAACTTCGTTTCTAATTCTCGGATTGAACTGGAGGCTTTTGATGCCGCAACGGTTGTATATCCAACCGTAACAGAATTTTATGGTACCGCAAGTGCCAATACAGGAAAAACAGTATACACTTTTCGAGATCGTTCTGATGTACTAGATATTGCATCACAAACCGGGGTCCCGGTTGTAAATAGTTCGTTTTATTTGAGGGGACAATTACTTGGAAAAACAGACTTCAAAATAAAATCAGACGGTTCTTACCAACCGGTTAAGAGTTCTAGCAATACTTACACTGCATTTCCACTAAAGCGATACAATCAAGTCGGTTTAATAGTCGGACAGAATTTAATTAATGAAGGCGCAATAACTCGTTTCTATAGCAATTATGGCGTAGATCCTATTCAGTATAATGGATTCGCTATTAGTAATTATGATATCGTATCCGATGATAACTATTTAACTTCTACAACGGAAAATGATTACGATATAAACGATCCAACGAAGTATACTACATCTACAACGAATTACGCGTACGCCAATGTTGTGCATCAGCAGCCTACTACGGAAACCCATACCGACAGCCGGGGCGGCTTATACACAAAATCTTATAAATATGCAGCAGATTACCTGCCTTCCGGTTACATGACAGGAACAACGGGTAATTACACGCTCGACATCATGCTGCAAAACAACATGCAGGCCGTGCCCATTGAAAAGTTTGTAAATTTCTCTAACCCGGCCACATCTGTAAATGGTGTAATAAGCGGCGAACTTTACAGTTACACAACAGGCAAGGGAAACGGCAATGCCGTACTGCCCGATAAGGTAAGCTCCTTAAAGGTAGCAGCAAGCCTTACTAATTTTACACCCTCAACCGTTAGCAGCGGGCAGGTACAGGCCGACAGCCGTTACATCCAAACCATTAGTTTTGACGATTACGACAACAATAATGACCTCACCAAATATACGCCACGAAACGCCTCTGCAACCAAGGTTTTCTGGGATTATAACCGCTCGGAGCCTGTGGCCAAGTTTCAGAACCTGGCAGCAACAACGCAGTCGGCAAATGTGGCTTACACCAGTTTCGAGACGGCCAACTATGGCAATTGGAATGTAAACGGATCGGCAACGGTTGCAAACTATGCGCCTACAGGTATGGCCTATTATAACCTCAGTTCGGGTACCATTACTTCGCCCGCATTAGATAATAGCCAGGCTTACATCGTTTCTTATTGGAGCAACGGCGGCCCGGCTACGGTTGCTACCGGCAGCAATTATCCCGGTACAGCACTTAAATCGGCATTAGGGTGGACATATTACGAACACCAGATCCCGGCAGGCTCTGGTGCGCTTACGCTGAGCGGAAGCGTTGCCATTGACGAGTTGCGGCTGTACCCGGTAGTTTCGCAGGTTACCACTTACACTTACTCGCCCCTTATTGGCATAACCAGTATGACAGATGCCAAGGGTATGACCACTTACTACGAATATGATGGTTATCAGCGATTGCTTAATGTTAAGGATAAGGACGGCAATATTGTTAAGCACAACGAATACCGTTACGTAAACCAATAACCTAAACCATCACCATGAAACCAATCACCATAAGAACACTGCTACCGGGCTTATTGATCTGGCTCAATATAAATCCCGCCCATTCGCAAACCTATGTTACGGCGCCAATGAATGGTACCTATACCTCAGGCGAGTATGTGAACGGCACAAGTATCACCCTCTCGCCAAACACCACCATCACCCCCGGCTCGGGACAAACCGTTTATATCCATACCACGCTAAGCAGCTGCGCACCGCTGGCGCTCAACCTTTCTGCCAGCTTAAACTATGTGCTTACCTCTACCCCGCGCATACCGGGCTACAACCCTGCAGCCACAGGTTATACCACCTGCGATGTAATGCAGGCCGTGCAGTATATAGACGGGCTTGGCCGCCCCATACAAACGGTGCAGGTAAAGGGCAGCCCGGATGCAAGCAGGGACGTGGTACAGCCCATGGCTTATGACCAGTATGGCCGTGAACCCGTAAAATACCTGCCTTATACCTCGGCAAGTGCCGATGGCAGCTACAAACCCAGTGCGCTTTCGGGCGAGCAATCCGGCTTTTACAACAGCCCGCCTGCGGGGGTAACCACCATACCCTCGCCTTACAGCCAAACCGTTTACGACGGTTCGCCGCTAAACCGCATGGTAGAACAGGGCGCACCGGGCAACCCCTGGCAGCCCGGTAACCATACTATGAAGATGGACTACCTTACCAACAACAGCATCACCTGGGCTAACGATCCGGTTAACAGCAGGCTGGCGCTCATTTACACCGCTACCACCAATGCCGACCTGAGCCGCACCATCTTTGGCGATGCAAGCGTACACTATGGCGACAACTACCTCACGGTAACGGTAAGCAAAGACGAGAACTGGACGAGCGGCCGCGGCAATACTACCGAAGAATACAAAGATCTGGAGGGACGCACCATCCTGAAGCGCACTTATAACTACGCCGGTACCACGCTGCAAAAGCTGAGCACCTATTACGTTTATGACGATACCGGCAACCTGGTATTTGTGCTGCCCCCCGGTGCCGACCCCGACAATGCCCCGCTTAGCCAGACAACGCTTGATAACTTTTGCTACCAGTACCAATATGACGAACTGAACCGGCTGGTACAGAAAAAACTACCCGGCAAGGGATGGGAGTACATGATCTATAATGCGATGGACAGGCTGGTGGCCACCCAGGATGCCAACCAGCGCGCAGTGGGTAACTGGACGTTTACCAAGTATGATGGTTTGGGCCGCGTGGTACAAACCGGCATATGCAACTATACCACAGACCGGGCAACGCTGCAAGCCGGGGTAAACACCTATACTACTTATTGGGAAAATGCGCAGAACAGCGGCAATGGTTATACTTTTAACGCTTTCCCCACCAGCAATATCACCGCTACCTTCAGCCTTAACTATTACGATAACTACGCAAGCATACCCGGCCTGCCGGGCTATACCGTTCCGGCTGGGGCAGCCACGGCCGTTAACAGCCTGCAAACCGCAAGCCGCGTAACAATACTTAACCCCGATGGCAGCTACGGCCCTATGCTTTGGAGTATTAGTTACTATGACGATAAAGCAAGAAATATTGCTGCCTATCAGCAGCACTACCTGAATGCCACTGCAAACCAAAGCAATTACGACCTGGTAACCACTACCTATAACAACATTACCAACGAAGTAACCGCCACCAACCGCAACCATTACACTACCGCAGGCACGAGCCCGGCAGTATCCATTGCCATTACCTATACCTACGACCATATGGGGCGCAAGCGGCAGACCACTGAGCAGATCAACGGCGGGGCAGCTACCGTTATCTCCCAAACGGACTATAACGATGTAGGCCAGCTGATGAACAAGCACGTGGGTAACAACCTGCAAAATATCAGTTATGCTTATAACGAAAGGGGATGGATGCATACTGCTGCAACAAGCGGAAACCTTTTTAACCTCGATCTGCGTTACGACGCACCTGATGCAGGTATTACTCCCCAATACAATGGTAACATTGCAGAAATGTTATACACCGGGCAAAACTCGGGCAGTAAAACGTTTAGCTATACCTATGACATGCTGAACCGTTTAACCGCTGCACAGTCTACCAATGGCACCCTGAACGAAACAAACATCAGTTATGATGTGCTGGGCAATATACAAGGCCTAACCCGCGGCAGTTACGGTTCTTTAGGCTATACCTATACCGGCAACCAGCTAAACACCGTAACGGGTTACAGCCCAAGAACGTATGCCTACGATGCCAACGGAAATGCCACCAGCGACGGGGCCATTACCAATGCAAAAAATATAACTTATAATTACTTAAACCTGCCTGCCACGGTAGGCAGCGTAGCCACTTATACTTACGACGCCACGGGCAACAAATTACATAACACCGGCAGTGACGGCAGCTGGGATTACATTAACGGCATCACCTACTTTAACAATGCCATTAAATACATTACCACCGAGGAGGGCCGTGCCACACCTAACGGAGGCGGTTACACTTACCAGTACGACCTGAAAGACCACCTGGGCGATGTGCGGGTAACATTCGACCAGTACAACAACGCCGTACGGGTTTTGCAGGAGGATGAATACTATGCCTTCGGCCTGCGTAAATCTGATTATGATTATTCGAACAATAACCGCCATCTTTATAACGGAAAGGAGTTGCAGGTTGACCTGGCTAACCAATACGATTACGGGGCGCGGTTCTATGACCCTGTAATTGCACGTTGGACAACCCCCGATCCGCTTGCAGAGATTAGTCGTAAGTATTCACCTTATGTTTATGCTTATAATAATCCGATTAGGAATGTTGATCCTGATGGGATGTGGACTACCGATGCTAATGGTAACTCTTTTACAGATGATCCGGATGACATAGCGTCTTTTATTCAGCAATCAAAAGCCCAACAACAAGATAAACATCCGTTACAGTCTGCATCAGATGGTTATGGTGATTTAATTAAACGACATTATGGTGCGACTGTAAAAGACTCAAAAAAATCAGCAAAATCTATGTTCGAACAAATTAGAAGTGATTTTTCAAGCTTTGTTGAGGGACAGTCTTATTTTGAGGATATAACAAGAGATGGCGAAATGCAACAGGGCGATGAAGTATCAGTAGTTGGTGGCCCTGGTTACGGTGTCTCTAAAGCGACAGATGAAGTAGAAAAAGTTGCTCCTCAATACGTTGATGCAAATGGTAATCTTCATACCGGGACAATCAAAACCGGCGTTACTGTTATTAATATATCAGAAAGCAAGGATTCATATAGTATGACGTTCCAAACATGGAAAGGACATGTTGAAGCTGGCACAATTACTTTTAATGTCAAGCAATTATCAAGTGGAAAAGTTGAATTAGACATAAATTCTAATGCACGGAACAGTAACTTTTTTACAAATCTTGCTTATAAAGTCGGAGGAAAAAGTGCCCAGACAGAGCATTGGAATACTTTTTTAAACAATTTCGTTAAAGCAACAGGTGGAACAGTAGTGCAAAAAACAATTAAGTAATGATCAATTTAATCGTCTTTATATCTTTATTAGGAGTTATTTTTTTAAACTATCTAATCCTAAATAAATTAAATAATAATACATTGAGTTTAAGAAACTCCGTATTGTTCTTTGTAAATGCCTTAATGGCAATAGTTCTCATTGAGTGGTTTATAAGCATTACATCTCTTGAAAACCTATCTAATGCGTTAGGAGTAGATAAATTAATAGCTTTTAACTCAGCAGCTATTAGGGTTAGAAACACGGTGATCCTTGTAAGTTTATTCTATCTTTCGTACGGTACTTACAGGGAGTACAATAGTAAAAAGAGCAAAGCTTTACTCATCACATCATGTGTTTTAATAGCATTATCAATAGTATGTTTAGTTACAGTATTAGTTGCGGGAGCGTTCATAATATAGCATTATGTTCTAATTGTGTCTTTACATTATATAAAGCTTTACAAGTACAAAAATGCTGGTAGGGAATTGAAATTACATGACGCAAAAGGTTTATCCATACATTTTGAGGTTTTGAAAATGTATGGATACTAAAAGCTAAGCCATCATTAAGTTCTTCGATTATAAAATCTGAAGACCCCATTTCTATATGTCCCTCTAATGTTTCGTAGCTGAAACCTAATCTTTTAGGCTCGTTAATAACATTGCTAATACGTACACCTATGATTATTTTCAAAGAGAATGGCTTGAAAGGCGGAATAAAGATCTGCTGTAATATAGTGTCACCAATGGCCATGCTTCTTTTTTCAATAATCCATTGGCAAAAGGAAGCCATTATATAATCAGGAAAAATATGGTAGTCAAAAAAAAAGTTAAGAGGAAGTTCAGTTAGTTTTTTTGAGGTACGAATGTTAATTGTAGTAACTTTTTCTTTCAGCTCTCTTGTCTTATAAGTGCATACACTTCTTTTTTTAAGAGAGTTTAATTGGCTTTCAAAATTCTTTTTTTGATCTTTAAAATAGATGTCCATTAAGCATTTAGTCAAGATATCGATAATGCATCATTACTAATGTGCATAAGCCTTTTTAGCTTTAAAATCACGGATCAGCGCATCCACCACCAAAAAAACCTGTTTTCTGTCTTCCTCGGGCAGAGCAGTAACTTCCCGGATACGGTTAAGGGTAGAGCTGTCCAGTTCAAGGTCAGTCTTACCAACAAGAAAATCTAAAGAAACTTCCAGGGCATCGGCCATACGGATAACCACCTCAATAGAGGGCTTAACTTCGTCGCGCTCATAGCGCCCGATGATCTCGCAGGACACGCCCGCTTCCTTAGCCAGGTCGGCTTGTGATATCTTTTTTACCTTACGTAATTCCGTGATGTTGTCGCCAATGTTCATGATAATGCACAAAAGCGTGCTTAACGCTATTGATATCAAATGTAGAGAACAAAAGTTAATATTACGATGCCACGGGCAACAAATTACATAACACCGGCAGTGACGGCAGCTGGGATTACATTAACGGCATTACCTACTTTAACAATGCCATTAAATACATTACCACCGAAGAGGGCCGTGCCACACCTAACGGAGGCGGTTACACTTACCAGTACGACCTGAAGGACCACCTGGGCGATGTGCGGGTAACATCTGGCCAGTACAACAACGCCGTACGGGTTTTGCAGGAGGATGAATACTATGCCTTCGGCCTGCGTAAATCTGATTATGATTATACGAACAATAACCGCCATCTTTATAACGGAAAGGAGTTGCAGGTTGACCTGGCTAATCAATACGATTATGGCGCACGGTTCTACGATCCGGTGATTGGTAGGTTTAGCACCGTTGACCCTATGGCAACTACGTTACATGAAATAAGTCCTTATGTATACGTTCGTGATAATCCGGTACTAAGGATTGATCGCGAAGGTCTCTGGGATATAACTGTTCATGCTTATAAGGATAGAGAAAAATATGGCTATGGAGTGGCGGTTGTGACGGATAGGCATGGTAAAGAGGTTTATAGCTTCCAGGTAAGATTAGAAGGAACTGGTGGAAGGAATAGAAGAAATGCTAATTCTGATACCCCCACAGGAGTCTATGATATTCCTGATCACAATATGTGGAATTCTGGCGGTAGCAGAGCAGCGTATGGGCCTAATCCCCGACTGATATTAAATCCTGAATCGGGAGAGATAGTAGAAAGTGGTAGAGACTTAATTCGTATTCATGGGGGAAGACAAGAAGTTTACAATCAGCAAACTGGTCTATGGGAGCCTGTAAAAAATGCTGACCTCAAAAAGACTCATGGCTGTATGAGGTGCTCTGATATGGATGTCAAGACTTTAAAAGAAGTTACTGATGGATTGATGAATAAAGATAGCAAAGAAGTTGGTGGAAAGCTAACAGTTGTAGATGACTTGGTTGAAACAAAAGAAGATAATCCTATTCCTTTTACAGGTACGTCAACAACATATAAAAGACCGGGCGAAAATGCAACTAAAGAGGAAAAACAAACTTGGTCTAACCTATTAAAATCTTTATTTGGTAATTAATCATGAAAAACGATAAAACAAGCCTATTACTTTTAATTATCTCTGGAGTATTTTTATTTGGTGGTTGTGAAGGAAAATTAAATAGTCAAAAAGCACCTGTCATACATAAGGATTCAGTTATTGGTGAAAAAAAATCAAAAACACTCGTTAATAATGACAATGTAGTGCCTGTTGGAAATGCCCATCCTTATAAAGAAGTGGATAGCCTAATGAAATTAATAAAACAGAATTATAATGTTGTATATGTCAAAAAATTAGAAAAAATCTGCGTTAAAAGCGATGGCGACTTATCCGAATATCTTGATGATGTTGGAAACAAGTTGTTTAACGACCATCTAAATGAGTTTACTGACTATTTGATAGATAATCCAAATTCCTGCTTAGAAGGTAAATTGATAGAAGAAATAAGTTCTGAACTCTCTGTTTACCCAAAAAGTGAGCGACCTGGAAAGCTTTTAGAGGAGCAGGAAAAAGCGCTTGCTTCAGCATCAAAACAAAACTTATCCTCTAAAAAACTGGCTTTTATAAAAGAGATATTCAAAAAAGTAAATCCTGATTTATTAGATTAATTGAGATATATCTATTTTTAGCAAAGCCTGGCCAACGCCGGGCTTTGTTATTTAAGGAGAGCTTGCAGCTTGTTTTTAGCAAAGAAAGCATTCATTGTGGCGGTTACACTTACCAGTACGACCTGAAAGACCACCTGGGCGATGTGCGGGTAACATTCGACCAGTACAACAACGCCGTACGGGTTTTGCAGGAGGATGAATACTATGCCTTCGGCCTGCGTAAATCTAATTATGATTATTCGAACAATAACCGCCATCTTTATAACGGAAAGGAGTTGCAGGTTGACCTGGCTAATCAGTACGATTATGGCGCGCGCTTTTATGATCCGGTGATAGGCCGTTTTAATACCGTAGACCCATATTCTGAGTTTTTTCCATGGATGACCAATTATCAATATGCATCCAATGGCCCGGTAAGTAAAATTGATTTGGATGGGTTAGAAGGAATTTTGTTTTTTGAGGAAACTGCTTTAGTTCCGGAAGTTAACCCGATAGAAAACCTCGCAAAAGCAGGCGGAGAGTTCCAGGGAGAGAAAATACAAGCGCCGGAAACAGGGCCTAAGTTTGAGTGGCATCACCTTATCCCAAAGTCGCTTATAGATAAGATGGAGATAATTAAGAAAGCGATAAAAGAAGGTTTTGGATTTGAGGACGAAGAAAATTTATCCCCTCAGGAAAAATTCAGCAGAGCCACAGGCAAAGGCACACATGGCAAACATCCAAAATATACTGCGGAAATTGCAAAGCAAATTCAAAAAGCAGCCGAAAGAAATTCTGGCGAGTCTGCAGCGGATATTCTAAGAAGAATAGCCAACGATGCACGACACACTATTAATAACAATCCCGGAACAAAGATTAATGATTTGTACGGATTATATTTCTTAGTCCCTTCAAAACCCGCACCGAAAGCAATTATAACGATTGGTCCAGTAACGCCCGGTCCTCTATTACCAAACCCGGCACCAGCACCTAAACCAAAGCTCCAGCCAAATACAACTCGGGCATATGATTATCTATAAATACAGATTACTTAACTCATCTCATGCAATCTCTTGAGGTGAGTTAAACAATTATATTATTGGCTCGTGTGATATTAAACCCCGTAATATTATCCTTTACCAATGCATTCTTAAGCTTTTGGCTGATGTAATAATCAATACCAAAAGGAGCACGAAAACAGTCCAGATTTTTATCAAAGCCATTATTAAAGCGTATCAAATGAGCAGAAACAGCATAGAATGTCTTTTCTTTCGATGTCTGCTCCTGCAGCTTTGCGGAAACGTCTAAATACTCTTGCTTTGAATGCAGTCTGATACTTTCAATAGGTCGCCCATCAACTGCTTCGATAAGAAAATTTGATTTGCCATATTCCACAAAATCAAGGTAATCCTCGAAATATTTCGAGATCATATGCATTAAATAGTAAGGCCCCAGTGCTGTATTCTTATGCAATATAATAGCAGGATAAAAGCGGTGCGGAGGAAAGTTGAACTCTTTAAATATATTCTTAAGCTTTTGACTGATGAGAAGTCCTACAGATGTACCACCGCTGATCAGATCGGTCGGTTTTGCCTTGCCGTGTAATACCATTGCATCCAGATTCGGTTCAAAATGAGGAAACACCTGCCCCCGGTTTGATGCCTCCCAGTAAGAAAATATAGAATCCGATTTGTCATCATTGTAGCCTGGTTTCCACTTTTGTATTTGCGGATATTCAGGCCCGGTCTCTTTTGTGGCAACTGCTTCTTTGAGAATAAAATATTGCATATACAATTAGCTACAAAAGTCAATATATTCTTTATGCTTACCGCAAGCGTGCCGCATGTTCTTTAAACAAACCAGTCCTTTCATTACAGCGCGTTCGCTTTTTTAGCTTTAAAGTCACGAATAAGGGCATCTACAGCCATAAAGACCTGTTTTCTATCTTCATCAGGCAAGGCGGTAACTTCGTTGCGCTCATAGCGCCCGATGATCTCGCAGGACACGCCCGCTTCCTTAGCCAGGTCGGCTTGTGATATCTTTTTTACCTTACGTAATTCCGTGATGTTGTCGCCAATGTTCATGATAATGCACAAAAGCGTGCTTAACGCTATTGATATCAAATGTAGAGAACAAAAGTTAATATTACGATGCCACGGGCAACAAATTACATAACACCGGCAGTGACGGCAGCTGGGATTACATTAACGGCATCACCTCCTTTAACAATGCCATTAAATACATTACCACCGAAGAGGGCCGTGCCACACCTAACGGAGGCGGTTACACTTACCAGTACGACCTAAAAGACCACCTGGGCGATGTGCGGGTAACATTCGACCAGTACAACAACGCCGTACGGGTTTTGCAGGAGGATGAATACTATGCCTTCGGCCTGCGTAAATCTGATTATGATTATTCGAACAATAACCGCCATCTTTATAACGGAAAGGAGTTGCAGGTTGACCTGGCTAACCAGTACGATTATGGCGCAAGGTTCTATGATCCGGTAATTGCGAGATGGACTACGGTTGATCCACACGTTGAAAAATATGAAAGTATCAGTCCTTTTAGCTATGGATTTGATAATCCTATACGTAATATAGATATAGAAGGTCGTGATCCGGGAGATATTGTAATTCTTTTTGGTGGTGCCTCATTTAGCGGCAGCTCTCAAAGATCAACTTCAAGTGGAAAAATAACACCAACAGTAGATCAAATAGTTGGAAATATAATCCCTAATGGTGCAACGGTTGCTACTGTTAATAGTAATTTCAATTTAGATTTAGATGAAGGAACACAAGGCGCTTATGATCTAATTTTAGCGAATTATAAATCTGATCCTAAAGGCCGAGTGGTCTATATGGCTATAGTTATGGCGGGACATTATCAATGTATTTAGCTAAAAGATTACAAAAAGCAGGCATTAATGTTAGTCTCTTAGTGACTGTTGATGCAGCTAATGGTTGGAGGAGTTTCTTTCAAGACAGGACGGTTCCTGGCAATGTCGATGATAACGAAAATTATTATGAAGATAACATAAGTGCAGCTGACCCTACACTTTCTCACGGTGCACCTAATATTGGTAGTAGACCGGGACAGGTGCATAATCATGATAAGTCTAACGGCAAGTATGGAAAAGACAAAATAAACCACATGACGATTGATGATGCTACTACTGGAGAGGTAACCAAAAGAATCAATAACTTAGTTAATGATGTAAAGGACGGTGATAAAAAAACTCTTACCAGAGATGAGATTAATCAACTATTCCATAAATAACAATGAAAAAATATCAGCTTCCTTTACTTGTCTTATGGGTATTTCTTGAGTATAATGTCTTAGGACTTATTCTGTATTGGTTATTTCAAATCAAAGTGCCATTTGAAGCTACTGGTTTATACGCTGTACCAGTAGTAATAGGAATGATGATAATAATGCCTATAGTCGGTTATTTGTTTGTTAGAAGAGGCGAAACACCTGTAAATAAATTACTTGGGTATATAGGTTTAGTATCCTGGGTTATAGTCCTAATAAGATTTCTAACACTTTTTAATTGAAACAACAAAGCCCGGTGACCCGGGCTTTGTTGTTTATAGGGTAGCTACATTGTTTTGAAAGAAGTCTTTAAACTTCTTATTAGTGAGCATCTTATCAATGAGTTTGAAGATTGTTTGCTTGTCGTCCTCGTCAAGCTGCTGTGTTAAGCGCATTTGCTCAACGGCTGTTTTATCTTCAATAATCACCTCTTTGGGCACTTTGCCATCATGGTTAATTACCTGATCGGTAGTCATATTAAATAGTTGCGCCATCTTTTGCAACTCATCTACTGTTAAAGCCCTTAAACCTTTTTCAATCTTGCTGTAAGCAGATTTATCAACGCCGATGTGGGTTGCCACCTCGATCTGTTTAAGGTTCTTTTCTTCTCGTATATCTTTTATATTATCTGCTAGGTTCATATCTCAAAAGTAGTGTTAAAAAACACTTATGTCAATATGTGTTAAATATCAAAACTTTGTAGTTGCCAAAAAGAAAACATAATCTTACGTTTGTAGTGGTGAAAATAACCACTACTTATTTTAATGGATAAAACGGCTAAACTAATAACGGATAACGCAGAACTACTGATCTACCTGGACGGCAAACTGCATATTACCATCTTAGGCGGTATCAAGCTAACAGGCTTAGACCGTATGAAAGTAACGCTGAAACTAACGAGTACAGAGCATAAGCAAAACGCATTCCGTCATAACTTAGACCTGTACAACAGCATCCAGACGGAGCAGTTGATCGAGAAATCAGCCGAGGCATTGGATGTAAGCACCAATGAGATCAGCACGGCCATAAGCCAGCTAACGACCAGCTTAGAAAACTACCGGGCGGAACGCCTGGAAGCGATGAAGCCCAAACAAGTTGAAAAAAAGCAGCTAACCGAACCCGAACGCAAAGCGGCTATAACCTATCTAAAATCTCCGGACTTGTTAACCAGGACAAAACAGGCGATCGCCCAAAGCGGCCTGGTTGGTGAAGAAACAAACGCATTGATCGCCTACCTGACTTATACGAGCAGAAAACGCCATCTTTATAACGGAAAGGAGTTGCAGGTTGACCTGGCTAATCAATACGATTACGGTGCACGTTTCTACGACCCTTTAATTGCCAGGTGGAATGTGATTGATCCAATGGCCGAAAACCATTATAATGTTAATCCTTACAATTACGTTCTTAATAATCCCCTGATTTATTACGATCAATATGGATTAGATACAGGTAAAGTTAATCCAAAACCCGAGCCTGTTCATCAACTTAAAGAAGTAACCATTACGGCTAAAAAGGAAAGTAAAAGCAGCGGATTTGGCCTTGCAGCTTTGGGTATAGCATCAAGAGTAAAGAATGTGCCTAAATGGCTATGGGTTACAGACACTTTTGATCAAGAGGTTCCAGTTTTAGATGTGCTCACAGATGCATTAACCCTTTACTACCTAAGTAAAGATATTAAGCCGGCCATTGTAAAATCAAGTCCGGCCATTCCAGATGCTAAAGATTTGCCTTGGGATAAAGGGAAATCTCCTGGAGAAGATTGGACATGGAAAGGAAAGGGTGATGCCACTACAAAGGAACAGAGAGAATCAGTGCAGGGTAAACCTTGTGCCACGTGTGGTGCTTCTGAGGGAAAACGGATTGCCGATCATAAAACACCACTTGTAAAAGAACATTATGAGACAGGCAAAATAGATAAAGAAAAAATGCGCAGTAAAGGCTCTGTTCAACCACAGTGTTCAACTTGCTCTGCAAAACAAGGAGCTGAAATGAGCAAATATTCAAAGGATCAAAAAAAAGTAAATGGATATCAATAGACATCAACTTGAGATTTGTGATAAATATGGGGCACCGTATGTAGAAGCAAAGTTGAATTTAAGAATTGGTTTAGCAGATAATGTAGAAAGCTCACAATGGCCCATTAATGGATTGCGTCATCCCGTAACGGAAGATACTACAGGATGGTATATATGGGCTGGCGAATTATATTCAACCGCTCCCGATTTTTTTAAGCCAGTTCATTTGTATCACTTGATGGATATCTGTCCCCTAATTATGAAATATATGAGCTTGGCCCCGGGGTGGAGGTTTTTAGTCACAGACACTTACGAAGACGTTTGGAAAGATGACACTCTTTTAATTTTTTATAAATAGACAGTCCCATTCGTTTCGTAAGCTATGCCTACAATGGAAGCGGGTAGCTAACTACAAGCACCGTGCCCTGTATTCGATGCAGCTTAACTACAACGATGGCACTACACCCCAGTATAATGGCAACATAGCCAACCAGCTTTGGGGCACGCCGGGCAATTTAGCCAACATCTATACTACAGCTACGATAACCTGAACCGCCTAACAAGCGGTACTTCAACCACCGGCAACAACGAAAGTAATATAACTTACGATGTGAAGGGTAATATAACGACCTTGACCCGTGCAGGTTTGTATAACGGAACATATACATATAACTACAACGGAGGTAACCAGCTACAGAGTGTAACCAACCTAACAAGCGGAACCTATACTTATGACGGGAACGGAAATGCCACCAGCGACGGTATGAGCAAAAGCATCAGCTATAACCTCTTAAACCTGCCCAGGTCAGTTGCCAGCGTAGCCACTTATACTTACGATGCCACGGGCAACAAATTACATAACACCGGCAGTGACGGCAGCTGGGATTACATTAACGGCATCACCTACTTTAACAATGCCATTAAATACATTACCACCGAAGAGGGCCGTGCCACACCTAACGGAGGCGGTTACACTTACCAGTACGACCTAAAAGACCACCTGGGCGATGTGCGGGTAACATTCGACCAGTACAACAACGCCGTACGGGTTTTGCAGGAGGATGAATACTATGCCTTCGGCCTGCGTAAATCTGATTATGATTATACGAACAATAACCGCCATCTTTATAACGGAAAGGAGTTGCAGGTTGACCTGGCTAATCAATACGATTATGGCGCAAGGTTCTATGATCCGGTGGTTGCCAGGTGGAATGTCATAGACAGATTTGCTGAAAAGTATACAAGATGGTCGCCATATAATTATGGTGGAAACAATCCGATAAGCAATATCGATATGAATGGTGATTCAATAAGAACGGCAGGTAATGCTAATGCTACCGCCGCTTACAAACAATCTATGGAAGCCGGGATGGGGAATATCGCAACAATGAATCAGGATAGTAAAGGAAATTGGACAATGTCATCCCTAACGGAAGATCAGCAAATGAGTATGACCGGGGCGCAGGCTGATATGTACAAATCACTTAATACAATGATTGGCGATTCGAAAACAGCATCTTTTAATCTTATCGATCAAAGCAGCACATTGTCTAATCAAATATTGATAGGTGATAACGGAGCTGCGCCAGCGGGGTATACTGTTACGCCAGGCGTTCATACTATTGATATGGGTGACGTAAAAAACATGGGGACGACCGGTGTTTTAACGTCCTATGGTGCGCTCATGCATGAGACAAGTGAGGGTTTCCAAATCCAAACGAAAGGTGCCACCGGTACGGATGCGCACTTTAACACTGCCATCCCTACAGAAAGTGCAGTTAATGGAGTGTCGATAAATTTAAGCCGTAGAAGTCAACCTACTGTGGGCGGAACAGGTAACACGCAAACAGTCTCAATTCCTGTAACTGTAAATGGAGTTCAAAGAACAGTAACTATTAACTTTGTAAATGGAAACATTCAGCCGTTTGGAGTTCAAAATAATAACAGACCATAAATAGATATGAAATCAATTATATTCATGCTGTTAGCAGTTGCAATAATAAACTTAAAGAAGTGCCCTGTAATAAATGCTGGACAAGCTAAAAGATATGTCGGTAAAGAAGTTATTTTACGAGACCGTATGATCAGATCTGGAAACTCAAGTTATGCGCAATCGGCTTGGTTCGAAGTAGGAAAAGATACTTCACATACTTTAATGGTGTTTATTCAAGGTAATTTGTATCAAAATCAGACTGCTAAAACATCAATAAAGAATTATATCGGAAAAATTATCGAAGTCAAAGGTATAGTTCAAAATGACAAAAGTGTTTACCTAAATGCTACAGACACCATAAAGCTATCGGCGGTACAATATTAAGAAGGGAGGCAATGCCGCCCGTACTAACTAATAGAGCAATAAAAGCCCGACCATGTGCCGGGCTTTGCTATTTAAGCAGGGCTTGCAGTTTGTTTTTAGCGAAGAAAGCATCCATTGTGGCAAACAAATGTGAGCGTTCTTCCTGCGGCAGCTTCTCTATCAGCTTTAAGCGTGTCAAAGCATCCTGGTCAATGTTCTGATATTCGGCATCTTTAACCAGGTAATCCAATGTTACGCCCAAAGCATCGGCCACCTTTGCTGCTGTATCAATAGACGGCTTGATCTCATCCCTTCGTACTTGCCGATATCGCCGGTACTTACATTTACTAGAAAGCGCAAAAGGAATAAATATAAAACCACTTATCCCAGATGATGGCAATGATATGACAAAAAAATAAGCTCACCAATAACAAAGCTTATATCGATTCTAATCAAATAAAGAGTAATGTTATAAACTGCGCAGGAATTGTATGTCGATGATTATCAGCCCGCTCAGAAGTGGCTTAAAACATTAAAAACACCAGCTGACTTTCGATGATATTTTACATTATCAACGAACGATTGCTGCTTTAAATAAGAGCGCTAATCTTATAAAGGTAATTGATTTAATTGGATTTGATTGAAGTTGTTTGGATTAATTTGTAAAAGAATTTGTAAATTTGACCTATAAGATTTGTAATTAATCTGCATTAATAATGGTTAGTAATTCGGTGCGTAGTACATCGACCGCCATGTAAAGTATTGTAAGTCAATAGGGTATTAATCATGTTCGATTCCCCTACGGGCTACAAAAGCCTCCAGCGAAAGTTGGAGGCTTTTTTGGTTTTAGCCCCAATTATTCAATCGTTAATATACAAACCCATAAAAATGGCGATAATTTGCATAACTCAAAAGTTACCTATATATTTGGGTAACCTAAAAGTTACCCATTATGGCAAAGATCATTAAACATCAAATTTTTTATCCCAACACGCTATCCGATGTTTGGGATTACCTTACCGTTCCAGAACTTATGGCGCAGTGGCTAATGCCTACTGATTTTAAACCTGTAGAGGGTTATGAGTTTAAATTCACCAGCAAACCAATGCCCGATTGGGATTTCGACGGTATCTTTCATTGCAAGGTGCTGGAGATAGTACAGCTTAAGAAATTGGTTTATAGTTGGGACTTTGGCCCCGGAAACGGGCAAGTGACCAGATCTGAAGTGCACTGGGCATTGACCGAAAAAAACGGTGGCACCGAGTTAGTATTGATCCATCGGGGGTTCGAAGGTTCAGAGATCCTCCCAATATTCGATGCAATGGAAAAAGGCTGGTTGCAAAACATCAACAAGATCAATAAACTACTAAACCCCGAAAGCGATGGAATACCCACGGCTTGATGCTTTCCAGGTAATTGCCGACCCCAGCCGACGGCAAATATTATACCTGCTATCTAAAGATAGCTTGACCATTAATGCCCTGGCGGAAAACTTTGATATGAGCCGCCCTGCGGTATCTAAACATATTAAGGTGCTTAACGAATCGGGCTTTATATCCATCCGCGATGCCGGCCGGGAACGTTATTGCACATTGCATGAGGATGGATTTAAGGAGCTGCAAAAATGGCTCGAATACTTCGACGCATTCTGGAGTGGCAAATTGAAAAAATTAGAAGGTTTATTAAAAGATAAAGGAGCAAAGAAATGAAAGCGGAAAATTTTAATTGCAGAATAACTGCAAACGTAACTGCTGCAGAGGCAATGGAGGCAATAAGCCAGGTATCGCATTGGTGGGCAAAAGACGTTACCGGCAGTACAGAAAAACTCAACGACGAGTTTACCGTAAGATTTGGTGAAACATTTGTAGACTTTAAGATCATAGAATTTATACCCGGGAACAAAATTGTTTGGCTTGTAACAAATAGTTATCTCCCATGGCTTAAAGACAGATCTGAATGGAAAACTACCAAAGTTATATTCCGGATTTCTACTATAGACAACCAGACCACAGTAAACTTTACGCACTCGGGTTTAGTGCCACAACTTGAATGTTATGATACCTGTGTTGCCGGATGGAATAAATACATACCGGGAAGTTTGCGGCAGCTATTGAATAACGGCGTAGGCCAGCCAGCTTAAATATAACAAACAGGTGCGCGATAAAAGTTTTAGGTGGGTTTATTTATTTGTAGATTAAGTAGCGGAAAATGTATATCTCAAATTGCACCTGAGTGGCTCGGGAAGGGCGCAAACTTCAGCAGATGTACATTAGTAGGTTTTGAATAGACTACAAATAAAGCCTTCCTTCCATTACTATTACCGAAGAGCCACTTACCCAAATTCCATCATCCACTACTTTTACATGGATAACAGAGGGGTGATCTACATATACCCCTTGTAATATTTTGTAGTCCACGTCTTTTTCAATATATCCAATTTGCTCAAGGTAGCCGGTTAAAGGGCCGGCTGCAGTTCCTGTTGCCGGATCTTCGTCAATACCGATAAAGGGATTAAAAAATCTCGCCTCTGCAATATATTCAAGGTCGGGTTGATCCGTGGTAAATAAATAACAGCCCTCAAAACCAAATTTTTCAGACGCTGCTTTTAATAAGGCCTTTTGCAGCGCTGCCTTTTTTAAGGATGCTATATTATTCACCGGGACCATCAGGTGGCCAACATCTGTAACAACGATATTTACTTTCCATCCATTCGGTTCAATGTCGGCAACACTTAACCCTACAGCTTTAGCTATGATTTCAGCAGGCACCTGTTTAATAATTTTTGCCGGAGCCTGTTTCATTCCAACGTAGGGTAAACCGCCTCTCTCTGTAATTTTTAGCGGTACCTTTTCATCTCTTATCAACACCCACGGTTGATTGTCCTGACCGTTAAAAATGTTCCATTTTTTAAGTAATGCTAAACATACGGCGCCAAGCAAGTTATGTCCTGCACCAACTACTTCAACTTTAGCTTGTGTAAATGATCGTACTTTAAAGACGCATTCTTCGGCCGAATAGCTAACAAAGGATGTTTCCGAATAACCAAACTCCCTGGAAATATCATGGTATTCATCCAGCGTTAGTTCCTCGGCCGTGTACACTACCGAAAGTTGGTTTCCTTTATATCTGCAATCTGTAAATACATCCAGTACGTAATAATCGAGTGTTTTCATTTTAAGTTTTTAAATACCAATTATTGTAAGGCAAAATTAGCAGCTGATAGTTTACTTTTATCATCAGTTAACTAAGGGTAACCGGTTACCCTTAGTTAACTGATGTAATTTCTAAATCATGAAAAAGATTGTAAAACAGGAGGCTACATGTGAGCAGGAATTGGCCGCCATCCGCGACAGTTTGGAAATATTAGGCGGTAAATGGAAGTTAAGGATCATGCGGCATTTAAATAATCATGTAACGGAAACGAATACCTTTAAGAAAATCCAGCGCGAAGTAGAAGGCATATCGGCGAAAATGCTTTCTAAAGAACTGCAGGATCTGGAAATAAATTTATTGGTAACTCGTACGGTTATGAATACCCGTCCGGTTACCGTAAATTATGCTATAACTGAATATGGTATGAGTGTGTTTCCGGTTACAGAAACGCTGGTTGACTGGGGTTTGAATCACCGGCAAAAAATTAAATAAAGGTTATCTATCTTTAACATGTTAATACCCTGCAGGTAGAAATCTGATAAGATTAATCACAATTACACCCTTATAAAATGAGCAAATTAATACCATATAAAAAGCAGTATAGCACAATCAGAAATATTAACAATTAAAATAACATTATGAGAGCAATTAACCCTTGGATAAATTTTAATGGGAATGCCGAAGAAGCGTTCACTTTTTACAAATCTGTTTTTGGCGGAGAGTTTGCAAAAATTGTTCGTTTTAAAGATCTATCAGGCGCCCAATTTCCGGTGGCAGAAAACGATGCCGATAAAATAATGCACATTGCCTTACCTATTGGTGCAAACAATGTATTAATAGCTAATGACGTTCCCGAATTTATGGGGCGGGTAAGCGAAAATGAAAATAGATCTAAAATATCGGTAAGTGCAGAAAGCCGCGAAGAAGCAGACAAAATATTTAACAGACTATCGGCAGGCGGGGATATTGAAGGTAACATTGGCGACAGCCCCTGGGGTACATACGCCGGAATGCTTAGAGACAAGTATGGCATTGAATGGATAGTAGAATTTAACCCCGATTTATAACAGGCAAATTAAAACGGAAAAGCAATGAAATCTGGGATAATTAATCCCCGTGGTGTGATAGACAAGAAGCACACCATTGCACAGTTCACGGCCTAAATTCATATCTTAGTCAGCATGAAGCGTTTACTGGCCTTAGTTATATTAGCGGCGTGTACCTTGCAGGTTTTGGCGCAGCAAACCCAAAAACCAATGTTGTACGGCAGCAGCTGGATGGCTGTTACCGGCAAACCCATGGCAGCCACCGCCGGGTCTATGATATTTCAGCAGGGCGGCAACGCGGTTGATGCTGCTTGCGCCATGCTTGCTGCCACGTGCACCATGTGGGATACCCTAAGCTGGGGCGGCGAAACGCAGGCGCTTATCTATAACCCAAAAACGGGTAAGGTAATTGCAATTAACGCCATGGGCGTGGCGCCTACCGGTGCAACGGTTGCCTTCTTTAAAAGCAAAGGTTACAACTTCCCGCCCGAGTACGGCCCGCTTGCGGCCACCACGCCCGGCACCCCGGGCGGGCTTATTTACATGCTGGTAAATTACGGTTCTATGAGTTTAAAACAGGTGCTTGCCCCGGCAATGCACATGGCCGCAGGTTACGCCATTGAGGCGCAAAGCGCCAATACCATGGAGAAGGATAAAGAAATGCTGAAAACCTGGCCATACAGCAAAAAAGTATTCATGACACACCCGGGCGAAAAGCGTGAGGCGCCGGAGCCGGGCGAAATATTTGTGCAAAAGGATCTGCTGGCCACTTTAACTAAAATGGTTGAGGCCGAAACTGCCGCTCTAAAAAAAGGCAAGACACGCAAAGAAGCGTTAATGGCGGCATACGATCGATTTTATAAAGGTGATATAGCCCGCGAATTTGTGCGTGGCGCACAGGAACAGGGAGGCCTCATTACCATGCAGGACCTGGCCAAATGGCACCCTATTGAAGAGCAGCCGCTAAGCATTAACTATAAAGGTATAGAGGTATACAAACTACAGCAGTGGACGCAAGGGCCGGTGATGCTGCAGGCCCTGAACATCCTCGAAAATTTCGACCTCAGGGGTATGGGCTTTAACAGCAGTAAATATATACATACCGTGTACCAGGCCATGAACCTGGCCTTTGCCGACCGCGATTTTTATTACGGCGACCCTTATGCCAGCGCAAACGAACCGATGAAAGGTTTGCTAAGTAAGGCGTATGCTAAACAACGTGCGGCATTGATTAGGTATGATAAAAATGATGCGCACATAGGGCCGGGAAACCCTTATCCGTTTGAGGGAAAGACCAACCCGTACATTAACCTGCTTAAACAGCGCGGTTTCGAGATGGATACAACCAAGCGTAATTTTGCGCCAAAGCACGATCTGGGTATGAACTCGCCCAAAGATGATAACTATCAGGACCGCCTATGGCGCGGTACTACATCTGTAGAGGCTGCAGATAAGGAAGGCTGGGTAGTTTCTATTACCCCAAGCGGCGGCTGGCTGCCGGCCTGTATTGCGGGTAATACCGGTGTAGGCATGAGCCAGCGGATGCAGAGCTTTGTGCTCGACTCTGCCCTGAACCCTTTCAATGTAGTTGCGCCCGGCAAGCGGCCAAGGGTTACGCTTTCGCCGTCTATGTTTTTAAAAGATGGCAAACCTTTCTTAAGCGCGGCTGTGCAGGGCGGCGACACACAGGACCAAAACCTCATCCAGTTCTTTTTAGATGTGGCCGAATTTGGTTTCACCGTGCAAAAAGCCACCGAAGCGCCTAACTTTAATACCAATCAGCTCTGGTTATCCCTGGGCGGCTCAAAAACTGCCGACCGTGAACCAAAACCGGGGCAGATACTGCTAAATACTAACACTACGGAAGCCGTACGAAACGATCTTAAAAATATGGGCTATACCCTAAGTTTTACCGAGCGCACCAGCGGCCCCATAAACGCCATTTATTTCGACTGGAAACATGGCAGCCTTTGGGGCGGCAGCAGTAACCACGGTGAGGATTATGGGATAGGGTGGTAGAAAGAATTTATACATTAGCATATGCAAAAGCATTTTTTAGTTTATTTATAACTGCTCTGTGGCGCGGCAGAGGGCTCATACGTAAATATATTCATTTGATTCCTGCTGAATTACCTTCGGCACCGTTTAATTAAAACTTCTTTAATAAAGCAGACAATAATAGGTACACAAATATTGCTATATCAAATCCTGACGTTTTTTGGCAAGTGCCCAACGGTTTTACAAAAGAATAATCATCAAATTTCCTTAACAACTCAAAATCACTTTACTACGTAAATACGTAATACCCGGCCAATTAACCTGTTGCGCTTATGATACTTTTATTAAGGAAATTTCATAATTACCTGCTCATTTTTTTTGCAGGCTTATGGTATTTTATTTTATGGCTGCCGCTTAATTGGTTTGCGCATAAGCCTTCGCGTTATAACGGCATGATAGTTACGCGGCGCATCTGGGCATACATGAGCTCACTTTGTGCAGGCATTTTTTACAGGTTTGAATTTGAAGAGCCAGTAGACTGGAGCCGCCCTTACATCATTTGTCCAAACCACACCTCTAACCTCGATACATCCATGATCTGTATGCTGATGCCGCATACCAACTATTCTATAATGGGCAAACAGGAACTGATTGACGGCCTGATCACCGGCATATTTTTTAAAACGGTTGATATTCCCATTAACCGCGATAGCAAAATGTCGGCTTTCAGGGCGTTTAAAGCTGCGGGAGACATGCTGGATAACGGCAGGAGCATTATAATGTTCCCCGAAGCTGGTATAGCCGACACATTTCCGCCAAAGGTGCAGGAGTTTAAAAACGGCCCTTTCCGGCTGGCTATAGATTGTAGTGTAATGGTTTTGCCGGTAACCTCTGTAAACACGTGGCGTACCATGTGGGACGATGGCTTTAAGTTTGGCACGCGCCCGGGCATTTGTAAAGTGTATGTTCATAAACCAATTGCTACAATCAATTTGTCTGTTGATGATGCCAGTGCATTAAAAACGCAGGTAAAAAGTATTATTGAGCAAAAATTTAACGAACTTAACCCCCGCGCATTAGCCGCTGAATATTCCTAAGCTGCCGGTGCTGCCTATTGGTAAATAACATTTATGACAAAACCCCTGTTGCTCATTATTTTTTTTGCTGCCTTATTGCTTCACGTATCTTTTACCCGCGCACAGGAAAAAGTAATTTCAAAAACACCACCAGTAATTACCGACAGTATAAAAACGGTTACTGAACATACTGCCAAGCAAACCGATCTTTACGATCTGGTGAATAGTTTTAAAAAAAAATCGAATACCAAAACCCGTCGCGATTCTATAACCAGTAAGCCTGTTTATTCATACATACCCGCTGTTGGTTATACGCTATCGTCGGGCTTTGCCGTCAGTTTTTCGGGCAATATCCAATTTCGTCGCGATTCTATGACCCGCATTTCAACCATTACGGCAAGCGCGGCAGTATCCACTAAAAAGCAGTTCACCGTACCTATCGAGTCTAACATTTGGTTTAGCCATAATAAATGGTTGCTGGTTGGCGACGACCGATTTTATATTTATCCGCAAAGCACTTTTGGCTTGGGCAGTTCATCGCACCTGGTGAATGAAGACCCAATGACGTTCACCTACATCCGCTTTTATGAAACTTTAATGCGGCATATAACCGGCAATTTTTACGCAGGCGCCGGGTATATTTTAGATTATCATGCCAATGTTTCTGAAGAAGGAAAGGAAAATGGTAAGCCGTCTAATTATTTCTTTTACGGCGAAGCCGCACACACCGTATCGTCGGGCATAACAGTCAACACGCTTTTTGATGGCCGCGATAACTCAACCAACCCGTCAAAAGGATTTTATTCTTCATTTCAATACCGCGATAATTACCGCACGCTGGGAAGTACCAGGGGTTGGCGGTCATTGATCATAGATACCCGCAAGTATTTTAATTTCCCTGCGGGCAGTAATAATGTACTTGCCCTCTGGAGTTTCGACTGGCTTACCGTAAGCGGTAAGCCGCCTTACCTGGATTTGCCGGCAACCTCATGGGATGCTTACTCAAGTACCGGCAGGGGATATATACAAGGGCGTTTCCGCGGGGCGCAAATGGTTTATGCCGAGGCCGAGTATCGTTTCAGGCTAACCCAAAACGGCTTGCTTGGCGGCGTATTATTTGTAAACGGCGAAACACTTAGCGCTAAGCCGGGTACACGTTTACAAAGTGTACAGCCCGGGTTCGGCCCCGGTTTAAGGGTTAAGCTTAATAAGTTATCTAAAACCAATATTTGCATAGATTATGGTTTTGGGCATGAGGGTTCTAAGGGTTTATTTATAAACGTAGGCGAATTATTTTAATATGAATTACATAACCAGGGTATTAACCACAGGCAGCCTTGCCATCTTAATGGCAACGGCAGCTTTTGCACAAAAAATCAGATCAAACAAGGCTGATGATACCGCAATTATTACCCGCTGCAGGTTAGAATGGCAGGCCGATCTTCATCAAAAAAAACTAACTCAAAATGTGGGGTTATATGCAGATGATGGCGTTTTCTTTAGCCCCGATGGCACTAACGCGGTGGGCAAGGCACAGATCACCAGGTTATTTGCACAGGTAATGCAAAGATTTGATAGCGATATTACCCTCGAGAGTACTGGTGTAGCCTTATCCGCAAACCTGGCCTATGATAGCGGCAATTACCGGGAAACACTTGTTGATAGGGCAACACAAAAGCCGCTTCATTTAGCAGGCAGCTATCTTATGGTATACAAGCGCCTACCAAACGGCAACTGGAAGATAGTGAGGCACATGTGGACCAACAAAGCCTAAGTTTCTACTTTAAAAAGCCTGTCAGCTTAGTTATAAAGCTAATTCCATTTGAATATTACATCTTTCATAAGGCGAAGTGATGCCGGTCGTTTCCTCAAACCCCAACTTATGATAAAGGCTTATAGCCGGCTTAAGGATGGTATTACTTTCCAGATAAAGTTTTTTGGCGCCTGCTTCCCTCGCCTTGGCTATAGCGGCGTTGCCTAATATAAACCCGATACCTTTACCTTTAACCCGGGGCGATACAACCATTTTTGCGAGTTCGAACGTATCACCATCCTGCTTTAGCAGTGCACAGGTACCAACCGGTTTATTTTGGTAAAGCGCAATTAAAATAAAACCGCCTTTATCAATAATATATTCCTGCGGATGATCGAGCGAACGGTAATCGGCGTCTTCCATTTTAAAGTACTGCGATATCCACTCTTCATTTAATTTTTTAAAATCGGCAGCATAAGCAGGTTCAAATGGCACAATCTGCACATCATTGCTTTCACAAAGTTTGTTTTGCGCTCCTGATATATTCATAAGTATTCCTGTATGATACCGCAAAATGCAATTAACAGATGGATAAAGAAATCATTTACAAGTAAAATATCCGGCAGTTATTAGCATTAGTAACAAGCTGTGCTAATCTTTATCTTTACATTAATGTCGCGCCCTACGGCTTACTTCAAAAATAGATGGATTATTGCCGCCATACTGGCAGTGCCCATCGTGTTACTGTCAAATCTGAAACTGGCGCCTCAACTGATTGAACGTTTTTACTCCGAAGGTTTTTACAAAGGCATCAGCTACTTACTGCACCTGCTTATTGGCTGGCTTCCTTTTAGCATAGGCGATGTGCTGTACATACTGGCAATTATATGGCTGCTGTACGCGGTTATAAAAATCATATATCTGCTTGCTAAAAGAAGATTTAAACTCGCCGGCTGGTTATTGCTGAAACTTGTTATAGGGGTTGAAACCGGCGTTATAGTTTTTTATGTTTTCTGGGGATTAAATTATTTTCGCCCTTCGGCGGCCGAGCGGCTCGGGCTGCAGGATACCTCTTATACCATTAAAGATGTGGAGGCAGTTACCCGCATGATCATAGACAGTGCTAACGCCAGTCGTGATGCCGTAACCAAAACCGACGTACTGCAGCCTAATCAATCTGTTTACGCTTCGGCAACGGGTGCTATCAAAATCCTGTCTGCTACCTCTCCGGTGTTTCATATATGTATGCCGGGTGTTAAACCGTCAATGCTATCGCCATTGATGAATTATTTAAGCACTTCGGGATATTATAATCCTTTTACCGGCGAGGCGCAAATAAATTGGCAGATGCCTGTTTTCGACAGGCCGTTTACGGCCTGTCACGAAATGGGCCATCAGATGGGTTTTGGCCGCGAAGATGAGGCTAATTTTGTGGGCTATCTGGCCGGGATCCATTCTAACGACAGGCTGCTTAAATACTCTGCCTACTATGAAGCCTCTATCGAATTTCTGCGGTACATCCGCAGGCGCGATACCGTGATGCACCACCAGCTTAAAGCATTGCTTAACCCGGGAGTAAGGCAAGACCTAAAAACCGACAGTACCTATTGGATAAATTATGCCGGGCAAATCGGCCTCATTAGCGGCAAGTTTTACGATAGCTTTTTAAAAGCCAATAACCAACCTGCGGGCTTACGAACCTATAACCGTATGATAAGGCTTACTATGGCGTGGTATCTTAAGAAGTCAGTAAACCATAGTCGATAGTCTATAGATTTATCTCCAAATTTTACGTTGCATTTTCAAATGGCTAAATCATCAAATCAATCTGCTATTTTAGAGCACGATGATTAATAACCCGGTACCTAAAAAAATACGCCCGCTGCAACTGGTGGTTATCATTTTTTTTACGGTTTCCGGCGGCCCTTACGGGCTCGAGTCTTTGCTTAGTTATGCAGGGCCGCATGCAGCCTTGCTGATCTTGTTGCTTACCCCCATATTTTGGGATGTACCCGCCATACTTACCGTTGCCGAGCTTAACAGCATGATGCCCGTTGAAGGCGGCTATTATCAATGGGTAAAAAACGCCTTAGGCAAGCGTTTCGGTTTTTATGAAGGGTGGTGGACCTGGCTTTACACCTTTATAGACCTGGCTATTTACCCGGTGATGTTTATCCAGTACGCCACCTTCTTTTTCCCCTGGATGCAGGCCTGGCATTTGCCTGTTTGTTTGGTATTCATCTGGCTGTCGGCATTGATAAATATATTTGGCATTGTGCAGGTTGGCAGGGCTTCAGTGATACTAAGCGTAGCTGTTTTAGGGCCCTTTGTGATCCTGTTTATTGCAGCATTGGCCCATCACTCGCTAAGCGGCTATCTACCTGCGCCATCTTTAAGCCATTTAAAATTTCCTGCGTTTGGCATGGCATTGTACACCGTAATGTGGAACTGCCTTGGGTGGGATAACGTGACCACCTATGCCGGGGAGGTTGACAAGCCCGTGCGCACTTACCTGATATCAGTGTTCAGCGCGTTTGCTTTGGTTATCGTAGTTTATTTTGTTGTGATGCTGGTAGCCCAGCAATCGGGCATTAATCCGCAGCTGCTGAGTGATAAACGTTTCCCTGTTTTAGGCGAGTTTATTGGAGGGCGCTGGTTGGGCGCGTTTATAGCATTAGGCGGTATGGCAAGCGCATTAGGCATTTATACGGCGGTACTGCTTTCTGTTTCACGCATCCCCAAAGTAATGGCCGACGATGGGTTATTGCCGCAGGCATTAACCAAACTTCATTCCAAATATAATACACCTTATCTTTCTATTATCATCTGCTCGCTGGTGGTTAGTGTAATGATCCTATGGTCGTTCGAAGAGTTGCTGATCATAGATGTTACGGTTTATGGGGCAGGTTTATTTCTCGAATATATTACGCTGATTGTAATGCGTATACGTTCTCCTGATGTGCACCGGCCATTTAAGATCCCGCTTGGCATTGGTGGCCTTTGTATATTTATGATCCTGCCGGCGGTGGTTTATTTTGCTGCCCTGGGCGGTGCGCTTGCATCTACCGCAAATGCATTAAAACCGGTAATTTTTGCCTTGATAGCCCTGGCAACAGGCGAGCTGTTATGGCAGTTGATTAAAGGTTACCGACGGCACCAGGCGGGGCGGGCGCATTACTAAGAGCTACGCTTTATATAGCTTTATTCAAAAAATCTTTCTCATGTACAAGTGCATAGTCGAGCGCTGTTTTTACCAGATCGTTTAAGGTCATGTTGTGCAAATTAGCCACCATTGCAGCTTTCTGATAGCGGGGGTGGTACCCGCACATTAAAAAACTCCTTACGATTTATCAGGCGCCTTGTTTAAGCTTTTACAGGTTTCAATATAATCTTCAATCGCCTCTTTAAAGGCAGCTTTAAGCTCCTTAACAGACTAACCTTTAAAGGTTACTAAGTCGTTTATATCGTTTATTTTCCCAAACAGACTTCGTCATCGGCACTATAGCTTAGGTTAGCCGTATAATCTCCTTGTTTTAATATGTTAATGATCTTAAATCTTCCTTCTCTATTAAATGTATCAGAACCTGCACTATCACGTAAGATTTCACAATTTGTTTTGGATGAAGTTTATGCAAGCTTATTATCACTTTATTAATACATGAAAATTTTCGTCGCGAACCACCGGTCTTGCCGGATGCAATTTCTCTATATCCAAAATGATATAAAATCGCTGCCAATTCCTCCCATGTCAGATCCTTAGGTTATTTAAAAATTGCCAAAGCAATTTTTCTATTTTGCTCATTTGTAACTAAGTATTAGTTGCATAAAAAAGGCATCCGTTGGCTAACGAATGCCTTTTTAATTGATAAAACAGCTACAATGTTGCCATATCAATTACAAAACGATACCGTACATCGCCTTTAACCATACGCTCGTATGATGCCGTAATGTCTTTAATATCGATCAGTTCTATGTCAGAAACTATATTGTGCTCTGCGCAAAAATCAAGCATTTCCTGAGTTTCGGGAATTCCGCCAATGCCCGAGCCTGCAAGGCTTTTACGGCCGGCCAATAAGCTAAACGCGGCTATCTCCGCCGGTTTTGGCGGCACGCCTACGCATATCATTACGCCATTGGTGCGCAGCAGCGACAAGTACAAATTAAAATCGTGCTCTGCCGAAACGGTATCCAATATAAAGTCGAACGTCCCGGTAGCCGCCTTTAATTGTTCAGCGTCTGTAGTAACTACAAAGTGGTGCGCGCCTAATTTTTCGGCATCTGCCTTTTTGCCTGGCGATGTACTTAGCACGGTAACTTCGGCACCAAATGCAACACCAAATTTAACGGCCATGTGGCCTAACCCACCAAGCCCAAGCACGGCCAACTTATGGCCTTTGCCAACCTTCCAGTGGCGTAGGGGCGAATAAGTGGTGATGCCCGCGCACAGTAATGGCGCCACAGCGGCCAGGTTTAACTTTTCTGAAACGTGCAATACAAATTCTTCGCGCACCACAATAGTGTTAGAATAGCCACCATAGGTCGGGCGCGAGCCGTCGCGCTCGGTGCTGTTATAGGTTTGGGTACTGCCTTCCAGGCAATATTGTTCAAGGCCTTGTTTGCAATTTTCGCAGTGCTGGCATGAGTCAACCATACAACCGGTACCGGCCAAGTCGCCCACTTTAAAGTTCTTAACCTCGCTGCCTACTTTTACTACACGGCCAACTATTTCATGGCCCGGCACCATCGGGAATATGCCCGGGAACCACTCATTGCGTATCTGGTGCAAGTCTGAGTGGCAAACCCCGCAGAACTGAATATCAAACTGCACATCGTGCGGGCCAACTTCCCGGCGTTCAAAACTCCATGGGGCCAGATCGGTATGCTCATTTTGGGCTGCGTAGCCTTTAGTTTCAATCATGTTTTTTATTGATAAGTAATGTTATTTTTTTTGACGCGAAAGCGTTATACATTGCTCTCATCTCAACTGCATATATCGTAAGAAGTTTTTATAATACACGGCTTATCCATTATCGGCCCCGAATTTTTACAAACCAATTAGTTTAAAACTCTTTATATCCTTTTTTAGTTATAATTAAGCTTTTTAAAAACAAGCTAATTATGAGATCTATTTGGAAGGGCTCGATAGGTTTTGGCCTGGTAAACATCCCCATTAAATTATACTCGGCTGTTCAAAACAGTTCGCTCGACCTTGATATGCTCGACAGCCGCGACCATGCACGCATCCGCTACCAGCGGGTGAATGAGAATACTAAAAAGGAGGTGCCCTTTGATAAGATAGTGCGGGGTTATAAAATGGATGAAGGTTATGTTGTGCTCGAAGAGCAGGATTATGCCGATGCCGCACCTGAGAAAACCAAATTGATAGAGATTGAAAGCTTTGTTGAAATGGCTGACGTAAACCCCATGTTTTACGAAACTTCTTATTACGCCGAGCCGGATCAGAAAAATAGCAAGGCTTACAATTTGCTGGTAAAATCGCTGCAAAAAAGCAAAAAGGCCGGGCTTGCCCGTTTCGTGTTGCGAAGCACGGAGAACCTGTGCATTATACACCCCGAAGACAATGTGCTGGTGGTAACCCGCATCCGTTTCGGGCAGGAAATACGCAGCACCGAAGACCTGAACGTGCCTAAAGATGCTGCCCTGAGTAAAAAGGAACTGGATATGGGCCTGGCGCTTATAAACCAATATGCCGAGAAATTTGATGTTTCGAAATTTAAGGATAACTATAATGACGAATTGCTGAAGATCATTAAAGCAAAGGCCAAGGGTAAACGCCCTACCATTAAAAAAATGAAGATCGTGAAAACCAGCGGTGACGATCTTTACGATCAACTAATGGCCAGTTTAACTAAGAAAGGGGCGTAAAATGGGCTTAAAAGAATACGAAAAAAAGCGCGACTTTGATAAAACTACAGAGCCGACCGGTGGAAAAGGCACCGGCAAAGACCTTAAATTTGTAGTACAGCGCCATCATGCATCGCACCTTCATTACGATTTCAGGCTGGAGTTAGATGGCGTTTTAAAAAGCTGGGCCGTGCCTAAGGGGCCATCTATGAACCCCGGCGATAAGCGACTGGCTATGCAGGTGGAAGACCATCCATACGATTATCACACTTTTGAAGGAGTGATCCCAACCGGCGAATACGGGGGTGGTATAGTGATTGTTTGGGATGAAGGTACCTATGAATCCTTAGCCGAGAACCCTGCCGATAATATTAAAATGCTGCATGCCGGGCTTGCAAAAGGCGATATGAAATTCAGGCTGAATGGCAAAATTTTGCACGGCGAATTCGTGTTGGTAAAACTGCACACGGATGAAAAATCATGGCTCTTAATTAAGCATAAAGATGATTATGCTGTAAAAACTAAATACAACAGCGAAGATTTTGTTCCCGAAGAAATTAAGGTGCTCTTAAACAATAAAGAAGCAAAGGTTAAAAAACTGCCAAAACACAAAAACGCGGCAGATATTGCCAACAGCGAAGGCAAAACCCAGCCCGATGCAAAGCCTGAGCCCAAAGCTAACACGGAGCCAAAAGCACGCCGGGAAAAGACCTATGCGCCAATGATGGCCAAACTTGAGCCGAAGCTTTTTGAAAGCGATGACTGGCTTTATGAGCATAAATTGGATGGCTACCGCGCTGTAGGTTTTACCGGCGCGGCCGGCAAACTCCTGTCGCGAAATAACATCGATTTTAGCCATAATTATGAACAGGTTTGGGATGATGTTAAGGCAATAGACCGCCTTGCAGTTTTGGATGGCGAAATTGTAGTTGAGGATAAACAGGGTAACTCACACTTTCAGGACTTACAGAATTATCAGAGCAGCGGAAAAAAAGGCATTCTCAAATATTATGTATTCGACTTGCTGATGCTCGACGGGCACGATACACGCCACCTGGAACTTTGGAAACGTAAAGAACTGCTAAAGGCACTGCTTGCCGGGTACCCCCGGTTAAAGGGCATCATATACCATGATCATATAGAGGGCAAAGCAGCAGAGCTGATGCAGCAGGCCCGGGATAAAAGCTGGGAAGGCATTATAGGTAAAGACCGCACAAGTACATATGAAAGTGGCCGCCGGTCTGAAAAATGGCTGAAATTTAAAATCCAGAATTCGCAGGAGGCCATTATTTGCGGTTTTACCAAGCCCGAAGGCTCAAGGCATTTTTTTGGTTCGCTCATTTTAGGGGTAAAGGAAGGGAGCCACATCCGTTATGCAGGTAATTGCGGCACCGGCTTTAATGAGGCTACGCTTAAGGATGTGTACGCCAAAATGGAGCAACTGATAGTAAGCGAACGCACCCTTACCGAAAAAATTAATCAGCGCGGCAAAGTTACCTGGGTAAAACCCGAATTGGTTTGCGAAGTATTTTACAGCGAATGGACAGAAGATAACCACATGCGCCACCCGGTTTTTAAAGGTTTGCGCTTAGATAAAGAAGCTGATAAAGTTGTGTTGGAAACACCGGATACCCAACTTGCCGACGACGAAACTATTAAGTTTGGCGGGCAAACCTTAAAGCTTACCAATCAGAATAAATTGTGGTGGAAGAACGAGGGTATTACTAAAGGGCAGATACTGCATTATTATATGCAGGTTGCCAAATATATGCTGCCTTACATGCACGATAAGGCGCTTTCTATGCGCCGGCAGCCAAATGGTATTGAAGACGAAGGCTTTTTTCAAAAAGATGTAGACCCGGCAAAGGTACCTAAGTGGATCAAAACCGAGCCGCTGTATTCTGAAAGCAACGATAAGCATATCAAATACATAATAGGGCAAAACGAAGCTACCATTTTGTTTGTGGCCAACATGGGTTCGATAGAAATAAACCCCTGGTTAAGCTCTTACAAAAAGCCGGATAATCCCGATTTTATGGTAATAGATCTCGACCCGCACGACGTGCCGTTTACCGAGGCAATAGAGGCTGCACTAGTAGTTAAACAATTGTTCGACCTGATGGAACTGGACGCATACATCAAAACTTCGGGCTCAAAAGGCTTGCATATTTATTGTTATGTAGCCGGCAAGTACGATTATGATTTTATTAAAACCTTTGCCGAATTTGTAGCACATAAAGTACATGACCAATTGCCAAACACCACCAGCATAGAGCGCAGCCCGGCTAAACGGCCTAAGAAAACTTATATAGATTTTTTGCAGAACCGCCGTGGGCAAACCATTGCGGCGCCCTACTCCGTAAGGCCAAAACCCGGCGCTACGGTGTCAACCCCGCTGCATTGGGGCGAAGTGAATGATGACCTTAAGATATCCAACTTCGATATTTTTAACGTGATGGACCGGATCAAGAAAACCGAAGATCCATGGAAAGGATTAACGGATAAGAAAGCCGATCTGAAAAAAGCTTTAAAGTTGTTGCAAGGGAAATAATAGTTAAATACTTACGTGATTGCGAGGAGGAATGACGAAGCAATCCAACACTTTACAGATTGCTCTGCTGGTTAGGGATTACTTCGTGCCTCGTAATGACGTTAAGATATATCACTGCAAACTCAGCCATTTTTTCCTCACTGATAGCTGTTCCGCAGTTGGTGCATCAACGCTTACAAATTTGTACTTTACATCGTTATTGCGCAACAGGGTTACAGGCAGGTCCAACTGTTTGCCGTCGCGGGTAACGGTTACAATAAGGTGATCGCCAACGTTCTTACCGTCGAGCATGATTTTGGTGTCATTTACTATCTGGCCGTTAATGTGGTTTATCTCGTCGTTAACGTTTATGCCGTCAACCCAGGCGGCGCTGCCGCGCGCAACGTTAGTTACCTTAATAAAATTTAAGGCATTAGTACCCTTAATGCCTAAAGTAGGCGTATTGGTGGCTGCCAAATCATCTGCCAGTTTGTAGCCGGCGTAGGCCAGGTATTTATCATAATCTATTTTAGCCAGGCCGTTAATGTACTTGGCGTAAAATTCGTCGAGGTTTTTACCTGCAAATTTCTCCAGGCCCTGCTTAAACTCAGCATCGGTATAACCACGTTTTAAGATTTTATAATACCGGGTGTACATAAAACGCATTACATCGTCAAGGCTATACTTAGCTTTAGAGTTATTGATGATCTCCAGGTCTAACAGCATGGCCGCTACCGAACCCTTGTTGTAGTAAGAAATGGTAGTATTGGCCGAATTCTCATCCGGCCTGTAGGCTTTTATCCAGGCATCATAACTGGCCTGCGACAGCGGTTGTATTTTGGCTCCCTGCGAATTTTCTACAATATTAATGTCGGCCGCTAAAACGCCAAGATAATTCTCCGGGGTGTACAATTGGGTGCGCCTTACAATAATGTTATCAAAATAAGCGGTAAAACCTTCCGCTATCCACAAGTCAGTGGTATAATTTTCGTTGTCATAATCAAACGGGCCCAGCGCAATGGGCCGTAGGCGTTTTACATTCCAAAGGTGAAAATGCTCATGCGCTACCAGCGACAAGAAATTTTGATAACCACCTTCGGTATTGTAAGCGTTTCGTGAAGCGCCTAAGACTGTTGAGCTTAAGTGCTCCAGCCCGCCGCCATTTTTGAGGTAGTTATGTACAATAAAGGTATAATGCTTGTTAGGGTTTTCGCCATAAACCGCGGTCTCCAATTCAACAATGTGGGCCATATCTTTTTTAAGGCGCTCCTTTTCATAATTGCCGCCGCCACACATGGCTACTTCATATTTAACATCTGCAGCCTCAAAACCAAAAACGTCCTGATTACCCACTTCAATAGGCGAATCGAACAAAATATCGTAATTAGGCGCAGTGCGGGTAAACGGATCATTGTTCATCATTTCTAAACTGGTAGAAACTTTATCCCAATTCTTATAGGGCACAATATGAATGGTAGATGGGCTGTGCAGCATACCATCGGGATATAAAAACATGCCCGATGTTGAAAGAAAAGCATGCGTGATATCTATAAATGCAGTACGTACCGATATTTCGAAGGCATACATCCTGTACTTCACTTTCACACTGCTAAGGCCGGCAGTGTTAATATGCCAGGTGTTTTTCCGGGTTTTTAAAAAGGGCAGGATTTTACCGCCGCTTACTGCATTAAAGCTTTCGAGGTTTCTTGCAAACTCACGTACCAGGTATGATCCGGGCGTCCAGACGGGCATCTTCAGATCGAGCGATTTTTGTGCAAGGCCGGTAATGTTCATCTCTATATCAGCGTAATGCGCCTGCGCCTCGGGGAAGGTTACGTTATAGCTTATTTGTGCCGGGCGGGCAGCGTTGGTTATGGTGTTGGTGGTCATGATTATCGTAAACAGAGCAACGCTAAATAAAAGAAGTTTTCTCATGACGGCAATTTATTAAAAAATAAACACCCGGACATAAACGTCAGTGTTGTAAAATGGTTGATACATACAACTATTATAAAGCTTAACAAATTAATTTAGGCGCTGTAACTATGGAAATTGCAGAACCCATTTCTCGTAAGCTATTTCATTTTGGCCGCATATACTTACACGCGCTGGCTAAACAGGTAGATCACCTGGATATACACCGCTACCATGATGTATTGGCGCTCATATACTTAAACAATGGCCAGCTTACACAAAAGGCTTTAGGGCAGATGCTTGATAAAGATAAATCGTCATTAGTGAGCATTATTGATATGCTTACCAGTAAAGGTTATGTTTACCGGGAGATGAACCCTGCCGACCGCCGCGAGCAGTTTCTTAAAACTACGCCCAAGGCAGAGCAAGAGGTGCCCGAGATCATCAAGGCGTTTAATGATGTGAATAAGACCACAACAGAAGATATTTCTGACCGGGATATGCAAACGTTTAACAATGTGCTTGCCAAGATGGAAGCAAATTTAGCGCTGATAAAAACAGCCGAACTTAACTTAGAAACCAAATCTTAAGCGATAGCACAACTTATGAAAACAAGGTACATCGTATATACAGCACTTGCACTGGTTGTTGGCTTTCTCATTTTCAACAAACTTCATGGCGCCAAAGATAAGAACGGCCAGGCAGGCGGCCCCGCTGCCGGCAAGGGCGGCAAAAAAAAGAACGGCCCCGTCCCGGTAAAAGTGATGATCGTTAAAGATACTGCGGTAACCAATAACATTGATCTTACCGGCAGCGTAGACCCGAACGAAAAGGTAAGCCTCATTAGCCAAACGGCAGGTAATATTACCGGCATTTATTTTCAGGAAGGTGGCCATGTAACCAAAGGGCAGGTATTGGTTAAGGTTTACAACCAGGACCTTATTGCATCTCTGGCACAAAATACCTATCAGATAACCCTGGCTAAACAGAACGAGTACCGTAACCGGGTGCTTTTGCAAAAGGAAGCCGTTAGCCAGCAGGAGTATGATACTTCATTATCAAACTTTAACTCGCTAAAGGCGCAGGGCGATGTAATTAAGGCGCAGATAGCAAAAACTGTGGTGCGCGCGCCGTTTTCGGGCGTTATAGGGCTGCGTAACGTTAGCCCGGGTGGCTATCTGTCGCCAACAACCTCCATAGCAACCCTGGTAAACACCGACCCTATGAAGGTTACCTTTTCTGTACCGGAGCGTTACCAGCAACTGATAAAGCCGGGCAGTAAGATCAGTTTTAATGTGGCAAGCTCGCAAAAAAATTATACGGCCACGGTTTATGCCATAGAACCGTCTATAGATCCCGGGTCGCGAACTTTAACTATCAGGGCCAAAGCGCCAAACCCCGGCAGCCAGATAACCGCCGGTGGTTTCGCCAAAATAAACCTCACACTCGATCAAATACCCAGAACCATTATGGTACCAACTGAATGCGTTATACCTGATCTTAAAAACAGCAAAGTGTTTATTGCCCACAAAGGTACGGCTGTATCAAAAGCGGTAACAACAGACCTGCGTACCGATACCAAAATTGAGATAACTAATGGCCTGAAGGCGGGCGACAGCCTCATTATATCGGGGTTGATACAAATGCGCCCTAAGGTGCCGTTAAAAATTATAAAAGTTATTAAATAACACCATGAGTTTATCCTCAGTTAGTATAAAGCGGCCGGTACTTGCAACAGTGTTATCTGTAGTTATTGTAGTGTTTGGTATTATAGGCTACAAATTTTTGGGTACAAGGGATTTCCCGTCTGTAGATCCGCCTATTATTACTGTAACTACCTCCTATTCAGGTGCCAATGCAGAAGTTATCGAGTCGCAGATCACCGAGCCGCTCGAAAAGGCAATTAACGGCGTGCAGGGTATCCGCAACATATCTTCAACCAGTAACGTAGGCTCGAGCACCATTACCGTAGAATTTACCTTGGATGCCGATCTTGAAACCGCCGCCAATGACGTGCGCGACAAGGTGTCGCAGGCGCAGCGCCAGTTACCGCAAGATATAGATGCCCCGCCGGTGGTAACCAAGGCCGATGCAAACTCAGATAACATACTCACCATTACCGTAAGCAGCGATACCCGCAACATTATGCAGGTAGATGATTATGCCGAGAACGTTTTGCAGGAGGGGTTGCAAACCATACCGGGCGTAAGCTCTATAAACATACAGGGGCAAAGGCAGTACGCCATGCGCTTATGGATAGACCCTATTAAACTTTCGGCGCTTGGCCTGGCGGCAATAGATATCAGGAACGCGTTGACCAATGAGAACGTAGAGCTGCCTGCCGGTAAGATAGAGGGGAATAATACCGAGCTTACCGTGAGGGCGCTTGGCAAAATGTCGACCGAAAAAGAGTTTAACAATCTCATTATAAGGGCAGATAGTAACCGTGTAATACATCTTAAGGATGTTGGGTATGCAGTAATGGGCTCTGCCAATGAAGAAACTGCGCTTAAAGAATCGGGCGTGCCCGAAGTTGGCCTGGCCATTGTGCCGCAGCCGGGGGCTAATTACGTACAGATAGCCAAAGATTTTTACAAACGTTTAGAGCAGATAAAAAAAGACCTGCCGCCCGATATTAAGGTGAAGGTAGCTTTGGATAATACCAAGTTCATCAACCAGTCTATCTCTGAGGTTGAAGAAACATTGCTTATCTCGTTCATACTGGTGGTTATCATTATCTATCTCTTCTTCCGCGATTGGCTTATCGCTTTCCGCCCGCTTATAGATATACCGGTATCATTGATCGGCACCTTTTTTATCATGTACATTTTCGGGTTCTCCATTAACATTTTAACCCTGCTGGGCATTGTGCTGGCAACAGGTTTGGTGGTAGATGATGGTATTGTGGTTACCGAGAATATTTACAAAAAGGTAGAAGATGGTATGCCCATACGCGAGGCCGCGTTTAAGGGATCGGCAGAAATATTTTTTGCCGTTATATCCACGTCGGTTACGCTGGCGGCGGTATTTCTGCCCATTGTGTTTCTCGAAGGCTTTACGGGGCGGCTTTTCCGCGAGTTTGCCATTGTGGTTGCAGGATCGGTATTGATCTCGGCATTTGTGTCCCTGTCTTTAACACCAATGCTAAATGTTAAGCTGATCCGCAAGAACCAAAGGAAATCGGCCTTCTACGAAAAAACAGAACCATTCTTTCAGCGGATGACTAACGCTTATACCGAGACGCTGGTAAGCTTTATGGGCCGCAGGTGGATATCTATAGTGCTCATATTGGTATCTGTTGGTATAATTTTCATACTGGGTAAAACAACCCAGTCTGAACTTGCCCCGCTTGACGACCGTAGTTTACTGCGTTTCCAGGTTACCGGTTCGGAGGGTGCATCTTACGAGTTCATGACCAAGTACATGAACAACATTTCGCAACTGGTAGATGACTCCATTCCCGAAGCCGACATTAATATTTCTGTAATTTCTCCCGGCAGCGGGGGCGGCGGTTCGGCAAATTCAGGCTTTGGCCGTATTGGCCTGGTAGCGCCCGATAAACGGCACCGCAGCCAGCAGCAAATTGCCGACTGGCTTACTAAAAAACTAAGCCGTTACCCGGATGCCCGTGCATTGGTGGTACAGGAACAAACCATTAGCGGGGGCGGTAGCGGTGCGCGCACATCGCTGCCGGTACAGTTTGTTATCCAGAACCAGGATTTTGAAAAAATACGAAAAGAGCTGCCCAAGTTTTTTGCCGAGGTAAGCAAAGACCCCGTCTTCTCGGCATCTGATGTTAACCTCAAATTTACCAAGCCCGAAATAACGGTTACTACCGACCGCGACCGTGCACGCGACCTTGGGGTTGATGTGAATGATATTGCCCAAACCCTTCAGCTTTATTATAGTGCCGGGCGCTTAAGCTACTTTTTGCTAAGCGGCAAACAATACCAGGTTATAGCCCAGGTAGACCGCGCCAACCGCGACCAGCCTTTAGATCTTAAATCTATTTACGTGCGCAGCAGCCGCGGCCAGCTGGTACAGTTAGATAATGTGGTTAAGGTTGCAGAAGATGCAACGCCGCCGTCTATATATCACTTTAACCGTTATAAATCTGCCACGGTTCAGGCAGGCCTTTCGCCGGGTTATACCGTTGGCGATGGTATTAAGGAGATGCAGAAATTGGCAGCCGATAGTTTCGACAGTTCTTTCAGCACGGCCCTGAGCGGCCCATCGCGCGATTATGCCGAAAGTTCATCTAATATTTTGTTCGCATTCGGTTTTGCGCTGCTGCTCATTTACCTGGTGCTGGCTGCCCAGTTCGAAAGTTTTATAGATCCGTTCATCGTGATGTTTACGGTGCCGCTGGCCATTGCGGGTGCTTTTATATCGCTGTGGCTGTTTAACCAAACGCTAAATATCTTTAGCGAGATAGGTATGATAACGCTGGTAGGCCTGGTAACTAAAAACGGTATTTTAATTGTGGAATTCGCCAACCAGCGTATGGAACACGGCCTTGCCAAGTATGAGGCTGTTGTTGAGGCTGCCACGGCACGTTTACGCCCAATATTAATGACTAGTTTGGCCGTGGTGTTAGGCTCTGTTCCTATTGCACTTGCGCTTGGTGCAGGCGCTAAGAGCAGGGTATCACTAGGAATTGTAATTATAGGCGGTATGTTATTCTCGCTCATATTAACATTGTATATCATACCGGTAATGTATGTGCTTTGCGCATCCAAGACCCGCCGCGACCCCGACAGCGAACCTGTTGAAGAAACCGTGCAAGCCGAACCTAAACTGATAGAAAATTTGTAACCATGAAGACCCGTATCAGTTTTTGCATTATTATCGCGTTTTTAGGCTTAACCCGTAATTTGCATGCGCAGGGAACCCCTAACGCACCGATGCTTACATTAAGGCAGGCGATTGAAATAGCGTTAAAAAATAACTACAGCATCCAATTATCCCAAAATAACGCAACTATTGCCAAAAATAACGTTACACCGGGTAACGCCAGGATATTGCCCACCGTTACTGGTAACGTGGCATCAAGCAACAGTTTGCAAAATACTACCCAAACACGTACAGATAGTACCATAACACGTATTAACAATGCCAATAATACAGGCATAAGTTATGGCGTTAACCTTAACTGGACGGTTTTTGACGGTTTTGGCATGTTTGCTAATTTTGATGCTCTTAAGCAACGCAGCGCGTTAGGGCAAGTGTTGTTGCGTGATACCGTGCAGGCCACCCTTGCCAGCGTATTAACCAGCTATTACAACCTGGTGAACCAGAACGAGCAGATAAAATCTCTAAAGGCTGCCCTTGATATTTCACGTACGCAATTGCGTTATGCTAACGATAAATTTAACGTGGGCCGGGTTTCTAAACTGGAGGTGCTTAATGCGCAGGTAAATTATAATACAGATACAGCCAGTTTAATAGCACAGCGGCAAATGTATAAGGCCAGCCAAATAACACTTAACCAGCTGCTGGTACGTGATCTGCAAACCACTTTTGTAGTAGCAGATACCATTGTTGTAGACCAGAACTTAAAGCTTGGCGATATATTGACCAACGCCCAAAGCCAAAATCCGCTTATAGTAGCATCAGAAATTAACCAGCGTTTGGCCGAAATAAACTTAAGGCAGGTGCAGGCAACGCGCTACCCGCAAATATCTGTTACTACAGGATATGTAGGTTCTAACAACAGTACCCCCGCAAGTTTAATAACCCGCCGTACGCAGTTAAGCGGAATTACTTATGGTATTGCAGGTACCATTAATATATTCGATGGTTTTAACCAATGGCGTAAAGAGCGGAACGCCAAATTGCAGATAAATAATGCAGGCATCAGCGTTAACCAAACCAAGCTCAATATAGATGCGCAAATAGTTACGCTTTTTAGCAGCTACCTCTCGGGGTTAGACCTTATCGCGCTGGGCGAAAGCAATGTTAATATAGCCAAACGCAACCTCGATATTTCATTAGAAAAATATAAGATAGGTAATATTACGCCGTTAGAAATTAGAGTGGCGCAGCAAAATTATGTGGCCGCGCAGGTAACATTTTTTAACGCCCAATACCAGTCTAAAATTGCCGAAATAACACTTAAACAAATTACCGCAACCGTTGATATTCAGTAAGTTTAAAAAAAGAGCCGATAATTAGCAGAAATAATTACTTTTGGAATGATGGCCGTAACCTTCAAAACGTGTTTACTTATTGACGATAACTACATCGATAATTTTGTAACGCGCCGAATTTTAGAAAGCAGCAACTTTGCCGATAATATTGTTGTAAAGCAATCTGCAAGCGAAGCCATTGAGTCATTAAAAGATGGCTTGGTTACCCCCGATGTAATTTTTTTAGACTTGCGGATGCCTACCATGAACGGGTTCGAATTTCTTACCGAGTTTGACAAACTTAGAGATAGCGTAAAAGAAGGTGTAAAAATTTTCATGCTATCATCATCGCTAGATCCGTTCGATGTAAAACGGTCTGCCGAAAATAAATATGTTACGCAGTTTTTGCACAAGCCGTTAACCCATAAAACCCTGGCAGATCTTGTTGCATGATCTTAGTTGCTGATAGCGGTTCGTCAAAAACAGATTGGCTGCTCGAGCTGCCCGGCCGTGAGCCGTTAAAGTTCAGGTCGAGCGGTTTAAATCCCTACTTTTTAACAGAAAAACAGATCGTAAAAATATTGCAGGACCAGGTGCGCGACCTGATAGCGCATAATCAAAGCATTACTGAACTTTATTTTTTTGGCGCCGGCTGCTCCAGTCCGGATAGGCATGAAATTGTTTCTAACGCATTAAGCCAGTTATTTACCAAAGCCTTTATTAGCGTGGACAGCGACCTGCTGGCAACTGCATACGCAACCTGCGGTACAGAAAAGGGGCTGTGCTGTGTGCTGGGTACAGGTTCTAATATATCTTTTTTTGACGGGCATGAGATACATGCCGGTAAACATGGCCTGGGCTTTGTGCTGGGCGACGAAGGCTCTGGCAGCTGGTTTGGCCGTGTACTGGTTACAGACTATCTATACGGTAAAATGCCGGCAGATATTGCCGCCGCCTTTAAAAGAGAATATAACATTGATACAAACGGCGTAATGCTTAATGTATATCAAAAACCTAATGCAAACACCTATCTTGCATCATTCACCCGGTTTTTGGGCTCGGTTATGGAAACCGAATATGCCAAACAGGTTATTGTTGCAGGTTTAACGGAATTCATTGAAACCAATATTAAATCTTACCCCGAGTATCATAAATACAAGTGCCACTTTGTTGGCTCCATAGCCAACGTATTTTCTGCCGAACTAAAAACGTTGTGCAAGCAAAATAACGTTAAGGTAGGCAAGATCATTAAACACCCGGTAAATGATCTGCTGGAGTTTATCCTTCGGCGCGACCGGTAACCTCTGCAGGTGAGTGCCTTACAAACCTCACCCGCGTTGCCAGCCATATTAAAGCCAGAACAGCCAAAAAGCAGGCGAATTTTGGCAAATAATCGCCGTGAAGGGTATAAAATGTTAAGTCGGAATTTAGGTTGATATCCTGTTTAATGGCCGTGCGCACCCACCATTTGGTTTGCTTTACCACATCGCCCCGCTGGTTAATAAATGCCGACAAACCCGTATTTGCCGAACGGCATACCCAGCGGCGGTTCTCTATAGCCCTCAATTTGGCGTAATCCAGGCTTTGGTCTTTGCCCGATGTATTTCCCCACCAGCCATCGTTAGTGATAATGGCTATAAATTGTGCGCCTTTGTTAACGGCTTCGGCCACATAATTGCCCCAGTTAGATTCAAAACAAATAACAGGGTCGCTAATAATGCCGCTTTGCGTACGGAATACGCCCGGTTCGGGCTGGCTGCCATAACTGCCCGATGCTCCTCCAAAACGTGCAAAAATAGGTTTGAGAAATGATAATGAGCTAAATGGGGTAGTTTCTACGCCTGGCACCAGTTTAGATTTGTGATAAAATTGTACGTTGTCGGTATTTTCTATACTAAGCGCAGCGTTAAAATGATCCACAAATTGCCCGCCAGGTATCGCCATGGCCGAGGGCGTGGCTGCCTTGTTATAAATGTTAAATGTTTCGGCGCCGGTAATGATGTTGCCGTTCTTGTACTTATTTAAAAAGCTTTTTATCTGTTTTATATAGCCATAGCCGGTAATTTTAGCTTCATCCATATCGCCGGAGATCGCGGTTTCGGGCCAGATAAAATATTCGGTATTAGGCTGCGCTAAAGAGTCGCACAGGTGGGTTAATGTTGCTATCTGCTGGTAAACCGGTATGCTGAATTCTTTACCGAATGGGTCTATATTAGGCTGAGCAACAACCACGTTTGATGGGTTGAGGTGTTCGCGGTAGGTGTAATACCTGGTTAGTGAGAACGCAAGCGGCAGGGCCAGCGCCAACAAAAAGCCAATGGTGATCTTTCTGCGATAGTGGGCTGTTTCCGCTTCACTAAGGCTTATATAAAACAAGAAGATAAGGATGTTGATAAGCCATATCCAGATGGTGCCACCATATACACCGGTGTACTCATACCATTGCACCCAGGTATGATTAACGGCAAAGCCGTTTCCGAGGGTCATCCAGGGGAAGGCCAGCGGCCAGGTTTGGTGTATGTATTCGTAACCTATGTAAAAACAAACCAATGCGGCTAAACTTATATTGCGGCTTGCACTAACCCGCATGCGGTAATAAAACCAGCATGCACCGGCCATTAGCAGCGGCGCCAGCGCATAAGGGATGAGGGTTATAGGTACTGCGATAACATCGCCAATAATTGCCCTTACAGAATTATAGATCCAGTACACCGAGAGTGTGTTCCATACAAAAAAGCCGGCAAATGTTGTCCAGAATATCTGCTTGCCCTTGTTTTTAGCTGTGGACCTGATGATGTTCTCCATTGCCAAAAGCATAGGCACCAGCCCTACAAACAATAAAAAGGTAATATACCGCGACGGCGGCCAGCCCAGCCATAGCAGCAAACCGGAAAATATAGCGAGGAGGAGATTTTTATTCATGAATGTTGCTACTTAAGATTAGATGTAATTTTCCGCTCCAGATTTTCTTTTACGCTGCCGATCCACTCGTCTTTTAAAATACTTAATATGATAGAATCGCGCCGGGTACCATCCAGTTTAGGCAGGTGACTGCGCAATACAGCTTCGGGAACGCAGCCGATGCTTTTCATGGCTGCAATGCTCCGCTTGTTGGCATTATCGGCCCTAAATTCTACCCGCTCAACACCTAACTGCCCGAATGCGAACTGTAATAATAAATATTTGCAGTGTTTATTTAAGCCCGTACCCTGAAAGTTTTTACCATACCAGGTATAACCCAATTGCAGGGTATTATATTGCGGCTGGATATCGTAAAAACGGGTACTGCCTGCATATTGCTGCTTCATTTTGTCGTAAACGATAAAGGCATATTCTTTCCCGTCTTCACGGGCGTTTACAGTGGTGTTGATGTATGCTTCCAGCTCTTTTACCGTAGCTACGCTAACCAGCGAATACTTCCATATTTCGGATTCCTTTGCTACAAAATGTGTTAGGTGATCTATATCCGCCCGTTCTAAAGGCCTGAGAAGTACGCGCTCATTTTCTAACAGGTAGTTTTCTGTGGGGTTGAAATCCATTTACCAAAATTATGTTTTTAAAGTTTAGAATAGAGATGTTCTACTATATTACAGCCGCATAAGTCAGGATTGCGCCGAAAAACTTAGGGAAAATACCAGTGGCAGGGTGTTACTTGGAATAGTTGGCCGGAAATTGCAAAGATTCATCACTTGGCTGGAGCAGCGCGGCGGCAGCCTCGTCTTGCATCTGCATCTTGATATTTACTAATTCCAAAACCGCTAATCAAAAAAACACTTTCTGTATTTGTAAATTTTCCCTACATTTGCGGGCTAATTATCGCTCATTGAAATCGTTAAAAACATATTCGATTCCTTTTACAGGCCTAAAGCTTGGGAAGCATCAGTTTGAATATGACATAACAGATGCCTTTTTTGCAGAGTTTGAATACTCACTGGTAAAGAATGCCACCCTGCACTGCGACGTAGAACTCGATAAGCAGGAAACTATGCTGATACTTGCTTTCAGAATAGTGGGCAGTATAAATTTAACCTGCGATAAATGCCTTTCGCAGTACCCGCAGCCGGTGGATATTCACGAGCAGCAGATAGCGAAGTTTGCCCACGAGGCGATAGATGAGGACGAGGAGATCATTACCCTGAAAAAAAACGATTTTGAAATAAACGTTGCAGGGCTAATTTATGAATACGTAAATGTTGCAATGCCGTTCATAACGCGCTGTAACGACGAGGGGAATACCCCCTTTTGTGATAATGAGATGCTCGGGAGGCTTGATAACCTTACCGGCGATAGTGAAACAACTGAGCAGCACGACCCAAGGTGGGATGCGCTCAAAAAATTTAAATGATAATATAACAGAGTTATGCCAAATCCAAAACGGAAATTTTCGAAATCGAGAACCGCAAAGCGCAGAACGCACTACAAAGCAGAAGCACCGGGTTTAACAACCTGCCAGTTAACCGGTGCCGTACATTTACCTCACCGCGCCTATACTGTTGACGGTAACATTTACTACAATGGCAAGATACTTGTAGAAAAACCCGCAGTAGCTTAAGTTATTTTTTCTCGCGAATGAAGATCGGCTTGGATATCATGGGCGGCGATTATGCTCCAAAAGCAACCGTTTTGGGCGCAATTGCAGCTTCTCATGTACTCCCGGCCCACCAAAAATTAGTGCTCATAGGCAATAAGCCGGCGGCGTTAAGCATTCTCGAAGAACAAAACTTCGATCCCGGTAACTTTGAGTTTATACATACCACCGAAGTAATTGGTATGGGCGAGCACCCCACAAAAGCGATAGTACAAAAAGCAGACTCGAGCATTAGTGTGGGCTTCAAAATGCTTAAAGAAGGGCAAATTGATGCATTCTCTTCTGCGGGCAACACCGGTGCCATGCTGGTAGGTTCTGTTTTCAGCGTAAAAACCGTACAAGGTGTTTCCAGGCCGGCCATGGCTACCATAATACCCAAACTTAAAGGAGGCCTGGGTATTTTACTTGATGTAGGTGCCAATGCAGATTGTAAGCCCGATAACCTGCTGCAATTTGGTGTGTTAGGCAGCCTGTATGCCCAACTAATCTACAAAATACCCACGCCGCGTGTTGCCTTAATGAACATTGGCGAGGAGGAAGAAAAGGGTAACCTGCTTTCGCTTGGCGCCTATCCGTTAATGAAAGCAACCAGTTTATTTAATTTTATAGGTAATATAGAAGGCCGCGATCTTTTTAACAGCGATAGCGATGTGGTAGTTACCGATGGCTTTACGGGCAACGTTATCTTAAAGATGGCCGAGTCTTTTTATGTGATCTCCCTTAAAAAGCAAATAAAAGACGAATTTTTTGACAGGTTTAATTACGAGCAATATGGTGGCAGCCCTATTTTAGGTGTTAATGCGCCGGTTGTGGTGGGCCACGGCATTTCTAACCCCGAGGCCGTTAAAAATATGGTGCTATTATCACGGGATATGTTTGAAAGCGGTTTGATTGATAAAATGAAACAGGCTTTTCAATAACAAGATATTAATATGCAAAAAACATACGCTGCTATTACAGCTGTAAATGGTTACGTACCTGATTATGTGCTAACCAACCAGGAGCTGGAAACAATGGTGGATACTAACGACGAATGGATAACCAGCCGTACAGGTATTAAAGAACGACGCATTTTGAAAGGCGAAGGCCTGGGCACATCAGACCTTGCTGTGCCCGCAGTAGAAGGTTTGCTTAAAAAACGCGGCATTACTGCAAACGAACTCGATATTATTATTTTTTGCACTACCACACCCGATATGCCCTTCCCCGCAACTGCTAATATCTTAGCAGGGAAAATTGGCGCTAATAATGCCTGGGGGTTCGATCTGCAGGCAGCATGTTCGGGTTTTTTATTCGGGCTATCAACGGGTGCTTCTTTTATAGAGAGCGGCCGGTATAAAAAGGTTTTGGTTATCGGGGGCGATAAAATGTCGTCTATAGTGAATTACAAAGACCGCGCAACCTGCATTATTTTTGGCGATGGTTGCGGCTGCGCACTGTTGGAGCCTAATACCGAAGGTTTTGGTATTTTAGATTCTGTGTTAAAAAGCGACGGGGCTGGTGTACCGTTTCTGCACATGAAAGCAGGTGGTTCTGTTAAACCTGCAAGCCACGAAAGTATAGATGCCCACGAGCATTTTGCCTATCAGGAAGGCCAAACGGTATTCAAATTTGCCGTAACCAACATGGCCGACGTTGCAGCCGAAGTGATGGAACGCAACAACCTCCAGTCGGAAGATATTGCCTGGCTGGTACCGCACCAGGCCAACAAACGCATTATAGATGCTACCGCAAACCGTACCGGCGTAAGCGCCGATAAAGTGATCATAAATATTGAACGTTATGGCAATACCACCAACGGTACTATACCGCTTTGCTTGTGGGAGTGGGAGGGCAAATTTAAAAAAGGCGACAACCTCATATTAGCTGCCTTTGGCGGCGGTTTTACCTGGGGTTCTATGTATATCAAATGGGCCTATTAATTTAGCCGTCAACTTTTTTCATTTTATTTGTTTTAACTTAGCTATTTAATCTATCCAAAACCAATTTTTACTTAAGTATGGATATCAAACAGATACAAGATTTGATCCGCTTTGTGGCTAAGGCCGGCGTAAGCGAAGTCTCGATAGAGCAAAAAGATTTTAAAATTACTGTTAAAACACCACAGGCCCCAACCTTTATTAATGCTACCATACCCGCGGCAATGCCGCCGACGCAGGGTGTAGCCGCAGCCCCGCAAATAGCAACCGCCATTGACCATACGCACGCTACAACAGATGCACCTGCAGCTGCCGATGTATCAAAATACCTTACCATAAAATCGCCCATGATCGGTACTTTCTATCGCTCACCAACACCGGAGAAACCATCATTGGTAAACGTTGGCGACGAAATTAAATCAGGAACGGTTTTATGCATTATAGAGGCCATGAAACTGTTTAACGAGATAGAGTCTGAAGTATCGGGCCGCATAGTAAAAGTGCTGGTAGATAACTCATCGCCTGTAGAGTACGACCAGCCGCTGTTTTTAGTTGAACCTATGTAATTTGAAGATTTGTTAATTTGAAGATTTGAAAATTCGTTTCACATCCTCCTCAAATCAACATATCTTCAAATCTTCAAATCGTAAAAGATGTTTAAAAAAATACTGATAGCTAACCGTGGTGAAATTGCCTTGCGTATTATACGTACCTGTAAGGAAATGGGCATTAAAACCGTAGCTGTATATTCGACCGCCGACCGCGATAGCCTGCATGTGCGATTTGCAGACGAAGCTGTTTGTATAGGCCCCCCTGCCAGCCGCGATTCTTATCTGAATATCCCCAACATCATATCTGCTGCCGAAGTTACCAACGCCGATGCAATACATCCGGGGTATGGCTTCCTATCAGAGAACGCCAAATTTTCTGCAATATGCGCCGAGTACAAAATTAAATTTATAGGCGCCACTTCAGACCAGATAAATGCCATGGGCGATAAGGCATCGGCCAAGGCAACCATGAAAAAGGCAGGTGTGCCTACCATCCCCGGTTCTGAAGGTTTGCTTAGCGATATAAAACAAGGTATTACTATCGCCAACAAAATTGGCTACCCGGTTATTCTAAAGGCTACTGCCGGTGGCGGCGGCCGTGGTATGCGTGTTGTTTGGAACGATAACGAGTTTGAACCGGCATGGGATTCTGCACGGGCAGAATCTGGCGCTGCATTTGGTAACGATGGTTTATACCTCGAAAAATATGTTGAAGACCCCCGCCATATTGAGATACAGGTAGTAGGCGACCAATTTGGCAAAGTTTGCCACCTATCAGAGCGCGACTGCTCCATTCAGCGCCGCCACCAAAAACTGGTTGAAGAGTCGCCCTCGCCGTTCATGACAGAGAAGTTGCGGAAACGCATGGGCGAAGCCGCCATTAAAGGCGCAAAAGCCGTAAAATATGAAGGTGCAGGTACTGTAGAATTTTTGGTTGATAAACACCGGAATTTTTACTTCATGGAAATGAACACCCGTATACAGGTAGAGCACCCGGTAACAGAAGAAGTGATCAATTTCGACCTGATAAAGGAACAGATAAAGGTTGCAGCCGGCATACCTATTTCGGGCAAAAACTACGAGCCAACCATGCATGCCATAGAGTGCCGCATTAACGCCGAAGACCCTGCCAATAATTTCCGGCCTTCACCCGGCAAGATCACTAATTTTCATTCACCGGGGGGGCATGGGGTAAGAGTGGATACACACGTTTATGCGGGTTATGTTATCCCGCCCAATTACGATTCGATGATTGCCAAGCTGATCTGTACCGCCCAATCCCGTGAGGAAGCCTTAAACACCATGACGCGTGCCCTGTCGGAGTTTATGATAGAGGGCGTTAAAACAACCATTCCGTTTCATTTGCAGTTATTGCAGGATCCTAATTTCAGGGCCGGCAATTTTACTACAAAGTTTATGGAAACATTTGAGTACGCAGAGCAATAATATCTCGTATATACATTTATATTTCACATACCATTCTAAAGTTAAACAGAATGGTATTTTTGTTTCTGATACATGAGCGAAAATAAAATAGTAAAAGCAATTAGAGAGTCCACCAGTAACATGGATGGCGAAATGACATTTTTTGACCACCTGGAAGCTTTAAGGTGGCACCTTATACGTGCATCTATAGCCATTGTGGTTATCATTATCGGTGTATTTTATTTTTACGACTGGATATTTGATAATGTGATCATGGGCCCGGCTAAACCCAGCTTTTTCACTTATCGTGTTATATGCGAAATTGGCAATATGCTGCACCGCCCGGGCATGTGTATTGATAAGATAAACATTCAGTTGATCAATACAGAGATGGCCGGGCAGTTTACGCTGCAGATCAACTCGTCATTAATCATTGGCCTCACATTAGGCTTTCCTTATCTACTTTGGGAGTTATGGCGTTTTATAAAACCCGCCTTGCACGAAAAAGAGCGTAAAGCAGCAACAGGCTTTGTGTTTTATGCGTCTTTTTTATTCTTATTAGGCGTCGGGTTCGGGTATTATGTGATTTCGCCCATGTCGCTTAAGTTTCTTTCCGGTTATACCGTTAGCGCCACTATAAAGAACCTTTTCGATATAGATTCTTATCTTTCATCGGTATCAACTTTAACGCTTGCCACAGGCATTGTATTCGAGATGCCAATACTGATCTATATACTGGCAAATTTAGGTATAATGACCGCTGCAATGATGCGCCAAACCAGGCGGTATGCTATCGTTATCATCCTGATTATAGCTGCGGTGGTTACCCCCACGCCCGATATGCTGACCATGACGGTTGTAAGTATTCCATTATTTGTTTTATACGAGGTAAGTATTGGTGTTGCCGCATTAGTTGGCAAACGCAAACTTAAACGCGCAGAAGCTGAGGCATAATAGTGAGTAAAGCATTGCCGCAACAGCCCCGGCTTCAAAAGACGCTTTTACTATTTTTTTGACCTCAATATTTGCCTTTCTAATTTCAAAACGAAATTCTTACGTATTCGTCAGTAAAAGGTTACGTTTGTAACTCAACTGTTACAAATTAAACAGGAGTTAAAAATATTTTTGGCGCATTTTTGCAGTACCCCTATTTATATTTTATAAGCTACTGGTTTGCAGCCCGCTACGACTAAATTAATGAAAAGAATAGTACTGATCTTCACACTGGCACTTGGGATTATAATCTTCACTGATAAAACTTCTTTTGCACAGGCTTCTGCCACTGCCTCATCCTCGGTAACTATCGTTACACCTATAAGTATCGCTAAAACTGTAGATATGAATTTTGGTAACATTGCGGCATCTGCCACGGGTGGTACCGTAATTCTTGCACCTGCAGGTACACGTACCAAAACCGGGGGGGTAACGCTGCCGGTTACGGCCGGTACAGTTACTGCAGCAACGTTTACAGTTAGCGGGCAGGCTTCTTATACTTATGCTGTAACTTTGCCCGGCTCGGCGGTAACGCTTGCAAGCGGCGCCAATAATATGACCGCTGCAACCTTCACCAGCAATCCAACGCCTACAGGTACACTTTCTGCAGGGGGTACACAAACACTTAGCGTTGGCGCTACGTTAACTGTTGGGGCAAACCAGGCCGCAGGCACTTATACAACTGCCACACCATTTACGGTGACAGTTAATTATAATTAAATACGCCGACTGTTAGCTAATTAATGGTCTGCGAATATTAAAAGCAAAAACCCTTGATAAATTCTTATCAGGGGTTTTTTGTTAGCGATGGTGGTGCATTACTACATGGTGGTAGTGGTGTACCACATGGTGGTGCCGTCTATGATGGAACATCCGGGCACTTGCAGAACCGTACATGAACGTACCGATCAGCGCGATGAGTAAAATCTTTGCAGATTTCATAATTTATTGTTTTATGAAATTTAAATGCCGGCCGACAGTAATGGTTTTATCTATTAAAATCAATTTTCACTATCACCCGTCTTCTTAACCGACATTGCCAATACAGGCTTCCCGATCACCTTATAAACGCCTTCGCCTTTTAGCACAGCAGTAAGCTGTATCTTGTCCTGCATGGTTTTAATGGCCTGCTTAAGTTCTTTATCGTATTTAAAGTTTACTTCGTAGCGGCCCTTTTCAAAATAATAACGGTCGGCAATCTCGTTTTCCAGTACCTGCCTTATCTCGTCTTTATGCTGCTGAAGATCATTCTTTTTTGCGTTCAGCAATTTGGCCTTCAGTATATCGTATTCGGCCTGTATCTCTGTAAATTGTTTCTCTTTGGTTGCTTCTGTTTTTAAGGTGCCCAATAATTTTTCGCTGTTAGTATTGTAGGTATAATCTTTACCGGCTATATATTTTACAAAATCGTTATAGTCATCGTCGCTTAATTTAAAGGCGGTGGCATCGTCAATTTTCGGGTGGGCGCTGCGGTAGCGGTTAGCATAATCGAATATTAATAGCTTCCCCACAAGTGCCTGCGTTACATTAGCAAAACGCTCCTGTTTGATCATGATATCGGGATAAACACCACTGCCATCATAAACAGAGCGGCCATCTTTAGTTTTATATTCATGTAAAGATGAATCGGCCATTCTGTTTACACTGCCGTCATCTTTCCTGTGTGTATAATCTAAAGCCTGTACACACCTGCCAGATGGTATATAATACTTGGCTATAGTAATTTTAACCAGGCTGTTATACGGAAGGGTGAATGTTTGCTGTACCAGGCCCTTACCATAGCTGCGCTGGCCGATAATAATCGCCCTGTCCAGGTCTTGCAGCGAACCAGCCACAATTTCTGATGCAGATGCCGAACGGCTATTTACTAAAACCACCAGCGGCAAATTAGGCTCCAGCGGCGGGTTTTGCGTACGATACGTATAATTTTTTTCTTTTACCTTTCCTTTTTGGGATACGATCTCTACATCTTTTTGTACGAAAAGGTTCACTATTTTAACAGCCTCCTGCAAAATGCCACCACCGTTAGACCGCAGATCTAACACAATGCCCTGCGGATTATTTTTCTTTAGGCTTACCAACGCATTGGTAACCTCATCTGCAGAGTTTTCTAAAAATTTATCGAGCTTAATATAACCCATGTTGCCGCCAACCATGCCATAATAACTCACGTTAGGTTGTTTAATCTCGTCGCGCATTAGGGTTTTCTCTACCGGCGCTTCATCTCCACGCTTCAACAGCAATTTAATGTTAGCTCCTTTGCTGCCTTTAAGCAACTGGCTTACCTGCTCATTAGTTTTGCCGGCAAGATCTACAGCATTAATTTTTACCAACTGATCACCTGCGCGCACATCGGCTTTTTGAGCAGGGAACCCTGCAAATACGTCGGAAATAAAGACCTTTTTATCCCTGTTAAATATGCTGGCGCCAATACCACCGTATTGTGTACTTACATATTTAAGTTTATAACTTTCTATCTCAGACTCGGGCACAAACTCGGTATAGGGGTCAAGCCCATCCAGCATTGCATCAACTCCCGACTTAACCATTTTAGCTGAGTTGATATCGTCAACGTAATTGATATTTACCTCTTTGTAAACGGATGCAAAAACATCGAGGTTTTTTGAGATCTGGAAAAGGTCTTCATTAAAACTCCATATAGTTATGGCAATGGCAATTGTGCCGGCGGTAATGCCTATTTTACGGTAAATAGATTTTTGCATGTTAAACAAGGGAGCTAAGCCTACCGTTAAAGTAGTTATTATAATTTACAATCGGTTGTTATCAATATTTACTAACGCTTTTTTCAGCGTAAATATTACGTAATCCTTGTCGCGGTTAAGTAAAGCTTCCAGGCGGTTTATAAGCTGGTCTTCCTGGCCTTCATTATATTCCAGTTGCTGGTCTGTTAGATGATTGTATTTGCGCTGTAATTTTATTTTCACGCGTTTCCAATCGGTATTATTTATGCTGATAACTGACATTTTAAACAATTTGTATTAAACAAAAATATGAAAATTAAATTGGCAACGTTTTAAACAGAATAGCTAATTAAACCTTTATAATACAAAAGGATCATACCGGCTTGTAAGATTTAAATTTAACCATGATGAAAAAAATAATATTAGGTGCAGCGCTTTTGGCAATGTTGAGTATCGGCGCAAAGGCACAGTTTATTTTAGGGGTAAAAGGCGGCGCAAATTTCTCGAAGTTAAATACTACCAACCTACAGGAATCTACCCTCACCGGCTACCAGGTGGGGTTATTTGCAAGGGCAGGAAGCGGTTTTTTTGTACAGCCCGAATTATATTTGAGCAGCACCGGCGGCAAATTCGATTTTCAGCCAACACCGGGTAGCTACCAGGAGGCTAAGGCGCGGTTTACCAATCTTAATATACCATTGCTTTTCGGCGAAACATTTGGCCAAAAGAGTTTAAATTTTCGTGTTATGGCCGGGCCTGTTTACACTGCCGTACTCAATAAAGATCTTACATTTTCGCAAACGTTCCAAAACACTTATAACGATATTGGTAATTATAAGAACGGCACACTGGGTTTCCAGGCAGGTGTAGGTGTTGATGTCGGATCATTAGTTGTTGACGGCGTTTACGAAGGCGGCCTAACCAAAATAAACCAGAGCTACGGCCAGCGCCAAAACCTGTTTGCCGTTAGCGTAGGATATAAGTTTTTATAGATCGAATTACAAATTAGGACTTTGAGCGTGTTTATCGCTGCCTAAATGTGTCTCATAAAAAAGGCATCCGTTATTAATGAATGCCTTTTTTATTTTACAGGCCACCCGAGCGGCCTTTTTTTAAAAATTTTGAACTTTATCATCGTAACTGCTTTTAGCGCGAAACCTGATCCATGCTGCTGCAGAAAGTAAGCCAAGAACCGCCCCTACTAACAGGTAGATAGCACCGCGCTCAATTATTGCGCCTACAAAAATACCGGTTAACATAGCAACAATATAATATACCGCGTTGTAGTTTTTTTCTTCCTGGTGATTTGTCATAATAATATGTGTTAGGGCAAAAGTAATGCTTATTAACCTATGTAGCAATAATTATTTATAGCGGCGGTTTATTTTTTGGGTTGCTTAACAAGTTGCCAAACAAGCGGTAAGCACCGGGTACGCCCGCAGGCAGCTGCCTGAAAAACGACAGCGATGTATAAATGAACCGGCCCTTACCATAATCCGTAATTATTAGCGACCCTTTATTTGGTGCTTCGCCCGGGTCGTTCATCGTGAGCGGTGTTTGGTAAGCAGGATCTATATCTTTTACATAATATAAACCTCGTTCCTGTACCCAGCCGTCAAAGTCTTTAGGCGTTATTTTGTTTGGATAATTAAGCACGGCATTACCCGGGTCTGTAAAGGTAACGGGGGCATTTTCGTCTGTAACACGCTCATTAACCGGCCTGAAGGGGTAAGGCCCTATCGGGTTAACCACAATACCATTGTTATTATTGTACTGTATCATAAGATTGCCGCCGTTTTTTACGTATTGTAATAACTTAGGCTGCTCAAATACCAACCGCGGGTTAACATTGTATGCCCGTACGCCCGTTATTATTGCATCGTATTTCGTCAAATCATCGTTTAGTATTTCCTGTTCTGTTAACGGGTGCACCTCATAGCCAACCTGCTGTAATGCTTCGGGTATAAGGTCACCAGCGCCGGATATATAGCCAATTTTTTTACCCGCAATTTTCAGGTCGAGGTTAAGCAGCATGGCCTGAGCCGGCGGGAAAAGTGTAATAACAGGTATATGTTCGTAACTAAGCTGCTGGAATCCCAATGAATTTTTTTTGCCATTTGTACTAATTTCTGCTATCAGCATGCCATTTTTAGTGGCACTGCTGTAAGGATAAACTGTAAATGTTGCAACCCACTCATCTCCCTTATTTTTAGAAAAGGGTACCACTAACGGGCTAACGTTCCATCCCGTGAGCGGTTTAAAGCTTGCCGTACCTGCGGCTTGCGTAAACGCCTTTAGCTTAACCTGTACTGTTTGCGGCTGGCTGCTATTAAAAATATAATTACGGTTTACAATATTGGCTGTAACAGGCGGGGCAATAATAAGTGGCTGATATATTTCCCCACGTGCCGGGTCTACATATTTAAATTGAACTGGGATATCATAGCTTATTAGTTTACCGGCTATAGTAAAAGCCATGTGTACCATTGGTGGTATGTTTTGCGGCAAAGTTTTTTGAGCGATATCACCAATAGAATCTAAATAACCTGTGCTGTATTGGCCAACACCGTGCGGATACTTTAACCAATACGGCTGGCTAACTTCCGTAGCCTTAAATGATAAATTAATTGATTTCAACACATCCTCGCTTAAGTTCTCATTCCCGTCTTTTCTTTCCGCATCGGTCTTATAGCCAATACCATTAAATTGAACAGTTACATCAGAGCGCACGATCATTTGCGTAGTAACATCCACATTATCACCTTTGGCATAAACAGGCGCATTGCTATAGCCCTCGAACCAAAGCCCGGCACATGCTGCTATGAGGTTTTTTATTTGCGGGAGCTTTTGGTTTCGCCAATAAATATCTTTTACTTTTTCTACAGCGCTCAATACCTTTGTTAACGCTGCAACGGAATGCTGTGGGTATGCCGGATCAAAAGCCTTATCTATTGCTATTAAATTTGCTTCGATCCCGTCTCCATCCGGTATGCGTTTCCAGGCGGTATTAATACCGTCCATGATGTCAGATAGCGGGGCATCCCCTAAAATGGTTTTAAAGTATTCGAAAGCCTGCCCCCGCTGGCGCGCAGAACCAAAGCCCTGGGTTTTATGATTTGAGCGGCTTTCGGCTGCAATTTCGCCGTAGCTTTTGCCAAGGAATGGATTATAGCCGCCAACATCTATCTTTAACTGGTTAGGATCGGTAGTGTTTATGCTGCCAAAATTAAAAGTGTTCCACAACAAACGCTTAGCGTGCCACGGCTGCAAGTATTTTAATTGTTCAGGAAATTTCGTGGGGTCGGCTGCTGCAGTAAATGCTTCCTGCGCCAGTATTGCCGATGCCGTATGGTGGCCATGGCCGCCCTCGCCCGTTGTAGGGAACCGGCAAATGATCACATCGGGCCTAAAGCTGCGGATAACCCAAACTACATCGCTCAATACCTTTTCTTTATCCCATATTTTCAGTGTCTCGCCCGGGCCTTTAGAGAACCCAAAATCATTTGCGCGCGTAAAAAATTGCTCGGCACCGTCAACCCGGCGTGCGGCTAAAAGTTCTTGCGTGCGTATGGCGCCAAGCAGTTCGCCTTGCTCTGTACCTATTAGGTTTTGGCCGCCGTCGCCACGGGTTAATGACAGATAGCCTGTTCTATAATGCCTTTCCTGGGCCAGGTAGGCTAAAAGCCGTGTGTTCTCATCATCGGGGTGCGCTGCTACATAAAGTACACTCCCTAAAACGTTCAGCCTTTTTAGGTCTTGTTCAATAGCGCCCGTATTACCGGTCGGTGCAGTTTGGCCAAAAGCAACACTTGCCATCGCGAAAAAAGCGACGATAAAAAATAATCTACTCATTTTGATTTTAATGGTTAACAGTGCCCTAATGTTTTATTTCAATAAAGAAAAACAAAATCTATTACTAATAGTATAAATTAAAGTTAATCAACTGATTAATTATAGGCGAATACTTAGGTTACTTGACAAACAAAAGACAAATCCATTGCTTATTAATCAATCGTTTGATTAATTTTGCTGCGGCTTAAAAGATGGATAAAGAGAAAATAGATAAAAAAGACCACATTTTAGATGTTGCCGAAAAAGTATTTTCTGATGTGGGGTTTGATGGTGCATCCACAAGAATGATATCGGGCGAAGCCGGGGTAAATATGGCTATGCTCAATTATTATTTTGGCTCGAAGGAAGGTTTATTCCTGGCGATCTTTGAAAGGCGTATTGCCACATTCCGGGATCTGCTCGACGTAATAACCGGAAATAACGATACTACTGCCTGGCAAAAGATGGAAATATATATTGACACCTGGGTGGAGCGTATATTTAATAACAATTGTTTCCAAAAGATGCTTTACCAGGAAATAAGCATGCGAAAACGGGGCGGCCTTTCTGATAAGATCAATGAAATACTGATAGGTAATGTACGGGAGTTTCAAAAAATATTAAAAGAAGGTGTTACCGATGGCACATTTAACAGCGACATTGATCTGGACCTGGTTACATCCACCATTTTTGGCATGAAGAACTACATCATGAACACACCCTATGTATCATCTATGATGTTTGGGTTTGATGTATTGGACGAAGAAGCAGCAACCATAAAATTTAAACCCCGTTTAAAAAAATATTTAAGGGCACTATTACAACCTTATTTAGTAAAAGAACATGATCACTCAAATAAATAGATTTCTTACCCAAACGTCAAAAGTGCTTAGCCGGTATGGCTGGGCGCTTGCAGCAATAAGTTTGCTGTCATTCTCAAATGCTGTTGCACAAGACAGGACCCTTACTGTTGATGAAGCCGTTAAGCTTGGCCTTGCTAACAGTAAAACCTTAAAGCGCTCACAATCACGCATAGACCAGGCCGTGTCTGAATATAACCAGGCCAAAGACAGGGCATTGCCAACCGGCAGCGTTAGTTATATGTATAGCCGTGCTCAAATACCGGCACACGTATTAAATTTCGGCGAGAATGGGTTACACCTTCCGGCAAGCGCCAACGCTAATCTTGGCATTGCCAGTATAGACGAAACACTTTACGCAGGCGGAAAGCTAAGATTTGCCAAACAGTCTACAGACCTTTTAGTGCAGGTTGCACGCCTTGATGTGGATAACGACAAAGACCAGATTGCATTTGATATCATAAACGAATACTTTAATCTTTACAAGGTATTGCAGAGCCTTACCGTTGTTGCGCAAAATATTGCCTCGGTAGACCAGCAAATTCACCAATCGCAGCGGTTTTTTGAACAAGGCATTGTTACCAAAAATGATGTATTACGTTTTCAATTACAGCGCGCCAATATAGAACTAAACGGTATAGACCTGGAGAGCAACCGCAAGATCATTAATTACAACCTGAATATTTTATTGGGTTTGCCGGAAAACACGCGTTTAGCGCTTAGCAGTTTACCGGTAACGGCAACAACGGTGGCGCCTTTGCAAAACTATATCGATACCGCAATGAAGGCGCGCCCCGATGTTAAACAATATGGCTTGCGCACCCAAGTGGCAGAAACTAATATAAAAAGCGTAAGGGCCGACAGATCTGTACGGATTGCTGCAAATGCGGCAGCTTATTATGTAGATATTGCTGCTAACCCTTTCCCAAGTGGCGGGAACTATATTACGCCAATAACATTGGGTGCAACACTCGGCTGGAATTTCAGCACGCTTTGGACAAATAAGAACAGAGAGGCCGAAGCACGCATTCAACGCGATCAAACAGTATTAAATACAGGCATAGCATTAGATAACGTAAAAAACGAGGTAAACACCAACTATCAGAATTATTTAGCCGCGGTAACTAAAATAAACCTCCTGCAAACATCTATAGCCCAAGCAACAGAAAACAACAAATTGCAGGAATCTAAGTATCAAAACAGTACAGGTACGGTTACAGATCGTATAGATGCACGCAGTTTGCTTTATCAATCTCAAATTAACCTGGAGCTGGCCAAGGCAGATGCCGGGCTGGCCTACTATAACTTAATTAAATCAACCGGAACACTCAATAAATAAAAATCTCACTAAATACAATGGCACAGGAACAAGACGTAACACAAGAAACCACCAAAAAGAAACCTAACAAGGTGGTTCCGATTATATTGGGAGTGATCCTGGTAGTTGGTATCATTTTCGGCGTGAAGCAATATATATACTATAGCAAACACGTTGATACAGATGATGCACAAATTGATGGCGATATAAGCCCCGTTGTAGCTCGCGTAGGCGGCTACATAGACACTATAGCTTTTCAGGATAATGAGCATGTAACTAAAGACCAGGTTCTGGTAAAGATTGACCCGCGCGATTACCAGTTGAAGGTAGAGCAGGCAGAAGCTGCTAAGAAAAATGCCGGTGCAGGCGTAGGTGTGGGCGAAACACAGATATTCCAAACGCAGGCAAATTCTGCCAGCACTAAAGCACAGGTAACTGTTGCCGAAGCACGTTTAGACAAACTTCAAAAAGATTATGCACGTTATGCTAATCTGGTTAAAGATGGTTCTATCCCGCGCCAGCAGTTTGACCAGGCGCAAGCAGACCTTGAAGTTGGCAAAGCTAATTTACGCGCCGCGCAAGACCAATATAAGGCGGCAGTAGAGCAAATTGGCACTACCCGTAACCAATTAAAGGTTACAAACACAGGTGTTGGCCAAAGGCAGGCCGATGTTGACTTTGCAAAACTGCAGTTATCTTATACCACAGTTAAAGCGCCTGCCAGCGGCATAGCCTCAAAGAAAAGTATACAGGTTGGCCAATTGGTACAAGCGGGCCAAACGTTGTTTTCTGTTGTTAACGATAACAGTATTTACATTACAGCTAATTTTAAGGAAACACAGCTAACAACAATACGCGATAAGCAAAAGGTTGATATAGAAGTTGATGCCTATCCAGATCTTAAACTGGAAGGTACGGTTTACAATTTTGCCCCTGCCACAGGCGCTAAATTCTCTTTATTGCCGCCCGACAATGCAACAGGAAACTTTGTAAAAGTAGTACAGCGAATACCAATTAAAATCAAGATCAACGCCGATAAGGCCACGATGGATAAACTACGCCCTGGCATGAGCGTAAATGTTTCTGTAATAACAAAAGACTAAAAAAAAGATAATGGCTGAAACCGGCTTTAAAAAGTGGATCATTACAATTACGGTTATAACCGCTTCATTACTGGAGCTTATTGATACCACAATTGTAAACGTAGCGCTGCCACATATACAGGGTAACCTTGGTGCAACGCTCGAAGACGTAGCATGGGTGGTTACCGGTTATGCTGTGGCCAACGTAATCATATTACCAATGTCGGGCTGGCTTGGCAGCCGGTTTGGGCGTAAGCAATATTTCCTGGCATCTATTGTAATGTTTACACTCGTTTCGTTTCTGTGTGGTAATGCACACTCAATGAATGAGCTGGTTCTCTTCAGGATTTTACAAGGATTTGCCGGCGGTGGTTTAATATCAACAGCGCAGGCTATATTGATCGAAACCTGGCCGCGCGAACAAATTGGTACAGCTACGGCTTTATTTGGCTTAGGCGCCGTGGTTGGCCCAACTGTTGGCCCAACCATTGGGGGGTGGATAGTTGAAAACTACTCGTGGCCCTGGATATTTTATGTAAATATACCGGTTGGCGCGCTGGCAGCTTTCTTTACCATTACTTATGTGAGGGATACGCCTAAAGATACCAGCCGGCCTGTTGACTGGTGGGGTATTCTGTTGCTGGCAATTACCGTCGGCAGCCTTCAAACCATATTAGAAAAGGGTGAAAGTGAAGACTGGTTTGCTAAAACTTACATTTTGGTGCTCACCATTGCCGCGGGGTTAGGCTTCTTGCTATTTATCTGGCGCGAATTAAGTACCTCGCATCCGGTGGTGAACTTTGGAATTATGCGGCACCGAAGCTTTTCTGTAGGGATGTTCACCTCCTTTATCTTAGGATTTGGGCTGTATGGATCTGTGTTTGTATTTCCCGTGTTTTGCCAGAATCTGCTGGGTTTTAACGCGCAGCAAACAGGCGAGCTTTTGTTTCCCGGAGGGTTATGCACCATTGCAATGATGCCTTTTATAGGCAAAATGTTAAATAAAGGGATACCTGCACAATTGATGGCAACGTTAGGGATGTTTTTGTTTTTTGTGTTTACCAATATGTTGAGCCATTCAACATTGGCAACAGGCGAAAACGATGTGTTAATTCCACTGCTTATTCGTGGTGTGGGTATGGCCTTGTTGTTTGTTCCGTTAACCACACTGGCAATGGCCGATTTGAAAGGGCCCGAAATTGGGCAGGGCTCGGGGTTAAATAACATGATGCGCCAGTTGGGCGGTTCTTTTGGTATTGCTGTATTAACCACAGTAATTCACACCCGCCAGGGCCTGCACCGCAGTAATTTATTGGTTAACATTAACCAGTATAACCCTAATTTTACTGACCGCTTTAATGGTTATGTACATGCCTTTATGGCCAAGGGTAGTTCTATGATAGATGCTACCGCAATGGCTTACCGTGCAATAGATGGTATAGTTACCCGCCAATCGCTATTGCTTACTTATGATGATGCTTATTGGTTATCAGGCATAGTAATGTTATTTTCAATTCCTATGCTGTTCCTGCAGCCCTTTCGCAAAAAGCTTAAAGCGGTTACAGATGCTCACTAAAAAATAAAGCCGTTCAGTTGACCTCTGAACGGCTTTTGAAAAAAAATACAATTAAATTAGTCTTCCTCCCGAGCACACTAGACTAGTATAATGGAACCGAAGGTTTGTTTGATCTAAGTCCTAAAATTAAATATTTTATTTTTAAAAAAGCAAAAACTATTTAACATAAAATTAAATAGTTTTTGCTTTTAATAACGGGCGATATTATTGATGGTCGGGACGGCCATGATCGCGGTCATCCTGTCTTCTGCCGTGATCGTCTCCTCTGCCATGATCATTTCCATGCCCGTGTCCGTTATTATCATGCCCATAAGCATTACCATGGCCATTGTTACCCCTGTTATCGCCATTCCAGTGGTTTTGATATCGGTTATCACGACTATCGCGAATTACTTCCTGCCCATGGCGACCGCGATAGCCCGCGTAACGGGTACGATAAACATTTGCCCGTGCCCATGGATTAGCTTCGTTTACAACAACCTTGTAGCCATTGTATAAATTATAATTAGCATAGCGCGGAGGTAAAGAGCCCGAATGTATCCATTGATTACCCGAATTATAGATATAATCGTGGTTGTTTACAGAATAATAAGTGTCAATATCCGGAAGATAATAATATTCTGCATGATCATAACCGGTGGGTCCCCATGCGGGCTGGTTACCAATATTTAGATTCAGGCTTATCCTGAACTGCGCGTCGGCTAATTTGACCGTGAGGCTGCCTGCAATAAGCGCCGCCACAAATAGTATCCTTTTCATAGTTTTCGATTTATTTAAGGTACGACAATCGAAACATGTTTAAGTTTACATTTGGTTATATAAGCACATTGTATATCGCTAAACCTCCAATTATTTACTGTTCCATTTAAACATTTTGATACCTATGCCTGCAAAGATCAAAGCATAGGCGATAGAAATAAGCACTGCTATCGTGGTATCCGATGTCCAGTGGCTTGGCTCCATGCTCCCGGCGAGCATCAGCTTTACAGCCCCGTAGGGGGTATAACGGATATATTTTTTTATCGTTTCGCCCAATATACCGAGCTCTCCAAACATACCTATCATTATAAACATAAAGTATACAATGCGTGTGGTGGCATTTACGGTTTCGGGGTTCTTAATGGTGCCCACTATGAGCTGGCCTAAACTTAAATAGACGGCGCCGCCTAAAAAAGCAACAAAAAACGTAACCAGGTAACCTGATGCCGACAGCGTGACCTTATCATAAGAATTGCCGATAATAAATACGGCCAGGGTGAGCAGCATGATCATAAACAATTGCACGCAAAGCCTGCTCACCATAATGGTCCAGGTAGGTACGGGCGCCACACGCAAACGCTGAAAAATCCCCTTATCGCGATCGCGTGCTATGGAAATGGAATAACCCATAAGCCCTATGGCGATAAGCCCGAACGTAATAGCAGAGGAGAGTGCATAAGCCCCCCCCATTTTGGCTATCACGCCTTTCCATGAGATTAAGATAATAACCGGTACAAGCAGTGCCAGTATTGCAGAGCGGCGGTTACTTTTAAGTGTTTGAAAATCGGCCCGCAGCAGCGTAGCAAGGGCAGTTGATGTTTTAGGTACAGCTGTTTCCATAAATCTGATAGATTAAGCGCGTACGGCGCGGCCAGTTAAGGCAATAAATACGTCTTCGAGGGTTACTTTATTTCTGCGCGATACCGCAATAACTTCCGGGTCGTCGCGGTATTTATCAATGAGCGCCTGCGGCGTATTTATTTCGATGATAATGCCATGGTCTACAATGGCTATACGATCGCAAATAGCCTCGGCTTCTTCCATAGAGTGCGTAGTGAGCAAAATGGAATGCCCGCGCTGTTTAATTATTTCCATACGTTCCCATAGCTGCCTGCGCGATTGAGGATCCAGGCCGGTTGTAGGTTCATCTAACAATACCAATCTGGGGTTGTGAATAGTGGCTATCACCAGCGAAACACGCTGTTGTTGCCCCCCGGAAAGCTGCCCGAATTTTTTGTGCGCCGCATCTTCCAGGCTGATATCTACGAGTATATCATGTAACCTGTCTTTATTAAGCGGTACGCCGTAAATGCCTGCAAAAAGCTGCAATATTTGGCCAACATTAAGTTCGGGTTGGAAACTTGTTGATTGTAACTGCACACCCATAGAGGCCCGCGCCTTTAAAGGTTGCTTAGCTACATCGAACCCGTCTATAGTTATAGTGCCCGAATCATATTTTAACAACCCTTCTATCGAGCTTAAGGTACTGGTTTTACCAGCGCCGTTGGGGCCCAGTAAACCAAAAATCTCTCCCTGCAATACATTAAAACTTATGTTTTGTACAGCTTTAACGGACCCGTAACTTACGTGCAGGTTATTAACTTCTAATAGGAAATCTTCGCCCATAGTTGTGTTTTTGTTGTTAGATTATAACGCGGTATACTTGTTACGTAAAACTATAAATTTAATAGCTTTTAGGTAGCTCAAATAATTAGCCCTGCTTATCATTTTTGCACCTAAAGAAGCCAGATGTTCTGTGTAAAGCTGGCAATCTATTACTTTATATTTATTGCTCATGGCTAAAGTAATTAAAGCTGTTTTGGAAGCATTGCTGCTATAGCTGAACATACTTTCACCACAAAAAATATTGTTTACGGCAACGCCATACAAGCCACCCGCCAACACACCATCCTGCCAAACTTCGTATGAATGGGCGCAGCCCAATTTATGCAGATCTATATAAGCTTGTTGCATATCGGCAGTTATCCATGTTCCGTCTTGCCCGGTACGCGGCGCTATTGAGCATGCTTTTATCACGGCTTCAAATTCCAGATCTACGGTAACTTTAAATTTGCCGGATTTTAGAACTTGCCGCATGCTTTTAGATATTTTAAGCTCCTGAGGAAAAAGCACAAACCGCTGGTGTGGCGAGTACCATAAAATTGGTGTATCATCACTATACCATGGGAATATGCCATGCTCATAAGCTAACATAAGCCGCCGGGAAGATAAATCACCGCCTATAGCCAGCAGGCCATCTTCTTCTGCCAATTCGGGATCCGGGAAAATTAAGCGTTCATCCAGCCTGAATATCATCAGGCACTAAATTAGGCAGGAGGTCTTAAATCGCCTAATATTTTATTTAATAGATTTAAGCGACTCAAAGTTGTTTCCGAAACTGTTGGTATATTAACTCGATCCCGGTTATTTTAATCAACTACTTACAATAGTTTAGATTTAGTTGCTCTGTTATAAAGCGGCAACTTTTTATAATGGGAAACGTTAAAGATGATGTACTGCCTATTAAACTTGCGGGGATTTAAAAGGTCATACATCATTAAGCAGATACCCCTATGAATAATTCAACTCAAATAAAACACCTGTATGCACGGGCAGGTTTCGGTATCCGTTTTAAAGAACTGCACGGGCACGAGAATACCGCTGTTAAAAAGAAGCTGAAAGAACTTTTTAAAGCATCAGAAGCAGACCAGTCGCTAATTGTTTTGTCGGAAAATATTGACTTGCGCCCCAAGTCTGATGATCCGGAGGTAAAAAAGAAGAATCAGGAAGACCGGAACCAGCAAGATAAAGACCTAAACTTTAACTGGCTTACGCAAATGGCTGCCTCAGATGCGCAGTTGCGCGAAAAGATGACCCTTTTCTGGCACAATCATTTTGCCTGTAACATTGGCAACTCTTACCATCAGCAACAATTAAATAATATACAGCGCACTAATGCGCTGGGCAACTTTAAAACGCTGCTTATTGCTGTCTCGCAGTCGCCGGCTATGCTCACTTTTTTAAATAACCAGCAAAACGCAAAGGCCCACCCTAACGAAAATTTTGCCCGCGAGCTAATGGAACTGTTTACCATAGGCCGTGGTAATTACACCGAGCAGGATATCAAAGAATCGGCGAGGGCATTTACCGGCTGGCATTTTGATGGTAAGACATCAAGTTATACTTTTCTGCCAAAAATTCATGACGACGGGTCAAAAACCTTCATGGGTAAAACAGGTAATTTTTGCGGGGAAGATATTATAGACATTATACTCGCAAACAAGCAGACTGCCAGGTATATTTCTACTAAACTTTACCGCTATCTGGTGAATGATACACCCGACCAGGCACGCGTAAATGAAATGGCCGACGTGTTTTACAATGCCAATTACGAGATAACGCCGCTGTTAGAACACGTTTTTTTGTCTGATTGGTTTTATGACGATAAAAATATTGGCGTGATCATTAAATCGCCGGCACAATTGCTTGTATCGCTTACGCGGCAGTTTTATATAGATTATCGCAATCCCGATGTATTGCTGCAGTTTCAGCGCACACTGGGGCAGGTGTTGTTTAAACCGCCAAATGTTGCTGGCTGGCCGGGCGGCAAGGCCTGGATAGACAGCTCATCATTAATGTACCGCATAAAAATAGCATCTACATTGCTAAATGCCGGTGTAATAGATTTTACCGGGAAGGCAACACCCGAAGATCAGGCATTTTTAACCGCTACGCACAAGCAACAGTTTAATGTAGAAAAACGCACGCAGGCGGTGCCGGATTGGGCGCGCTTTTTACAAGACATACCACTAAACGCGCCGCGACTGGAAGTTGCCGGTTTTATGCTGGAGCCCAAACTTAACCAAACCGTTATTGATGAGGTTAACCAGGCACCGGATATCAAATCAATGGTTATTCAGGTGGCGTCGACGCCAGAGTATCAGCTTTGCTAAATAAAGTATAGTCATGAGAAGAAGAGATTTTTTAAAGAATTCTATGCTGGCCTCGGGCGCTTTTATGCTGCCGGCTTTTTTAAAGCCATTTGAGGCAATGGCCATGAATGATGTTACCGGTTATAAAAACCTGGTGGTGATACAGCTTTCGGGCGGTAATGATGGCTTAAACACCATTATACCCTATTGCAATGATATTTATTATCAGAAACGCAAGAACATTAGCTTAAAAATGCCTGATTTGATCACGCTTAACGATAGCCAGGCGCTTAATGCCAACCTTGGTGCCCTAAAAGAATTATTTGACCAGGGCTGGATGACCATCATCAATTCGGTAGGTTATCCAAATCCTGACCGTTCGCATTTTCGGTCGATGGATATCTGGCAAACGGGCAGTGATGCCAACCAGTTTTTAACAACCGGCTGGATTGGCCGGTACCTGGATGCCAACCAAAAAAATGCGAAGGCACCTTATACAGCCATAGAGGTAGATGATACGCTCTCGCTGGCCATGAAGGGGAATATCATGAAGGGCATTGCCGTATCTGACCCCAATAAGCTATATCAAACCACGCGCGAACCGTTCTTTAAAGATATTGTACGCGACCATGAAGCCCAGCACCTGAGCGAAGAGAACCTGGGTTATTTGTATAAAACCATGATAGAAACCTATTCATCGGCAGATTATATACAGCAAACATCCAAGACATATAATGTAACTGCTACCTACCCGGCAACGGGCTTGGGTTACCAGCTTAAAAATGTATCGAAATTTATTAATTCGGGGTTGAACACCCGGGTGTATTATGTTTCGTTAGGCGGCTTTGATACGCATGCAGGGCAGCAGGGCCAGCAGGGGCGGGTTTTAAAAACCTATGCCGATGCAGTTGCTGCCTTTGTAAAAGATCTAAAACAAACAGGTAAACTGGATGATACCCTTGTAATGACCTTCTCTGAATTTGGCCGCCGTGTAGAAGAAAATGCCAGCGCCGGTACAGACCATGGTACAGCAAGCAACGTAATGCTGTTTGGCGGCAAATTGCAAAAACCGGGTATTTTTAACGATACGCCGGACCTGAGCAATCTCGACAACGGCGACTTGAAATACAAAGTAGATTTTAGGGATATTTACGCTACAGTGCTCGATAAATGGCTGAATGTAAGTAACGCGCAGGTGCTGGGTAAACAGTATAACGGGTTAGGATTGATATAGATTAAATTCTCCTCTCGAAAGGGGTTAGGGCTGTGTGCCAAGTGATCTACACACCACTGCCATTACATGATTCCAACCTGCCCCCACTCAGGGAATCAAAATCGTTTTCCACTTTAGCAAGTTTGGTACGGTATCATTATCTTGTACCTGTGAATATCTACCGCATAAAGTTCTTTATTGTATCTGCATTAATTATTCTCACAGCGCAAGGCTGTAAACCCCGCCATATCCCAAAACATGAGATCATCTCCTTTAAATCCATTTTCGGCATACATTACATCGAGGTTTCACGCCGCCTGCAAAACGGACTCGAATTTAACGAATATGGCTACCAGCTTGAGCCGCAGTGGGAACTTACCTTTTTAAAAAACGATTCGACGCAGATTTATAGCCCTATTAAAAATGCATTTATTAATTTCCCACTTAGCCGCGGGTATGATTCAATATTTAATACCGCGCGCACCTGGTACAAAGTGCGCAAGATGAATACAGATAGCCTGGTTTTCGAGATCCTAAAATTTACCGGCGACTCCATCAATATAACCGGCAACAAGGTGTTCATGACCTTTTATTCTGATAAGCACATCCGGGCATTGCATACCGATACCGCTACTTTGCGCAGGCCAACCGGCCGCGATACCGCATTTATTAAAACCTTAGTCGCAAAGTCTGAAGTGGATATTAACCAGGCTTTTGCAGCAAGGCAACCTGTCGAAATTATAAGTACCAACCCCGACATCACGGTAGAAAAATTTAAAACAGAGGCAACCTTGCTTAATCATTTCGACACGTCCGACGATTATTTTGATCCCGAATTTTACATCTTGATCAAGAATGCTTACCAGGATTTTAGCTATTCATTTACAGCTTATGTAGATGATGAAGGCAGAGTCACGTTTGGTGTACCACTTATCGTATTTTCAGATTCAGGATATGAGGCCAAATTCATTAAACAGTGCAATCAGCTTATAAACGGGTATATGAAATTATACCTTAAAATTAAGCCTGGCAGTACATTGGGCATGGTGCATGCCAGCAAGATATCATTGCACGTAAAGGGCAGGACAAGGAGATAGCGCTGCTAGAATTTCAACAACCTCTCCATCATTTCCCCAAACCTCGAGTTAGCCAAAAACTGACTTTCCAGCCCTGCATCCATAGGTATGGCGGTATCTAAACTGGCGCAGCGCATAACTGGTGCGTCCAGATAAGGGAAACAGTGCTCTGTAATAGTGGCGGCCACTTCACCCCCGAAGCCGCTGGTTAAAGTGTCTTCATGCAGCACCAGGGCCCGGTTAGTTTTCCTCACACTAATAAAACAGCATTCTTTGTCCCAGGGCTGTAAGCTGCGCAGGTCTATAATATCTAATGAAATCTCGGGATGCCTATCGGCATACTCTATAGCCCAATGTACGCCTAAGCCATAAGTGATAATGGTTGCACACGTGCCATACCTTACCATATGGGCTTTGCCTATCTCTATAAAATATTCACCTTCGGGAACCTCGCCTGTAAGCTTCCGGTATAGGTATTTATGTTCAAAATACATCACCGGGTTGGGGTCTTCAATGGCGGCCATCAGCAGCCCTTTGGCATCTGCCGCCGATGATGGGTAAACCACTTTTAACCCGGGTGTTTTAGTAAACCAGGCCTCGTTACTTTGCGAATGGAACGGCCCTGCGCCCGTGCCTGCGCCTGTAGGCATCCGGATAACCACATCTGCATGCTGGCCCCAACGGTAATGACATTTAGCCAGATTGTTAATGATCTGGGTAAAGCCGGCGCTCACAAAATCTGCAAACTGCATTTCTATAACAGATTTGTGCCCGTTTATAGATAAGCCCAGCCCGGCACCTATTACCGCCGATTCGCAGAGCGGGGTATTCCGAACCCTTTCTTCACCAAAAGTTTCCATCAGGCCTTCGGTTACTTTAAAAGCACCGCCATAACAGGCAATATCCTGGCCCATGATAACGAGGTTACGGTGTTTATGCATCGACAATCGCAAAGCATCTGTAATGGCATCCATGAACCGCATCAGTTTTTTGCGCCCGGCAAAACGTTTAATGTTGAGCCGGTGCGGTTTATACATGTCGGCAAGCTCCGTTTGTAGTTGGGGTTTAATATCCGGCTCTTTTAATGCACGTTCTATTTCGGCTTCAATTTTCGGCATAAACTCGTTACGGGTAAATTGCACCCACTCTGGCTTCAGTACCTTTTCTTTAATAAGAAATTGCTGGTAATTAACAATGGGATCTTTAAATTTCCAGTTATCCAGCAGTTGCTGCGAAATATATTTAGTGCCCGATGCCTCCTCGTGCCCGCGCATCCTGAATGTGATGCACTCCAGCAACACCGGCCTCGGGTTATGCCGAATACTCATGGCTATATCGTTAATGGAGTGATAAACTTCGAGCAGGTTATTGCCATCTATCTGCCGGCCCTCCATGCCATAGCCTATTGCTTTATCTACCAGGTTTTTGCAGCTATATTGCTCGCTAATTGGTGTTGATAAGGCGTAGCCATTATTTTCTATCAGGAATATAACAGGCAGTTTCCATACCGATGCCAGGTTTAATGCTTCATGAAAGTCGCCTTCGCTGGTTGCGCCTTCGCCGGTAAAAACCAGTGTTGCCTTTTTCCTACCTGCTAAAACATCTGCAAGTGCTATACCCGTGGCAACCGCCAGCTGCGGCCCCAGGTGCGATATCATTCCTATTATTTTATGCTGCTGCGAACCAAAATGGAAAGAGCGGTCGCGCCCTTTGGTAAAACCCGCGGCTTTGCCCTGCCATTGCGCCATAAGCCTGAATAATGGTATATTGCGTGTAGTAAATACACCCAGGTTGCGGTGCATAGGCAGGATATATTCGTTTGGTTGCATAGCCATTGTGGCGCCCACGGCAATGGCTTCCTGCCCAATGCCCGAAAACCATTTGCCAATACGCCCCTGCCTTAGCAACACTAACATTTTTTCTTCCACTAATCTTGGCCATACCAGCGCTTTGTAAAAGTTAAGCAGCGTATCATGATTAAGATCTTTTCGGTCGAAATTCATATAGCGAAGCTAATCAAAAATTAAAACTTTGTATGTTTGGGGCGTTTAACGAGATAATAATGAAACGGATATTTTTTACGATAATAATTGCAACGGGCCTGGTAACATCGGCATTTGCGCAGAGCGATTACTTTCTTTTGCCCGAAAACTTTTACCCCGCAAAAGGCGATACCTTAAAGCTGCACCTTTTGGCCGGCAGTACTTTTGGTAAGGCCCGCGAGCAAAAATACATTGCCAAAGGCGGCTTTAAGTTTATGCTGCACGATGGCGGCAAGGCCCCGGTTGATCTGATGCCCCTGGTAAAAGAAAATGAAACTGTTATTTTAAGTTACAAATATCCGGCAAGCGGTATGCTTATAGTGGAGGCCACACAAAACCATAGCGACGAGTATACCAAACGCGAATTTACCCGTTACCTGGGTAACAGCGGTTTTGACGATGTGGCATCATCTCTTAAGCAATTTCAGCAGAGTTTTACGCAAAAAAGCGTGGTGTCTCTTAAAACCTTAATAAAGGTTGATAAAAGCAGCGGTACTGTTTATGAAAAGCCTTTAAAAGAAGAATTTGAAATTGTGCTGAAGCAAAACCCATATAAGCTTAACTATGGCGACGATGTTACCGCGGTAGTTTTGTTTAAGGGCAAGCCTGTGAAAGCCGCCAAGGTTGATCTGGTAATCCGCGGCATTAAGGGAATGGAAACGCCACAAATATTATCATCTACCGAAAGCGGGGAGATCTATTTTAAGCTAAGCCGCGAAGGCACATATCTGCTGCATGCGGTTCACCTGGTGCCCGGCACAACACAAGATCTCGATTTTGAAAACTGGCAAACGGCAGTCACGTTTGATTTTAGGAGCAGCGATACCATGCCTACATCTTATAAAGAATTTGGCTTAGGTAACTTTCATTAAAAATCTTCGAACCCGGCTATACCGCTAAGATCTACCTTGGGCAGCACCTGGTACCTAAGCTGCACCAGGCCGCTCGAGTATGGGGTGGTTTCAACAAGGTTAAGGCTGGTACGCTCACTTACGGCCTGGAACAGTTGTTTGCCGCCGCCTAATAGCACAGGGTGTACAGAGAGCAGTATCTCATCAACCAGGGCGTTAGCCAAAAAGCTGCTTACCAGGCTGGCGCCACCAAAAAGCCAGATATTGTTACCATCCTGCTCTCTTATGGCGTTTACATCTGCAACCAGGTTGGCGCTCGAGATCATCTCTATGTTACCAAACGCAGCTTCGGTAAGGGTGTCAGAAAACACAAATATCTTATTACGAAGCAGGTGGGCAATATCGCCCGAACCGGAAATAAGCTCGTAGCTTTTGCGCCCCATAAAGATGGTATCTACCGTTTCTACAAATTTTTCAAGCCCGTAATCCTGGTCGGTAAAGCACCAGTCATATTCGCCGTTTGGGCCTTCAATAAAACCATCGAGGCTTACAGCCAGGTTTAATATAACTTTACGCATTATTGGTTGGTGTTATTGTGCTGCTCTTTCCACAGCTGGTTAAATGATTGCGCTGCAACGGTTGGCAAATTACGGTATTTGCCAATACGCTTTGCGAAGAAACTCCTGAGCACACTGTTTTTAAATTTAGCCTTAAAAAAGTCGAGCCATTTACGTTTTAGCATGGCCCGGGTAAATAATTGCCAGCCCCATTTCTCTTTTGTAGTTACCAGGTTTTGCTTAACCGCGTCTCTTCTGTTTAGTAACAGCATCTTATGTATGTCTATTTTAACCGGGCACACTTCGGTACATGCGCCGCAAAGCGTTGATGCATAACTCAAATGTTTAAACTCGGCTATGCCACGCTCATGCGGCGTAATTACCGAACCTATGGGCCCGCCATAAGTGGTATTATAAGTATGGCCGCCAATATTTTTAAATACCGGGCAAACGTTTAAGCATGCCCCGCAACGGATGCAATACAATCCCTGCCGCTGGTCTTTCTGAGCCAGCAGATCTGTACGGCCATTATCAAGCAGTATTACATACATCTCTTCGGGGCCGTCGGTTTCATTTGCGCGGCGCGGCCCGTTTAAAAGGGTGTTGTAAACCGTTAAGGGCTGCCCCGTGCCGTGTGTTGCCAGCATAGGCAAAAACAAGTGCAGATCTGTTAGGGCAGGTATTATTTTCTCTATACCGGCAACTACGATGTGAATCTTTGGGAAAGTTGTGGTTAGCCTGGCATTGCCTTCGTTCTCTGTAAGGGCAATGCTCCCGGTATCGGCTATTAAAAAGTTCGCCCCTGTAATGCCCACATCGGCTTGCCGGTATTGTTCGCGCAACAGTTCGCGGGCTTTTAAGGTAAGCTGCTCTGGCGTGGCATCTATAGGGGTGCCAAATTTTTGGCTGAACAACTTTGCTACGTCTTCTTTCGACAGGTGTATGGCAGGTGTAACCATGTGATATGGCTTTTCGCCCAGTAGCTGAATAATATATTCGCCAAGGTCTGTTTCCAAAGATTCTACCTCGTGTGCCTTCAAAAATTCGTTTAGGCCAATCTCCTCGGTAGTCATCGATTTTGATTTAACAACCCTGGTAGCCCCGGTTTTCTGAATAATATTTAAGATCTCGCGGTTAGCTTCGGCAGCATCATTAGCCCAGATAACCTTACCGCCGCGCCGCTGAAAGTTGGCCTCAAACTCCAGCAGGAATTTATCCAGGTTTTCCATAACCCGCCACTTGATCACATGCGATTTGCGTTTGGCGTATTCGAGGTTAATGAGACCGGATAGACCTTTAACCATGGCCGTATCATATTTACCGATGCTATGGTTTATAATGCGCCGGTGGCCCATATTAAACGCCACATTTTCTGAGGCGATCTGGAATTCTTCGGCTTTGGTGTGCATTTGTGCTAAATTAAAATAATTGCCGCCAAGTAAAGGGTATTAAATCAAAAAAGCGACGGGATGGCGCTTTTTTGATAATTTTTATGCTAAGATAAATATAATCGGTACAGGGTAAATACTTTCCATTTATTATTAATCCTATGAAGAAAAATGACGCTTGCAGAACTATTTTCAGGACCTCCATAATAACCTAAAGTGCAGACAGCCAATTCGCCATCATTAGAAAATACCACCGGCGAAAATGTTATTAGAGGTGTGCCGTGCTCATGGCGTTTTAATATCAATTTAGAGTTGTTGGATTTAATTTTTTCGACATTTATATCGTAGTTGGCAATTTTAGTGGTATCTATCGATTTTAAAAAAAACAGCCACGAATTATCTAATGCTGGTTGATTAGGAACGGTTTGTTGGATATCAAAATTGTTAAAATTAATTTTTGCTATATCATGTAGTGTTGTCTTGTTATTTATATAAATAATCTTATTATCAACTAATTCTGTCGAAGTGAAATTTATAACAGACCGCATTACTTCTATCGACGAGTTGGATGCCGAATGATTTTGAGCATAGCTTTGATTCGACAGTATTGAAATAGAACTTGTTAGGATTAATAGTACAGTTTTCATATTTAACAACCTTTAATCAATGATGAATTTGTAGTACGGGTAGCTTCATTTTTTATATTATTTGCAATTCTGGCCTTATCCCCACTGGGAATATAATTATATGCCTTAGTGCCTTGCAGACCTGCCCAGGCCAAATCGTGGCAATACGATTCTATTGATTGCGATGAGTTAGGACTTGAAATGCCCCTGTTTGTAGCGTAGTCAGTTAACAATGCCGCTAATCCGTCCACATAATTATTTGCCATTTGAGCATGTTGAGCATCGCCAAAAGCGTCTGTCAACTCGTTTCCTGATTTGTCAAACAATAATTTATTCGCATTTTGGAAATCGGTATAATTTGGATCCATAGGTTGGGCTAAACCCCAATCAAAATATGAATGGATCATTTCATGAAGAATTGTTCTGGCTATGCTAAGATCTGTTCCAGAATTAAGGTAATTTGTGTTAAGATTGATATAAATCTTGCCGCGAACAGCATTAGTTATTGCATCTGTTTGCACTGTGTTATCAGTATTCGGATCAGTCACATCTGAGATTACGGACTCTTTAATTGTTACATTGAAGCTGGTAGAATTTACTGCTTTTGAAAATATGCTAGCAACGTTATTATAGTCAACGGTTGATGAAAATTCAGATGCAAGTTTGCTTCGAATATCCGCTAATGGTGTAATTGCTGCAATTATTGAATCTACACAAGGTCGTGACGTTACGTCAACAATAAGTTCATCGTTTGTATTATTGCTTCCACCGGGATCATTTGGGTCTTCTGGATCACCCGGTGGAGGATCTGGATACTCCTGGCATTCTGAGGTTATATATGAACCACCAAATGTCCAATCTGGTTGGCATGGAGCACCTGTAGAAGGGCTTGTATAATTTCCTATTGGCGGAACATAAAAATGATCATAATCTTCATAATCAGTTACCTGCGTTCCGTTCTCTCCATAATAATCATCGTCACTGCAATATTCAGGAAAGTTATTTATCCACTCACAGTTTAAATAATAAGTACAAACCTGATAATTTGGTTTCAAACTGTTACTCTTTTTAGAAAGAGGTATATATACATACTTTAGCGAATCGTTAATTGACTTCTGTGTTGCCTTTGTCCAGTCCGGTGTCCATTTGATATAGATGGAATCCATAAAAGTAATCCGAAGTTTAGGATCAAGCTTTTGATTTTCAAATGCTAATTTTACAGCAGTAATGCTCTGTGCCAGCGATAAATTAACAGGAGCTTTAGATTGAAAGTGGTCTTTTCTACAACTATAAAAAAACCGTAGCTAAAAGCGTTACAAAAATGAGTAGATAACTTAATTTTGATAAGTGTTTAAGCTGTTGCATATGTAAGGTTTTGGTTACTTATACGCATACACAAAAATTAAGTTACAACATATTAAAAGAAATTTGAAAAAAATTTACCTGCCCGCCTGCGGCATATTATTCACCACGTCTACAACGGGGCGCCTATCGCGGTTGGCCAGGTCCCAGCCAGTGTAGTAAACCAGTTGCGCGCGTTTTACCAATAACGGAAAGTCTATTTTAGATACCTCGTCGCTGGGCTTATGATAGTCTGCATGAACGCCATCAAAGTAGAACACAATGGGTACGCCGTAACGTGCAAAGTTGTAATGGTCAGACCGGTAATAAATTTGTTCGGGGTCTTTCGGGTCGTTATATTTATAGTCAACCGCTAACTGCGTATATGTATTATTTGCATTTTCGCTTATCTTATGCAGCGTGGTGCTCAACTTATCAGACCCTATCAAATAGCAATAATCGGGTGATGTTTCATGTGCCGGGTCGCGGCGGCCTATCATATCTATATTGAGATCGGTAATGGTATTAGCCAACGGAAACACTGGGTGATCTGAATAATACTCTGAGCCTAAAAGCCCTTTTTCTTCGCCCACATTCCCCAAGAACAGCACACTGCGGCGCGGGCCCTGGCCTTGCTTTTTTGCTTCGGTAAATGCGCGGGCAATTTCAATAATACCGGTTGTTCCGGAGCCGTCATCATCGGCGCCATTATTTATACGGTCGGGTAAATTAACATCAGGGTCTATACCGATATGATCATAATGCGCAGAGAATACCAACACTTCGTTCTTAAGTTTTGGATCAGACCCCGGCAGGAAACCTACCACATCAACAGCCTTCACATCTTTTACCAGATAATGATAGCTTGCCGCAACATTTGCCTTTAAGACTTGAACCGTGGGGTACTGTTTTAATTGTGCTAAGGTTTTGCCATTGTTTTTCAGCAAGGCATCCACCACAAAAGCACCAATATTAAACACCCCTGATTGCGGAGCTGCCGCCGGTTTATCTTTCTTAATAGCTAAGTTTTCCTGCCCGTTTACGCCACGTATAGTTGAATTTGCGGCAATAGCCAGGATAAGCGCAGGGCCTTTTGCTTGTATGGCTTTAATAAGCTGCCGCTTGCGTGCCCTTGTTTGGCGTGTACTTTCGCCGGCAACCGGGGTTTTGTCTTCGTTGATCAACAGTATGATTTTGCCTTTTAAATCAACCGAGTTAAGGTCGGCCTCCGTTGCATAACCTATAAAGATAACTTCGCCGGTGTTTATAGAGCCATCAGTAGTTACGCTGCCCGAAAAATCTTTACCATAAACCATCTTTTGGCCGTTGATTACAAAGCTGTTTACCTTTGATGCAGTGGATACCAAGGGTATATCTAAAAAGTACGAACCTTTTACAGGCGCCTCGAGACCCAGCTCTTTAAACTGCGCTGCAATATAATTAGCAGCAAGATCTGCGCCGTGCTTTCCTGTTTCGCGGCCTTCAAAGGCATCTGAGGCAATAATGGTTAGATGCGTGCGGGCGTCATCAACAGATATATACTTTGCAAATTTTTCGGCCGTTGCATCTTTTTGAGCATAAGTGCAATTTGCTATAGTAAGGGCTATTGCGCCAAATAATATTTTTTTCATTTAAAACTTGTCAGTCAAATTTATAACAAACGGCATACTTAAAATGAGGCGGGCATCTCTGATTATCAGAAAGGCTTTGAACTTTATTTAAGTTTTTTAGGCCAATTTGCGCTTAACTTCTACATTTTCATAAGCTTCTACAATGTCGCCTACTTCTATGTTATTAAAGTTTTGAATGTTTAGTCCGCACTCGTAATTGGCGCTTACTTCTTTAACATCATCTTTAAAGCGCTTTAGTGAGGCAAGTTCGCCGGTGTGAATAACAACGCCATCCCTTACCACGCGTATTTTACTGTTACGGGTTATTTTACCATCTAATACCATACAGCCTGCAATGGTACCAACTTTGCTAATCTTAAAGGTTTCGCGTATCTCCACATTCGCCACGATCTTCTCTTCAAAGGTTGGTGCAAGCATGCCTTCCATCGCGGTCTTAATCTCGTTGATGGCATCATAAATGATAGAGTATAACCTAATGTCTATCTGCTCCTGCTCTGCAAGTTTACGGGCGCCACCTGATGGGCGTACCTGGAAACCGATTATAATTGCATCAGATGCCGAAGCAAGCAACACGTCAGACTCGGAGATCTGCCCAACTGCTTTAGATATGATATTTACCTGTATCTGATCTGTAGATAATTTCAGTAATGAATCTGACAGGGCCTCGATAGAACCATCCACGTCGCCCTTAACAATAATATTAAGTTCCCTAAAGTTACCAATGGCCAAACGGCGACCGATCTCATCAAGCGTAATGTGTTTCTGGGTGCGTAAGCCTTGCTCCCGCTGCAATTGCAAACGTTTGTTTGCAATCTCGCGCGCTTCAACTTCACTTTCCAAGGCGTTAAATTTATCGCCGGCTGTAGGCGCGCCCTGCATACCTAAAACCTGTACCGGCCCTGATGGGCCAACTTCATCTATACGTGCGCCACGTTCATTAAACAAAGCCTTTACACGGCCGCTGTAACAGCCTGCCAATATGGGGTCGCCAACGCGCAGAGTGCCTGCCTGTACCAATATGGTGGTTACTATACCACGCCCTTTATCAAGTGCGGCTTCTATAACAGTGCCAACGGCACGTTTGTTAGGGTTAGCTTTCAGCTCCAGTAACTCGGCCTCAAGTAATACTTTTTCAAGCAATAGGTCTACTCCTGCACCTGTTTTTGCCGATATTTCTTGTGTTTGATATTTACCACCCCATTCTTCCACCAGAATATTCATGGCAGATAATTGCTCACGCACCTTATCTGCATTGGCACCGGGGCGGTCCATTTTATTAAAGGCAAATATAATAGGTGCCCCGGCAGCCTGTGCGTGGTTTATGGCCTCGCGGGTTTGCGGCATCACACTATCATCTGCTGCAATAACTATAATAACAATATCTGTAACCTGTGCACCACGCGCACGCATGGCGGTAAACGCCTCGTGGCCCGGTGTATCCAGGAAGGTTATCTTTCCTTTATCTTCGGGCAGGGTTACTTCATAAGCACCAATGTGCTGGGTTATACCACCTGCTTCGCCGCCAATAACATTGGTTTTGCGAATAAAATCAAGTAATGAGGTTTTACCATGGTCAACGTGGCCCATAATGGTCACAATTGGCGATCGTGGTAAAAGGTCTTCGGGTGCATCTTCTTCGTAAAGGTCAACTTCCTCATCCTCGGGCTTCACAAAATCAATCTGATAACCAAACTCCTCGGCCACAATGGTCAGGGTTTCGGCATCAAGTCTTTGATTTATCGACACGAACATACCGAGGCTCATACAGGTAGAAATGATCTGCGTTACGCCAACATCCATCATAGAGGCCAGCTCGTTCGCGGTAACAAACTCGGTAACCTTTAAAACTTTTGATTGAGCTTCCTGATCTAAAGCCAGCTCTTCGGCACTTGCTGCAACATCATCACGCTTTTGACGGCGAAATTTGGCACGTTGAGCAAACTTTCCAGATTTACCTGCGCCGCTTAAACGGGCAAGGGTTGCTTTAATCTGGTCTTGTATTTCTTTTTCTGTAGGTTCTTCTTTAGGGCCGCCTGTACCTGGTGCAGCAGGGCGGTTACCAAACGGTGGGCGCGCGCCGGGACCGCCGGGGCGGTTATTGTTACCCTGATAACCCGGGCGGTTATTATTGCCCTGATAACCGGGCCGTTGGCCACCCTGGCCGGCACCTTGTTGTGTATTACCACCACCTTGGCCGGGAGTACCGGTACCACCGGTAGGGTTATCTTTACGCTTGCGTTTACGGCGCTGATCTGCCGCATTAGTATTTGATGATGAGGCCACCGGCCCGCCTCGTTTAGATGAATCTACCGGAAGCGTTATCTTGCCTACAATTTTAGGCCCGCTAAGTCTGTCGGCGCTTGCCCTGATAACATCATCATCAGGCTCACCTGTTGCATCCGCGGGTGCTTCTGGTGTAGCCGGAGCCGGCGCGGTCACAGCAGGAGCGGCTGGTGCACTAACCGCTTTAACTTCGGGTGCGGGTACCGCCTTTACTTCAGGTGCAGGTGTTTCCTTTACCGCTGTAACAACCGGGGGTGCCGGCTGTGCTTTAACTTCGGGGGGTTTAACCGCCTCTGGTTTTTGTGCTTCTTCCTGGCGGTTTTTGCCACCAAGGTCATTAAGATCTATTTTACCAACAACGGTAACACCCGGCAGGCCATCTGTTTTAGCGGCTGCCGGTGCGGGTTGTGGCTTAGGCTTTTCTGTTTGTGAATTGTTTGAGTAGGTGCCTGCATTTTTGATCAGGATCTCCTCCTGTTCAAAATCTTTTGCCCTGCCCCCAACATGTTGCGGGGGTGCGCTCTGCTCAGGAACATAACCAGGCTCATCGCGGCGTATTTTGCCTATGTTGATCTGCTTGGCCTCTTCTTTTATAATCTTGTCTGCCGCAAATTCTTTCAACAGGGTAGAGTACATATCACTATCAAGTTTGTAATTAGGCTGGTTATCTATCTTGAAACCTTTTGAACCTAAAAACTTAACAATGGTGCCAATACCGATGTTCAGTTCCTTTGCTGCTTTAAATAATTTTACCGATTTGTCTTCTGACATTTAATATTTACTTTCTCTTATGCTTTAATGCAAAAATACGATTTTTAATTCTGCTTAACGATTTTATTCAAATTCGGCGCTCAGAACGGCTAAAACTTCCTTCACTGTTTCTTCTTCCAGATCGGTACGTTTTACCAGCTCGCCAACAGATAAAGCCAGTACAGATTTTGCAGTATCTAAACCAATGCGTTTAAACTCGTCCAAAATCCAGCTGTCAATTTCGTCGCTAAACTCTTCAATGTCCACATCCTCCTCTTGTTCGTCGGCTTCGCGGTACACATCAATTTCATAACCTGTCAATTTGCCTGCCAGTTTAATGTTGTGGCCTCCACGGCCAATGGCCAATGACACCTGATCGGGCTTTAAATAAACTGCGGCGGTCTTTTTCTCGTCATCTAATTTAATAGAGGTGATCTTGGCTGGTGATAAGGCACGCTGAATATACAATTGAAGGTTATTGGTGTAGTTAATAACGTCTATGTTCTCGTTCTTCAATTCGCGTACAATACCGTGTATACGTGAACCTTTCATACCAACGCAGGCGCCAACAGGGTCAATCCTATCGTCATAAGATTCAACCGCTACTTTAGCCCTTTCGCCAGGTTCGCGAACAATCTTCTTAATAGTGATCAGGCCGTCAAATATCTCAGGAACCTCAAGCTCGAATAAACGCTGTAAAAACTCGGGAGCGGTACGCGAGATGATGATCTTGGGGTTGGTATTCATCATATCAACCTTGCTAACCACCGCTTTTACACTATCGCCTTTTTTAAAGTAATCGGCAGGTATTTGTTCTGTTTTTGGAAGCAAAAGCTCGTTACCTTCATCATCCAAAATCAGGGTTTCTTTTTTCCAAACCTGGTAAACTTCGCCGGTTACAATTTCACCAACGCGGTCTTTATATTTTTTAAATATCTCGTCTTTCTCTAATTCCAATATTTTAGAAACCAATGTTTGGCGTGCAGCTAAAATGGCGCGGCGACCAAAGCTTTCCAAGGTTATCTGCTCCACATATTCGTCGCCAACTTCCAGGTCATCATCCAGGGTCAATGCTTCGGCAAGTTCAATTTCCAGGTCGTCATCCTCAGAAAAACCATCTTCAACAACAGATCGTGTGCGCCAGATCTCTAAGTCACCATTATCTGTATTAACAATTACGTCGCAATTTTCATCTGTGCCGTATTTTTTCCTGATCATACTCCTGAAAACATCTTCAAGCACGCTCATCATGGTTGGGCGGTCGATGTTTTTGAAATCTTTAAATTCCTGAAAAGAATCAATTAAATTGATACTGGTTGGTGCGCTAACTTTCATCTTTTTAAATTTATATTTTGCTTTACAAGGCTCTATATCCGGCAGCCCTTAATGGTTCATTTAAACGATATTAAAACCTTTGTTTCTGTTATCTGATCAAACGGAATGTTTATTTCTGCTTCTTTTAGTTTTTTACCTTTTTCGTTTATCTCTTCGGCTATCGTAATAGCATCATCTGTAACCGCGGTGAGTTTACCTTCTTTTTTTGTACCATCAGCCAGTTTTACTGCTACCCTCCTGCCTGTATTTTTTACATACTGGCGATTGAGTTTAAGCGGGGTATCAATACCCGGCGATGATACTTCGAGGTTATATGCTTCTTCAATAGCATTCTCTTCCTCAAGCTTAAAACCTACAAAACGGCTAACCTGTGCGCAAGCGGCAATTCCGGCCCCGTCGTCGCCATCCAGCAGTATAATAAGCTGGCCCCCTGTGTGCATTTTAACTTCTACTAAAAATACCCCCGGCAATTCCGTCAGCTTTTCTTCAACCAGTTCTGTTACCCGCTTTTCTATATTCGTCATCGCTGTGGCTAAAAGATTAAACCAAAAAGAGGGGGCAATTTGCCCCCTCTTTTTCAGATGCTGCAAATATAATAATTATTATTTGATTTTCAAGTAGTTTATGGCTTAAAAACGCACTCCTTATACTGTGAGGTGTGTTGTTTCCAATTACCCTTCAACAGCGTCCAGATGTTGCTATCGTCCTGAAAATGATAAAAGCGGGCAAAATAGCTTTGGCCTTTCCGAAAAGGTGTATCCGCAGAAAATATAATCCTATTGTTTTTAATTGTGTATTTGCCCGGTTGGGGGTTTTGATAATCCATCATGTCGGTATCGGCAGGCATGTGATAAACCGGCAAAAGGCTTTGCCACTGGGCGTTAGCGATCGTATCCTGGCGGGTATTGGCGAGCAAATTATTATCAATATTGGTAATGCTTATAGTAGTTGCGCTTATAACGGTTACTTTAAGTGCAGATTGTGCCGGCTTTTTTGCGCAGCCCAAACAAATGCAAAACAATAAGCAAAGCGTTTTCTTCATATTTACAAAGCAAGCAAGTTAATTATAATATGAAATTAATACGACACGGAGAGCACGGTTTCGAAAAGCCGGGGGTTTTGACTGATAATATCCGCTACGATGTTTCGGAACACGTTGTTGATTATAACGAGGCCTTTTTTGAGCAGGGCGGCATTAAAAAGTTAAGCGCCATTGTAAATGAAAAGAGCGGCGACCTAAGGATAGTTGATGCCGGTGTCCGTTTGGGAAGCGCTGTTGCCCGGCCATCAAAGATAGTTTGCATAGGGCTTAATTACACCGACCATGCCATTGAGGTTGGCGCGCCGATACCCGCCGAACCGGTGATCTTTATAAAAAGCACAACTGCTTTGAGCGGGCCCGATGATGATATTATGATCCCGAAAAATTCTTTAAAAACAGACTGGGAGGCCGAGTTGGCAGTAGTTATAGGCAAGAAAGCATGTTATATTGAGGAGCACGAGGCTGCCGGTTATATTGCAGGCTATGTGTTGCACAATGATCTATCTGAACGCAGTTTTATGTTTGAACGAAACGGCACCTGGGATAAGGGCAAGGGCTGCGATACCTTTGCACCTTTAGGCCCCTACCTGGTTACTGCCGATGAAATACCCGATATTAACAACCTGCGGGTTTGGCTTAATTTAAATGGCAAAACTATGCAAAACGGCAATACAAAAAACATGATCTTTAACACCTTTAAACTGGTGGCATATATCAGCCAGTTTATGACCTTGCTGCCCGGCGATATAGTTTCTACCGGGACACCTGCGGGAGTTGGTTATGGTTACAACCCGCAAATATTTTTGCAACCAGGCGATGTGGTCGAATTGGGTATAGACCGATTAGGCTCGCAAAGGCAGGTTGTAAAGGCCTACAAGCCTTAATTTTTGTAGATCCGCATTACCTGCCCGCCACCGGCAGCAAGATTACTTGGTAAAACAGTTTTGTTGGTCACCGTTATGGTTGTTTTCACCAGGTGGTTAGGGTCTATATCATCATCGGCGGCATCGCTATAAATTTCGGCAGTGTAACTGCCTGCCGGTAAAAAGCTTAAAGATGTACTGATGTTTCGGGCTCTGTTATTGGTTATGGTGCCCACATACCATTCGTTGCCTTTGCGGCGGGCAATGGTTACATAATTGCTTAGTTTGGCATCAACCGCCCTGGTTTCGTCCCAGGTTAGGGGTACTTGTTTTAGAAACTCAAAACCCGGCTGGCCAATGTAGGCGGCAGGATTGTCGCACATCATGCCCTGCTCGTTCTCGAGCACCACATACATCGCCAGCATGTGGCATCGCGTACCCATTACATACGGTGCTGTATAACGCATTTTGAAACTCCCTATGTTTGCCGCCCTGAAACCACCCAAATGGTAGTCTGTTGATCCGGCTAAACCGCGGGTAAAAGGGATATTAATATCAGCATCGGGGGTTACCCTTGAACTCCATTTGTCGTTTTCGTAATTAAGCGTTCCTTCCCTGGTAAAAAAGTTAGGGTAGGTACGGTTCTCGCCGGTTGGCTTATACGCGCCGTGGAATTGGATGTGCAGATGGTGAACTGCTGCGCGCTGCAAAATTTCTTCCTGCATGTTTACCATCTCCTGGTCGTCGCGATCCATAAAATCACACATTAGCCCCGCTATGCCCCATTTTTCATATTGTGCAAAGGTTTCTTCGAGCTTTGGGTAAAGCGCATAAAAATGTACCCACACCCTTATGCCTACACCTTTGGCTTTTGCCGAATCGCAAAGCTTTTGCATATCTAACAAGGCTACCGACTTAGATGGATCTGCATGCGGGCCGGGGTTAAAGCCCGGGCCATCATTTACGTACCATTCGTGCTGGCCATATTCAACCACCGAATGGTAAAGAATATTATTCTGCGCGCAAAAGTTCACGTAGTACATGTTAGTCTCGAAGTTGTTGCCGCCCTCCCATGTAGTATCGGGCATTATGTTGCCGTTCCACCAGGGGAAGGTAGTTTTGCCGTACTTTATCCAGCTTACATCCTTAATCTTATTGGGTTCGTTCAGGCTGGTAAGGATGTTCGATTCCATTAAGGCGCCAATACGGTCGCTTATCATCATTACTCTCCATGGGCTGTAGTGCGGTAATTTGGCTATAACCCGCACATCTTTTTGTTTGGGTAACGGCGAAAGATTACTCGTTAATACATTATTATGCTTAGACAAGTACATGCCTGCCCAATCATGCAGGTTAGCTTCGGTAATGCTCATGTAAATATCTTTCGGGAATTCGAACAACGCCGGCAGGTCCATTAGGGTATCGGCTTTTATTTGGCTTAAATGTAATTTATCGTAAATGCCCTCATGCGACGTGGTATAGTTTTCCCGGAACAGCGTTAGCGCCAGCGGATCGTTCGTGAGGTTAAAGGCGGTATTTTCATCTGTAATATTAACCATGGTAAACTGCTGTTGCGGCAAGTTGTACCTAAAGGCCACACCATCATTAAATACGCGCACTTCAATATTAAGTTTCCGCTTATTGCCCGAGGCTTCTGTAAAGGGTAGTATCATTTCATTACACATACTGCGCACATGGCTTGCTTTGCCGGTTGTTAATTCGTAGTCGTCAATAACTGTTCTTTTTGCAACTTTACCCAATTTAAGGTCATGGCTAAACGCACCTCCCTCTTTAAAGGTAAGGCCGAGTTGTGAATCTTTGACAAGGATATTGCCCTTATAAAGCACATGATATTTGATGTTGGTTGCACTTGTATTTACTTCAAATTTGATGTTCTTATCGGGCGACTCGACAATAACAGGGTTAGCAAAGGTATGTGCAGAAAAAAGCATCAGCACGCAAAATGCAGCTTGTTTTATATAATTCATAAAAGCAGGAATTAATTGGCCTTTAAATATAGCTAAGTAAAATTTAATTAAAGTACCGCATTGGTTGGTGCCCCATGGCAACCCATTTGCTTTTCATCAACTTATTGTGCAATTTTGCAGGGCTTATAGAGAAAGATGGAGGGATTAGACCCTGCGAAATCTTAGCAACCTGTGCCAACAAGGTGCTGCATTCTACTTATCGGCTAATAACCGGCAGGAAAGATAAGCGATTTAGTCATACCGACTTTTTCGAATAAGCGCAGAATTAGATATGAGATGTGAGATGTGAGATGTGGAAGCACATCATTACCTCAAAAGTATCTCCAATATCTTTTGCTTTAGATGGGCGATCTGGTCTTGATTTTATTTTAAACTCAATTCTCATATCTCACATCTCAAATCTAAAAACATGGATATTAGAAAAGAATTAGAGAAACGTATTTTAGTTATTGACGGCGCAATGGGTACCATGATACAGCGGTACCAGTTAACCGAGCAAGATTTTCGTGCCAATAGATTTAAAGATCACCCAAGTGATCTGAAGGGCAATAACGACCTTTTAAACATTACCCGTCCTGATGTGATTAAGGCCATACATGGCGAATACCTTGCTGCAGGTGCAGATATCATAGAAACCAATACATTCAGCACGCAGCGTATATCGCTGGCCGATTACCATATGGAAGAGCTGGCTTATGAGCTTAGCTATGAAGGTGCGCGTATTGCCCGCGAGGTTGTTGACGAGTGGAATATAAAAACACCCGAGAAACTGCGTTTTGTTGCAGGCGCTGTCGGGCCTACTAACCGTACCGCATCATTATCGCCTGATGTTAACGACCCGGGTTACCGCGCCGTAACTTTTGATGATCTTGCCGAAGCTTATTACGAACAGATACGCGGCCTGGTTGACGGGGGCAGCGATGTGCTGCTGATTGAAACCATATTTGATACATTAAACGCCAAAGCTGCCCTGTTTGCAGCGCAGCGATACGCGCACGAAAGCGGCAAAAAATTGCCGCTCATGATATCGGGCACCATAACAGATGCATCGGGCCGTACACTTTCGGGGCAAACGGTAGAGGCTTTCTGGAATTCTGTCCGCCACGCAAATCTCCTTTCGGTAGGCTTAAACTGTGCTTTAGGGGCAAAGGAAATGCGCCCGCATATAGAAGAACTGTCGGACAAAGCCGATGTATTTATATCTGCTTACCCCAACGCAGGCCTGCCTAACGAGTTTGGAGGCTATGACGAGATGCCGCATGAAACAGCACATTTGGTTGACGATTTCCTGAAATCGGGTTTTGTAAATATTGTAGGCGGCTGCTGTGGTACCACGCCGGATCATATCCGTTGTATTGCAGAACGTGCAGCGCTGTATCAACCTCGTAAAAAAGCATCGCCGGCGCAGTTTCAGCGTTTAAGTGGTTTAGAGGCCGTTACTATTACCCCCGAGACTAACTTTGTGAATGTGGGTGAGCGTACCAACATCACCGGTTCGCCAAAGTTTTCGAAGCTCATCCTCTCAGAGAGTTATGAAGAGGCCTTAACCGTTGCCCGTCAGCAGGTTGACGGCGGAGCCCAGGTTATTGATATTAATATGGATGAGGGCATGATAGATTCGGAAGCGGTAATGGTGAAATTCCTGAACCTGGTTGCTTCTGAGCCCGATATTGCCAAACTCCCAATCATGGTCGATTCCTCTAAATGGTCGGTGATCGAAGCAGGGCTTAAATGCTTGCAGGGAAAAGGTATAGTAAACTCAATTTCTCTTAAAGAGGGCGAAGATAAGTTTAAGGAATATGCCCGTAAGATCTTAAGCTATGGCGCCGCCACGGTTGTAATGGCTTTTGATGAGCAGGGCCAGGCCGATTCATTTGAGCGCCGTATAGAGATCTGTAAACGCTCTTACGATATCCTGGTTGACGAAGTAGGCTTCCCGCCGGAGGATATTATATTCGACCCGAATATACTAACCGTTGCAACAGGGTTGGAGGAGCATAATAATTACGCAGTAGATTTTATAAACGCTACCCGCTGGATAAAAGAGAACCTGCCTATGGCTAAGGTTAGCGGTGGCGTAAGTAATATTTCGTTCTCTTTCCGTGGTAATAACCTGGTGCGCGAGGCCATGCACTCGGCCTTTTTATACCACGCTATTAAAGCAGGTATGGATATGGGTATCGTGAATGCGGGCATGCTCGAGGTTTATGAGCAGATACCTGCAGACTTGCTTACCAAGGTAGAAGATGTATTGCTTAACCGCCACCCCGATGCTACAGAGCGTTTGGTTGAATATGCCGAAACCGTAAAATCTAAGGGTAAAGAACTGGTTAAAGACGAAGCCTGGAGAAATAACCCGGTTGAGGAACGCCTTTCACACGCCCTGGTAAAAGGTATAATAGAATACCTGGATGCCGATGTGGAAGAAGCACGCCAACAATACGCTAAACCCCTGGAAGTTATTGAAGGCCCGCTCATGAGCGGGATGAACATAGTTGGTGATCTTTTTGGCGCGGGTAAAATGTTCTTACCGCAGGTTGTAAAATCCGCCCGGGTTATGAAAAAGGCGGTGGCTTATCTGTTGCCGTTTATCGAATTGGAGAAGCAGCGGGTTATAGATGCAGGAGAAGATTCGAGCGGGAGCCGGGCAAATGCGGGTAAGGTACTGATGGCCACCGTAAAAGGCGATGTGCACGATATTGGTAAAAACATTGTAGGCGTGGTATTGGCCTGTAACAACTTCGAGGTGATTGACCTTGGCGTAATGGTGCCTGCACAGCGTATTCTCGACGAAGCCAAAAAGCAGCAAGTTGATATCATTGGGTTAAGCGGCTTGATTACACCATCTTTAGATGAGATGGTGCATTTTGCCAAAGAGATGGAACGCGAGGGCTTAAAAATTCCATTGATAGTAGGTGGTGCAACCACATCGCGGATACACGCGGCGGTTAAGATCGCGCCAAATTACTCGGGTGCGGCCATTCACGTATTGGATGCTTCGAGAAGTGTTACCGTTTGCAGCAGCCTGATGAATGCCGAGCAAAGCGGCCCCTATATTGAATCTATAAAACTGGAATACGAAAAGGCACGTGAGGCACATGCCAATAAGCGCAGCGACAAACGTTTTGTAGATATTGCCCAAGCGCGTTTACAAAAATGTGCCATAAACCTTAATGGCTCTGTGCCGCCAAAACCTTCTTTCACAGGTACGAAGGTTTTTGAAGCTTACCCACTGGAAGAGTTGGTTGATTACATCGACTGGACCCCTTTCTTTCACACCTGGGAGCTTCGCGGTAGTTATCCTAAAATATTTAACGATCAATACGTAGGCGTCGAAGCTAAAAAGCTTTTTGATGATGCGCAGGTTTTGTTAGCCAAGATCATTAAAGAAAAATTATTGCAGGCAAACGGTGTGATAGGTTTCTGGCCGGCCAACAGTATCGGCGATGATATTGAATTGTATACCGACGAAACGCGCACACATCAATTAGCGAAGATCCACACACTTCGCCAGCAGGCAGAAAAGGTTAAGGGCGAACCGTATTACGCACTGGCGGATTTTATTGCGCCAAAAAATAGCGGTGTGGCAGATTATTTTGGCGGCTTTGCCGTTACAACCGGTATTGGCTGCGACGAGTTGGTTGCCGAATTTGAGGCTGATCACGATGATTATAACAGTATTCTCGCAAAAGCTCTCGCCGACAGGTTTGCGGAAGCCTTTGCAGAAAAAATGCATGAACTGGTGCGCCGCGAGTATTGGGGCTATGCCAAAGAAGAAACGCTTGATACCAATCAGCTGATCAAAGAGGAATACCAGGGTATCCGCCCGGCGCCAGGCTATCCGGCTTGTCCGGATCATACCGAAAAATCAACCCTGTTCGATCTGCTGCAAGCAGAAGACAACGCGCACATGCACCTAACCGAAAGCTTAGCCATGACGCCGGCCGCCTCTGTAAGTGGCTTCTACTTTGCACATCCGCAAGCCCGATATTTTGGTTTAGGCAAGATCAGCAAAGACCAGGTTGAGGATTATGCAAAACGTAAGGAGATGAGCATCGATACCGTAGAAAGATGGCTGGGGCCGAATTTGAACTATTAATTCTCAGTATCAAGTAGCGAGTATCACGTATCAAGACATTAAGAATGCATAATTTTAAGGAATTAAAGGTGTGGAAAGCAGCGATATTACTTTCTAAAACTATATTTGAAATTACAAGAGACTTTCCACAGTCAGAAAGATTTGGCTTGATATCACAAATGACACGTGCTGCTGTTTCAATACCATCAAACATCGCCGAAGGCTGTGGAAGGAAGTCTAATAAAGAATTGCGACAGTTTTTAAGCATTGCGTTGGGCTCGTCGTTTGAATTAGAAACCCAATTAATTCTTTCAAAGGAATTTAATTGCATCACGAAAGACATTTTACAATTAATAGGTATACAAATTGCAGAGGTGCAAAAGATGCTTATGGCTTTCAGAAAAGTCTTATTGAATCTAATGTGTCTTGATACCTGATACTCGCTACTTGATACTAAATGAATGAAAATAACCGAACATATAGACAACGCCAAAGGCAAAACACTCTTCTCATTCGAACTGCTACCCCCACTAAAGGGATCTGGTATACAGGGAATTTTTAATGCCATTGACCCGCTGATGGAATTTAAGCCGCCTTTTATCGATGTTACCTCATCGCGCGAAGATTCTTCCTATAAAGAACATGCAAGCGGCTTACTGGAAAAGATCACCTACCGTAAACGGCCGGGTACGGTTGCGGTGTGCGCTGCAATTAAGCATAAATATGGTGTGGATACCGTTCCGCATTTAATTTGCGGCGGCTTTACTAAAGAAGAAACCGAATATGCATTAATAGACCTGCAATTTTTAGGGATCGACAACGTGCTGGTCCTGCGTGGCGATGCCCGTAAAGGCGATGCCGGTTTTGTGCCCACACCAGGCGGCCATTGTTATGCTACCGAATTATTAGAACAGGTAGCCAATATGAACAACGGCATTTACCTGCATGAATATACCGATAGTTCATTTAAAACCGATTTCTGCATAGGCGTTGCCGCGTACCCCGAAAAGCATTTCGAAGCCCCAAACCTTAAAACCGATTTCAAATACTTAAAGCAAAAGGTTGATGGCGGGGCCAAATTTATTGTTACCCAGATGTTTTTTGACAATAGCAAATACAAAGAGTTTGTTAACCAATGCAGGGCAAACGGCATCAATATACCCATTATACCGGGGTTAAAACCAATTACTACCGCTAAGCAATTGGTTGCGCTGCCAAAGATATTCCATATTGATATGCCCGATGACCTGAGCGATGCAGTTCACGCCTGCAAAAGCGACAAGGATGTAAAAGAAGTGGGTATAGAGTGGATGATAAACCAGTGCAAAGAGCTGATGGACTTTGGCGTACCAGTACTGCACTTTTACACCATGGGTAATGCAGAACCTACAAAACGAATTGCCTCTGCGCTGTTTTAGGCAAAAGTTTTATATCATAAACGCTTCGCAGCTCTTCTTCTAATGCTTCTGCAGAGATGAAGTGAATTGATGAAATACCTAAATCACGTGCTGCCTTTACATTGCGCAGGTTATCGTCTATGAATAAAGCTTCCGCGGGATTGATCTGATGCCGGTTTAGCAGAATATGATAAAACCCGGGCGCCGGCTTGCGAATTTTTTCTTCGCCAGATACCACAATACCGTCAAACCAATTCAAGAAATCGTACCGCTGCTTAGCTACGGGAAAAGTTTCTGCCGACCAATTGGTTAAAGCGTATATCTTAAACCTGCCGCTTTCTTTAAGTTTCCTGAAAATTGCAACGGTATCATGGAACGGCCCGCCAAGCATCTCTTCCCAGCGGCTGTAAAACATGCGTATAGGTACCTCATGGTCGGGATGTTTGGCAACCAACAGGTTTGTACCTTCCTGTAAACTACGCCCCGCATCTTGCTCTTCATTCCAGTCGGAAGTAACTACATTGGTTAAAAAATGGTGCATATCTGCATCGTTTTTAAAGTGGTTACGGTAAAGGTATTCCGGGTTCCAGTCTATCAGTACCGCGCCTAAGTCGAATATAATAGTGTTGATCATTGTTCCTTATTTATGCTGTACAGTTCGGCAACTTGCCGATAAAGGATATAAGAATCCCCATAGCCACAATATAGGGTTTATTCCAAAATCAAAATCTACCTTTGTGTCAATATGATCCGTTTTGATGTTCTTACCGTTTTGCCGGGCCTGCTCGAAAGCCCATTTGCGCATTCTATATTGCACCGGGCGCAAAAAAAGCAATTAACGGAAATACATGTTCATAACCTACGCGATTATACCAGCAACAAGCATAAAAGTGTTGACGATTATCCATACGGCGGCGGCAGCGGCATGGTAATGATGATAGAGCCATTTGCTACTTGTATTGAAAAATTGAAAAGCGAACGAGATTATGACGAGATCATTTTCATGACTCCTGATGGGGTAACACTTAATCAGAATTTGGCAAATCAGTTATCCGGCGCAGGTAATATTATGATCCTTTGCGGGCATTACAAAGGTATAGACCAGCGCGTCCGCGACCTATATGTTACCCGCGAAATGTCGGTAGGCGATTATGTACTTTCGGGCGGTGAACTGCCGGCAGCGATATTGGTTGATGCCATAGTGCGGCTGATACCCGGTGTGCTTTCTGATGAAACTTCGGCCCTTTCGGATTCATTTCAGGGCGAACTGCTTGACGCGCCCGTTTACACCCGCCCTGCCGACTGGAAGGGTGCCAGGGTGCCCGACATTTTATTAGGCGGCAACACCCCCGAAATTGAAAAATGGCGTTTTGAACAGGCAATGGAACGCACCAAAACAAGAAGGCCGGATCTGTTGGAATAAACAGCTCAATCCGGTCCCTCCGAAGGAGAGGGAGGTTAACTCCGGCTTGCTAAGGAGACAAGATGCGTTAGGGATAGCAGTAAAAAGCCCGGGATATAGCGCAGCGGAATGAGGAAACGAATGGTTTTATAACTATAAAGTTTTAGAACAATTTTTCGAAACAACTTTTCTTTTTCCAAAAAAAATGCCTATAATTGCAATCCGATTTTTACGGGTTAAAAATCGCTTTAAGAGCTAATAATCATGGATTTAGTAAAATTTGTTGAAGAGCAGTCAGTAGAAAAAAAGCAGACTCCCGAGTTTAAAGCAGGTGATACTGTAAGCGTACACTACAAGATAAGAGAGGGTAATAAAGAGCGTATCCAGGTTTACCAGGGCGTAGTTATCCAGCGCAACAGCGCAGGTTCTAATGAAACATTTACAGTTCGTAAGGTTTCTAACGGTATAGGCGTTGAGCGTATTTTCCCTATTAACTCACCAAACATTGATAAAATTGATGTTAATAGCCACGGTAAAGTACGCCGTGCTAAATTGTACTATCTGCGTGCCCTTACCGGTAAAGCGGCACGTATCAAATCAAAAAGAGTATAAGTGTAACAGCTATATATTTGCAAGCCTTTCTGGAAACAGAGAGGCTTTTTTTGTTAGTTATATTACCGCCAGGAATAAAATAGCGCGGTACCTTATATTAAAATATAATAAAAAAGGGTATCATGTTAAGGCACTCGAAGCATGGTGTAGCGGCCTGCCCGCTATAGCTCAAGTGCCTCAGCATGAACACCTCACAAATAACAGGTAATGAGCGGTCCAGACGGGAATTATGGGTTATATCATCAACTTTACCAGCCTGCCCCCTTCCAACACCGGGATGGCTGTAGTAATATCTACATTAAGGCAAAAGGCAATATCTTTTTCAATGCCCAATTTTCTTAATCGTTCGCCGTGCGAGGTTTTGGTAAGATACCCGGCTATATCCGGCTTAGCTAATTGAAAGAGATCATAAGCGGCAATGGCGGGGTCGTCTAAGGTATAATGGCCTGCCTGTTGAAGCTGGTCTATCACTGCACCTGCAAAGGCGGTATCCTCCAGGTTAAAATTATTTTTCCAGCCGGCACAAACCAGCAGGATATTCTCGTTCTGTAATTTTAACCAGCTGCATAATGCGGTTAAATTTAAAAATGAACCTATAACTACCTTTTTTGCGGCGCGCGATAAATGCAGCGCATGGGTGCCGTTTGTTGTGGTGAGCACCACGGTTTTATCGGCAACCTTTTCTTTGGTGTAAGAGAACGGCGAATTACCAAAGTCGAAACCGGCTACAACGCTGCCATCACGTTCTGCAGCAAGGAGATAGCCGGTACCTCTCTCGCGATAGGCAGCACATTCCCCAACTTCCGATACGGGGATAATGGCCCGTGCGCCATTTTCAATACCATAACAGATTGACGATGTGGCACGAAAAATATCGATGACCACTACCATATAATCTTCGACCTGATAAAGCGGAATGAGCGATGGCGAAAGGCAAACGTCTAAATTGGTATTCATGGCATTTCTCCCTCGTATAAACGGAGGGCACCGGGATAGTGGCTACTTGTAAAATGGCAGCTTAACAACCTGCGCCTTAACTTTATTGTCTCTTATCCTGATATATATCTCCGTGTCTTCTTTGGCAAACGCGGTCTCAACGTAACCCATACCAATGGCCGATTGCAGCGATGGCGATTGCGTACCCGACGTTACCTTGCCTATAACCTTATCTGCCGCATCTACAATGTCATAATCGTGGCGGGGTATGCCACGGTCTATCATTTTAAAGCCAACCAGCTTACGGCTTACGCCTTGTTGTTTCTGTTCCTGCAGCGCCTCAGAATTGGTAAACTCTTTGCTAAATTTCGTGATCCAGCCCAGTCCCGCTTCCAGGGGCGAGGTTGTATCGTCTATATCATTACCATACAGGCAAAAACCCATTTCTAACCGTAATGTATCGCGTGCGCCCAAACCAATTGGTTTAATACCAAATTCTTCGCCTGCTTTAAATACTTCGTTCCAAATATGTTCTGCGTCGAGATTATCTACATAGATCTCAAAACCGCCTGCGCCTGTATATCCGGTTGCAGATACTATTACATTATCAATACCTGCAAATTTGCCTTTTTTAAAGCTGTAATACTCCATTAATCCCAGGTCAATGTCGGTTAGCTTTTGCAGGGCTTCGGCGGCGCGGGGCCCTTGTATGGCAAGCAGGGATGTACGGTCTGATATATCTTTCATATCAACACCTGTTGTATTGTATTTAGATATCCACGTCCAGTCTTTTTCTATGTTGGATGCATTTACTACCAGCATATAAGTAAGATCATCTATTTTATAAACCAAAAGATCATCAACAATGCCACCGTCTTCATTGGGCAGGCATGAATACTGCACCTTGCCATCATAAAGTTTAGCGGCATCGTTACTGGTAACCCGTTGTATAAGGTCTAAAGCGTTCTCGCCCTTCAATATAAATTCGCCCATGTGGCTTACATCAAATACGCCAACCGCCTTGCGCACAGTATCATGCTCGGCGTTGATACCTGCATATTGCACCGGCATATTATAACCCGCAAAGGGTACAATTTTAGCTCCTAAACTATTATGGATGTGGGTTAAAGCGGTGTCTTTCATTCAAATTTTGCTATGCAGCAAAGTTAGCATTTATTATTAACCGGCTATTGCTCAAACATGGCAAGTTGCGGGTCTGTAACCTGGAAAGTGCGGCGATGGTATGGTGTAAAGCCTTTTTCAATAACTACGTTACGGTGTTTTATGGTTGGGTATCCCTTATTGCTATGCCAGTCATACTCGGGGTGCTCGGCGGCAATATGCTTCATATAATCGTCGCGGTAGGTTTTTGCAAGAATAGATGCCGCGGCTATACTGAAATAAAGCGAGTCGCCTTTTATCACACATTGATGCGGTATATCGTGATATTTGTTAAACCGGTTGCCATCAATTATCAAAAATTGCGGGCGTAAATGCAATTTTTCAATGGCGCGGTGCATAGCTAAAAACGATGCATTCAGGATGTTTATCTCGTCTATCTCGTAATTATCTACAAGCGCTACGGCGTGTGCGATAGCACGCTGCTCAATTTCTACGCGCAAAGCATAGCGCAGGTCTTCGGCAATTTGCTTCGAATCATTTAACAATTCGTGCTCAAAATCGTGAGGTAAAATTACTGCCGCTGCAAATACCGGGCCCGCCAGGCATCCTCTGCCCGCCTCATCGCATCCCGCTTCTAAAAATTCGTATTGGTATCTCGCTGCTAACATCTTGTTTGCTCTGTGCAAATATCACACTTAGCCATCAAAAGTTATTAGAAAATTCTCAACGTTAGCAAAGTAATGTCATCAATGGCTTTTCCCTTTATCACCAGGTTAAGATGATCCATTAAGGTTTGGTTAAATTTATCGGGCGTGAGGTGGCCGTGGGCTATTACAAAATTTATTAATTGCTCGTCTTGCCAGTGTTTGTCGTTTTTTAACTCGTAATCCATGAGGCCGTCGGTATAGTTAAAGATCATGCTGCCCGGTTCTATATCTACTTCCCCCTCGTTTATAAAAGGCAATTCTTCAAATACCCCCAGCATTGTAGTTCCCAATTTTAACGAAACAGCCACGCCACTGGCACATAAAATGGGCGGGTTATGGCCGGCGTTTATGTAATTAAGCAGGCGTGTACGCTCGTCATACTTGGCCACAAAAAAGGTTATAAACCGCTCGCCTTTGGTATTCTTAATAATAATATTATTCAGTTTTTCTACAACGCTGGTCAAATCATTATCTACTGTAGCCCATGCCCTTAAACTTGCCTGGAAATTGGCCATCAGTAAGGCGGCTGATATCCCTTTTCCGGATACATCGGCAATACACCATAAAAATTCGTGTTCATTCAACCTAAAAAAGTCGAAATAATCGCCGCCTATGTTTTGATGGGGCAGGTATTTTGCGCCAATTTCTACCGCTTTATCCCGGTGCATCCTTAGGGGTACCAGCATGTTCTGTACTTCTACCGCCAGTTCCATTTCGCGCTGAAAGCGTTCTGTTTGCAGCCGTTCCCTAAAAAGCTTTTTATTTTCCAGCGCTACCACAATAATGTTAATAAGGGTCTGGATAAAATTAAGGTCGTTACTTATCATCTCTGCGGGCGACACAAAATCGCCAATCAGGGCGTACGCAAGCACTTTACTTTTATGATGAAAGGGAATATAGTAGTTATAGTTTTTTAGAACCGGGTCTGCAGGTTCTGTAAGTTCTGTTGGTAAACGTGCCCTGCCGAATTTTTTAGAACTTTTGTTCAACACCGCAGCAGTTTCAAAATCGCCGCCATATTTAGCTATACAGGTAAAATCGCCATTTTTGTCTGTCATGAAGCGCAGGCGCCCCACGTTCATAAAATTTTGCAAAATAACCTCCAGCATCTGGATGAGGATGGGGGTAGCCGTATTTTTGTTTATGGCCCTGGTTACCTCGAGTAAAGAATTCAATTCAGACTGCCGCTTTAACAGCAGCCTTATCAGTTCATCCTCACCGGTACTTTGGCCAATGTGTTCCATCAGGTGTTACAATACTGCCTAAATTAGAAATTTTATAACGCAACCGCTATGCTTTTTACACAAAGGGGTTTTTAAAAACCTATTTTACCGTGCGCCCCTTCCAATTGTATTTACTTGTATTGCCTATAGCACCTACAAATACTACATAAAAAATATGCGCGGGTGATAAGATGAGCACCATGGGCAATAGTTTTATCCTTTTAAAAAAGGCTAATACTAATGACAGGAAGGCGGCCTCGAAAATTATCTTAAAAAACATCTCTGCGGCCAGCAAATACCAAAGATAAGTGTAAAAAAATCCGCCGGTAAAACTGGCCAGCAGCGAAATATTGAACAACCAGATACTTACGGCAAGCACCACAACTTTCTTGTCTTTGTAACTGGTAGATTTTGATGCCCAACGCCGGCGCTGCCGGATAAAAGAGCCCATATCGGGCTTGGCATAAGTGCTTACCACCGCCCTGCTGTCTTTTAAAAATCCTATACGGTTGGGATAAACAACCGCAACTTTTTGGAGCAGCAACTCATCATCGCCCGATGCAAGTTCATCTATTCCCTTAAAACCGCCAACCTGGTTAAATACATCTTTTCTATATGCAAAGTTTGCGCCGTTACAGGTGGATGCCTTGCCATTACCAATAAAGGAAGCGCCAATGCCGATCAGGAACGAAAACTCGAGGGTTTGTAACCGTTCGAAAAAAGATCTTTCATTAAAATAAGTAACAGGCGCCGAGATCATTACCGGATTGGCAGACTCATAATAATCTACAATGGCAGATAACCACTGGCGGCCCATCCTGCAGTCGGCATCGGTGGCAACCATTAATTCGCCTGTAGAATGTGCAATGGCTTCTGATAATGCCTTCTTTTTGTACGAGTTAAGTACCGCAGTATCTGTAAGCTGTAAAAGTTTTACCCCGCTATCGGCATAACTGGTAATGATTTCTGCAGTACGGTCTGTAGAGTGATCATCTACAATAATGATCTCTGTAAGCGAGGGCGGGTAATCCTGTTTAAGCAGGTCGCGGATAGTAGCTTCTATATTATGTTCTTCGTTACGGGCTGCAATTAGTATAGTAACCTTGGTTTTAAAATGTTTAGAAGTGTAAACGGGGTCTTTTAAGCGCAGCCATCCCCGGGTGAGATAGGCTATAACCAGTAAATAAAACATGGTTAAGATAACCGATATATAGGTATAGATAATGATCAAAAGAACTTCATTTTAAACACAAATACAGACCCTATAATGGCGGGGACAATAAGATTTATAAACCAGATGGATGATACGGCCGCTATAACCGCTACCTGCTGCGTTGTAATATAGCCGAAAAATGCCGTAGCCGTGGCACTGCGCACACCTACGTCTAACAGATCTAACGACGGTAGTATCGACTGGATAAAAAACAAAATAAGTACCATCATTACCATAGAAAAACCGGGCAGTTGCGGGATTAGCAAATGCAGCACCAGGTAATATTGAAAGGTAAATACCGCAAACCTGGCCAGGCTGTAAAGCATAATGCGGTTAAGCTCGAGCACATGATAACGGTTCATGATCTCAAAGAAACGGCGGTACTGCCTCAGGAAGGGTATGCTGTTTAGCAGGTATACAAACCAGCTCACATTGAAATAGAAAACTAATAGTAAGAAGCTAACCATCCCTCCTAAAAATACCGCCGCAAGGTAAAGCCATATCTGGATAGTTAAAAAATGGTACCCAAACCATAGTAAAGCGGCAATGCCTAAAACATTGGTGATAACCATTTGCGCAAACGAGCCTACAGCCATAGAAAACACGCCATGAATACGCTTTCGCGGAGGAAGGAACATTACCCGGCCACCATATTCGCCCAGCCTGTTGGGCGTGAAAATAGCTAAGGTTAGCCCGCAAAATACCGACTCAACCGCACGATAAACAGATATTGGTGCCAAAATCTTGGTTAAAAACCGCCACTTTAAAGATTCCAGGAACCAGTTAAGCAACATAAGCAGAACAACCAGCCCTAAAATAAACGCTACATGTGTAATATCTATAGCATGGATAAGCTTGCGAAATCCTGATAAATTGCCGTTACTGCTTACTTTGCGATAGATGAATATAAAGGCTGCTGCCACTATAGCAGCCTTTATGAGAAAAGAAATTATTTTTTTGGCGCTGCGGGTCAAAGCTCAAGAATTTGAAACAATATTAAACAAAAAGAGCAAGCCATGAGCATGCTCTTTATCACACCTGGGTATAGACGTTTTATTTTATATGCACTTTTAGAAAAGCGATAGTGCGCGAGTAGGCCAGCGTTGTGGCATTGCTGTTATAGATCGGGTTACTTGGGTTGGCAAAACCATGGTCGGCATCATACTCGTAAGCAGTTAATTTTTTACCGGCGGTTTTCATATTGGCCTCGAATTGAGCCACCACTTTTGGGTTTATCCATTGGTCTTTAGCTGCAAAGTTGCCCAATACATCGGCATGCAGGGTTTTTAGCTTATTTACATCCTGCTCGGGCATACCGTAGTACATTACGCAGGCAATGGCCTTGTTACCGGCAAGCAGGCTGCTCTGCAAGCTCCAGCCGCCGCCAAAGCACCAGCCTAAAGTGGCAATCTTAGCCTTCGGGCCGGCGTAAGCAATGGCACCTTTAATAATGGCCTTCGCACGATCTTCATTAACGGCCTGCATAAACTTACCGGCATCTTCGCGGGTGGTGGCTACTTTGCCATCATACAAATCAAGGTCTATGATGTTTACATTGCCCAGATCGTTATATATCTTTTCCGATTCTTTTTTTACAAAATCATTTAAGCCCCACCACTCGTGGATAACCAGGATGTAGTTATTAGTTGGTATTTTGGCCTTTAGTTCATAAGCCGTTGAAGTATTGCCATCAGCAGTTTTGTAGGTGACCGATTTGCCTATACTACTTTGGAAATACATCTTCAATGGATTAGCGTGAGCCATCCGGAAACTTTTGTTTGATGCCAGCATAGCAAACTGATGCGTAGCAGTTGGCGTTTTTGCGCAGCAGGCCATTTTGCTTTGCGCAAAACCTAAAGAGGCTGCATATAGCAGGAAAGAGAGGAGTAGAAGCTTTTTCATGATTTAACGATTGGTGAAGTTGACTTAATGAAACGTATTCGGGCCGCGATTGTTTAAACTGCGGTAATCGTACTGCAATGTTAGCACATTAACCTAATTCGCCCAACAAGGCCTTCAGTGTTTCAATACTGTCTGCTTCTTCCTTTGGCTTATCATGTCGCCAGCGTAAGATACGCGGGAAACGGAGTGCCACACCCGATTTATGCCGGGTAGATTTGTTAATTCCTTCAAAGCCGATCTCGAAAACCAGTTCGGGTTTTACGGTGCGTACCGGGCCAAATTTTTCGAGCGTGTTGCGTTTTACAAAATTATCTACCTTATTTATCTCGGCATCTGTTAAGCCCGAGTAAGCCTTGGCAAACGGCACCAGCTTATCGCCGTCCCATACGGCAAAGGTGTAATCGGTATAAAGGTCGGCACGGCGGCCATGGCCTTTCTGGGCATAGATCATTACCGCGTCTATCGAGAGCGGGTCTATCTTCCACTTCCACCAGTCGCCGCGGCGGCGCCCAACCTGGTAAGTGGCGCTTTTGCGCTTCAGCATAATGCCCTCGGCTATCATTTCGCGCGATTGCCCGCGGATGTTGCTTAATTCAGCCCAGGTATTAAAAGTAATTAAGGGCGATATATTAAAAACTTCCGGGTAAACCGTATCCTTTTGTAATCGCTCTAAAATTATTCGCCTTTCCGACTGCGTTTTATACCTGATATCTTCGCCGGCATACTCCAGGCAATCATAAGCAATTAACGACACCGGGCTGTCTTCTAATATCTTCTTAGTTAGGTTTTTACGGCCTATGCGCGTTTGCAGGATATTAAAGGGCAGCGGCACACCATCCCTAAAACTCAGGATCTCGCCATCTATTACCGTACCGTCGGGCAGGGCATACATAAACGGGTGCAGCTCGGGAAATTTATCTGTCGAAAGGTCTTCTCCACGGCTCCAGATAAACAATTGACCGTCGCGCTTAATCAGTTGCGCACGGATACCATCCCATTTCCACTCTGCCTGCCAATCGGTAGCTTCGCCTAAAGAACCCTGAAGATCATCTGCCGATTTTTGCACCTCCGAAGTTTCCTGGATGGGGTATGCCAGGAAAAAAGGGTAAGGCCGCGAGATATCTTCGGCATCCTGTTTGGGCTGTATAAGCTGGGTAAACGTATATTCACTTGGTAACCAGTTACCCATTATGCGGTGGGTTAGCACATTAGCATCCAACTGCGCTATATCTGCAATGGCCTTAACAACCAAACTTTGCGATACCCCAACCCTAAAGCTGCCTGTAAGCACTTTATTGAAAACAAAGCGCTCCTGTGTATCAAGCGATGCCCAGGCATTTTGCAGCCAGGCTTTTTTTTGCTCGTCTGTAAAGGTACCAAGCAGGTTAATTTCGGCAACCCATTCTGTTAAGGTTTTGCCGTTGCTTTCTACACTGTTCTGCGCGAAAAGCAGCGCAATGGTTTCGGCGAGATCACCTACTACGTGGTAGCTTTCCTCAAACAGCCATGCAGGCAGGTTTAAGGCTTCTATTGCCCAGGTACGCACTTGCGTGCTGTTTATTTGCCGCTTAGGCTTACGCCCGGTAAAAAGCGCCAGCATGTGCATCTTATCTGTATCGGGCACATTGTTAAAATAATCTTTAAGTATTTTAACCTTTTCGTTGGTTTTGTTGGTCTCATCGAGCGAGAGGAATAGTTGGGCGAAGGCTTTCATACAACCCCTCCCAAACCCTCCCCGGTGGGGATGGCCTCCATCGCATCCTCTGGCTTTTTCAAATCCTCCCCTTCGGAAAGGTTGGTGGGGTTTTCGTCATCTTCTGAACCATACAGGGTATGCACTTCGTGCGCGTCAAAGCCAATATCGTTTAAATAGCGGGTAAAACTTGCCGTGTAACCGTGGGTAAGATATACACTGTCGCACTGCGTAGCGTCGATGGCGCTGATGAGGCCTGTCCAGTCGGCGTGGTCTGAGAGCACAAAGCCGCGATCTGCAGCGCGGCGGCGTTTTGCACCGCGTATAGCCATCCAGCCGGAGCAATACCCAAAACTATACGGCCCAAACTTACGCATCCACGGTGTGCCCACAGATGATGGCGGAGCTATGATAATACCCTTTCGTACGTCTTCTTTTACAGATTGCTGGGTAATGCGCTCGGTAGGGTTTAAGACAACGCCATTGCGGCGCAAGGCTTCGTTAGTGTTCTCTATAACGCCGTGGGTGTACACCTTGCCTATAGAAAGATCGAGGTTTTGGAGGATGCGCTGCGCCTTGCCTAATGAATAGCCTACAACTACCGTAGCAAGGTTATTTGCCACATTATGCCGCCACCAATTGTTCATATCGGCAAAAATTTCGGCCTGTGGTTTCCATTGGTAAACCGGCATACCGAATGTACACTCAGATATAAAGTGATTACATTTCACCGGCTCGAATGGTGTAGAAATGCCGTCGTCCTCGGTTTTATAATCGCCCGAAACTACCCAAACTTCCCCCTCGCTTTCTAACCGTATCTGTGCCGAACCGATCACATGCCCGGCCGGGAACATAGATATTTCTACACCGTTCTTGTGAATTTTTTCACCATATGCTACGGTTTGCAGGTGTATTTCGCCCAAACGGTAATACATTACCTCGCGCGATAAGTGATGCGCCAGGTAATGTTTATGGCCCACATAAGCATGGTCTGCATGTGCGTGGGTGATCACGGCATCATCTACCGGTTTCCAGGGGTCTATATAAAACTTCCCCTTGGCGCAGTAAATGCCCTTATCGGTAAACTCGAGGAGCGGCTTTTTCGGCATTTATTTATAACCGCATTAGTGCCTATAAGTTTGGTTTTGGTCATTGGTGGATTAGTAATCTTACACCTCGTGACAAATTTTTGCCGGCAAAACATACCGTTCGGTATGTTTGTGTTGCCAAATTGCTGTCACTAACTAAAAATTGCGCGATTTGGCTATTTTTGTTCGTTTTTAGCGCCAAATGTTGTCTGCTAAATTAGCTGTTCCCTTACCCAAAAAACCGCCAACATACCGAACGGTATGTTTTATGTGACAAAATGCTGCAATAAATTACCGCCAATATTTTGGCATAGAAAACGTTGAAAAAAATTGCGGATGATGGTAATTTAAAAATTATTGATATTAGCGGTTCGAAGTCCGGAAACTTCGAACCGTTCCCGAAAGCTTACAGCTTGTGGTGCAAATGTACAAAGCTTTATCTTACTAAATTTTGTCGCAAATCACCCATAAAAATGTCGGTTTAGCACGTTATGGTTAAGCTGTTGTTTATGTATTTTTATATTTATGAATGATGCACTGATAACCGAATTACAAAGCACGGCCCATAACCTGCTGGCAACGCTTAACTCCTTCCCCGCAGAGAAATTTAATGTGGTACCCTTCGAAGGAAGCTGGACTGCCGGGCAAACTGCCCAACATACTTTACTGGCTGTTGGCGACCTTTCCAAACTTATGCGCGTCAATACCAAAATTACAGAACGCGATCCCGAGGCCAACGTTAAAATGCTTAGAGATATGTTCCTCAATTTTGATCTTAAACTGAAAGCGCCGGAGGCAATTAACCCGCCGGTGATGGATTATGATAAGGCGCAGTTAGCAAGTGCTTTAGAGGCAGCGTTAACCCAAATAAAACAAATAGCCGAAACTGAAGATCTGGATGTTACCTGTATGGATTTCGAGTTTCCCACTGTTGGCGAACTTACCCGGGCAGAGTGGATTAATTTTGCAAGTGTACATACCATAAGGCATACCCACCAGTTAAAGAATATACAATCCAAATTATAAAAACCTATCAACCCTTGTATCGCGTTTAGTGCTTAACTGCCGCAATACCTATCAACAAAAAAGCCCATGCCGACTACCGGCACGGGCTTTTTTCAGTTTTATGAACTTATTTTACGGGTTTGTTTTTGTTGGGTTGGCGGTTAGCTTGTTACCGAGGCTTACATAATCTGTTACTATCTGGCCGGCCTCAATTTTCAGGAAATCCAGGTCTTCTTTTTTAGGTTTGGTCTCACCTTTCTTTAATGCCGGGTAACCAAGCGCCACACGGCGTGCATTATCGCGCTCCAATGCTTTGGCTTCGTCGGCATCGCGCTGCGTTTTTAGTTGTTGTTCGTTAAGTGTTATGCTTTTTTCGTTATCGCGCTTCCTAAACTCGGCTATATCATCCAGCAGGTATTTATAACTCGGGCTGCTGTTCATACGGTCATTATGCATTTTACGCAATTGTGGTAAAACGGTAGCGAAGTCGCCGGTTTTGGTATAAGTGCTTGGGCGTATCATATCGTACGGCAAAGCAGATGGCTCGGTATCTTCGCCATACTTGTCTAACGGTATAATAGCCGGGAAATTAACATCGGGTGTAACGCCCTTATGCTGGGTAGACCCGCCACTAATGCGGTAAAATTTGCCCATTGTTAAATTTAACTGGCCAAATTTAGATTTTACCCCTGGCGCCGTACCCGTGCCTTTGCCGCCGGCCTTTTGTGCAATGTTATTGATCATATCGCGAATGGACGGGCTTATTACCTCATCGAGGTCTATTACGCTTTGTACGGTACCCTTGCCATAAGTTTGTGTGCCTAAGATCATACCGCGGCCATAATCTTGTATAGCTGCGGCAAATATCTCAGATGCAGATGCGCTAAACCTATCTACCAGAACTGCCATAGGGCCGCCCCATGATACAGAGGGGTCTTCGTCTTCGTTAATTTCTACCTTGTTGCGGGTATCCCTCACCTGTACAACCGGGCCTGTTTTAATGAACAGACCGGTAAGGTCAACCGCTTCTACCAGCGAGCCGCCTCCGTTTTGGCGAAGGTCCATTACTATACCGTCAACGTTTTCTTTTTTAAGGGTATCCAGTATGAGCCTTACATCGCGTGTGGTGCTTTTATAATTGGCGTCGCCGGCTTTGTAAGCAGCAAAATCCAGGTAAAAGGCGGGTACGTTTATAATCCCTATTTTATAGGTTTTGCCATTTTCGTTATAGGTCTTAATTTCTTTTTTAACAGATATATCCTGTAGGATTATCTTATCGCGAACTATTTCTATCAGTTTCGGCCTGTCGGACGAGGTTTTGCCTTTGGGCAATACCTTCAATTTCACCAGCGTACCCTTAGGGCCGCGTATAAGCGTAATGGCGTTATCTATCCTCCAGCCAACAATATCCTGAAACTCGCCGTCTTTGCCCTGGGCAACGGCAACAATACGGTCATCTATATTTATTTGCTTGCTTTTATCTGCGGGGCCGCCCGGTACAATGGTTTTAATGGTTACGTACTCGTTTTCTGATGCCAGCGTAGCACCAATACCTTCGAGCGAGCGCGACATCTCCATGTTGAACTGCGCAGCGTTTGACGGGTTAAAGTAATTGGTATGCGGGTCTATAGAGTTGGTTAGCGCATCCATAAATATTTGGACCACATCTGTGTTGGCCAGTTTGTTAGACTGGCTTAGCATATTTTCATAACGCTTTCTTAGCGTAACCTTATTTTTAACCATATCTGGTGTGGCCAGCTTTAGGTTAAGCAGGTCGTACTTTACCCGTTTTGTCCAAATGGCATTCATTTCGGCTTCGTTAGCTGCCCAGGGCAGGCTGTCGCGGTCATAGGTAAAGGTTTCCTTTTGGTTAAAATCGAAGTTCTTGTCCAGTTGTGCAAGCGAATATTTTATCCGTTCGTTATAACGCTGTTTGTAGATGTTAAACATGGCAAATACATCATTCAGGTTGCCATCTTTAATATCATCATCTAAAATGGTTTTGTATTTATCAAAACCTGCAATATCAGATGCCAGCAGGTAATTATGGTTTTCGTCGAGCGATTTTAAATAGCGGCCGAATATCACCTTAGAAAGCGAGTCATTAAGTTCTACCTTTTTGTAGTTATACTTGGTTATCAGGCTGGCAACCTCGCGCGTTACAACGCTCTGCTGTTCGTCGGGGTGCAGGTCGCCGGGGTTATTGGTTGCAGGCTGGTGATGGCCGGGGGCTGCCTTGCAGGCTAATGCACCTCCTAACGCAATGAGTATATATAATTTCTTAAACATTTCTTTTACGGTTTTTAATTCAAACGGGTAATCAAACATCAATTGTGGCGTACTATTAACTGCTAAAGTAAATAAAAAGAGACAGCTGCAAAGCCGTCTCCTAATCAGTAATAAAATATTACGAAATAATGTTTTACCCGGTTTACAAATATCTATTGGTTAACGTGTTTGTAGTGGGATTATTACCGACGAATGGTAACGAAGTTGTGGGGATTGGCCATTACGCGAGATTATTAGTTTTACGCTAATCAATTGTGTTGATTGCCTGCACGATTTTACAAATTTTACATACTTTAGTTACTAACCCACAAAAAGATTATCTCATGGCCAGGAATGACAATGAAAAATCGCTGACCGCGAGAAATAATTTATACCCCTATGCCCAATGGTATTTTGCCACAGCAATAGTCACCTCGTGGGTAGGTTTCTCCATTTCTTATTTTATGCGATTGGGGCAGGTAACTATTTACCACCACTTACATGGCTTTTTTGCCGGTATGTGGATGCTGGTTATGATTATTGAACCCATACTTTATCAAAAAAATAAAATTGCGCTGCATCGTAAGTTAGGCAGGTTTGCAGCGTATGTACTTACACCCTTATTGGTATTAAGCGCTCTAAAAGTTGTACACCTAATGGTATCGCACCCGGAAAGCTACCCGCCAGGCGAAATTTACCCGGCTATCATTCATCGATATTGGCTCATTGATCTTATTCCTGTTTTTCTTGTATAGGGCAGTAAAATATAGCCGCAAGATTCACTGGCATGTAGCGTATATGGCATGTACACTACTCATTTTAATACCACCTGCCATTACAAGGGTGCTTTTCTTTATCCCATGGTTTGGCAGTTTTACCAAAACACTTAACGGCAGTTTTATTATAGCTGAACTGGTTTTACTAGCGTTGCTTTTTAATAAGCGCAGATCAAAAGAGCAGCAAAAACCTTATGGCATTGCTTTATTACTTTTTATTCTGTTACAAGGTGCCTTAACCTTTGCCGGCTACTGGCCATGGTGGAAAGCTATTATAAATGCCTACGCCGTTCTCTGACAATAGATATTGAAAATTTATTGAGAGTTATAGTGTTGCCGTATTAGCAGTAGTAACAGCAGGTACCGTCTCAGGCATAGCGTTGCTGGCGTAGCGCATCTCAGGTCGGGCACTCATAATACGTTTTATCTGGATAGACTGGTATTTCTTCTCAACCGAAATGAGGTCTATCAGCCAGCCGTGCGAGGCCGCCATATCCCTGGCTTCCATCAGGTCTTCCTGTGCTAACATAAAATCGCCAATGTCAGATTTTATTCCCGCCAGCTGTACAAGGTTGGCAATGGTCAGCCTGTCGTTATTTTGCTGGCGCGATATGTTGTTGCTTTGCAGATAGTACCATTTAGCTTCAGAGAAACGGCCTTGTTGTACGTAAAGCTGCGCCAGATCGCTAAAATTATAACTTGCCAGGTTGTAAACCCTAAAACGCATATTGTGCTGCGCTGTTTTCATCAGATCGCCCTCTGCGGCCTCCAAATGGTATTCGCTGGTGCGGAGGCTGTAATCGTAAATAGCGGGAAGTTTACCTAATACCGGTTTTTTGGGGAAGGTAGAATGGTCTTTTATCTGGGCTATGGTATAGCGCGTGTATTTTGTATCCTTACTAAAATCCCACTGCGCCGAAGCATTCAATGTAAATAATGAGAAGATAACCACTACGACTATTTTCATAAATAAATTTCCTGGAGTTTAATTTAATTAATCAGTATGTAAATATACCGGTTTATTTGATCACTAATTATCACCCTTTGGTAAAGATAACGAACTGTTATTGAAAAACTTGTGCGCTGCCATCATTAAATGCCCACACCATATACGGATGTGTATCGGCATGATATATTTCGCCGGTTTGGCTTATCCCTACAATCCCGGCAAAGCCATCGTAAGGTTTAAGTTCGTCAAAAGTTTTTTGAGTTGCGGCGGCTAAAGTAAAACCGTCTGCAACGCGGGTTACAATTTTTGCAGCAACAGCCCCGCTTACAATGTCTTCGCCCACGCCGGTGCAGGAGATACCGGCAAAGGCATTGGCATAATTGCCTGCCGCGGTAGCAGAGTCGCTAACCCGGCCCGGTATTTCAAAGCCCTTGCCACCGGTAGATGTTCCTGCCGAAATATTCCCTTCACCATCAAGCGCCACACACCCTACCGTACCCAGGCGGATCGACTCATTTAATTTAGTTTCGTATTCACTTCGGCGTTGCGGGGTTCCGGGGTTATAATATTCAAACCCTTGTTCGCGGGCAAAATCCTGGGCGCCTTTGCCGCTCAAAACACGGTCGGGGTATTTCATTAATTTTCCGGCAACTGAGATGGGGTTTTTTACATTCTCTACGTTAATGACCCCCGAAAACTTTTGCGATTTGCCATCCATCAGCGCAGCGCTCAATCTGATCTTGCCATCGCTCTGTATCTGCGACCCGGTGCCGGCGTTAAACAGGTCGCAGTCTTCCAGTATTGCAACTGTATAAACCACGGTTTCGGTAGCGGTATGCGTTTTCAAAAATTCATAACCTTGGTTAACGATCTCGAGCAACGCATCCTGCTTGGCCTTTTTTACTTCCTGGTTGGTTAACGATTCGCTAAAGAACCCGCCGTGTATTATTAATTTCATATTTTGAACCAGAATTTACGGAATTAATGAATTAGGAGAATTGTATTCTAAGTGTTAATAACGAGTTTCTTGCGCGATGATTTATAGCAATCTGCACATCTTCAAATTTGGACACTTGCACATCAATTGTCCGGTGCCTGTAAATAAACTCCGTTTTCTACCTTCACTATCTTTTTGATCATCAACTTGTGCGCGTCTAAATCGTACTTGTCAAATATCGACATTACATGCACCCTTAAGCTTTCAATGGATACCGGCGAACCAACCTCTACATCATAAATATTGGTTTCTACAATATTACGGCCATCAACCAAAATAATTAACCCAGAGCCAATGGCTTCCATGATGCAGCCTTCGGTTATGAGCAGGCCGGTATCTTCGCCCAAACCAATGCCTAATATACCGGGGTTACTTGCCACGGCATAAAACAAACGGCCAATGCGCCCGCGCTGCACGAAATGGGTATCGATAAAAACCGAGTCGATAAAGCCCAGGCCGGCGGTGATCTGTACTTCGCCTTTAATGAGGGCTTCGTTTGCCTGGCCACGGTAGATCATGTTTGATGATGCCGCCGCTGCACCGGCAGAGGTACCCGCAATTACAAAGTTCTCGTTATGGTAACGCCTCTTAAGCGCCTGCAAAAAAGCTGTGCCGCCAAAAATAGATGTTAGGCGCAACTGGTCGCCGCCGCTAAACATCACCACATCGGCCTTTTCAATGCGTTCCAAATATTCTTGTCTGGATGCGTCTTCGCGGCTGCGGATATCCAGGATGTTTACATTGGTAACGTTAAGCTGGTTAAATGCCTTAATATATTCAATACTCACCAGCTCGGGTATTTGAGATGCCGTGGTAATAACCTCAACCACAACAGCCTCGTGCCTGCCCGACTCGGTGATGATGCGGCGTAGTATGCCGCGCTCAAAAAACTTAAGCCTATCTAGCGGCTGGTTAGTGTACTCCTGTACCGGGATATTGCTCCCCATATCTACAGCGCCGCCTATTATTATTAATTTCCCTTTAGGTGAAGCCATATGTTAATTTTAGAATCAGGAGACACATATCAAGAACAGGAATCAAGAAATATACTGGCCGATGCTAACGCATTATTTGCACCTACAGTTACACCACTGCCCTCATTCCTGCCTCTTCATTTCTGGCTCTCCCTTAACTGCAAATTAACAAAAAAGACGGTTAAACCCGCTAATATTCAAACAAGTTATTGCATTTAACTATTAAAAGTTTTATCAATTGCTTACAATTATTAGCTTTATAAAAATACGATCAGACAAAATTTTTACGCCTAACCCCATATGAAAATAGAAAATATACAGGTATTGCGCGGGCCTAACATCTGGAGCAGCAACCGCAAAAAGCTGATACAAATGCGCCTTAACCTGCAGGAACTGGAGCATAAGCCAACCAACGCCATTGATGGTTTTTACGAACGCCTGAAAGCTTTAATGCCCAGCCTGTATGAGCACCGCTGTTCGCCCGGTGTGCCCGGCGGGTTCTTTGAGCGCATTATAGCCGGTACCTGGATGGGCCATGTGGTAGAGCATATAGCACTGGAGATACAAACCCTTGCAGGCATGGATACAGGCTACGGCCGCACCCGCGAAACCCATACGCCCGGCACCTACAACGTGGTGTTTAATTACCTGGAAGAGAAGGTGGGTATTTATGCTGCCGAAGCCGCTGTGCGTATTGCCGAAGCCCTGATTGCCGGGACAGAATACCACCTCGAAGCTGATATACAGCAAATGAAAGAATTGCGCGAGAACAGCCGCCTTGGCCCCAGTACAGGTTCTATTGTAGAAGAAGCCATTGCACGCAACATCCCCTGGATACGGTTAAACAACCAATCTTTGGTGCAACTGGGCTATGGCAAAAACCAGGTACGCATACGCGCCACCATGACTGAGAAAACCAGCAGCATTGCCGTTGATCTTGCCGGCAACAAGGACGAAACCAAGCGCATTTTGCAGGAACACGCCATACCCGTGGCCAAAGGTGTTACCATAACTTCTGTTGAAGATGTTTTGGCCGCTATCCGCAAAGTTGGGTTCCCGCTGGTGTTTAAACCGCTTGATGGCAACCATGGCCGCGGCGCTACCATTAACGTAAAGACCGAAGATGAGGCTATTGCGGCCTTTGAACATGCTGCCAAAATATCGCGCAGGGTAATTGTAGAAAAATTTATAACCGGTTACGATTTTAGGGTGCTGGTGATAGATAATAAAATGGTGGCCGCCGCGCTGCGCATACCGGCTAATGTGAAAGGCGACGGGGTACTTACCATTACCCAGCTGATAGCCAAAGAGAACGCCGACCCGCGCCGCGGATACGGCCATGAAAACGTATTGACCGAAATTGAGGTAGACCGTGATACCCTTGATCTTTTAGAAAAACTGGGCTATACGCTGGAGACGGTTCCGGCAAAAGATGAACAGGTATTTTTAAAATCGACAGCTAATTTAAGCACCGGCGGTACATCTGTTGATGTGACCGATCATGTGCACCCGCTTAACATCTTTATTTGTGAGCGCATCTCCCGCGTTATCGGTCTCGATATTTGCGGAATAGACATCATGGCCGAAAACCTGACCGAGCCCCTGACCGAAAACGGCGGTGTAGTACTGGAGGTTAATGCCGCCCCGGGCTTTCGCATGCATATTGCGCCAAGCGAAGGTTTACCGCGCAATGTTGCAGGCGCCGTGATAGATATGCTTTATCCGCAGGGCAAAAATTCGCGCATCCCTATTATTGCCACTACCGGCACCAATGGCAAGACCACTACCACGCGCCTCATAGCGCACCTGATAAAAGAAGGTGGTTACCACGTAGGCTTCACCACATCTGACGGGATCTACGTACAGAATACCATGATGATGAAGGGCGATACCACCGGCCCGGTTAGTACAGAATTTATTCTGAAAGATCCCTCGGTAGATTTTGCGGTGCTGGAAACCGCGCGCGGGGGTATCCTGCGTTCGGGATTAGGGTTTAGCAAGTGTGATATCGGCGTGATCACTAATATTCAGCCCGATCATTTAGGGCTATCTGATATCAATACACTCGAAGATCTGGCCCGCGTAAAGGCAGTTGTCATCAACTCGGTTAAAACAAATGGCTGGGGTGTTTTAAATGCCGATAACGAATATTGTGTTAAAATAGGCAAGAAGGCCGATTGCAACGTTGCTTATTTCGGCCGTAATGAAAATAACCCGGTAATTGTAGCGCATTGCGCCAAAGGCGGTATTGCCTGCATCTGTGAGAACGGTTTTATCACCATTAAAAAGGGCGACTGGAAGATCCGTGTGCAGCGCACGGCTTTGGTGCCTTTAACGTTTGGCGGCACAGTTTCGTTCATGATAGAGAACGTAATGGCGGCAACTTTAGCAGCTTATTTATGGGGAATTAAGACCGAAGAGATCAAAACCTCGCTAACCACTTTTATACCATCTGCAGCGCAAACACCGGGACGAATGAATATCTTTAATTTTAAAGATTTCCGCTTTATGGTAGATTTTGCGCACAACCCCGATGGTTACCTGGGCATAAAAGAATTTCTGAAGTCGGTTGATTCGCCTTTGAAGATCGGCCTCATATCGGGCACCGGCGACCGCCGGGATGATGATATCCGGGAGCTGGGCGCCATAGCTGCAACCATGTTTGATAAGATCTTGCTCCGCCAGGAAAACCATACCCGCGGGCGCACCAAAGAAGACTTATTAAATCTGATGGTTGACGGCATTATTTCGGTAAACCCAAATATGGACTATGAAGTGCTAACCTCGGCCCACGACCCGGTTGCTTATGCCATTAGCCTGGCAAAACCCGGTGCGTTCATAACAACGCTAAGCGACGCGGTTGATAACGCGGTAGAGATTGTACAAAATTTCCAGGAAAGAGACAGGAGTAATGGGATATAAACCTTTTTCATGCCCTTTAGTTTACAAAACGAAGAGTTTTAATACCTAAACTTAATATGAAAAGTATATTTACAAATTTTTTTCTTGCAGTGTTGCTGGCGTGTTCAAGTATGCAAGCCTTTTGCCAGAATATTATTAGCCAGGCCGAAAATATCGCCGCAAAGGCCAATGTGCCCGAACTGGCATTTGCGGTGATAAGCAAAGATTCTGTACTTACCCAAGGCTATTTAGGCCACCATAATCTGGGCCATTTGGCAAAAGATACTGCCCGCAATACCGATTACTTTCATTTGGGATCTAACACAAAAGCAATTACCGGCTTTATTGCAGCCTGGTTGGTTGAGCAAAAAAAAATAAGCTGGGATACGCAGTTTTTTGATTTGTTCCCGCAGTGGAAAAAACAATCGAACCCTGCTTATTATAATATTACGCTTGCACAATTGCTATCACACAGGGCGGGCATTGAACCCTATACCGGTGGCTTAGAATTTGCCGAATTACCTGAGTTTACCGGCAGCAAATCTGCGCAGCGTTTACAATTTGTTTCCTATTTGTTAAGAGAAAAGCCGGTTGAGCCAGATGATCAGCCGTACCATTACTCTAATGCAGGTTATACAATTGCAGCTGCAATGCTCGAGAAGGCAACAGGGCAAACCTGGGAGCAATTAGTGCAAAACATCATGAACGAGAAACTTAACCTGAATGTAAGATTTGGCTTTCCAAACAAAACAGACATAAACCAGCCTGCCGGGCATTGGATAGAAAAAGCAAAGCTTACGGAGGTACCCGCTAATACCAACTATAACTTAAACCTGGCCGAACCTGCAGGCGATATAAGTATGACTTTACCCAATTATATAAAGTTTATTCAGCTTAATTTAAAAGGTTTGTATGGCCAGCAGGCGTTTCTACAGCCTGCTACTTACCAATACCTACATTTTGGAACTGAAAAATATAGCATTGGCTGGGGCAACGGTGTAAAAGAAGGTCAAAAGATTTCACAACACAATGGTTCTGCCGGTACCTTTTATGTTCATACATCCATTAACAGCACAAAAGGCGTTGCTTACATAATTGCCGTTAACAGCGCTACCACCGAGGCGCAGAAAGCAGTGTCGGACCTGTTGAAAATATTGAAAGAAAGGTATAATTAGAATTTTGGGGGAGGGATGGCGTAATGAGATGTAAAGTTGCCCAGCTAATGAGCCCGTTGAACAACCTTGGTAACGGAAAGATTTTAATGCTTATCTTGTAATTGCGAGGTTGTAAATTGTATTGCATCGTTAGGCTTTATCTTACCCTTACCAGTATCTGCTCTACGGTCAGTTTTTCCTGTTCGCCGGTTTCCATGTTCTTGAAAGTTAAATGTCCGCTTTCTATTTCATCGCTGCCGATAACGATCACGTAGGGGATATTTTTGCTGTTACCATACTCAAACTGCTTTTTCATCTTGGTGCCAGACGGGTAAAGCTCGGCATTTATATCTTCGGAACGCAATTGCTGCAGCAGCGGTAAGGCATAGATCTCACCAGCCTTATCGAACGTGCAGATCAATACTTTGGTGGTTGGGTTGCTGCCTTCGGGAAAAAGAGCAAGCTCCTGCAATACATCGTAAATACGGTCGGCGCCAAAAGAGATGCCGGCACCTGTTAAGCCCTTTAAGCCAAACATGCCGGTAAGATCATCATAACGGCCGCCGCCGCCTATGCTGCCCATAGCTGCTTCGTTGGTTTTAACCTCAAATATTGCACCGGTGTAATAATTTAACCCGCGGGCAAGCGTAATATCCAGTTCTAAAGTTGCACGGTGTAACTTACAGTTGTTAATGTATTCAAAAATCTCTTCCAGTTCATCGCAGCCTTTTAAGCCGATTGTTGACGACGCAAGTACCGCCCTCAGCTTATGCAGCTTATTGTAATTGTTGCCTTCTAATAAAATAATAGGTTCCAGTTTATCAATGTCTTCGCGAACGAAACCTTTGATTAGCAATTCATCAACCACACCGGCGAGGCCTATCTTGTCGAGTTTATCGATGGCTACGGTCATGTCCACGATCAATTCGGGCTTGCCGATAATTTCTGCAATGCCCGACAGTATCTTGCGGTTATTGATCTTGATGGTAAAATCTTTTAACCCCAGGTTTGACAATGCTTCATCATAGATCATGATAAACTCTGCTTCATTCAGTAAAGAATCTGAGCCAACCACATCTGCATCGCACTGGTAAAACTCGCGGTAACGGCCTTTCTGGGGGCGGTCGGCGCGCCAAACCGGCTGCACCTGGAAACGCTTGAATGGCATTGTGATCTCGTTCTGGTGCATCACCACATAACGGGCAAAAGGCACGGTAAGGTCGTAACGAAGGGCTTTTTCGGAGATAGAAGAAGTCGCCAGGTTTGAGTTGCGGGTTTCCAGTGCTTTATTATCAGCCTTAGCTAAATAATCGCCGCTGTTTAGCACTTTAAAAATCAACTTATCTCCCTCATCGCCATATTTCCCTGTCAGGGTAGATAGGTTTTCCATTGTCGGGGTTTCTATCTGCTGGTAGCCATACTTACGGAATACGCTTTTAATGGTACCGAAAATATAGTTACGCTTCACCATTTCGGCGGGCGAGAAGTCGCGGGTTCCTTTGGGTACAGATGGTTTTATGGCAGCCATGCGGCAAAGGTAAAAAAATGGCTGTTATTAAGGTAAATGGTTAATTTGCCCCGTGATATGAAGATCATCTTTAACACGCCCCGGTTTATAGTAAGGGAATACCAACCCAAAGATATACATGAGTTTGTGAACCTGCTTACCGATCCCGAAGTGCGCTTATACCTGCCGCAGCACTCCGTGGAGAAATGGAAAGATATCTTTAATGACAACTTAACGTTTTACCACACTAACCCCGGCCTTGGCAGGTGGGCGGTGATTGATAAAACAACAGAAAGGTTAATGGGCAACTGTATGCTGCTGCCCGGCCGCGAAGGCCTGCCCGGTTTTGAGGTAGGTTACGCTTTCGAAAAACCTTACTGGGGCACCGGAGTCGGCACCGAAATTACCGGGGCCATTGCAGGCTACGGGTTTGCTTTGCCGGGTGTAAAAAGCATATATGCCATAACAAGTATGCCCAATATTGCTTCGCAAAGAGTATTGTTAAAAGCGGGTTTCCAGTCGGCAGGCACAGTGCAGCTTTTTGGGTTGGAGTTGCTGCTATTTAATATGGAAAGATCAATACCTTTTTAGTTATAACGGCCAATGTGTAAAAAAGAAAGGTGGAGTGGGTTTTTAAGGCTTATTTAAAGAACTATTATTTATCAACAATTTCTATAAATTTAGTGGCATTAAACAATTTTGATTTCTCTAAAAAGATTAAGAACGAGTAAATCTTTGTCTCCAGTTATAATGTGAGACGCTTTGGCATCATAAGCGAGATTTAAGAACATATTATCTTTGAAATCGCGACAAAGATTAAAGCGGCTTGTTGTTTCAATAAGATTACCTCTTATTTCAAATCTTTCAATAAAAGATATTCTATCTGCAGTCGAAACATATTTATCAAATTTTGAGCGTGTTAAGGTGTTTTTTAATTCTGCTAATGTTTCTTTTGAAAAAACAACGCCTCCTACATTATAAGCAATTTCGAGGGCCATGCGATTAACCGATTTACGTATTAGAAGAGCGCTAATGAGGGTATTTGTATCTAAAACAAATATGCCGTTACTCATTTAACAGATTATTCAGTGCTTCTTCCGTTAGTCCTTTATCTTTTGCTCGTTTGCTTACAGAATCCAAAAAAAGCCAAAAATCGTCGTCGCTTTTAGATAACGATTTCTCTAAAATCAAGTTTATGGTGTTAGTTATCTCGCTCCTTTTTTGCACAGAGGCAAAACGCCATTTTTTTGCGGCGTTATCATCAACTTCAACAATTATCTTTTCCATATCTACTATAAAGTTACAAATTTAAAACTAAAGCGCTATGTGGTAAATTCCCTTACGATCCTCCCTCAACACTATTGAAACAACCTCAGATTGAGCAATTATTATTATGTTGACAGAACTTCTTTATCTTAAAATTGTGTTAGCGTTGGCCCCGGAAGGCCTATCTCTTTGTAAGTATTGCGTATTTAACAAAGCTTAACATTATACTCCCGCTTTCTTCTGTTGCTATACCCCATCTTTGATACATGGCTGGTAAGCCATTGTAAAACAATAAAATATGAAGAGGCTGATATTGATAGTGGCTATTGCTGCACAAGGTTTGCAGGTATATGCTCAAAATATTGTAAGCGGTATGGTAATGGATGCCGAAAATAACAAGCCGGTTCCGTACGTAAGTATTGGCATAACCCGTACATCTATTGGCACAGTTTCTAACGCCGGGGGCTTATTTAATATTACCTTAAATGATAAGATAAATGATAACGATACGCTGAAATTCTCGAGCATAGGTTATCAAAGCGAGTTATTTTTGATAAGCGAAATTAATAAACGATTAAAAAATGGCCCGCTTACCATTCCGTTAAAAAGGTCGACAGATCAGCTGGAGCAGGTATCGGTAATTTCTACACACGCACATACTAAAATTGCAGGTTACGACAAGAATTCTAAACTATTTGGCCTTGGCTTTGATGCCGGCGGTATAGGTGCACAGGCCGGCGTTGTAATTCCCATTGCACACCGCGAAACCAACATACAAAATGTTAGCTTTTTTATAATTCAAAATCCGTTCAGGCATTTAATATTCCGCATGAATTTGTATGAAATGATTAATGACAAACCGGGCAGGAATATATTACACGAGAATATCTTCATTAACGTTGAGGGAAACCAAACAGGTAAAATGATCTTCGATCTGTCTAAATATAACCTATATGCAGATAGTGATGTATTGCTTACTTTAGAATGGATAGAAGCACAGCCGGCAACAAATGCTAAACTTGCCGTAGCGGCAGCGGTTTTTGGGCATACTTATTACAGGCAGGCCAGCCAGGCTGCCTGGGCGAAAAAAACAACCGCTATAGGGCTTAGCGTTAAAACGGTTTACTAACAGCATTTTTTGTGCTTGTTAAGGCAGGTTGGTCAATTCGCTGATTATCGCTTCACATCCATCCTCTACCATATCAAAAACAGCCTCAAACCGGTCGTCATCATAGTATGGGTCGGGCACTTCCTTATTTTTTAAAAGCAGCTCTACCTTTTGTGCCGATTCTTTATCGGGCGCCATAGCCAAAATGTTTTTCAGGTTAGAGCGGTCCATCACATAGATATGGTCAAATTCGGCGAAATCACTTACCCGGAACAGACGGCACTTTTGCCCGCTGATATCAACACCCCTGTGTCGCGCTATTGCGATTGAACGCCTGTCTGGAGCACTGCCCACATGCCAGTCGCCGGTACCGGCGGAGTCTATTGCCCAACCCAGGTGCTGCCTGTCTGCAAGGTGCTGCATAATACCTTCGGCCAAAGGCGATCGGCAGATATTGCCCAGGCAGATCATCAGGATTTTCATGAGTCTTTCAATTTACAGTTTCGGGGTGCGAGCACTCCTTATACGGGAAACCCGCACCTGGAAACCCGTAACCCTATCCAAACAGCTGGTTCAATAACCCCGCTAAATGCACACCTGCTTTTAGCAATTGCTGGTTAACGGTGTTAATGTATTGGAAGTTATATTTATAATTTAAGGTATCGCCGGGTTTCACATTAGCATAGATCTTCTCAGATATCTGGCTCGAATCAAATATCCATTTGCTTACCGGTTGTTTTTGCCATTCAGCGCGTTCAGCCGCGGTGGTATGGTTTATCCAGTTGGCATACTCGGTGTAGCTCAGCTGCTGAAAGTCTATCAGCTTGCTATCCCAAACCGAGTGCAGGTTTGATGGCTCGCTAAACCAGTTAACCTTTATATCATTGCCGCCCTTATCGCTGCTGTGGGCGGTATGCATCGGCTGGTGAATATCTTCAACAATGTGGATGATCATGCGCAGGTACAGCAATCTATTTTCGGGAGTGATGGTTTTCTTTTTCATTTCCCCTATCATAAACTCCAGTTTGGTATAGGCATCAACACCGGTATCAGCTTTTAAAAAAGTAACCATCTCGGGGTATGCCAATGGCCTATCAAAATCTATATAATGCCACGGCGAAAGGTAATTATATGCAGGGTCAGATTTGATGAAATCGGCCCAGGTGCTGGTCATCGCAACAGATTCATTTCCTAAAATTGCCTTAACAGCGGCGCGCGCTTTGGGCGTCAGATAGCTGTCGGCAATCTGCCCGCATATACGGTGGCCGTTTGTACCCCAGGCCATTGCCTGCATGGGTGCATAAAATATCGCTACTGCGATAACGAATTTCTTAAGTAGGTTTATTTTCATAGCTTATAATGGCTTTGGTGTACAGGTGGTTTTTTTTGTGAGGCGGATGTTAAACGGCGTTACCGCGGCTAAATTTAAAAATTGATATACAGAATCTGCTGTTTTTCTTATCTTAAAGTTTTCTTCATATACACCAAACCTAAAACAGCCGCCTTCTTTTTTCAGGCTGTAACCGGGGTTACAAAACAGGCCGTTTAACCGCAATGTATCCTTACTTAAAACGTAAGTGCCCTTGGTATATTCTGCCCAGTGGCCATGGTTGGTGCACGTATCGGCGCCGGTGTTTACTTTGCTGTAAGTTTTTATCTGCACAAAAAAAGAATCGCAGTTAAACTTAAAGTTATATAAAGAATATGTTACCAGTTTATTTTGCAGCGCCGACGTATCCTGCCGCCACTCACCCTGTACAACCGCCTCGCCTTTACCCTGAAACATAGGGTTTATTGAACAACCTGTTAGAATAGAGTAACCAATAGCAAATAGCATGGCCTTTTGAGGGAGGTAAGACAAAGGACTAAAAGATAAATTGAACGGTTTTAGCATATTTTTAAAGTCCTCCCCTACGGGGAGGATTTACGAGGGGTTAATCATATCTTCGGGCTTAACCCACTGATCAAACTCTTCATTGGTTAAAAAGCCTAAGCCAACTGCAGTTTCGCGAAGCGATTTATTTTCTTTTAGCGCTGTTTTGGCAATTTTTGCCGCGTTTTCGTAACCAATGTGCGGGTTAAGCGCCGTAACCAGCATCAATGAATTTTCGAGGTGTTTTTTTATCCCGTCGTAATTTGGCTGGATGCCTACAGCGCAATGGTTATTAAAGGAAACGCATGCATCGCCGATAAGCCTTGCCGATTGCAAAAAATTAGCAGCCATAAGGGGTTTAAAAACATTCAGTTCGTAATGGCCGTTTGAGCCGCCAATGGAGATAGCAACATCATTACCCATAACCTGTGCTGCCACCATGGTAACTGCTTCGTTTTGGGTAGGGTTAACCTTGCCCGGCATAATTGACGAGCCCGGCTCGTTATCGGGTATATGTATTTCTCCAATACCGCTGCGAGGGCCCGAAGCCAGCATACGGATATCATTTGCAATTTTCATTAAAGAAACCGCTATTTGTTTTAATGCGCCGTGTGTTTCTACAATGGCATCATGGGCGGCAAGCGCTTCAAACTTATTTTCGGCGGTGATGAATGGCAATCCGGTAAATTTTGCAATGTACCCGGCTACCTTAACATCATACCCTTTTGGTGTATTAATACCGGTGCCTACAGCAGTGCCGCCAAGCGCCAGTTCAGACAGGTGATCAAGCGTGTTTCTTAGTGCTTTTAAGCCATGGGTTAATTGAGAAACATACCCGGAAAATTCCTGGCCTAAAGTTAAGGGCGTAGCATCCATTAAATGTGTACGCCCAATTTTTACCACGCTTTTAAATGCGTCTGATTTTGCCTGCAGCGTATCGCGCAGTTTTTCTACCCCGGGGATGGTAGTTTCTATCACCACCTTGTAAGCCGCAATGTGCATGGCCGTTGGGTAGGTATCGTTTGATGACTGCGATTTGTTTACATCATCATTAGGGTGGATAAATGTTTTGCCATAGCCCAGCTTGTTGCCCTGCAAAACGTGTACGCGGTTAGCAACTACCTCGTTAACGTTCATGTTTGATTGCGTGCCCGAGCCTGTTTGCCAGATCACCAGCGGGAATTCGGCATCGAGTGTGCCGGCTAAAATCTCGTCGCATACCCCCGCTATCATATCGCGTTTTTCGGCAGAAAGCACACCCAGATCGGTGTTTGTGTAGGCAGCAGCTTTCTTTAGATAGGCAAAGGCTTTTATAATCTCTTTCGGCATAGAAGCTTCGGGGCCGATCTTAAAGTTATTGCGCGAGCGCTCGGTTTGGGCGCCCCAGTATTTATCGGCAGGTACCTGTACCTCGCCCATGGTATCGTGTTCTGTTCTGAAACTCATGATCATTAGTAGATTTTGCAGGCGCAATTTAGGGAATTAGCGGCAAGGGGCAAGGGTATAAAATCAGGAGATTTGCGTTTTAGCACATAAGCCAAAAGTCTTGAGAATTCGCTTTCGATTATTTTTTTACTTTTTTATGCAGGAGCTACTTTCGTGCATTTTCCCCATATTAGTTTTTGCCTCTTTGGCTATATCGCACTTGTTTGCAGGCATCATACCCCGTTATGATTTTATGCTGGTAGTTTGTGTGTTAATTCAAATAATTCTCTTCGCCACAAAACTCGAAACTAAAGATGAAGTGCTGGTAATTTGTGTTTTTCACTTACTGGGTTTATGCATGGAGCTATTTAAAGTGCATATTGGATCGTGGTCGTATCCAGAATTTGCATATAGCAAGTTTTTTGGAGTGCCTTTGTATAGCGGGTTTATGTATGCAAGTGTAGCAAGCTACTTATGCCAAGCCTGGCGAAGGTTTGATCTCCAAATGATAAACTGGCCATCACATGTTCTGGCACGAATAGTTGGTGCATTGATCTATTTAAAATTTTTCACCAATCATTTCATAACAGACCTGCGTTATTACATCGGTTTTATAGTCCTTTACCTTTTCAGAAAATCGGTGGTTGTATTTCATATTAAAAGTGAACCTCATCAAATGCCCGTTACCTTAAGTTTTATTTTTATCGGGTTTTTTATTTGGCTTGGAGAGAACATCGCAACCCGGTTTGGCGCCTGGAAGTATGCTTATCAACATAAAACATGGGCAATGGTAGATTACCATAAGATAAGCTCCTGGGGCTTTTCTGGTAATTGTTAGCTATATTATTGTAGCCGAGCTAAAAATGCTTAAACACAATATTAAACACGCTGATTAAGTGTGGAAATCTATTCAAAACTTTACTTCATATCCCTTATTAATTTTCACACTTTCGCAATAGTTAAAGCGATAGTAATTTTCTATAATGATTTCAACCCCTCTTAAGTTTTTATCCGCAGTTTGCGGCGTTATCCTCTTTATTTCGTGTTCATCAAAGCAAACCTCCGAGGCGGTTGCCAACAGCATTAAAATAACGCCGCCCGATACGCAAAAGCTGCTGGCCTATAACCCTAAAAATGCCGACCCGCGCATAGATGCCTTTATGAAACACCTGCACCAGGTAAGCGGCTTTAATGGTAACGTTCTGGTGGCAAAACACGGCAAAATTATCTACGAGAACGCGCTTGGCTGGGCCAATCATTTAACCCGCGACAGCCTTAAAATTGGCTCACGGTTCGAGCTGGCATCAGTTTCTAAAACGCTCACATCAACCGCTATATTAATGCTGATGGAACGTGGCAAATTGAAGTTAAACCAGGATGTGCGCGATTTTTTCCCCAACTTTCCGTACCAGGGCGTTACCATAAAACTCCTGCTTACACACCGCTCGGGCATGATGAACTACGTTTATTTTATAGACGGCATTTACCGCAGTCAGCATTTAAACCAGCGCAAGGGGGTAACCAACCAGCAGGCAATGGAAATGATTGCCCAATACAAGCCGCACCCCTTTAATAAGCCCGATAAAAGTTTCCTTTACAACAACTCTAATTTTATGGTTCTGGGCTCTATCATAGAAAAGGTAAGCGGCATTCCTTATGCCCAGTTTATGAAGGAGAATATTTTTAAACCGGCCGGCATGGCCCATACCGATGTATACTCTAAGGCCACTTACGATAAGATACCGGTTGATGTGGTAGGCCACGACCGTAACAGCTGGAAGTATTCTGTAGCCCAAAACTTTTTAGATGGCCCCGTGGGCGATAAGGGCATTTACAGCACCGTTGGCGATCTTTATCTGTTTGACCGGGCCATGCGCCAGAACAGGCTTATAAAAGCCGCAACACAAGATTCGGCCTATACAGACCGTAACCCTATGATACGCGGGCACTTTAACTATGGTTATGGATGGAGGCTTTTTGAAGGCCCGGGGCAAAAGGTAGTATACCATACCGGCTGGTGGCATGGTTTCCGCCACATATTTTTGAGGGATATGAAAGACGATATTGTAATTGTTTTGTTAGGAAACGTAGTTAACGGCAGTTTACTGCACCTTGACGATCTTTTTAAAATAACTGGTATGCCAATTGTACGTAAAGGCGCATACACCGGTAACGGCGATACAGCGGAGGATCAGTAGCCCCCGCTCCTGTGAAGGGGGAGAAGAGTAAATGATTGTTGAGTGAGTATTTAAGTGGCTGTAACGGTTTTAGGCATCGACTTAACAGATTAAAGCCGAAATTGATCCCGATAGCTATCGGCACGAAATCCGAAATTGAAAAAGCATGTTCGATAAAATATTTGAAGCACAGCAAAAGGCAGAGGAGTCGAAAAAAAGGCTCGACGCCATTACCGTAACAGGCACTGTTGAGGGCGGCAAGATAATGGTTACGGCTACTGCCAACAAAACTATAAAAGCCGTAACCATTGATGCCGAATTTTATAATGACGCCGATCGTGAAGAGGTAGAAGAACTTTTGGTGGTTGCCCTTAATAAGGCCATGGAACAAGCTGATCACATTAGCCAGAGCGAAATGGCCGCCATGACCAAAGATATGCTTGGTGGTATGGGCGGGCTGGGGGCGCTGTTTGGTAAATAATAATTAATATACATTTTATGCAGGCTACTTATTACGGGCAATCAACCGTTCAAATAGAAACCGGGGGAAAGAAGATCCTTTTCGACCCGTTCATAACCCACAATCCATTAGCCAAAAACATTGATGTTAACAGCCTCAGGCCCGATTATATTTTAATAAGCCACGGCCATGGCGATCATATTGCCGATTTTGTAACCGTGCAAAACAATAGCGGTGCCAAAGTAATTTGCATTGCCGAGATAGCCGACTGGCTGGGCAAAAAAGATATTAACGCGCATGGCATGAACATAGGCGGCAGCTATAACTTCGAGTTTGGCAGGGTAAAAATGGTAAATGCCGTACACTCCAGCACCATGCCCGATGGCAGCAGCGGCGGCAACGCTGCGGGTTATGTACTTTATACCAACGAAGGCAAAAACATTTACTTTGCCGGCGATACCGCACTCACTTACGATATGAAATTACTGGCTGATGAAGATATTGATTGGGCCATTTTACCCATTGGCGATAACTATACCATGGGTGCCGACGATGCCATTAAAGCTGCAGATTTTGTGAATTGCCACAATGTAATAGGTATACATTACGATTCTTTCCCGGTTATAAAGATCAATAAAGAAGAAGCAAGGGCCAAGTTTATAAAAGCCGGCCTTAATATTCAGCTGCCTGATATAGGGCAAACCATAGCGTTATAAACAGAAAAAGCTTCCATTTCGGGGAGCTTTTTCTGTTTTTAGATCGTAAAGATTAACGTGGCGAGGTCATCATCGTGTCTTTCTTCATCTTCATTTTTTTAGATTTCATCGTCTTGTGCGATTTCATCTTTTTTGTGGTGTCTGTTTGCATAGACTGTGCCATTGCACCACTGCAACAAAATGCTGCAAGTGCAATCATTGAGATTAATTTTTTCATAAGCTTTATTTAATAAGAAGTTATATTATTTAACTACATATAAATAAAATTTATGTTTTATTAAATCACAGTTCCATTAGGAATAACTGCGCGCTTTTTTACTACAATAATTCCATCCTGGCTGGTATATGGTCCGTAATCCCCGTCGGCCAGTTTAGGGCCGCAGTTAATACGCACATCATTACCTATATAGCAGTTTTTATCTATGATGGCATTCTTAATAATACACCGGTCGCCAATGCCCATTATCGGGCTATTGCTCTCTTTGGCTTCCTGTATTTGCTGCAGGGTTTGGTAATTATCGCTACCCATAACATAGCAGCTTTCAATATTGGTATCAACGCCAATGCGCGTTCTGATGCCTATGATTGAACGGAATATCCTGCTGGCGCTAATAATGCAGCCATCGGCCACAATGGCTTTATCCATATGTGTGCCCGATATTTTTGACGGCGGCAGCATACGCGAGCGGGTAAAAATATAGTTCTTATCAAACAGGTTAAACTGCGGTATATCGTCAGTAAGGCCCAGGTTGGCATCAAAGAAAGATGGTATGGTACCAATATCCGTCCAGTAGCCTTCGTATTGATAACTAATGGTTTTGCGGCTTTCTATAGATTGCGGGATTATCTCCTTACCAAAATCGGTACGGGTCTCATCCTCGTTCAACAGATCGTACAATGTTTTTTTGTTGAACAGGTAAATACCCATAGATGCCAGGTAAAGACGGCCCTGCGCGGTCATTTCGGGGCTCACTTCAGACTGCCAGCTTTCAAAGTCGGTTTTTGGCTTTTCTATAAATGCGGTAACATTATTTTCTTCGTCGGTTTTTAAGATACCAAAGCCCGGTACATCATTGGCATGTACAGGGATAGTAGCGATGGAGATTTCGGCATTAGCTTCTATATGCTCGGATATCATTTTCTCGAAGTCCATCTGGTACAACTGGTCGCCTGAAAGGATGAGCACATGGTCAAACTCATGCACCGACAGGTGATGGAGGCTTTGACGTACAGCATCTGCCGTGCCCTGAAACCACGTTGCGCTATTAGGTGTTTGCTCTGCTGCCAGGATGTCAACAAAAGCTTCGCTGAAGCTGCTGAAATGGTAGGTGTTTTTAATGTGCTTATTTAGCGAGGCCGAATTAAATTGCGTGAGCACAAATATCCTGTCGATACCCGAGTGCAGGCAATTGGAAATAGGAATGTCTACAAGGCGGTATTTACCCGCAATAGGTACAGCCGGTTTGGAGCGGGTGGCTGTAAGCGGCGAAAGGCGGCTTCCCTGCCCCCCGCCTAATACGATGCACATTACATTAGATATCATAATTTTGGTATTAAACTTTGGTATAATTGGATGTATTGGTTTGCAGATTGGGTCCACGAAAAATCGAGCGCCATCATTCTTCTTCTAAGCACCTCTAAAAGCGCCGTATCTGTATATAGCTTAAGCGCCCGCTCAATAGCGTACATTATATCTTCAATGCTTGTATTTTCAAAGCTTATTCCATAGCCGTTTTCCTCACTATAATCTATAACGGTGTCTTTTAAGCCACCTGTGCGGCGCACCATAGGCACGGTACCGTAACGCAGGGCGTAAAGCTGGTTTAACCCGCAAGGTTCCACCCGCGATGGCATGAGCAGAAAATCGGCCCCTGCATAAATAAGGTGCGAAAGCTCTTCGTTATAACCTATAAAAGCCTGGCAATTTTCGGGGTGGTCTTGTGCCACAGCCTTTAGGTTTTCCTGAATATCTATATCGCCGGTACCCAGCATTAAAAAGTTTACCTGCCCGTTTAATTCATTAATACTACGCCTTAATGCATCCGGGATCAGATCGGCGCCTTTTTCAACAACAAGCCGGCCTATGAAGCAAACCAGCGGCTTATCTTCCGACAAATTGAACCGCTTGCACAGCGCCGCCTTGTTTTGCTGTTTGCCGGGCTGTATTTTTTTTGCAGAGAAATTGGCTGCTATCATGGTATCGGTCTCCGGGTCCCAAACCTGGGTATCAATACCGTTTATAATGCCAACGCCCTTATCTTTTTCTACCCAGAAAAGATATTCCAGGCCGTTGCTTTGGACAGATAACTCATCCAGGTAGCTTGGCGATACCGTGGTGTATTTTGAACAGCATTTTACTGCCGATGCCAGCGGGTTGATGCCGCCGTTCCACTCCAATAAACCGCCCTGCCACATGTCTATTTCAGGCAGCAGGTTAACCTGGTTCCAGCCGAAGGCGCCGTGGTACTGGCCGTTGTGGATGGTGAACACTGTTGGTGTTTTGGCTAAGCGGTTATATAATGCCGAATGCTGTAATAAAAATGGCACCAGCCCCGAATGGTGATCATGGCAATGGATAATATCCGGCGACTGCTGCGACCAGTTGATCCAGTCTAAAAAGCATAGCTGGTAGATGATAAACTGCTCGCGCTCGTCGGGATAACTGTAAACTTCTTCACGGTCAAGCAAACCAGGCACGTAAATTAGGTAAAGCTCGAACCCTAAAACGTTATCGCGCTCTTTAATTATTTCAAATTCATAACGCCTGGTGCCTAATAATGTAGATGCCCTGAAAACCGTATCGAACGAATGCTCCCTTACAAATTTACGGTTATAATAAGGCAGTACAACCGCCGCACTTAAACCTGCCTCATTTTGGTACTTGGGAAGCGCGCCCACAACATCGCCCAGGCCGCCAACTTTTGCTACGGGGTAACATTCAGCACTAAGGTGATAGATTCTCATTACAGGTTATATTGGTGTCAAGGTATAAAAGATTACCTCAATACACAAACCCCAAAAAATAGAAATCTGTTTGATAATGATGCGGATATAATTTTTAAAAACGCCCAGGTTTAAAAAGTGACCATTACAATCAAGCTTATTAACCCATCAAACTTCGTATCATCTACAGCTTATCTATCTTTCCTTTCATAAAGAAAGCCACTGTAATTATAAAATTACAATGGCTTCAAATCAATACCGGCCTCCTTAGATAAAGAGGTGTGGGCTTATACAGCCTTGCTATAAAGCTCTGCTACGTGGTTCCAATTAATTACACTCCAGATAGCCGCCAGATAATCGGGGCGGCGGTTCTGGTATTTTAAATAGTAAGCATGCTCCCAAACATCAATACCAAATATCGGGGTGCCTTTTACTTCGGCAATGTCCATTAGCGGGTTGTCCTGGTTGGGGGTTGAGGTAACGGCAAGCTTTTTATCGGGCGTTACAATTAACCATGCCCAGCCGCTACCAAAACGGGTTGTACCTGCCTCGTTTACTTTGGTTTTAAAATCGGCAAATGAGCCGAATGTGCTGCTAATTGCTGTGGCTAAATCGCCCGTTGGTTCGCCGCCGCCATTAGGCGAAAGCAAGGTCCAGAACATGGTATGGTTATAATGGCCGCCCCCGTTATTGCGTACTGCAGGCGGGAATTTTGAAATATTTTTAATGATGTCTTCAATGCTGCTATCGGCTTCGGGCTTACCTTCAAGCGCCTTGTTAAGGTTAGTAACGTAAGCCTGGTGATGTTTACCATGGTGAATTTCCATGGTCATTTTATCAATATGCGGTTCTAATGCGTCGGTAGCGTACGGAAGCGCCGGAAGTACAAATGCCATAATGCTATTTTTAAGGTTAAAAGAATGTACGCAAATATAAAGCCCTCAAAGTAAAAATTGTTCTGTTTGTGTCAACTTTTATCGCGGCGTACCTTAAAGAAATCGCGCACCAGCTGGGCGCATTCATTTTCGCGGATGCCGCCCGTTACCAGCGTTTTAGGGTGGGTTATTTTCTGGTTAATGCGCCCGAAGCCCAGCCTTGCATCGTATGCGCCAAACACTATCCGGCCAATCTGGAACCAGTAAGATGCGCCGGCGCACATTACGCAGGGCTCCATGGTTACATACAATGTGCATTCGGGCAAGTATTTACCACCGATATAGTTTGTGGCAGCTGTTAGCGCCTGCATTTCGGCATGTGCCGATACATCGTTAAGCCGCTCGGTTAAATTGTGCCCGCGGCCGATGATCTGCCCTTTGCAAACCACGATAGCCCCAATGGGTATCTCATCTTCTGCCAGGGCAAGCTTAGCCTCGCGCAGCGCTTCATTCATAAAAAAATCGTCGGGCGATACGGTTGCCTCGCCTTCGAAGTTGATGTATCTCACGTCTTAATCTGTTGGATAGATACAAATGTAATTATAAATAAAATTGTGATCCCGGGGTTTGCTTGAGTGATGGGGTCAGATTTTAGGAATTGATGAGTTTTATGATAATGTTAAGTCAAATCAAAAAGTTCATGCAGCATACTAACATTTTGGGGGCGTTTCCCGCTTGGCGCGGGGCCGCGCTATCCGCTCATACGCCTGCAAGCCTTACGCACAGGCCGGTATCCGCTGCTATTGCTAACGCATTCTGAAATTCCGGATTATTTGCCCTTAAATTAGTTTGCTGCCGTTTGGTACAGGGCGTTCTACAGTGGTTAGCACGATGTCCCCGTTTTCATCCGCCAAACCCGTAACTAAAAACTCCGAGATAAAATTAGCGATCTGCTTTGGCGGGAAGTTGATCACACCAAGTATTTGCCTGCCTATCAATTCTTCTTTTGTATAATGCTTGGTGATCTGCGCGCTGCTCCACCTGATGCCGTGCTCGGCAAAATCTACCTGCAGCTTGTAAGCAGGCTTGCGCGCTTCAAGAAAATCCTGCACCTGCAGGATAGTGCCTGCGTGCAGGGCTACTTTTTCAAATTCGGCCCACGTGATGGTTTGCATAAATGTAAAGATAAGGCCTTACCAACCCTCTCCAAAGGAGAGGGCTTAAATGTTGGATATTGTTAGATATTTTGCACATTCATAAATGGAAAAACTTAAACCTTACCCAGAAATTGTATATAAATATAGAGGATGGCGTGACAAAAATCATCGAAATGTCCTGATGAAAAATGAACTATATCTATCTTCTCCTCGTGATTTTAATGACCCATTTGACTGTAGAATTCCTGAAAACTTTTACCTTTTAGATAATGCGGAAAAGAAAGCTGAATATATTAATGGCTTTATGGAACGAAATACTAAAGCGATGCTTGAAGTTGGAGACAACCCTAAGAAACAAATAGAATTTTTAAATTATAAACTAACCGAAGATATAGATGAATTTCAGCAACGCAACGAAGCTATGTTGTACGCAGGACAAGATAATCACTTGGGTGTGCTTTCCCTAAGTGCACGATGGAACAGTATCTTAATGTGGTCGCACTATGGAGATTTTCATAGAGGATATTGCGTAGGGTTTTATGAAGAAAAACTACGAGAAAGTGCCCTATTTGGTCGAGGCGGAAATGTGATTACACCAGTAGATGAAAATTTCCCCAAATTAGATCCAAGAGATCAAAACCATATGGAACGCGCAATACTACAAACACATTACAAATCCAAAGACTGGGCTTATGAAAATGAATATAGATTAACTCAGTTATTTTATCCAGACAAGCCAACTGAAGAAGCTCGTAAAAGAATAATTGGTGATGATTATTTTGCAGAAATAATCATTGGGTTACAAACTTCAGCTTCAGACCAAGAAGAAATTCTAAAAATTGCAAATGAAAAAAAAATCTCTGTTTTCAAAGCGATTAAGATCCCCTTCAAGTTTTTGATTGATAAAGTACAAATTGGTTAACTACTTTGAGTTATACTGTATTCTATAATTAGCATCGACAACATCGGCATTGACTTGTGGCCAACTTCTTACTAAACCCATATCTTTACCCTCATGATCGATATCATCCTTAAGAAAGGAAAAGAGAAAGCGGTATTGCAAAAACACCCCTGGTTATTTTCGGGTGCGGTAGAGGGCATAAAAGGGAAACCCGACAATGGAGAGGTGGTGCGTTTAATTGATAGCAAAGGCCAGTTTATGGCTTATGGATTTTATAACGCGCAATCGCGCGTGGCATTGCGCCTGCTGGAATGGGATGAAAATATCGCCATTGATGATGACTGGTTCCGTAAAAAACTGGCAGTAGCAGTAGCAAGCCGCAGTGAGTTGCTGGCCGATGGTTCAACAAATACCTGCCGTTTAATTTTTAGCGAAGCTGATTATTTACCCGGACTGATCGTTGATAAATATGCGGATTATTTATCGCTGCAGATCTTAACATCGGGCATGGAGAACAACAAAGCCGTTATAATAGATGAACTGCAAAAGCTGTTGAACCCCAAAGGAATATTTGATAAAAGCGACGCAACATCTCGCGGGCATGAAGGCATGGATGCTTCCGAGGGCGGCGTACTTGCAGGCAACCGCCCGCCGGAAGTTGTGGAGGTGATTGAGAACGGCATTATTTACGGCATTAACATAGCCGAAGGGCAAAAATCGGGCTTTTACTGCGATCAGCGCGATAACCGGCACATTGTGGCTATGCATGCCAAAGGCAAAAAAGTGCTCGACTGCTTTAGCTATACCGGCGGTTTTACCTTGAACTGCCTGAAAAACGGCGCAGCATCAGTTACGGGTGTCGACAGTTCAAACCTGGCTATCGAAACAATGAAGCAAAATATAGGGCTTAATAAACTCGATGCCGGCAAGTTTTCGGCTATACAATCTGACGTGAACAAGCAACTGCGCCGGTTTAAAGACGAGGGCGAAACATTTGACATGATCGTGCTCGATCCGCCTAAATACGCGCCTTCGCGATCAGCACTTGACCGTGCTTCGCGTGCCTACAAAGACCTGAACCGCATTGCAATGTTGCTGCTTAACAAAGGTGGTTTGCTGGCCACTTTTTCCTGCTCGGGAGCAATGGATATCGACACCTTTAAACAGGTGCTTGCCTGGGCCGCCTTAGATGCAGGGAAAGAAGTACAATTTATTTACCAGTTTTGCCAGCCCGAAGACCATCCTGTTAGAGCCTCATTCCCGGAAGGGGAATATTTGAAAGGGCTGCTTTGCAGGGTGTTATAGAACAAATTTAGGTTGTGATACTGAGGTATCCGAAGTATAGCGGGCGGGCCATTACACCATGCTTCGAGCGCCTCAGCATGACACCTTGATATTTAATAAGTTTGTATTGGGTCCAACAAGCTCACCATAACATACTATTTATAAGTCATAAGCTAATAATCGCTGCTATTTCTTAAACTTTATAGGCGCGTTTACCCTGCTCGTATTGTCCTTCACAAATGATTCCCAGCCAGAGTAGCTGATCTTGCTGCCGCGGCCGGTTGTTATTTTTTGGAAACTGTGGCAAACGGCCACTGCGAGCCCATCGGTAGCGTCTAAAAATTCGGGGGTTTCTTTAAACTGCAATATTTGCTGCAGCATGGCGGCCACCTGCTCTTTGCCGGCGTTGCCGTTGCCTGTAATGGCTTGTTTTATCTTTCGCGGTGCATATTCATTTACTGGTATATTTCGCGATAAGGCGGCAGCTATGGCCACGCCCTGGGCACGGCCCAACTTTAGCATTACCTGAATGTTCTTGCCGTAAAAGGGCGCTTCAATGGCGAGGGTATCCGGATGATAATTATCTATTAAGGCAACTGTTTTTTCGAAGATGCGCTGAAGTTTAATCATGTGGTCATCCCCGGCGGGTATCTTTACAATGCCCAGGCTTAGCAGTTCTATTTTTGATCCCGTCTCTTTAATAACGCCATAGCCCATCACGGCGGTACCGGGGTCTATACCTAATATAATGCGCTCTTTATTTGCCGGTTCCACGGTTTAAAGATAAAGAAATGCGGGCACTACTTATTTTGCAAACTGGCCGGTTATACCGGCACAGATAATAGCCTCGGAGAAACGCTCCATTTCTTCAAATTGCGGGCTGCATTGCAGTAAAAAGAAATCGACACCAACTTTTTCAAATTCGGCAATACGGTCCTGTACCTGCCATGCGGTACCGGTTAGGCCTGTGCGCAGGCCGCGGTTTGATACCGAATAGTCTGACAATGATACCCGCTGCTCCAGCTGTGTGCCGGCCAGCCATTGCTGATAGTTATCATAACCCGGGCTGCCTTCCTTTACGTTGGTTATCCTGTCGAGCTCTTGTTTTACGGCTTGCTCATCGCTGCGGATAATGCTGTATCCTGCAACACCGTATATCATCGGCGGTAAACTTTTTTTCTCACGGCGCTCGCGCATATCGGCAATGCGGTTGCCAATTAATTCGGGCGAATCGCCGTGCATAACGTATCCGTCGCAAGTGGTAGAGATCAGTTCTTTAGCTGCTTCAGATTCGCCCCCGGCATAAATTTTGGGGCGGGGCGTTGATACCGGCTTCGGTTGTAGTATATTGTCTTTTACCTGGTAGTATTTACCCTGAAAGTCAAAATTGTCATGCTTCCAAACATTGTCTACTACGTTAAGCCATTCGGCTGTGCGGGCGTAACGGTCGTCGTGCTGTTCAAAACGGATACCGTATTTTTCGGCCTCATCCCGCCACCAGGATGATACCACGTTTAAAGAAACACGCCCGTTGCTGATGTGATCTATATTGGCCGCTTGCTTGGCCAGTTGTGCCGGGTTGTGGAAGGTTGGCCTTACAGCAACCATTAACTCTTGCCGGTTAGTTACCGCGGCTAAGGCGGCAGCAGTAGACCATGCATCGAGCGATGGGGCGCTTTGCCCCTTAATATCATTCAAATATAATTCGGCTATAAGGGCAATATCGAAGCCGATCTCTTCGCTTCGTACAGCAAGTTTCTTTACATAGTCCCAGGTTGGGGCCATGTTCTCGTCTTCCACATTTCGCAGCCATCCGCCAAAAACAGGTAACCAATATCCGTAATTCATTTTGTTAAGTTAATAGTTAATAGATCATGGTTCATAGAGGGCTGCAGTTAGTATGAACCATCAACCATTAGCTATCCACCAGTTTACACTACCGCTATATCTTCGCTTTGGTGCACTTCTTCATGTTCTAAAAAGTCAACCAATCGCTCGTGCGGGTTAAATCCTATAACGTTTACGGCATCAGCCACGAAGTTAGATAGCGCGTTAACATCGTAGTATAAAATTTCGCCGTCGCGCTCGTCAATAATATATTCAATTCCGCCAACATCTATCCCCGCCTTTTGTACAATGGTCTCAATGTTTCTGATCACCTCTGCAGGGGGCGTGTATGCCTCAACACGCAGCCCGTTTTTAGGGGCATCAAGCGCGCAGGCATTGCGCACAAGGTCTTGCCCGGCGGTGGTTTGGCAAATATCTGCCGGGCACAGGTTAAAGGTATCGCCGGTAATGTAAACGCGTATGGCATATAAAAATTTACCGCCAAGCGTTTCCACGCGGGTAATGTAACCGCCCTGCGCCGGTATAAATTCCTGAACCAGCGCTGTATGATCTACACCAAAATCTATCCGGTTATTTTTTATCGCTTCACGTACCTCCTCTATCGAATTAAATTTCTCTATACCTGCGCCGCTGCCACCAATATTGGCCTTAACCACAATAGGGAAGCGCAAGCCTTTAGCAGCTTCTTCAATTTGCGATACATGGTTTACCACATGCGCCTTAGGGTATTTGATGCCCAATTGCTCCAGCAGCATTAACTGCAAGGCCTTAGAGGTTTCGTAGGTGAAGGCCCGGTAACCGTTTATTACCCTTATGCCGTTCATTTCCAGGTGCCTGAGGTAATTTAAGGTATAAAACATGCCCTGTATACCATCGCGTAAATAGGCCGAAGGGCTCATCCTGTTAAAGAAGATACCGCTTTTGGCGCTATGATCTTCTATAGCAAAATTGTGCTGCGCAGGGTTTTCAGACCGGTATGGGATACCTCTTTTTTCCAGTTCGGCAAAAAGGGGTTTAAACCAATCGGGGTGTTCATGGTATATTACAAAAGGCTGCATAGTATTATAATTTAATAACCTTTCAAAGGTAAATAATAGCTTAAAGCTAACAAATGTATGAAGTTAAAATAGTGTCATTTGCATAGTTTGATATAGCCTTGTTACATTGGGGCTAACAAATTAAAATTTGATAACTGCAACAAGCTTTGGAGCATAAACAAATTAACATTGCGGCAGTTTTAGGAGGGTGTTGGGGCTATTCATTTAAAATTCATGTTTTTTTGTCATCTTTCGCACACCAATTTACGTAAATTGTTACAACCAGTTGTTTTAAACGATGATTACCTGCGCGCAAAGGAAAATGTTGATTAATTTTAAAGGCTTGTTTTGTAATAAATTATATTGTTAAATTGTAGGCATGAAACTGGTTCATTTGATTCTTGCACATACTGCACCGGTTCAGCTTGAACGTATGATAACAAAATTGGCTCACCCCGACGCCGATATCTATGTACATGTTGATAAGAAAGCGCCCATTGAAAACTACCTTCATCTCGAAGGGGTTAACAACACATACTTTGTAAAAAAAAGAACCAAAGTTGGCTGGGGAACTTATTCTATGGTGGAAGCCACCATTTGCAGCATTAAAGAAATACAGCAAACCGCAAAGCCATACCAATATTTTAACTTGCTTAGCGGGCAGGATTACCCTTTAACGGCCAGCAGCAGTTTACATAAATTTCTTGATGAGAACAGCGGCCCTGCCTATATGAATTACTTGCAAATGGATACCGAGTGGCGCGAAGCTTTACCGCGTATAGAAAGCTACCATTTTCACAACTGGCGTATATCGGGCAAATACATGATGCAACTGGTGGTTAACGCGCTGCTGCCTAAACGCAAATTTCCGCTGGGTTTTACACCCATGGGCAGGTCGCAATGGTTTACCATACCTATGGATTGTATCGAATATATTATGGAGGTATGGAAAAAAAACCCGCAACTGCGCCAGTTTATAAAGTGGACGTGGGCGCCAGATGAGTTTATATTTCAAACCATTCTTTACAACTCGCCTTATAAAGGCCGCATGGTAAACAAAGATCTGCGTTATATAGACTGGTCGGCCGGCGGTGTAAGCCCTAAAACACTTACCATGGCCGATGCCGATGCCATTCTTAACTCGGGCGAGTTTTACGCCCGTAAATTTGACCTTAAGCGCGATGCCCTGGTGTTTGACGCTATTGACGAAAAAATACAAACGCTTGTATAGCCCCGCTTAAAACAACCGCAACTGCCCCGAAGTACCTTTTGCCGTAACCGCGACGATCTTATTAAAGTTAGAAAGCGAAATACCCAGCAGCCTTATTTTGCTATCGTTCACTACGCCTGCCAGTAATTGTTTTGCTGTTTGCCTGATGATAGTCAGATCAGATGTTGCGGCAGGGAATGATTGATTCCGGGTTATTTGTTTAAAATCAGCAAATTTCACTTTAAGGGTTATTGTACGCCCCTTAAGCGAATATTTTTCCAGCCTTTCTACCACTTTTTCTGCAAGCTTCTCCAACTCGGCGTTCATCTCATCAATATCCGCCAGGTCATAAGCAAACGTATCTTCGGCACCCATAGATTTGGTTTCGCGGTGCGGCTGCACCGCGCGGTCGTCAACCCCGCGTACAATCTGGTAGTAAAACCTGCCGGGCTTTCCAAAATGTTTGGTCATTTCCTCTTCTGTTAGCTTTTTCAGGTCGGCGCCGGTATGCAGGTTTAAAGATTTCATACGCTGGGCGGTTACCTTGCCCACGCCGTAAAATTTCTCAACGGGCAGCTTCTCCATAAAATTACCGATTGCCGAAGGGCCTATAAAAGTAAGCCCGTCGGGCTTATTCATGTCAGACGCTATTTTTGCCACAAATTTATTGACAGATACCCCTGCCGATGCCGTAAGCTGCAACTCCCGGCGTATGGCCAGCTTTATTAGTTTGGCTATTTCAATTGCAGACCCAATTTTCAGCTTATCTTCGGTTACATCTAAATAAGCCTCGTCTAATGACAGCGGCTCGATAAGATCTGTATACCGTGAAAATATTTCGCGTATGCGCTGCGATACCTCCTTGTAAGCCGCAAACCTGGGCCTGATGAAGATGGCAGCCGGGCAAAGCTTTTGCGCTTGTTTAGATGGCATAGCCGAACGCACCCCGTACTTACGTGCCTCATAACTGGCGGTTGCAACAACACCCCCTCTGCCCTCGGGCAAGCCGCCAACCACTAACGCCTTGCCAAGATAATCGGGATTATCGCGCTGTTCTACAGATGCGTAAAAGGCGTCCATATCTATATGGATTATCTTTCTGTACAGGTTTATTTCTTCGCCGGCCATGTTATGCAATCTGGCTAAACAACAGGCAAACTAAAGCCCCGGTAAGCGTATTCAAAAAGTTGACACTGTTGTTTTCAATAATTCCCCTTCGCTCTAAGGTAGCGCCTAAAACAGAATCTATAGTATTGCCTATAAAACCCGCCACAACAATCATTGGCAGTGCACTCCACCGCCTAAGGCCAAAGCAATAGATCAACCCGACCATTAGTGCACCAATTATACCTGTTAGCGTCCCTTCCAGGCTTATTACCCCATCAAGACCGCGAACGCCCTTTTTTAACGTTACAATGTTATAAAACCTGCGCCCGTAAACCGTTCCCAACTCCGACGATAAGGTATCTGCCATTGCGGCCGCCAGGCTGCCGGCTATCATTAGTTTTAGCGGCGGGCCGTATTTGGGTATGCTCCAGGCTACGCCGCCTAATATTGCAGCCACGCCCGCATTAGCTAAAACCTGCCCCAGGTTACGGCCGCCCTCATGCTTTTCTACGCGGTTCATGTGCACCTTGGCTTGCTTTTGCCAGCCGGTTGCCCATGAGCCTAAAACAAAAAAAAGCGCAAGCATACACACGCCCTGGTAACCGGCGCCCTTAAAGATCAGCAAACCAACTATTGCGCCGGTAAGTGCCGCCGTAGGTGTTAACTTTTTCGTAAGCGCCGCAGCAGCAGCACCTAACGCCAATAAAAAGTAAATGAAAAGATTTGCTGACTGCATGTTTAATTTGTACCCAAATATAATTATCGAAACAGAAACTATATTCAATATCTCAGCCGGTAAATCACTTAACTTTGCCGCCATGAGCGATGTTTTAGGACATGCAATTTTTGATTATCATCATAAAAGGGCTAACGGGGCGCTGTGGATACACAACAAGTACGGCGATAAGGAGGAAATGCCTATTGACACTTATTTCAGGGATGAAGAGGAGATACCCGATCTGGAATGGCTTGCATTAGAGCAAAGCCGGGGCAGGGTGCTGGATATTGGCGCCGGCGCCGGCAGCCACGCAATTTTATTGCAGGAACAGGGTTTTGATGTAACGGCTTTAGACATTTCGCCGCTGTGCGTAGAGGTAATGAATGGCCGCGGTGTACGAAAGGCGCTGGCGGCCGATATTTATTCCTATAACCAGGGTAAATTTGATACGCTTTTATTGCTCATGAACGGCATTGGCATTGCGGGCGATGTTGCCGGTTTAAAAGGCTTGCTTAACCATCTCAAAACATTGCTTAGTAAAGGTGGCCAGGTACTTTTCGACTCATCTGATGTAGCTTATTTATATGACGGTAGCCTACCTGAACTTGCTTATTATGGTGAAATAGCCTACCAATATGAATATCACGAGCTTAAAGGCGATTGGTTTAGCTGGTTATATATAGATGAGCATAAGATGAACACCATAGCATCGGAAGCGGGTTTTCAAATGGAGGTGTTGTTAGAAGATGAGAACGGCCAATACCTGGCGCGGCTCACTACCTAAACCCCCATATTACAGCTTTCGCCTTACTTCGTTTTTAAAAGGGTAAATTTGACCTTTAATTATCAAAGTAATTATGTTATGGCGTGGCCGGATAAATTAAAAATAAAAAAGGGACTTATACTTTCATTAAATGAAGCCGGTTTTAAGGCGCCTAAAGAAGTTCAGCAAAAAACGCTGGCCCGTATAGCAGGCGGGCAGGACCTTGTAGTTATTGGGCCCGAAGGCTGCGGCAAAACTACAACCTATGTACTGGCTGTTTTAAACCGTTTTAATTACACGCCCGATGGTGTACCGCATGTATTGATACTGGTACCCGATAAAGACCGGGTAGAGGCAGTGATCCAAAACTTCAGTCTTATAAACAGCAACAGATCCATCGCTATAGTTGGCCTTTACGCCACACCCGGGCTGGAAGCGCAAATGGACGCCCTTGCAGAAGGTGCAGATATTGTGGTAGCCACACCCGACAGGGCACGTGCTATCTATTTAAAACTTGGCCTTAACCTAAACAAGGTAGACCTATTGATTTTGGACGATGCCGAATTAATAGCAAAGCAAGGTTTGCAATTACCGGTAACAGAGCTGGCTAACAGCATTAACGGCGGCCAGCACCTGGTGTTTACAGAGGTAATGCATGAGCGGCTCAATAAGATGATCTCGCCGTTCATGAAATTACCGGCAACTATTGAAATAGAAGAAACAGGTATACCGCAATTTGAAATGCACGAGCAAGTTTTATACCATGTGCCTAACTTTGGTACTAAGGTAAACCTGCTAAATCTTTTTGTGGCCGATGAAGACCTTTTCACCAAGGTTGTGGTATTTGTAAACACCAAACCAACAGCCGAAAAACTTTTTAAAAGCCTGCAAAGCCGCAGCGGCAGCCAGGTTTCAATTTACAAACCCTGGTTTTTTGACTGGGCAGGTTACACAGACGTTGATGCTTTTAAAAGTTCCGATTCGCGCATATTGATTGTTGTTAATGATGCTGGCGACAAACCCGATCTTGACAATATTCCCTTTCTGATACATTTTGAATTGCCGGTAGAAAAAGAGGTTTATATTGAGCGGATGATCAATCATTATCCCGAAATTAATGATGAAGTGCTGGCCTTAACTTTTGCTACTGACCTGGAACTAAGTACAATTAAAAAGATAGAGCAGGCCACAGGTACAAAAATTACATTAGGCGAATTGCCCGACGAGCTGACCATAGAAAAAGAACGCAAAACTGCCGACCCTGATGCTAAGCCGGCTAAGCCTAAGACGGATGAACATGCGCCCGGTGAAGCCTTCCACGAAAAGAAAGCCAGTAATGCCAAGACTTATAATTATCGGGCAGGCTTAAAGGCTAAAATGAGTAATAAAAGGAAGCACTAATTAGTCCATAACCCATAGCCGACGGACCATAGAGCTAATTAAATAAACGTGGTTCAATGGGTTGAAGCATAAATTAAGCCTTTTACCATGGATTTTTGGTTTATAGCTTTTTAATTATGATGTTCCTTTCAATCGCTAACACGTTAGCGATACCCTTCTATGGATTTTGACTAATTATGCTATGAACTGACAGATACAGCTCCTCCACCTTTTTCCGGGCCCATTCTGTTTTGCGTAAAAATTTAAGGCTTGATCGTATGCTGGGGTCTTCCAGAAAGCAATTGATGCGGATACGGTAACCTAACTCGGGCCAGCCGTAATGTGCCACCAGTTCGTTTAAAATTGCCTCAAGTGTTTTACCGTGAAGCGGGTTATTAGGCTGAGATGGGTTCATGCTCAACAATCTGCATTTCCATATCAGGTTTAGATACGTCGGTGAGGGCAACCTTGCCGCGTTCTTTTCTTAACACGCGGTTAAAGAGAGATATTTCCCTGTCGAACAAGAACCTGAAAAACAACAGGGTCCATGATTTATGCGAATGCAGCGTATCATAATAAACAGGCGCTGCTCTTTTTATTTGTGGTAAACGGTTCCAGGGGATAGAGGGAAAATCGTGGTGCTCATTATGAAAGCCCACGTTAAAGGCAACTTTATTGAGGCCGCCGTAGTAACTATAGGTTTCCTGTTCTTCTGTATGGGTTAAATAATGCTCCTGTATCCAACGCGCGCCGAGCGGATGAAGGCCCACTGAGAAGGAAAAGCTTAATAACAAAAATGCCATAGCGTGCCAGCCCACAAAGTATGACATGGCAACCGTAAATACCAATTGAATGGCATAGTTAGTAGCCGTCCACTTATCAAATGCTTTAATCTCCTTTAAACGCGACAGTCGGGTTAATTGAAACAAGGGGAAAAATAAAAGCCATAGTGCCTTACCCACAAACGAATTACTTATTAATTTAGCTTCCCATGCGTTTGGAAGATCGGCATCTAATTCATGCACACCCTGAAAAGAGTGGTGTTTAATATGATAATATTCGAAAGATATAGAGCTTGGAAAAATTTGCGGGACATTTGCCAGCATACCGGCCCATCGGTTGGCAGAGCGGCTTTTAAAAAGTAAATGATGGGCACATTCATGAATAAGAACAAATAACGCATGATCTGCAAAGGCGCCAATAAAATAAGCCGCCAGGAAAACAGCCCACCATGATTGATCGCGCAGCAACCACGCCACGGAAACCATAAAGATTACTATGCCTAAAATAGCAAATATGGTATTTGGGTTTTTGCCTATCAGGTTCCGGATGTGCGGAAACTCTTTCAGCATTTTTTTGGTCCTTATACGGTGCGGTTCAGATTCGGCAGAATAAACAAAATCAGTTTTCTTAATCATAATCAGGGTGCTTAAAAAACAAGACCTGCAATTTATGATTTTAAAGCCATGTTTATTTTAAATCCTAAAGAAATATTTTATTGCGCAGGTAAATGATTTTATAGCCAAAGCCAATAAAATTTTTCGGTATTAAACTTTTTGTGAAAGTATTGTTTAATGATTTGGGCTTTATTAGTACCTTATAGCTGTTTTCTAAACAGCCGTAGTACCACTTAAAATAATCTCGATATACGAGCGTCTTAATAAAAAAACATTATAATAGCCGTAACTACTTAGCAGTTGAATTTAATAAAACGATACCTTTTTTGTTTTTTATTTAGCCTTTTCGGGATAAATGCTATTGGGCAAACCTGCAATCTTGATGTTACCATTGCAGCATCAGGTACTGTTGTTTGCGCCGGAAGTTTTGTAACGCTTACCGCAACGCCCAATAACGGAACACCGCCATACACTTACCAATGGACCACCGGCGAAACTACGCAATCTATTAATGTAACCTCGCAGGCAAGCTATGGGGTAACAGTGACTGATAAGGGTGCGGGATGCGCACCTGTTAACTCGGCAATAATTATTTATGCGCCAAATTTTCTTAGCGTAGCCGGCACTACGGTTTGTTCAGGTAATCCTGCTACTTTAAGTGCCTCCGGTGCAGATACCTACCAGTGGTTTGATGCGCAATCGGGCGGTAACCTTGTGGGTTCAGGCGCCAGCTTTACTACACCTGTGCTGGCTTCAACACAAACTTATTATGTAGTTGGCGTAAAAAATGGTTGTAAAAGTTTCCCAATTCCGGTTACCGCGACGGTAATTGCCACCCCGGTTAATCCCCAGGTGGCAAACCCTTCTATTTGTGCAGGTAATAATGTAACCCTTTCGGTTACATCGGCAGGTGAGCGGTTTGAGTGGTACAGTACACCCACCGGGGGCACACCCCTTATTGTAAGCCCGGATTACAGCACACCTGTGTTAAATGCCACAACCACTTATTACGTGCAGGCTTTAAACGGCAGCTGCGTTAGCGCACGAGTACCGGTTACCGTAACGGTTAACCCTGTGCCCGGTACGCCTGTAACAAGCAATCAAACCATTTGTATGAATACTAGTGCAACGCTAACGGCTACTGCCAGCGGGGGTACTATCCAATGGTTTGCTAATGGTTTTACAACCACAGTGTTAACCACGGGCAATACTTTTCAAACCCCGGTACTGGCAAGCTCTACAACTTATTATGTACAAAGTACCAATGGTAATTGTACAAGTGTTAAAGTACCTGTAACTGTTAGCGTAAGCCCGGCCATACCTTCGCCATCTGCGCCGGGTGCGGTTATCTGTTCGGGCAGCACTGCAACTTTAACCGCCAGCTCACAAAGCGGGACCTTTGAATGGTACGATGCACCAACCGGGGGTAATCTATTATCACCAAGTGCTGCATTTACCACGCCTGCTCTTACAGCCAATACTACATATTACGTACAAAATATTGTTAACGGCTGCATTAGCCCGCGTACTGCAGCAACGGTGTCTATCACTACTGCACCAACTCAGCCAACTGCCACAGGTACCACAACTATCTGTGCCGGCAGTAATACAGCTTTAATGGCATCAGGAGGCACCGGTACTTATGAGTGGTATGATGCAGCAACGGCGGGGAATTTAGTGTCAACTTCGCCAACGTTTGTAACGCCTGCATTAAATACCAATACAACCTATTATTTACAAACCGTTTTAGGGCAATGTGCAAGCGCGCGCTTTGCCGTACCGATAACTGTTATTGCTGCCCCGGCGGCGCCAGCTGTTTCCGGCGCCACGACCATTTGCCCCGGCGGCACTGCTGCCCTGTCGGCCACCGGGCCGGGTATAACCTGGTATGATGCAGCTACCGGGGGCAATGTCGTGGCAACAACAGCAACGTTTACCACCCCCGCTTTATCGGCCACAACTACTTACTATGCCGAAGCAAATAACGGCACCTGCGCCGGTTCCCGTTCGGCGGTAACTGTTACTGTAATGGTTATACCCAGCCCGATATTTGCCTATTCTGCGCATACCTACTGTGTAAGCGCAGGGGGCAATACGCCGGCACCGGTGGTTAACCCGGCGTTAACTTATAATGCTGCTTCAAAAACGTTTTCGTCTGATGCGGGGCTTATCATTAACACCAGTACGGGGGTTATAAATATAACAGCAAGCACACCAGGCATACACACTGTTACCATGAGCTTTATGGGTAACCCATGCATTGTTTCGGCAACTGCCGAAGTTAACATCGTTTTGGTAAGCGGTTCGCCTGCTTTTACTTATAACAGCAATGCCTATTGCCAATATGATACTAATCCAACACCTTCATTTTTACCCGGCGCTTTTGCAGGAACATTTACTTCATCACCAGCCGGTTTAGTGTTTGTAAATAACGCTACAGGGCAGATAGATCTTAGTGCAAGCGCACCGGGTTCTTATACTGTAACCAATATGCTCATGTGCAGTGGCGCAACCTATTCAACCCCGATTACCATTTACGCTAACCCCATACCTAATGCCGGGCCTGACCAAACTTTACCTTTCGGCACAACGGCGCAGCTGGCAGGTACAGTTGCAAGCGGGACGGTATTGTGGACCATTGCCTCGGGCACAGGTACTTTGCAAAATGCAACCAGTATAAATGCACAATATGTACCCACTGCCACAGAAACATCTGCAACGCTAACACTTACAAGTAATAATGGCAACTGTTCAAACAGCGATCAGGTAGTAATAAATTATGCTAACGCTGCTGCAATACCTGTTGCGCCAACTGCTTCCGGTGCAACTATTTGCACAGGAAGCGCAATAACATTGCTGGCTACCGCGCCCGGCGGAACTTACCAGTGGTACGCTACCGCCGCAGGTGTTACTCCTTTATACACCGGCCCGGCGTTTACCACCCCGGTATTGACCGTTACAACAGACTACTATGTACAAACCATCGATGCAAATGGCAACATAAGCCCAAGAACTAAAGTAACGGTAACGGTGAACAGCGCGCCGATAATAGCGGGCGCCACGGTATGTTTTGACGGCGTAGCAACGCTAACTGCCACCGGAAGTACACCAGGCTCCTATCGCTGGTATGATGCTGCAACCGCAGGTAACCTTCTCTCTACTGCAGATACATATACCACCACTTTTTTACTGACAAACACATCTTATTATGTAGAATCAGGTGTTTGCACAGGATCACGCACACAAGTAAAGGTGATCGTTAATCCACTGCCTACAGTTACCAGTGCTATCGCATTTGATGCCTGCAGCGGGTACGCTGTTAATTATGTAATTGGCGGCACACCTGCAGGCATTACCTACAGCTGGAGCAGGGCAGCAGTGGCGGGAATAAGCAATGCCGCGGTTAATAACCAGGTTTCCAATATTATACCAGAAGCGCTTATCAACACCGGTTTAATTCCGGTGCAGGTTATTTACACCATCCTGCCAACTGCAAATGGCTGCCCCGGCAATCCGTTTACACTTACAGTTACAGTTTACCCAACTATAGCAGTTACCAGCCCTGCCACCGGAGAAATTTGCAATAACACGGCCTCTAATTATCAGGTGGCGTTTAATTTCCCTCCGGTATATTATACCTGGGCACGGGCGGCAGTTCCCGGCATAAGCAACGCCGCTGTAGCAGGGCAGTCCGCAGCAACAATCAGAGAAATACTTACCAATACCACAAACCTACCAGTAGTGGTAAAATATACCTACACCATCTATAGCACTAATTGCGCACCCACAAATTTTGATCTTTTGATTACTGTAGATCCTACTGTAACAACGAACACCGGGAGCGTTGGCAGCGTCTGCTCGGGCCAGGCGCACACCTACAATATTGGCAGTGCAACGCCGGGCGCCACTTTTACCTGGCAGCGTTTAGCTAATGCGAGTGTTATTACTGCAAATCCGGGCTTGCAAACGTCTAATGGCATTGTAGAAACCTTAATAACCTCAGGGAACCAGCCGATAGACGTAAGTTACATTATCACACCTTACTTAAATGGTTGCCCTGGTACTCCGCTAAACTATGTTTTAACGGTATACCCAAACCCCGATGCTCCTGTAGTATCAAGTAATTCACCGGTTTGTATTAACACAACTATTACTTTAAATACGCCCACCGTAACCGGTGCGGTTTATGCATGGACAGGACCGAATGGTTTCAGATCTACTGTGCAAAACCCTGTGATCAATAATGCAACAAAGCTAAATGCTGGTACTTATAGTTTAGTTATAACAAACAATGGTTGCCCCAGTCAAACAGCCGTAATAAATGTTGCGGTTGATGACTTGCCCATCTCGGTAGCCGGCCCTAACCAAAACTCATGTATAACAGCTACCGTTCAACTAAACGGTACAATATCGGGAGGCACCACAACAGGTGTCTGGTCGTCAAGTGGCTCCGGTAGTTTTTCACCTTCAAACACCACTTTAAATGCAGTATATACACCTGCCGCAGCAGATCTTTTTGCCGGCATTGTAACGCTAACGTTAAAATCAACCAGCGCCGATAATTGTACTATAGCGCAGTCCGGTTTAACAGTAACATTTTTCTCTCCGCCCACGGTAAGTGCCGGGGGCAGCAAAAGTGTGTGCAACCAAAATGTAAGCGTTCCGTTAACAGGATCTTCAACCAATTCTACGTCGGTACTGTGGACAAGTTCGGGAAGTGGCACGTTTACCCCATCGGCTACGGTGCTTAATGCAAGCTATGTGGAAAGCGCCAGTGATTTATCGGCAGGATCTGTAACGCTTACCTTAACGGCATCTAATACTGCATGTACCGTATCTGACGCTGCGATTATAACTTTTGCGCCACCACCCACAGTAAATGCCGGTACAGCACAATATATTCCAAGCGGGAATACAACAGTGTTAATGCCCACGGTAAGTTTGGCAAATGTTACCTATTTATGGACGCCTAACATAAACCTGAACGATAATACGTTGAAATCGCCTACGGCAACGGTTGTTAAGGATATTACTTACACCGTACAGGTAACAGATGCGCTTGGCTGCGTAAGCACATCCACAGTGAGCCTGTTTGTTTTAGAGCCTATTGTAGTATATAATACCTTTACACCCAATGGCGATGGTATTAACGATACCTGGCTCATACCTAAACTATTTGAATACCCTGGAGCCACGGTAGACATTTATAACAGGATGGGCGTTAAGGTATTCCATTCTGTTGATTATAATATACCCTGGGATGGCACACTCAATAATCAGGCCCTGCCGTTCGGGGTGTACTATTATGTTATCGATACAAAATATAACGGGCAGATCTTATCCGGGTATGTAGCGTTGGTGCGATAGCCGTCGCCGGATCAAGCGTTTTTTATAATGCCTTCAAAAACAGTTTCTGCTGCAGTGTAGTGTTTTAAAAGCGCAAACTGATTTTGAGCCCTTATTAAGTTATGGCCGGCATAGGTGGTTAAATAATACCTGTCGTTATTTAAATAGTCTGTTAAAAACCGTAGTGCCTGCATGTAGATCATCATTTTACCCGCAAAAATAAAAAGGCTTTTTTCACAGCCGGTTAATATGTTTGCCGTTTCGCCCATATAACCCATATATACCGCTTCAAAAAAATCGGCCCTTATCTTTATCTTTTCAATAACCTCCTCCTCTTCGTTAACAGGCGAAAGATAAGTGCGCATCATATCACCAACATCGCTCATAAAATAACCCGGCATTATGGTATCAAGATCCACCACGCAAATTGCCTTGTTATCATCACCAAATAAAACGTTATTGATCTTGGTATCGTGGTGAATAGTGCGCAGGGGAACAAGTTTTTTAGCAACAACATCATCATAAGTTTGCACGATGTGAGCATTGCCGTTTGCTGTGGTTATCTCTGCCGATGCATTTTGCAACCGCTCGGGTAAGGCTGTGTTAATCGCATTTTTAAACTGATGATAGCGGAGCGTGAGGTTATGGAAATCGGGTATGGTGCACTCAAGTTCTGTAGTATTAAACCCCGTTAATAAACGCGTAAACTTGCCGAATTGCTTTGCAGCTTCGTAAGCCTGCCCTGCATTATCGATCATATTTATACTATGCGATCCTTTGATAAATAGCGCCAACCGGTAATGATTGCCTGCCGAATAAACCAGATGTTCGCCGTTAAGCGCTGCTATGGGTGCCGGGAAAAGGTAACCGGGCGCCGTAACTGTTAAATAATTACTAACCAGCATCAAATTTTGGGCAATGGTGTGCGGCGACTTAAATATGTTGCTGTTTATTTTTTGTAGGATATACTCCTCTGTACCATTGCTTACTTTCCAGGTGCTGTTGATCAGGCCCGATCCAAAGCTTTCGACCCGAAAATCGCTCGCCGGCAAACCGTAAGCTTCTAATAAATTCTTAAACATGTAAACCAAACCTAAACATTTACCAATGCCGATACAACCTTTCTTTTTGATAAACTGTACATTAGCAACACTAACTTAACCATAATGGAAAGACGGGATTTTATTAAAACAGGCGCAATAGCCGCTACGGGGTTTACGATTTTACCTGCAGGAAGCCTGTTTGCTGATGCCGGCAAAAAGGTAAGGCTTGGTTATATAGGGGTGGGCGAGCGTGGGATGAACCATGTATCTGAGGCCTTGCTGCGCGACGACGTTGAAATTGTTGCGGTATGTGATATACAGGAAAGATCGCTTAAGAAATGCCGCGAATTTATAGCCAAAAAGGGCGCAGCGGCACCAAAAGAATATTCAGGAGGCTTAGATTCCTATAAAAAACTACTGGACAGGGCCGATATGGATGCGGTTATTATTGCAACGCCCTGGCAGTTTCACCACGCCCAGGCAATTGATGCTATGCATGCGGGAAAGTATGTGGGCTGCGAGGTGATAGCCGGATTAACAATTGATGAGCACTGGGACATTGTAAAAACATCTGAGCACACGGGTGTACCTTACATGACGCTTGAGAACGTTTGCTACCGCCGCGATGTAATGGCTGCCCTTAATATGGTAAGACAGGGTTTGTTTGGCGAACTGCTGCACGTAGAAGGCGGTTATCAGCATAATTTACGTAACGTGCTGTTTAATGATGGCGAACGTATTTATGGCGGCGGGCTAAAATATGGCCCCGATGCGGTTAGCGAAGCCCAATGGCGCACCCAATTTAATATAGATCGCGACGGAGACCTGTACCCTACACATGGTGCCGGCCCGTGCATCCAATATCTTAATGTAAATAAGGGTAACCGGTTTGTTGATCTTGTATCCTTCAGCTCTAAAGCCCGCGGGCTTGCAGCATATGCCGATGAAATGTCGCCGGGGAGTGCCGCGTCAAAAATAAATTATAAAAATGGCGATGTAACCCAAACCATGATCAACTGCGCTAACGGCGAAACGGTTATGCTAAGCCATGATACCCATTTGCCCCGCCCCTATTCGTTAGGTTTTAGGGTGCAAGGCACCAAAGGCTTGTGGATGGACGTAGCAAAAAGCGTTTATGTAGACCATAAATCTAAAAAAGACGACAGCTGGGACCCCGCACAAGAGTGGTTTGATAAATATGACCACCCGCTATGGAAAAAGTACGAGAAGGAAGCCACCGGTGCTGGCCACGGTGGCATGGACTGGTTTGTTTTTAACGGGTTTATAGAAGCGGTAAAGCAAAAAAAACAAACACCTATAGATGTTTATGATTCTATGACCATGAGTGTTATTGCCCCGTTATCTACAAAATCTTTGAAAGAAGGAAATGCCAAACAGCAGTTCCCTGATTTTACTAATGGCAAATGGCGCGTTAAAAAAACGGCTTTCGCGTTAGATGATAGCGGTTTTTAGGCCTTTCTCGTTTTAACAAGTTAAGAGACCGGTGTTCGTTATGGGTTTAAAAATAAACTTACGTCGCTCTGCAGATTGGGGATGATACCCCGTCCTTTTGCCATAGAAAATAACAGCTCAATTGCCTTACGACCGTCGGCACCTAAATCTATGGAGTGCCGGTTTACATATAGCTCAATGTGCTTATACATTACTTCTTCGCTCATCTCCTGGGCGTGCGAACGGATATAATCTAACGCAGATCTGGGATTAGCAAACGCATATTCTACCGATTGCCTGAGCAAGCGGTTTACCTTTTGCTGAATTTCTAAAGGCAAATTTCTGTTGATCACGATGCCGCCGAGCGGTATAGCACAACCAGTTTCTTTTTCCCAGTAGTCTCCCAGGTCTATTATTTTTTTTAAACCACGGTTTTGATAAGTAAACCGGTTTTCATGAATGATGAGGCCCACGTCTATCTCGTCGTTTAGCAATGCGTCTTCAATACCCGAAAAAACAATTTCCTGTTTATTGGTTGCACTGGGGAATGCCAGGCTCAGCAAAAAATTTGCCGTAGTGTATTTGCCGGGAATGCCGATCTGCAGTTGCGGGTTATCAGTTGTCAGTTGTCGGTGTAATTCTTCTTCATTGCCTTTGCAAATCAATAAAGGGCCAACCCCAAAACCTAATGCGCTGCCCGCATCCAGCAAAGCGTAATTTGCAGCAGCGTAAGCAAAAGCGTGGTAGCTAAGTTTGGTAATATCCAGCTTCTCCGCAAAAGCTTTGTGGTTTAGCGTTTCTACATCATCATAAAACACTTCGAATGCTAAACCTTCCGTATCTATTTTATGGTGAATAAGCGCATCAAAAATAAAGGTATCATTTGGGCAGGGAGAAAAGCCGAGGGTAAGTTTCATAGCATCAAGGGTTTAGTCGCCGGTTCCGGGAGCTATTTTTTCTCCATCAGTCCACGCAACAATCCAATTGCAAAGATATTCAGATTTTTGACGGCTAAGCCTATCTGCCAGGCATCCCGGTTGCGCTTTTCAACATAATTTGACACGGCCCTGATCTGCACACAAGCCACGCCCACCTGCTTGCAGGCATAAAACACGGCTGCCCCTTCCATACTTTCTAACTGCGGGTGTAAGCGTTCAACAACCTTATTTATAGACATTTGATTACCATGTACCTTATTCACCGTAATGGCAGTTACCTGTTTAATATTTATAAAAGGGTGGCCGTTTGGCTTATAGGTAGTTTCACCAAAACCAAGAATGTTGAGGGGTAAAAATTGCTCATCGTCTTCCGCACCTAATTCGGCAAAAGTGTCTTGTATAATTTCAACAACCTCGCCTAAAGCTATACTGCGGTCAAAACTGCCTGCAATACCCAAATTAATAATCAGATCATATTGATTAGTTGCTAGGTGATTACCCAAGGCAAAGGCAGTTGCTACCATGCCAACCCCGGTGATTATTATTTCGGATTTCGGATTTTCAATTGCAGATTTATGCTCAACATTTTGCTTAGCATTAAAAGTATATAAATCATAACTGTTTTCAGAATCCGAAATTGAAAACCCGAAATCCAAAATCAGAGGCTGGATCTCAGCTTCTGTTGCAGCAACAATTAATATGCGCATAGGCTGTTTTTTGTGTGCTAAGATAAAACAACCTGCCTGTTTTTGTTTTGTATATTTGCACCAATTAACAGTATGATGATACATATAACGCGCAAAGAGCATTTTAATGCCGCACACCGCATGTACCGCGAGGAGTGGAGCGCCGCGAAAAATCAGGAAGTTTTTGGTAAGTGTGCAAACCCAAACTGGCATGGGCATAATTACAATTTGTTTGTTACCGTTAAGGGCCATGTTACCCATGCTACGGGATATTTATTAGACCTGAAAGATCTTAAGGTGATCATTAATGATTATGTAATAGAGAAACTCGATCATAAAAACATTAATATGGATGTTGATTTTATGAAAGGTAAAATGGCTTCTACAGAATTACTCTGCATAGAGATCTTTAACCAGTTAAAAGAACCGATAGAGGCGCATGAAGGCGTTTATCTCCACTCTGTAAGGCTTTTTGAAACAGAAAATAATAGTGCCGAATACTTTGGCGATTAACTGATAACATGGACGAAACAGAAGATTTTCCCGATCGCGATGCCGGCATTGAGGGATACCAAAAGGTTGACCGCTACAATCCCGAACTGATAGACAGCCTGAGCGGCCATTACAGCGAGGTACTTAAACAATTGGGCGAAAACCCCGGCCGTGAGGGATTACTGAAAACTCCTGAGCGCGTTGCCAAAGCATTGCTTTACCTTACCCATGGTTATGATCTCGATGCAAAGGAGATCTTAAAATCGGCGATGTTTAAGGAAGATTACAGCCAGATGGTGGTTGTGAAAGACATTGAAGTATACTCGATGTGCGAACATCACATGCTGCCTTTTTTTGGTAAAGCGCATGTGGCCTATATCCCTAACGGGCATGTAGTTGGCTTAAGCAAAATACCGCGTATAGTTGATGTTTTTGCGCGCCGGTTGCAGGTTCAGGAACGGCTAACCAACGAGATACGTGATTGTATTCAAGATACGCTTGGGCCAATTGGCGTTGGCGTGGTTATTGAGTGCAGGCACCTTTGTATGAGTATGCGGGGCGTGCAAAAACAAAATTCTGTAACTACAACATCAGCATTTACAGGTGCATTTTTGATGGAAAAAACCCGTACCGAATTTTTAAATTTGATAGCAAGTAAGCTAAGTTAAGTAGTGAGTAGTTGATTGGAGAGTAGTTTTAAAATAGATTATTAAATCCGAAATCGAAATTTCGAAATCCGAAATAAAAATGAAGGCATATATATTCCCGGGCCAGGGCGCCCAGTTTTCGGGTATGGGTAAAGACCTGTATGATCAGTCTGAACAAGCGCGGTCGCTTTTTGCACAGGCCAATGATATTTTAGGTTTTAACATAACCGACATCATGTTTAACGGTACGGATGAAGAATTAAAGCAAACCAATGTTACCCAGCCCGCAATTTTTTTACATTCGGTAATATTAGCTAAAATTTTAGGTGAAGGTTTTAAACCCCAAATGGTAGCAGGCCATTCCCTCGGCGAGTTTTCTGCACTTGTGGCAGCCGGGGCGCTTTCTTTCGAGGATGGGCTTCAATTGGTTGCCGCCCGAGCAAACGCTATGCAAAAGGCTTGCGATATCCAACCGTCAACAATGGCTGCCGTATTAGGGCTCGATGATTTTACCGTTGAAGATATATGCCATAGGATAAGCGATGTGGTAGTGCCGGCAAATTACAATTGCCCCGGGCAACTGGTAATATCGGGCACCATTGCCGGTATTGATGCAGCCTGCGAAAAACTTAGCGCGGCAGGCGCTAAAAGGGTATTAAAATTAAATGTTGGCGGCGCATTTCATTCGCCCCTGATGGAATCTGCCAGGAAAGAATTGGAGGCTGCCATAGTAGCTACAACCATTACCGCCCCGGTATGTGCCATTTATCAAAATATAGATGCCAAACCATACACGGATCCGGAACACATTAAAAAAAACCTGATAGCCCAGCTTACCGGCCCGGTACGGTGGACACAGACCGTGATGCATATGCTTCAAGACGGCGCCACATCTTTTACAGAAGTTGGACCGGGTAATGTATTGCAGGGCCTGGTTAAAAAGGTAAACCGCGAGGTAGCCACAAGTAACGCCTCTATTACACCGTAAAATTAAAAGCCGCAAACAAGCGGCTTTTTGTTTTTTATAGTAATTTTACCATAACACTACCTTTTTTTGTTTGACAGCGCACGCTAAAATAAGATTGCTGCTGGTACTTATCTGTGCCAGCCTTTTACTTACAGCTATTGTTGTACAGAAAACCTATACCCCTAAAAATAACCTCGAACAAACGGCCGGGTCACTGGAAAAAGCTATCCGCGAAAAAGAGGCTTACGTTAACAGTGTACTGAATAACAAACCCGCGTTTGCAAATCTTCGGTTGCTTTACAATAACGAGGGAAAAGCCCTTGCAGCCATAGAAGAGTATACAACAGTACACCGTATTTGGCTTACCACACAAACAAACGGCCGCCTAACTTTCTGGACAGGTGTTAAAATATTGCCGAATGCCGGGCAGCCTATAAAAGAAGGGCGATCTTTTGTTAAACAGCCAAATGGTTATTTTGAGGCTATAAGAAAAACCGAAGGCAATTTTAGCGCGGTATTTTTTATCCCCATAAAATCAAATTACCTGTTCGAAAACAAGTACCTCAAAAACAACTTTGATGAAGGGTTGCCTGCGGGCAGTGCGTTAACGCTTGCCGATTTTACAGATAAAGATGTATACAACATTCATAGTATAGATGGTAAATACCTCTTCTCTGTAAAAACCTTACCCAAACAGGTTAACTATAATTTTTATTTTTTTATATGCGCGCTCTGGTTGCTCAGCTTCTTCTTTCTGTGCCTATTTATAAATTCGCTATGTAATTATGTTGCCCGTAAGGGGCATATATTATTGTCGTTTGTTTTATTAGCCGCCTTCATTATACTCTTCAGGGCTGTAAATTTATACTTCCACTGGCCTGGTTACGCCACTGAGTCGAGAATTTTCGATCCGGTATACTATTCGGCCGGCATACTGTTTCCCTCACTCGGCGATTTTTGCATCAATCTCTTTATGATGCTATGGCTCATAGGTTTTATTTACAGTTACCGTTTTAAACTTTTGCGGCCTGTAGAAAATAAAACTGCCGGATACGTTATTATTTCGGCATGTGTGGCCATACTGCTGATCATCCTGGCATTATTTGTTCACGTTTTTTATGGGCTGGTAGTAAACTCTAAAATTAACTTCGATGTTAATAACGTGCTCAATCTATCGGCATTCAGCTTTATAGGTGTGATAATGGTATGTTTTGCATTTTTAGCATTCAGCCTTATCGACGAAATTTTGCTGGTTATCGTAATGCGTGTAAAACTGCCTGTTTCGCATAAAGCCTTTATTTTTGCCGCTGGCGTAACAGGTATAACTATATTTTATAGCATTACCGGTCCCTTTACGCTGTTTTTTTTGCTTGCGGCATTAGTTACCTTACTAAGAGCTTATGTTGTATGGTACCGCGACAGCAAGATGGATGCATCAATATTTATAAGTTTTGTAATACTTACAGCGCTTATTGCTTCGGTAAAATTAAACGCTTTCCAATCCATCCATGAACACGAACAGCGTAAAAATCTTATTAAAAAGTTACAAGCTGCAGATGACAGGGTATCTGATCAGATCTTTAAGGGGATGGAAAAGAACATCAGCACAGATCCGTTCCTGATTAAATATTTTAATGATACAACCCGTAACAGCAAGTACCTGCGGATGCATTTTAAGAAAGCCTATTTCGACGGCTATCTTTCAAAATATGACTTTAAGATCTACGAGTTCGACAATGCCGGGAAATCCATATCTGACGACAAGGCCTATATTTTAGATAATTTTAAAGACATGGTGCTTTACAGCGCCATCAAGGTATCTGATTTTTTCTACCGCGAAAACGACTCTTTCGGGTTTCAAAGCTATTTTGCCCTGTTGCCCGTAACGTATAACGGGCATAACCTGGGCACCTTTGTTATAGCCTTAAAATCGAAACCATTACAGTTTGCCAGCTCCTTCCCCGAGTTGTTGATAGATCGGCAATTTGATGTGAATAATGATTTTAAAGGTTATTCTTATGCATTTTATAGCGATGATCACCTGCTAAGCCAAAGCGGGGTTTATACCTATACCCTGGTAAACAAAGACTTTAAAGCAGCTCCAAAGAAATTCACATTTAAGAATTCGAGGTTGCTTAGTTCGGACTGGTATAACCCTTATGCGCGTTACAGCCATCTTATTTATAAACCCAGTGCCCGCAAAACAATTATTGTAAGTAAGCAGGAGTTCCCTGTTTTGTACGGCATTACCTCGCTAACGTTCTTTTTTGTGTTAATGCTCATCTTTAATGCCCTGATAATGCTGCTGCGCTGGGTTTGGGCGCGTATTACGTTTATCAACATCGAAGAAAGCCACGTTAGCTGGCGCATCAGTTTAAATTTTAGCCGTATTCTATATAAAACCAGGATACAGTTTTCCATCATTTTCGCCGTAGTATTTACCCTGATACTGGTTGGTATAATCACTTATTTTTCGCTAAAAACACAATATCAGGAACAACAGGAACATTCTGTATCAGACCGCCTTGCGCGTATCACATCTGCTTTTGAAACCCTGATAGATAACCAGGCCGACCCGCTTGATCAGGAAACACAAGTTGGGTTCAACACCTTTGCCGATGCCTACGCTACAGACCTTACGCTGTACAACATAAACGGCGATATGCTTTATACCACACAACCCAAATTATATGATTTGGGGTTGGTTATGCCAAAAATGAATGGCAGGGCATACATTTATCTTCACCGGCTACAAAAATCGGAAATGGTTGCAAGCGAGCGCATTGCAGACCTGCGATATATAGCCGGATATGCGCCGGTACGTAATAATAAAAATGAAACTATAGGTTATTTACAATTGCCGTTTTTTTCTAACGAGGCCGAGTACACTCAACGCATAGGATCGTTATTTAATGCCATGATTAATCTCTATGCGTTAATTTTTATTGCCATCGGCCTGTTTGCCATATTGATTGCCAGGCAAATAACCTATCCGCTTAGTTTTATCCAGGAAAGTATTAGTAAAACTATCTATGGCGAAAAGAACGAACCTATTGTTTGGAACCGTAATGATGAAATAGGTGCCTTGGTGCGTGAGTACAATAACATGATTGCCGAATTGGAACTCAGCGCAGGCAGGCTGGCACAATCAGAAAGGGAAAGCGCGTGGCGCGAAATGGCCAAACAGGTTGCCCACGAAATTAAAAACCCGCTAACCCCATTAAAATTAGGTTTACAGCTGCTCGAAAAATCATGGCGGGATAAAGACCCTAAGTTCGACGCTAAATTTGAGCGGTTTAGCAAATCTTTTGTAGAGCAGATAGAAAGCTTGTCGTCTATTGCTTCAGAGTTTTCGGCATTTGCAAAAATGCCCGATACCCGCATGCAACGCATGGATGTTGTGGAGCTTATAAGCCAGTCAGTAACAGTTTTTAAGCAAATGGATAACGTGCAAATAAAATTTAACGCGCCGGTTACGCCCTTCTATATTATTGCAGACCGCGACCAGCTATTACGTTGTTTTAATAATCTGCTTAAAAACGCCATTGAAGCCATGCCCCTCGAGCGCTTGGGTTTAATTGATATAGATTATACCATTGAAGACCGCGCAATATTAATCAACGTACGCGATAATGGAAACGGTATACCAGAAAACCTGCGCACCAAAATATTCGAGCCCAACTTTACTACAAAAAGCTCGGGAACGGGGCTTGGGCTGGCATTTGTAAAAAACTCTATCGAAAACGCGGGCGGCAGGGTATGGTTCGAAACAAAACTGGGTGCGGGCACCGTATTTCACATAAACCTCCCTCAAACAAATTAGTTGGAACATATAAAGGCCCGGGTCATTAAACCCGGGCCCTTATAGTGAAAAAAAACTTATTTTAATATAAATGTGGTTTTGCCCATGGTAAATCCGTCGGCGTAAAGAATAACGCTGTATGTGCCTTTTTGAAAAGGCGCTGCGTTAACCCAGTCAACAACGTACCCTGTTTCATCGTTCTTAAAATCGATAGCGGTTTTATAAGTATATTGCAAATCCTGGCCGTCGGCATTAAACGTGCCTGCATCGGCGGGGATCACGAGATTTCCGGCGGGGTCTATTACACGGATAAAAATATCATGCATCCCCTGGGTTGCTATAGAGTTATTAGCAACCGTGAAACTGATCTTTATCTTCTTTGCATTTTTTGCCTTATCGTTTACAGACTCTTTGCCGTTATCTTTTACTTTGAACGGAACAACACCCAAACCAGATGTTTTAAGCGCCGAGCCTACCAGCACTTTAGTGTTCAGATCTTTATTTTGCGCTTCGAGGTTGCTCGCTTTTGTATTTACAGTAGCTAAATTAGTTTTTAAGGTATCGCGCTCGGTAGTCAGGGTAGCATTCTGTTTTTTAACTTCTTCCAGATCGGCAGTGTATTTAGTCACAAAATAGCGTAGTTGTTTTAAATCTTCCTGTGCCTTTGAAAGCTCGGCGGTAGTCAATTTACCTTTTGCTAACTGGCCGCGCAGGTAGGTGATCTTTGTTTGCAAAGAATCGTTTTTGGCAATCATCGCAGCGCTCATTTTAGTCTTACTGGAGTTTACCTGCTGTACCTGCGCTTCTAAGCTGTCGAGTTCTGTTTGAAGGCGGGTTTTCTCATCGTTTTGATATACTACCTTTTCATCCGTTCCCTTTTTTTGATAATAGAGGTAAACGTCTGTACCAAGCAGCGCAATAACCACTACAATTAAAAAATAAATTACGTTAGAGTTTTTCCTCGAATTTTGGTTTGGTGCGGGTGTATTTTCCATAATTATTTCTTTTAATTTATCAGTGGCATTTGCCCCGATAATTGGCAGATAATTACCTTGTTGCCGGTGAACAACAATGTGCGATATTACAAAAATAATATCAATTTGACCGACACATACTTATTCAGCCGTATTGTTCGCCTTCATATTAAAAACACAAAAACGGCCAAATTATTGCATGCGATAGTAAAACCGCTTTGTATAAAGTTTCTATATCTTTGCGGCTTCTATAAAAACAGGTATGTGCAAAGGCAAACATTTAGCGTTAATTTTATTGTTTTCTATGTTTTTTACAGGCTTAAATGCACAACCAAAGCCCCCTGCAGAAACGGAGAAATACCCCAAGCGCGAATTTCGCGGCGTGTGGGTAGCTACAGTTGTTAATATAGATTGGCCAAGCAGCGTTGGCTTGCCCACCCAAAAGCAAAAAGATCAGCTTTTAAAAATTCTGGATTTTCATAAACAAAGTAATATGAACGCGGTAATGTTTCAGGTTAGGCCTGCTGCCGATGCTTTTTATGCAAAAAGTCGTGAACCATGGTCGCGATGGTTAACAGGCAAACAAGGCCAGGCACCCCAGCCGTTTTATGACCCGTTGGAATTTGCCATTACCGAATCACATAAACGGGGCATGGAATTACATGCCTGGGTTAATCCCTATAGAGCCACCTTCGACAATAATTACGTTAACATAGCCCCAAACCATCCTACCCGTACCCATCCTGAGTGGTTTTTTATTTATGGCGGCCAAAAATTGTTTAACCCCGGGATACCTGAGGTGCGCGAATACATTGTTCAGGTGATATTAGATATCGTGAAGAACTATGATGTGGATGGCATACACATGGACGATTATTTTTACCCCTACTTAATTGCGGGGCAAAAACTGCAGGACGCCGACACGTATGCCCAATACGGCGAAAAATTTGCAGACATAAACGATTGGCGCCGAAACAATGTAGACCAATTGATAAAAATGGTAGGCGATAGCATCCATAAATATAAGCCCAGCGTAAAATGGGGTGTAAGCCCGCGGGGGGTATGGCGCAACAAGCACGAAGATCCCGGAGGCTCGGCAACCAGCGGGGGCCCATCTTACTCAGAAAATTATGCCGATACCCGCAAGTGGATGAAAGAGGGTTGGATAGACTATATAAACCCGCAAATATACTGGCAAATAGGTAACCGCTCTGCCGCGTTCGATGTGCTTTTAGATTGGTGGAGTAATAACACTTACGGCCGCCATTTGTACATTGGCCAGGCGCCATATCGTATTGCAGAGAGCCGCTCGCCGGCGTTTAAAAATAAAGCCGAATTACCAAATCAGGTAAAACTCACACGGGCAAACAACCGTGTTCAGGGCAGCGTGTATTTTAGCTCTAACTCTTTAACCAGTAATTTAGGATCGTTTACAGATTCGCTGCGCGAAAACTATTATAAACACCCCGCCCTGCCACCGGTTATGCTCTGGCGCGATTCTATTGCACCTAACACCCCTAAAGAACTGGTAGGCATTGTAACCAATAAAGGCGTTACCTTAACCTGGCAACCCCCTCCCGAGGCCAGGGACCATGAACCCGTTTTTGGCTATGTGGTATACCGTTTTGACGGTAATGAGCAGGTAAATATTAATAATGCAGAACATATCCTATTTATTAAATATGATACCGAACCCGCCTTATTAGATAACTCTGCCCAAAAAGGTAAAAGGTATATTTACGTAGTTACGGCTATAGATAAGATGAAAAACGAAAGCGAGCATTCCGAACCGTATACGGTAATTATGCCGTTGCTGTAATGATTATTTTACCTTCTGTCTATAAACTTCACAGCTTTTCTAACCGTTTCCGGAAACTGCATTTTTTGGATATCTGCGGCGGTAACATATTTTATCTGTGGGCTAACGCGCAACCGGGCCTGTAAATAAGCCCGTATCTGGTGGTCGCATTCCTGGGTATAGGCCACCGGTAAAATGTATAACTGCACTTCATCTAAACCAACTTCGTTAGGGTAAACCTCCACCACAAAATCAATGATCTCTTCCCGTTCATTTAAAATTTCGAAAAGCGCCGGAGGATAGAGCGTTGTTCCCTTAAATTTTATCATTTGCTTCTTTCGCCCCAAAATTGGCGACAGGCGCCAGCTTTTGCGACCGCAAGCGCAAGGTTCATCGAAATACATTGCTAAGTCGCCGGTCTTGTAACGCAGTAATGGCATCCCTTCTACTCCCAACGTGGTAATGGTTAATTCGCCCGCAATGTTTGGGCCAACCGGCTGCTCATTATCGTCGAGCAGTTCGGCTATAATTAAATCGGGTTGGTAATGCCCGCCCTGCATCTGGCTGCATTCTGTAAATGCGGTTTGCATTTCTGTAGATGCATAGGTAGAATAAAGATCAATATGCCACGATTCTGCTATTTTCCTGCCTAAAATGTTTAAAGAGAAATCATTGTTCCTGATGTTCTCACCTATACATATAGCCTTTTTAACGCCCGATGCATTAATGTCTATCCTGTTTTCGTTAGCATAGGCAATAAGCTTTAATATAAACGATGGAACAGCCACAATTGCCGTTGGCTTTAGCCGGTTAATAGTTTCCCATTGCAAAGACGGTACACCCGGGCCTAAACGGATAATGCCGGCGCCCAATTTTCGCAATCCCAGATAATAAGCCATGCCGGCCATAAACTGCCTGTCCAATGTGAGCATAAGCTGGTAAACATCTTTATTGGTGCCCCCGGCGCTTACAAACGAATTGTATTCATTAAGTGCCAAACGATCAAGATCTTTATCGGTAAGGGCAACGGTAACGGGGCCGCCTAATGTTCCAGATGTCGAGGTATATTCAATAACTTTTTCGGCAGGAACGCACCAAAAATCGGCATTGCGCTGCTGCAGGTCTTCTTTGTTTGTGGTGGGTATCTTAGCAAGGTCTGCAAGCGTTTTGATATCTGCTATATTTATGCCCTCTTTTGCAAATAGATCCTTGTAAAACACAGAATGCAGCGAAAGGTACCCGAGCAATTCTACCAGCTTTTGCTCCTGCATTAATCTATCAGTTAACGGTTGGCCGGTCATTATTTTTCTATAATTACTGTTGCAGAGGCCATGGCTTTTACATGCGTTAAAGAAACAACAATGTTTATTAAACCCAGCGAGGCAATTGCCAATGCCGTATTGCCCGATAAATTGATCTCCGGCTTTCCTTCGGTATTATTTATAATTTCTACCTCGTTAAATGCCGTGCCACTAAGCCAGCCGGTACCCAGAGCCTTAAAAAATGCTTCTTTAGCTGCAAAGCGGGCGGCATAATGTTCAAACATGTAATGCTGCGCTTCACAATAAGCAATTTCACGAGCCGAAAAGATTAGTTCACGCATCTCGGTTTGTTTGCTCAGCACGCTTTGCATCCGGTCTACTTCAACAAGGTCGGTACCTAATCCCGTTATCATTTCGCTTTCATTAAATTCAAATGTAGTAAAAAAGCAGCGTGGCTTTTACCCTATAAAACAAACCGACAATATTAACAGTTGTAACATTTGTTATTAACAGCCCATATATTATGCATAAAAAATTAATGTTGCTAATGAGTATCCTCTCCTTAAGCATTTTAGCAAACGCCCAATCTGTTAGATATAAAGACCTTGTTTTTACCGATGTTAAGATCAGTAACGATTTAAGCTATATGCCGGATCTAAAAAAGCATAAAAAATCGCATCTTTTTGACCTCTATGAACCCGCCGGCGATACCAAAACCAAACGGCCTTTGATCATATGGATGCACGGCGGCGGTTTTTCTTTCGGGTCAAAAGACGCAAAGGGCATAAAACTTTGGGGCGAAACTTTTGCAAAACGCGGCTATGTTTGCGCAGCCATTAATTACAAATTAGGCAGTACATTTAGTTTATTAAGTGCAAAGGCGCTGAAGAAAAGCACCTATTACGCAGTTCAGGATGCGCGTGCAGCGGTTACATTTTTTAAAAATAATGCAGTAAAATATGGCATCGATCCAGATAAAATTATTCTCGCGGGCAATTCGGCAGGTGGTATTATTGCGCTTATTACCGCCTATACCAATAATGCCGAACTGGCCAAAAAAGCAAATCTGACAAGTCAGGATAACGATGATGTGTCAGTATCAATTACCAAAACACACGTTGCCGGGGTTATAAACTTCTGGGGCGGAGTTTTTAAAATAGAATGGCTAAAAAATGCTAAAATACCGATAGTGAGTGTTTATGGCAGCGAGGACGGGCTGGTTCATCCCGGCGTACATGATGGTTTTTATGGCAGCCTTGCGGTACATAATGAGGCGGATAGATTGCACATTCCTAATGATATCAAAGTTTTTGAAGGCTACTCGCACGAGCTGCAAAAACATTTTAACCCCGTGTTTGCCGTTGATGAAGAAACTAAAGAACGTTGGCTTGAAGCCGGACAATTTAGCGCCGACTTTTTGTATAAAACGGTGATACAACATGGAAATTAATAGCTTTTTGCCGACCAGGTTTTTGTTCAAAAACTAAAATTAGTGTTACACGTTATCTAAATAATACTCAACCACTTAATCATTATAAAATGAAGGCAACCAAACTATTCGTAATTATTGCTTTGTTCATAACAAGCATAGATTTTGCAGAAGCTGCACCATTATCAATCAAGGCTGTAACAAGCATTCAACTACCGCCGCCGCCACCGCCGCCCGGTTTACCCAGATTTAGACGCAGGCGAAGGTATGTGAGATACCACAGGCACTATGTACGCCGGCATCGTGGTTTCCATTTCCGCCTACCGCCGCCGCCGCCTCACCCACCCCTACCATAGATTTTAAATTTAGCATATTAATATAAACCCGGTTTACCGGGTTTTTTTTGTTATCAGGTGTCGTAAAATTTCGTACTTTATAAATTACATTTGATATTGTTTGTGTTCTCAGCTAATGCGCCCTTTTAAATTTGTCGTTTTATTACTCTTTATTTGCCTGGCCAAAACCCTTAAAGCACAAACTTGCCCGGATAATATAGATTACATAAAGGGGGATTTTACTAACTGGAAATGCAGCACCGGATCGGTTGATCCTGAAGGAGTAGTTTCATTCGATGGATTTGTGCCTGTATACGGCCGCCACACATTAAACATTAATACATCTACCGCTGTTGACCCTTATGGAAATTTCCCTGTAGTGGCCCCTAACGGCAGTAAGTATTCGCTAAAACTTGGTAACAGCGGCGGTAACCATGAGGCAGAACAAGTATCGTATACCTATACCATACCCGCCGACAAACCAGATTATATTTTTACCTACTATTATGCTGTGGTTTTACAGTTAACTGCACATAAGGACTATGAACGGCCACGATTTGCAGTTAAACTTACCGACGTAACTACAAACGAAGTTATACCATGTGGCACACATGATTTTATCTCAGGCGATGGTTTGGGCAGTTTTCAAAGGGCATCCGGAACAGATAGCGTAGAGTTTCGCGATTGGTCTACCGTTGCCGTTGAACTTGGTGGAAAAGCCGGGCATACTATTAAATTTGATTTTACCACAAATGATTGTGTTTATACCAAGCATTTCGGCTATGCATATCTGGCCTTTGACGATCCTTGCTTATTAAACAACGAGCCCATAACAGGTACAAAATATTGCAATGGAGTTAATTCCGTTACTTTAAAGGCACCCCCGGGGTTTGACCAATATACGTGGAGGCAGGTTGGTTCAAATGCTACTTTAGGCGGCCAGCAAGAATTAGTGCTAAATCCTGTCCCGCCGGATGGTACGCAGTACACAGTAGACGCCGAATCATTCTCAGGAGTAGGCGCAGGCTGCCCGGCAACTTTTACCGCAACTGTGCACAAGGTAGATGAACCACTAATATTTAAAGTTAAATCATTGGCATTGGCCTGCCAAACAGCGGGAGTTGATCTAACTGCGCCTGCAATAACAGCTGGCAGCGGGGCAGATGTAACTTTTAAATATTATGCAGACGCTAATCAGCAAGTTGTGGTACGCGATCCCACCGCTGTACACGCATCAGGCACATTTTATATTAAAGGCACAAATGCCGCAGGCTGTCAGGATCTGCAATCTATCCAACTTTCTTTAGTGCCAGATCCTGTAATTACAATAACTAACCCGGCTCTGATATGCGCGCCGGCCACAGTTGATCTTACTGACCCGGCCATTGTGGGCGGCCTTAATAGCGGACTGATCTATAAATATTATCTCGACCAGGCCGCTACCCAGCCGGTGCCAAACCCTAAAAGTGTAAGTTTAGTAGGGTCATACTACATTATGGTTACTAACGCCACAGGCTGTTCTGCAGTGTTCCCGGTGAAGGTTGATATATTGCCAATCCCGTATATAAAGCCTATCACCATTAATGATTGCGGGCCGCTTAATGCCACCTTGCCAGTTTATCATGCCGACGATACAAACGGCCTTACCTATAAATACTACAAAGATGCAGCTGCAACTATTCTTTTAGATGATCCTAAACACATTACGCAAAATGGTACCTACTACGTTGTTGGCATTAATCAGCTTGGCTGCACTACATTGTCGCCGGTTCCGTTTACTGTTTCTCTGTATCCGCTAACACAACTCGATATAAAAAACCCTGTTCCGCTAGTATTTCCGCTCACAATAGACCTCAGCAGCACTTACACCTCAATAGCAGGATACACCTATAGTTTTTATAGCGATTCCGGCGCTACAGTACTGTTGTCGAATTACAGCGCAGTGGCAATTACAGGCAAATATTATATAAAGGCAGTAAATAATAGTACCGGCTGCCAAATTATTAAGGCGGTAACTGCCGTCATAAACCCCCCCGATTATGCCGGTCTCGATGCAAAAAATACATTTACTCCCAACGGCGATGGTGTAAATGATGAGTTTAAACCAAAATTAATAGGCGCCCCGAAGGTTAATTACCTAAAAATTTATAGCCGTAACGGCAGTTTGGTTTATGAAACTAAGGATATAACCCAATATTGGCAGGGCACTATGAATGGCGGCCCGTTACCTACCGGCACCTACTATTGGGTGTTTAGCTGCTATGATACCTTCTATAAAAAGGATGTAATAAAATCGGGTTCGGTAACCATTATTCGTTAAATGCCGATGCCCCATTTTTACATATATAATTATTCGCCTACTTTTGCTTTCAATGTCCACCCGTAATAAAATATATTTTGCATCAGATTTTCACCTGGGTGCAGGGGCTTATGATGCCCACCACGAGCGCGAAAGGCGCATTGTACGCTGGCTGGACAGCATTAAAGATGACGCGGCTGAACTTTACCTGGTAGGCGATGTTTTTGATTTTTGGTTTGAGTATAGCGCCGCCGTACCAAAAGGCAACATTCGTTTTTTAGGCAAACTCGCCGAGCTGACTGATCTTGGTGTAAGACTCACTTTTTTTAAAGGCAATCATGATATGTGGATGTTCGGCTATCTTGAAAAAGAGCTCGGTGCAACCATCATCAGCAATGAACTTGTGATTGAGCGGGGCGGCAAAAAATTTTATATCCACCACGGCGATGGCCTTGGCCCCGGCGACCGTAAATATAAATTCTTAAAACGTTTTTTCAGAAGCCCAACCTGCCAGTGGCTTTTTGAACGTATACACCCTAACCTAGGCATTGGTATTGCCAACAAATGGAGCACGCGCAGCCGCCATGTAAATAGCACAAAAGAAGACCGGCTTGCATGGCAGCATGAGTGGCTGGTTACCTACAGCCGCGGGTTACTGGAAGCCAATCATTATGATTATTTCATTTTTGGGCACAGGCATTTACCAAAGGATATTATTTTGAATGAAACCAGCCGCTATATTAATTTGGGCGAGTGGATTTATGCCAATACCTATGCCGTATTTGATGGGGCAGAACTGCAACTTAAGGCATTTGAGGCCGATATTGAGCTTATAAATTTTACACCTGCCCTACAGGTGTAGGCGTTCTCCTATATAATATCTGCCATTAAAGCTGTATTTTTACATTCTGTTTGGCTATACTTCCAAATAGCTATAAATAACCATGTTAGAGAAGTTAGAACTAATTAAGCAACGCTGGCAAGCCGTAGAAGCCGAATTGGGCAGCCCCGATGCTATGGCCGATATGAAGCGATTTGCCCAGCTTAGCAAAGAATACAAAGACCTTACCGCCGTGGTAGAGGAGTACGATGTTTACAAAAACATCATGAGTAATATTGATGCTAATAAAGAAATTTTAGCCACCGAAAAGGACGAAGAATTTCGCGAAATGGCAAAGGCAGAACTTGATGAATTATTGGTTAAACGCGATGAACGGGAAGAGTTTATCCGCCTGATGCTGATACCTAAAGACCCCGAAGATGCCAAACATGCCATTGTTGAGATACGCGGCGGCACCGGCGGAGATGAGGCTGCCCTATTTGCCGGCGACCTATACCGTATGTACATGCGGTATTGCGAACGCCGCGGCTGGAAAACAGAATTAGTAGATTTTACAGAAGGCACCTCAGGCGGTTATAAAGAAGTGGTGCTTAATGTGGTGGCAGATGATGCCTATGGCACATTAAAGTACGAATCTGGCGTGCACCGTGTACAACGTGTGCCCGATACGGAAACACAGGGCCGGGTACACACTTCGGCGGCATCTGTGGTAGTTTTGCCCGAGGTAGATGAGTTTGATATAGACCTGCAGGTTAGCGATATACGTAAAGATCTTTTCTGTGCCTCGGGGCCGGGCGGGCAGTCGGTTAACACCACCTACTCTGCAGTAAGGTTAACGCATATACCAACCGGTATTGTAGCACAGTGCCAGGACCAAAAATCGCAGTTAAAGAACTATGATAAGGCCCTGGGGGTTTTGCGTTCGCGGGTTTACGAAATGGAACTGCAAAAGCACCTCGAAGAAACCTCTAAGAAACGTAAAACCATGGTTTCAACCGGCGACCGGTCGGCCAAGGTACGTACCTACAACTATCCCCAGGGGCGGGTTACCGAGCACCGGATAGGCTTAACTATATACAACCTGCCAAACGTGATGAATGGCGATCTGCAGGAAATAATGGAATCTTTACAGTTTGCAGAAAATGCAGAAAAGCTAAAAGAGGGCACTGTGGCGTAATTTCTAAATAATTTTGGTAATACACCGTCAATAACTATATTTGCAATCCCAAACGGGGGGAGTGGTAGTTCAGCTGGTTAGAATACATGCCTGTCACGCATGGGGTCGCGGGTTCGAGTCCCGTCCATTCCGCTAATAAATTTAGAGCCTTTATAAGTCAAGAACTTATAAAGGCTTTTTCCTTTTTTGATACAATAACAGTAGAACTATATAAGCTTTTTATAAGCTAACTAATTCTACTTATTTAAGTACGCCAATTTGTTCGCTTACATATCCTAACGTCAGCAAAAAATTGAAAATCATTTTTCGATAAGTTTTGTATCGTGATTTATAGCTGCCAATTCTATGTATTCTGCCATCTCTCACGTAGAATAAAATTTTTATTACCTTTAAAAAAATCTCGATCATGAAACTATTTTACCTGTGTTTAACCGTAATATTTTTGAGCGTATGGAATAATTCTGATGCGCAAAATAAAAATTTTGTTTATGTGGCCGGGATAAACCCGTCGATAAAACCGGGCGATAATTTCTTTCGCTATGTGAACGGGCGCTGGTACGATACGGTAAAGATAGCCGCAGATCAATCGGGCGTGGGTTCTTACTCGTTCCTTAACATTCCGCAAAAACAGCTTTTGCAAAATATACTCGATAGCGTCTCAAAAACCAGGAATGTAATGGGGAGCATTGAGCAAAAAGTGGGCGATTTCTATGCATCGGGTATGGATATGGCCACTATTAACCGCCGTGGGTACCAGCCTATTAAACCAATACTTGCACGTATAGATGCCATTTATAATGTACAGTCTCTGCTCAAATTCGTAGCAACCGAACTGAAATCTGGAAACCGCTCCATCATTAGCTTCGGCATTTCGCCAGATGATAAAAACAGCAAGATCAATATTGCCCATGCCTATCAGGAAGGCACCAGTTTACCGGAGAAGGGTTATTATTTTAAAACAGATTCACCCACGCTCGTCATTCAGCAAGCCTACAAAAAATATATCAGCACCTTGTTTCAATTAACGGGGAGTGCGCCCGGGGTTGCAGTAAAGAATGCAGATATTGCTTACAGCATCCAAAAGCAAATTGCGGAGTCGCATAAAACAAATATCGAGCTTAGGGATGTTAACGCTAATTATCATAAAATGGCCATCGCAGTTATTAATAAAGCGCAGCCAAATATAGGCTGGGCAACTTTGCTTGCCAACCTGGGTGCCGTTACAGATTCTATTGATATTGCCCAACCTGCATATTACGATAAGTTAAACACCCTGTTAAAGACAGTTTCTATAAACGACTGGAAAATATATTTGAGGGCCGGCACACTCGAAAATTTCGCCGCAACACTTAGCGAACCTTTTGTTGATGCCTCGTTCGGGTTTAATAAGGTATTATCGGGGCAGGCGGTGCAAAAATCGCGCAGGCAAATCATGACGGAGAGCGTGGACAGGTATTTGGGGCAGGCTTTGGGGCAACTTTATGTAAAGCGGTATTTTAACGAAGATTCGAAAAAACGCGTTCTGGCACTGGTAAATAACCTGCAAAAATCTTTCGAAAACAGGATCAACCATCTCGACTGGATGAGTGATAGCACCAAACAAAAAGCAAAGGAAAAATTATATGCTATAACCAAAAAAATAGGTTACCCGGATAAATGGCGTAATTACGATAACGTAAAAATTAACAGGACCGAATACTTTGAAAATGTGCTCTCGCTGGATCGAAATGAATATCAATATGAATTGGCGAAACTGAACAGGCCGGTTGACAGAACAGAATGGCATACCACACCAGCTACCGTTACAGCATACTATAATCCGCCGTTGAATGAGATAGTTTTCCCTGCGGGTATTTTGCAATACCCTTACTTTGATTTTTCGGCAGATGATGCGATCAACTACGGCGGTATAGGGATGGTAATTGGCCATGAGATGACGCACGCCTTTGACGATCAGGGCGCACAATATGACAAGGATGGTAATGTGAAAAACTGGTGGACTAAAGAAGACTACCAAAAATTTAGAGAGAAAACTAAACAACTGGCTAACTTATATAGCTCATTTACCGTTTTAGATACCGTTCATATAAAAGGTGCTTTAACGCTGGGCGAGAATACGGCAGATAACGGTGGCGTTGCGATTGCTTATGATGCATTTAAGATGACCCCACAGGGTAAGGACAATGTTAAAATTGATGGCTTCACACCAGATCAACGTTTCTTTCTTTCAATAGCCAGAATATGGAGGGTAAAAACAAGAGATGCGTTTCTTCGTACGTATGTTAACACAAACCCTCATTCCCCGGCTATGTGGCGGGTAAATGGACCGTTGATGAATTTCGCACCTTTTTATAAGGCCTTTAACATACAACCCGGCGATATCAATTATAAAACCGAGGATCAACGTGTGAGGATCTGGTAAAAGCACCACACATCGTGTTTATGAACATTAGCTTAAAGCACATATATATATATGCGGCATTTTACTGCTGTTGTTTTCTCCCGTAAACCAAATCGGGTGACGACTACAAGTCATGCCGGATATACGGGGGCCAAACGACAAGCTACACTACCCGGCATTAACACAAATAGATACCCATAATGTAAAAACGGCTTAAAGTATCCTGGGTGCAGCATACAAAGGATGCCGATACTGCTGCAAGCGTAAAGATATAATGCAACCCTATAATTGATTCCAGGCAAGGACAGCATTTAGACGAACATCCTATTTTAAATCTGCCAGATACCGTTTCATATCGCCGGTTAATGGTGCACCCATTCGTTTCAGCTTATCCATATAAAAAGTCCGCACGTTATTCCATGAATAGTATATACCCTGCGCAGGTTGTAAACCAAATATGCGGACCTCATTTTCATTGAGTAAGAACTTTACAAGAATTTCGTTTTTTGCATTGCGATAAACTATCCATTGGATGTTTGCGCTTAGCGGGATAACTTCGGCAGCTTTCCACGTCTTTTCTACACCGGCTACTTTGCCCGAAACCTTAGCAGCATTTTCTATACCAAGTATTGCAGCAAATGGGGCAATTGTTTCGGCATGGGCAAACCGCAGTTCGGCGTTTACCTGGTGTGATCTTAAAAATGCATCTGTGGTAGTGATAAAATCTGCCAGTAAAGGCGCAGCTATACCAACCTGAATGCCATCAACCTTTAATCCGGGGCCTTTTTTATAATAGCCATCGGCATTATCGAGTTTACCGAGCGCGGTTAATTCTTCGCAGGTAAAAATGCTCTTAAAGTCCAGGTCATTTGCATGATAGCCCAATACTTCCGCCTCTTTAGCCACCGAGTAAGTAATATTTTCAAAACTAAACACATCGTTTATCAGCCGGTCAGTTTCAGCATAAGTTAATTTTTGCAAAAAGCCCGGCTTAAGCCAACGGGCGGCAATATGCTGCTCCATGCTTTCCAGGTGAATTTCTTTCTTCAAACTATCGAAAGGCACCAACCAGGCGCCTTTTTGCTCAAAATTGGTGTATCCCGGCGAAAGATCATAAAAACGAAGATTCGTATTATCATTACGCTCTTTTATTAAAGTGCTGTCTTTCAACTCGCTTTTCAGGCCGGCTAAAAATGCGTCGGCACTTTGCTTGGTGCGTATCTCTTTGGTAAGCGCCACGTTTATTCCAACCGGCCTGGTGAATACCGTGGTGTTATCAAGATACAGTCTTTTACCTAATTCCCTTAACTCTTCGCGCCCTTCGGCCGAGATAGATTTTATATCGCTGTGTTCTATTTTATTGAGCTTAAATAATAGTTCCCGCAATTTAATCCCGTCATCGGTAAGCATCGCGGCGCTGTCGGCCCTGTTCAACAGCTGATAGCCAAAGTAAGTGCTTACCTCTTTGGTTAAATGCCTGGCGCCATGCCTGCCCACATAATTGATAAAAACTGCCTCATAGCCCGTGGGTATTGGAGCGGGTTTTTTAACAGGGGCCTTATAAAGTGTTTTAGTGCCCAGGTAAGCCATATCACAATGCTGGGCAGTAGCTTTTAAACAGCAACTGCCCAGTATGATAATGATCAGAAATTTTAGATTAATCATTAATGCAATATCAGGATTAATGCTGGTTTCCTGTTCCGTCATTCTGATATGCTCCAATATCTTTACCGGGGGGTGTTATGGTGGTACCATATATACCGGTAGTTTTTACGGTACCAAGCGGGGTAAAATCTGTTTTACCTTTACCTATGCCGGGCGAAGATGCTAACAGCTTAAAATTACTGGTGCCGATAGCGATAACCGGGTACGGTTGCAAATTAGCGCTTATTGGGCCGGGGTTCGCCGTAAAATTATAAGCATTAACATCGAAGCCATAAAAGGCAGGATTATTTGCCTGGGCAGTATTTGAAAGTATATCACCCGATTGTTTAACACCCACGCCATCTACGGAATAAAACTGCGCTACAATAGCCGGCGAATAACCGTAAAAAAAAGTGTTATTGTAGGCCACGTTGGCAACGTCTGCATCGCTGGTGATGCGCGTACCAAACCTGCAGTTAACGATCAGATTATTGTAAATAGCACCCCGGGCACTTTTTTCATAATCAATGGAGCCACCACGGCCGGTTTTGGTTTGGCGGTAGCCGCCGTTAACCATGGTATTGTTATACATAGTTACATTACACTGCACACCTGTGGTACCTGCATCTGAGGCTTTCAATGAGTTTGTAGCCGCGCCGATACACATATTATAGGCCAGATCGCCAACGGTACCGCTCTTCATATTAAAAAACTCGCCGCCTACGCCGCCGCAAAGCTCGAACGTATTGCGCATAATGCTCACCTTACCGCCCGCCGTACGTACATTATCATCCTTAGCGCCAAAAAACCACGAGTCTTCAATAATCAGGTTCTTTGTAATGTTAGCAAAATACATATTATACCTTGGCGAACCTGATGTATAAAACGACTGATCATCTGCGCTGCCGGCAGGCGCCCCCCCAAATTCTATGTGTGTCCATTTTATGATCACATCGCCGCCGAGCGGTGTTGGCTTTGTTGGCGTTGCGGCAGCCGGTGTACAGGTAATGCCTCCCCACCAGCCCATAAGTGCGCTGGTATAGTTCTGTGCTGCTGCCTGCGTGTGCAAATCGGCGGCATTTTTCACTGTAATAAAGTTAGGGTTTGCCTGGGTACCTAAACTTATGAAAGTACCGTGCATAAAAATTTCGGGGCTGGTTGCCGGCGTAAGGCCATCGCCTATGGCAATCAGATGCACACCGCTTTGCAATAAAAGCGTGTCGCCATCATTAACGGTGATATCGCTTCTAAAGTAATAAGTTTTGTTTGTAAGTAAAGTGCCCTTTACCGTTCCTTTAAGCGTATCTGACGTGATGGCATTAGCCGTTTGTACAAGCGGCTGCGAAATATTCACTATTTCGGCCTTGTGGCAAGCGGTTAGGCCGAAGCTTAGCGCCATTAACGTGGTAATTTGTAATATTATCTTTTTCATATCGAATACATTATAATTTATAGTGCACGCCAAGTATATAGTATTGCTGATAGGTGTCTCTCCTAACAAAGGTATTTGCCCCGGGAGTTTGATATTCTACCGCCTGGCCTGTACTGCCCGGTTTACCCAGTGGCGGGTAAGGCAGCTTAATAAACAATTTATACGGCGTGTTTAACAAGTTGGTAGCTTTGGCATAAACCGATAGTTTTTTAAAGATCCGCTTCTCGGTAGAAAAATCTAAAGTTACAAAGCCTTTTTGCCAAATATCATTATCTAAATAGGCCGAAACGCTGTTAATACGTTCGCCGGTGTAAACAGCAGATACCTGGGCATCAAAACCGCTTTTGGTATCTTTATAAAGCAACGACAAGTTTCCGATGTTTTTAGACTGCCCTTGCAGCGGTCGGCTTTGGTTTACAATGTTAAACGTGTTGTTGCCATTGCCATCTTTAAAATCTTGTTTCTTGGTAGTTGTGATCTTTGATTCTGTATATGCATAATTGGCACGTATACCAAAATGGCGGATATATTTTGTAAAGTCGAGTTCGAAACCGTAGTTATGAGCAGTACCAAAGTTGCCGGCCTGTAAAACATAATCGAGCCCCGTACCCGGTTTAACTAATGAATATTCTATTGGGTTGTCTATTTTTTTATAGAATACCCCAGCCAGAAATTGATCTAAGCCTTTAGGGAAAAACTCATAACGCAAATCATAGTTATCGGCAGTTGCGTGCTTTAAAAATGGATTACCAACTTCCTGGTAATCTGCATCCGGGTCGCCGGTGGTATGCGGTATCAGTTCGTAAAAGTTAGGCCTGCTTATAGCCGAGTAGTAGGATGCGCGTAAATTCTGCCTGTCTGTAAGCATATATTTTAAATTTACGCTTGGTAAAAAGTCGCCATATTTTATCGACCCTGTTTTTCCCAGTTGGGTAACCGGCAAGGCATCCGCCCAGTTTTGGTCTGTATGTTCATAGCGCACCCCGGCAATAGTTTGCAGTTTGCCTAAAGTAAACTTTACCTGGCCATAGCCTGCGCCGATATTTTCGGTAAAATTATAGTTAAGCGGATCGGACGATGTACCCTGTAATGTGGATACAATAAACGTATTGGCATCTATGTTACCATTGTAGGTTTGGGTAGATTGCGCCAGCGGGAGTCCCAATGTATAATTATCATAAGTGCTTCCGCGGGTTTTATTACGATACATGCCCCCTGCACCAAATTCAACGCGTTTCCCACCAATTTTAGGTGCATAGATCATATTCAGATAACCGCTTTTGTCCTGGTCTGAGTTATAGGCAAATATCTGGGTTTGGCCTTTAAGAGCATCTATGGTTACCGGCTGCTGCGCTACAGAACCATCTGCCTGCAAAGTGCGGCCGGTTATTAAACTTAGCGTGTACCTATTCTCGTTTGCAGAAGCTTTTGAATAGATGCCTGTATAGTTGATGCTGAAATCATCAGACAACTTGTTTTCTCCATGCAGCGAAAAATTATAGATCTTTTGCACTGTACGGTCGCTGCGGGGGTTCTCTGTAACACGGCCCTGGCCAATACCGGTGCGTGCGAGTGTTAAACTCGTGTCTGATACATAGCGGAACTCATTTTGTGCCAGATCAATAAATGCGCCGTCAAAAACCAATTTGTTGCGGTTGTTAAAACGATAGTCTATCCTCGCAATAGCACTTGTGCGTTGTTGCTCAGTACTGTAAGTACGGCTTTGTATATCTGTCACTATCGGCCCGTTTGATATAGGGTCAACGTCGGTTTGAAAAAATACACCTTGTGTGTTTTTATAGATATCCTGATAACTTAAGGATAACAACGCGCCTAACTTCTTATCTGCCGTACGGCCTCCAATGCTTAAACCGGCAATGGTACCAAAGGGTAATTTAGCGTTGCTGAAATGCTGGCCATTATTTGAAAAATCGCCAATGCTCGCATTATAGTTGTCGCCGTTATTAACACGCGGCGAACGCACGGTGGTATTATTATTACCAAATTTGGTAAAGCCGTGGTCTATATTACTTTGGGCCAGGCCTGTACCCAAATTAGCCCTTATCGTAAAATCATCAGGTGCTTCTTTTAAAACCAAATTTATACCGCCAGCAATAGCGTCGCCCTCCATATTTGGCGTAAGCGATTTGTTTACTTCAAGCCTGTCTATGATATCTGCCGGGAAAATATCGAGCGGTACATAACGGTTTTTATTATCGGGGCTCGGGATCTTAAAGCCATTAATAAGGGTATAAGTATATCGCTTTTCCATACCACGGATAATGGCATACTGCCCCTCGCCGTTATTGCTGCGCTCTATTGATACGCCCGAAACACGTTGTGTAACATTCGCCACCGTAATATCAGGCGATACTTCGATAGTACGTGCAGATACTGCATTAAGCATCTGGTCTGAACGCTGTTCTACCCGGCGCGCAGATTGGTCCGACTCGTTACTTGCCCTGCCCCTTACACTCACTTCGGCAAGATCACGCGTTTTTGGCGATAGCGAAAGTTTGACATTAACAGTTGCATTATCATTGAGGGTAACACGCGTTTCTTCATCTTTATAAGAAACGTAACGCGCTTCTACTTCGTAATTACCCGGTGCAACATTGCGGAAGATATAGCTACCATCGAGCCCAACACTTGCAGACGTCTTTTTGCCGGAAGCTTGATTTTTTATAGTAACTGTAGATCCAATTAATGGCTCGCCTGTACGTTTATCAGTAACAATACCTTTAATGATACCGGAGGCAAATGACTGAGCGGTGAGGGTAAAAAGCAATAATATCAACAGGGGGTAAAGTCGTTTCATTTATTTCGGAATAATATCCGCAAAGAAACACTCTCAGTTTATTTTAAAAATAACCTGTTTATTAAGGTATTGTGACCAGATAGTAACAAAAGCATAGCAAAAATCAAGTTTTAGCTATTCAGGTAACATGAAATTAATGTATATCTAACACTAATTTCATAACGCGTGGCGCGTCGGCACATTTTTACATCAGCCGGCTAAAATTACGCCCCGTTATTGTAAAATGGTTATGCTAAATTAGCTGTTCAAACCTGCTAAATGCGACATACATATTTATATTTTGCTATCACGATTTTGTTTGCAGCTATACCGCCAACACTACACGCCCAGTCTTTTAGCATAAAAGATTATGGCGCCATTGCAGATGGTAAAACAGTAAATACCATATTCATTCAAAAAGCTATTGATGCTTGCAGTTCAAATGGCGGCGGCACGGTTTACATTCCCGCTGGTGTTTATAAAACAGGCACGCTGCACCTTAAAAGCAATATTGATTTCTATTTAGAAAGCGGTTCTATTTTACAAGGCAGCGAGGCGCTCAAAGATTACGATAGTTACAACATGCCCGGATACGGGCTAAATTATTATGGCATGCTTTATACTAAGGATGCAGAAAATGTAACCCTATCGGGGCGGGGGGTTATAGACGGTAACAACCAGGTTTTCTATGACTTTAATGCTGCCAAAAAAATTGATACGATGGGTACGCGCCTAACCCGCCAAAAGGAACTATACCGCAAGGTAGATAGCGGCATCGGCGACGGCCCGGTTGTACCTAAAGATCGCCCGAGGCAAATGGTGGTATTTTCTAACTGTAAGAATGTTAAGGTGCAAAGCGTGTCGCTGCTTAATTCGCCCTTTTGGACGCTGCATTTTGCAGATTGTGATAATGTAGAGGTTAGCGGCATCCGCTTGTGGAGCGGCATGCTGGTGCCTAATGCCGACGGAATTGATGTAACCAGCTGCAACAACGTTATCATAGCTAATTGTGACATACGAAGCGGCGATGATGCCATTGCCATAACCGGGTTTGACCATCATTTCGAGATACCGGGTTTTAACGGAACGAGGCATCATTCGGGAAATATTATAGTAACTAACTGCAACCTGCAGTCATCCTCGAGCGGCATACGCATTGGTTTCCTCGATCAAAACCCGGTAAAGAATATCCAGGTTAGCCATGTTAACATCACTAATTCTACCCGTGGTATAGGCATATTTTTGCGGGATGAAGGCTCGCTCGAACACATCTCATTTTCTGATATAAATATAGAAACCCATATGCGTACCGGCGACTGGTGGGGCAATGGCGAGCCTATACATATATCGGCAGTGCGCGGTAAAGAAAAGATTAAACTGGGCATGATACGGCATGTTTCTTTTGATAATATTACCTGCACCGGCGAAAACGGGATGCTTATTTACGGCAGTGCAGAAAGCATGATTACCGATGTTCGGTTTAGTAACATTACCTTTAATTTAAAAGGCAGTAAACTCAACCGCTATGCCGGCGGCAACATCGATCTCCGGGGTGCGTTGTACCCGGGAGATCAGCTCTTTAAAAGCGATATCCCCGGGTTTTTGGCAAAAGATATTAACGGCTTATCCATAAATAACTTCAATTTAACCTGGGATGCTGCCATCAAAGAACCTTACTTTACAGATGGTATTGAAGTAACTGATTTTAAGGATTTAAAAATAACGAATTTCACCGGCACGGGTGCCCCGGCAAATTTGTCGGCACACCGGATATTGTTACGAAACGGAAAGAATGCCCTTGTAACTGATAAGCAAGATGTTGTTAAACATAATGTTGTGCCGTAACGTGACAGTTATTAATAATGAAAAAGTTTTTAGACCACGATTTTCTGCTCCAAAATAAAACGGCCGAACTGCTGTATCATGATTATGCAGCGGCAATGCCCGTTATTGATTACCACTGCCACTTAGACCCGGCAACTATTGCCGGTAACATAAATTTCAACAACTTAACCGATATATGGTTAAAAGGCGATCATTACAAATGGCGCGCCATGCGGGCTAATGGGGTTAATGAAGAGTATATTACCGGCAATAAAAGTGATTGGGAGAAATTTAAAAGCTGGGCAGAAACTGTGCCTTATACCTTGCGTAATCCCCTATACCATTGGACACACCTGGAACTGCAAAGATATTTTGATATTGATACACTGTTATCGCCCAAAACAGCTGAAGGAATTTTTCAGCAATGCAACAATAAACTGCAATCTGAGGAATATCGCGTTCAAAATATAATTGCTAAAATGAACGTGGAGGTGATCTGTACAACGGACGACCCTATTGATAACTTGAAATATCATCAAGCTATTACAGGTAGTAATGTCGGGGTTAAAGTACTCCCCACCTTCAGGCCCGATAAGGCTATGAACGCCGATAATACCGGGTTATTAAACACCTACATCAACTTATTGGGTGAGGTATGCAACGTGCATATTGGAAATTACGACGACTATCTTAAAGCTTTAAAAAGCCGCCATGATTACTTCGCCGAAAATGGCTGTTGTATCTCTGATCATGGCCTGGAACAAATGTATGCTGCAGATTATACCACCCATGAAGTGGCCGGCATTTTCGAGAAAATTCGAAAACTACATACGCTAACTTATGGCGAGGTTTTAAAATTTAAATCGGCCATGTTATATGAGTTTGCCTTATGGGACCATGAAAAAGGATGGGTGCAGCAATTTCATTTAGGTGCCTTGCGTAATAACAATTCGCGCGCGCACCGCCTTAGCGGCCCTGATACCGGTTACGATTCTGTCGGCGATTTTAGCCAGGCCGTTGCCTTATCTAAATTTTTAAATGAGCTCGACAATACAGATCAACTTACCAAGACCATTATTTACAATCTAAATCCGGCAGATAATGAGATGATCGCGGCAATGGCAGGTAATTTTAACGACGGCGATACACCGGGCAAAATTCAGTTTGGAGCGGCATGGTGGTTCCTGGATCAAAAAGAAGGAATGACCAGGCAATTAGATGCGCTGTCATCAATTGGGTTGTTGAGCCGGATGGTAGGCATGTTAACAGACTCCAGAAGCTTCCTTTCATTCCCCCGTCATGAATATTTCAGGCGGATACTGTGTAACCTTATTGGCCGGGATATTGAAAATGGCGAGTTACCCAATGATATAGCCTGGACAGGTAAAATAGTGCAGGATATATGCTATTTCAACGCCAAAAATTATTTCAACTTCTAATCATCAAAGGGTTATATTAACCTCTTTACCCGAATATAGCAGGCTTTTGTCTGCTTTTGCAGTTACAGAGCCGCCTAAGCCATGCCCGGGAGCTACCAGCACTATATTAAATTTTTGTGATTTCCGCATGCCCTTAAAATTACCGTTACGTGCTGCAAAAGTTATCCTGCGCAAATGATCGTTCCACGTGATATTGAAGACTGCCGATTTCCCTTTCTCATAGTTGTAGTTATCGCCCTCGTCTTCATAATATTTAAAGCTGCCGTTTGCGCCGGGATAGACACGAACCTCAACCGGCGCTTCAGTTTTTTCGTTAGCGTACTCCGCGTTAGGACCCATAGGGACTATTGAGCCTGCCTTTACATACACGGGCATTGTTTCTATTGCTGCGGCCGCAGCAATAGTGTGGCCGCCCTTAAGGTTTCCGCCGGTCCAGAAATCCACCCAAGTAGTTCCTTTAGGCAGGTATACATTTCGGGTTGTTTTATTAGTAGTTGCTTGTTCGGTAACGGGGCATACCATAAAAGCAGGACCAAACATATACTGGTCTGGAATATTATAAACATGTGCATCCTCTTTAAAATCAAACGCAAGCGAGCGCATTAATGTATAGTTATCATTAGTAACCAGTGCAGAGAGCGAATAAACATAAGGCAATAAGCGATACCTCAGTTTATCATAATTAAGCAAAATGGCTTTAGTCTCATCGTTCCAGTTGTTAGAGAATAAGGCCCGCTCACCCTTGCCATGTATCCGCATAATAGGGCAAAATGTGCCAAATTGAAACCACCGCGTAAAAAGTTCCCGTTTGGCAGGGTCTTTCCAGTCGGGTATGCCTTCGGGCGAATTCCGGGAGATGTAGCCGCCGATATCTGAGGTCCAGTAAGGTATCCCCGAAACACAGGCATTTATCCCCTGCGGCACCTGCGATTTTAATGCGCGGAAAGTGGTGGTAACATCTGACGACCATAGCGTGGTAGCCGTTCTTTGCGAACCCGCAAACGCCTGCCTTACCAAAAAAAATGCACGTTTGCCATGTATATCTTTTCGCCAGCCTTTGTACAAACCCTTCGCGTGTTCCAGGGCGTAAGAGTTAAAATAATCAATTCCTCGCCCTGCAAAAAATGTTGCCTTACGCCGTTCATCAAGCAAAGATCCATTATCGGGTTCGCATTGGTCAACCCACCAGGCATCCCAGCCATAACGTTTTATAACACTGTCGCGGGCTTGCGCCCAATACAGTTCCCGGGCTTGCGGGTTGTGTGCATCATAATAGGTATCAAATGTATGGGTAACAAAATTATCCCAGGTGATACTTGTTAAAAACCCCTTATTCTTTAATGCATCAAAATCTTTGGTACCACTTCCAAAAACCGGCCAAATAGATATCATGGCATGCAAATTGGCCTTATGAAGTTCATTTATCATGCCTTTTGGATTAGGATAACGTTCCTTGTTGATCACATGCGAACCAATGGGCAGCGGCGACCACCAGTACCAATCCTGTACCAGAGCATCTACCGGGATATGGTTATTACGGTAACCATCTTTAACATCCAGTATTTCCTGTTGTGTTTTATAACGGTCTTGCGATTGGAAAAGCCCGAATACCCATTTTGGGTACATGGGCGCTTTACCGGTTGCCTGCCTGTACAGATCAATAATATGGTCGAAACCGGGGCCGTAAAAAAAATAATAGTCTACCAAATCGCCGCTTTCGGCAATATATTTATATCTGGTGTTGCCCGCTTCGGCACCATAAAATTTTGATGCCGAATAGTTATCCCAAAAAATGCCGTAGCCTTTGGTAGACAACATTACAGGGACTGCCCCCGTCATGTACTTAATGAGCATTTCCTGGTTACGCCCTTTATAATTTATAGATAGTGTGTCTTCAGGATGGCAGCCTAATCCAAACAGCGCTTCACTGGCAGGCGAATTAAACTGAGTAGCGCAGCTGTATGTACTAATTCCCGCAATTGATACAGGCTCCATACTTTTGTTCTGCGAACTTTCTGCAGCTATTATTTTCCCCGCTTTATCTAAGTAGGTAATTGCATTTGTTGCTTTATTTACGCTGATAATTAATTTTGATGTAGTTATGGTAATACGGCCTTCACGCTCCGCAACAGTAAACTGTGCAGAATTAATCCAGGGGTTATTTACCACCAGCGAGTGCTTTTTGGGAAATGCAGGCAACACTGTATATTTTACTTCGGCAAGGTCTGCTTTGCAGATGTGCACCATCATGAGGCCTTTGTTTAACTTGAAGGTTACCGAACTGGCATTTTTAGTATAACTAATGACCGAAGCTTTTGCAGCAGGACCTATTGCAAACAAGGTAATAAAACATGCAAAGATGATATACTTTTTCATAATCGGTTAAGCGGATAGGGATATCCGCAGGTCAATCTAAAATAGAGAAATTATTGAGAATTAAGGCAACCCGGTAAAGATTCGAAATACCGGCAATCCAAATATCACGGTTACAACTATTGACTGCCCAACAAATGCATTACGCTGTAAGTTACCCCTGCAATAAGCGCCGAAATTGGTATAGTGATGATCCAGGCCCATATCAGGTTAATAGTTACGCCCCACCTAACAGCAGATACCCGTTTTGTTAAACCCACCCCGATGATAGACCCGGTTATGGTATGCGTAGTAGATACAGGGATACCAAACCGTTCGGTAATAAACAGGGTAATGGCGCCCGCTGTCTCAGCGCTTACGCCTTCGAGCGGCGTAACTTTGGTTATCTTGGTACCCATGGTTTTCACGATCTTCCAGCCGCCAGACATTGTTCCGCAGGCGATAGCTGTATAACATGCCAAAGGGATCCAGTCCGGCATGGGTGCGCTGTTGTTAATGATCTTTGATGCTACCAGCGCCACATAAATTATACCCATAACCTTTTGCGCATCGTTACCGCCATGCGCAAAGCTAAGCGCACCTGATGAAACAAGCTGCGCCCCCTTAAACCAGCGCTCGGCTACTGCCGGGCGCGAGTTCTTAAATAAATGCAATATTAAAATAGTAACTACATACGCAATTACCAAACCGATGAGCGGCGCTAATACGATGTACAGCAGTATTTTAATAACGTAGGCCATATTAACTGCATTTACAACGCTCTGATGCATAAAAAGTGCATTAGTCATCCCCGCGCCAGCAAAACCGCCGATAAGCGTATGCGATGAGCTGGAGGGTATACCAAACCACCAGGTAATTAAATTCCAGGTTATAGCCGCAATCAGCCCTGCCAAAATCACATGTATGGTTATAAAGTTTTCATTTACCGTTTGTGCTACCGTTTTGGCAACCTTATGGTCTTTAATTAAAAAGAAGGCTAAGAAATTAAATGCAGCAGCCCAAAGCACCGCCTGAAAAGGGGTTAAAACTTTGGTAGATACAACGGTTGCAATGGAGTTGGCTGCGTCGTGAAACCCGTTAATGAAATCAAATATGATGGCAAATGCAACAACAACAACAAGTAAAGTAGTTACCATAAGGTACGTTTAAGCTCTTTTAGGCGTTTTTAACTAAGATAGATTCCATTACGTTCGCGGCATCTTCGCACATATCTGTGGCTGTTTCGAGGGCAGCCAGTATCTCTTTATGCTTAATTACTTTTAAAGCATCTTTCTCATACAAAAACAGGTCGGCAACGGCACGGTCAAAAACATAATCTGCCTGGTTTTCTACGCTGTTAATACGGATGCACGAATCGGCAATGGCACGCACATTTTTAAGGTCCTTCAGCTCGCGGACAGCTTTTTCGAGGTCATTACTGGCCTGCAGTATCAAATCTGACAGTTTAGATATGGGTTCGTTTATCTCGTCTATACGGTAAAGCAGCATACGGTTGGCGGACCCCTGAATATTATCGGCAACATCATCAATTGCAGATGCCAGGGCATGTATATCCTCTCGATCAAAAGGGGTGATAAAATTTTTGCCAAGCTCAAGGTAAACCTGGTGGGTAATATCATCCCCCTTGTTTTCCAGTTTGTCTATCTGTTTAAACAGTTCTTCGCGCGTAGCGGGGTTATTTGAGTTTACGGCTTCTACCAAAACGGTTGCCATAGCTACAACGTTACTGGCAGCCTGCTCAAAAAGCGGGAAGAATACTTTTTTGTCTTTAGGCACAAAGTACTGGAATATACTGTTTACGCTCATTTTAAATAAATTTTAGCAAATGTACGGCTGCAATGTTAATTTAATGTTAACCCTTTAGGGTTGGTATGTGAGGGAACGGAATTTGTTGTTTAACTTTTAGCAGGGTAAAACCGAAAGTTGAGCCAATCCCTTCGGTACTACGCACGTTTATAGTTTGCTCGTGTGCTTCTATTATATGTTTCACAATGGCAAGGCCAAGGCCCGAGCCGCCAATTTCTCGCGAACGACTGGAATCTGTGCGGTAAAAACGCTCAAAAAGGCGCGATAGATTCTTTTCTTCGATACCGTTACCATCATCTGTAACCTCAACCAAAACCTGGTCATGCAGCTCAAACAAGCTAACCGAAGTTGTGCCATCATCTTTGCCATATTTAAAAGAGTTATCTATGAGATTTATCAAAACCTGGCTTATTTTATCCCTATCTGCATTTACCCAGATAGATTCATCATATTTCTGTTTAAATACCATTTTGATGTGATGCTTTTCAGCCTTTAATTCCAGGGTCTCGAAAACTTCTTTGATAAGGTCGTTTATCCTGAAACGGGTGAAATTTATAGGTATCTCGCCCGATTCGAGTTTGGAAATGCCATCCAGATCTTTTATAAGATAGGTAAGCCGTTCAACGTTTTTAGAGGCCTTGCGTAAAAATTGCCTCGCCATATCCAGGTCATCAAATTCGTCTTCAGTTATGGCATCAATATACCCTTGAATGGCAAACAGGGGCGTTTTGAATTCGTGCGATATATTAGACAAAAACTCGCGGCGAAACTGTTCCTGTTTGCGCAGCACATCTATTTCTATTTTCTTATCCCGTGCCCATTCCTTAACTTCTATTTCCACATCATTTATAGGATCGGCGCTTACGGTTTCGCCAAGGGCATCGCGGAGATCTCGACCCAGCTTAAGGTTATGGATAAGTTTGTATATGAGTTTTATTTTCGAGTAAACATATTTTTCTATGAGGTAATAAAATACCAGGAAACTGGTAAAGAAACTCACGCCAAAGGTAATTCCAACATCAAACCAGTTGTGCCTGAAATAGTAATTTACGCATGATAATGTGATGGCAACCGCCAGGGCATTAATCAAAATAAGTACGCGTAATTTCATAGCCTAAATTTACGATTTATAAATAACGATTTGCCAGCGGAACGCCCACATCCATTTTAATTTATAATTTGTAATGCCGGCTTTAGCCAGCAGCATTTTTATTTCGCTCTTTTTAAAACTGCGCCTTACAGACAAAGGGCCGTCATATTGTGCCATTTTATTATTGGTGAACAAGCGTGTGATCACCAAAATGGCATAATATAAAAACCAATGCCGGTGCAGATCTGTAATAATAACTCCCCGTTTGGCTGTATAGTTCATTTTGCGGATAAGGGAAACCCATTCCTCATCTGCAAAGTGATGTGTAAATAAACTGGAGATAATAATATCAAAACGGTTGTGCCCGAAATCATCTAATAACACGTTCGCCTGCTCATATTTAATGTTTGAATAATTTGCAGATTGTTCTGTTGCAAAATTAACGGCCGCTGGCGCTGCATCAATGCCGGTGAACTTTAAGTTTATATTATCTTTTTGTGCATGTTTGGCAATCGCTATCACAGCATCTCCACCGCCGCAACCCCAATCGCTTATAGAATAATTGTTTTGTACCGGAAATTCCCATAGTGCTTTAATTAAGGATTTATGCCCGCCAAATACAGCATTCATTTGCCCTAGGCCGGCCAAAACCGGGTCAATCTCTTCAGATGGCAGATCAAAGTCGTCCATGATCTCCGGTTCAACGGAACGTGTACGCAGATTCACCATTTTATGCTAAGCCAAAAGGTTTGCCATGTGTTTTAGCCATTAAGTATCGTGTTAACGGTGGGATCGCATTTAGCGTTTTAAGCATCACTGCGGTTGTGGTGTTATTTCCAAACATCCGCTGCAATTGCCTGCCGGTCCAGAGCCTTTGTGCAAACTGCTTTTCCCAAGCGGTTACGTATTCGTGTTCTAATGCTGTTCTATTTAAAGAGGTAAAGTTTCCGCGCTTATAAAATTTAATAATACTCCGGGAAAGGATCTTGGCCGAGTGTATGGCCATAGTCATTCCGTTGCCGCAGAGTGGCGCAATCATCCCGGCAGTATCGCCGCTCATTAAGATATGGCCTTCGAGCGGCGTCTTCTTTTCAAAAGATATTTCGTTAATCACTTCCGGGCGGTCGAGTAAGAATTCTGCGTTATCAAATATTTCTTTCAGGTAAGGATTTTTTTTGATCACGTTTTCCTCCAGGGCAGGTAACGACCCATATTTACGCAACTCATCCCGCTGGGCCAGGTAGCACATGCAGTGCCTGCCCGCTTCTATTTTGCTAATGCCGCAATAGCCATTTTGATAATTATTAAGCTGGATCAGATCATCCGGAAAATTAACCTTCAAATGAAACTTAACTGCCAGGTAAGGGCTTCGGCGATAGAAGAATTTGCGTTGTAGTTTTTGGTCGAGATTGGACCGCTTACCAAATGCGCCTATAACCACTGGAGCGGTTAATACCTGGTTGGGAATAGTTACCTCAAATTGATCGCTCACAAACCGCACATCTTCTACACGGGTTTGAAGCAGGAACTTAACACCTGCGGCCTTGGCCTTTTCATACAAAAAATTATCAAACCGGTAACGGCTTATACCAAAGCCTCCAAGATCGAGCTGTTGTTTAAGCTTAGTGCCCGAGACCGCTGTAACTTCTAACCGATTGATACTTGACGCGCCTAATTCCTGCACATCAATATCAAGCGCCTCTAAAAATGGTATTACTTCGTTAGAGATATATTCGCCGCAAACGCGGTTGAAGGGATAGGTCTTTCGCTCTATGAGGGTAACATCCAGCCCGGCGCGATTAAGCAATATGGCATTAAATAAACCGGCTAAACCACCGCCAATGATCACCACATCGCTCATTAACTAACTCATTTTTAAGACCATGCCCTCAACGGTTAACCCGGGGCCAAAAGCATAACTTAATATTCGTTCGCCAACATGTTTTTTAGCCTGCAGCATCTTATCGAGTACAAACAGGATTGTAGCCGACGACATGTTGCCATATTGCTGCAAAACCTCGTAGGCAACCGCGTTACTCTCTTCGGGGAGCTCCAGTGCTTCTTCAACAGCTTCCAAAATCTTTTTACCACCCGGATGGATTGCCCATGCGCCAATTTGATCGTACGCTAAACCTGCATGCGCAAGCAGGTTGTTGGTTATGGGCTTAATGAATTTTTTTATTTGTTTAGATACCTTTGATGTAAGCCGCATCTCAAAACCGGTATTGCCTACATACCAGCCCATCTCGTCGCGGGCTTCGGGTAAAAATTCTGTGTAAAAGCTTTCCAGCTCAATTACGGTATAGCCGCCTGTATCAGCAGTGCATTGTACAAGTGCTGCAGCCGCTCCATCAGAAAATAAAGAGTTGGCCACCCAATTGTCGAGCGTGTTTTGCTTTTGAAAATGCAGGGTACAAAGTTCAGCACTTACCACTAAAACTTTAGCTTTAGGATTGGCACGGCAAATATAATCGGCAGTTTTAAGCCCGTTCACTGCGCCATAGCATCCCATAAAGTTTATACAGGTGCGTTCTGTATGGCGGTTAAGCCCTAAATGTTCAACCAGGTCTATATCCAAACCAGGTGCATACATGCCGGTACAGCTCACGGTGATCAGGTGGGTAATTTCTTTGTAAATGCTTTTATCGAAATTTTGAAGGCAGTTGTTTACCGCTTTAACAGCTATTTTAGCTGCCTCCTGCTGGTACAGCGCCATGCGCCTTTGTGTGGATATAAAAGGTTCAAGCGTAGCGCTTTTTTCAAAAAAGCTAAATTCATCGCTATCTGCAAAGGCAAAATCGGGAATTACCGAATAGCGGTGATCTATGCCCGCATGGTCGTAAATACTTTTTAAACGGGCTGTATTGGTGGTATCTAAAGCAAAGGCACTCGCCATAAACCTAAAGATATCTTCCTGTTTGATCTTATTCTCCGGATTGGCCGTACCTATTGCGCTTATGCAGCTGCTCATTATAAATTTTATTTACTCGTTTCGGCGCTTATGTTTACCATCGCCTCATTTGCAAGGGTAAGTGTTGCGCCGCCCACCCCAAAGTCTCGTCTGTTCAATTTAAAACTACCCTTAAAAACGGCCGAAGCACCATTTTCTGTATAAGTAAAAGGCACTTCAAGAACTTTTGTTTTGTCTTTAATAGTTACGTTAAAAACACCTGTGTAGTTGTTACCGCCTTTGTGTTTAAAAGAAACTGACTTCATAATGATACGCGGATATTTGGCTGCGTCGAAGTAGTCTTCACTTTTGAGATGGTTATCACGCATGGTATTGTCAGAATTGAGCGCAGCAACATCTATAGATGCCTCGATACTGCTTGTGTTAAGATGCTGCTCATCAAACTTAATATCTGCCTGCAAGCCACCGAAATTACCGTGAGTATTAATGCCCATGTTTTTAATTTCGTAATTTACTTCAGACTTGGTTACCGTTTGTTTGGTTTGTGCAAATGCCACTACACATGCAAATAAAGCAAAGAGCAAAAAATAGTTTTTCATGTTGGATAGATATGTTGGTTTCAAACTTAATAAATTATTGACGGAACTATTGTTACATTAGTTTAATGGCGTTGAAACATTTAATACCCAGCCGGCCGGCAATTGCGCATTTACGGTTCGCGTTTTCGTTATTTTTAATGCCGGTATTTTGTTTTGCTTACAGCCAGGCGCCTCGTATAAATGTTGCCGATGCTATACTGATTTTCATTATATGGCACTTACTGGCATTCCCCGCTAGTAATGGATATAATAGCTATTTTGACAGGGATGAGGAGAGCATTGGCCTGTTAGAGAAACCACCCGAAGTAGATATCAGTCTTTATTATTTTTCGATATTTTTAGAAGTGCTGGCCTTTGGTTTAGGCTTTATTATTGGCTGGCAATTTGCATTGGCGGTATTAATTTATGGAGTTATGTCTAAGCTTTACAGCCACCCGTCAACCCGGTTAAAAAAATATCCGATAATCAGTTTTTTAACTGTGTTCATTTTCCAGGGGTGCTTTATTTATTGGGCTACATATACTGCACTATCCGGGATCAGCATCTTTGCCCATTGGGGAGGTTCATTTATTATTGCCGGCGGTATCTGCTCCTGCCTCATTGGTGCTTCTTACCCTTTAACACAGGTTTACCAGCATCGGGAAGACAGCCGCCGCGGCGATCATACTTTGAGTTTGTTATTGGGTTATAAAGGCTCCTTTCTCTTTTCGGGAGTGTTGTTTGCTTGCGCTATTGTATTAACATTTTTCTATTGGCGCGAAATGTCGCTACTGCCTTTTTATATCTTCTTGGTTTGTTCATTACCGGTATTCGGTTATTTTAACTATTGGTTTTACCTGGTAGGCAAATCAACGGCTAATGCTAGTTACCTGCATGCCATGCGTATGAATTTTATAAGCGCGGGATGTATGCTGCTTTATTTTGGCGGGTTAATGATATTTAGAATTTTATGTTAAAAAATAGAAATATGAGCTCGACACAGATCGAATTATCTGAATTTTTAGTTGCCGGCATAAGCGTGCGCACCATCAATAACGGACAGGCCGGGGCAGATATAAAGCACCTATGGGACAGATTCTACAAACAAGACATTTCGTCGTTAATTCCCGGCAAAATAACTGCAGATATTTATTGTGTTTACACCGATTACAAAAGCTATTACAATGATTATTATACCTGCGTATTAGGTTGCAAAGTTTCGTCGGTTGCGGTACTACCCGAAGGGATTCTGGGCTGTGTAATACCGGCTTCCGTTTATGAGGTATATGAATCTAAAGGCAATCTGCCGCACAGTGTTATAGCCACCTGGCAGCGAATATGGGATAGCGGTTTTACACGACAATATAAAGCCGACTTTGATATATACACCAATAAGTCATGGGCTGGTGGAAGTGTGCTGACGTATGTGGGGATTTAAGCAAAAACAATTGATTGTTTTTGCACTGATACTACCAATTACCCCACCTCCACCTGCTGATGCTGAAATGGTATTTCCACGTTCTCAAACCCAATCTCTTCCAGTTTTTTAGCAAAATGCTGCTGTACGCCATACTCTCCATGTACCAGGAACACCTGTTTTACTTTCCTGGGGTCCTGGCAACTCATGAACTTTAGCAGGTCTTCATAGTCGCCGTGGGCGCTCATAGATTTTATGGATTGTACATTGGCCTTTACATCAAACTCTTCGTGAAAAATATTTACCACTTTGTCGCCACGCATCAGGTGGCCTCCTAAAGACGATGGCTCACAATACCCTACTAATAAAATGGTGTTCTTTTCCTGCCCGATGTTGTTTTTAATATGATGCTTTACACGCCCTGCTTCGGCCATCCCAGATGAGGAGATGATCACGCAGGGCCGCGGGTCGTCATTTAGGGCGATGGACTCGGCGGTAGATTGTATAAATCGGAGGCCCTTAAAACTAAAAGGGTCTGCATCTACCTTCATTACTTTTATTACCTGGTTATTATAAACTTCGGGGTGCTCTTTTAAAATTTGCGTTGCCTGGTCTGCAAGGGGGCTGTCAACATAGTAAGCCACATCGGGTAATCTGTCCTGTAACTCCAGCGCGTTTAAGGCATACAAAATTTCTTGTGTGCGGCCAACGCTAAACGCCGGGATAATTACCTTGCCATGCCTAACCATGCAGGTATGCTGAATAATATCGTGTAGGGCGTTCTCAATAGGCTTCAGGTCTTTATGCAGCGAATCGCCATAGGTAGATTCCAGCAAGATATAATCTGCCTGCGGGAAGGTTTCGGGGCTGCGCAATATCATATCGCCATAACGGCCAACATCGCCGCTAAAGGTTAACTGTGTGTATTTCCCGTCTTCTAAAATAGTGAGGTGCACTGCCGCGCTGCCCAATAAATGCCCTGCATCGGTAAAGCGCACCTTTACCCTCGGCGAAATTTCAAAATCTTCGCCATATTCCACTACCTTAAACTGGTGCAGGGCATTGGTCGCATCATCTTCGGTATACAACGGGGCTTCGAGTTCCAACCCGTTTTTTTCGCGGTACCGGTTGCTAAATTCGGCATCGTTCATTTGTATATGTGCCGAGTCGGCCATTAAGATCCTGGCCAGGTTCATAGTGGGCGGGGTACAAAATATAGGTCCGTTAAAACCCTCGGCAACCAGGCGCGGAACCAAACCGCAATGGTCTATATGCGCGTGAGAAAGGATCATATAATTCACGGTTTCGGGCTTAAATCCAAAATGCCCGTTTAGGTCGTCGGCATTTTGCATGCCCTGAAACATGCCGCAGTCTAATAAAATATTGGTGCCATCATTAAGCTGTACCATGTGTTTGCTGCCGGTTACGTTTCTTGCGGCCCCGTGAAAAGTTATATGCATTGTTATATTTTGGTGAGTAATAAACCACGGGGTGTGAGAAATGTTCTGAAAATAAATTTGGATAACTAATTAATTAGTTTTAGCTTCGGTTTATGGAATTGAAAGAATTAACCCGGGCCGAAGAACAGTTAATGCAGATATTATGGGAAATTAAAAAAGGCTACGTAAAGGATGTGATAGAGCGCCTGCCCGAGCCAAAGCCCGCTTATAATACTGTGTCGACATTTATCAGGATACTGGAGACCAAAGGTTTTGTTGGGCATAGCGCGTTCGGCAAAAGTCATGAGTATCACCCATTGATTAGTAAAGATGAGTACCAGAATTTTGCGACAGATAAGTTGCTTAACGGTTACTTTGATAACTCTGTAAAGCGTATGTTCTCATTTTTTGTGCAGAAGGAAAAGATTGATATGAAGGAAGCAGACGAGATCTTAAAACTGATAGAAAAATTAAAAAAATAACAAGCTTATGAACTGGTGGCAATATCTCTTATTAGCGAATGTATACCTGATTTTATTTTACAGTTTTTACGCTGTAATGCTCAGTCGCGAAACATTTTTTCAGCTTAACAGAGTTTACCTGGTAAGTTCGGCGGTGTTATCATTTCTGATACCGGTTATACAGGCAGAATGGGTACGCGGGTTGTTTATAACGCAGCGCATAAACCAAACCCTTTACCATTTGGATATGACCGCTGTTTACAATGTGCAGGTCCCGCTTCGGCAGGATAGTGGTATAACCCTTGGGCAGGGGCTGGCGGTAATTTATTTAGGTGGAATAGTATACCTGCTTGTCAGATTTTTAGTGCAGATGGCCCTGCTTAGGCGCAGCCTAAGAAAGCCAACAGGTACCGAAGCTTACTCGTTTTTTAAAAACATTAAATTAAGCAGTACGCTTGCAAACCGCGACGTGATTATGGCGCATGAGCAGGTACACGCCCGGCAATGGCACTCGGCCGATGTACTGCTTATAGAAGCCCTGATGATCATCAACTGGTTTAACCCGGTGGTTTATTTTTATCGTAAAGCCATAAAGCATATCCACGAATTTATTGCCGATCGTGATGCCCTGAGTGCAGGCACGGGCAAGCGAGAATATGCGTTATTGCTGCTTAGCGAAACCTTTAAAACCCCTGCAAATAATTTAGTGAACTCTTTTTTTAATCATAGCTTATTAAAACAACGTATCATAATGTTAAATAAAAACCACTCGCGCCGTAACGCATTAATAAAATATGGTTTATCGGCGCCATTATTTGCTATTATGCTTGTGCTGTCGTCGGCTACGGCAAAGACCAATAAGATCATCAATACGATCAATGCGAAAGTTACGGATGTAATGCTTTTCCCGGCGCCGGGCACAAACGGCGCTACTGCCTCAGCTGCAAGTAAACCATCCTTATACCTGGTTACAAGTCTCGGCCCTCAGCCGAAACCTAATGGGAAGATATACAAAACTGTGGAACGTTCGGCTGAATTTCCGGGTGGGTTAAAAGCCTTTAGTAAATTCCTGGCAAAAAATATAAGAATGACGCCCGAAATTAAAAGGGAAATACCTGATGCTCCTGTAATAGTTAAATTTATTGTAGAACCCGACGGCTCGCTTACCGGCCTTACTGTACTGAAGGGTACAGGTGCGCCCGCGCTCGAAGCAGTAAGAGTATTGTCGATGTCGCCGAGATGGAAACCCGGTATGCACAATAATATTAAGGTTCGACAAGAATATACCTTACCTATAAGATTTACGGTAGAAGGCCAACAAGTTGGCGCTGCCATGAATAAAAACGACGATAACGCCCTCTTTACAGAAGTTGAAGAATCTGCCGAGTTCCCTGGTGGGCTGAACGCATTCGGAGAATTTCTTGCCAGGAATATACATGTTACCCCCGAGATAAAAGCAAAAATGCCGTTTCCAAAGGTGATATGTCAGTTTAATGTAGAAGAAAATGGCGAACTATCCAATATCAGAATATTGAGAGGAAGCGATGTGCCGGCTGCCGATAATGAAGCTTTAAGAGTTTTAGCCATGTCGCCGAAATGGAAGCCCGGTATACAAAACGGGCGCACCGTTAGGCAACAATATACCGTGCCTATAAGTTTCGCTTTGGAAGCCATGCAAAAAACAGGAAAGATAAATAGCGGCTTTGGCAATATGGGAGTACCTAAAACGGCAGTTTTCGATACATCAAAAAATCAGACAGTAATGGTAACTACTAAAAAGCGTAATGTTAATCAAGCCGTTTATTTCATAAACGGTAAACAAGTTTATAATGGCCTCAACGGTTTATCACCCGATAATATAAAAAGTATATCGGTTATGCAATCGAAATTTAAAGACGCGGAAGGCGCACGCGATACGGTAAGAATTCAATTAAAAGCCGATAGTCATCAATAAAACCTCTGTAGGCTATTATTTCACATAAAAAGCCCCGCAAAAGCAGGGCTCACATTTAACTAACATATAGGCGGGCGGCAGGTACTTTACTAAGCTTGCCGCTGCTTAGGGGCTTTTTATTAACTGCAACCCATAGAGTTACCGCAGTTAAGGCATTTATAACAGGTGCCGCTGCGCAAAGTGGTATGGCCGCAAACATTACACGCCGGCGCATCGCTCTGCACACCCATGCTCAGGTCAACACTCATTTGCTTTTGGGCACCATTGCCTGTTAGTGCGATAACCGGGCTGTAAACGTTGCTTTTGTCGGGGTTAACCTCGTTACCGTCCATTTGCGGGTTGCCAATAATGGCGTTCTGCTCGGTTATTATGTGTACCAGATCTGTACGGTTTTGGTACTCGTAACCCAGCATCCGGAATATATAATCAATAATAGAGGTCGAGCTTTTTATATTGGCATGCCCGGTAACCATGCCGGCAGGTTCAAAGCGGGTAAAGGTAAATTTTTCTACATACTCTTCTAACGGTACGCCGTATTGCAGGCCTACAGATATAGCTATGGCAAAACAATTCATGAGAGAACGAAAAGTTGCCCCCTCTTTATGCATGTCTACAAATATTTCGCCCAGGGTGCCATCCTCGTACTCACCGGTACGTACAAATACGGTTTGCCCGTCTATACTGGCTTTTTGCGTAAAACCGCGGCGTTTGGCAGGTAAGGCTTTCTTTTGCACCACGCGTGATAATTTGCGCATAAAGTCGGTATCCTTAGACTTTTCCATGATGGCCAGCGCCGCTTCTATCACCTGCTCCGGTGTAAGGTCGCTTAATTTCAGCTCTGCCGCTTTACCTAATACTTCTTCCACTGCATCCAATTTCTCAGTTTCTTCCTTCGTATCAGATTTGGTAGAAAGTGGCTGCGAAAGTTTACAGCCGTCGCGGTAAAGTGCATTGGCCTTTAAACCTAATTCCCATGATAGTTTATAGCAATCTTTTATCTCATCTACCTTAGCTTCATTCGGCAGGTTAATGGTTTTAGAAATCGCACCAGACAGGAAAGGCTGTGCCGCAGCCATCATCTTAATGTGGCCGTGCGCATGGATATACCTTTCGCCTTTGGCACCGCATTTATTAGCACAATCAAATATTGGGTAGTGCTCTTCCTTTAAAAATGGCGCACCCTCAATGGTCATGGTGCCGCAGATAAACTCGTTAGCCTCGGCAATTTGATTCCTGCTGAAACCCAATGCACGCAACAGGTTAAAATCATTAGAGTTGTATTGATCTGTCGTGAAACCTAAACGTTTTAAGGTTTCCTCGCCCAGCGTCCAGATGTTAAAGGCAAAGCCTATCTCGAAGGCCGATACTACCGCTTTATCCATTTTCTGCAAATCGTTATCTGTAAAGCCCTTTGCTTTTAGGCTTTGGAGGTTAATATGCGGTGCACTGTTTAGCGTAGCAGCACCTTTGGCATAATTAACAATGGCCTGCATCTGGCGATCATTATAACCCAGGTTGGTAAGCGCCTCTGGCACGGCCTGGTTTATGATCTTGAAATAACCCCCACCCGATAATTTCTTAAATTTCACCAGGGCAAAATCGGGTTCTATACCCGTAGTATCGCAATCCATTACAAGTCCTATGGTGCCGGTAGGCGCTATTACTGTGGTTTGAGCATTTCGGTACCCGTACTGCTCGCCCATTTCTACTGCCCTGTCCCAGGCATTGCACGCTGCCGACAGCAGATAATCGGGGCACTCGCGCTGATCTATTCCCGGCGGCAGGATCTCCAGCCCAACATAATTTTCGGGCGAATTATAAGCTGCATAACGGTGATTGCGCATTACCCGCAGCATGTGTTCTTTATTGTCCTGATAACGGCTAAAGGTGCCCAACTCGCGGGCCATTTCTGCCGAAGTTGCGTAAGCAGTACCCGTCATGATAGCCGTAATGGCACCGCCAATGGCGCGAGATTTATCGCTGTCGTAAGGAATCCCGTTTACCATCAACGCCGATCCCAGGTTGGCATAACCTAAACCCAGTGTACGGTAATCATAAGATAATTGCGCTACTTCTTTAGACGGGAACTGCGCCATTAGCACAGAAATCTCCAGAACGATGGTCCAGATGCGGCAGGAGTGCTCAAAGCCCTTTACATCAAAAACCCGTGTATTTTTATCGAAATAATGAGCCAGGTTTATAGATGCCAGGTTACAGGCCGTATTATCCAAAAACATATACTCAGAACATGGGTTAGATGCATTTATGCGGCCGCCCTCGGGGCAGGTGTGCCATTCGTTAATGGTACTGTCGTATTGCACACCCGGATCGGCACATGCCCACGCCGCAAATGTAATATCGTCCCAAAGTTTTTGCGACGAGATAGATTTTAAAACTTTACCATTGCTTCGGGCGGTTAAGCCCCATTCTTCGCCGGCATTAAGCGCTTTAAAAAAACTATTGGGTATGCGTACCGAGTTGTTTGAATTCTGGCCTGATACGGTACGATATGCTTCGCCCTCATAATCTGACGAATACCCTGCTGAAATAAGTGCGGCTACTTTCTTTTCTTCTTCAACCTTCCAGTTTACAAAGCCCTCTATTTCAGGATGGTCAAGATCAAGGCAAACCATTTTAGCTGCCCTGCGGGTTGTACCGCCGGATTTGATCGCACCTGCCGCGCGGTCGCCGATCTTTAAGAACGACATGAGGCCGGATGAATAACCGCCGCCCGACAGTTTTTCCATTTCGCCGCGGATCTTAGAAAAATTGGTACCCACACCAGAGCCATATTTAAAGATGCGCGCTTCGCGTACCCAAAGGTCCATAATACCACCATCGTTAACCAGATCGTCCTCTACCGAAAGTATGAAGCAGGCATGCGGCTGCGGCCGCTCATAAGCAGATGTTGATTTGGTAAGTTTTTCTGTTTTGGGGTCTACGTAATAATGCCCCTGTGGTTTGCCGGTAATGCCGTAGGTACCGTGTAGGCCGGTATTAAACCACTGCGGCGAATTTGGCGCTGCCAGCTGGCCAACTATGGTATAAGTGATCTCGTCATAAAAAATATCGGCATCTTTTTGTGTTGCAAAATAACCGTATTTAACTCCCCAATCTTTCCAGCAACCCGCCATACGGTGGGCAACTTGTTTAATGCTTTTTTCAGAACCGGTTGAACCGTCGGCTTGTGGTACGCCGGCCTTGCGAAAATATTTCTGGGCCAGTATATCTGTTGCCACCTGCGACCATGCCGCCGGTACCTCAACATCGTTCATTTCAAAAACGGCGTCGCCCGAAGGATTGCGTATAACCGACGATCGCTTTTCGTATTTAAACAGATCATAAACATTAACGCCTTCTTTAGTAAAATACCTGTCGAGCTTAAGCCCTTTTTGGCCTGCCTCTTTTTTTGTAATGTTTTTGCTCATATCACCGTTCTGTTTAAAAATTTCGAAAAAAAATGCAGAGGGGTTTTTACTCAAATTTAATCTCCGGGTGCATTGTTGTTTAATCAGAGTTATTAACACGCCCACACAAAACCCCAATGCAAATGCACCCCTTTTATTAATTTGCTCATTTTTAGGAGCTTGCGCTTGTGGAAAACTAAAAAAATTTGGAAATGCGGGTTATAGATCGCACATTTGAAGCCCCTGATGCAAATTTGCCGAGCGCGGCTAAACCCTATCTTTTATAAATAGTCAAAACTATAAAGCAATTTACACCGTTAATAGAATGTTATGACATTGTTAAGAATTTACTGGGACTTCCGTTTTGCTAAAATGGACAAGTTGCAGGGTAAAGTTTGCAAGGCAAAGGTTTACTAACACACCGGCTTTATTGCTGCTAAGCAGCTACAAATAAAAAAGGAATGAGTATTGCTCATTCCTTTTCATATTTTTTAATGACAACCCTCGTGAAGATACGTTTCGCAGTATTTATTACTCCACTACCGTTACCTTTAGCATATTAGTTTTGCCTTTGGCCGCAATTGGCACGGCGGCGGTATTAATAACCACGTCGCCAATTTCTACCAGGTTTTCGGCTTTTAAAACATTGTTAACATCACTTATTGTTTTGTCGGTGCTTTCCTGCCCGTCATAATAAAACGCGCGTACACCCCAAATTAAACTCAACTGGTTTAACAGGCTTTTGCTCGATGTAAAGATGTATGTATTTGCCTTAGGGCGGTATGATGATATTTCAAAAGCAGTATAGCCCGAGGTGGTCATAGATACGATACCTACCGCATTGGTATGCTCTGCAAGGTAAACTGCCGAACCGCATAGCGCATTGCTCAGGTAATTGGATGATGAAGGGTCTTCCACCGTGCCTTTATCATTGTTAAAGGGGTAACCCATATCTTCCACGTTCTTCACGATCTTGGCCATGGTTTCTATCACGATCAGTGGAAACTCACCCACCGATGTTTCGCCGCTTAACATAACCGCATCGGCGCCATCCAATACCGAGTTGGCCACATCATTAACCTCGGCACGTGTTGGGCGCGGGGTGGTGATCATGCTTTCCAGCATTTGTGTAGCCACAATAACCGGCTTAGATGCAGCGCGGCATTTGCGGGCAATCATTTTTTGTAGTAATGGCACTTCTTCCAGCGGCATTTCTACGCCCAGGTCGCCGCGTGCAACCATTACACCGTCTGTTACCGCTATGATCTCGTCTATATTATCTATGGCCTCAGGCTTTTCTATCTTAGCAATTACGCGCGCAGCTTTATTATTGCGGGCAATAATGCGTTTTAATTCAACAATATCTTCGGCATTTCGCACAAAAGACAGGCCTATCCATTCTACATCGTTTTGCAATGCAAAATCCAGGTTGGTAAGATCTTCTTCCGTTAAACTCGGTATAGATACCTTGGTATTAGGCAGGTTAACGCCTTTACGCGAGGTTAAGATACCACCATGCAAAACTTCGCATATTACGGTATCTCTGCGGTTGGTCTCAATAACCTTCAGTTGCAGTTTGCCATCATCAAGCAAAATGGTTTCGCCTGCGCGTACATCCTGCGGGAAGGTGTCATAAGTGATGTAGATCTGCTCATCATCTCCAATACACTCTGTGGTAGTAATCTTTACATGTTTGCCGTTAACCAGGTGAATGCCGCCATCTTTAACCAGCCCGATGCGAATTTTAGGGCCCTGAAGATCTGCCAGTATGCCAATATTTAATTTATATTGCTCGTTAAGTTCGCGTATGGTATTAATAACCGCCTGGTGATCTTCGGGCCTGCCATGCGAAAAATTTAGCCGGCATACGTTCACACCTGCCTTTACCATAGCCAGCAAAATCTCTTTTTTGGCAGAGGCCGGGCCCATGGTAGCAACAATTTTAGTTCTGTTATAAGATAATTTCATTTTTATGCGGTAACCGGGTTATAATTATGGTGAAACGGTAATAATGTATGTTAAAATTCCGCTAAAATAAAAGATTTTCACGGGATTTTATTTTTTTAGGGTCAATCTTTACAGCAGCTACTATTTCTGCTATTTTATTTAGCTGTACAATCATCTCATCAAGCTCCCGGTTGTCTATGTAATTTTTAATCAGCAAGAAATAATCAACTTCCCGCATTTCGGGGATAAGCAACCCGTCCGACCCTTTGTTGGCAATAAAGTAAAAGTCGGTTTCGGTAGTTTCCCAATAATGATGATATACCGAAAATAATACCGGGTAATTATTATGGTGTACATCTATCTCCAGGTCTGGCTGGCGTGCAAAATTAAAGTTTAGCTGCCTGTTAATATGGTAACCCAAACGGTAGTCTTTTAACGGCGATGTGATGGCAATAAGCACAAAGTCGAGGTCGATCTCAAATTTTAATATCCGCTTGTTCAAAACTTTATTTAATAGCGTAAAATTACGGGATTGAAACCGTTAGGATAAAATTTTGTTAATTTTTGTGTAAAGATTTTAGATTTGATATTTAATAGAATTTATCTTTCTTTGCACAGTAAAATTATTAAACAATTAAACACTAAGACCATGTCTGATATCGCTTCAAGAGTAAAAGCTATTATCGTAGAAAAATTGGGTGTTGACGAAAGTGAAGTAACACCTGAAGCAAGCTTCACGAATGACCTGGGTGCCGATTCGTTGGATACCGTGGAGTTAATTATGGAGTTTGAAAAAGAATTTAACGTAGCAATTCCTGACGATCAGGCTGAAACAATTGGTACAGTTGGCCAGGCTATCGCTTACCTCGAAAAAAACGTTAAATAAGCTCTTTTTAACTACATTTAAATGGAGTTTAAAAGAGTTGTAGTAACTGGCCTTGGCGCACTTACTCCAATTGGTAATACGGTTTCGGAGTATTGGAACAACTTGCTTAATGGTGTAAGTGGCGCTGCCTTTATTAAAAGTTTTGACACAACCCATTTCAAGACCAAATTTGCCTGCGAGGTTAAAAATTTTGATGCTGATGCGTTTCTGGGGCGTAAAGATGCCCGCAAGCTCGATCCCTTTGTACAATATGCCCTCTATTCTACAGAAGAAGCCGTAAAAGATGCAGGCCTTGATTTTGCCAAGCTTAATTTAAACCGTATTGGTGTTATATGGGGCAGCGGCATAGGCGGCCTCAAAACCTTTTTGGATGAGGTAGTAAACTTTGCCAAAGGTGATGGTGTACCGCGCTTTAATCCATTTTTTATCCCTAAAATGATAGCCGATATTGCCCCAGGTCATATCTCTATTAAATACGGTTTCCGGGGGCCAAATTTCACTACCGTTTCTGCATGTGCATCGTCAAATAATTCGCTTATTGATGCCTTTAACTACCTCCGTTTAGGCAAGGCCAATATGTTTGTAACCGGTGGTTCTGAAGCTATTATTAACGAAGCCGGTATAGGTGGGTTTAATGCTATGCATGCCCTCTCTACCCGTAATGATGATCCCGCAACGGCATCGAGGCCTTTTGACCTTGACCGCGACGGCTTTGTAGCCGGCGAAGGCGCAGGCACCATCATCCTCGAAGAATTAGAACATGCAAAGGCACGCGGTGCAAAAATTTATGCCGAAATGATGGGCGGGGGCATGAGTGCCGATGCCTACCATATGACCGCACCACACCCCGAAGGCCTTGGTGCAGCCCTGGTAATGAAAGCTGCCCTTGAAGATGCCAACATGACCTCGGCAGATATTGATTATGTAAATGTACATGGTACATCCACCCCGATAGGCGACCCGCAGGAAGTAAAAGCAATTACAGATGCTTACGGCGAAGATATTTACCGCATCAACATCAGTTCTACTAAATCTATGACCGGCCATTTATTAGGAGCTGCAGGTGCAGTAGAAGCTATTGCTGCCATACTTGCGGTAAAAAATGATATCATACCGCCAACCATAAACCATTTTACTGACGACCCAGCATTTGACCCTAAGATAAACTTTACCTTTAACAAAGCCCAGCAACGCACTGTACGTGCGGCGCAGAGCAACGGTTTTGGTTTTGGAGGGCACAATGCATCTGTGATATTCAAAAAGTACGAAGATTAATCGTGTTTGAATGCCATTTAGCCGGTTTTATAAGCTTTATTTTTCCCCAAGCAGAAAATACGTAAAAACCTTAAAGAATTTGCTCGGTTTTGTTCCGGGCAATTTGTCGTTATACCGCCTGGCCTTCCGCCATAAATCGGTTGCCCAAAATGTAAAAAAAGGCATAAAGAACAGTAATGAGCGCCTCGAATTTTTAGGTGACGCCGTATTAGGCAGCGTAGTGGCCGAAGTGCTTTTTAAACTTTACCCTTTTAAAGACGAAGGCTTTTTAACAGAACTCCGTTCTAAAATTGTTAATCGTGCTAACCTAAATCAGTTAGGCCGCAAACTCGGTTTAGAAAAATTGGTTGAGTACGATAACCGGATGATCAATTCTACCCGCCAGGGTTCACTATTGGGAGATGCCTTTGAGGCATTAGTAGGAGCGGTTTACCTTGACAAGGGATATGATTTTACCAAAAACTTCCTTATAAATCACATCATTAAATCCCATATAGACATTCACACACTGGAGCTTACCGAAACTAACTTTAAAAGCAAACTTATAGAATGGTGCCAGCGCCATGGTAAAGATATCATGTTTGAGCACATTACTAACCAGGAAGGTGAAAGCGCCAAGCTATTTACCATAGCTGTAAATGTTGATGGCGATATAGTAGGTACCGGAAAAGAATTCAGTAAAAAATATGCCGAAAAGTTAGCCGCAGAAAAAGCATGTGAGGCTTTAGGGATTTAAAGGCAGGTCCATCCACGTCACCTCCCCATCCGAGATCATTTTCGTAAATTTTATGTTTTGTAGTTTGCCGTCAGATAGCATAAGGGTAACTTCCGCGTTTTCACCATCAAAAGTATCAGGTTCCGGCAGGCTCTCGCGGGCTTGTTCTATTAATTGTTTATCAGTCATGGTTGTGATATAATGTACTCTCCTATAAAGCCGTTCCGGGCTGGCAGGCCGGGATTGGGCTATTGTTTCTTAAAAATATCAACCGGCGGTTTATATCCAATCTTTTTATACGTTTCGTACGACCTTTTTATATAAACTATTATCTGGTAGTCGTTCCATTTTACAATATCATCGTGGGCCGGCGTAGAATTATCCATAAAATGTTCAAGCTCCAGGCCTGTCAGCCCCGTTGTTGCGCCCACGAGCCGTGGCGTATACCTGCGGTTTATCTCTGTTGCCTCTGCCTCGCCTTTGGCATATTTCATAAACCGTCGTTCGTTTTGCGCATCACTCCCCAATAATTCATGCAGGGCTGTAAGTGGTTGAAATATGTATGCCAAAACCGGCGGCTTCCCATCGTAGTAAATTCCCTTACTGCGATAATCTTTTACTACATCGTTTAATTCCTGCTTTTTGGTTTGCCCGCGTATTGCAACCTCTCCCAGGTTTATATTCGGTAATAAGATCACATATAACTGGCTGTAACTGCTTACAGCCTGCTTAACCGTCGTAAATCCCGGCTTTGTAAAAACGAGGGTGTCTCCAATCTCGGCTTTGATCGTATAATCGCCAAAAGTACCGGATTTGGCAACATCTGTAGTTTTTATGTTGATGATGTTTACATCGGCCAGCTTTTCGAGCATGCTGCGATTAAAGGTTATACCCCTAATCACCTGAGTTTGCGCAATGCCCGGCAAAGGCAACAATATAAAGCATGGTAATAAGATTTTGAGCAGGCTTTTCAGCATATCTCAAAGTTAGTGTTATCAATGTATTACAATTGTGAAAAAGTGTTAAAGGTTACACATTCATTGGCTTATTATACTATTATCTATTGGTTGTTACGTTATATAGTATGAGCCACAAACTGCATACTTGTAAAAACTAGCTTACCAATCAACTAATGAGCGGGTGAGCTAATGAACTAAAACCAAAAATCCTATCTTTGCGCATGATAAAGTCAATGACAGGGTACGGCATTGCAGTTTCCGACTCTGGCAGCACAAAATATACTGTCGAAATAAAATCGTTAAACAGTAAATTCCTCGAGCTATCTCTGCGCATGCCTAAGGCACTTTCTGATAAGGAATTCCAGCTCCGCACCGACTGTAATAAAAAGATAGAGCGGGGTAAAGTCAACCTGAGCATTAACATTGAACAAGCCGATACACAGACTAAAGCTGCCGGTATAGATACCGTATTGTTAAAACATTATTACAATCAGCTTAAGGAGGTTAGCCAAAATTTAAACGCACCTGCTAACAACCTCCTGCAGTTAGCCCTTGGATTGCCCGAAGTAGTAAAGTTTGACGAAGAAATATTATCTGAAGAGCAATGGAAAACAGCCGAAAAAACCTTTAAACAGGCCATGGCTAATTTTCAGCAATTTAGGTTGGATGAGGGCGCTGTGCTTGAGCAAGAATTAAAGGGCCGCATTGCATTGATACAACAAAACCTGGAACAGGTATTCATAGAAGAGCCTAAACGGATAGTGCAAATACGCGAAAGGTTAAACACTTTTTTAGCTGATGCGGTAGGTCGCGAGAATGTGGATCAAAATCGTTTAGAGCAGGAGCTTATTTATTACATAGACAAACTGGATGTTACCGAAGAGAAAGTGCGCTTAAAAACACATTGCGACTACTTTTTAGAAACTTTAAAAAGTGATGATGCAAACGGTAAAAAATTAGGCTTTATATCGCAGGAAATTGGACGCGAGGTTAATACGCTGGGGTCTAAAGCAAATGATGCTGCCATCCAAAAAATGGTGGTGAGCATGAAAGAAGAACTTGAAAAAATAAAGGAACAATTGTTAAATGTATTATAGTTGGTTATTAAGTTACTTGTTACTAAATCATTAGTAGAAAGAAGCCTAATAACTAATGAGATAATAACTCAATAACCAATAACATGGCCGAAGGTAAGCTGGTTATATTTTCTGCACCATCAGGAGCTGGTAAAACTACTATTGTACATCACCTCCTTTCTAAAATTCCTGTGCTGGAATTTTCTATTTCGGCCACGACGCGCGAGGCACGTGGCGACGAGGTGGACTCTAAGGATTATTACTTTATTAGCAAAGAAGAATTTTTGCACTGGATAGCCAAAAAACAATTCGTAGAATTTGAAGAAGTGTATTCGGGTACTTTTTACGGTACACTGCGCCAGGAAATTGAGCGGATCTGGAAAACCGGCAAAGTAGTGATATTTGATATTGATGTAGAAGGCGGCCTGCACTTAAAACGCAAGTATGGGAAACAAGCGCTGGCTATATTTGTACAGCCGCCATCCTTAGCAGTGTTAAAGGAACGCTTGGTTGGCCGCGGTACCGATAGCGAACAGAAACTACAGGAAAGATTTATAAAGGCAGAAAAGGAACTCAATTACGCGCCAAGATTTGATATTATTTTAAAAAATGATGATCTTGAAATTGCATGCACACAAGCTGTAAAGCTGGTAAATAACTTTTTGTTAAAATAATCCCGATTAATAAATTATTAATTAAACTATTGTTTGCTTGTTAATTTTATAATATATTGCTGATATTATTGCGAGGTTAATTTATCATCAATGAAAATAGGCTTACTATTTGGCTCTTATAACCCTATTCATATAGGCCATTTAATTATTGCCAATTATATGGCTAACCATACCGAGTTAGACAAGGTTTGGCTGGTGGTATCTCCTCAAAATCCTTTTAAAAAATACGGGGATCTTATTAATACATATGACAGGCTGGAGATGGCACGCTTAGCTACTGATAATGCCGAAAATATTACGGTAAGTGATGTGGAGCTTAAAATGCCCCAGCCTTCATATACGATAGATACCCTTGCCGTACTGGCAGAAAAATACCCGCAGCACGAATTTGCACTTATTATGGGGTCTGATAACCTGGTATCATTACCCAAATGGAAAAACTACAGGCTTATATTGCGCGATTACCGCATATTTGTTTATCCCCGCCCCGGCTATGAAAACGCCGACCTGGCAAGCCACCCCTCGGTAACCATTACCATGACACCGCAGATGGAACTTTCGGCAACATTTATTCGCAAATCAATTGCCGAAAGAAAGAACGTGCAATTTTTTGTGCCGGATTCGGTTTTAAAATTTATAGAGAGCAAAAACCTTTACGGGTAATTTATACCTTTATAAAAGGAAGTATTATGGTTATTACTAAAGACGGGCCTCAAACAATAGTTGGTAGACTACCGCAATTAATTGATGGACAATTGGTGGTGGACAATTGGTTTTATTAGATAAATAGAAAGGGGCAGACAACAAATAAAGGACGGCAAATATCTCACCGAACAGGAGATGGAAAAAGAAGTTAAATCGTGGCAATAAGAGTTATTTATTCCGAAATAGCAAAAAATGATTTGAAGGAAATTTTCGACTACATTAGAAAAGGTTAAAATACGCCAACTTAGAGGTAAATCAATCAGATTATTAATACAAACAATTAAAAAGACTTATTTATAGGAAAGCGATTTGTGAAACCATGATGAATTTATTAGGGAAATAATTTTTAAAAATCACAAGATAATTTATGAATTAAGTTCACAACGAATATTGAAATTCTTACCATCCACCATCACGCCCGCTCTCTGTCAAATAACCCTGCTTTTCCCGACGAAGATTAATTCCTCATTTATTTTCCTTAGCTTATCTTTGCTCTCGTGAGCGAGAAAACTATTCTTAAACTTCAATTACCTACCGACCCGCTGTGGGTAAAAAACGTGGTTGAAAGTAATATTGAAGAAATTCTTACAGATCATGCTTTTTGTGAACAAAAAGCTGCGAGTAATGGCATTACCATTATTGTGCAAAATCCCAACTTATCAGATCTGGTACAAGAAATGGCCTTGCTTGTGCAGGAAGAGATGGACCACTTTAAACGTGTACACGATATTATTATAAAGCGGGGCTTTGTACTTGGCCGCGAACGTAAGGATGATTATGTGAATGAGCTTTTTAAGTTCCTAAAGAAAGGCGGCTCCCGGAATGAGCAGTTAGTAGACCGGTTACTGTTTTCGGCAATGATCGAGGCCCGCAGTTGCGAACGCTTTAAGGTGTTGTCTGAAAATATTAATGATGCGGAGCTGGCAGAATTTTACAACGAACTAATGATAAGCGAGGCGGGGCACTATACAATGTTTTTAAAATTCGCCAAAAAATACGCAGAGTGCGTTGATGTTGATACACGTTGGGCTTCGTTCTTAGTTTATGAAGCAGGAGTAATTAAAAATTACGGTAAAAAAGAAACTATACACGGTTAACTATGCAGCAGTTAACTGCGTTTCTATGCGTTCAATTAAATTAGCCATATCAAACGGCTTGGCAATAAAATCGTTGGGAGCGCCAACATCAAACATAATATTATAGGCACTTACATTTGCAGAGATCATGATGATTGGGATATTTTTAAATTGATCCTGAGACTTAATAACCTTACAAATATTGCGGCCATCCATACCGGATAGCATAACATCCATCAAAATAAGGTCCGGGTTATAATCGGCAATGGCATCAAAAACCTTTTCACCGCGGTTAATAGTTCTTACATCATACTCAAACTCGCAGAGTATCTCGTTCAAAACATCCAATATACCCAGGTCATCATCAACCACTAAAATTCGCTTCTTCATGTCTACAAGTTGCATCGTCATATACTTAAAGTATGTGGCAATGATTGTGCCACTAATAAAATTGTTCCAATTAATTGATAGCCTGACGGATGAGCCCTGCTGTGTTGTGCAGGTAATTATTAATAATGTCAATATCAGTGCCATCGCACATACAGCCAATGTAGTTGTCGGGCCTAACTACAAGTGTTTTTATGTGCCCGTTGCCAATCTCAAAGGAATCAAAAATGTGCTGATTTTTTTCTGAAACGGGGAGGTAAAAAAAATTTAAACCTGCGCCGTAAAACCGTGTTATAAAACGTGCAAAACTTAATAATTCTAACTTTGATAAGTTACCCATTACAATCATGGTGAAACCGGGTTTACTGCACCAGGCGTGCAGATTGGTATTTATTTGTTTCTTATCGTCATACAAGGTAAGAAAAGGCAATCTATCGCCTGCTTTAATATGAGTTGCCTGGCTTAAATGCAGGTTAATACAGCTATTTCTATAATGAATATTTATTTGCGACACCTGTTTAAAAAAAACAGAGGAAAGCTTGGGGCTGTTCCAGATTATAGCAATTGCCTTGGGTAATACAAATCTTTTAAATAAGCGAGTTGCCCAGTTTTGCGACATCACCACATTGAATGCACTGTCGGTTGTTTTTAAAAGGCTTTTAGCAACAGGTATTCTTTCATCCGGGTAACTCGTCAGGATTTTTGGGTAGAGTTTTCCTGTTATTACACCGCCCAGTTTCCAGGCCAGGTTGTAGGCATCCTGTAACCCGGTGTTCATGCCCTGCCCGCCTACAGGAGAATGAATATGTGCCGCATCGCCAATTAAAAAACAGCGGCCGAGACTAAATTTTTCGGCTATGCGATGGCTAAGCTTATAAGTAGTAAACCATGTTAGCTTAGTTACTACAGTTGGCGCGTCATTTATTTGCCCCGGTAACGGCAAAATATCTTCAAATACTATATCGCGTTTGCTCTTTAACCATTTTGGCAATGAACCTATAACACGATAAGCATTTTTTTCCGGCATCGGGAAATATCCGGCAAAACCTTTCTTGTTTAAATACATGTTTATCCGGCCATCGCTTTTGTCGGCAACTATATCGGCCAAGTAAAACAAATGGCTGTAAGTATCGCCTTTAAACTGAATGCCCAGCTGCTTCCTCACGAGGCTGTGGGCACCATCTGCACCAATAATGTAATCTGCGGTTACCTTAACAGGTATATTATTGTGGATAACCGTTGCATTGGCATTGGTGCCGTTTTGTGTTACTGAGGTTAGCGTGGTTTGCCAAAAAACAGGTAAGCTGTTTGCGGTAAGACGGCCAAGCAGTGTGCGTTCATTCTTACTTTGCGGGTACAAAAAAAAGTAAGGGTAGGGCGTAAGTTTTTTACCGGCTTCACGAAGGGATAATTGCGCTACAACTTTATCGTGAATATGATACTGAATTTTATCTGCAGGCCGGCCGCCGGCCAATACCTCATCAATCAAACCCATCTGCCTGTAAATTTCCATTGACCGCGCCTGTACCGTAATTGCCTTTGATCTTTCTGTCGGGCCCCGCCTATTATCTATTATAACCGGCCGAACACCAAAACGCAGCAGTTGTGCAGCCATCATTAGGCCGGACGGCCCGGCACCTACAATAAGTACTTGAGTATGCTGCGCCGTTAAATTCATTACGGGTGAAATAACAAGTAGATGCAAGGCTTCTTATGCAGCTCGGGCACATTAAGTCGCCACCAGGCTATGGTTTGTGTTTTCACCATATCTTCTTCGCCGGTTAAGTTACAGGCAATACATAAACGGGTAGTTGGTTTACAGGTTTTAAGTACATCATCGAGCATAGAGTTGTTGCGGAAAGGCGTTTCTATAAAAAGCTGTGTTTGATTAAGGTGCTCTGACTGCGTTTCCAATTCTTTAACACGGCGGCAACGTTCGGCTTTATCTATTGGCAAATATCCATGGAATGTAAAACTCTGCCCATTAAACCCCGAAGCCATCAGCGCCAGTAAGATTGAGCTGGGCCCAACCAGCGGTACCACCTTAATGTTACGCTTATGTGCCTCGGCTACAATCTCCGCGCCGGGATCTGCAATACCGGGGCAACCTGCTTCGCTCATTAATCCGGCATCGCGGCCCATAGTTAAACCTGCAAAAAATGGTTTAAGGCTTTGATCGCGTTTATGCTTGCCATAATCGTGAATTACCAGTTGGCTTTGTGGGGTTTGCAGCCCCGCCTCTTTTAAAAATCTGCGCGCCGTTTTTTCGTTCTCAACTATATATTCATTTATACTGTTAACCGTTTGCACCAGGTAAGGTGTGAAGGTTTTTGCCGAAGCATTTTCTGCAAGGGGTACTGGTATTAAAAAGAGTGTTCCGGTGGGCATGTTGCAAAATTGCTTTTTTTAATTTAATTTAAGCTATCAGAAGGAGGCCATTCATCAATGAAATCATTAGGCATCAATTGGTTTACCGAGGGTTACATAGATTTCGAACACAAAAAGTATGTTCTGCTTGATTATCTGCAGGAAATAAACCGCCATTTTGGTAGCAGCCGGCTTTACCCAAACCTGAGCGATCTTTTATTTCATTATAACAACCTACTTACCGTTAAAAATAATAAAACGGCTATACAACAGTCATTTCCGCAAAAATTAAACAAGGCAGATATGCAGGCTGTAAAACTAACTTACCAAAAGATCATTGATGATGATAATTCGATGAAGGAGATAGAGCGGATAATAAGTTATGCGATTGCTAAAATGGACCCTGCCATACAAACAGGTAGAGAAATTTATGACTTTGTTGAAAGCCGGATTAATATAGACCCTGTTGGCTTAGTACCGCTTTTACCATATTTCGGCTATTTTAGCTTGCAAAATGGCAAGAATAAAACCAGCATGGTTTATGAATACCAGCTCAGCATATTTGAAAATCAGGTAGATAAATATCGCGGTATGAATGTGCAATTTTTAGACACGTTTGAAATGGGCATTGTAAATACGCCCGAAGCCTTAAAGCTTAACCTTGTTAAAACGCGTAAGCACTTGCCAAACCCGGCGGTATATCACGTACAAAGCGATATCACATTCCCGCTGGAACAAACACTGTTGCCTGTAGCTAAAAAATGTTTGTTGAAATATATTGCAGCTGCCTAATGAGGTGCAGGTTTTCAGTTACCGGGTTGGGAATATGATGCCTGTAAATAATTACCCGTAACTAACACTCGCAACTGTTACTCTCTTTCCAAAGGTTTAACATATAACTCGTCAACCAATATCATTATGATCGAAAGCAACGGTACGGCCAGGATAATACCCAACCCGCCGGATAATGTGCCCATAATAACCTGCGCTATAATAGTTAACGCCGGCGGCAGGTTGATCATCCTTTTCTGCACTATTGGAGTTATAATGCTGCTAACCACCGTTTGTGATACAATATAAAGCAGCGCTACACCAATTGCCGTATTGGTGCTAATAGTTAAAGCCAGCAAAACACCGGGAATCATGGCTATAAAAGAACCAAAGTTTGGTACAATTTTTAATAGCCCCGCTATTAAGGCTAATATTAGGGCCACGGGTATACCAAATAACGATAAGCCGATTGTTAGCATAATAGTTATTAAAACGATAGATAACATGGTGCTTTTTAACCAACCCTTAAGTGCCAGGCTCGTGCGGTCTATTACACAAGATGCCAGCTCTTTTTTGGGTTTTGGCACTAGTAAAATAATCCCGTCTTTATACATATTGGGGTTTGCCGTAAAAAAAGAACTAAGCAGCAAAATAACATACAGATTACCTAAAACGCCAAAGCTGGTACTAAAAAAGTGGGAAGCCGTAACCATTAGCTTATTAGAATTATCGTCGTCAGAAAAATAATCCAATATTTTTTTTCCTATAGGTGTTTCGGCCAGCTTAGCCCTTGCCGTGCTGATCGTGTGCGGCAGGCTGTTGCTTAACTCCTGGATCTGCACTTGTATTTTGGTGCCCATGAACCATAACAACACCGCTAAAAGTGCAAAGGAACCTATAACCGATATTGCCATTGCCAGGGTACGGTTCATCCCGGTTTTACGCTGTATCATATCTGCAAGGCCATGAAAATATACCGCTATCATACACCCGGCTAAAACCATTAACAGTACATTAAAAGCAACACGGGCAACCAATATCACAATAACCAATAAGGCAATTATGGTAACTGTGTGCCATACCTTTTGTATATAGGTAAGTTCTTCTTTAACAGTTTCGGCAGATTTTTTTTGCGGCATACTTAGTGGTTGTAACTATTACAGCATTTACTCTCAAAGGTTTTAAATGGTACATGCCATTTGCTGCAGTTGCACAGTTTATAAATTTTTTATCCAATCTTCGGCCAGGCCCATTTCTGTAAAGAATTGCGTGATAATATTTCCTACAGCAACATCGACACTTTTTTTTGCCGATAGCTGACTAAATACATTGGAGGAGAATATCCAGGCCAGGTACTTAACGCCGGCTTGTTCCAGCATAGGGAAAAACGTGGCGCCTACCCATTCAGAAGCTTCGGACCATGTACCTAACACATGCCGGTTATCATTCACAATTTTTTCACAATTATTTTTCTTCATAATCTCCAGGATACGCATACAACCGTCTTTTACAGTTTCCATATTTTGAAAACCTGTCCAGTCGGCATCGACACGGCCGGCTGCCTGGTTATACTGTACCGTAATACTATCGTTCTTAAAATAAGTATCGGTATTGCTGGATGCCCAATTAGTATCATTAAATTTTATTGGCAGCCTAAAGTAGAATGTTGAACCTTCATCTGGCTTACTTTCTATCCAGAAACTTCCGTTATGCCCTTTTAATATTTCAGAAGATATAAATAAACCTAACCCCAGGCCTTCAAAACGCATTGCTGTATTGTCTACCCGATAATAACGGTCAAAAAGTTTATCCAGGTTATATGGCTCTATGCCAATACCAAAATCCTGTACAGATACGATGATATTCCCCTGTTCTATCACGCTGTTAACGATAATTCTTTTGGCCCCGGGCGAATATTTGATCGCGTTCGAAAGAAAATTTTGCACTACCTGTTCCAGCCGGTAATGGTCGCCGGTATAGTTTACATCAACTAAATTTTCAACTATTATTTCATGGGTGGGTGATATATGCTGAACACTTTCTATGCTTTCTTTAAGCATTTCCTTAAAGTCGAAAGGTTCCATAGTGTAATTTATTTTGCCGGCATTGATCTTGGTAACATCAAGCAAATCTGCAATAAGGCGTTCTAAGCGTGATATGTGATCTGCAGATTTTTTGGCAAAATTTCCCATCTTGCCAGGGTCGCCGGCGCGTTGCATTAATTGGTTAAAAGCCTTAATGCTGGTAAGCGGCGTTTTAAGTTCGTGGCTGGCTATAGAAAGAAATTCGTCTTTCTTATGCTCGTTATTTTTTTGAAAATCTATATTGGTGTTGGTACCTATCCACATAGTTACTGCACCATTTTCTATCAAAGGTACAGCCCTGGCCAAATGCCACCGGTATAAACCGTCGCTAAATAGAAGCCGGAATTCGACCATGTAGTTTGCACCTGTTTGCAGCGACGCTATCCATTGCTCGAGGCATGCGGTAAGATCATCCGGATGAATGAATTTTTGCCACCCGTGTCCAACTATTTCATCTGTAGTATAACCAAAGTCGTTACAAACTACTTCATTAACATAGTCGAGATTCCCGTCGGGAGCAGCGGTCCATACTTGTTGCGGTATTGCGTTAAGCATAAACCTGAAACGGGCTTCGCTGCTTGTCAGGGCTTCTGTTCGCTCTGCTACCCGTTCTTCCAGTTCATCATTAAGCGACTGCAGGTTGTACTGAGTGTGGATAAGCTCTTCATTTACGGCCACAATCTCTTCATTAGATGCCGCTAATTCTTCATTTAGCGATTGTAGGGAATGTTGGGTTTGCAGCAACTCTTCATTAACGGCCACAATTTCTTCGTTAGATGCTGCAAGTTCTTCATTCAATGCCTGCTCACGGTGCAGTTGTTCCTGCTGTTCTGCTGCCGACTTTAAGGTTTGCCGGTTTAAATATCTTTCTGTAACATCTAACGCTGTATGTAAGATCGCATAAACCTTACCGGCGTCATCTTTAAGCGCTCGATACTCAAAATCAAAATAAGTGGTTTGTAATTTGCCGTCAATTTCTAAAACAGCAGGCGTATCAAAATTTCTATAGGTGATACCGGTGCGCCAAACTTGCACAAACAGATCTATAAAGGGCTGGCCAACCAGTTCTGGTAAGGCTTCCAGCAACCCTTTTCCTATAACACTTCTATCTTTGCCCCAAACTGCAATCATCGCATCATTGGCAGATTGGATGATCATCTTTTCCTGGGTGTGGATAGCAGTAGGGAGTGGTGTTAAGGCTAAAATATCGAGCAGCTTTTCGCTGCTAAACATTGGGTTTTCACTCATTTAATAATGTCTGCTGGGGTGTTAATCAATATATTCAAATTAATGATCGGGTAAAAATTACAGGTCTGAATAGGATGCGGCATGCATCAACCAGATATCAGACCTGGATACTGTTTTCTGATACTCAGGTAACCCGGAGATTTGTTTCCATGTGGGGCTATTGCTAAATGCCTTCCAATGCGCGTCATGTGTTTCCATGTTATCAAAACTGGTAAGGTACATAAGGTTAGGCATATGGGCACCTGCAAGTACATGAGCGTAAAATACAGCATTAAAACCAAGCGATGCAAAAAGGCCCACCTCTCCGCCGGTGTTAAACATTTGCACCTTTTTAAGGTAGCGCTCCTCAGTAGGCCCTTCGTAACTGCGCAGCTCATAAATATGATCGGCTTTGTTGCCGTTTAAAACAGGAAGTTTATAATGCGGCGCATCTTCAAAGGCGGTTAGTAAAATATTTTCTAAACGTTTGTATTGAGGTGCGGTATTGTAAAAACTTATTTCCCGCAGGTTATTTAACGCTTTTAATGGTATCCATACCACTATCTTTTTGTCGGCACTGGTATCATTGCTTACGGGCATAAACACGCCCACCTTATTAAAGCCTCTTTTATGCAACTGCGGCAGATATTCATTTTTCAAATAATCACTTAATGAATCTGTTTGCGCCTTACCGCTTGTATGATAAATACTTATCTGGTAATAGTCGCCATAACTTTCGTTGCTGTTTTGGGCAACAGTTGTGCCAATTGTAAATGCCAATAACAGGCTAAAACATGCGGCAAATAGGTTTAATTTTTTCATGTTATAAAATTAAATTGCAAGTTAATGCAAATATCTTCGAAATTCAGGCATTAAAAAATCAACGATGTCAGCAGGATTTTATATCTGTTGAAAATAATTTAATTGAGTGGAAAAACCAAAATACCTTGCCCATTGTTATATAAATACAACACACCGTAAAGCCGATATGGAATGAGTTGCGAAATCGGGGGGTGTTTACAATAAATTTTTTTAAATATGTTAGTATCGCCAATTAAAAAAACACAGGATGTTACCTTAAAAGTGGTAGCTGATAGGATAAAACAACAATTAGCAAACAACCAATTGTATGCTATAGATAATGCTACAACTTTAGACAAGGTTGTATCAAAACCGGTATTGGCAGCGGTAAAAACGCTTGAAGATAAATTCACTATCACGTTTAGTTATCGGCAGCAGCTGCACCGCACCAAAGTAAATTTGAGCGGCACCAAGTATGGTACGCCAATTTATAAAGTGGCGCTAAGCAGCCGTTTAAGCAACCCATCGCGTATATGCTGGTTGCAAAACACTCCGGATGGCTGGGTTACTTCGTTAGGCGATAGCCTCGATAGTAAATTGATCGGGGCCATAACATCTGCTATAGAAGATCAGCAGTAAATTGGAAATAAAAATGTAGAGAGAGCCACCTAATGGTGGTTTTTTTGTTAATAGCTTCTCCCTTACACCTTAAAAATTCTTTAACATTCAATTTTAAGTGTACCTGTCATGACAGCAAGCCCGCAAAGTTTTGTTATTTTTGGGCATTATAACACCTTATATTTATTGAAGTGATCATATTAATTTTCTTTATAGGGCATTGGTTCCTTTCACTCTTTTTCCAGACCTTTTTTTTACACCGGTACGCATCTCACAAGATGTTTACCACGCCTAAGTTTTTTGAACGCACGTTTCATATTCTTACATACGTTTGCCAGGGTTCATCGTTTTTAAACCCGCGTGCTTATGCCATTATGCATCGCGAACATCATGCATATAGCGATACGGAGAAAGACCCGCATTCGCCGCATTTTTTTACCGATGTTTTTCAAATGATGTGGCGCACCGTATTAAGTTTTCGTGTGTATGAGAAAAACCTAAAGGAACCCGAAGCGCAATTTAAAGGCAATTACCCGGAGTGGCACTGGCTGGACTACTATGGTTCCACTATATTTTCGCGCATCATGTTCGGTGCTTTTTATACCTTGTTTTACGTCTTTTTTGCTACCCACTGGTGGATGTTTTTGTTGCTTCCTATACATTTTATGATGGGCCCTATCCATGGGGCCATTGTAAACTGGTGCGGCCACAAATATGGCTATGCCAATTTCGACAATAACGACAAATCAAAAAACACCACGCCCTTTGATTTTTTGATGCTTGGCGAGTTGTTTCAGAACAACCACCATAAACATCCAAATAGTGCTAACTTCGGTAAAAGATGGTTCGAGATCGACCCCGTTTATCCGGTTATGAAGCTTATGCATTGGGCACGTATCATCAGGTTGCGCAAAGCATATCTGTAGTAGCATTTGGGCGGCACAACAATTCAACCATAAATTATTATGAGCACATCATTGCTTGCGCAAACACTAAAAGGATCTGAAATCATTAAGATCGGGAACGAAATTAATGAGCTTAAAAAACAGGGTCAACAGATTGCCAATTTAACAATCGGCGATTTCGACCCGCAGATATATCCCATCCCCGAGGGGCTTAAGCAAGGTATTATTGATGCGTATCAGCACAACCAAACCAATTACCCCCCTGCAGACGGCGTGGCCGTTTTACGCCAGGAAGTATCGGCATTTCTGAAGAAAAACTTTGAATTAACATACAATCCAAACGAAATTTTAATTGCCAGCGGTTCGCGCCCTTTGATCTACTCGGCTTTTTTAGCGTTGGTAGATAAGGGCGATAAAGTAGTTTACCCGGTACCGTCATGGAATAATAACCACTATTGCCACCTAACCGGCGCTCAGGAAATGCAGGTGGTTACCCGGGCGAGCCATAATTTTATGCCAACTGCCGATGAGCTTCGCCCCCATATTAAGGGAGCAACCTTACTGGCCCTATGTTCGCCGTTGAACCCTACCGGGACAATGTTTGACAAAAAAGATCTGGAAGAGATCTGCGATATGGTTATCGAAGAAAATAGTAAGCGTGCAGCCGGTGAGAAACCGTTATACATTATGTATGACCAGATCTACTCTATGCTTACTTTTAATAAAGAGCATTTTAACCCGGTAAGCCTTCGCCCTGCGTTAAGAGATTATACAATATATATAGACGGTATTTCCAAGTGTTTTGCGTCAACAGGCGTGCGTGTGGGCTGGGGTTTCGGGCCTGAGAAGATTATTGCCCAAATGCGCGCTATTGTTGGGCATATGGGCGCCTGGGCACCTAAGGCAGAGCAAATTGCAACAAGCGAGTTTATTAAAACAGAAGAGCCTGTTACTGCTTACCTTGCGGCTTTTAAGAATAATATTCAAAAAAGCTTAGCAACGCTTTATGATGGTTTTAGGCAACTAAAAGCAGAAGGCTTTAAGGTTGATGCCATAGAGCCTATGGGTGCTATTTATTTAACCGTTAAGGTTGACTACGTTGGCAACATCACCCCGGATGGCGACTTGTTAAAAACATCAACAGATATTAATTTCTATCTTATTAAAGAAGCCGGGGTTGCGCTGGTGCCTTTTAGCGCCTTTGGTACAGACGATAGCGTAAACTGGTTCCGTGCATCTGTGGGCGCAAGTTCATTGGATGATATTACCCAGATGATACCGCGTATAAAAGCAGCACTCTTGAAGCTTAAATAATTACGAGAGAATAATAGCGTTATCTTTTTAGTGAGATATATAAAGCGCCACTACAATATCCTTTCCAATATACCTCATCGTATATTCATCAATCGGGCTTGTTAAAACATTGACTTCATTTGCGTGTATATTAGCTATCACCAAAATTGTTAATGTGGATTATCACCTTTTACTCGACGAGGTAAAGCACTTTGCTATCCTGTATTTTAAAACCCATCGTGATGACCGGTTTACCTACCATAACCGCGAACATACTAAAGAGGTTGAAGAAGCGGTTTTGCAAATTGCGGATCATTATCAGTTAGATGACGAAGACCGGTTTATAGTAACCGCTGCTGCATGGTTTCATGATTTAGGCCATGAGGCCGAAAACCTTGATGACCACGAAGAACGCAGTGCGGCGATAGCTGCAGACTGTTTAAAAGGTTTAAAGGTTGATGACGCCATTATTGATAAAGTTCTGCACTGCATTATGGCCACCAAAATGCCGCAGGCACCTAAAAACTTGTTAGAAAATATTATTTGCGACGCTGATCTGTATCACCTCGGGACTAAGGATTTTAAGAAGAAAAGTAAGTTGCTTCACCGGGAGATACAAGCCTTGCACAATACGGAGATCAGCAACCAGGATTGGCGCGAAAAAACGATCGAAGTAATGGAGCAACATCATTACTATACAGATTATTGCCGGCTGCTGCTAAATGACCGCAAGGAAAAAAATCTGCAGCGCCTTAAAGAGAAGCAAAACCAGTTAACTGAAGAACAACAAGATCAGAACCCCCAAGAAATGAAACCAAGTAAGGTTACGCTGTTGCCGCCTGCCCCGGGCGAAGACAAAAAAGATGCTAAAAAACGAAAAAATGAAAAGCCCACTAAAGGAATAGAAACCATGTTTAGGGTTACCACAAGTAACCACCAGCGTTTAAGCGACATGGCCGATCGCAAGGCACATATCATGATATCGGTAAACTCTATTGTAATATCATTGCTGCTTAGCTTGCTGTTACGCCGTTTAGACGAACACCCGCGGCAATCTATACCGGCAATTGCACTGCTGCTGGTAAGTTTGGTTACCATCATATTCTCTATACTGGCTACCAGGCCAACATTACCTGCCGGTACCTTTACGCAGGATGACATTGACCGCAAACAGGTAAACCTTTTATTTTTTGGCAATTTTTATAAAATGACGCTCGACCAATATAACCACGGCATGGTAGCCATGATGAACGACAGCGACTTTTTATATGGAAGCCTCATCCGAGACCTTTATACCCAGGGCACCGTGCTTGGGCGAAAGTATAAATTGCTCAGAGTTTCTTATAGCGTATTCATGTACGGGCTTATCGGGTCGGTTATAGCGTTTATAATCTCTGCCATAATTTAGTTTTACCCCTATTAAATCTCCATGAAAATTAAATTTAAATACCTCGTATTTTTTTTAACCATCGGGGGGTTATTTTCTTTGTATGGTTGTAAGCCAAGACAGGATTTCCTGAGCCCCACAGGTTATAACCTCAATAAACCTCACAAATATTTTATGCCCGATGATCTTGTAGAAATATCGGGTATCGCATTTCATAATGGCGACTCATCAACCCTTTATGCCGAAGAAGACGAGAGCGGCAGAATATATTCACTAAAGCCCGATTATAAAAAAGCGAAATTTGCTACGTTTAAAGAGACCGGCGATTTTGAAGATATAGCTATTTGCGGCAATGAGGTAATTATGCTGCAAAGTAAGGGGCGTTTGTATACCTTCCCGCTCGCAGAAGCAGGCAGCCCCAAAATAACACACGTACAGTCATTTGAAGAAATTTTGCCGAAGGGCGAGTTTGAAGGGCTGTATGCCAATCAAAAAACCAAACAGGTTTATGTAATGTGCAAGCATTGCGAAATGGATAAAACCAGCAAGCAAACCAGCGGTTTTATATTTCAGCTATCAGATGATGGTAAACTGACACAAACAGATAAGTTCAAAATTAATGTAAAGCACATTGCAGGCCAGGTAAACGATCCTAAAATAAATTTTCACCCTTCGGCCATAGCTCAAAACGAGCGCAGCGGCAACTGGTATATAGTATCATCTGTAAATAAAATGCTGGTTATACTAAATGAAAATTTTAAGGTGCAGCAGGTTTACAAACTAAACCCCGAATTTTTCCCCCAGCCCGAAGGTATTGCGTTTGACAACAAGAACAACCTATACATCTCTAACGAGGGCGACAAATTAGAGCCGGGCACTGTGTTAAAGTTTGCCTGGCTGGGCAAATAACCTACAAGCATGAACAAAGTTTGGTGTGTATTACTGATAATTTTGCCTTGCCTTGTTAAGGCACAAGACGCAGCAGTGGTACAGCGCATTATTTATATAGGTGATGCCGGCGAAGCAGATAAACAACAGGGGGGTGTATTAACCCACGCACAGGCAAAAATTCTTGCAGGCAAAACCAATGTAATTTACCTGGGCGATAATATTTATCCCACCGGTATGGGCCTGCCGGGCAGTAAAGAAGAAAAAGAAACCGGCGACATACTACGTTCACAATACGAGCCTATGCGTGCTAAGGGCGCACCGGTATATTTTATACCGGGCAACCACGATTGGGATAGGATGGGCCCGCAGGGGCTGGCAAAAATTAAACGCCAATGGGAATTTATTACAGAGCAAAAAGATTTGCTGTTAAAGGCCGTTCCGGCAAATGGCTGCCCCGGGCCTTATGAGATCAAGATCAATGATAATTTGGTTGTCCTTGCGTTTGATTCTGAATGGTGGCTGTATATCTACAGCAAAGAAAACCCCGACGCCGACTGCGACTGTAAAACTGAAGACGAGATCGTAGCACGCTTTAAAGAACTGCTTTATAAGAACCGCAACAAGGTGATCATGCTGGCAGACCATCATCCCTTTTGGTCATACGGCCACCATGGCGGTTATTACGGTATTGGAGATTACTTTTTCCCGCTCACATCTGTACAGCAGAATTTGTATATCCCGCTCCCCGGTTTGGGTGCTTTATACCCTGTATTGCGTGCAACTTTTTCGGTACAGGAAGATCAGGGCCACCCGCTTTATAAAACCATGATAGAAAAGATAAACAATGCGTTTAAAGGTTTCCCAAATGTAATAAACGTATCGGGCCATGAGCATGGCCTGCAATTTATAAATGATCACGGGCATATCCAGATCGTAAGCGGCTCGGGCGCTAAGGAGGCCTATGTTCAAAAAGGCAAATATGCCTTATACGCTGCTACCAAGCCCGGTTACGTAACTGCCGACCTGTTGGCCGATAAGAGCATGAAGTTTACTTATTATGCCGGGGTAGATACTACTTTTAACGAAGTATTTACTTACACTAAGCCATATACACCTGTAGCGCCGGTAAAACTGAGCACTGCCAGGCCCGTAACTGCCGACAGCATTGTTGTAAGGGCGCATCCGGCTTATGATCAGGTAAACACGTTTCACCGCACACTTTACGGCGAAAACTACCGTAAGGAATGGGCAGCTGCGGTAAAACTGCCGGTTATAAAAATAAGCAGCTTTAAGGGCGGCCTTACACCGATAAGCTTCGGGAGCGTGCACCAAACATTGTCATTACGTTTAAAAGATGCAAATGGAAAAGAATGGCTGTTAAGCAGCATTGAAAAATATCCCGAGATATTGCTGCCCCAGTCGCGGCGCGAAACTTTTGCCAAATCGTGGTTTCGGGATGCGTTATCGGCGCAACACCCTTACGCGGCCATGATGGTGCCTGTGCTGGCTAAAGCTGTAAATGTTGCACATACAAACCCGGTTATAGGATGGGTATCGCCAGATAGGAAGCTGGGCTTTTACGAGGCCGATTTTGCCAATAAGATCTGTATCATAGAAGAGAGCAATCCGGGCAATGTATCTGATAACACTGGGGTTATGTTTAAGGCGCTTAACCGTGACAATAACAACCGTGTAGACACGATGGAGTTTTTTAGGGCACGGCTGCTTGACTGGTTTATTGGCGATTGGGACCAGCAGCAAGATCAATGGCGCTGGACGAACCGCTCTAAAGGCGATTTTAAATATTACAGCGCCCGCCCCCGCGACCGCGACCAAACCTTTTTTGTGAACGAGGGCATTATCCCTAACGCGGCCGCAGCTAAATGGATGTCGCCGTATTTGAAGGGTTACCGCACAAAAAAAGATTACATTAATGATTTTTATTACAACGGGCACGAACTGGACTCGCGCTTTTTATCGGGTATAGATTACCAGACCTGGATGGCCACTGCCAGGGGATTTGCGGCATCGTTAACCGACTCGGTTTTGGTCGCTGCGCTGCATCAGCTGCCTAAGGCAGCATATGATATCAGGCACGGGCGGTTATTAAGAGAAATGCAGTTTCACCGCGAAAAACTGGTTGCTTCGGCAGATAAATACTATCGTTTTTTTAACCGCGTGGTTGATGTAAAGGCCACAGACGGCGATGAGGTTTTTATTATAAAAGATACTACCAGCAGTGATTTGTTGGTATCTGTTTACAAACGATTTAAACAGGGTTATACTGGCGCTGCCATTTACTCGAAAGTATTTGACCATACAATCACGCGCGAGGTGCGAATTTATGCAGGCAAAGGAAATGACAGTGTTTTTGTAAATGATAAGGCAAGTGTGATAAAAGTGCGATTAATTGGTGGCCAGGGCCAAAAAGGGTATAATGTAGTTAGTGCGAATAACCACACCAAGCTTTATACCAAACAAAGCAGCACATTACTTACCGGCCCGGCGGCGACCCTGATAAAAACGCATTTTTCTGATGACTCCTTAACGGTTGGCTACGTGCCGGCTAATTTGTTCAACACTACCCTGCCTTTGTTTAGCGCAGGCTATAACAAAGATGATGGTGTTTGGGCCGAAGCCGGTATAAGGTTTATTATTAACGGTTTCAGGAAGGCCCCCGGCCAGATTCAGGAACTTACCTTTATGCACGGTTTCGGCAATAATGCAAACCGCCTGCGCTATACCGGCGAATGGATTAATGCAATTGATAAGGCCGATATAGAAGTTGCAGCACGAGTTTACACGCCGAACGTGATCAACTTTTTTGGAGAAGGCAACAATACCCTGTTTATCAAAACAGGCGATTACCAAACTTACTACCGCAGCCGGTTTGATATTTTTGGTGTTGATCTGAATGCGCGGTTCCATAACAGAACGAGCTCAACCAGTTTACGTATTGGCCCCACATTTAATTATTACCATTTCGAAGGAGATGATAAAGACAGGCTGATCTATAACCCCCGGCTTATTCATAATTACGATAGTACCACCATTAATAAAGATAAGGCTCATTTTGGCCTAAATTTGGTTTATATAAATGATAAACGCAACAATCCTACCTTGCCTGCCTATGGGTTATACATTAGCCTAAAGGTGCAAAGCCTGCTGGGGTTAAATTTATATTCAAGAGGCTTTTCTCAATTTACACCGGATATAAGGCTTTACAAAAGCGTAACTACCAATTCATCTTTTGTGGTAGAAGACAAGATAGGCGGAGGCCTAACGCTTGGCAGCCCTGCCTTTTATCAGTTGCTCTATTTGGGCGGTCCCGATAACCTCGCAGGCTTCAGGCAATATAGGTTTGCAGGTACCCAATCTTTTTACAATACACTCGGCGCACGGTATAAATTTAGCGTACTATCGCCATATATTTTACCCGGGCAATACGGTGTAATAGCAAATTATGGGGTTGGCAGGGTATGGGGCAACAATGTATCGTCTAAAACATGGCATAACAGCATTGCGGGCGGTTTTTACTTTTCGCCTGCAGATATGGCGCTGCTGCAGATACAAACAGGTTATTCTAAAGACGGCTGGTATCCGTTTGTAACATTAAAACTTAATATTTAGGCTTACGTTATACTTGTTACCTTAGCAATATATGCACGCAGGCGTTTTCCACCTCAACAAAAATACCAATGCCACTATCAGTGCAGATAGCGCTTATTCCTTTATTGCATTCACAAACGATTTACGAAACCGCCTGGCCACAGAAAAAACGCTGAAATCCGAGCTATACAAGATCATCCTCGGCCGGTTTGACGCACATCCCGAACTGGAGCAGAGGCTTAACGCCCAGGAGGCCGCAAAGCAACAGGAAATTTTAGAGTTAATATATGCCATAATTTCGCCTGCCATTGTTGACGAGCAGGAGTATTACTGGGCAATTGGCTCGGCAATCCCCGGAGATGTAATTTACTGTACAGAAGGGTTTTATAAATTTATTACCGGTTACCACGCCAACAAAAACAGCATCGTAAACCAGGATGAGCATACGTTTAAAACCCGCCAGGAAGATTTATTTTACCGCATGGTGCTCGAGAAGCTTTATAACTTATCGTCGGGCATCCGCAACGATGTTATTTATACCCAGCTGGATGAAGAACGAAACCTTGAGCGGTATTTTAAGATACACATAGATACCAAGTACGTCCGGGTAATTGCTAAACAGGCATTGCCCGAGTTAAACCCCGAATTGATAGAGCAGTTTTTACATGAAGGTGCAGGCCCGGAAATACTGGCGGCCGTAATACCCCTAAACATGTTTACCGTTGATGGATTTAGCATGATCACGGTAGAGGATATTACCACCGAGCATTCTATAGAAAGAATAAAGATTTCCCTGGTTGATGATTCGGCCGATCCTAATGAGTTGTTCGCCAACGTTAGCCACAATCTGCAAACGTTAACTAACCACAGTTCTATAGAGTTTGGTTTACTGCCTTTTTTAAAGGTAAATGGTAACCTGGTTTTAGATACCGAAGAATGTTTCAGCAGCATACTTATCAATTCTTTTATCAAGCAAGGTATTGGGCCCGAAGTTTACACGGCCTCAATAGAAGCTTATATGGCAAACCCACGCCCCGTTTTCTTTAATGAGATACATGAAGATAAGATCAGGGATAATTTTAACCTGCGCGTACTGTTTAATGCAGGCATTAAATCATACGCTGTATTACCGGTGTATTATAATCATAAACTAACCGGCGTGCTGGAGATCTATTCCAAAAAAGGGGTGATCCATTTCGAAAGGTTATTATCAAAACTCGAGGCAGCCGTTCCACTGCTTTCGCAGCTGCTCCATAACAGTATAGAGCAGTTCAATAACCGTATAGAAAATGTTATTAAAGAGAAATTTACAACCTTGCAGCATTCGGTAGAATGGAAGTTTAACGAGGCTGCGTGGAATTACCTCAAAGATAACGATGGCGGCAAAAGCAATGATATTAAGTCGATATCATTTAAAGATGTGTATCCGCTGTATGGCGCTATTGATATTCGCAATTCTACTAATATGCGCAATGAAGCGCTTCTGCACGATCTCAACACCGTGTTAGAAAAGTTGATCGAAACCCTGGAGCATGTGGTAACCCTAAGAAGCGATATCGACTTTAAAAAACAGGCAGAAACAGTAAACGCCTGGAAAATAAGGATCAACAAACAAATTGGTGATAATGACGAGATGCATATTAAGGCATTCATCGAGTCTGAGATATATCCGGTTTTTGATCAGTTAAGAGAAGAATTGCCAGAGGCCGCCAAAATTGTAGATGCTTATTTTACCACCGTGGATGAAAAAGAAGGTGAAGGCTTTATCCGCAGGCGGGAACTGGAAAGGTCAATGTCGTTAATTAATGCGGCCCTCAATGCCTATTTTGAAGCCGCGCAGCAAAAGCTGCAGGCAATTTACCCTTCTTATTTCGAAAAATTCCGTACAGATGGGGTTGAATATGACATTTATACCGGCCAGGCTATAGCACCCCATGTACCCTTTGATACCCGTAACATAAGCCAGTTTAGGCGGTGGCAATTAATGTCGATGATAGATATCGTAAAGATAACCGATAAACTTACCCGGGAGATGGATTGCAAACTGGCTACAACCCAGCTTATCTTTGTACACTCAAATCCAATTGACATTTGTTTCCGCAAAGACGAACGGCGCTTTGACGTAGAAGGGGCATACAACATCAGGTACGAGGTAATAAAAAAACGTATAGATAAAGTGCTGATCAAAGATTCGCAGGAACGCCTTACGCAGCCGGGCCAGGTAGCTCTCGTTTATTCGGACACGGAGGAAGCCGATGAATTTTTGCTTTATATTGATGAGGCACGCAAAAAAAACCTCGTGCAAGGTAAAACTGAGTTTCATGATCTTGAAGAGTTGCAGGGGGTTACCGGCTTAAAGGCGCTCAGGCTTACGGTTAACCTTACCGCCTGATACAAGTTTAGGAAAGCTGTCTTCGGAATCACAATTCAACAGAATTTGTGTTATGAAATAAATCATTAACACTTAGCTATTTGCCGTTACATGTACGCAAAAAATTTAGCCGCATTTTTCTTTTTGTTGTTCGCCTTAAATGGTACTTCCGCAGTTGCGCAACAGATAAAAGGCGACAGCATAACGATAGCTGTTGAACCTGAGTACGACGATGTAAGCCATATTCACCGTAAACTTTTTGGCGAAAATTACCGCCGTTTGTGGGCCACGCCTGTAAAAATGAAGGTTTTTTACCTCGAACGCGAAAAAGGCGGTTTAACCGTTTTTCAGCAAGGCGGCGGTAAACAAACACGATCTTTAAAATTAAAAGATAAGGGCGGTAACGACTGGGCTTTGCGCACCGTACAAAAATACCCCGAACGGGCTTTGCCAAAAAATCTGCGGAAAACCATTGTGAAAGATATTTTGCAGGACGAAGTATCTACTTCTCATCCGTTTTCGGCGTTGGTTGTGCCGCCGCTGGCCGAAGCCTTACATATACCCCACTCCAACCCCCAGATTGTTTATGTAGCAGACGACCCCGGCCTGGGTAAGTTTAGAAAAGAATATGCCAACCATGTTTTCTTGTTTGAAGAGCGCGACCCGCTGGATATGGATAAGACCGACAATACCGAAAAAGCCGAAAAAAATCTTGAAAAGGATAATGATAACCGGGTTAATCAAAAATTGGTGTTGCGTGCACGATTATTGGATATGGTTATAGGCGATTGGGACCGTCATGAAGACCAATGGCGCTGGGATAGGGTTACTAATGATACCGGGATTGTTTATACCCCCATACCGCGCGACCGTGATAAAGTGTTTTACACCACATCGGGTATATTTCCATATATATTATCACACCAGCATTTAAAATCGCAACTGCAACCTTATGGAGGGCGCATACGCGACATTAGTAGCTGGAACTACAATGCCCGGTATTTCGACCGGTATTTTCTGACCCAATTAAGTGAAGATGACTGGAAAGAGCAGATACACGCTGTGCAAAAGGCGCTCACTAATCAACTCATCGTTAGTGCTATGAAACGCATGCCGGCAAATATTTACCGGCTTTCGGCAACACCTATAATTAACGCAATGGAAGAACGCCGTGACAGGCTTGAAATTGAAGGGCTACAATACTTCGCCTTCCTGGCAGACCATGTAGACATACCCGCAACCGACAAAAAAGAACAATTTGATGTGGTTGAGCAAGACAGCGGTAAACTGGCTGTAACAGTGCATAAAATAAAAAAGGACGGCACTTTAGACCGTGTTATCTTTCAGCGAACTTTCAAACCAAAAGAAACCCGTGAAGTAAGACTTTATGCTATGGATGGCCAGGATGTGTTTCATGTTACCGGTAATCAGCCATCGTCCATAAAATTGCGCCTGATAGGCGGCGATGGAGTCGACAGCTTTTATGTAGACCCCAAGTTGAATAACAAAGGCAATATTTACATTTATGACCGCAGTGATAAGCAAAATTTTTACCCATCCCGCCACGATGCGAAGATCAGGACAAGTACCGATAGCGCCGTTAACAGTTTTAACCGAACGGCCTTCAAATATGATAATACCTCATCTATAATAACAGGCACATTTAATACCGATGAAGGGCTAACATTAATTGGGGGCGTATTATTCGAGAAGCAGGGCTTTAGGCAGGAGCCGTACCGTTATCACCAAACTATTTTAGCAGGTTATTCGCTCGGCAGAAATTCATTCCTTTTTAATTACCTCGGCGATTTTAAAAAGGTTTATAAAAACAATGATCTGTATATAACCGCTGTTTCAAAAGGTCCCGACAACGTGAGCAACTTTTTTGGTGTAGGCAATAATACCGTTTTCGAGAATAAGGCTCCGCACGATATTGAGTACTACCGCAACCATTTTAACACCCTAAATACCGATGCCCGGCTGTATCATACCTACAACAACTGGCAGGTAAGCGCAGGTTTTACAGGCCAGTTATATTACAGCGATGCCGGGGCTAACGTAAACCATTACTTGGGCGTTTATGCCCAGCAGCACCCCGATGAGCATGTATATGATACCAAGGCCTACGCAGGGATAATTATAGGTGCCAAATACGATAACCGTAACAAAGCAAACAACGCTACAAGCGGTATTTATTGGAACACTACCGTAAACACGGTTACCGGGATTGCCAACAGCAGCAATACATATACCCAGGTATTGTCAGAATTTCGCACCTATTTTAACCCCGGCAGGGATTCTGTTTTAACCATAGCCAATAGAGTTGGCGGCGGTACAACTTTTGGCAATGCCGACTATTTTCAACAGGTAAAATTGGGCGGGCCCGATAATTTGCGCGGTTTCCACTCTTACCGTTTTACGGGTACTACCATGCTGTATGACAACTTCGAACTGCGCCTCAAACTTTTTAATTTCAGCTCCTATCTTTTCCCTGGTGCGGTTGGGCTCATCGGGTTTAATGACGTGGGCCGTGTTTGGGTAAAGGGCGAATCATCTAATGTATGGCATGATGGTTACGGCGGCGGTATCTATGTGATACCGGCCAGTGTACTGATCATACAGGCCGAAGCTGGCTTTTCGCATGAGAGTGTGTTACCCTATCTTACATTCGGTTACCGGTTTTAATCATATTAATCGTTTCATTATTGCTTAATTTGTAAGCAATTACAATGAACCGTATAGACCGTATTTCCGCCATTTTAATTCAGTTACAATCACGCAGAACGGTTAAGGCGCAGGATATTGCTACGCGTTTCAACATTAGCTTACGCACCGTTTACCGGGATGTAAAAACGTTGGAAGAAGCTGGTATCCCCTTAATAGGCGAGGCTGGTGTGGGTTATTCCATTGTAGACGGTTATCGCCTGCCGCCTGTAATGTTTACCCGCGACGAAGCTGCCGCCTTTCTCACTGCCGAAAAAATGGTGGGCAAGCTAACAGATGCTGCAAACGGCGCCAGCTATAGCTCGGCCATGTATAAGATCAAGGCGGTGCTAAAGAACAACGACAAGGATTATCTTGAAACCCTGGAAAATAATATCGAGGTACTAAAAGCGCGAAGCGGCGACGGGCAATCACCCTCGGTGCAAAACCAGCTACAAACAATTTTACAGGCCACAGCGCATAAACAAGTGTTGGCACTATGTTATAAAGCTGCCTACAAAGAGGAAAATACCAAAAGATTTATCGAGCCGGTAGGTGTATTTTACCTTGATAACCATTGGCATTTAATTGCCTGGTGCCAAATGCGGCAGGGTTATCGCGATTTTCGTTTCGATAGAATGGAAAGCCTGCAAATAACAGATGAGCATTTTAACGCTGCGCACCCGCCGTTGCAGGAGCATTTAAAAAGCCTGTATAAAGAAAGCGAATTGCAAAGTGTAGTTATAAAGGTGCAGAAAGAAGCAGTACCATATCTTGGCGACCAGAAGTTTTACCATGGTTTTGTGTCCGAAACCGTTGCCGATGATCATGTGGAAATGAATTTTATGACGCCATCTCTTATTGGGTTTAGCCGGTGGTATATGGCCTATGCAGATTATGCCCATATAATTGAGCCGGACCAGCTAAAGGATGCCGTGCGAAACATCGTAAAAAAAATAGCAGCTAATTTATAATTATTGTTTTCTCTGCTGACATAGGGTTGTCATTAAGGGGTGGTTTCTTTGAATCACAAACTTAAAACAACACACCATGTCAATGATCCAGATCTTTTTAAAAGAGCTCGAAAACGAATCGAAAATTACCCGTAAAATGTTTGAACGTGTTCCGGAAGACAGCTTCGGGTGGAAACCCCACGAAAAAAGTATGACCATCCAACGCCTGGTAACCCATATTGCCGACCTTCCTAATTGGATAACCATGGGCCTAACCACAGATGAGCTGGACTTTAACAGCAATAATTGGAAGGAACCGGTAATTAATACAAAAGAAGACTTGATGGCATTCTTCGAAACTTCTGTAGCAAGCGGCAGGACTAGTTTATTGGCCGCTAAAGAAGGAACACTTGATGAACAATGGATATTACGCGCAGGCGATGAGATTTACATGAAGCAAACCAAAGAAGAAGTGCTGCGGATGTCGCTTAACCAAACGGTACATCACCGGGCGCAACTTGGCGTATTTCTCCGGCTGCTGAATGTGCCTATACCAGGTAGTTATGGCCCAAGTGCCGACGAATTGGAGTTTGCCTAAACAAAAAACGCCCTTACAATCAGGGCGTTTTTATTGATCTATTACACAAGTCGTCGCTTACCAAAATCAATCACATTACTTCCTTTACCTGATAAGTTACGCCGTTCACTTCAATTTTATCACCTGTTTTCTTGCCGCGAAGCTTTACGCCAATAGGCGAAGCCGGTGAAACTGCAAAATAATTATCGCCATCTGCCTTCAAGGTCCCGGCGCTTATCGCAATATAAAACTTCCCCTTATTGGTCACCACCAGGCTGCCAATATCTGCAACGGGTGCTGTACCAGCCGTACTTATCTGGTTAAGTGTGCCCATTAATAACTTAGCTTCGGTAATTAAACCGGTATTGCGATTAATTTCCTGCTGTATCATGGCCCGGCCTGTCTCATATTTATCGCCTGCACTGCTTTTGGTTTCTTGTTGAGAAGCCTTTTGTGCTTCGTCAATCCCCTCCTGGGCATTGTCAATTTTAGCCTGTACGTAGCTTGCGCATTGCTGGTGCAGCAATTCTTTAATAGAACTCATAATTTTACAATGTTTATAACCGGCTATAGAAATCTTTCTCAAACAATGTAATCATTGCATAGCAAAATCGCAAATAACGCTTGGGAACATAATGGTAAAGCGTAATTTAGTTATGTATTAGATAGCTACGTGGTGGCCCAGGCGCGGGTCTTCGGGCAAAATCTCCATTTCGGGGAAATGAATGTATTTGGCATACCATTGTATAGCAGAAACAATGTCTAAAGCGTCATCGGGCGTTATTTGTATGGTTTCAAAAGCATAGAGCTTTTCTTTTGCATAAGCGTACAGCTGTATTTCATTTGTATCCGGCTCAAAATTTTCGTTAGAAACGCAAAACACTTTAACCTTAAGTCCTGTGTCTCTCGAATGGATAACATCCCGGCACGGATCATTAGGATCTGTAGCTAATAAATAAACGTTGTTATCCATATTAATTGAACAAGATATATGCGGTATGGTTTAAATATATATGTTAATTTTTTCGCTTTGTAATTTTAATGCTTGATGCTTAAATAGTTAAACAAAAGGCTTTCCGCTTTGTAGCTCTAACAGTTATGAAAACCATATTAAAACTGTTATTAATAATAAATGGCTTGATCACCTTTGCAGGTTGCCATTCAAATCCGCACAATACTTTTGGGGGCCCGTCATACCATCCAAAAGACACGGCTGCTAAAAAGCGAGACACCAGTAGTACAGGCACGCGGCCAAATTAAACCCGCGTATGATCTGCCTTGGTATTACGCCTGCTGGCTATATTAAACGTAGCACCCAAAAACAGTAAGATCACGCCTCTATAAACAGGCCATTCAAAAGATTTAGTGCCGCTGGTGGTTACTGTAACTGGCCTGCTATCTGCGGCATCTGTTTTTACTGCGGTAAAAAAATCCTCCGGCTACAATGAGCACTCTGCCCATTATGATTAGCACAATACTGTTTTTCTTATCAACTGCTTTTATTGGTAATAATACTAAATAGCAACGGTTTGCATAACTAAAGCACTACTTTTTTAAGCCCTCACGCCCAAATTTAATAAGGTCGGCGGCTTCTATATAACCTACGCTGCCATAAACCGGCTTGCCATCAGCGTTACAAATAATGAGCGTTGGATAAGCGCGTATACCCCACTGTGATGCCAGTCCGGGCCCTACGCCACGTTCCATATCTATGGCAACATTCACAAAGTTCTTATTAAAAAAATCGGCCGCCCTCACATCTTTAAATGTTTTCTCTTTTAGCATTTTGCAGGGCCCACACCACGAAGCGTAAGCATCCACAAAAATATATTTTTGCTGTGCCTGTGCCTGTTTAATGGCATCGGCCCAGGCGTTCTCTATAAAGTTTATTTGAGGTTTAGGCACGCGTGGCGTTTTCACTATAGTAAAAGCAACTAAAGCAGTGCATAAAATTAGGGCTGCAACAGCTAACCTAATAGGGTTTTGTTTGAACATAATTGTTGAATGTAGATAAAAAAAGCACACATCTGCCAATAACGGATGTATGCTAATGTGTATTTTGTAATCAATTAAGGGTGCGGCTGCCCGTCGGGTTTGGGTGGCTGTGGCTGGGCCGGCTGGGGCTGGCGCTGTTGCCTTTGCTGCTGTTGCCGCTGATGCTGACCCTGTTGCCTTTGCTGGTTTTGTTGCACTTGCTGACTGGCCTGTTGCTGGCGTTGCTGATTTTGTTGCGCCTGCTGACTGGCCTGTTGCTGGCGTTGCTGATTTTGTTGCGCCTGCTGACTGGCCTGTTGCTGGCGTTGCTGGCGTTGCTGGTTTTGCTGTGCTTGCTGACTGGCCTGTTGCTGCCTTTGCTGCTCGCGGGCCTGCTCTGCTTGTTGTTGAGATTGTTGTGCATTATTTACGGCCGGATTAACGGGCTGCCCGTTATTGATAACCGGACTGGCAGGTTGTGGATTATTCCTTTGGTATGGGGTACCCTTAGGTCTGCTACCCCTGTTTCGGTCGAAGTTATTGGAAGTTGCAGTGCCCGGCTGACCGCTTTGTGCCGGAGCAATGTTGTTAGGACGGCCGGCAGTGTTAGTGTTTGGTACAGGAGTAGGCGTATTAGACCTGTTTTCGGCCGGTATGGCTCCATTATTTGGCCTGGCATTTATCCGCACGGTGTTATTGCTGGTGCTTCGTGCTTCGGTAGCCAGGCGGGCAGCGTTACCGGCATTGTTATTCCCTGCATGGCCGCCCGCAATATTTTCGTTCGGGTGTGCGTTGCGGTAGGCGTTAGCATCTACAACACGGGCGGGGCGGGCATCTGCACCATGGTTAACCGCCGGCCGATAAATGTTTACAGTGTTATTGGTAATATTGGTAGCGCCAGGCTTGTATACGTTATTTATATGGTAAACATTCACGTTATTGTTGTGTGTAACGCGCGCAATATCTTCACGGCGCGGCCCGGCAACGTAACGAGTATTATTATTTACATACACATTATTAATAATAGTGGTTTGGCGGATGTAAGTATTCACCCGCGTTCTTGGGGCATAATAATTAAATATACGGGGGTTGTTAATATAGGCCTGGGGAGCAAACACCCAATAATTTTCGGGTGGGTTATAGCTGCCAAACCCTATATTTATATTAATGCCGGGGCTTAATGGCGCCCAGCCATAAAAACCGCCGCCTGTACGCCAGTTAACCCAAGCCGGCCCCCATTCGTAACCCGGTATCCATTCCCAGCCATAATAATCGTCATAACGCCAGCGGCCGTAATGGAACGGTGCCCAGCCCCAATCGTAGTCAGATACCCAGGTGTTACCATAATCTGTGAGTACCCAATGGCCGGCACTTCCGTATGGTCTAAAATCGGTGCCAACATCAGGTATCCAAACGTTACCGTAATTAGGGTCGTCGATCCAGGTGCCGTAGGGCTGCAGTTCATCGTAAAAAGTTTGAAAAGATATTTGTCCGCCTTCCTGGGCGCGCGTTTTATGAGGCAATGCCACTACCAATGCTACAAGCATCAGTATGCGAAAAATATTTTTAGGTAAGGTTTTCATAATGCAATTTTTATTAATTGCCTGTAAAGCAGGTACTGAAATTAGACTTCAATTACCTAAAAGCGTTTAAGCCGGAATTTGTTTGTTACCCGGTATGCGGGAAACAAAAATTAAGTCGGATGTTTGTATCATTTGCAATTAATTATATTTACCAATTATGAGTACAATAAACATCCCACGGCTGGACCTTAACGATTATGTTAACGGCGATGCAGGCTTGCGCAAGCGCTTTTCTGACGAGATAGGCAAGGCCTTTAATGAAACCGGTTTTGTAACCATTACCAATCACGGGCTTAGTAAAGAGCTGATAGATAATTTATACACCCAGGTGAAAGAACTTTTTGCCTTACCCGAAGATGTAAAATTAAAGTATGAAGTAGCGGGCCTGTCTGGCCAGCGGGGTTATACCAGCAAGGGTAAAGAAACTGCCAAGGGTATGAAGATACCCGACTTAAAAGAGTTTTGGCAGATAGGCCAAACCGTTACTGATGACGACCCTGTAAAATTTGAATATCCGGAAAACTTGCACGTAGAAGAACTACAGGAATTTAACCCGGTAACGCAAGAAGTTTATCAGCGCCTGGAAGCTGCCGGAAAACATTTACTGCAGGCTATTGCCGTTTATTTAGGTTTAGATGAGCATTATTTTGATGATAAGGTACACAATGGAAATTCCATTCTTCGCACGCTGCATTACTTCCCCATTGAAGACCCTGATGCCTTAGCCCCTGACGCGGTACGTGCCGGCGCTCATGAAGATATTAATCTGATCACCCTGTTAATAGGGGCCAGCGCCGATGGCCTGGAAGTATTAACCCGTGAAAACACATGGTTCCCGATAAAGGCGCATGGCGAAGATGTGGTAGTTAATGTAGGCGATATGTTGCAGCGTTTAACCAACGGCGAACTAAAATCTACCACACACCGGGTGGTTAATCCGCCGCGCGAAATGATGAAATTCTCTCGTTTTTCCGTTCCCTTCTTTTTGCACCCGCGTTCAACTATGGATCTTAGCAGTTTACCATCAACCATTAGCGATGAGCATCCAAAACAATTTAGCGACATGACTGCCGGCGAATATTTGGATGAAAGGCTGAGAGAGATAGGGCTTAAGAAATAGAGGCCCCCGATCCTAAAGGGGAGAAGAAGATTCGGAATTCGAATGTTCGCTTTCAAATTTGGAATAACAAGCAAGGCTGCCAAACCCGCAGCCTTTCTTGTTTATTATACCTGTCATTCTGAACAGTTGAAGAATTTTCTGCGGATTTACTTGTAAGGTGAAGAAGATTCTTCGCTGCCGCACGGATGACCAACTTTTTCTATGTTATCTTTTCCCCCTTTAGGGGCGGGGGGGGGGGTGCCTATCCCTTCATCTCTTCCTGTATTGCCCTTAAAAATTCATTGGCGTGCTGCGATCCGATAATGTAAAGCAGGCCATCGCGATCGGTTAAAATAATGGCATCGCAGCCTGCAGTGTAAAAACGGATAGTGCCTTTTTTGTGCAGGTTATAAACCGGATTATTAAACTGGTAACGGCTATAATCGCCTTTTTCTACCTTAACAATGCTGTTTAGGTCTATCTTCACCAGGCGGGTTGTCCATAAACCGTTTAATAATATACTCTTATTAATAACCCGGGTACGAAAGTGCAGCAAGAAGCCCAGGATGATTGAAATGATAATAATGGCAAAACCAACCACCGCCAGCAGATCGCCGTTACGTTCACGCTCATCTGTAAAAAAGTATACCGCAAAACAAATAAGGGCAAGCATAAGCCTTATGGTAACGGGTATCCATTCCCTGCCCAAATATTGTTTCTCGGTAAATACCGGTTTAGCTGCCATTTAAATTTCTGTTACCTCGAAGATAGAGATTTTTTTAGTACCTGCCGTTATTTTGTAGCGGTTGTCTATCCGGTAACCCACAATCCAGATGATGTCATTATTGCCGTTAACCAATATCGGGATATGTTCTTTTTGACTTATAGGTATCTTTTGCCCGATAAAAAAATCGCTTAGTTTTTTACGCACTTTCATACCCAGTGGGTAAAACCGGTCGCCTTGTTGCCAGCGACGAATAGTTAGCGGGTAGCAGAGCAGTGCGGCATCTATGACAGCGATATCAGGGTTTTTACCGGCCTCGTAAGGAGCAGATGCGCTGATTATGTTAAAATTAAAACTGTCGAAAGCCGCCTTTAGATCAGTTTCTTCGATAATCGCCTCTACCCCGGCTGCACTATTTAACTGCTGAATGATCAAATCTTCCCGGTCAACAACTAAACTATATCCGGCAGACTCAAATTTCTTACCGGCATGCTTATTTAGCGAGTCGATCAAATCATTTATTGTAGTAGTATTAAAGCCATAGGGCTTAAGCACACCCGCGAGCAGCAAATGCAAAGGTTGCAAGTTTTTTACTGCTCGGATGGATAGCCGGGTTTCGTTTTTATAGACAGAAAGCAGGTTTGATCTCAAATTTACCAGGTGCATCTCCAGTAATTCTTCCAGTTCGTTAAAATGCTGTAAGTGATCCTGAAAGGTGTGTTCCAGATTTGGGTTCAGCTCTTTTAATTTCGGTATAACTTCATGGCGTAACTTGTTACGGTTATATTTTACTTCCGCATTTGTGCTGTCTTCCACGAAATCTACCTTATTCCATTTTACGGTATCGGCAACTTCTGCGCGACTCATAAAAAGCAGCGGCCTAACCAGGTACCCATTTTTAGGTTTAATACCATGCAAGCCGGCAATGCCCGTGCCACGGGTAAGGTTCAACAATATGGTTTCAATACTATCGTTTTGATGGTGTGCAAGGGCGATAACATGATAGCCATTTTGTTGGCGAGTTTGCCCAAACCAGTTATAACGCAGATCGCGGGCTGCCATTTGGATGGATATCTTTTTTGCAGCTGCATATCCGGCCGTATCAAATACTGTCGTGAAAAACGGGACTTCTAATTTTTCGGCAAGCGCTTCACAAAAGTGCTGGTCGCGTAGGGCCTCATCGCCACGAAGCTGAAAGTTACAATGTGCAATGGCAATTTGATACCCGGCGGCATGAAGCAAAGTTGCCATCAGCACAGAATCCATACCACCGCTAACCGCTGCAAGTATTTTGCTTTGCTGTGTAAAGAGCTGGTTTTTTTCGACAAAACGGTTTAACCCGGCCAACGGTAACATGCCCAAAATTATTTAATTTAATAACCCCAACCAAAAAACTAATTTTGTATTGTGATTAAATACGTGTTTTGCTGTTTACTATTGCTCGGCGGGCTTACGGCAGTATGCCAGCCCAAAAAGTCGACAGTGAACTTAATTTCTTCTCAGCGCAGCCAGGGCATTAAGCGTAACGGCGCAGATGTTATTAAGGTTTATAACGGCGTTTTTCAACAGGATTATTCTATCCTTCGGTCAGACAGTGCGTATTTCTACCCCCAAATTAATGCCTTTGATGCTTTTGGCCATGTAAATATCCAGCAGGGCGATACCTTAAACATCTATTCAGATAAACTGAACTACAACGGCAACACCCATGTTGCCCTGCTTACAGATAATGTGCGCATGGTTGATAAGGATGCTACCCTTACTACTAATTTTTTAACATACAATACGGCTACCCGCATAGCCACTTACACCGGTGGCGGCAAGCTGGTTAATAAAGATAACGTACTTACCAGCACCAACGGCTATTACTTTGCCCATTCGCGCGATGCTTATTTTAGATATAATGTGGTGCTAACCACGGTTGACGCTGTTATAAAGAACGACACTTTGCGCTACAATTCGGGAACACGCATAGCGTACTTTTACGGCCCCACCCATGTTTATGGCAAAAAAAATAAAGATACGCTTTACACTGAGAACGGTACTTACAACACCGTAACCGAGCAGGCCATACTGCTCAAAAACAATTTATATACCCAGGGAACCAAATCTCTAAAAGGCGATAGTTTGTTTTACGACCGCCTAAAAGGTTATGGCCGCGCGGTAAAACACGTGGTTTTTAATGATACCGAACAAAAAATAACCCTTAACGGCGACCTTGGTACATATTACCAAAAGGGCGAAACCACCAAAGTAACTCGTAACCCATGGGTAACCATTGTAACTGAACAAAAAGATAGTACGAAAACAGATACCGTAGCTATCAAACCTGTGGAAACAGTTAAAGTGAAAGGCAAAAAGATACCCAAGCCCGTAGTTGTAACAAAGCCGCCAATAACGGCAGTACTTGCCAGTACAAAACCAACAAGGCAATCTGCTACCGATAGTTTAAAACTTAAACTAAAAGATACCGCTACCACTATAAAGCGCGATACCATGTACTGGGTTGCAGATACACTGCAAACCTGGGTTACGACGGTTAAAGATTTCAAGGTGTATCTGGAGAAAAAACGGCAGGAATCTAGGATAGATACCTCCGCGGCGGCAAGGGCTAAACGCATGGCAGCCAAAAAACCATCAAAGTTTTTGACTATTAGCGTCCCGAAAATGCTGCAGGATACCAGCTATTTGCACCCTAATTTTTTTGGGCCGCCAAAAAAACAGGCCCCTAAACCTACCAGGCAAACCGGCAGGGGGAGACCCGGTAAAGCCGCTGCAGATACCAGTTACCGTTTACGATCGGGTGTAGATTCTGTGTACATGACCCGCAACATTGTGTTGCAGGATACTGCACGGATACGCGTGCTTATAGGGCACCATAACTCAAAGATCTATAAATCAGATTTTCAGGCTATAGCCGATTCTATATTTTACAGCTCGGCCGATTCGGTGGTGCGGTGTTATGTAAAACCAATGATGTGGTCGCAAGGCTCGCAGCTATCCGGCGATACGATCTACTTACAATTACGGAACAAAAAGCTTGATAATATGGACATCTTTCCGCGAGCTTTCGCAGTTAACGTGGAGAAGAACGACACAGCTTATTTTAACCAGGTTAGCGGAAAGAAAATGAAGGGGTATTTTAAAGAGAGCAAGCTTAACCGGCTTTTTGTTGACGGTAATGCCGAAACCATTTACTTTTCTAAAGACAGTACCTCTAATGCCCCCCCCGATATGCTTCGCGCCTTAACGAGCCGCATGCGCGTTAATTTTAAAGACAATAAAGTCCAGAATATTTTGTTCTTGGTAAAGCCCGAAAAGCGTGGCGGCCCGGTAAAGAAATTTAAGGAGGATGAATTATTGCTCAAGAATTTTATCTGGAAACCCAGTTTGCGCCCTGTGTCAAAAGAACAGATCATAGCGGCATTTGATAAAACGCATAAATATCATAAAGTTGCCCCAAAAACGCTGCAGGTATCTAAGCCGGTTGTTAAAGGTGCAACGCCGCTTAAAAAGGGAACGGATGCAAAAGCAGATAGGGATTCTACCATTAATAAAGCAGTATTGAAGCAAGACTCTTTACAAAAAAGGTTACCGGTTATTGCACCTGTGAAGTTGAAAAGGGACACCTTAAAAGGAGTTCAAAATAATTAATTTTCTTGCTTACCGTCCTTTTAAAAAGGTGAGCAATTTTTCCGTTGCAGTAGCTCGATGGCTGATTGCATTTTTCTCATGCATCGTCATTTCGGCAAACGTGATGTCGTATCCATCCGGTTGAAAGATAGGGTCGTAACCAAAACCATCTGTCCCTGAAGCCACAGTACGGATTTTACCTTCAATCGTTCCTTCAAAAAAGTATTCCTCACCTTTCCAAATCAGCGAGATCATCGTTCGAAAGCGGGCGCTTCTATTTTGAACCCCTTCAAGGTTTTCGAGCACCTTTTTAATATTGGCCGCATGGTTGCCGTGAGCCCCTGCGTAGCGGGCAGAATAAACGCCGGGCTCCTTATTGAGGGCATCTATCTCCAGTCCGCTATCATCGCCAAAACAATTAAGGTGATAATGATTAAAGATGAACCGGCTTTTTATAGATGCGTTTTCTCTGAATGTGATGCCGGTCTCGGCAATGTCTTCGGTACACCCAATATCAGTTAGGGTAAGCAGTTTAATCTTATTGCCCATTTTTGCCGCTACCTCATTAAGTTTGTGGCGGTTATTGGTGGCAAACACTAATTGGTAAGCCATGCTAAAAGTTTTTTATCTGGTCCCAGAATGGCCTTTTTAAATCGGGGTCGGCTACCATTTCAATAAAACTGTAGGTGTGCAGTTGTAAATGTGCGGCTTTATTTTCAATTGTATTAAATACCGACGCTGGCATATCAGCTACAGCCGCATCTATACCCAGGATGAGTATTTTAGCGGGCGCAAAAAAGGCTAAAATTGCTGCGAATGTAGGCCCGCCGTGTTTAGCCAAATTAAGAATGGCTACATCCTCAATTACTAAATTTTTGCGGCTAAGCGTGCTTTCCAAAGCCCGTAGATGGATAGCGTCCAGAAACTCTTCTCCGGGGTAATTAACCAATATCAAAAACTTGCTTTTATTACCCCCAAGATAATTAAAGCGCGGTTTATCCGTTTCAGGATATTCATCTGTTACGGGTTGGCCCCCATACACCTGCTTGTCTTCCTTCAACAGATAAATATCATCTTGTAAAAAGTAGCGGAGCACGGCGGCATTATCTGTGGGCATATTTAACAAAGTTTAACAAAAATAGCTAAAGCAGCCGAGCCATTATCTGCATATTCGTAAAAATTGAGCTTTTACGGTTAAATAACATTTAACAACCTGCAGTTCAATTAAATTTGCGAAATTTGAAGCTGGTTATGCCTTTGGCGTACACAAGTATTATTAAGATCATAAATGAGAAGACTCGGAATAACCCTTTTAAGTTTTTTATTGGTCGTAACGGCTGTAAAAGCCCAGCGATCTGTTGATAAAATAGCCGCGGTTGTTGGCAGCAGCATTATTTTACAGTCAGACATTGAGCAGCAATATGCACAATATCTTATCCAGGGCGGTGCTCCAAACCCCGATATCAAATGCCAGGTGATGCAAAACCTGCTCACCCAAAAAATATTGGCGCAGCAGGCAGTTATAGATAGCGTGAGCGTTAAAGAAGATGAAGTAGATGCCGAAATTGATAAACGTATGCGCAGCAGTATTGCCCGCGCGGGCGGCCAGGAACGCCTTGAGCAATTTTTAGGCCGCTCGGTTATTCAGTATAAAGATGAGATACGGAACGAGATACGCGAAGGCATGGTTGCAGAGCGCATGCGCGGGAAAATAACGGAAAAGATTAGTGTTACCCCCCTTGATGTGCAAACGTTTTTCAATAAAATATCGAAAGACAGCCTGCCGTCTTTTAATAAAGAGGTAGAAGTCGGTGAGATAGCTTTTAACCCCGCGCTAAGCAAAGAGGAGAAGGAATATGCTCGCGCCAAGGCTGAAGAGCTGCGTAACCGGGTAAAAAAAGGGGAAGACTTTGCTAACCTGGCCCGGTTATATTCGCAAGATCCGGGTTCTGCTGCAGATGGCGGCGATCTGGGTTTTGGCGACCGTACGGGTTATGTAAAAGAATTTAGTGCGATGGCGTTTAAACTTAAAGCAGGAGAAATATCGCCGGTATTTGAAACGGATTTCGGATTTCATTTCCTGCAGGTAATAGAGCGCCGCGGCGAGCAGGTTCACGTGCGGCATATTTTAATTATGCCATCTGCCACGCAGGCAAGTTTAGACCGTGCTAAGGCTAAGGCAGATAGTATTTACAGCCTGATCACAAAAAACAAAAAAATTGATTTCTCAAGCGCGGCGGCGTTTTACTCTGACGATAAAGAAACCAAATATAATGGTGGTATGATGATGAATGCCGACAATGTGCAGGCGCGCTCTACTTTTATACCTACCGACAAACTGGACCCGCAAATAGCATTAGTGGTAGATACCATGAAGGTTGGAGAAATATCGGCCCCGTTGCTTTATACCGGGTCAGATGGCAAAAAGGGTTACAGGATATTGCTTTTAAGGTCTGTTACAGATGCCCACAAGGCCAATCTTGGCCAGGATTTTCCTAAATTAAAAGAAGTAGCCTACCAGGATAAATTAAACCGGGTAATAAGCGAGTGGTTTGAACGGAAAAGGAAACAAACCTTTATTCATATAGACCCCCAGTTTCAATCTTGCTCTATTATGAAAAAGTGGATGGCGGTATCACAAGCAACAACTCCTGGTAAATAATGCCCCAATACCAATCTGAGGTTGAAGCTGCCGATGCGTTAAAACGTGCATACGAACTTACCCGGGCAGAAATTGCTAAGGTTATTGTAGGGCAGGATGATGTTGTAAAGGCTGTACTGATTGCCGTTTTTAGTAATGGGCACTGCCTTTTGGTAGGTGTGCCTGGCCTGGCTAAAACCTTATTGGTACAAACTGTAGCGCGTGTATTAGACCTCGATTTTAATCGTATACAGTTTACACCCGATCTAATGCCGTCTGATATTATCGGTTCTGAAATATTGGGCGAAGACCGCAACTTTAAATTTATTCGCGGGCCGGTTTTCTCTAACATTATACTGGCCGATGAGATTAACCGAACCCCGCCAAAAACGCAGGCTGCTTTGTTAGAGGCCATGCAGGAGAAATCTGTTACGGCATCGGGCATTACTTATAAATTAACACAGCCTTTTTTCGTATTGGCAACTCAGAACCCCATAGAACAAGAGGGCACTTATCCACTCCCCGAGGCACAACTCGACCGGTTTATGTTCAACATTGCGTTAGATTACCCCACCTTTGCCGAAGAAATGCAGGTGGTGAGAAATACTACGGGAACATCTGTGGCCGAGGTCACTAAGATATTAAACGGCGAACAGATCATGTACTTTCAACAACTGGTGCGTAATATCCCGGTTACAGATCATGTACTTGAATATGCCGTAAGGCTGGCCGCTAAAACACGGCCGCAGGGCGAAATGGCCACACCTGCGGTTAAACGTTTACTTACCTGGGGGGCTGGCCCCCGGGCATCGCAATTTTTGGTGCTGGGCGCTAAATGTCACGCTGTTATCAGTGGTAAATACTCCCCGGATATTGAAGACGTTCGGGCTGTGGCAAAAGCCATTTTACGCCATCGCATAGTTCGCAGTTACCAAGCCGAAGCAGAAGGGTTGACAACAGACCGGATAATAGAGCAGTTGTTTTAGGATTGCCGAATAGTTTATCAGAGAGTGGTGAGTAGTACTAAGTTATTAAAAAGAAAGGGCGCTAATTAACGACCACCTTTCTTATATATCGAAATTAATTAGACCCAATTAACCACTCACTTAATCAACTGCTCACTAACTACCCATTCTCAACAGCCGAAAATATTTCGAGCACAATATTCCAGCGGTGGTTGGCATCGGGCTGCCAAATACGCACATAATTATAATTGCTTACAATATTGCCCTTTTTTATGCGGGCTCGCCCGTAACTAAAAGCAAGATCACCGCTGGTAGAGCGGCCGGCGTTGGTGGTTTCGGCTGTTATACTTATACCCTCATTATTCAAAAACTTCATTGTTTTATCAACGCCTGTCATTGGCTGAAAACCGGGGAAGTAAAAACGTCCTTCAGCATTAAAAAATTCTTTATAGGTACCCAACGTAGATATATCTAACGTGTGGTTAAACGTTTTATCGGTGTTAACTATAATACTCCGCCCCATAAAAGGATCTTTGCTGGTTTGCGCTTTGGCGGGCGCGGGATCTTTAAAATCTGTTAACACAGGCTGTTCTGCTTCGGGGTGTTGTATACCAAGATCTACCAGCAGTTTAAGCTTATTGTCTGCATCGGCGCGCCATATAGAAACATAGTCGCCGTAAACCTTATCGTCTTCATTGGTGCCATTTTGGTACATGTAAGGGCCCGCGGTAAAAGCAAGATCACCATTGGCAGATATACGCGCAAATTTAGGTACCCAAGACAAATTTCCGGGCTGCTTGTCCACGTGGCTGTAAAACTCATTTATTTTTACAAGGTCGGGTTTAAAAACAATGCCTTCGGGGTCTGCAACATCTAAGAAGCCGGTTTTAATGCCTTTTTTAGCAACAATTTTGTTAAAACTTTCTTCGGCGCTAATAACGCTTTGCACCTGAGCTGTAGTTTGAGAAAAGGCGGTTAATCCGCAAAAACTTATTCCAATTAATAATAATGGCAGTTTGTTGAAATTCATATATGGCAGAAACGTGAATAAAATATATCACTTAAAGTGATTTACAATTATAGTAACTCCTTAACTTAAAACCGCGTAGTTTATTGTCGTTTTTTTATGTTAGCACCCTTTCTTAATAATAACGCGACGGAAAGATTTTTGCGCCTGAACAAAAGACAATCATTTCTTCTTGTTAAAGAATTGTATATTAGATAACGTAACATTCAGTTACGCGATTTGCGAATAAAACGATTTAATTAAAATTAAGATCAACCAGATGAAAAGCCTTATCAAATTATCATTCTTCTTTTTTATATATGCCACATCGGCAAACGTTAATGCACAAAATTTTGCAACAGATGCCACTGGTAAACCTTTAATATTAGGTAAATATGGACAGATAGATGGCTCTGTTTACCTATTTGATAAATGGCTGCCCGGTAAAATTGTTGCCGACAATGGCAAAGTTTATGCCAACGTAATGCTAAAATATGATGTTTATGATAAGGCGCTCTTATTTGAATATAAGGCCGACGATGAACCTCAGCAATTTGCAGATCCGATAAAAAACTTTGTAATAAACGCCCCACAGGCTATGATCTTTCAGACTGGTTTCCCGGCTATAGACAGCCAGAATGAAGATTCATTTTACCAGGTACTTGTGAAGGGCAAAGCTAACCTTCTTAAATGTTACACAAAAAAACTGGTAGGCAGCCAACGGGTAGAAAAAATATCATTAGTTGGCGAGTTACAGAATGAAACCTTGTTTTATATTTTTAAAGACAATAAAATAAAGCGCTTAAGCAGAAGCAAGGGCTCTATTTTAAAAATAATGGAGGATAAAAAGGCCGAAATGCAAGACTATTTAATGGCCAACAAGCCAGATCTTAGTAATGATGTTGCATTGGCCACTTTAGTAAATTATTACAACGAGTTGAAATAATTAAATTTTGTTCCAGGTGGTGCCTTCTTTATTGTCTTTTAGTTGTACGCCTATTTTTTGCAGCCCGTCGCGTATTTTATCAGATGTTGCATAATCGCGGTTTTGCTTGGCTTCGTTGCGCAGGTTTACAATAAAATCTATCACACCAGGTAATTCGTCGGTAGCGGCTTGTTCGTTCTGTAGTCCTAATATGTTTATAACAAAATCATTGATCAATTCTTTCAGCTCTGTAAGGTTCTTTTCGTCGATAGCGAGTTTGCCATCATGAACAGAATTTATAATGCGCGATGCTTCAAACAGTTCTGCAATCAGCACAGGGCTGTTAAAGTCGTCATTTAAGGCATCATAGCATTTTTGGCGAAGCGGCGCTACCTCTACTTCGGTTTTTGCCGATGTTTGCAGCCCATTGAGTAAACCTATAGCATTCATTAAGCGCTTAAACCCTTTTTCGGAAGCTTCCATAGCTTCATTACCAAAATCAAGTGTGCTGCGGTAATGGGCCTGCAACATAAAAAAGCGCACCGTCATGGGGCTGTAGCCTTTATTGAGAATGGCATTATCGCCCGTAAATAACTCCTGGGGTAAAAAGCTGTTACCCAACGATTTTGACATTTTTTGCCCGTTAACTGTAAGCATATTGGTATGCAGCCAGTATTTAGCCGGGTTAACTTTGCAGCAAGCTTCGTTTTGGGCTATTTCATTAGTATGATGTGTGGGTATCAGGTCGAGTCCGCCGCCGTGAATGTCAAATTTATCGCCCAAATATTTACTGCTCATAGCAGAGCATTCCAAATGCCAGCCAGGGAAACCCACTCCCCACGGCGATGGCCACTTCATCAAATGCTCGGGCCGCGCCTTTATCCATAAGGCAAAATCAAGTTTACCATGCTTTTGGTCCTGGCCGCCAAGTGTGCGGGTATTGGTAAGCAGGTCATCCAGGTTGCGGCCGCTCAAAACACCGTAATTGTACAACTTGCTGTATTTTTCTACATCGAAGTAAACAGAGCCATCAACCTCATAGGCATATCCGTTTGCCATGATCTCTTTCACCATTTCTATCTGCTCAATAATGTGTCCGGTGGCGGTAGGCTCTATACTTGGAGGCAGGGTATTAAAAATACCAAGTACTTCGTGAAAACCAACGGTATATTTTTGGGCAATTTCCATAGGCTCCAGTTTGGCAAGTTTTGCCTTTTTTGAGATCTTATCTTCGCCGTTATCGCTATCATCTTCCAAATGTCCCGCATCTGTAATGTTACGCACATAACGCACCTTATAGCCCAGGTGCAACAGGTATCTGAATATAAGATCGAATGATATATACGTACGGCAATTACCCATGTGCACATCGCTGTAAACAGTAGGGCCGCAAACATACATGCCTACATGAGGGGCATCAAGCGGAATAAATTCTTCTTTTTTTCGTGATAAAGTATTGTAAACAAACAAACTTTGTTTCATGGCCGCAAACTTACGATTTTTTGGATGTGTGCCGAATTTCAACGTCTATTCTGCTGCCTTTACTGCAGCTTATTTAAAACTATCATAACAACATCACTGTAACATTTGTAAGTATACACTGTCAAAGTTCAAAAACCAATATGGCATCGGGGAACAGAACAGCAAGATTTGCAGGCTTTTTATACTTACTACTCATCCTTGCCGGTTTCTTTTACCTAAAGTACGTACCTACACAACTTATAATCTGGAGCAACCCGGCTGCAACGGTTAAAAATATAACTACTTCAGAAACCCTTTTTCGTTTCGGTATCCTGGTAGGCTTAGCGGGTTATATCCTTTTTCTGGTTTTGCCGCTCGTTTTATATAAGCTTTTCTCATCTGTCAATAAAACAAATGCTGTTTTAATGGTTGCATTTGCAGCCATAAGCGTACCATTGTCATTTGCTAATATGCTCAACTATTTTAACGTGCTTACACTTATAGATACCTATAGTTACCAAAAGGCGTTGGGTATCAATATGCTGCAAACGCAAATAATGTTAAGTTTAGAAAGTTACAGTAATGGCAACCTGGTAGCGTCAATATTTTGGGGCTTGTGGTTATTCCCGCTCGGGTATCTGGTGTTTAAATCGGGCTTTATGCCAAAGTTTATAGGCGTGTTATTAATGATAGGCTGTTTTGGCTACCTTATAAATTTTGCCGGCCATATGTTTTTGCCGGGCAAGTACAGCAAAACCGGCATAGGCTTTTATATAGCCTTGCCGGGCAGCCTGGGCGAACTATCAATTTGTTTGTGGCTATTAATTGCGGGGATAAAAGACAAAAAGCATACTCAAATAGCGTTTTAATTTTGATCAACCACCTACTTCAAAAGCAAATCACTATAAACCGGGTAGTGATCAGATAGTTTTTTTTCTACTACTCCATAATCCAGCACGTTGAACCGCGGGCACGGCATGATATAGTCTATCTGGTAATTTGGGAAATCGCCGTTATAGGTGCGCCCCAGGCCGCTGCCTTTTTCGCGGAATGCATTTTTTAGGCCAACCAACATTTGATTAACTGCGTAAGACGATGGCGTATCATTAAAATCGCCAGATATAACGTATGGATACGGGCATTGGCTGGTATGCTGCTTAACCAGTTCTATCTGTTTAGCGCGTTTTAAAAACGCTTGCTTTAGTTTACTGCCAATACGTTTAATGGAATACATGTCTGACTTGCCCTCCTGCGAAACCCCGCCTAAGGCCTTATAATCGTCCTGACTAAATCCTATCGACTTTAAATGAACATTGTAAAATCTTATTATTTGATCTTTTTTCCTGATATCTATATAAATACATTGATTGGGGTTGTCTCTATCTGATAGCTGGATAAGCCCCTTGCCCACAATTGGATATTTAGAGTAAATAGCCATGCCAAAAGCATCGTACGGATAATTAGAATTAATCTGTTCGAAATAGTAGGTTGCATTCAATATATTTTTTATCGAGTCGGTCATGGCGTACTCACCCTTAAAATGGGTATAAAATTCCTGAAAACCAATCACGTCTGGCTGCATGGTGCGGATGATATCTAAAATCTCATGTTTGGTAGAAATATCATTTTTGCTGCCATATTTTTTAAACATATGCACGTTGTAAGTGAGCAAGCGGATAGCCAGCGGCGATTCTTTTTGACGGTAGTCCCTGGCGGCATGAAAGCCAAAGCTATTTTGAATTACATTGTACCCTATGGCAATGCAAAAAAAAGAAATGAATGCAAATGAGCTCTTTTGGAACGCCCAGCAAACTATGAAGATGATATTAACCAGTAATAGAGGTGGGTATCCCAGCCCAAAAAAGGCTACAATCCAGGCTTTGCGCGGGTCTGTATGCGGGGCAAGGTAACTAATAAGCAGCGCCAATGCAGCAATGAGGTTAAAAAGGAGAATAAGTTTAGAAAAAAAACCGAGCCTGTATGTTGCTTTCTTGCCCTTCATTTAATCGTTATTGCTGGCGCGGAACAACGTTTCCTTTTCTGTCTTGTTAAGGCTGTCGTATCCGGTTTGTGAAATCTTATCTAAAATACGGTCAATTTCTTCTTGTTCGGGAACGTTGCGTGTGTTTTTATTTTTTCGCTGGTAAGCTGCATTGGTACTCACCACCTTAATTTTAGATTTCGGCCTGAACGCCTGTGCAAAACTTTCGCCGAGATTGGTGCCGCGCTGCAACTGCCTGATATAAATATAGCCCGCAAATGCGCCGCCTAAGTGTGCTATCTCACCGCCTGCATTGGGCCCTGCAATACTTAAAAAATCAAATATTACATAAAACAAAGCCACCCACTTTAATTTAACCGGTCCCAAAAACATCAGAAATATAGTATGATCTGGCAATAGCGTAGCCGTTGCTACCACAATAGCCATTACCCCTGCCGAAGCGCCCGATATGGTGATGTATCTTAGCGCGTCTGAATGAGAGAAGGCAGGGATTAAATTAAAGCTGATTAAGAAAAATGCTGCACCAGCCAGGCCCCCAAAAAGGTATAGTCCTACAGTGCGTTTTGTACCCAAATATTCTTCAAAAAGCTGCCCCATCCAATACAACCAAAGCATATTAAAAAGAATATGAAATATTCCCTGGTGCAGGAACATATAGGTAAAGGGCGTCCAGAACCTGATAAGCAGTTTGGGCAAATAAGCGGGCATGGCTAAGTATTCGTTAGCATAGTTTACGATTACGCTTGGCTGGTTAAACCCCGTTACAAAAAGCTGTTCAAAAATTGCCGGGATGTTTATCAGTAAAAAACCCAGCACGTTAATGCCTATAAGCAGCGCAAGTTTGCTGCCCGAATGAAATAATTTATACCGAAGATCGTCCCACGTGGAGTTCATTGCGTGTTTTCAACTGTTATATTAAGTATATAACTGACATAGTTTACATAAAATTGTTTGGCTTTTGCACACGCCACAATTTAATTAAAATAAACCCGAAAAGCGCACCGCCTAAATGTGCAAAGTGTGCTACAGAATCGCCGGCAAATTGGCCTACGCCCAAGCCAAGTTCTATTAAAATATAAACCGGCATAATGTATTTTGCCTTTATGGGGATAGGGATAAAAAGCAGCATCAGCTCTGCATTGGGATATAACATTCCAAAAGCGATTAACAAGCCAAATATTGCTCCCGAAGCACCTATCATAGGCGCGAAGTATATTTCTTGTAACTTCCTTACACCTTCTGCATCAATACCGCCCACGTTATTTAAGTTAAACATAAAATGCCCCGTTAATTGATGTACCTCAAACGCTTGAACTGCCATTTGTAAGGCAATGGCACCTAAGCCACAAATGAAATAGTAGTTAAAAAAACGCTTTGAGCCAAATGTATATTCTACTGCCGTACCGAAGGAGTAAAGCGCGAACATATTGAAAAAGATATGCATAAACCCGCCATGCAAAAACATATGGGTGATGATCTGCCACGGGCGGAATAGTGGCGAATCGAAATAAAACACACCAAATAACTGTACAAATTTATTCCCCCCATCATTATCGTAAATGAGGAACGGAACAAAGCATATGATGTTAATGATCAGCAGGTTTTTTACAACCGGCGGTATGTTGGCCAATGGGTTTTGCCTGAATGCGCTCATATATTTTTTATTAGCCTTAGCCTACTTTTCAAATCGTTCTGCTAATTCGTTTAACGTAAAAGTGCTTATAACCGGTTTGCCGTTAAGCGCCTGGTTTGGCATCCGGCACGCAAAAAGTTGGTCTATCAGCAAGTTCATTTCATCTAATAATAAACGGGTACCTGCCTTAGTTGCCGCATTACGGGCAAGGGTGCGGGCCAGGGTATCGCGCTTATCTAACTTTAAAATAGCTGTATTATTCTTAAATCCTTCCAGCAGGCTTTCTAAAAGTTCATGCTCACTGTTGTGGTTTATATCTGCAGGTATACCTTCTACAATAACGGTATTCGGCCCAAATTCGCGTACATCGAACCCCAGATTTCTAATGTCGGGCAGCAGTTCTTTCAACAGTTCAAAATCGCTGCCGTTTAAGCTCACCGTCTCGGGGAAGAGGCTTTGCTGGCTCAGACCCGAGTGACTTTCCAGTTGTTGCAAAAACCGCTCATACAGCACCCGTTCATGCGCCCATTGTTGGTGTATGAGCATAAAGCCCGACTTAATTTGCGATAAGATGAATTTATTATGGATCTGAAACAGTTGCCGCTCACTCGTCTTGCCTATCTGCTCGTCGTCAATTATAGCAGTACTTCCATGGCCAAGCCCCGTACTTTGCTGTTCTGTTTCGTCATCACGTTTACTTATCTGGTAAAGCGTATCCCAGTTTTGGGGTATGCCCTGCTTTTCGCGGTACGATGGCTGGGTGTCAAACCGTCGTTCGTTTTTGGTTTGTGCCGGTGTACTGAAAGGGTTAAAAGTAGGGTTAAAAGTAATACTGGGGGCAACGATCTCTTTCGGCGACTTTTCGGTTATCAAATGTTCAATGCTGTTCTCGCGATCGAAATCGAGGGATGGAGAAATATTGTACCTGCCTAAAGAACGTTTTACCGCCGAGCGGATAATGGCATAAATAGCCTTCTCATCCTGGTACTTGATCTCGGTTTTAGTGGGGTGTACGTTAATGTCAATCTTAGCCGGGTCAATCTCTATAAAAAGCACATACATCGGGAAGCTGTCATCGGGTAATAACTGCTCAAAGGCTGTAAGCACCGCATGGTTTAAATACGCATCCTTTATAAAACGATTGTTTACAAAAAAGAACTGTTCACCCCGTGTTTTACGGGCAAACTCGGGCTTGCCTACAAAGCCCTGTAATTTAATAATGGTGGTCTCTTCTTCAACAGGCACCAGCCGCTGGTTGTAGTTGTTGCCTAAAAGGTGAACAATACGTTGCTTTAATGTAGTGCCGGGGAGGTGAAAAACTTCCTGCCCATCGTGGTGCAGTGTAAAAAATATTTTAGGGTTAGCCAATGCCACGCGGGTAAACTCATCTATAATATGGCGCATCTCTACCGGGTTGCTCTTTAAAAAATTGCGGCGGGCAGGCGTATTATAAAAAAGGTTTTTAATGCATACAGACGTGCCGGTGGGCGAAGCGCAAGGCTGTTGGCTTATCACTTCAGAACCGTCTATGTTAATGCAGGTACCCAGCTCATCTTCATGGCGGCGGGTACGCATTTCTACTTGCGCAATTGCCGCAATAGAAGCCATTGCTTCGCCGCGGAAACCCATAGTACGAATGGCAAAAAGGTCTTCGGCCTTGCGAATCTTAGACGTGGCGTGACGCTCAAAACTCATGCGCGCGTCGGTAAGGCTCATACCGCAGCCATTATCTATTACCTGTATAAGCGATTTACCGGCATCTTTCAATATCAGCTGTATCTTATCGGCACCGGCATCAATGGCATTCTCCACCAGCTCTTTTACCGCCGAGGCTGGGCGCTGCACCACTTCACCGGCTGCTATCTGGTTAGCAACCGCATCCGGCAAAAGCTGTATTATATCGAGCATTAATTGTTATTTGCCTCACCCAACCAGCTCCAAATGAGAGAGCCTAAAGTCTCCCCTCCCGGGGGAGATTTAAAAGGGGGCTTCTTTTTTTATATTCCGGGTGCTAAATTAAATATTTGAAGCCATAACTTTAGCTTCAGAAAGTTGTATATAGTTTGTATTTATGCTTTCTCAACTGACGCCTATGTTTACCCGAATAAAAAATCTGTGGCCACTGCTGGCCTGCATGGCAATAGCATCATGCAAAGACAAAGAGTATAATGCCGATCTGCTGATAAAGAATGCCAGGGTTTACACTGTAGACAGTGCATTTAACATGGCCGATGCTTTTGTGGTAACCAATGGAAAGATAGTAGCGGTAGGCAAAGGAGATACAATAGAGAGCCGGTATACCGCCCGCAAGGTAATTGATGCAGGTGGGAAGGCTGTATACCCGGGTTTTATTGATGCGCATGCCCACTTTTACCAATATGGTATGAGCTTGCAAGAGGTGCAGTTACAAGGCACAACAAGCTGGAATGAAATTATAGACTCTGTGCTGATGTTCTCTAAACGCAATAACGAGGGCTGGATAATTGGCCGCGGCTGGGATCAAAACCATTGGAAGCAAAAGCAGTTTCCCAATAAGGCAAAATTAGATTCATTATTCCCTGTAAGGCCGGTAATATTATCGCGGATAGATGGCCATGCCGTAATAGCCAATCAGGCGGCCTTGAATATAGCGGGTATTAAACCGGGCGAAGCGGTAAGCGGGGGGCAGATAGAAACCATTAACGGTAAACTAACCGGCATTTTGGTTGATAATGCCATGAAACTTATCAGGCATAAAATGCCTCAACCTACAGATCTGATGGTACAGGAAGCCTTTACCGGCGCCCAGCGTAATTGCTTTGCTGTAGGGTTAACCACGGTAGACGATTGCGGCCTGCCATATACTATGGTAAACACCATATCACAGCTACAGCGCAAAAATCTGCTAAAAATGCGGATGTATGTTATGCTAAGCGATAGCGCCGATAATTTTGAATACCTGTTTAAACGGGGCGTATTTAAAACTCCCCGGCTTGATGTACGCGCGTTTAAGGTATATGCCGATGGTGCGCTTGGTTCTCGCGGCGCTTGTTTACTGAAGCCGTATGCCGACCGTAAAAACTGGAACGGATTTTTATTAAGCAGCCAGAAGCACTTTGAAGATGTAGCCGCTAAACTGGCGGCAAAGGGTTTCCAGATGTGTACACATGCCATTGGCGATTCGGCCAACCGGGTGATGCTAAAAATATATGCTAAAGTATTAAAAGGGAAGAACGACCGCCGTTGGCGGATAGAGCATGCACAAATTGTATCTCCGGAAGATCTAAAGTTATTTGGCGAAAATAACATCATCCCATCTGTACAGCCAACACACGCAACATCAGATATGTATTGGGCCGGCCAGCGTTTGGGAGCATCGCGTTTAAAAACCGGTTATACTTATAAGCAGCTGTTGCATCAAAACGGCTGGATGCCGTTAGGTACCGATTTCCCCGTGGAAAATATTAACCCTATATATACTTTTTATGCCGCAACAGAGCGAAAGGATCTAAAAGGTTTCCCCGCTGCCGGTTTTCAGCCGGAGAATGCACTTAACCGTATCGAAGCGCTGCGCGGCATGACCATCTGGGCTGCTAAAGCCAATTTTGAAGAAAAAGAAAAAGGGAGTATAGAGCCCGGCAAGTTTGCCGACTTTGTAATACTTGACCAGGATATTATGCAAATAAAGGGTGCGCAATTGCCCAAAGTGAAAGTTTTAAAAACCTATGTTAATGGCGAGAAAGTTTATGAAAAAAAATAAGCAGCAATTATTATTGCTGCTAATGGCAGGATTGGTTACTATACAAACGGCGTGCGCGCAGCAGCCGGTTAACCTCAGCAGTCTGCAAACATTAAATGAAACCCGCGACGCACAAAAGGCAACCGTATTATTGAATAACGAGCAGCATACTATCCCGTTTAATGATCTCGAAAATGTGAAGGTAGCGAGTATACATTTCAGTAGCTCTTTTTCGGCGCCATTTGATAGTATTTTGAGTAAGTACACCCAGGTAAAATCTGTTAACGGCAATACCTATATTGGCAAGACTGCCATGCTGGGCCAGGATCTTAAACCGTACAACACGCTGGTGTTCCAGCTTACCGAGCAGGATCTTACCAATCAGTCGCTTATTAATTTTATTATCGCCAATCAGAAAATAAAAAATATAGTGATAGCCTTTTATGGAGCAGGCAGGGCCTTAACCATATTGAATGGTATTACAGCGCCCATCATCTGGAATGCTAAGACGAGTATGGTTACGGCTATGTTTACCCCGCAGGTAATACTTGGCGGAGTTGCGGCTGCCGGAAAATTGCTCAATAGTTTTTCGTCAAAATACACATCGGGCGCTGGCTTTACAACTATTAAGACCCGGTTAGAATATACCGTACCGGAGGCCGCCGGTATTGCTTCTGCCAACCTCGAAAATATTGATAAGATCGCAGCTGAAATGATCGCTAACCGCGCCGCACCCGGCTGCGTAGTGCTTGTTGCTAAAGATGGCAAGGTGATCTTCAACAAAGCCTATGGCAGCCATACTTATGATGCAGGTGCGTTGCCCGAGAAAGTAACCGATATATTTGATATGGCGTCGGTTACCAAAGTTTCGGCCACCACGCTTGAAGCCATGCAACTTTATGAATCGGGCAGGCTCGACCTGGATAAAACCATGGGCGATTACCTTACCGGGGCACGCTCCACTAATAAGAACGACATTAAGGTGCGGGAACTGATGTTGCACCAGGCCGGGCTGATCCCTTATATCGCATTCTACGAGCATTTAAAGCCGGATGACCATAGCAGCGACTCATCTGCCGCTTACCCAACCAAAGTTGCCGATGGATATTATATGCGTAAGGATTATTACCGCGATGTAATGCTGCCGCAAATGCTTAACAGTCCGCTGCGTACGCTCGGCCAATATGTATACAGCGACCTGAGTATGTACTTTACTAAAGAGGTAGTAGAAACTATTACTGCCCAACCGCTAAATGAATATACCCAGCAGCATTTTTATAATCCGCTGGGCATGCAAACAGCTGGTTTTCTTCCCCGTAATCGCTTTACCCGTAATCAGATCATACCAACCGAAGATGATACCTACTTTAGGCACACCCTGCTGGTTGGCTACGTACATGATCAGGGTGCAGCCATGGCCGGTGGTGTATCCGGCCATGCAGGCTATTTTTGCAGCGCAAATGATGAGGCTATTCTTTTCCAGATGTTGTTAAACCGCGGCACTTATGGAGGTATACAATATTTTAAACCCGAAACGGTAAACATGTTTACTTCCCGGCAATCAAACGTTAGTCGCCGCGGTTTAGGTTTTGATGGCTGGGGGCCAATTGCCGACAGCCATTACCCATCGCATGAAGCTAATCCGGGCACCTATGGTCATACCGGTTATACCGGCACCTGTGTATGGGTAGACCCAAAGGTAAACCTGGTTTATATATTTGTATCAAACCGCGTATACCCCAAGGTGACCGACAAACTCTCGAGCCTAAACATACGCCCGCGAATTATGGATACCATTTATGATGCCATAGCAAAGGGGCTTTGATTTCGTGGGTTTGTTTATCCACTCTTTCTGCTAAAGCCTTAACTTTACAGCATGACCCCGTTACAGGCCCTGCAAAAATATTTCGGTTATACAGAATTCCGCCATCAGCAGGAGGCTATAGTTCAGCGGGTTTTAAACAGCGGCGATGCAGTTGTGCTTATGCCAACGGGTGGTGGTAAATCACTTTGCTACCAGTTGCCCGCAGTGCTTTTACCGGGATTAACCATTGTAATTTCGCCGTTGATAGCCTTGATGAAGGATCAGGTTGACAGCCTGAACATTAATGGTATTCCCGCCGCTTTTTTAAATTCTTCGCAAACTGATAACGAGCAGCTGCACGTTACAAACCGGTTAACATCGGGCGAAATAAAACTGCTTTACCTGGCGCCGGAGCGTTTATTCGGCTCCGCGAGCCGGCTGATAGCTTTTCTAAAAACGCTAAACGTAAGCCTTATAGCCATTGATGAAGCACATTGCATTTCGCATTGGGGCCATGATTTCCGCCCCGAATATTTAATGCTTTCGGGCTTCAAGACCGATTTCCCGAACAGCCCGGTGATAGCCCTTACCGCAACCGCAGACGAACTTACACGCCGGGATATTAAGGAAAAACTCGCCCTGAAAGACCCTGCCGAATTTGTGTCATCTTTTAACCGGCCTAACATTAGTTACCGTATAGCGCCCAAGAAAGACAGTTACGGCCAGCTGTTGGATTTTTTAGACAATCACAAAGAAGATTCGGGTATTATTTATTGCCTGTCGCGCCAAAAAACAGAAAACCTGGCAACCGATCTGAAGGCCGAGGGCTATCTTGCCGAAGCCTATCACGCCGGCCTGGATAACGCGACCAAGGCCCACAACCAGGATAAATTTTTGCGCGACGAATTGAAGATCATCGTGGCAACCATAGCTTTCGGCATGGGTATAAATAAATCTAACGTACGGTACGTGATCCATCACGACCTGCCTAAAAACATAGAAGGTTATTACCAGGAAACCGGCCGCGCAGGACGCGATGGCCTGCCATCTGAGGCTTTATTATTTTATTCGTCGGGAGACGCCTTTAAACTACAGCGGTTTGCACAGGTAGACGGCAACCCCGAGCAAAGCCGTATCATGCTGAAGAAACTGGATGATATGGTTAATTATTGCCGGCTGCAAACCTGCCGCAGGCAATACCTTATGCAGTATTTTAATGAGGCCTTCCCCGATAATTGCGGCAATTGCGATGTATGCTTAACCAAATATAAAAAGTTTGACGGAACGGTGATAGCGCAGAAGGCGCTGTCGGCAGTAGCGAGGCTAAACCAGCGTTTCGGTATCACTTATGTGATAGACCTGTTGCGTGGCTCACGAAGTGAAAAAATAAGGGAAGAACACAAGCGTTTAAAAACCTATGGCATTGGCCGCAACCTCTGTAAGGCCGACTGGCAACGGTATATCGGCCAGTTGGTTATTCAAGGATTATTACAGGTTACTGACGATGCTTATCCGGTATTAAAACTTACCCCTGCAAGCGATGCGGTTTTAAAAGGCAGCAAAAAAGTAGAATTTAATGTAGCCGGGAATACGGAACAATCTGCAGATATTATACAGCCGCAAATCTACGAGGCCAGCTTGTTGCAGGAACTTAAAACGGTGAGGTATAACCTGGCCATGAACGAAGATGTACCGGCGTACATTATCCTCTCAGACGCTACACTGCTTGAAATTGCTACTTACCTGCCGCAAAACCTAACCGAACTTGGGCACATATCGGGTTTTGGCGAAGTAAAGCTTAACCGCTACGGCCAAGCCTTTTTAACGCCAGTGGTTGCTTATTGCGGTGAGCATGATTTAAATTCAAGAATGGGCAGCAGGCGGGCAAAAATTTCAAGAACCAAAACTGCACGGCCATCGGCGAACAACACCCAGCGCCAAAGCCTTGAACTTTTTAAAGCAGGGGCTGGTATCAATGAGATAGCAGGCATGCGCAACCTGTCGCCACTGACTATTGAAAGCCACTTGTGTACTTTTATACAATCGGGCGAAATTGAGATTAGCCTGTTTGTAGAAGATAAAAAGATACCGGCCATAACAGACGCGGCAAACAGTTACGGTGCCGCCAGGCTTGCTCCACTTAAAGAAGCTTTGGGTGATAACTATAGTTATACCGAAATAAAAGCGGTAATAAGCTGGATGAAAAGAAACAATAATTGATAAGCAGCACTGTATATTTATCTCATGGAAACCCGGCAACTTTACGATCTTTACTTAAAGCACCCTGTCATCAGCACAGATACGCGGAAAATATTGCCGGGTAGTCTTTTTTTTGCGCTGAAGGGCGATAAGTTTGATGCCAACAGTTTTGCCAAGCAAGCTGTTGAAGCTGGTGCAGCTTATGCCGTTATTGATGATGCCGGGTACCGCATTAGCGAGCAGTATATTCTGGTAGCAGATGTGCTGGGTACTTTGCAGGACCTGGCGCGTTACCATCGTAAACAATTACAGATCCCGGTTATAGGGCTTACCGGCAGTAATGGAAAAACTACTACCAAAGAGCTTATAAAAGCGGTATTATCCCGGCATTTTGATACTTACGCTACCGAAGGTAACTTGAATAATCATATTGGCGTGCCGCTGAGCATTTTAACAGTTAATGCCGGTCATCAACTGGCGGTGATAGAGATGGGCGCTAACCATAAGCGCGAAATAGAAATGCTATGCACTATTGCACAACCAACTCACGGCCTGATAACCAATGTGGGCCGGGCCCATCTGGAGGGCTTTGGCGGTGCCGAAGGTGTAAAGATCGGAAAGGGCGAACTGTACGATCATTTAAAAACCACCAATGGAACGGTGTTTATTAACAGCGATAGCGAAGTGCTGGATCAAATGTGCAGTACAAGGCAATTAAAGAATATTGTTAAATATGGTACTGGTGGCGCAGAAAACTTCATTACCGGAAAGCTTATCAATAGCGCGCCGTATGTTGCACTCGAGTGGTTCGCCAGGGAAGGTAAAATCCATAACGTAATATCAAAACTTACCGGAGCATACAATCTGGATAATATACTTGCCGCCATTTGCATAGGCCATTATTTTAAGCTAAGTGATGCGGCGATAAATGAAGGTATAAGCGGATATGCACCGGCAAATAATCGCTCACAGATCATGCAAACAGATACAAATACGCTTATATGCGATTATTACAACGCTAACCCGAGCAGTATGGCGGTAGCTATAGATAACGTGGCTACAATGACGGCCAAAGATAAGGTGCTGATCATGGGCGACATGTTTGAATTAGGCGAAGAAAGTGCGAAAGAACATAAAGCTGTTATTCAAAAAGCGATAATAGCACCTGTAAACAAACGAATATTTATTGGCAAAGCTTTTTACGATCTGAAACAAGGCTTTAGCGCCGATTTTTACGAGACCACAGATGATGCGATAAAAGCATTAACTGCCAGCCCCATTAAGCACGCAACTATATTGATCAAAGGATCCAGGGGTATGGCGTTGGAGCGAATGATTAAGTTGTTTTAACCACCCCATCCCTTGCGCCCAAAACTGATTTAACTTTTCAATGCAAGATCTGCTACTTCTTCGCCTACCAGGCTGCCCATTGCTATGCCCATACCATTGCAACGCACGGCGCAAAAAACATTTGGTTCAAGCTGCCGTATAATTGGGCTTGTTTCGCCAAAACCCATAATACCGCTCCACGTGTAATCAACTTCGGCATTTTGGCCGGGTAATATCATTTCGTTGAGATACGATCTAAGTTGCTCCTGCACTTTTTGAGTATTGCCAAAAACTGTTGTTTCCTCAGCTTTGATGTCCAGATTTCGGCCGCCGCCAAATAACACCCGGTTATCTACATTACGGAAATAATAATATCCCTGGTCGAAATGGTATGTACCTTTCAGTTTTAACCCGTTAATCGGTTTGGTTACCAAAACTTGCCCTCTTCCGGGCGTTACATCTAAATTTGGATTAAGTAGTTTTGCAAATGCATTATTGGCAATTATTACCTTTTTTGCCAAAAATGTCCCCTGGGAAGTTCTAACTGCTTGTTTTTCTGCAACAGCTTCAACTTTTTTTACATCGCACGAGTTAAGTACCAATATGCCCGCCTGATAAATTTTGTGTAATAATACTCGCATCATCCTCCCGGTGTCTATCTGCCCCTCGCATTTATTAACGATCATCCGGTTAATATTGCCAAAGCCAAATTCGGTAATTTTGCCATTAGCCAAGGCATAAATGCCAGTGCTGCCAATAACGCTATTTAAAATCTTATTGAGGTACGGGATACTTTCTATACATGCTAAAGCGGCATCATTGCCTGCTTCTGTAAAAAGTTCATAGCCGCCATGCTGTAGGTAGTTAATATTATTGTCGCCAAGGTTATTTCTTAACCTCTTTAATCCACGATATTTGTAGTCAACCATTCGTACCATTTCGTCTTCGCCGAAATTGCTTATGGTAGCCAGCTGTTCTGAGACGGTTCCGAAACAGGCAAAACCAGCATTTTTAGTACTTGCACCTGTGGGCAGAAATCCACGGTCTAAAACAGTGATCTTAATACGCGGTTGTATTTTTTTTAACCGGAGCGCTGCGCTTAAACCAACTAAACCACTCCCGATGATAATTACGTCGGTTTCATTAATGAAGGACGTTTTCTCCCAATAGGAAAAATTAAATGTATCGGCTGTCATGGTCAGTTAGTTCACTCTTTAAGGGAGTTAAAATAGTGATATACACCGATATATTTAAAGTTTATCCCTATTTCTTTTTATAAAGTTAAAGGCACAAAAAAAGCGTCTTGTTAAAAATCAAGGCGCTTTTGCTTCATAGATAGATATATAGGATCAGGCCGCTTTTTTAGCGCCCTGGTTATTGGCGGTAGTGCGCTGCTGTGCAGTACGAAATAACTTTATATCATTTTGCAATATTCTCCTCAATTTAATATCGATTGATTTTTGTAGTATTTGAGCGTTGTTGATGGTTTTCATGGCTTTTGTAGTTAGTTATGTATTGCTTAACACGAGAATTATGCCATAATAAGCCAATTGCAAAAAAGCTGTTGAAATACGCTTTCACCCTACTTCTCTGTCTGCAAAAAAATACAAAGTAAAAGTATAGATGACTAAAAAACTAAATTTAGCGCTTTTTAAACCTCATATTTTATGGGCATTTTCTGCAATGCAGATGCTACAGCAAACACATTTTGCGCAACAGATTTTGCCACCCCAATTGACCAGTTTTTTCTGAAATCTGATTTCAAATAAGCTTTACCTGGGCCGGGGCCGTTGTTCCAATAAGTGTAAGATTGTGGGGCTATGGTAAAGCCTACATCCATTAAACCGCCAGCAATTTCTGTTACTACATGGCGCGCACCATCTTCTTCGCCGGTTACCACGAAGCCCGCCACTTTGTTGAAAGTTACCGGCATGCCTGTACTTTCATTTTTAACGGGGTATAGCCCGTTCATACGTTCTAAAACCCTTGCTGCAACGCTCGACATCTGGCCAACCCAGGTTGGGCTGGCCATAATTAATATGTCTGAATCTAAAAGCTGCTCCAAAATAGCAGGCCAGGCATCGCCTTTGCCCATATCAGATTTTGAGCCGGTTTTTACATCGTGATCTGCAATCCTTACCAAATTGGTTTCAACGCCCAGGGCATTTAATTCTTTTATAACCTCATTAGCAAGCGCCCCGGTATTTGATGCAGCAGGAGATGGCTTAAGTGTGCAGTTTAAAATAATAGCCTTCATAAACAATACACTTAACTAATGCAATTCATTTGCTCATTACAATTTTATTTCTTCTTCCTTAGCATTAAAGAAATGAAACTCTGTGATCTGGTAACTTGGGCTGCTTTTAACTTTTATCCATTGCCCGTATTTAAAGTACCATTTCATTTGGCGGGTTATTAAACCCTGTTTAATATAGGCTTCGATATAAGGATGAACGCAAAGTGTTATGCCTTTTTCATTCTGCTCAACTAATATGTAATTAAAATTAGTTTCAATATCATCGAGCAATAAAATAGTTGGGCGTATTTGGCCGGTACCATGGCATGTTGGGCAAACCTCGTTAGTGATAATGTTCATTTCGGGCCGTACACGCTGCCTCGTGATCTGTACCAAACCAAATTTACTTGGCGGCAGAATGGTATGCTTGGCACGGTCATGCGCCATTTCATCGCGTAAAAAGTCAAAAAGCTCTTTTCGGTTTTGCGGCCGGTGCATGTCTATAAAATCTACAACCACAATGCCGCCCATATCGCGCAGCCTTAGCTGGCGGGCAATCTCACGCGCTGCCTCTTTGTTAACCTGGAAAGCATTTTCTTCCTGATTTTCTTTACTGGCTGTGCGGTTGCCGCTGTTTACATCAATAACGTGTAAGGCTTCGGTATGCTCAATAACCAGATAGGCGCCGCCCGCAAGGTTTACGGTTTTGCCAAAGGTAGATTTGATCTGTTTCTCTACACCGTGGTGCTCAAAAATTGGCTCCTTGTGCTTATGCAGACGGACTATATTTTCCAGATCGGGTGAAATTTCATGCACGTACGACCGTATTTCCTCAAAAATGGCATTGTCGTTTACATATATATGCTGAAAATCGGGATTCAGAATATCCCTTAATAACGTAGACGTACGATCTATTTCGCCTAAGATCTTCTTAGCCGGTTCGGTCGTTGGTAAACGTGTTACAAAGGTCTCCCACTTTGATATCAGATCAAGCAGGTCCTTTTGTAATTCAACTACTCCCTTATCTTCGGAGACTGTGCGGATAATAACACCAAAATGCTTAGGCTTAATGCTTTCTACTATTTTGCGTAAACGGGTGCGTTCTGTATTGCTTTTTATCTTTTTTGAGATAGATATAGCCTCAGAGAACGGCACCAATACAACATAGCGCCCTGCAATTGACAGATCGGAACTTAAGCGGGGGCCTTTGGTTGATATAGGCTCCTTGGCAATTTGTACCGGTATCAGCTGATTTTTTGTTAAAACTTCGGATATCTTACCCGATTTGCTGATATCAGCATCGAGTTTTAGACCATCCAGCAGTTTTGCCTGGTAGCTGCCGCCACGTACCTGCTTGGTTAATTTAAGCAGGCTTTGAACTTGCGGGCCCAGATCCAGGTAATGCAAAAAAGCATCTTTTTCGTAACCAACATCAACAAAGGCAGCGTTTAGGCTGGGCATGATCTTTTTTATCCGGCCCAGGTATATATCACCAACGGTGTAATTGTTGGTAGCTGTTTCTTTGTGAAGCTCTACGAGTTGTTTATCCTGTAATAAGGCAATAGTAGCCCCGTTGGGGGTCGAATCGATAATTAATTCTTTTATCAACTGCTACTCCATTTCTTATAATACGGCACTGCCGCATGTAGGTAAAACAAATACATCAAAATTTTACCTGCCTCAAAAGGTAGGTATTCAGCTAAAATAGCTTATTTCTTCTTATGTCTGTTTTTTCTTAAACGTTTTTTACGTTTATGGGTAGCCATTTTATGGCGCTTACGTTTTTTACCGCTTGGCATAATTGTAATTTTTTTATGGTTAATTAATTCTTTAATTCTTTTATAAACTCATCAATACGCTGGCCGAATGCAGGGTCGGGCATCATACTTTTGCATTGCTGGTAAGCCGCAATAGCCTCCTTTTTCATGCCTAACTGCTTATAGCTTTCTGCCAGGTAAAATAATGGCTCAACTTCTGCCTTTTGGGCAATAACTGTTTTAAACCTCATAACTGCCTTATCATACTGGCCGCTTTTCATGGCAAACTGCCCCAGGTTAATATTAGCATTTCGGTTTGCCGGGTCTTGCTTTACAACGTCGAGCAGCAGCGCTATACCCTGCATTGGGCTTGGTGCGCCACCGTTAACATAAGCTATTCCTAAACCTGTTTTTGCATCAAGGTTATCGGGCTTTAGTTTGCGTGCCTGTTTAAAAGCCTCTACAGCATTGGCAATATAAGCTGGTTGCACCAGGGTATCCTGCGTAAATTTATAAGCATCATTAAACCGGTTACCTGCTTTAAGCCACATGTTAAAATCGTTGCTCTTGCGGGCCAGGTCTAAATAATAAAAACCCGCAGGTGCAGGCTGGTTTACATCATCCCAGTTTTGCGCAAGTTGTGTTTGTAAAGCTGTTTTAGCTGCGGCGTTGGGTGCTTTGCTTAATTGCAGCTCAAGGGCTGCAATCTTACCAGATAATGCAGGGCCTACTGCCGCTTTAGCACTTGCAGAAATTGCCTCCACACTTACCTGGGCAACAGGGCGGCTGGCCTTATCGGTCATCACACCATTACTATGGCCAGATTCATCTTTTGGCTTTACAAGGCCTTTAACCGGTAAAGAATACAAATAGCCCATTACAGCCACAACGGCCACAACTACTACTATTTGTTTTCTTTGCATCTGCTTATAAATTATTTTGATTTTGCCTTGTTACCCGTCTTTACTTTTTCTACAAAAGTTTTGGCGGGTTTAAAACTTGGCACAAAGTGCTCGGGGATAATTATGGCAGTATTTTTTGAAATATTACGTGCTGTTTTTTTAGCTCTTTTCTTAACTACGAAACTACCGAAACCTCTTACATACACATTCTCGCCACCAACCATTGATGTTTTTACTACTTTAAAAAACGCCTCAACAGTTTCCTGAACGTCCATTTTTTCTATACCTGTTTTCGTTGAGATTTCAGCTATGATCTCTGCCTTGGTCATACTCTATTTTCCTTTAATTTTTATATAACTACTTAACTGTTTTGGGGTTGCAAAAGTATGGCTTTATAGTTAAACATCGAAATAAAACCATGTATTTTTTTTGTTCAATCCTAAAAGGGGTATACAACACAGGGTTGTAAAACATTAACTATTTTTGAACAATGAGTTTTACACGAGCTGTAACCAACTGGTATGAGCAAAATAAGCGCGACCTGCCCTGGCGAAACACTACCGACGCGTACGTGATATGGCTGTCTGAAATTATACTCCAGCAAACCCGCGTGGCGCACGGCCTGCCGTATTTTAATCGTTTTTTAGAAAATTACCCAACCATTGCAGATTTTGCCGCGGCGCCCGAAGATGATATACTTAAACTGTGGCAGGGCTTAGGATATTATTCGCGCGGGAGGAACATGTTGGTAACCGCTAAAATAGTTAATGAGTTGTTCAATGGCCGTTTTCCCGATAAATATGCCGATTTGATAAGGCTTAAGGGCATTGGTGAATATACAGCTGCAGCAATCTCATCATTTGCCGCCAATGAGGCCCGTGCAGTTGTAGACGGTAACGTTAACCGGGTGTTGGCCCGTTATTTTGGCATAGCAGAGCCGGTTAATTCTACCAAAGGCAAAAAACTTTTTCAGGAAACGGCCAACAACCTGTTAAACAAGGAGCACGCAGGTTTACACAACCAGGCCATGATGGAGTTCGGCGCAATTATTTGTAAACCCAAGAACCCTGCATGCGGCGTTTGCCCGGTGCATCAAAATTGTTACGCATTTTTAAATAACGCTACAACTACTCTTCCTCAAAAGTTAAAGACCGTAAGAGTGCGTGAGCGGTTTTTCACTTATATTTTGGTAACCGATGGTAACAAGTTACTTTTAAATAAACGGGGTGACCAGGATATTTGGGCAAATATGTACGATTTGCCCATGATAGAAACCTCTGCTTTGATGGAAACGCCCGACATAGTACAGCTTCCGGGATTCACCAGCATTTTTGGCACTAATGTATTAGTAAACCAAACCGATGGCCCGTATAAACATGTATTAACCCATCAAAAATTAATGGTAAGCTTTATGATATTATTAAATAAACCTGTATATTTAAAAGACGGGTGGTTTTACACAGAAGTAAAAAATTTAAAAAAACTCCCGTTACCTCAAATACTTTTTATATTTTTAACTAAATTTTTTAAGTCTTAACTAAATTTTAATCAAGTATAATACTCGTCAATGTCTGGAATTAATAAAGTGATCCTGGTGGGTCATCTTGGCAAAGACCCCGAGGTACGCCATTTAGAAGGGGGTGTGGCTGTTGCAAGTTTCCCGCTTGCAACTTCAGAAACATTTAATAAGGATGGCCGCAAGGTTGAGCAAACAGAGTGGCATAATATTGTGATGTGGCGCGGCCTGGCAGAGGTGGCAACCAAATACCTCCAAAAAGGAAAATTAGTATATATAGAAGGTAAATTACGTACCCGCTCTTTTGAAGACAAGGAGGGTATAAAAAAATATACAACCGAAGTTGTAGCCGAGAATTTTACGATGCTTGGCCGTAAAAGCGACTTTGAACCCGATGGCTTTTCTAAACCACAGGGCAAATCTTTTGAACGGGGAGACGAAGAACAACCCTATTAATACACAACGCATAAAACAAAAGCCTCCTGAACATCGGGAGGCTTTTGTTTATACCTATATTTTGTATATTATGCCATAAATCACAATGGCATGAAATACGTTTTTACATTATTAGCTTTAACCGCGTTAATTTTACCGTGCAATGCACAAACCCGGGCCGAACTTAAAAACTTTGATACTTATGTAGAGAAAGGGCTTGCCGACTGGGAAACACCTGGTTTGGCAGTTATTGTAGTAAAAGACAACAAAGTTATTTTTGCAAAAGGCTATGGTGTATTGCAGAAAGGTAAAGCCGATAAAGTAAACACCCAAACCATGTTTGCCTGCGCATCTACCACTAAGGCCATGACAGCCATGTGCGCAGCGATATTGGTTGACGAAGGCAAACTGCACTGGGAAGATAAGGTAACTGATTACCTGACCGATTTTCAGCTTTACGACCCCTATGTAACCCGAGAAATTACCGTACGCGATCTTTTCCTGCACGACAGCGGTGTGGGTAATACCGACTTTTTATGGTCGGCAATGAATATTCCAGGCAATGAAGTGTTGCGCAGGCTGCGTTATGTAAAACCCGAATACGGCTTTAGGGCAGGGTTTGTTTATCAGAATATTTTCTTTTTGGCTGCGGGAAAAGTTATTGAAAAGGCAAGCGGTATGCCCTGGGAAGCTTTTATCAAAAAAAGGATATACGAGCCATTGGGTATGAGCCGCACCGTACCGCTTATAAAATATACCCGGGGCATGGGCAATTTGGCCACGCCACATTTCAAGATAGACAGCCTCATCCAGGTAATAAAGCCCGACACCGCCGACAATATTGGGCCGGCGGGCGGCATGTGGTCATGCGTGGATGATATGGGCAAATGGGTGAAGTGTATGCTGGATAGCAGTAAGTATAACAACACGCGGTTAGTTAAGCCCAGCACCTGGGCGTATTTATTAACACCGCAAACTTTTGTTACAGGAGGAGAATTTTACCCAACCGCGCAGCTAACCCACCCCCATTGGGAAACTTATGGTATGGGCTGGTTTCAGCAGGATTACAAAGGGCAAAAGGTAGACTTCCATACCGGCAGCCTTAACGGCTTTGTTGCCATAAACGGCATGCTGGTTGATAAACACTTGGGTGTTTACATACTTGCCAATTTAGACCATACAGAATTAAGGCATGCATTGATGTTCAAGGCCTTCGATACTTTTGCGCTGGGCGGCGATACAGATTGGAGCGCCGATTTTCTAAAACTTTACAAAGCCTTAAAAGAAAAACGAGATGCTGGAGAGAAAGCGGCATTAGCCAAAAGGGTTTTAGGCACTAAGCCATCCTTACCATTAACGGGATATGCAGGCAAATACACCGACCCGCTTTATGGCGAAGTAAATGTAACTGCAACGGATAAAGGTTTACTGCTGGATATAAACCACGTTTTAAAAGTTACAGCCGCCCATTGGCATTATAATTCTTTTTACGGTGATTATAGCGACAAAACCTACGGGAAAGCCGGCGTAAGCTTTACATTAGATCCTTTTACCGGCAAAGTGACAACCGTAGATGTTGACGGCATGACCTTAACGAAATCTAATTGAATACTGTTGGGCGATTAAAATTTAATAATTACATCAAAAAATAGCTTATCGCGTTATAGCCGTATAATACTATTTAAATGAAGCGTAATTATTACTTTTTAATCAGCCTGTTTATTTTTTGCGGAGGCCGTATCACCCAGGCACAAAATGTAAACCGGGGCAAATTTGTTGCAGATAGTTTAGATACTTATATAAACCGGGCACTTACCAATTACCGTATTCCCGGCGCAGCGGTGTGCATTGTAAAAGATGGCCGCATCGTATTGATGAAGGGTTATGGTATTAAAGAATTAGGAGTACCTGCAAAAGTAGACCAGAATACGCTATTTATGATAGGCAGCAATACCAAGGCTTTTACGGCTACTATAATGGCCATGCTGCAAGAAGAAAAAAAACTGTCGCTCGATGAAAAGGTAACTAAATACATTCCCGAGTTTAAGCTCGAAAGCGCGCCGGCCACACAGCTGGTAACCGTGCGAGACCTGCTTTGCCATCGCATTGGTTTCGGCACCTTTCAGGGCGATTTTGTTTATTGGACCAGTAACCTCACCCGCGGCGAGGTGATAGAAAAAATGGGCCATGTAAAGGCGCAATATCCCTTTCGTTCTAAATGGGGTTATACCAATGCCGCATTTTTAACGGCGGGCGAAATTATCCCCAGGGTAACAGGCAGAACCTGGGAGCAATATATAAAGGAATATTTTTTTTCGCCACTGGGCATGAGCAATACGCTTGCTCTGAGTGCCGATTTCCCAAAATCTATTAACAAAGCCTCCGCGCATACCATTGTTGATGGCAGGCTGATGGCTATCCCGTTCCCGCAAATAGATAACCTGGCCCCGGCAGCATCTATTAGTTCCTCAGTACAGGATATGAGCAAATGGATGATGGCCCTGCTTGATGATGGCAAAGTTGGCAACCGGCAGGTAATATCTGCAAGCGCAATTGAAGCCACGCGGCAGCCGCAAGATATTGTAACCAGCGGGCAGCATCTGAACGGCGACAGTTTTGTTGAACTTTATGGCCTGGGCTGGTTTCTGGAAGACTATACAGGTAAACGGCTGGTTATGCATGATGGTGGCGTAAATGGCTATGTGTCGTCTGTAACGTTAGTGCCACAAGAGCATTTAGGGATTGTTATTTTAACAAACAGCGACCAAAACAGCCTTTATGAATCTTTAAGATGGGAAATATTGGATGCTTATTTAAAACGGCCTTACCAAGACTACAGTGCTAAATACCTCGACAGGTTTAAAACACGTGTGGCTGCAGAAACACAAACCAATGCCAAACTGCGTGACTCTGTTGCGCTAAACTTAAAGCCGGCAAAACCGCTTGACGATTATACAGGAAAATATGTGAATGATCTGTATGGCAGCCTCACCATTGCCAAGGGCGAAAATAATGATTTGGAAATCCGCTTTGAGCACCATCAGCGCATGTTTGCCCATTTGCAGTCATTAGGCGGCAACCGCTTTTTCGCAACCTTCTCCGATCCGGAATTTGGCAAGGAGGTGTTCCCTTTTTACGTCCAAAACGGAAAAGTGATTGGCCTTAGAGTTAAAGTGGCAAATTTTATAGAGTATACGCCGTATGATTTTAGGAAGCAGTAGTTATTTACCTATCAACCAGTTCTTAACTCTCTTAATGGGATCAACCTTGCGGGGCTTCGGTTCGCCATCGTGAGTTAACTGTTTGTTGTAGTGTTGCTGCAATTGATCCGAATAATTTTCAAATCCCGATTCCTCTTTTAACGCCGTAATATAAGGCAGTACCCGTCCGTTTAGTTTGCTGTTTTCTGACACGGTTTGATACCCGCTTCTTAAAATAGGGTTTGGATTTTCATTTAACGGGGCGCCGGCGTTCTCTTCAAAATAATCTATCTGGAAAATTTCCGGGTCCAGCTTTTTTAATCGTTTGGTACCTTTTCGCTCATTGCGCCAGGGGTGTTCATTTTTTGGCAATTGCGTTAATAAATAGCCTCGTTCCCAAACCGTAACCTGGTGCGACATCAGGTAGCCCGATCTTTTATTGTCTAATTTTGCAACAGTAAATCCGGCAACTGCAAATTCAGTTGGTTCTGTTTGGTAAACACCGGCGCTGCTGAGCTTTACCTGTTTCCATTGGTTGGTTTCTATCAGGTTAAAAAGCGCTTCAAAAAACTTACGGTCAACCGGTTTATTAAGCCACATATCTTCCTGAAAATAGATGATGTATTTCTCGCTGATCTGCTCTCTGATAAGTTTAGCCAGCCGATCCGACCATTCGCCCCTGCCTGATTTAATGTTTTTAAAACGATCTATATTTACATCTAACTTTTCTGTCGCGAAATAGTAATTGCATGGAATATTAAAGTCCCAGTATTTACTAAAGAATAACGAAAAGCCCGGGTACAAAAATTGATACCTGTCGCACGAATGTACTAATAACGCAAAGTCGGTTGGTTTTTTTGCACTCATATAAACAGTATGTAAAAATACAATTAGCTTTATCAAACCCAACGTTTAAATCAAATGTCGTCTCATCATATTGTTCGGGAAAAACAAGAACCTGCATTGTTGGTCCTTAACCTCAACGATTTTTCGTTCGAGTTATTAGGGCAATTACTGGAATGGAGCCCTACTGTAATAGGTACAAACAAAACGGTTAAACAACTTAATGAAGATCAGATTAAAGTAGATTGGCTGCTCACAGACGAACGGTTAAGCGAGTTGCAAACCAACATTAAAATAATTCCGCTTAATAACTGTGATGAATTAACAGTTGCTATGGCAATACTCTTAAGTGAAGGTTACCCGGCAGTAAATATTGTAGCAAATAATTTTCGATTTAAAGATTATTTAAAATTTGCAGGCAAAATAGATCTTGTAATTTACAAGGAAAATAAAAAAATATATCCCGTTAAGAGCGGTTTTAGCAAATGGAAACCCGCCGGTGAATTAATTGAAATAATTGACGCACCAGGCGATTTGCAATATTGGGGATTGAAGCAAGTGGCTACTGATAAATTTGAAACTATTAGCGACGCATCTTTCACATTGAAGTTTCAACAGCCGTTTACCTTCCTGGCAGAAGAAGTGTAGGCCAAATCCAAACAACTTTTTCCGGTTTAAAACGTTTAATACTTTTTAAGCGTATATCTTAGCGCTTTAACCAACCAGTTATGAATAGTTTACGAATGATGCTGCTGCTTTCGGGCGTTGCCCTGTTGTCTTGTTCCAGTAAGAGCAGCGATCCTACCGGTACTGCTGCCATCAGTACAGGTACTACAACCCCCATTACAGTTGTGCCAAAAAATTATACGTTTGATACCACTCCAACCTGGTCTGACGAATTCGACGCTGCAAAAATAGATACCAGCAAATGGGCTTATGAAACGGGCGCTGGCGGCTGGGGCAACCACGAACTGGAATCTTATACTACAAATTCCTCCAATTCGCAGATTGTTAACGGTAACCTCATGATCACTGCCAAACGAGAAAACTTAACCGGCGCAACCTACAGTTCGGCGAGGATGCATTCTATAGGCGCAGGTAATTTTACTTACGGCCGTATAGAAGTGCGGGCTAAAATACCTGCTGGTTTAGGTACCTGGCCAGCTATATGGATGCTTTCTACAGATAACGCTTACGGCAACTGGCCTGCCTCGGGCGAAATGGATATTATGGAACATGTGGGGTATGATCCAAATAATATTTACATAACCATGCATACCCAGGCTTATAATCATGTAATTAATACTCAAAGGGGCACTACAGTTAGCGTGCCTACAGCCACCAGCGATTACCATATTTACCGGTTAGACTGGACACCAAATTCGGTTATAGGTTTTATAGACGGCCAGCAATATTTTGTATTCCCTAATGAGGGCACCGGCAGCGCGGTGTGGCCGTTCGACAAACGATTTCATTTGATGCTTAATATTGCTGTAGGCGGCGATTTTGGCGGCGCGCAGGGAGTAGATGAGTCTGCTTTCCCTGCATCTATGCTAATAGATTACGTACGGTATTATCAGGTGAATAACCTATAATGTCATAACATTTGTAGCGTATATAAATTGTTAAACCTGCATTAAACTTTTTTGAGTGTTAATCGTCATATATATACAACAGCGCTAAAGCTGCAAATTGTAAAACAAATTATGAAACGCTTATATCAAATTTTAACACTAACAGCTATAACCGGGTTATTAACCCTTTCTGTAGCTAACAATGCCGACGCACAACGTGGCGGAGGCAACCATGGCGGTGGCGGCGGTGGCTCACACGGCGGTGGCGGAGGAGGTTTTTCCGGTGGTGGTAACCACGGTGGCGGTGGTTTTTCTGGCGGTGGCCGCCCAAGTGGCGGTCAAAGTTTTCAGGGCGGTGGTAATCGTGGCGGTGGCCAGGTAATGCGCTCACCAGGCACCCAAAGTTATGGTGGCAATCGCGCCCAGTCTTTTAACAACGGCGGCGCCCGTGGTAACTTTAGCTACGGCGGCGGCAATCGCGGCAGCATTGCTTATGGTGGTGCAAACCGCGGCCCGGTAACACGTGCTTATGGCTATGGTGGCTTTAGGGGCGGTAATGGCTATTACAGACCGGGTTATGGTGGCGGTGTTAGGGTTGGTATTGGCTTTAACGGGGGCTTTTACAACCATGGTGGTTTTTACAGCCGCTATTATGCGCCACGCTTAGGCTTTAGTTTAGGTATACTGCCTTACGGCTACTATCCATTCTATTACGGCTCTGACCAATATTTTTACAGCGGTGGTTATTATTATCAGCATTATAACAACCAATATACTGTAGTTGAACCACCGGTAGGTGCAGAGGTTAATGATTTACCATCTAACGCACAGGCAATAAATATAGACGGCCAGCAGTATTATGAAGCTAACGGTGTATACTATCTGCCAATAACCAGAGATGATGGCAGCACAGGCTACCAGATAGCCGGTAAAGATGGCCAGTTATCAACCGGTGCAGGCCAGCAAGGTAATTATCAAGACCAAACTTACCAGGGCGACCAGAATTATACGCCCCAGGGCAACCAAAACTATGCGCCTCAAAATAATAACCAAAATGTATTGCAACCCGGCGAAGTAGTACAGGCTTTACCTCCTGATACCCGCAAAGTTAAGATTGACGGCCAGGTATATCACGTAGATCCTGCGGGTATATATTACCACGAAGAACGTGATCAAAACGGCCAAAAGGTTTATAGGGTAACAGACATTAGTCAAAATTAATTTTTAAGTAATTAGATATAAAAAAGGTGAAAGCAATGCTTCCACCTTTTTTTGTTTACCATTTAATTTATTTTTTAAAGGCGCTGCTTAATCGAAGGGCTGATGTTTGCACAATATTTATTTATGCATTGAAGTCGGTTGATGTACCCGATACGTTACACCCGTTTTTTTTTAAATACACAGCGAAAGTTAAAGGACGATATTATTCTGTTTTAACTGTCTGACTAAAACATTTCGGTTTGCCGGCCAGATTTAGGTGTGAATAAAGACAGATCATAAGCGGGCATTTCCCTGCCCTGTAAAAAACGGTTGCACGCAATACGGTATAATTGATGTATGGATTCGGCCACATTGCCATCGCCGCTCATGCGGCGGCCAAAATCGCTGTCGCTGATTTTGCCTCCGTGGCAGCTGGCAATCATGTGCAGCACCTTCTCTGCCCTGTCGGGAAAAGCTTTGTAGATCCAGTCTGTAAAAATATCGCCTATACTGCCGTTAAGCCTAACAACCGTTAAGCCTGCATCTAAAGCTCCGCGGTTTGCTGCTGCGCGTATAATGTCAGGGATTTCGTTACTGTTCAGCCCCGGGATTATAGGTGCGGTCATTACCCTTACCGGCACACCTGCAGCCGACAGTTTTTCTATAACAGCCAAACGGCCCGTGGCGGTAACGGTGCGTGGTTCCAACTTTTGCCTTAACTGTTCGTTAAGTGATGTGATAGAAACGTTTACATGGGCCAGTTTCATCTTTGCCATCTCTGTAAGTATGTCTATATCTCGCAACACCAGGTTGTTTTTAGTAATAATGCTTACCGGATTCTTGTACTTCAAAAAGATTTGCAACAGTTTACGGGTTATTTCCAGCCTGCGTTCAACCGGTTGATAACAATCTGTATTGCCCGATAAAACTATTGGCGTGGCAAGATACCCACGCTTGTTAAAATACTTTTCGAGCAGCTCTGGTGCATTATGTTTGATAATGATCTTACGCTCAAAATCCAAGCCGGCGCTAAAGCCAAAATATTCGTGCGTGTTGCGGGCATAACAATATATGCAGCCATGCTCACAACCCTGGTATGGGTTAATGGAGTGCATATGGCTAAGGTCGGGGCTGTTAGATTCGCTTACTATCTTTTTGGGATATTCATTATAATATTGCGTAGCTTCATTTTCCAGGAACAATTCATCCAGCCCCTCGTGGTGCTCGAGAACATATTTATTATTCAGGAATTTATTATGTGTATTAACCTGGGCGCCGCGGCCCTTAAAAAACTCTTGATTTTCTTCAAATGGCATCTATCAAAATTGCTAAATAAATTAGCAATTTACAATTTTATTAAATCATTCTTTACAGCGTACAAAGCTAAACCAACCCGGCTTTTTATGTGGAGCTTATCAAAAAGTTGATCGCGGTAACCATCAACTGTGCGCACACTTACGCACATTTTATCGGCAATTTCTTTGTAAGTTAACTCTGTGGCCGCCAGGCACAAAAACTCCAGTTCACGATTGTTAAGTTTTATATTTTCGGCAGGTTTGTTATAATCTGCTACCAGGTGTTTAGTTACAAACGAAGGATAAAAGATCTCTCCGCCCGATACTTTTATGAGCGCCTCTTCAAACTCGGCTGGCTCGGCATCTTTTAGTAAATAGCCTTGTACTCCCAGCTTAACCATTGCCAGCACTTTTTCGGCATCATGAAACATCGATAAAATAATAACTTTAATTTGGGGATGGTGCTTTTTAAGCCATTCTGTTGTAGTAAACCCATCCATCTCGGGCATTTTGATGTCCAGCAAGACAACATCAGGCAAACTGCCGCCAGCTATCTTTTCAATAAGTTCAAGCCCATGCGCCGCTTCAAAAAGGATATTAAACCCTTCGAATTGAGTAATGAGAGAGGCGATGCCGCTCCTGAAAAGTTTATGGTCATCAACTAACGCGATCTGTATAGTCCGTACCGGCATAATTGTGTTGTGCTAAAGGGTCGAGTGTAATTTTTATAATACTGCCATGGCCGGGAGTGCTGCTTATGTCTGCCTCTGCCCCAATTAGCAATGCCCGGTTTTGAATATTTTTTAAACCAGATCCTATTGGCTTTTCGAGTATACCGGTGTAAAAACCATCGCCATTATCATTTATTTCCAGTAAAAATTGGTTAGGGCTATAACTTAACAAAACCGTTAATTCCTGTGCATTCGCATGCTTTAAAGCATTATTAACGGCTTCCTGCACAATGCGAAATAATACTAATTCACGCTGCTCATCTAAAGTATACGGCTCGCCGGTTACTGCTATAATAGCATTTAAAAGGCCGCTTTTATTTATACGCTCCAACTCAAATGTTATCGTATTTATTAATCCGGTTGCTTTTATGCCATCAAAGCTTAGGCTTTTAGAAAGATCGCGAAGATCACTTATTACCTGCGAAAGCAATTCCCTGCTTTCATTAATTTTCTCCCGGGTTGTACCGGCGTCTTTACCGGCAGTGCCTAAGGATAACTTTATAAATGACAGCACCTGCCCTATATTATCGTGTATTTCGCGGCTTACGTACGAAAGGGTTTGGTCCTGAACTTCTATTTGTGCCTTTAAAATTTCCTGCTTCCGGTTTTGCTCTATCAGGGTAACCTTTTCGCGGTGCTCAAAAGTTTTGCGTTGATAGATAAATAAAATGGTAAGGATAAAAAGAACAAAAAGTGCAACAATACCAATTGCAACTGTAAGCAACGCCCAAATATCAAGATTGTTAGACACTAATGCTATCCTTTTTTACAATGATAGCATTTTTAACGAACGCTATAAAAATGCAGGTATACAAAAGCATGTTGGTTATTAAAAGGAATATCCTTATCTCCGATAAATTGTTATATGCTTCCACAGCAGCAGACATGGTTACCTTGCCCACATCAGAATTTGGCAGCAGCAACTTCGACACGTAAACATTAGTAAGGTGGCTGTATGCTAACCGGTAAACAGAATCGAACGCGTAATAAAACAAAAGCCCTGAAACTACAATTAACACATATAAATTAAGCGGCTTGTAATCTCCCACATGATCAAATATATTTTTGAAATAGCAGATGCTAAAAAAAGCAATAGAAATATCCTGGGCTGTGATAAAATAATCGAGTGTTTTGCTGGCCGCTAACCCATCCTGATGGATAAAGAAATACAAATAACCCAGCCTTGCTGCAAATAATAAGATAACAGAATACCTAATAAAGTTTTTTATTGCACCAAAATCTATGTTTAAGTATATAAACCAAACAATGCACGCGTATTCTACCGAGCTGGAAATGTAATAAACGATAAGATTGTTTTTGAAACGAATTTTGAAATAATAGGCCAAAAATTCGTCTGCTAATGAAACCGTTACCAGGCAAACGATAGGGATCATTTTAGCATGCAATAACTTGGCGCCCCACAGGATTATCCCTAAGGCAACGTTAATAAATATGACTACATAAATGATCTTATCCAATTATTACAAGTTTTCGCTATCGCCATTGCAAGTTGGCGGGCAATGATCAAGGTCTTCATAAACCTCGGTGTCGTTCTCACCATTTTTTATGTTTTTTCCGTTGGCATCTGTTCCTACAGCAACTAAAGTATGCCCCACTGGTATGCCTACCTTGTCAGGCTGTATAAGGCCGTCAATCCCGACAATAAATCGCACATATTCACAACCGGGTTGCGCCATTATTTTTTTCAAATGAATGGCACTTATGGTGAATGATCGCAGGTGATGGGGCTCGCAAGCTGCCGCATAATCATTTACTATTTTAGTTGCCTCAGACAGTTTCTTCTGTTTACCCGCAATTGAACCGGGTGTTAAATTTGTTGACATTGTAATAGTTTAAGTTTCCTGTTAATATAGCAACCTTTAACTAATTAAAATACCGTTAAAAAACGGTATTTTTTTGGGTGTATAAACGGTGCGGGCTTTGAAATTGCAAGGATATCTTTACAAAGGTTCTTCAGATAGCGTTTGTTATTAAATAGTTTAGTTAGGGCCGGTGTGAATCCTATACCTTTTCGCAAAGCGAAACACTTACAGGCGGTGCATGTTTAAACTACATGCGCCGCTTTTTACAACGTTTGCTTACACAGCCCATCATTCGCCTTTCTGATAAATACTCGTCCCGCCCCGATAAACAACGTGTTTTTAAGGCGCTTAGCGAGCTGCAAAAAATCTTATTAACCCAGCCGGGAAAACGCGGGCAGGTGATCCCCTTTGATTTTCATCACGACAAATTTATAATTCTTTCAGATCAGCATAAGGGCGCAAGGGATGACAGCGATGATTTTGCCCTGGCGGAAAAAAATTATTTGCGTGCGTTAGACTATTACGACCAGAATAAATTTTTTTACATCAACCTTGGCGACAGTGAGGAATTGTGGGAAAATATTTTTTTAACCGTTAAACGGCACAACCAAAACACCTTCGATAAAGAAAAACTATTTATTAACCGCAACGCCTTTGCCAAGGTATTTGGCAACCACGACCTGTACTGGGATAACGACCCGCTGGCGCCGGTTAGTTTGATGGAAATTTATGGCAAAAACATTAGGATTTATGAAGGAATGATATTGCAAACCACTATTAATGGGAAACCGCTAAACATATACATGACCCACGGCCATCAGGGCGACCTTCAAAGCGACGGAAACTGGTTTAGCAAATGGTTTGTATCAAACGTGTGGGGCCCTGTGCAGGGTTACCTGAAAATAAATCCCAACACTCCGTCAAATAACGATGATTTAAAAACGGTGCATAATGAAATGATGTATGAGTGGAGTGCGCGTGAAAACAATACACTGCTCATAACCGGGCACACACACCAACCGGTATTTCAGTCGCTTACGCACATAGAAACCCTGTACTTAGATTTAAATAAAGCAAAACAAGCAAACAAGCAACAAGATATTGCTAACCTTCAGCAGCAAATAAATAAAAGGCATTTACAAGGCGATACCACACTGAGCTTTAAAGGCTATCGGCCTACCTATTTTAACAGCGGCTGTTGTTGTTTTGACGATGGCGACATCACAGGTATCGAAATATCAGATGGCTGCATCAGGCTTATTAAATGGGCTTATGATAGTACCGGTAATAGTATAAGAGAAATTTTAGCAGAACAGGGTCTGGAAGAACTTTCGGCAGCCTTGAACCCCACCCCAGCCCCGGTGGGCAGGGAGTAATAAAGCTGCAACATTTTTAATTGTAAAATTGTATTCCTACCTCCGTGGGGGTTAGGAGGGGTTATCCAACAGGAATACAAAAACTTCTTTAGGCCCATGCGCACCCAAAACCAGGGTTTTTTCAATATCGGCGGTACTGCTTGGGCCGGTTATCATTGAGATCATGGATGGAAGCTGATTGCCGTATTTTTGTTTCATAAAAGTCAGCGCATCCTTCACATCTGTAACCAACTGCCATGAATAAGCCAGCACAATATGCACCGTTGGGAAAATGCTAAGCCGCCTTCCTGCCTCGCCGGCATTACTCAACAAAATACTGCCGTTGCGGGCTATCAACGCCTCGCATAAAGTGAAACCTACCTCTGCCTGGTCGAAATCTTTATCTGTAGCATAGTAGGGGTATTCATAACGTTCCAGTACCTCCTGCAGGGCAGGCTCCCAGCAATAGATCTTATGCCATTTACGCTCCTCGGCAAGGGTTAACAAATTTTCTATAAATTGTATCTCATCCTCGCAATAAATAAACTGCCCGGCTGCTGCGGTAAAGTTTTCTGCAAACATAAACTCCGGCAGGTCATTTGCAGGGGGGTAAATGTTCATTTCCTCGAGGTTGAGATAGGGGTTACTGCGCTTCTCTAATAAAGCCTTTCTTATTTTTTTAAGCAGTTGCTCCTTTGGTGTGGTGTTTTGGCTCATCTGTTAAAAAATATAGGCCACCCGTCCGTCAGTTACGAATGGATAGCCTATAATGTTAATTATTTTAAGACCTTATTATACCACCTACCACGTTATCTACAGCGGCCGGATTAGTTACCGACTCGGGAATAGCATTATTGTCAACTTCTGGGTTTAAAGCAGCTTCGCCATTCACAAACTTGTCATAAGTGGTTCGGTCATCAAACGGGCGTTTACCTAATAATTCTTCCAGGTCAGATTGAAACAGAACCTCTTTTTCAAGCAGTTTGGCAGCTAATAATTCAAGGCCCGCACGTTTCTCGATCAATAAAGTTTTAGTACGCTGATAAACTGTGTCTATCATCAACCTAACTTCCCTGTCAATCATTTCGGCAGTGGTATCTGAGTATGGCTTATTAAACTGATATTCCCCTTGTGGGTCATAAAATGAAACATTCCCAACTTTATCATTCATACCATAAATTTTGATCATGGCATAAGCAAGTTTGGTTATACGTTCCAGATCGCTTAGTGCGCCGGTTGATATTTTACCAAAAACAATATCTTCTGCAACCCGCCCGCCCATAGAAACGGTCATTTCATCAGTCAACTGTTCTGTAGTATGTAAAAACTGTTCACGAGGCAGGTATTGCGCATACCCCAGTGCTGCTACTCCACGCGGCACTATCGAAACCTTAACCAATGGATCTGCATGCTCCAGAAACCAGCCCGCAATGGCATGGCCGGCCTCATGATAAGCAACAATGCGTTTTTCTTCCGGCGATATGATCTTGTTTTTCTTTTCTAAACCACCAATAACGCGGTCTATAGCATCCTGAAAGTCCTGCATATCAACGGCAACTTTATCACGGCGGGCGGCAATTAGTGCAGCTTCATTACAAACGTTGGCAATCTCCGCACCGGCAAAACCCGGGGTTTGTGCCGAAAGCTTTTTGGCATCAACCTTGTCGTCTAACTTTAAAGGCTGCAAATGAACTTTAAATATCTGCTCGCGGCCTATCAAATCGGGTTTATCTATAGAAATCTGTCTGTCGAAACGACCCGGACGAAGCAAGGCGGAATCTAATACATCGGGACGGTTAGTTGCAGCCAGAATGATTATGCCCGAATCCGTACCGAAGCCATCCATTTCAACCAGCAATTGGTTCAAGGTATTTTCGCGCTCATCATTCCCACCAACAATATTATTTTTGCCACGGGCGCGGCCAATCGCATCAATCTCATCAATAAAAATAATACATGGAGCCTTATCTTTTGCCTGGCGGAACAGATCACGTACGCGCGATGCACCTACGCCTACAAACATCTCCACAAAGTCTGACCCCGACAGCGAGAAGAAAGGAACTTGTGCTTCACCGGCAACAGCTTTAGCCATTAAAGTTTTACCGGTACCCGGCGAACCTACAAGTAAAGCCCCCTTAGGTATCTTACCACCCAGGTTAGTATATTTCTTTGGATTTTTAAGGAAGTCTACAATTTCCATTACCTCTTCTTTTGCCTCCTGCAAGCCGGCAACATCATTAAAGGTTACGTTAACCTGGGCTTCTTTATCAAATAATGTAGCTTTTGATTTGCCAATACTGAATATCTGGCCGCCGGGCCCGCCGCCTGCACCACCACCCATGCGGCGCATAATAAACAACCAGGCCACCAGGAACAGCGCCATAATAATTACACCCTGCACCAACCAATTAGAAAAGAAATTATTCGGCTGGGTATACTGTAATGATATTTTTTTACTATCGGGTAAATCTTTTTCTTCGGCTGCTATAGTCTGTTTAAGGCTTTCGTAAGAAGCATCTGTAATGGTGTACTGCGGGCCCGATGTGCTTAAGCTGCGCTGATCTTTTACATCGCGGTATTGCGGCTTGGTATTTAGGCTATCCTTCTTAATATAAACATCTGCCATAACCAGCTCGCCATCTTTATAGGCAACAATTTTATCAACGTCGTGCTGTTTTAGCATCTCGCTTACAAAACGCTGGGTGCTTATTTGCTTAGCATTATTACCGTTAACATAATAAGATACAACTATAAGCCCCATTATTAGTGCAGCATAAAGCCACACGATATTAAACTTGGGTGGCTTTGGCGTAATCTTTTTATTATTTGTTATTTTACGAATAGTCTTAGGCTTTTCGGATTTTGTGTCTTTCATTTTTTGTCTTAGCTCAAACTGTTGATCTTACTTGTTGATAAGGGAAGGCGTTCGGCAGGTAATTGTTTAAGCGCTTTTATAAAATTTAATTTCGGCATCGCCCCACAGGTCTTCAACGCCGTAATATTCGCGTTTATCTGTTTTAAAAATGTGTACAACCACATCAATATAATCCAACAAGATCCATTCGCTGTTTTCTAAACCTTCTTTATGTGTTGGCTCTTGTTGGGTTGCTTTAAAAATTTCGTCTTCTACGCTGTTTGCAATGGCTTTAACCTGGGTAGTGGAGTCAGCATGACAGATCACAAAATAATCTGATACAGAACTGAATAAATTACGGAGATCTAATCTTACAACTTCATTGCCCTTTTTTTCTAACATGCCATGTATGGCTAATTCAGAAATGTAAGCGGCTTCATTTATCACCTTATTTTTTACCATCAAAAAGAATTAGTTTTGATTTTTTGTTTAATAAACGTTTATACCTTGCAAAATAACATATTTTCAGGATTATTTGTCGGACAAAATTTAATCACCCTGAAAGAGGTAGATTCTACAAACACTTTCCTAAAGAATTTATTGTCAAATTCCAAGCCATTACCCGAGGGGACGGTCATAATGGCAGAAGACCAGTTTGCCGGACGGGGCCAGCAGCAAAATAAATGGTTTACCGAAGCAGGCAAAAACCTCACTTTCAGCCTTTTATTAAAGCCCGTTTTCCTCGATTTAAAACAACAATTTGGCCTTACACAGGCAATTAGTTTAGGAGTCGCTAAAACACTCGAAAATGTTGCAGGTAATGGCATAAAAATTAAATGGCCCAATGATATTTATTTCCATAACAAAAAGCTTGGCGGTATTCTGGTAGAAAACATGGTGCAGGGGCAAACCATAAATAATAGCGTTATTGGTATTGGCTTAAACATTAATCAAGAGCATTTTCCTGCTCATTTGCCTAATGCCATATCGCTTAGGCAAATCTTACAAACAGATTATGATTTAAAGGCTTTATTGTGTGACATTTGCAACCATATAGAAGCATACTACCTGCAATTAAAGGCCGGAAAGTTTAAGGAACTTTACACCGCATATTCAGCGTGTTTGTTAGGCGTAAATGAGGTAAATAAATTTCGCTCCGGCGGTAAAATATTTGAGGGAATAATAACAGGTACCACCGCCGAAGGATTGTTGAAAGTGAACATCGCCGGTGCAGTGCACCATTATAATTTAAAAGAAATAGAATTTATATTAAACTGAATATGAAAAAATTAATGCTGGCAGCAGTTGCCCTAATGCTTATTAACACACTACACGCGCAAATTTTAACACCTGTTAAATGGAGCTACGCTGCTAAAAAGCTAAATAATAAAGAGGCAATTATTTTTATAAAGGCTAGCGTTGATAATGGCTGGCACATTTACTCGCAATATGTAAAAGATGGCGGGCCTATTGCAACCAGCTTTAAATTTACACCATCAAAAGCTTATAGCATTGTTGGCAAAACGATGGAACCAACGCCAGCTACCAAGTTTGAAACTTCTTTTAAAATGAACGTAAGCTATTTTGAAAAAGAAGTTGTTTTTCAGCAAAAAGTTAAACTTAACGCCGGCGCAACCACAGTAAAGGGCCAGTTGGAATATATGGTTTGCAACAACAGGCAATGCCTGCCTCCCGAGGATGTTGATTTTACTGTAACAGTTAAGTAAAACATTTCTATGATATACAAGCTGAGGCAGCTGCCCAAAACCGCGTTGATAGCCGCGCTGCTCTTATCGTTATTTCTTGGTATTGGTAAGCAAAGTTTCGCCGAGCAGAAGCCGGACACTACCGGCGTCGTATTTACACAGATAACCACTGCCGCCGACAGCCTTGCCGCTCACACAAAAAAACTGTCGGTAAAAAAGATGCAGCGCAACGGAATTAGCGTCGCGGTGATCGTGATACCGAAAACCATGTGGCAGATATTTATTGAAGGCCTGCTCGGTGGTTTTGCGGCTTTGCTAATGCCCTGTATTTATCCTTTATTGCCATTAACGGTGAGTTTTTTCACCAAAAAAGCCGGCAGCCGGAGTAAGGCTGTCGGGCAATCACTTTTGTATGGTTTGTCTATCATCGTAATCTACGTGGTGCTTGGTCTGGCAATTACCTTAATATTTGGTTCCGATGGATTGAATGCGCTTGCAACTAATGGCATATTTAATCTATTCTTTTTCTTTTTGCTCATAGCTTTTGGCGCATCTTTTCTGGGCGCGTTCGAATTGCAGCTGCCAAGTTCGCTGGCTAATAAGCTGGATGAAAACTCTGACAAAGGTGGCATAACCGGTATTTTCTTTATGGCAGCCACATTAGCTGTTGTTTCATTTTCTTGTACGGGCCCAATAATTGGCAGCCTTTTGGTTGAAGCTGCCACGAAAGGCGAGCGGCTGGGCCCCGCCATTGGCATGCTGGGCTTCTCTACCGCGCTGGCAATACCATTCACGTTGTTTGCCTTGTTCCCCTCGGCATTAAAATCATTGCCAAAATCGGGTGGATGGTTAAACAGCGTTAAAGTTGTCCTGGGCTTTTTAGAGCTGGCTTTTGCTTTAAAATTCCTATCGAACGTTGATTTGGCTTACCACTGGAACTGGTTCGACCGTGAGGTTTTTCTATCCATTTGGATCACCCTTGGCTTCCTTTTGGGTTTATATCTTATCGGCAAGATTCGTTTCTCGCACGATAGCCCGCTGGAGTTCTTGTCCGTCGGGCGCACATTCCTGGCGGTTATCGTATTCTCATTTGTGATTTATATGATACCCGGCATGTGGGGCGCGCCTTTGAAAGTGATCAGTGGGTTTTTACCACCTCCTGCCACACAAGATTTTAATCTTAATAATCTAACCGAAGGCGTTGTGCAGCAGCAATCTGCCTCATCAACTACAAAAAAATATGAAGAACTCTTTCGCCGTGGTAAACACGCTGGGTTAAATGAGTATTACGAATACAACCAGGCCTTGCAGGCATCTAAAGATTTGCATAAACCTGTAATGATAGATTTTACCGGCTGGAACTGCGCTAACTGCCGCAAAATGGAAAATGAAGTATGGAGCGATGCCGCCGTTCAAAAACGCCTGCAACAAGATTATGTGCTTTTGGAGCTGTATGTGGATGAAAAAACAGCGCTGCCAACAGGCGAACAATATACCTCTTCGTTCAGCGGAAAGAAGATAACCGACATTGGAAAGAAAAACAGTGATTACGAAGCTTCAAAATTTAATGTAAATTCGCAACCTTATTACGTTATCATAAATGCACGCGGCGATGTGCTGGTGCCGCCCCAGGGAGCAAATTATGATGTACAGAATTATATAAGGTTTTTAGACAGCGGGAAAGCCGCTTTCGCGAATAATAATGGCTCAAATTAAAAACGTAGGTGTTTACACATCGGGCGGCGACTCGCCGGGAATGAATGCTGCCATCAGGGCAGTTGTACGAACGGCATTATACTATGATCTGCAGGTGTCGGGCATACGCCGGGGCTACGAGGGCATGATCAATGGCGATATTATCCCGATGGAACGTAAATCGGTGGCCAATATTATCCAGCGCGGCGGTACCATCCTCAAAACCGCCCGCAGCGAGCAGTTCAAAACAAAAGAAGGCCGCAAATTAGCATACGAAAATCTTAAAAAGCATAATATAGACGCACTGGTGGGCATTGGTGGTGATGGAACCTTTACCGGCGCTAAAATATTCGGCAAAGAGTTTAACATACCTGTAATTGGCTTGCCCGGCACTATTGATAATGATCTATTAGGTACTGACTTTACCATCGGTTATGATACAGCCATAAATACTGTGATAGACGCAGTAGATAAGATCCGCGATACGGCAGAATCGCACGACAGGCTTTTTATTGTAGAGGTTATGGGGCGGGACTCCGGCCTTATAGCGCTGCGTACAGGCATTGCTGCGGGTGCCGAAGCTATACTGATACCCGAAAGCAAAACCAACCTGGAGGCACTTTATCATAAGCTGGAGCAGGGTCGCAGGGATAAATCATCAAAAATTGTAATTGTTGCCGAAGGTGAAGAAGCCGGCGGCGCCTTTGAAATAGGCAGGCTTATAAAAGACCGTTTCCCTAATTATGATACACGCGTATCTGTATTGGGCCATATACAGCGGGGGGGCCGCCCAAGCGTTATGGACAGAGTGCTGGCCAGCCGTGTAGGTGTTGCCGCAGTTGAAGAACTACTGGCAGGCCGCGGCGGCGAAATGGTAGGTATTATTAACGGCGAGTTGGCTTACACGCCCTTTGAACACGCCATTAAACACAACCTCGAAATTAATCCGCACTTTCTGAAGATCGTAGATATACTTTCTTTGTGATTTCGGAGGTTCAATTTCGAATTTACTCCTTTCCGGATCGACGGATTTATTGAATCAGGATCGCACGGGCCGGAATCATAGCGTAACGCCAAGCACTTCATTCGCTACCATATTGATTAGCATTCTGTTAATCCTAAAATTCTGTAAGTTCTTATCTAAAATCCGAAATAATTATTACCTTTGCAGCCCCGCAGAATGAACTCCGGGAAATATGTTGAATACATAAAATTTTAAAAATGGCAACCAAAATCAGATTGCAAAGACATGGTAAAAAGGGCAAACCTTTTTATTACATCGTAGTGGCAGACGCCCGCGCACCACGCGACGGCCGTTTTATTGAGCGTATAGGTTCATACAACCCCAATACTAATCCCGCTACAATCGACATTAATTTCGACAAAACGTTAGACTGGGTTAACAGTGGTGCACAACCAACTGATACCTGTCGCGCTATCCTTTCTTACAAGGGCGTAATGTACCGCAAACACCTGCAAGGTGGTATTGCTAAAGGCGCCTTAACTGCCGAGCAGGCCGACGAGAAATTCCAGGCATGGACAGACCAGAAAGAAGGAAAGATAACCGGTAAAAAATCGGGCTTAACTACTGCAAAAGATGATGCCCGCAAGGCAGCTTTAGCAGCAGAAGCTAAAAAGAAAGAAGACAGGGCTGCCGCTATAGCTGCTAAAAATGCACCTCTTGAAGAAGAGATTGAAGAAACCCCTGAAGTAACAGACGAAACTGCCGAAGCGCCGGAAGCTGCTACCGAAACTGAAGCTCCTGCGGAAGACACAGCAGAATAAGTTTAAAACTTAATAATTTTAAATAGCGAAGCGCCGTATGGTTCTTCGCTATTGTTTTTTAAAATCAATTTAGTTAATGAAACCCGAAGACACTTTTCGTATAGGCAGCCTGCTAAAAACCCGTGGCTTAAAGGGCGAGTTTCAGCTTTACGTTGATTTCGATGGCTTAGCAGGAATTAAGTTTGATGCCGTATTTATTGAAGTTGGCGGCAAACTGGTGCCCTACTTTGTAAAATCTGTAAAATACCCGCAAAAGAATGTGGGTTACCTCAACCTGGAGGATGTGGATACCATTGAAAAGGCAGCCGTATTGGTAAAAAAGGATGTATACCTACCAAATACCTTAATGCCTGAAGTTGATGACGATGAGTTTACCCTGATGGACCTCGAAGGCTTTATAGCTATAGATGAGACACATGGCGAGCTGGGTGAAATTGTGGAAGTAGCAGAATATCCTCAGCAAATCATTGCATCAGTAATGTATAAGGGCCACGAAGTGCTTTTCCCGCTAAACGAAGAGATTATAAAAGGCATTGATGTTGCAGGCGCCGAAGTTTATGTAAAACTTCCCGATGGATTGCTGGATGTTTATGCAGGCCCGTCTGCTAATTAATTGTTCAGCAAATATTCCTTAAAGCTTAAAAAATCTTTTCCTAACATTACCGCGTGTTGAGGCTTGTTTTCCAATGCTTTTACCGACGGGGGCACATTGATAGCCGTGGCAATATGATCCGGAAATGCCTCCGGAAACTTGCAAGGGTGCGCCGTAGATAAAAATACCCCTGTTATATCTGTAGCCTGCTTTTTAGTTCCCCAATCTGTCAGGGCTTTCCAGGCAATGGCAGTATGCGGGCAAACTACATATCTGTAATCATTAAACACCTGCTGTATGGCTGTTTTTGTTTCTTCGTCATTATAGCTGTAGCCAACTACAAGTTTGTTTAGCTCCGTCATATCAAGTTTAAACATATCGGCAATACGCGCCCAATTACTTGGGCTGCCAACATCCATGGCGTTAGATAGCGTAGAAACCGATGGCTTTGGCTCATAATTCCCTGTTTTTAGAAATGCCGGCACAGTGTCATTGGCGTTAGTAGCAGCGATAAATTTCTCTACAGCCAAGCCCATTTTCCAGGCTAATAAACCTGCGCCAATATTGCCGAAGTTACCGCTCGGGACAGAAAATACAACCTTGCTTATCCCTTCCCGAAGCAATTGTGCGTAAGCATTAAAATAGTAAAACGTTTGCGGTATAAGCCTGGCAATATTTATCGAATTGGCCGATGTAAGCCTTAATTTTTTATTCAGATCCGCATCGGTAAAGGCTTGCTTAACCAAAGCCTGGCAATCATCAAATGTACCGTCTATCTGTACCGCGCGAATGTTTTGCCCGTTGGTTGTTAACTGTTGTTCCTGGATTTGGCTTACTTTACCTCTTGGGTACAAAATGGTAACCCGGGTATTAGGCACGCCCAAAAAACCAAGTGCAACCGCGCCGCCTGTGTCGCCGGATGTGGCAACCAAAACATCCAGTTGCTTTTGGCCATCCTTTAAAAACCAACTCATTACCCGGCTCATAAAGCGCGCCCCGAAATCTTTAAAGGCAAGCGATGGCCCATGAAAAAGCTCGAGTACGTAAACTTGGTTTTCCAGCTTTTTTACCGGCGCATAAAAGTTAATGGCATCATGTATAATAGATTCAAGGTCACGCTCAGGGATGGCGCCATCGAGCAGCGCGCTTGCTACTTTAAAAGCGATCTCCGGCAGCGAATAGCAGTTGAGATTGTTCAAAAACTTGTCGGGTAATTGCGGGATGGTCACCGGCATATACAGGCCTTTATCTTGCGGCATGCTGTTAAAGATAGCTTCCTTAAAATCAACCTGATGGGCCGGATTGTTGGTACTGTAATATTTCATTTAATTTCGATTTCGGATGTCCGATTCGGCTTAGTCGATTGGATTATAAAATTCGCGGCCCCGTGTCATTAATACCCGAAACATAAACCTGCGAACTTATTTTTATTTTTGTTAAGTGTTCTTTTAATTTGTGTATGATCACATGTGCTGTTTGCTCGTCGCGGGTAAATGCGAACACCGACGGCCCCGAACCGGAGATCCCGAAACTTACTGCCCCGTTTTCCATCGCTATTTGGCGCATGAGGTAAAAATCAGGTATTAGCATGGCACGTACCGGTTCTATAAGCACATCTTGCATACTTCGGCCAATAAGATCTATGTTGTTGGTATATAATCCGCTAACTAATCCTGCAATATTACCCCACTGGGTTACTGCATCTTTAAGCAAGACTTTATTACGGATTATCTGGCGGGCTTCGCGCGTGGGCACGTCCACCTCGGGAAATACAATGGCACAATATAGTTCTTCCGGGTGCGGCAGGAGGATCACATCCAGTGGTTCATAACTGCGTATTAATACAAAGCCACCCATCAATGCCGGGGCTACGTTATCTGCGTGACCGTGACCGCAAGCCATTTCCTCACCCTTCATGGCAAAAGGCAACAATTGTACAACATCGCGGGGATCGTTTAATAAAGTTTTAGCAGCAAATAAACCGGCTACCGTACTTGCCGAACTCGAGCCTAAGCCGCTGCCTATCGGCATTTTCTTGTGCAATTCTATATCAAAACCAATATCATTACGGCCAATGCTGTTAAGGTAATGCTGCACACTTACGCTTACGGTATTTTTATCCGGGTTAAGCGGTAGTCTGCCATCGTCACCCGTTATCTTACTGATGGTAATACCCGGTTTATCGGTAATGCGCATCACCACTTCATCGCCGGGTGCGTCAACCGCAAAGCCAAGCACATCAAACCCGCAAACCACGTTGGCTACGGTAGCGGGAGCAAAGACGGCAATACCCCCCGATCCCCTAAAGGGGGAGGATATAACTTCGGCGCTTTTATGGCTTAAAATATTTCCTTCCATTGTTTTGTATCTCCGCTTTAGGGGGCCGGGAGACGTTTAATTTGCGCCCACATTTATCAAATCGCTGAACACACCCGCGGCGGTCACTTCGGCGCCAGCACCGGGGCCCTTTACCACCATCGGTCGTTCGTAATAACGGTCGGTAGTAAAAGCGATAATGTTATCCGCACCCGACATCATATAAAACGGATGATCGTCGCCAACCATTTCCAGGCTGATGGTTGCTTTACCGTTATCCAATTTGCCTACATAACGCAGCACTTTATTTTCGCGTTCTGCCTTTCCTTTCAGTTCGTTAAAATAAGCTTCTTCGTTTTTAAGCGCGGCATAAAAATCGGGCACTGTTTGCGCATCCAGGCATGATTGCGGCAGGATATTATCTATTACAATATCAGATGATTCCATCGCATAACCCGCATCGCGGGCCAGGATAAGTATTTTGCGCATAAAGTCGGTACCCCGCAAATCGTCTCTTGGATCCGGCTCGGTGTAGCCTTTTTCCTGCGCCAGTTTTACCACGTCGTGAAAGCTGGCATCACCTTTAAAGTTATTGAATATGAAAGAGATAGTGCCGGAGAGTATAGCTTCAATACGTTGTACCCTGTCGCCGCTAACCATCAGGTCTTTAAGCGTACGTATGATTGGCAAACCTGCGCCAACATTAGTTTCATAAAAGAAATCGACACCGTGCTGGATGGCATTATCTTTAAACGTGCGGTATTGCGCGTAAGATGAGGAGTTACCTATTTTATTACAGGTTACTACCGAGATATTGGCTTTAAACGCCTTATCGTAAAACTGTATAGGCAACGGGCTGGCGGTATTATCCACAAAAACGCAATTAGGCAGGTTCATGCCTATCATGCGGTCAACAAATTCTTCGAGATTTGCTTGCGAGCCGCTTTCGATCAATTCATTTTCCCAATGCTCCAACGACAAGCCTTCGGCATCAAATATCATTTTACGGCTATTGCTGATACCTGCTATTTTAACTTGTATCTTGTTCTTATCGCGCAGATAGTCTTTGTGCTGATGAAGTTGTTTAAACAGCGTTTTACCAATGTTGCCGGTACCAAGGCAAAAAGCGTTAAGTGTTTTATTAAGCTCGGTAAAAAACGCATCATGTACCGCATTTAGCGCCTTGCCCAGGTCTGATGAGGAGATGATTACCGAGATATTATATTCTGACGATCCCTGCGCAATTGCCCTTACATTAATACCGTTACGGCCAAGTGCATGAAATAATTTGCCCGACATACCCGGTGTTTGCTTCATATTCTCGCCAACTACAGCGAGTATGGCAAGCTTATCTTCTATAATAGCTTCTTCCAGTTTTTTGGCCAACAGTTCGAGCTCAAATTCCTGTTCTATCAGTGCTTTGGCTTTCTGTGCATCTGCCGGTTGCACGGCAAATGTTATAGTATGCTCTGAAGATGATTGCGTGATCAGGATAACGTTGATCTGCTCCCTGGCTAATAAAGAAAAAAGCCTGCCGCTAAAACCTGCCTTACCAACCATGCCGCTGCCGGTGAGATTGATAATGCTGATCTCGTTTACAGAAGAAATTCCCTTGATAGGCAGATTAGATTTTTTTGATTCGCTGCTGATCACGGTGCCTGGAAATTCAGGATCGAACGTGTTTTTAATCACTATCGGGATCTTTTTCAGAAACGCGGGAATCATAGTTGGCGGGTAGATCACCTTCGCGCCGAAGTAGGATAGTTCCATTGCCTCGGTATAAGTAAGCTCTGGCAATGAGAACGCCTTCTTTACGATTCGCGGATCGGCTGTCATCATGCCGTTAACATCGGTCCAGATCTGTATCTCAGAAGCATTTAGCGCAGCACCGAAAATAGCGGCTGTATAATCGCTGCCACCGCGTCCTAATGTGGTTGCCTGGCCAAGATCATTACTGGCGATAAATCCCGTAACGATCAACGTCTTTCCCTTATTTTCCTCGTAAAAACTGCGGATCAGCAATTCCGATAATTCGGTGTTAACACGAGCCTGGCCAAAGGTGCTATCGGTTTTTATGAGGGTAGTAGCGTCAACAAACAATACATCTTTAAGGTGCTGCAATGCAATTCTGCTAACCATTAAGGCCGCACATTTCTCGCCGTAGCTTAGGATCAGGTCGCGGGTCTTGCCTGTAAGCTCACGCAGAGTTAAAACACCTTGCAGCAAGTCTTCCAGTTCATTAAAGTAGATTTTAAGCCTTGTAAGCAGCGGGTTTTGATTTTGGATATCTACCAGGTTTTTGGCTGCATTAAAATGGCGGGTTTGCAACTCCGCAAGCTGGGGGGTAAAGCTCTCGCCATCTGCAGCCTTTTGTGCCATATCGGCCAGCAAGTTGGTAACACCGCTCATTGCCGAGAGTACAAAAACTGGTTTATCATCTGCCTGGCTTTCATGCTTCAGAATATCTAACAGCGTTTTAATGCTCTCTGCCGACCCAACGGAGGTACCTCCAAATTTTAATACTTTCATAAATGTTTTAAAACAAAAACGCCTTCCCCGTTGTGGAGGAAGGCGCCTTGTAGGTTTGTATTATTACACCATACGGTTATCTTCCTCCATGCACCCGGCATGTGGTTATAATAATCGTAGTAATTGTGGTGTTGTTAAAAATCACTTTAAATTGTCTGTTTGGTTTGACGGTTGTAAATTAAGGCTATAATAATTACAATCACAAACTTATTTCAATTTTATTATTTTGCCCCAACATTTAAGTAGTAACACTACCGATACTTTGAAAAAGTTACCTTTGCCTAAATGGTAACAGCACCCACGCAAAAAATCCACATCACTCGCAATAAGGCTTTAGTTATCTTCATTTTAGGCCTGTTGGCAACTATAGATCCCTTTTCTATCGACTTCTATCTTCCTGCTTTTTCTACGATAGCTAAAGATATTCATACCGCTACTAATAAGGTTTCGCTATCAATGACCAGTTACTTTATCGGATTGGCAATTGGCCAAATTATTTACGGCCCGTTGGTTGACCGTTTCGGGCGCAAACATCCATTATACATCGGGCTGGGGCTTTATATTATCGCAAGTTTGGCCTGTTCGCAAGCTGGCAGTTTAGATGAGCTGATTGTTTTCCGCTTTCTACAGGCCTTGTCCGGTGCAGTAGCAGCGGTGTCTGCATTGGCTATGGTACGCGATTTTTTCGCTGTTGCAGAAAGCGCCAGAATATTTTCAATTCTAATGCTCATAATTGGTATATCGCCGCTTGCAGCACCATCATTGGGCGGTATTATTACAACGTGGTTAGGTTGGCAATGGGTGTTTATAGCGCTCATTATAATTGTATGCGTAGTAATTTTGCTGGTGATCTTTTGCCTGCCCAAGGCCGAACCGCCTGATAAAACGGTATCTTTAAAACCCACACCCATTGTTAAAACATTTTTCGCCATAATTACCAACACGCAGTTTATCACTTATACCCTTGCAGGCACATTCGCTTTTGCCACACTGTTTATTTACGTGGCTGGCGCGCCCGTAATTTTCCTGGACATTTATAAAATAACACCGCGTCATTTCGCGTTGATATTCAGCCTGCTATCCTGCGGATTTATTGGCAGCAATCAGCTAAATATCCTGCTGCTGAAAAAATACAGCAGTCAGCAGATCTTTAAAACTGCGCTTTTTTGCCATTTAGTTATCACTGCAGTGTTTTTAATTGGTGCAATTAATGGCTGGTTTGGTATGTGGGGTGTTGTTATCATGTTCTTGCTTACGCTTGGTTGCCTGGGTTCTATAAACCCCAATGCTTCGGCTTTGGCTTTGGCACCCTTCGATAATAACCTGGGCAGCGCCTCGGCTTTGATGGGGTTCTTGCAGATAGGCATAGCAGGTAGCCTTTCGGCATTTATTGGGTTGGTAAGTATAAGGAACATTACACCTATACCTGTTTTAATGCTGATAGCAAGCGCCATTGCAGTTATTATTTTCATGATAGGTATGGCCAAATTGAAACAATTAAAAGAGCGGGAAGATCATACAGTCGTAACTTCTTAAATTAAAATACTTTCCTTTGCAATTATACGCTGCCAATTAAATGCAAGGTCTTGTTACAAAATCAACCGGAAGCTGGTACCAGGTACAAACCCCCGAAGGTGACGTTGTAGACTGCCGTATAAAAGGTAAATTCAGGATACAAGGCATTACCACTACCAATCCCATAGCAGTTGGCGACCAGGTGGATTTTGAGGCGGAACCAGACCAGGACACCGGCGTGATCACGAAGCTTCACGACCGCAAGAATTACATTATCCGCAAATCCATAAACTTGTCTAAACAGGCACAGATCATTGCTGCTAATTTAGATCTGGCTTTTTTGGTGGTCACGCTGGCATCGCCCCGTACTTCATTAGGTTTTATCGACCGTTTTTTGGTTACTGCCGAAGCTTATGACATCCCTGCAAGGCTGGTTTTTAACAAACTCGATCTTTTTAGTAACGAAGGCCTGGAAGTTTTAGCGGCCTACAAAAAGGTTTACGAAAGCCTTGGCTACCCGTGTTTCGAAGTTTCGGCAATTGAGGGAACCAATATTTCAATCCTCAACAATGAGTTGAAGCATAAGATCACTTTATTTACCGGCCACTCGGGGGTGGGTAAATCGAGTTTAATGAATGCTATTCTGCCCGATCTTGCCTTGCGCACCAGCCAGGTATCAGACTGGAGCGATAAAGGCACACACACCACCACCTTTGCCGAAATGTTTGAACTGCCGCAAGGCGGGTTTATAATTGATACCCCAGGTATCCGCGAATTAGGGGTGATCGACATAGAACAACAGGAACTATGCCACTTTTTCCCCGAAATGCGCGAACGCATGCATAATTGCCGCTTTAATAATTGCCGCCACATTAATGAACCTGGCTGCGCTGTTTTAGTGGCTTTAGAAAATGGAGAAATAGAACCTTCGAGGTACAACAGTTATTTGAGTATTTATCATGGGAATGATACAAGGACTTAGCGATAGAGTCAGGAATCAAGAAACAACAATCAACACTTTTATTTTCTTAGAGAATTTTTACTTTTTAATTTTAACTTTTGACTTAAAAGAATGCGCGCAGTATTACAACGGGTAACAAAAGCATCATGTACAGTCGAAGTTAAAATTACCGGTGAGATAGGCATTGGTTTTTTAGTGCTTTTAGGTATTGAAGAAGCAGATACTGCTGAAGACCTGCAATGGCTTGCCCAAAAGATAGTAAACATGCGCGTATTTGGCGACGAAAATGGTTTAATGAACAAAGCCTTGGCAGAAATTGATGGTAACCTCCTTCTTATTTCTCAATTCACCTTATTCGCGCAAACCAAAAAAGGCAATCGCCCATCATTTATCCGCGCGGCCAAGCCGGCAACAGCTATCCCGCTTTATGAGCAAATGATAACAGAATTAGAGAAGATGTTGGGCAAAGCGATAGCGACAGGTATTTTTGGCGCTGATATGAAAATCAGTCTAATCAATGATGGGCCGGTTACAATTATGATGGACACAAAGGATCGCGACAATTTTTAAACCTAAATTATGGACTTGAAAGACGCACAGCAAACTGTTGATAACTGGATAAAAACGACAGGCATCCGTTATTTCAACGAACTGACCAATACTGCTATCCTGATGGAAGAGGTTGGTGAGGTTGCCCGCATCATGTCGCGGCAATATGGCGAGCAGTCATTCAAGCAATCTGATACCGAAGTAAACCTTGCCGATGAAATGGCCGATGTGCTTTTCGTATTGATCTGCCTGGCTAATCAAACGGGCGTTAATTTAACAGAAGCTTTTCAGAAAAACCTGGAAAAGAAAACCATTCGCGACACAAAACGCCATCAAAATAACGGTAAGCTAAAATAATACCGAAATTTTTGTTTACTTTGATATTTGCATTTTTATAAATGCTTGTTAAACTGATCTGGTGGGCGAAACTTTACAATTTAAAAATTCGTGGGCGGTAATTTTAGGAGGCTCCGGAGGCTTTGGCTTTGCCGCTGCCGAAAAGCTGGCATCGCACGGCATGAATATCGCCGTTGTATATCGCGAAATGGCCGTCGCCGATAAACTCGCCCGCGAAAAGTTTAATTTCCTTGCAGCCGAAAACGATGTTCTTGTTGAGGCCTATAACATTAATGCCCTTAGCGAAGATGGCCGTAACCGGTTCGTGCAGAAATTTACCTCAGCAGAAGGCAAAACCAAAAACGTTAAAGTGCTGCTGCATGCCATTGCCCGCGGCAACTTAAAGCCATTGGCTCACACAGAAGAAGGTAGCGGAACGCTAACTGCCGAAGATATACAGCTTACCACTTATGCAATGAGCAATAGCCTGCTCGACTGGACAAACTTACTTATCGGCAATAATTTATTTTGCAGCAGGGCGCGCATAATCGGCTTAACCAGCGAAGGCTCCCACAAATACTGGAATGGTTACGCCGCTGTTTCCATGGCAAAGGCATCGTTAGAAAGCCTATGCACTTATATGGCTGTAGAGTACAGCAAATACGGCATCAATACCAATTTGATACAAGCCGGTATTACAGATACATTTTCATTGCGGAAAATTCCGGGGCACGATCAGTTGATCGAAATGGCTACCGCTCGAAACCCTTATGGCCGTATAACCCGGCCCGATGATGTTGCCAAAGTTATTTATATGCTATGTACAGACGATGCCGACTGGGTAAACGGCTCGGTAATACATGTAGACGGAGGAGAGCATTGCCGTTAGGCAGAATTATTTATGTATCAGAATATATTAAACCTTTTACCGTATAAATCATCTTTTAGATTTGTAGATCATATCTCATTGTTGGATAAGGATGGCGTTACAGGTGAATATACCTTACGGGAAGATGCTTTTTTTTACGAAGATCACTTTGCAGGAAACCCCATCACACCGGGTGTAATAGTAACCGAAATTATGGCGCAGATTGGGTTGGTGGTATTAGGGATCTTTTTAATATTACAGGAAGCTGAGGTAAGCCTTTCAAACAACGGGATGGTGTTCCCGCTGCTTACCTCTACAGATGTTTCTTTTAATAAAATGGTGCTACCGGGGCAAAAAGTTATTGTTGTTTCAAAAAAACAATACTTCCGCTTCGGCAAACTCAAGTGCTATATACAAATGTTAGATACCAATAATGAAATAATAGCCGCCGGCATGTTCTCGGGAATAATTAAAAACGTAGCTTTTAAAATATGAGCCGTAGGGTTGTAGTTACAGGTATGGGAGTGGTATCGCCAAATGGTGTAGGTATACCTGCTTTTTTGAACGCTATTCAGCATGGTAATTCGGGTATTCGTTTCGTGCCGCATTATGAAGATCTTAAATTTAGCTGCCAGGTTGCCGGTGTGCCGCAGTTTGACTGGGAAAGTTTAAGAAATTATATTTCTGAAGTAAGTTTTTATGGCCTTAAAGCCAGAGGCATAGGTTATGGCCTCGTGGCCGCAATTGATGCCTGGCGCGATGCAGGTAATTCTACAGAAACAGATGAGCCGCTTTGGGATACCGGCTGTGTGTTTGGCAACAGCGTTGCCGATACCGAAGCCATGCGCAATGTAATTACTCGCGTGGATAATAAAGAAGCAAAAAAGCTGGGGTCGCGCGTTGTGGAGCAGTCTATGAATAGCGGTGTAACTTCTTATATATCGGGCAGGTTAGGTATCGGTAACGCCGTTATAACTAATTCTGCAGCGTGCGCTACAGGTACACAAGCTATTTTAATGGGGTACGATTATATTAAAAATGGCGCGGCAAAACGCATGCTTGTTGGCAGTGCTGAGTATGTGGACACTTACGTTTTCGGCTCGTTTGATTCTATGCGGGTATTATCGCGCAAATTTAATGACCGGCCCGAAAAGGCTTCAAGGCCAATGAGCATCACAGCTGGCGGGTTTGTACCAGGTTCGGGCGCGGCAGCATTAGTGCTGGAAGATCTGGATTATGCCCTTGCCCGCGGCGCAAAAATATATGCCGAAATATTAGGCGGTGCAACCAATTCGGGCGGGCAGCGCGGCGGTGGCAGCATGACGGCTCCTAACCCAACCGGGGTTGTCCGTTGTATTGAAGATGCTGTCCGCATGGCTAATATCGCTCCTCAACAGATTGATGCTATAAGCGGCCATCTTACAGCAACCTTGGCCGATAGGCAGGAGATACAGAATTGGGTTACTGCTTTAAAGCGCAGCGGTGATGATTTTCCGTTTGTTAATTCACTTAAATCTATGATAGGCCATAGCCTGAGCGCTGCAGGTTCTATCGAGTCTGCTGCCTCTATTTTGCAGATCGTACATGGCTTTGTGCACCCCAATATTAACCTCGAGGACCCTAATCCCGAGATAACTAACCTGATAAGCAACAACAGTTTACCAACTAAAATGGTAAAAACCGATGTAAATATTGTGGCAAAAGCTAACTTTGGCTTCGGCGACGTAAACAGCTGTTTGATTTTCTCTAAATACACTAACTAAATGACGCGGACAGAAATTTTAGATGAACTAAAAAAAGTACTAACTCCATATACGGCTGATAAAGAAGCGCTTGCTAAAATTGACGAGAACACCGATCTAATCAAAGACCTGAAGATTAATTCGGCCAATTTGGTAGACATTATAATTGATGCCGAAACCAAATACAATATTGAAATAGACTACGACTCTGCCGACCGTATGACCAATGTGGGCAGCTGTATAGACGTGATCTCTGAGAAGATGAAGCTGTAATGAAAAGCATAGGCAACGATATTGTTGACCTAAATTTCATTGACAGGGAACGTACGCTTCAATATCAATTTTATTCTAAATTTTTATCGGTTTCTGAACAAAGAAACACAAAAGAGCGCGAGTTAGCACAAATGCCTTTTGAGGTGTACGCATGGCTGCTATGGTCGGCAAAGGAGGCCATTTACAAGTTTGCAAAACGGCTGCAACCAGATTTGATCTTCTCGCCAATCAACATTATTCTGAAATCAGAATTTACTGAACTGTCTGAACCGGAATTTTCAGAATTAAAGAATTTTCACAATTCTGATAATGAGTTTCAATTCGGGCCATTCTTTAATTCCATAAATCCCGGTTCAAAACTAAGTTTCATCTTTCAAAATAAAACCTATTACACCAGGTCGGTTATTACTTCAGCTTACATCGCTACCATTGCTAACGATACTCCTGATTTTAACGGTTTTCAAACCGGCGTAAATAAAATAGCGCAAACAGATTATCAATCTCAATCTGCCGGGGTAAGAAGATTTTTATTAAAACGGTTAACTGTTTTATCTCCCAATCAATCTTTCACTATAACCAAAAGCAAAACCGGCTATCCCGTTATTGAAAATAGCGGACCCGGTACCGGCATCATAGCATCATTTGCCCATCATGGCAATTATGTAGCTTATGCATTCAAAACTGCATAACATTGGCATAATTTTAGGATGGTATAAGATATGCCGTCTAGTGTAGTTGCCCATATGAATTACGACCCTAAGTTGCACACCTTACGCATCACTTACACCTCCGGGATAGTATATGATTATAAAGCCGTGCCGCAGGAGGTATTTGAAGAGATGAAAGCCGCATCCTCAAAAGGCCAGTTTCTAAACTACAACATTAAAGGGAAGTATAAATATAGGAAGGTGAGCTAAACTTCCTTTAATCTGAACAGGGAAAGAAGGTTTCTCTTTTAAAGCCCCTCAATAAAACCAATAAGGAGGTTTAAAGGGCTTCTAATAATCATACCGTTTTCCCCAAAGTTTTTTCAATTTCTCTTTTGCTTCGTTTTCGCGGGCGTTGTTACCCGGTTCGTACAATTTGGTACCTTTTACAGCTTCCGGTAAAAAATCAAGGTCTACAAAATTGTTCTCAAAACTGTGCGCATATTTATAATTTTTACCGTAGCCAATGTTTTTCATGAGTTTGGTTGGCGCATTGCGTAAATGCAGGGGCACGGGTAGGTCGCCGGTTTGTTTAACAAGTGCCATGGCAGCGCCAATTGCTGTGGTAGCCGAATTGCTTTTTGGCGATGTAGCCAGATAAATAACTGTTTGCGAAAGTATAAGCTGCGACTCCGGCATACCGATCTTATTTACAGCTTCAAAGCAGCTTTGAGCCAGCAGCAAGGCATTAGGATTGGCGTTACCAATATCTTCGGATGCTAAAATAAGCATTCGCCTGGCGATAAAAAGCGGGTCTTCGCCGCCGGTTAGCATTCTCGCCAGCCAGTATACCGCGCCGTTAGGATCGCTGCCACGCATAGATTTGATGAACGCAGAGATGATATCATAGTGCTGTTCGCCCGTCTTGTCGTATAATGCCATGTTCTGCTGCACATGCTCAAGCACTACGTCGTTAGTAATAGTTATATTTTTAGCGCTGAATGCGTTCACCAACAGTTCGAAAATGTTGAGCAGCTTGCGGGCATCGCCGCCGGAGAGGCGGATCAATGCTTCATAATCTTTAATAACAATCTTTTTCTTACTGATAATCTCGTCTTCTTGCTGCGCTTTTTTGAGCAGGTTAACAAGGTCATCCTCTTCCAGTGCCTGCAGAATATAAACCTGGCAACGCGATAGCAAAGCGGAAATAACCTCGAACGACGGATTTTCTGTTGTAGCGCCAATTAAAGTTACGATGCCCCGCTCAACAGCGCCCAACAATGAGTCTTGCTGCGACTTAGAGAAGCGGTGGATCTCATCAATAAATAAAATGGGCAAAGTTTCGCCCTGCTCTTTTAATAAAGAAGCTTTTTCTATCACCTCGCGCACATCTTTAACGCCGGAGTTTATGGCACTTAAAGAAAAGAATGGCCTGTACAAACTCTGAGATATAATATAGGCCAGAGTGGTTTTACCAACCCCGGGCGGGCCCCAGAATATCATGGAGGGTAAAGTACCGGCCTCTATTGCCTTGCGTAAAACAGCACCCGGCCCAACCAAGTGTTTTTGCCCCACGTAATCATCCAGGTGCCTGGGGCGCATGCGCTCGGCCAGCGGCGGTAAATTATTCATTAAGTAAATTTCGGGAAAGAAAATGAGATGTTACCGTTAAGCTATGAAAATTAGTAATGATAATATTTACAACCTTTAGTTTTAAAACTGTTATACATAAATCACGAATATGTTAAATCGTTAACTATCGAAGCAAAACAACGCTCCAAATTTAATTATTAACGTTTAACCGCGTATTTTAGCGCAGATGATAACATACGTACTGTCGTTAAAAAGATCTGCAGAAAGGCGCAGGTATATAAAAAAGCATGTTGCCGATTTAGAATTGGATCATCAAGTTATTGATGCTGTTGATGGAAGCCTGCTTAGCGAATTTGACCTGGAAGCGCATTGCGATATGACGGCATTAAATAAAGTGCGCGATTGGTTAACCAATGATCAGATCGGCTGCTCGTTATCACACTACAACATATATGAAGAATTTTTGAAAACTGGCGATGAAGTTTGTTTTATTGTAGAAGATGACGTTTTATTACCTACCGATATAAAAGAAGTGCTTTCTGAAATTGAAGAAACCATGGCGGGGGCAGAAATTATTTTATTACATTATCTATCCTTATCTCCTTGTAAGTTAAGCTCAATTGGTAAGAAAAAAATATTTGATACTAACTTAATGTTTGCTTTAAATAATAAACAGCTTGGAGATAGTACTGCATATTTAATTACAAGAAGCGCCTGCGAAAACATGTTACAAAATATTAAGCCTGTTCTGGTTGCAGCAGATTCATGGAATCACTATTATAAACTCGGGTGTTTTGATGCTATACGTGTGCAATACCCAAATGTGGTAAAAACTAAAAATTTTAAATCATCTATCAATTATTTTGAACGCAGACCGATACTGGGCTTTATTTCAAAATTTATAAACGACTATAAAGTGCCCGGAATATTTAGCATTGTTAAATATCTTCGAAAAAAGAAACTGGAAAAATATCTGAGTTATTTTTCCGTTACCGACGAGATTTCGCCTCATTACAATCGCTATTTAAAAAGTAACTTAATTGTAGATTAGAAGCCTTTTCAGCAAATATTTAGTTTTGCAAGTGGTTCTAATAAGCATATTGTGATGTGCACAATCCCCGCTTTCAACAACAAAAACTTTCAGCACATTTGCGATCAACTTGCTGCCTCAGATCCGCATCTTGCCGCTGTTATTAACCGACACGGTTACCCGCCGATTTGGTCGCGGCCAAATACGTTTGAATCGCTGGTGCATATTATCCTGGAGCAGCAGGTTTCGCTGGCATCTGCCCTGGCAACGCTTAACAAATTAAAGGAACGCATTGGCGGGATCACCCCTGCGAGAGTCTTATTACTGACGGATGAAAAGTTTAAGTCGTGCTATTTTAGCCGGCAGAAAACAGGGTATACCCGCAATTTGGCCGAAGCAATATTAAGCGGGCAAATCGACCTGAATGCTTTCGAAACCATGCCCGATGATGAGGTGCGCCTGCAGCTTACTGCGCTAAAAGGTATTGGCAACTGGACAGTTGATGTTTACCTGATGTTTATTTTGCATCGTAAAGATATTTTTCCTGCTGGCGACCTGGCGGCAGTACTCGCTTTAAAAAAATTAAAGGGATTACCCTCGCCAACACTCAGGGAAAAGCTTGTTGAAACGGCACAACAATGGCAACCTTACCGAACTATTGCTACCATGATATTGTGGCACTATTACTTAAGTATCCGTAAAAAATAGCAAGTTTATAATCTTAGCCCGGCAATGTATATTTGCATTGATGACACCAGCCGAAACGAACAAAAGATGGGCCGAACTACAGAAATACATTTCGCAGGAGTTTGATACCGATGTACCGGATATTAAGGTGATGCTTTTTTTAATAGGTGTACAAGAGCTTGGCAAGGGCCCTAAAAAATTCAGCAAGCGCCAAAAGGAAGAACTGATGCACATTGCCACCTGTAAGTTGCTAAGCAAAATGGGGTTTTATGAACTCGAAGCCTTAGACCAGGATGGCTGGCCGCACTGGAAACTGGTTAATGTGATACCCAACTATACTATGATGGAGCAGGAAATGCTCATGAAATCGCTAGTAATTGACTATTTTGACGAATTGCAACTCAACTAATATGAAAAAGATCTTTATTTTAAACCTGCTGTTATTGGTAACAGCTATTGGATTTGGCAAAGGCCCAGTTAACCAATATGTGCGCATCACAACCGGCTATGGTGAAGTGATTATTCGCTTGTATAACGAAACGCCGCAGCACCGCGACAACTTTATAAAGCTCGCCAAACAGGGTTTTTACAATGGTACTTTATTCCACCGTACCATCCAGAACTTTATGATCCAGGGCGGCGATCCGGCATCTAAAACTGCCAAGCCGGGACAGCTGCTTGGTGATGGCGACGTTGGCTATATGGTGCCTGCAGAGTTTCGCGATAGTTTGTTTCATAAACGCGGCGTATTAGCTGCTGCACGCGAAGGCGACGATAAAAACCCGGCAAAGGCATCCAGCGGCTGCCAGTTTTATATTGTGGAGGGCCGAAGGCTTACAGATGGCAAAATGGATTCTGTAGAAGTGGCGCGGTTAAGAGGCCGCAAAATACCCGAGTGGCAGCGCGAATATTATCGCTCTGTAGGCGGTACGCCACAACTGGATCATGGCTATACCGTTTATGGCGAAGTTGTGACCGGTATAGACATGGTTGACCGTATAGCAGCTGTTAAAAAAGATGCCAAAGACCGCCCGCTGCAGGATGTGCCGATGACCGTAACCCTGCTTGACAAAAAAGAATGCGAGCATATGGACAAGCTGATAGGGCTAAGTAAATAATAAATATCAAACTCCCAATATTGAATGATGAATGAATTAAACTCGATTTCAATAAAAGTAAAAGTAATCCCCTCGGTTGGATATTAAGTGTTTAATATTCGTTATTCAATAAATGAAAATTATTACCTATAACGTTAACGGCATCCGCTCGGCTATAAGCAAAAACTGGCTGGCCTGGTTACAGGCTACCGATGCCGATGTAGTTTGCCTGCAGGAAATTAAAGCGACTCCAGACGTTATGACCGATCTGCACTTGGTAGAGCAATTAGGCTATCAGCATTATTGGTATCCTGCCGAGAAAAAAGGTTATAGCGGCACGGCAATTTTTACTAAACACACACCAAAGCATGTAGAATACGGCTGCGGTATAAGTGATTTCGACCGCGAAGGCCGCAACATCAGATGCGACTTTGATAATTTTTCTGTAATGAGCGTTTATTTCCCTTCAGGCTCCAGCGGTGATGAACGGCAGGCATTTAAATATCGCTTCCTGGATCAATTCGGAGCTTACCTTAGCGAAGTAAAAGCTATCTGCCCTAAGCTGGTTGTGTCCGGCGACTACAATATTTGCCACAAACCTATAGATATACACAATCCAAAATCTAACGCTAATTCATCTGGGTTTTTACCCGAGGAGCGGGCCTGGATGGACGACTTTGTGGCTTCGGGATTTGTTGATACTTTTCGCCATTTGAACAAAGAACCTCACAATTACAGCTGGTGGAGTTTCAGGGCTAACTCGAGGGCCAAAAACCTGGGCTGGCGTATTGATTATAATATGGCTACATGTGCCTTGGAGTCGTTTATTAAACGTGCAGCAATACTGCCGGAGGCCCGGCACTCCGACCATTGCCCGGTAATGCTGGAGCTTAGCGCCCTAACGCCCTAAAGGGGAACAAAGTTTGTCTCATCCGCGATTCCCTTTTATGGAGTTAGGGAGTAAATTTTATCTGGTGTTATACAAGCTGTTAGCGGCTTGTCAAAGTCGTTTAAATCGTCGATCTTGTCAACCGGCCTAAAAAATGATAATCCGATCAACTTCACATCAGGCCGGCATTGGGTAATAAAGCGATCATAAAACCCTTTGCCATAACCAACGCGGAAGCCCTGCTTATCAAAAGCGAGCAAAGGCACCAGCATCATATCGATAGTTTTGGCATCAACCTCATTACCGGAAATTGGTTCTGTAATACCAAAAGCATTGATATCTAACTGCAGGTCTTCGTCATCGGCAAAACTTTGCATCGTGTTGTCGGCAAAATTAGTCTTGGGCAATACGATTTTTACCTGCGGGTAAGCAGCCTTAAGCCACTCACAAATTATAAAGGTATCGGGTTCCCTGCGGTTGTTAATAGTAAGAAAAAGATGAACGCAGCTAATGTTGGTCAGATCAAGCGTTTGAAATTGCTTAAATAACTTCGCACACATATCTTCATACTCAACCTGCAAAAGCTGGTTGCGCTTTTGAATGTATTCGGTGCGGAGTTGTTGCTTGGTCATTAAAGCTTAACTCTTAATTTGTTATTGAACGAAAGTGAAGAATCTTCTGCTGGTAATTAGCCTGCGATAATGCATTTAAGCAGAAGATCCCTCGTACCCCGGGACGACAAAAGAATAATGGACAGTTTCTAAATATAATAAAGTATGAAGGCTCTTTTGAGAGGCCTCACAATTAAATTCTAAAAATTTAACTCTTTACGCGTTCAACATAAGCGCCGGTTGTAGTGTCAACTTTTACCTTATCGCCCAGGTTGATAAACAGGGGGACTTTAATTTCTGCGCCGGTTTCTACTGTTGCCAGTTTAAGGGCACCGGTAGATGTATCGCCTTTAACGGCGGGTTCTGTATAGGTAATTTCTAATTCTGCAGATGCCGGGGCCTTGGCCATAATGGGCTCACCACTTTCAAAAGCTACAATAACGTTACTGCCTTCTTTTAAAAACTTAACACCATTGCCAAATAGAAATTTAGGTATGTTAAATTGCTCATAGGTAGCATTATCCATCACCACCAGGTCTGTACCTTCATCATATAAATATTGGTAGTCGCTGGTTTCTACACGCGCAATTTCAACTTCCTCATCCGTGCGGAAACGGTATTCAACCAGTTTGCCGCTTTTAACGTTACGCATACGCGCCTGGTAAAACGCCCGGAGGTTACCCGGTGTGCGATGCAAAAACTCCTCCACCTGTACCAGTTCGCCGTTAAAACGTAGGATATTACCGTTTTTTATTTCTGATGCTTTTGACATAATTCTTAATTGGAGCGCAAACTTAGCCGTTTAACTGCAAAGTATCAAGAAGTTATTGTTGTGCAGGTCAATCCCAGATCACGGCACTTTTAATTTGTAATCGGCCATGTTTAACTGATAATTACAAAAATCGTACTCCTGCAGCTGGTTTGAGCAGATGATAGTTAGCCGGTTAACAGCAAATTGTTTAACCAAATTTCGGTACCATTCAATGCCCTGGATATCCAGATTGGATGTTGGCTCATCGAGCATTAAGATGGGCGTGTCTGCACAAAAAGCCAGGGCAAGTTTAAGGCGCTGTTTCATGCCCGACGAAAAATATTTCACCTGTTTATTAACACCCGTTTTCAGATCGAGCAGATTAATAACCGACGGCTTGTCAAGCCCATGCATATAAGCCTTAAACTTAAAATGAAAGTCGATCATTTCATTTAACGTGAATTCCTCTATAATCTCAAGGTACGGCGCTGCAAGGCTTAAATATTGATAAACCGATTCGCCGGATACATGAGCACCGTTTAATTGGTAACTAATTTTTCCTTCCGAACTACCCAAACTGCCATTGAGAACCTGCAACAATGTAGACTTACCTGAGCCGTTAGCGCCAAGGATAGCGTAACTATTTCCCGAACTAAAATGGTAATTAATATTACGGAATATCCAGTCGCGATTAAAACGGCGGCCGACATTGGTAACAGAAATTTCGAAGAGTCCATAGTCCATAGTCCATAGTCCATAGTAATTATCTCCATCGTCTATGGACTATTGACTATGGACTTGTTATTTAGCTATTCCCAAACCCTTTCATAATACCGCGCTGCGAGCCGTTTATGAAGTTGAGTATCTCATCGCGCTCCTGGGTAGGGCGAAAATCGGCTTCTATGATCTCCATGGCCTTGCTTACATTGTTGTTTTTTACAAACAGCGTACGGTATATATCCTGTATCTCGTTAATTTTGTCTTCGCTAAAACCGCGGCGGCGTAACCCCACCGAGTTGATACCTGCGTAAGATAGCGGCTCGCGGGCAGCTTTTACATAAGGCGGCACATCTTTACGAACCAAAGAACCACCGGTTACAAATGCGTGCGAGCCAACCTTGCAAAACTGGTGTATAGCTACCATCCCTGCTAATACTACATTATCGCCAATGCTAATGTGGCCGGCAAGCGTGGTGTTATTTGAGAATATGCAGTTATCTCCTATCTGGCAATCGTGCGCAACGTGGCAATATGCCATAAGCAGGCAGTTGCTGCCAATTTCGGTACGCCAGTGATCTTTTGTACCGCGGTTAATGGTTACACACTCGCGGATGGTAGTGTTGTCGCCAATAATAACCAGTGTATTTTCGCCCTTAAACTTCAGATCCTGTGGGATGCCGGAAATTACAGCCCCGGGAAAGATGCGGCAATTTTTACCAATACGGGCCCCCTCCATAATGGTGGCATTAGAGCCTATCCATGTCCCTTCACCAATCTCTACATCTTTATGGATGGTGACAAATGGCTCGATCACCACGTTGTCGGCAATTTTGGCTTGCGGGTGTATATAGGCTAACGGCTGGATCATGATTCTTTGTATTTTACGATCTGGGCCATCAGTTCGGCTTCCACTACTACCTTTTCGCCTACCATGCCTATGCCTTTCATCTGGGCAATACCACGGCGTATAGGTGCAAGCAAATCGCATCTAAATATAAGGGTATCGCCGGGTAAAACCTTGTCTTTAAAACGGGCATTTTCTATCTTTAAGAAAAGGGTAAGCCAATTTTCGGGATCGGGCACGGTGTTCAACACCAAAATGCCGCCTGTTTGTGCCATGGCCTCTATTTGTAATACACCCGGCATAACCGGTGCACCAGGGAAGTGGCCAACAAAAAATGGCTCGTTCATGGTAACTGCCTTAACACCTACCACGTGCGTTTTGGTCAATTCTAATATCTTATCCACAAGCAGCATTGGCGGCCTGTGCGGTAAGATATTCATGATCTGCACGGTATCATAAACCGGCTTGGCGTTTGGGTCATAAACCTTAAAGTGCTTACGGCCCCGCTCTTTTTTAATAAGCGATTTTATCTTTTTTGCAAACGCCACATTGGCTGCATGCCCAGGCCTTGCAGCCATAATATGACCGCGAAGCGGCACTCCCACCAAAGCCAAGTCGCCAATCATATCCAGCAATTTATGGCGGGCGGGTTCGTTCTGGTGTCTTAATTCAATATTGTTAAGTATGCCCTGGGGGGCAACATTAATATCTTTACGGTTAAATAAAGTAGCAAGTTTAGCCAGTTCTTCGGCATCAATTGTTTTATCTACCACTACAATGGCGTTGTTGATGTCGCCCCCTTTAATAAGGTCGTGCTGCAGCAACGCTTCCAGCTCGTGCAAAAAGCAGAATGTGCGGCATGAAGCTATTTCTTTCTTAAATTCCGATATGGTAGAAATGCTGGCGTGCTGGCTGCCCAATACCGGCGAGTTATAATCTACCATGCACGTAAACCTATAGTCGTCAAGCGGCATGGCTACCATATCTACCTTACGATCCGGCTCAGAGTAGTGGATGTTATAGGGGATGTGATAGTATTCGCGATCTGCATCCTGTTCTTCATAACCAGCTTCGGTAATGGTGTCAACAAACGGCATCGAGCTGCCATCCATTATAGGTGTTTCGGGGCCATCAAGGTCAATCATTACATTATCTATCTCCAGGCCTACAAGCGCCGCAAGAACGTGCTCTACTGTGCTTACGCTTGCGCCGTTTTGAGTGATGGTTGTGCCGCGCGATGTATCAGTCACGTTATCAACATCGGCATCTATTACCGGCGAGCCGGGGAGATCTATTCTTCTGAATTTGTAGCCGTGATTTTCTGCCGCCGGATGGAAGGTCATCGTAACCCTTTCGCCTGTATGTAACCCCGTCCCGGATACGGCAACCTTTTCCTTAATGGTTCTTTGTTTCACGTTCATAAGTTGTATTGGAGACTGCATTTAGATTTGAGTCATATGCTGACGTTACGTAAGTCGGCAATTATTTTTTCTAATTCGTTTACTTTCTTTTCTAGCTCGGGCAGCCGGTTAACAACCACCTGCGAACGTAAATTATTGGTATAGCCAACAGCAGGAGTGCCCGCCCATTTCTTTCCTTCTTCTTTTATAGAGCTGCTTATACCGGATTGGGCCTGTATTTGCGACCCTTTGGCAATAGTTATGTGGCCTACCAAACCCACCTGCCCGCCAATGATCACGTTTTCGCCCACCTTAGTGCTTCCCGATATACCGGTTTGAGCGGCTATAACCGTATTGGCGGCAATCTCTACATTATGGGCTATTTGGACCAGGTTATCTACCTTAACACCCTTGCCGATTCTTGTTGACCCCATAGTGGCGCGATCTATAGTTGTATTAGCCCCAATCTCTACATCATCTTCAATGATAACATTGCCTATCTGGCTTACCTTGTTATAAGAACCATCTGATTTAGGCGCAAAGCCAAATCCGTCGCTCCCAATAACTGTATTGGAGTGTATGATCACATTGCTGCCTATCACACAGTCGAAATAAATCCTTACACCAGCAAACAGCGTTGAGTTAGCCCCCACAGAAACGTTGTCGGCAAGGTAAGTATTAGGGTATATTTTTGCATTATCACCCACAACAGCGCCCGGGCCAATGTAACTGAATGCACCAACATATACCCCTTCGCCTATTTTAGCTGTGGGGTCTATAAAACAGGGTTGTTCTATCCCTTTTTTATCGAGCTTAAACGTATTGTATTTTTCGAGGATCAAAGAAAAAGCGGTATAAGCGCTATCTACCCTAACTAAAGTGGCGTTAACAGGTTCGGCTAAAATCAGATCGCGGTTTACAATAACCACAGATGCATAGGTAGTATATAAAAACTGCTCATACTTTGGGTTAGCCAGAAAAGAAAGTGTACCTGCGGCAGCCTCCTCTATTTTAGCCAACTGATTTACTGTTGCGTTAGGATCACCTTCTACAGTGCCATTTAGCAGCAAACCTATCTCATGGGCAGTAAATTGCATCGGGCAAATTTAAATGTTAATATTAAAGCAGCAAATTATTAATATTCAACTATAATACGTTTTACAAAAGGTCTTTGTTATAACAAAGTATATACTTTTCAACCGGTTTAACCAATGCTTCCAGGTTTAAATTATCGCTTGCTCGGGTTATATCCCTTGTTTCACCGCTATTCATCAGTATCAAAATATTGCCTTCTTCTAATTTGTAAGCATGGTTGCTAATGGCATCCGTAAAAACGAAATAAGATGCCTCTCCAGTATTAATTTTGTATTTTTTTGACGCAGCCTCAATTAGCTGTGTTACAAAGGCCTCGTCAGCAAGTTTATTGGTGATATCTGTATGATATAGCTCCCTGTGTATAAAGTTAATGCAAAGCAGAGATAGTATTTTGTCTTCATGGTTCATCCACACTTTTATTGCCGATAAAATGTCTGTATCGTCTAAGTGAGTAAAAGTTTCCAGGTGGCCGGGTTGTGTGGTAAACTCTTCTTTTGTGATCCGGTTGGTAAGGAAATGGTTTAAAGCAGGGGTTGCGAATAGCTTCACGCCACGCATAGCCAATTCGCGCGCCCGTTTTAGTATTTTACCAAGCATTTGCTCTGCAGCCACTACCGTTTTATGCAGGTAAACCTGCCAGTACATTAAGCGCCTCGCTATCAGAAATTTCTCTATCGAATAAATGCCCTTCTTTTCAACAACAACACTGCCATTTGCCACGTTAAGCATCTTCATGATCCGGTCAGAGCTGATGATGCCTTCAGATACGCCGGTAAAAAAACTGTCGCGGTTAAGGTAATCCAGCCGGTCCATATCCAGCTGGCTCGATACCAGCTGATGTAAAAATTGCTTTGGGTAAGTATTATTAAATATACTGATGGCCATTGTTAGCTTGCCCTCAAAAATGCGGTTAAGCTTGTCCATCAGCATAACTGAAATTGCCTCGTGCGATATGCCCTGAACAATGGTGTTCTCCAGGGCGTGTGAGAACGGGCCGTGACCAATGTCATGCAGCAAGATGGCAATCGTAACCGCCTCCTGTTCTTCGGAAGTAATATTATGCCCTTTACCGCAAAGGGTATCAATGGCCATGCTCATTAAATGCATAGCGCCAAGTGCATGGTGAAAACGGGTGTGCAGAGCTCCGGGATAAACCAGGTGGGTCATCCCCAGTTGCTTTATATATCTTAACCGCTGAAAATACGGATGCGATATTAAATCAAAAACCAGGTCTGTAGGGATGGTGATGAACCCGTAAACGGGGTCGTTAATAATTTTCCTTTTGTTCAATGCGGTTTGCTTACAGTAGTTACAAAAGTGTTAATTATTAAGATGCGTAACTATGCTTTTGTGTTAAAGATTGTTAATTACTTGTAATTAAATACAACAATTACGTTGCTTTAAAAGTTATAACCGCACTACTTAGATATCTACTATGCAAGAAACTTCCATTTTGTGGGCCGACGACGAGATCGACCTGCTGAAACCCCATATACTTTTATTGAACGAAAAAGGCTATAAAGTAACTACCGTAACTAATGGCCACGACGCAGTTGATACTTTTAAAAGCGGCTATTTCGACCTGGTGTTTTTAGACGAGAATATGCCGGGCCTAACCGGACTGGAAACCCTTTCTGAAATTAAGGCGATAAAGAACGACGTACCAGTTGTACTAATCACCAAAAACGAAGAAGAGCCGATGATGGAAGATGCTATAGGCTCTAAAATTGATGATTATCTGATAAAACCGGTTAATCCAAAACAGGTATTGCTTACCATAAAAAAGTTAACCGAAAATAAGAAACTGGTTGCGGGTAAAACAACCATGGCTTATCAGCAGGATTTCCGCACATTAGGGATGACCCTTAACGATAACCTGAGCTACCAGGAGTGGGTTGACGTTTATAAAAAACTTATCTATTGGGAGTTGGAGCTGGAGAAACTAGAAGATGCCGGCATGCACGAGATATTAACCTTACAAAAAGCGGAGGCTAACGTGCAATTCTCCAAATTTATTGAGAAGAACTACCTCGATTGGATAAAAACCCCGGACAAAGGCCCGTTACTTTCACATCAACTTTTTAAAAACAAGGTATTTCCCAAACTGGATAAAAACCCCGTATTTTTTATATTAATAGATAATTTACGTTATGATCAGTACCGGATAATCAATCCTATTATAAGCGAATATTTCCGGCTGGAAGAAGAAGATACCTATTATAGTATTTTGCCTACAGCAACCCAATATGCTCGAAATGCAATATTTGCGGGGTTGATGCCGCTGGATATGGAAAAGCGATTTCCGAACATGTGGCAAAATGACGAAGATGAGGGAGGTAAAAATTTACATGAAATGGATTTCCTGGGCGACCAGATAAGGCGCGGGCCAAAAAAAGATATAAAGTATTCATATCACAAAATATTGAATATTGATGAAGGCAGGTCTCTTAACGAATCTGTAAATAACCTGATGAACAATGATCTGAATGTGGTGGTGTACAACTTTGTAGATATGCTTTCGCATGCCCGTACAGATATGCGAATGATACGTGAGCTGGCCAGTGATGATGCGGCCTATCGTTCGCTCACGCTATCGTGGTTTGAGCACTCGCCGTTATTCGATCTGCTTAAATACTTATCGCAAAAACAGGTAAAGGTTATTATCACTACAGATCATGGTACCATCCGCGTAAAAAATCCAAGTAAGATCATCGGCGATCGTAATACCAATACCAACCTGCGTTACAAGCAAGGCAAGAATTTAAATTACAATGCTAAAGAAGTATTCCATATCCGCAACCCGCATGATGCTATGTTGCCCAAACTGCATGTGAGTTCGAGTTTTGTGTTTGCCAAAAGCGACAGTTACTTTGTTTACCCCAACAACTACAATCAATTTGTTAATTTTTATAACGAATCTTTTCAGCATGGGGGCATATCTTTAGAAGAAATGATAATCCCGGTGGCCACCTATACCTCTAAATAATATTTGTTATATTTGGGTATGTGTAAAGATCAAAAGTATTAAAGACGTTCAAGAAGCAAAAAAAATAATAAGCGATAATCAAAACGAAAAAAGTTTGATGCTTGAAATTTTGCGGCGCCTTAAAGGTCAGCGAAGATCCCGTAAAAATTCAGCATCAATTGCGCGCTGAATGGAGATAAGGTATTATTGATACCAATATTTGTATTTATCTATTAAATGGTGACGAATTGATAGCCGATTTTTTAAACGGCACAACAATTTTTATCTCGTTCATAACAGAGATCGAACTTTATTCTTATCATAACATTAATTCATTAGTAAAGAAAATCCTTAATGAGTTTATAGAATCCGCTATTATTGTTGAAATGGGCGATTTTATCAAACAAAGCACCAACGATATCAGAAAAAGTAAAAAAGTAAAAAATCCAAATGCTATAATTGCTGCATCAGCATTATCAAATAAGTTATCTCTTATAAGAGCCGACAAGGCGTTACTCAAAATTGGAGATTAAAAGTGGTATTACATGCTCCTCAAAATTCTTAACCTCCACCTTCCATCCTTATCCAATCTTCCCGATGCAGCCATTCAACTATTAAGCTTTGCTGCCAACCAACGCATATTTTTGTTTCACGGCGAAATGGGCGCAGGAAAAACCACGCTTATTAAAGCACTATGCAAACAGTTGGGCATAGATGCCACGGTGACCAGCCCTACATTTTCTATCGTTAACGAGTATGCTGGTTCTGGAGCTACCCTTTACCACTTCGATTTTTACCGGCTTAAAAACCAAAGCGAGGCATTTGACATGGGCTATGAGGAGTATTTTTATTCGGGTGCGTATTGTTTTGTTGAATGGCCCGAAAAAATAACCGACCTGTTACCCGAACATTATCTTAGGATCAACATTAAAACTATAAATACATCGTCAAGAGAAATTATTGCCCAACACATTTAATTTTTATATCTTCAACGTCCTAAGGATCAACGCGCATGAGTTCAGGGTTATACAGTGGGTTTTCGGATGTGGCCAAACAGGCCATGATGCAGCCGCAGGAGTCAATGCTCGAAGTTAAGAGTAAGAAAAATCAATTATCTATCGGGATACCCAAAGAGATTTCCTTCCAGGAAAACCGCATTGCCTTAACCCCGCTTTCGGTTGCTTTATTAGTAAATAACGGGCATCAGATCATGCTCGAAAGCAATGCGGGCCAAGCCGCTAACTTTTCTGATAAAGACTATACTGAGCAAGGTGCACAAATAGTTTACGATGCAAAGCAGATATATGACTCGTGCGACATTATCATAAAGGTTGCCCCGCCAATGATGAAAGAAATAGACTTGATGAAGCCGGGGCAGATCCTTATTTCTACCCTCCAGCTATCTACACTAAAGGCCGAGTGCCTTCAGGCCATGATCAATAAAAAGATAACTGCATTATCATTTGAGCATTTGCAGGATGAGGGCGGCTCTTTAACCGTTATTCGCGCCATGAGCGAGATCGTGGGCGCAACCTCGATATTAATTGCGGCCGAATACCTGAGCAATGTTTTTGACGGTAAGGGCCTGATGCTGGGCGGCATCACCGGCGTGCCACCTACAGAGATTGTAATTTTAGGCGCAGGCACTGTGGGCGAATATGCGGCACGCACCGCTATCTCCTTAGGTGCCGAAGTAAAGGTTTTCGATCCTTCTATTTATAAACTGCGCCGTTTGCAAAATAATATCGGCACCAGGGTATTTACGTCGGTAGTGCAACCTATAGTTTTAGAAAAAGCTATCACCACCTGCGATGTAGCTATAGGTGCTATGCGCGCAGAGGATGGCCGTAGCCCGTGTATTATCACCGAGAGCACTGTGAGCCGCATGAAACCAAATTCTGTAATTATAGACGTAAGTATAGACCAGGGCGGTTGTTTCGAAACATCAGAGGTAACCAATCATACAAACCCGGTATTTCGCAAATACGATGTGATACACTATTGTGTTCCCAATATAGCATCACGGGTGGCACGTACGGCCACCTACGCGCTTACCAACATTTTTACTCCAATACTGCTTGATATTGGCGAACAAGGAGGCCTTAAAAACGTGATCTGGCAAAAAGCGGGTGTGCGTAATGCCGTTTATATTTACCAGGGCCATCTTACCAATCATTCGCTTGGCGAACGTTTTAACATGCAAAGCAAAGACCTTGATCTGTTAGTGGTATCAAACAGATAATAAGTATGAAAAGGCTATTTTGGATTTTTTTGGTATTCGTTCACACAGACTCGAATGCACAGCCTATCAATTACGGCAAAGATTTAAAAATTGAAGAATTAACCGCATACCGCCGTGATATTAAAGAACATCCGGATAGGCGCCTGATAGAAATTTTACCGAAGAAAACAGGGATAAACCTCGACATCCGCTACGCCACCAACAACAATTTTATGGGGCAGCCCATGTATGCACAGGCGAGAGCCTTTGCCATATCGCCTGCATATAATGCATTGCTTCAAATTCAGCAAGATTTGGTAAAGCAAGGGCTTGGGCTTAAAATATTCGATGGTTATCGCCCATACAGCGTTACGGTTAAATTTTATGAAATGGCTAAGGATACCACCTTTGTTGCCGACCCCCGTAAAGGCTCGCGGCACAACCGTGGCTGCGCTATTGATTTAACGCTTATGGACCTGAAAACCGGTAAAGACCTGGAAATGCCAACGGGTTATGATAGTTTTTCTCGCGCTGCTGCCGCTACTTACGATAAGGCAAACCCTTTGGCCATAGCAAACAGGCAAATTCTACAAAATGTGATGCTTGCCCACGGTTTTCAGATATTCCCTTCAGAGTGGTGGCATTTTGACTTTATAGGCTGGGATAAATTCCCCCTTATGAACATACCCTTTGCAGATCTCTAATAACTGATTTATTAAGGCATAAAAATTGTACTGCAAAAAGTAGTATAAAGTTTAACTAAACTTTATGAGCAAAAAAAGCTTTAATTAACTACCGGCCATATTGTAGCGCCGTGAGGCCCCAATTTTATTTATGGAAAAAGTATTCACAAAAAAATATTTAAGCAAGTGGTGGTGCGTTTTACAAGCCACATTTGGCGGTTTTATAGACGATAATGGCTTAAAACTGAGTGCTTCTTTGGCTTACTATACTGTTTTTTCACTGGCTCCGCTTCTTATCCTGATCATCTCGCTCGCCGGGTTGTTTTTGGGGCATGATGCCATTACTAATAGCCTGTACCCACAGATTAAAGGTTTTGTTGGCGCGGCCGCTGCGGCCCAGATACAAGATATGCTTAAAAATCTGGCATTATCGGGTAAAACAGGGGTAGCCGTAGTAATAGGTATTGTTACCTTAATGCTGGGCGCCAGCAGTATTTTTGTAGAAATTCAGGATTCACTTAACATTATATGGCGCGTTAAGGCCAAACCGAAAAGGGGATGGTTAAAGCTTATCCAAAATCGTTTTATTTCTTTCTCGCTCATCATAAGTCTTGGCTTTTTATTGCTGGTATCCTTAGCCCTCAACTTGTTGATCTTAGCTATAAGCGCCAAGCTTCAGCACTTTTTGCCTGGTTTAACTATATGGGTTATCAACGGCATTAACGTAGCCATCAGCTTTATTGTTATTTCTGTGTTATTCGGTATTATTTTTAAGGTATTGCCCGATGTAAAAATTCAGTGGAAAGACGTGCGTTCGGGTGCATTTTTTACGGCTATACTATTTATGATAGGTAAATATGTTATAGGCCTTTATATTCAATACTCTGCTAATAGCAACGCGTACGGCGCGGCGGGATCTATCATCATCATTCTACTCTGGATCTATTATACTGCTGCCATATTATATATCGGCGCCGAGTTTACCCAAGTGTATGCGGACGCCAATGGCAGCCATATTGAGCCTGCCGATTATGCCGTGCATGTAAAACAAACAGAAGTAGAGCAAACGGTAGCAGTTTTACCGCCGCAAAACCCCGATATACAGGGTAAATTACAGGATAAGGCTAATTGACCAGCCTCCCTGTAATATCTACGTAGCGGGCAAAGGGATTTAAAAACTTATTGGCTAAAACCGCGAACTCGCGCCTTGTTACCGGGTGGCTCAGATCGAAATTGCTTTTAAATTTATAAACTGTTTGCCATTGTTTCTGAATTTCCAGTTGCAAAGGTTTAGCATCGCGCAGGGTAATTTCGCTTATAAACGTAAGCAGGTTGTTCGTTGTAAAATATTCGCCCGGCTTTATTTTGTTAAATAATAAAAATCCGCGTGTGTAAAGTTCGGTGAGCAAAGGTTGTATCTCTGCGGTTCGTACTATAGAATCGGGCGCAAATATCACGTTTAACCTTTCAGGATTTGCTGAGTGGGCCATCCTTCCCTGTAAAAGCCCGGTTGCGGCCACCTGCTGTACAGCCCTAAAATCGGGGTCGCGCAGATCGATATCACTAAACGGAAGCAGGTAAGCTTTAAAATCAAGGAGTTCACCCTGCACTATCCGTGCTGTTTTTGCATTAAAGTTTTTGGTAGTGGTTTTAAAAAATGCGCAATAAGCTGCCACTGCTCCTGCACCCTGCCCTAATATCATTTGTACTGCGGGGTTACAAGTGCTTCCGGCTACTCCCTGGCTAACCGATATCGCTTTTTCTGTAACGATTAAATTATCAAAATCTTTTACTACTACGCTGCCCAGTGGAATGCTGTATGCCGGAAAAGGCTGATAACCAGAGTTAGGCAGTGCCGATAAAATTTGTTGAGGCACGGCATCACCTACGCCTATAGCAGTGCGGTATAATTTAGATTCGCGGCCATAACGATTATAAACATCATCCAGGATCATGCGAACAAGGCCCTTTGCATGGTGGTACTCCCGCACATAAGGCATGTAGGGTAGTTTGTCGGGCGTACCAAATTCATCAGTGGCGCTCAGATTTTTAAGGCCCATTTCCGTTTGTAAAAAATAGATAAGCCCAAGCGTTTGCAAGCGCAGCCTTTTAAATAGCTCCTGCCTGTTCTCGGTCGCCAGCTCGTTGGCTGCTACATTATAAGTATTACCGCAGCCAGGCCAGTTGATCAGGTATTTATCATTGGGAAGTTTTGCATCGGCCAGCAATTTTTTTATGTTTTGCGTTTTAAGGCAGGCGTATAATGCCGGATTATAATTTTTTGGCTTTTTAATTGTATGGTCGGCGGCGCGGCCATAGTCTTTTAAAATAATTACCCAGGTAATATCACGTATGGTTCCCGAAGATGCTTCGGGGGCAAAACGCACTCCGGTTTCCCGGGTGTTCTCATCGCCACTCATTAATGGTACTCCCGCCTTAGCAGCTGCATCGGCAAATTCGGTGGCGTCTATCAATACTTTGGTTTTTACGGTAGCTTCTATGCCCTCTCGTCTAATTACCACATCCCAGCCGGTGCCGTCCTTCTTTACAGATAAAAAATCGGTGTTGTATTTAACAGTTAGGTTTTTCACCGTGTCGGTCATTGCTTTTAATATAGCTGCCCCTGTGTAGGGCTCAAACTTAAGCGTTGCATTGTAGGTGGTGTCATATCCCGGTGTTTTGCCGTAAAACCCGCTTACCCTTTTCCTAAACTCGCCAAATATGCCCGATGGTAAATTTTTATTGGCATCTAAAATGCAAACCCCTCCGGCCGTCATGGCGCCGCCAAGCCAGGGGCCTTGCTCTATCAATAAGGTTTTAAGTTTACTGCGGGCACCTTGTATCGCAGCCGATGTACCGCTTGCACTGCCGCCAATAACCAGGATATCGGTTTTAATGGTTTCGGCAAGGGTAATATTGCCACAAGCAAGCAGGATACAAAAGAGTAACTTTTTTATCATTTATCGGGTTTAGCAAATAAAATGCTAAATTGTAGCAAACCTTGCCGGGCAAAAGATTTGTACCCGCAAGATAATTAGTTTATTTTAAGCTCACTACTAAACAAATTGCAATAAACAGATGACAGACGATATTTTACGATACCCGATTGGCAAATTTACGCCGCCGGTTTCTTACACTGCGCAGGAAATGGCCACCTGGATAAACGATATTAAGACCTTGCCGGGTAAAGTACGCAATGCGGTAATCGGTTTAACGGAAAACCAGTTGAATACCCCGTACCGCCCGGGCGGCTGGACCATTAAACAAGTGGTACATCACCTCGCAGATAGCCATATGAATTCGCTCATCCGTTTTAAATGGGCGCTTACTGAGGAAAACCCTACAATTAAAACCTATGAAGAGTCAGAATGGGCTATGTTGCCTGATTACCGCTTGCCGGTGGAGTCGTCGCTTAAAATGCTGGAAGGCATACACTTACACCTAACCACACTTTTCGAATCGATGACAGACGAGGAATGGAGCCGCACTTTTTATCATCCCGAGATGAAAATTGACGTTTCCCTAAAGCGCAACCTTGGCCTATATTCCTGGCATAGCCGCCACCATATGGCGCATATTGCCAATACTAAGTTTTAATACTAACAGGCATAGCCCTTCCTGGGGGAGGGTTGTGAGGGGTTACATTTTTAGTATCGCCGGACTTATCCGCAAATAAACCTCAACAGCTATTGGTGTTGTGCCGTATAAAGCCCTGAGTGGTACAGGCGATATGTTAAGCGTGCTTTGCAGCCCAATGCGCAAATCTGTACGTTTTACGGTTTTGAGTATGTGGTTTATACCCAGTGTTAGCGCGTTAATGTTATAAGCAGGATCAAAGCCGGTTAGGGGATTGTCGAGGTTAAGTTCCCCGGCATCTTTTTGTACAAATTCAAACTTGCCATAAACAGCGGTTTTATGCATTTGCAACGTGCTTTCCAGCAAAGCAGAAGGCACAGTTTTTCCATTATCACTAAAATGATTTTGGCCGTATAAAATGGTGGTGGCAATGTAACTGTCGCCGTTTAACATTTTAGTGTGGATGGCAGATGCAGTAAAACGGTCTACGTTTTGCTGCGGTTCATTATCCTCGGGGCTGTGCAGCCAGCCGTTAGATACCTGCAGGGCCCACTGTTTTGAAGGGTTGTAAGATAATCTCACAGCATATGAATCAAATTTTGGGGCATCGAAATTGTATCGGAACTCGTCGGGCTCGCGGCCTTTAAAAGTTGAGCCTTCCAGCTTAAAATTATTATACCGGAAACCTATGGTGGCTACGCCGAATGTAATGTGCGTGGCATCGGCATAGTGGTGGCCAAGCGGCGCATCGGGGTTGCTCATAGCCGACAGGCGGTGCATAAACACCGGTGGCCCTAATGCCGGTTCGCCGGGATAGCCCACGGAAAGATAAAAGTCTGTTTTTTTAGAAAAAGCCTGTGTATACGCCATGCTTAACTCCGAAAAAAGATCGTGCGGGTGCTGGCGGTCTACCAGTTTAGTGCCTTTATAAGACTCGCCGGTTTGATAAAGGAGGGGGTACCCCCCGGCACCAACGGTAAACGGATCGAGCGAGATCATGGTGTTAATGGCGAAAAGCCCGTTGCGGCCAACCTTGCGCTGGGTCATGCCCATAATCATATTTGGTGCGTCGAACTTTGAGCCGCCGCGGCTGCCGGCGTTAAAAATATCCTGATTATTGTACCGGGCAAAAATATTACCGTGTACCATGCTCATCCATTTTTTACCGTGGATCATATAGGCATACATCGGCGACTCGTCCGGCTGCCACGACGTGCCCGAGCCATCCCTGCTCATCGGGATATTTTTAGAGAACTGGCTGTTCATGCCAACATCGTTCAAATCCATGCCGCTCATATCCATATCGTCCATACCGCTCATTTGGCGTTTGGTGGTATCGGTGGTTTTATGGCTCATGCCCTTTATGTGGTTCATGGGCATTTGCATTTTTGTGGTATCTGTTCTGGCCGGCTGCTGTGCTACAGCGCCTAAAGCCAGCAATAGGATAGGCGTAATTAACAAGAATTTCATTATCAATGATCTGATTTCTTAAAGGAAAAGTGAATGTGTCCAAAAGCACAAACGGCTGTTCATGCTTAGTTTAAAAATGTTCGAAGAAGCGACCCTAAATCAGATCAGAAAAGTACGGTTGGCTAAAAATATGGCGGGCCGGGCGCTAAGATCAATTGGCGGGCCGCGATCCGATAGCGGCATGATCGAAAGCCATTTTATGGTGTTGGGAAATTTGCTAAAAGTGGTATAAGGTAAATCAAGGGCAAATCTTTGTGCAGAAAACTGTTGCGATGAACCCTGATGCCCGTCTTTAACTTTTACATCTACATGCTTGTCTTTACAGCATTTGGAGATGCGGGATAGCTTTTTAGAAGTACACATTTTAACCGGCTGGTTAAGCGTAATACCCGACACCCGGTTAAAGCAATAATGAAAGTTTAAAGCAAAGCCCAACACCGTTACCGTATACAGCAACGCGAGACTTAACCCCAGCATCCTTTTCATCATGTTGCAAAGTTAGCTAAAGCTTCGTAATGGGAAAGCCACAAGTTTTTGAGCAGAGCGATTTGTATTTACCTGTTCACTCCATTAGTTTTTGTAACACCGATCTGTTTGCGATGTAAGAATTCTTCTCAGCGGGCAGGTAGAGTAGCAGAAAATTCTCCTCGTAGCCCCGTTCTAAATGACGAAGCTTTTAATATTGGCTTCACTACCTATCAAACTCAATGCGCTTCCAGCCAGTTTAATCCCGAGCCTATTTCCACTACGATAGGCACACCGGTTTTAATGGCGGTTTTCATATGGTGTAAAATAATGGGTTTTACGGTTTCTACCTCGTTGTCAGGCACATCAAAAACGAGCTCATCATGTACCTGCATGGTCATTTTAGCTTCCAGCTTTTGGGCCTTCAGTTCACGGTGAATATTGATCATGGCTATCTTGATCATATCTGCAGCAGAGCCTTGTATCGGCGCATTTATGGCATTTCGCTCTGCATAACTGCGCACGGTCTGGTTGGCCGAATTAATATCGCGCAGGTAGCGGCGGCGGCCCATCAGTGTTTTTACATAGCCGTTCTCGCGGGCAAAATTCATAGTATCGCTCATATAGCGTTTAATGCCAGAGTATTGGGCAAAATATTGTTCTATCATTTCGCCGGCCTCTTTACGCGGTATGCCCAGGCTTTGCGATAGCCCAAATGCCGACTGCCCGTAAATGATACCAAAGTTTACCGCCTTTGCATTGCGGCGCATGGTGCTGTCTACTTCTTCCAGCGGTATCCGATACACATTTGCGGCGGTGGCGGTATGAATATCCAGGTTTTTGGCAAAGGCATCAAGCATATTCTCGTCCTTACTGATCTCGGCTATTAAACGTAATTCTATCTGCGAATAATCGGCAGATATCAGCTTGTGGTTATCATCGCGGGGGATAAATGCTTTCCGCACCTCGCGGCCACGCTCTGTACGGATAGGTATATTCTGCAGGTTTGGATTATTAGAACTTAAGCGGCCTGTAGCGGCCACTGCCTGGTTGTACGAGGTGTGCAGGCGGCCGCTTTTAGGATTAACCAGGTCGGGCAGTGCATCCACATAGGTAGATTTTAATTTTTGCAGCTGCCGGAAATCCAAAATATCGCGCACGATATCACTCTTATTGGCCAGCGCCAGCAGTACATCTTCGCCGGTTTGGTACTGGCCGGTTTTTGTCTTTTTTGCTTTAGGATCGAGCATTAGTTTCTCAAACAATACCTCACCCAATTGCTTCGGCGACGAGATATTAAACCGCACCCCGGCCTTTTCATAAACTGTTTTTTCCAGCCGTACCAGGTCGGTTTCCAATTCTTTAGAAAATTCGCGGAGGGTTCCCTCATCAATACGGACGCCCTCGAATTCCATATCGGCCAGAACATAGATCAGCGGATGCTCTATTTCGTGGATCAGCTTATCGGCCTCGGCTTCTTTTATTTTAGGTTCGAAAATGTTTTTAAGTTGCAGGGTAACATCGGCATCTTCAACCGCATATTCCTTTATTTTCTCAATGTCGACATCACGCATGCTCAGCTGGCCTTTACCTTTCGGGCCAATGAGGGACGTGATAGACACCGGTTTGTAGCCCAGGTAATTTTCTGAAAGGATGTCCATACCGTGCCTGGTATCCGGGTCAAGCACGTAGTGTGCCATCATGGTATCAAACAACGGGCCTTTAACATCAATACCGTACCATTTTAGGGTTAGTATATCATATTTAATATTCTGCCCGGTTTTGGCAATGTTCTCGTTTTCAAGCAATTCTTTAAACTCGTGGGCAATAATATGTGCTTCGGTTTGGTTATCGGGCACGGGCACATACCAGCCCTCGCCCGGATTTATAGAAAATGATAAGCCAACCAACTCGCAATGATTAGCGTCTATACCTGTAGTTTCGGTATCAAAGCAAATGCCGGTTTGTTGTTTTAGCAGGCTAATCAATTCGGCGCGCAGTTCAAATGTATCTGCCAGGTGGTAAGCGTGTGCGGTATTTTCTATGTTCTTTCCCGCAACTGGCTGGTCGGCAGTTGCAATATCGGCAGCATCAACTGTAAGCACTGTACGGCCGGTTGCCACATCATTACCAAACAGATCTGTTTGTACGCTTACTGCCTTAAGTTCGGTAATACTAAAATCATCTCCAAACACGCGGCGGCCCAGCGTACGGAATTCCAGTTCGGCAAAAAGCGGTTCTAAAAGGTCCTTACTCGGCGCGCAGATCTCCAGGCCGGCTTCATCCAGCTCCACAGGTACGTCCAATAAAATGGTTGCGAGTTTTTTTGACAGTAGGCCCTGATCTGTAAAATTTTCGATGTTTTCGCGAAGCTTACCTTTTAGCTCATGGCTGTTTTTAATGATGTTTTCCATCGAGCCGTATTGTTTAATGAGCAGCTTGGCCGTTTTCTCGCCCACTCCCGGGATGCCGGGTATATTGTCGACCGCATCTCCCCATAAGCCTAAAATATCTATCACCTGGCAAACATCTTCTATTTCCCATTTGGCGCAAACCTCTTTAACGCCCATGATCTCTATATCGCTGCCCATGCGCGATGGCTTATAGATAAAAATATTATCTGATACCAGCTGTGCAAAATCTTTATCGGGCGTCATGCAGTAAACCTGGTAGCCTTTTTTCTCTGCTTTTTTTGCAAGAGTGCCAATAATGTCATCAGCCTCATAACCATCGGATGTTATCACCGGTATGTTAAAGCCCAATATGAGTTTGATCACATACGGCATGGCTGCCGAAAGATCTTCGGGCATGGCCTGGCGGTGCGCTTTATAAGCGCTGAAATCTGTATGGCGTTCTGTTGGGGCCTCGGTATCAAATACAACCGCCATATGGGTAGGGCGCTCTTTCTTTATAACGTCGAGCAGGGTGTTAGTGAAACCCATTACCGCAGAAGTATTCATCCCAGAGGATGTAAAGCGCGGATTTTTACTTAATGCAAAATGGGCCCTGTACATTAAGGCCATACCATCTAATAAAAAAAGTTTCTTCATAATGTCTTGAACCTGAATTTACAAAATTCAGGAATTCACAGAATGGACTGTGTATAGCAAATTTAGAATTAATGCCGTAATGCAACGTGTGTTGTACGCTAATTAAATTTGGGATGAGTATAATTTAGCCAATTCTTTAATTCTGTAAATTCCGGTTCAAAACTTTTTACCTAAAATCGCAATCTGCGGTATGATCATTCACCATGCCGGTTGCCTGCATGTGGGCATAGCATATGGTAGAGCCAAAAAATTTGAACCCGCGCTTTTTCATGTCTTTACTTATCGCATCAGACTCTGCGCTGGTGACCGGCACTGCAGCATCGCGGTCTTTATTGCGCGGCTTATTATCAGGCATAAAGCTGTAAAGGTATTTATCAAACGAACCAAATTCTTCTTGAATGCTAAGGAACAATTGCGCATTGGCTATTGCAGAAGTGATCTTACCACGATTGCGGATAATGCCCGCATCCTGCATCAGCCGCTCTACATCATCGGCAGTAAACGCCGCTACTTTTTTTGCGTCGAAATTAGCAAAGGCTTTTTTGTAATTTTCCCGGCGGCGTAAAATAGTTATCCAGCTTAAGCCTGCCTGTGCCGACTCCAGAACTAAAAATTCGAACAATAGCTCATCTTCATGCGTTACTTTACCCCACTCTTCATCGTGGTATTTCATGTACAGCGGGTCGGTCCCGCACCATTTGCAGCGAATTAATTTATCGGGCGAATTGCTCATTTTAGATTGGGTTAAAAGTTAAATTTAACAATATTACTATTGCAATGATATTTTTTAAACGTGTTGACCATATCCATATTTGCGTGCCGGAGGAACGGCTGGAAGAGTCAAGGCATTTTTATGCCGACATTATTGGCTTGCCGCAAATAACACGCCCTGCGGAGTTAAAAGATTTAGGCATCTGGTTCCGGGCAACAAATATCGAACTGCATGTTGGTGTGGAAGCGCCAAGTGTGCAAACGATCCGCCACACCGCTTTTGAAGTCACTGACTTGGAAGCTGCCCGTAAGCATTTACAGCAAAATGATGTAATGATCCAAAAGCAGCGGCCAATTGCCGGGAGAAAACGTTTTTCTTTTTTAGATCCTTTTGGTAACCGGACGGAGTTGTTGGAATATATTTAATGTCCTCTCCTTTGGAGAGGATTTGGGTGAGGCTTGTTATTCGTAATTCAATTCATTTGATGGGTTCCACAATACTTTTTTAAAGTTTTGGATCTTGTTATTCTTCACCTTTACACCCTCTTTTTCAAGTAATTGCTGCCTGCGTTCTGCTGCGCCGGGGTCGCCTGTTAATATGCCCTGGCTGTTAACCACGCGGTAAAAGGGAACAAGCATCTTTGCCTTGCCACAGGCGCCCATGGCGTGGCCAACCATGCGCGACCAGGTAGGCTTCCCTAAAAATTTAGCAATGGCACCGTATGAAGTAACCCGGCCAGCCGGAATTTGCCTGGTTACTTCCCAAACATGCTCAAAAAAAGATTCGTCGGTCATATTAAAAATGACGTCATTGCGAAGAGGAACGACTAAGCAATCCCCGATTTGCATAGCTGCTCTGCAGGCCGGGGATTGCTTGCTACGCCCGCAATGACGTTTATTGAAAAACTAAGTTAACGAGAACTTCAGATAATTAATATTCTTATCGTGCTTCAGGTATTTTTTTTCGTAATAGGTTTTTATCGAAAGCACTTTGTCTAAAAATTCGGAATGGTAAACATCTTCTGTTTTTGCATGTAGCTTTAAACCCTTATCCGCAATAACCTGTATGGTATATTCATGCAAGCCATCATTGTCGGTTTTGAGGTGAATATTACCTCCCGGCTTTAACAACTGCCGGTAATATCCAAGAAAGCGCGGTGACGTTAAACGTTTCTTTTCCCGGCTTAATTGGGGCTGCGGATCTGGGAAGGTTATCCAGATCTCATCTATTTCCTGTTCGCTAAAATAATCAACAATCAGCTCTATCTGAATGCGCAGGAATGCAGCGTTGGTAATGCCCTCTTCTATAGCGGTTTTAGCGCCACGCCACAGGCGGTTCCCCTTATAATCTATTCCAATAAAATTTATGTGCGGGAAAAGTTTCGCGAGGCTGATGGCGTATTCGCCTTTGCCGCAAGCCAGCTCTAATATTACGGGGTTGGCATTTTTAAAATAACTGCTTGCCCATTTCCCTTTATAAGGCTTGCCTGCATCTAATTGTATAACATTATTAAACGTTTCTATCTCGGCAAATTGCTTTAACTTATTCTTGGCCACTTTTTTTATTAAAGCGCAAAAATAAGTTTTTAAATGAATTTTAAGTTTTTATAAAACCGCAGACTGATGATGTAAATGCGGCTCCGGTCCTCTATCTTTTTTACCAATCCCGCCTGCAACTTTGCTAAATAAACCCTTAGCCTTATCCCAAATGCCTATCGCATTTTCTTCACTAATGTAACCCGATGCTTTTTGCGAGAGCAGGCCTACCAGCGTTTTTACCAGAAAGCCCGAACCTTTAAACACCGTTTTGTTTAATGTAAACGGTAATACCACACGTGATAGTAGGCCCAATATATCCTGATTAAAAATATTGCTGCTGTTTGGTTTTTCGCCCGATTTGGGGAACAAACTCATTACAGCGCCAAATATCGAAGACGGGCTCCTAAGCCTTTGCTTAAGGTCTATCTCCTGCGTTTGCCTCAATTTTTCAAGGCGGATGATCTCGGATTGGAGGTCGGCTATGTTTTTAACTGCTAAGTCCATTTTAATTTTCGTTAAATAACATTTTGATCATCATGTTTACGAGCGGCTTTTTAACACTTGCCGTTGAAGCCATTGCAATAAGCGCTATGGCAAGATATATCAATGCAACTATCCCGAAACCTTCCCAATAAGACCCTAATATTTTGGCAAGAAAAAGCGCCAGCGTAAAACTGGCGAACAGGAATGTTAAAACAAAGCATATAGCAACCACAAGGCCGATGATGATACCTGAAATGATGGATGTGCTTTTTTCTATCAGCTTGTATTTAGATAATTTGATACGTGTTTCGGCGTATTCTCTTATCTGATCTACAATAGGCGGATAGTGTTCTTTTTTTTCTTCTTCTTGTTCCATTATGCGGGGGTAGATACCGGGTTAACAACCCGGTATGATAGAAATTGTTTAGGCGTGTTCCAGATCGTCCTGATACTCGTCTTGAGCGCCGCTTATTTTTGTTTTGATATTATCAACCAGCTTATCTCTTAAACCGGCAAGGCTCTCCAGTTCTTTCGAAGCTGTTTCTTTAAAAGAATCTGTTAAGCCCTTTAATGATTCTGAAAGTTTATCGCGGGTATCATCACCTTTATCCGGTGCAAATAATATACCTAAGGCCGCTCCTGCCGCCAACCCTGCAAGCAGTGCTAAAATGGTTTTTGTGTTGTCGTTCATAGTGCTTATATAATTTTTAAGTTGGCAAATTGTTTCATGTTTCCTCAAATTTCTTTTAATAAGACCGCTACTTTACTTAGCCATCATTGCCGGTTTTTATACGGTCGAGCCGGTCTGCGGCGAGTCGGTTTGTTTCATAAATTTCTACCAGCAGCAGAAAATACGACAACAACACCGGCCCAAATACCAATCCTAATATCCCAAATAGAGGTATACCAATAAAAACCCCTATTATAGAAATAATGGGATGCGTATTAGCTATTTTTTTATTAATAATGAGCCGCAATACGTTATCAATGTTTCCAATAAACAGCAAGCCATAGGCCATAATGCCTATACCCTGCCACTTATGCCCCAGCATAATGAGGTAAATACCGGCAGGTATAGACAATGTTGGCGCACCCACAACCGGCAGGAACGATATAAATGTGCCTATTATGCCCCAAAAAATAGCGTCAGGTATGCCGAATACCAAAAACCCGTTAGCAAGCAAAATACCTTGTACCAAAGATATAATACCCTGACCCAACACACTCGAATAAGTGGCATTACGCAAGGCTGTGGCAAACTTTAACGCATGCTGCTCGCGAAATGGTGCATACTTTAACAAACCGGCTTCAAACTCATGTATTTGCGTAAACATGAAATAAAGAATAAAATACAGCACCAGCAGTGTTAATAGGATATTAGCCGCGCCGCTAAGTATTGATGGGAACAGATCTGTTGCATAAGTGGTAAACTTAGTGACAAGATTATCAACCAGATGGGGCTTGTTGAATGCCGAGCCCGCCAATGCGTTGGCTTTGCCCATTAATTGTTCCAGAAAAACAGGATCATCTTTAACCGCGGCAATTTTCCCGATAATCATTACACACAAGAACAGGAACGGAATTACGATAACTACCAATGATAGCAGGATGAACATTATTGCTACTAAAGACCGGTTCCATCGTTTTTTTTCGGTAAGAAAAATATAACCCGGCCTGAAAATGGTAAATAGCACTATTGCACCCAGTATTGCGCTAAACAGCGAGCTTAGTGCAAAAAGCAGCAAACAACCCAGCAAGATAATGCCAATGAGTATAATATTATTACGCTGCCTGTAATTAAAGATAGACATAAGTAGCTTATCAGCATGGCATTGCCACCTGTTTGTATCTGGTAAATATAAGTTAAATAGATTGCCTTATAACAGCGGGCGTCTTTGTTGGTTGTGCGATATTAATTAATATCTTCCAGCAGATCGTTAATTTTGGCGCAGCCCGCAGTAATGGTATTAATGTAAAAGCCTGCATCGCCCGTGGGTTCTGTAAGTTCGTATTTAAGCTGCTCAACCGCAAGCGAAATATTAGAAAGCTGGTTACGGATATCGTGCTTAATGCGCCCTGTATTATTCTCTTCCTGATCTAAACGGTTTGGCATTATTTGCTAATGTTAATCGCCTTCATTTTATTATAAAGCGTTTTACGATCTATATTTAATATTTCGGCAGCCTTAGTTTTATTGAAGTTTACTTCGCGGAGCACTTTTAAAATGGCATCATATTCGGCTTCAAGGGCGGCGTTCTTCAGGTCGCTGCGGTAGTTCTCTCTTACCGGTGGCACAGTTTCATAGGCGTGCGAAAAATCGCTTCCGTTTGTTTTGCTGTAATTTGATATTTCGAGCGGTAAGGCCTTGGCCTGTATGGTATCGCCTTCGGTAAGCAGTGCAGCCCTACGTATCACGTTTTTTAACTCGCGGATATTACCCTGCCAGCGGTAATTCATAAGGCACTCCACCACTTCGGGCGAAAAAGCGTGCACATTACGGCCAAGTTCCTGATTGGCAATTTTTAAAAAATGCTCTGCCATAAGCATAATATCGCTGCCGCGTTCGCGCAGCGGCGGCATATGGATAGAAAATTCGTTAAAACGATGGTAAAGATCTTCTCTGAATTTTCCTTTGCCTATGCCTTCTATAAGGCTTTCATTTGTAGCTACAATTATGCGCACATCCAGGCTTATCTCTTTTGTACTGCCTATGCGTTTTACTTTACGTTCCTGCACAGTTCTTAGCAGGGCCGCTTGTATGTCATAAGATAGGTTGCTTACCTCATCTAAAAAAAGCGTGCCGCCGTTTGCCATTTCAAAGTGGCCTATCTTAGTATAAAGCGCGCCTGTAAATGCACCTTTTTCGTGGCCAAAAAACTCACTTTGGGCAAGCTCTTTAGTAAGTGAACCGCAATCCATAGCAATAAATGGCTGATCATAACGCGGGCTGTTTAAGTGTATGCTTTTAGCAACAGATTCTTTGCCGGTGCCGCTCTCGCCCAAAATAATAACGCTGTAGTTAGTGGGCGCTACCAGTTCTATTTGTCTTAAAAGGTCTTTTGATGCCTTGCTTTTGCCAACAACAAATTCATTGCTTATCAGCTGTTTTTTATCGTCTTTGCTGTTAGATGCTTTTTGAGGTAATACGGCGGTTTCCTGCTGTGGTTCTTCAAAAAGCGCATGGTGCGTTTCTATTGCCTTGGTAATGGTATTAAGTATCTCATCCGGATATAATGGCTTGGTAATGTAATCGTATGCGCCCATTTTAATAAGCTCTACAGCCATTTTAATATCAGAGTAACCTGTAATAATGATAACGCCGGTTTGCGGATACTGCGATTTAATGTTCTTCAGCATCTCGCGGCCATCAGTATCTTCGAGCCTGAAATCGCAAAGTACAAGGCTGTAGTTTCCTTCTTTAAGAAACTCCATGCCACTGCTTCCACTGGCTGCTGTAGATACCTCAAAACCATTCCTGGTAAGGAATTTGGATAACAGCAGTGCGGTACTTACTTCGTCATCTACGATGAGGATCTTTTTCATATCGGCTAGTTACATGAAATTGCTAAAAACATTCAGCAGTTCCGCTAACTACAAATTTGGTATTTTTTTCTACTATACAAAACCGTTGTTAAACTTTATCAAAAATACTTTACTCTCCTTTGAAGTTGGGCACTCGTTTTTCTAAGAATGCAGCAATTCCTTCCCGTGCATCGGCCGTCATAAAACAGCCGGCAAAATTGCTGATCTCTGTATCAAAGCCCGAGTTATTGTAAGCGGCATTAACTGCCTCAATAGCCTTTGCGAGAGCTAATGGAGCACGGGTAAGCATCTTATTCATAATATCTGCCGCCTTTGGCAATAATGCAGCTGGTTCGGTAACGTAATTCACCATACCAAATTTTAATGCATCGTCGGCAGCTATCACATCGCCGGTCAATATCATTTCCAGGGCCTTTCCTTTGCCTGCAAGCTTTGTTAGCCGCTGCGTGCCACCATAGCCGGGTATAAGGCCGAGGGACACCTCTGGCAAGCCCATTTTTGCATTAATTGATGCTAAACGGATGTGGCAGGCCAGCGCCAGCTCAAGCCCGCCGCCTAAAGCAAAACCATTTATGGCAGCTATAACGGGTTTGTTGCCTTTTTCTATCAAGTCAAAAACTTCGGAGTGTGCCCTGCGTGCCATTGTTTCGGCGGTTGTATTGTTCAATGCTGCCAATTCTGCAATGTCTGCACCTGCAACAAACGCCTTTTGGCCTGCCCCTGTAAGTATGATGCCGCCAACAAACTTATTGGCAAAGGCTTCTTTAAAGGCAAAGTGTAATTCGTTAAGTGTAGCCGCATTGAGCGCATTCAATTTGTTTTCGCGGTTAATGATAATATACCTTATCCGCCCATTATTTTCTATTAACAAATTTTCGAACGCCATGACCGGATATTAAAAGTTACGGTTCTGGTGAACCCAATTTGTAATGTATGCAACAATTTTTGCCGTAGGTGTGCCCGGTGGGAACAATTCGCCTACGCCCATTTTTTTTAACTCTGCTGCATCACTTTCAGGGATTATGCCGCCGCCCGTAAGCAGTACATCGTCCATTTCTTTTTCTTTTATCAGTTTAATGATCTTAGGAAAAACAGTCATGTGCGCGCCCGAAAGTATTGATATACCAATGGCATCAACATCTTCCTGCAGGGCGGTATTTACTACCATCTCGGGGGTTTGCCGCAGGCCGGTGTAAATTACCTCCATACCGGCATCGCGCAGGGTGGTAGCAATTATACGTGCGCCGCGGTCGTGCCCGTCTAAGCCTACTTTTGCAACTAAAACCCTTATAGGGCGGTTAAATTGGTTTTCACTCATCAAAACGAGTTGGTTATCTTGGTAAAAATACGAAACTATCTCCCTTCATTATCAATATTTTCTGTGGCAGGAAGTAGTCGTTTCCGCTTTAAAAATCCGGGCGGGTTTTGCACGTTTAAACCAATAATGATAAGAATTGCGCCAATGGTAATCGAGAGATCGGCACCGTTAAATACCCCGGTGTGAAGCGGGCCATACTCCAAATAAAGGAAATCGGTAACAGAGCCGTGCCATATCCTGTCGTAAATATTACCTATACCGCCTCCTATAATAAAGCAAATACCAACCAGCGTTACCTTGGCAATGGTAGTATTTTTCATTAAATAATTAACGCCCATAACCAGCAGTACCGCCGGAAATATAGAAAGCAAAATAGTGCGTAAAGGCCCGTGCATGTTATCGCCCAGACTTAAGAACGCGCCTGTATTTTCTACCCGGGTTAGCTGCAAATGCCCTTGTAAATACATAAGGTTGCTGTAAGGCAGTAAGTGATGCCGTACTACGCTTTTAGAAACCTGGTCGTAACCAACATTGATAGCAATAATGCCCAGAATGATAATTGCACGCAGCCATTTATTATTCGTCATGGTGCAAAGTAAATAAACTTAAGGCATTGTCTATTTATTCCCTTATTTTAGTGATGTGCTACTTAATGAAAATGCTGGCTGAAAAATTAAAAGAACAGACACTGGCTTACCATCAGCAACTGGAGAAAAAACTGGTTTCAAAAATAAAGGCAATACAAACAGAAGCTGATTATGTAAAACTGCTGATGCTTTTTTACGGCTATTTTGGCGGCCTGGAAGATGTGATCAATAATTTTATAGGCCCGGATAAGCTACAGGATTATAACGCGCGACGTAAAACGCAAGCCATTGCCAATGATCTTGCTATGCTGGGTGCCAAGCCACCTGCAAAAGCCACAGGTGCATACTTGCCGGTTATTGCAAATACTGCCCAGGCATTTGGCGCGCTGTATGTAATTGAAGGTTCTACTTTAGGCGGCAACATGATCAGTAAAATGATTGCAGGCAAATTAGGCATTACCCACGGCTTGTCTTTCTTTACTGGCTATGGCGCTAACAGTATGCAAATGTGGGGAGGTTTTAAGGATGTTATCAATAAACTGCCCGATAGCGATAATGAATTGATCATTGAGGCTGCCAACCAAACGTTTTTAAAGTTTAAAGAATGGATAGAACTGAATGGCGCTTAGCAGATTGGTTGTAACAAACTAGTTAAATTGTAATTACGATAAGATTTTTTTGTTTAAAATTAACTATTATTTATGGCCAATTGGCTGACTTTTAATACCCTGCAAGAAAAAAATAAGTTTATAATTTAGAAATTTAATAATTAGTTTTGTCACTGCCATTATTCTATGAATACATCTGAAAAAAAGATCATCATTTTTGATGATGATGAAGACATTCTTTCTATCTGCTCGTACATACTTGAGGAGCAGGGTTGGGAAGTTCATACCTTTACGGATTGCAACAACATAATCGAAAAAGTAAGCACAATAAACCCGCTGGTTATCCTGATGGATAACTGGATACCCGATGCAGGGGGCATTATTGCTACCCAAACCCTAAAAAAATCTGAAGAGTACAAGAATATTCCTGTAATTTATTTTTCTGCAAACAGCGACATACAATTATTGGCAGAACATGCCGGCGCAGAAACCTATCTTGCAAAGCCATTTGACCTGGACGATCTGGAGCAGATCATCAACACGGTTTTAGTTAAGCAATAACAAGTACTACCGTTTAAAACAAGAAGCCTCGTTTGTTAGCTAACAAACGAGACTTCTTGTTTTACAGATTAATCTACACCGGGGCCGCCGGGAGGGCCGCCGCCACCGGGAGGGCCGCCAGGTCCGCGGTTATCGCCACCACCATCGCGCCTAAAGCGGTTACCATCGGGGTTTTGCTGGCCCGTGTTACGGCCCGAAAATTTTTGCAACCTGTAAGTAAAAGTTAACAGGTAATAACGGCCAAGCCTGTTGGTATTGGTTTGTGTAACAGATGTTGCCGTTGTGGTGCTGCTAAAACCTGTGTTTTGGTTTAATATATCAAACACTGCGGCGCGTATGGTTGCCGCATTGTTCTTCAAAAAACGGCGTTCTACATAGGCGTTAAAAATATTAGGGTTTTTAACAGGTATGGTATAGCCTGTGTATACATCGCGTGTAAAATCGTAGCTCAGGGTCCAGTTTTTCCAGAAATAATTTTTGCCGTTAAGGCCTAACCTAAAGTCTTTAACATTAGAGTTTGCAGAGAGCAGGCTACTATTTACAGAGTTATCGGTTTTGTTAATGCCGTACGAGGTTAATATCTGGGCATCAACAATGTCGGTAAAATCTACCCTGAAACGAACCCCCGGGGTAAAGTTTAAATTCTTAGCTATATTTTTTTGTGAAGTTAGCGCCGTTGTTAATGAATCTACACTGCCAACGTAACCTACGTTATTTGTATAAGACGCATTTGCACTTAAAGATAAGGTGTAACGGCGGTTTTGCCATGGTTTGCTGTAAATAACGTTTGCCGAACTCTGATAATAACCATCGGTATTTACGTACTGGGTTAATATGGTATTCTGTAAGCCGCGGTAGGTTGGGCTGGCTGCCAGTGCCGCGCTTTTAGGTATGGTAATTACGTTGGTTGATACAAAATTATCTGTTTGCGTAAAGTTCACATTGGTAAATAAAACATCGCCTGTTGCGAAGCTGAATTTGTTGTACCGCAATGAAAATGCGTTACTGAACGATGGTTTTAAGTTAGGGTTACCCTGCACAGGGTAAAGCGCGTTAGAATAATCTATAACCGGCTGCAACTGGTTAAAGCTGGGCTGGTTGCTGGTACCGTTATAATTAAAGCTAAGGCTGTTGCTTCGCGCAAAGTTGTATACAAACCGTGCTTGCGGCGAGATGTTTACCGTAGTAACATGCGTATCTGTATTAGTGGTTACAGAATGGCCGTCAAGGGTATTAGGTTGAACGCCTAAGCCCAAAGTGAAATTATATTTTTTGTCGACAACCCGATAATTTAAGCCAACCCGATTGGTGGTGAAAGTAAAATTATACTCATTACTTAAACGCGGGTAAAAGTTATACATGCCCGCGTTGGTTAACGTGTCCGTCTCCTTATCACTCGATGTATAGGAGTGGTTGTAAGCGTAGTTAAATTCCAGATAAGATATTTTACCCAGCGGCTCTATATATGAAAATGTTGCTCCTGCGGTTTTGGTGGTCGAGTTGGTATTTACTATCTGGTTAAGCGGCGCCAAAGGTGTGCCTGCTGTGTAAACATAAATAGGGTTTTGCGACTGGTTTGTTTTGCTTGTATTCAGCGACAGGTTTATGCTAAAGTTACGGCCCTTCTTCCTAAAACTATGGAAATACAGCGTGTTTAAACCATAACTGGGCGATGATGAGTTGGCAACCGTTGTGGAATTATAAGCACTGCTGGTGTATAAACCACCTGTGGTACGCGATGTAAGTTGGTTTACCACATCGTCTACCGCGTTTGTGCCCACTTTAGCGTAAGTGATACTTGGTGTGACCTTTAAATAATTTACAGAATCGGGCCGCCACTCTATATTAAAGTTAAAGCGGTGGTTTATGTTATTATCTGTCTCTACACTGTTTTGGTTAGTGTTGCTTGGGAAAGCCGAGGTGTTTTTTTGCAACGAAGTGCTTTGTGTAAAGGTGGTATTATCCTGAAAACTATAACTGCCGTAAACAGATACACGCTTACCCCATTGGTCGCGAAAATTAAGCCCTATAGAATGCGCGTTTGTAATGCCGTTCTGGCTGGTTGTTAAACCATTTCCACCAGCCCTGGCAGCATTGCCACGGCCGCCACCGCCGCCACCGCCGAAATTACCTCCTGCACCGCCGCCGCCAAAGCCACCGGTATTACCACCGAATGAGAAAAGGCTCACGTTGGTATTATTTACGTTGGCCAGTAAAGTAATTTGCCTGTCGCCTTTAAAGTTATACAGGTTTAATGAGCCCAGGTAACGGTTTGCATTGGTTTGCGGCGATGGTAGGGCATCGCGCCCCTCACCGGCTGTTAACTGCACAGACGATCCGTAGTTACGGTCCTTACGGATGGTAATATTCAATATTTTCGTCGGGTCGCCGGTTTTTATGCCGGTAAGGTTTGCCTGGTCGCCATAATCATCTATGATCTGGGCATTCTCTAACAGATCGGCAGGTATATTTTTTGTAAGCGAAGTAACATCGCCGCCCATGTAATCCTTCCCGTTTATCCGCACTTTAGTTACCGATTGACCCTGGGCTGTTATAGCGCCGGTTGAAGGATCTACATCTACGCCGGGGGCTTTTTTAAGCGCATCTTCCAGCGTTGCATTTGCGCGGAGGTTTAGCGCAGCAATGCTATATTGCACCGTATCTTCTTTAATTTGTACAGCGTTTACGCCCACAATTTTCACTTCGTTCAACGTAGTGCTTGATGGGCGCATTATAATTACGCCAATATTTGCAATGGGGTTGGCACCATCTAAAACAAAGTGTTTTATGATGGTTGTATATCCTATGGACTGCACCTTAATGGTAACCCTCACCCCCTTAACCGTAGCCAGTACGAATTTACCATTCACATCTGTAGCTGTATTTACACTATCACCTTTCTCTGATGTAAGGGTTACGATGCCTCCTATAATTGTGGCTTTTGTAGTATCGATCACGGTACCCCTAACTTCATGTGTGGCCTGGGCATGCGTTCGGAACGCGCTGAAAATTAGGGATATTATTAAAAGGGGTATGTATTTCTTCATTGTTTGTGGCTCAAGTTAACCTGCGGATTATTTAATACAGCGATAGGACTGCAAAGGTTCACTTTAGTTAGTATAAATAGTTGACTTATATAGGATTGTTACATTTAAGGTATTTAACTAAAGGATAATTCTGTCGTATTATCATACGCAATATTTAATTGAATACTCTGTAATGGTTTAGCAATCAGCCCAATATAAGATATGGTGGTTTTACCCGAAAGAAATTTTTTATATAAAATATTTAAACTAATTAAAAAATATTGCGTTTAGTACCAAAGATCATTTTTATGAACAGAGTAAGCGCTTTATTACATACCCGGGTGCATAAATTGGATAAATAATGTTGGCTTTAGCTTAAATGCGTCGAAAACCAATGCTAAAGTAAAATTACAACCAAGCATTACTTTTTTGAGACCTTTAATTTCGTCGAAAAAATAAATGATAAGGCACCAGAAAAGGCGAAGTTTTTAGCTTTTTGATACCTACGGTGAGAAAATGAAGGTTAATTCGCTGCTCGATCTTCAGGTGGCATTTTTCGATAACATCAGCAAATTAAAGTAACGCTATATGCGGCGTTTTAGGGTGAGTATAAAGCGCAGCCTTTTTTTATCCCTGTAAATATCCAGCAACAAACTGCGGTCTTCTCCAGACTTAAATATATCATCTATCTGCTGGATAGTTAACTCGTTTACGGGTTTAAAGTTTACGGCTAATATCGCGTCGTCTTTCTTTATTCCCGCCATATCTGCCGCAGAACCCTGCTCCACACGGCTGATAATTATGGTACGATAGTCGTCGCCATCGCCAAAATATTCAAGGCCGCTCATATCGTGTTCAAAAGGCTCTTTAAAACCGCGGCCGGGTTTTAAATACATAGTTGCAGCGCTATAATCCAGAATGAGGTCAAATCTTTTCAATATACCTAATCCCAAATTTCCGTCGCGCTCAACGTCTGCCTTTTGCGAGGTGTCCCTAACCGTAAAAGATGTTATAACATTATTAAAATGGTATTTCCCTATGTCTACTTCTTCTACCCGGCTCAATAAACCGCTTATAGGGCCCGTAAAGCCCATACCTAAATTTGCAGATATAAATTTCTTTGGCAGGGTGTTATTCTTATCAATGTTTTCCAGCAATAAAGGGTGGCCGGCACCAAAATCTACCACGAGTTTACTTTCTGTAGGCGGGTTGCCAGCGTATTTTACCGTTGCCGTAATATATGGTTTACCCTGCTCTATCGCTAAGGGTATCTGATAACCTTTTTTAAATTCCTTCAAATAACCCGATCGGGCAACGGTTAAAGTGCTGTCGAAAAAATTAAATTTCACGGCCAGGTTATTAAAAAAATCGTACCCTATTAAACCATGTATAGGCATGCCCGTATAATTAGACAAGCCAAAACGGTCTTTTTTTAATATAGCTGCAGAGAGGTTTACACCTTTTATACCCTCAATATTAAAATCTAAATTGCTGTTAATAACCGCATTCACCTCATTGGCATCGCCCAAACCCGATAGCTTTATAACCCGGTTACTTTTAGTGCCTATAGAATCTACAAGACTTGGGTCTGTTATAATAATTATCCCAACGCCGCTATCTATAATAAAATTAAAAGGGCCTTTGCCGTTTATCATCGTTTTAACAATGATCATGTTACGCACCATCTTAAACGGCACCGATATTTTTTTCCTGTTAACAGGCATATCAAAAAACTGCGCTTTAAGGCCTGTTTCGCTTAACGCAAAAACCAGTAAGAGCAGACCCAATCGGATCAATAAGCGATAAACAGGTTTAAACAACAATTTATAATTATAATTGGCTTTTAAAATTACATAAACATACCTTGTTATCATAAATAAATTAATGAGCAAAAAGCTGTTTAAACTTATATATAGCTCTCTTTTAACGCTTAGCATACTGTGCTTTTATGGCTGCGCACCGCAAAAACAAGCTATCCAAAATCTGTTTAAGCATTCGGCAGTTATCAATAACCACTTTGCAGGTTTTGCGATATATGATATAGATGCCCATAAAATAATTTATAGTCTAAACGCCGACAAGTATTTTACCCCAGCATCGAACGCCAAGCTTTTAACTTTTTACACTTGCCTCCAAATGCTGGGCGACTCTATACCCGGGCTTAACTATCAAATAAACGGCGACTCGCTTTTCTTTTGGGGGACCGGCGATCCCTCATTCCTGGAGCGCGATCTGAAAGGTACCAATGCTATTAACTTTTTAGGAAGGCAAAATAAAAAGCTTTTTTATTGCAGCGGTAATTATCAAAACCAAGTGTTTGGTAACGGGTGGGCTTGGGATGATTACAACGACTATTACCAGGCAGAAATAAATGAATTACCAATAGAAAGCAACCTTATTGCTATTACAGTAAGCAACACTGGCGACCTGCAAACAGAACCGGCACGGTTTCGGCAATATCTTAAAGCCGATAGCGTTTATAACCCTGCTACTTTTAAAATCCAGCGAAATTATTACAACAATGCTTTAATATATCCACTTACGGCGGCGCCGCCCGGGTTTAAGCAAACCATACCCTGGCAAACCGGCGCTGCCCTTACGGCTGCATTATTGCAAGACACATTAAAGCAACCTGTGCAACTGTTAAAACGGCAAATGCCTGCCGATGCAAAAACGATTTATAACACCCCGGCAGATTCCGTTTACCGAAAAATGCTTTTAACAAGCGATAATTTTATCGCCGAACAGTTGCTGTTAGTGTGTTCTGCCGCCAAATATGGATTTCTGAACAGCGACTCGGTGAGGAATTACTCGTTGAAAACGTTCCTGGCAGATCTTCAGGACAGGCCGCAATGGGCAGATGGCTCGGGCCTGTCGCGCCTGGACCTTGTTACACCGCGCAGTATGATAACCCTGTTGACTAAAATAAGTAAAAAGATTAATGACGACAACCGCTTGCACAGCCTGCTGCCCGCCGGCGGCATTAACGGTACACTTAAGTCGGAATACAAGACAGATAATGGCGAACCATTTATCTGGGCTAAAACGGGCTCACTATCAAACAACTATAATCAAAGCGGGTATCTGGTTACGCGCAACAAACACAGAATGGCATTTTGCTTTATGAATAACAATTTTACAGCGCCATCAAAAGCTGTACGCCAAGAAATGGCACGCATACTGACGTACATACACGAAAAATATTAATTAAAAAATGTGTATTGTTGTTACAGATGTTTTGCCTTTTATCCTGAATCTTTCTTCCTCATACGAAACCCTTAAAAACAGCAAAGCCTCCTGATGGGCAGGAGGGCTTTACTAACCAATTATAAACCTAAATTATGAGAAGAGCTGTTGGGGAAGGATTCGAACCTCCACAGAGTAGTTGGTTGGCCTGAGCCAATTTCCTATTTATCTCCGCCACCGGGACAAGGAGGTGTGTCTGCCAAAAATTTCACCACCCAACATTGTTTTTTATTTAAGAACAGGCCGGCATTTCTGCCTTGCTTACAACAAATCTAACGTAGATATACATTCCTTACAAATATTTCAATAAAAATATTTTATTTTTATTCAAATTTTAATTAGACTTGTGATTAAATAATGAATTGAAAATTTATGCCCCACAAAAAAGCTCAAAATTTAGAAATTGATAATCTCGATATTCAGATATTATCGATATTGATGAACAACGCTACAACTCCCTATACGGAGATAGCAAAAGAGTTGATTGTTTCTGGTGGTACCATACATGTGAGGATGAAAAAACTGGAGGAGATGGGTGTAATTAAGGGTGCCAGCCTGGAAGTAGATCCTCAGAAATTAGGGTTTGATATTACTGCCTTCCTGGGTATTTACCTCGAAAAAGGCTCGCAGTATAACGAAGCCGTTAAACGCCTTAAAGAGGTTAAAGAAATTGTTGAACTGTATTATACCACAGGAAGCTGGAGTATTTTTGCCAAAATTGTGTGCCATGATACCACGCATTTGCGCGAAGTTTTAAATGAGCGCATACAAAGCGTGCCTGGTATACAGCGTACCGAAACCTTTATCTCTTTAGAGGAAAGCGTGAAAAGGCAGATTAGTTTAGATTAACTGTTTCTTAAAATATTTAATACGCAACCGGTAGGGCATACCTGTTTGCGCGTTTTTTATTAAAATAAATGGCATGAACCGGAAACTGATAACCGGCTATCTTTACCGCGATGAATGAGTACGCCATAAGGCACTACGAGATGAAGCTGGCGGATATTTATAACCGAACAGAATGGCTGCATTATGAAATTAGCATTACCGATTTTGTAAAACTCTTCCCCGTTGAATTTAAAAAGGGTAAACCCATACGCCCTGATAAACCCGAAGGTTTCGACCTTGACCGCGACACCCACCTGGCGGTAATGGTAGCATTTCGGCAAGCTTTTAGCTGATTTACTGAAAATCAAAAAACAATAGTAAACTTATTTGAAACATTAACAGCCGATGCGGTATTATGTAATAGAAGCATGCCTTAACCTATGTTACTATGCTCAATTACATCTTATCAGCACTTGACGACGCCGTTTTAGCCTATAATATAGACGAAGAACAGTATATGTTTATTAGCCCCGCTGTGAAAGACGTAATGGGTTATACCGCAGAACAATTTACTTCAATACCGCACTTGTTACGAGACATCATCCACCCGGATGACCGAGCCCTGGTATTGGAAGAGCTGAACAGTATACCCGTTCCCGGCGAAAAGCAAGCTACATTTCGCATAATTCTCCCCAACAAAGAGGTACGGTGGATACAGGCCAAACGTGTACAGTTGGTTCATAATGATACAAAGCAGAAAATTGGCATTACCATTTTAAAAAATGTTACAGAGGCAGTGTTATACAGAGCCGGCGCCGAAAAAAAGGTTTGGTTCCTGTCGTCGCTCATCAATTCTGTTAGTGCACTGATATTTAGGATAGACATTAATGGTAATTACACCTATGTAAATAATATCTATTGCAGCCGTTTAGGCTATAAGTCTGAGGAACTATTAGGGCAGCCGGTTGAAAAGGTTGCACATCCGGATGATGTAACAGGTTTAAAGCGCCTTGTTACGCAGAGTTTGGCAAGCCCGGGTAAAGTATTTCACTTCAGGCACCGCAAAATAACTGCTGATGGGAACATTAGATGGATTGTAACAGATGCCATTGCCGTAAAGGATGAACATAATAATGTTGCCGAAATACAAGGCGTTGGCCTTGATGTTACAGACCAGGAAAAGGCGCGAGAAGAAATATTGTGGACAAAAAATAACCTTGAAGCACTTATCAATAACACTAACGACTTTATCTGGTCTATAGATAAAAATATGAACTATGTGTTTGCTAACATAGCATTCAGAAAGTGGATAAATGAGGTTTACCATGTAGAGCCAAAAGAAGGCATGCCCGCTAATGATCAATCTGTTTATCCCAACACGGTTGCGCGTAAATGGGATGGTTATTACAAAAGGGCGCTTGGGGGCCATACCTTTAAAATAATGTATGATGAGGTAAACCCCGGGCTAAATCAAACCGTTAATTTCGAGATCTCATTTAATACAATTTATGACGGGAACGGAGAGATCATTGGCGTTGGCTGTTTTGCACATGATATTTCTGTAAGATTAAAAACGCAGCAATCTATTATAGCGCAAAACGAAAAGTTAAGGCATATTGCTTCGCTGAGCTCACATGAACTGCGCAGGCCGGTTGCAACCCTTATGGGCCTTGTAGATGTGCTGGATAAAGAGAACATTGCCAACCCCGAGAATAACAGCATCATAAACCATATAGATACGGTTGCACATGAACTCGATAGCGTTATCCGCCAGATTGTAAATAAAGCCTTTATAGATGATCTTTTATAAATAACTAAGCCACCAATCGGTTCTGCGCTGTTTTACCTTCATAAACCATCGGCAGGGGAAATATAAAGAGGCAACCACCAGCAGCCAAATTAAATATATCACCGGTAAACCAAACCCCCATTTACCCGGATTACCTGCACCGGCATCTCTAAGATTTTGTTCTGTAAAGCCCAAACTCAAAGCAATTATTACCTGCGAAATGTGGATAATGTAAAAATGGGGAACGTAATAAAAAAAAGGCACCCGCCCATAGGTTGTAAAAATGCGTGTTAATGCGTTATCTATATTTTCTAAATAAGCAAGTGCTATCATTGCAGGCCCAAGCGTCATTAATAGGTACAATAAAGATGGCGGATATTTCCGGCAGTCTACAAACGCTAATATGTTTTTCCACCAGGCATCCCACGTATGCCAGGGTATTGGGTCGCCGTATATATTAAAACCCCGTAAAACCAGGAACAGCGCAATAGCACCTGCACCAATTTTTATAAATAGTGGTTTTCTAACCGCAGCGTCTAACTTAAATAAGGTGCCGAAATAATATCCTAACGCCATTACTCCTATCCAGGGTACTACGGGGTATAATATAAAAATGGCATAAGTTTTAGTGAGCTGATAAAAGCCCTGTTCGTGGAGCATCAGCCATATTAATTTATAATTGCCTAAAGAGTCGGCCTTTATACCATCCAGCAAGTTATGCCCAAATATGAGCGCAATGCCCACACCGCCAATAACCACTGGCTTTAGGTTTAGCCATATTAACAAGGCCAGGAATAACATACTGCATGCAATGGCCCAAATAACCTGCGCAAATAACAAATGATGACCTGGGTCTAACAGCAGTGCGAAAGTAATAACGGCAAATTCTACAAACAACAGCCAGATACCGCGTTTTAACAAGAAACCCGCAGCTACATTTTTCGACGATTTTTTTGACAACGATAAATAAGCGCTTACGCCCGAAAGAAAAACAAATATAGGCGCACAGAAATGGGTTATCCACCTGGTTAAAAAAAGCCAGGGCGTGGTTTTGGCCAGGTCGAGCGGATCGAAGGGCGCATTAGTGTAAAAATCGCGTACATGATCAAGTGCCATAACGATCATGGTGATGCCCCTTAAGGTATCTATGGAGCGTATGCGCTGTTTTGTGGTTAGTAAAGGCGTTTGCATTAGGTAATTGCGTGTAGGTTGAATGCCTAAAATTACTAAATGCATTATTTATAAGCAAGTTACGCAGCTACCTGCCCGCTTTGGAACGGCGATTGCTTAGTAATATTAAATAAAAGATTATGGCAGCTAAAGAAAAGAAAGACCCATGCTGGTCTGGTTATACCCAAAAGGGCACAAAGGAAAAAGCCGGTAAAACGGTACCGAACTGCGTAAAGTCGTCTAAGAAAAAGGATTAATGGAAAGCCTGCAGTTACAGCGGGCTTTTTCGACAGAATTTTTAAAGATCGGTCTCCAAATTATTTCTAATTTTTATATTTGGATTAACATGCTTTAAAATTTATGCCTAAATTTATTTTGCTTCTTTTATTCAACTTTACAGTTTTTTTCATACCCGCATTTGCTCAAAACGTTACCAAACTCGAAACCGTTGCCGACTCGTTAAGCGATCAAAAAAATTATACCGATGCCGTTGCAAAATATACCCAGGCCATTGGTCTGCTAAAGAACGATCCAAAAAAATCATCAGAATTATTAAAGAAGCGCGGGGAATGCCATGAAAGCCTTAGCCAGCACCAGGAAGCAGTTGACGATGCTACTTTGGCCATTGATTTGGATGCTAAAAACGCTGATGCCTATTGGAATAGGGCACTTGCATATGAAAGCATAAAACAGTACCAATTAGCAATAGACGATTATAGCAGAACAATCCCTTTTTATAGAAAAGACTTACACAATCTTTCTAAACTTTATAAAAACAGGGGTGGTTTAAAATACGAGCTCAAACTATTTAAGGATGCAATTATAGATGACTCTGTAGCCGTTACAATAAATAAAAAAAATGGCGGCGCTTACTGGAATTTAGGGATAGTTTATAATGAATTAAGGGAATATAAAAAAGCCATTGATAATTATAAAACTGCAGTTCTTTATGAAGATGATAAGGTAGAAGTGGCAAAGCTTTATAACAATATGGCTTCTAACTATAAAATGCTAAACCAATACCCTGCAGCTATAGAGCAGGAAAGCATGGCCATCTCATTGAATCCAGAAGTTGGTATTTACTATTGGGATAGAGGCAATTTTTATCAACACAATAAGGACTATCAATTTTCTATAGTCGACTATGTAAAAGCAATGCCTTTTTACAAAGATCAACCTGCCGCACTTTCAATTTTATATAATAATAAGGCCTATAGCGAAATATGGCTGGGCTATTTAACTGAAACGGTTAAAGACAATAACCGTGCTATTGAGTTAAATTCAGATAATAAGTTTGCTTACTGGACAAAGGCCATTGCTATGGCGAAGAACGGAAATCATGAACAAGCAGGCAACCTGTTTCTTAAAGCCGCGGCGCTTTATAAAGATAATGCTAAAACTGTAGCCGTGCTTTACAGTGATTATGTTGCCGAGGAATATTATAAAGAAAAAGCAGACACGTTACTTGTACACAGCACTAAGGCAATTAGCTTAGACCCAACCAACTATTCTGCCTATTACGTGCGAGGCAAAGTTTATTTAAAGAAGCTAAAATTAAGTAGTGATGCTGTTAACGACTTTGATAAAGTTATGGAGTTAGATACGTCAAAAAAATCAACTTCATTTATTTTTGCACTTTACTATAAGGGTGATGCTGAAACGGCGTCTAAGATGTTAAAAGAAGTTATATTGTCTTCTAAAAGTGATATTGAACTTTCTGGGGCATATTATAATATGGCGTGCCTTTGTTCTTTAATGCATAACAATACCGATGCTTTAAGTTACCTGCAATCCGCAATATCAAAGGGTTACAATAAAAATTATGCAGCTAACGATGACGATTTCGATAACATAAAAAACATTGCTGAATTTAAGAGGCTTGTGTATAGCCAATAAATAAAAAGCCTTGCTGATTTTGCAGCAAGGCTCTTTTAGTTTATAATATCAAGAATTACTTCTTAACGTACATCACCTCTTTAACCGCCTTAATCACACGCTCCGGATTGGGCAGGTAACCTTGTATTAACGTTGGTGCATAAGGCAAGGGTACGTCTCCACCCATAATACGCAGTATTGGCGCATCGAGGTAGTCAAAAGCATCTTTCTGCACTTTAAAGGCAACTTCTGTTGCAATTGAGCCTAAAGGCCAGCTTTCTTCTACAATAACCAAACGGTTTGTTTTCTTAACAGAATTGATAACCGTAGCATAATCAATTGGGCGCACGGTACGGAGGTCTATCACTTCGGCATTAATGCCTTCCTTAGCCAGTTCGTCGGCAGCGGCGTTAACCACTTTCATGATCTTGCCAAAACCTACCAGTGTAACATCTGCACCCTGGCGGGTAACATCTGCCTTGCCAATTTCTATATAATATTCGCCATCGGGTACCATTCCCTTATCGCCGTACATTAACTCCGATTCCATAAAAATAACCGGATCGGGATCAAGTATCGCCGATTTTAACAAGCCTTTAGCATCGGCTGGGTTTGCCGGTACAACAACTTTCAGGCCCGGGCAGTTGGCATACCAGTTCTCAAAACACTGGCTGTGCTGCGAGCTAAGCATACCCGCGTTGCCCGTTGGCCCGCGGAAAACGATAGGTACAGAAAACTGGCCACCGCTCATGCTCATGATTTTTGCAGCACCGTTTATAACCTGGTCTATGGCAACAAGAGAAAAATTGAATGTCATGAACTCAATTATCGGGCGAAGGCCGTTCATGGCCGAACCGATGCCTATGCCCGCAAAGCCAAGTTCAGATATCGGCGTATCTATAACACGCTTTGCGCCAAACTCGTCGAGCATGCCCTGGCTAACCTTGTAAGCGCCGTTATATTCGGCAACTTCTTCGCCCATCAGGTAAATTTTTTCATCCTTGCGCATTTCTTCGTTCATTGCTTCACGAAGCGCTTCCCTGAACTGTAGTTCTCTCATTATGTATCTAAAATAGATTTTTAAGCGGAGCAAATATAGCTAATGCCCGCTAAAAAACAATTGGGCCACATTATAATGTAAAACGATTGTTTCAAAGCGGTTTCACCGGCTAACCTGCTGCAACTATCTTTTGTAACAATTAAATAGTTAAAGGTTTTAATATTAGCCAACTGATTATCTTGCAAGGCAATAAGCACCAATTTTATGAAGAAATTATTTACGCTCGTGTTAATAGCGGCCACCGGCACATCTTTTGCGCAAACCCTGGGCAAACTAACGGTAGAAAAGATCATGCGCGACCCAAAATGGATGGGTACATCGCCGTCTAACATCCGCTGGAGCGACGACAGTAAAAAGATCTATTTTAATTGGAATCCCGAAAATGCCGATAAGGATCAGTTATACAGCATCACCACAACTGACCTTAAACCGCAAAAGGTAAGCATAGAGGAACGTAAGAACTTATTGCCCGGTAATGGCGAGTGGAATAAAAAGCACACCCGCAAGGTTTACGAACATAACGGCGACATTTACCTTACCGACCTTAAAACCGGTAAGCAATTACAGCTTACCAACACCACAGATCGCGAAAGTAACCCGGTATTTAGCGGTGACGAAGGTGCCATCATATTTACAAAGGCCGATAACCTTTTCGAGGTTAAACTTACAACCGGCGAGCTGATACAATTAACCAACTTTACCCATACCGCTGCAGCAGCTACAGGCGCGGCTGCTCAGGGAGGCCGCGGGGCCAGCGGCCGCGGCGGTTTTGGCGGCGGTGGTTTCGGCGGCGGTAACCCAACTGCCGGCGCGCAAGCTGGCGGTGGTACCCAGCAAGACCGTTGGCTAAAAGCCGAGCAACTTGAACTTTTTGATGTAATTAAAGAAAAAGCGAAAGCCGATAAAGAAGATGCGGCCGAACGCAAAGAACTTCAGCCTAAAAGACTAAAAGATATAGCCGTTGGCGATCAGCAGGTAAATGGCGTTTTGGTTAGCCCCGATGGGCGATTTATAACTTACCGCCTTGTGAAACAACCCGAAGGCGCCAAAATTGTTGAAGTGCCCAACTATGTAACCGCCAGTGGTTATACCGAAGAAATCCCTAACCGTACCAAAGTTGCCGGCCCGCAGTCTACATCTGAGGAGTATATTTTTGACACCAAACGCGACACGGTTTACAAAGTTATTACTAACAATTTGCCGGGTATAAAAGATCTGCCCGATTATGTAAAGGAGTATCCTAAACAACTGGAGGAACGCACCAAACGTAACGAAGACCGCAAGGTAGACGCTTATAGCCCTATCTGGAGCGACGATGGAAAATATGCAGTGCTTGTTGTTACCTCGCAGGATAATAAAGACCGCTGGATCATGAAGCTTGATGCCGAAACCGGCAAACTTACCCTGCTTGACCGCCAGCGCGACGAAGCCTGGATAGGCGGCCCTGGTATAGGCCAGGGGCGTTTTGGCAACGGCAGCACCGGCTGGGTAGACAATACACATTTCTTTTACCAGAGCGAAGCAAGCGGCTACTCGCACATTTACGTGGCCGATGTGGTTACGGGTGCTAAAAAGCAGCTAACCAGCGGTAAATGGGAGGTGCAAACTATCGATCTTTCTAACGATAAAAAGACGTTCTTCTTTACAGCTAATATAGAGCATCCGGGTATTACGCATTACTATAAGATCTCTATAAATGGCGGAACACCTGAGAAAATAACCGGCATGAAAGGCGGAAATGAGGTCAGTATTTCACCCGATGAGAAATGGATTGCAGTACGTTATTCTTATTCCAACAAACCTTGGGAGCTGTACCTGCAGCCTAACCACGCAGGTGCAAAAGCTACGCAGGTAACCAACTCTACCACAGCAGAATTTAATTCTTATGCCTGGAAAGACCCGCAGGTGATCACCTTCAAAAACCGCTATGGCAGCGATGTTTACGCCCGTTTATACCTGCCTGCAAACCCCGATCCGGCTAAACCGGCTGTGGTTTTTGTACATGGCGCGGGTTACTTACAGAATGTGCATTACTATTGGAGCTCGTACTTTCGCGAGTATATGTTTAACAATTTACTTGCCGATAATGGCTATACCGTGCTCGATATTGACTATACCGGCAGTGCCGGTTACGGCCGCGACTGGCGTACAGGTATCTATCGCCACATGGGTGGCAAAGACCTTACAGACCAGGTAGACGGTGTAAAACTACTGGTAGATAAGTATGGCGTTAACCCGAAACATGTTGGCTTGTATGGTGGTTCGTACGGTGGTTTTATTACCCTGATGGCCATGTTTACCACTCCAGATGTATTCGCATCAGGTGCAGGTTTACGGTCGGTTACAGACTGGGCGCACTATAACCATGGCTACACAGATAACATCCTGAACGAGCCTTATCTGGATGAGAAAGCCTATCGCGCCAGTTCCCCTATTTACTTTGCAAATGGGTTAAAAGGCCGCCTTTTGATGCTCCACGGCATGGTAGATCAGAATGTAAATTTCCAGGATATTGTACGTTTAACGCAACGGCTGATAGAACTGCACAAAGAAAACTGGGCGCTGCAACCTTACCCGGTAGAAGATCACGGCTTTGTACAACCCAGCAGCTGGACAGATGAATACAAACGAATTCTTAGCCTTTTTGACGAGACTTTAAAGAAATAGTTAAAGACATTTTTTAAAAACATACCGAACGGTATGTTGCTATGCCAAATTAACGTCACTATTAAAAAAATGCGAAATTCAGCAATTTTCGTTTGTTTTTAGCCACAAATATCAGGTGCAAAAAGGGCTATTTCCAAACCCCAAAAACCGCCGGCATACCGTTCGGTATGTTTTATGTGACAAAATACTGCATATAGATCAACGCCAATCTGTGGCATGAAAATTTGCTATCAAATGTAGTTTGTGGCGAAGGTACTTTGAAAACTACAAGCATGTCGTTCGAAGTCAGGAGACTTCGAACAGCTGGTAAGGGGGCTTCAAATTAAATAGAAAACAACTTCACTAAACCTTACAACTATTTTACTGTCAAATTGTAACAAAAATGTTGCATTTGTGCTTTAAGTGGTTACATTTATACTATAGCTCAATTAGTTGTTTAATGATCTTGCTAAACCGCACCGTATGTATTTAAAAAATTACCCTTTGTTACTCTTGACGGTTTTTACCGCGATTGCTTTTTGCTCTTGCGAAAAACAAGATGCCGGTGGTTTAAAAGCCCAATTAGCGCTCAGTTTAAATTCCGACAGTTCGACATTTAACGTTAAGAATAGCGCCGGTAAATTAGCGCCGGCACCTGCAAACGTCACGTTTACCGGCGGTGTTATGAATATTAACACCTTTCAGTTCAATGGCACAAAGGATGGCCAGCCGGTACAATATGTTACCGCTACTGCGCCCAACATAGATATTTTTTCGGCGGCTCCCGCTGCGTTCATTACCACGCTTGATAATGGCACTTATACCAACGTGGTATTAAGCGTAGCCCTCGTAAAATCTACATTTATTATCCCGCTCTTATTAAAGGGTACTTACAAGTCTGCAGCGGGCGTAACGGTACAGCTGGAAGTTGATTACAACGATAATTCGACCATTAAAACCAAGGTAAAAGACCAGCTGGTTGTAGACGGCCAAAGCGATTTCTCGTCGGACGTGAAGGTGCACCTCGACAAGCTATTTGCGGGTGTAACCTCTAACGACCTCGATAACGCCACCCGTGTAAACGGGGTACTGCTTATTACAAGCATTTACAATAAAGCTATTTATGCCAAAATAAAAGCAAATATTGTTAACTCTGGCGGCACCGATGGAGTGGAGATATTTTTGGAAGATTAATTAGCTGACATGATATCCGGTAGATGCGCGTCAACATGCGCCTATTAATGTCATGGTGAGCCTGCCTTACCACCTATTGCATAGGTCTTCGACAAGCTCAGACTGACAATATTAACAGATCTAATTTTATAGCTACACTATCCTCATATTCTGCGCATCCCAATGGATCACCTTGTTTTGGAAATAACTGTCGTTACAGGCTAAACACGGCGCTGCCGCACGGAAACCAAACACAGCATTTTCTACAACGGGTTTGCCGGTGCGTATGCTATCCATAAAATTGGCAAAATGGTCGTTAGAGGCATTGTAGCCTTGCGGTGCATGGTATGCCACACTATCCATCTTTACCGTTGCCTGGTCGGCGGCACTGTATTTTTGATTATAAGCGGTAAGCAATTGCTTTTGCATAGCCTCTGGATAGGTGTATAGAGAATCCCAGCCGCCAATGCCCGGCGCAACAGTCATCTTGTTTTTGTGAATGGCAAAGCCGTCGCCCTCGCCGTAAAGTTCTATTACGCCATCTGTACCTATTATTTTAGTAGTAGAGTGGTCGCCCTCGCCGCTTACAAAATTTACCCGCAATGATACCTGGAATGCCGGGTGCTCTGGTGTTTCGGGGTATTCAATAACCGCGCTCATCACATCCGGCACATTGCGCCCATCCTTCCAAAAGGTTAAGCCGCCAATGGAGTAGATTTTATCGGGCCCCTTAGAGTCGGTCATGAAGTGAATGCCGGTTAGGAGGTGAACAAAAAGATCACCTGCTACACCGGTACCATATTCGCGGTAATTTCTCCAGCGGAAAAAGCGGTTACTGTCGTAAGCATGTTTTTCCTTATCGTTTTGTTGGAAGCGGTTCCAGTCTACCGTTTGCGGCCCTGCATCGAGCGGGATGGTGTATTGCCAGGCACCCAACGCACTCTGGCGGTTAAATGAAGCTTCTACAGAATTGATCTTGCCTATCTCGCCCGACTTATAAAGTTCTTTAGCTTTTTGAAAGGCAACGCTGCTTATCCGCTGGCTGCCCACCTGGAAAATGGCCTTGGTTTCCTGCTGCGCCTTTATCTCGTCTAAACCTTCGCTTATGTAATGTACCATCGGCTTTTCGCTGTACACTGCTTTGCCCTTGCGCATGGCCTCAATAGCTATGGTGCTGTGCCAGTTGTCGCTGGTGGCAATAATTACTGCATCTACATCCTTGCGGTCCAGTATCTGGCGGTAATCATTAGTGGTAAAAATATTTTGTCCGTACAATTCTTTGGCGCGCTGCAGGCGGCCGGTGTATAAGTCGCACACGGCAACCAGTTCTACGCCGGGCACGGTTAGGGCGGCACGGGTATCGTTAAAACCCATAATACCCATGCCTATGGTGGCAATGCGTATCTTATCATTAGCGCTTATCCGCTTTTCTGACAATAAAATGCGCCTTTCTATATCGGCCTTGGCGGTTAGGCTGGTTAACCCTGCAGACGTTAGTATAACGGTACTGCCAAACTGCTTCAAAAACTTACGGCGATCTGTAGACATAATGCGGTTTATTAAATTTTATAATCGGTTTTAGTGGTGTTCTGCAAGATCGTAAAATTGGCATTTGGAGCCCGCAGATAAGAACAGCAATGTAATAATGATTTATTAAATTAACTATCATAAAAATCAAAATTTTAAATCGGCATTACCCCTAATCTCCTATCTTTGCATCCCGACGCTGAAGTCGGTTATTTTTACTTCAAGCGCATAGAGATTAGAGGTTCATAGTTAATGGTTGATAGTTCATAGTAAACACTTGAACAGATGCCATGAACCATGATCCATGAACCATCAACTGCTAAAATACTATGCCCAGAGACACCTCTATAAAATCAGTATTAATTATCGGATCGGGCCCTATCATTATAGGCCAGGCTTGCGAATTTGACTACGCCGGTTCGCAGGCAGCGCTTTCCTTAAAAGATGAAGGCATTACGGTATCTATCATCAACAGCAACCCGGCCACCATAATGACCGATAAGGTTATAGCCGATAATGTATACCTGTTGCCGCTAAACTGCGAAAGCATTGAAAAGATATTACAGGAGCAGCACATAGATGCGGTATTGCCTACCATGGGCGGCCAAACTGCATTAAACCTTTGTATAGAAGCCGACGAACGCGGTTTATGGGCCAAATATAACGTACGCATTATTGGGGTAGATATTGCCGCCATTGAAACCACCGAGAACCGCGAAGCCTTTAGGCAGTTAATGGTTAAAATAGGCATCGGTGTGGCCACTTCAAAAATTGCCAACTCGTTTTTAGAAGGTAAAGAAGCAGCGCAAGAAATTGGTTTCCCGCTGGTAATACGCCCAAGCTATACACTTGGCGGCAGCGGCGGTGGCTTTGTGCATAAAAAAGAAGATTTTGACGCCGCGCTCAGCCGCGGTTTGCAGGCATCGCCAACACATGAGGTACTGGTAGAACAGGCGGTTATAGGATGGAAGGAATACGAGCTGGAGTTGCTGCGCGATGGTAATGATAACGTGATCATCATTTGCTCTATCGAGAACTTTGACCCGATGGGCATCCATACCGGCGACTCGATAACCGTTGCACCGGCCATGACCCTTAGCGACCGCTGCTATCAATCCATGCGCGACCAGGCCATAAAAATGATGCGTGCCATAGGCAATTTTGCGGGGGGGTGTAATGTGCAGTTCTCTGTTAACCCTGCCGACGAAGCCATTATTGCGATAGAAATAAACCCCCGGGTAAGCCGCTCGTCTGCCCTGGCATCAAAGGCTACCGGTTATCCCATTGCCAAAATAGCCTCTAAACTGGCCATTGGCTACAACCTGGATGAGCTGGAGAACCAGATCACCAAAACCACATCTGCTTATTTTGAGCCGACTTTAGATTATGTGATCGTGAAAGTTCCGCGCTGGAACTTTGATAAGTTTAAAGGCGCCAACAAACAGCTTGGCCTGCAAATGAAATCTGTAGGCGAAGTGATGGCCATTGGCCGCAGCTTTTCTGAAGCTTTACAAAAAGCTTGTCAAAGTTTAGAGATCGGCCGCGCCGGCCTTGGCGCCGATGGCCGCCAGAGCCGCAACCTGGAAGAGATCATGTACAGTTTGGAACACCCGAGCTGGGACAGGCTATTTCATATTTACGATGCTCTAAGCCTGGGTGTACCTATAGAATCGGTACGTAAGGCTACCAAGATAGACCGCTGGTTTTTAAACCAGATCCAGGAACTGGTTAACCTCGAAGCAGAGCTGAGGCGCTATTCGTTAAACAACATCCCGCAGGATATTTTTTATACGCTTAAACAAAAAGGATTTTCGGACCAGCAGATAGCCTGGATTTTAGGCGGTAACACCACCGAAGAAGATGTTTACCAGCGCCGCAAGGTTTTAGGCCTTAACCGCGTTTATAAAATGGTTGATACCTGCGCGGCAGAGTTCCAGGCTAAAACGCCGTATTATTACTCTACCTACGAGGGCGAGAATGAGTCGATAGTGTCTTATAAAAAGAAGATCATCGTATTGGGCTCGGGGCCAAACCGTATTGGGCAGGGTATAGAGTTTGATTATAGCTGCGTGCATGGTTTGCTAGCCGCTAAAGAAGCCGGCTATGAGGCTATTATGATCAACTGTAATCCGGAGACCGTTTCTACCGATTTTAACATGGCCGATAAACTTTATTTCGAGCCTGTTTTTTGGGAGCATGTACGCGAGATCATCGAATTGGAAAAGCCAGAAGGGGTTATTGTTCAGCTTGGCGGCCAAACTGCATTAAAAATGGCAGAGAAACTGCATGAGCATGGCATAAAAATTATTGGTACCTCGTTTAACGATATGGATATTGCCGAAGACAGGGGCCGTTTTTCCGATCTGTTGAAGGAACTGGATATCCCGTACCCGCGTTACGGCGTTGCCGAAACTGCCGAAGAGGCCATTGAAGTGGCGCATGAGGTTGGATACCCCGTGCTCGTTCGCCCGAGCTACGTATTAGGCGGCCAGGGCATGAGCATTGTAATAAATGATGAAGACCTGGAGAAGGCGGTAGTAAACCTGCTAAAGAACCTGCCGGGTAACCGCGTGCTAATAGATCACTTTCTTGATCGTGCGGCAGAAACAGAATCTGATTCTATTTGTGATGGCGACGATGTGCATATTATTGGCATGATGGAGCATATTGAACCTGCCGGCATCCATTCTGGCGACTCTTTTGCGGTTTTGCCTCCGTTTGACCTTTCTGAAACCGTGATACAACAAATGGAAGCTTATTCAGAAAAAATTGCCCGCGCCTTAAACGTAAAGGGCCTGTTAAATATCCAGTTTGCGGTAAAAAACGATAAGGTTTATGTGATAGAGGCTAACCCGCGCGCATCACGCACCGTGCCCTTTATAGCCAAGGCGTACGATGTGCCGTATATTAATATAGCGGCCAGGGTCATGCTGGGCGTAAACAAGCTTAAAGATTTTACCATTGTGCGCAAACTGGTTGGGTATGCTATTAAAGAACCTGTCTTCTCGTTCGATAAGTTTCCTGAGGTAAGCAAAGAGCTGGGCCCAGAGATGAAATCGACCGGCGAAGCCATCCGTTTTATACCAAACCTGGAAGACCCTTATTTCCGCCACCTGTACAAAGAGAAATCTATGTACTTGAGCCGGTAAGTTTTGGGGCATTAGATAAAAAATAATCGGGACATAGGATTAATTTTCTTTGTTAATAATTGTTACCTCCGCAAATCAATTCTTACATTTGAGTATGGATTTTGGCAAATTGGATCGCACCGCTTTTAAGATGCAAACTGCGGCGCAGGCTGCAAACCATGCCCAATATTATAAATCTTTAACCCCAACCGAACGATTGGCTATAGCCAATTATCTCAACAGCGTAGCCTATAACTACCCCGAAAACGAACCGCCCCGGTTAGATCGTACCGTATTTAGCTGTCGTAAAAGAACGTGATGGGTAATATTTTTAATGATGATTTTCGGGATTTTATAGCTCAATTAAATGCTAACGCGGTAAAGTATATTCTTATAGGAGGCTATTCGGTGATATTGCATGGCTATTCGCGCACTACCGGCGATATGGATATCCTGGTAGAAAAATCGGAAAATAATTATGGGAACCTGGTTGATGCATTCCGGGCATTCGGTATGCCGGTTTTTGATATGACTAAAGAAAATTTTCTTAAAAATGATGCGTTTGACGTTTTTACTTATGGCCGGCCACCCTCATCTATAGACATCATGACCAGCGCCAAAGGCCTTAACTTTGATGAAACGTTTTCCAACTCATCCGTCCACATAGAAGACGGGTTGAAAATACGGCTCATCCATGTTAACGATCTAAAAATAGCTAAACGTGCGTCAAACAGGGCTAAGGATATAGATGACCTGGAGAATTTAAACAGTTAAACGCCTAAACTAACTTATTATCCACATCCGGAAATACCAGAATGGGTTCGTATTTGCGGGCTTCCTCCATTTCCATGTGGGCATAGCTCATGATGATCACAATATCGCCAACCTGGGCAAGCCGGGCTGTGGCGCCGTTTAGGCATACGATGCCGGTACCGCGCTCGCCTTTTATTACATAGGTTTCAAAACGGGCGCCGTTGTTATTGTTAACGATCTGCACCTTTTCATTAGGGATAATGTTGGCTGCATCTATCAGGTCTTCATCAATGGTAATACTGCCTACGTAGTTCAGTTCGGCCTGTGTAACCTTAGCCCGGTGAATCTTTGATTTTAAAACCTCAATAATCATTTTGCAAAGTTATAACAATCGGTTTGTAATCGTAATGCTGTGTAATCAGCGGATTATCATATTGTCTATAAGCCGGGTTGTGCCAACCTGGGCTGCTGTAAGGGCAATTATATGTTCGGTTTCCGGTATGGCGGGCTCCAGGGTATCGGCATCGGCAATTTCAAAATAATCGAGATTAACACCGCTTTCATTCTCTATCATATTCTGCGCGTCTTTTTGCAATTGTTGCATGCCGGCCGGCGAATAGTATTTTTGAACATACCCCAGCGCCTTTGACAAGATCAGCGCATGCCGGCGGTTTTCGGCGGTTAAATGTATGTTGCGCGAGCTCATTGCCAGCCCTTCCGGCTCGCGCAGGATGGGGCACATTACCAGCTTTACGGGCATATTCAACAAGTTCACCATCTTATTGATCACCAAAAACTGCTGATAGTCCTTTTGCCCAAAAAAGGCAATCGAGGGTTTTATTACATCAAACAGTTTATAAACTATTTGCGTAACCCCCTGATAATGGCCTGGCCTGAATTGGCCTTCCAGCAAGTGCTCAAGCGGCCCAAGCTCTATATGCCATGCTTCGCCGGTTGTATACATTTCGGCCACCCCGGGCATAAACAATACATCGCAACCGCCGGCTGTAAGCCTCGCTATATCTGCTACTATTGGCCGGGGGTAATTTTCAAGGTCGGTTGCTCTGGTAAACTGAGTGGGGTTAACAAAAATGGTTACCACCGTTTTGCTGCACCGTTGTTGGGCAATATTTAATAACGACAAATGGCCTTCGTGCAGCGCGCCCATAGTAGGCACTAACCCAACGGTTTCGCCTTGTTGCCTTAGCATTTGCAGGTGTGCCTGCAGTTCTTTTTTAGTATTTAAAATTTCCAATCCTAAGGGTTTAAAAATTTGGCAAAGGTGTACAATAGATTATTTATTACCAAACTTACTTGCGCAATTCATTGATAGTTATTAACATATTGTGTATATTTGCACACTCAAATTTTTTTTGAGCCTTCGATACATAATTTTAAATACTGATTAGAGATGGGTAAATCTAAGCTTCTGTTCATAACTCATGAAATGTCGCCTTTCCTCGAACTCACTAAAATTTCTGAAATAACCAGGCAGTTGCCACAAGCAATGCAGGATAAAGGGTTTGAGATCCGCATCCTGATGCCGCGTTTCGGTAATATTAATGAGCGTAGAAACAGACTGCATGAAGTTATACGTTTATCGGGTATGAACATCATTATTAATGATAATGATAACCCTTTGATCATTAAAGTGGCTTCTATTCCTTCGGCACGTATGCAGGTGTACTTTTTAGATAATGAAGAGTATTTTCAGCGTAAACATGTGTTTAATGATAAAGACGGGAAGTTTTATGCCGACAACGATGAGCGCATGATCTTCTTTTGCAAAGGCGCGCTTGAAACTGTTAAAAAATTGGGCTGGGCGCCAGACATTGTTCATTGCCATGGCTGGATGAGCTCTTTAGTACCTGCATATTTAAAAAACACATATAAAGACGATCCTACCTTTAAGCATTCTAAAATCGTATACTCTATTTATGAGAATGATTTTACTGAAACCTTAGATGCTGACTTTGCGCGTAAGGCGGTAATGGCCGATATGACCGAGGCCGACACCGAAGTATACAAACCAGGCAACAATGAAGCATTATATGCAGGCGCTATCCAGTACAGCGACGGTATCGTTTTAGCAAGCGAGAACATACACGCAGATGTGTTAAATAATGTTAAAAAGAGCCAGAAATCGGTTATGGAATTTAATTCTACCGCAGATTTCGAAAATTATTACAATTTTTACGACGAAATTACCAATGAGGAATTGGTGAACGTTGCATAAGATTTGAGGATACATATGAAATTTTTCCGATTAGACTTATTAACCCTGTTGATAAGTCTTTTTCTTTTAAATAGTTGCAAAAATAGCGACAGTGTTGGTCTTGTTGTCGACCCATCGCAGCAGCTTAGCGGTATGCTTATAGATTCGGCTACACTTTTTACCAATACAGTTTTAGAAGATACGGTGCAAACATCGGGTATTGCAAAAACACCGCTTGCTTATTTTAAAGACCCAATCATCGGCACATCCGAAGCCAACATTGCCGCTGCACTAAGCCTGCCATCAAGTTCTGCATATACTTTGCCAAACGGCACGGTAACTATAGATTCTGCCGTGCTTGTGCTACGTTATAACGATGGCTTTTACGGCGATTCGCTTACCTCTAATTATAAGGTGAACGTTTTTCAGCTTGCCGAGAAACCGATAGCTACAACTACCTATTACAACAACAAAACCTGGAGTGTAACGGGCAACTTATTAGGCTCAAAAACATTTGTATCACGTACCCACACCAGTTTTAAAATTACAGATATTGTTGTAGGCAAACCAGATACATTAAAAATTGTACCGGCACAGTTACGCGTAAAAATAAGTCCTTCGTTTATTGCCGCTAACTTGTTCAATGCTTCGGCAAGTACCTTATCATCTAACACGGCATTTCAAAGTCAGGTTAATGGTATCTATATTACCTTAGATAAAAACCAGGGGGGTATAGGCGGCCGCTTTTACATGAATATGGATTCGAGCCGGGTTGATGTTTATTATAAGGCAACTACCACAAGCGCGGTAGATACAGAGGTGGTTTCGCTGCCCCTGGGCCAGCGTGCCGCCGAGATCAAACACACATATAGTGCAGATGTTACTGCGGCATTAAATACCACGAACCCACAAGAGACGGCTTATATAGACGGCCTTGGCGGCTTAAGAACTAAGATAAGTTTTCCCTATCTTAAAAATATACTTGCTTCGGCAGGTACAGATATTGTTATAAACCGCGCAGAACTGGTAATAACGCCTGCGCCGGGTACAAATATCTCTTATAAAGCATCGCCAAGATTAACCATGTACCGTTTTGATATTGCCAAACAACGTGCCCTTATACCAGACGGTTCCTCGGCCAGCGCTACAGGTGTAGGCGATGCCAGGTTTATAAGTGCTGCCACATTTGGGGGCATCTATATTCCCAATTTAAATTCGTACCATTTTGTAATAACCGGGTATATATCAGATCTTATGCGCGGCAAAACGATAGATTATGGCACGTTTATAGCACCTGTAGATACTACCAGCCTGAACACTGTGAGCGGTGTACAAACCGCTCAAACTGCCGCCCGGGTGGTTATGGCCGGCGGGGTTACCAATAAATTCTCGCTCCAGTTTCCTTACCGAATGAAACTTAACATCATTTATACCAAAATCACTAAATAAAAAACGCCCCTGTTAAGCAGGGGCATTTTTTTGGTTTACCGCAAAATCTGTAGCTTAGCAACTTTTTACAACCCTGCTGTTTTATTGCAGCTTGCTTAATTACGATAGCCCATGTGTGGAATTGTTGGATATATAGGATACCGGGACGCTTACCCAATTATTATTAAAGGCTTGCACCGTTTAGAATACCGGGGCTATGATAGTGCCGGTGTTGCCTTGCTTAATAAAGACCTAAAGGTTTACAAAAAGGCCGGCAAGGTAAGCGATCTTGAAAACTTTGTAAAGGATATTGCTACCACGGCTACCATGGGTATGGGCCACACACGCTGGGCCACGCATGGCGCACCAAGCGACCGCAACTCGCACCCGCACTCCTCTGGCAGCCGCCGGCTTACCATTATCCATAATGGCATTATAGAAAATTATGGTACCATAAAAGATGCCCTGCTTGCCAAGGGCCATGTTTTTTTAAGCGATACCGATACCGAAGTACTGATCCATTTGGTTGAAGATATTGAGCAGGAAACAGGCCTCGGCCTTAATGAATCTGTTCGCCTGGCTTTAAACCGGGTTATAGGCGCTTATGCTATTGTAATTATGAGTGCCGACAATCCGGATGAGATCATAGCAGCGCGTAAGGGCAGCCCAATGGTTATAGGTGTGGGTAAAGGCGAATACTTTGTTGCATCTGACGCCACGCCGATAGTGGAGTATACCAAAAATGTGATCTATCTTAACGATAATGAGATAGCTTACATACGCCGGGATGATCTGCTGATCAAAAATATTGATAATACCATCCAGACCCCTTATATCCAAAAACTGGAATTACAGCTGGAGATGCTGGAAAAGGGCGGCTATGATCATTTTATGATCAAAGAGATAAACGAGCAGCCCCGCTCCGTTCGCGATTGTCTGCGTGGCCGCATTTATCCCCAGCAGGGTAAAGTGCAACTGGGCGGTATTAAGGAGTATGCAGAAAAGCTGAAAAATGTTGACCGTATAATTATTGTGGCATGCGGCACCTCGTGGCACGCCGGCCTGGTTGGCGAATACCTGATAGAAGAATACGCGCGCGTGCCGGTAGAGGTTGAATATGCTTCTGAATTCCGCTACCGTAATCCTATCATCAGTGAGAAAGACCTCGTTATAGCCATATCCCAATCCGGTGAAACCGCAGATACCATGGCTGCCATTGAACTGGCAAAAGAAAAAGGGGCTACCATATTCGGTATATGTAATGTGGTTGGCGCATCCATTCCCCGGTTAAGCCATGCCGGTGTTTATACCCATGCCGGCCCCGAGATTGGTGTGGCATCTACCAAAGCATTTACCGCGCAGGTTACCGCGCTTACTTTAATGGCTTTTTATATTGCGCAGCAGCGCGGCGCCATTACGCAAAGCAAACTGATAGAGTATTTAACCGAGCTTAACGAGATACCAACACTTATAGAGCGGACCCTGAAGACAGACCGGCGCACCAAAGAAATCGCAGCTCGCATAAAAGATTCCCGTAACTGCCTTTTTTTGGGCCGCGGCAGTTCTTTCCCGGTTGCCCTGGAAGGTGCTTTAAAATTAAAAGAGATCTCGTACATCCATGCTGAGGGCTATCCTGCTGCTGAGATGAAACACGGCCCCATAGCATTAATAGACGAGGAAATGCCGGTTGTGTTTATTGCCACTAAAAACTCATCATACGAAAAGGTGATCAGCAACATCCAAGAAGTGAAGGCCCGGGGCGGCAACATTATTGCCATAGTTACCGAAGGCGATACCGCCGTAAAAGACATGGCCGATTATGTGATAGAGATACCGCAAACCTCCGAAGCATTTGTGCCGCTGCTGGCTACCATTCCACTGCAATTACTGTCATATCACATTGCAGTTATGCGTGGCTGTAACGTAGACCAGCCCAGAAATTTGGCAAAATCTGTTACGGTGGAATAGTTAACGTAGTTATAGATAAACTTTATATCTTTATAAAAAGATATAAACTTTATTATGACCATTACACAGCTTGAGTATATTGTAGCGGTTGATACTTACCGCAGCTTTGTTGCCGCCGCCGAAAAATGTTTTGTAACCCAGCCCACCCTGAGTATGCAGGTGCAAAAGCTGGAAGATACTTTAGGTGTTAAAATATTCGATCGCAGCAAACAACCCGTTACCGCAACAGAAATTGGCAGCGATATTATTGCACAGGCACGTATACTTTTAGCAGAAAATCAGAAAATAAAGGAGATCATAACCGACAGGCAAAAGGAGCTTGCCGGCGAACTTAAGATCGGTATCATACCTACGCTGGCACCTTATATTTTGCCCAAAATAATTACCCATTTTATAGCCAAATTTCCGCAGGTTAAGCTGGTGATCTGGGAGCAAACCACCGAGCAGATCATCCATGATATTAAAGCCGGGTTAATAGATTGCGGCATTATGTCGACCCCGTTGCGTGAAACTTCTTTAACAGAAACGCCTCTGTTTTATGAAAACTTTGTTGCCTATGTATCTAAAAATAGCAGCCTGGCCAAAAAGAACAACATCCGCCCGGACGACATCGATATGGAAGAACTCTGGATATTAAACGAGGGCCACTGCATGCGCGAACAGGTGCTAAACCTATGCCAGCGCCGTAAAAGCACAAAGGGTTTTCAGCATTTGGAATATAATACAGGCAGTGTAGAAACCTTAAAACGCATGGTTGACCAAAGCAACGGCACAACTATTTTACCCGAATTAGCTATTGCCGATTTCACTGATAAACAGCTGGCCAAGGTGCGCTATTTTAAAACACCCGAACCCGCCCGGGAAATTAGCCTTGTTACCCAAAAGAATTTTATTAAGCGCCGGATGATAGACGCCTTGAAAGCAGAAATACTCGACTTTGTACCGAAGCGCATGCGCAATAAAAAAAAGAAAGAGGTACTTGATATTTGATTAAACTATACGATAGTTAAGCCAACTGATACTCCAAATAAACCTGCTACTAACCCCTCTCTTCCCAAACCTGCACCAGGTTTATTATTACCTCCACAGCTTTTTGCATATCCTGGATAGAAACCCATTCCTGCTTGCTGTGAAAAGCATGTTCGCCGGCAAATATATTTGGGCAGGGCAAACCCATAAAAGATAAACGCGAGCCATCTGTGCCACCACGGATACTTTTGAGTTGCGGGGTTAAACCTACACGGCGGATTGCCTCCAATCCGTATTCGGTAATTTTAGGATGTGCGTCCAGCACCTTTTTCATGTTGCGGTACTGTTCCTTAATTTTTAGTTCGTAAGACGCGCCTTGGAAATCTTTGATAACGGCATCTGCAATAACGCGGATCGCATCGGCATGGGCAGCCAGTTTCTCATCTTCAAAATCGCGGATGATGAATTCAACTATGGCTTCTTCTGCATGGCCGGTTACGCCAACGGGGTGTATAAAACCTTGCATGCCGTCAGTTCCCTCGGGCGAAAGCCCGAAGGGCAGCTTCGCGATGATCTTTCCGGCAATCTTTATGGCGCTTTGCATATTGCCCTTTGCAAAACCCGGATGCGCGCTTATACCGTGAATGATGAGCTTAGCGCCATCTGCCGAAAATGTTTCATTCTCAAAATGGCCTGCACTTTCGCCATCTATGGTGTAGCCAAAATCGGCCCCCAACTTTTTAATTCCGACCTTATCAACCCCGCGGCCAATTTCTTCGTCGGGTGTGAACAATATGCGAATCTTGCCGTGCTTAATTTCGGGGTGATTCACCAGCTGGTATGCGGCATCCATAATTTCGGCGAGGCCTGCTTTGTTATCTGCCCCTAATAAAGTCGTTCCGCTCGCGGTGATGATGTCGTTCCCTATCTGATTTTTCAGGTCAGGATGGTCCTGCATTTTCAATACCTGTAGATTATCGTCGGGGAGAATCAAGTCCCGGCCCTGGTAATTCTCATGAACTATGGGCTTCACATTTTTCCCGCTGCAATCGGGCGATGTATCCATGTGCGAGCAAAAACAGATCACAGGTACATCGGCTTTTTCGGTATTCGCCGGTATGGTTGCGTACACATAACCATATTCGTCAAAATCTATATCTAAAATACCTATTGCCTTTAATTCCTCTGTTAATAGCATTCCTAAATTCTTTTGCTTTTCGGTAGAAGGATATGTTTCAGACCCGGGGTCTGATTGGGTATCTATAGTTACGTAACGCAAAAAACGCTCGGTAACGGTAAAATTAAAATGGCTGTTCATACGCAAATATATTTTTGCAAATTAGGGCTTTAATAGATTTCAACCAATGGGAAATTAAAACACTAATTATGGATGTAGAAAGCATACGCGAATATTGCCTTCAAAAACCTGCCACATCAGAGGGTTTACCTTTCGGGAACGATACCCTTGTTTTTAAGGTAGCGGGTAAAATGTTCCTGCTATTCAGCCTCGACCTGGGTAACCGTTTTAACGCCAAATGCGACCCGGAATTGGCTATAGAACTACGCGACAAACACCCCGAAATTATACCGGGCTACCACATGAATAAACAGCAGTGGAACTCTGTTTACATTGACGGCAACCTAACAGATAAACACCTGAAAGAAATGATAGACCACTCTTACGACCTGATTGTAGCCAAGTTACCGAAAAAGGTAAGGGATGAAATGGTGGGTGATGCGTAGTTATCGGTTGATTAGGTTGAGTTGCCGGCTAAATTCTTACCCAGATTATCTACCCTCTTTTTAAAGGCAGTGCGAAGCAAAATGTAGAACCTTTGCCTTGTACAGAGTTTACCCAGATACGGCCGCCTTCGCGTTTAATAATTTCTGATGAAATATATAACCCAAGCCCCAAACCCGGGAAGGTGTGCTGCTTATCGCCGCTTACCCGGTAAAATTGCTCAAACACCTTATCTTTAACGTCTTCCTTTATTCCAATACCAAAATCTTCTACACAAACCGTAACCTCACCGTTGTCAATTTCGGCCTTAACAATAATCCTGTCGGCATCGGGCGAATATTTGATGGCATTGGTAACCAGGTTGGTTAACACCTGGCTAATGCGGTCTTTATCTGCAAAAACATCCCCAACGTGCTGGAGTTCGGTTGCGATCTGATGTTTGGCTGTGGTACGCTGCAGGTCTTCAACCAGATCGAGCATAAGCTGATTAAAATCAAAATAGGTATCATTGAATTGCAGCCTGCCCGATTGTATTTTGGTAACATCCAGCAGATCGCCAATGAGGCTGCTTAAACGGTCAACCTGATTGTTCATCTTCACCACCATATCTGCCTTACGGTCGTCGCCCGCTTTGCGGAACATAGCTTCCAGCACTTGGCCGTAAGCCTTAATGCTGGTAACGGGGGTTTTTAGCTCATGGCTGGCTATGCCAATAAACTCGTCTTTCTGGTCTTGTAGTTGTTTTTGCTCGGTAATATCAACACATGCCCCGATGTAGCCCGTGAAGGTTCCCTGCGCATTAAATTGCGGGTTACCGGTACAAACTATCCAGCGCAGGGTGCCGTCATGATGCTTTACCCTAAACTGGCTCTCATGAAATTTACGGTCTTTATGATCACCCAGAAATTTGTTGGTAGCTTGCTCAATATCATCCTTTAAAACGGCGCTCAGCCAGCCTTCGCCCATGTGGCTCTCGAGCGGGTTACCGGTCCAGTCAACCCAGATCTGGTTTACGTAGGTTATGCGGCCCTGCTCATCTGCCATCCACAAAGCGGTTGGCGAGGCCGTAGTTATAGCGCGGAACAATTGCTCACTCTCCGCAAGCTGCATTCTCGACGCGATCTCAGACCGCATATCGCGAAACACGGTTGCCCTGCCCAAAGGATTGCCGGTACCGGTTTCGCGCAATAACAAAGTAGTACCGTACCCGGGAATAGCTTCGCCGGTTACAAAATGCTTGTAAGTGATCTCTCCTGCCCATCGGCCCTCTTTTAATAATGTGGCAGTTATCTTGTCCTGCACCCGCAGTATTTCAGCAGGCATCACAAAGTCTACATTTGGCCGGCGTGCCTGCTTCATGCGTTCCAGGCCAACCATGCTTAAACCGGCTTTGTTCAGGTAGGTTACATCGCCGTCTTTAGTGCTCAGGCTTATAAAATCGTTGCTGTTTTCTATGAGCCATAATAACCGTTGCTGTTCTTCGCGCGCTTCCACCTCGGCAGTAATATCCTGCGATATGCCCATTAATACCACAGGCTGTCCATCGGGGTCAAAAACATAAGAGCCTATTGTTTTTATCCAGTGAACAGAACCGTCTTTCCAAACAAACCTCAGCTCGTATTTCAACTTCCCGGTAACCAGTGCCTTTTCAAAAGCCTTTTCTCTTTTCTTAACATCATCCGGATGTACAAAACCGGTAAGGTCATCGTGCCGCAAATTTTGATCATCTTCTCCGCTAATGGTCTTTATGAGCGTAGGGGAGTAAACAAATTCATCACTTACCAGGTCTACAAAAAAAGTACCGGCACCCGCTGCCTCGGCGGCAAGCCTGGTAAGCTGTTCGGCCGATCTTGCCTTTTCATCAGCCAGTATTTGAGCGGTAATATCCTGGGAAGCGCCCATTAGCACAACCGGCTTACCATCGGGCCCAAATACATAAGAACCCAGCGTTTTTAACCAATGTATGGATCCGTCTTGCCACACAACCCGCATTTTATATTCCAATTTGCCGGTTACCAGGGCTTTTTCTACAGCCTTAACCCTAATATGCCGGTCTTCGGGATGGCCAAAGTTGATCAGCTCCTGATAGCTGAGGTCTTCTTTGTTTTCGCCGCTTAATATTTTAATGAAGGTGGGCGAGTAAATCGCTTCGTTATTAACCAGGTCAACAAAAAATGTACCTGCACCGGCGGCTTCTGTAGCTAATTGCGTTAATTGCTCGGCAGATTTTGCCTTTTCATCTGCTTTAACCTGTTCTGTTATATCCTGGGCAATGCCCGCAAACCTAATGGGCTCATTATCTTCGGTAAAATAAGCGCGGCCTTTGCAATGCACCCAGCGCACTATCTTATCGTCGCCAAATGTGCGGTATTTAATATCGTACGGTTTTTTTAATTGCGGGTCCCATGCCTCGTGTACTGCCACATCAACCCGAGCCCTGTCTAAGGGATGCATCTGGCTAAGTACATCGTCATAGCTAACCTCCTGGTTTTTCTTAAAGCCAAATAACTCTTTGCACCTGTCGTCCCACCAAACTCTGCTGTTAACTACGTCAAGGTCCCAGTTGCCAATCCCGGCGGCCTCCATGGTAAAAAGCGCCCTGGCATCTGCTTCGGCAGCCTGGTTGCGGGCCAGCACCAGCTCGGTAAGGTCCTTTGCGGTATTTAGTATGCCCCAAACTTTATCTTCGGCATCTTTAAGCGGCGTAAATGTAAAATCAAAGTAATGGATCCGCATATTGCCGTCAATCAGCAGGTCAACGCGCTGCTGTTTGGCTTCGTAAGGGATGCCGGTTGTATAAACCTGGTCTAACAGTTCATATATACCCTGGCCTTGCAGTTCGGGCAACGCATCGGCATACTTTTGGCCTACTACAGTGTTATTTTTACCCCATGTTTTATGCATGGATTTATTGGCGACCCGTATTCGCATTTCTGCGCCAACATATAGCCCTATGGGATCGGGCGTTTCGCCTATAAGCACACGCAGTATTTCTACCTCGTTCTCTTGTATGTCTCTTGCGAAATTCATTTTAGATTGTACCGGGCTATTCCTTACGGTGATAAATATACAGCAAGAAATTTTGTTTTAATCTGCATTTATTGGTCCATATATATCTCGTTGCCAACGCTTATAGCCCCTGCCCCCTTGTGCAACAGGTTTTGCCCGAAATATATCTTGTTGTTTTGAAAACGGTACTTAGCAAGGGCTTTAGCAGGCGCCGCATTTTTTATAGCAGTTTGCTGGTCTATGCTAATAATTACACAACGGGCACAACGTTTAACCCCATAAAATTGAATGAGGTTGATAATGAAACTTGCCATGCTGTCTTCCTGGAATGCGATGCCGCCCGTAAAAACGATGTTCGGCCTAAAACGGTCTATAGTTATTTCATCGTCGAGGCGGGTGTTCAATTCATCGAGCGATGCCTGGCCGACAAGCAAAAAGGGATAAGCGTCTGAAAAAGAGGTGATCTCTTTTTGTTTAGCGTAGCGGGGATCAACGCCGCGTTTTGATCCCTCGGGCATGTAAACCAGGCGGCAACTAAAATTTAGCTTCTTGCTAAACCATTGATCTGCGCCCGGGCTTGCTAAAACTGCAGGGCAAGTATCGTCCCAGATCACCACATCAACTTCTATATCAGTTTCGGGCCGAAACGGTATTTTTAGTAACGAGCCATCGGGTTTGTATGTCACTAATAAACCATCAGATGCTATAGCCACGCTCATTAAGGCCAGTTGCGCAAATTCTCGCTGAGAAAGAAAACGGTTGTTATCATCTATCAGCATCCAGCGCCTGTCGTGTTTTAAACCCCTGGCTGTAATTTCTGCGGTTTGTACAGAAATGCCGCCGAGTGATTTAATGGGATATATAAATAGCTGACTTACCTGCAACATACCTGCGAAAATACAAAATTTGGCCTCACCTCCTAAAAAGTCCTTTTGGACGCTGCACTTTCCTGCGGAGAGAGCGTATCAGTTTTAGTAAATACTTTGATAAAAAGCCTTTACAGCCGCCGAAGGATCGGGCGCGTGGTTTATAGCCGAAGATACTGCAATGCCATAGATACCGGTATCTAACAGCGGTTTAACATCTGCTAAAGTAACACCCCCCACAGCAATGGTCGGGATCTCTATGCGTAATCTTTCCAATGAGCGGTAGCCCTGGTAGCCCAATAAAGGTGTATTATTAGGCTTGGTTAATGTATGCGCAAAAGGGCCATAACCGCAATAATCTACAACACCTACGGCTTGTACAGCCAGTAATCGCTCCGTGTTAGACGAAGATGCACCAAGGGTTTTATCATCGCCTATGATACGGCGTATTTCGGCAAGATCGGCATCAAAATCTTCTATATGCACACCCTGCGCATCCACCTTATCGAGCAGGTGATAGTGACTGGTTAAGATGAGCGTAGCTCCCCAATCGTCACAAATGGCTGCAACCTCGTGAATTTCTTTTATCAATTCGTCATCCGGCTTACTTAAGCAACGGTATTGTATCCAGTTGGCCCCGTTCGCGCAGGCCATTTGCGCTTGCTCGGTGTGAGAACGGGTAGGCAGATCCTGGGTAAGGTAGTGGAAGCGTGATATATATTTTTTCATGGGATTAGTCCTAAAATCAGGGGGTCCGATAAGTCCGAAAGTATTTAAAAAGTTTTTACTGAAGCGTCTTTCGGACTTTCCGACTTAATCACCTCTTCATTACCTCCGCAATTGGCTTACCTATGCAACCATCGGGCATCTGGATATGCAGCAGGGCAGCAAGTGTTGCAGATATATCGGTCATGTTGGTTTCACGGTTAAGCGAGCCGTGCTGTATGCCCCAGCCCATAAATATTAGCGGGATATGCGTATCGTAGGGTGTCCAGGTACCGTGTGTAGTGCCGGTAGCGTTAGGGCCGCCCCCATAATAGCCGGGCTTTAAGATCACCTGGATGGCCCCGCTGCCTTCGCGGTTGTAACCGTTTATGACGCGCTCCTTTATCCAAACCGGCAGGCTGGCATTCTGCGCATTTTGGGCATCAACCGCGTATAAAACGGTTGGCTGTTTGTTCAGCCATTCTATACAGTCGAACTTTATGGCATCAGCGCTTAATTTTTTATTGGCTATAAGCACATTGTTCAAGTCAATCATGTAATTATTGGCATCAAGCACCAGGCCCTTTACCTCGTATTTTTTTTCTAACAGCGCGTTTAAATCACGCGTTATTGCACCCGGACTTACGTACCCTGCAGGTACGTTATGATCTGTTAAAAACTTAGGGTTATTTGCAGCGCCATGGTCGGCGGTTAAAAACGCGGTGTAATTGCCTTTGCCAACCTTAACATCCAGGTAACTGAAAAATGCCGCCAGGTCCCTGTCTAAACGCAGGTAAACATCCTCTGTTTCTACTGCATTGGGGCCGAACTGATGGCCTACATAATCTGTTGATGATAGGCTCAGCGTCAAAAAGTCGGTAACGGTATTCTGCCCGAGTTTTTCATTTTCTATCGCTTTTTCGGCAAAATCTATGGAAAAACTTATGCCGTAAGGCGAGCTGCGGATAGCGCCATAATTATTGTCTTTGCTTATCAAGGCCATATCATGCGGAAAAACCGGCGATGTTTCGTTGCGATATTTGGCTTCATAAGGCGAATTATCGGGATTACTTTGCACATAGGTATTTAAAGGGTACATAGTACCCCATTTTTGGCCCAGGTACTTTTTTAACAGCCCGTTGTTATTAAACCCTTTTACCCACGCAGGCAGTTCATTCATGTAATAAGTGCTGGATATCCAGTTACCACTTACATCATCAAACCAATAGGCTGCATTGGCCGTGTGGCCTGCAGGAAGTATCGCACCCCTATCCTTTAACGAAATACCGATAACCTTCGACCGGAAGTTGGTAGCCAGCCGCAACTCGTCGGTAATGGTGGTAACCTGTAAATTTCTGGGCGACATCTTACCGGCATCTGACGTTGTACCTACTGAAGAGACCGTAGAATCTGCCGCGCAATACATCTTTCTGCCGGTAGCCTGTATAATATAATCGTTAGAAGCTATGCCGTGTATAGCCGGTACGGAGCCGGTATAAATACAGCTATGGCCCGGGCCGGTTTCTGTAGGCAGGTAATCGAGCTGTGTATTTTCGCATGTAAAACCTTCATTAAGCATCCGCTTAAGGCCGCCCGCCTGGTAACGGTCATAATACCGGTATAAATAATCCCATCGCATTTGGTCTATCACAATGCCTACAACCAGTTTTGGCCGCGCAATGCCGTATGAGGCCAAAGCGGTATTTACAACTCTCTTAGGCTTTTGTGCCGATGCTGAGAGAACAGCAAATAACAGGATACCGAATATAAAATGGTTGATCTTCATGTTTAAGCGAGCATTTGTTTGCCGTAAATATCATGAATGTAATTGAAAACAGATGTGACATCTTTGTTATGAAACCAATAAGAAATACGGCAGCTATTCGGAAAAGGTGAGTAACGAATGCTGGCTTGCCGTGTGCAGATCGCGCCATACCTGGTTAATTTCTGTATCGGGCGATGCTGCCATGAGGCCGCAATAAGGATACAATTTGTCTACACTTTCGCGCGCCGTCAGTGCCAGCTGCCTGCTGGCATGGCTTACCGTTTTTAAAGCGCTCGCCCTTTTTGCGTTTGCGGTAAAGTTTCCCCAGGATGTATCTACGGCTTCGTAAAAATCATTACGGATGATTTGCAGATTAGTTTTAACCTCTTGCAGAATATAAACCAGGGTGTTTCGGTTGGCGTCAGTAAGCTTATCAGATCTTTGACGCTGCTCAAATATAGGCCCGCACAAGTCAACAAAATGGAGGGCCATGCCCGATAGGTTAGCTGCCAAGGTACCCTCTGCCAGCTGCAAAAACGGATAATTGTACAAGGGCGCATTTATTGCTTTGGCTTCGCCATCAATTTTAAAACACCTGTTAGCCGGCACTTCCAGATCATTTATCTTGAAGGCATGACTACCCGTACCCATCATACCGATGTATTTCCACGCAGGTATCAGCTCGGCTCTGCTACTGTTTATCACGAACGGCAGTATTAACGGCGTACCCTCGGCTGTTAACATAGTTTCTTCGCCGTGCTTAATTACGCAGTTGGCGGTAAAGTGCGTAGCATGTTTTACACCGCTGGCATATTTCCAGCTGCCATTAATGATAAACCCGTTTCCTGTTTTAGTTGCTGTACCGGTAGCCGCGCCGCTGCCCGCCAGGCATACCTTGGGATCGCTAAAAATAGCCTTTGCGATGGCAGGATCAATAAAGCCGCCAAACCATCCCGCACCGGCGCATAGTGTAATCACCCAGCCGAAGCTGCCGTCGGCCCAACTCAAGGCCTCTTCCATTCGGATCAATTTGGGCAGGGGCATTTCCAGCCCGCCGTAAATATTTGGCACTAAAAGTTTAAACCATTGCTGCTCGTAAATAAGCTCCAGTTGCCCGGGCTGTAACAAGCCCTGCGCTTCGGCTGCCATAGCATCTTTACGAATAATATGCACCCATTCTGGTTTAAGTAAGTCTGAAGGATGTGACATGTTGCTCATAAATTTCAGGGCGTTGTTTGTTGTTGTTTGCGATAGATACTTTGCCAATCGAAATATCCAAAAATAGCGATCACAAACAGAAACAGCGTTAATAAGGCAAACAAGGGCAAATGCTTGTAAAATAACAACGGGATGGCAAACAGGTTAGATACGTTCAATATCACCCAGTTCTCAATACGCCTGCGGGCCAAAAGCCAGGTACCCGCCCATGCCGCTGAGGTTACCCAGGCATCCATAACCGGCACGGTAGATGGTGTAAACGTAATCAACACCCAATAGATAACGGCCCCGCCGGCAAATGCGATAAGCAATGTTGTTAGCCACTCGTTTTTATTTGCATAGGCTATTTGTACAGGCGGTTCATTCTTCCGGCGGCTCCAGATCATCCAGCCGTAAATGCTGACGATAACATAATAAAGGCTTAAGCCGGCATCGGCAAATAAGCCGGCCTTAACAAACAGGAGGATGCCTATTGCCGAGCCGCCTATCCCGGCGGGGTAGAGCAGAATGTTATTTCTTTTTGCTAATAAAACTTCTGCAACTCCCAATATAACGGCAAGCCACTCTATTAAAGTGGTTTGTCTTATTTGCCCCGCCAATAGCTCAACCCATTGATTCATGATAGTGGTTCGGGGCTAAAATTTGAGGTTTAACGAAGCCAAAAAGTTACGCGGCGCCTGCGGATAATAATAATTGTAGTTTACCACTTGTCCGCTTTCAATATCGGGGTAGGTAGCCCCGTTTGATTCGTAGTTCTTGCTGAAGATGTTGTTAACTAACAATGTAATGCCAATATTTTTAACTGATTTGATAACAAAGTTATAGTTGAGCCTCACGCTATTCACAAAGTATGCCCGCAAATAGCGGTTTTGCGCGAATGAATTATCGCCCGCAGATGGAACACCGGCCGGGTTAGTATTAGATGTATTATCCAGGTACTGCTTGCTCACATACTTGCTGATGAACGCGATCTCGCCGTTTTTTACCGGGCGGAAACTGATCTCGCTATTGCCCACAAAGTTGGGCGAAAACGCGATGTCGGTTTTCTGATAGTCGGTCTCTACGTTGGTATTGGTATCGTAATTAAACAAAAACTGCTGAAAGTTTTTAACCTTATTACTGCTGATGGCTGCGTTTGCAGCCCAGCTTAGCTGTTTAGTTACCCTCAGCCTGCCATCAACCTCAATTCCTTCGCGGTAGCTGTCCTTAATGTTGGTACGGATAGCTTCGCCAACATCATTTAAGGAGCCTGTTAACACCAACTGGTTTTTATAGAGCATGTAAAACGCATTAATGCCCCCTGTAAAAATACCCTCACTAATGCGGTAGCCTAATTCAAAGTCTTTCAGGGTTTCTGGCAGCGGGCGGCTTGCAGGGCTGGAGTTCACATAGTCATCGCGGTTTGGCTCGTGGTTACCCACAGCAAAAGACGCGTAAAGATTACTGTGCCCATTAAGTTTATAGGTTAATCCTACCTTTGGGTTAAAGAAATTGAGGATAGCCTCCTGCTGCACATTGTTCAGGTTTCGGTCGAAACCTAAAAACGAATAATAGATGTGGCGGTACTGCATATCGCCATAAAACAAGAATTTACCTGTTTCAAACTCTCCGCGTAAAAAGACATTAAAGTCGTTTTTCTTGGCGTTGTTGCGCGAATATTCATAATCAGGGCCTGCCGTGGTAGTTTGCTGTGTAAATTCTATATTGTTGTAGTGAGCGCCAATATAGCGGTTGTACGCGCCGCCCAGCAGCAAATTGAACTTAATAGACGGTTGGTATTTTAAATTATAAGTAACGCCATAAAAATCGTTGTTAAGCCATAAGCGGCGAACAAGATCTGTATTGGTAATGGTTGTGCCGCCTACTACTACCGGCACCAGGCCATAATCTGTTACCGCGGCATCATTCTTATACTCTTCGTAATAACCAAAGCCCTTAGTGTAATGCAGCGCGCCGTTAAAGCTGAAATTGCCGCCTAACTGCTGGTCATATAATAACTGGTAATAGTTTTGGGTGTAATTATCGGTTTGGTTGGGATAATAAGTACCGGCAGAATTAATGTAGCCCAGCTCGTTATAGGTGCGGTTGCCTTTGGCCACACTATCGGCCGGAACACCATCCCAAGCCTGGTGGGTGGTTTCCTGGCCCGAAAACACGTTAAGCCTTAAGATGCTGTTCTTGCCATAATAGGCCCCGGTTAGGAAATATGATTTTAATTGCGAAGCAGAGCGGTCGATATAACCATCGGACCTGATCCTCGACAGCCGGCCATCAAAGCTGAAATGGTTGCCTAAAAGCCCCGTGCCTATGCTGACGGTGTTTTTAACCGTACCATATGATCCTGCCGAATTATTCAATTCTGCATAGGCGGTATCTCGGCGGGTGGTGGTCTGAATATTAATGCTCGCCCCGAAAGCACCGGCACCATTGGTAGAAGTGCCCACACCGCGCTGTATCTGGATATTATCTACCGATGATGCCAGATCGGGCAAGTCGACGAAGTACGCCCCCTGGTCTTCAGAATCATTTATGGGTATGCCGTTTATGGTAACGTTTATCCGTGTACCGTCAGATCCGCGGATGCGGATGCCGGTATAGCCTACGCCCGCACCGGCATCTGAGGTAGTTACTGCGGAGGGTGTTTGGGTGAGCAGGAAAGGCAGGTCCTGCCCCAGATTGTTCTTCTGGAGTTCATGGCGCGATAAATTGGTGTAAGCCATCGGAGTATTTATCCCCGCCCGGGTGGAGGTTACGTTTACATTTTCGGTAACCGTGCTGCTTTTTTGCAGACTGAAATTGAGGGTGGTGTTTGCAGTAAGGCTAACCATTTTTGACGTGGTTTGATAGCCTATAAAACTAACGCGGATGCTGTAAATACCCGCTTTAAGGCCGCTAAAACGGTAATTTCCGGCTGTGTTTGTGGCAACAGAAGTTTGATTGCTGATGCTTACGGTAGCGCCCGGTAGGCTGCTGTTTGTTTGCCCGTCTGTAACAGAACCCGACAGCGAAATTTGCGCCGAAACCGCGAAAGGAACCAGCAGGGCTGTAATAGCCAGGAATAAATTTTTCAAAATGTATTAAATAAACACGAGTTAAACCATCTGCCCGTAAGGGAGTAAACCGGCAGTACACTTAACTTTTTTACCTCATCCCTACGCCGGCATTACCCGGATCAGGTGCAGGAGCGCAGCCATAATTGATGGTTAATAGTTCGTAGTTAAAACAACTCTAACTGTTATCCCGCAACCCGCAACTGTCTCCATGGGTATGATCTCAGCCTGTCTTTCAGTTTGGTAAACAAATCATAGTTTGTTTGCAACCAAAGCAAGGCACCCCTTAAGAATATGGGCAAATATAGGTTTTTTAACTATAATTTGATCTGCGCTGTTAAAAACATACCGTTCGGTATGTTTTATGTGGCGGGATCGTGCCACTTACCAAATTTTCACAAAAACTGCGGCATTCAGCACTTTTTAGCGCCCAAAAACACCCCGGATTTAAGTGCGCGAAAAGAGCCAATTTTTGAAAACATACCGTTCGGTATGTTTTATGTGAAAGGATGGCGTCAGTACTTTTTTATAAATAATCACTCAAAGCTATTTTAAATATTGCTGTTAATTCGGGGTCATTAAATTCGTAGTCGTCGGCAATCTCTAAAACGATATATACGAAAATAATAACTTTATAATCATGGCAGGGTAACTATATACGAGTTGGGACAAAAATAGGTTATAATGAAATTCGAGTTATTAAACCTTTAAAAGAGGTATCAATGGTACTTTCCACCAAGTTAGCCCTAAACACTTGCACAGATATTGCCATGAGTTTAGATATAAATACAATACTCGTAAAACAGCCGACACAGAACGCTTTTTAAATGTATTTCAGGGTGTAAATAACAAACGTTTAACTTTTGCTAACCTAATTAAGTAATTTTGGATATGGCCAAACAAAAAGAACCTAAGAAACGAGCGGAGAAGTATGAAGCAAAGGTTGCCGTAAAAGGCATGTTTGAAGATATGATTAAAGCGTCTTTTGCTAAGGATAAAAAGAAAGAAAAATAAAAATCGTTCTAAAATTATTACCTTTATTCATGGAAAAAGTCATTTTGAATAAGAATTTGCATACTGCTAAAAATTCAAAAAACGACGAATATTATACACAACTTCCTGACATAGAACGTGAGTTAAAATATTACAAACATCATTTTAAAGGCAAAGTAATATATTGTAATTGCGACGATCCTCGCATAAGTAACTTCTTTTATTATTTCTCTTATAATTTTAAAAAATTAGGGTTAAGAAAGCTAATTGCGACTTGCTATAAAAGCACAAACCCTGACTTGTTTAGTCGCCATGACTCAGACCGAGCAATCTACTTAGAATATGATGGCACAGAAAATGAAAATGGTGTGCCGGAGATTGAAGAAATAGGTATAGTTCATCTTGAACGTGATGGTGATTTTAGAAGCAGAGAGAGCGTCGAGTTATTGGGACAAGCGGATATCGTGGTTACAAATCCTCCATTTTCACTTTTTAGAGAGTACGTTTCTCAATTGCTGACACATAATAAACATTTCATAATCTTAGGGAATATTAATGCCGTTTCTTATAGAGAGTGTTTTGACGCAATTAAAAGAAATAGAATGTGGCTCGGTTATAATTGCGTTAGGCACTTCAATCAACCCGACGGAACCCTTTATGAAACAGCAAGAACTTATTGGTATACCAATTTAGATATTGCCAAAAGACATCAAGATGTGGTATTGTACAAAAATTATAATCCCGACGAATACCCGTATTACGAAAATTTCAACGCAATAAACGTGGATAAAACACAAGATATTCCTGTAGATTTTAACGGTTACATGGGTGTTCCGATAACCTTTTTAGATAAGTACAATCCCGCTCAGTTTGATATTATAGGACTGGGAATATCAAACTCGGGATTAGAGATTGGTGTGCATCCTTATAAACCTGAACATAAAAGGTTTCGCAAAGAAATTCAAAAGAAAGGTGCCGTTGATGGTGATTTGTATATGCTAAAAAATGGCATAGTAGAAGTCCCATATGCACGTGTTATCATAAAGCGCAAATAGATGACGATAGAACTTAGGGAAATTACTGTAAGAGATATCGTTCAGGGCTACCAAGACACAGAAGAAAACGGAGTTGTCGGCTATGATATGCAACTCGATATTCGCCCACAGTACCAACGCGAATTTATTTACAAAGACAAACAGAGAGAGGATGTTATTCAAACTCTAACGAGCGGCTTTCCACTTAATGTGATGTATTGGGCTGTACGGGCGGACGGTGGATATGAATTAATAGATGGGCAACAAAGAACAATTTCAATTTGCCAATATGTGGAAGGTGATTTTGCATACAAAAAACGATATTTTCATAATTTGCAGCCAGACGAAAAAGAACAAATCCTTGACTATAACCTGATGATATACGTTTGTAGCGGAACTGGTAGTGAAAAATTAGACTGGTTTAGAACAATTAATATTGCAGGGGAAAAATTAACTCCACAGGAACTCTTAAATGCCGTCTATTCTGGTCTATGGGTCACAGATGCCAAAATATATTTTAGTAAAAATAATTGCGCAGCAGGGAATTTGGGTCGAGATTATTTAATAGGAACTCCTATAAGACAGGAGTTTTTAGAAACAACTATAAAGTGGATTAGCAATAACAATATCGAGATGTATATGGCTAAACATCAAGATGAGCCTACTGCTAACGAACTTTGGTTATATTTTCAAAGTGTGATTAGTTGGGTTAAAGCTCAATTCCCTACTTACCGAAAAGAAATGAAAGGTGTTCAATGGGGCATGCTGTATAACGAATTTAAAGAACACAAATATGATCCTAAAAATAATGAGAGAATCGTTTCAGAATTAATGATTGACGAAGATGTAACTAATAAAAAGGGCATTTACGAGTATCTGTTAAGCGATAATGAACGGTATTTGCATATAAGAGGTTTTTCTCCTAATCAAATTAGAGAAGCCTATGAGAGACAAAAAGGCATTTGCGTAAGATGTAGAAAGCATTTTCAAATAAACGAAATGGAAGCCGACCATATTACTCCATGGCACTCAGGTGGAGCTACGTCAGCGGATAACTGTCAAATGCTTTGTCAATATGACAATCGCATAAAATCCAACAAATAATTTGTCCCAACTCGTATATAGTTACCCTTGAGTACGGGTCTGGTCGTTAGGTTTACATGCTTGTTAAACCCCTTCCTTCACCTTCCCCGGGGAAGGAATCGCACAATCCCCTGTTTTTATTTATGCCAGAAAGTATACGGGTAACACAAATAAAGCATCAAATCCCATTATCATTTTCGTAATTCTTCGTCCCACTATTGATAAGCCGCAATAAATCAATAATTTCACTTTCCACACCCAAACTCATCAGCATGAAAAAAACTTTTACACTATCCCTGCTGGCGCTTGCTGCATTGGCACAGGCACAGCAAAAGCCGTTAATGGGCTTTTCGGCCAGCTCTGCAGAAAAAGAGATACAGCGCGAAAAGCGGTTCGACCAGTCGCTTAGCGCACAGCGTATTGGCGAAAGCATTAAACAGTTATCGGCCTACCCGCACCACCTGGGTTCGCCGGGCGGTAAGGTGGTTGCCGAAACCATTTTAGCCAAATACAAAAGCTTCGGGCTGGATGCGCATATAGAAACCTATACGGTGCTGTTCCCTACGCCAAAGGTGCGCGTATTGGAAATGACGGGGCCCACAAAATACACCGCGATATTAAAAGAGCCGGCACTGGCAGAAGATGCCACTTCGGGCCAGTCGGGCCAGTTGCCTACCTATAACGCCTGGAGCGCCGACGGCGACGTGACCGGCCAGTTGGTGTTTGTAAACTACGGCCTGCCCGAAGACTATGACCAGTTGCAAAAAATGGGGGTGGATGTAAAAGGCAAAATAGCCATTGCCAAATATGGCCGCTCATGGCGCGGTATAAAGCCTAAGGTTGCTTATGAGCATGGCGCAATTGGCTGTATCATTTACTCCGACCCTAAAGACGATGGTTACGCCCAGGGCGATGTGTACCCAAAAGGCGCCTATAAAGGCGAGTACGGCGTTCAGCGCGGCTCTGTGCTTGATATGGTAATTTACCCCGGCGACCCGCTAACACCCGGCGAAGGCGCAACCAAAGATGCCAGGCGTTTAAACCGGCTTGATGCACCTACCATATTGAAAATACCGGTATTGCCTATCAGTTACCACGATGCGCAGCCTTTGTTGGCAGCATTAACGGGCCCGGTTGCGCCCCCTGATTGGCGCGGCGGATTGCCTATAACCTATCACATAGGCCCGGGCCGGTCAACCGTGCATTTGAAGCTGGAGTTTAACTGGGATATGGTGCCTTGTTATGATGTGATTGCCAAGATTAAGGGGTCTAAATACCCCGACGAATGGGTTATGCGCGGCAACCACCATGATGCCTGGGTTAACGGCGCCAGCGACCCCATAAGCGGGCAAGCTGCCATGCTTGACGAAGCAAAGGCAATGGGCGATCTGCTTAAAACCGGCTGGAAACCAAAACGCAGCATTATTTACTGCTCATGGGATGGTGAGGAGCCCAGCCTGATAGGTTCTACCGAGTTTGCAGAAGACCATGCTAAGGAACTACAGGAAAAAGCGGTGGTTTACATCAACTCTGACAGTAACGGCCGCGGTTTCCTGAATGCAGAGGGATCACATGCGCTTGAAGATTTTGTTACCCAGATAGAAATGGACGTAACCGACCCGCAATATAAAGTGAGCGTTTACGATCGCGATAAAGCCCGTGAGCTGGTGAGCGCATCGTCCGTTAAGGCAAAAAAAGAACTGATGGACCGTAAAACCATTCGCCTGGGCGCGCTTGGTTCGGGATCTGATTATTCTTCGTTCCTGCAACACCTGGGTATTACTACTTTAGATTTTGGTTTTGGAGGCGAGGAGGGCAGCGGCGATTACCACTCTATTTATGATTCTTACGACAGCTACTCGCGCTTTAAAGACCATAACTTTATGTATGGCCCTGCACTGGCTTCTGTAGCCGGCCGCGCCACTTTGCGTATGGCCGATGCCGATGTTTTGCCCTTTGATTTCCGTACGCTTTACGCAACTATAGAGCGTTACAGCAAAGAGGTTGCTGAACTGGCAGACCAGATGCGCGAAGGCACTAAAATGGAAAACAGCCTGATAAAAGCGAATGATTATATGCTCTCATACGACCCGGATAAGAAATTGCCGCAGCCCGAAGTAAAAGGTGAGGTGCCCCCAATTGATTTTACGCCGCTAAAAACTGCTATACAAACCTTAAAGCAAAGTACAGAAACCCTAAGCGGCGACTGGATGAAGGCGGCGGAAGCAGGTAAGGATGATGATAACATGAATAAAAGGCTTTACCGTGCAGAGCAGCAACTGCTATCCGTTGATGGCCTGCCGCGCCGCCCGTGGTTTAAGCACACTATTTACGCACCCGGCTTTTATACCGGTTACGGTGTTAAAACACTACCGGGTATCCGCGAAGCGATAGAGCAACGCAACTGGACGGAAGCCCAAAGCCAGATAACCATAGCTTCTGAAAGCATTACCAAGCTGGCAAATTATTTGAACCCGGTTAGCCCGCCTGCACCGTAGTGATTTGGGAGTACGGATGTTCTATTTCGGATCTGTAATCGTTTAATAAGCAAGGCTGCAATAATTGCAGCCTTGCTTATTAAAAAATTTGTCATTCTCAATGAAGTAAAGAATCTTATGCCGGTTATTAGCATGCGTTAATACATTTACGCAGAAGATTTCTCGCACCTCGAAATGACAGGGTGGAAGATAAGAACGCCCCAACGTTTTTCTGAATGTAGCGAAGAATCTTATGCCGGTTATTATCATGCGTGACAGGATCTGCTCAGAAGCTTTCCCGTGCCTCGAAAAAGACAGCGTGGAAAAATCCGAAATTGAACATCCGTCCTCCCAAGTCACTTTACATTTTCGGCATCCGGCGCATCATGTTGGCCATGGCTGCGGGGTTGCTCATCTGTTTCATCACTTTGCGCATGTCTTCAAACTGTTTTATCAATCGGTTTACTTCCTGCAAGTCGGTGCCCGAGCCTTTGGAGATACGGGTACGGCGGCTTTGGTTTATGGTATCGGGGTTTTCCTTTTCAAACGGCGTCATGGATTGAATGATAGCCTCTATCGCTTTAAACGCATTGTCGTCAACCTCTACGTCCTTCATCATTTTGCCAACGCCGGGTATCATACCCATCAGATCTTTCATGTTACCCATTTTTTTGATCTGCTGTATCTGGCTGTAAAAATCGTTAAAGTCGAACTTGTTCTTGCGGATCTTTCTTTGCAGCTCGGCGGCTTCCTTCTCGTCAAACTGCTGCTGTGCACGTTCAACCAGAGAAACCACATCGCCCATGCCCAATATCCGCGAAGCCATACGGTCGGGATGGAAAACATCCAGCGCTTCCATCTTTTCGCCCGTACCAATAAATTTAATGGGCTTATTAACCACCGACTTGATAGACAGGGCCGCACCACCGCGGGTATCGCCATCCAATTTGGTTAACACCGCGCCGGTAAAATCAAGCCTGTCGTTAAATACTTTAGCGGTATTAACGGCATCCTGTCCGGTCATGGCATCAACCACAAAAAGTATTTCGTGCGGGTTAACGGCAGCTTTAACGCGCTCTATCTCCTGCATCATGGCCTCATCTACCGCTAACCGGCCGGCAGTATCTATGATCACCACGTTGTACCCGTCTTGCCTGGCCTTAGCAATCCCCTCCAGGGCAATGGCAACCGGGTCTTTAGATTCGCGGTTGGCATAAACCGGCACACCTATCTGGCCGCCCAAAACCTCCAGCTGGTCTATAGCCGCCGGGCGGTAAATATCGTCGGCAACCAGTAATGGTTTTTTCTTAAGCTGCGTTTTAAGATAATTAGCCAGTTTGCCTGTAAATGTTGTTTTACCGGCACCGTTTAAGCCGGCAATAAGGATCACCGTCAGATTGCCCGAAAAATCTAGTTCTGCCGTGCTGCCGCCCATTAGTTCGGTCAGCTCGTCGTTCATGATCTTGGTGAGCAGTTGTCCCGGCGAAATACTGGTAAGCACGTTTGCGCCAAGCGCTTTTTGCTTTACATCATCTGTAAAGGCTTTGGCTGTTTTATAGTTAACGTCGGCATCCAGCAAGGCTTTCCTAATTTCCTTCATGGTTTCGGCCACGTTTATCTCGCTTATGCTTCCCTGTCCTTTTAAGACCTTAAATGCCCTGTCGAGCTTATCCGAAAGATTTTCAAACATATCTGTGCTATTCTTTACGCTGCTTTTTAAGTTTGCAAAGTTATTATTTTAAAGCACAACCTAAATCGGGCAGCTATTTTTCCATACAATAAGTGCGCTTAAAACAATGGGCTGTTGAACCGATTCACCAAATGGTTGAATTTATGGTCGGGCTGATGTAAGCTGCTTATTTTGTATAGCACACATTGCTATTTTATTTGCCAATAATTGTAACGTTTATAATGCAAAGCGCATCTTATAGACACCTATATGAAACAACGCTATTTTATTTTTTTCCTGCTTACCCTTTTTGCCTGCCCTGCGTTTGCGCAAACCGGCCAGCGTAAATACACCCCAGTAAAAACTACGGTTGTACCCAAAATAGACGGCTTGCTTGATGATGAGGCCTGGAAGAATGTACCCATAGCTACAGATTTTGTTCAATTGCAACCATCGGCAGGGGTGCATGAGCAACATGATGAGCGCACCGAGGTAAAAATAATTTATGACGATAAGGCCGTTTATGTTGCAGCGCGCATGTATGAAAAGTCGATAGATAAAGTGGCGCGCGAATTATCTGTAAGGGACAGTATTGCCAATGCCGATATATTCGGGATATTTTTAGACACTTATCTCGACCGTATAAACGCAAGCGGGTTTATAGTTGGCGCATCTGGTGTGCAATTTGATGCCAAATACTCGCAGCAGGGTAACGAAGACCCAACCTGGAACTCGGTATGGTTTAGCGCCGTTAAGGTAGACAGTAAAGGCTGGTCGGTAGAGATGAAGATCCCATATTCGGCGCTGCGTTTTTCAGAAAAGGATGTACAAAGCTGGGGCCTCAATTTATTACGAAAACGCCGCTTTGCCAATCAGCAGCAACTGTTCTGGAATGAGATAGACCCCAAAAAGAACGGCTTTATAAACCAGGAAGGAGAGATGACGGGCATAGAAAAAATACACCCGCCCGTTAGGCTTGCCTTTTACCCTTACGCCTCGGCCTTTGTAAACCATTACCCATATAATACGCCCGGCATAAATAATACCACACATTCCTTCGGCGGCGGTATGGATATTAAATATGGTATCAACGCAGCCTTTACACTCGATCTTACCTTGGTACCCGATTTTAGCCAGGTGCAGTCTGACAACCGCGTGCTCAATTTAACACCTTTTGAAGTTAAGTATGCCGAGAACCGCCCATTTTTTACCGAGGGTACAGAACTATTTAATAAAGGGAACTTGTTTTATTCGCGCCGGGTGGGCGGCCAGCCTATAGATTACGCCAACGCCTACAATAATTTAAAAACCAACGAAGCGGTTATCAGCAACCCATCCGAAACAAAGCTTTATAACGCTATAAAGTTTTCTGGCCGCACTGCCAGGGGGCTAGGGATAGGTGTATTTAACGCCATAACAGGCGCCACAAATGCCGTAGTTCAGGATACAATTACGGGCAACAGCAGGCTGGTACAAACAAGCCCTGTTGCTAACTATAATATTATCGTGCTGGATCAAAACCTAAAGAATAATTCGGCCATTACCTTAATAAATACCAATGTAAACAGGTTTGGAAAAGATTATAATGCAGATGTTTCTGCATTTGTGTTCAGCTTAAATAATAAACGGAACTCTTATAACCTTAGCGGTTTTACCAAAATGAGCAACCTGTTTTATACAGATCACACTTCGACAGGGTATGCTTATGAATTAGGCGGCGGCAAAACACTGGGTAACTTTACCTGGAATATTAAGCAAGACCTGGTAGACAGCCAGTTTAACCCCAACGACTTAGGTATCCTGTTCAACAACAATTACCTGGACCACGATCTTTCGGCAGTTTACAGCGGCTACCATCCAAAAAAATATTTCACCAGCTGGTATCTTTATACCGAACTGTATTATTCCCGCCGTTATAAACCGTCTGCCTACCAGGCAGCCAGTTACTTTAACGAATATGGCGTTGTTTTTAAAAACCAGTGGCAGGCCTCTTTAGATTTTAGCTTACGTGCTGGGTACAATGATTTTTATGAGCCGCGTGTAGCCGGCCGTGTGTTTTTAACACCCTCGAGCGAAGGCGCCGGAATAAATTTGAAAACGAACCCGGCAAAAAGACTATCCGGGGGTATGCAATATTTTTACCGCATCACAAACAGGTTAAGTGCCGTAGGTTATGATTCGAGGCTCTACTATTCTTACCGCTTCAATAACCATTTTTCTTTTGGGCAGGACATCACTTACAGCCCGCGGATAAATTATACCGGTTTCGCTACGTTAGATTCTGCCGGCGTAAACCCAATATTCGAGGAACGGACGGTGCAGACCATCCAAAACATTTTTAAGCTGAAATATACGTTTAACAGTGATATGGGTTTTTCTCTGCGTGCCCGGCATTATTTTTCCAATTTGTTCGTGAAACAGTATTTCGGTTTAGCACAGGATGGGTCGCTTGCAGCAATTGGGAATGCTAAATTTAATCCCAATAACAACCAAAACTATAACGTTTGGAACGTTGATGTGCTGTATTCATGGGTATTTTCACCAGGCAGCCTGCTAAGTATTTCTTATAAAAATTCGTCGCTCACGAATATCCTTAGGGCAGATAATAATTACCTCTATAATCTTAAGGAGACTTTTTCAGATCCGCAGAATAACAATCTATCCGTTAAGGTTTTATACTATATAGACTATCAAAGCCTGCACCGCAAAAAAACCGCCTAATCACGGGAACTTGTAGATAACTCCCAGCGCCAGGCCTTCGGTTCCCTGGATATGAACGGAGGTTTTTTTATCATAAAGTGCTGTTCCGTTAATAGTTACGGCAATTAACCTGTTCACTTTGGCGGTTAGTACAGCATCTAAGCGGTGGTTTATGTTGGCTAACGGCCCGGCGTAAGGGATAAAAAGCGCATAACGGGCGTTAAGGTGCATATTGGTTGCAATATCTTTATCATACGTGGTTACTACCTGAAAAGCCAGCTCGTTCAATACAGTATGCCCCGGCGCAACGCCATACCTGTTTCCTTCGCCTAAGGGGTCTGTTGGGTTTATATTAGGGTCTAATACAAAGGTTTGCCTTGCCGTACCGGTACCCAGCCGCAGGTCGAAGGCTTTATTAGGCTTATACTCAAAACCCACCGATTCTGTTAAATAGCCGGGCGCCATAAAATTAGAGATCAATACGGGCGGCACTGAATTATCTGCGCTGTACATAAACCCTTTATCAAACTGGGTTTCAAGGCTTACGGAGCCAAAAAAATACCAGTTTTTAGATAAACGCGAAGAAACCTTATTGTCAAAAAATATACGATCGTTGGTTTTACGTGCGCCCTGGCCGGCGTTGCGCGATTTGCCATAAAGCAAAATCAGTTCGCCGGTATAATCAAAGGGGCCTTTATTGTATTCGGTTTTATAATCAAAGTTTCCATTTAGCGCCAGCGAGTTTACCCCGCCGCTTGCCCAGTTGTTGCTAAACGCCGACTGGTTTAAGTTAACGCCAAAGGTTATCCATTTACGCCAGTAAGAAACCTTATAATCGAGCAGGCCAACCGGTACCAGGTTTGGCTCAACGCGGAAAGGCCGCACCACGACCGGCAGCTGGAAACGGCGTAGGTCTATCCGGTATTTGTTAAGGTAATTGGTATCTATCTTTACGGTATCTATCCGGGCGAGGCTGTCAACAATGCGCAGGCTGTCAACACGTTTCACGCTGTCGGTAACCTGCGCCCGGGCCTGCCGGCTAACCGTAACAAAAAGCAAAAACAGTATGATAAATGTGTATTTAAACATTTAGCGCAAAGAACGTTAAAAACGCGTTTTTATAAAAGGAAAAGTTTTGATTGGCATAGTTACTTCATAAGTACTTCACCCAGCTCCAAAATTTCCGGTTGTCCAAATATTCTGCGTCGTGCTCATTAGCATACGCCTCGCGCTCAAAACAAATGTTTTCATAAGCCTGGTTATGATCTTTATAACGTACCCTGTTATACAGGTAGTTAACAACATAAAATATATAGAAAAATAACACAAGCAATTCTGCTTCCTGCATTAAATGAATGGTTTCATGCCCGATTAAAACTTCGTCTTTTTTTAAAGCTTTATCATTTATCAGGATGAAGGGAAAGATTGTCATCCCGGCAGAAGTCATAAAAGGCACCAAAACAACCGGAAATTTACTCATCATTCTTAACTGTTAAATGCGGGAGCCGGGGTAGGGTATATGCCCTTGGGTTGCGCATATAGCGCCGGTAATTTGCTTTAATTGCCGATATAAAATCGTAGTCGTTGGCATATACCGTCATATAATAACCGGGCCGGTATTTCTGCATAAAGTCGGTTAACTGCGGTTCCCTTAGCCCGGTAATGCCTTCCACGGTGGTTTTATTAAACCGATAGTCTATCACGTTCTCTTTATAGTCGCGTTCTATGAGGGTTTTTAAATGTGCGGCGTTGCGGCCGCTGCGGCTGAACGAGTTCCAGATAGCATCTATACCAATACCGGCACCTCCGTAAGGCGATACCGTAAGCAGGTCACGATCGCCGATGGAACCATAAATTTTACTATAATCACGTTTGGTTGCGGCCAGGCGTTTTTGCGGGTTTTGCAGCGTATCTGTAATGTTTACCTGGTTAAGCATAATGCTGCTTTGCTTTAAATAAACCGGTATAGAGCCGGCGCCTTTAACTGTAATGGTATCATTAAAATAATTTGGCTTGCCGAATATGAGCTGGTCGCCAGCCCGGGCTATAATGTGAAACTCTGCCTGGAGGTTGTTATAAACTGATTGTTTGGTACGGGTGTTGGTTACGCTAACCTTTGCTATGCGCTCTTTAGTTGCCTGGTCAAACACGATCCCGTCAATGGTTTTTTGCTGTGCCGAAGCTTGCAGAACAGCTATCGTTAAGAACAAAAATAAAGCGCACTTTCTCACGATGATAAAACTAAACTTACGCGGCCTAATAACCATATACTTTAACAAAAATTAACAGGCTAACGGCTTATGATCAGTTTTTGCCCTATCTTAATGCTATTATCGGCCATGTTGTTGAGTGCTTTTAAATCCTCAACGGTAAGTCCAAAACGCCGCGAAATGGCGTATAGTGTATCACCGGTTGTAACAATGTAGGTTTTGCCAACCGGTGTTGTGTTTATTACCGAATCTTTTGCCGCCTTACCAATGTTCTGATTTATTTGTGTGAGCACGCGGTCTTCTCTTTTTATTTTCTGAATATCGGTCTCGGCGCGGTCATAAACATCGAGGTTATACTTCTGGATGATGTTCACAAGCAGTTGGGGATATTTTGGATTGGTAGCATAGCCGGCATCCTTTAAACCTTGTGCCCAACCCTGGTAATCGTTCTTATCCAGCTCAAACAAATGCGCGTAGCGTTTACGCTTTAAAAAATCGGAATGGTCGCGGAATGATTGCTCGGGATTTACATACACGCGGAAACAATCGTTATGCCGGTCGTCGTCTTTGTAATAGCCTTCGCCTTTCCAGTCGGTTGTGCATTTGATCCCGAAATGGTTGTTGGCGTAACGCGCCAGGTCGCCGTTGCCGTTGCCAGACTCGAACAAGCCCTGCGCTATGGTAACGCTTGCCGGTATACCATACAAGTTCATTTCCTGAATGGCAATAGCTTTAAACCTATCTATGTATGTTAAAGCGGTATAATTAATGTAACCACCGGCCGGTTTTTCTGCTTGTTCGCGTATTTTTTTGTTGTTGCGCTCGGCCTCCCTGTCGGCAACAGATGGTTCTGCCGATGGTATGTTTGGCCGGTTTTTGTGCACTATCTTGCGATGTGCAGAACATGCACCAAGCAAAAGCATTAAAACAATAAAAAGAAAATATGTGCACCTTACAATCCGTTGGCTAATGGAGAGCTGTATAGGTTTTAGCGGCATGTAAATCTCAACATTTTACCCGTTAGCAAACGGGCCGGGGCTTATTCTACGTTCTTTGCTGGCGGGTTTTGTAACTCCGGTTTTTCATCATAGTTATTAAGCTTATACTTGCGTATTAAGCCCAAAACCTGCGCACCCCAAAGTTTGCTGCTGGCATAACCGCTGTGCTGTATACCTTTAACCCAGCCTAAATAGTCATAATGGGTAAACTTGGTACCCAGGTGGCTAAATTGCTTGCGCTGGGTCATTATACGCGCAAAATCTGCGAAAGAGTCTTCGTCAGAATCATATTGCTTGTAAGAGGAATGGATGCGTTTTTTACCTGTAAGTGATTCGGCGCTCCTGCCCTTCATACCAAAGTGGTTATTCATGGTACGGGCAATTTTACTGTTACCATTACCGCTTTCGTGCATGGCAATAGCCAAAACTATGCTTGCAGGCACGCCGCTTTCGTGCATAATGCGCACGGCGTTATCTTTAAATTTTTCTATGTAAGATTGCGAAGTGTTTTTTTGCGCAAAGGCAGCAGAGGCAGATACAACGAATGATACAATCAGTAGGATTTTCTTCATAATTTACTTTTTTCTAATGATCAGGATGCCATCACGAACGGGTAAGATCAATTTCTCTACCCTTGTATCCGCTGTTACCTGGTCATTTAGTTTGCGAAACAATTGTGTATCGGCATCACTATCTGCGCCATACACCTTACCTTTCCACAACACATTATCAATTATAATTAAACCTGCCGGTTTTACTTTTTCTATAACGCTTTCAAAATAGTTTATATTGTTCTTCTTATCGGCGTCTATGAATACAATGTTAAATAAATTATCCTGAAATTCCAAAATTTTCGGCAGCGCGTGGCCCATATGAAGCCTGATCTTGTGCGACATGCCTGCCGATTCAAAGTTTTTGAGCAGCATCTGTTCCGCCTCCAAATTTACCTCTATGGTATCTAAAATACCCCCTTCGGCCAGCCCCTCGGCCAGGCAAATTGCCGAGTAACCGGTAAACGTGCCTATCTCTAAAATACGGTCGGGGTTAATCATTTTACTAAGCATGCTCAGCAGCCTGCCCTGGTAATGGCCAGATAGCATGTGCGGCTTAAGCTCTTTTAAATATGTTTCGCGGTTTATCTTTTTTAAAGCATCGGGTTCGGCATCGCAATGCGCGTCGAGGTAGGCTTGTAGAATGGGGTCGAGAATTTCCATAGGGCAAAGGTAAGCCCCCGACTCCCCTAAAGGGGGCGAATATTTTAAATTTTTATGTTTTGTTTTTATTTCCTTTAGGGGGTCGGGGGTAATTTATATCTTCGCACCATCCTACTGTAGTTATAAATATCACTTCTAAACGGCAGATCATTAATGATCCCGCTACTGCTTTGCGCTCAAGCGCTCAAAAAGAAATTCTTATTTATAACAGACAGAAACATGGATCAAGCTATAAAAGTCGCCTTGCTTGGCGCAACCGGTAAAGCCGGACAATATATTCTTACCTCATTATTAAACAAGGGCTATAGCGTTAAAGCATTAATCCGCCGGCCCGATACTTACACCGTTTCTCACCCGCTTTTGGAAATCGTTCAGGGTGACGTAAAGGACTTCGAGACAACACAAGTGCTCATTAAAGACTGTGGCGTGGTAGTGGCTGCCATCGGCCCGAGAAAAGACGAGCCGTTGATATCAAGCCTTTCCACAATGTATATTTTGAGGTCGATGGAAGAAAATGGAATTAAACGTTTTATTACGCTTGCAGGGTTAAACCTCGATGCGCCCGGCGACCGGAAAAGCGAAGCCACCAAAACCAAGTCCGACTGGATGCGGCAGAATTTCCCTGATGCAGTTGCCGACAGACAAAAGGCTTTTGAGTTATTATGTCAAAGTAATGCCGACTGGACGATGCTGCGCCTGCCCTGGATAGAGCAAACCGCCGAGCGGTGCGGACTATTGATTAACCTCTTTGATAGCCCCGGCGAAAAGATAAGCACTACAGATCTTGCCGATTTTGTGGTCGGGCAGATTGGGGATAGGACTTATGCTGAAAAGGCGCCGTTTCTGGCGAGTAAATAATTGCAACGGTAGAGACGGAAAGCATTCCGTCTCTTTCTTATAAAAACTCCTTCCTGTCCATCCATGATTGCAGCAGTATCGTGGCCGAGATGTTGTCTACCAGCGCCTTGTTCTGCCGTGCTTTTTTATTGATGCCGCTTTGCAAAATTACAGCCGATGCCATTTTGGAGGTAAAGCGCTCGTCTATCATCTCCACCGGGATATCGGGGAAGGTTTTTTTTAATAAGTTCACAAATCCCCTAACATGAATAGCCGATTGCGAAGGCGTGCCGTCCATCTGTTTTGGGTCGCCAACTACAAAGGTTTGTACGTGTTCGGTTTGCAGGTATTTTTTTAAAAAGTCGATGATCTGATTTGGATGTATCGTGTCCAGCCCGTTGGCTATCATTTGCAAGGGATCCGTAACCGCAATGCCTATGCGCTTGGTACCATAATCAAAGGCCATTATTCTCATAAATCAGTTGCGCGTTGTCAGTTGTGGGTTGCAAGAAAATAACGTCTTAATATCAAAGTTACTTTTTATCTCGCAACTGGCAACCAACAACTGACAATCGAAAAATTATTAACTTGCACCAATGCGGTTTAAAAATATAGTTGGCCAGGCTGCCGTTAAGCAACGGTTAATTAACTCGGTTAAGGAGAACCGGGTGAGCCATGCCCAGCTATTTTTAGCGCCCGAAGGGGCCGGCGCTTTACCGCTTGCTGTCGCTTATGCGCAATATTTGTCGTGCGAGGATAAACAGCCCGAAGACTCCTGCGGCGTATGTTCATCGTGCCGTAAGTATGAAAAACTGGTACACCCCGATCTGCATTTTTCTTACCCGTTTTTCGCCAGGCATAAAGAAGATACCGCGCTAAGCTTTATTGAACAATGGCGGGATGCTTTTTTAACCAATCCATACCTCAATCTCGATATCTGGCGCGGTTACCTGGAAGCCGAAAACAAGCAGGCTAACATCAACATTGCCGAGTGCCATCAGATCATCAAAAAGCTAAGCTTTAAACCGTTCGAGTCGGCATACAAAATTTTGATCCTCTGGCTGCCCGAGTACCTTGATAAAGCGGGCAATTCGCTGCTTAAAATTATAGAAGAGCCGCAGCCGAATACTCTTTTTTTGCTGGTAGCACAAAGCCAGGACCAAATACTGAATACCATTTTATCGCGTACGCAACTGGTGAAGATCCCCTGCCTGCATTATAATGATGTACGGGGTTATTTAATAGAGAATGGCCAGCCCAAAGCCCTGGCAGAGCAGGCCGCCTATTTAAGCAACGGCAACCTTACCGAGGCCATACAGATCTTGCAGCAGGATGCAGATAGCCATCACCCGTTATTTTTACAATGGCTGCGCTTATGTTATAGCAACAAAGGTTTGGAAGTGATAAAGCTGGTAGACGCCCTGGCTAAGCTTGGCCGCGAAAACCAAAAGAATTTTTTGCGTTACGGGATCAGTTTTTTACGAGAGTGCTGCCTGCTGCAAAGCGGTGCCGAAAAACTGGTCCACCTACCCGATAGCGAGCTGGAAACTGCTCAAAAAATGTCGGCAGTGATCCCCATCCCGGCGGCCGAAACTGTAAGCGCTGAGCTGGAAAAGGCCCACTATCATGTAGAGCGAAATGCTAATCCTAAAATTTTATTTTTAGATGTATCTTTACAGCTAATTAAAGTGCTTCATTTTAAGATTCTCCCGCAAGGGATTCAATATATAACCAATTAATATGGGATGTGGAAGTTGCTCTACAGGTGGCGGTTGCGCACCTTCGGGCTGCAAAAGTAATGGCTCATGCCTAACCAACGGGTGTAGCAAATTAGATGTTTACGACTGGCTGTCGCACATGGATATGCCAACCAATTATAAAGTATTTCCGGTAGTTGAGATTAAATTCAAAGGCTCCCGAAAGGATTTCTACCTTAATACTGATAATATTTACTTAGAGGCCGGCGAGCTTGTGGTTACCGAGACCGCAACCGGCGGGTTTGATGTTGGCCACGTTTCTGTAACCGGCGAACTGGTGCGCATGCAAATGGTTAAGCGCCGCGTTAATGAAAGCGACGTTACCAAAAAAGTGTTCCGCAAGGCTACCATACCCGATGTAGATAAATGGAAAGCGGCCAAAGATATGGAGTGGGAAACCATGCATAAGGCGCGCAAGCTGGCTTTAGAGTTGGGCCTGCAAATGAAGATAAGCGACGTTGATTACCAGGGCGATAAAAGCAAGGCTACCTTTTACTACACCGCCGAAGGCCGCGTAGATTTTCGTGAACTCATCAAACGTATGGCCGAGACTTTCCGCATTAGGATAGAGATGCGGCAAATAGGTATGCGCCAGGAAGCAAGCCGCCTGGGCGGCATTGGCTCTTGCGGCCGTGAGCTATGCTGCTCTACCTGGCTTACCGATTTTAAAACAGTTTCTACATCGGCAGCGCGTTACCAAAATCTTTCTTTAAACACCTTAAAACTTGCCGGCCAGTGCGGTAAGCTAAAATGCTGCTTAAACTACGAGCTGGATACTTACATGGATGCGCTAAAACATATCCCCGATAATGTGCACACCCTGCGTACCGAAAAAGGCGATGCCAGGTTACAAAAAACCGATATCTTTAAAAAACTAATGTGGTTCACCTACCCGGGTGGCGAAGATTGGATACCTCTGCACATTAATCGTGTAAAAGAAATTCAGCAGATGAATAAAGACGGCATTAAGCCGGCAGACCTGGGCGAAATCATAGCGCATGACGAGAATGCAGCCAAGGTGCTGGATTATGAGAATGTAGTTGGGCAGGATAGCCTTACCCGCCTGGATGATCGTAACCGCAACCGGAATAATAACAACCGCAACCGCCCGCAGGGCAACAACCAGCAACCGCGTAATCCTAATCAGCAGGCACGGTCAAATGATCAGCAGGGCCAGCGCCCTCAGCAGCAGCGTAACCCTAACCAGCAGCAGCCACGTAACCAACAAGCCGGGCCGCAGCAACAGCGCACCGCCGGCAACGGTAATAACCAGCCTGCAGCACCATTTAATGCCGCAGAAGGCTCGGGAGAGGGCGGCAATAGCAGGCGTAATAATCGCCGGCACCGGCCAAACAGGGGCAACAACGGGCCAAACCCTAATAGCAACCCGCCGCCGCAGGCAAATTAAGCTATGAAGATTGCCGCTCATATTCGGTTATTTACCGGTTTGCTGCTATTAATTTCGGTGGGCGGCTGTTATGACCCTTCTACGGTGTTTGATCAAAATACCGAGATCGTCAACAGAAACTGGTCTTACGCCAATAAGATAAAGTATGATGTTGAAATTAAAGATACATCTGTACTGTATAATTTATACCTGAACCTGCGTGTTACCGGCGATTATAAATATGCCAATATGTTTGTGCTGATAAGCCAAAATATTGCCGGCACAAAACCCGTGGCAATAAGGTATGAGTTTAAGTTGGCCAACCCCGACGGCGAATGGACCGGGAAAGGCACCGGTAATATCTACAGTTATCAAACGCTTTTTAAACCGCAATATAAATTCCCGGCGCGGGGTGTTTATCATTTCGAGCTGGAACAAAATATGCGCGACAACCCACTGCATGAAGTAAGCGATGTTGGCATTCGTGTGGCCAAGGTGCAATAAAACTTAATATGGCCCTTTAAGTACATAAAGTAATGAAACGAGGAACAACTTTATTTTTTACGATAATTGCCCTTGCATTACTAAATTCATGCGGAGAAAAAAACCCGCAAAACACCTACCAGGGCGCTGTAGATTCTGCTTCTATAGGCTTATACCCCGGTTTAGATACCGTAACCCAGGCACAATTCCCCCGCCCGCAAATGCCCAATGGTTTAGTATTAGATACCGGGACCGATAACCCCTTTGCCGCAGATACCGCCTATTTACCGCGCCCTGCCACCCCGACAGATAATCGCGACCTCCCAAATTATGATATACCGGCATTGCAAAATCCCTAAAAACTGTATTTGCTTATCTTGGTTGTAAAAGGTAAACATGGCCATGAAAAAATTTGCAATCATAATGCTGTTAGCAAACTACTTGTTAATAGCCGCCTGTAATAGCGCTACAAAACAAAAAAGCGGTAATGGTGCCGATTCCGGAACGGTTGGCAATTCGGGCGCAGCGGTTAGCGGAGGTAATGGATCGGCGGCGGGCAATTCTAACGCAACTACAGATACCAGCACAACAGGGAAACAGGTTACCAATCCAACGGTCGACAGTGGAAAAACGCCAAGAAAGTAGCATAAGGAGTGACTGACCTGATAAAAATTTGCAATAGCAAATTTGACTAACATTTTTATTAAATTATAAAATAACTATATTCGTTTACTAATTTTATTGTCAAATGGATATGGTCATTTTAATTATTGCCGGGATATTTTTCGTGTGCGGGGTTGTACTTTTTATCAGGTCTAACGGTAAAAATGCGTTGTCGGATGAGGGTACTGTTGCGCTAAAAAACGAAAATGACAGCCTGAAAATTCAAATAGCAAAAGCCGACGAAAAGGCTTTGTGGATCACTGCCGAAAAGGAAAACATTACTACTCATTTTAAAGAAGAACAGTTACGTTTAATACAGGAGCTGGCTACGGAGCGTACCAAACTCTCACAGGCATTGCAAACCATAGAGCGCGGCCAGGCTTTTTATGAATCGCAGCAGGAAAAATTAGATGAGCAGAAAGCAGAATTAGAAACCACCCGGTTGCATTTTCAGCGTGAGTTTGAAAACATTGCAGAAAAATTGTTAAAGGAAAAGGCGAAAGAATTTACAGATGTAAACCGCCATAATCTGGATACCCTGCTTAATCCGCTAAAACAAAACATTAAGGCTTTTGAAGATAAAGTAGATAAGGTTTACAAGGCCGAATCGGATGAGCGGAATTTACTGCGGGGCGAACTAACCCAGTTAATGGCGTTAAATAAGTTAATTAGTGAAGAAGCCAATAGTTTAACCAAAGCTTTAAAGGGCGATAATAAAAAGCAGGGCAACTGGGGAGAGTTTATCCTGGAAAAGGTGCTTGAAAGATCTGGCTTAACAAAAGATCGCGAATACAGGCTGCAAGCTGCACACCAGTCGGCCGATGGTGGCCGTTATCACCCCGATGCCATTATTGATTTGCCCGACGATAAACATTTGATCATAGATGCCAAAGTTTCGCTAATAGCGTATGAGAAACTGGTAAACTGCGAAACCGAAGAGGATAAAAAGCTGTACGCCCGTGCGCATGTAGAATCATTACGCAGCCATGTGCACAACCTGTCTGGTAAAAATTATCATGGTCTTAATAAACTGAACTCGCCCGATTTTGTGATGCTGTTTGTGCCTATAGAATCTTCATTTAGTTTTGCGGTACAGATAGATGCCGATCTGTTTACCGATGCCTGGGATAAGCGGATAGTTATAGTTAGCCCGTCTACGCTGCTGGCAACTTTGCGCACCATAGCCAGCATGTGGAAACAAGAAAACCAAAACCGTAATGTGATGGAAATTGCCCGCCTGAGCGGAGAAATGTATGATAAGTTTGTAGGTTTTGTGGCAGACCTGGAAGGTATAGGTAAAAGCATCCGCTCCACACAAGATAATTATGATAAAGCGTTTAATAAACTGGTTGATGGCCGTGGAAATTTAACCACAACTGCCGATAAAATAAAACGGTTAGGAGCAAAGGCAGATAAGCAATTAGATGCAAGACTTTTAAGCGACGATTTGATTTAGCGTATGGGTAAACGCTATAATATTTTGTTCGTTAAGTTGGTTTCTATTTTAGAATCGGCAATTATGATCATCCCTTTTACATCCAGCTTATATTTGATATTGGTTAGGGTGTTCATCTCTTTTATGAGATTTTCTTTCACAGAAAACTTAAGCTGACCGGAACCATTGCCACTTCCCGACGCATTAAAATTGGCATTTGCCGTTGTAGAGAGGTTATAATTGGCAGCCTGTATAAAGGTAAAAAGCGCAAGTCCGTTTGCCATGCCCGTATAGGTATAGGTTGTTTTTATTGTAAATGAAAGCGACATACCCGATACTGGCATATTCATGGGTACATCCTGCACAAAAGTATCACCTGGTTTTAAAGGTTTTTCCGGAAACTTTATCTGGCTCTGCACGGCGTTGATCATGGTTGTCAACAGCTTGTTTATAGCGGTATCGCGGCTCAGCTTTCCCTCTACAGAGTCGACTTGTATTTTCCCGAGGTTATTAATGTGGCCGTATATGCTGTTGTTTACGAAAGTGTTTTGCGGCGTATTTAACGTTTTACCTGCCACAGTCATGGTGGTTTGGAGGTTATTATAAGTTATAACCACCGGGAAAGAACCAGAAATATCTGCTTCTCCTGTTTTGAAGGTGTAGTCCGCAGTATTATTTATATCCATTACAACCGGCGTTTTAATGCCCTGAGCCTTTAGTTTTTCTAATTGCTCGGGAGTCCCTTCAAAATTCATGGCCATGTTGGCAATAGATTTTGTAGCGCTGGAGTACGTTCGGTTTGGAATATATTTTACTTTAAATATTATCGCTTTTTGAGCTTCAGCGCTAAACATTATACCTGTTAACATGCCACAAAGTAAAAAGACTTTATAATATTGCTTCATTCCACAATATATAGTTTATTTACCAAATGCATTCCAGCCCTGGGCTTTTAATTCGTGTACCTTGCCTGCCTTAGTGATTAAGTTTAACCCCGCGGAAGGCTCTGTTATATAGCCGATTATACTAACGTCCACATCGTTCTTTATTTTGTCGTAGTCGGCCTGTTTAATAGTAAAAAGCAGTTCATAATCTTCACCGCCGCTTAGCGCGCAAACCGTGGGGTCCAAATTAAATTCCCGGGCAGTTTCGTAGGTCATCGGGTCTATCGGTATTTTTTCCTCATACAGATTACACCCCTTGTTACTTTGCTTGCAGATGTGTAAAAGCTCAGATGCTAAACCGTCCGATACATCTATCATAGCCGTTGGTTTTATGCCCCTCGATCTTAACAGATCAATTACATCCCGGCGGGCCTCCGGCTTTAGCTGGCGTTCAACAATGTAGTCTTTGCCCTCCAGGTCGGGTTGTATTTGCGGGTTTTCGAGGTATATTAATTTTTCACGCTCTAATAATTGCAATCCTGTGTAAGCACCACCTAAGTCGCCGCTTACACATATCAGATCGCCTTCTTCGGCTGTATTTCTGTAGGTAATATCCTTTTCATCAGCATAACCTAAAACAGTTACACTTATAACCAGGCCTTGTTTAGAAGCCGTCGTGTCGCCACCTATCAAATCAATTCCGTATTTATCGCAAGCCAGGTAAATACCTTCATACAATTCTTCAATAGCTTCTAATGAAAACCTGCTCGACATGCCTATAGATACTGTGATCTGTTCGGGTGTACCGTTCATGGCGTAAATATCGCTTAGATTAACCTGTACCGCCTTGTAGCCTAAATGTTTAAGGGGCGTGTAAGCCAGATCGAAATGGATACCTTCCAACAGCATATCTGTAGAAACCAGCACTTTTTTATTTAATGCATCAATAACCGCCGCGTCATCGCCAATACCTTTTAAACTGCTCTTTTTATTTAGCGGGAAATTTTTGGTCAAATGATCTATCAGGCCAAATTCACCTAATTCCTGTATGTTAGTTCTTTCGGTATTTTCAAACAAATCCATATTAATTTTATGATACCGATTTTTAAAAATGATCATACTGATTAACTTTTGGGTATTGATGATCGGTGCAATCAACCCAAAATCAGCGTAATCAAAATCCAGTGTTATAAGCCTAATTGTGCCGATATATCCAGCATTCTTTCAATTGGCTTTACCGCCTTTTCAATAATATCTGCCGGAACGTATATCTCTGGTAGTTCATTTTTAAGGCACAAGTAAAGCTTTTCTAATGTATTACGTTTCATGTGCGGGCAATCGTTACAGGCACAGTTATTATTTGGCGGCGCAGGTATAAACTCCTTACCGGGGTTATCCTTTTGCATCTGGTGTAATATACCTGCCTCCGTTGCTACAATAAATTGCCTGCTTGCAGAACTGGTTGCATAATTTAAAATACCTGTAGTAGAACCTATATAATCAGCAAGTTCTAAAATTACCTCTTCACACTCCGGGTGGGCTAATATTTTGGCTTCGGGATAACGTTCCTTTAGTTTGGTTATCTTTTCCCTCGAGAATATTTCATGCACCATACAGGCACCGTTCCAAAGTACAAGGTCGCGGCCTGTTTTTTCCGCCACGTACCTGCCTAAATTTCTATCAGGGCCGAATATTATTTTCTGGTGTGTTGGTAAACTGTTTACAATGCCAACCGCATTGCTGGATGTGCAAACAATATCGCTCATGGCCTTTAATTCGGCGGTGCAGTTTACGTAGGTAATAACCAGGTGATCGGGGTAATTTTCTTTAAACTTTTTAAAAAGGTGCGGCGGGCAGCTATCTGCCAAAGAGCATCCGGCCTTAATATCGGGCAATAAAACTTTTTTTGTTGGCGATAAAATCTTGGCAGTTTCGGCCATGAAATGTACACCGGCGAAAACAATAATATCGGCATCTGTTTTTGCAGCCTGCTGCGATAAACCAAGGCTATCGCCAATATAATCGGCAATATCCTGTATATCTCCATCCTGGTAATAATGGGCAAGTATAACTGCATTCTTCTGCTTTTTTAATTTAACTATTTCGGCAAAAAGATCGAGCACCGGGTCAATGTATTCGTCGGCAAAACCTTTAATATTTATTTCCTCTAAAGTATCCATTTTTGAACAGATCAATAAAAACAATAATTCTTATTAATATAAATACTATTGTTTATTAGTGTGTTGGTGGTGTTGACAGATGGCTGCGAAGTTTCTTTGATATATGATTTATCATCATCTTACTAACAATAAAGCTTATTTTTTATTTAGCTAAAGTGCTCATTTTAAAATCATTTTGTAAAGCACTATTAAACTTTTAAAACCTTTTTGTTAATTAATTATTTAGTTGATAAATGTTAACGGAAGATTAAAAACTCCTTAAAAATAGCTGATAAAATTCCCGGGCCCGCACTACCATCAGCACTTATCAACCATTTTAAAACTTGTTAGCTATTTACATCTGCAAAATTAACATCTTTTAATACGCTTATAAACACAAGTATTACTTTTACACACATACTACTTATAATATGACAAAAGCTGTGGATTTCCTGGTTGTTGGATCGGGTATAGCCGGGTTAAGTTTTGCATTAAAGGCTGCAAATCATGGCAAGGTACTTATTGTTACTAAGGCAAATGAAGATGAATCTAATACAAAGTATGCGCAGGGCGGTGTTGCAGTGGTTGTGGATAAAAAAGCCGACTCTTTTGTAAAGCATATAGAAGATACCTTAATAGCCGGCGATGGTCTCTGCGATCTGCAGGTTGTTGAGGCTGTTGTTAGTGAAGGCCCTGCACGCATACGGGAAATAATTGATTACGGTACCAACTTCGATAAAACCAACGAAGGCTATTACGATCTCGCCAAAGAAGGCGGCCATTCTGAATTTAGGGTACTACATTATAAGGATATTACAGGTTTAGAAATAGAACGGGCATTGTTAGAAGAAATACACAAACATCCTAATATAGAGATCATTAGCCATTATTTTGCGGTAGATCTTATAACACAACACCATTTGGGGAAGTTTGTAGGTAAGTCGACCACGGACATTAAATGCTATGGTATTTACGCCTTGAATACGCTAACCCGAGATGTTGATAAAATATTGGCTAAGGTTACGGTAATGGCATCGGGTGGGGCGGGGCATATTTACTCGATAACCACAAACCCAACTATTGCCACAGGCGACGGCGTAGCCATGGTTTATCGTGCCAAAGGAAAGGTGCGAAATATGGAGTTTATACAGTTTCACCCTACAGCTTTGTATAACCCCGGCGAGTACCCTTCATTCCTGATATCTGAAGCTGTGCGCGGTTTTGGCGGCGTATTAAAACGCCTGGATGGTACAGAGTTTATGCAGGAATATGATTCGCGTAAATCACTTGCACCACGCGATATAGTTGCTCGTGCGATAGATGCGGAGATAAAAAAATCTGGTGAAGATTATGTTTATCTCGATATCCGCCACCGGAGCAAAGCAGATATTTTACAGCATTTCCCTAACATCTATGCCAAGTGCCTGGATATTGGGATAGACATGACCAAAGATATGATCCCGGTTTCGCCCGCGTGCCATTACATGTGCGGTGGTGTAATGGTAGACCATTGGGGACGGTCGTCTATTAATCGATTATATGCTTGCGGAGAATGTTCTTCTACGGGTTTACATGGCGCTAACAGGCTGGCATCTAACTCTTTGTTAGAGGCATTGGTATTTGCACACCGTATTTATGAAGACGCAACTATGCAGTTTGAAAGCAATGATATGCCGGATAACATACCCGACTGGAATGAAAATGGCGTTCAGCTATCCAATGAAGACATATTAGTTACCCACAACATCCGCGAAATGCAAAAGCTGATGAATGATTATGTAGGTATCGTACGTTCAGATTTTCGCTTAGACAGGGCTATGAGGCGTTTAGGTTTACTATATGAAGAAACTGAGGCATTTTACAAAAGAACCAAGCTATCTGTAAAGCTTTGCGAATTGCGCAATTTGATCCAGGTATCGTTCATCGTAGTAAAATCGGCCATGATGCGGAAAGAGAGCAGGGGATTGCACTATACAACCGATTATCCTGAACATGCTGATGTTGTGGAGGATACGGTGTTTTAACTATAGATATTGATGGATGTGAAGCTTTTACTCTCCGGGTTCTTATTTCTAATAGTTGGGATTCTGATGTTTATAAATGTAAGAAAGAGAAAACCAGCATCAGATAAAACAAACCGGAAAGGTCAACTCTTACCGCAGTTTATATAGTTTTGGATGACTACAGTAACGGCAATTGGAATAGTTTTTATATTAAAAGCATTGTTTGGGAGTTTTTAAAGAGCGGAAAACGGGATTCGAACCCGCGGCCTTCAGTTTGGGAAACTGATGCTCTACCAGCTGAGCTATTTCCGCTTGTTATGATGCTAAAGTATAAATTAGTTAGGAGTTTCAAGTGTTCTGATTAGACAATTAACTATTTTTATACTAATAACCCGAAACCCAAGACAGAATATCAATGCCATTAATCCTCCCCGTAAAAGACAAGAGCCCGTCATGGGGAGCAGATTGCTTTATTGCAGACAACTGCACCATAGTTGGCGATGTTGTTATGGGCAACAAATGCTCTGTTTGGTTTAACGCGGTGATTCGTGGTGATGTAAACAGTATTAAGATAGGCAATAACACTAACATCCAGGACGGTGCGGTTATTCACGCTACGTACTTAAAAGCAGCTACTACAATTGGTAATTATGTATCTATTGGTCATAACGCCATTGTGCATGGCTGTACGCTGCAAGACCACACCCTAATTGGTATGGGCGCCATTGTAATGGATCACGCCATTGTGGAGCCTTATGTGATCATTGGCGCGGGCTCTGTTGTGTTAGAACATGCAGTGTGCGAAACAGGCTTTTTATATGCTGGTACGCCTGCTAAAAAAATAAAGCCACTTACCGGCGAGCAAATCACTTTATTAGATAAACTGCCCGATAATTATATCCTGTATTCGAGCTGGTTTATGGAAGGCTAGTTTCGCGCGGGATATCTACTGCTTCTTCTGTTTCCCAGTTAGCACGTAACGTTATTTCCTTTTCGTACAGCCAAATTTTTTCGGGCTGTGTGCCCGTTTTTACCAAGCCGCTGTCCCATACGCCATTGCGGTTATTATCATAAATTATACGCACCTGGTACCTGCCGGTCAAATAATCTTTTAAAACAACCGATGTGGTTTTGTTGAAGGTTATTGTGCGTAAAATATTTTTCTGCACATTTAATATCTGTGCTACATAAGCTTTTGAAGTGTCGGGCACATTTAGCTTAATAGTGAGCGTACCATAGTTTTCGGGCTTGTTAATGGCAAATTTACGTATAGAAGTTTTATTCTTATCACCGTAAATATCTATAAATGCACCTTCGTTCAATACAATCTTATAAGCAGCGCCTTGTCGCCAGCGGTATTTAATGTTTAAAAGTTTTGCGTTCATAACATCCCTGGTCGCCGCGAAATTCACATTTACCGAGTCTTCAGTAATGCTTATCAGGTCGGGGTTAAAGGACTCGATAGGCTCATTGGCAAACACCTGTAGGTCGGCTCCGGGCTTTAACAGGTCGCCATTGCCCAGGTTATATTTAAACGTGATAATTCGGGTAAAAGATTCCTTTCGCCCTTTGCGCATATAGATGGTGTCTAACGCCTTCTGTTTGTCGAAAAAGGCAACCCGTACAGAATCAAAATCCATGTTTTTTAAATATACCTGTGCAGTATCTTTTGTCGGGCTTATATCCACATATTTACTTTCGTCAACGCCGGCCGGGTAGGTAATTTTTACAGATGGTTCTATTAGCTGCTTGTTAAATTTAAAAAAGAGTTTGCCATCGGGGTCAAAGCGGCGCTCAAGTAATCTAAATTTTTCGGGTGTTTGTTTAAATAGTCGTAACGAAATATTGGAAGTATCTTTAGTTACATGTATAGGGTTCTTTAAAAAAGCAATTAATTCCTGGTCGTTATCATAGATTTTATTCGGGCTAATCTCTTTTAACGCATAGATCTTGTAATCTCCCTCTGCCAGATTATTCAGGGTGAAATTGCCTGACGAATCCGTACTTGTAAAAATTAATGGCTTCTTTTTCCCGAATAATGAATCCTGCCTTAACGGGAAAAGCATAACTGTAGCTTCTTTTTCTTTTGCCTGGGTTTCGGTATTGGTAACATTGCCCGATATGGAAAGCGAGTCAATATGTGTACCTGTCGAAAACACATAGGTAAAATTCTTAAGCACATTGCCTTCATTTACATCGGCAATTGCTTTACCAAAATTTATAACGTAGGTGGTGTTTTTTTGTAAGCTATCGCGGAAATCGATCACCAGTTTTTTTTGGCGGATTTTATATTCCGGGCTTTTCTCCATAGCTGGGCTCATGCTTATTTCCGAATATTGATTAGTGAGTTTAAAAAACTCGTCAAACTGCAATTCAATTTCTTTCGCTTTGAAATTGCGGGTCATGTTCTCCGGGTTTGCCTTCAAAAGTTTTGGGGGTGTACGATCGCGCGGGCCCCCTTGTGGCTTCTGGATGCTTGCACAGCTTGCCATTACGAAATTAAGCGCAACTGCCAGTATCAAATATTCAAAAATGAGGCGTTTTGTTTTTAAGGGCATTTTTAAGCGTTATAGAACACTTTCGCTTTTTTTTGAAGTGCTATATTAAAATGTGAAAATAATTAATTTAAAAGGAATGTTTGTAACATGCTTATTATCAGTGTTTTATCCTCGTCTCGACATGTGGACCATCAAAACCGAAATGTCTGAAGGCGAAACACCCGATATTCTGGAAGCCTGACCTAATGTACGTGGTTTTATCTTCATTAATTTTTCGCGCGCTTCTTTTGATAGCGAGCCGAGTTTATGATAATCAAATTCCGGGTTAATTTCATTGTTCTCCATTTTCTTCATTCGTTCTACAATCTCCAGCTCTTTTTCAAAATAGCTTTCATATTTAATCTTAATCTCGGCCTGTTCAATGGTGTCTTTGTCGTAAGCGGATAATAATTCTGCAAGAGATCTGTCAATTTGCAGCAGGTCCTTAAATTCCACTTGCGGCCGGCTTAATAAATTAAACAGCTTTGCGCCCTGAGCAATCGGGCTTGTACCCAATTCTCCCAGTAAGTCATTTACTGCCGATGGATCTATAGATTTCGTTTTCGTGTAAGAAACAATATCGTCAGAGTTTTTTACCTTATCCTTTACTTTTTGAAGGCGTTCAGCACTGATTAATCCCAATTCAAATCCGAGCGGGCTAAGCCTGATGTCTGCATTATCCTGGCGCAGTAATAATCTATGCTCGGCACGGGAAGTGAACATACGGTATGGCTCTTCGGTGCCCTTGGTTACAAGATCGTCTATGAGTACCCCAATATAAGATTCAGACCTTTTTAATATCACAGGCGCTTTACCATGCACATTCTGATGAGCGTTTATACCCGCCATTAAACCCTGCGACGCCGCTTCTTCATATCCGGTAGTTCCATTGATCTGCCCCGCAAAGAAGAGGTTTTTAACCAGTTTGGTTTCCAATGTAAGACCCAGTTGCGTAGGCGGGAAATAATCGTATTCGATGGCATAGCCCGGGCGAAACATTTTTACGTTCTCAAAGCCAGGAATTTTTTTCAAAGCGCGATACTGCACATCCTCTGGCAGCGATGTAGAAAAACCATTCACGTAAATTTCCACGGTTTCGAAGCCTTCCGGCTCTACAAAAATCTGATGTCGGTCGCGCTCGGCAAACCGGTTTATTTTATCTTCTATAGATGGGCAATATCTTGGGCCTAACCCTTTGATCCGGCCGGTAAACATTGGCGACTTTTCAAAGCCTTCCTTTAAAGTTTCATGAACATCGGGGTTTGTATAAGTTATCCAGCAACAACGTTTAGCCGTTGGTCGTTCTACATCGGTATAGGAAAAACGCCCGGGATCTTCATCACCCCATTGCTCTTCCAATTTACTGTAGTCAAGGCTGCGGCCATCAACCCGTGGCGGTGTACCGGTTTTCATTCTACCGGCTTCAAAACCTAATAATTCGAGACTTTCGGTTAACCCTGTTGCGGCTTTTTCGCCCGTCCTGCCGCCGCCAAAACGTTTTTCGCCAATGTGAATGGTCCCATTCAAAAATGTGCCGTTAGTAAGCACTATTGCATGTGCTTCGATTTCGACCCCCAATGAAGTTTGTATGCCGCTAACGTTCCCGTCTTTTACAACTAAGCCGTTCACCATGTCTTGCCAAATATCTACCCTGGGTGTACGCTCTAAAGCCAGGCGCCACTCCTCTGCATAGCGCATGCGATCGTTTTGTGCGCGTGGGCTCCACATGGCCGGGCCTTTAGAGAGATTAAGCATCCGGAATTGAAGCGTAGTTTTGTCGGCAATAATACCCGAATAACCACCCATCGCATCAATCTCGCGCACTATCTGTCCTTTAGCTACTCCACCCATGGCGGGATTACAACTCATTTGTGCTATAGTACCCATGTTCATGGTGATCAATAACACAGACGAGCCCATATTTGCGGCGGCCGCTGCGGCCTCGCAGCCGGCATGCCCCGCACCAACAACTATAACATCGTATTTTTTAAACATAACACACATGTTCCACGTGGAACATTACAAAATTAATCTTCATCTTTTGATGTTCCACGTGGAACACCGAATAATGACAATAGCGCGAAACTTGCCCAAATTGCCTCCAGTACAATAAAGGGATAAAACTTAATTAAAATAGAAGAAATACAGCACAACACCGCACCTACAAAATTCATTAAAGTGTATAACCTGCTCTGTGCAGGCAACTTTTTATAAAGGTTTAGCAAAAACGCCATTAATAATACTATAACACCTGATGATGCTAATACGTCGGAAAGTTTCATTTATTGTTTCTCTGAAAGTTCTAACCACCGTAAGGATTTCTCATCGATAACGGCTGTAAGTGATTGTATCTGTTTTGCTGTAAAGGCTAATTCATCGTGTACAAGACCATTTGAATTTAACTGATCTGTAAGCCTCGAAATTTCTGATTCATGCTCACCGATTTGTTGTTCAATTTCGCTGAGTTCTTTTTGCTCCTTGAACGAGAGCTTAGATTTTGCAGGCCCCGGTTTAGCAATGGGCGCAGCTACCGGTTTCTTGCCGCCAAACTTTGCTTCTTCTTCTAAATCTGTTCGGTATGACGAATAATTTCCATTATAAATAGTAACGCTCCCGCTTCCATCTAAGATAAATAGCTGGTCTACCAGTTTGTCTAACAAATACCTGTCGTGCGATACCAACAACAACACCCCCGTATAGTTCATTAAAAATTCTTCAAGCACGTTTAAGGTGTCTATATCCAGATCATTAGTCGGCTCATCAAGAATTAGAAAATTAGGGTTCTGCATTAAAATTCGCATCAATTGCAAACGCTTTTTCTCTCCACCGCTTAAGTTGGTAACAAACCCAAATTGCTTAACAGGCGGAAAAAGGAATTGAGTAAGCAGCTGCGAGGCCGTTATGGTTTTGCCATCGGCCATGGTAATATATTCTGCAACATTCTTTACAATATCAATAACCCGCTCATCTTCCTGAAAGGTAATACCAGTTTGATTAAAATAACCCATTACTGTTGTTTCGCCTTTTGCCACAAGGCCTTTATCTGGATGTAAGCCCCCGGTTATAATGTTAAGTAATGTGGACTTACCGCTCCCATTTTTTCCAGCTATACCAATACGGTCGCCTTTTTTAAATATGTAAGAAAAATTGCTAAATACCTCCCTGCCTTCAAAGCTTTTGCCAATGTGTTCAAGTTCGATGATCTTATTTCCCTGGCGCGCTGTTTTTAAGCTTAACTGTACTTTATCTTTTTGATTGATCTTGGTTTTATCTTCCAGCTCATAAAAGGCATCAATACGTGCTTTAGATTTTGTTCCTCTTGCTTGCGGTTGGCGGCGCATCCATTCCAGCTCTTTTTTTAACAACTGCGTGTTTTTTTGAAACTGTGCGGCATCGGTAGCGTCGCGCTCTGCCTTTTTCTCCAAATAGTATTGATAATTACCGTGATAAGGAAAAAGTTTGCCGTTATCTATTTCTATTATTTCATTACACACGTTATCTAAAAAGTATCTATCGTGCGTAACCATGATAATGGTCTTTCCACCGTCTGTAAGCAGTTTCTCTAACCACTCAATGGTGTCAATATCTAAATGGTTAGTAGGCTCGTCAAGTACATAAACATCGGGCTCCTGTATAAGCATACCGGCAAGGGCTAAGCGTTTGCGCTGCCCGCCAGATAAAGTACCTATTTTTTGATTTAAATGATGAATATCTAACCTGCCTAAAATTTGTTTGATCTCGTATTCATAAGACCAGGCATCGGCCATGCTTAACTCCTCGGATATGCGATTGATCTCGGCCTCATTATAAGGATCATTATCTAATAATTCTTCGTATTGGCGAATTAATTGTTGCTGTATATTATCAGAACTAAAAATAAAATCACTGATCGTGTCGTCCAGGGTAAATTTGGGATCTTGATCTAAATAGCTTATCCTCAAATCTTTAGCCCTAACAGCCTTACCTTCAACCGGTATAAGCTGGCCTGCTAAAATTCTCAATAAGGTAGACTTGCCGGCACCGTTAATACCAACGAGCGCCACGCGCCTGCCGCGGTTTATACCGATGGTAACATTTTTAAATAACCATTTGTCGTGAAATGAATGCCCTAAACTTTCTCCTGATAAATATGTACTCACGCTAAATTTTGAATATGATCTGATGGATGGATATATAAGCCATTTTCGGGCCTTAAAGATTGATTGTACATGGCTTGCGCCACTAATTGCGCAGGTATGCTACGATATTTTTTTAATCTACCAACCAATAATGGATTGATAAATGACATAACCAATAACGCAACTTTCTCAAGCGGCCTGCTCTCTTTCCTGTTGCCCGTTAAGGCTGACGGCTGATAAATATGTAAGCAAGGCAAGTCCTGGTGTATTAAAGCGTACTCTGCATCGCCCTTCATTTTAGTATAAAAATTAGACGAATGCATATCTGCTCCTATTGATGAAACAAAATGATACTGCCTAAAATGATTAGCCTTCGTTATTTCAGCCAGTTCTACAGGGTAGTCGAGATCTACTTTGCGGTAATCGGCAAGATTGGGCGTTCTTTTTTTAGTTGAGCCAAGGCAGCAAAATAAAATGTTCCCTGTAATATTAGCAGCAAACTGATCTAGTTTGTCAAAATCAATAACAAGCTGCACCATTTTTTTATGCTGAAACGGTAATTCCCGCCGGCATAAAACCAAAACTTCCTGATAGTCATTATTTTGAAGGATAATATTAAGCAAATAACTTCCAACCAATCCAGATGCGCCTGCTATAACTGCCTTTCTCATACCTGTACAAAAGTAGGCAAAAAACAAGCGTGTTTTAGCGGGCGATACATCTTCAAACAAAAAGGGCTAACGTGCGTTTTTTATAAAGTTCATTTCAATTGTAACCAAAGCGCACCTGCGTTATCTGATTGTCTTTTCTAAGGCGTACGCTGAAACCAATTTATTGAACACAAACAACGTTAAAGGTTTACCGGTATATGGCAGAACAGGTTTTACCCGCATGGAAAAAATGGCTGATATCAATTGGCGACCAGGGAGAATTTTTTTCCAGATTTGTAAGGAATATATTTTCCGGTGGTTTCGAATGGTCAGAATTTGTAAGGCAGTGTTATGAGATAGGCTACCGGTCTATTGGGCTGGTAGGGATAACCTCATTTATAATGGGTTTGGTGCTCATTTTACAATTACGCCCTACTATGGTTGCCTTTGGTGCCGAGGCAATGCTGCCGCATACGCTATCAGTATCACTAATCCGCGAGATAGGACCGGTAATAACGGGCATTATATGCGCAGGTAAAATAGCCTCCAGTATAGGAGCAGAGCTGGGGAGTATGAAGGTTACAGAACAGATAGACGCCATGGATGTGTCTGGCGCTAACCCGATACAATACCTGGTTGTTACCCGCATTTTAGCTGCCACGTTAATGATCCCCCTGCTTGCCATGATTGGCGACGTAATTGGCTTGATAGGTGGCTATTTAGCAGTAAATTTTACAGACAGTATTAGCTTTCACCTGTATTTTAGCAAGTGTATTGCCGCGCTCGACTTTACAGATTATATGCCTGCCCTTATTAAGACATTCTTTTTTGGCTTTGCTATTGGCTTTGTAGGGTGTTACAAGGGTTATAATTCTGATAAGGGAACAGAAAGTGTTGGTGTAGCGGCAAATTCTGCAGTTGTTACCGCTTCTTTATGGATATTTTTTATTGATATGATAGTTGTACAGATAAGCACTATTTTATTTTACAAATAATGGACGAGGTAGTTGATATAGCCGAAAATAAAGCCTTAACCAACAAGGATGATAAAGAGGTGATCATAGAAATAAAAGGTTTAAAAAAAGCCTTTGGCGACAAAGAGGTGCTTAAAAATATAAACCTTAAGGTTAACCGCGGCGAGAACCTTGTAGTCCTTGGCCGGTCGGGCCAAGGCAAGTCTGTAACTATCCAGTGTATTGTTGGGATGCTTACGCCCGATGAAGGATCAGTAAAAGTATTTGGAGAGGAAGTGGGTGAGCTGAACGAAAGAGACCTTAAGGATCTGCGAACAAAAATCGGGTTTCTTTTTCAGGGGGCTGCCCTTTTTGATTCCATGACGGTAAAAGAAAACCTGGAATTCCCATTAACCCGGGTTCTTAAATTAACAGACCAGGCAGATATAGATAAACGCGTGGAAACCGTTCTTGATGGCGTAGGATTACCGGAAGCCGGCGGCAAAATGCCATCTGATCTATCCGGCGGCATGCGTAAACGGATTGGATTGGCGCGCACATTGGTAGTAAATCCAGAAATTATGCTTTATGACGAACCAACGACCGGACTTGATCCCATTACCTCGCGCGAGATAAGCCAGCTTATATTACAGGTTCAAAAAAAATACAAAACAACATCTATTATCATTACACACGATATGGAATGCGCAAAAATAACCAGCGATTACGTGGTAGTTATGAACGATGGGGAATACGTAGCGGAAGGTACTTTTGAAGAACTTCAAAAATCAGACAACGAATTAGTAAAATCATTTTTCATTGACACATTATGAGAACAACATCCTCACAAAAAATAAAAATAGGCCTGTTTGTTGTAATAGGGCTTATAGTGCTTTTCCTGGGTATTTTTCTTATTGGCAACCAGAAGAGCATGTTCAGCTCTACATTCACCGTTAACGGCACGTTTAAAAACGTAAGCGGCTTAATGGTTGGTAATAATGTACGGTTTGCCGGTATTAATGTAGGTGTGGTACAGGGCATTAATATTGTATCAGATAGTACGGTTAAAGTAAACTTAACTCTAAACGAGAGTGTGCGGAAGTTTATAAAAAAGGATTCGAAAGTTAGCATCGGCAGCGACGGCCTGATGGGCGACAAACTTGTAGTAATAGCTCCCGGTGGCGTTACCAGCCATGAAGAAGTGGCCAACGGCGATCAGTTGGCGGCAGTTAACCCGGTTGATATTGATAAAATTATAGGGAAGCTAACCAAAGTTGCCGACAATGCCGAACTGATAACATCGAGCTTAGCAGGTGTGTTTAACGATATGAACCATGGTAAGGGAACATTAGGGCAACTCTTGCATAATGATAAAATTGCCAAAGATCTGGCTGGGACTATAGCATCTGCCAAAACTACCATGAGCAATGTAAATACCAGTACGGTAACCCTGCACGAAGATTTAAAGGCGGCCCAGAGCAATTTTTTACTCAAGGGGTTTTTTAACAAGAAAAAGAAAGCTGCCAAAGCCAGGCAGGATTCGATTAAAAAAGCTCAGGAAAAAGCAGATAAGGAGGCCCAAAAAGCCCAAAAACAAGCAGATAAGGACGCTAAAAAAGAAGCGAAAGCTAATAGCAATTAATTATCACCTGGTGATTCCGAAAGGTAGAAGGTAAGCCTTCTAAAGAGACTTATAAATGCGGAAGATTCCTAACTACCTTTCGAAAACGACAGACTGCTTAAACTATAACGCGCTTGTAATGGCGGGATCTAACGGAGTTGTTTGTGAACGATAGCGGCGGATTAATTTACCACTCTCATCAATTAAAAATTTCTCGAAATTCCACTTAATGTCGCCTGTAAAATCTGGATTTGGCGCAGTGGTTAAATATTGAAATAACGGATCGATATCTAAACCCAAAACGCTCACCTTGCCGCTCATTGGAAAGCTTACGTTAAAATTATCGTGGCAAAAGGTTTTTATATCCTGGTTTGTACCCGGCTCCTGGCCGCCAAAGTTATTAGCCGGAAAACCTACTACAGTTACTTTACCTTTATATTTTTCTGCTAAGGCCTCCAGATCTTTATATTGTTTGGTAAAGCCGCATTTGGAGGCTGTATTCACGATCAGGATCTTTTTACCGCGATATTTAGACAGGGCCAGTTTACCGCCATCAATGTTCTGTAATTTAAAGTCGAATACCGAAGAAGCAGCTGTAGTGAACAGCAGTGCAAATACAAGTGCTAATGTTTTCATATTAAGTGTGTTGTTGTTAATAATTTAAGGCAAATAAAACACTTTATTCGGTAATATTATTCAGGTAAAAGTCTTCTTTTTGAGTCATAAGCTTTTTATCTGCAGGTTTTTTGTCTTTATAGCCGCATAAATGTAACGCGCCGTGTATAAGCACCCGCTGTAATTCCTGTTGGGCTGTAACGCCAAATTTTTCGGCGTTTTCTTTAATACGCTCAATAGAAATAAAAATATCACCGGTTATTTCTTTTTCTATCTCAGAATTGTTAAAGGTGATAATGTCGGTATAGGTGTCATGAGCGAGGTATTGTTGATTGATTTGCAGCAGGTAATCATCAGAACAAAGGATATAATTTAGCTCATTCAGTTTATAACCTTCGGATATTAAAGTTTCTTTGATCCACTTTTTCAGCTTTAGTTTACTATTAAGTTTAAAACCGATGTCTTCGTTAAAAAAGTTTATTGCAGGCATTTAGATCTTAAAATGCAGTTCAACTTCATTTCCTATCGTATTAAACGTGCACTGGTCCGAAAGTTGTTTTACGATAAATACGCCGCGGCCGGTTAGGTTCTCCAGATTCTCTTCTGCAGTTGGGTCGGGCAGGTGGTTGTAATCGAAACCCGGGCCCTCATCTGTTACGGTCCATATCAGGCGCCTTCCCTCAACCTCTACATTAACAATTACTGTTTTATCTGCATCAAATTTATTGCCATGTGCAATGGCGTTCATTACAACCTCGTTAAGGCAAGTCATCATGTTGGCAAAAGTATCTTCGCCAACCTGGTAAATGTCGGCAATTTCTTCAATTAAGTTTTCCAGCTCAACAATGCTCTCCGCTTTTGACGGAAGCTGCAACGTATAAAGCTTAGCGCCCTGTATATTAGCCTCATGCATACTATTTGCCATTAATTTGATCAAAATATTTTTTAACCTTTTGTTTGTAATATAAATTTAGCTCGGGCGATACGGTTTTCAGCTGTTCTGTTTGTTTTGTTTTTTGCTGCTGATAATTTTGTAACGCTTTAATGTAACCCGGCGGTATCTCCTTACCCGCCTGGCTTAGCCGTTGTTTATCCTGCTCACGTTCCTGTTCTGCTTTTTCTGCTTCCAGCAATCGGGTCTGTATTTGCTGTTGCCTTTTAAGCGATTCCTCATTTATACGTCTGTTTACGAGATCGTTTTCAGTTTGTTCCATTTGTTTGGCAATTTTATCCAGATTGCCTGCGCCGCTGCCATCTTTAGTTGCCTCGCGGTTATATTGTTCCAGCGATTGTCTTATCATTTGCTGCTGGCGCGCCATTTTTGCCAGTTGTTCGCTTTGCCCTTGCTGCCCTTGGCCGGACTTTCCAGGATTTTGCCCTTGCTGTTGCATTTGCTCACCCATTTGCTGCATGTTTTTGTTTAACTGCTGCTGCATCTGGCTCATTTGCTGCATACTGCTTTTACTTTTTTTCCCTTTACCGCCCTTCGCATTTTTCATGGCATTTTGCAACTGATCCAGCACCTCATTCAACATCAGTGCCAAATTGTTCATAGCTGTCATGGCGTATTGTTGGTTTCGCGTAGCTTCGGGTGTGCGCCTGTCTCCTAAATTATCAATTGCTTGTGTAATATGGTCGTTTATAGCTGCTATTTCTGTATTTACTGTCGACTGTATTTGAGGCACTTTCTTGCTTAAAGAATATAAACTGTCTTCGGCGGTTTTTAAATTGTCCTTTATGTCTTTTTGCTGCTGCGAAAGCGCAACATAATTCGGGTCCGACGCATTGGTTGACCTAAATGTTTGCATTAGTTTCTCTTGCGCGAATGAACTGTTCACCAGGTTTTTAAGCAATTCGCGAAGCTGTCTTGCATCAAGGCTGGCCTCCTCGCTTTCCTGCTCATCTGCATCTTGTTTCAATTTGCGGCCCATTTGCTGCATAGATTCTGCCGCTTGTTTTTGGGCATCGGCCGCCTTTTTCATGTTATTTTTTTGCAACTCTTTAGCGGCCTGGTCCATTTGCTCGTCGGTTTGCTGCTCTTGTTTTTTAGGTTCGCCTATTTGTGGCTGGCCGTTTTGCGCTGCTGTTTTTTCTAAGTCGCCGAGCGATTTTTTTATGTCCTGAAATTCCCCTTTTATTTTTTCCTGCTGCCGGCCAATGTCTTGTTTATTGGCTTGCTGTTCTTTGCTTTGGTCGGCAAGCTTCTGCTGCTGATCTGCCAGTTGATTAAGCTGATCTATTTGTTGATTTAACTTTTGTTCAAAGTCGAGTTTCTTATAAAGCTCCAGCATACGGTCCAGCTCTTTTTTCATCGACTTATTATCGGTCTGCATCTTTTGCAATTCATCACGCGTGCCATCTTTTTGTTCTTGCTGCATCAACTCCTGTAGCTTCTCCATCATTTCGCGCGTTTTTGGATCGAGGAGGTTTTGCAGCAGCTTATCCATTTGATTTTGCATTTGGGTTATTTGTTCCGGCTGCCTTTGATTTTGCTGGCGGTTGTACAAATTCTTCTGGTTATCTTCTTGCAATTGCTTTACCAAGTCATTCAATTCTTTGCGCTTGTTCAGCAGATCTTCAACCTGCTTTTTTTCATCGAAAGAGAGGTTGTTCTTGTTTAATAAGTTTTGGCTTAGCTGCCGTGCTTCACGTTCCAGCTGGGCGGCTATCTTCGCGGCCGATTCCATTTTTTGTTCAACTTCTTTGGTGCCGGTGTTCAGTTCGGCGGCTATCTGCTGCTGTGTAGGCATCTTCAATTCCTGCCCGGCAGTACGCGCTGTTTTAGGCCCGTTAACTGCATCATTATCGGCAACTTCAAAATAATAACTAATTTGGTCGCCTGGCTGTGCTTTCAGATCCTTTAAATTCCAATAATGAAAAAAATCTGACTGAGTGTGGCTAAGATCGGCCTTAACCGGCTGTGAATAAGAAATCTCTTTACCGGTTTCGGCAGATTTAACTTTATAATGAAACTTCAAAGCGCTAAAACCATGGTCGTCCTGAATTTTGCCGTTAAAATAAAGGGCTTTTGTACTTACCGAATCTTGTTTCTGTTCAGCGGTAATTACCGGTATCTCATCGGCAATGATGGTGATATGGTAAGCCGCTGAATCTGTGGTATTGACAACTTTATTTACGGGCTTTAAATTGTAAGAGGCCTGTTTTATAATGCGTGCGCTAAAATTAAATTCATTATTTGCTGTTTGCTGCAGCGCATATTTCTGGCCATTCAGCGTAAAAAAAACCTGATTTGCATGTTGTGTGTGCAACGTCCAGTTAACCACTGTACCGGCGGGGATGGTGAGATCTCCGGCGTTGCTTATAGTTTCATTTTGCTTATGTAAATATGCAGGATAATTTAATGCCGCATCAAAACGTAATAAAGAAGGCCTGGCGTTTACAATAAGTATATATTTTTGCGATGAATAACCACCACCGCTTAATTTGAAAACAGTATTTTTCTGCAGGTTGCTAAATTGATAGCTAAATTTACTAAGCGATTGTTTATCGAGCTTAAAGGTATGATCTTCGGTCTCGATATAAATAGCCGATGGAAATTGGTTGCCCTGAAGTTCGATGTTCAATTTTAGGTCATCGCCTTGTGCCGCATTCAGGGTGCTATTAACCACAACAAATCTGAAGGGTGCAACCGGCGCAAAATATTCATTATGTTTTATTAACCTGCGCGTACTTTCTGTTAACACCGCAGGTGCAGCCAGCGCAATAATTATAATAAATGTAAGTGGTGCCGCGATCCATTTAAGGTGCTTTACATTGTCGCGGATGTTTACCGCTGTAGGGAAACGGACCGGCCTTAAGGTTTCAATTTTTTGATCGATACTTGCTTCAATCAGTTGGCGGTGGAGCGGGCTTGCGTCTGCCAGGGTTTTTAATTGCAGGGTATTTAAGAGTTTATCATGGATCTCTGTAAAGTGTTTACCAATAATTTTGGCGGCCTCGTTATGCCCAATGGTGTTACCCAGCTTAAGCCATGCTAACAGAGGGGGCAGAACAAGCCGGGCAATTATTGCCAGATTAAGAATTATAAACCCGTAAAATATAAGGGAGCGTAAGAATGTAGTAAAATGGCCCAGATATTCGCCAAGCGTGGCTAAAATGTAGCCCGAAAACAGCACGGCAGCCCAAAAGATCAGGCCGCGAAGCAGCTTGTTGATATAATATCTGCGGATAAATACATCTATTTTTTCTATCAATAAATGGTAGTTTCCTTCGGTGTGCATTAAACAGCGGTGTGAATGCTAAAACGCGTATGGGTATGTGTGATTGTATTATACCTTAAATCTAATATACAATTAGCTAATTTAGCTGCGAGTAACAATATTAAAACGAATTTATTTAAATGAACCATAAAAGATCATATATTCTTGCAGCTGCATTGGTAACCGGACTAACTGCATGTAATACCAAAAGCACAACTACAACAGCTGATACAACTAAACGAATAGCAACAGTAACAAAAACAGACAGTACCCATCTTTTAGGTATGTGGCTCGATGAGGAGATCAAGACCGAAAAAGGCGAACAAGTGGCTTATCAAATTGTAACGCAAGGGCCAAAAACCTTTATCCAGGTGATAACATTTAAAGATAAAAAGCTGAACGTGAATGATAACCCTGAGATTGGGCCATCTGCATTAACTGTAAAAAAGAAGGCAAATAACCGATATACAGATGATAACGGCGGAATTTATGTAATAGAAAAAGCCGGCGACTTGCTAATTTATGACCAAACGGGGTTTATTGCAAAATGCAAAAAGCTCTTATAGCTAATCTAAAGCAACTGCATCGGTGGTTCTGAAACGTTTTTGCGCAATCAGAAGCGATATAAGTAACAGCATGCCTATCACAAAAAAGGCATCCAACACTAAAGCCGAATTGCGCATTTCGTGTGTTACCGCTTCCACAAACCCGAAAGTAAAGAGCCCTACCACTATTGATAGTTTTTCGGTAACGTCATAAAAGCTGAAATAAGATGCGGTGTCGGGAATGTTTGGCGGGATGAACTTCGAATAGGTGGAACGGGATAACGACTGTACGCCACCCATAACAATGCCTACCAAAACAGCTGCTATATAAAACTGATTGGCGGTTGTTACAAAATAAACGCCAAGGCAAATAAACGTCCAAAAAGCAACAATACCAGTCAAGACTTTTACGTTGCCATACCTTGAAGAAAGCCAGGCCGTGCCTGCGGCCCCTATAATAGCTACCACTTGTATAATCAGAATTATAGCAATCAGGTTTTCGTCGGGGAGCTTTAGCTCCTTAGCGGCAAAATTTGCCGCCACCAGCATAATGGTTTGTACACCAACTGAATAGAAAAAGAACGCCGGCAAGAACCGCTTAAGTAAAGGCAATTGCTTCACTTTTGCCCACACCTTGGCAAGCTCTTTAAATCCACCGCTAAATATATTGTATTGATGCGAGCCCGCATTGGGCACGCCCTTAGGTAACAGATAAAAGGGTATCAATGAGAAACCGATCCACCATACGCCCACTATTAAAAAAGAAATACGGGCAGCATGATCTTCTGTAATTCCTAAAGCATCATGTAATTCTACAACAACCAGGCAAACAATTTGCACTACTATACTGCCTGCAAACCCGTAAATAAAGCCCTTTGCACTAACCGAGTCTTGCTTTTCTGTTGAGGCAATTTGCGGCAGATAAGAATTATAGAACACAAAGCCCCCGCAATAGCCAACAGATGCCAGGCCAAAACAGATCATCCCAAACTCGAAATTATCGAGCGTAAAAAAATAAAGCCCTGCGCAGGCCAAAGCACCAAGCCAGGTAAATGCCTGCAGATAAAACTTTTTATGGCCCTTATAATCGGCTATGGAAGTTAAAATTGGCAGCATAATTACGATCAGCAAATAAGATACTGCGAGTATATAATTAGAAAGCACAGTGTTTACGTATTTGTGCCCGAAGAAAGAAACCGTGTCCCCATGTTTATTTGCCGTAATACCCACATAATAGGCCGGGAAAATTGTAGATGTGATCACCATGTTATATGCCTGGTTAGCCCAGTCGAACATGGCCCATGCCCATATGGTTTTCTTGTTGTTCTTAACGTTAAGTACAGTAACTTCTGCAGACATATTTTATTTTATCCCGTAATGATCATTCATTAACTTCACGAATACAGAACCGGGCAATACTTTCTTTAATGTAGGCACAATTGTTTGGCCAATTGCGCCAACCAGGTAACTATGTGCCGGGCTGTTCTTGCCTATAATCTTTACAATCTGGGCTGCCAGTTTATCAGGGCTTGCGCCAATGCTTTCATCTTTTTCCATTGCCGCTACCGCTGCGTTAAACTCGCCTTCCAGCTTGTCGTTTTTTATGCCGAAAGCTATTTTCTCACGATTGCCTGTAAAATCTGTTTTAAAATCACCAGGGTTTACAACTACTACCTTAATACCGGTATTTTGCAGCTCCATACGCAGGCTTTCAGAATAACCCTCAATGGCAAATTTTGACGCGCTATATAAGCCCTGGTAGGGTAAGCCAAATAAGCCGGCAAGGGAGCCTATATTGATCACAAGGCCACGGCCTTGCGTTATCATCGTTGGTAAAACCGCGCTGCTTGTACGTACCACACCAAAAAAATTGACCTCGAACTGCTTTTTAGCAACATCAACAGGCATTGCATAAAGTGGCCCTGTAATGCCGTTGCCGGCATTGTTAATCAAAACGTCAATTTTGCCTTCGGCTTCTATTATCTTACTTATTGCTGTATTGACAGAAACATCATCTGTAACATCCAGTTCAACAGCTTTAAACGAAACAGATGTCATTTTACCTAAATTACGACCAGAGCCGTAAACCGTGTGGCCTTGCGCAGCCAACGCTGTTGCCGTGGCGAGCCCTAAGCCCGATGATGCACCTGTTACAAGAATTACTTTTTTCATTTTATTGGGTGTCTGATTTTACTGCAAGAAAAATTTGCATCGTAAAGATGCAAAAATATACGAAAGCAAAAAATCGAGTTCGGTTTTGCAACAAAAACGTTATTCATTGAAAATTCATAAAATACTTTATACATTAGCGTCTTGTTAAGTGCTTCGCATTTAACATTGTGATAAGGTTTAGGTAAAGCCCCCAAGCAGCGAGTGCAAGGGGGCTTTTATTGTTAAAGCCGGAAAGTTTAAATCCTATCGGGATGTTAGGTTTTTCTCACAAAAAAAACAGTCTAAAAATATATTTTCACAAATTTTTACGTTCATAAATGCAGTAGGTGCATCTGCACTTGCTATTGTGATAAGGTTTAGGTTGAAGTCCCCAAGCAGCGAGTGTAAGGGGACTTCTTTTTTTAACAAGCATATTACCCCATCCTCCTACAGGCCGGCCCGAAAAGGCAGCCAGGGTACAGATGTCTGAAGCGACAAATATTTTTTACGAAAAAGCCGTCTGCCCGATAATTAACGGACAAACGGCTCTGATATAAAATGCAAGTCTTTTTTAAATGCGGATAAACAGATCTTCTGCAGGTTTGCGAACCTTTGCAAATTTGCTGGTAGCATCATCTTCTGCACGGTAACCTATAGTGGCTATAACAGAGGCGGTAACACCCTGTTCTTTTAGGCCCAGTATTTCGTCAAACTCTGCGGCGTTAAATCCTTCCATAGGGCAAATGTCAATTCCGAGTTCAGCAGCGGCTGCAACAAGAATACCTAAGGCAATATAGGCTTGCTTGTGCGACCATGCTAATTTTTGCTCATCGTTCATGTTGCTTAAAGCTCCTGTTAAATATTGTTTCATCCCATCCAAACTTTCGGCTGGTATGCCGCGTGTTGCAGCAATGTTGTTTATGTAATCTTGTACATAAGCATTATCAATAACAAGCTCCGCGGCAAATACAATCACTTCCGAAGCATCGGTAATTTGCGGCTGGCCGTAAGCAACCGGCTGTAGCTTTGCCCGCGTTTCGGCATCTTCAACAACTATAATTTTATAATGCTGCAACCCAAAAGAAGATGGCGCAAGCCTTACTGTATCGAGCAAAAGCTGCAGTTTATCTGCAGGGATTTTTTTTGCAGTATCAAATTTTTTTGTGGCATATCTCCAGGCCAGTTTTTCTAATAATGACATAGTAATCAGTGGTTAATTTAGGCAAAACTAAATGTTTAAACATTTAACCGCGTCACGTTAAGGTAATACTATCCTGCACCTTGCGATTCGAGCAATTTTTTTCGCTCCTTGTCAAGCCTCTTTTGTTCTTTTTTTAGCTCTTTCATGCGTTTTTTTTCAGCCTTAACGCTATCGGCGTTATCAGATTTTTTTGGTGGGCTAACGGCCGTTGTATCCTTTTTGCCCCCGCCAAATAACCGCTGCAGAAAATTTGGTTTCTTCTCTTCTTTCTCCACTATAACCGGCGGCACAGGCACCACACCGGTTTGGTCATCATCATCGGCAGGCTGTTTCATAAGGCTGTCTATTGCGGCGGGATTGGTATCTACAGATGGTGCAGGCCGCAAACTTTGCTTAACACGCACGGTATAAAAGCCGTAAGCACTTGTATCGGGGTCGGTAAGGCCATTCTTCGCCATTAGCCGCCCAATAAGGTTAAAGTAGCCATGTAAGCCGGGCCGCAGAGAGCCGTCGGATAGGAACGCATATAGTCCCGATTTTGGTTTAGGTACTATACTGGCCAGATAAATACTCTGGCCAAGGGTAAGTTCGGATGGGTTCTCTTCAAAATAATAATGTGACGCTTCGCCAATCCCATATACATTGCGGCCCCATTCAATAATATTGAAATAAACTTCCAGCATCCGGTTTTTACTCATAATGCCGGTGTTATTTATCATCCACACGATAAGGGTTTCTTCTATTTTGCGGGCCAGGGTTTTTTGCCGGCTGAGGTAAGCATTTTTAACCAGCTGCATTGAAATGGTACTGCCACCGCGTTTAAACTTTTTCTCTTTAAAATCGGTAGCGATAGACTTACGCAGGGCTTCTTCTACAAAGCCATTGTTGCGATAAAAAGAAGGGTCTTCGGCAGTCATAACCGCATTGCGCAGATTTGGAGAAATATTTTCAAGCGTGGTATAGTTAGGGTTTGATGGCCCTATAATGCGCGAAGGCATAGGCTTACCGTTTTCGTAAGGCGTGTATACAAACTCGTGATTAAGCCTGTCGAAATCGGTTTTACCGTATTTAATTACCTTAAAATTTTCTCTATCCAGCCTTGAATCAAATTTCAGATCATCGGGATCTTTAGTATCAAGGTAAAAATTAAGTTTATAATTAAGCTTACCGGTAACCTGCATCCCATCCAGCGACTCAAACATACCTTTCGGGAAAGAATTCCATACATTTTGCGCATCTATCCATCCTGTACTCATTTTTAACTCATAAATCTTATTAGGCCTAACGGTGTACTTAATATAAGGTTTAGCAACAATATCTTTCAGTTTAATGACCGAAGAACTATCTACAGAAATGTAGCTTTCGCCTACAAAAAGATTGGCATCTATACTTGCCTGGGGTACTATAATGTCATTTGCAGACAGTGCCGGGTGGTTCATCAATAAATTGCGTATAGAAGAGTAGGCATAAATACGTGTTTCACCACCGCTGGTCTCCACCTTTTTTAGTTTAGTGGTAAGGGTATCGAAATTAAGTTTTAGCTTGAATTTTTTTTCAATGAGCGGCAATTCAACCTTTTTACCATCGGCATAAAGTTTAACATCGATATTCTTGTCAGACGGGTGCATGATACCTGCAAAATGCCAGATAGATTCGCCGTTGTTTACGTTTATGGTAGAAGTGAGTTTCCCGTCATTTATACGGGCAGCGGTCATGGCCAGCTTCACCTGGTTGCTATCATCTGCGAAGGTGATATTAAAGTTTTTGAGGTTGAGGTTATCCGGAATTTTATAAAGAATATCGTTAACAACATTGTTGGCTAACTCACCCAGATCAACCTTTGATTTAGTGGTTGTTGAATCCCTTTTCTTTTTAAATAAAAAATCGAAGTTACGTACACCGTTTTTGCTGGTTAGGTTTACAAAACCGTTTTGGAGGCTAACATCAGATAATTTAACATTGCCAAATATTAGCGGGAGCAATTTTACACTTACCTCAAAAGTATTAATGCGCAATAAACTATCACGTTGAAAAGGTACGATGCTGATGCCCGCGAATGATACGGTGCTAAAGCCCGTAAAGTGAGCCCCTCCAATCTTTACATCTAAATTATACTCGCGTTTGGCTTTTGCCTTAGCTTTGGCAATCATACTTTGAAGCAGCGTTTCGCGCTTTGAATAAGCAACTACCCCCCCTACAATCAGCACAATTATTAACGATGCAAAAACAATAAGGGCAATACGGATATACTTTGGGTTAGGGCGATGCATCTGAAAAATTTAGCCAAACATAAATAAAATGTTATGCCTGAAAACGGAATTAGGGAATGTTTTATTTCGTTAACAAACTGATGCAGCCGCTGTTTTTATAAATTTGCCCTTTAATTATTATATGAACATTACCCGCGAACAAGTATTGCAAGCCCTGGGCAACGTTGAGGAGCCCGATCTTAAAAAAGACCTGGTTACGCTTAATATGATACAGGATATAAAAATAGATGGCAGCAACCTTAGTTTTTCTGTTATACTTACAACTCCTGCCTGCCCGCTAAAGGCGCTGATAGAAAACGCATGCCGTAACGCAATTAGTCATTTTATAAGTAAAGATGTTGTGGTGACTATTAATATGACCTCGCAGGTTACCACGCAGCAAAATAATGGTTTGCCGGGCGTAAAAAACATTATTGCGGTGGCATCTGGTAAAGGCGGCGTTGGCAAATCAACCGTTGCGGTTAATTTGGCATTGGGGCTTGCTCAAAAGGGAGCGAAGGTTGGCCTGATAGATGCCGATATTTATGGCCCTTCTTTGCCAATTATGTTCGGATTAGAGGGTGCTAAACCCAAAGCAAGCCAGGTAGACGGGAAAACAAGGATAGAACCCATAGAAAAATACGGAATTAAATTGCTGTCGATAGGTTTTTTTACAGACCCTAATCAACCCGTGCCATGGCGTGGGCCTATGGTATCTACCGCGGTTAAGCAGTTATTTAACGATGCCGACTGGGGAGAACTGGACTACCTTGTTGTAGACCTGCCGCCCGGCACGGGCGATATACACATTACGGTTACGCAAAGCTTCCCTATTACCGGTGCCGTAATTGTTACTACACCGCAAAATGTAGCCCTGGCAGATGCGCGCAAAGGTGTAGGCATGTTTATGATGAATGCCATTAATGTACGTATTTTAGGTGTGGTAGAAAACATGAGCTATTTTACCCCGGCAGAATTGCCCGATAACAGGTATTATATTTTTGGGCAGGGTGGCGGCCAAAAACTTGCAGATCAAATTAGTGCGCCCTTTTTAGGAGAAATACCGTTATTAAAAAGTGTTAGCGACTCCGGAGATGCCGGTAAGCCTCTGATATTACAGCATGACAACCCGGTGGCACATGCTTTTTTAAACATTGCAGAACGCGTAGCGCAGCAGATATCTATTTGCAATGCCGGTATTTCAAATAAAGTAATTAATTAAGTACCTTTACTATAATATTAATTAAATGAGTTTATTAGATCAGGTGGAGGCAGCTTTAGACACTATTCGCCCGTATTTGGAGGCAGATGGGGGGAATGTTTCTGTGGAAGAGATAACCGTAGATAATGTTGTTAAACTTAAACTTTTAGGTTCTTGCGGCTCCTGCCCTATGAGCATCATGACCTTAAAAGCTGGGATAGAGCAAGCCATTAAGAGAGAAGTACCGCAAATCGTATCTATAGAAGCCGTTAATTTAACCGATATAGACGACCCTAACGCCGTACTCCCCGAAAATTTAAGATAGTGTTAAGTTTTGTTAAATAAACCGCGCATTACAATGCAAGGCGGTATTTTTGCGTTCTCTGTAAAACCAATTTACCCCATAAAAGTTAAAAAAGTGGCAAAGCCATATTAAAAGAAATGAAGCATTTAGCGGGCCTGTTATTTTTTGCGGTATTTTTTTGCTTTGCTGCCCGCGCGCAAAAGCAGGAAGCACCACTTGTGCAATTTTCGGGTCTAATTACCAATGCAGATAGTAATAAGGTGATCGTGCCTTACGTAAACATAGACAATGCATCATCCCATAACCAGTTAAACATGGCTAACTTTAAAGGTTACTTCTCTTTTGTGGTGCATGAGGGCGATAGCATAAAATTTACCAGCGTTGGTTATGAGCCGCTTACCGTTGTAATACCTTCGGGCAATGGTAAAAGCTATACGGCTATGATCCATATGAAGCCGCAAACTATTTATTTACCGCTGGTGCGTGTTTTTCCATGGGCCACAACAGACGAGTTTCGTAAGGACTTTTTGACGATGAAGGTGGCAGATGACGACCTGGAAAATGCCCGTAAAAATTTAAGCCGAAGCTCTATCATGGCTATGGAGAGCACCCTGCCGCGCGACGGACAGGAGATACAATCTTTTAACGCCCAGCAAATGCACATGAGCATTGTAAATCAGCATTCGCTTACGCCCAATCCCCTGCTTAACCCTATTGCCTGGGGCACACTTATTAAGCAAATTGCCGACGGCGATAAAAGCCGGAAAAGCGATAATTAGCGGCCTTTCTTAACTGCCGGGAACTTCATTTTATAATCTACTTTAACAATCCCTTTAGATATATCGGTAAGGCGTTTTTCTATTAAACGTTTACGGAGCGGGCTTAACTTATCTGTAAAAAGCCGCCCCTCTATATGGTCATACTCATGCTGGATAACCCGGGCCGCTAACCCCTTAAAAGTATCTTCATGATGCTCCCAGTTTTCGTCGAAATAGCTAATAGTTATAACGGGTTTACGCGAAACATCCTCGCGAACGTCGGGAATACTGAGGCAGCCCTCATTAAAAGCCCATTCCTCCCCGGTTTCTTCAATAATTTCGGCATTGATAAAAGCTTTTCTAAAGTTAGCCAGTTCGGGTTCGTCGTCATCAAATGGCGATGCATCTACAACAAATAAGCGTTTAGACAAACCCACCTGCGGGGCAGCAAGGCCTACGCCCTTTGCGGCATACATGGTATCGAACATGTTGGCAACAATCTCTTTCAGCTCAACATCGCCTTCTTCAAAGTCGGCAGCCTTACGCCTTAAAACCGGATCACCATATGCTACAATAGGAAGTTTCATGGGGCAAAATTAAGAAATTTAGTTAATAGAGGGAAAAAACCACGTACAAGCCGAAGCTGCCAGTACACTTTGTAAAGTACTAATGTGTTATATTGAATAATAAAACACCTGACAAAAAAATAATTATCGAGCGTACGTTAAGCGCAATTAATCAGCTGCCTGAAAAGAGGCAGAAGAAATTTCTGATTTAGCAGATTTTATTATCAAGCGTCATGAGAAACAACAGATTTCTGACGGAATAAAGCAAATGACAACCGAAAGTAATGCATTTGATTTTTTTAATAATGAAGAAGACCTCTATTCAGAAACCAACCTGAAAGAAATTTATAATGCCTAAGAGAGACATTGTTCTTATCACGTTCCCATTTACAGATTTGAGCGGAGTAAAACTTCGGCCAGCAGTCGTTTCTGATTGATTCACCTCTTGATTTTACGGTTAGCTTTATTACTACGCAATTACAATGGCAAGAGGCAACCGATGTGCTACTATCACCGAATTTAAATAATGGCTTGAAGAGGATTTCATTAACTAGAGGGTAGTAAGATTGCAACTCTTTACAGAAATTTAGCTAAAGGACTTCTTGGTGAATATGTATTCAAATGAAATAGCTCTCTTAACATTAATTGGAAGAAGTTATTAGTTTAGCTTAATTGTCTCCGGGTTCAAAAACCAAGGTCGTCATTTGCTTATCGTCAAATATCTCATTACCTATCTCGAATAAATCGTCAGCGGTTACGGCGTTTATTTTGGCAATCACTTCATTCAACGAATCAATATGGTTAAAATCAAGCAAGCTTTTAGCCATAGATATAATAAGGCCTATACGGTTCTCTTCTGCAAGTGCTATTTGCCCGTTAAATTTTTGTTTTGCCTGATGGAGCTGCAACGTGCCAAGTTTTTTATCGCGCAGTTTTTTAAGCTCTTTATATACCAGCTGCATAGCGCGGTCGGCCTTTTCTGCATCAGTACCGTAGTAAATTGTAAAAATTCCGGTATCGGTTAAGGGTACGTAGCTCGATTCAATAGTATAAGCAATACCGTATTTCTCTCTGATTTCCATATTTAACCGGTTGCTCATGCCCATGCCGCCTAACACATTGTTTAGTAATAACAGCCCGCTTTTGTAGTGATGGTTTGAAGGATAAGCCTGTAAGCCCATTACACAATGTGTTTGCGAGATCGCTTTTTGTGAGCGAATATTTTCGGGCAGGCCAATTGCGGGTTTTATACGGTTTTTTGCGGCATTGTTAACCGGGATACTGCCGAAATATTTACCGGCCAGTTTAACCAGCTTTTTAAAATCATAATCGCCGGCTACGCCAATAATAATTTGTGATGTATTGTAATTAGCAGCTATAAACCTGGTTGCATCATCGCGCTTAATAGCATTTACTGTATCGGGTGTGCCTAAAATATTGCCGCCTAAAATATGCCCTTTAAACAGCAAGCCTTCAAAATCATCCTGGATGGCTTCTTCAGGCTGATCGATGTAGGAGGCTATTTCATCCAGTATCACACCGCGCTCTTTTTCAATCTCTTCTTTCGGAAAAGTAGAGTGAAAAACAATGTCCTCAAAAAGATCGATGGTGCGCTCCAGGTGCTCTTTTAAGAACGAGGCATGTATACAGGTATATTCTTTGGTAGTATAAGCATTAAGATCTGCGCCTATTAACTCCAGGCGGTTTAAAATTTGCGAAGTGTTACGCCGCGCTGTTTCCTTAAAAAGTAAATGCTCTATAAAATGTGCTAAACCTTCCTGCTCCGGATGTTCATCCCGGGAGCCCGCATTTACCAGAAAACAGCAATGCCCAATTGCCGATTTTACAGGATGGTGAAGCAGGCGTATGCCATTAGGTAAGGTATAAACCTGATATTCCATAATTAAAGTGTAAAGATACTGTTATTTGGAAGCATAGCTTTAGTGTTATAAGTAGCTTTGGTAATATGAAAGTTAAAGTTGCCGACCTTGAATTTGAGACCCTTATAAAACACGATGTTATTTATGACCGCATAGCAGCTTTGGGTGAACAAATAAACAGCGGGTACCGCGGTTTAAACCCGATCTTGTTGGGGGTATTGAACGGCAGTTTTATTTTCGCGGCCGATCTCATGCGGCAGATAGAAACACCCTGCGAGATTACTTTTATGAAACTGGCGTCATACTTTGGCGGCACGGCAAGCACACGCAATTTAAGGAGCGACATTGAATTAAGCGTAAATATCTCTGGCCGCCACGTAATTGTTGTAGAAGATATCATAGATTCGGGAAATACGCTTGCCTACCTTGTGGAGCAGTTGAAGTTTTTACACCCGGCATCGTTAAAGGTTTGCACCCTGCTATCTAAACCCGATGCCATTGAGGTTGACATTGAGGAGCTGGCTTATGTTGGCTTTGAGATAGAGAATGAGTTTGTAGTTGGCTACGGGCTTGACTATAAAGAGTTGGGGCGGAATTTAAAAGATATTTACAGGCTGGTAGGGGAAAACTAACTATGTTTCTTTAATTTACTTACGTGTATTAAGTGCATCCAAAGCGTTCTGCTGGGTTATAAATGCGCCGTTATTACTGCGATAAATAAAAATATGGGAACAGCAGGATAATTACTGCCCCCCGGATAAGAATTGATAGACTGCTTTGTGCTTAACGTTAAAAGCGGTGTTTTTAAAGGGCACAAATCATTTAAATTAGCATTACAGCAACTGTCGCAGTTGTAAGGCCCGGTTCCTTTTCGGCATTTAACCTTCACAGCATTTATCTCTGTCCCAAAATCGGTGCCTCTTATAACCAGTGTAGACCGGTGATACCGCTCGTTGCCGCAATGCTTGTTATCGTAGCATCGGCAGTGATGTTAATCGGGGACGCTACCGGTGCAGGCGTGCTCTTACTGCCAGAACATCCGTTAACAAGCAATAATCCAACATAATGAGTAATGGATATCTGAATTTTTCAATTATATCAATGCTGTTATAACGCAACGCGGGCTTTATGCCAATTGCGCCTAATCAAAATTATCATACATAGCCGTTTTACCGGCCTTGCCTAGTTTTCTGTATAGAGCCTGTTTTACCGGCGCCAAAAACCCTAAATAATCTTTAAATAAATGAACAGAAACCATGCGGGTACTTTCAAATAAATGTTTCTGGCTTTCATTAATCCTCACATCTTTATTGGGCTGATGCGGATCTGTTTTAATTATGGCAAAGCCGCCCCACATTTCCCTGTAAGTATCATTATGCCAAAATGAACCGGTTATATAATCAAGTTCAACATAATTAACTGCAGGGTATTGGGCATAGTTAACAGACTTAATACCTTTGCGGCATTGCGGATTGAAACTATCGTGCATTATTATAGTTAGCGGGTTTTTATGCGGATAAGATAAAACCTTATTAAGATCGCCGCTAACGCCCTTCTTTGTATGATCTCCGTCTATTAAAATAAATTCTAGCCTTTTACCGCTGTTTTCAATTTCTTTAAAAATTTCATGGAGCACATCATGCGCCTGGGCAACCCGAAAATCAACGTTGGAAAATTTGTTTTGCAAAAAAGATTTAGGAGCGGCGCTAATATCAATCGAGTAAACCTTTTCCGATTGTTTGCTGATTACCTGTAAGCTGCCACCTTTATACGTGCCTATTTCAATAGAAACCTGAGGTTTTATAGTTTCCAGTAAATTAATTAAACAATATTTTTCTGCCCTGGACATTTGCCATTCGAGTTGCGGGTCTGGAATAAATGCAGTGAAGAATGGGGTGCCGATATTTACTTTAGTCATGTTTTTATGTTCTGTAATACCGTAAATAAATCTTTAATTACCGGTAGAATTACCAGCGGAAGTTACTGTTGTAGGCAGGCCCACACCTTGTATCCATCCTGCTACGGCACATTTATAATAGACAAATGTAAGAACAATACACAAATTAATAACTTACACGGCTATTTAATTACATACGTCTCTAACACGCATTTTGACTATTCAACCATTTATGGCGGCTTAATTTATGTACCTGTGTTGTTACTTTTGCATACAAGCGTAATTACTCATTAACAACCTCTCCAACCATTTCACCCAAAATGTCTACAGCCTGATTAATGCCCGCCACACCATCTATACTAATGCGTAGCGTATTTTTTACTTCTTTCATGTTTACCCGGCGGGGGTGGTATTGCGCATAGTTAAGCACCTGTTTAAAGGCTTCTGTCTCAAAATATGGCGATTGCTGATTGCTAATGAAGTAACCGCGAAGCACATTCTTTTTTAAAGAGATCTTTTCGAAACCTATTGCTTTACCGAGCCATTGCAGGCGCACCGTGTTCAAAAGATCGTTAACCTGCACCGGCATCGGGCCGAAACGGTCGTTCAGCTGCTGCTCGAATGTGGTGAGTTCTGCTTCGTTTTCCAGCTTAGAAATTTCGGTGTAAAGGTTATACCGTTCAGATAAATTGGTTACGTACTCATTAGGGATCAATATTTCCAAATCGGTATCTATTTGGGTAAAGGCTACAAAAGGGCGTGGCTTCTCGTCGTTGAAAACCTCTTTAAACTCTTCATCTTTCAATTCCTGAATGGCTTCGTCCAAGATCTTATGGTACATCTCGAAACCAATTTCGGCAATAAAGCCGCTTTGCTCGGCACCCAGCAGATTACCGCTGCCGCGGATGTCCAGATCGCGCATAGCAACGTTAAAGCCGCTGCCCAGGTCGCTAAATTCTTCAATGGCGCTTAATCGCTTCCTGGCTTCGGGAGTAAGCGTAGATAGCGGCGGGCTCAGCAAATAACAATAAGCCTTTTTGTTACTTCGCCCTACGCGCCCTCGCATCTGGTGCAGGTCACTTAAGCCAAACATGTGGGCATGATTAATAATAATGGTATTGGCGTTAGGGATATCCAAACCGGCCTCTATAATGGTGGTGGCTACGAGCACATCGTATTCGTGGCCAACAAATTTTAGCATCACATCTTCCAGGTCGTCGCCTTCAAGCTGCCCGTGGGCAATACCTATCCGTGCCTTTGGCACCAGTTTGCGTATCATGCCGCCCAACTGCGTAAGATCGGCAACGCGGTTATGGATAAAGAAAATTTGCCCGCCCCGGTCTATCTCCTTCTCAACGGCTTCTTTGATCAACTTGTCATTAAAAACATGCAGTTCGGTAACTACGGGCTGCCGGTTTGGAGGAGGTGTTGATATGATGGAAAGATCGCGTGCGCCCATTAGCGAGAAATGCAGTGTGCGTGGTATTGGAGTTGCTGTTAAGGTTAGCGTATCTACATTTACCCGCATTTGCTTTAGCTTCTCTTTGGTGGTTACGCCAAATTTCTGTTCCTCATCAATGATCATGAGGCCCAGGTCTTTAAACTTAACATCTTTACTTACCAGCCTGTGTGTGCCAATGATGATATCCACTTTGCCATCAGCAAGCTTTGCAAGGGTATCTTTAATTTGCTTTGCGGTTTTAAACCGGTTAATGTAATCTATATTGCAAGGGAACCCTTTTAACCGCTCGGTAAAGGTTTTGTAATGCTGCGCAGCCAGAATAGTGGTTGGCACCAATACTGCAACTTGTTTGCTATCTGCAACGGCCTTAAAGGCGGCTCTTATGGCAACCTCGGTTTTGCCAAAACCTACATCGCCGCAAATCAAACGGTCCATCGGATGCGGCGATTCCATGTCCTTTTTAAAATCGGCGGTTGCTTTTTCCTGGTCGGGCGTATCTTCATAAATAAAAGAAGCCTCAAGCTCAGTTTGCATATAACTATCAGGCAAAAACGCCGTACCCTTTTGCTTTTTGCGGATGGCATAAAGCTTTATCAGGTCGCGGGCAATGTCTTTAACTTTTTTTTTTGTGGTTTTCTTCAGGCGCTCCCAGGTATCGGTACCCAGTTTGTTTAGCTTAGGAACACTGCCTTCCTTGCCGCTAAATTTAGAAATGCGGTTAAGCGAGTTGATATTTACATAAAGCAGATCGTTATCGGCATAAAGCAGCCTGATCATTTCCTGGGTTTTACCATTTACCTCTACCTTTTCGAGGCCGTTGTATTTGCCTATCCCGTGGTCTATATGGGTCACATAATCGCCTGGCTTTAGTTCTCTTAATTCTTTTAGTGTAATAGCCTGAGTGCGCTGGTACCCTTTGCGAAGTTTGTATTTATAAAATCTGTCGAAGATCTGGTGATCAGTATATGCAGCTATTTTTTGCTCACGGTCTACAAAACCTTCGCGTATGGAAATATTAACCGGTGTAAACTTTGCTGTTTTATCCAAGTCTTCAAAAATTGCATACAAGCGCTCCACCTGTTTGGCAGAATCTGTTAGTATGTAATTCTCAATATGGTCTATCTCATTATTCCGGATATTATGGATGAGCAGGCTAAAATCTTTATTAAACGATGGTTGCGGGCGAATATCAAAGTTAATGGCGTTGGCACCTTCATAAAAAAATTGTTTACCAAACTCAACAACGGCAAAGTCGCGCAGCTGGTCGGCAATTAATTTCTCGTCAGTAAAGCTAAACTTGGGGTCTATCCAATCGGGGTTTTGGTTCCTTTCTTCTACCGATAAAGCTTTCCAAAGCTGCGTTGCCTTTTTATAACCGTCTTGAATAATGTCAATGGTAAACTGTACATCCTTTATCCAAACCTGTGTACCGCGCTCTGCATATTCCAGTATGGTAATGTTGTTTTCTGTCAGGAATTTCGACTGTACATTGGGTACAATGGTTATGGTTTTAATTTGCTCTACAGAAAGCTGGCTCTCTATTTCAAACGTCCTTATCGATTCTATAAAGTCGCTGAAAAATTCTACCCGGTAAGGCAGCTCGTGCGAAAACGAAAAGATATCTACAATGCCGCCGCGAACAGAGAACTGACCGGGTTCATACACAAAATCAACGCGCTCAAAATCATATTCTATCAGGAACTCGTTAATAAAATCGATACCTAAATTGGTGCCAACAGCTATTTCGAGTGTATTTTTTTCCAGCGAAACACGATCTATTACCTTTTCGGCAATAGCTTCGGGATAGGTAACTATTAATTTGCCGACAGACCTGGTATGGTTAAGGTCGTTCAATACCTCGGCCCGGGCCAAAACATTGCTGCTATCGGGCTGGGTAAACTCAAATGCCTTACGGTATGATGATGGGAAAAGCAAAACTTCCTGCCCTATAAGGTTTTCCAGGTCGGCCTGAAAATAGCTGGCTTCTTCACGGTCGGGCAGTACGAATATCATGTGCTGGTGCTGCAAAAACCACAAAGCTACCGCTACCGTTGCATCACTGGATCCAACGAGCCCGCGCAATTGTATCCGGGGGCTTTTCGCAGAATTTAACGCCGTTGCCAGCGCCTGCACCCTGCTATCGCCCTTGTAGCGCTCTAATATGTCGCGAATATTCAAACTGTTGCAAATATATGAAAAACCCCTTAAGCCCGAATTTGGGTCCAGGCCAGATGGTTCTACAACATAAACTTTTACAAAACGATTTAAAAATTATCATCTTGCAATATGTACAGGATAAACAAATTACAACCTACAAATAATTTTCGGGTGTTGATGTTGACTGCTTTGGCCTGCTGTTATTTAGCGAAGGGGTTTTGTCAACCCGGGCAATCAAGCCACACCTCTGGCAATCCTATTTTTCCGGGCTGGTATGCCGATCCGGAGGCAACAATTTTCGATCATACCTATTGGATCTATCCCACCTACTCGGGCGATACTTCAAAAATATATCAACCGGTCGGTTTGTCTGCCAGGCAAATTGAGATCCGTAAAAACACAATTAGCAAGGGCTATCTTAAACAAACATTTTTAGATGCTTTTTCATCTAAAGATCTCATCACCTGGACTAAGCATTCGCGCGTGCTCGATATTAAAAACATTGCCTGGGCGGGTTATTCCATCTGGGCGCCATCTATCACTAAAAAAGATGGCAAGTATTATTTGTTTTTCGGCGCAAACGATATTCAGAACGACAACCAGCCAGGTGGCATTGGCGTGGCGGTATCAGACAAACCCGGAGGGCCTTTTGTTGACTACCTGGGTAAACCGCTTGTCGACAAATTTTATAACGGCGCCCAGCCGATAGACCAGTTTATCTTTCATGACACTGACGGGAAATATTACCTCATATACGGCGGCTGGCAGCATTGCAATATTGGGCAGATGAAACCCGACTTTACAGGGTTTATTCCTTTTGCAGATGGAAATATATTTAGATCAATCACCCCGGAAAACTATGTTGAAGGCCCGTATATGATCAAACGTAAAAACAAATACTATTTGATGTGGAGCGAAGGCGGCTGGACAGGACCGGATTATAGCGTTGCCTATGCCATTGGCGATTCGCCATTGGGGCCGTTTAAGCGCATAGGTAAAATATTAAAGCAAGATCCGGAAATTGCAACCGGGGCCGGTCATCACTCGGTATTGCACATACCCGGTACTGACGACTGGTATATCGTATACCATCGCAGGCCGTTGGGCGTAACAGAAGGTAACCATCGGGAGGTTTGCATTGATAAAATGTATTTTGATAAGGACGGTTACATTTTACCGGTTAAAATATCTAAAGAAGGTGTGGACAAACGGGTAATTGCGAACCTTAAATACTCTCCGTTTAAAAATTAGCGGTTAAAACAAACAATCTGCTTGTATCAATCCTTTTAAATGGAAGCCGAAATATTCGGCCTTGAATGCAAATACAATAACCAAACTCTTTACAATGAAAAACGCAATATTATCCGGACTGATCATAGGAATTTTAAGCGGGCTTTGGCTTTTTGTTATGCGCTGGGCCGGTTACGATACCTTTTCAGATAAAACCTCGCCTATTGAATATGTATCTATCCTGATCCCGATATTGGGTTTATACTTTGGTGTAAGGAGCTATCGTAAAAATGTGTTAAACGGGCAAATGGGCTTTTTAGAGGGTTTGGTAGAAAGCTTTAAAATATTGATAGTTGGCGGCGTTGTTGCTGTTTTTGCCGGTATCGTTTATATCAATTACGTTGCTGCCCAAAGCAATTTTCAGGATTTTTCGGGGCGGATCTTCGGGGCGTTATTAATTGGATTATTGTCGGCCCTGGCGGTATCTTTATTGCTGATGACAAAGCCGGAAAAAGTTGAATAGATTTTTTAAAAATAACCGGGAAATAATTTTCTGGGCAATGGCTATCCTGGCTTTGGGCTTAACAGACCCTGGTGCGGATAGCCATTTTATTTTATGCCCGTTTAAGCTGGCGGGTATTACGTGGTGCCCTGGTTGTGGCATAGGCCATGCTATATCATGGCTGCTGCATGGCAATATCCATAAATCGTTAAAAGCACATTGGTTTGGCATGCCCGCGTTATTTATTATTTTGTATCGTATTTGCGATTTGATATATTTGAGAATCACACAATAATCATTTCAAAGCCTGCTGATATGGACCCTAACTTTTTTGCCTCACTACCCAATGCCACGTACGAAGAAATAGCTTTTGTACAACAAACCACTACCGGTTTATCAGATCCGCAGCAGCAAACCTTTATGAATATTTATTACAGCCGCCGTAAAAGCGCGCAAGATATTCTAATTTTTACATTGTTAGGCTTTGTTGGTTTTGCGGGCATTCAGCGCTTTGTGCTGGGGCAAATTGGTATGGGTATTTTGTATTTTTTTACCGGCGGGCTATGCCTTGTGGGTACTATAGTAGATCTGGTTAATCATAAAAGCCTTGCTAACGAGTATAACCGCAAAATGGCTTATGAAAGTATGGAAATAGCCAGAATGATGATCTAAAAACACTTAATTATCCTCCCGGAAAGTCATTACCTATAACAACGGGAAGTATCGTTTTCTTACCAAATTGTTGTGATGGATATTATGACCAACGGTAAACCAGCCTAAGCTGCGGGCAGAGTACACCTCTTTGCCGGGAAGATCTTTAAAATCCAGCATTTCTTCAGTCATCGTTTTGAAAAGGGTAATTGTAGCGTTGCGAACTGCGGCATATTCTTCGGCAACATCTGCCATTGTTCGGTTTTGTGCATTAAAGTCCTAAGTATATTCTTTACTCATCGGCACTTCCAGGAACACATCCATACGGCGCGAATAGCATACAGCCTTGTAGGTATAATACCGTTCTTCATCTACCAGATGGATGAAAACCTGTTTCAGCGACCATTTATCTTCGCGGTATTTAAAATTTTGTTTATCGTAGGAGATAGTATTCAGGATAGCTAATGTTTGCTCTTTACAATTTTCCAGTGCTTCTATCAGGTCATCACCCGCCGCCAGGTTAAAAAAAGCCGCATACCAGGGCGGGGCATCTGCAAAATGTGGGCGGCCAATTTTTATCATATCACGTTGTTGCTTAATTTCGAAGATACAATTTGCCCGGCAATGTTAAAAACTATCGCTTGTGCGTATATTGCCGCTGTTAAAAGCTATGAAAATTTCAGAACTTACCGCCTTTCTCGAAAGCCTTGCACCGCTTGCTTATCAGGAAGATTTTGACAATTCGGGCCTGATTGTGGGGCATGCCGATCAGGAAATAAACCACGCGCTTATTTCGCTTGATTGTACAGAAGCAATTGTTGATGAAGCTATTGCAACCGGATGTGACGTTATTATATCGCACCATCCAGTTGTTTTTAAGGGCCTGAAAAAATTTAATGGTAGAACCTATGTAGAGCGCGTGGTTGAAAAAGCCATACGCCACCAAATAGCCATCTATGCCATACATACCAATCTGGATAATGTAATGGACGGCGTTAATCACCGTATATGCGACATTCTCGGTTTACAGAATTGCCATATCTTACTGCCTAAACAAAATTTATTAAAAAAGCTGGTTACTTATGTGCCTTATGAGCAGGCAGAACAGGTGCGCAAAGCGTTGTTTAAAGCAGGCGCAGGGAACATTGGCGATTACAGCGAATGCAGTTTTAATGCAGCGGGTACCGGTACTTTCAAACCCGGCGAAAATACCGACCCTTTTGTTGGTGAAATTGGCACACAACACCAAGAACCCGAAGTTAGGGTTGAAACCATTTATCCCGCGCAACTGGAGAGCAAAGTATTAATGGCGTTAGTACTGGCCCATCCCTATGAAGAGGTAGCTTATGACCTTTACCAATTAAGTAATCAGTACCAGCAAATAGGCTCGGGTATGGTAGGAGAATTAGAGCATCCTTTTTTAGAAGATGATTTTCTGCGTCATGTTAAAAATTGTTTAAACGCAAAGGTTATCCGTTATACAGAACTGCGAGACAAGCCCGTTAAAAAAGTGGCCGTTTGCGGAGGTTCGGGCGGCTTCTTGTTAAAGCAGGCTATTGCTGCCGGGGCCGATGTTTTTATCACGGCCGATTACAAGTACCATGAGTTTTTTGATGCCGAGAGAAAAATAGTAATTGCCGACGTGGGACATTTTGAAAGTGAGCAGTTTACACAGCATTTATTACTTGAAAAATTAACAGAAAAATTTGTTAACTTTGCCGTCCGTTTAACAGAAGTAAATACAAACCCCATAAAATATTTTATTTGATGGAACAAACCATAGAACAAAAGCTAAAGGCTTTATTCGAATTACAAACCATACATACCAAGATAGACAAGATACGCCAGGTTAGGGGCGAATTGCCTATGGAAGTTGCAGATTTGGAAGATGATGTTGCCCAGTTAGAAACTCGTATCCAAAAGATCAAAGCAGAGCTTGATGACCTGGAAGATGATATCGTGACCCGCAAAAACCTCATCAAAGATGCACAGGCAAATACTAAAAAATACGAAGCGCAGTTGGGCGAAGTAAAAAATAACCGCGAGTATGATGCAATTTCTAAGGAGATTGAAATACAGGGGTTAGATGTGCAGGTTAGCGAAAAAAAGATCAGGGAGTTTGAATACGAAATAGGTAACAAAACCCAGATATACGAGAAAGCGGTTGCAGATCTTGAAGCACGCAAGAGCGATCTTGACGCAAAGAAAGACGAACTTGGCACGATCACGGCCGAAACCCAAAAAGAAGAAAATGAACTTACCGGCCAGGCCGATAAAGCTACAGACGGTATTGAGTCGCGTTTACTTATTGCTTATACCCGTTTACGCCAAAATGCAAAGAATGGCTTAGCCGTGGTAACTATACAGCGCGATTCATGTTCGGGTTGTTTTAATCAGATCCCGCCTCAGCGCCAGTCTGACATACGCCAGCGTAAAAAAATAATTGTTTGCGAACATTGCGGCCGTATTTTGGTTGATGAGCAAACAGCGCTCGAGCCCGAAACAGTTTAATACCGTTTAAATATTAAATACAGGCGCCCGTTTAGTTAACGGGCGCCTTTTTTGTTATGATAAAAAAGACTTTACTATCTGTAATCTTACTTTTTGCTGCAGTATCTGCTTTTGCCAATTTTGATTTCAATACCAATTGCCAGCATGCCTACGAAAACATCTTAAGCCTTAAATTAAAAAAGGCCAGGGTGCTTATAGATCAGGAAAAAGCCGCTCATCCAACAAATGGTATTACTACACTGCTGGATAACTATTACGATTATTTTTGGTTACTCACTACCGATAACAAAGCAGACTTCGACAGGCTTAAACAAAATAAAGGCAAACGTTTAACCCTTTTGGAAGATGAAGACCGAAACTCCCCTTATTATAACTTTGCCCTTGCACAGGTAAACCTGCAATGGGCACTCATACACAGCCGTTTTGGAGAAAATACTACAGCAGGATTTGAGATAAATAAAGCATTTAAGCTGCTACAGGCTAACAGTAAAAAATTTCCGGCTTTCCTGCCCGATGATATTCCTTTAGGTGTGGTTAATGTTTTACTTGGCGCCCTGCCAGATGGTGCGCTAAAAAGTACCCTTGGATTTTTTGGCGTTAAAGGAAGTTTAGCAACAGGGATGAGCAGCCTGCAACAATTGGCGGTTAAATTGCCCCGTTCGGGCTATGCTTTTTATTACGATGAACTGGTTTTTTACTTAACATACATACAGTCATACGTTATAACCGACCCAAAAGCGTATGAAAAAATGCAGCAGTATACTACCGGTATGGATAACAGCAGCTTACTAAAAACCTATATAAAAAGTTTTGTAGCTATGCGCACAGGCCACAGCACCGAAACCATAGATTATGTGGAACGCCGGCCGGCCGGCCCGGATTATCAGACCTATCCGTATTTGACCTATTTAACCGCGATAGCTAAAATGAACCGCCTGGATAAAAATGCTGACGAATATTTTAAGGCCTTTTTGATAGAAACTAAGGGGGTAAGCTATATTAAAGATTCCTATTTGCACCTGGCGTGGTCCGTTCTGTTAAATGGTGATCAGAAAGCATATCAAAATTATATCTCGCTGGTAAAAACCAAGGGTTATTTGTTTAATGATAAAGATAATCAGGCCGTTACAGAAGCTGCGAACCCGGTAGCCAATACAGATCTGCTTAAAGCGCGTTTATTATTTGACGGAGGGTTCTACGATAAGGCGCTTAAAATTTTAAATGAGAAAAACCCGGCAAATTTTATCACCGTAGCAGAGCGGACAGAATATTATTACCGCTTAGGGCGCATATATGATGCCATGGAAAAATACGACGACGCTTTGCGTAACTATCAGTTAGCTATAACGTTTGGCAAAGGGACACCATTTTATTACGCACCCACCGCAGCTGTTAAGATCGGGAATATATACGAAATGCAAAAGAACAAGCCCGAAGCAACACACTATTACAATATGGCCATAGCATTTAAAAATCACCAATACGAAAACAGTATTGAGCAAAAGGCCAAAGAAGGCTTAAAGCGTTTAGGGTATTAAATTATCAGATTCAATTAAGAGTCGGGATAAACGGCAACGAAGCATCTTAAACCTGTAACGGTATTGTAGGTATAGGCAGTAGACTTCAAATAAGAGTATCTAATAAATTAATCATATGGGCCCCAAACCTTTATAAGTATAGGGACGGGACGACAAAATAAAGGGTATGCATAGATATGATGAATGGAATTTTGGAGTGAGATATTCGAAACTCATTGTTCGATATTTTTATATATCTGATTAATTATTCCCCTTTACCCGGTTCTTCTCTGCATCTGCACCACTTTCGTGCTGGCGGGCCCTGATCTTATTATTACCAAAATTGTAGGTAAAGGTTAAGCGGCCAATGCGGGTTTCGTTCTTTTGCTGAATGTTGATGATATTACCCTGTGATACACTGGTAACATTGTTAGTACGAATATTAAATATATCACTTACAGATAGTTTTACATTTATCTTTTTTTCTGCAAATGAGTGGCTTAACCCCGCATCTATCGCATACTGGGGTTTTACGTGGAAGTATCCGTAAACCAGAGAGGACTGATAATCGCCCATTAACTCGGCCTTAAAGTTTTTAGCCAGCGTAAATGTTTGGGTTGCCTTTAACTGGTAAGCTAATTTACCATCATTTATGGTGCCACTGCTTAAATTACCGCTTTGCTGTCCGTTTGATTTAAAGCCAAGGTAAAAAGCAGTAAGATTAACGTTACCTGTCCACCATTTGGTAATGGTATATGGCGAGTTAAAGTTAAAGTTGTAAGAATTCTGAACCCTTAAATTTAGCGTGGTCTGAAAAGTTGCCTTCTTTATCGTATCCGTAAGTAGTAGTTGGGTTATTACATCCGTAGTTCGGCTGTATCCAAAACTTACGTTAATAGTATGATTGTAAGTATAGTTTAATTCGTACGAATCAGTATACTGTGGCTTAAGGAAGGGGTTACCCTGCGAATAAGTGTATTGATCCAGAAAGTATACAAATGGGTTGAGGTTATCATAGCCTGGGCGGTCTATCCTGCGGCTGTAATTAAAGCCCAGTTCGTTTTTCTTACTTATGGTTTGATTAATAAACAGGCTCGGGAAAAAGTTGAGGTAGCTACGGTCTACAACCTGATCGGTAGTTATCAGATCGCCTTCTGATTTGGTGTATTCTGCACGCAAACCTGCCTGTATAGAAGTATTTTTATAATTCCTGCTTAGGTTTATATATCCTGCATCAATTTTTTCGTCGTATACAAAGTGGTTGCTTAACGTGGGGTCATTAACATATCCGCCGGCAGAATTACGTTGTGCCGCAAGATCATTGTCTGTTTTTACATCGCTTAGCTTAACACCGGCTTCAAATTTTAAAGTTTTGGTTAAAGGCAACGTATAATCTGCTTTAGCAGTTTTTATATCAATAACAGACGGGGTTTGGTTAAGTAATATTTGCTGCGCGCCGGCACTACTGCCATTAATGTTAAAAAAATTAGTGGTGTATTGGGCATTAGATGAGTTTCTGAATTTAGAATAGTCTACATCAACGCTTAGCGCCTGCCCTGCAGTATCTATCTGCCAGCGGTCATTAAGGTTAAGGGCAAAATTCTTATAAGTTTGGCGGATACCCGAATAAGTAGTTTGGTAGGAGTTAAACGCGCCAGGCTGGATGCCCAAATTTGTTACATTGGTATTTGAATCTAATTCGGGATTATAATAGCCGCTTGCAACAAAACCAAGCGTGTTTTTCTTGCTCATATCCCAATCTGCACCCACACGATAATTGTTGTTGTGGCTATCGCTGTTCATATCTGTATGCTGATCGAAGTAAGTAGTTGTTCCGCTCGCCGTAACATTTCGCTGTATATCTATTTTATTAACACGCTTCCTATCGCCGCGGTTCAGGTTTCCAAAAAAATTAAAATCACCTTCTTTGTGATTGAGCGAAAGGCTGGTATTATCACGGAAATAATTACCTCTGGCTACAGTTTGTGAAACACTGCCATTTGTGCCGCTCTGCTTGTTTTTCTTCAATTTGATGTTGATAATACCGGAATTACCCGCTGCATCATATTTTGCTGAAGGGTTGGTAATGATCTCCACAGATTGTATGGTGTTACCGTCGGTAGATCGCAGTAAGATAGCCAACTGTGCAGCCGACAAGTAAGTTAGTTTATCATTTATCATTACGGTAACACCCTGCTTGCCTTTAAGGCTAATGTTATCATCTTTATCAATGGTTACGCCCGGTGCACGTTCCAGTATTTCCATTGCCGAATTACCTGCCGCCAATACACTGTTCTCTACATTCATAACCATACGGTCTATACGGCGTTCTATTAATGGCCGTGCCACACTGATGTTAACGGTTTGCAAAGTTTTGCTTGCCGGCACCATTTTAATTACCGGGACGTTAATGCTTGCAGCGCCTACGGCCACAGGCTGACTTAAGCCTTTCTGATAGCCGATCATGGTAACTCTTATTATATAGTTACCAGGTTTTGCGGTGAATACGTAATTACCTTTCTCATCACTTAGGCTTCCCCTAACCACGGCAGAATCTTTTTGATTAAGGAGGCTAACCGTAGCATAATCGGCAGGCTTTCCGTTTTCGTTAATTACGGCCCCGCTAATTTTTATAGTGTTTTGTGCGCTTGCAGTTAAGAAGCAAGTGATTAGGATGGTTAGTGTTAAACAATAGCGGATAGTGAGTTTCATAATTGTGTTTATTAGTATCAAAAAATTAGGGCAAAGCAATTCCACAGAACCTATCAAGCCCTTTTTTTTGAAATACAGAAAACTTTGCTTAAGCTTTACGCTTTTGCTTGCGCCTTAAATTATATTGTTTAGATGTTAAATCCGGTGTAAAGGTTACACTCTGAATTGATGTAATAAGGCAAAAGTTGGTGAACGGCGGGTTTTGAGCGGTAAACAGAGAAGTTTTAAAAGTAAAAGCCCGGCTAACGGCCGGGCTTTTACATCATTTGGATAAGTACAAAGTTGTTTATTTCCTTAAAGTTTTGGTTATATCAGCCCTTAACGTGTCTACCCTGCATTCAGCACCATTGGCCGTAATGTTAAACGTGGTGAAAGGCGCATCGCTCTTATTAACTTCCCTGCAGCCATAAATATTCATATCCGTATAGCGTTCTAAAGACCTATCTATCATAACAACGGAATTAAGGGGCACCTTCAACACCACTACAATTTCTTCGTCGTGCCAGGAATTATTGCCAAGCCGGTGCAGTTTGTAATCAAACTTAAGAACAGAATCTTGCTGCTTAAATATATACTTGGTATTGCGGGCATTCATCAGGGCGGTTTCGTAATTGCGCCCTTTGGCACTGTACCTTTCAAACAGCGTAGGCTGGCTTACATCACTTTTTTCAACTACCAGGCTTACATTGTTAGGTTCCGTGTCGTTGCTGTCATCGCCGGTAACAATTACATCATTAAATTTGGATTGAATTTCCAGCCTTGCGCTATCGTCGTGCGTAAAAAAACGAGTATCGTCTAATACCAGCTTATAAACATTATTTTTAGTTGGCTTGATGTTAACTGTTTGGGTAAAACTCGCATATTCGCGAAATTCTGCAGTAATTTTTGCACCGTAAAATATCAAGGCGCAAATTGCGCCAAACCATACAATGGCAATGGTTGACCCCAACGATCTGCCGACTGCTTGTGTGTTGAAAATTAAACGTAATAAAATTAATATCAGCACAAGCAGCGGCAGCAGCGCAACAAAAAACGCCGATACATATACATAAGTGTCATAATGGCTTCCCAAAACACTCATCGGGAAAATGTGTATAAGTTCATAATGACCGAAGCCTACAACAATTACGAACGCTACTACCAGCCCTAAAGCAACCGCAAAAAACGATACAAGGAAGGCTATACCAATCAATTTAATAAACAGTTTAGCGCCAACACCTAACGCCTTGCCCAAAAAAGAAAAAAACTCTCCAACAAAATCGCGGAAACGGTAAATAATGGGTTTAGCGTCGTGGTGCACATCGGCTAACCGCTCGCGCACATTAGTTACCTCATTATCAAAGTTTTTCTTAAAGCCTTGCAAATCCAGCTTTTCGCCCTTCATGGCCATGCGATCTGCACGGGTTAATGCCTTGGGTAACACTATCCAAAGAATGATGTATAAGAACAAGCCTGTGCCCGCAAATAATATAGACACAGCAAATATGAGCCTTATCCAAACTGCCTGGGTGTCAAAATAGTTTGCAATGCCCGCGCATACACCGGCTACTAAATGATTGTCCGGATCGCGAAATAGCCGGCGATTGGTTGTTGAAGTAGGGTATGTATAATGCGACGGCCCGCTATCTGCCAAAGAGTCGCCTTCAAAATCTTCTACGGCACCCATTTGGTTTATTACATTGGTAACATCCTGATCTATGATTGCCTGCCTGCCTTCCTGCGTTAATATTTCGGTAAATAATTCGGCCACACGATTTTCTATATCGGTGGTTATCTCCATGCTATCTTCCGAATCAAAAAAGTGGCGTTTTATGCCGGTCATGTATTGCTTTAATATTTCATAAGCATTTTCTTCTATATGAAATACAGTGCCGTTTATATTTATAATTATCGTTTTATTCATGATTTCTAATTGTGAGTTGGTTATTGTTTTCGCCCGTCTATAGATAGCTGTACGGCGTAGGCAAGTTCGCTCCAGGTTTTATCCAGTTGTTCCAATACTATCTTACCATCATCAGACAGCAGATAATATTTACGTGGCGGCCCCGAGGTAGACTCCACCCAACTGTACGATAATAAGCCATTGTTTTTTAAACGGGTTAAAAGCGGATACAATGTACCTTCTACCACAAGTAACTGTGCCTTACGCATTTCTGCAATAATATCAGAAGCATAGATCTCGCCTCGTGCTATAATAGAAAGTATACAATATTCCAGAATGCCCTTTCGCATCTGAGTTTGGGTGTTTTCAATTATCATAATACAAAGATATATGTTTTGGAATGTATTATGCAATACATAGTACTAAAATAATAAAAAAATTTCTATCGAGAACGTCAGTTTTTAGTTAGGAAGTAAAATATTTCGTTAAAGGATGGGTTTATTTCAAAAAATCAACATTACTTTTAGCACATTAACTATTAACTGATTTTATTATTAGCAAAATGAAAAAACTTCTACTAAGTTTTACGTGCCTACTATTGCTGTGTATTACACAGACATTTGCACAAAGCCGTACGGTTACAGGTACCGTTACAGCCAAGGAAGATGGTTTGCCAGTCCCCGGGGCAACCGTTAGAGTAAAAGGTTCGAACACCGGCACCCAAACCAGCCAAAGTGGTACATACTCTATTACAGTTCCAGAAAACGGGGTTTTGGTGTTTTCTTTTATAGGTTACAACACACTTGAATTGCCTGCTGGTAACGCCATTGTTAATGCAGTTCTTACCAACAACAATCGGGCTCTAAGCGAAGTTGTGGTAACAGCATTAGGCATACGGAAAGAAAAGCGGGCCATAGGTTACGCAGAACAATCTGTTAATGCCGACGCCTTAACTGCCGGAAATCAAACAGACCTATTAAATGGTTTAAATGGCAAAGTGGCCGGAGCACAGATAACTTCCTCATCAGGTACGCCTGGTGCAGCTGTTTACATTCAGCTGCGCGGGCAAAATTCAATCACAGGTAACAATCAGCCATTGTTTGTAATTGATGGTGTGCCTATTGATAACTCTAACAATACAACAACTGTTGGTGGGTTTGCAGGAACAACAGCACAGTCAACAAATAGGGGTACTGATATCAACCCTGACGACATTGAAAACGTGTCTGTTTTGAAAGGGCCAGCAGCAGCGGCATTATATGGTAACCTGGCTTCAAACGGCGCAATAATTATAACCACTAAAAAAGGTAAGGCCGGCAAAGCGCAGGTTGATTTCTCTACCGGTGTTTACGTTAACTCGGTAAACAGGCTACCCAAATTACAGCATCAATACATCAGAGGTTTAAATGGCGGCATTTCTAACTCTAACACAAGCAACCGTTACTCATGGGGTGCAAACATCGATACATTATACTGGACGGGCGTACCAAATGCATATGATCAGCATGGAGATATTGTTGGGAAGTCAAGTGCACTTGCGAAAGTGAAATTTCAGCCTTATGATAATCTAAATTCGTTTTTCAGAGACGGTGTGGCTTTTGATAACTCTGTTGCAGTAAGCGGTGGTAATGATGTGGCTACTTACCGTACGTCTGTAACTAACACTTATCAAAATTCGATTGTTCCCACTGAGTATTATGAGCGCACATCTATTTCATTTGCGGGGCAGTTGCAGTTATCAAAAAGACTGAAAGCATCAACTAATATTTCTTACACATCAAGTGATGGTAACCAGCCGCAAACAGGTAGCAACTTGTCGGGCATTATGCTTGGTTTAACGCGTACGCCAATATCGTTTGACAACTCAAACGGGTTGAAAGACCCGGCCAATAACCCTGGTTCATATATCCTGCCTAATGGTACAACCAATTTAAGCGGTACTAACCAAAGAGATTACCGCAACAGTTTATCTTATGATAACCCATACTGGACTATTAACAACAACCCGTACACGGCTGTTGTAGGCCGCGTAATAGGCAACGTACAATTAGATTATACTATTGGAAAAGGGTTTAGCGCCTTGTATCGTCTGGGCGGAGATAATTACCAGGATAACCGCCATCAGTATTATGAAATAGGTTCTGGTGGTGCAACCGGGGGCCAAATACTTGATGACCGTTACACTTACAGGAGCCTTAACTCTGATCTGATTTTTAGTTACGATAAAAAATTAGGCAATGATTTTCATTTTAATGGCAAGGTTGGTAACAACGTTTATGGTTATAAGAATAATGAGTTGTTCACAAATGGCACAGGCTTAGTTGCATCGGGGTTTAACAATGTAGCTAATGCAAGTACGATCACGGCAGCTAACCCTATTGTAACGTACAGAACAATATCTGCTTACTATGATCTGAGCGTTGATTACAAATCTATCTTATACCTGGAAACCACAGGCCGTAATGATTGGGCTTCTTCATTGCCAAAGGGCAAAAACTCGTTCTTTTATCCATCTGCTAACTTAAGTTTTGTGTTTACAGAATTAGGCGAGTTGAAAAATAGCAGTGTACTTAGTTTTGGTAAAATAAGGGCTTCATATAGCCAGGTTGGTGCTGCACCGGGCCCGTTCCAAACTACTTCGGCGTTTGTTACCGCTGGTGTAACTGATGGGTTTACCACAGGTATCCAGTATCCTCTTGCGGGTTTAGGAGCTTACAACTTAAGTAGCAATTTAGGCAACCCTAATCTTAAACCAGAGCAAACACGCGAGTTAGAGTTAGGAACCCAGTTGCAATTTTTTGGCAATCGATTAGGAATTGATGCAACGGTATATTACAGTAAAGGAACCAATCTTATATTCAGCCAACCTATAGCAAGTTCTGCAGGTAGTTCAAGTGCAACCGTAAACTCTGCATCACTACAAAACAAAGGCTTAGAGTTGCAGCTTACAGGCAGTCCTGTAAAAGGCGCATTTACATGGAACACCTTTATAAATTTTGCACTGAACAGGAACAAGGTATTAACTTTAGCTAACGGCCAATCGCAATTATTTCTTGGTGGTTTTGGCGGCGGCGAAGCAGGTATAGCTGCCATAGTAGGCCAGCCAATGGGCGTGATCTTCGGCTATGGCTACACCTATGCTAATAACCAAAAAGTTATTAGTGATGCGCCGGGTAATGGTGTAGGCCCTTATTATCCTTTAGAAAATACAGGTGTTATTAAAACTATTGGTAATCCCAACCCTAAATTTAAAATGGGTTTTGGTAACACATTTACATACAAAAAACTTTCGCTTTATGGCTTGATCGACTGGAAATATAAAGGTGATATGTATAATGGTACAAGGTTCTCTTTAGCGGCATTAGGAACATCAGACCAAACACTTAACAGGGGTACAAGCACAGTATTTCAAGGTGTTTTAGGTCACCTTGATGCAAATGGCGCGCTGGTACACTACGGTGCCGACGGTATTACCGAAATAGCAGGAGCGGGAGCTGTAAACACCCACTCTGCAGTGTATAGCCAGGCATGGTACCAGGGAGACGGTGGTGGTTTCGGTAATATTGAAGAAGCCGGCGTTGAAGATGCATCATATATTAAGCTGCGCGAAATCTCATTATCTTACGATTTTAAAGATCTGTTCTTTAAAAACAGTAAGGCGATAAGAGGACTGTCGATTGGTGCATATGCGCGTAATATCATCATCTGGACACCTTATAAGGGTATTGATCCCGAAACAAGCTTGCTTGGTTCATCTGGGTTTAACGGTATAGATTATTTTAACAACCCGGGTGCTAAAACAATTGGCGGAACGTTAAAAGTTAAATTTTAATAAAATAAATCATGAAATTCAATATAAAAAACAAAATTACGGCCAGCCTTGCATTGCTTATTGTAATGCTTGGTGCCGACTCTTGTAAAAAAGGGGTGTTTTATGAGGGGATTAATACGAACCCCGCACAACTAACAACGCCGACGCCAACATTGCTGCTGCCCGGTATCATATCAAGCACCGGGTATGTTTGGGGTGGTGATGCATCGCGTTTCTCATCTCTTTTTATCCAGTATGTTACCGGCGCCGCCAACCAGGCAAACGCATTTAGTGCATACGCTGTGGGTACCGGCGACGTTGATGCCATGTGGACAAACTTATACGGCGGTTCTGGCGGCGTAATGACCAATGCTAACCAAATGATAAATTTAGCTAATAAAGCAGGCGATGTACATTACGCGGCAATAGGTGAAATTTTGATGGCGAACGCACTGGGCTTAACTACAGATATGTGGGGAGATGTACCCTATTCTCAGGCATTTCAGGGTGCGGCTAACATTAATCCTGCATATGATTCTCAGCAAGCTATTTACACTACGTTAGATGGTCTCCTGTCTGACGCTATAACCAAACTTGCAGCCAGCGACGCTGGTGCCCAACCAGGCGCCGATGACCTTATTTATGGAGGTAATTTACAAAATTGGACAGGCGTTGCATATGCGTTAAAAGCTAAATTTTACTTGCATTTAGGCAAGGTAGATCCATCTAATTATACCAAGGCTATTGCTGCAGCTAAAAGCGCAATTGCTGCAGGGTTCAGTTCCTCTGCAACAAATTTCGCAGTGCCCTTTTTAGGCGCAAGTACAACTTCACAAAACCCGTGGTATCAATTTAACAGCCAGCGCGGCGATATTAGTTTCACCGGATATATTTATAATATCATGAAAACCGCCGGCGACCCTCGTGAAACCAGCAAAGTATTTGGGGCGGGCGACGGAAATTTGGGTGATCTTTACGGCAGTCCAAATTCGCCCGTGGATCTGCTAACTTACGATGAGCTTTTGTTTATAGAGTCTGAAGCTTATTTTCAAACGGCAGATAAAGTTAATGCAGCTACTACTTATAACGCAGCTGTAACGGCAAATTTGGCAAGAACGGTAGGGTCTACAACATATGCGGCAACAGTTGCAAAAACGTCGGCCAACATTGTGCTTAATGATATCATGACGCAGAAGTATATCGCCGATTTTCTTGATCCTGAAAGCTGGACCGATTACCGCAGGACGGGATTGCCGCCTTTGGTTCCAAATCCGCAGGGTAATGGCGTAATACCACGCTCGCTATTATATCCAATTAGCGAGGTAATTAACAATACCAGTACGCCAAAAAACACAACGTTGGCAAGAAAAGTATACTGGGATAAATAATAGATAAACTGTAGTATAAAGGCCTTTGGAAACCAAAGGCCTTTTTTGTACGTTATTATTTGTCTTTATAATATTTTAATCCTCCCTGGCATCTGTAACAATAAATACAAGGGACGCTTTTTGTTCTTCTACAATTAGTTGAGCCGCTTTTCCCAGCAATAGGGTGTTATTGTTAGGTATATGCCCGGCAGGGAAATCAAAACAGACGGGGTAATCGCATTCTTTAACAACATTCATTACAATTTCCGCAACTGTAAATCCAAAGGGTATGTCATTATCTTTCACATCTGTAAAACTGCCAACTATTAAAGCAGCCAGATTTTTTAGTTTGCCTGCGCGTTTTAAACTGTAAAGCATCCTGTCTATCGAGTATAAATATTCGCCAACATCTTCTATAAATAAGATTTTGCCGTCATAATCAAAATCAGATGCCGATCCGGATATCGAAATCAGCATCATTAGGTTACCGCCAATAATTTCTGCGGTAGCGTTTCCCACCCGGTTTATGCCTTTTGTTTCAAAAGTATAGTTTAGCTTTTCGCCGAATAGTGCTTTTTTAAGGCTTTGTAATGATTGGGCAGACGCATCAGGAATATTAACAGGCATTTGCCCGTGTATGGTTTGCAGTTGCAGATTAGACCACACGTGGGCGTGTAAAACGGTTATATCGCTAAAACCGATGATCCATTTGGGATTATTCCGCAGGTTACTAATGTCGATATCATCAATGATCCTGATAGTTCCATAACCTCCCCGCGCAGCGAAAATAGCTTTTACTTCGTTATCGTCAATAAAATGCTGAAAGTCGTTAGCACGCAATGCATCATTGCCGGCAAACTGGTGGAATGCTGCATTGAGCGTTTCGCCTAACACCACCCGCAACCCCCATGACTGCAGCAAGGCCACGGCATCGTCCATCGGTTTTTGCGGTCTTTTGGCGGGGCAGGTTATGGCAACCAGATCGCCTTTTTTAAGGTAAGGGGGTATTATGCTCATTTTATAAATTATCTTTGCAAATTATAACAAAGCGCTGTAAACTTTGGAAGATCAAAAATATAAAAGATATACCATCACCGCCGCTTTGCCCTATGCAAACGGGCCAAAGCATATAGGGCACCTTGCCGGCGCATACATCCCCGCAGATCTTTATGCCCGCTATTTGCGCCTCAAAAAGCGCGATGTAGTTTTTGTTTGCGGCTCTGATGAGCATGGCACTGCCATTGCCAATCAGGCCATGAAAGAGGGGACTACGCCGCAAGCCATTATAGATAAATACCACGAGCTGATCAAATACTGCTTTGAAAAGCTTAATATATCATTTGATATTTATCACCGCACCAGTTCGCAATTGCACCATGAAACCGCACAGGAGTTTTTTACTGACCTCTACAAAAAAGGCGATTTTATTGAAAAGGTAACTGAACAGTATTTCGACGAAGAAGCTAACACTTTTCTGGCCGACAGGTACATTATAGGCACCTGCCCAAACTGCGGCAATGAGCATGCGTATGGCGATCAGTGTGAACGCTGCGGCACATCACTCAGCCCCGAAGAGTTGATTAATCCACATTCTGCCTTAAGCGGGAATATACCAATTTTAAAGCCAACCAAGCATTGGTATTTGCCGTTGAACGAGTATGAGGATTGGTTGAAGGAGTGGATACTAAAAGACCATACCGACTGGAAGACGAATGTTTATGGCCAATGCAAAAGCTGGATAGATGGCGGCTTACACCCCCGTGCAGTAACCCGCGACCTGGATTGGGGGATAAAGGTACCTGTTGCGGGCGCCGATGGTAAGGTGCTATATGTTTGGTTTGACGCGCCAATTGGTTACATCTCGGCCACCAAACAATGGGCAATTAACAATAACAAAAACTGGGAACCCTATTGGAAAGATATGGACACAAAGCTTGTGCACTTTATTGGTAAGGATAATATTGTTTTCCATTGTATCGTATTCCCTGTAATGCTAAAGGCGCAAGGCGAATTTATTTTGCCTGAAAACGTACCTGCCAACGAGTTTATGAACCTGGAGGGCGACAAAATGTCGACCAGCCGTGGGTGGAGCGTTGAAATGCACGAGTATATAGCCGATTTCCCGGGAAAGATAGACGAGCTGCGTTATTACCTTACAGCCATAGCGCCCGAAACAAGCGACAGTGAGTTTACATGGAAAGATTACCAGGCACGCGTAAATAACGAATTGGTTGCCATATTGGGTAACTTCGTAAACCGGGTGATGGTACTGATGCACAAGTACTTTGACGGACGAATCATAATCCCTTCGGGTACCTTAAACTTTACCGATGAATTGTTAGATGAAAACATTGGACAACTTTATAATGAATTGGAAACCAGCTTTGAAGCCTATAAATTTCGGCAGGCGCAGCAAACTGTAATGGAAATTGCGCGCCTGGGTAACCGTTATTTAACCGAACAAGAACCCTGGAAAACATTTAAGACCGATCCCGGAGCAGCGCGAAACACCCTTCACAATTGTTTATTAATGATTGGCCATCTCACAACCTGCTTACAACCATTTTTGCCCGCAACTGCAAATAAATTAATTTACATGCTTAATTTACCTGCCGGCCCAATAACTTTTGATCAGGAAATTATATTTGCCGACGGGCATCAATTAAATCCTGCATCTTTACTTTTCGAAAAGATAGAAGACGAAGTGATTCTGATCCAGATAGAAAAATTACAAGCTAAAGCCAATGCGCTGGCTAATCCCAAAATTGAAGTGGAAGACACAAACGTTATACAACCTTTAAAAGACAACATTACCTACGATCAGTTTGCAGCGATGGACATTCGCGTGGGTACAATACTCGCTGCCGAAAAGGTTGCCAAGACTAAAAAGCTGATGAAGTTGACCATTGACACCGGTATTGATACACGCACGGTGGTTAGCGGCATTGCTGAGCATTTTGAACCCGAAGCCATCATTGGAAAGCAGGTGAGTGTACTGGTAAACCTGGAGCCGCGCGAGTTAAAAGGAACCCTTTCGCAAGGGATGATCCTGATGGCTGAGAATGCCGAAGGTAAGCTTGACTTTGTTGCGCCCGTAAATACAATGGGCGAAGGATCGATAATTCGGTAATGGGCATATTGGCACATTTACTATATTTGCAAACTTAACAAGGTCCCGTAGTTCAACGGATAGAATAGGAGTTTCCTAAACTCTAGATATGAGTTCGATTCTCGTCGGGACCACAAAGCAGGAAGAAATTAATGATTTTTCTTCCTGCTACCTTACTATCTCCGGGAAATTCGATCCTCGTTTTTCCAGGCTGCTTAAAAAACGTTTCAGAACCTATTCTACATCATAGCGTAAAAAGATAATTATAACATAATAGATATAGTTAAAACAACTACATTTATGCGTTTAAACATTCATTTAACAATCCTTAAATTAAAATCATGAAAAAAACAGTTATTGTTATGGCTCTTGCCTTATTTAATATTACGGCATTTGCGCAAACTACATGGACGAACGACAAAATGCACTCCAAACTTGGGTTTACAATTACCCACCTAATGGTATCTGATGTGGATGGCATATTTAAAGATTTCACTTGCACCATTACCGCAAGTAAGCCAGATTTCAGTGATGCTAAATTTCAACTAACTATAAATACAGCTTCAATAAATACAGATGTTGAATATCGGGATAACGATCTGAAGGGAGGCAGCTACTTTGATGTTGCCAAATATCCTACAATGGTATTTACCAGTAGCAGGATATCAACATTCGCTAAAAATCATTACAAATTAAGCGGCATGCTTACTTTACATGGTGTAACCAAGCCGGTTACTATGGACCTTATATACCGTGGTACAATCACAAACCCGATGAGTAAAAAAGACGACGCAGGTTTTAAATTGACCGGGGTTATTAAACGATCTGAGTTTAACTTTGCCCCACAAGCAGGTGCCGCTATGCTAAGCGACGAAGTTACCATTACAGGCAACGGCGAGTTTACCAAAGTTAACTAAAATGCAAACAGCCTATAAGCATAAACGCTAAGCTTATAGGCTGTTAATTAAATAAATACAGAATTATATATTCCTTACCTTAATATTTCGGAAACTAACTTTATGATTATGGTCCTGAAGCGCGATCTTACCTTTTGGGTATTTTGCAAAGTTGGCCCAGGTCTTAAATTTGCTGTTGTTAAGGAGAGCTTGCCAGTCACTGCTCCCTATTTGTACATTAATTATTTCCTTGCCGTTGAGCCAGAATTTTAGGTGCCCGTCTTTTTTAGAAATTACAGCCGTGTTCCAATCGCCGGCGGGTTTAACGTTGGTTTCTGAGGGAGCCTTCATATCATAAAGCGAACCTGCAAGATGGGTCGCTTTTTTATTATCCTCGGCAAATTTATCGTCGAGGATTTGCATTTCGATTCCCGAAAGATACGTTTGATGCAAGGTGGTATCTTCATGCACACCGAATATGATACCGCTGTTACCCTCCTGAGATATTTTCCAGTCTAGCGAAAGTTCAAAATTTTCATATTCCTTATTGGTTACCAGATCGCCTTGGCCCGGTGCCTTTGGATCTAACACTAATTCGCCATTTACGGCCATCCAGGCATCTGTAGCGGTAGGCTGCAAATAGGTATGCCAGCCGGTGGTATTTGTTCCGTTAAATAAAGAAACCCAGCCTTCCTGCTTCTCTTTTTTAGTAAGTTGGTTTTGTGCCGAACAAGCGAATGCCATCATAAAGGCACAGGCAAACATAAAAAGTGTTTTCATAATTATAGTATATTGAGTTGTAAGTTATTGAGTTATTTTAATATAACAAAAATGATATAAAATTATTGATTATGGATTTCGAGACTACTCGTGTTATAGAAATTGTGCGCCAAACATTATTGCCTTTACCCGGTGCAAGAGAGGCGTTATGCTTTGGCATGGTTGCCTTTTATGCACAAAAAAAATTGCTCTGCACCATTAAAGACGATGGTGTAACTATGTATATCTATCATCATGACCGCGATGAATTAATTTCTGTAGAACCCGATATTTATTTCACTACAGATCATTACAAAAACTCGCCGTCTGTACTGATCAGGCTGCCGCTTATAAAAGAAAAAAAACTAAGAGCGTTACTTATGAACGCGTGGCTGTTGCGCGCCAGTAAAACGCATTTAAAACAATTCGGGCTGATATAATTGTTACATTTACCCTACACAGCCCCTAAAATGAAGATAGCCCACTTAGTACTTGCCCACAACCTACCCGAACAACTATTCCGACTTGCAAATAAACTTTACCATCCCGACGCTGACATTTATGTTTATCTGGATGCAAAAGCCGATATTAACGACTATAAAGCAACTGTAAACTTAAAGAATGTGTATTTTTTAAAAAACAGGATAAATATCTCCTGGTGCGATTACAGTACGGTTAAAGGTACCCTGTTTGCACTTGAAGAGATCCTTAAAACCGGGATAATTTACAGCCATATAAATTTTTTAAGCGGCCAGGATTATCCGCTAAAAAACGTTAATGAAATTCATCAGTTTTTGGCCGCCGGGCAGGGAAAATCGTTTATGCTGGCTCATGCTGTACAAAGTGAATGGACTGATGGTTTAGCACGCACCAAAAACTTTCATTTGGGCGATTATGATATTCCCGGTAAATATCGCTTACAGAGCCTCATTAATAGTCTTGGGATAAAACGTAAGGTACCTGGTGGTTTAACGGTTTACGGCGGCTCGCAATGGTTTATGATCACACCAAAAGCAGCCGGTTATGTCATTCAGTTTTTAAAGGAAAATAAAAAACTGGTAAGGTACTTTCGCCTCACTTTTGCACCTGATGAAATCGTGTTTCCCACCATTCTTATGGCCTCGGTTTTTAAAGATGAAATCATTAATAATAACTTCAGATTTATAGAAATGTCGCCCGAGAATTTCAGGCCGATAACATTAGACCTGTCAAAAAAAGAAGCCTTACTTAATTCGGGTATGCTGTACGCCCGTAAAATGGACCCTAAGCTCAGCTCAACGTTAATGTCGGCTTTAGACGAAACCACCGAATAGTGGTTTTATAGCGTCGCATTTCCATTTTGCCTCTGCATACAAAAGTTATTACCTGCCTTTTGTAATGCCATAAAATTTATACCTTTATGAATCAGCGCCTTGTGCGCACCTAAATTATTACAGCATGTTTAAAGATATTGAAGCATTCAGCGGTTTTGCAGTAAGTGATATTGAAAAGGCCAAATTGTTTTACGGCGAAACCTTAGGCTTAACTGTATCGCAGGATAAAGATATGGGCGGCTTGTTAACCCTGCACATTTCCGGTGGTTCTAAAATACTGATTTATCCAAAGCCCGATCATAAACCCGCCAATTTTACCATTTTGAATTTCCCCATTGCCGACATTGAAAAGTCTGTAAAGGAGTTGAAAGCAAAAGGAGTAAAATTTGAAAGCTATAATACGCCTCATTTTAAAACCGACGACGACAACATTTTTCGGGGTGGCGGTCCCTTAATTGCCTGGTTTACAGACCCGGCTGGTAATATAATTTCTGTTTTGCAGAAATGATCTAAAGAACCACTCACAATTAAACCTAATAGTATGGAAACCCAATTAAACCAAATCGTAAGTAAAAAAGACAGGATCATCTATTGGATCTTTACTTCCATTTTTGTTATTCTCGATTCGTTATTACCTGCGTTAACATTTAATAGTCAGATGTCTAAAGACGGCATATCGCATCTGGGCTATCCGGATTATTTCAGAATAGAATTATCTGTCGGGAAAATTATAGGCGGCTTATTACTTATTCTGCCAATGGTGCCGCCCCGTTTTAAAGAATGGGCATATGCCGGATTCGGGATATCTATCATCTCTGCGTTTATAAGCAACCTGGCGGTTGACGGTAACAAGGGCGGCACGGCCTATTTCGCCATCGTTGGTATGGTGATTCTTGTTATTTCATATGTTTATTATCACAAGGTTTACAGGCCCTATAAATCCGAATAACCATGACAATAATTTACATCCTATTAGGTATAATAGCCGGAATTGTAGTCCTGGTGCTCCTAATCGCACTTTTTTTAAAAACCGATTATAATATTAACCGCACCATAATAATCAATAAGCCGGTGAGCGCAGTTTTTGACTATCTTAAATACCTCAAAAACCAGGACAACTATAGTAAATGGGCAACAATGGACCCCAATATGATAAAAACACATGAAGGTATTGACGGGGCGGTAGGCTTTAGATCTGCATGGGACAGTAAGGACAAAAATGTGGGCAAAGGCGAGCAGGAAATAATTGCTATTACAGAAAATAAACGGGTTGATTACAAAATACATTTCATTAAACCCTTTGATGGACTGGCCGACTCTGCATTAACTACGGCAAGCATAGGTAATAACATGACCAATGTGGCCTGGGGCCTTAAGAGTAAACTGAAGTACCCGATGAATATTATGCTCCTGTTTATGAATATGGAGAAAATGATAGGTACAGATCTCGAGATCGGTTTAAATAATTTGAAGACTATTTTAGAAAAATAATCGTCGTCAAAATCATATCATCGGAGGATTTCAAACCCTTGAAAGTTAACGGAAAGTGTGTGATTATACCGTTTGCCCGCCTACCGCAAAATATGCCTCCAGCTCGGAAAGTGTAGATGAACTGGTTTGGATATCTTTAATGATCCTGCCTTTTTCCATCAACAATATCCGGTCGCAAACATCGGTTACATGATTAAGATCGTGGCTGGATACCAGCGTAGTTATTCCCTTTGCTGTAAGTTCTTTGATCATATTTTTTAGCCTGATCTGTGTGCTTGGGTCTATATTGGCAAATGGTTCATCAAGCATTAACAGTTCGGGGCTCTGCATTACTGCAGATACGATACCAACCTTGCTCTGATTACCCTTAGAAAGATCGCGGATATACTTGCCACGCTTCAATATCTCTCCGTTAAAAAAATCGGCCATGCCCAACAGGTAATCATCAACCTGCGCATGGTTTAGGCTGTGCAGGCCGCCAATGAAATAAAAATATTCTTCGGGAGTAAGATAGTCTATCAAAAACCCCTCGTCAAGGTAGGCAGCTGTAATATCTTTCCAGGCTTCATGGCCAATAACTATCTCATCGTTAATTGTTACCTCTCCCTCGTCCGGGCGGATCAGATCGAGCATCATCCGGAAAAGCGTGGTTTTGCCGGCGCCGTTATTGCCTATAAGGCCAACACTTTCGCCTTTAGCGACGCTTACCTGCGGGATGTTTACCACAGCAACACCTGCGTATATTTTTTTTAAGTCTTTTATTTCTATCATCTTTTGAAGTACTATTTGTCGGTTATATAATTATTCCCTAAAGTTTTGATCCAATATCGTGACCTTTCGGTTTTGATCCTCGTCTCTGGATTCTTGATTTTCCTCTAGTTATCCTTTATTTCTAAACCCCTCAGCTATTGTATACCGCTTTTCGTAAAAATCATCGGTAAGCAGCTTTATCAAAAAGCTGCGGATAAATACCATTATCAGTCCTACAGCACCCATTACGATGAGCCCTATATCTGCATGGCCTAATAATGCAAACGGACCGTAAATAATATAAGCGGTGCCAAGCAGTAAAAAACTTACCAAAAACTGGCTAAAGCTGGTACCTTCCCAATTGAATGAAGCGCCCTTACTAAGGTCAATTCGTTTGGCGTTGCGGTTAGCAAAAAACAAAACAATGGTTGTGTTAACGCCTATGTTCCATAGGTACATTACTAAATGCACCAAAAGTATGTGCCAGCCGAAATAGACATATGGAATGGTGAGGATGAGCGCAAGGGTAGATACCGTGGTAAACATCAGATATTTGGCCTTTAAAAAATCTTCAAACTTCACCTTGCTCACCAAAAAACCATCGAAATGGCCCCCTTGCCAGCTAAACATAAATTGCCCGTAGTTTATAATGAAAACACCGGTCATGAACATACCGCAAAAAACCTTAAAGCCTTCTTTATGCGCATAAACGGGGTTAGTATAAAATATTAAGCCGTAAAACAAAAAAACCAGCGACATGATAAAGGAAGATCGCGGGCGTTTATTACGCAGTATCAGCTTAACCTCATTGGCAACCAAATCGCCGGTGCGGCCAAAATAGCCGAGCAGTGGTATATCGGTACTGCTTTTATACGCTGTTGCCTTGCGGGAACCTAATTCTTCGAGGTAAAGGTTACCCTTTAAATAATTGAAGTTAAAAATGTATATGCCTGCCGCCAATAATACCGGCAGCAAAATAAGTACCGGCTGCCTAATCAGATTTAAAAAGTAAAGTGCCGAAATAGCGCGGATGGAGTACAAATGCCACACAAAATCGGCAACGGCAATAAAAATAAGCAATGCCGTGGCTGCCAGGAACAACCAGCCGTTAAGGTTGGCTTTACGTTTAATATAAAGCGCCAGGTAATTATTCAGCACCATAAGCGCTATTACGGACACAATAAATAATAATGCAATGGCAGCACCGTGTTCATGGCCAATTATTTTTATGATAAAAGGTGTAAAAAGTAATATGGGCCATAAATTAAAAACAGAAAGAATAGCTGTTAAAGAAAGATACTTTACAATCGTATTTCGTTTAATGGGCAGGTGCAGGTATGGCTGCACCCTTAAGGTAGGCAATTCTTGCAGCTGAAGCCTGACCAGCAGATCAAACAAAAAGTAATATAATAATATGCCCGAAAAAGCGGGGATAAGGTCCTGATCAGGAAATGCCTGATCAAGTATTTTATCCATAAAAAGCGCAATTACCAAAACATTGGCGAGCAAATAAAGGATAAGCACGGCCATTACAATGCGCACGGCCACACTGCGGCCTGCATTTTTTGATCGCCAGAATGCTTTTAGTTCGTGTTGAAAAAAAGTGGATAACATTAGGGTTGTTTTGGGGTCAACTAAGTAGCTAAATATATTAAATAATAATCTGAGATTTGATAATCGTTTAAATAGATTGTTACAAGCAGTATTACCCAAATAAACACGTGTTAACTATTATATACCGCGACGAGTGGCTTATAGCCATAAACAAGCCGCATGGTTTGTTAGTGCACCGCTCAAAAATTGCTGATGACGCTGATGAATATGCCTTGCAATTACTGCGCGATCAAATAGGGCGGCAGGTTTACCCGGTGCATCGGTTAGACAGAAAGACGGCCGGGGTACTGCTTTTTGCTGTAGATAAACCCACAGACACCGCTATGCAGCAACTGTTTATGAACAAAGCGGTGATAAAAAAGTATCTGGCAATTGTAAGGGGCTACACGGAACCCTCGGGCGAAATAGATTACCCACTCCGCAAAGAAAACGGTACTTTACAAGATGCTTTTACAGCCTACAACACACTCAACCGGGCAGAGTTGCTAATTCCTTTTGGTGATCATAGTACATCAAGATATTCTTTGGTAGAAGCAACGCCTGCCACAGGCCGCATGCATCAGTTACGAAAACATTTTAAGCATATATTCCACCCCATAATAGGCGACCGCACACATGGTTGCAATAAACAAAACAAACTCTTTTTAGCAAACTGGCAAATGGAAACCATGCTGCTGCACGCCTCGCAGGTGTCTTTTAAGCATCCCATTACGGGCGACCAGGTAGTGATCCGGGCACCGCTACAAGAAGAGTTTTTGCGGGTAAAGAAAATTATGGGCTGGTAATGCGGCTTACCTGTTTTATAATAGCCGCGATCATGGCAGGGTCTTTAATTATCTTATCATGGCCTGTGCCAATAAATGATTGAGTACCTATGTACGGGTTTAGATCTAAAAATTCGCGGATGTAAGGATATGGCGATACACTGTCAAATTCGTCATAAGCTATCCAGTATTTAAGTTCGTCTTTAAAGTTGTAAAGCCGGGTTGCACTCAGTTTTGTTATGTCACCGTAAGTACGCTCAAAATCTTCAAGGAATTCTTTTTGCGCGGTACCTGGCACTTCTGCAGCATTCATGGTAGCTTCAAAATTTTCTTTTAACCGTATGAGTGGCGTAATCCCGATCAATAATTTTGGTACTGCACCGGTTTCATTGAGCGCTACAATATTGGCTAAGGTACCTATAGAATGGCCGATAAGCACGTCGGGCGTTCCATAAGCTTTGATTACTTTGATAAGGGCATGAGCAAAAAGTGGCGCATTGGTAAGTCCACCTTCAGAACTGCCATTACCGGGGGCATCAAATGCTATAATCTGCGTATCGGGCAATGCGCGCAGTGCGGTTATTAGTTCAAAAAAGTCGGCTGCTTTAGATGCCCATCCGTGGGTAAGGTAAATTTTAATAGTACCATCGCCCCAAATAAAGCCATTAAATGTTAACTCTGAATCGCTAAAATAAGGATCAAAAACATCAAGGCTAAACTTCTTTGCTTCATCAAGCAGCTGTTGCTGCTGAAGCCTAACGGGCATTTTTGGAGAGTAACAAATAAGTTGCCAAAGCAGTTTATTAAAGGTGTCGCCGCTCTTTTGTCCCTCGGTTTTTACGTCATTAATTATTCCTCTTAGCTTTTTCATGCCTGCCGGTGTGGGCAAAGCTATGATTTGTAAGCAGGTTTGCAAATTTTGGCCTGTTTATGTTGTAAACGCGCAAAACTAAATTATTAATTTAGCCGCGTATGCACACAATTATTACCGCCGCTGTAAAAGACGCGGGTACTATCCGCTCGCTGGCAGAAACAACCTGGTGGCCTACTTATACCGGGCTTTTACAGCCAGAGCAAATAAGTTATATGCTCGATTTTTTTTACAGCATAGAAAACCTGGAACACCAGATCAAAACGAGAGAGCAAAATTTTTTGCTGCTCTTAGAAGAGGGCAAAGCGGTGGCTTTTGCAGGATATTCCGTTTATGAGAACGACGTTAATACCTATAAACTGCATAAACTTTACTGCCTGCCGCAAACGCAGGGCAAAGGGTATGGCAGGATATTAATTGACTCTGTAAGCGGTATAGCTGCCGATAATGGCGCATCTAAATTATTATTGAATGTTAAGCGCGATAATCCGGCAATGGCGTTCTATAATAAAATGGGCTTCACCATAACTGCCGAGGTTGACATACCATTAGGCCCTTACTGGTTACATGATTATGTTATGGAAAAACCATTACCTTAATTGAGCGACGCTAGCGGTATCCGCGATGGCGTATCCGTACCGGCCACAATCGTTTTCGAGCTTAGCGCTATCGCCCTTATGGTAGCTGTGATATTAGCAACATCTAAAGTGCTCAACTCATCTTTAACGGTGTGATAATACTTGTCTATATCTATTTGATCTGTAGATATCGTGTGGGCTGGTACGCCCACTCTTGCCAGCGAAGCGTTATCACTTCGATAAAACAGGTTTTGCTCTTTATATGGATCGGGGTAAAATTTGAAGGCCGTCCCTTCCAGGTTTTTTTGTAAGATAGGCCCAAAATCAGATCGTTCATATCCCGTTATGATCGCAGAATTTTCGCCATATTTTGAGGCCTTGCCAATCATTTCGATATTAAACATGGCCGATACCTTGGTAGGCTCTACCTGGGTGGCAAAATATTGCGAGCCATATTCGCCTATCTCCTCGGCTGTAAAAGCTACAAAAATTAAGGTTCGTGCGTTGTTATTAAGTTTTTTGTAATAATTAGCAAGCGTAATAACCGCCGTAGTGCCCGATGCATCATCGTCCGCCCCGTTAGCTATACTATCACCATGCATAGGTTTAATGATGCCTAAATGGTCATAATGCCCGGAAAAAACCACATATTCATCCGGCCTTGTTTTGCCTTTGATCATGCCTGCTATGTTAAACAGCGGTAATTGTTCACTCTTAATTTCGGCGCTGATATTAAATGATTTTGTGTCGTTAAACGTTCCCATTACCAATACTAACTGTGCTCCGTTTGCACCTGGCTTTAAAGTTGTAGTGCCATGGCCAAGCTGGTTGCGCAACTGGTTAAAGGCAACATCAAAACTTGGGTCTACCAGTACTAATGCTTTTTTAGTGCCACTGCGTCTTAAGGTGCGGTATTCACTATTTAAATTTTGCCCCGGGCTTATTTTCAATACTTTTACATCAGGGTCGGTTATCCAAATAAAGGCTGTGCTGCTTAATACGGCAAGGTGGCCTTCAGGAATGGTAACATCATTAATTTTAGCCTGAATATTTACGGGCGTCATGCGTGTCATCTTAAAATTCTGGCGAAAATCTGCATTTCCCGGTAACGGCTCCAGGCCTTTATTGGTAAACTCACCTTCAATAAATTGGGCCGCCTTTTCAATGCCGGGTGTGAACGTTGCACGACCCTGCATATCATCAGCAGACAGCACAGTAATTATCCGGCTAACATCCTTTTCTTTTATCAATTTATTAACGTTTTGGCCCAAAGCGTAAACGCCGTTAAAGAATAATGCTACAATAATTAAATTCGATTTCATTGTTACTTAAAGCAAGTAGTTTTTTCAAATATAATTCTAATATTCTGATGAATTGGCTAAGTCACTAGATCAGAGAACCGGTTTTATGTTATGGAAGATTAAAAACTTTATTCACCAGGAAATTATTCTGGTTATCTTTCTGTTATTTATTTACGAACAAGCCGGTAACTTCAAAAGTGAGCCGTTGTTTCGGGTTATTTTTTGTCTCATGCTGCCGGTGCATTTGTCCACGGGTTTCACCTGCAAGCGGCTGCATATCATCCGCTACAAATTCTTTTGCTGCTACGCCCTCAATGATTACTTCCCGCCCTTTTAAATCTGCAGGCAGGTTTATATTGTAATTTTTAAAATGGGCCTTAATTATTTTCCCCTTGCCTGCATCCAGTGTAAACCACCCACCTTTTGGTTTGGTAACCTGTAACACCCTGCCTATTATAACAGCGCTGGTGCGGGTGCGTTTGCCCATAAAGGTTTCTATGCTGGCCGCCGGCATACGCCCAATATTTGATGGTGCAATACCGTAAACCATACCATGAGGTAAGGGTGTATGCTTTTGCGCCGACAGCGCCTGAACCGATATGGTTAAAATCAGAAAAACGATTGGGGTAATTAGCCGTTTCATGTAAGATTAACAGTATTACGCAAATTTCGTTTCTATAGAAATTAAAAGGGCATAAAACCGTTACGGTATGTTAAATAAAGTTAAACCACAAAATAATTAACGCACCAAACGCATAATAACTTAAATTTGGGCAATATCAGCTCTAAGTGTTCGTATAAGCAAGAGCCATTGTATTTAAAATTTTAACGTGAAAAGAATTTTACCCTTTAAAGCCGGTTTTTTAACAATATTTTTTTTAACCGCCATATTTCAGTACAGCTGTAAAAAAGACTCAAGTACTACAGCCGTAGCAACCGTTACAACAAATTCTGTATTATCTGATGTTGGTACCACTACAGCAACAGCCGGCGGTTTAATAAGTGCAATAGGCGGCGGCAGTTTAACCGCCGTGGGCTTATGTTACAGCGCAACCAACCAAACACCAACCATTGGCGATACTAATTTACCGGCCACTGCGGTAGCTGTAGGTTTTTCTTTAAATATTACAGGCTTAACTCCTGGCACTACCTATTATTTGAGGGCGTATGCAACAAATGCCGGCGGTACAGCTTATGGTGCAGTGGTAAAATTTACCACCCCTACTACAGCATCTACCACAGTTGCCACTGTAACTACGTTTGCGGGTACAGGTACAGGAGGATTGGTAAACGGGCCTGGTGTAAGTGCACAACTTTACAACCCGCAAGGTATAGTTGCTGATGCGCAGGGGAATTTCTACTTGAGTGACCAATACAATCATATAATACGGAAGATAACAGCAGCAGGTGTGGTTTCTACCTTTTGCGGCAACGGGGTGCTTGGCCACGCAGATGGCGCAGCTAATGTTGCATCTTTTTACAGCCCTAATGGTTTAGCCATTGATGCGTCAGGTAATGTTTATGTGGCTGACGAGGGAAATAACCTTATCGTTAAAATTACGCCCGCAGGCTTCGCTACTACTATAGCTGGTACAGGTGTGGCGGCCTATGTAAATTCTACTAATCCGTTATCTGCTGCGTTTAGTGCGCCAAAGGGATTGGTTTTAGATAGCCAGGGCAATATTTACGTTACCGATAGTGGTAATAACCGCATACGCGAAATCTCGGCAGCCGGCGTAGTAACTACATATGCAGGAGCCGGGCCAGGTTTTACAGACGATATTGGCGTTGCTGCCTTGTTTAGCAATCCTGCAGCCATTGCTATAGATTCTAAGGGCAATTTATATGTTGGCGATTTAAATAACCATGCTATAAGAAAGATAACATCGGGAATAACAGTGGCAACAATTGCAGGCAACCGTGTGGCAACTACTCAGGTGGGCGATCCGCTTGCCTTTGCTGTTGATGCATCTGACAATTTATACATAGCAGATGGCGCGGGCCGTGTGCTGAGGTTAATAAACAGCACAAATATATTAAATACACTGGCGGGAACCACAGGGGTATCGGGATACGCAGAAGGTGTGGGTGCTGCCGCGCAATTTGCGCAGCCGGCAGGTGTTGCTGTGTTTGGCGGCAACGTTTTCGTATCTGATTATGGTAACAACCGTATCCGTAAGATTGTGGTAACCAATTAGACATTGTTTACTAACACCGTGGTTCTCATTTATCCAAACAGTAAATTAAAAACTTCTTCTATACTTGCTACAGGAATAATTTTAATCGTATAACGGGATAGATCTATCCGTTGCAATTTATTCTGCTTTGCCGATGGCAGGTTATACTTAGAGATAAAGATCTTTTCGAAACCAAGTTTTTGCGCTTCGGCAATGCGCTGTTCTACCCGGTTTACAGCGCGTATTTCGCCCGACAGGCCAAGCTCCCCTGCAAAGCAGGTTTTAAACGGAATGGGAATATCTTCATGCGATGATATAATAGCAGCCGCAAGTCCCAGATCAATAGCAGGGTCTTCTACCCGCAAGCCTCCTGTTATGTTCAGGAAAACATCTTTAGCACCTAACTTAAAGCCGCAGCGTTTCTCTAAAACGGCCAAAAGCATGCTCATGCGGCGTGTGTCAAACCCTGTTGCAGAGCGTTGCGGTGTTCCGTAAGGCGATGTGCTAACCAGTGCCTGGGTTTCTATCAGCATAGGCCTTAGCCCTTCTAAGGTTGCGGATATGGTTATGCCGCTCAAAGGCTCGTCGCGCTGAGATAGTAATATTTCAGACGGATTTGACACCTCGCGCAACCCCGCGCCCAGCATCTCATATATTCCTAATTCAGATGCAGAACCAAAACGATTTTTCACACAGCGCAATATCCGGTATACGTGGTGGCGGTCGCCCTCAAATTGCAATACGGTATCTACCATATGCTCTAAAATTTTAGGGCCGGCTATCATGCCATCTTTAGTGATATGGCCTATGAGGATAACCGGCGTACCGCTTTCTTTTGCGAAGCGAAGCAGCTCTGCGGTGCACTCACGCACCTGCGAGACGCTGCCGGGCGTAGATTCTATGTGCGCCGAGTATAGCGTTTGAATAGAGTCTATAATCACCAGGTCCGGCTCGGTTTGCTCTATCTGCTTAAATATATTTTGCGTTGAAGTTTCCGTAAGGATAAGACAAGCCCCCCTACCCTCCACAGGGGGAGACGATGGCATATCTCTGTTATTTAATTCTCTACTGTTGTGGGGCAGGGGGGTTAATCGCTCAGCGCGCATCTTTATTTGTTTCTCACTTTCCTCGCCCGATACATACAATACCTTCAGTCCCGGCATATTTAAGGCAAGTTGCAGCATTAAGGTAGATTTACCAATGCCCGGCTCGCCCCCAATTAAAATTAATGAACCCGCCACTATGCCCCCTCCTAATACACGGTTAAATTCCTGATCAGGGGTGGCAAAGCGCTGCTCATCCTGTGCGGCAATGTCGTGCACCGCAACTGCTTTATTAGCGCGCTGCAATGAGGTAGAACCGGTATTCTTCCAATCCGGAATTGCAGAATTAGTTTTTTCTATCACCTCTTCTACAAAGGTGTTCCATTGCTGGCAAGCCGGGCATTTCCCCAGCCATTTAGGGGTTTCGTAGCCGCAGCTTTGGCAAAAATAAGTGGTTTTGGTTTTAGCCAAAGTAATTTGTTGAAATGAAAAGATAAAGATAAGAATAATTGCTAAAATAATTAGTTATGCATTCCTTATATTCGGGTAACGTGAATTAAGCCCCCAAAGTCCGCGGCCTGACATTTTTCGTATCTAATGTAAAAGTACGTGACCGTGGACTCGTTATTTATTTCAAATGCATTTTAAGTAAGGGTAGTTTTGTACTATATTAGATATAAATGTTGATAACTTTCCACAACATGCCTCATTATTTAGTTTCTTTATAGCCTAAAATGCCTGTTAATATCGATTGATGGCACATTGGTCTGTTGGTATACTATTTGCAAGTTTAATCAGTACACTGCCGAATGAACCGATTTATAAAACTATTATGAAAAAATTATTTACTTATTGTATCATTGCTTCCCTGTGGGTTTTTACCGCTTGTAAAAAGGAGAATAATACGGGTGCCGGCACAATTGATATAACAGATGCCGCTAAAATAGCACCGGATGGTTTCAACTTTGCTACATCGCAAGATGTAAACTTAAATATTACATTAAAAGACAATCAGGATAACCCGCTATCGGGAGTGGTGTTAAGTATTTATGCCGTAGGCAATACGGAGGCACAAAATGCGCTATTTAAAGCGGTATCAGATAAATCCGGAAACATCAGCGGGAAAATTACTGTGCCGGCATCCTATACGCAGTTAATTATTGATCCCTCATATGTAGGACTCTCGCGTTTTTTAACGGCTAAAATTAACGGCACAAATATAACCGCAACCATTGGCGGTAAGACCGGTTATAGCGGCGACATTGTGCCAGACGCATTTAACAATAATCCCATTGTAAATACCACCTTTAACAGCAAGCAAACCAACGGCGCTACCAGTACAGATATTGTTTTTCCCTCCCAAGCGGTAGGCACGGCGCCATACACCACCCCGGGGGGCTTGCCAACCTATCTTGAGGCTACAAATGATAATATAACCGGCTCATTATTGTCTTATTGTAATGCGTCGCTTGCAGAGGGTGTATCGGTTCCGGCAACCCACCCGGCGTTTGTGGCAACCAATGCTGTACGCACGCTCAATATTACTGCAACAACAGATGTTTATGTAACCTTTGTTTCTGAAGGGGCTAGTTATCAAAACACGTTAGCCTATTACTATTATCCAACCAACCACCCTCCTACGCAAGTAAGTGGTGGTACTAATGCTAATGGTATTGATAAGGGTGTAATTATATTTCCAAACTCATCTGCCAATGGCTCGGGCGGTAGTCTTGTTGCCGGTAACAAAGTAAAATTGGGCAATTTTACAGCCGGCACTACAGTTGCGTTCGTGCTCCTGCAAAACGGCTGGACAGGTAATGGTATATCATTCAATAACTATTATTTCTTTTCTCAAGACGAGTTTAATCCCGAAACACAATCTGTGGATAATAAAAGGCACGTTGTAAATCTATATGATAATGTACACAACCTTTTTCTTTTTGGTATAGAAGACCAGGTGCGTGATAATGGAGGTTCTGATAACGACTTTAATGACGTTGTTTTTTATGCAACCTGCAGCACTGCCAATGCTATTTCTACAACCGGGGTAGCCTTGATTGACAAAGGTGGTGATACGGATGGTGATGGTGTTTTAGATAATCTTGACGCTTTTCCAAATGATCCTACCAGGGCTTACATTACTTATTTTCCCTCGGCTACAACTTATGCAACCGTGGCATTTGAAGACAACTTCCCCAGCAAAGGCGATTATGATCTGAATGACCTTGTAATGAATTACCGGTACACATTTAACAGCAACGCGCAAAACCAGGTTGTTGACATGAAGGCAGATTTTATACCGCAAGCGGTTGGCGCATCTTTTAAAAATGGCTTTGGTGTTCAGCTACCTATACCGGCAGCTTCTGTAGCATCTGTTACAGGCCAAAAAACTATAGGCAATATCATAACCTTTGCCTCGAACGGAGTAGAGGCGGGCCAGACAAACGCGGTGATAATCCCTTTTGATAATACAGATGCAGTGATAAACAATCCCGGCGGCGGATTTTTTATAAATACGCTCCTTGCTAAGGATAAGGTAATACCAACCACACAAACAATTAGCATTTTATTTAATTCGCCTATAGCAATTTCCTCTTTGTCGCCTTCGGCTTTTAACCCGTTCCTGATATCTAATCAAAGGCGTGGCTATGAAATACATTTGCCGGGTTATTTACCTACCAGTAAAGCAAATACCGCCTTATTTGGCACGGTAGATGATAATTCTATTCCGCTGCAAAATCGGTATTACTTATCTAAAGAAAATTGGCCATGGGCAATTAGTTATACCGGGACCTTCAATTATCCTATTGAAACAGTAAGCATAAATACAGCATACCCGCACTTTGCAGCCTGGGCGGCAAGTGGAGGCAGCAGTTTTGCAGACTGGTACAGCAACTTAACATCGGGTTACCGTAATACAGCATCTATTTACAGCAAGTAAAGCGTTAAAAACTTAAAAAAGCTACCCAATACATGGGTAGCTTATAGCTATAGCAATGCAATTACTTAGTCTATCAGAAAAAATTTAATTCAGCCTGTATGGCGCCACCATGTAAAATTCGGGGATAAGTACGTCAAATACTGTATTATCAACCGTACGCATCATTTGGTATTCGCCTTTCATGCTGCCCATATCTGTTTTTAGATTGCAGCCCGATACATACTCGTGCGATTTACCCGGCGCAATAACAGGTTGTTCGCCCACAACGCCTTCGCCTTCTACCTCGCGGTGAGCGCCGTTAGAATCAAATATCTCCCAATGACGGCGTAAAAGCTGGATGGTAGTATCGCTAAGGTTTTCGATATTAATTTTGTAAGCAAACATAAAATGATCGCCTGCCGGGTTAGAATATTCTGGTTGATATTGTGTTTCTACGGAGACCTTTACCCCGTCTGTAATGGTAGTGATCATAAATTCCAATTGCGATAATAAATTCCGAGAAAAATTAAATCAATAATCAAGCCATCTCGGTATAAGTATCATGAATTTGTTCTAAAATTTCTTCTACATCATTAATTGTAGCCGCCAGGACTAATTTCATACGGTATTCTTTAAAATGATCTATGCCTTTAAAATAGCTGGCATAATGGCGGCGCATTTCAAAAATGCCGGTTTTAGGGCCCTTCCACGCTACAGATTTTTGCAGGTGTGTGCGGCACACCTCAATACGTTCTGCAATGGTTGGCCCTACCAGTTGTTCGCCGGTTTTAAAAAAATGTTTAATCTCGCGGAATATCCACGGATAGCCTATTGCAGCACGGCCGATCATCATTCCATCTACAGCATATTCCAAACGCCAATTAGCTGCTTTTTGAGGCGAATCGATATCTCCGTTACCAAATATGGGAATGCTAATGCGCGGGTTCTTTTTAATATCACGGATGAGTGCCCAGTCCGCTACACCTTTGTACATCTGCGCACGGGTGCGGCCATGTATGGTTAAGCCTTTAATACCAACATCTTGCAGTCTTTCTGCTACATCATACACGTTTTTTGTGCTATCGTCCCAACCCAGGCGGGTTTTAACGGTAACCGGCAGATGCGTAGCGTTAACAACCGCTTTGGTCATGGCCACCATTTTATCAATATCCTGAAGGAGGCTTGCGCCCGCGCCGCGGCATGCCACCTGTTTAACCGGGCAGCCATAATTAATATCCATTATGTCGGGGCCGGCAAGGGTAGCTATTTCAGTAGCTTCGCGCATGCTTTCTATGTCGCTGCCAAATATCTGAATGCCAATAGGGCGTTCATATTCAAAAATATCAAGCTTTTTGCGGCTTTTAGCTGCATCGCGAATGAGGCCTTCAGAGGATATGAATTCTGTATACATCATATCCGCACCGTTTTGTTTACACACATAACGGAAGGGTGGATCGCTCACGTCTTCCATTGGCGCCAGCAGCAGCGGAAAATCTCCTAAATCTATATTTCCTATTTGAACAGACATGGCTTATCTTTAAGCGCTGCAAAAATACAAATTTCTTAACTAATATGACAGATACGGCTTACAGCCACATCAGCCCTGGCCTTCAATTTTTATATTTTCTTTTAGTGACCCTGGTAGCCATTGCCGTGGGCTATCTTATTGGTGGGGGTATAATCACGCTTTTTTATGGTACCAGCACACTTACAGACCTTTCTCAGTTAAACCTAAGCAACCCAAATACAGTTAGGGCATTGTGGATCCTGCAAATGGTAAGTACTACTATTCCATTATTGGTGGCGCCTTTGTTTTTTGCTCATTTTATTGTAAAAGAACAGGGCAGCTACCTTAAAATTAATAAACCTTTTCCGTTTCAGCTGCTTTTGATCATCTTCTTTTTAATGTTTGTTTCGCTGCCTATAATTGAGCAGCTAAGCAACATCAACCAGTTGCTTACATTACCACATTGGCTAAAAGGCGTTGAAGACTGGGTGCGCGATTCTGAAAAACGGGCAGAACAGCTTACCAACGTGATCCTCAAAATGAATACCATTTGGGATTTGATTAAAACCCTGCTATTAGTGGGTGCATTAACCGCCATTGTAGAAGAATTGATGTTTCGCGGTGTATTGCAGACCATTTTCTTACGCTGGACAAAAAATCACCATGCAGCCATTTGGATAACGGCAACGCTGTTCAGCGCATTTCATATGGAATTCTTTGGTTTTTTACCGAGGTTGATGTTAGGTGTTTTTTTTGGATATTTTGTTTATTGGAGCGACAGTATATGGCCGTCTATTTGGGCCCACTTTGTAAATAACGGCACTGCTGTTATAGCTACCTATCTATATCAGCATAAAACCGTTAAGTTAAACCCCGGCGATACCCATGTTTTTAGCCTTCCGGGTTATATATTTAGCATTATAATAACTGTACTTTTGTTGTTAAACTACCGCAACATTGCACAGCCGGCTAAAATAAAGGCGTTAAATGGAGAAGAACTGGATTAAAATATTTACTTCCACCAATTTTTTCCAGTCGGAAATGGCAAAGCAAATGCTTATTGAAAACCATGTAGACGCAGTTGTGCTAAACAAACAGGATTCATCTTACAGCAACTTTGGCAATATTGAGGTTTACATTCACCGCGACGATTTTAGCCATGCTGTAGAACTTATGATCCTGAATAAAATTAATATATGAGAACACGCGCCATAACGGGCCTATTTTTTGTTTTAGTAATGCTGGCATCTGTGTTAGGCGGCCATTATGTTTTTGTGTGTTTTTACCTGCTGCTGAGTGTACTTTGCCTGCGGGAGTTTTATAAACTAGTAAGGCAAGCAGGGTTTAAACCAAACGTGCTGTTAGGCTACGTTAACGCCATACTTATTTACGCGGCATTTGCTTTATTAAGCTACAAGGCAGATCTCCCAAACCCTGCCGATTTTACTTTTCCAATAGGGAAATTACTGTTCTTACTGCCTGTTACGCTGAGCGGCATGTTTATAGCCGAACTTTTTCGTAACCAGTTTAATCCTTTTACCAACATTGGTTTTACTTTTTTAGGGATCATATTTGCCACAGTGCCATTCAGCTTTTTTCATGCGCTGGCGTATGTAACTAACGGTGGCTACAATAACCATGTACCTATGGCATTTTTACTCATGCTTTGGGCTAATGATACGGGCGCCTATCTATCCGGCAGGTGGTTTGGCAAAACCAAGCTTTTTGAACGCCATTCCCCCAAAAAGACATGGGAAGGGTTTTTTGGGGGAGTGCTTATCAGCGCGTTGGTGGGCTATGTTATAAGCATTTATTTTACAGCCCTGGCCTGGAATGTTTGGGTTTCTATAGCAGTGATAATAGGCTGCGTTGGCACTCTTGGAGACCTGGTAGAATCTATGTTTAAGCGCAGCCTTAATATTAAAGATAGCGGCGGCATATTGCCGGGCCACGGCGGCCTGCTCGACAGGTTTGATGGGCTGCTGCTGGCAGCACCGGTTGTTTATACATATCTGTACTTCATTTCTAATTAGTAAATTTGCATAAATCATTTCTTCACTATAATGAGATTTCATAAAGAAGGTTATACCTCACTGGCGCTTTGCATCTTATTCATATTTGTGCTTAACGCTTTTATACAGTTCTATTTTCCGCAGGCCATTGGCGTAAAATGGATGGTATATATCCTGTCGGCGTTGCTGTTTATCATTATCGTGCAGTTTTTCCGTAGTCCTAATATTACGATTGCAAATGACGAGACACGGGTACTTTGCCCTGCAGACGGCAAAGTGGTTGTGATAGAAGAAACCGACGAAACAGAGGTACTGCAAGACAGGCGCATCCAGATCTCGGTATTTATGTCGCCTATAAATGTCCACGTAAACCGAAACCCAATTAGTGGTGTAGTAAAATATTTTAAATATCACCCCGGTAAGTATTTGGTAGCCTGGCACCCGAAGTCGTCTACGGAAAACGAGCGGACCACCATACTTATAGAAAATCATTTAGGTACACCTGTATTGTTCCGCCAGATAGCCGGCGCGTTGGCCCGCCGTATAGTGTGGTATGTAAAACAAGGCGATGAGGTGGAGCAGGGCCAGCAGTTCGGCTTTATAAAATTTGGATCGCGTGTTGATATTTTCTTACCTTTAGGTACCAAAATAAACGTAAGCCTTGGCGAAGTGGTAAAAGGTGGCCGTACAGTACTTGCTGAATTACCTATTGAGGCTGAAGTAAAAACTACAAAAAAATAACTAAATGAGAAAATTAACATTTGCAATCACCCTTATATTTTCTGTAAGCACCTTAAATACCTTTGCAGCCGGCGATAAAACCGATAAAGAGAAAAAAGCAGAGAAGAAAAAAGAAATGATGATGAAACTTGCTCCCGGTAAATCATGCAGCAAAAAATGTGCAGACGATAAAAAAACGGAAGAAGTTAAAAAGTCGTAATATTTAACTTTATGATATCGCGAACCTCGCAAATGCGGGGTTTCGTTTTAATAAAAGCCTTTACATAATATAATGGCTTGTATGCCTATATATAATTTATTATGTTTGATATACGTTTATACAGGCATTAACCGTACCAAAAGATGGATAAAGATATATAGCTATTATAGCCGAAATGCTTCAAAAGCAGGATCAAACGACCATACACTAACGCATTTATGAGTGCCTCAACAACTTATGCAATGGGAACAACAGCACCTCTTTAATGAGCATATTTATGGCAAAAGTTGATAATATGAGTTCATTTGAAGCAAGGATAAAACATCTGGAAGAAATGGAAGAACGTTTAATTAAGATAGAGCGCTTATTGAGGGCCTCTTAAGCCGCCGCTGTAATGGTTATTAAAAAACTTTTGCTTTTTGCACTTGCAATAACCATGAGCTATGGCTCAACGTTCTTTCTTTCTCAAAAGTTCGAAAAAGCAGCGTTTTATAACGTAATGGCTTCAGGTACGTTGAATGATGTTGAAACAGAACTTGCTGCTGTTGAAAGCGCCCCGGCAAATGAACGCAACGCATATGAAGGCATTCTGCTAATGCGTAAGGCAGGCCTGGTTGGCAAACCAAAAGATAAACTCCACTTTTTTAAAATCGGCCGCATTAAATTTCAAACCGCCTTTATGGCCGACAGTAACAATGCCGAATACCGGTTTTTACGTCTCGGCATCCAGGAACATGCGCCTAAAATTGTGAAGTATCATGGTAATATTATAACCGACAGGGCCTATATTAGAGAACATTTTAAGAGCCTTTCGCCGGTTGTGCAGCATGCTGTTTTAGCATACAGTAAAACATCAAAAGTTATTCACCCAGAAGATTTTACTTTGTAGCCGAATGGATAAGAACGTTTTAGCAATTTATTACACCCAATCGGGCCAAATGGGCGAGATCATAGACTCGTTTACCCAACCATTGATCCAGTCGGGCGTACATGTAGATAAGGTGCAAATACAAACGGTTACCAATTTTGATTTCCCATGGACGGGCAGCCGGTTCTTTAGCGTAATGCCCGATTGTGTGAATGGCGTTGCTCATCCCTTAAAACCTTATTCAACCAAACTCGAAAAATATGATCTGGTGATTATTGGTTATCAGCCCTGGTTTTTATCGCCGAGCATCCCATCAAGTTCGTTATTACAAGACCCTAAATTTAAAGCCATTATAAAAGAGTCACCTGTTATCACTATTAGCGCAGGCCGTAATATGTGGCTAAATGCTTTCGATAAATTCAAGAAGCTGCTAAACCTTGCAGGCGCAAAACACGTAGGGAATATTTCGCTCGTAGATACCCACTCTAACCCGGTTAGCTTTGTTACTATATTTTACTGGATGCTAAGCGGAAAAAAAGAACGTTATCTAAATATATTCCCAAAACCGGGCGTGAGTGATAAAGACATAGATAACACTAAACTTTTTGGGTGGACGGTAGTCAATCATTTAAAGAGTGGCAACTGGGCCGGCCTGCAGCTGGAACTTGTTGCGCAAAAAGCGTCTTTTATTAATTATCCGCTAATGGTAATTGAAGGCAAGGCTAAATATATTTTTGCTGCATGGGCTAAGGTGATCGCTAAACGGAAAAATCAATTACCTTGGACAACAGCTTTTAAATATTATTTATTTATTGCGCTATTTTTAGGCGCGCCGATATTATTAACGCTCGATGCTTTGTTTTTAAGGCCATTTTCGCAACAAAAGATCAGGCTTAAAAAACAATACTTTTTACTATTAAAATAACCCCATGCCTACCCAGGTTTATATAAATGCTACTTCTGCCTTTTTCCCGAATGACCCCGTCGCTAATGACGATATGGAAGAATATTTGGGTTATATAGATAACAAACCATCTAAATCTAAAAAAATAGTGCTCCGTAATAATGGCATTATTAACCGTTATTACGCGCTGGAAAAAGGGGGAAAGGCTACCCATACAAATGCCCAAATGACGGCTAATGCGGTGCGGGAATTATTTAAGGACGATCCGAAAAAAATAAAGGAACTGGAACTGCTTTCTTGCGGTACTTCATCGCCCGACCAGATGATGCCAAGCCACGGTGTGATGACACACGGCTGGCTGCCCGAAGCGGAAGCCATTGAGGTGGTATCGCCATCGGGTGTTTGCTGCGCAGGTATGCATGCCTTAAAATACGCCTACCTGGCCATCAAAAGCGGCGAGGTAAAGCACGCTGTTGCAACGGGTTCAGAACGCTTTTCGGGCCTGCTGGTTGCCGACGTTTTTGAAGAGGAGGCGCAGCGGTTAAAGGAACTAAGCGATAATCCATACATCGCCTTTCAGAAAGACTTTTTGCGCTGGATGCTTTCAGATGGCGCATCGGCATTTAAATTAAGCGATGAGCCAAATAAAGAAGGCATAAGCCTTCGGCTGGATTGGATAGAAGGCGTATCATACGCCAACACTATGGAAACCTGCATGTATATGGGTGCCGATAAAAATGAAGACGGCACGCTAAAGGGCTTTATGGATTTTACACCCGAGGAGGTGATGAATCGCTCTATCTTTAGCGTAAAACAAGATATTGGGTTATTGAGCGATAATATTGTGCCGCTCGGGGGCGCAAAAATTAAAGAGATTTTTGAACGAAAAGGTCTAACGGTTGAAAACATCGACCACTTCTTACCGCACATTAGCAGCGACTTTTTTAAAAGCAAGATATATGACCTGATACAGATATATGGTGGGGGCATACCTTACGAAAAATGGTTCATAAATTTATATACCGTGGGTAATGTAGGCGCCGCGTCTGTTTACCTAATGATAAACGAATTGTTTAACAGCGGAAAACTAAAGGTTGGCGAAACGATATTACTCTTGGTACCTGAAAGTTCTCGATTTTCGTATATGTATGCAATGCTAACCGTTGTATAGCATATGAAAAAAGAAGACGTTCCACAGCATTTAAGTTCGCTGGGTAAACTAACCCGCGAGGTTTGCTATGCAACTGATGCCGATGGTAAATATACTACGGAATTAAGCCAGGGTTGGGATGTAAAGATAAACGCCCTTGATGTAGCTTGGAGCGATATAGATAAGCGCATTGCCGATGCCAGGCAAAGGGTAATCGATAATGAAGCAAGTCCGTTGTTATTTTTTATGGAATACCGCTTAATGGACCTATCGCTATTGGCGGCTTATACCGGCTTTTGGCAATGGCAGATCAAAAGGCATTTAAAGCCCGGTGTATTTAAAGATTTATCTGAACAAAAATTAAAAAAATATGCCGCGGCATTCAACGTTGCTGTTGGCGATCTAAGGCATATGCACGTGCATGAAGGTTGATTTTGTACACCGCCAGTCGGCACATTGCGAATCGGGTGTCACCTCGAGCCTGTTACAAAATACGGGTGCAAACCACATTACCGAGCCGCTGGCCTTTGGCATGGGCGCAGGCTTATTCTTCGCCTATATCCCGCTAATTAAGATCAACAATGGCCCGGCGATAGCATTCCGTACTTTCCCCGGCCTGATATTTAAGCGTACCTGCGACTCATTAGGGATACCCATCATCCGGAAAAAATTTAGGTCTAAAGAAGAAGCAGAACGCTTTTTAAATGAAGCGTTGGCTAAAGGAACTGCTGTGGGCTGCCAGGTTGGGGTTTACTACTTATCGTACTTCCCAAAAGAATATCGCTTCCATTTTAACGCGCACAATCTCATCGTTTTTGGTAAAGAGGAAGATAATTACCTTATAAGCGACCCCATCATGGAAACACCAACAAGCCTGTCGTCCTATGAGTTAGAAAGAGTTCGGTTTGCTAAAGGCGCATTAGCGCCTAAGGGGCAAATTTATTATCCCGCAAATGCTGGCGAGGTTAGCGTTGACAAAATAAAAATGGCCATTCAAAAAGGCATTAAAATTAACGTGAACAATATGCTCGGTATACCGGGCTGGGTGGCGGGTGTTAACGGCATCCAATACACCGGCAGGCGCATAAAAAAATGGCGCGATAATCTTGGGCTGGAAAAAGCGGGCCTATATTTAGCGCAACTTGTACGGATGCAGGAAGAAATCGGCACCGGGGGTGGTGGTTTCCGGTATATGTATGGTGCATTTTTACAGGAAGCCGATGCTTATTTGCCGGGATATGGCCTCGCCGAAATTTCAAATAAGTTTACGGAAGCCGGCGACCTTTGGCGGACGTCGGCAGTACAGGCGGCAGGTATATACAAGGGCCGCATAGGGTCGCAAGCTGACTTTAACCAAATGGGCGATTATTTGCTTGAGGTAGCCGAAATTGAGCGCGAAGCCTTTACGGTTTTGAAAAAAATAAAATGGCTATAACAGATCAACCGGCCGTAGATATTAAAAACCTTCATTTTAGCTATAGCGAAAATGAAGGGGTGCATTTCAATGGTTTAGATTTAACAGTTAATAAGGGCGCGCGCTTTGGCTTATTTGGGCCTAATGGCGCCGGAAAAACTACGCTGATGAGTTTAATGACGGGTTTACTTTCGGCACAAAAAGGAAGTGTTTCTTTACTCGGTAATGAGATGTCTGAACATAAAATTGCCGTTAACAAACTATTTGGATTTATACCTCAGGATTTTTCTTTTTACCAGGAATTAAGCCCTGCCGAAAACCTCGAATTCTTTGGCGCCTGGGCCGGTTTAACCAAAAAACAAATCAGCCTCCGAACCGATGAACTGCTTACCATATTGGGCCTCAGCGAAGTTCGTAACCAGCAGGTTCGTAAATTCTCGGGCGGGATGAAACGCCGGGTAAACCTGGCCATTGGTGTAGTACACAACCCGGCTATCTTGATCCTCGATGAGCCTACTGTTGGCGTAGACGTACAAACCCGCCATGCTATTATAGATTACCTGCGCAAGCTTAATGAACAGGGCACCACCCTGGTTTATACCTCGCACCAGCTAACCGAGGCCGAAGATCTGTGTAATGACGTTGCCCTTATTGATGACGGAAAGATTATTGCTCACGGCAGTATCGATAAACTCATGAGTGAGTATAAACAAGCCTCGTTAGAAGAGCTTTTTTTAAATCTTACCGGCAAAAAATACCGCGATTGATGTATAAACTTTGGGCAACCATAATTAAAGACGTCAGGATATTGCTTCGCGATAAGGTAGGCATTGCGCTAATGTTTATAATGCCTATCGTGCTGGTAATTATTGTTACCAGCATCCAAAACAGCACGTTTCAGTTAGTGAGCAAAAACAGATTACCTATGTTGGTGTGCAATCGCGATACCGGCAAAATAAGCGCGCAACTTATCCAAACGCTGGATAAGATCGGTATGTTCAGGATCAGTAAGATACCCGATTTTGAATCGGGGCAGGATATTAAGAAGCGTATCCAAAATAAAGAGGCCTTATTAGCCGTAGTTATACCGGCCGATTTTACAATAAAGGTAAACGCGAAGGCGAAAAACGTATCGGCCAAGGCTCTAAACAGTTTTGGCTTACAGGGCGATACCCTCAAACAAAAATTGACTGCACAGCCATTACAAATGCTTTACCAGCCTGTCTTGCAGGAGTCGTACCGCTTGTCTATACAGGGCGCCTTACGAAGCGCGCTGCAGATTGTAGAAAGCCGGCAAACCCTCCGCCAACTTTATTTTGATATTAATGAAAAGCCTTTGCCCGCCAACCTGGAAAATGATTTGCTAAGCGGGCAATCAAACATTAAAGAGATCCCGGTTTCCATTAGCGGCAGCACAGCCATGCCAAATGCTTCGCAACATAATGTGCCTGCATGGACCATATTTGCCATGTTCTTTATAATTATTTCACTTGGCGGGAGTGTGGTAAGGGAGAAGCAGAGCGGAAGTTTCATCAGGCTGAAAACCTTGCCTACCAACTTCGCGGTAGCGCTCTTGTCTAAACAAATTACTTATCTGGGCGTTACCTTACTGCAAGCTTTGGTGATATTTTCTATGGGGATCTGGCTCTTTCCTATAATAGGACTGCCGGCATTAAACTTGCCATCAGATTACATAGCTTTGTTTGCAGTTACCTTAGTTAGTGGATGGTGTGCTGTTAGTTATGCAATTTGCATGGGGATTTACGCAAATACACAAGAGCAGGCAAACGGATTTGGTGCAGTATCTATAGTGATATTGGCCGCAATTGGCGGTTTAATGGTACCCAGTTTTGCTATGCCCGATACCTTTAAAACTGTAGCAACATTTTCGCCGTTACATTGGAGCATAGAAGCTTATTACCGCTTATTTTTAGAAGGCGGAAAATTGAGGGATGTATTATCAAACCTGTTGCCGCTGCTGGCAATAACTATAGCTATACAAATAGCCGCGTTTGTTGAATTAAAAAGAAAGAACCTGATATAAGTAATGGAAAAAGAAGCACTGAAAGAGCAGTTAAAAACACAGATCATAAAGTTTTTAAACTTAACAGATCTAACAACTGCAGACATTAAGGATGAGGAGCCTTTATTTGGAGAAGGGCTGGGTTTAGACTCTATAGACTCTTTAGAACTGATTGTTTTGTTAAAACGCGAATATGGAATTACGATCAAAGACCCGAAGGACGGACGTAAAATTTTAACAGATGTTAATTCAATGGCCGACTATATTATTGAGTATAAAGCAACCCAAAATTTATAAAATTGCGATAGAACCCATTAAAGTTGATAACATACCGAACGGTCGGTATGTAAGGGAAATCGACTTTAGATAAACGAATATTATTTTCTTCAAATAATTGAGCTATATTTACGTACCGACCGGTCGGTATGTAAAATAACTAAACAAAATGAATGAATTTTACACCGTAAGGTTAACCGAGATTGTTCGTACTCTTTAACGCCCAGTAGATAAGCACAGGCTGAAAAAATAAGCGTATAAAACGCTTGTTATCGGTATCTAAATTTAAAGCCGATCTGTGATGTGTATACTGCGCAATATTTCCCGGGAATACTGCCGTAAAAAACGCCGCGGCTACTTTACCTATCATTTTTTCGTTTGTTTTATTTGCCAATACAATAGCGCTTCCGAGGGCAATTTCTACATAACCGGAATAAACTACGGTATCATCTTTTTTTAATGGCACCCAGTTAGGCACCTGGGCCTGGAAACCTTTTCTGGCAAATGTTAGATGACCTATTCCTGCTAAGATCAGGTTTGCGCCTAATGCAATCCTCGCCACTTTTTTTATCGCCACATTATCCATAACTTATATTATGTTTATTAACAACAGGTAAGAAGAGAAGTTTGAATGATATTGGGATTGTTTAAAAAGGAACGTTATATCGGAATTTACCCTGAAATTTGAAGTTTAATCTTTCACCGAAAAACGACGATGCCCTCACATCCAGCTCATTATTGCTGATATGATAGGTTATTTCAATTTTTAATTCTTTATCATCCAATGGATCCACTATTGCTAAAAACTTAATTTGCCTGGCCAGGTTCATTAAAAGTTTAGCCGATAAAGCGGTCTCCAAAATCTCTTTTAAGATTTGAAGCATACAGGCACCAGGCAACACCGGCTGGCCCGGGTAATGGCCATTAAATATTTTATGCGCCGGACTGAGCGTTATGGTTGCCGAGATAGTCTCTTCGGCATGGCTTAAAACCTTTACCTGGTATAAACTGCCGTTCAGCATTGGTCTACCAGCATTAACGACCAATATTTATTTTGATACTGGTTGCAGATCAAAACCCGCTCTACTTTAGCTCTAATATTACCAACTCCCCGGGGAACTGTACCTGATTGAACAATTTTTGCCGCCAGCCATAGTGCAAATGAAGACGCAACGGGATATTCACCGCATAGATGTTTATAATTAATCACCGGGGTATTCTTAAAAAGGGAATTTTCTGTTTTAGTATGAATGGCATCTGTTTCGTAATTGCCGTTCTTACCGCTAATAACCAGGTTAATGCTTTGCAAAGAGACCTCGTGATCCCGAAGAAAGGTGGAAATATTTGCTTCTATTTCTGCAGGCTTATAAAAAGTTCTAAAAGCTTTTAAACAGGCGATATCTTTATCCGATCTTTCATTTGCCAGGAGGAAGAACGCCGCGCCTTCGCCAGAAATGGTGCCTTTTGATCTGCCTTTAAAAAGATCGGTGTTTTTAATAGGGCCCTTTTTGAAAATTCCAAAACGATTGAAAATAGCAAAACTAAGATCAGTTACCTCATCTATGCCACCAACCAGGGCAGTTAAAGTATCGCCCTCAGCAAATAACATCCGGGCATCAAGCAAAGCGCTCTCAAACGAGAAACTTTTATGTACAAATGTGTTGTTGTAAGCATGGCATTGCAGTATTAACGCCACCTGTGCAGCTACCGTATTATGTGTAGACTGGATAAATGCAGTAGGCGGCAGCATTTCCTCTTCCTGGTCAATAATCCGGGTCAAAAAAATACCTGTGTCTTCTACGCAACCGTATGCCGTAGCTGTAATAATAGCATCCGGCACAGTAACACCTGCGCGGGTAAGACAATCTCTGGCTGCAGCGACCCCCATTTTGATAATCTTGCTCATCCTGCGCAGAAGCTTATAATCTATAAAATCTTTATAGTTTGGCTCTATAATTTTTAATCGCGCAGATTCATACACCATAATATCCTGCAAGAATGGTGTATCACCGAAGGTATTTTGTGGCGATATGGCTGATGCCGAACGGATATAAATTTTCTCCATTTAAATCCTGGAAAATATTAAAGATGTACAGTTACCGCCAAAACCGAATGAATTAGACAGCACATGATTTATAGACCGATCGATTAGCAATTCTGCCTGAGGATCAAACTCCATATCCTTCATCCGGGTCTCGAAACGAAGGTTAGGAAAGACCAACCTATGTTTAAGGGCCAATAATGAAAAAACCGCTTCTATAGCGCCGCTTGCACCAAGTGTGTGCCCGGTAAAGGTTTTGGTTGAACTCATCGGTGGATAATTGCCGTTAAATACCCGCTCAACGGCTACCCCTTCTGATTGATCGTTGTTCGGCGTACCTGTACCATGTAAATTAACATAGTCGACATCCGCGGGGCTTAGGCCTGCCATTTTCAATGCACCCTGCATAGCCAGGTAAGGGCCGTCGCCATTGGGTGAGGTAGCAGTTTGATGGAAAGCATCGTTACTGTTGTTATAACCCGAAAGCCTGCCGTAAAGATCTTTATTAAGTTGTTCCGCAATTTTTTCGGATACAAGTACTATATAGCCCGCACCTTCACCTAAATTTAAACCATGCCGGTTTTCGTCAAAAGGTTTGCAAAGCTCGCGGTCAAGGATCATTAATGTATTAAAACCATTAAGGGTAAATTTTGTGAAAGCATCCGTGCCGCCGGCCACTACAGCATCAACTACGCCATTTTTAATTAACCTTGCGCCATAAAAAATTGCATTGGCAGATGACGAACAGGCGGTACTAATAGTAGTAACATATTGGGTTATTCCTATGTGTTCGGCTACAATCTCGGTAACATTTCCGCAGCCATGGTTCATTACGTCTGTAAGGCTGCCCAGTCTATTATCCTTATAAAATTCTTCAAAAAAGCGCTCACTTTTATCCATACCACCAACAGTATTGGCCGATACGAAACCGATTTTTATACCCGTGATAGCCTTTATTCCCGCGTCATTTAGCGCTTCTTTAGCCGCAACCCCACTTAAAAGCGCTGTGCGGCTGATATGGATGGGCATGCCCGACAGCTTTGCAAGCTGCTTGTTATCGAGTTTTACTTCTGCTACTGGTATCTCTCCCTTGTGGTTAGTTTTAAGGTAATTGATATTCTCGATACCTGCTTGGCCGGTTGTGAGCGCATTAAGGCATTCGGCTACATTGTTTCCGATTGCTGATATTACCCCTAAACCCGCTATATAGATATTTGAACTCATATACCCTTTTATTGCTTAATTTTTAATGCGCGTGATAGCATCCAATTAGAAATTTTATAACGATGCAAATATCTTTTCTAACTCGCCCACCGTAAATGCTACCCCGCCAGCTTTCTTCTCTACCAAAAATAAGGCCGCCTTATAATCTTCACCTACAAAATCAACCCAACCGCAAATACAAGCTCCTAAGATGTTATTGTTAAGCAAATAATCCACCTGTTGTTTTATAAAAGCAGCATTAAATTGCGGCATGATGTAAAAGGCATGTTCACCTTTAAAGTTGTTGCGGATACAAATTTCGCCAATTACTATATTAGGTAAAGTATAAACAAAGAGTGAGGGGCTGGCCGTTTCTTTTGCCGATTCCCAGTATTTTATATCGGCATCGAAGCTGGCATTTGCGTTACTAAGTAGCAAACCAACTTCTTCTGGCTTATACGCATTTTTATGGAAACTACCTTTTAGCAACACTTCAGAGGCAAGCCAACCCAGCTTGCTCAGGTTATCCATCTTATAAAATTTTGGATAATTACTGTTTAAATGTTGATAAAGCTTTAGTATGAATGAGCCGAAAGTTTTATCTGCAGCGCTAAAAATTTCAAGGCTGTTTTTAATAACCTTATTATTTGTTATTATACAACTTGCGGATATATGGTGTTGCGCTGACATCATTATTTACTCAATACCAAAGCTGCATTACAACCCCCAAAGCCGGATGCAGTTTTAAGCCCATGCCTAATTTCTTTACTCATTACATCTACGGTAATATTTAAGGGCTTTGTCCCTGTTTCGACAAAACCTAATGATGGCAGCCAAATTCCGGTCTCTATACTTTTTGCCAACAATATAGATTCTATCAATCCTGCCGCTCCCAGGGTGTGGCCATAGAAACCTTTTAATGCCGAAACGGGGCTATGCTGTAATCCGCATAAAGTTAACGCATTGGCTTCCATATCGTCGTTATATATCGTAGCGGTGCCGTGCGCAGATATTGCGTCTATTTGCGCACTTATAATTCCGGCACCGGCAATGGCTTTTTTCATAGCGTAGGCTAATTCCTGCCCTGTTCGCGAAGGGCCTGAAATGTGATTGGCATCATTACTGACCCCTCCACCTGTAATCCTGACTTTGCCTTTATATTTTGCAGCGGCAGATAAGATTATAGTGGCCGCACCTTCTCCCAAATTGAGTCCCCTTCGGTCTTTATCAAAAGGTTTACACCGTTCTGCACTCAACGCCTGAAACGATTGAAAGCCCGAAACCACAAACCTGGAGATCACATCTGCGCCGCAAATAATCACCTGATCATATTTGCCGGATTGTATTAAACGCATGCCCGTAATGATAGCCATAACACCGGAAACACACGCATTGGATATAATTATAGGTTGATTTACAAAACCAAAGTGTTTTGCCACCAATTGAGCAGAGGTGTTGAGCGAAACTCGTTTTTGCAGTTCGGCATTATTTTCTTCCGTTTCCAGTAAACTGATATTTCCCTTAGTTGAAGAGATGACCAGGCCTGTTTTTGCCCCGGTAATTGATAAATCAGTTTGGCTTAAAGCATCTCTAATTGATGCAATGAGTAATGCTTCAAATTTGGTATAACGGTTATAGCCTGTTAAAATTTGCTCATTATCATTAAATAACGCTGCCGCAATGGGCTGGTCAGAAATTGCGGCGATATAATGTATGGCCACGCAGGATACTCCATTTTTTACCTGTGCAAAATTTTGCGCAGTGGTGCTACCCAAAGGCGATAAAATATTGTCTGCAATTATATAAACAGCCTTTCCCACTACAAGTCGTCCTCCTGAATAAATATCCTCATTTCGCAGCTGGCAACCAAAGTATCATGGCACCAAACTTTCCCGTATATAATTGTAACATTAAATATTTGACTTTCTACAGTTACTTCTGTTTCGAGTTTATCATCTGTTGCCGGCAACCGCAAAACGTTAAAGTCTTTAACAGCGCCTATAAATCCCGGCTGTACTGATCTATTTTCTGCCCGTGCTTTAAAACCGGCATGCGCCGCAGCAGTTTGCGCTATATTTTCAAGAATACCACCCTCCTGGAAAATATTATCGGTGTTTAAAACATTATTCCCTGAAACTATAAAACTTGTTCTTGCGGTAGTATCATCAGCAAAAAGTAACTGATCCACCATTATAAACGGGGCCTTTTGCGGTATTAACAGAACGGCGCTTTGCGGAAACATTGATCAGGAATATAGCCCTCCATTAACGGATAAAACCTGACCGGTAATATAAGCCGCCTCCGGCGATGCTAAAAAGGCGGCCGCATGCGCCACTTCTTCGGGTAAACCAAACCGACGGACAGGGATTAAATTTTTTAACTCCTTTTCATCAAGGCCTTCGGTCATATCTGTTTTTATAAAGCCGGGAGCCACCGCATTTACAGTAATTCCTTGCCGGCCAACTTCTTGAGCCAATGCCTTAGTAGCACCAATAACACCAGCCTTTGCTGCAGAATAGTTAGTTTGGCCGGGCAGGCCCTTTAAGCCCGATAAAGAAACTATGTTAATGATCCGGCCATAACGGTTTTCCATCATGCCACCCAACACTAAACGGGTGGTATAAAAAAAACTGTCGAGGTTGGTACTTATCACATTATTCCATTGCTCGTCGGTCATCCAGGCAAGCAGGCTATCATCACGGATACCGGCATTATTTACCAGCACTTCGATATGGTTAGCCGGGTTGGCTTCTATCCAACCGCCTAATACCTGTTTAATTTGGTTCCTGTCAGACACATTAAATTGCATCAGTTCGCCATGTCCGCCAGCTTCGTTAATTTGGATAAGTGTATTTCCTGCTTCGGTAGTATTGGTTTTATAATTAACCACAACATAATAACCCATAGCGGCCAATTTTAAGCATATTGCCCTGCCTATTCCGCGTGAACCACCGGTTATTAGTGCGCACTTCATATTAGTTAGCCGGAATAAATGACGCTGAACTTTCTAAAAAGTTCTTAATCTTTTGTTGCGTTTTATATTGCGGTACATCGGCAACAAACGATGGGAAGATATCCCTTACCTGATTGTAAATAGCGGCCGATGCGGACGATAACCTATCCAGGCAATTCAAATAGTCTATTGCTTGTACAATCGTCATCAGCTGGATGGTTAGCACTTCGAAGGAGTTATCAATCACCTTTTTTGTCATCAAAGCAGCGTTGCAGCCCATGCTTACCATGTCCTGGTTGTCGTTATTATTTGGGATACTGTGCACATACATTGGGAACGACAGGGTCTGATTTTCGGCCACAGTGGATACTGCGGTAAACTGCACCCCCTGCATACCAAAATTTAAACCCAAAACACCCAGATTTACAAACGGCGGCAGTTTTTGATTAAGTTTTTGATTAAGCAGATAGTTTAGCTGCCTTTCTGAAAGCATAGAGAGTTTGGTTGTGGCGATCTTTAGTTTATCCATTTCCAGCGACACATAATCGCCATGAAAATTGCCGCCGTGATACACATTGTTATTCTCATGGTCAATCACCGGGTTATCATTCACCGAGTTCAGTTCATTTTCCAACACTTCGCCCGCATGCTGTATGGTGTCATGAATCGGCCCTAATATTTGAGTAACGCATCGCAACGAATAGTATTCCTGCACCTTATCTTCAAATACTTCCTGATCAAGATTATCGGGGTTGTACAAATGTTCTTTGCGGTCGCGGATCATTTTGCTATCCTTCAGAATAGCGCGCATTTGCGCACCTATCTCATTCTGGCCTTTGTGGCGTTTTACAATGTTCAGTTCGTACGAGTAATGATCATCATAGGCCTCTACAATTTCATTAACCATTGATGATAGCAATACCGACCAGTTGAGCAGCTTTTGCGCGCAGATAATGTTTACCAGGCCAATGCCGGTCATGGCTGAAGTGCCATTTAAGATGGCTAAACCTTCGCGTCCGGTTATTGCTAATGGCGTAACGCCATGTTCTGCAAAAACTTCGGCAGTGGGCCTAACTTCGTTATTAAATATCACTTCGCCTTCGCCTATAAGTACCAATCCTAAATGGGCAAGCTGTACAAGATCGCCACTGGCTCCTACTCCGCCATGCTCAAACACACACGGCGCAATATTTTTATTGATGAGAGAAGCGAGTAAATGGACTACTTCGGGGTTCACGCCAGAGCGGGCCTGCATAAAACTACTTAACCGCGACACCATTAACGCCTTAACAAGCTGCGCCGGTATTAAGTTGCCACTGCCCGATGAGTGGCTGCGGATAAGATTGTATTGAAGCTCTAAAAGATTTTCGCTGCTTATTTTATATTGGGCCATGGGGCCAAAGCCGGTGTTGATACCATATATAAGCTTGTTTGATGAAAAACTTTTAAGAAAATTATAATTAACCTCAACGTTGTTTAAAGCGGTTTGGTCTAAAGAAACTTCTTGATTATTGAAAATGATCTCAGCAAAATCTTGTATCGAAAGTGTACTTTGTCCAACAATTATCATGGGCAAACTTTATGTTTTTAAACAGGTAAATTTAGGAAAATAATACTTGTCATTCCGAGCGCCAGCGAGGAATCTTCCACGTTAATGCTTTTCCAGGGTAAGATTCCTTATACCTCGCAATGATAAGAAGTTAAATCCCTAACTTATCTAAATAAATACACAGCTCCATATCTCCCATACCATATATTTTTTCTGTAGACCAAAAGCTTTTATAAATATCATTACGATTGGTAACACCGCTATTATAAATGCCTAAAAGCTTTTCTTCTATGTAATTGCGCCCGTCGGTGTTTACCTGCAGCCTTTTAAAATGCGCTTCCATTGCAGGTTTTAGCATGTGCAAACTCCCCCAAAACGGATTAGTATTTATCCAGATAGCAAGTTTATCTGCGTCATTTGCTGTGTATAAACTCCAGGCTTCATTGGCCAGGATGAAATCGTAATCGGTTAAGCGTACCCGGCCATCAAACAGGTGTTCTAATTGTTCGCCATTTAACTGTCCCATTCCGCGGAAATCTTCTACAGCGGGAACACTGTCTGGGCAGATCAAATAAATTGCACGTTCGGTGAGATCTGTTTGTTGTTTTATTAGCTGCATTACGCCCAATAAATTTACCTGGCAATGCAGGTCGAACTCGAACCACAGGTTTATTTCGTTATAAGATCCATTTAATTTACCAAGCTCGCCGGCCTCCCATTCCAGATAATGCCCTGGTGTATTGTTAAAAGTTTTGGCTATCCAATGTGCCCGCATTTGCCAGAAATCTCCATTAAGGCTGCTGGTTAATGGGCCTTCTGAAAGCACTTCGCGCCACACCAGGGTATGACCGTCAAGGCCGGCTTCATTGAAGCCTCTTAGCGTGTCGTCGCCATTTAAAATGTGAAGCGTTTCTTCCATGTATTTATCTCCGTAGGTGTTTCCACAACCCGCCAATGCAGCGTTTGTTTCAGGCGGCTAACTTAATATCTCCTTTATGTCGTCGGCGCTAAGCGTTTTAATAAAGCTTTCTTCGGTAGTTATAAGGGCACGTGCAACGGTTAATTTACGCTGCTGCAGGGCCAGTATCTTTTCTTCAACGGTATCTTTGGTAATGAACTTATAAATGAAGATGTTTTTTGTTTGCCCTATACGGTGTGTACGGTCAATGGCTTGTTGTTCTATTGCCGGGTTCCACCACGGGTCAAGGATGAATACGTAGTCGGCTTCGGTTAAGTTTAAGCCTACGCCACCTGCCTTTATAGAGATGAGGAACACCTTGGTATCCGGATCTTCCTGAAAGCGCTGTACTACGTCGCCACGGTTCTGTGTGCCGCCATCAAGGTAGGTATATTTTATCTTTTGCTCTTCGAGATAATTCTTGTAGATAGTTAATTGCTTAACAAATGATGAAAATATGAGCACTTTATGGCCCGCTTCTAAAACGCTTGTAAGCGTGTGCACTACATTTTCAAACTTGCCAGAGTCGCCCTCATAAGTCTCATCTATCATTGACGGATGATTGGCTATCTGCCTTAGTTTGGTTAAACCCTGCAACACCTGGATCTGGCTTTGTACAAAGGTGCCGTCTTCAAGCCCCTGCAGCAATTCATTCCGGTATTCAGATTTTACCTTTTCGTAAACTTCGGCCTGCTCCTGGCTCATCTGGCAGTAGAATAGGTTTTCTGTTTTTGGCGGAAGTTCTGTTGCTACCTGTTCCTTTGTGCGGCGCAAAACAAATGGTTTAATTAAGGTTTGCAGCTTGTGTGCCTTTTCCTCATCCTTTTTCTTCTCTATTGGCGTCACAAATTCGTTCTGAAAATATTGCTGGCTACCTAACAAACCGGGGTTAATGAACGACATTTGTGTCCACAGATCATTTACCGAATTTTCTACCGGCGTACCGCTCAGTATCAGTTTAAACCGCGATTTTAAAAGCCTTACCGATTGAAAAGATTTAGACGAAGGGTTTTTGATGTTCTGGCTTTCATCTAATATGGCGTAATCAAAAAAGAATGATTTCAATAGATCAATATCTATCCTGCTTACACCATAGGTAGTTACCACAACATCATAATTTGCAAAAACCTCTGCCAACTTGTAGCGGAATACGCCCGTATGCACCATCATGCGCAAGTGCGGGGTAAATTTTTTAGCCTCGTTTATCCAATTATAAATAAGGGATGTGGGCATAATAAGCAACGATGTACTTTTGGTGCCTGCGGCGTCTGCATCTTCCTTGTTTTTCTGTAGCAGGGCCAGGGTTTGTATAGTTTTACCTAAACCCATATCGTCGGCAAGGCAGCCGCCAAAATGATAGTTTTTTAAAAAATGGAACCAATTATAGCCGGCTTTTTGATAGCTGCGCAAATTACCGATAAACCCCAACGGCAGTGCAACATCTTCCAGTTCATCAAAGTCGTTCAGCTTCTGCAATTTGCGGCTCATGGTAATGCCGGCGAGTTCTCCTTCGGCTAATTCATTAATGAGGCCTATGTGGTGCTTTTTTATTTTTAATTCGGAACCGTTATCACTAAAATGGAGCAGGTTACTGTATTGTGAAAACCACTTTTCCGGGATAACGGCTATCTCTCCCGACGGCAGCACAAATTCTTTTTTCTTGTTGAGAATATGGTTACGTAATTCTATAAACGGAATTTGGTATTTGCCAAATGTTACCACGGCGTAAATATCAAACCAATCGTTTCGTTCGCTTACCTGTACGTCTATTTTGCTGTTGCCAAAAAGGTATCGCTTGTTGCCCTCCGGCTGTTCAATCACGAAGCCGTGGTTTATTAATTCGTCGTGGTGCTGGTTAAGCCATTCTAAAACAGAACGCGAACGTTCTTTATCATCATCCTCAAGGTCAACCTCCAGGTTTTGAAATAATGAAGATGCAGGCCTCAATCCCAGCTTTTCCAGAATTTCCAGTTTGCCTTTCTCCCATATTATAGATCGCCGGATGCGGTGAAAAAGATAATCGTCGCCCTGGTGCTCAATCCTAACCGAAACGGTGCGGCCATCTCCGTAAGGGAAAATATAACCGGCATATTTAAAGTACAATTGCAGCTGCGATGTGCCGCCATCTATTAAAATAGGTTTTACAACCGGCACGGCATCATATTTTTCTGTGTTGATCGTGAAGCCTTCGGCATGCACATGATGCTTTTCAATCAGCGGCGCCACAAAACGTTCCATATATGACTGTTCTGATGAGCGCGGAATGGCTATAAAACGCTTATTGAGGAAGGGCAGAAGTTTTTTGCCCTCAATATCTTTTTCAAAATAGTATAATACATCATCCAGCAGGAGCCATGCCGGTTGGTTGCAAATGATTTCGGCGTTGCGAAACATAAATTCTATTCGCATACTCTGGTATTTTATAGTGGGATAATAGCGTATCTCGGTTTCGTTGCGTTTAAAATGGAAAAGTATTGTTGCCGGTTCTGATGCTAAGCTAATTTGACGGCCGGCGGGATAGCCCTCTTTACTCATGGCGTAAATTTTCTTATCGCCAATAGCATTTAAAACGTCGGCCATTTTCTTTTCAATTTTGGGCCTTATCACATCAAAAAGCTGCTCATTAAACACCTTGCTAAAAAATTCGTAAGGCCTTATTGGCTTCTTGTAATATTTTTTTATAAGGTTGCCCTGCTCAATATCTTCTAATATTTTGATGAGTTTTATATCACTTTCATCAATACAATGCACAAACTCCGATGCTGTATTGGAGAAAAGCCGCTGATGGGTAAAAGAAAATTCGCCATTGGGGTTTAGCTGCACTATATGCGGCTCTATCACGTACGACAGAAACTCATGCTTTGCAATGGAATAAATAAGCTGGCAGGGTTTGGTGCTGTCTACACGCAACATAAAATTTCGGCTAAAAAATTAAATGAAGCTACCGAGAAGAAAAAATTCAAACGTAATCAGAAATTACATTAAAAAGAATTATTAAGAACGTAATTGTACAATATTTACAATTGGCCTGCTTTTGAACCTCACCTTACAATAAACACCCAGCCGCTAACCCTTGGTAGGTTATCTTCTTTAAAATCTATAATGTAATAATAAGTTCCGGTGGGCAGCAGGGAACCTGCGTACATGCCGTCCCATGGGGTCGAGTACCCCTTTGATGTATAAACCTTTTGCCCCTGGCGGTCATAAACGGTTATCACAGCATTTGGATAAGTAGTAAGATTAGTAATGTTCCAAAAATCATTTACGCCATCGCCATTCGGGGTAAAAGTGTTAAACACATTCAGTTTATTGTAAACCCGCACAAATACACTGCTGGTAGCTTCGCCGCAACTTGCGGATATTACGTGCAGCGTGTAAGTAATATCCTTAACTGCGCTGGTAGTTGGCATTAAAGAATTCGGATCGTCGAGATACTCTAGTGGTGTCCAGTAAGACCTGGTAATGCTGTCTCCGGATACTGCTCCATTTAAAGTCGACTTTTTACCCTCAAACATCTTTATAGCAGATCCGGCATCAGCAAGCGGAGGGGTAAGTACATTTACCGTTACTGCCGAGGACGGCCGCACATCAGGGCAACCATCACTATACACCTCAACAACATAAAGGGTGGTTACCGCAGGATTTGCCACGGGACTGGCAATATCATCATGATCAAGCCCGGCAGACGGGTGCCATTTATAATGTGATGCATTAGTTGCTACAGCATGAAGTTGGGCAGAGCCGCCGGAGCCGCCGCAATAGCTAACATCGGCCATTGGGTTCACTGTAGGTTTTGGTGCAATTGTTACGGTTGTGCTTGAGAATATAGGGCAGCCATGGTTTAATACCTGAACGGTGTAAACTCCATTATCAGCAGGCGTTGCATTGGGTATAACAGGGCTTGGCAAAGCCGATGTAAAGCCGTTTGGGCCCGTCCATGAGTAGGTATCTCCACCTGTAGAACTGAGCATTAAAGGATAGCCGATGCATCCGTTTGTGACCGCGGATAGATTGGTTACCGGGTATGGGCTTATGTTAATTGTTAATGGATCTGAATAAATAGTACATTGTGAAGAACCCCCCTGGATGGTGTTTAAAATCCCCACCCGGTATTGGTATTTTCCTACAGGTGTTTGTGAAAGTATAACCGGGAGAGACGCCGAAGTTTGCCCGGCGATGTTAACCCACTCTTTGCCATTAAAATTTTGCTGCCACTGGTAAACCGGGCTTGTATAGCCGGTTTGTTGTGCAGCCAGCGTATAGTTTAAATTGTCGCCGGCGCAATTTTGCCTCGAAGCGGTATCTGTGACTGTGCCAAACCCTGTTTGGATTAGGGGGCCGCACGGCCTGAAAGTGATATCATCTAACGCAAGATCATTGCCATTACCGCCCTGGCCGTTATTGAGCATCTTGACTATTACATCAGCGCCGTCTGCGGGTGAGGTAAAAAAAGTTCCATACTGGTGCCAGTCAGGATTTCTGTCGAACGGTAGTTGCCCGGTTCTGTATGTTTTTAGTACAGTACCGTCTGCTTTTTCTATGCTAAAAGTTATATCAGGCTGCGAATATGTAGTTGTTGAAGGAAGTTTAACAAGGATATTCATTATCCAGGCGGCAAATTCATAAGTAGTATTTGGGCATAGCTGCGAACCGGCCACGCGTTGTGTGTAAAATATATTAGGCTGCACAGATGCATTTATAACCATAAAGTAACCGAATGGATCGCCGGTATGGTCTCGCCCAATTACTTGCCACGTACCGCCTTTGCAACCCGATCCGAGGCTCGTTGTTATAGAATATTGGCCGTCTTCTGCAGCACATGCCGATGGCAGATATTGCAAATTTGTAATTCCGGCAGCTAGCGGAGGGCCCGCGCCAGAAGCAGTACCCGAGCCAAAGGTTTCGTTTACTACCGGCGCGCCCAAGCTGCCTGTGCAGGTTTGCGCATTGGAGTGCTTAGCAACCAACAAAATGAAAGCTGTATAAATTAAACGATAAAATATTTTTAGCATCAGGTTATTGTGCAAGCACAAAGGGTAAAAATAACTATTTCAAACACGTTGAAATATTATTTTTATTACGATGAGGGTGGGATTTAGTATAATTGTTACCTTAAACAGCTATATCTATTGAGCCTTGATACACCAGAGTAGCGGGGCCTTCTAAAAATATATCAGTAAAACAGTTGCCATTGGTTTTAAATTGGATATTAAGATTGCCGCCTAAAACCTTTATTGGTGTATTTATCGATCCTGTTTGCTTGTTATGCGCTGCCATAGCCAGGGCAACGGCCGTAACACCTGTCCCACAGGCGTAGGTCTCGTCCTCTACACCGCGCTCGAAAGTGCGCACAAAGTAGCCTTCGTCCATCGGTTCAACAAAATTAACGTTGATACCTTCTTTGGCATAGGCAGCATTATTACGAATGGCATTACCATCGGCGTAAACATTCTTCTTGTCTAAGCCGGTTGTTAAGGCTACATAATGCGGCGAACCGGTATTTAAAATATAGGCTTCCCCATCGCGCGTTATTTCATTAACATCTGTCATTTGCAGGCTTACCCAATTGCCACTTTCTGAAATTTTGGCATAATGCGGGCCATCTACTGCCAAAAAGTTTGTTTCGGTATCTATTGCATCCAGGTATTTGGCAAAGGCAACAATGCATCTGCCCCCATTACCGCACATACTGCTGGGCTTACCATCGGCGTTATAATACACCATTTTAAAATCGTAGCCGGGCTCGTTCTCCAGGAATATAATACCATCGCCGCCTATGCCAAAGCGGCGGTCGCACAAACGGTTAATAAGCGCTTCATTATGATGATTTACAGCTTTTTGCCTGTTATCAACCATAATAAAATCGTTCCCTGCACCCTGGTATTTATAGAAATCTAAGTTCACTTTTTGCATTACTATATTGTTTTTTTGCGGGCGTAATTAACCCTATTAAACCGATGCTGTTTTCCTTTTGTAAAAACTTTAACAATTTTTAACAAAAATGCTAATAACATCTTATTGTTCATATCGTCTATATGGTATTAATTTTGAATACTAGAATTCAAACACAAACAAGTAAATTACAGATATGAGAAAGATAGGATTAACATTATTAACGGCCATAGTGGGCGGTGCCATGGCCCTGGGTACCTATAAGGTATTCGAGAAAAAAGATGCAGATAGCATGAGTTTTGAAGACCGCCAAAAAGTATATTTTGCAAGTAACCGGTCGGCAGCAGTTGCCTCATCCGCCGGAGAGGTTGATTTTACACAGGCTGCTGCTGCGGTAACTCCTGCGGTAGTTTATATTCGCACCACCTATTCAGCTTCGGCTTCAAGCGGCGGTGGCAGTGAGATGGACGATATGCTGGGGCAGATGTTTGGCCAGCGTGCGCGCCCGCGCCAGCAAGCGCCGCAAATGGCGTCCGGCTCGGGTGTTATCATCTCTCCCGATGGTTATATAGTTACCAATAACCACGTGGTTGAAAAGGCTGAGAAAATTGCCGTTGTAACTAATGATCACCGTACTTTCCAGGCAAAGGTTATAGGTACAGACCCTAATACCGACCTCGCATTGATAAAGATCTCGGCAACTAACCTGCCTATTGTGAAATTAGGGAACTCTGATGATGTGCGTGTAGGCGAGTGGGTGTTGGCTGTGGGTAACCCGTTTAATCTTACATCTACCGTTACAGCCGGTATTGTAAGCGCTAAAGGACGTAACATAGGCATTATAGGCAGTGAAGATAACCAGGACGAGAACCAAAGCCCTTTTGGCCCAACACGTAACGCACCGGCTGCGCCTAAATTGAATAAGGCCATCGAGTCTTTTATACAAACGGATGCTGCCATTAACCCCGGCAACAGCGGCGGCGCATTAGTAAATACCAAAGGCGAATTGATAGGCATCAACTCTGCAATTGCATCACACACAGGTTCATACGAGGGATACGGATTTGCTATCCCTATTAATTTAGCCAAAAAGGTGTTAGACGATATTCAAAAATACGGGAGTGTAAAACGCGGTTACATTGGTGTGAGCTTTAGAGAGCTTAATGAAGATGTAGCTAAAGATCTTAATATAAGTACCACCAACGGGTTATTTGTAAATGATGTGGTACCGGGCGGCGGCGCAGAGCAGGCAGGTGTTCGCAAAGGCGATGTGATCACCAAGGTAGAAGGCACAACCATTTATGAATCATCTGACTTGCAGGAGCGTGTAGGCCGTTTACAGCCCGGCGACAAGGTAAACATTACAGTAACGCGCGATGGTGCGGTTAAGAACTTTGCCGTGACGCTAAAAGCAGATGCCGGCGCACCTAACCGTGTAGCAACAGCCCGCTCAAAATCTGCCGAAGAATTATATAACAAGTTAGGCGCAAGTTTTCAGCCTACCACACCGGGACAAAAAGGCAAATTTCATATTACCAACGGTGTTGTAGTAACGCAGGTGCGCGAGGGCGGCTTCTTTAGCGATACCGATATACCTGTAGGTTCTGTTATTACCAATATTAACAAACAGCCGATTGCCGGCATTGCCGATATTGACAGGGCAATAACCAATTTACGCAACGGAATGGTGGTTATATCGGGTATTTACCCGGATGGTACCACATTTACCAACAGCTGGCAGGTACAATAACCTTAAATAAATTTGATAGTTAAACCCGGTGATGAGCCGGGTTTTTTGTTGCCATTAGATTAACGATATAGATAAGAATTAAGATAGGACACTAGCTTTATGAGCGCCGGATTAAATATTTCACGATTTACTATATTTAGAAAAAATAGCCACAATGAAAAAACTGATACTCGTAGCATTAATATTTATTACAGCCGCAGTTAAACAGCAGGTAGTTGCCCAGCAAAAACCGGCTTTAACCTGGAAAGATGTTGCAAAATGGCGATATACCAAACCGTTTAATACAGAGCTTTCGCCAGACGGCCAATGGATGGCCTATGTTACCGGCCCGGTTGAGGGCGACCAGGAAGTGGTGATCCGTAAAGTGAATGATACCACCTTACATAAGTATGCATGCGGCGCTACGCCGCCGTCCGTCTCTTTTTCGTACGACGGGCGTTTTGCCGCCTTTAAAGTGTCGGCCAAAGATGCCGAAGCCAAGACTGCTAAAAAAACCGGCAAGGCCCTAAATGATAAATTGATTATTGTAACGCTTGCAACCAATATCAAAACAGAATTTGAGCGCGTTAAAGGGTTTGATTTTGCCGGCAAAACAGCCGATTGGATAGCTATTCAGTTTGCGCCCCTCGAAACCGCCTCAAAGGATAAGGATGCCCCAAAAGGCACGGATGTTTTGCTTTACGATATTACCGGTAAAAGAAGCTTTAACCTGGGCAATGTAGGCGAATATGCCTTTAATAAGGCAGGCAACCACCTTGCGTACACGGTTGATGCTAACGGCCAGAACGGTAACGGCGTATATGTGTACAATATTAAAACCGGGGTTACTACCGCAATCGACAATGATAAAGCAGCATATAAATCTATTAACTGGAATGAGGAAGGTACAGCATTTGCATTGTTAAAATCGAACAAAAATGAAAGCTACAAAAGCGAGGTTTACAGTGTTATAGGCGTTAGCAGGCTAATTGGCGAAATGCCGGCAAAAACTGTTTACGCCGGTTTAGACGATAAAACTTTTACTAAAGGTATGGGAATAAGCGGCGACCGCAAACCTTATTGGTCTGACGACCTTTCTACAATTTATTTCGGTATACGAAATATAGAAAAGGTTGACAAGATAAAGGCCGATAGCGCAATTGCTACAACCATGGCAAAGGCAGGAGTGAAAAAAGATTCGGTCTCAAAAGTCGCGGTAAAAGACACCTCGGCAAAACGGATGGCCAAGGCTAAAATAGATGACATAGATAAACCTGAGGTAACGGTTTGGAACTGGAAAGATAAACGCCTGCAATCTGCACAATTGGTGCAGGAAACTGCCGACAAAAACTTTAGCTATTTAAGCGAATACCAGGTTGCCGAAAAGCGCTTTATTCAGTTAGCAGATAGTAACATGCGCTACGTAAGCGTTGCCCCTAAACAGCTGTATGGCATGGGCGTAGATGAGTCGAAATACGAACTAAACGGAAATCTTAACGGGCAGGAATATTCCGACATCTATGTAATTAATCTTAAAACAGGCGCTAAAAAGCTGGTTTTCGAAAATTTTTATCAAACCGGCGGCGATGGTTTCGAAATGGCGCCAAACGGAAAACTTGCCAGTTATTACAACGACGGTATTTTCTACAGTATAAATATGGAAACTGCCGAAAAGGTAAATCTCACGGGCAAAATCAAATCGATATTTGTTAATGACCTCGATGACCATAATATTAAAAAAGTTGCTACCTTCAATTATGGCTGGTCGGCAGATTCTAAATATGCCCTGATAGCAGACAATACTGACCTTTGGCGGATAAGTGCCGATGGCAGATCAGTTATATCACTTACAGGCGACTGGAAGGCACGTAAACTGGAGGTGAGGAGGCTATTCAGACTTTACCCCGACGATAAAGGAACCGACCTGAACAAACCCCAGTATTTCAACGTTTTTAACAAAGAAACAAAAGAGGCTGGCATAGCTGTTTTGAAAGCCAGTAGCATTAAGATATTGTTTCTCAATAATAACATGTATGCTAACGTGATTAAAGCCAGGAATAGCCTGGTGTATGCTTATACAAAAGAAAACTTTGATCATGCGCCGGAATATTATGTAACATTATCGCCAGAACTGGCAGGTGCCGTACAGGTAACTAAAAACACGCCCGACCAAAGTAAGTATGCATGGTCGGCAGGAGTAAAACTTATTAAGTATGTAAGTGCCAAAGGCGATAGTTTGCAGGCTGCAATTTATTTACCCGCAAATTATGAGCCGGGCAAAGCGTATCCAACCATTACTTACATCTATGAACGCTTAACCGATGGGTTAAACACTTATACCATGCCTGGTTTTCCCGGCACGGGGTTTAATAAGGCGTTTTACACCAGTAACGGTTACGCCGTGTTAATGCCCGACATAAAATATACCCTTAACGATCCGGGCATGTCTACAGTGGCTTGCGTGGTACCAGCAGTGCAGGCAGCAATTGCTACGGGTATTGTAGATGCAAAAAATGTGGCTATCCATGGCCACTCCTGGGGAGGGTATCAAACAGCATTCCTGATTACGCAAACCAATATATTTAAAGCTGCAGCGGCAGGCGCCCCGCTTACAGATATGATAAGTATGTACAGCCTCATCTACTGGAATACCGGTACTGCCAACCAGGCCATATTTGAAGCCAGCCAGGGCCGTTTAACTCCCGGCTATTGGGATAACCTGGAGGCTTTTACACGCAATTCGCCCATATTCCATATTAAAAATGTGCAAACGCCCTTGCTGCTGTTGCATAACGATAAAGATGGCGCAGTTGATTTTACCCAGGGCATAGAATTTTATAATGGCTTGCGCCGACTTAATAAGCCGGTGGTAATGGTTACTTACAAAGGCGAAAACCATGGCATTGCCAAATTGCCGAACCGTAAGGATTATGCCGTAAGGATGCAGGAATATTTTGATTATATGCTGAAAGGCAAACCTGCGCCGTTGTGGTGGTCGCAAGGCATAAACCGTTTAGATATGGACAAAAATTTGGAAGCGAGAGCGTTTGAGGGAGGAGAGAATTAAGCTAAAGAGCTGGAATATAAGCCCGGCGACGAGCCGGGGTTTTTGTTTTTAAACATTAATTATAGAGTTATTAAATTGCTTGAATTATAAGACATCCTTCTTATACATCAAATCTAATGAGTTCTATAAATTCCCATTCAGACATTCTTACTAATTTCAATAGCAATTACTATATTTGCGGTTCATGAAGATCTGTGCCGAAGCTGAGCTTAATCTGTTAGAACAAAACTTGCTGTTATTGCCCGACAAAGCCATTTACTGGCGGCAGGAAAATACGCTTATAGCGGCAGATGTACATCTGGGCAAGTCGGGGCACTTTAGAAAGGCAGGGATAGCCATCCCGCAGCATGTGGCACAAGAAGATCTGGCCGTTTTGTCGGACCTGATAAACCAGTATAAACCCGCCCGGCTTATTTTCCTGGGCGATCTGTTCCATAGCGAGTTAAATACCGACTGGGACTGGTTCGCCATGTGGCGCGAGCAATTTCCCAGGCTGGAAATTATTTTGGTGAAGGGAAACCACGACATTATTAATGATAAGCATTATCACAAATTGGATATAGAAACGCCAATGGAGTATAGTACTGGCCCGTTTTTGATGTTGCACCATCCCTTAACCCCTGCAAAACAGGCAAAGGCCGAGGGTTATATTTTATGTGGGCATATACACCCAGGTGTGCGCATGCACGGCAAAGGCCGCCAGGCTTTAACGCTTCCCTGTTTCACTTTTGGCAAAAAGCAGGCGATATTACCATCTTTCGGGAAGTTTACCGGTAAGGTTGCCATAAGGCATTTGAATAATGACAGAGTGTTTGGGGTGTTGGAGAATAGGGTGATAGCGGTGTAGGTGGTTTTATGTGCGCTTGCGTTTCATTAGGACAAAGCACTGATTCTTTGAACGTTAGTGGATGTTACTTTCTTTTTCCCTCAAAAGAAAGTAACCAAATAAAAGTCGTGGCTTAACCCTGTGCCGGGAACGATTATTCATTTACTTCTGGTGTAGCTATACGTCACAGGCTGAGGCCACATTTTTTAGCTTATTAACGTTAGTACTTCGTCTTTTGCAGATGCCTGCGTTAACTAAACCCGATAGCAGCGGCATGCTATGGCGGGGCTCAGCACGGGGCTGCATAAAGCGGATAGCGGGACTAACGAAAATCGGAGCAGTAATCTTGCTTTCTTATTTATAGCTGTATAGCCACGCCGCCAATAATTAGGACACCTTTCAATACTATAACCCCTCAACTTGCTCCAATCATCCTGCAAATTCTTAAATCCCGTAAACGGCGAAGCCCTCTTGAACACCAAAAACAATTGACATGTGAACAATCCTGATCCTTTTCTTAATTTTGCAGCTTTATAAGTAATACTATCATGAGCGAGGAAAGATCGTTGAATTTTATTGAGGAGATTGTTGAAGAAGATATCCGCGCGGGCAAACATGGCGGCAGGGTGCACACCCGTTTCCCGCCTGAGCCTAACGGGTACCTGCATATCGGGCATGCCAAATCTATTTGCTTAAACTTTGGTTTGGCAAAGCGTTATAATGGCCAAACCAATCTCCGTTTCGACGATACAAACCCCGTTACCGAAGATACCGAATATGTAGACAGCATTAAGGCCGATGTACGCTGGCTGGGTTTCGAATGGGCCAATGAGCTTTACGCTTCAGACTATTTCGATTTGATCTATGCTTTCGCCTTAACATTGATACGCCAGGGTTTGGCTTATATTGATGATAGCACACCCGAAGAAATTGCTACCCAAAAAGGCACGCCGACTGAACCGGGCATTGCCAACCAATACCGCAGCCGCAGCATTGAAGAAAACGTGCAGCTTTTTGAAGATATGAAGGCAGGAAAATATCCCGATGGCGCTAAAGTGTTAAGGGCAAAAGTAGACCTGGCATCTAATAATATGCTGTTGCGCGACCCGATCATGTACCGCATTAAACACGCCAAACATCACCGCACCGGCGACAAATGGTGCATTTACCCGATGTATGATTTTGCGCATGGGCAGTCTGATGCTATTGAAGAGATCACCCATTCGCTTTGTACCCTGGAATTTGTGCCGCACCGCGACTTGTACAACTGGTTCATCAGTCAGTTGGAAATTTTTCCTACACAGCAATATGAGTTTGCCCGCCTCAACATAAATTATACTATAATGAGCAAGCGCAAGCTGCTGCAACTGGTAAAGGAAGGCCATGTTGAGGGCTGGGACGACCCGCGTATGCCAACTATTAGTGGTTTGCGCCGCCGCGGTTATACCGCAGCATCCATCCGCGATTTTTGTGAGCGTATAGGTGTTGCCAAGCGCGAGAACATTATTGAGCTAAGCCTGCTGGAATTCTGCATCCGCGAAGACCTGAACAAAACTGCGTGGCGCCGCATGGCCGTGCTCGACCCGATAAAAATGGTGATCACGAATTACCCTGAAGGCCAAACAGAAACCCTGCACGGCGAAAATAACCCCGAAGTTGAGGGCGGCGAGGGGGGGCGGGATATTCCTTTTAGCAGGGAACTTTACATAGAGCGCGACGACTTTATGGAAGAACCGCCGAAGAAATTCTTCCGCCTGGGTGTGGGCCTTATGGTGAGGTTAAAAAGCGCCTACATTGTAAAATGCGAAGACTTTGTTAAAGACGCCGAAGGTAATGTTACCGAGATCCGGTGCACTTATATCCCCGAATCAAAATCGGGCCATGATACCAGCGGCATTAATGTAAAGGGCACTATCCATTGGGTAAGCGTTCCTGATGCTAAACGAGCGGAAGTGCGCTTGTACGACCGCCTGTTTAAAGTAGAAGACCCGGGCAGCGAAGAAGGCGACTTTAAAGATTACCTAAACCCCGAAAGCCTGCACGTAATAAACGCATTTATAGAACCCGACCTGGCAACCGCCGTTGCAGGTAAGGGATACCAGTTTATACGCAAGGGTTATTTTGCGCTGGATACAAACTCAACCCCCGACAAGCTGGTGTTTAACCGTACAGTAACATTGAAGGACGGATGGATCAAGAAATAGAATCAAGAAACAAGAACAAAGAGTCGAGATAAATTAACCTTGTTTGTCATTCTAACGATAGGAAGAGTTTTCTTCGTGATACAAGCACACCGCAAAAGATTTTTCGTTAGCACTCAGAACACAAATTACATTCTCCCCCTTCAGGAAGCCGCGTGGCTCAATATTTCATACTCAAATTATACAAAATGTTCAGATCCAGCTGCGTAAGCCTGGGCGAAACATCTGTTTGTACAAAGTGACGCTTAAAGGCAACAATAGCGTCCTTAAGGTTACTTGTGTCGTAGCCAATTAAACGCAGGGCTGTTGCATAATCGTAATTATCGGGGGCGGGGACTACTATATAATCGCTCCAGTAACTGAAGCCATGATTTGCCATGGTTTGCCACGGGAACAGCGGGCCCGGATCGGGTTTGCGTTTAGGCGCCCAGTCCTGGTGACCGATGAAGTTTGCCGTTGGGATGTTATACGTTTTTTTCAGAAAACCCAAAAGCGCTGTAAGGCTTTTAATTTGTTCGGGCGTGTATGGCTCAAAACCGTTATTATCAATTTCTATACCTATAGAGCAACTGTTCATATCGGTTACGCTGCCCCACTTGCCCAGGCCGGCCTGGTTGGCCCGCAGGTAATCGTTCACCATGTGATATATCCTGCCGCTTTTGGCCACTACGTAATGCGCGCTTACCTGCGTGCTGGTAATGGTAAAAGTACGCAGCGTTTGCTGGATAGAATCTTGCGCGGTATAATGGATAATCACATAATTAGGTTTCCGCATACCGAAGTTTACCGTACCCACCCACTCGCCGGGGATGGTATTACCCACGCTATCTGCCAATACCGGCGCATGCTCCGTACCGATGATGTGCAAAAAGCTATCTGTTTGGTGGGTATAAACCTTGTTTGTAGCTGCATAAATGCTATTATCCACCTTGCCATTATTATTTACAGCGATGTGCTTTTTTGATGAGCACGATGCCAGGATGATAAGGGATAGGACGAGGAAGGAGAGGTGTTTCATTTAATATGCCCAATTAGTGTTTTCAATAAGCGATACGAACACAGCTAATTTAAGTAATGTATTTGAGGGTTTGTCTGTAAATTCCATAGATTCAAACTCATGCCAGTTGTGGTCCAGTTGCTCGTCCCAATTATCAAAATGCAAGTCAAGCAATTGCCAATCTGTTACGAAGAAGAACTGTCCGCCAATTAGTTTTGATTTAATTAGAATATCCAAGGGCTTAAGGTCGATTTGATCTGGGTTTTCAAAGATTACAAAGCTGTAGTTTTTGTAATTACTACCATCGCGATAGAGGTAATCAAATTGGATATTGGGCATGTGCTAATGTAGCAACAAGCCGATCTTCTGTCAATCGGATATAAGTGAACTTTAAGTTTTAAAACTGTCGTTGTGTATTTTCAAGAACTCTGCATCCGGCTGAAACTTTTTAGCCTCAAGAATTAACTTGCCATCATATTGTGCAAAGTTTTGATGGATACTTTCAATTTGAGAATTTTTTAAAAGTTTAGATGAGACTTTAATTCTCAAGCCTTTCGTCACCGTAATTAATCCGCAATCAAAAGCTTTGTCGTGCAGTGTATTTAATGCTAATCCATTGGTAGGATTTAATCTGTTTCCTTTGTCTTTACTCCAAGGCAGTATGTGACTTGCTACAATAAGCTCTGGAATATTTATGCCTGTAATACAACAAAGGTTGTTGTAATTGGAAAGCACTATTTTTCTAAAAAGCGATTGATTTACACGTACCGTTATAAGGCGTTGTCTTTCTTTGCCTTCAACGTCTTTTAAATTGTCGAGGTCAATATTATTAAGCTTTTCAACTGTGGTGTTCTTTTTCTTAGCAAGGAGCTTTTCACTTTCAATAAATTGCTCATCCCAATTTTGCATGTACTCTTGCCAAATCTGTTTGTCAAGTTTGCTCACATTTGTCAACCCCTTAACACCGCGTTCTTGCAGTTTAGGATCAAAGCTTGCAAAGTTGCCCAACTTGCGTGCAACAGCTCCAGGATTCCTATCAATTAATGCCGCAAGTTCCTGAACATCTTTATTGCGGCTATGCATCTGGCCAAATGGAATTTTGCAATAAAGATTAATTGCGAGTATCGACTCTTCCTCGGTCCAAAGTTTCTGGCCTTCTTTCATGGATTATTATCTACTTCGAAAAATACGTGTTTATAATGGGAATTTAAACATTCGTTAATTTCCATGCTTAAATTGGTATGAAGAAAGCTTCCGATAATATCAGTACGTGCTCCACAATAAGGGCAAGTGGTCGGCTGGTCGGATATTAGAAATAACAGTAGCATTTACAAATGTAAATGCAAACTTTCTAATTTTCGTACGACGATGAGTTCTCTTATATCCCCACCTGCGCGAAAGTATTCCCCTGGCTTATATCGCCCGTGTCGAAACCTTTCTTAAACCAGTACATGCGCTGGGCGCTGGTGCCATGGGTAAAGGAGTCGGGCTCTACGCGGCCCTGGGTTTCCTGCTGCAGGCGGTCGTCGCCAATTTGCTGTGCAGCGTTTAAGGCCGATTTAATATCATTAGCATCCAGCACCAAGCCGTTCTGATGGTACAGGTTTTCGTAGTGCGCCCAAACGCCTGCATAAAAGTCGGCCTGTAGTTCCAGGGCTATAGAATATTTATTACGCTCCACCTGGCTGCCGGCCTGTGCTTCGGCATTTTCTACCTTTTGCGATACACCTAAAAGGTTCTGCACATGGTGGCCTACTTCGTGCGCAATTACATAAGCTTGTGCAAACTGGCCGGGTGCGCCAAATCGGTTTGCCAGCTCGTCAAAAAATGAAAGGTCTATATAAACTTTACGGTCTTGCGGGCAGTAGAACGGGCCCGTTGCAGAACTGGCAAATCCGCAACCCGATGCATCAACGCCGCCGGTAAAGAAATGTAGTTTTGGGTGTACAAAGGTTTTGCCCTGTGCGGTAAAGAGGCTGTCCCACACATCTTCGGTACCCTGAAATACCAGGCGTGCCTGTTTCTTTGCCGGGCTTTCGGGGCCCTGCACTTGCGTATTAACCTGCTGCTGCTGCATAGTGCTATCCTGACCGCCGCTGCTAAATAGCTGTGCGGGGTTAACGCCGGTAAAAACGTAAATAATAAGGCCTATAATACCCAATATACCACCGCCAAATGCAAACCCGCGGCCATTGCCGCTGCTGCTGCCTTCTTCTACATCGTCGCTTTCTTTACCGCCAAACCACTGCATATTTCCCTGATTTTTTTAGAGTAACAAGGAGTAAGGTAATTTGTTGGTTGCGGTACCTGGAATGCTTGTTTATTTGTCTTCTTCTATATCGCGGTGTAAGGCGGCGCGAATTTTTTCGGCGGTGTGCTGCATCTGCTCGGTTGTAAAAGAAAGTTTCATCCTCGAGAAGTTCATATCGCCCACCTGGTTAACGGGTATGAGGTGAATATGCGCATGCGGCACCTCGAGCCCGATAACCGCTACACCAACTTTAACGCAGGGGATGGCCCGCTTTATGGCATGGGCCACAATTTTGGCAAACATCATCAGCCCGGTATAGGTGTCATCATTCAGGTCGAAAATATTATCAACCTCAACTTTCGGTATTACCAGTACGTGGCCTTCGGCAAGCGGGCTTACATCCAAAAAGGCCAGGTAGTCCTCGCTTTCTGCTACTTTAAACGAAGCTATTTCGCCCGAAATTATTTTGCTGAAGATGGTGCTCATTAGTTAATTGGTTGATTATGTAAGTGGTTGACTAAGTTAACCTTTGGTAAGTTTGAAGTGTTGACTTTTGATAACTCGATCAACTACTCACTACTTAACTAACGACTGATTTCCAATATCTCGAATTCCATTTTGCCTGCGGGAACCATGATCTCCGTTTTTTCGCCCACTTTTTTTCCTAATAACCCTTTTGCAATAGGCGATGCTACAGATATTTTGCCTAATTTAATATCGGCTTCATTCTCAGAAACCAGCTGATAGCTCATGGTAGTGCCGTTTTTAGTGTTTTTAATCTTAACTTTAGATAGCGCCAATACTTTCGATGCATCCAGTTTAGATTCATCCAGTAACCGCGCATTAGAAAGCATTTCACCAAGTTTGGCAATTTTTGCTTCATGCAGGCCCTGCGCTTCTTTGGCTGCATCATATTCTGCGTTTTCAGAAAGGTCGCCTTTATCGCGCGCCTCGGCAATGGCAGCCGAAATTAATGTACGGCCTGTTGTTTTTAAATACTGTAATTCTTCTTTTAAATTTTCTAAACCTTCTTTGGTGTAGTAAGCTACATCTGCCATATCTCAATTATCTATAAATGTGGTTATTGTTAAATAAAACCCCCCCACGCTTTACATTACGCAAGGGCTTTAAAAACAAAGAAGACTATAACGGCATGTTACCGGCATAGTCTCGCTTGGTGTAAAACGAAGATAAGCCATTTAAATATGAATATCCAAATTTTTAAATTGGATAAATTTTTAAGAATGGGTTAAAAGTGCAGTGTTTTCAATTTATCGCCAAGTACTTCACTTATCTTCCGGTACGAGTCGAACGTCCACCCGGCAACATGCGGTGTCAATATCACTTTGTCAGAAGCTATCAGCTCGTTATACCAGGGCTGCTCTCCCAATTCAGGAAACTTTTCTACCTCCAGCACATCTAATCCGGCGCCTAATATCTTCCCCTGTTTTATAGCGTTTAGCACCGCCTGCACTTTTACAATCGGGCCGCGGGCTGTGTTTAAAAAGAAGATCGGTTTCTTAAAATGGAAAAAATATTCATCATCAACCATGCCCTTAGATTCGGCCGTTAACGGGATATGCAGGCTTAAAACATCGCTCAGTTTTACTATTTGCTCCATGCTTACCTCGCGCGCAAAGCCATCGCTAAAACCGGTTTTGTATTTATCATAGGCTATTACATCCACACCGAAGCCCGATAATTTCTGAGCAAAGCTTTGCCCCATATGGCCATAACCAATTATGCCAACCGTTTTACCGTTTAACTCATACCCACGGTTTTCTTCACGCAGCCATTGGCCTTTCCCGATCTGTGCATTGCCCATGTTAAACTTATTCATTAAGGCAAGCAGCAAGCCAACAGCGTGTTCGCCAACGGCATCAGAATTTCCTTCGGGCGCATTTAATAATTGGATGCCTTTTTTTATAGCATAAGCTTCGTCAATACCATCCATACCTGCGCCGGCACGGGTTATGAAACTGAGATTGGTGGCCAGATCCAAAACCTGTTTATCTATTTTAAACTTCGACCGGATGGCCAGGCCGGCATAACCGGGCAGCATGTCTAAAGCCTGTTCGAATTTTATGTTTGGTTGATAATTGCACGTGAACCCTAAGGCCCCGGCCTTTTCCATATAAGCCGGGTGCAGGTCATCTACAATTAGGATGGTTTTGTTATCTGGTATCGAAAATGTTGGGTCAGGCATTTTTGTTTGTGGTTTCTTGTGTGGTAACTATAAAGTCATTTATAATGCTATCCAATTTCAAAAGTACATAATTATGAATGTTGGTGCTGGTATATCTGAATTGTATTAGCATATTTGATTATGACCACATTAACGTTAACACTTGCTAACGATAAAGACTTGTCTGTTTTACAGGAAATATTAAATCGTTTTGGATTAAAGTATGCTTTGGATGAACAAATTGAACATCAGTTTTCAAAATCAGAAATCGAAGGCTTTTTGAAATCTAAAGAAGATTTTACATCTGGTAAAACTACGGCTAAAGATTGGAATGAAGTAGACGAGGAATTAAAAAGTGCGTACAATTAAACTTCTTAAACGCGCAGAAACAGAAGTTATAGAAGCTTGTGAATGGTATAAAAAAAAGCAGAAAAACCTATAAAAATATTATCGTTCCGAATTACGCAATACACTTAATTTTGTAACATCAAACCCTGATATTTAAGCTAAACGATACAACACAGAATTGTATTTTGCCCCTTTAAATATTCCCTTTTATAATTGTTTACTGGTTCGATCAAAATTTGGATACAATATTTGTGGTGTCTGTATTTAATACTTACAGAAATTCAGAGGAGTTTTCAAAATTTAGTTAAGTCTCCCAAGTGCTATCTTATTAGTCAACTCCACAAAATCTTTAACACTCAGCCGCTCTGCACGCAGGTCAAGCAACTTTTCCTCAATCATGTTTTCTTTATTGATCAGCGACGATAGTGCATTTCTTAAGGTTTTTCTCCTTTGGTTAAAACCAGCCTTTACAACCTGCCAAAATAGCTTTTCATCACACTCGAGTGTTTTGAGTTCGTTACGCGTTAACCGGATCACACCCGATAACACCTTTGGCGGCGGATTAAATGCCCCCGCCTTTACCGTAAATAAATATTCCACTTTATAATAAGCCTGCAAAAAAACGCTCAAAATCCCGTATTCCTTACTGCCCGGTTTAGAGGCACAACGTTCGGCCACTTCTTTCTGGAACATCCCAACCACTTCTACTACTTGCTGCCTGTTATCCAATACTTTAAACAAAATTTGCGAGCTGATATTGTATGGAAAGTTACCTATAATGGCGAAAGGGCCTTTGAAAATGCTCTGAAAATCCATTTCCAAAAAATCGGCATTTACAATTCTTTTGGCGGCGGTGGGATATTGTTTTAACAGGAAATCGTACGATTCGGTATCAATGTCTATCAGGTATGTTTCATATGCGGTTTGTTGAAGCAATATGTCAGACAGGATGCCCATTCCCGGCCCAACTTCCAATACCTGGCTGTAACCGTTTTCGGGCCGGAGGCCGCCAACAATACGGGCTGCTATATTTTTATCTGTCAGAAAGTGCTGACCCAGGTGTTTCTTCGCTCTTACTAACGACATGGTAAAACGTGTAACTGCAAATTACGTCATATTTAACCTTTAGTCATGATTATTGCGCTTAAAATCTTTTATTTGCATAATCAGCAATCAATAGGTGTAATCAAAACCAATCGGTGCAATCCATTTGAATCCTAAAAAATGAGCGATAAAATCAAGGTAGGTATTAGTATAGGCGACGTTAATGGCATAGGGCTGGAAGTGATTATCAAGGCTTTGGCCGATAGCCGCATTTATGATTACTGCACACCAATTGTTTATGGCCATACCAAGGTAGCATCGTACCATCGCCGGTTAACCGAAGTGCAAGACTTTAATTTCGTGGTTATAGGCACCGCATCGCAGGCACAGCCCGGCAAGGCCAACATGCTTAACTGCTGGGAAGAAGATGTGAAGATAGATTTGGGTATCTCGAACGATATTGGCGGAAATTATGCTTTATTATCATTACAAAAAGCAACCGATGACTTGCTTGCAGGCCATATCGAAGCATTGGTGACAGCCCCAATCAATAAAGAAAATATCCAGAGCGAAACCTTTAACTTCCCCGGGCATACCGAATATTTGCAGGATAGGGATGGCAAGTCAGAATCGCTGATGTTCCTGGTAAGCGATAGCTTGCGTGTTGGTGTTGTTACCGGCCATATACCGGTAAGTAAGGTCCCCGAAGCGTTATCGATCGAAAAAATTCTACACAAATTGAAGCTGATGAACACCTCGCTTCAAAAAGATTTCTGGATACGTAAACCAAAAATTGCTGTATTGGGCTTAAACCCACATGCCGGTGATAACGGCTTAATTGGCGGCGAAGAACAAACCATCATAAACCCCGCCATTGAAGAAGCCCGCGCCAACGACATCATGGCCTTTGGCCCTTACCCGGCCGACGGTTTTTTTGCCAACGCAACTTATATGCAGTTTGATGCGGTATTGGCTATGTACCACGATCAGGGGCTTATCCCATTTAAAACCATTGCATTTGAGAGCGGCGTTAACTATACAGCAGGATTAAGTTTTGTACGCACCTCGCCAGATCATGGTACGGCTTATGATATTGCCGGTAAAAACATGGCATCCGAAGTATCATTCCGCGAAGCTCTATTTACGGCGATACATATTGTAAGGCACCGTAAAGAAAACGAGATTTTAAATGAAGACCCCCTCAAAATTACCAAGCTAAGCCGCGACCGCGACTAATTTTTATAGTACTTTGCACAATAAATAATGCTGCAAACCTGCCGGCGCTGTTACAAATATCTTTCCCTCAAAATATTTAAATGATGCAACTCATGCCCGGCCATTACATATAGCATAGTTTTGGCGCTTATCGGGTAGCCGCCTGCACTGCCAATAAGCCCTATTTGGCGGTCCTTTAAATTATTGATCATATATAAATTGGCATCGCGCAACGCTTTAAATTCTTCAGCAACGCTTTTTAGTGTGCGGTTACTATAATCAATGCCTGCAGCATATTCGTTTTGATCAAAGGTGGGCAATTCCTTCTGCTCCCCGCGAGAGAAGCAAAACAAGCGGTAAGCAAAAACCCTTTCGGTATCTATCATATGGCCAAGCATCTCTTTTACAGTCCATTTGCCGGGGGCATAAGCATAATCTGCTTTCCCGCCCGGTAAACTGGTAAAAGTAGCGTATGTGCTGTCCTTTAAATTATTAAGCAATTGAATCACATCCTGGTGTTGTGCTGCCAGTTGCACATAGTTTTCCTGGGCGGGGTGATATTCAGCAGGTAATGGAGCGGTCATAGGATAATTTTTATCATCAAATATAAATCTTAATTTTATCTGCTATCTATTTTAATAAAAAACCATTATGAACGTCAGGAGATTTCCAATAATACTTGCCTTTGCGTCTGTAGCAATTTTTATAACAGCCTGCAAGCAGGCGAACAAGAATAATAATGCGCTTTCTTCAGATAATCCTTTCGTCAGCGAAAGCACTTTACCACTACAGGCACCTGCTTTCGACAAGATAAAAGATGGTGATTATAAACCGGCCATTGAGGAGGGCATAAAACAACAGCAAGCAGAGATAGCGGAGATCGCGGGCAATAGCGAAGCGCCAACCTTCGAAAACACATTGGCTGCAATGGAAAAAACAGGGCAGCTGTTAAATCGTGTTGGTAATGTGTTTAACCTGGTGAGCGCTGCAAACACCAATCCAACTTTGCAAAAAGTGCAGGAAGATGTAGCGCCAAAGCTTGCTGCCAACCACGATGCCATATATTTAAACACTAAACTTTACCAGCGGGTTAAAGCAGTTTATGAAAAACGCGATCAGCTAAAGCTCGACCCCGAATCTAAACGCCTGGTAGAATATTATGAGCAAAAGTTTGAGCTTGCCGGTGCTAACCTGACCGACAAGGCAAAAGACACCCTTAAAAAATACAATCAGGAAGAAGCGAGCCTTAGTGCCAAATTTACAAGCCAGGTATTGGCAGCAAACAAAGCAGGCGCATTAATAATAACCAATAAAGCCGATCTTGCAGGCCTGTCTGATGCGGAGATACAAGCGGCTGCAGATAATGCCAAAGCGGCTAAACAAGATGGCAAATGGATGCTGTCTTTACAAAATACCACACAGCAGCCCGCTTTAAGGTCATTAATTAACCGCACGGTTCGCCAGCGATTGTTTGAAGCATCGTATACCCGCGCCGAACGTAATGATGCCAACGATACCCGGTTTACAATTTCTCGCATTGCCCAGCTACACGCTTTAGAAGCAAAACTACTGGGTTTTAAAAATTATGCCGATTGGAAACTGCGTGACCAGATGGCGCAAACCCCGGCGGCAGTGCAGCAATTTTTAGATAAGCTGGTACCCGTTGCAACAGCTAAGGCGCGAACCGAAGCCGGCGAGATACAAGCGGTTATAGATGCGCAAAAAGGTGGCTTTAAGGTACAACCCTGGGATTGGAATTTTTACGCCGAGCAGGTGCGCAAAGCAAAGTATGATCTTGACGAAAATGAGGTTAAACCCTACTTTGAGCTGGGCAAAGTATTGACCGACGGTGTTTTCTATGCCGCCAATCAGCTTTATGGGCTAACGTTTAAAGAACGTAAAGACCTGCCCGTTTACCAGCCCGATGTGCGGGTGTTTGATGTTTTTGATAAAGACGGCAGCCAGTTAGGCTTATTCTATTGTGATTATTTTAAGCGCGACAATAAAAACGGCGGCGCCTGGATGGACGAGCTTGTAGGCCAATCTAAATTATTGGGCACCAAGCCTGTTATCTACAATGTGTGCAATTTTACAAAACCTGCACCGGGCCAGCCCGCGTTGATAAGTGCCGATGATGCTAAAACCATGTTCCACGAATTTGGACATGGGCTGCACGGTTTATTTGCCAGCCAGCAATACCCAGGCCTGGCAAGCCCAAACACTTCCCGCGATTTTGTGGAATTCCCGTCTCAGTTTAATGAGCATTGGGCTTTAGATCCTAAGATATTTGCACATTATGCCGTTCACTATAAAACAGGCGCGCAAATGCCGCAGGCATTGGTAGATAAGATTAAAAAAGCCGGAACGTTTAACCAGGGATACGCTTTAACCGAAGCTTTGGCCGCCGATGGGATAGATCTGGCATGGAATACCCTTACCGCAGGAAACCCAAAACAAGATGTAGATAAGTTTGAAGCAGCCACCTTACATAAAACCCGTCTCGACCTGCCCCAGGTACCGCCCCGTTACAGGTCGAGTTATTTCTTGCACATATGGTCTAACGGGTATGCAGCAGGATACTATGCTTACGCCTGGACAGAAATGCTCGACGATGATGCCTTTTCGTGGTTTCAGGAAAATGGCGGCTTAACGCGGGCAAACGGCCAGCGCTTTAGGGATATGATCTTGTCAAAAGGGAACACCGAAGATTATGGCTCCATGTTCAAGGCTTTCCGCGGGCATACTCCGGATATTCATCCTATGCTGGTAAGCAGGGGGCTGTTGAGTAAATAAGTTATTGTGTTTTCAATCCGCCTCATGGCTAATGGTGAAGGATCGTCCCAATTTGTCATTTCGAACGAGGTAAGAGGAGAAATCTTTGCTTCCATATAGGCTTGCCGAAGAAGATCTCTCCCTACGGTCGGGATGGCAAAAAACGGGAATACTAATTTGTTTCAACCACCGCTTTCTCAACCACTTTGCTCATGCTTTTAAGTACGATGCGGAAGGTAGTGCCCTTGCCAAGCTCAGAGTCTTTTACAAAAATGCTCCCGTTGTGGTAGTTAACGATCATCCGCTTGGTGAGCGAAAGCCCAAGCCCCCAGCCCCGTTTACGCGTGGTATAGCCCGGGCGAAAAACGGTCTCGAACTTTAAACGCGGTATTCCCTTGCCGGTATCGGTAACATCTATAAATACTTGTTTTTTAGCACGGCTGCCTGATATATTTACTTTAATATTTCCCGCACCGTCGATAGCGTTAACCGCGTTTTTTAATAAATTTTCTATCACCCAGTCAAAAAGCGGCACGTTTAATCCTGCCTGCAAATTGCGGCTGCCGGTTACTTCAAATGCAATCTTATTACTTACGCGCACCCTAAAATAATCTACAAAATCTTTAACCACGTCATACACCGGCTGCGGCTCCAGTACCGGTTTCGATCCTATTTTAGAGAAGCGATCGGCCACGATCTCCAGCCGCTTCACGTCATTTTCCATTTCGGCAATAAGCGGGTCGTCTTCTGCATGGAACTTATCGCGCATTAATTCTATCCATGCCATAAGCGACGATATAGGCGTGCCCAGCTGGTGCGCGGTCTCCTTTGCCAGGCCAACCCAAACCTGGTTCTGCTCAGATTTTCGCGACGAGCTGAAGGCGGTGTAAGCCACCAATAAAAAGATGGCAATAACAGAAAGCTGTATGTAGGGGAACACCCGCAATTGCGTTAAAAGCTGCGAATCTTTGTAGTATACGAGCGAGTAATTTTTTCCGAAGATGGCGATCTTAATGGGTTGATGCTGCGATTGCATGTAGGCTATTTCATTTTTAAAATAAGCCGGGTCGTATTTTTTCGTTTTATCTATCTGTATGCCGTCAACAGGGGGTATATATGTTTTTGTAGAATCCAGGTCGCGCACAAATTTAACATCACCCTTCTCGTCCGTCACAATGGCCGGTACAGATGTGCTGTCACGTACGGCAATCACAAAGTTCAGGAAGTCATTATCGTCAGATGATAATATCTGTTTCATACTCAAGGCCCAAACCTGCGCCCGCGTACGTTCAGATCGCTCTATATTGCGCACCAGATAACTGGTATAAAATAAAGAACCGCTGGCTATGATCACCGCAAACACCAGCAGCATGTATTTCCAGGTCCGTCTTTGTTCGTAGGGGTTTATCATTGCTGTTTTCAAAGGACGTAAAAATTTTTTAGTTAGTATGTGTGAGTGGTTGATTAAGTTAAACCCGGTTATTCTGCAATTTTGCAGATCGGTAAACCATCATATTCAAACCTAATCAACTACTTAACTTAATCAACTACTCACTAAATCTCTATCTTTGCAGCCGATATGAGCGACCAGAAAGTAAGGGTGCGTTTTGCCCCAAGCCCAACCGGCGGACTGCATCTTGGCGGTGTGCGTACTGTTTTATTTAACTACCTTTTTGCAAAGAAAAACAACGGTACCTTTATTTTACGTATAGAAGATACCGACCAGAACCGGTACGTTGAGGGCGCCGAGCAATATATTTTAGATTGCCTTACCTGGTGCGGTTTACTGCCCCACGAAAGCCCTGTTGCCGGCGGCCCGTTTGCACCATATCGCCAAAGCGAGCGTAAAGCCCTTTATCGCGAATATGCAGAAAGATTAGTTGCACAAGGCCACGCTTATTACGCCTTTGATACCCCTGCAGAACTGGAACTAAAACGCAAGGAGATCCCCAATTTTCAATACGGCCACGCGCACCGTTATGGGCTGCGCAATTCGCTTGCTTTAAGTGAGCATGAGGTTGATGCCCTGCTCGATGCCGACACCCCCCATGTTATCCGCATAAAAATGCCGGAAGATGAGCAGGTAGGCTTTACCGACATGGTACGCGGCGATGTGGCTTTTGATACCAACCAGGTTGATGATAAGGTATTGCTAAAGGCCGATGGTATGCCCACTTATCATTTGGCTGTTGTTGTGGATGATTACCTGATGAAGATAACCCATGCCTTCCGCGGCGAAGAATGGCTGCCAAGTGCCCCGGTGCATTTGCTGCTTTGGAAATACCTGGGCTGGCAGGAACACATGCCGCAATGGGCGCATTTACCGCTCATTTTAAAGCCGGATGGCCATGGTAAGCTGAGCAAACGTGACGGCGCGCGCCTGGGTTTCCCGGTGTATGCCATGAGCTGGACCGACCCTGCAACCGGCGAAGTAACACCCGGGTTCCGCGAACTGGGCTTTTTGCCCGAAGCTTTTGTAAACCTACTGGCTACCTTGGGCTGGAATGACGGCACCGGCCAGGAAGTGTTTTCATTAGATGAGCTGATCGATAAATTCTCGATAGACCGTGTAAGCAAAGCAGGTGCGAAATTCGACTTTGAAAAAGCGAAATGGTTCAACTCTGAATGGATAAAGAGGGGCGAAGGACAAAAGATAAAAGATAAGGTGTTAGCCGTTTTTAAGGAACATTGCCTTAATGTTGCCGATGACGCAAAATTGCTGACTGTTATAGACATGGTGAAGGACCGCTGCGTTTTACTGCCCGACTTTTACCAGCAAGCTGGTTACTTTTTCGAGCAACCGAAGGAGTATGACCTGAACGCCGTAAAACCAAAATGGACAGATGCTAAAACCGATTTCTTTAAAGAATTAATAACCGTTTACCAGGCTGCAACCAACTGGGAAAATACCGAACTGGAAGCTGCCTTTAAAACCCTTGCAGAGCAAAAAGCCCTCAAAGTTGGTGACCTTATGCTGCCCTTCCGTGTAATGCTGGTAGGAGGTAAATTTGGTCCCCATGTGTTTGACATTGCAGCGGTGTTAGGAAAAGATGAAACGGTTACAAGGATTAAAGTGGCATTGGAAGCATTTCTGCTTAACTAATTCAATTTTTTATTCCGAACTTTTCAAACTTGCGCTCGTTTTAACGAGTGCTTAAAATGTTTTCTCGTCGGCGATGCCTCTGGGGCTGTGCAATCGGCGAAAATAAACCCGATTTTATTAACAGCTTTTTATTCTTTAAATTAGTTTCATGAAAAAAGTAACCGGTATTGGTGGCATCTTCTTTAAATGTGAAGACCCTAAGCAAATGAACGATTGGTATGCAAAAAATTTAGGGCTGCCCTTGCAAAGCTGAGGAACCATGTTCAAGCGGCGCGATACAGAAAACCCGGACAAAGAAGGCACAACTGTTTGGAGCACTTTTAAGAAGGATGCCAAAAGCTTTGCTCCATCACAAAAAGAATTTATGATCAATTACCGGGTTGATAATCTGGAACTGCTGGTAGAAGCATTAAAAAAGACGGCGTAACCTTTATAGACGAAATGGTGAGCGATGAATACGGCAAATTTGTGCACATTATGGACCCCGAAGGCAACAAAATAGAGCTTTGGGAAGATTTGGGATAGCTGATTCCCTTTTATGATGTAAATTATCCTTCGCAGTTGCCAAGCCCTTGTGGAGTGAGCTATACGTAATGCTTCCGGTTTTTTTTGACTCTTCGCCGTTATCTCAAATCTGAACTATCGGTTTTTTTCATGTAGATCAATACAGCGCCAATTGCGCCGCCATTTAACGGCGCGAACCAGACCGGGGCTTGCGCAAAACGAATAAGGGCAATATTATTTAAGTTAATCGATCTTATGTCGTCTATATCTACCATTGCCTCATCTATATAAAATAGCGGCACATCATCGCTGGAGTCTGTACTATTTCTGCTATCGAGACTTGCCTGCCCGCGGCCTTTAAATATAAAATTACCATTTGGGCCGCGGTTAATGGTAAGGCCTGAGAAACGCCCGTTCACATAATCAAAAAAAGTTTGATTTGGCGGTATGGCACCTATCAAGTCTATAGTAGGTGCATCAACGCTAAATTTCTTTACATATTGCGCAATATCGTCTTTCAGTTTCTTGTTTCGCTCTTGCCTGCTGCTAACTTTTTTTACCTGCATAACCTTTACCAGCGTATCTGTCTTAATAGCTGTTTTTAAACCTGATACAGGTGCTGCACCTACTAATATGGGCGACCCCGCCACGCAGCTCATTACAAGTAAGGCTGCACAAGCCTTGCAAACATAATGTATTCTCATTTTGGTTAATAATTGGTTAATTAAATATACGCAAAACGCAATCGGTTAATCAAAATTTTATGCAAGCGTTAACAATTTCATTATTACATGTTAATAAACCTAAGTGGCACATGCAGATGGCATAAGCGAGGGGCACATATGACTGTAACTAAGCTGAGCTTTTATAAATCTTAAAATGATTATTAAAACACAACATCGCTTTTTTGCGAAAGGCGTGGCACTGCTTTAACCGATGTTGAATGTTTCCGGGTGGCTCGACGTGCCTGTGCCTCAACTAAAACTAATAACCACATTTCATTCCTGTTTCTTATCAAACTCAATTATATTAGCAATTAATAAAACCCATCTATTGTTAGTTAAAACTTTTGGCAGCGCTGTTTACGGTATAGAGGCTACCACCATAACCGTTGAAGTGAACATAAGCGGCGGCAAACCGGCTTACTTTATTGTCGGCCTGCCCGATAACGCCGTTAGGGAATCTCTGCAGCGCGTAGAAAGTGCGCTCATGACCAACAGCTTTAAGATGCCCCGGCAAAAAATTGTGGTAAACATGGCCCCGGCAGATATCCGCAAAGAGGGCTCGGCTTACGACCTGACGATTGCCGCCGCCATATTAGCCTCTTCGGGACAAGTAGGCGTAGAACTCCTCGACAAGTACATCATCATGGGCGAACTATCGTTAGACGGCACCCTGCAGCCCATTAAAGGTGCCTTGCCCATTGCCATACAGGCCCGAAAGGAAGGCTTTAAAGGGTTCATCCTCCCCAAACAAAACGCCCGCGAAGCTGCCATTGTAAACGATATAGAAGTTTATGGCGTAGAAAATATTAAAGAGGTTGCTGGCTTCCTGAACGGTAAAATACCACTCGAGCGGGAGATAGTTAATACCCGCGACGAGTTTTATAACAGCCTAAGCAATTACGACAGCGACTTTAGCGATGTAAAGGGCCAGGAAAATATTAAACGCGCCCTGGAGATAGCCGCCGCCGGTGGCCATAATGTGATATTAATAGGGCCGCCGGGGGCCGGTAAAACCATGCTTGCGCGAAGGTTTCCGTCTATATTGCCACCGCTTAGTTTGCAGGAATCTTTAGAAACAACCAAGATACATTCGGTAGCGGGCAAGCTTAGCGCTGCCGATGCGCTGGTAACGGTAAGGCCGTTCCGGTCGCCGCACCATACTATTAGTGATGTTGCGCTGGTAGGTGGCGGCGGCAACCCGCAGCCGGGCGAGATCTCGCTGGCGCATAACGGTGTGCTATTTCTGGATGAATTGCCCGAGTTTAAACGCAGTGTACTGGAAGTGATGCGCCAGCCGCTGGAAGAACGCAAGGTTACCATTAGCCGTGCTAAGTTTACGGTTGATTACCCCAGCAGCTTTATGCTGGTTGCCAGTATGAACCCATGCCCATGCGGTTATTATAACCACCCCGAAAAAGATTGCGTTTGCCCGCCGGGCGTGGTGCAAAAATATTTAAGCAAAATATCGGGCCCGCTGCTGGACCGTATAGACCTGCACGTAGAAGTAACGCCCGTTAACTTTACCGAGCTCTCCTCAGAGCGTTTGGCCGAAAAGAGTGAACTGATACGCGAGCGCGTAATTAAGGCAAGAGATATACAGATAGAACGTTTTGGCGAAAAACCCGACCTGCACGCCAACGCGCAAATGAGCCCGCAAATGGTGCGCGATTTGTGTAAAATAAGCACGGCGGGGCAAACCCTACTAAAAAAAGCTATGGAAAAACTTGGCCTTTCGGCACGCGCTTATGACCGTATACTTAAAGTGGCCCGCACCATTGCAGACCTTGCCGGCAGCGCCGATATACAGTTAGAACACCTGGCAGAAGCTATCCACTTCAGGAGTTTAGATAGAGAAGGGTGGGCAGGTTAATTATGAAAAAATATAACATCCTTCTATTATTCTTAATCCTTTCGTCCTCGCTAACCTTCGCGCAGCTTACACCCTTTGAGCTGAGTAAGGATAAAAATTATACAGCTACCTACAGCGAGGCCATTACCTACTACCATCAGCTGGCGGCTAAATACCCGCAAATGAAAATAATGGATTACGGCATGACCGATGCAGGCAGGCCGCTAACGCTCATCGTGCTTTCTAAAGACCGCGTGTTTAACCCGGCAATAATTAAAAAGCAAAACAAGCGGGTGCTGCTCATTAACAACGGCATACACCCCGGCGAGCCCGAGGGCATTGATGCCAGCATGATGCTAAGCCGCAACCTGTTAAAGAACAATAAACTGCCCGCCAATGTGGTGGTTTGCATGATAGCCGTTTACAACATCGGCGGCAGCCTTAACCGTGGCGTATCCAGGATTAGCCAGAACGGCCCGCGGGCTTACGGGTTTAGGGGCAATTCCCGCAACCTCGACCTTAACCGCGATTTTATTAAGGCCGATAGCCGCAATGCCCTTGCCTTTATGCAGATCCTGAACACCTGGCAGCCCGAGGTTTTTCTGGATAACCACACCAGCGACGGGGCCGACTACCAGTACGTGATGACGCTCATAGAGACGCAGAAAGACAAGCAAAACCCCATACTGGCAAAATACACGTCAGACGTGCTCTCGCCCGAGCTGTACCGGCGCATGAAAGCAAGCGGTTATGAAATGACACCGTATGTAGAGAGCGAAAAAAGCACGCCCGACAGCGGCATTGTGGCCTTTATAGAAACGCCCCGATTTTCTACCGGTTACACCGTGCAGCATAACATCATCAGCTATATTACAGAAACCCACATGCTGAAGCCCTACAACAAGCGGGTGTATGCCACATACGATTTTATGGATCACCTGATAGCCATTTGCCAGCGCGACCATGAGCAGATAGGTAAGCTAAAACAGCAGGCAGATGAGGCGGTAAGCCGGCAAAAAACCTTTGCCCTCAATTGGGAGCCCGATATGCAGCATTACGATACCCTAACCTTTAAGGGCTACCAGGCAGGATATAAGGCAAGTGATATAAGCGGCCTGCCGCGCCTGTATTACGACCGCAGCAAACCTTACACTAAAACTATAAAATATTACAATACCTATAAGGCAACGGTAAAGGCCGATAAGCCGGCGGCCTACATCATACCGCAGGCATGGGGAAAGATTATCGAGCTGTTTAAGCTGAACAAGGTTGCCATGAGCACGCTGGCGCACGATACCACACTAACTGTGCAGATGTACCGCATTGCCGATTATAAGACCAGCCCCCGCCCTTATGAAGGTCATTATATCCATAGCGATGTGAACCTAATGGCAGGTAACGAACCTATTAAGTTTTATGCAGGCGATTACGTAGTTTATACCGACCAGCCTATAAACCGTTACATTGTAGAAACGCTGGAACCACAGGACATAGATTCGTTTTTTGCCTGGAACTTTTTCGACTCGGTATTGGGGCAGAAAGAGCATTACTCCGATTACGTGTTCGAAGATATTGCCGCCGATTATTTAAAAACCCACCCCGGCCTGCGCAAGCAGCTGGAGCAGGAAAAGGCAATTAACCCAAAGCTGGCGGCAAGCGCAGCCATGCAGTTAGAATTTGTTTACCATAACTCGCCCTGGTTCGAAAAAACCTATCTTCGCTACCCCATAGGGCGTTTGCTTACCAATATTAAACCCGATCTTAATTAAATGCTGCTTCAATATTTAAACTATGCGCCGGTTGCTTCGGTTATATTTGTGATTACGCTTATTGCCTCTTTTATAGCATTCTCTAACGAAGAATTGTATTCCAGGTTAACCCTGCACCCCTACAGCGTTCACCGCGGCTCGCGGCTTTATACGCTCATAACCAGTGGCTTTATCCACCGCGACTGGAGCCATCTTATCTTTAATATGCTAAGCTATTATTTCTTCGCCTTTAGGCTGGAAACCCTGCTTGGCCACTGGCAGTTTGGGGTGCTGTATTTTTTTAGCCTGATACTGAGCGACCTGCCGTCTGTTCAGAAACATAAAGACGATATCTGGTACCACAGCCTCGGTGCATCGGGCGCGATAAGCGCGGTAATTTTCAGCTATATATTGTTCGACCCGCTTACCAAGTTTTACCTGTTCTTTATCCCGATAGGTATCCCTGCTATTATATTTGGGGTGCTATACCTCATTTATTGCTGGTACTCATCAAAAAACGCCCGCGATTCTATCAACCACGATGCCCACCTGTTTGGCGCCATAAGCGGCCTTGCCATAACCATTATCCTTAACCCGCATATCATCCATTCTTTTTTAGGACAGTTGGGAGTGGGGTAGTATGTGGAATTAATTAAACCCGACGTTAGTAAGTCATCACATTAGCTTTTTAATATATTGGCATCACAACTGGTTTTAAATTTGTTATTTTGTTGGCCGAAGCTAAAACTCAAAAAATCGTTACTTCGGTGTAATGTCTAATAAAAACACATATAGCCCACTACGATACCCTGGTGGAAAATCATGCCTTATTTATTTTTTGGAAGATCTTTTACGACTTAACAAAATTGAAAACGGCACTTATTATGAATTCTATGCAGGTGGTGCGGGAGCCGCAATTGGATTATTAAAACGGGGAACTGTAAGAAATATCGTACTGAACGACGCAGACTATCATATATATGCTTTTTGGAATTCGATTTTAAGGAACACCGCTGAATTCATATCTTTAGTCCAGCATTGTAATATTTCAATAGACAACTGGTATATACAGAGAAATATTTATAACAATTATGAAGATTTCGATGAATTGACGGTAGGATTTTCAACGTTTTTCTTAAATAGATGTAACCGTTCTGGAATATTGACTAAGGCTGGACCAATAGGAGGTCTCAACCAAAATGGCAACTATACATTGGATGCTAGATTTAATAAGAGGACATTAATAGATAGAATAAACTTAATTGGGCAACTATCTGATAGGATTGAAATTTACAATGAGGATACTTTGGTGCTTATTGATAATTTAAGTCAAGAAATTCAGTCACCAAACTCTCTTACTTATCTTGATCCTCCGTACTATAATAAAGGCAAATCACTTTATCTAAATTATTATACACATCAGGACCATGCAAATTTATGTGAGTTATTAAATAATTTTAGAGTAAGTAATTGGGTTGTTTCATATGATGATGTAAGAGAAATTCAAAACCTTTACAATTTGTTCAATACAGCAAACATTGACATTAATTACAGTTTACAACAAAAAAGACAAACAAAGGAAATTTTTATTTTTTCAGATAATATCCAAATACCTGATTATCTTCTGACCGAAATATGATAAGTTACAACGAGGCAAAACCAATAATTGTTGATAATCTTAACTTTGATAACCACAACCCCCGTTTAGTAGAGTTTGGCTTCACACCGAAAACTCCGCAAAGCGAGATTGTTGAACTTTTATGGGAGGAAATGGCTATTGATGAAATTATTTTGTCTATTAAAGCAAGTGGTTTTTTTCAAAATGAGCCCTTAATAGCAGTAGAAGAGAATGGAAAACTTGTAGTTATAGAGGGTAATCGAAGGCTAACAGCAGTTAAGGCGATACTTCATCCTAAATCATTTAACGACAAAGCTTTAAACACTCTTGTTAAAGATATCGGCTCTGACATTAAAGAGCATTTGAAAAGCTTGCCTGTCATAGTTGTTGACAATCGTAAGGATGCTTGGCAATACATAGGATTTAAACATGTAAATGGGCCGGTAAAATGGGGGAGCTACGCCAAGGCTGAATACATTGCTCAAGTTCATAACGATTTTAATGTTCCATTGGCGGATTTTGCAAGTCAGATAGGCGACACTAATCAAACTGTTCAGAAAATGTATCAAGGTTTAATGGTAATTCAACAAGCCGAGGCACATACCGATTTTAAAAGAACTGACACAAATGCCCCAAGACTATACTTCTCACATTTATACACTGGAATTCAATTAGAAGGTTTTCGAAATTACCTTGAACTTAAGGACTTTGACGATGAGCCTAAAAATCCAGTTCCAGATTCTAAATATGAAGAATTAGGAAAAGTAATGCTGTGGCTGTATGGCAGTAAGAAACTTAAAGAAAGGCCAATCGTTAAAAGTCAGAACCCTGATTTAAGGCTTTTAAGTGAAATTTTACTTAGTAAAGAAGCTACCGCTGTACTAGAATCAAGTAAAGATTTACAACTTGCATTCGAACGCAGTTTGGATAGTTCAGCAGTGTTATATCAGCAATTAATAAATGCAAAAATTGCTCTTCAGAAAGCTCAATCACAAATCACAACTGGATATAATGGCGAAACCGATATGTTCGACTTGGCTAAAACTATCTCGGATTTGGGTCAAGATGTAGTTGAAGCTATGCGATACAGCAAGAACAGATTAAGAAACAGTAGAAAAAGCGATTTGGACGAGTAAGATTATATATGTCATACAAGCTTCCTTATCTACCTACTATCAATTCTACTCTCTGCGAGTTAGCTGACTACTTTGAGATTTCGTGCTTACTCAGCGATCAAAAAAGAACCTCAACGACTTCTGCTTATAAAAAATTGACTGCCCCGTTAGATGAAATAAATAATGCAGGTTTGGATTCTGAAGATAATGAGATTATAAATGATGTTGAAGATGCTTTATCATTAATTCAAGATCGCTTTCATTGGTGTAATGAAAAATACCCTTTTGAAATAAACACTTTGGGCTCGGTGCGCTTAAAAAGAAAGAAATTAACACAAGCGGACTACTGTTATGTTTTTATGCTCCTAGCTACTCGATTTGACATGACACAAAATAAGGTCCAAAATGGAATAGACGGTACAAGGCTTTTCGAAAAACTGTGCAAAGAAGTAACAGAAAAATACTTTGGTATAAGAAGTAAAACAATTCTTTTAGGAACAGCTCAAAGTGACAACTTTGACAATCGCATTAAAAATTTAGTTTCCTTTTTAAACCAAGGTGGTTCATTAAAACGATATCCGGATTCACGAGGTCAGGAACAAGATGGTGGAGTTGATTTAGTAGTTTGCACTAACTTTTCTGACTTAAGAAAGGCAAAGGTAATAGGGCTGGGTCAGTGTAAAACTGGTACATCTTGGGAAAACGATATTACGAAATTAAATCCAGCATATTTCGTTAATACATATCTAACCGAGCCCGAAATGCTAGCGCCGCTTCATCTTTTTTATGTAGCAGAAGAGAGGTCTGATAATTTTTCCCTAAATGCGAACAAAACAAATGTTTTTTTTACCAGATGCAGGATAATGGATTTCTTACCCAACAAATTGGATAATTCCTTATTTGGCGAAATAAAAAAATGGGTAGACTTTTCGTTACAAAAAATTTCATTGCGAAAAATTCACATTCTAAAACCAAAACCAAAACCAAAAATGAATATTAAAGAATAACACCGTTTATTTCTACTACTTCTCCAATCCAATCCCCCCCGCATCCCTAAACTTCCCATCCTCATCAAACAGAACGCTCATGGCGTTATCGGGGTCTTTAATAATCTCGAAAAGCAGGAAGTTCCACTTTTTCCAAAAACTCTCGAGCACCTGGCCGTAGGTTTTGGTTTGCCATTCATCAAACAGCGGTTTGGCACTGGTGCCGCGCAGGGGTGCGGCTTCAATAAATATGCTATCACCCACAGGTAAAATATCGTAGGTAGGCAAGCGATTAAATAGGTAGGCTGAGTAAAACACCCTTGCCGAAAACTCTTCGAACTGTATGGGGTGCAGGGTATAGCCTTTTATTTTATCATAAACCTCCTGCTGGTAACGGCTTACCACGCCATTGTCCTGCAGGCAAATAACAATCCCAAAATCGTTTATCCGCAGGGCGTAGGTAACGGTGCTCACCTCGTCGCGGTAGCCAAATTCTTCGCGGTTGTTATCAACCTTAAATATAAACAGGCTGTAGGGCGTAAAATCTTCGAAGCTGATGGGCAGCGCCAGGCTTTGCAGCATTACATGCAGGTTGGTAAAGCGCTGCAAGATAGAAGCCGATACGCTAAATTCTTCGCCCTCGGCTTTTTGCTGCACCATGGCGGCCTGCAATTCGTTAAAAATTATCCCGTGCATCCATTTGGCCACCCATTGAAAGATCTTCGCGCCATCGAGTCTTATCACTTCATCATAACCTGCGGTAAAGGCAGCTTCTATCTCGCGTTCAAGAGGCTCTAAATAAAGATCGTTTGCTGCTGCACTACAGGGCAGCATAAGGTCTTTATAGGTGCTAAACGTATCGTCTAACAGTTTAAAGGGCTTATCTTCCAAGCCGTAGCGGCCCATAAGCCACTGCGGGAAAACGTGCACCCGTTCTTCGGCTGCAGTGAGTGGCTTGCCGGTTAAAAAGCAATGCCTTTTAGCAGTGTTGAAGTTTTGGAAAGGGTAGAAAATTTCGGCAGCCATGCGGCAAAGATAAACATGATTTTAATGCTAAATTTTTAGCTTTGAATTATAACATGAAACTTACTTACCGCCCGTTTGAACTGGAGCTGAAACACCGCTTCACCATAGCCAAATTTTCGCGCACCTCTACCCCCTTAATACTTTTGCAGATAGCGCACGAGGGTTTTACAGGCTATGGCGAAGCATCTATGGTGCCTTACATGGGCGAAAGTTTAGAAACCGCAACAGCTTTCCTGAACAGTTTTGATATCGGCAACATTAAATACCCGTTCCACTTCGACAGCATAATTGCGTACCTGGATAGCATTGCCCCCGCCCAGCCTGCTATAAAGGCAGCCATAGATATTGCCCTGCATGACCTGGATGGCAAGCTGCAAAACAAACCCTGCTGGCAGTTAATGGGCAGCAACCCGGCACTAATGCCCTATACAAGTTTTACCATCGGTATAGATACGCCCGAGGTTATCCGCGAGAAAATAAAGGGCGGCGATAACTGCCGGATAATTAAGGTGAAATTAGGCCGGGACAGCGATAAGGAGTTAATCAACACTGTTCGCGCCGTAACAGATAAACCCTTATTTATAGATGCTAACCAGGGGTGGACAGACAGGCAGCAAAGCCTGGATATGACCCATTGGCTGCATGAACAGGGCGTGGTGCTAATTGAGCAGCCCATGCTAAAAACCGACCCGGACAGCAATGCCTGGCTTAGCGCGCGCAGCCCTATACCAATAATTGGCGATGAGGCCGTGCAACGCCTTGCAGATGTGGATGCTGCCGCCGGTATTTACAACGGCGTTAATATTAAGCTGATGAAATCGGCAGGTATGCATGAGGCCAAACAGATGATAGATAAAGCAAAAACGCTTGGCTTGAAACTAATGATTGGCTGCATGAGCGAAACCAGCTGCGCTACCTTAGCCGCCGCAGCCCTGGCACCGCAATGCGGCTGGGCCGATCTTGACGGGCCTTTCTTAACCGGTAACAACCCGTTTGTAATGCCTGCATTCGAGGGCGGCAAATGGATATTAACTAACAACGCAGGCCTGGGTTTACAATTAATTTAAACAAAATTCCTGCCGGGCGTTTTAATATAAAGCAACCGGTGTTTTAACGCTATGTTTAACGCCGGATAATTTTATTACTACAGGGTTATGTTTGTTAAGAATATATTGAGTGAAGATTGGTCGGAGATTGACGGGCTAAAACAAGTGGAAGCACGCGGCACCGTTACCTGCGAAGAAGTGAACGAGGTTGAATACCTGATAGCCATAGTAAAAAAACATTTCCCCGCTAAAACAGAAAGAGACATTATTTACGCCATAGCCGCCTGTTGGCACCGCTCAGAAAAAAGCATCCCCCGGGATAAATTTATAGGCCAGGTAGTATTAAAACTATGCGAACAGAACGGGTGATACCTACTGCTTATCGCTTAAAATTATGGGGTTTTTGCCGCCGCCCATAATAATTACCTTGGCGTTTGGCGACAGGGCGATCTCCTTTTGCGCCTTAATACTCTCATACTGCAATTGCTTGTCAGACAGGCCGGTGGATAAGATCTTCTGATAATCTGCTATACCCTGCGCTTCCACGCGTTTACGGTCTGCTTCCTGGCGTTCCTTCTGGAGCACAAATTGCATCTTCTGCGCTTCCTGCTCGGCATTTATCTTACTCTCTATACTTGCCTTAACAGATGCAGGCAAACTTACGTTGCGCACCAAAATCTGCTGTAACTCCAATCCGTTCTTGCCAAAGTTGGTGGCAATGGTGCGGTTTATCCTGTCTTGAAATTCCTGGCGTTTAGTGGAGTACAGGTCTACCGCCTGGTAATTAACCGCGTTATCACGAATTGCCGTGCGCGAAACCGGGCGTACAATCTTTTCGATATAATCCTGCCCAATGTTCTGGTAAATAAACGGTGCCTTATTGGGGTTCACCTTGTACAATACCGAAAGATCTATGGTAACCTCCAGCCCGTCTGAAGATAGTACGCGGATGGCATCATCGCCCTCTTTCTGGCCTTCGCTGTTTACGGCGCTCATGGTATAGTTTTCTGTCTGGATGCTAAAGGTGGTAACATCAACAAGCGGGTCTATAATATGCAGGCCGCTTGGCAAAACCTGGTCTTGCACCTTGCCAAAAAGTGTTTGCACACCCACACGGCCCGGCTCTATAATTTTAAAAGACGATAGCACAACGCCTAATAAAATAATGGCGGCGCCAACCTTAGTAATCAGGCCGCCATAATGGCTGGCATCAGAAGGGGTACGGGCAACGGCAAAACCTGCAATAAGCAGTATTAAGCCAATAATGGCAATAAACATGGTTTTAAGGGATTAAGGTTTTCTGTTGTTGATAATACTTTTTACTTCTTTAAGCAGCCTTATTTTTAGCACAATAAACGTAGCGCCCACCAAAACCGCAGCCATTACAAACTCATACCTGCTATGCTGGTAGCCCCATATAAGGGTAATAATACATAACACAATACCAATAGTGTAGGCGGTATTCAGTAATATCTTAGCCTTCATGGCTTAATAAATAGTGAGCGATGGGTCTATATTTTGCTGCCAGGCCAATATACCACCCTGCAGGTTGGCCAGGTTGGTAAAACCTTGCTGCTCTAACTGGTACAAGGCAATGGCACTGCGTTTACCGCTGCGGCACATTAACACAACCGGTTTATCTTTCTCTATCTTATCTGTTTCTATCAGGATGCCGCCTAAAGGGATGTTTAACCCTTCCAGGTTGGACATTTCATATTCAAAATCTTCTCTTACATCAATCAGTTGAAAATCATCTCCCCGCTCTTTCATTTCATGCAGGTCTTGTACTGTAATTTCTTTCATGGTTATTATTATTAATCAAATGTAGTGAATAATACGATGCTATAATAAGTTTGCCTATTTGGCCTTAACAGATAAGTATAAATGAAAATAAAATTGTGTAGTTAAATAACTGCGTATATATTTGTAGCCAAATAACTACGCAATTGAATTTAAGAAGAGATGTTTTCCAGGCCATTGCAGATCCTACCCGCCGCGCCATACTTATGCTGGTTGCTTCGCAATCGTTAACGGCAGGCGCTATAGCAGCCAACTTTAATACGGCCAGGCCTACAGTATCAAAACACCTGCAAATACTTACCAGTTGCCAGCTGCTTCAACAACAACAGCATGGCAGGGAGATACACTACCAGATCAATGCAGAAAAAATGAGAGAAGTTGCGGACTTTATTGAACCTTTTCGCAACATGTGGGACCAAAGGTTTAACAAACTCGAAACCATTATGAAAAATTACCAGCCAAAAGCCTAAAAAGTGGAACAAAAAACTAAGGTAAGCGCCGAAGAAGGCAAACAGGATATAACAATTACCCGCGAATTTAATATCCCGTTAAAACTATTATTTATGGCATATACCGAGGCCGAAATTGTTGCGCAGTGGATGGGCACAAAAGTAATTGAGCTGGAAAGTAAAAGGCATGGCAGTTACAGCTTTGAAACCAGCGATGCTGCCGGCAACCTGGCATTTAGGGCACATGGCGTAATTCATGAACTTATAAAAGATCTAAAGATCATCCGCACGTTTGAAATGGAAAACTCGCCCTTTGGTATCCAGCTGGAGTTTCTGGAGTTTGAAGCATTAACAGATGCCACCAGCAAACTTAATATGCGTGCAGTATACGAATCTGCTGCTGCAAGAGATAAATTACTGCAATTCCCTTTTGCCAAAGGGTTAAATATGGCACATAACCGGCTGGAGGCAATAATCAATAAACTAACATAAATAATGAGCAGGAGAAACAAAATTATCTACTGGATAGCTACCATCTGGTTAGCGCTGGGCATGTTTTCTACAGGCCTGGGCCAATTATTCAAAATAAAAACCGGTGCGGGGAGTGTAGATAGCATTAAACACCTGGGCTACCCGGTATATTTTTTAACCTTTATTGGCACCTGGAAAATTTTGGGCGTTATTGCTATATTGGTTCAAAAGCTCCCGCTGCTAAAGGAATGGGCTTACGCCGGTTTTTTCTTCATCATGTCGGGTGCAATATTTTCTCATATAGCAGCGGGCAGCCCTTTAAAAGAAATGCTCCCGTCGCTATTATTGCTGGTCCTCACTGTGGTATCCTGGTATTTCAGGCCTGCGGGAAGAAAATTGCATTCACCAAATAACATTCAATAACATGAACCCCAAGGTTAACTTTTATTTCGAAAAGCCCGGCACGTGGCAGCAGGAGATCTGTAAAATGAGGGCCATTGCGCTCGGCTGTGGGCTAAACGAAGAATTAAAATGGGGCTGCCCTTGTTATACGCTGCAGGGAAATAACATCGTTCTTATTCATGTTTTTAAAGCGTATTGCGCGTTCTTGTTTTTTAAGGGAGCCTTGCTGAACGATGCTCACAAGATGCTTATTCAGCAAACGGCAAACGTGCAGGCAGCGCGTCAGCTAAGGTTTACCGCTACAGAAGAAATAAGCAGGCTTGAAACCACTATAAAAGCCTACATATTTGAGGCCATAGAGGCAGAAAAAGCCGGCCTGAAAGTTACACTTAAAAAAACCGGAGAGTTTACGGTTGCAGAAGAATTTCAAAAAATGTTAGATGGAACCACAGCTCTTCAGGCTGCTTTCAGCGCATTAACCCCCGGGCGGCAAAAAGCCTATCTCCTGCACTTTGCAGCGCCAAAACAAGCTAAAACCCGCCAGTCGAGGATAGAAGCCTGTATCCCGCAAATTCTTAACGGTAAGGGGCTAAACGATTAACACACCTCCAATGGTATCGGATTAAGCCTTAACGTTTCGCCCCCGTTTTTGTAACAATCTGCAAGTAAGTGCGTTTCATAGGTATATTTATTATCATGAACAAGATAACCCGGTTTTTTTGGTTCTGCTCGGGCGCACATATAGCTACTTTAAAAAAATATCCTATAGAGCATAATAAGTATGTGGGTATAGGCGCCACTATATTTTTCACTGCACTTTTTGCATCACTCTCCGGCGGGTATGCCATGTACTTTGTATTTAGCGGCAGCCCTTTGGCAGTTGTATTTGCCATAATGTTTGGACTGATATGGGGCACGGCCATTTTTAATATGGACCGTTACATTGTATCAAGCATCAACAAACAAGGCAGCGTTAACTCGCAGATATTACAGGCATCGCCGCGCATTTTATTGGCTATCATGATCGGTATTGTGATCTCGCGGCCCTTAGAACTAAAAATATTTGATAAAGAAATACGCCAGAAGCTAAAACTTGCTTATAACAAAGGGCAGCATAGCAAAATAGATACGCTGCAAAAAACCTATCAGCAAAAGTATGCACAGGAACTTGGTAAAAACGGCGACTTAAAAAAGGAAAAGGACTCGTTGGAGCGCGATATTAACCGGTCCCGTTTCCAGTTAAACCAGGAAGTTTTCGGCGATAAAACTAATCAAACATCGGGCATTACCGGCTACGGCACCTATGCTAAGCAAAAGGCAAGTGTACTGGCAGAGAAGGAAGCACGTTTAAAAACCGTTACCGACGACTTGGGTAAAATGGACAGTTACCTGGGCACACGTAAGAATTACGAAGGGGTAAACAACATACGCCTGTTTAGCGACTATCAGTTAGACAGCCTGGTAAACGTTGCCGGTTTTGCCGACCGAAACTGGGCGCTGGGCCAATTGTCATACAACCAGAATGGAACCCGCGACCTGGATACTTATATGGCCGAATCGTTTATAGGCTACTTGTTTATCTTATTTGAGTGTTTACCCGTTTTTGTAAAACTGATGTCGCCGGTTGGCCCTTATGATGTGGCTTTGGCCAAAACAGCAGAGGCAAATATTCATTTCGCAGAGCGCGATAAAGACCGCGACATGGCCGTTACCGACGAGGTTTACGACTACCAATTGGAGAACGACATTGAGCACCGCAAACGTACCATAGCAGGGCAGTCGGCCTATGACCTGGAACGGCAGCGGTACGAGTAAAACCCTAATTAAACAAGTTTGTTAATAAACAAATTTAACAGCCATGCCTTGGTATTTGGGCAATTACCCGCCATCTTATAAAAACCAGCCTTCTAAACTGCGTAAAAAAGCGGTTGAAATAGCAAATAAACTTTTGTTTGAAGGAGTAGAAGAGGGTGTTGCCATAGCAACAGGATTGAAACGTGCAAGGCAATATTTTAAAGAGCAGGAGGAGAATAAAGGCTTTCCTGATAACAAATTATAGCTAATCTTTTCCCATCTGCCATTTAATTACAGGTAAATCTTACATTGGTACTTTAATGTTGCCATGAAGAAGATCTTACTTACCATTAGCGCCATCGGGCTGTATTATGCCGCGGCTGCACAAAGCCCGGTTGTTTATTCCGTTTCGTTCCCGAATGTTGTACACCACGAGGCCGAATTTAGTATGCGCTTGTCGCAAATACCTGCAGGCCCGCTAAAGGTGAGAATGAGCCGTTCATCGCCCGGCCGTTACGCCACGCACGAGTTTGGCAAGAACGTGTATAATGTAAAAGCTTACGATGGCAGCGGCAAATCGGTGGTTATAAATAAAATTGAGGGCGACGTTTACCAGGTGCCTGTACATAGTGCAGATGTTAAGATCACCTATACGCTTTTTGGCAACTGGACCGATGGCACCTATGTGGGTATAGACGAAAGCCACGCACACTTGAACATGCCCGGTACCTTAATGTGGGCATACGGCTATGATCACCACCCGGTAACCATTCAATTTGCCGATTTAAAAAAGCACGGCTGGAAAGTAGCAACCCAGCTAAAAACGCAGGGAAATGATATTTATTATGCCCCCGATCTGCAGTACATGATGGATAGCCCCACAGAACTGTCTGATTATAAAGAGTATAGCTGGGATGTGGCCAATACAGATGGTAAAACAGAAGTGATTCATTTAACCAGTCATGCAGATGATGACCAGGGCGTGGTTAATAATTACGGTAAAATGGTTGCGCGGTTGGTATTGGAAGAAAAAGCCGTTTATGGCGAATTACCGACTTACGACTACGGCAACTACACCTTTTTGCAGGATGTTTACCCTACTGTAAGGGGCGATGGTATGGAGCACCGCAACTCTACCTGTATAGTGCAGCCCGCAGTTAAAATAGCGGGTAACGAGAAGCGATTGTTGGGCACATTTGCCCATGAATATTTTCACAGCTGGAATGTAGAGCGCATGCGGCCTAAAACATTAGAGCCCTTTAACTTTGAGCATGCCAACATGAGCAACGAGCTTTGGTTTGCCGAGGGTTTTACTCAATATTACGGCGGGCTTATACTGGCGCGCGCAGGTTTCGCCACAGCCGAAGATTTTTACGGCGATGCCGCTGGGCTGGTAAATTCTGTATTGAACACCCCGGGTGGAATGTACTATTCGGCGGCAGAGAATAGCCGCTATGCCGTTTTTGCCGATGCCGGTGTAGCGGTAGATGCTACCAATAAGGCGAACATGTATTTAAGTTACTATGCCTACGGCGGGGCTATTGCACTGGCGCTGGATTTACGCCTGCGTGCGGAATTTAAGCTAACGCTGGATGATTATATGCGCCAGGTTTGGCTTGCGCACGGCAAGGTAGAAAAAGCTTATACGATAGCAGATCTGCAGAATGTATTGGCTAAACTAACAGGCAGCCCAACTTTTGCCGCCAGCTTCTATAGCAAATATGTTAACGGTATAGAAAAAAACGATTACCGTGCATTACTTGATAAAGCAGGGTTGGTATTGCAGCGTGCAAACCCGGGTAAGGCATGGGCAGGCAGGTTAGGGATGCCGGCAGGCCGTTCGCGCGAGGGGGTTGCCCGTGGCGCAAGTGCTGCAGGTTTAACTATTACAACGGGCACGGTTAAGGGCTCGCCAGTATATAAGGCAGGGCTAGATGCTGGTGATGTGATCCTGACACTTGACGGCACTGCTGTTACCGACGACAGGGGATTTACAACCCTTATAGCGGCAAAAAAGCCCGGCGATAAAATAGAAGTTACTTATACCAATCGTACCGGCGAGCACAAAACCGTTATAACTTTAGAAGAAGACCCTGCGCTGGAAATTGTGACTTACGAAAAGGCCGGCAAAACACCATCGGCAGCACAAGTAGATCTTAGAAACAACTGGCTTGCCAGCAAGGTTAAATAATTGCAGTAAAAGATCAATTTAAAAGTGCAATATTCTGTCACACAAAACATACCGAACGGTATGTTTTAACAAATAACGCTGTAATCTGCCAAAAATTTTATTCGCCATTTGATGCAAATTTGGGCGAAAAACCGCCCGGTTTTTGCAATTTTTCGCCTGTTTTAGGTAAGCCTGTAATTTACATACCGCCCGGTATGTTTTCGCGGCATTCTGGTGTCAGTAGTATAATATCAACTGTAAATACCGCTAATTTACCGCTGCAAGGGCCTTTTTTATGGCAAGGTCGTCGTGGTTCATCACTTCAAAATATGCATTATCGCCCCATTTAATACGTGCCGCAAAAGCCTTAAGGTAAAGCTTAAGATAAGGCCTGGATATCCGTATCTCCTGCGAGTCCATTTCCTTCAGGGTTTTGGATGCGTACAATATAAAGTCGTCAAACCGGCTATCAGATATGGTAAAGTTTTTAATGTAAAGTTCAACAGTGGGTTGCTTAATAAGGGCAGGCAAAAGTTTATCTAAGGTGTAAGCTGTAAATACTTGTGCATGAGCTAATTCGCCAATAAGTTTAGTGTAAGATGCGGTATCAAGCGGTACAAAAACGTCGGGCATTATACCACCGCCGCCGTAAACTTTTTTGCCCGCCTGGGTATAATAGGCATGTGTTTTATATGCGGTATCGGCCAGGCTTTTCGCAAAAGAAGTGAGTTCGCCGCGCCGTTGCCTTATTTTTATCTCCTCGCGGTAATCGTCGCTTCCTTCTTTGTAAGATTTCTGTATCGACCTGCCGGATGGGGTATAATACCTTGCCACGGTTAGGTTCAATGCAGAGCCATCATTAAACGGGAACTGCTGCTGTACCAGCCCCTTCCCAAAAGACCGCCGGCCCACAATGGTAGCACGATCAAGGTCCTGGAGCGCACCTGCCAGGATTTCGCTGGCCGAGGCCGAATACTCATCTATAAGCACGGCAACCTTACCGCGCTTAAAAGTGCCCGCACTGGTAGAAAAATAATTGATCCGCTTTTCGTGCGCACCTTTGGTGAATACGATCAATTGTTCTTTATCCAGAAATTCATCGGCCAGGGAAGTTGCAGCATCAAGATAACCGCCGCGGTTGCCCCGCAAGTCGAGTATAAGTTTTTTAACGCCCTGCTTCTTTAAAGTGGCTAAAGACGAGCGAAAGTCGCTATCTGTAGTGGCTGCAAATTTGCTTAATTTTATATAACCGGTTAAGGGTGCTGCCATATAAGCGGCATCAAGGCTGCTTAAAAGTACGTGCCCACGGCTTATATTGTAATGGCTAAGCGTAAGTGATAATTGGTGCAACACGCTCATCTCTACCTTATTACCAGATGTTTTTCTTAATAGCCCGTTTATACTTGCCGTTGTAGATCTAACCCCCGATGCCTTTTTGTAATTAATAGTAATTACCCTGTCGCCGGTTAATATGCCCGCTTTTTGAGCAGGGCTGTGCGGGTAAACCTGAACGATAAACATAGTATCGCGCAGCAGCAAATACTCAATACCCAAGCCATTAAAACGGCCTTCTAACCGCTCATTTACAGATTGCGCCAGCTGTTTGGGCAGGTAAACCGAATGCGGGTCGAGGCCTTGCAGCAGCTGCCCCATGGCATCGGCCTCCAGGGTATCGCTATTCACGGTATCTACATAGTGGCGCTTTATGATCAGCAGGGCGCTGTCAATTTTGCGGTTTCCCGCCACCCGCCGGGCTACCAGCCCGCGGCTGTTAATGAGCAAACCAATGGTAATACCCGCAAGTAAAATAATAACGGAACGAAATATTACTGCGGCAGCCTGTTTCATTGTTTTGTGACCCACAAATTTAACATTTAGCCTTGCTTTAGCATTCAATTAAAAATTTAATTCATCGCCTATGTGTTTAATTTTTTGCTGAATTTTGCATCGATACATTAACATAATGGAAAACACCACAGAGCAGGACTCGCATTACCAAAACCTCGACCAAATGCCCGTGGCCGAACTGCTGAGGCATATAAATGAGGAAGACCAAACCGTTCCGCTTGCCGTTGCCGGGGCTTTGCCACAGCTGGAGGCTTTAGTTAACGTTACCGCGGAGCGAATGGGTAAAGGAGGCCGGCTTTTTTATATTGGTGCGGGTACCAGCGGAAGGCTGGGCGTGGTTGATGCTTCTGAATGCCCGCCGACTTACGGTGTGCCTTTTGACTGGGTGGTTGGTATTATTGCCGGCGGCGATGGTGCCATACGCAAGGCTGTAGAATTTGCCGAAGATGATTTTGAGCAGGCATGGAAAGATTTAGCGGCGTTTAAGGTGAATGAAAAGGACACTGTGGTGGGTATAGCGGCATCCGGCCGCACACCTTATGTTATCGGCGGTTTAAAAGCAGCTAATGCACAAGGCATTGCAACGGGCTGCATTGTTTGTAATGCCGGCAGCCCGGTAGCAACCGAAGCGCAATACCCGGTAGAGATTGTAACAGGACCGGAGTTTGTTACCGGCAGCACCCGCATGAAGGCAGGCACCGCACAAAAACTTGCTTTAAACATGCTGAGCACCAGCGTTATGATACGCCTGGGCAAGGTGAAGGGTAATAAAATGGTAGATATGCAGTTAAACAACCTTAAATTGATAGACCGCGGTACCCGTATGGTGATGAATGAAACCGGCCTTGATGAAGCTATAGCGAGTAAACTATTAAAAGAACAAGGCAGCGTACGCAATGCTGTAGATAAATATTTAGAAATAAAACTCTCCCTTTAGGGGGTTGGGGGGTTAATGCACGAAATAGAACCATATTACCGATGGCGCGACGATTATGTTGCTGCAGACGACGAGCTTTCGCCGTTTTACGCTACCCAGTATAACGAGTTTGAGTTTGATAAGCAGGTATACAACTATTTGCTGCACCCGCAGTGGGATTCATTTGGGTCAAACACGCTATACTTAAAAGTGCTATATGTAGACTATGACCGCAATTACACCATTATAGAGTTTATTGGCGAATGGAACGATGCCATCAATAATGATGTGATGCTAATGAAGCGCGAGATCATAGAGCTAATGATAGATGAGGGTATTAACAAATTTATCCTCATAGGCGAGAACGTACTGAACTTTCACTCCAGCGATGATTGTTATTATGAGGAGTGGTTTCAGGATGTGGAAGATGGCTGGATAGCCGGCATCAATTTCCGCGAACATGTGATAGAAGAATTTAAGCGCAATAACATTGATTACTATGTCAATTTTGGCGGGGTGCTCGACGATTTTAACTGGCGTGCATTAAAGCCGCTGCAATTTTTTAAGGTAATAGAAGAGCAGCTAACCCGGCGGCTTACTTAATATAATCTTCATACATTTGTGCTAACTTTAATAAAAATTTAAAATACAAAAATGGATAATAACACGAATTATAACTACGACCCTAATGTAGTTCAGCTTGATGATGCAACCACGGCATCGCGCAGGTATATGGCCAATGTTTTCTTGTGGATGTTTGTGGCTTTAGGTATTTCGGCATTCTGCGCTTATTGGTTTGCAAGTACACCAAACCTTATTGCATATGTTTTTGACATTAATACGGGGCGTCGTACGGGCCTTGGTACGGTATTAATGTTTTCGCCCATAATATTTGCGTTACTTTTTTCTACGGCACTTAATAAAATGTCGTTCCCGGTAATGGCCGTTCTTTTCATTATATTTTCTGCATTAATGGGCAGCAGCTTATCTTTTATACTTTTAATCTTTACAGCCGGCTCTGTTGCAAGCGTGTTTGTAACTGCTTCAGCATTATTTGGCATAATGGCTATTGCCGGTTACGCGACACATCAAGACCTCACAAAATTGGGATCTTTTTTAATGATGGGCTTAATAGGACTGATCACCGCATCTTTTGTAAACTTCTTTTTCGTAAGTGAACAACTCTTTATGATTATTAATTATGCGGGTGTAGCTTTATTTATCGGTATTACTGCATATCAGGTACAAATGCTAAAACGTATGAGCGAAGGCTTAGAGGAAGGCGATGTCATGGGCAAAAAATTAGCCATATTTGGTGCATTTCAGCTTTACCTGACTTTCGTAAATCTTTTCTTGTTCTTATTAAATATTTTTGGGAGACGTAGGTAAACAAAGTTTACCTATTCAATTATAGTTTCATATTGTAGGCATTTTAGATAAAATATTATAAGTGCATTCTTTCTGCATTGTAGTTTCATTCTTTTGAGAATCAAATTTTGAAACATGAAAAAAAGAAGTGCCTTGGGAATCATAGGAAATTTCTCCTGTTATTTGATGCAGAAGATTATTCCAACACTAACTGTACTAATTTTCACTTGCTTTGTACTTCCTTCAAACAGTTTTGCTCAAAAAGTACCTCCACCTCCTAAAGACGGAGTAACTGTTCAAGGTGACGGAACTTATTATTATTGGAATGCTCACCTTAGTTTTGACTTAGGGATATCAGTTTCTTTACCGGTGGGCGAGGATGGTGCCGATGTTGATGTAACTTTGGGAAGTTATAACGCAGATTACTTTTGGATAACAGATCATGATAAACTTTTTGATTAACAATAATGAATCGAGCCCATCAATTTTAGAATATTACACAAACGAATTAATAAACAGTCAATCTATTGATTATGCAACCATTTATCTTGCATTGAAAAAGCTAAAGAGTAGTATATCGCAAACCAAGTTATTAAATTATCAAACAAGCATTAACAATAACGTCGAATTTGGAAGTTTCAAGAAAACTTGCGAAAAATATCGCGCATCTTGTTTATCAAAAGCAAATAGCCAAACAGGAAATGTAGCTTTGTTTTTTAAAATTCAAGCAAACTTTGCAGAGGTTCCAGTCGCCAGAGCTAATTATTTTTTAAATAAAATTCATAATTTGAGTAACGATGCAAGTTTATAGTTAATGCCATAACTTATGCACATGTTTAATTTAAAATTTAAAGCGATTTTTTTTATTGCGGTTGGGATAATAAATTTATTTTTAATAATTTTTGTCCAACTACATACAAGTTTTTCTAATACAAAAACATTAAAGATTGAAAAACAAATATTGCATGGCACGGTAATTATCAATAGTGCGAAGTACGCGGTTCCATATCATACTACCACAACTTCAATAACTGTTACTGCAAAAGACTTTAGTGAAAACTTTTTTTTGAATGATCGGACTGGTTTTGATTGTTTAGCATGCATTTTAACTTCTACTATTATTTACGCACTAAGCATATTCTATCTTATCTTGTCGGCTCATAAAACTGATAAATATTCAAAAGCTGTTTCAGTAAAAAAATTGTTAATTATTTTAACCGTGGTGTGGTTCACATGTTTTTGTTATCATTTATATGTGTCTTCCACTTGGATTGAAGATTTGAAACATGGTTTAACGGGTTGGAATAAAGGTTCTGAAAATACTACCACTTTTTTCCCACTTATTTATTCGCTAATCATAATTATTTTTTTATGATAATAATGTTTTTCGCTTAACACACGAAATCATAGACATATCATGAGCTGCCTTTTCGGGCAGCTCGCTTAGTTTTAATGCATTTGTACTACCTAATCGTATAAAACATATATGCGGTATTCTTTAGTGAAATCCTTCATTTTAAGTATGGGATTTGGTAATTCTTTGTAATGCCAGGTATATTAAAATTAGGGGATTGTACGTTTTTATTGTGAGCAAGTAATGCAATTATAGGTCTTCACCAACACTTCATTGTAATATCAAAAAAAAATGAAATATTTGTTTAAACTTAATTAAACCTTATACCGTTTATTAGTCTAAATAACAGTATTAAGTTGCATACATCAAAAAACTAACCAGCAATTTATCAAATCGTTAAATGAAAACTATATATAGATCAATTAGCAACCTGTGCCTGGCAGGTTTATTAATACTGGGCGCTGCAACAACTGCCGAAGCACAACGAGGCGGTTTTCATGGCGGAGGCGGAGGTTTCCATGGCGGCTTTGGCGGGGGTGTTAGCGTAGGCGGCGGTTATCGCGGTGGAAGCACTTTTAGAGGTGGTGTGGGCATAAGCGGTGGTTACCGTGGTGGTATAGGCTTTGGCGGTTACCGTTCGTATCCGCGCATCGGGCTTTCTATCGGCATATTGCCGTACGGTTATTATCCATTTTTTTGGGGCCCCGATCAATATTACTATTATGGCGGCGCTTTTTACCAGCCATATGGAGGCAGTTACCGCGTGGTGGCCCCACCTATTGGTGCCGAGGTGCCAAGCTTGCCGCAAGGTGCGCGTTCTATAAGCATAGACGGTAACCAGTATTACGAATTTAACGGCGTGTATTATAAACAAGCCATTACACCAGATCATAAAACTGTTTATTTGGTTGCCGGTAAAGACGGCGTGTTAAACACCAATGGCGACGTAGCAGGCCCGGACCAAACTGTACAGCAAGCACCGCAGATGCCTTCAGTTGGCGACATGCGCGACGACCTGCCAACCGATGCACGTAAAATTATGCTTAACCATAAGCGCTACTGGGTAACTGCAGAAGATATTTACCTGGAAGAAGTTAAAACAGATAAAGGGACCAGCTACCGTGTAGTGAGTGTGCCCGAAAGTGAAGACAATAACCAGTAAAGGAAAATTTTGAATGTATTTTAAAAGGAGTGGTTGTTTACCGCTCCTTTTTTGTTAAATGGTTTTAAAAACCGTTTTGCATTTAGTTTGTACTATAAACTAATTATCAGATACATCTTATACTCATCATGAAAACTACAAGAATTACAACAGCTTTTTTAAGTGTAACCATCGCTGCGGCGTGTATTGTTAACACGGGCTGTAGCTCTTTTACAAAAACACAAAAAGGTGCTGCAATTGGCGCAGGCGCCGGCGGCGCAATTGGCGCCTTTATAGGTAAAAGCGCAGGTAACACTGCCCTGGGCGCTATTATCGGGGGCGCTTTAGGCGGTACCGCGGGGGCTTTTGTGGGCCATAAAATGGATAAGCAAGCTGCAGAGATACAACGAACCGTGCCGGGGGCTACCGTAACCCGTGAGGGCGAAGGTATTATTGTGAAGTTTGATTCGGGTATATTGTTTGATGTTAACCGTACAGATCTTAAAGGCGCAGCAAAAACCAATTTAGATGGTTTGGCAACATCTCTTAACAATAACCCGCAAACCAATATTTTAATTGTAGGCCATACAGATAATACCGGCAGCGTACAGTTAAACCAGGATCTTTCCGTTCGCCGTGCCGAGTCGGTTAAATCATACATTATGGGCGATAGGGTAGATGCTACCCGTTTGTCAACATCGGGTAAGGGCGAAAGCGAACCAATTGCAGATAATACAACTGCAGATGGCCGTGCAAAAAATCGCCGTGTGGAGATCGTTATCGTAGCAAACGATGCATTAAAATCGCAGGCTAAACAGCAAGGCCAATAACATACCTACATATGACAGAAAGCCCCTTTATGAAAATAACGGGGCTTTTTTATTTGGCTTTGAGGGCTTAATCCAATACCGACAGCGCCACGCTTATTATGTCGTCGAATACGTTACTATCCGTTTCCAGTTTAGCGCTAACGTTCATACCTTTTAAAGTATTCATTAAAAAGCGGGCTATGGCGCGCGGTTTTTTGTTTTTGGCAATCTCGTTAACATGCTGCCCGGCGACAATGGCATCGTAAAAAAAATCTTCGGTGCGTTTGTTAATGTCGTCAACTATACTGTTCACGGCGCTGTCTTCCGGCGCTGTTTCAATTGCTGCATTAGTGTAAAAACACCCCTTCGGCTTGTCGCATGTTAGGGTAAGTTTCTGGGGGATCTGATCTAAAAATGCTTTGATCATTTGCCGGGCCGGGGTTTTTGCCGATTCTATTTCACATATCTTACTAAACACACTGCACCGGTAGCTTTCTAATGCCTTTATAAACAATGCATGCTTATCCCCGTAAGTATCATACAAACTCGAGCGGCTAATACCAAGGCTATCAACAATATCCTGCATTGAGGTGGCATTATAGCCCTTGTTCCAGAACAAGTTTACCGCCTTATTTAAAACTTCATCTTCGTTAAAATCTTTTGATCTGCCCATAACTCCGGTTCCTTGTCACCTTTTAAAAAACAAAAAAGGATACGTAAAAATATCCCTTTTTATTGTTAATAAAATGCTTACAAAGATTTTACGCCGCCGTCAAGCAGCAGCTCGGCACCCAGCATATAAGATGAGTCGTCTGATGCGAGGTAAAGGAAGCCTTTAGCCATTTCCTGCACGGTGCCTAAACGCTTAAGCGGCGTTAAAGATGCAAAGCTATCTTTCATGCCCTCAACAGCATCTGCGGGTGCACCGGTGCGCGAAAATATAGGTGTTTCTACCGGGCCGGGCGATAAAATGTTCACACGGATCTTCCGGTCGAGCAATTCAAGAGAAAAGCTGCGCGCCAATGATTGTACCGCTGCTTTAGTTGCCGAATATGCAGAGGTAGTTGCAAAACCCTTTCTGTTTACTGCCGATGAAGTGATGATAACCGAAGCGCCATCATTTAAATAAGGAAGTGCCTTTTGAACAGAGAAAAAAGCGCCTTTAAAATTAATGTCCACTACTTCGTCAAATAGCTCCTCGGTAAAATCGCTGATCGAGGCGCCTTTAAACACGCCGGCGTTTACCACCAATACGTCAAATTTGCCTTTTTTATCAGATGCTTCTTTATACAACTTGTCAATATCGCTTAGCAAAGCAACATCTGCCTTAATTCCGATGGCATCGTGCCCAATTTCAGAAATTGCGGCAGTCAGGGTTTCTGAGTTACGGCCCGATATCACTACGCTTGCGCCTTCAATTGCGAATAATTTTGCAGCTTCTAAGCCCATACCACTATTGCCGCCTGTTATTACGGCTACTTTGTTTTCTAACCTTTTCATTTTCTTTATATTTAATTTGGAATGATTGTTCCACAAATGTATATCTTATCTGGAATGATTGTTCCTAAATTAATTTAAATGAAACCTATATGACAAATAGCTTGGCTATGATCGTTAACAGACACCTGCAGTTAAGTAAATAATTAAACATTGCTATCTTTCGAACCTTAACATTGCATGATAAAACTCTTTTGAAACCTTACTTATGAAAGCTGTAGTATTAGAAAGCGCCGAAAGGCCAATAGTTTATAAAGACGTTGAGATGCCGGCGTTAGGGCCGGGCGAGGCGCTGGTTCAGATCAAGGCTGCCGCTCTTAACCGGCGCGATTACTGGATTACCATCGGAAAATATGCAGGTATAAAATACCCGTCGGTATTGGGGTCTGATGGTGCAGGCATTGTGGCCGAAGTAGCCGACGAAGCAGATAAGCATTGGCTTGATAAACAAGTAATAATTAACCCCGCGAGTAATTGGGGTGATCATCCCGAATTTCAATCTAAAGAATTTAAAATATTGGGCCTGCCCGATAATGGCACTTTTGCAGCGTACGTAAAGGTAAAAACCGAGAACTTATTCGATAAACCGGCTCACCTGAATTGGGAGCAAACAGCCGCGTTGCCCTTAGCGGGCTTAACTGCCTACCGTGCCTTGTTTACCAAAGCCAGGGCTAAACCCGGCGATAAGGTGCTGATTGTGGGTGTTGGCTCTGGCACAGGGAGTATTGCATTACAATTGGCGGTCGCAGCGGGTGGCAGGGTATTCGTAACCTCGGGCAGCGGCGACAAGATTGAGCGTGCCCGGCAGTTAGGCGCTTTGGCTGGTGTAAATTACAAGGCACAAGACTGGGCTGCACAGCTGCAGGAAATGGCGGGCGGATTTGATATCGTAATTGATAGCGCACTGGGCAACGATTTTGGCAAAGTGGTAGACCTATGCAACCCGGGGGGCCGCATTGTTTTCTTCGGCGGTACCGCCGGTAATATTCCGGCTATAAACGCGCGCCCCATTTTCTGGAAACAATTACAGCTTATTGGTACCACTATGGGTACAAAGCAAGACTTTGAAGGCCTGCTCCAAATGGTAACTACGAATAAAATTGTGCCGGTGGTAGATGAGGTATTTGCTATGGCAAGCGCACAACAGGCTTTTGATAAAATGAAAAATTCTGCACAGTTTGGCAAGCTGGTGCTAACACCCTGATAAGCTTATGGTTTGCCTGATAATTATTAGTTTAATTTCACACCTTGCTACTCAAATGTAAACCTGTTATATTAGTAGTTCGCTATTGCCGGTTTTATGGTAACCGGGCGAAAGCCTGTTGGCCTTCGTGGGGGAGAGGAATACTTCACATTAACACAATAAACCATGCAAACCCGTAATTTATTTTTTTTACCGCTTGTTGCCTTATTGGCAGGTAGCGCCTTAGCTCAAAACATGACGATCAAAACCCAGGCTTACCCTGTTACAAAAAAGGTAGATACAACAAATACTTATTTCGGCACGGTGGTACAAGACCCCTACCGGTGGCTTGAATATGATCGCGCCGCAGATACCAAAGCGTGGGTGCAGGCAGAAAATACGGTTACCCACGCCTACCTGGATCAGATCCCCTTTCGCGATGCTATACGCAAACGACTGGAGATACTTTGGAACTACGAAAAATTTGGCTCGCCCGAAAAAAACGGCGACTGGACGTATTACGCTAAAAATAGCGGTTTGCAAAGCCAGAGTGTAATTTATCGCGAAAAAACCGGCACCGCTCCGGAAGTTTTTTTAGACCCGAACAAGTTCTCGGCAGATGGCACCACATCTTTACAAGGAATGGATTTTACTAAAGATGGTAGCTTAATGGCTTACCAAATATCTGAAGGCGGCAGCGATTGGCGCAAGGTTATTATCCTCAACACAGCTAATAAAACCCAGGTTGGCGATACACTTAAAGATATTAAATTCAGTGGTTTAGCCTGGAAAGGCAATGATGGCTTTTACTATAGCAGCTATGATAAACCTAAAGAGGGAAGCCAGCTAAGCGGCATGACTCAGTACCATAAACTATATTACCACAAGCTGGGAACAATGCAAAGCACAGATAAACTGATATTTGGCGGCGAGCAAACCCCACGAAGATACATTGGCGCCTACCTTACCGAAGATGAACGCTTTTTGGTAATTACTGCCGCCAACAGCACCTTTGGTAACGAGCTTTACTTTCAGGATTTGAGCAACCCCGGAAGCCCGATCACAAACATCATCAACAATTTTGATAACGACCACAACATTATAGATAACGTTGGCAGCAAGCTTTACATATACACCAATTTATATGCGCCAAACCACCGTTTAGTTACTGTTGACGCCGGCAACCCTAAATCTACGGGCTGGAAAGATTTGATCCCGCAAAGCAAAAATGCGCTAACAGTTAGTACCGGTGGCGGTAAGATCTTTGCCGAATATCTGAAAGATGCTACATCATTTGTACAGCAATATGATATGGAGGGCCAATTAGAGCATACCATTGAATTGCCGGGCGTAGGTACAGCCGGCGGTTTTGGCGCTAAACGTAATGAAAAGGAGCTTTACTATACTTTTACCAGCTATGTTTATCCCACTACCATTTTTAAGTATAATATAGCAAGTGGTAAGTCTGCCGTTTATAAAAAGCCCAATGTGCAGTTCGACCCAGCTTTGTATGAAAGCAAGCAGGTGTTTTATAAAAGCAAAGATGGCACCAGCATACCTATGATAATCACCTACAAAAAAGGTACGGTGTTAAATGGTAAAAACCCGACTATGTTATATGCCTACGGCGGTTTTAGCATTAGCCTTACGCCCGCTTTTAGCACCAGCAATATTGTGCTGTTAGAGCATGGGGGTATTTATGCCGTACCAAACATACGGGGCGGGGGCGAGTATGGCGAAACCTGGCACCGCGCCGGCATAAAGCTCAAAAAACAAAACGTGTTCGACGATTTTATAGCCGCGGCACAGTACCTGATCAAAAATAAATATACCTCACATGACTATCTTGCTATTTCCGGCGGTTCTAACGGCGGTTTACTGATTGGAGCCGTGATGACCCAGCGCCCTGATCTGTGCAAGGTTGCCTTCCCGGCTGTAGGGGTAATGGATATGCTGCGCTACAATAAATTTACCGCAGGTGCCGGCTGGGCCTATGATTACGGTACTGCCGAAGACAATGCCGAAATGTTTAACTACCTGTACCATTATTCGCCGTATCATAATATTAAACCTGCTAACTACCCGGCAACCATGGTTACCACTGCCGACCACGACGACAGAGTTGTACCTGCACACTCCTTTAAATTTGCCGCACGGTTACAAGAAATGCAAAAGGGGCCGGCGCCGGTTCTAATACGCATTGAAACCAACGCAGGCCACGGTGCGGGGCAGTCTACCCAGCAAGTGATCAATCAGCAGGCAGACAAATGGGCGTTTTTGTTCGAAAATATGGGGGTTGGGTATAGGTAAGATTACGGTGCACGTTTCTACGACCCTGTAATTGCACGTTGGACAACGTTAGATCCTAAAGCTGAGGATTATCGAAGATTTACTCCTTATAATTATGGCGGTAATAATCCTATCAGGTTTATCGATCCTGACGGAATGGGAATTGTAGAGGGGGAAACGGCTGCTGACGCCCAAAAAGCTCAAGCAAATTTGAATAAAACTTTTGCTGATAAGAAGTTTGATTCTTTTAGGAGCAATTTAACAATTGGCAAGGATGGAAAGACGTTCAACTCTATTAGTTCGGATGCTTTATCTAGTGCTTTAAAAGATAATAACCTAAGTGCTGACGATAAGGCTTTGATAAGCCAAGTATCCGGGGCAATTAATTCTACCGAAGTGCATAAAGTGGAATATGCTGATGCAAGTGGATCAGTATCTACCGAAGGTTCTGGTTTTATTAAAGATGCTATTAACTCAAAATCACCCGGTGTAGGCAATTCGATTTTGAAGCCTGACGGCACAATGTCATCATCATTAGTGAATGCTTTAGGTGGTGGAGCATTAACAGTTAAAACGAGCAATGGTTCTTATTCTGTATTATTGCAAGGATCAGGCGTTACTTATCCAAGTGGTGGAAATGAAGCAACTACCTTGGGACATGAAGTGTTTGGTCATGGTATCCCAAGTGCAAGTGGCGCAACTCCAGCAGCGAATAATACGAACGCTATTAGAATGGAAAACTTATTTCGTCGAGTGATGGGAATTTCGACACAAAGAGATGGATCTGATCATGGAGGTGGAATTGTTCCAAATCCAACCGCATTACCTGTTGAAAAAGATAAATAAGATTATGAAAATAAAAACATTGATTATTGGGTTACTTTGCTGCTTTGTGAGCGGGTTAATTCATGGACAAAGTTTGAATCACGTCGATAGCGTTAGCAGAGAAAAGGCCCATATTACCGTCAACAATCTAAAAATATTGACAAGGAGCAATTATCTTTTATTTTCGATTGCTGACAAGTGGTACTTAATCATTGTTAAAAAAAAGGATGGTATGTTTTATCAATATTATATAAACTCAGATACCTCAAAACTTAGACAACAAGTAACGAAAAAATATAAGGTAATAAAATCCAATACGATATTGCAGCATGCCTTTAAAAAGGGATTATATCATCGTGAATATATCACGTTTAATTCTCCTTTTTATAAGGATAATCCCGCTCAAGCAGAGGGGAACTTAACATACTTCTATCTCTATGACAGTGGGATTAAATATGGGGAATCGAGACTTTCTATTTTTATACAACCTAACCCTATCGATAATCAAGTTTATGATTATTTAAGGAACAAGTTATTGAAAAACATTGCCAAGCATGAATAATCATGCTTGGCTTTGAAAATAATAACATAATGCGATAAACGAAGAAGGCCCCGATTATGGGGCTTTATTCGTTTATAACCTTTTACTTAGCCAATTCTTGGATATGCCTTTTAGTGATAAAGGCATCAATGAAAATCTTAACGACCTGCTTATCTTCCGGACTAAACAACTCCACTCCCTTAAACTGTCTAAGCAGTTCCCGATCAGTGAGCTGCCCAGTTACAGATGAATCGCTCACATCATCATTCACCAAGTAATCGGTAGTAGTATCAAGCGCTTTGGCCAGCCTGGAAAGCATATCTGCTGCGGGTTTGGCCTTGCCTATTTCATAGCGCCCGATGATCTCACGGGATATGCCTGCTTCCTTAGCCAGGTCCGCTTGTGACCATTTAAGCTGTTTACGTAAAGCTATTATCTTTTCTCCGAAGTCCTATTTAGGCGTTCTAAGTAACCTGTATTGTATTGAAAGTATAAATGTAGGTTACCGCCTGCTGGCCATAGTCTTAATCTGGTGCGCTGTCCGAATGTCTCTTACTTCGGACTGCTATGTAACCACCTATTTCTGCCTGAAGAATATTTGCAATGGCACCCCGGTAAATTCGAAATTGTCGCGGAGCTTGTTTTCTATAAAGCGGCGATAGGGTTCTTTAACGTATTGCGGCAGGTTACAAAAAAAGGCAAACATTGGCGCCACCCCGTTTATCTGGGTAATGTATTTGATCTTTACAAATTTACCTTTCAATGCAGGCGGCGGGTAGTTTTCTATAATTGGCAGCATTACATCGTTAAGCTTTGAGGTTGGGATCTTCTTGGCGCGGTCTGCATAAACCTTATCTGCAACTTCTATAACTTTAAGCATACGCTGCTTTTCTGTTACCGATGTAAAAACGATGGGCACATCTGTAAAGGGCTGTAATTTTTCGCGGATGGTTTCTTCAAAAAGCTTAACAGTTTTGTTATTCTTTTCTATGAGGTCCCATTTATTAACTACAATAACAATCCCCTTTTTATTTTTCTCGGCCAGGTGAAATATATTAATATCCTGCGACTCGATGCCTTCCATGGCATCTATCATCAGGATCACAACATCGGCTTCTTCCAGTGCCTTAATGGTGCGCATCACAGAGTAAAATTCTATGTTCTCTTTTACCTTGGTTTTCTTCCGCATCCCGGCAGTATCGATCAGCATAAAATCGTGACCGTACTGGTTAAAGTGGATGTGTATAGAATCTCGGGTGGTGCCGGCAATCGGCGTAACAATATTACGGTCGCGGCCTATCAGGGCGTTTATCATTGACGATTTGCCCACATTAGGGCGGCCTACAATAGCATATTTAGGTAAAGTGTTTGGTTCTGTCGGCTCATCGTCGAAGGTTTTGATAAGGTCATCAAGCAACTCGCCCGTGCCCGACCCCGTCATGGATGAGATATTATAGATCTCGCCTAAACCCAAACTGTAAAATATGGTAGCATCTATCTGCTGGTTGTTATTATCAACCTTGTTTACTACAACAAAAACCGGCTTCTTACTCCGGCGAAGCAAAATGGCTATTTCATCATCAAGATCGGTAATACCGGTGGTAACATCAACCACAAAAAGTATGGCGGTAGCTTCTTCAACCGCTATTAAAACCTGCTCACGTATGGCAGCCTCGAAAACATCATCGCTGTTGGCAACGTAGCCGCCGGTATCTATAACGGTAAAACTGCGGTCGGTCCACTCGGCAATACCATAATGGCGATCGCGGGTTACGCCGCTAAAGTCATCTACTATGGCTTTGCGCGATTCTGTAAGGCGGTTATATAAGGTAGACTTGCCCACATTGGGGCGGCCTACAATAGCTACTATATTGCTCATGTATTTTTATATATGAGATGTGAGATATGAGATAAAGCATTACATGGGCGAGAACCCATATTGCTTATCACGTCTCAAATTTCACATCTGTGTCGTTGTTATTAATATTAAGGTGAGTTAAAGTTAAGGCTATCTCAAATCATATCTCACGTCTCAAATCTCTTTTTAATCTTCATACCCAAATTGCTTCAGGTAGTTTTTTTTGCTGCGCCAGTCGGGTATTACCTTTACAAAAGTTTCTAAAAAGATCTTCTTCTGGAAAAATTCTTCCATACTGCGGCGGGCGTAAGTACCCACAATTTTCAGCATCTCGCCGTTTTTACCTATCAGGATATTCTTCTGCGAATCGCGCTCAACGATAATCTCGGCACTAATGCGGTGCAAGGTTTCACCCTCTTTAAAAGCAGTTATAATAATCTCGGTGCTGTAGGGTATTTCTTTTTTATACTGCTTAAAAACCTGTTCACGTATCATTTCGGCTGCAAAAAAGCGGTCGTTACGGTCAGTAAGAAAATCTTTTTCGTAATATGCCGGGTGCTCTGGCAAATCTTCCACTATGAAATCCATAATGGCTTTAATATTATGATCGTGCAGGGCAGAGATGGCAAAAACAGCTTTGGGATGTAACTTTTGCTGCCAATACTCAACCTTTTGTTTAACAGTATCCTCGTCGCTTTGGTCTATTTTGTTTATGAGAACGGCAATGGGCGCAAGCGAGCTTTGCAGCTTTTCGGTAACGTCGCTTTCGTCATAGCGCTCGTTTATATCAGTAACCAATAAAATTAAATCGGCATCTACAATGGAGCCGTCTACCTGGTGCATCATACTTTCCTGCAGCATGTAGGCGGGTTTGATCACGCCAGGCGTGTCAGAAAAAACGATCTGGTAATCGTTGGTATTTACAATACCAAGAATACGGTGGCGGGTGGTTTGGGCTTTAGGCGTTATGATAGACATTTTTTCACCTACAAGTGCGTTCATTAAGGTTGATTTACCCGCGTTGGGTTTACCTATAATGCTCACAAAACCTGCCCTATGACTCATGTAAAATAATTAACTTTTTATTTGGACTGCAAAGAAACGAATTATATCTTTGCAGTCCAATAAAAAAACACATACAGTGCGGGATGGAGCAGTTGGTAGCTCGTCGGGCTCATAACCCGAAGGTCGTAGGTTCGAGTCCTGCTCCCGCTACCCAGGAAGGGGTTAACGAAAGTTAATCCCTTTTTCTTTTTTACCGGGCATCCATTAATACTCATCCGCTTGCTAACAAATGTAGGTTCGTTCCTCATGTTAAGCAGTGTTTTCTTACAAAGACTTCGTGGATCTATAAATGTTGTAAAGTTATCCTAAAGAACAAAATTCCTGAGTTTTTTAAAACTACAGCCTTATTTTGCGGCGGTATAATCTCGTTTTTTACTAATTATACTCACATTCCGATAACATACCCCAAGGCAATCAACCAAACTTTTACCCGTTTCTAATGTTCCTTCAGCCTATAGTTAAAAGGATAACCACTATGAGATTCGACAAAAAGATATGCCTGGTAACGGGCGGCGGCTCGGGGATAGGCAGGGCAACATGTGTACAAATGGGCCGCGAGGGTGGCACTGTTGTCGTTATTGACCGGGATGATAAACGCGGCAACGAGACCGTGGATATGATCATAAACGCCGGTGGGCATGCCATTTTCGAACAAGTGGATGTGGGCGTACCCGACCAGATTAAGCAATGTATTGAAACCGTAGTAGCCAGATATCAAAAAATTGACGTGGTGGTTAATGATGCTGCGATGATGACCTTTCAAAAGATTATTGATCTGTCCATCGAAGACTGGGATAAGGTACAGGCCGTTAACCTGCGTTCTGTATTTGTGTTTTGCAAATATTCCCTTCCGCATATGACCAATGGCGCGGTGGTTAACATCAGTTCTGTACATGCCCACCAAACAGAAGCTACAGTATTACCATATGCAGCCAGCAAGGGTGGCATAGAAGCGTTTACCAGGGGTTTAAGCAGGGAATATACACCCGCGCAAGCACGTTTTAACTGTGTGGCGCCGGGCGCTGTTAATACACCAATGCTGTGGTCAAACCCCGAAGTTAAAAATGGGGATGAAAAGATAACCGGCGAAGTTGGGCAGCCCGAGGACCTGGCGGAGGCCATCTGTTTTATGGCTTCGGACGAGGCTAAATTTGTTAACGGCACTACCCTGGTTGTGGATGGTGGCAGACTGGATATTTTATAAAATATAGATATGATAAGCAAATTCATGTTCGCAACAGGGATTGAGAATAGTTACCCTACCATCCAATCCGGTGGCCAAAAGATCAGGATAGACGAACTTGAAAAAACCGGTCATTACCAGCGCTGGAAAGAAGATTTTGGTTTGGTTAAGGAGATGGGTATCGAATTTTTACGTTATGGGCCGCCTTATTATAAAACCCATCTTGGCCCCGGCCAGTACGACTGGAGCTTTGCTGATGAAACGTTTCAACAATTAAAGCAACTATCCATCACGCCTATTGTAGATCTTTGCCATTTTGGGCTGCCCGACTGGGTGGGAAGCTTTCAAAATCCGGACTGGCCGCAACACTTTGCCGAATATGCCAGAATTTTTGCGCTACGCTATCCGCAGGTACTTTTATATACCCCTGTAAATGAAATATTCATTTGCGCTGCCTTCTCGGCGCAGTATGGCTGGTGGAATGAATGTTTGAGCAGCGATGAAAGCTTTGTAACTGCATTAAAGCACTTGTGTATGGCAAACGTACTGGCCATGCAGCAAATATTAAAGGTTCAGCCACGGGCAACTTTTATTCAAAGCGAATCATCAGAATATTTTCATGCCGAAGAACCCGGATGCCGCAAACTTGCTGATTTCTTAAATCAGAAAAGATTTTTATCGTTAGACCTCTCTTACGGTCATCCGGTTAGTGTGATCATGTATCAGTATTTAATGGCCAATGGCATGAAGCCGGAGGAATACAAGTGGTTTATGGACCATGATGCTATCAGGGCTAAATGCATTATGGGTAATGATTATTATGTAACGAACGAGCATATTGTACACGCAGATGGCAGTACATCGCCGTCCGGAGAAGTTTTTGGTTATTATATCATCACCCGTCAATATTATGACCGTTACCGTTTACCGGTAATGCATACGGAAACTAATATAGCCGAACCCGGTGCCGTTGGCTGGCTAAAAAAGGAGTGGTCTAATATATACCGGTTTAAACAAGACGGTTTCCCGATAGTGGGTTTCACCTGGTTTAGTTTGCTTGACCAGGTAGACTGGGACTCTGCCCTGCGAAATAATGCCGGCAACGTAAACCCGCTGGGATTGTATGACCTGGACCGAAAGATACGCCCCGTTGGTGACGCTTATAAACAACTTATACGCGCATGGCGACCTGCGCTCGCCAGAGAGAGTTTCGGGATCCAACTTTATTTATAGTGAATGTACTTAACTTTTCTTAAGCAAATAGTTTGCTTCAATAACAAGTTTAAGAAACTCTTAAATAATCTTTTTTACTCCGGGGATCAAGAGCACCAAAGCAGCAAACAAAAAGCTCCCCAACACGGCTAATGGCGCTACCATCAAAAATTTAATGGAGGGATCCAGGTGCCAGTTTCTAATGATCAATGACAGGGATATGACTACCAGCGGGTGAAAGATATAAACAGCGAAAGCGGAATAGGACAGTTTGTTGAGCAAGCCTGACGAACGATTCCACGATTGCTTACCCAGGGCAAGTAATGCCGTAAGAATTGAAATCCCGATAGCTTGCTCCCAAACCGCATAAAGGAGCGACTGCCAGTGGAAACCGCCGGAATACCAGGCAATGGGCATGTTTAATTGTATTTTAATCACATAAAAAACCGGGAAAAAAATAAATAACAGAACCGCGCAGATGCCTAACTGCTTGCCGGTTCGCGGAGTTAATTGATTAAACCAGTTGTTTTGCCACGCAACCAGGCCGCCGATAAAAAGTGCGATATATTGAGTGAAATGCCCTAATTGAAATCCTAACGGTTTAAGCACCCAACCAACCGGAAATACGGTCCTGATAAAGAAACTGATTATTCCAAGAATAACTGAATACAAAAGTAATGTGCGTGTACCGGGAACGGGAAGCAATTGCCTTACACGGCGCCTAATAACGGCCCGGTAAGCTACATATGCAAATGTAAACAGCAAGAGCGCCGCCACAAACCACAGTACACCAAAGTCTACCCAGTTATCAAACCCACCCAGAAATTGCAGATAGGTAATGTGTTGGCCTTTCGCAAAATAATAAACCAAATAGTCCAGCAAAGGCGAAAAAATAAAGGAATAGAATAGCAGTGGAATGCCCAGCCTTAACAATCGTTCGGATATGAATTTGCCAAGGCCCTTCCGTTCATAGGAGGCGGGGGTAAAAAAGGCTGCCAGTAAGAAAAAGAACCCCATAAAAAAAGACTGGTTGATGGCAACGAACATGGTCATTGGAATAAGTGCGCCAATTTTGGTAGTTTTTTCGAGGTAGTACCAGCCGCCGGGACCGCCATAAGTTATGGCCGAGTGATGCAGCACTACAAGCGCGGTCATAAAAACTTTAATATTGTTGATGTAAAACAACTTTTTTGGTTGTTCGCTTACAGAAATAGCTGGCTGGTAAGTTGGCATAATCTGCTGCATGATTTTTTTTTACATTTTTGGTAAACGGGAATAAGACCATCTCTGCCCCGACAATGAGCCAAACATACAATTTACAGAAAGTTGTTTTTTGCAGTATGTTACCACTAACTAAATTTTGTGACGGTTAACAAGTTTAATTACACTTGTAGTTGTGCAGCTGTTCATACAGGTGGCCGAACTTGCTAAGCAGGGCCCTCGAAACGGGTATTTTATCTGCCGGCCCCTCAAATGAAAGCAGGTATCCCTGCGAGTTGCCACTAACATTTTTAATTTGCAGCATATTAACCAGGTAGGCACGGTGACACCTAAACAGAAACGGGTAGTCATTAATTTTTGCTTCGAATTGCCTCAGCGAAATTCTTTTTAGTTCGGTTGTCAGTTGCCCGTTCCTGCATAGGGTAACCTCCAGGTAATTGCCCTCTGCCCTAACAAATAAAAGCTCACCCGGGTTAAAACTAAAATCATCCTGCTTTACGCGGGTTGTTATAAATAATTCGGTAATATCCGGTTCTTTAGCCCTATGAATACCCGGCGGAACTCTTAAGACATGTGCCGGCTTTACTTTGGCCTTAAAATAAAAATTGGCAAAAAGCAGGTAAAAATAAAACAAACTGCCTATCAAATAACAGTTCCTGATCTCTTCAAATAAATAGCGAAATGACCAGTTATAGGGATTGTTATATAAAAGACCACGCATTAGAAAACTGGCTATGCCTACCAGCAGCAGTACGAAAGATAGCTGAACATACTCCTGCAATAAAGTCCATTCCCGGAGATAACTAAATTTCGATCGATAGTAATTCAATAACCAGAAATAGATAAATACAATTAAAGAAGGAGAAAGGGCGTGCAAGGCCGAAACCAAAAAGTAATTAAATTTCAGTTCAGGCTCATAGACTCCGAATGGCTTGTAAAGGACCAGGAACATAAAAAGAACCCCAAATTGAATGCCTGCGGTTTTTGCTAAATTTTTATTTTTATACCGCAGCGGGTAGGCCCTTTCTTTTAATAAATTTTCCCATTTAAAATGAGGATGCATCATAACTGATCCGGGATTCAATATTTATAATGACCTGATAATTGCTAATGTTGGTTCCAATTACCAGATCTTGCTATATAAGACTTGATGGATAACCTGCTACCTTTAATAAGCATTGACGGCGCAACGCCGAATTTCTTTTTAAAAAGGATGCTAAATGAAGGCAGACTTTCGAACCCGGATAGATAACAGGCCTCTGTTACAGAATAATTGGTGGATTGTATTAGTTCAAATGCTTTTTTTAATTTAATATTAACCAGGTACTGGTGGGGTGTATTACCAAACAGCGAGTTAAAGTTTAATATAAAGTGGAACTTATTAAGGCCGGCAAATCGTGCAATTTCGTCTACTGTTAGGCGGGTTTGCGTTAAATTGCTTTCCATATAATCCCTGGCCAGCAATAGTCTTCTGTACAACTCAATTTTTGTCGATCTTTTGACCGCTTGTATTTTACAAATATCAATTGATCTGCGGCTCTCCAGCTGCACAACTTTTTTCATGAGGTATATTAGCTTTTCGTCAAGATCGTTTTGGTCTGGCTGTAAGCGCTTGATCGAGTTGAAAAGCAATAAAATTTCCCTGTCTATTTTAAGTGGGATTGAATGTAGGCTTTCTCTATCAGCGCCAATTTCAAAAGGCCGGTCTAACATGATATTACAATCCGTACTAAAGGCCAGGTAGGTTTGGTCAACAAAATTGTCTTCAAAGAGAATAAAAAGGCTTTCCACCGGATCATTGTCATAGCTGATGCTTAATTTATCATTTGCATTTAAAAAAAGAAAGTTTTGGCCACCTAATGATAGTTTTTGATCATTTACTACATACCTACCGCGGCTGTTCAAATTAACTATAAGCATATAGGGAGTAGCATGGCCTGGATAGTAGTATTTTTTGTGAGAGGTGGCATGCAAAACCAGGTTACGTTCTGGTATCGGCCGCTCAGCTTTAAATGAAATAGCGGCGTTTGGCAATGAATTAATCAGCATATGTAAACCTCCAATTAGCTTATACAAATATGCAATAAAACCTTTCCCTTTCTATCTTGTCCGGCTTCGGCATTTTTCAAATACCCAATTTTCGATAACTCCGATTGTTTCTACCAGCCTATCTTGCGGCGTTTTAATTATGGAAGCAGCGCCAAATCACAAGCAATACAATGACCGCGAATTTCTTGAGGCATTGGAAAATATGACCATTTCACCCGAACTTTTTACGCATGAAGCCCACTTGCGGATGGCCTGGCTTTACATTCGTCAAAACAGCAAAAAGCAGGCGATGCAAAAGATAAGCGCAGCAATCCGGGGGCTTGACAACAAATATTCGGCAGGCAAGAACTATCATTATACAAAAACGGTTGCATTTGCACAGATAATCGGCCACATGATAAAAAATGACCCCTGCGGAAACTGGCAAGACTTTTTTCTCACCCACGCCGACCTGTTTTTTTCAAAAAAGACGCTGGAAATTTATTATTCGAATCAATTAATTAACAGTGTTATTGCCGGGAAGGAGTTTATAGAGCCCGATATTTGCCCACTGCCCGACTTTTAATAATATAATTAGATTGCCGGGTTAAACAAAGGATTAATTATAAAGTTAATTTTTAAAAAACCAGATTTCCATTGAAAGTAATTAAAACGATCTCAGAATACTATCAGGAAATCAGGTTGCCTGAGCCAAAGCAACCCGCGTTCCATATTGGGCGGCATGAAGATAATCTGGCTACCATAAAGCTAAAACAGCAACCTATCAGGCATGAGCTTTACTCCATATCGCTCATCAGTTTACCCGATGGGGGTACGGGTCTTAATATTAATAATAAGAGAGTAAAATTCAGATTGTTCATCATATCGCCTTACAAAGAGATCAGTTGGGATATCACTGGCCAAAAGTTTAAAGGAATCTATATTATTTTTGATCGTGCGTTTATTCGCAGCAATCTGTTGTGGGGCAATTTTTTACTAAACTTTCCTTTTTTTAAACTGGACAATCTTATAACTGATGATATTCCGGATGCACTTTTGGAGGAAATGAATTTGTATTTTGAAAAAATCCATGATGAATACCATCGCCCCTGCAGTGATGCCTCCGAAATTATAAAAAGCTATGTACATATTGTACTACTGCTAATAAGGCGTTATTTTGCCCAAAAGCCCCGCGGTATAAATGACGTAACGATAAGCTATAAGGTACTTTCAGCATTTGAAACGTTATTACTGGAATCAGTAGAAAAAATAGAGGTTACGCCTGGCGTCCGCAAACCGTCCTATTATGCTACTAAACTAAATATGCATATTAACCATCTTAATGCTATTTTAAAGCAGCTAACCGGTAAAACAACCTCTGAACTGATTTATGAACATATTGCTCATCATGCAGGTTTGATGATCCTGCAAACCGATTTTACGATAAAAGAACTGTCTTGCAGATTTCATTTCAGCGATCCTACGCATTTCATTTCTTTTTTTAAAAAGCAAACCGGCGTAACGCCAAAACAATATAAACTTTGCCAGTCTGCTTAAAAACATCGTTGGCTTTTCTATGTGCTTAAGCGCAATTACATTGATTAGGGTCTATTAACCTTTGATAAAGGTCGCTTCCATCTTAATATGATCAACGAAATTTGATCTATCTGAAAATCAAAAGCCATGAAAAAATTAATGATCGCGTTTCTCTCCATATGTGCAATGCACGTATCTGCTCAACAAAACGCCAGTGTTTTTAACCAGGGCACATTTTTTAAATCTTTTACTTCAAAAACGCAAAAGGTGAAAGATATTAACATGCACTATGTTATTGGTGGTAAAGGCCCGGTGATCGTTTTGATTCATGGCTGGCCGGAGTGCTGGTATGAATGGCGGAAGATGATGCCGCCATTAGCACTTCATTATACAGTTATCAGCGTCGACCTTCGTGGGGCAGGCGAGTCGACGGCAACCGCCGGCGGTTATGATAAAAAAACATTAGCAGGCGATGTTCATCAACTGCTGGCCCAGTTAGGGTATAAAAAATACGTAGTTGTTGGCCACGATTGGGGCGCATCGGTTGCATATGCACTGGCTGCTCAATTCCCTGAACAAGTTAGCCACCTAATAGTAGCAGAAGGTATACCTTTTGGTAAATGGCTTCCGTCTGTGGAACTTTATTGGTATTTCGGTTTTATCAGGGCAAAAGGTAATTATGCCGAACGGGTAACCGAAGGGCATGAGCGTGCTTTTCTGAATTATTTTTATCAGAGTAGCCCGATGCATTATGTTAAAGGTGCTATCAATAACGCAGACGTAAATTATTACCTGCGGTATTTCATGCAGCCAGGGCGAATGACGGCTGGTTTCAATTTTTACAGAACTATTGAACAAGATGTGCGGGACAACAACATTTGGGCTGTGCATCCGTTGCAAATGCCCGTGCTGGCTATAGGTGGCGATGTGCAGGCAAAAGACGAAGTAGCTAAAGTAATGCGCAATGTTGCGGGTAATGTAAAGCAGATTGTTATGAAAAACACCGGGCATTTCATTGCGGAAGAACGGCCGGCAGAATTTGTAACAGTTATAACTGATTTTATCAGACAGTAAGGTTGGTTAAGAAATCGCCTGTGGAGAAAACGAATTTTTTTTTGCTCGCCTTAATTTATGCTATTCGGGTTCATTATATAAGTAATAATACTAACCGATTGGGAAGCTAGGATCAATGATATACAGTGGCCAAAAAATTCGCCATATTATAAACACTTAATTTATTTGAACTGCTTTATCAAAGTCTCTTTGATTTTTAGAACAGTTACATTTCTTTTCTGAGCGCATTCTTCAATTAAGGCAATTTGCCAGGGCGCAGGAAAATATTCTCTTTCTTCGCTTAACAGATGTTGGTTCCTGCCGACTTTTTTCTTAAGTACTTGCCACTGTTTATTGTAGGTGGTTAACTTTACTTTTTCAATTTGCCAAATAACCCTTTTCGATCTATCAATTAAACTATATCTTGTAACGGGTTATGACATAATTACAAATTTAAAAAGCCAAATTGAAAAGTAAGATGATTTTAATTACCGGTGCCAGTAAGGGGCTCGGGCTGGCTATTGCAAAAATATTATGTCGAAAATATTATCTGATACTACACGCAACAACAGCCGAAAGCTTTACGGAGACGATTCCGAATAGTGAACTCCTGTATGCAGATTTTTCTGACCCTGAACAGCTTACCAATTTTTGCAAACACATAAAAAGTAATTATAAAAACAATCTTTTTGCGGTGATAAACAACGCCGGGCTAACTTTTGATGGTTCTTTAATTTATCAATTAGAAAAAAATATCGACAAGATGTTGATGGTAAATCTTAAAGCGCCAATAATGATATGCAAAGCGGCCTTCAAAATATTCAATAATAACAACGAAGGGATTATTATTAACATCAGCTCTGTTGTTGGAGAAACAGGGAATGCATTTCAGGCGGTTTACTCTGCCACAAAGGCTGGGCTCATGGCGCTGTCAAAATCGCTGGCACAGGAAGCCGCAGCCTTAAGTCAGGAACATCATATTCGGGTTTTAAGCGTTTCTCCGGGCTTATTAGAAACAGATATGACCAAGTTATTATCTGCAGATATAAGAAACGGCTATAAGCAAAAAATACCTTCCGGGCGCTTTGGAACGGTGCAGGAAGTTGCAGAAGTTATTTGTTTTTTACTGTCAGACAAAGCATCGTATATCAACGGCACAAATATCAATATCAACGGAGGGATTAGTTAGTGAATCATTTACCAAACTTAACGGGCACCCCGCCGGCCGATGTTTTGATACATGGGCCAAGCAAGTTACTTGTTGATAAGTACCTTTATCATTTACCCGATATTGGGATAATTGCTTCCTATACACCAACACATTATGATGTGCACGACCATTTTGGCATTTTTAGGGGTGTAGATCAGATCGAATCGTTTGCGCAGGCAACCATTGTTTCCTGCAGCTCCTACCTGGAATCAATCAAAAATAACTGTTCCCTTGTTGCACTTAAAGAAATGTTTACACCAATATTCATTAGCATTGGGCAGGTTAATTTTAGGAGTTATTTGCAGCAAGGGGATACTTTTATAATTATTGGGCTAATTAAGTCGTATAAATTCAGGCAAATGAACGCAGAGGGAAAGATATACAAAGCGCCGCCAAAAATTGATCTTGAAAAATACTTCGAAAATTTTACTGCAGAAAAATTAACACAATATGATCTGGAAAAGAATTTCACATTGATAGCGGAGTTATTTGACGTTACAGGCAGGGGTATAAAAAACAATAAGTAAAATTATTATGGACAGAAAAGAAATTTTAAACGGGTTAATAGATATTTTAAAAACGGTAAGAATGGTAGAACCTGAAAAGCTTCAACATATTACTGAAGAAACAGATTTTATTGCCGATCTGAACATCCCCTCAACCGAAATGATAAACATTGCTGCCAAAGCCGAACAAAAATTCGACGTTGAATTTGAGGACGATGACATTGACGATCTGGGATCAACCGTAAAAGATATTATTGATCTTATAGTGGCTACTAAAGCAAAGGCCGAATAATGGAGACTGCGGGAAGACGTGTTGCGATAGTTGGAATGGGCGGCGTCTTTCCGTGTTCTGCCGACTTAAACGAATTCAGAAAAAATCTTTTTGAAGGCAGAAGCCTTATCAGGGAATGGGATGAGGCGGCCTCCCTTAGCAAAGTAGTAAGATCTACAGTCTCCGGTTTTGTAACCGATAAAGAAGCCGGATTAGAAGCTGTTAGATCAACCGTGGCAGAAAATTATGTAGAAACTTATATTGACACCCTCGGGCGAATAAGTGATGCTAATCTGGCAACAGCAGATATGGGCAGTATATGGGCTATGCTGGGTTCACTCGACGCGATAAAAATGGCCGGATGGACTACAAATGAAGTTGAGTCTGATGCCACGGGCGTTGTTATTGGTTCGGGCGGGGCTGGTCACGCCATTTTGCGAAGCGCCTGGCACAATGTTTTTGAACTGAAGCGTAAGACCCGCTTAATAGGGTCGCACGCCGTGGATAGGGCAATGGTGTATCGCGACAGTGCCAACGTAGCTTGTTTAATAAAAAGCAAAGGTGTTTGCGAATCAATTGGATCTGCCTGTGCAACCGGCTTGGGTAACATTGGTTACGCATACCGGCTTATTAAATTTGGCATACAGGACCGGGTTATAGCCGGAGGTGTAGAAGGAACCTCCATAGAAACTTTTGTAGGGTTTGATGGAATGCAGGTTTTAAGTAAAGGTTTTAGCGCGGCAGAAAGTTCGCGCCCGTTTGACGTTAAGCGTAATGGTTTTGTATGTTCATTTGGATGCGGTATTGTGGCGTTAGAGGAATTTGAAATGGCTAAAGCACGGGGTGCCCAAATACTTGCGGTTATAGACAGTTATCATAATAATGGAGATGGCGACGGCAACATGTTTTTTCCATCATTTTTGGGGCAAAAACGGTTATGGAAAGGCTTGTTTGAAAACAAGCCTATTACTGCAGATGTGGTTAAGGTACATGGAACATCTACACCTGCTGGAGATGTGATAGAATTATTGAGCGTGGTTGAAATGATGGGAACAGAAGGATACCATATAACAGCTCCAAAATCTCAATTTGGCCATATGCTGGGCGCAGCCGGCGCTGTAGAGTTAATTACAGCGGTTATGATGCTTCAAAAGCAGCAGGTACTACCATGCCTTAACTCAACAACGCTGAATACAGAGCCGGAAACGTTTCAGCAAACCTCCCATTGGGACGGGCCGAAAGAGCCGCTTAATGCCTATCGCCACCTGATATCTGACCAGGTTATAAGCAAGAAAATTGACCGGGTTGTTTGCTTAAATTATGGGTTTGGCGGTACAAACAGTGCTATGTCCATATCGAAATTATAGCGTAATGATTAATAACACGGGTAAAGTAGCAGTAATATTCGGCATCAGGAATGATAGCTCTATCGCTTACGATATTGCCGTGAAATTACATGGCTCCGGCTGTAGCATTGCCATGAATTTTATGGAAGATACCAAAGCAAATGTACTGCAGCTTGTAAATGACCTGGGTATATCTGAGCATTTAGCCGCCGAGGTTGACGTGCGTAACGAGGCACAAATACAGGCGTTCCTGACATCGGTTTATGATATATTGGGCCCTATTGATTATATCCTGCATGGTGTAGCCTTTGGTAATCAAATGGTAATGTGCACCGGTAGTCCTGGTACCGAAAAAAACGAACAAGCGTACCTTGATATACCATTTGAAGACCTTATGGATTCTTTTAACATCAGTGCTTATTCTTTGCTGCGTATATCTCGTGTTGCATCTCCAATGTTGGCCGCGGGAGCATCTATATTAACACTTACTTATAATGCCTCACAAAAGGTGTTTCCTGGTTATGCAGGCATGTCTGTGAATAAAGCCGCGCTGGAAAATATTATGATCTATCTTGCCCATCACTTTCGGAAACAATCTGTTCGTGTAAATGCCATATCTGCAGGACTAATAATGACAACATCGGCAGGCGGAATAAGCGGCGTACGCAAACTTCGTAAAATAACCAAATTTACAGCGCCGTTAGGTAATGTGACTGCCGGAGATGTCGGTAACACCGCCATATATTACTTTTCCGATCTTTCTAAAAAGATAACCGGTAACATCCATTTCGTTGACGGTGGTTACCACATTATGGGTGTTTCATCAGATGAAGGATAAAATTGCCAATTCTACACAATCCTTACCAACCGGCCAGGATTTTTCAATAGGTAATGACCTGGTTTTTATCCCCGAGTTTAAAGCCGGCTTTAATGAATTGTTTAAAAGCAGAGTTTATACAAGTCAGGAAATAGCATATTGTGACCGGTTTAATGATTCTATTGTGCGTTACGCTTCAACATGGGCAGCTAAAGAAGCGGTATACAAAGCAGTAAAGCAGGTTGTAAAAATAAAGCTGCCTTTAATTAAAATTGAGATCACAAGGGATAAAATAGCCGGGCGGCCAAATGTTAAAATCGCAACACCTTATGAGCACAATTTAGCAGTTAGTTTAACCATTTCTCACGATGGTGATTACGCATGGGCAATTGCCTTGGTTAAAACAGGCGATTGATGACCGGGCACTATTTCGAAAATTCTTTCGTCAGGCTTCATTACTACCGTTTTGGGACCGGAGCCCGCCATATGTTATGCTTTCATGGGTTAGGCATGCATGGTAAGCAATTCCAAGTTTTGAAAGATGCACTCGGCCACAAATACACATTTTTCGGCTTTGATCTTTTGTTTCATAAAGAGACCAAACTAATGGAAGATAGCCTGCCGGTTATAAAGGCAGGGATGCAAAAGGATCAGTTAACGAGCCTCATAAAAGCATTTTGCCAGGCAATGCATATAACCAGGTTCTCGCTTATTGGCTACTCAATGGGTACCCATTATGCCACAGCAATTGTGGAGGGTTTGCCCGAAATGGTAAACGAATTTATTGTTGCCGCCCCCTCATCTATAGAACCAGGCAATCTTATCCGGTTCATGTCTAAAAATTATATTGGCAACAAAATCTTAGAAAAGTTAATGCTAAGCGATAAGGGTATGAAAAGGCTTATAAGTTGGTCGAGGCGATTTGGTATAATTGATACTACTGCCAGTGAAATTCTTTATAATGAGGTGGCAACGCCTGCCCTGCGTTTGGCCCTGTATTCGTGTTTCACTTATCTTCGCTTTTTAGAAACTAATGAAAATCTGCTGATAAGTAACTTAAATACTTTTAACATTCGCGCTATTTTCATATTTGGAGAACGCGACGAAATTTACCCGGCAACAATTGGCAAAAGATTTTTATCAAAGCTGCAGAAACCGGAGGTGGCAGTTGTAGATTGCAATCATGATATGATAAACGATCGTTTTGCCTGTTTACTTTATAAACTTTTATAATGATCATAAAAGCAAAACCGTTAAATAATTTTTGTTTTAAAGTTGGCGGGTGGTTAGTTAGCGCCTTTTTAAAAAAGAGATTCAATAAATTGCTTATCAATCCCATTGCTATAAAAAGCGGGCATTCATACCTGCTAATGTGTAATCACTTCAGTTTTTTAGATGGCCCGTTAGGTTACTACCTGTGCTACAAAACCATTTGGCAGGAAAAGAAAATGATGAAATTATTTATCATGGTTCTTAAAAAGCAAATGCAAAAAAACAAGTGGTTAAAGTATGTTGGTTGTTTTTCGGTAGAGCCGGGTCGCCGTTCTATTAAAGAAAGTTTTGATTTTGCGGGGAGGGTGCTATCTGCGCCCGGGAACGTGCTGTTATTTTTTCCGCAGGGAAATCTGGAAAGTTGCCATATTGATCACATTCGCTTTCAAGAAGGGCTAAATGAAGTTGTAAAACTGATCAAAGGACCCTGTCAGCTTATATGGTGCAGTAACACCATCGAGTTTTTCGAAAGTACCCGGCCTTCAGTATATTTTAACATGCTGGATTGCGGAACAACTGACAACTTCGATTTCGCCGCAATTCAAAACCAGGTAAATCATTTTCATAAGGCCGAATTAAAAAAAACTGTCAGGCTCATAACTATGGGCTAATTTAATTAGAACAGAGACCTAATGCTAACCTAAGTTGGCATTATAAGTGTATCCATGGATACGAGGAGGGAATACCTGAGTACAATACCTCCATTTCTATTGTAGAATAAGATAGTAAAAAGATAAAAAAGCCGCCAGCCCTTGATTGCTTTTGATCTTCTTTGAAGAATACAGCAGTATTGCAGAAAGGACTATTCCTTAGAAAGCGAGGCACAAAAGCAATAAATTTCCAATAATGTTCAATGGCGTAGCGTGTAAAATTTATGGAAACGAAAATGAATTTACAAAATTCATCAACGCAGCCGCAGGCATCTCAATAAATATAAATAAAAGGCTAATCTAATTGAGGTTTCTTTATTTTAATTCTGCCTGTCTCCAAAGGTTATCGACCAAAGCCCCTATTATAATACCCACAGTGTAACACAACAGATCGCTCCAAAGAAAGCCTTCGCCCAAAACCAGTTTGCCCAAAAGTGTGTGTCTTATGTTATTGATCCATGGCGCTTTATAAAGCTGGCTGTATTCAATCGCAAAGCAAAATGTTAATGCTAAAAATGCTGCGAACTTTAGTGCTTTGCTTAAAAATAGAAACCGAAAAATGGAGTAGATCATCAACGCATACAAAATATCGCCGATGAATAAAGGTATAAAGCTAAAATGTCGCGACAGCAGGCCGATGATGATAACCGCTAACACTAAGAAGAAGTAACGTAATCTTTTTCTATTTAGGAAAGCGTTCATTCTAAGACCGTCGATCCTTAAAAGGACTCATTCAGGTTAAGAAAAAACCCTTTATTGCCGTATTTGCCAAATGCGTAATCAAGTGCCAGGTTTGTGCGCGTTGCTTTGTTAAATAAAACCCTTAAACCGGCGCCGTAACCGGGCTGAAACACCTGGAAAAGTTTGGTGCCATGTTCGTCATTTGCGGTTTGCATACTGCCAAAGGCTACTCCGCTTAAAAATTTATTCCGCATTATTGGGAAACGAAACTCTGCTTCGGTGTCATTAAACTTTGTGCCTTTAAAATATTGCGAAGTGTATCCGCGCCCGCTGCGGAAAGATGCGTCACGCGCTGTGCCTGGCAATTCGAGGTATGGGATGGTACCGCTTACCAGGTACGAACCCCAGTTCCAAAATGCCAGCACCGTCTCCGGATTTTCTTCCGAAAGACTGATATACTTCCGCAGATCTGTAGTCAACTGAACGGAATTTTTAGAGCTGCCTATCCAGGTTTGATTTATCCGGATGCCGCCGTCGAAATAAATACCCTTGTAAGCGCGGTTAGGATTATCTCTCGTGTTGTACTGCAGGTTAAAAAGAAATCCATTGGCCGAGTAATGGTCGTTTGAGTAACCATGCTGATTGTTGTAAACACTTGATGGCGTAGCATTATTAACGGTATCGCTAAGGGTGATATTCCGGCGCACTTCAAATGACAAGCCTGCGCCTACAAACAGGTTTTTATCAATTTCCTTATAAGCCTTTTCCCGAACGTTAAAGTATACAGAATGTATGGGGTACACCTTATGGGTTGGATCGGCGAGCACATTATCTGCAGCGCTGCCACCGGTAATGGTTTGGCCGATACCAAATCCATAATCGGGCGATAATGTTTTAGCGATAACAATATTCCCCTGAAAATTCCACGTATTGCCTGGTGTAAATATATTATGGTTCACATAAAAATAAATAACACCCTTACTTGTTATAGATGCAGATGTTGCAGCAATAGATAAAAACGTATGCGGATCATCACCAAGTTTTTTTCCGGCAACCGCTTTGATGCCAATTTGCGCACCAATGGTTGGGTTTGCTGCAATGTTAGGAACCACAGTTAAGCCCGAACCCTTATGAAGCGAATCGGCCTTGCGCCCGGGGTGTAATATGTTTCGGGTAAGATCGCCAAAATCATATTGTTTACTAAGGTTATAAGATGGATTGGTACTTTTTACAAGGGATGTTTTTAACCTCGTGGTATCCCTTCTATTAGCCTGACTATAAACATCTGTACCTGCATTTATAAACAAAAACAGCAACAAAATGCCTTTCAGAGTTACTGTGCTAACCCGAATATTAAAAAGTTTAGGAGTAAAGATCAATCGGCCAAGTTTATTAAAGGTGTAATAATAAACAAATACGATAATTAACGTAATACAGCCTTACAAGTGTGACAATTGAATAACAAAATTCCCAGGCATCCTCCTACAAAAAATAAGGCTTAGAAAGAAAGTTTATTTCTTTTTAGATAAATCTTAAAACTTATTTCATGATGCCCGGTTATAATTTTCACAGCAATGATTAGCTAATAAATAAGGCCTGCGTTTGCGGCTTAGAAAAAAAATAATATAATGGCACCACTTCACGACCCTACTACAAAATACCCAAAACCTCCTTTTAAAGGGCAATCGCAACCCTGGCCGGGTTTGGCTAGCCAAATGGACCCCAAACCAGATCATGGTGAAACAAGTTACAAGGGTTCGGGCAGGTTGGCGGGCCGCAAAGCCTTAATAACCGGGGGCGACTCTGGCATGGGCCGCGCAGCAGCAATTGCCTACGCACGCGAAGGGGCTGATGTGGCAATTAACTATTACCCAACCGAAGAACCTGATGCTCAGGAAGTTATTGCATTGATAAAGGCAGAAGGCAGAAAAGCAATTGCTATACCTGGAGATTTACGCGATGAGGCTTTTTGCAGAAAATTAGTTGAAGAAGCGGTAGAAAAACTGGGCGGCCTTGATATCCTGGTAAACAACGCCGGCCGGCAGCAGTCGCATCAGTCTATAACAGATATTTCTACAGACCAGTTTGACTGGACCATGAAGACCAATATATATGCACCGTTTTGGATAATTAAAGCGGCCTTACCCCATATGCAGCCGGGAGCTGCAATAATCGGCACAACATCAGAACAAGCCTATGATCCCTCGCCAGATCTTTATGATTACGCGCAAACCAAAGCGGCTACAATGAATTATGTGAAATCACTGGCCAAACAATTAGCGCCAAAGGGCATCCGGGTAAACGGCGTAGCGCCTGGCCCTATCTGGACGCCCTTGCAGGTTAGTGGCGGTGCTACGCAGGAAAAAATAAAGACCTTTGGTAGCCAGGCCCCCATGGGAAGGCCCGGACAACCCGCTGAATTAGCATCTATTTATGTACAATTGGCTGCAGACGATGCCAGCTATGCTACGGGCCAGGTGTATGGTTCGGCCGGCGGTGGCGGGCAGCCGTAACAATATTTTGCTGAAGTAATGGAATGCCTCAAGTTATAAGATTTGATGCATTTTTTGTTGCTGTTGTTTTTTTGTCGAATTTGTACGTTTACAACCTACAACGCTTCACTACATGATAGCCGCAAACGATTTCTTGCAAAAGATACCTTTCTTTTACGAACCAGAATTTAAGAACGAATTGCTTAAACATGGCAAGTTGGTAAATTTAAATAAGGGCGACGTGATTGTGCGCAACGGCCAGTACGTAAAGTTTTTGCCTATTGTGTTAAAGGGCGCTATAAGGGTTTATCAGCAAAAGGAAGACCGCGAGATTGTACTCTATTACGTTAGGGCCGAAGAGACCTGCACGATGTCTTTAGCTGCTGCGTATTTTAATAACAAAAGTACATCGCACGGGATAGCTACAGAACCAACAGAGATATTAATATTCCCCGCAGGCCAGATAAACGAGTGGCAGTTAAAATACCCGTCATGGAATAAATATGTAATGCACATGTTTAGAAAACGGTATGACGAATTGATTAGCTCGTTCGAGGGCATAGCTTTTGAACATATCGACGCGCGGGTTTGGTCATATCTTAAAAATGCGGCCATGAATCAAAAAAGTTCGTCAATTCATCTCTCACACCAGCAACTTGCCGGCGAACTTGGAACTACGCGAGTGGTAGTATCCCGAATTTTAAAGGGATTTGAGCGGCAAAAGAAGATCAAATTACTAAGGGGGCAAATTAATATCCTATAAAATTTGCTATGTATCTTTTGATACCGTTTTGATTCATAAGCCATTATAACTTTGTGCTAATAATAAAACACAAAACAAAAGATCATGAAAAAATTATTATGCGCCAATGCAGGATTTACCTGCGATGCTGTTGTAAATGCCAACACCGATGAGGAAGTATTAGCAATAGCTGCACAGCATGCCCTCGCCGTACACGGAACCACCGTTACCCCCGAAATGGCTCAGCACATTAAAACGCTGATCACCGAGGAGTAATTTTTGCCGCATTTTAAGAAGCCTTAAGTTGAAAAAACTAAGGCTTTTTAAATTGTGGCCCGATAGTTTAATCCGGCAGTTGTGCCACAGGTAGCATCAACAGTAACCCCGGTTATGGCACTGGCAAGATCTGAAGCCAGGAATACCGCAATATTCGCTATTTCTGCCATTGCTGGCAGCCGTTTTAGCATCGTGTCTGCCATCATCGAATTGAGCACGTTTTTCATCACCCCTGGATCTCGGGCAACCGCGTCTTTAAATACCTTCGAATCGGGTGAACCACCCGAACGTATATTCACTACCCTGATACCGTAAGCACCTAATTCGGCGGCAAGGTTTTTAGATAATGTTTCTATTGCACTACACGCAGGTGCAAAACCGCCCGTATTTGGGTATCCAATGCCACCCGGCGTTGCTGTTAAAGACAAGATAACGCCCGATTTTTGGCCGGTCATTATTTTGGCAGCGGCTGTGGCCGTTAAAAATTGGGTTCGCATAGCTGTGGCCATCGGGCTTACAAAATCGTCGGCAGAAATATCTGTTAAGGGCACGCCTTGTACTACCGGATACCCAATTAAATTAAATGAGATATCTACAGATGTTGCTTTTTTTACAACGTGCTGCAAATGTGCATCTATTTCCTCTTTGTTTAGTGCATCTATCATAACCGCTTCTGCGTAGCTGCCCATGGCATTAATATGGTCTGCAAGTTTTTGCACAGCGTTTAAATCACGGCCGGTTAGATACACCCTGGCCCCGGCAGCTGCCATCGCTTTTGCCACAGCGCTGCCTAATGAACCTGCAGCGCCATAAATAATAACATTTTTGTTATGAAGCATCATACTAACTGTTTAAACAAATTTATGATTTTACATGTCAACTGGCGTAGTCTCTTATGATGATTGGATGACGGTAGAACAATTACACTCAAAAATTATTATCTGTATATTGATAAGCGAAGTCAAAATTTGCTGCAACTCTTTTAATCTTGCGTTACTTTTTCCATATAGCCTACCTCGGCACCCGTTACCATGGCTGGCAAAAACATCCTGACGGCCTTGGCGTGCAGCAGGTTTTAGAAACTACGCTGAGTAGTATCTTGAAAAAAACTGTTTGGATAGTAGGTTGCGGGCGCACCGATGCGCAAGTACATGCAAGCCAGTTTTTCTTTCATCTGGATACAAACGAAGGCTGGGATTACGACCTGCTATTCAGACTGAACAAGTTGTTGCCCGATGATATTGCAGTATTTGATATAATTAGGATGGATGACTCGGCCCATGCACGTTTTGATGCAATTGAGCGTAGTTACGATTACTTCATACATGCCCGCAAAGACCCCTTTTTAACCAATTTAAGTGCGTGTTATCCCGTAGAAAGTTGGGATGTTAATGCAATGCAGCGCGCAGCAAAGCTGCTTTTAAATTATGCAGATTATCATGCATTTTGCAAAATGCCCGATAAAAACACACACACCATTTGCAACATTAGCGAAGCAGATATTTTTACAAATAAAGCTGGTGACAGGATAAGGTTCCGTATCTCGGCAAACCGTTTTCTGAAGAAGATGGTACGCATTATTGTAGGAAAGCTGATAGAAATAGGCTTCGGAAATTTAAGCACCGATGAATTTGAAGCCGCATTGATGAACCCGCGGCTGGTTCAAAAAATAACACCGGCTTATCCGCAAGGTTTATATTTAAGCAAGGTGATTTATCCCTATCTCAATACGCCGCCGCAAACAGCTTTTGTAAAAATGCTTTCAGGGCAAGGCAACCACTGGGAATAACAAACATAGCCGCCTGAAAAGGCGGCTATGTTTTGGTTTCAATTCGCCTATTTAGTGTACCGCGCAATAATATCAACAATGATCTTATTTTGCTGTAACTGCGGCAGGTATTCAAATAAAATATAGTGTTTTTCGGGATCGGCATTAAGGGCCAGTTCCAGGTTGGCAAGGGCATCATTGAAATCGCCTTTGGCAAACAGGTAGGCAACCATGCGGTAATATAGTTCTGCTGCTTCGGGGTTATTTTTTATTGCCTGCGACATTACCTCAATGGCTTCAACCAAACGCTCCTGCTCATACATTATGGATGAGTAGTCCAGCCAGGCATCCACATCGAGCGGGTTAAGCTCTACTACCTTTTCATAGGCTTCTTCTGCTTTGGGCATGTGCCCCAGTTTATATTCGGCATCGGCTATTGCAAACCAATAATCCGCATTTAGTGCATCAAGGTCTAAAGCCTTTTTGTAAAAGTGCAGCGCCTCAAAGTAACGCTCTTCAAAATCAAGCGTTACACCAATGCCAAACCAGGCATCAGCCAGTTTAGGATCAAGCCGTACAGATTTTTTATAAAAAGACCGTGCCTCGTCCATCTGTTCCAGTTTTTCGTAGCACTCGCCAATGGCGCAATAGGTATCGCCGTTAGGCTGCTCATATTCAAAGGTTTGGCGGTAAACTTCAATGGCTTCTGCAAATTTTTCGAGGTTAACCAATGCGTTACCCTTGTTAAAGTAGGCAGATGCAAAGCTGTCTTTTATCAATATGGCATAGTCGTAAGCGTCAATTGCTTTTTCAAAAAGGACAAGCTTGGTATATGCGTTACCCAAGTTATACCAGGCAGCATAACTGTAGGGCTCATTATCTATATATTGCTGATAAAATTGTACGCTTTCGGCCTGGTTATCCATCACGTCATAGCAAAAAGCTAATTCATAAAGGGCATCCTGGTTTTCCATATTATACTCAAGGCAGCGCTTAAGGTGGGTAATGGCAGTATCATAGTCGCCCATGTTTTGATGTACGTAAGCAATATGCAGCAGTATGTCGTCCTTCTCGTCGGCCATGTCTAAAGCCTTAGCGTAGTTTTCTAAAGCCTCATCATAACGCTCCAGGTTTTCGTACAGGTTACCGCGGATAATGTAAATATCAGCTTCAGATGCCTCCAGCATTTCGGCCTTGTCTAATACTGCAAAGGCCTCGCTCATACGGTTGGTAACCACCAGCAGTTGTGCTTGCTTTATCAGGAAAATTGAGGCAAATGGGTGCTGACTCTTAGCGTATTCTACAACCTGTATAGCTTTGGCCGGGTCGTTCTTTTCAATATAATAATCAATAATGTTTTCAAAAGCCTGGGCATCGAAAAAGTACTGATCGTGGTTGCGGATCATTTCCTCGTATCTTTCAACGGAAAACTTAGGATCCTCGGTAAAACCGAACTCAAATTCTTCTTCCATCCGATAGGTTTATTCTAAGACTTGCAAAATCAGTAAAAGTGACAGGTTTAAGCAATAATTTGATTTTAAATTACAATTATAAGACGCATGGCAATAATTAAGTTTTCCACAAAGGCCGGTTATTGACACCAATAAAGGTAACTGATTGATTGTAAGCGGCTATTATTTGGCTGCAGAAATGTTAGTATGCCTGCACCAGATGTTTAACTTTGGGAAAATTTTGCACTATGGCGTTTGATATCAAGGTAGTTCTGGCTCATTTTAATATAAACGAATTAAACGAGGCGATTAGTACAGGCAATGTTTCGGGCAGCAGTTCGGCGGCGTTAACGAGAGATGTGATATCGCCCGTTGATGGCAAAAAGATAGCATCGGTAAACATGGCGACCACAGCGGACTATAACAAAGTTGCCGAAAGTGCTACAGCTGCTTTCAAAAGCTGGCGTGCCCTACCTGCCCCTAAGCGCGGCGAAATTGTGCGGCAGATCGGTTTAGCGCTTCGCGAAAATAAAGATCAATTAGGCAAACTAGTATCTTACGAAATGGGGAAAAGCCTGCAGGAAGGCTGGGGTGAGGTGCAGGAAATGATAGACATCTGCGATTATGCGGTTGGGTTAAGCCGGCAGCTGTATGGTTTAACCATGCATTCTGAAAGGCCTGACCACCGTATGTATGACCAGTACCATCCGCTGGGTGTGGTTGGCATAATCTCGGCATTTAACTTTCCGGTGGCCGTTTGGAGCTGGAACGCCTCTTTGGCCTGGGTTTGCGGCAACGTTTGCATCTGGAAGCCATCAGAAAAAACACCCCTCACTGCATTGGCCTGTCAGCATATTGTGCAACATGTACTCACAAAAAATAATATTGCCGAAGGCGTATCATGCCTGATAATTGGCGACCGCGTGATTGGCGAACAAATGGCTGAAGATAAACGTGTTGCCTTGGTTTCTGCTACGGGCAGCACACGCATGGGCAAGGCAGTTGCCGTTACCGTTGCAGCCCGGCTGGGCAAATATCTTTTAGAGTTGGGCGGCAACAACGCGGTAATAATAAGTGAGGATGCTAATATGGATATTGCCCTAACCGGCGCCGTTTTTGGCGCTGTGGGTACAGCCGGGCAGCGCTGTACTACAACGCGCAGGCTTATCATTCATGAGCGTATATACGACACCTTTAAACAAAAACTGGTAAATGCCTATGCCCAGATAAGGATAGGTAATCCGCTTGATGAGCATAATCACATGGGCCGCTTATAGATCATGATGCAGTAAACGCTTACTTGAAATCAATTGAAGAATGTAAAGCACAGGGCGGTAAATTTATTGTTGAAGGCGGGGTTTTAAAAGGCGACGAATATGCATCGGGCTGTTATGTAAAACCATGCATTGCCGAGATTGAAAACAGCTATCCGATTGTGCAGCATGAAACCTTTGCGCCTATACTCTACCTCATAAAGTATAGCACGATAGACGAAGCCATCGAGTTTCAAAATGATGTACCACAAGGGCTGTCATCTTCCATCATTACCAATAATTTACGCGAAGCTGAACAATTCCTGTCGTTCGCGGGTTCTGATTGCGGGATAGCCAATGTTAATATTGGCACATCGGGTGCTGAAATAGGCGGCGCCTTTGGCGGCGAAAAGGAAACCGGTGGTGGCCGGGAGTCTGGCTCTGACGCCTGGAAGGCTTACATGCGCCGGCAAACCAATACCATTAACTATTCTGCCGGTTTACCGTTGGCACAGGGAATAAAGTTTAATATTTAGACGTTACGTACTTAATGAATTGTTTAATACCGCGCACCGTCGCTTCTACCATCTGCCTTTCGCTCATCAGTTTATTTATAAAGGCACAAACGGCGCCGCCAAAAAATTGGTACGGGCTTGATGCCAAAGTTGATGGTTATTATGGTATTTCGCTCGATCAGGCATATCAATTTTTAAAGGGGAAGAAAAGCAAAACGGTTATTGTATCTACTATTGATAGTGGCATAGATACCATCCAGGCAGATCTTAAAGATATTCTGTGGACAAACCCGCATGAAAAAAAGGGCAATGGAAAAGACGACGACAAGAATGGTTTTGTTGATGACATACATGGCTGGAACTTTATTGGCGGCGCCCGTGGCCTTTGCGATTGCCGCGAAACATCTGAAGAAGTGCGCGAATATGAGCGGCTGAAGCCAAAATACGGGAATGTAGAACCTGCCGCTACAGACCAAAAGGAATACACTTACTGGCTGCATGTTAAACACCTGCGCGATTCTACAGTAGGTAAGGCACAAGCCGAATTAAAGCAGCTTACCCCTATAATGAGTGCATTGGTAGAAACCAGCGGCATCATTAAAAAAGCCCTGAAGCTGCGGGCAGACCAAAGCTTTACCATTACCGATCTTGAAAGGTGGACACCAGCCAATGATACCCTGCGCGATGTAAAATATTTATGGACCAGCACGCTTAACAGCACCGGCGAAACCATCACAAGCTCGAAGCTTTTAAAAGACTACAGCGACTATTATACTAAGATAAATAACGATGTTAATCCCGACCTTGATGTACGCAAACGCACCGTTGGCGATGACCCTAACGTGCGCAACAATATGCCTTATGGCAATAACATCTTAAAACTCGATCAATCGTTCCACGGTACTATGGTGGCAGGTTTCATTGGGGCAATACGTAACAATGGTTACGGCATAAATGGTGTTGCAGATAATGTGCGCATTATGCCTGTAATAGCTTCACCGGATGGTGACGAGTATGACAAGGATGTTGCTAACGCTATATATTACGCAGTAAATAACGGAGCAAAGATCATTAACATGAGCTTCGGTAAAAAACTGTCGCCGCACAAAGAGTGGGTAGATGGTGCTTTTAAATATGCAGCAGCACATGATGTTTTATTAGTGACAGCTTCGGGAAATGACAGCCAGAATGTTGACGACGGACAGGATTTTCCTAACGATACCTTTGCAGACGGCTCAGCCACTGATAATGTAATAAACGTTGGCGCATCGGGGCCAAAAGCCAACGAATCCCTTGCAGCCGATTTCAGCAATTACGGGAAGAAAAATGTAGATGTATTCGCCCCGGGTGTTAAGGTAACATCAGTAACCATAAATGCCGAAACAGAGACTGAGGATGGTACCAGTTTTTCGTCGCCCATAACTGCGGGGATCGCCGCCCTGGTGCTGGAATATTATCCGGAACTGAGCGCCCGCCAGTTGAAACAAGTGATATTGCAATCGGCCAAACCCCTAAATGGTTACCTGGTAAATAAACCGGGCACAAAAGAAAAGGTGGACTTCACCACACTAAGTAAAACCGGCGGCATTGTAAATGCTTACGAAGCCTTGTTAATTGCAAGCAAGATGAAAGGCGAGCGGAAGTAAACTGCTCAGTTGTAAGTTGCGGGTTTCTGTTGTGATGCGTTCGGCAATTGAAACGTCATGCTTTGCTTTAACTAATGGATTAGTGCTCCGGGTGCTTAGCAATTAGTCTGTTTAAAATAATGGCATAAATCGTATCGCGATAACAAGCAATTTTAGCAGCAGCAGTAACACGGGAAATAATTTAAAATAATAACTTTCAGCTTCTGTGATTTTTTCCTTTCACTTGCGAATAATAGTATAAACTACTGCAAATGTATAGGCGGGCAAAAGATGATGAATTTGTAAATATTATTAAGCTCCATAAAAAGCTGATTTTTAAGGTATGCAATAGTTATTGTAAAAACTTCGAAGACCGGAAAGACCTTGTTCAAGAGGTGATCATCCGCCTTTGGCAGTCATTTGAAAAATACAACGATAAATACAAGCTATCTACCTGGATATACCGAATAGCGCTTAATACCAGTATATCGCATTACAGGTATAACCGCCGCCGTAAAGAAAATATCATACCAATGCATGAAAGTTTGCTGGAAATAGCAGAGGGGAATGATGAGGAAAAGTTAGACGGACCCATAAAACAGCTTCATGAAATAGTTAACAAAATGAACGAAATGAACCGGGCATTGATGATCCTTTACCTCGATAACAACAGCTATAAAGATATTGCAGACATACTTGGCATAAGTGAAACTAACGTGGCAACCAAAATAAGCCGCATTAAAATACAACTAAAACAAAACTTCGAAAAATTAAAAAACTAAGATCATGGAATTAGACGCATTGAAACAAGCATGGGAATTGTATGACAGGAAACTCGACAAAAGCCTGCAGCTAAACATACAGTTGTTAAAAAAGGTAAACTTTAGCAAAGTGAATAATAAGATAAACACGTTGCTTATCTATAAAATTGCCGAAGTTCTCATTCTGTTAATATTCTCGAGTAGCTTAATAAGCTTTATTGCCAAAAATGCAGATGCATGGCATTTTATTATACCTGCTTTAAGTATTTTGTTTTTTATAATTTTAGGAATAGTGTCAGATATTAGGCAAATTTCTATTATAATCCAGATTAGGGCTAACGAGGCTGCGCCTGTGGCCAGCTTGCAAAAAAAGGTAGAGAAACTTAAGTTGCTCATTGTAAACTATGTGAAATGTTCCCTGTTGTTTATCCCGTTATACCCATTGTTGCTTATACCGGGGGCAAAAATAATTTGGGATATGGATATGTGGGCAGCAAATCACCGGGCTTACCTAATTGCAAACATTGTAGTGGGTTCAATGCTGATGCCCGTTTTTGTTTGGCTGTATTTTCAGCTAAGTAAAAACAACCTGGGGCAGTTATGGGTCAGGAATTTTTTGTCTGGTTCCGGCTGGAGCCAGGCAAATTCCGCTCAGCAATTTTTAAAGGAAATAGAGGAGTTTGAAAAAGAGGGGTAAAACTTATTGCATTTGCTGCAATAAGTTTGGAGCATGATTACTTGGCGCGGTTATCATACAATCTTAAGAGATTGTTATGCTGAACTCGTTTTAGCGCCCCATGTGATAGTAAGCGGTTTATTTTTATGATGGGATGCCGAAATAAATCTGGCATAACCCAAGGTATGATAACTACTTCGCATCCAACCCCGGCCTAACCGCTGTTTGCGATACCAGCCAACCGGTTGCATACATCCATTTGCTCATTTTAGCCAGCTTGGCAATATCAATATACTGCGGTTCGTCGCGCGGGGTGTGGTAATCGGGGTGCAGCAGTGTAGTGAAAAATATAGCCGGGATGCCTGCCTGGGCGTAAGGCAGGTGGTCGCTGCGAAAGTACCAGCCTTCGGGATGTTTGGCATCGTCCCACGAAAAATCGACTTTAAAGTGCGTTAAATCTGCATTAGCCTTCATGGCCATGTCAACCAGTTGCGTAGAATTTTTATGTGGCGGGATGGATCCTAATAAAGCCGCAGAATCGGGGTTGTTACGGCCGATCATATCGCCATTGAGCACCGCCACTATAGCCTGCTTATCAACCGTTGGATGCGAAGCATACCAGCGCGACCCTAAAAGGCCACGTTCTTCGGCGCCATGCCATACAAACAGTGCCGAGCGTTTACCCGGTTTTTCAGCCCAAGCCCGTGCAATGGCCAGCATGCCCACCGTTACCGATGCATTGTCATCGGCGCCATTCCAAATCGAATCGCGGTTTACAGGTATGCCCACCCCGTCATGATCGTGATGCCCGCTAAATAACACATATTCGTTTTTCAATTTAGCATCTGTGCCCGTGGCCTTTGCAATTACATTTACCGACGGATATAAAAATGTTTCGGCATTAAGGGTGGCTTTTATATGTGCATTGCCTTGCTGCAAAGAGCTTGCAAGCGCGGCTCGTACCAATATAACAGGCATAGGCTTTAGTCTGGCTGCTGCTATCGCGGCGGGCGTAGGTGCCAGGCCATCAAGCACATAGGTGCCATCCTGAAAATTATGCCCTACAAATGCAAGCGTACCCTCATTTTCCACTGCGCTGTTTGCCACAAAAATTATGGCCGCCACACCTTTACGGCGCAATACGGCACCTTGCTGCCTAAGGGCAAGTGCGGTATAGCGATAACCATACAGGCTCATTCCTTTTGCGGGTAAAGGGTTAGGCGCGATAATATTCAGCGCAACAACCTTGCCTTGCAGATCGCCGGTAGTATCGGCCATTGAGTTTAGCCACTGTACCGGCGCATCAAAACTTGCGTCAACCGGCTGGCTAACCCAATATTGTTTCCAAAGCGTTAACGGCTGGTCATTAATAACCATGGTGCTTTTAGCAGAAATGCGGCCACGGCGGATGTTGTAAAATTGAAAATACGTGCCGTCGTCGCCGGCAGGCTTTAACCCGGCCTCCTGTGCCTTTTGGGCAACCCATACAGCAGCCCGCAACTCATCGGGCGTGCCAGCGCGGCGGCCGCGAAAAGCATCGCCCGCCAATTCGAAAATATCTTTTTTAAGATCGGCCTCTTTTATATATGCTAATGCCGGCGGTATATCGGTAGTAGTTTTTTTTTGAGCGAATAGTTGAGCAGTAGTGGCCAGCAAAAATGCAAGCGCTGAAAGTGTTTTCATAGCAAGCACAATTTAAGGAATGGAATTCAAACTTGCGATAATAAGATGATCAAAAAGGTTATAAAATAAAAAGCCCTCCGGCCTTGCGCCGGAGGACTTTCAACCTAAACCTTATCACAATTAAACCGGCAAGTTTGCCAGTTCGGGGATAGTATTGCAATTAACGTACCAAGATTAAACAAATAATATCAGCACTATTTAAGATATGTAGTAGTGGTTTAAAGGCCATTTTAAGCTAATACAGTATAAAAATGTACACATCTAAAAACACTTTTGTATAAAGATGCCTACAAAATTTATATTGTTTTTGAGGCCCGCAGTTTTCGCAGCCAGGCGTCACCAAAGAACAACATCAGCACGATATCAAAAAAGATAAATGCTTTAAATAAGCTACTTTTTAACGAGCCGCTTATTGCGGGCGTTTTTACCTGCGGCATTTTAAAGGCTTCGCCCGTGCCACCAGCCGACCAGTTGACCGTAAACAGTGCATATACAACAAGCAATGCAATGATCAATACAAATGTGCCAACCAATCCGTGTACCACATTTTTATTAATGGCCGCCTTTAACGGTACACTTGCTGCCCCTGCACGAACCTCTTCCATCACCTTATAGGTGAAAGCCATAGATGGTTCGTCCATTTCGAGATTAGTAAAATCCAGGTTTAAGGCCAGCAATTCTTCATATTTACTGCGGTATAAACTATCGTTTGCTATTAAATGGCTAACGGCTTCCCGCTCATCGGGTGTGCAGGTGCCATCAATATAGCTCCAAAGTTCTTCTTCTATGGTGTTCATATCAGTTCTTTTGCTTCTTGTTTAAGCAACCGTTCCAGCTTATCCTTTAAACGCTGCCTGGCCCTAAATAGTTTAACTTTTACGGTATTGGCCTCTATACCCAAAGCTTCGGCAATTTCTTCTAAAGATTGCTCGCCGTTATAAAACAGCGTGATAATGGCGGCATCATCGGGCAATAGTTGGCCTATAGCCTGGTTTACGTAATAAGTGCGCGAACTTTTTTCTGCATAATTATTATCTATGCCACCGCCCTGATTTTCTAACTGAAGGTAAACGCTTTCATCATCAATAGAGGTAGTGTCTACCCGTTTTTTTCGTAAAAAGGTCATCGCGGTGGTATATACAATGCTATAAAGCCAAGTGCTGAATTTAGACCCGCCCTGAAAAGACGCCAGTGAACGGTATGCCTTTACAAAGCAATCCTGCGCTATTTCTTCGGCATCTTCACGGTTTTTAGCGAAGCGCATTGCCAGCGTAAATATAAAGCGCTGGTGCCGCTTTACCAGGTCGGCGTATGCCGACTGGTTTCCGCTAAGGGTTTGCCCTATCAGTTCAATATCCGAAAGCTTGCTTTGCATTATATACTATTACTCTGACGCAGTTTTTTATTATCGGGTTACAGTTATCGGCAGATATAAATCATTAAAGAATTAATAATCTTGAAAAGCTTTTAGCGCAAAACAAAATTAAGATACTAAACTTCTTTATTTATGAAGAAACAGAACTGGGTAATAGCCGCTGCTGGCTTAGGCGCTGCTGCAGTTGGTATAATGGCATATAAATTATTGTCGAAGAATATCCCAAAGGGGGCTACCGCCGTGCAGCCTTTCGACAAATTGCGTTATATGGGTACCTGGTATGAAATTGCACGGCTCCCCAGCCGGATAGAAAAAAATCTTAAAAACGTGATAGAGGAATATACCGACAATGGCGACGGAACCTTTACGGTGGTTACCCGTGCTGTAAATGTTAAGACAAATGAACTAAAAGAGGCGACAGGAAATATAAGATCGGCCGGGGCAGCAGACTCAGGGATGCTGGAGGTTTCTTATTTAGGGCCGTTCTACCTTGCCTATAATGTGCTGGATATAGACGATGAATATAAATATGCACTGGTTTCGGGCAGCAGTACAGATTATCTATGGCTGCTATCGAGAGAAACGAAGATTCCTGGTGATATTAAGGAAAGATTTTTGACGAAGGCGCAGGCAATAGGATTTGCCATAGAAAAACTGGAGTGGCCCCAGATAGGTGGTTTGTAAAATACTTGTAACATAAATGTTAGTGGCAACGCTAAATAATTGACGCCTAATTTAATATGTTTGTTATTACTCAATAACAAGCAACACATGAAAAGAAATTTACTTTTATCAACCCTTTTTGCCGCATCGGTTTTTAGCGGTGCCTATGCGCAGGAAGCTGTTGACCCGGTTATGGTTCAAAAGATCCGCGATGAGGGCTTAAACCATTCGCAGGTAATGAATACTGCATTCTATTTAACAGATGTATCGGGCCCGCGTTTATCCGGTTCGCCCGGGCTGCGCCATGCGCAAGAGTGGGCCATGGGCCAGCTAAAAACGTGGGGAATGAGCAACGTAGCGTTAGAACCATGGGGTAAATTCGGCAAAGGCTGGGAGGTTCAAAAGAACTATGCGGCCTTAACCATTCCCTATTACCACGCTATAATAGCAATACCAAAAGCCTGGACCCCAAGCACGGCAGGCCCTATAAAAAGCGATGTAGTATTAATTAAGGCAGATACCCTTACCGATCTTGACCAATATAAAGGTAAATTAAAGGGCAAGATTGTGATCATGGATAGCAAAGCCACCTTAGCATCTGGTTTAAAGCCAGATCTTACCCGGTATACCGATGATGAGTTAGACAAAATGTCGAAGGCGCAGCCACAGGCGCCCGGTGCAAGAGGCCCGGGTGGCCCCGGTGGCAATCCACAATTTGCTGCTGCAATGCGTTTACGTGCTTTTCGAGGGCAAGTTTCGGTCTTTTTACAGCAAGAAAATGTTGGGCTGATATTAAGCATGGCCCGCGGTACAGATGGCACCGTGTTTACAACAAACGGCGCTTCATACGCGGAAGATGCCAAGCCTGTTGCGCCCGAATTGGAGACCAGCGGCGAAGACTACCTGCGTATTGTACGCTTGCTGCGTGCAGGTATTGCCGTGCAAATGGAGGCAGATATACAGACCAAATTTTACACCAACGATTTGCAGGGTTATGACGTAGTTGCCGAAATAACGGGGACAGACAAAAAACTCAAGGACCAGTTGGTGATGATAGGCGGCCACTTTGATTCATGGCATGGCGGTACCGGCGCTACAGATAATGGCGCAGGCAGCGCCGTTATGATGGAAGCCATGCGTATTTTAAAAACCATAGGCTTTAAACCAAAACGTACTATCCGTTTGGCATTGTGGAGCTCAGAAGAGCAGGGCCTTTTTGGTTCGCGTAACTACGTGCTTAACCACTTTGGCGACCCTAAAACTATGGAGTTAAAACCCGAACAGGCAAAAGTGTCTGCATATTATAACTTAGATAATGGCACGGGCAAAATACGCGGCGTTTATTTGCAGGGCAATGCGGCCATAGGCCCCATTTTCCAATCCTATCTGGAGCCTTTCAAAGATCTGGGCGCTACTACAGTTACCATAAGCAATACCGGCGGTACAGATCACCAGGCGTTTGATGCGGTGGGTATCCCGGGTTTCCAGTTTATTCAGGAACCTATGGACTACAATACCCGTACGCACCACAGTAACCAGGATGTTTACGACCGTTTGGTAGAAGACGATCTGAAACAAGCTGCAACCATTATTGCGTCGTTTGTTTATAATACCTCACAACGTACCGAAATGATGCCGCGTAAGGAGCTGCCAAAACCAGCCCCGCCACCACCAGCCCCACCGGTTAAAAACTAATCTCTCCAATCCCATAAAGTGAAAATAGTACAAACAAGAAACCCGGCTTAGTGCCGGGTTTCTTGTTTAAGTTTGCGTTGATTCCGCAATCAATTCTGATAGTTATCAGGACCGCCTCCGAAATCAGTTTATCAGCAGTTTATAACCCCGCCCATGTACGTTGATGATCTCTACCGATGAATCGTCTTTTAAGAATTTACGGAGCTTGCTTAGGAAAACATCCATACTGCGGCCGTTAAAATAATTATCATCGTGCCAGATATTGAGTAAGGCTTCTTCGCGGGTAAGGACCTCGTTTTTGTGGAGGCAAAGTAAACGCAGCAGTTCGGCTTCTTTGGTAGAGAGTTTTTGATTTTGCCCGTCGGCAGTTATCAGCTGCTGCGTATAATCAAATTGGTACTTGCCTATAGCAAATTGCGATTGCTTAGGCTCTTCCTTTCCATCTGCGCCGGCCGACGTACGTTTAAGCAACGCATTTATACGCAGCAGCAGCTCTTCTATACGAAAGGGTTTGGTAATGTAATCGTCGCCACCCAGGTTAAATGCCATAGTTTTATCTTCAATCATTCCCTTTGCCGTAGCAAAAATAATAGGCACCTGCTGGTTCATCTTGCGGATCTCTTTACCCAGGGTAAAGCCGTCTTTCTTTGGCATCATTACATCCAGTATCAACAGATCATATTCATCGCGGGTAAAAGCGCGCAGGCCTTCATCGCCATCTTTGCACAATACTACATCAAACTTACCTTTCAACTGCAGGTAATCCTGTAACAGCAGGCCAAGGTTGGCATCATCTTCTACCAGCAGTATTTTTTTCATATATGTAGTTTCAGGCTAATGAAAATTTGAGCTCAAATTCAGACCCACGGTCTTTTTCAGAACGCACATCTATGCTGCCGTTAAGGCGCTTCACAATGGTATTTACATAACTTAAGCCCAGGCCAAAGCCTTTAACGTTGTGTAAGTTACCGGTTGGTACACGGTAAAACTGTTCAAATATTTTGTCCTGCTGATCGCGGCTCATACCTATACCCTCATCTGCTACACGGATAACTACCTGCCCATTAGTGTTTAACGTGCTGATGGTTATTTTGGGTTCGCCTTCGCTGTACTTCAATGCATTATCAACCAGGTTGTACAACACGTTCGAAAAATGCAGCTCGTCTGCTTTGATTACAGCGTCGTGAGCGTTAAGATGCAAGATAGTTTCGGCATTATATTTCTGTAATTTTAGCTCCATGCTATCCAACACTGCTGCTACCATTTCGTTTACATCAACCGGCTTTACATCCAGGCGGAAATCGTTCTTTTCTATCCGGGCAATGTTAAGTACGCGTTCTATATGGCTGCCCAGGCGGGCATTTTCTTCATAAATAATACCGGCAAGCTTAGATACCCGGGCCTGATCATGCGCTATCTCTACGTCCCTTAAAGCCTCGCTTGCTATCATGATGGTAGATACCGGGGTTTTAAACTCGTGGGTCATATTGTTGATGAAATCGGTTTTCATCTCAGATATTTTTTTCTGCCGCAGGATAATGAATATCGTATAACCAAAACACAGTATCAATACGATCATTAACCCACCGCTTGTTGCCATGGTATACGTCATGCGGCTAAGCAGGAACGAGCTTTTCTGGGGAAAGGTTATCCTTATTTTGCCTGGGTCGTTAATTACTTCCTTGCCAAAAATAGCGGTCTCATAAGTACTGGCGGGCAGATATTTTGGCTTCTCTCCGGTATTAAGCGCACGCGAAAATATGAGCGAATCGTTATTGGCGGTGGTAACTTCATAACTAAAAGGCAGCGCAATTCCTTTGTTGCGCAGCTCCAGCCTGAGTACGGAATCTATCCAGACAGAATCTATCCGTTTATTAAGCGGCTTGCCGGCGTGCTGGTATTCTTCGGCCAGGTTTTGGATCACATCCTGGCGTTGCGGATCGTGTTTTATTTTTTCGAGCGAGTCTGTTGCTAATATCCGTTTAACCTGCCGTATCTGCCGCTCTTTCTGTTTATGAACCTGCTCGCGTTCCCACTGCGGGTTTATCTGCGGTATGATCATGGTTTGGGGCCCAAACTGCGGATCTATGTATTGATATCTTATGGTATCAAACTTGGCCAGCTTTAGCGGTTTTTTAACTAATGATTGTTTTGGAGCATTAATGATCTCTGGGGTAAGTCGTTGGTGCACTACGCCCAATTCGTCTACAAATTCATAAACACTTATCTTATAATTTACAGAACCCTCCTGCGCCATGGTAAACATCTCGTCGTCCAGCTTATTACGCAATATAATGTGCTTAAGGCTGTCGCGCAGCATAGCTATTTTGCGCTGGTGTGCGGTTTGTTCTTTTTTAATATTTAGGCTGTCAGTTGCTATTGGTGCATTTTCGAGCGTGCTTTTATGAATGCTTTTTACAATAAGCCGGTAGTTGCGCTGCTGCATTTCGTGTTCGTCATTTGCGCGCACTTTTTCGTTCAAAAAGTTTACGGCATCAACCTTGGCAACTTTGTTTACCACGGTGTTTAAGGCTTCGTTAACGGCACTGTCAAACGATGCCGACTGCATTAAATACGATTGCCTTAAGAAGTAAAGCTGCATAGCCGTTACGCCTAATAGCGCAAACGCCATTAGCCCGGTTATAAGCCCTATACTTCTTTTTCTCATGTGGGTAACAAAAATATTTCAAATATGCTGATGTTGAGCGGGTTTAACATATTTTAACATAATTAATTCAATCTTTTAACACCTAATGGCCCGGTTGTTTGTTAAATTTGAAATTCAATCTCATTAATTATGGATATCAGAAAAATTACCACCCGGCCCGGCTTCGAATTTATATTCGCTGCCGGTATTGCTGCCATATTTATCATACCCTCTGCAGTAATGGCACAAACCAGCAAAACCATGGAAATAACTGTTTCTAATGGCGATACCGTTGTTAACGGTAAAAACATTAAACAGCTTACCCCACAGCAGCACGCTGAAGCGCTTAAAGATCTTGAGGCGCTAAAACCGCTTCACGATCCAATTAAAGTTACAGATGTTGTAATAGTACGTACTGATAAAACTAATGATTTGGCGCTGCCGCCCCCGCCGCCGGGCGCACCCCAATACGGTGATTATACAGGCGGAAGAAAAGACAGGCCGCTTAGGGTAAAAAGACGTATTGATTCATCGTTTACTTATAGCTTTAAATTTGACGATGGCAACCGTAAAATGGACGCACCGGGTATGAATATGCCACGCATGATGCGGTTTGACGGTATGCGCGGCGACCGGATGATGGGTTTTAACAGCCGCAATTCGCAAACCTATAATTACAGCACTACAGATGGTGCCGGCGTAACTACCCGCATTAATTATCGCCTTACAGATGCCGACCACGATGTTACTAACGAGTTGAGCCTGGCCGATATAAAACTGGTACCCGATTTTATGTCAGGAAAAACCACGCTAATGTTCGATTTGCCGGGTAAAGGTGCTGCAACGGTTGAGTTTATGAACAGCGAGGGTAAAGTGTTATGGAGCGAGAGATCTGCATCGGCCATGTTTGTAAAATCGTTTCCGCTGGCTTTAAACGGCCATTACCAGTTAAAGGTGAAACAAGGCGGCAAGGTTGCCGTGAAAGATATTTTTAAAGAGGAGTAGACCCTCCCAAACCCTCCCGGATAGAGAGGGTTTAAATAACAAAGCCCTTTAAAAAAACTTAAAGGGCTTTATTATATTATAAATATTTCTTTTCTATCCCTCTCCTCAGAGAGGGCTGGTGAGGCCATTAAAATGGCAGATCGTCATCATCGGCGCCCTGGCTCAGGTCTACCGGCGGTGCATACTCAGGTGCGGCGGTATTAACTGCGCCGCCGCCTGCACCAAGGTTGGTAACCTTCCACAATTGCAGCGAATTAAAATAGGTTTTTTTGCCTGCCTTATCCGTCCACGGCCGGCCCTTAAGGTTAAAGGCAACCTCTACATTATCGCCTACCTGCACGTTATCCAGCAGGTTGCAACGGTCTTGTATGGCTTCGAATTTCAGATACTCCGGGTATTGCGGATTTTCGATGTATTCTAAAATAAGTTCTCTCTTTTTTAGGGTCTCTGTAACCTGCTGGGTTGCAGAAACCTCGTGTACTTTGCCTTTAATATCCATGGATCAAAATTTGAATTGTAAAGTTAATGTTTAACAAATAATTTCATAGGGTTTTAATTTATAAATTTGCGCTTGAATGCAAGTTTTTGAAACAGAAAGTAAAATCATAATCACCTGTAATAAAAGGCTATCACCTTACCTGCAGCAAGAAGTTACAGACCTGGGTTATACCATTACCCGCACTTTCCAAACCGGGGTAGAACTACAGGGGACTGTTAACGATTGTATCCCGCTAAACCTTAACCTGCGCTGTGCCAGCCAGATATTGTACCTGCTTAAAAGCTTCACAGCGGCCAACCCACAAGAGCTTTATGAAAACCTGGTACAGATAGAATGGGAGAAGCTTATCGACTTTTCGGGTTATTTTTCCATTACATCAAACGTAAATAACGAGCATATTTTAACCCCGCTGTATGCCAACGTAAAGGTTAAAGATGCCGTGGCAGACCGTATAAAATCTGTTAAAGGCATCCGCCCAAACTCTGGAGCCGATCAAAATAAAGCCGTGCTGCATCTATACTGGCAAGATGATAAAGCCGACATTTTCATAGATACCTCGGGCGAAACCCTGGCCAAACATAGTTACCGCAAAATACCGGGTAAGGCGCCAATGCTGGAGGCACTTGCCGCCGGCACCATTATGGCAACAGGCTGGGATAAAAAAAGCAGCTTTGTAAACCCTATGTGCGGTTCGGGTACTTTAGCTATCGAGGCTGCTTTGCTGGCTACTGATAAAACGCCGGGTTTTTTTAGGATGAACTATAGCTTTATGCATTTTTTGGGCTATGACGAGCAGGTTTTTTTTAACCAACGCCGGGTTTTAAAAGATAAGGCTGTAAAAAAACTCGATTTTAAGATCATCGCTACCGATATATCTGAAGATGCCATTGATATTGCGCGCCGTAATGCCAACACCGCCGGTGTAGAACATTTAATAGAATTTGCTGTTGGTGATTTTGCCGATACAGAGATACCGCCGGCACCCGGGGTAATTATGTTTAACCCTGAGTACGGCGAAAGGCTGGGCACGCATTCCAAATTGGAGATCACCTATAAACGCATTGGCGATTTTTTAAAGCAGAGCTGCCGTGGTTACAAAGGGTATGTTTTTACAGGCAACCCGGATCTGGCCAAAAAGGTTGGCTTAAGCGCCGCCCGACGAATAGAATTTTATAACGGTAAACTAGATTGCCGCTTGCTGGAGTACGAATTATACGACGGCAGCAAACGTGCACCTAAAATAAGTTAGATGAAAAAGATATTGATGCTTTTTGCCGCCGTAACCATTTCGGGTGTGGCAATGGCCCAAAAAACTTTGGCCTTTCCGTTCCAGGGCGGCCAGGGTGTAATGACGCAGTTTTTTAAAGACAACTTTGTTGCCTCTAATGACATTACCCGGCAAAATGCATCGGGCGTGGTGATCTTGAAATTTACCGCCGACCTGAGAGGCAATATCAAAAAGATAATTGTTTATTACGCTGAAGATTTCAGCCTGGCGCAGCCTGCTGCAGATATGCTCAAAAAATCGGATCATAAATGGATAATTCCCGATGGTGAAAAAATCAGGGATTTTATATTAACCCTTAACATCAGTTACAACGAACCTTTAAAAAATCAGGCAGAGGCTCAAGTGAAATTCGCGAAATTTTATAGCCAGCGCAGCCCGATAGTTACCAATAACCAAATACCGCTGGATACGGTTACGCTTTTGCCTGTTATTGAATTGAAATATGGCGTGGTACAGTAATTTTGATGAATAACTGTTAGTTAAATGCCTAATATTTACAATTTTATTTTTTTGATAAACTTATTCTATATATTGCAGTGGAATAAAGAACAATGTTACTTTATTTGTGTTAACTAAAAAAAACAGGCCCAAGAGCCGCAAGTATTAAATTAAAATTAATGAACATTTTTGTAGGAAGTCTGCCTTACTCGTTAAAGGAAGAAGATTTAAGAGAACTATTTGAAGCTTACGGTGAAGTAAGTTCAGCTAAATTAATTATCGACAGAGAAACCGGAAGAAGCAAAGGTTTCGGCTTTGTTGAAATGTCTGATGACGAAAGCGCACAAAAAGCTATCGACGGCCTTAACGGTATCGAAGTAAGCGGCAGAAGCATTGCAGTAAGCCAGGCCGAAGAGCGTAAAGCAGGCGGTGGCGGCGATCGCAGAAGCGGTGGCGGCGGTGGTTTCGGCGGCCGGAGCAGCGGTGGCGGCGGCGGTTTTAGCCGTGGCGGAAGCGGCGGCGGTGGTTACGGCGGTGGCGGCGGAGATCGCCGTGGCGGTAGCGGCGGTGGCTATAACAAAGGTGGCAGCGGCGGCGGAAGCCGTTACTAAACATATATAAGCACCCGCTAACCCGCGGGTGCTTTTTTTATATTTATATATTCATTCTTATAGGGTGATGGCTGGCTATTGCGTTATTGCAGTGGCTTTTTTTGTTAAGCATCTTAATGAGATTGTAAGTTAGCACCTAACCGGGGTTTGATCAATGCCTGAAAACCAAGGAAAACGCCTGCAGTTGCTGTTAATATTTTACAGGGGTACAATCACCATTAATGTAGGCATTTCCCTATTATTTGCTGTGATGGGGTTTTTTGAAATAGGGCCGGCATATTTCTTTAAAATGTTTGCCATTTCTTTTGTTACAGCCGGGCCGGTAATATGCATCCTGTACAAAGAGTTAACCGGGCGCGATCAATATTACTTTTACTACAACAATGCCGTATCAAAACTTTGGCTCATTTCACGCTTCATGATGGTTAACATCTTTATTGCGTCTTTAATATTTATAGTATCGTTGTTATGATAAATATTTTAGAAATTGACAGTGTTCAAAAATCGTTCGGCGATAAATCAATACTAACCGATATTTACTTGAGGTGCCAAACGGGCGATATTATCGGCCTGCTTGGCCGTAATGGTACAGGGAAATCAACCCTAATGAAAATTATGTTTGGCGTAATGCCGACCGTTGATAAATTCATCGCTATAAATGGCAAGAAATGCGATAGCCCGTTTGCAACAGACGGCAATATTGCCTACCTGCCCCAGCATAATTTTTTGTTGAAAAATATAACTGTTAAAACAACAGCGGCAATATTTCTTAATAATGAAACCGTTGCCGATTTCTTTACAGACGACATTTTAGCCCACCTTAAAGAAAATAAGGTAAGCCAGCTTTCCGGCGGAGAACTCCGATACCTTGAAATTAAGTTACTGCTGTACAGCGATAGCAAATTTGTGTTATTAGATGAGCCCTTCAACGGTATAGCTCCCATTATAGTGGAGCGTTTAAAAGACATGATCCTTATACAATCGGCCACAAAGGGGATCATGCTTACAGATCATGATTATAACAATGTGCTCAACGTTGCTACCAAATTCTGCATCATGTTTGATGGCGGTATTAAATATCTTAGCTCAAAAAATCAACTTGTAGAATATGGATATTTAAGTGAAGAAGTCTAATCTTATGTTTTCCGGATAATGGCTGGTTTTACATACCTCCTAATGCCTGCTTTAAAGCTATTACCGCTCCCGACGAACTTTTAAAGTCGGCAAATATATCTCTCGATGGTATTGCCGAACCGTAAAATGCCCTGTTTGCGCTTTTATCTATCGAAATATTTGAGCCATTAATGCTGATGCCTGCGAACAACCCTTTGCTGCGCGAGTAAGAATAAATCTCTGCATCCAATTTATAATCTGTATTGGCAGATGTACTGCGCCCAACCGGGCCCGCCGCAGCAGAAATATCGCCGCCCATGGTAAAATCGCCGTTTTGAACCTTGTTTAAAACGCTTCTATGTTTAAAAACCAATACCAGGTCTACCGCCTGTACCCCTATTTGGGCACCTATACTGCCCCCGGTAATGGTTACAAAAACAGGATTGCTCCAGCCGCCGGCAGTTTTTACCATGGCTACACCTTTGCCGCGTTTGCCGCCAATGCCCAGGCCGGCATTAATTAATTTCGGCACAATAACTATGCCTTCTGCGTGTTGAATTAATTGCGATGGTATGCTCTCTTTCATGTTTGCAAAGGCATGCAAAACATTCGTAGACTTTTCTATACGCTCTTCTTCTTTACCGGCATCTTTTGCAGCACTTAATACGAATACAAAACTTAGTAATGCAGGTAAAATCCAAATTTTTGAAGTTTTCATAATAGATTTATTGAATAGATATAACAGAGATAACGGATGGTGGTTTTAAAATAATTAATTACTGCATTTTTCTTAGCTGCCTTATGGTGCTTTGTAGTAGGGGGCAGGCGTATAAATTTAGAACGCAAATAAGTGTGCGCCGATAAAATTCAGATGCGAAACCTTATCTTCGCGGGGCAAACTAAAATCATGAAAACAAGCTTATTCGGCCAGTTTATGCCAAACAATAACAAGGTTTTTTATAACCTGTTTAACCATGGCGCCAATAACAGCCTCGAGATGGCTAAGCTGCTTTATCAAACGGTAAGTTCTGATAACATGCAGGAAGAGAAAATGATCTTTAACCAGATAAGCAGGTTAAAAGAGAAGGGCGGGAGCATGAAACACCAAATGTATGCCGTTTCGGGTAAGGCTTTTGTATCACCGTTCACACGTGACGATATGTATGCACTGTCGTCTGCTTTGAACGCTGTATCTGATTATATCAACATTGCTGCGCGAAGATTAAATTTTTATAACATTGTTGTAAATGCCCCTATAAAAGAGCTTACGGGGCTTATTGTTGACTGCACAGGCGAGTTAGCCAAATGCGTGGAAGCCATGAATGATATAACACAAGTTGATATCATTACTGGGCATTGCACCAAAATAAAGCAAATGGAACACTATGCAGATCAGGTTTATACCAAAGCCCTGGGCGCATTAATTGCCAAAGAAACAGACCCGCTCGAAGTGATGAAATATAGCGAAATATTTGCAGTGCTGGAAAAAGCCACAGATAAATGCGAGCACGTAGTTAACGTAATTGAGTCTATCGTGATCAAAAACTCTTAGCCACTATTCGCCGCCGGGACATATAATGTACGCGTGCGGCACGCATTGCGGAGTTTATTTAAGTTGCTTTCAAAAAATCTGCCGGGTTTAAACCAAAGCATAGCATGCTCACCAGCCGTGTTTTGGTATAGTTAGTGCGGCGTCCTAATATTTTTAAATCTTTAAAGTGTTTTTTTGACTCTTTGAAACCAAATCATCTTTATGTTAAAATTCATTTCTGCGATTTGGTTCCTGTTAGCGTTAAGTGACGGTTGTCTGTTTGCGCAAGCTCGTTTGCCATTGGCAACCAATATTAAAAAAGCCTATGACAAGGGTACGCACAGTTTAAGCGGCCCCCCCGGCAAAGGTTACTGGCAAAACACTGCCGATTATTCAATTAACGTAGCATTTAACCCTTTAATCTTAAGGATAAATGGGTCAGTAAAAATATTGTACACTAATAATAGCCCGGACACTCTAAAGCGGGTAGTATTTAAATTGTTCCCCAATTTATATCAACGGCAGGCAATGCGGGCAACTTCTATCGCGGCAAAAGATTTAACCGACGGAGTTGATATAGAAAGTATAAAAGAAGATAACCAGTTCCAGGATAGTACTAAAAGGATTATAAGGGGTACAAATATGTACCTCAATAAGCAGCAAATTGCACCCCATCAGCAAGTTCAATTTGACATTAGCTACGCTTATACTTTAATAAGGGGTCGTTTATTAGAACGGGGCAGGTTGATACAGGCGCTTTTGTTATCGCTTACTTTTTTCCGCGGGTTGCTGTTTATGACGATATAGATGGTTGGAATGATTACCCGTACACCGGGCCATACGAGTTTTATAATGATTACGGAAACTTTAAGGCAGAAATTACTGTGCCCGGTAATTACCAGGTTTGGGCAACCGGAGATCTGAAAAACACAGATGAAGTTTATAACGCCCCTTACGCAAAGCGAATTCGGGATGCCGAGAAATCTGATAGCGTTATCGATATTATTGCCCAAAACGACATTGCAGAGGGGAATATCTCAAAAGGAAATAAAGTGAATACCTGGAAGTTTGAAGCCGATAATGTAACCGACTTCGCTTTTACCGTTAGTAACCATTATCTATGGAAATCATGTAGTTTAATTGTAGATGCAAAAACGGGAAGGCGAGTAAGGGCAGACGCTGTTTACAACCCGAATCATAAAGCTTACAACCCGGTTATAGGCTATGCCCGTAAAACGGTGGAAGCCATTAGTTATAAGTTCCCGGCGATTGCGTTCCCTTATGCTCATATTACTGTATTTGACGGGCTTGATGCTATGGAATATCCAATGATGATAAACGATCTGCCATTTGAAAATCCAGCCGATGCCATAGAATTTACGGCCCATGAAATATTTCATTCTTTGTTCCCCTTTTATGTAGGCACCAACGAAACCAAATATTCTTTCATGGATGAGGGCTGGGCTACGCTGGCCGAATTTATGCTTCACCCGGTGATTGATCCCACTGTTGCGCCCGGCAATAATGTGGCAGATGTTAACCGGTCGGCAGGTAACGAGCAGGATGTACCCATAATGACTTTAACGCCACAATTATATGGCTCGGCCAGGTATGCCGATAAGGACATGAAACCGGCATTAGGCTATTTGTATGTTAAGGAAGCGTTAAGTGATAAACTCTTTTTTAAATCCCTGCGGTATTATATTGATCAATGGAAAGGAAAACACCCAACGCCTTACGATTTTTTTGACTGCATGAATACGGCTTCGGGCGTTAATCTCAATTGGTTTTGGCAAAATTGGTTTTTTGAAAAAGGCGTTCCTAACCTTGCAATAGGTAAAGTTTGGATAAGCCACCAACAATTACGGATAACAATAAAAAACCTGGGCTCCGAAGCAATACCGGTGCATCTAAATATTTATTACAAAGACGGCACAAAGAGCCTTGTCAGTAAAAGCGTTACCTGCTGGCAGGCAGGCAATAAATCTATCATACTAAAGCTTTATGCAAAAAAGCCTGTAAGTAAGCTGGTGCTCGGCACCGCGTTTGATGCTGATATAGACCCTAAAAATAATAACCGGGAATTTTAAATGAAGCGTATAATACTACTTCAACTTAGCTACCTGAGCATCAAAATATTCGCGGGTAAAAATCACGTCGGGCAGGTTGTGGTACCAATTAGATTCGTGCTCAATAGAGATCATTCCTTTAAAGTGCTGGCGTTGTAATTCAGCCAGTGCAGCGGGGATGTCTATTACACCCTTACTAACCACGGTATCGCGCGCGTGGGTATCGCCAAAAGTTACAATATCTTTTAGGTGTGCACCAATAATATGGCCTTCCAGTATTTTCATACAGGCAACCGGGTTAAGCCCGTTACGCGCCCAATGGCCTATATCTGCACAGGCGCCTATATTCTTGTGCCCCTTTATGGCCGCCAGTACCGAGTCGGGGTGCCAGTAAACATTGGGTTTGGGATGGTCATGTATGGCAACCGGTATGTGATAAATCCCTGCTAAAGTATCAACCATATCCCATTGGTTTTTTATCGGTTCGGCAGTGATATAGCTCATGCCCATATCTTTAGCCAGATCGAAGGTTTTTACCCAGTCTGCCCTGGTTCGCGGCACAATTACGCCCATTGCCACCATATGGATGCCTTTGGCTTTAAGGAGTTTCTTAACTTTTATACGGTCTTCGGCGCTCATTTCAGGGCCAAAATTTCCTTTCATATCGCCGCCAAGTTTTTGGCCTATGTACTGTTCAATTTCTTTTATTCCGGAGCTGTCTACCTTGTTTAGGGCATCGGTAAAACTAAACATGCGGAAAGTCCACATTTGTACACCTAATTGATAACCAACATTGGCGCGCGTTGCTGTATAGTTTGGCTTAAATGCAGCCAGGGTAAGTATGCCCGCAAACGAGAGGCAAAGGATAATTTTTTTCATCGGGTAATAGTTGGTAATACAAGGTAGGTTATCTGCTCCGCAACTGCAACCCTTTATTCCCAGGTAGATTAACCCTCGGGAAGAACCAGGCAACAACCATGCTACATACTAATTGACCGTAACTTTTTTGTTCAGGTAAAAACGCGATAGCATTTTCAAAAAAATATAATTACTTTTCCTAAGTGGGTGCTTGATTAGGCGAGTTGCACCTTAATCAAAAACTCATCACTACTTAACTACGCACAAAATCACCATTCACTAATTACCATATGAAGCACTTTTTACCAATAACAGCCGCTGCCATGTTTGCATTAAGCAGCTTGGGCTACGGGCAGGCAAGGCAATCTGCCACCGACGGTGGAGCCACACGCGGCGGCGAAAATAAGCCCCCCGTTACCATTTCGTCAATGACTCAAAACCTTAAAAAGTATGAGGGTTTTTTTAACTTTTACTATGACGATAAAACCGGTAAGCTATACCTCGAGATCGGCAATTTCGATCAGGACTTTTTATACTTCCGTTCTTTAGTAGATGGTGTTGGTAATGGCGGCCCAGAGCGTGGGCAGGCATCTGCTGTGATCACCAGGTTTACCAAAATTGGGCCTAAGATCTTTATGGTGCAAAATATAACCAACTATCGTGCGGTTAACGGCAGTGCTGATGAAAAGAAAGCCGTAGAAAATGCCTTTGCAAAATCTGTTTTGTGGGGCTTTACACCGGTGGCTTTTGAAGATGGCCGGGTGCTGGTAGATATGACCCCGTTTTTAGTGCGCGATGCAGATGGTATTGGTGCCGGTTTAGGCATGAGCCGCATTCCGGGCTCTCAAGCAGCCGGTGCTCGTGCAGCAGCTGCGGCTGCAACAGGTTACCGATTAGATGATACCCGCTCTGCCATATTTTTAGACAATACCAAAAACTTCCCTAAAAACAGTGAGTTTGAAGCACTGCTAACCTTTACAGGCAGCAGCGGCAATCGCGGGTTTGGTCGCGGGGGCGGTTTGGCTGCAGACCCCGGCGCAGTAACCTTTAGGATGCACCAGGCCTTTGTAAAATTGCCGGATGCCGGTTTTAAAATGCGCAAGTTTGATCCGCGCAGCGGGTTTAATCAGTTTACCTATTACGATTTCTCTGCACCCATGGATGAGCCTTTGCTCAAAAAGTTTACGGCCCGCCATCGCCTGGCTAAAAAAGATCCCGGCGCTGCCATGAGCGAACCGGTAGAGCCTATTGTATATTATATTGACAGGGGCGCGCCCGATAAAATAAAAAAAGCCCTGATAGAAGGCGGCAGCTGGTGGAACCAGGCTTTTGAAGCAGCGGGTTATAAAAATGCGTTCATTGTAAAAGAATTACCTGCAGATGCCGACCCTATGGACATGCGCTATAATGTGGTTAACTGGGTTAATCGGTCGGGCAGCCCCGAACGGGCATTTTCATACGGCTCATCATACATAGACCCGCGCACGGGCGAGATCTTAAAGGGTGTTGTTACCCTTGGGTCTGACCGTAACCGGCAGGATTATTTGATTGCCGAAGGTTTGTTACAACCCTATACTGATGGCAAGCCGGTTTCTAAAGAGATGGAACAGATGGCGCTGGCACGCATAAGGCAGTTATCGGCACACGAGATTGGGCATACCCTTGGCTTGTACCACAATTTTACCAGCAGCACGCACGATCGTGCATCCGTAATGGATTATCCCTTCCCCAGGTTTACCATGAAGGCTGATGGTAGTATCGATCTGTCTAACGCCTATGCCAGGGGTATTGGCAGCTGGGATAAACGGGCTATCATGTGGGGCTACTCAGATTTCCCGAAAGGTACAAATGAGAGTGAAGCGCTTGATAAGATCATGAAAGAAACCCTTGCCCGGGGCCACATATTTATACCCGATATTGGTGGCGGGGTACACCCCTTGGCACACCAGTGGGATGATGGTGTAAACGCGGTAGAACAGTTAGATAAACTCGTTCTTATCCGCAGGCATATATTGGATAATTTCTCTGAAAAGGCTATCCGAGAAGATGCACCGATGGCCACGCTGGAAGAGGTTTTAGTACCTATGTACCTGTTACACCGCTACCAGATAGAAGCGGTGTCTAATTCTATCGGCGGGCTTTATTTTACCCATGCCCTAAAGAACGATGGCGAAACCGTTACCAAAATGATAGAGCCTGCTGAGCAATGGCGTGCAATTGACGGGATGATAGCAACCATTACGCCCGATTTTTTAGCCCTGCCCGAGGGATTGATAGAAAAAATACCCCCGCGACCGGTGGGTTATCCATCGAGTGTGGAGACCTTTGGCGGCCATACAGGCGTTACCTTTGACCCGCTTGGCGCTGCAGAAACTGCTGCCAGCACAACTTTAGGCTACATGCTTGATCCCGACCGCGCGGCCAGGCTGATAGAATACCAATCCAGAAACAGCGCGCAGCCAGGCTTTATGCCCATGGTAGATAAGCTGATAGAAAAAACGTGGAAAGCGCCGCTCCAGCCGGGTTACAAAGGCGAATTGCATATCTTGGTAAATAACCTCACCCTTAAATATTTACTGCAACTTGCTGCAAACACCAGGGCGGGCGAAAACGTGCGCGGCGAAGCTTTATTGAAAATAAGTGAGCTTGCCCAATGGATGGGCGGCAGTTTGGTTAGCGCATCGCCAAAGCAAAAAGCGTCTCTATATTTTGGCTTGTCGCAGATAGAAGAGTTTAAAAAGGACCCAGAGAAATTTCAGCCGGCAGAACCGCTTGCCATGCCTCCGGGCGCGCCTATCGGTATGCCAAGCAACGAGTTCGACTTTTAAAGATTAACTTAATTGTTGAGGCCGCTGACATAAGTTAGCGGCTTTTTTATTGTCTGAATCACGAATTTACAGAAATTGCGAATTTACAGAATGGTCTTTTCCAAGATAATTTTCTCTGCCTTTAAGCGTCTACGCTCTCTGCCGTTGTAAGCATCCACGCTTATAACATTCATGAAATTTGCAAGTCTTTTAAAACCTCGCCAATATGTTCAACGGTTTCAAACCGTTCGTTTTCTATGGTATGGCTAATGGTTTCATGCGCCCAGGTAACATGGTATGGCACATGAACAGCGTAACCACCAATGTTAAGCACCGGCAATATGTCAGATTTTAGCGAATTTCCTATCATCAGCAATTCGTCGGGTTTTATGTCGAGATGTTTAACGAGTTTAAGATAATTGGCTTCGTCTTTTTCAGACATGATCTCTATGTGGTGGAAATATTTGCCTAAGCCAGATTTGCGTAGTTTACGTTCCTGGTCCAACAGATCGCCCTTTGTTGCCACAACTAACCGGTACTTACCCTGTAGCTTTTGCAGCACTTCTTCCACGCCATCTAATAGCTCAATTGGCTCGTTAAGCAGATTTTTACCTAATGATAATATCTTACTAACAGTATCAGTGCTAATGGTACCATTGCTTATTCTAATTGCTGCCTCCACCATGGAGAGCATAAACCCCTTTACACCATATCCATAGAGCGGCAGGTTATCCAGTTCGGTTTTTAAGAGCTCGCGCTCCAGATCGTGCCGGCTCAGGTACTCCTGCAGCAATATGCAAAAGGCATCTTCCGTTTTTCTGAAATAAGGCTCATTTACCCAAAGCGTATCATCGGCATCAAACGCTACAACTTTTATATGTGACATTTCCACATAACAAAAGTACCAAATACCAAGTGGCTTGCAGGCTTTTTGTAAAACATTGTGTTGGTATATGTTCAGAAAATAATCAGATAGCTCACTGCACCTGAATTAATAAATGGCCGTCTTAAACTTTTTCCCAACAGGATTGTCCATTACTTCAATTAATCACCCCTATTATGAAAAAGTTATTTAAGAATTTTCTATTTCTTGCGGGCTTTGCCCTGGCAACAACAACCGCTAATGCTCAGCTTAGCATTGGCGTAAATATTTCTGTACACACGCCGCCACCTGCCCTGCCTGTTTACGCGCAACCGGTAATTCCCGGCGACGGTTATATCTGGACCCCCGGTTACTGGTCATACAGTGAAGATAACGGTTACTATTGGGTACCGGGTGTTTGGGTTAGGCCCCCGCATTTCGGCCTGTTATGGACACCTGCTTATTGGGGATATGACGGTGGGGTATACGGTTTTCACTCCGGATATTGGGGCCACCATGTTGGCTTTTATGGTGGTATAAACTATGGTTTCGGTTATGGCGGTGTAGGTTTTGGTGGCGGTACATGGGCCGGTAATGTGTTTAGGTACAATACAGCTGTTACCAATGTTAATACCAACATTGTACACAACACCTATGTAAATAATACCGTTATTAATAACACCACAATTAACCGTACCAGTTTTAACGGTGCAGGCGGCGTTAACGCACGGCCAACGCAACAAGAGCAAGTGGCCCAGCGCGAGCAGCACATCCAGCCCTCCCAACAGCAAATATCACATGAGCAAACTGCCATGCATGATCGTAAGCAATTTGCATCTGTAAATAAAGGGGTGCCGGGTACCGCAGCCATGAACCGTGTTAACGGCCGTAAGTTTGATCAACAAGGGCGCATTGCCAATGGTATCTCAAATGGCAGCTTAAATGCCGGGGAAACCAAAAACCTGGAGAACCGCGAGGGCAACATTAATAAAGAAGTACATGCAGATAGATCTGCAAACGGCGGTACTTTAACACAGCAAGAGCGCCAGCAAGTTAACAGGCAGCAAAATAATACCAGCAACGCTATCTATAACGATAAGCACAATGCCCATAATGACCAATATGGCAATGGCCAGGTAGGCCAGCGGCGGGCTAACCAGCAGCAGCGCATTGCAAATGGGGTTGATAATGGCCAGCTAAATGCCGGCCAGGCAGCCCGTGCAGAAAACCATGAGCAAAATATAAACAGGCAGATAAATGCTAACCGTGCGGCAAACGGCGGCAGGATGAATATGGCGCAACGCCAGCAAATAAACCGGCAGCAAAATCACGCAGGCGCGCAGATACACCACGAGCGCCATCCGTAACAGTTTTTTATTAAAGGAAAGCCATGTGTACGTTAGCTAACAGACACATGGCTTTTTGTTTAACAGGCAATTTAGTAACTCCGCAAGAAACGGGTTTTAAAGGCTGTGGTTATCCAATAATTTTGTAGTATTAAATATCGTAAAAATGGAAACACAGAACGAGGTTGACTATAAGAGAATTGCCGAAGCAATAGAATTTTTCAGAACGAATTATAAGCGCCGGCCATCGCTGGATGAAGCTGCAGAGCACGTAAATTTAAGCCCGTTTCATTTTCAGCGCATGTTTAAAGACTGGGCGGGTGTAACGCCCAAACAGTTTGTGCAATTTTTAAGCGCCGAGCACGCTAAAGCTTTATTAAAGAAACGGAAGGTTACACTATTTGACGCCGCGTATGAAACGGGCTTATCGGGCACAGGCCGCCTGCATGACCTGTTTATAAAAGCAGAAGGCATGACACCGGGAGAATACAAAAATGGCGGCGAAAACCTAAACATTAATTACAGCTTTGCTGCAAGTCCGTTTGGTGCCTTGTTAATTGCATCAACAGATAAAGGCATTTGCTACATTGCTTTTGCAGATGAGGGCGAGCCTGTGGCTTTTGATAAATTGCAGCAGCTTTTCCCGAACGCGAAGTATAACCGCTTCCTTGACCAACTGCAGCAAAACGCTCTCTATATTTTTACGCAAGACTGGAGCAGGCTTAATGAGATCAAATTGCATTTAAAAGGTACACCGTTTCAGCTTAAGGTTTGGGATATGCTGCTGAAGGTGCCAATTGGCGGATTAACCACCTACGGCGGACTGGCTGGAAACCTGCAAAACCCCAATGCATCCCGGGCGGTTGGCTCGGCGGTGGGCGATAACCCGGTCGCTTTTTTGATCCCCTGCCACCGTGTTATACGTTCCACGGGCGATATTGGCCAATACCATTGGGGCAGCGGTAGAAAACATGCCATTATTGGCTGGGAAGCCTCGAGATTGTATATAGGCGCTTAGGCAAATGATATGCAATTTTCAATTAGGCGCCACCCCATTTGCGCGCAGCCGCATGTTATATAGGTTTATAGGATGGGGCGAGATCGGCTTTGGCGGGAATGCACCCGGTAAAATTTACGGCACACTCAGTTGCCGCTCAGGTAAGCGTATGAAAGCACAAAACAGGATATTTTTTAAGAATGAAAAAGACGCGGTTGATAATGGTTACCGCCCATGCGCCCACTGTATGCCCAAAGAATATAAACAATGGAAAGCGAAAAGATAAGCCTCATAACCTATGATGGCATAGTAGAGTATTATGGCAAGGTGATACCGGATAATGAAGCCGGTAAGTACCTGAAAATACTGTTAGATACCATTGAGTGGCGAAATGACGAGGCCAGAATATTCGGCAAGCATTTTATTACTAAACGAAAAGTAGCCTGGTATGGCGACGCCGGGTACAGTTACAGTTATTCAAATACCACTAAACAAGCACTGCCCTGGACAAAGGAGTTGTTAGCCCTTAAACACATAGCAGAACAGCTGAGCGGTACTACCTATAATTCTTGCCTGCTAAACTTATATCATACCGGCGATGAAGGTATGGCCTGGCACAGTGATGATGAAAAATCTCTGGGGAAAGACACATCCATAGCCTCTTTAAGTTTTGGCGCCGAACGTAAGTTTGCATTAAGGCACCGCGTAACGAAGGAAAGCACATCAATACTATTAGAAAACGGCAGCTTGTTGATAATGAAGGGCGCTACCCAAACCAACTGGTTGCACAGCCTGCCTAAAACGAAAAAGATTACTACGCCGAGGATTAGCCTTACATTCAGAACAATGATTGTTAAGGTTGGTTAATTTGTAATGTACTCTAAAGAACAGGCATCACATCTTAAACGGGCTTTTTGGACTGCGTTTGGGCAATACATGGCGCCCATTTTATCGGCAGATGGGATAAAAATGGGTAAATTATAGGACCGGTATAAAACATCTATACTTCCGTTTGTATGCAGAAAAGGATAAGGCAGCTATTGCCATAGAAATAGCACATCCGGATGCGGGAATACAGGAATTGTTTTTCGATCAGTTTAAACAATTTAAGACCATTCTTAAAAGTTATTTGGGCGAAGAATGGGATTGGCAGTTGCATACCACGGGCCAGTACGGTAAAACCGTTAGCCGTGTAGTGAAAGAAATTGAAGGCGTAAATGTATTTAACACTAACGACTGGCCCCAACTAATCTCATTCTTCAAGCCACGCGTTATTGCTCTGGACGAGTTCTGGAGCGACGCGAAATATAGCTTTGAGGCGCTAAGATAATTTATTCAGAGGCCTCTTCGCCTTTTTCACCAAGTTCTACAATGTCGCCTTTCTGAAAAAGTATGGCTTGCAAGGTCTTACGCCAAACTTCTTTTTTGCGCAGTAAAAATTCAAGGTCCATACCAAAATGTTTAAATTCTTCGTGCTGTGCGTTTTGCATAATGGCTTTGGCATCTTCGTCTTTTTCAATGCTAATGCGCTGCTCATACCAGTTTATAGCTTCTGCTTCTTCAGATAAAGATGCGATCATGCGCGCAAAGGTGCGGGTTTCATCAGATAGTTCGCTCGCGGGTTCGTGGTATTGGTCAAATGACATTTTAAATAGTTTTGAATTAAAGCATATATAAAGCCGTTTTGTTTGCCTGCTTAAAGTTTTATAATATTACCTCATGAATAAGGTAATTGCATCGTGGTTTGGCATTGGGTATATTAAGGGTGGCGGTACAATTGCAGCGGCTATTACCTGCGGATTGATTTATTTGTTTTGGCATACTACAGTTGCCAATTTAACCTGGGTGTTACCGGCCATAACATTATTAATATTGCTAACAGGTATCTACACAGGCAATAAAGTTGAACCCGCATGGGGGAAAGACAGCTATCGTGTGGTTATAGACGAAGTTGCCGGCATGCTGGTTGCACTGCTTTTTGTACGTCAAAATATGTACCTGTTAGTGGCAGGCTTTATCTTATTTCGGTTTTTTGATATGGTTAAACCATTGTTTATAAGGCGCTTAGAGAAACTACCCGGTGGCACCGGCGTAATGATGGATGATGTACTTGCGGGGGTATACTGCAATATACTACTGCAAATTGCTGTAATTATATTCAAGCCTTAACAACCTGCACTCTATATTTTTTTGCTATTGCCGAAGCTGTAAACCTTACCAGCCAAACAATTACGCCGATAATGGCAATGATAATAAACGCGAAGATAAGCCCTGCTTTAAATGCGTCTTCGAAAAGGCCGCAGCCCGACATGGTGAAGGCGATAAACAAGCAAACAAAAGGTAAGATCAGTTTTTTCATGATTGTATATTTGATAACCGGATTAAATTTTACTGCGCAATTTTTATTTTTTTTCCTCTGGCCGTTAATTTTGTAGCCAGCTTATTTTGTTTTCGTTCTTCGTCGCCCAGGATAATGCCCCATGGCTGCAAGCTTTCTACCCGGTCGAAAATTATTTTAAGTACTGCAATAACCGGTATGGAGAGGAACATGCCCGGGACGCCCCAGATCATCTCGCCGATAATTACACCTAAAACAGTTATTAGTGCATTAATCCTCACTTTAGACCCAACCACAACCGGCAGTAAAACGTTGCTGTCTACCAGGTGTGTTACCACCAGCGTTATTACCACCAATATAACTTTACTTACCACCGTAGCTGTAGCAAACGTAATTAACGAACTTAATATAAGGGCTGTAAAAATACCAATGTAAGGGATAATGTTAAATAAACCGGTTAACAACCCCAATAATATAGCGTATTTAATTCCCAGGGCCCAAAATGCGAGGCACACAAAGCAGGCAACAATGGCCATCTCTGTTAACAAGCCAATGATATACTTTCTGATAATGTACTGCACCTGTTCAACAATTTCATGCACCAGTGCTTTATTTTCGGCCTGAAAAACACTTTCTAAAAACTTCATGATAAGTGTTCTGTAAAGCAAAAAAAAGAAAGTGTAAATAAATGTGAATATGAGAAAAAGCAAGATGGATGACAACGACAAAAGCGTAGCGCCTATTACTGCAGTACCCGACGACATTATTTTTGTGGTAGCAGTATGCACATAATTAAGTTGTTTACGTGCAGTTATATGGAACGTTTGCGATACCCAATCCTGTAAAGAATTTACCGATGTGTTTAACTGATCCTGAAATTTTGGCCAGTCATCTGCAAGGTTTGTGATCTGCGCGCCAATTACATATAACACCAGGCCAATGGCCGCAATAAATAATAATACCGAAACCATTGAGGCCGCACTGCGGGGCAAATGGGCCTTATTTTGCATAAATTGCGCAACTGGAAGCAATAATATAGAGAACAAGCACGAAAAAATTAAGGGGGATAGTATTTCTTTAGCAACTACTACAATATAACATAGTGCTATAAGGCTAAATAAAACACATGCCAGTTTTATATAAAACGGCAACCCCTTAAATTGCTGAACATCCATTAACCTGTGTTAAAATATCTTTGATATCAGCCAGATGATAAGGCCGATAATAACTACCACGGCAATTACGCCAACCCATACGCCGGCTTTAAAAATACCTTCAACTACAGAACAGCTGCTTAGCATCAGCATCATAGCTAACACTACGGGAACATACAATTTTTTCATGTTTTTAAGTTTTGATTGAATATGTGTAACATGTGTGTATTAAAATAGTTTCAAATAGGCGGGTTGCCGGCATCATGTTATCAATTCTAATATCCGGATAATTTTTTCGGAACTGAAATTGCAATACCTACATAAGCTATGTTACAGTAAGGAGAAATATACTTACATTACCATGCGTTGAGCCGTTAAATATCATTTGATATTTTTTTCGGCGAATATAACTTAGGTTATTTGCAGTTTGTGTAGTTAAATTTACCCGCATTAATTGCCTGTTTTGGGAAACTAAAGCGCGATTTTTATCGTAAAATTTATAAATGTCCGCTATTAAAAAACTTTTATCGGTATTTCAAAATATCCACTTTCAATCATTATTAGGCAATGGTGTTATGGCTGTTTTCGGGATGGTTACGGTGGCAATTTTGTACCGCGCTTTATCTATTATAGAAGTTGGTGTTTATGTGCTTTTTATGACCATTTTTGGTTTGGTAGACAACCTTAAGGGCGGTTTCCTTACTAATCCTTACATTAAATTTTATTCGGGTTCGGGCGAAGGGCGCTCAAGGGAAGTAGCAGGTTCTGCATGGGTGCTGGTACTTATGGTAACGCTTGGCGTTGTAATGGTAAACATTCCTGCTTACTTTCTTATTCCTCACATAAAAAGCTTTGGAGTGGTGTTGTTTGTTAAGTTTTTTGCCATTACTTTCCTGTCTACCGTACCTTCATTTATGGCCAACCTTGCTGTGCAAAGCGAAAAACGTTTTGACCAGTTACTTTGGCTCCGGCTAATTAACCAGATCTTGTTTACAGGCACGGTGGTAGTGCTCATTATCATCAAAAAATCCAGCCTTACCAACATTATCCTTGCCTATATAGTGGCAAACATAGTTACCAGCATAGTAATGCTGGTTTTAGGGTGGACTAAGCTTCGGTACATCAGGTATGCAACCAAAGCAACTGTTATAGAGATAGCCAATTTTGGCAAGTACAGCATGGGCACCAGTTTAAGCTCAAATCTTTTTGGTTTCACAGATACCATGATGATCACCATTTTCTTGGGCCCCGCAGGTTTAGCCCTGTACAATCTTGGCGTAAAGCTTAACCAAATTGTAGAGATCCCTATGCTTAGCTTTGCAGCATCCGGATTCCCTTTGCTCTCCGCGTTTTACAACAACAACCAGCCCGAAGAGATGATACATACCATGAAAAAGTTAATAGGTATGCTTAGCATTGCAATAGCTGCTATAGCCATTGTTGCGGTAATATTTGCAGAACCGATCATTGGCTTAGTAGGCGGGGCAAAATACATACATACGGAGGCGCCTAACCTTTTCAGGATATTTATCAGCATCACAATTTTTTACCCTGCCGATAGGTTTTTAGCCTTAACCCTGGATGTAATACATAAACCTAAAATTAATTTCTATAAAATACTGGTTATGCTGGTGGTAAACCTGGTGGCAGATTATGTGGCGGTATCTATATTTAAAACTGTATACGCCATTGCCCTCACTAACGTATTTCCGGTGTTGGTGGCTATTGTTATTGCGTATGTTCCTTTAAATAAATTCCATAAATTTAACTTTTGGAATATATACGTTGTGGGGTATAAGGAAACCATACTTTTTGTAAAGGAAACCTACAGCTCGCTGATAACATAATTATATACCCGATTAACTTTTCGCGCCGTTCTAAATAACCCCATGGAAAAAAACAACACCATTTCTATCGTTGTAGCAAGCGACAATCATTACGCAATTCTTATCGTAGCCTTATTAAGGTCTATAGATGTTAATCATAAAAGCGGCGAGCATATTGTTTTTTACATTATTGACGATGGTATTGCAGCAAGTTTTAGGGCAAAGCTGGAAAGCGTTGCAGACCCTGCGCGGATAACCATTAAATGGTTTAAAAGCAAAAACATAATTCCGGCTACGATGCACATACCGGTAGATAAGTCGTCTTTCCCGCTTACTACTTATTTACGCTTATTCTCGCCCTATTTGGTGGATAAAGGTACCGACAGGCTATTGTATCTTGATGTTGACATTATTGTACAGGATGATATTTCGAAATTATGGAACCTCGACCTGGAAGGAAATGTAATAGGTGTGGTACAGGATGTTGGTTTAACATTTGACTGCGAGTGGGGTGGCGTACCAAATTACGCTGCCTTAGGGTTCCCTCCAGATACTAAATATTTTAACGCAGGGGTGATGTTGATGGACCTTAAGATATGGCGGGATGAAAACATTACAGAAAAGGTAATAAAGGCATTGGTAGATCACAGGGAACACGTACGCCTGGTAGATCAATATGGGTTGAACGTGATATTGGCCAACCGTTGGAAACAATTGGACCCACACTGGAACTGGTTTGCATACCAGGAAGAAGATGGTGCCCATTTGATCCATTTCCTTGATATTAAGCCCATTTTTAAATCATACAATTCTCAGCCGGTATATAAAGATTACTTTTTCGAATATCTAAAAAACACGCCGTGGGAGAATTTTAAGCCAATAAGCGGTAATAACAGGCAGTTCCGTAAAATATATAACAAACTAAAAAAGGCAATTATGCGCTTTTTTAATAAATAGCAAGGCAAGCCGTTAACTAACCGGTACTTTGCCTAAGTTTTTAAGTAATGTTTTGGTAATTGTCGCTGAGGCTTCTTCGCAAAAATCGAGGCCCGAATAATCGGGATTATAGCCCCCGATATAAGGTACGGCCATAATATAAATTCGCGGGTTGTTTACACCGTTTGAGTCCAAAAACTGGAAACTATCATTAATGGTGAGTCCCGACACCTTTAAATAATAATTACCATCTGCACGCTGCTCCACTGCCTTATTTCCGTCCTGTAAATCGAGCTTGGCCGCCTTCGCTGATTGGTACTTTAAATGGGCCGGGCATACTACTTTATCATTGACCAGGCTTTTAAAAGGGAAATCTTCATATGAAAGGTGTGGTTGGCCTACACAATCTATGTAAGTTTTAAAATAGCTGGCTTTCGCCTCGCCCGTATCATTATCGTAATAATAAGTAGCCCCATGTTCGGCTGCTTCAACGCTGCTATCTTCCCCCACAGAAATTATTTCCAGTATGCCGGCCTCATTCAAAGCGATCAGCTCTTCTGTAGAACTTTGCGGAATGTAGGCGATAACGATAGAAATTAGTGGTAAAAGCGACTTTTGTAACCGCTGCATATCTTCTGCAGATAAATGCTTAGCAGGGTAGTTCATTGCAAAACTTAATACGCCAAGCATTTCTTTCCAATAAACAGACTGTTTACGTTTTATGGAGTTCGCCGCCTCGTCATATTCTAACTTTAACAGTTCAAAGGGGTCTAAACGTTCCCGCTGTTCCATCATATCAGCCACAAACTCTTCTACGTTCATGCCTTTTATGCGCTCGTAAAATTGGGGTTCTTTATCGCGGAACAACTCTTTAAAATCTTTCTCAAAAATATAATCAAGCGATAAAAATCCAGCATTTTCGGCCATGTGCGCATTTAATTCGCCTTCGGTAAGCAGGGCCTTGTTCTGCAGGTGCGAATCTTCCAAATGGAACCTCACGGCCGGCAGCATACCGTTACGGGTATGGAGTATAATTTTAAAACCTTTACTGTCTTCGTTTAAATGATAAGCCAGTTTACTAATTTTATTTCTATCAAACTCCCCGTTATGGCGGGCAAGCGTACGTATGGCATCAACTGCGGTAAGAGATGATCCCTTAATTGCAACCGGGTGATTAAGCCCTAATGCCAGTTTTGCAGGCGGGTATGGGGAATCGAAATAGCCGGGCACAATACCTTCATACCTTATGGGCCAGTTGTGGCCTGTGCAGATCACTGCGCAATCGAAATCGAACAGCTGCTCCTTAGCTACTTCTACCTGCACATAGCTGCGCTTATCAATAATATCGGTTACGGGGCTATCAAAACGTACACGAGTTAAAATCCCTTTTTGTTCTGCCTGCTGCCTTAGCATTTCAAATTGTGCGGCAAGATATTGGCCAAAAAGCAGCCTGGGCAATACTTTAAAATCGTTAAAATTATCGGCATCAATGTGAAATCGCTCTAAGGTATCAACCGGCACTGTTTTTATCCAATCTGCTATAGGGGTAACAATTAAAGGGATCTCGTTGCCCGATACATTGGTAATATGTTCGTCGTTCGCCCCCTCCGCACTGTAAGGCATGCCGCCGCCTAATAAACGCTTTTTTTCAAATATATCTATCGTAATATCTTTCCTCCCGGATGAGATCAAACATTTATACATAAACAGGCCGCCGGGGCCCCCGCCAAGAATGGCGATACGTTTTTTTTCTTCCAATGGAATGCAGGTAAATAAACAGCGATTAATGGCAAAGCTGAATTTTCGGATTTTTGTTTTGCCGGCAGGTTTGTTATTTCAGTATTATAACGATTTGAGCTAATCCTTCAAAATAGTGAGTAATAATTTTAAGAAATAACGATATTTTAATTTCTAAGTAAAACAATTACCCGTTACAAAACTTTTATACAACACTAGAAAACATCAACTATGAAAACTCGAACAAAAAAACCATCAGGCCTTACCGGCAAAATGGAAAACTCAGAATTCCACGAATTTTTTGTGGATGAATTAAAAGACATATACTGGGCAGAAAAACATTTAGCTAAAGCTTTGCCAAAAATGAAAAAAGCAGCTACCTCGCCCGAGTTGGCTGCCGCATTTGACAAACACACCCAGGAAACAGAAACGCACATATCCACTTTAGAACAAATTTTTGGATTGCTCGATGAAAAAGCGGTAGCAAAAAAATGTGACGCCATGGCCGGGATACTGGAAGAAGGCAACGGTTTAATTGAAGACACCGAAAAAGGTACCATGATACGCGACTGCGGTTTAATACTGGCTGCCCAAAAGGTAGAGCACTATGAAATTGCTACCTATGGCGGCTTGAGAACTTTAGCCGCAGCAATGGGCCACGATGAGGTTGCCGATTTGTTGCAACAAACATTAGATAATGAAAAAGCTACAGACGAAGCCCTTACAGCGCTCGCCGAAAGTTTAGTTAATGCTGCAGCAGTTGCAGAATAATTAAATATTAATAAACAGAAAAGGCCTGCATTTTGCGGGCCTTTTCTGTTTAACGCAATTCTTTACTATCTTTTCATATTATTTAACAGCGCCGATAACTGAGGTTATTGTTGATCAATATCAAATAAAAATTGGGCAAGGGATGCTTTTGTTTGGTATATCAATTATCAGGTAATATAAAATGAACGGGCACCAGCAAGATAAAGAACATGTCAAAGCCATAATCAGGCTTCCCGGATATACAGTCTATATCGTTATTATGGCGGTGGCTTGTATTGGCATTTCAATTATTTCATTGTTAGCTTACGCAACTCCGGCTACCTCCATTAGGCCGGTTAAAACTATTGCCCCGGCTTTAAGCATATCAGATACCAGCCTGCCTTCTACAACAAATCCAGCACCGGCACTTGCAGCCGATTTATGGACAGCCCCTAATGAAAAAACCATACCAACTGGTAAAGCCGGCAAAATGATACGATATGGACAAGAGCTGCTGGCGCATACCGCTAAATACTTTGGCCCTAAAGGCAGTGTTGCACAGATAACAAATGGAATGAACTGCCAAAACTGCCACCTGGACGCCGGCAGGCGCATTTTTGGCAATAACTATACGAGTTTTACAGCCAGCTATCCTAAAATGAGCACGCGCAGTGGCAGGGTTGAGCCGGCTTCTGCACGTATTGCCGAATGTTTTCAGCGCAGCCTTGCCGGTAAAATTCCCGATACCGCGGGCCGCGAAGTGCAAGCTATGCTGGCTTATATGAAATGGCTTGGCCATGGAGTAAAAAAGGGGCAAAAGCTTTTTGGCAACGCTACCGAAAAATTAGCATTTATGGATCATGCAGCCGACCCGTTAAAAGGTAAAGCTGTATTTGTAGCCAAATGCCAAAGCTGCCACGGTGCAAGCGGCCAAGGATTATTAGCGCCCGATAAAGTTGTTTACACCTATCCGCCGTTATGGGGCAGGCATAGCTACAATGATGGCGCGGGCATGTACCGCCTGGGTAACTTTGCAGGCTTTGTAAAAAATAATATGCCCTTCGGTGCAACCTACCAAAGGCCTCAATTAACTAACGAAGAAGCCTGGAATGTGGCAGCTTTTGTGAATTCGCAGCCGCGGCCACATAGAAATCCTCGCCATGATTACCCTGATACCGGTAAAAAGCCCATTGACCTGCCTTATGGGCCTTATGCCGATAATTTTAGCCAGAAACAACACAAGTACGGCCCGTTTAAGCCAATTAAAGACGCACAAAAACTAACAGAAAAATAATCTTGAAAACATGAAAAAAATCATCCAATCAACCCTCATCCTAATTTCTTTGTTGCTGATAAAGCCTGCCATGGCACAGGATTTTAAAGGGGCCCAGGCTACCAAATCACATTATAAAGCTATTTACTATCTGAACAGTAATGACCCCGCCAAGATAAAGGCAACGCTCCATAACATGGATAATGCCCTTGAAGATGGCCGCCTGAAGGGAAAGATTGAAATGGAACTGGTTGTTTTTGGCGATGGAACCGCAGTATTCATGAAAGAAAACCCCTATGAAGAAACCCTGCTTGCCCTGCAAAAAAAGGGTGTGATACTGGCACAATGCAGCAACACGGTAAAAGCCAGGAACATCGACGTAAATACATTGTTTCCCTTTATTAATTTTGTGCCAAGCGGCAATGGCGAATTAGTTATCCGCCAGCAGGAAGGTTGGGCAGCGGTGCATCCATAAGTTTGCTTGTTAACCTAAATTGCCGCTTGTAAAACCATATTGATGCAATACATCTACCGGTACACCGGCCCATTTACCGGGGGCGTTACCCATATAGCCAATATCTTTCATGCCTATTTTAGAGGTGAAGAACCCGGTTGCCGTTAGGTCGCGCATGCGGTTAAAAAAAATTACACCGGGCTGCATACCCGGCTTTACTTTTAGCGGATAGGCAATAGCGGTTACCATTTCGAGTTGCTGGTTAGCGAGACAATTTGCGAACGGATGCCCATATATGCTCAGGCATTTCAAGTCGAGCCATTTTAAACCACCACGCAGAGGTACCTGGTGCTCGGGAATATCTTTTACAATAAACTCGATAAACTCCGGCACCTTAGCATCTGATGCACTTCCAGAATGCTGGTCTTTTGGGATAATGATATCTGCCAGGATAGTTATGGTAGCCATTTCATGACCGGTAAAAAATTTATCGGCCAGTATTTTTTTATCGCGCTCTATCTCAAAGGGCTGCTTGCCCTGCTCGTCTATATCGCCGGCTTTAGTGCTTACTTCTTCTTTCTTTGAATCTGACTTGCAGGCATCAAGCAACATGGTTGCCGATAGGGATGTTAACCCGATTGCCTTTAATGTGTCGCGCCTGTTCATATATTTAGTTTTTTACGCTGGCTTAAAATGTATTCTGCTGTGCGCATAGAGAGCGCTAAAATTGTCCAGGTGGCGTTCTTGTCGCCTTGTTGCACAAATGGGGCAGCGTCAACCACAAAAAGGTTTTTGCAATCATGTGCCTGGCAATATTTATTTAAGGCCGATTTCGACGGATCATCGCCCATACGTACGGTACCTACTTCATGGATAATATTGCCCGGCACTTCCAGGCCATATTTAGTATCGGCACCGCGTTTTGGCGAAGTAACTATAGCGCCCATACCATGCATAATTTCCTCAAAGGTATCTTGCATGTGCTTGGCCTGGTTTACTTCATCGTCGGTCCAGTTGTAATGAAATCTTAAAACGGGTATGCCATATTTATCAACCGTGCTTGGGTCTATCTCGCAATAATTATCGGCCCTTGCCATGGCTGTGCCGCGCCCGGCCATGCCAACGCGCGTGCCAAAAAGGCGGCGGTAATCGTCTTTTAACGAAGCGCCGAAACCCCCTGCTTCATTTGCGCTCCCATCGCGTTTTGGCACCAGGCCGTTAATGCCGTGTATAGCATCGGCAAACCCATAACTTGGCATGTGCATACCGCCGCCATATTCTATATGGTAACCCCGCGGGAAGTTTAGTTTTTTGTTATCCAGCCACCATGGCGAATAAATATGCACACTGCCCACACCATCTTCATTATAGCGTTTACGGTCCATTAGCTGGGGCAAAAAGCCACCAACACTTGCACCGGTAGAATCATGAAGGTATTTGCCAACAATGCCGCTCTCATTAGCCAGCCCGTTGGGGTGGGCGGCAGATTTAGAATTAAGCAGCAACCGTGCCGACTCACAGGCACTTGCGCCCAGTATAACTATTTTGGCGTTTACCTGGTACTCCTGCAAATCTTCTTTACTAACGTATGAAACACCTGCTGCCAAACCATCTTTACCGGTTAAAACCTCACGTACCATGGCGTTAGTGATCACCTTTAAATTGCCGGTTTTAATGGCGGGTATAACCAAACAAGATGATGAGGAGAAATCGCCATAAATTTTGCACGATCTGCCGCATTGCCCGCAAAAAAAACAGGCGCCCCGGTCTTTATTGCCCGGCAAGGCCTCTGTAAGTACAGACCCGCGCCCGGGTATTAGTTTTACTCCGGCCTTATCAGCGCCTTTTTTTATAAACAGTTCGTGAAGCCGCGGTTTCGGAGGCGGCAAAAAGATACCGTCCGGTTCATTTTCCAAACCTTCTACGGTGCCGTAAATGCCTATTAACCGGTCTACCTTATCATAAAATGGTTTAACATCATCATAAGCTATAGGCCAGTTATCGGTAAGGCCGTCAACATCATGGCCTTTAAAATCTTTTGGCCCCATGCGCAGGGATATACGCCCCCAATGGTTTGTGCGCCCGCCCAGCATACGCGAACGGAACCAGTTAAATTCGGTCTTGTCTTTTGTAGTATAAGGTTCTCCCTCAAGTTCCCAGCCACCGTAGGCTGCATCAAAATCTCCAAACGGGCGTGTTGAACCGGCACCCCGCCGCGGCGACTCATAAGAAAATTTTAATTGCTGCGAATCTTTCGCCGGATCAAAATAGGCCCCTGCTTCGAGCATTAACACCTTAAGGCCGGCGTGTGCCAATACATAACCTGCCATGCCACCGCCCGCGCCCGAGCCTACAATAATGGCATCATAAACGGTTGCAGATTTTTTGATCTGGAAATCACTCATATATAATTAGGGAACTAAATTAATATCGGCTTGCTTGTGCAATTTACCAATCTCATTTATATATTAAAATAAAGTTAACGTTGATGTTACGATCGCCATGTCTGTTAACGGTATGGTATCAAAGCGGGAGGCCAAAGTCCTTTTACATATGTAAATTTCAAGTGCCAATGCCAATGAATAATATAACAAATAAAAATAGTTAGCCCTAATCTATAATAAAGGCTAATTATACGGTGATACCCTCTAAAACAAACTATCGCTAAGGGATACCGTTTGTTCAGATATTTGCACAGTTAAAAATTGTTGACACGATGCAACTGTTTCGAGTTTATTTCTTTTTGGATCGTCAATTTCTTCTCAAATAATTAATAATTATATTGAGCTAACAAGTCGTTTATATTCGTTGTTCAAAATGTAGATTTACAAACATGAAAATAGCCACCTATAATGTAAATGGTGTAAATGGCCGCCTGCCGGTCTTATTGCGCTGGCTTGAAGAAACGCAGCCCGACGTAGTTTGCCTGCAGGAATTGAAAGCGCCACAAGAAAAATTCCCGCTTGATGCCATTAATACCGCAGGTTATAATGCAATATGGCATGGCCAGAAAAGCTGGAACGGCGTGGCTATATTAACGCGCAACATCGAGATACAAGAACTTAGAAAAGGCCTGCCCGGCGATCCTGACGATGAGCACAGCCGTTACATAGAAGCCCTGATAAATGGCGTAGTTATTGGCTGCCTCTACCTTCCCAATGGCAACCCTGCGCCTGGGCCAAAATTTGACTACAAGATGCGGTGGTTTGAGCGGCTGCAGGAACATGCCGCCACCCTGCTGGCAAGGGATATGCCGGTTGTAATTACCGGCGACTACAATGTAATGCCAACCGAGTTGGACGTGTACAAACCCGAGCGCTGGGTTGATGATGCGCTGTTTCGCCCGGAAACACGTGCCGCCTTTAAAAAACTAATTGACCAGGGGTGGATAGATGCAATTAGAAAATTGTACCCTACAGAAAAAATATACACCTTTTATGATTATTTCCGCAACGCGTACGGCCGTGATGCAGGGCTGCGCATAGACCACTTTTTACTTAGCCCGCAAATAGAAGGCAGGCTTAAAGCGGCGGGTGTTGACAGGCACGTACGCGGCTGGGAAAAAACCAGCGACCATTGCCCGGTTTGGATAGAAATTGAAGGTTAATGAATGTAACGCAAGTTTTAAATCAATTATAATTTTCTGCTGTTGAAGAAATAATCTTTAATTATAAATAATGAAAACATACGGGATAATAGGCTATCCGCTTACACATTCTTTTTCGCAAAAGTTTTTTACCGATAAGTTTGCTTCATTGAAACTCGACGATGTTACTTACGAGGTTTTCCCGATGGAATCGTTGGCTGACTTTAAACAATTTATGAACAGCCATCCTTACCTCTGCGGGTTAAATGTTACCATCCCGCATAAAATAAACATTCTGAAATACCTCGATTGGCAAAGCCCTACGGCTAAAGAGATAGGGGCGGTTAATTGTATCCGCATATCTAACGAAAGCCCGGTAGCGGCAGCTTTTTTGGGCGAAGTGGGCATAGAAGGTCACAACTTCAGGCTCGAAGGGTTTAATTCTGACGCCTACGGGTTCGAAACATCATTAAAACCGCTGCTCACATCGCACCACGACAGGGCATTGATACTTGGTGATGGCGGCGCTGCAAAAGCGGTAAAACATGTATTGGCAAACTTAGGCATCCCCTATAAATCGGTAACACGCAAACGGGCGCCGGGGCGCATACTTTTTTCCGATCTTACTGCAGAAGATGTTCAAACGCACCGGCTTATTGTAAACACAACGCCCATAGGCACAACCCCTAATGAGGATGAATGCCCGCCCATACCTTATGAGCATATAGGGCAAAACCATTTACTGTATGACCTTATTTATAACCCGCCATCAACCCTGTTTATGCAAAAGGGAGTAGAAAATGGCGCTGCTGTAAAAAATGGCTACGAAATGTTAGTATTACAGGCAGAAAAATCATGGGAAATATGGAATACAAAAGCGCTGCACGCTTAGTTGTATTATTAATAATTAGCCTGTGGGGGGCATCGTGCGGGGGCGGTCATGATTATGCCCCAAAGCCAAGGGGTTTTTATCGTATTAAATTTCCGAAACATGATTATCAGGCATATAATGGCGGCTGCCCCTTTACTTTTTTACACCCCAAATATGCAAAGCTGGAACCCGATCTGGCACGTGGGTCTAAGCCATGCTGGCTTAACATGCAATTTACCGCTTTTAGTGGGACCCTGCACTTAAGCTATCAGCCGGTTACATCAAAAAAAGAATTTAACGAGCTGGTTGAAGATGCGCGCACATTTGCCTTTAAGCACACCGTAAAGGCCACTGCAATTGATCAGGGCCTTATCAACTACCCCGACCGTAAAGTTTATGGTATTTATTATACAATAGATGGCAATGCGGCATCATCTGCACAGTTTTTTTTAACTGATAGTACCCAACACTACCTGCGTGGGGCGTTGTACTTCAATTCGGAACCCCGGCTGGATTCTATTCAGCCGGTGCTGAACTTTGTTAAAAAAGATGTAGATGTAATGATCAAAAGTTTACGATGGAAGAAGTAGATTTCGGATTTTCGATTGCGGATTGGATAATTTTCAATCATTGCCGCAAATAAAATAGTAATCCTAAAATCGCTTTATAAAGGGTAAATCCCAAATCAAAAATATGACTACAGTAAAAGCATTTCCTAACAACCCGTTCCAAGAAAACACCTACGTTGTATATGACGATACCGGCGAATGCGCCATTATTGACCCCGGAATGAGTAACGGTGCCGAAGAAAATGCGGTGGTAAATTTTATAAAAAAGAAAAGCCTGAAACCCGTTCTGCTGCTAAATACGCATTGCCACATAGATCATATTTTGGGCAACAAATTCGTGTTCGATCAGTACGGGCTGAAACCGCAGTACCATAAAGGCGAGCAACTGGTGGTAGATGATGCACCAACCAGGGCACCGCAGTTTGGTTTACGTTATGAACTATCGCCGCAGCCCGATAACTATCTTGAAGAAACCGGCGAAGTGAAATTTGGCAACACCACATTTCAATTGCTTTTTGCACCGGGCCATTCACCTGCCTCGCTTTGTTTTTATGACGAAGCAAGCGGCTATATAATTGGCGGCGATGTACTGTTCCGCAACAGCGTTGGCCGCAGCGACCTGCCCGGCGGCAACCATAAGCAGTTGATAAAAAATATTGAAGAAAAACTGTTTACCTTGCCCGATAGCGTAACCGTTTACCCCGGCCATGGCGGAGAAACTACTATTGGTTACGAGAAAATTAATAATCCGTTCTTTTAAGTTGCGCGTTGCCGGTTTTCAGTTGCGAGAAATAGCTACTTCACAACTGAAAACTCACAACTGAAAACTCAAACCTGACAACTTACAACACATATTGAATACTTCGATCTACATAGCTAAACGTTACCTTTTTTCGGGGAAAAAGATGCACGCCATAAATATTATATCGGGCATCTCTATGCTTGGTGTGTTTATTGGCAGCGCTGCCCTTGTACTTATTTTATCTGTTTTTAACGGGCTGGAAAAAGTGATCTTGTCACTTTATAATAATTTCACTTCCGAAATACTGATCGAACCCGTTAAAGGGAAAACCTTTACGGCAAACACTGCTGCTTTTGCCGCGATTAAAAAAGACCCGAAGCTGTTTTCGTATGTAGAAGTGCTGCAAGAACGGGCGCTGCTAAGGTATCATGGCAGGCAGGTTATCGGCACGCTAAAAGGCGTGAGCGCCGACTTTTTAAAGAACCCCGGGTTAGACAGCACTATTCAGAACGGCTCATTTACGCTAAACTCACGCAACCAGCCAATGGCGGTGGTGGGTGCAACAATACAAGGCACGCTTGGCATTAATGTACATGATCCGTTTACGGCATTGCAGGTTTATTCGCCAAGCCGAACGGCGGCTGTTAACAGCATAAACCCCGCCGATGAGTTTGTGGTGAGGTCTATCTATCCATCCGGCATATTTTCTGTTCAACAGGATTTTGACGATATGGTTATTGTACCGATAGAATTTATGCGCGGTCTGCTGGAGCAACAGGTAGAGGTGTCGGCAATTGAACTAAAGTATAAAAAACATACCGATCTGGCGGCGGTGCACGAAAAACTTAAAGCAGCATTAGGTACGGCAAATTACACCGTAAAAAACAGGTATGAGCAAAACACCCTGCTTTATAAAATATTACACTCAGAAAAATGGGCGGTTTTTGTGATCCTCAGTTTTGTATTGGTAATAGCCATTTTTAATATTATTGGCTCTTTAACCATGCTGGTGATCGATAAAAAGAAAGACATAGCCATATTAACCAGCCTTGGCGCCGGTAAATTGATAATCCAGGGGATATTCTTTTTTGAAGGTATGCTTATCTCGCTGGTAGGCTGTACAGGCGGCATGGTTTCCGGCTTTATCTTCGGGCTGGTGCAGCAAAAATATGGTTTTATTAGCATGGGCGGCGGTTTAACGGTGGTAAACAGCTACCCGGTGGATTTTAAACTTACCGATTTTATTCTGGTCTTTTTTACCGTTATTGGCATTGCGGTTATTGCCTCGGCCATTAGTGCGCGCTTAAGTGTTAAGGGACTTGATGAATTTAAACAAGATCTTTAAGGGGAAAGATAATGGTAGAATGGTGAACCGATAACGGTGTTTTCATTCCCGCGTTTACTTTACACCGTTTTACCTTTCGGTCATTTACCATTTTCGCGTGTATGTTTCCCGTCTAAAATTCCTTTTCATCTTTCCTAAAACCTTTTACCTTTACCCTTTGTCCTTTTACCTAAATAATACCATGGAATCAAAACGTCAGCAAAAATTTGCAGGAGTAATACAGGAAGACCTGGCTGCCATATTTCAGCGCGAAGGGATGAATTACCTGCCTAATACCTTGGTTACCATTACAAAGGTGCGGGTTACGCCCGATCTGGCAATTGCACGCGTGTTTCTTAGTTTTTTTAATAACGCAAATACTACTCAGTCGTTAGCTACGGTAAAACTGCATGCATCAGAGATAAGATATAAGTTAGGCGCCCGTATTAAAGACCAGGTAAGGATAATCCCGCAGCTCGAATTTTTTATCGATGATACCAGCGAGTATGTAGAACGCATGGACAGGATATTTGATAAGATAAGCAAAGAAGACCGCCAGCCCGATACAGAGGAGTAATATGGATAGGCAAGGGCAATTGCGCGAGTACATACACCAGCATCCCGCCGAGGTAAGTAAGGTGATAGAATTTAACCCTTCAGTCGATCGTTTTTTCCACCTCGATTTTACCGATACCAATAAGCAGCTAACCACTGTTGAGATTGCCGATACGGAAAAGTTTACGCAGTATATTAACAACATTTTAGCCGATAATAACTGTCGCTTCGGCATTGGCGGTTATATGGAACACCGCACTATTTATCATCGCAGCGACCTTTTTAATACAGAAGATAAGCCTCGTCGCTTGCATTTAGGCACAGACGTTTGGGCGCCTGTAAATACCGCGATTTACTCACCACTTGCAGGCAGTATACATAGTTTTAAGGACAACAATCACTTTGGCGACTATGGCCCTACCATAATCTTGCAGCACGATCTGGATGGCCTAACGCTTTACACACTTTATGGCCATCTGAGCCGCAAGAGTTTACAAGGTTTACAAATAGGGCACGAGATAGAATCAGGCAAAAAGATAGCCGAACTTGGCCATGCCGATGAAAACGGGAGCTGGCCGCCGCATTTGCATTTTCAGTTAATGTTTGACTTGCAAGGCAAAATCGGCGACTACCCCGGTGTTGGCAAATTTTCTGAAAAAGCCATCCTGGAAACCAATATACCCAACCCGCAAATAATTTTACAGATGCCCGCTGCAACTATAATCTCCTGAAAACGTTATGTTTTTAGGAGAATAAAATGTTTAAGCGAGCCTTCATAATTACTTTGTTATTTATAACCGCCTTTAAAAGTTACGCGCAAATAACTTTTAAAGGCGGCCGGCAGGCGCTCGATAGGTACCTGACATCTAATATCGTTTACCCTGAGTATTCGAGCCAAAACTGCATAGGCGCAACCATTAAAGTTCAGTTTTATGTAGATAGCGCCGGTAATGTGAGCAAGGTTGTTGTTCAGGATGGTTTAGGTATAGACCTGGATGATGAGGCTGTTAGGGTGATCGGGACGACATCCGGAAAATGGTTAGTACCTGCCGGCCAAAACTATGGCAGCAACATCACTTTGCCTGTGCGCTTCAACCCCGATAATACGCGTTGCGGCAACATTAACGAAGCCAATATGCAGGCAGCCATAGCCAACTATAAAGCGCAGGAAGAATTACAAAACGTAGTGACTAACTATTACAAAGGCAAATATTTAGGCAATGCCAATACGGATAACGAGCAGAAAATACTTGACCTTAAAAAGCAATTAGGTTATGACGATGAATTTATAAACGATATGCTGAGCCAGGCCGGTAAAAAATTTAAACAGGGCGATAGCGCCGGTGCCTGCCGGGACTGGAGCTTTATCCGCAACATTGGCAGCGACAAAGCGGATGGTTACTTAAAAAAGTATTGTAAATAAATTTGTAAATTAGTGTATGCTTACTCCCGAAGAAATCCAAGAACTTGAAGAAACTCAAAAAATAATTGATGAAGGTGCTGGCTGGGGCGCTCAACAGGCCCTAAAGTCTGGTATCCCGATTTTTTACAGAGCAGACGAATATCCCGAAACCAGGGATGGAAACCTCTTCGTAAAAGAATATCCTAATGGAGTGAAATTTTTAGTTCGGAAAACGCTCACAGCAGATAATCGCTTATTAGAGGAGATGATAAAACCTTTAATTTAATGCCCATATTAGTTGTTATCGGTGGTCCTAACGGGTTTGGTAAAACTTTCCTGGGTTAATAACAAACATTTGAGCCATCCCTTTTATGAAACGCTTTTAGCTCAGCCTCCCAGCAACTCTACCTCTGCAACCGGGCTGAATAAGTAAACCCTTTTGGTTGCCACTTCCATACATTTAAAGCGTTTGCGCAGTTGCTCAACCTTGCGAAAAACACGGCCATCTTTTAGCTTAAATAGGGCATTGGCGGGCAGTTTTTCCAGCGTTAGCATCGCCTCTTTTGGTACATCATATTGCCTTAACGACCGGTAAAGGTTCAGATCTGAGCAACTGGAAGCAGCCGGGTTATTCAAATACCGGGTAATGGCCTCTTTCACATCTGCCGGGAAAACCTGCTGATCGAAAAATGGCTGCATCATCTTTTTAAAATTCTGCTTCCATTCGGTGCCGTGGGGTTTAGCCTTTTGCTTATGCTCGTTCCATGTGTGCAGGTGTGCAAACTCATGTACGGTGGTTACCAGAAAAGCGTAGGGGTTAAGATCATAGTTAACAGAAATGCGATGGCCCTTGCCATCGTGCGGTGGCCGGTAATCGCCGAACTTGGTGTTGCGCCCGCGCGATATCTTGAACTCGCACTTAAAATAATCAATCCAGCGGCCTATCAGCGGGGCGGCCGCGGGCGGCACATACGTTTCTAAAACTTTTATCTTATCCAAAAGAACCTCTAAACAAAAGTAAATATTCGCAGGGAATTTTCAGTTTACTTCAGCAACTGAAACGTGATAAAACTGATCACGTAAGCCAACACCGTCATGTAAGCAAACTGCGCTGCAGGCCAGCGCCAGTTCTTGGTTTCGCGATAAACAACGGCAACGGTACTTGCGCATTGCATGGCAAAGGCATAAAACATCATCAGTGAAATGGCTACGGCAAAAGTAAACACCGGTTTGCCGGTATCGGGGTTTTTGGCATTTTGCATTTTCTCCTGAACAGATTGCATTTTTTCGGCATTGCCATCAACACTGTAAATGGTGGCCATGGTGCCCACAAAAACCTCGCGCGCAGCAAAAGATGTTATAAGTGCTATACCTATCTTCCAGTCGAAGCCCAGGGGGCGTATAGCCGGCTCCATGGCGTGGCCTAATACCCCTGCGTAAGAATTCTCCAACTTGTCCGACGCTATTATGCGGTTCAAGTCGGCAGGTGCCACGGTTTTAGTGTAGCGCGGCTGCCTGTATTTTTGGTCTATCTTTTCAAAACGGTTACCCGGCCCATACGATGCCAGCACCCAAAGTATTACAGATACCGCTATGATCACCTTACCGGCCTCTATCACAAAAGTTTTAGAGCGGTCATACATGGTGTGCAATACATTGCTCCAGCGCGGCATACGGTAAACAGGCAGCTCCATGATAAAATAACCCCGTTCGCGGCCTTTGATTATAAATTTCATGGCCAGCGCAACAATAACTGCCGATACCAGGCTAAGCAAATACATACCCGTAAGCGCCAGCCCTTGCAGGTTAAATAACCACCACACATTGCGGTTAGGGACCACCAGGGCTATTAGCAAAGTATAAATAGGCAACCGTGCCGAGCAGGTAACCAGTGGCGTTACCATGATGGTAATAATACGGTCTTTCCAATTCTCAATGGTGCGGGTACTCATGATAGAAGGCACGGCGCAGGCAAAACCACCTATTAACGGTACAACAGATTTACCATTAAGCCCTACTTTGCGCATCAGCTTATCCATCATAAAGGTAACGCGGGCCATATAGCCGGTATCTTCCAGGATAGATATAAAGGCAAATAAAATAGCTATCTGCGGGATAAATACCATTACACCGCTTAACCCCGCAACTACGCCATCTGTAAGCAGGTTGGTAAGCGGGCCGGCCGGTAATTGCTGATGCAGGGTGTATTGTATCCACAAGAACAGGTTTTGGATAAGCGTCATGGGGTACGCCGACCAGGTAAAAATGGCCTGGAACATAAACATGAGTATGCCGAAGAAAATAAAGAACCCGAAAACACGATGGGTAAGCACCTTGTCTATCCGGTTGCTCATGGTTTCATCCTGCGCGGTTTCCTGTTTGGTTACCGTATCATAAAGCAGGTCGTTAATAAAGTTGTAGCGGGCAATGGTTTCTGTGGCCTGCGCTTTTTGGGAATGAAAATCAAACTGCCGCTCCAGCTCTTGTATCCTGCCGTTCTCTGCACCCGAAAGAAACGGTAAGGTTTCATGCTGGTGGGCAAGTTGTAAGGCAAAGTACGGGTTGTCAATATCAAGATCATTGCCAATTTGGGCTATAAGGCCCGGCGCAATGGCTTCTACATCAATACTACTTTCCTGCAGCGCCAGTTTATTCGCAAAAGACATGGCGTTCTTTAACTCAATAATTCCCTCCAGCTTTCTGGCCGAAATAGGTACCGCCTGCACGCCTAACTTTTTTGCGAGGCCGTTAATATCTATCTCTATACCGTCCTTATGCGCCAGGTCCATCATATTCAGCGCAACAATAACCGGGATCTTCAGATCGGCAACCTGGGTATATAGTAAAAGATTGCGTTTCAGATTGGTGGCATCAAGGATAACCACCACCAGATCTGGTTTCAATTTGCTGCTTCTATCTGCCAGCACAGAAAACACGATAGATTCGTCCCTGCTTTTCGGGTAAAGGCTGTAGGTGCCCGGAAGATCAATTATTTCGGCTGTGCGGCCATCGGGAAGCGTACTGTAACCCGTTTTTTTGTCGACGGTAACGCCCGGAAAGTTTCCTATCTTTTGGTTTAATCCGGTTAGCGCATTAAAAAGTGTTGATTTACCGGTGTTTGGATTACCTACAAGCGCAACTCTTATCTCTGCTTTCAACGGCCAATACTACAGTAATATGATGGTTGATGCTTCGCGTTTGCGTAAACTCAGCTGGTAACCGGATACGGTTATGGCAATGGGATCGCCCATTGGGGCTATACGCGATACCTGGATCTCTTCGCCGGGCAAACAGCCCATCTCCATTAACTTAACAGACATTTCGAGATCTGTAAATTCTTTTACGATCCCTTTATTTCCTACCTTAAGTTGCGAGAGCTTCATCTTATAATTTATAACAGGAACAAATGTATCCGTTATTTAAATTAAATCCAAATAAGAATGCAAGTTTTCTTATTTAGTATGATTAAAAATTACAAGCAGATTATGCAGGTAAATTCCGGCCGGAATTTTTGCTGTTTACTTTACTAAAATGGGGGCAATTACAGCTTTTATGAAACAAGCTGCATGACGATATATCTGCTACCAGCACCGCTATCATAAAAACTATTTTTGCCTTCTGCATGGTGTAAACTTAAACGCCTATCAGCGAGGTATAGTCTGCTGCAGATAATAAAGAATTTGCTTCCTCGGGTACCTGCAGGTTAATTTTCACCATCCAGCCATCGCCGTATGGATCTGTATTAACCAGTTCGGGCTGGCTGTCTAACAACGGGTTGGTTTCTGCAATGGTGCCCGCAACAGGCATAAAAAGATCTGATACGGTTTTTACGGCCTCCACTGTGCCAAAAACCTCTTCTTTGGCTACATCTTTACCAACTGAAGGGATGTCTATAAAAACGATGTCGCCCAGTTCGCGCTGCGCAAATTCGGTTATGCCAATATAGGCATCGTTACCTTCAACGCGTATCCATTCGTGGTCTTTAGTGTATTTTAGTGCCGCAGGGAATTCCATATCAATTTAAAATATTTGCCCAAAAATAAAAACTTTTTATGGTATCCTGCTTAAGTAATTGATAACGGCGCTTAATATTTATATTCAGCAAAATTTTACACACCCGGCAGCTGGTAACAATCATATAATGGAAAATTCGACCTCATATATCTCAAACGCCGTTGGCAACACGCCGCTTGTAAAATTGAAAAACATTGTACCCGCCGCTTACGCAGATATTTATGTAAAGCTCGAGTATTTTAACCCAACGGGCTCATATAAAGACCGCATGGCACTGGCTATTATAGAAGAAGCCGAAAAACGAGGCGACCTGCGCCCCGGGATGAGCGTAGCTGAATATACAGGCGGCAGTACAGGTACATCGCTTGCCTGGGTTTGTGCTACCAAAGGGTATCATTTTAAAGCAATATCATCCAATGCATTTGCAAAAGAAAAGCTGCAGACCATAAAACTATTTGGCGCCGAGCTGGAGATCATATATAGCGAAGGAGGCATTATCAGGCCCGAGCTGTTTGAACAGATGAAAGCCCGTACCGAAGAGATATGTGCCGACCCTGATTACTATCATACCCGCCAGTTTACTAACGAAGATGCCTTAACCGGTTATAAAAAGCTGGGGCACGAAATAGTGGAGCAAATGGCCGGAAAAATTAGCGCGTTTTGCGCAGCAGCCGGCACGGCAGGTATGGTGGCTGGTGTAACGCCGGTAATAAAGCAAAATAGCGAAGGTACAAAGGTGGTGGTCCTCGAACCTGCATCATCGCCGGTTTTAAGTAAGGGCATAAAGGGAACGCATAAAGTGGAGGGAATAGGCGTGGGCTATTTCCCTCAATTATTACATCATGCCGTTTATGACGAGTTTAGGGCGATTGAAGAAAGTGAAGCACGGGCTATGGCGAAAACGCTGGCCGCTAAAGAAGGCATCTTTGCGGGCATATCGAGTGGGTTAAACGTAGTTGCAGCGCTGCAGCTGGCTAAAGAATTAGGCCCCGGGCACAACGTGGTAACCATTGCATGCGATTCGGGCATGAAATACCTGGCAAGCGGCCTGTTCGATTAATTCGCACGCCTAAAACTATGGTATCATTAAGCTGTTGTGTTTAATATCCTAAAACCATGAAAAAATTTCATTTAATGTTTTGTGTTGCAATTTGTGCGTGTATTTTACAAGCTTGCGGAGGCCAAAGTAAAAACGACGATAAAGCCAATGCAGATAGCGCCAACGCTCAAAAAGATACATCTGCCACATCTGCACTTGCCGTAAGTAAGGATGATGCAGGTTTTGCCGTTGAAGCCGCAAATGGTAATATGGCCGAGGTGGAACTGGCTAAACTTGCACTGGCTAAAGCTACAGACCAGCAGGTGAAGGCCTTTGCCACTAAAATGATTACAGATCACGGCAAAGCAAACGACGAATTAAAGCAGATAGCCAAAACAGAAAACGTAACGCTGCCAACCGTGCCCGGTGCAGATGAGCAAAAAATATTAGGCGATCTTACTAAAAAAGAACCTAAAGATTTTAATAAGGCTTATGTTGATGCCATGGTTAATGATCATAAAGAAGATGTAAAGAAGTTTACAGATGCCATTAAAAACGTGAAAGATGCAGATCTGAATGCCTATGCCACCAAGACCTTGCCCATATTGCAAATGCACCTTGGCATGATCACGAAGATACATGACAGCTTGAAATAATTTGAAAATGAGAAGATTTGAGGATTTGAAAAGCATGTAACAGTTGCCATCATTAAATCACTTAATTTAAATGAGCGATCAAATGAATAGGTTCAATTCATTATTGATCGTTAATTGTTTATACAAAAGATTTAGATGTTTTTTATCAATCTGTTTACTCACATTACAACCTGTCAATCATAATTCGACCATGAACAATGAACCACCAGCAATGATCCAACCTATAATAACGGGTTTATTGGCCTACGGTATGTCGGGCAAATTGTTTCATGCGCCTTTTTTGAGTACCAATCCGCATTTTAAGTTTAAAGGCATTGTAGAACGGCACGAAAAAAAAGCGCAGGAGCGTTATTCTGAGCTCATTAGCTACGATCATACCTTCGAGTTGCTTAACGATAAAGAAATAGAACTGGTGGTTATCAATACGCCCAGCCATACGCATTACCAATTGGCAAAAGAAGCTATGGAAGCCGGTAAACATGTACTGCTCGAGAAACCTGCCGCCGCAACGGTTGAACAAGTGCGCAGGCTATTTGAGATCAGTAATGAGACCGGTAAAAAGCTAATGATCTACCAGAACCGCCGTTACGACAGCGAATTTATGGCAGCAAGGGAAGTGATAGAAAGCGGCCGCCTGGGTGAGCTGATAGAAGTTCATTTGAGGTATGACCGTTACCGCATTGCCATTAGCCCAAAAATATTTAAAGAAAGCAGCGGCTACGCAGCCAGCGGGATGCTGTATGACCTGGGGCCGCATATGTTAGACCAGGCCTTTGTTCTGTTCGGCAAACCCATTTGTTACGATAAAGTGTTATCCACCCATCGCCCCGGTTCGCAGGTGCCCGATTTTTTTAGTTTCAGGCTTACCTACCCTAATGGGTTAAATGTTTATTTAACAGCCAGTATTTTAGTTGCCGGGCGGCAGGCGTCTACCGTTATTCATGGCACGATCGGTAGTTTTATAAAAAACCGCGACGATGTGCAGGAGGCCCAATTAATTGAAGGCATGTTACCTAACGATGATGCCTATGGCATAGAAAAAACGGGCAGCGAAGGCAAACTGGTGATCATGGGCGCAGATAATGAGAAACAAACCGAGATGGTACCTTCGCTAAGAGGAAATTATAATTATATATTTGATGCTGTATATCATACCGTACGGCAAAATGCGTTATTCCCTGTAACAGAAGAACACATTGCCTGGCAATTAGAATTGCTGGAAGCGCCGGCAAACAATGCTTAACAATATGAAGAGATTAATTATTTTTTGCATACTTATCCTGTTAGCAGGTGGTATAAGGGCACAACAGAACCCGGTTACGCAACAGAACCTCAGGGCGCAACAAATTGCCAGGATACAACAGTTGCCCATTTACCACATCTTAAATACGGATAGCGTAAGGGTAACATCTGCTAACCTTAAAAGGTACAAGCCGGTAATGATCATTTATTTTTCGCCAGATTGCAGCCACTGCCAGCACTTAATGGGCGAGATAAAACCGCATTTAAAAGAGCTGAAAAACATACAGGTAGTGATGATAACCTTTGTGCAGCAATTGCGGCCTATCAGGGAGTTTGCAAAACAATATGGTTTAAACACATTACCAAACTTTACCCTGGGTACCGAGGGTTATACCTATGAAATGCAGCAATTTTTCCAGATAAAAACTACCCCTTATATTGCATTATACGGCAAAAATGGTAAGCTGGTTAAAGCTTACGAAAAAGCCCCTGATATGAATGAACTTTTTGCCACCGTAAAAAAGGTATAAACAAGTTTAAACAAATAGGTAAAAGCCGTTGTGATTTATTGCAATGGCTTTTTGCATTGTGAGCCTTACAGCAAACTATCTTTGAGCTTTATAACAAACTCGAGCCGTGCTTGTTCCTGTACCTTTGTATCATACTTAACAGAACAAACATGAAAAAGGTAGTATTGATAACCGGCGCATCTGCCGGTATAGGTAAGGAAAGTGCCAAATTGTTGTTGCAGCAGGGTTATACGGTTTACGGCGCTGCCCGCCGGGTTGATAAGATGAACGACATTGAATCTCTGGGAGCCAAAGTACTTGCTATGAATGTAACCGACGAAGCATCCATGACCGAAGGCATCGCTGCTATCATCAAAAACGAGGGCCGCATAGATGCGCTGGTAAACAATGCCGGTTTTGGTTCTTACGGCGCTATAGAAGAAGTACCCATTACAGATGCGCGCTATCAGCTGGAGGTTAACCTGTTTGGTACTGCACGATTAACGCAGTTGGTTTTGCCGCACATGCGCAAACAGCATTTTGGCCGTATTGTTAATATATCTTCTATTGGCGGTAAACTGGCTTTACCTTTGGGCGGTTGGTACCATGCCAGTAAATTCGCCCTCGAAGGGCTGAGCGATAGTTTGCGCAACGAGGTAAGGCAGTTTGGAATTGATGTAGTAGTCATAGAACCCGGCGGTGTAAAATCCGAATGGTCGGGCATTATGGCCGATAACCTGCTGAAGATATCGGGCAACGGCGTTTATAAAACAATGGTGAGTAAATACCTTGAGCAAGGCGAAGCTGTAGAAAAAAAGGTATCGGACCCGATGGTGATCGCTAAACTTGTGCTCAAAGCCATTGAAGATAAAACCCCGGCCACAAGATACTCGGGTGGGTACCTGGCTGCGCCGTTGTTGTTCCTAAAGAAAATTTTGCCCGATAGGGTGTTTGATGGTATTTTTATGAGCCGCTTAAATAATGCAAACAGATAACAGCCATACTGTTATAGATAACCTGCTTTATTCTTGTGTAGACAAGGTAAGGCGCGGGAGCGAACAGTTTGTGAAAGAACATTCGCTGGGCTATATTATTGCCGGCGAAACGCACATACATACCAGGCAGGGCACAATGGTTTTTGCCGAGGGTGGTATCGGCATCGCCAGGCGCAACCAGCTCATCAAGTCTACCAAGGTACCACCCGTGGGCGGCGGCGAGTATAAATCCATCAACATTAATTTTTCGCAGGATCTTTTAAGGCGTTACAGTGCCGAATATGGCTTGCATGCCTCCCAGACAGAATTTTCACACAGCTTTAACGCTTTACCTAATGACCCTTATTTAAAAGGATATTTCGATTCGCTGATACCTTATTTTGAGCATCCGGGCCGGATCACCTCATCGCTTGCCGAATTGAAGACCCGGGAAGCGCTGGAATTGATACTGCGGGTAAGCCCGGCATTAAAAAACCTGTTATTTGATTTTACCGACCCTTATAAAATAGACCTGGAGGCATTTATGGAGCAGCATTATACCTATAACGTAACCCTGGGCGATTTTGCCAGGTTAACCGGCCGAAGCCTTGCAGCTTTTAAACGCGACTTTCAGAAAATCTATAAAACATCGCCGGGCAGCTGGCTGCAGCATAAACGCTTAGCCGAGGCATTTTACCTTATTAAAGAGAAAAATGTGAAGCCATCTGTAGCCTATCTCGATGTAGGTTTCGAAAACCTGTCGCATTTTTCTTTTGCCTTTAAAAAAATGTTTGGGGTGGCGCCGTCGCTTGTTTAATTTCCGGTGTGGGCCCCGTTTTTAAGCTGACAGGATCTTGTCATACAAAACATACCGGCCGGTATGTTTGCCTGAAAGCCACCTGTTTTTAGGTTGGCCGAGTGGTGGTTTATTTGGTCAAAAAAAGCAAAAAACCGAACAAAAAAATGCAAATCACCGCAATAACCAATGCGGCTTTGTGAAACATACCCCGCGGTATGTTTTTACAATTTAAGGCGTTCTGTTTCCCTCTTTCTGCCAATTAAGCTGCAAAAGTCACGCTCAAGTCATTCAGTAATAGAATTTTTACCAACGCAGTACTGCTGCTTATCAACAAAGTTACACGTAATCGGCGTCGGCCAAAACTAAAAGGCTGATTTTTGCAGCCATGAATTTTACAGTACTACCCAGAATATTCCTCGTTATATTATTATTCATTACGGTTGCAGGCCATGCACAAACAGGCGGTTCCGTTTCAGGAAAACTGGTTGATGGCGGCAATGGTGCAGCGTTAGAATTTGCAACCGTATCGTTAATTAAAAAAGCTGATAATAAGCCGGTAAAGGGTATGCAGACCGATCTTCAGGGTAATTTTAAGCTTACGGGCATACCTGATGGTACTTATATATTACGGGCTACGTATGTGGGTTATATTTCTCAAATTAGAGACAATGTTGTTATAACAGGCGCTAATGCAGTTACGTTACCGCCTATAAAATTATTAGGTTCAAAAGGCGTTTTACAGGAAGTAAAGGTAACCGCCCAGCGCAGCCAGATACAGCTTAGCACAGATAAAAAAGTGTTTAGCGTTGACCAGAGCCTAGTTAGCCAGGGTGGTTCGGCAACAGACCTGTTGGCTAATGTACCATCTGTGCAGGTAGACGTAGATGGCAATATTAACCTGCGCGGATCTGCCAATGTGCGTATACTCATTAATGGAAAACCATCTGCGTTAACCGGCGCTAACCTGGCAGATATCCTGCAATCTATCCCGGCAAGCTCGATAGAAAACATCGAGGTAATTACCAATCCGTCGTCAAAATATGATGCAGAAGGCCAGTCGGGTATTATTAATATTGTATTGAAGCGAAATACGCAAACCGGGTTTAACGGCTCTATAGCGGGAACGGCAGGCACGCAGCATACCTATAATGGTGCATTGAACCTCACCTATCAGAATAAACTGATAAACATTTATACCAACTATAGCTATCGCCAGGGAACGCGGATAGGCAACGGGCTAAGCAATACTACCACTATAGGCAGTACGGGTACCATATTTCAAAATCAGGTAAATGACCAGTCTTTTGATGTAAAGTCGAACAATATCCGTAGCGGTATCGACTTTTTTATCGGCAAAAAATCGACCCTGAGTTTTACCAACAACATTAACCTGCGCACTAATGATCGTTTGCAAACCGGCACTACAGATTTAATGGGCGGGGGTTTAATAGAAACCATAACGCGCAATAATCACGCAAGCGGCGGAGGCCACAACCTGGATTTTAATATGGATTTTGATCAGAAATTCAAAAAGCCACAGGAAGAGTTTACTGCCAACATTGGGTACTCAACGGCTGCAAATAATAATACCGATAACCAAAACAGCGCTTATGCTTATACCACTTTCGGCCAGTTCCCTATGGCATACTCGTTACTGCAAAACAACTATACCAACGGTAAACAGCATAATTTAAACCTGCAGGCAGATTTTACCCTGCCGCTTAATAACGGCGACCGTTTAGAAGTTGGTTACCGCAGTACCTTTAATAAAACGGATAATAATAACGTTGTAGACACCTTAAATAACACGATCAACCGCTTTGTTATAGCTGATACACTGGGTAATCTGTTCACTTATAATGAACAGGTACACGCGTTATATACCAACTATAATCATCAGTTCACCAAAAAATTTAGTTTCCAGGGCGGTTTGCGTTTAGAGGATGCTCATATCACTACTAATACCATTGTGGCTAATTCGGTAGAAGATCATAAACAGGATTATTTCAGGATTTACCCGAGCTTATTTTTTACAGATAAGCTAACGGAAAACCAAACGCTGCAGTTAAGCTATAGCCGCAGGGTAACCAGGCCGCGCGACCGCCAGATAAATCCATTTTTAGACCGGAGCGACCGCGAAAACTACCAGCAAGGTAACCCGGACCTGAAGCCTGAGGATACACACGCTTTTGAACTAAGTTATATTAACTATTGGAAAAACCTTACACTTACCTCCTCGCTGTATTATCGTTTAACGTATGATAATATACAGCAGATACGCGAACTTTATAATAACAGCAGCACAATTACCCTAACCAAATTCGAAAACCTTAACAATGCCTCTAATGGTGGTTATGAGCTGATAGCCAAACTAACAGCAACCAAAGCGATTGACCTAACCGGTAATGTAAATGTTTATTACCGCCACATACAAGGCGATGATGCTTTAGGTATCAGCACAACATCGGGCACATCATATAATGCTAATTTAACAGCCAACATTAAGCCATTGCCAAAATTGGGTTTCCAGATACGGGGCGATTACCAGGGCAGACAGATTATTGCCCAGGGAACCCAAAAAGCGCTTTACGGTGTCGACGGTGGGTTGAAGTATGATATTACCAAGACCTTAAATTTTAGCGCAAACGCACGCGATATCTTCAACACAAGAAAATTTGCTTCAACGGTAGTTAGCGATGATGGCCGCCTCAGCCAATATTCGGAACGCCGTTTTGCCACGCGGATAGTTTTGTTTACACTTTCGTACCGTTTCGGCAAAAATGCACAGTCTGCCGGCCGCCAGCGTAAAAAACAAGATCAAAATCCCGATCAGCAAAACCCCGATCAGAACCCTGACGAGCCCCAGCCAGCCAACCCAACTAACACCACACCCGGAACAACCGTACCGATCGGCACAAACCCGCCGGCCCGGACTATAAAATAACGGAAGTTTACCCTATAAAAAAAGCGACCCATTTGAGGTCGCTTTTTTTATGGATTATGACCCTTTCTTATGCATCACCATGATTTACTTCATGCACTTCTTCCTGGCGGAAGAATTTAGCGCTGAAGAAATCGTTGTTCATGCCGGCAATATTAGTGAGTGTAATTTCTTTAGGGCATTCTGCTTCGCAAGCACCGGTGTTGGTACAGTTACCAAAGCCTTCTTCATCCATTTGGGCAACCATGGTTTGCACGCGGCGGTAACGCTCGGGCTGGCCTTGCGGCAATAGCCCCAACTGGGTGATCTTTGCCGATACGAATAACATAGCCGACGCATTTTTACATGCGGCAACACATGCCCCACAGCCTATACAGGTAGCCGAGTTAAAGGCCTCATCGGCAATAACTTTAGGTATTGGGATCTCATTAGCATCGGGTACACCACCGGTATTAACCGATATATAACCGCCGGCCTGCTGTATACGGTCAAAAGCAGAACGGTCGACGGCCAGATCTTTCAATACAGGGAAAGGCGCTGCGCGCCATGGCTCAATAGTAATGGTTTGGCCGTCTGTAAAGCTGCGCATGTGCAGCTGGCAGGTGGTGATGGCACGTTTTGGCCCATGGGGGCGTCCGTTAATATACAACGAGCACATACCGCAAATGCCTTCCCGACAGTCATGATCAAAATGGATAGGCTCGCCGCCGCTTAAGGTGAGGCTTTCGTTCACCACGTCCAGCATCTCCAGGAAACTCATGTCGGGCGATATGCCTTCGGCCCTGTAAGTTTCAAACTTACCGGCCGTTCTCGAATCTTTTTGACGCCATACTTTAAGCGTCAGTTTCATATTTGCGTTATCCATCTGAAATTAGATTTTTCTGTATCAAGTAATTAGACAAATACGGTTCAAAATCTTGATACCTGATACTTGCTGCTTAATACACGTTTCACATCTTACTTATAATTCCGCTGTGCCAGTTTCACGTTTTCAAATACCAGTTCTTCCTTGTGCAATTCTTCGGGCTGATTTTCGCCCTTGAATTCCCATGCGGCAACGAAAGCGAAGTTTTCATCGTCGCGCAGCGCTTCACCTTCAGACGTTTGGCTTTCTAAACGGAAGTGGCCGCCACATGATTCGCGGCGCATTAAAGCATCGTCAACCATCAGTTCGCCCAGTTCGATAAAGTCGGCCACACGGCCGGCACGCTCAAGCGCAGCGTTTATTTCTTCGTTCTCGCCGGTAACAATGGCGTTCTTCCAAAAGTCGGCCTTTAAAGCGGCTATCAGTTCTTTAGCGTGTGTTAAGCCTTCGGCTGTGCGGGCCATCCCACAATATTCCCACATAATGTGGCCAAGCTCGCGGTGGTATTCCACAACGGTTTTATTTCCTTTTAAGGCCAGCAGCTTATTAATGTAAGCCAGTGTATCTGCCTTGGTTTGGGCAAATGCAGGGTGGGTTGTATTGATCGGTGCCGGGCCAATAGTAGCCAGGTAATCGCCCAGGGTGTAAGGGATCACAAAATAGCCATCACTTAAACCCTGCATTAGGGCAGATGCGCCTAAACGGTTGGCACCATGATCTGAGAAGTTAGCCTCCCCTAAGCAATACAAGCCAGGGATATTGGTTTGCAGGTTATAATCAACCCATAAACCACCCATGGTATAATGTACGGCCGGGTAAATGCGCATGGGCTGCTTATATGGGTTCTCATCCGTAATCTGCAGGTACATATCAAACAGGTTGCCATATTTGGCCGCCACGGCTTCTTCACCCAGGCGTTTAATGGCATCTGCAAAATCAAGGAACACCGCCAGGCCCGAGGCGCCCACGCCGCGGCCTTCGTCGCTCATTTCTTTGGCGTTGCGTGATGCCACGTCGCGCGGAACCAGGTTACCAAAGGCCGGGTATTTTCTTTCTAAAAAGTAATCGCGTTCGTCTTCTTTTACCTCACTTGCTTTGATCTGACCCTTCCGCAGTTTCTCGGCAACTTCGGTAGTTTTCGGTGCCCAAACCCGCCCATCGTTACGTAATGACTCGCTCATGAGCGTTAGTTTACTTTGGTGCGTTCCGGTTACCGGGATACAGGTAGGGTGTATTTGTGTATAACAAGGGTTAGAGAAAAAAGCACCGCGTTTGTGTGCGCGCCACGCTGCAGTAACGTTAGAGCCAATGGCATTGGTAGACAGGTAAAAAACATTACCGTAACCGCCTGTACACAATAATACCGCGTGGCCGCTGTGCGTGTCTATCTCGCCTGTTTTTAAATTGCGGGTTATAATTCCCTGGGCTTTACCATCGGCTACCACAACATCAAGCATCTCTGTACGGGTGTACATTTTTACCTTACCTTCGTGTATCTGACGGTTAAGCGCCGAGTATGCGCCTAATAATAATTGCTGCCCGGTTTGCCCGCGCGCATAAAACGTACGCGATACCTGCGCACCACCGAAAGAGCGGTTATCCAACAAGCCGCCATATTCGCGCGCAAATGGTACGCCTTGTGCAACACACTGGTCTATAATGCTAACCGAGTTTTCTGCCAGACGGTATACGTTGCCTTCGCGGGCACGGTAATCGCCGCCTTTAATAGTATCGTAAAATAACCGGTAAACGCTGTCGCCATCGTTGCGGTAGTTTTTAGCCGCATTTATACCACCCTGCGCAGCAATAGAGTGCGCACGGCGCGGGCTATCCTGAAAGCAAAACGCTTTTACATTATAACCCAGCTCGGCAAGTGAAGCCGCGGCCGAGGCACCCGCTAAACCGGTGCCCACCACAATAACGTCGTACTTGCGCTTGTTAGCCGGGTTAACCAGCTTTAAGTTAAACTTATGCTTGCTCCACTTTTCGGCCAGCGGCCCTGCCGGAACTTTTGCATCTAAAGTCATGTTCTCTTTATTTATGGCCTCACTCCAACCCTCTCCTTTAGAGAGGGAGTTTTGAAACTTATAACTTAATAAACTAATTCAACTTACTCTACTTAATCAACCAAAAAACTACCTGGCCGAACTCAAACTCATGATATAATAAACAACCGGCATTGCGGCGAATAAAAGTGGCATGATCACGCCGAAAAACCAGGTGCCTATGAAATAAACAATGCCGTTGTATTTCCGGTGTACCCAGCCCAGTGTTTTAAATGCGCTCTGGAAACCATGCAGCATGTGGAAGGCCAGCGCCCCCATAGCTATCACGTAAATAATTACGTACCACAAATGGCTAAAGCTTTCGGCAACGCTGGTATGCAGGTCTTTCACCCGGATTATCTCGTAATTACCCTCATATGATAATGAATGCTCAAAATCGGGTTTTTCGGGGTTATAATTAGTTACTGTGCGTTGGCCTGTGCCCAGGTTGGTTTTATATTCTTTAAAAGTTACTGTATGGGTAAATTTATATTTATACCAAAAATCGCCCATGTGGATCACGATGAACAAAAACAATATCGACCCCAGCAGCCCCATATTTTGTGAAGACCAGGATGTAGGCGATTTTGTGCTTACGGCGTAAGTAACGGGCCTTGCCTTTCTGTTTTTTGTGGTCAGGATTATGGCGTAAAGCGCGTGCAGCAAAATTGTGGCGTAAAGCAGGTAGGCAACAACTTCTATTGGCGGGAAATGCGTTAAGAAATTGGCATAGATATTAAACGCATAGCCATTATCGTTCTGAAAAAGTTGCAGGTTACCTGCAAGGTGTACAATTAAAAACGTACACAAAAACAAGCCTGTTAAAGCCATGATAAGCTTTTTCCCTAGCGACGAGTTTAAGGTTTGTTTAGATTCACTCATTATAAACAGATTTATTGGGCAAAATTATTCAATTATGTTGAAAGATATAAATGCTTACAAGTTATTGCAGCCTAAAATTCTATTTAGAAACGTTCTAAGCGTAAATTATCCTCTATGTTGAGAATTTAAAATATTAATCGTAATATTGCGATGTAATAATGGGAATAACAAAGTCAGAAATTTTCACAGAAGAACAGAATAAGTTGGCCGTGCAATTAAAGGCCATTGCTCATCCTGCCCGCATTGCTATTTTGCAGGAACTGATAAAAGCAAATGCTTGCATTTGCGGCGATCTGGTAACGGAGTTAGGTTTGGCACAGGCCACAATTTCGCAGCATTTAAAAGAATTAAAAAATGCAGGCTTAATACAAGGAACTATTGACGGCGTAAGCGTTTGTTATTGCATTGAACCTAATGAATGGAAGAATTTGCAAGATGAATTGCATGGCCTTTTTTCTTCGTATAAAGACATGAGTAACTGTTGTTAAAATTTTTTATCAAAATCAATCGTGATATTGCAATTAATATGGAAACAAACGACCAATTAAAGGAAATTGTCAGGCAAAAATATAGCGAGATAGCTTTACAAGACAGGGAAACAAATGCTGCTTCCTGTTGTGGCGCCGGAGGCTGTTCAACAGAGGTGTACAACATCATGAGCGATGACTACACAGAGATGCAGGGCTATAACCCCGACGCAGACCTGGGGCTGGGTTGTGGCCTGCCCACCCAGTTTGCCAAAATAAAAGGGGGCGATGTTGTGATAGACCTGGGCAGTGGGGCTGGTAACGATTGCTTTATTGCCAGAGCCGAAACCGGCGAGAAGGGTAAAGTAATAGGTATAGACTTTACACCAGCGATGATTGATAAAGCACGTATTAATGCAGAAAAGCTTGGCTTTCATAATGTCGAATTTCGGCAGGGGGACATTGAAAAAATACCGGTTACATCTAACGTCGCTGATGTGATTGTAAGTAATTGCGTTTTAAACCTGGTACCCAATAAGGATGCGGTTATTAAAGAAATATATAGGGTGTTAAAGCCGGGAGGCCATTTTAGTATATCTGACGTAGTGCTGGTGGGCATCTTGCCCGATACGCTGCGTAAAGATGCCGAAATGTATGCCGGGTGTGTTGCAGGGGCTATCCAGAAAGATGCTTACATGGATCTAATTGTAGGCAATGGGTTTAAAAATATTGTCGTGCAAAAAGAAAAGGTAATTGTTATCCCCGATGATATTCTCAACAATTATTTAGGTACGCAGGAACTGCAAAGTTTTAAAAGCGGGGCTACAGGAATATTTAGTGTAACCGTGTTTGCAGAAAAGCCGGCCGATGAAAAGGCTTGTTGCGAACCGGGTTGCTGTAATTAAAAAGATCATGAAAAATGTGTTAGTGCTTTGTACCGGCAACAGTTGCCGCAGCCAGATGGCAGAAGGTTACCTGCGTTATTTTGCGGGCGATAAAGCGGCTATTTACAGCGCCGGGATAGAAACGCATGGCGTAAACCCAAAAGCAATTACTGTAATGGCCGAAGATAATATTGATATCTTAAACCAAACATCAAATCATGTTGATGAGTATATGGCTGTTTCTTTCGATATGGTGATTACTGTATGCGATAATGCAAACGATGCTTGCCCGTACTTCTCTGGCAATGTTAAGCGTTTCCATCAAAATTTTCCTGATCCGGGTAAAGCAAAAGGTTCGCCGGAAGAAGTATTAAATGAATTTCGCCGGGTAAGAGATTTGATAAAATTGTACGTTACCGATTTTGTAAAATTACATATCAAGTGAAAAAATATCTTGCCGAAATGGCCGGTACTTTTACTTTGGTTTTTTGCGGCACAGGCGCTATAGTGGTTGATCAGCAAACGGGAGGCGCAATAGGCCATGCCGGTGTGTCTGCTGTTTTTGGGCTTACTGTAATGAGCCTTATTTATGGCATTGGCAAAATATCTGGCTGCCATATTAACCCTGCCGTGAGCGTCGCCTTCACAATAGCAAAGCGTTTTAACGCCCAATTATTGCCAGGCTACATCCTTAGCCAGCTTATAGGTGCGCTACTTGCCAGCCTCACTTTAAGTCTGCTTTTTCCAGGCAATGTTTTACTGGGTGCAACTCTACCTGCCGGATCGGAGATACAATCATTTGTTCTCGAATTGCTTTTAACTTTTATTTTAATGCTGGTTATCATGGCTGTAGCGCATGGCAGCAAAGAAAGGGGCAAAATTGCTGGGCTTGCCATTGGAGGTGTGGTTGGCCTTGAAGCTTTTTTTGTAGGCCCTACAACGGGCGCTTCTATGAATCCGGCCAGGTCTATAGGCCCGGCAATAATATCTGGCCATACCTTACACCTGTGGGTATACATTTTAGCGCCAATTGTAGGAGCTGCATTGGTAGTACCAGTATGGAAATCTTTACATTCACCCAAAAGGAGAAGGATATAAAAAAATTTACATAAAAAAACATTTCCGTCATCTGATTGTAGACTATCTGAAGAAACTAAACGCCGCGTGAAATTTTAGTCAATTATAAAAAGTAGTAAAATATTTTTTTGAATTAACAAAAATTTTATGTTTGTTTTACTTGTTTGATAGATGCCCAATAGAATTTTAATTGCCGACGACGATCCGGGGATCGTAGACGCTGTAGAAATGATGCTTAGCTTTTATGGCTACGAAGTTAATTACACTTATAACGGCAGCGATGTTTTAAAGCTGAAACCGGAAGAACTTCCCGACCTGCTGCTGCTTGATATTTGGATGTCTGGCGTTGACGGCCGTGATGTTTGCCGCGAAATAAAGGCGAAAGCAGGAATGTGTAAGCTGCCTGTTTTAATGATCTCGGCAAGCAAAGATGTTGCGCAATCTGCATTAAATGCCGGTGCTGATGCCTTTATGACCAAGCCTTTTGATATGCAGCAGCTCATTAGTAACATAGAAAACCTGCTCAACCGAAAATCTGAAGCCGCAGTAGCTTAAAACAATTTATTAAAACAAATACTGCTGGGTGCCTTGGCGTATTGCCCATAGTTTGCTATGTGCTTGTAGCCTAACTTTTTATATAATGCTATGGCCGCGTGCTGCAAGTCGCCGGTTTCTAATATCATGCCTTTGCAGCCATGCTCCCTGGCATAATCCTCTAAACCAATCATCACCTTTTCGGCAACGCCCTTACCCCTAAAGCCCGGGTCAACAAACACCCGTTTCACTTCCATAATGCCGGGCTCATATTCTTTAACGGCACCGCAACCGGCAGGTGTATTGTTATCGTAAGCTACCACTACCTGTTTAAAACCTTTAACGGTATTAAACTCATTATAAAACTTCATTTCGCTGCCGTACATATTGTCAAGCTCGGCATCCAGTTGTTTAACCAGATTGAGGAAATCGGCGTTGGTAGAGGTGGTTCTTAGTATGATGATCATGTTTCAAACAAGTGAGTGAATTATTAAGACCGGCTAATTTATATAAAGAGTTAATTTAACGCGAAAACCTGCCTGCCTTGTGGAAAAATCAAATAGGTTATCCACGGTCCCTCTTCTACCAGTGCAGTTAATTTTTTCACCCTATTAGATATAGCAAACGCCAATTTGGTATTTAACGTTTGATGAAGTTCTAACCGATGAGCAATACCCGGTTGCACGCCGTATTGTTTTTGAAGGATATTTTGCCTTAGCGGAGAGTAAGGCCAGGCTTTGCCACTGCTATCTATCAGGTGAACACGCGGCTGTGATGGCATTTGCGCTATTCCCCGCGCATTATTAATCATGCCAATATTTAAGATCACAAAGGTACTATCTTGTTGTGATTTAACAAACGTTACACTATTTATGGTAGCGCACCAGTCGTCAAAGCAAATAGGAGTGCCGAATGCTACGGCTTCATCTTTCCTAACAGCAAAGAAAAATAGCCATAGAACAGTGTAACCGGTTATTAAGGATAATAATATTTTAAGCTGGTGAACTATTGATCTGCCTCTTACTAAACTGATTACTGTTTGAACCATTATGAAGATGATGGCCAAAACCGTAATAAAAAACACAAGTGTTGCCATACAAAAGCGTTTTTAGAAAAGCCGCCCGTTATTAACAGGCGGCTTTTCAATTATTTTTTCCCGGCCCGTTTATTCAAGTCTGTAACTGGGATGGTTAACAGCCTGCCAATCGGGTTGTTGCCGCGGTAGGTCATTACCCTCAGTTCGAAGGCGTCTTTCGGGATGGTAATCTGTGAGGTGTATTTTGGGTAATGATTATCGGGAAAGGTATTATCCCATGTATAATAAATATCCAGATCGCTCACCTCGGTACTCATAAAAACTTGCACGTTATGATTAGCATCCTGGCTTACGGTTATTATCGGGTCGTAAACACTTGGCGCGTATTTAACGTCGGCAACCTTAAACCGCTCAAACTGGCTTTCTACCCGGTCAAAAAAATCGGGCCAGCTCTTCTTAGCCTTCGGCGACCATAAAGTTTCTGAAATAGCCAGGCCGCGGGGCCAGGTCATGTACTCAGCATGGCGCATATTGTAAACCTGCTCGGTCCATAAATTGGCCTGCCCGCCTTTAATGTAGCTGGCATCAACACTATCGGGTACGGGCTCAAAAGTATAAGCTTTTGATAAACGCAGCGTGGCATAAACGCGCGGCTCTATGGCGGCATCGCCCTGCATGTAATCAAGGTATGCAAATGTGGTAGGGCTCATTACTACATCGTGGTGCTGTTTAGCTGCCTCTTTTCCGCCTTTCATCCCGCGCCAGCTCATTACCGCCGCATTTGGCGCAAGGCCGCCCTCCAGTATCTCGTCCCAGCCCATAAAACGTTTGCCCTTAGATTCTACAATTTTTTCGAGCCGTTTTTCAAAATAGCTTTGTACTTCTTCCAGTGTTTTCAAACTGTCTTTAACCATCAGCGCCTTTATGGCATCGCTTTGCGCCCAGAAGTTTTTCGGCACTTCATCGCCGCCCATGTGGATATATGGGAAAGGGAATAATGGCGCAACTTCGGTAAGTACTTTGTCTAAAAACTCATAAACTTTTTCGTTTGCAGGGCACAGTGTATTGTCAACCAGGGCGACCGGCTTTGGCTTACTCCAGTCCATAATTTCTTCGCCGGAGCGTACATGGTAATTCTCTGCACCCGGTGTGCACGATAACTCGGGGTAAGCAGCAATAACTGCCAGGCTATGGCCTGGTACATCTATTTCGGGCAAAATGTTTACAAAGCGGTCTTGCGCATATTTTACCAGTTCGCGTATATCATCCTGGGTGTAAAAACCGCCATAAGTACGCGGCTCGTCGGCAGTTGGTGCAGAGAAGGTACCGAAATAACCCACCTTTTTTACATTATAAGCGCCAACTTCTGTTAAGCGGGGCAGGCTTTTTATCTGTATGCGCCAGCCCTCATCATCGGCAAGGTGCAGGTGCAGCAGGTTAAATTTGTACTTAACCATATTATCAATATAACTTTCAACTTCTTGCTTGGTGAAGAAGTGACGCGCTACATCGAACATTAACCCCCGCCATTCGAAACGGGGATAATCGGTTATTTTTACGCAAGGCAGCGTCCATGTTCTGGTAACAGCGGTTTTGCTTTCTATTTCTTTAGGGAATAATTGGATAAGCGATTGTACGCCATAAAACAAACCTGCAGGCTCATTAGCACTTATTAAAATGGTTTTGGGCGACACCGTTAAATGATAGCCTTCCTTGCCTAACGCCGTTTCGGCCGATTTATTCAGCACGAATTTAACGGTAGCTATTGGTGACGTTGATTTTTCTGCAACGGTAGACCTGGTGGCAGTGGTTAATTTTTGTTTGAGGTAGGCAACAACCGGGGCAACGCCCGTTTGGCCTGTACCGGCAATAATAACGGCTTTTGGCAACGTAAACGTACCAGCGGTTTCTTTAATTTCTACAGGTTCGGGAATGATGGCTATTTTTTTTGCCTGCGCGTAAGATGTTACAGATGCACAAGCCAATAGCATAAGTGCTAATAATTTTTTCATAGTGTGAGAGAACAATGAGGTAAGCTGTAAATGGTTCATAAGGGACTGCAAATTATAATTAACTCATTGATAATGCAAAAAATGGGTCAATAAAAAAGCAGGCCCCAAAACGGCCTGCTTCTGTATAATCTCGAAAAAGGATGACTACTAATTCCGGGTCAGTTCGTTAATGGTTACAGGTGGTGTAAGCGCTTTGTGAACCTTCATTACGGTGATGCTTTTGCCCACGTCAAACTTGCCCGATTTTTTTATATCCATGCTCGAAGCACCGATCTTCACTTTATAGCCGCCAGCTTCGGCAACCCAGCTTTCGGTCGGGGTATCAAAAGAAGCCAGATCTGCAGCGCTGATGTTAAAAGTCAGCAACTGCGACTCGCCCGGTTTTAACAGCCGTGTTTTGGCAAAGCCCTTCAGCTCGCTTTCGGGCTTGTTCATGGTTTTACCGGGTGCGCTTATATATAACTGCACTACTTCTTTACCTGCAACCCTGCCCTTATTGGTAATAAGCACCGAAGCCACTACCTTACCCATAAAGGCCTTGCTGCTTAAATTGAACTTGCTATACTCAAATTTAGTGTATGACATGCCGTAGCCAAACTCGTAGGCCGGCTTTACGCCAAAAGTATTAAAGTAACGGTAACCTACATATATACCATCGTCATAAGTGATCTCGGCAGGCCTGCCGATCATCGGGTTTGATGGCCCGGCAGATGGCAGTTCTTTACCGGGGAAAGTTTTAGCGCTTGGCACATCGACGTAACTCATGGGGAATGTTGCTGCAAGTTTACCAGATGGGTTAACCTTTCCGCTTAGCACATCGGCAATGGCATTACCGCCTTCTTCTCCCGGCTGCCAAGCTAATAAAATGGCATCGGCACTATCCCTCCAGGTTGCAACCTCGGTTACACCGCCCACGTTCATAACCACAATAACGGGCTTTTTAACCGCATGAAAAGCGGTGCTTATATCACTTATCATCTTTTGTTCTGAACTGCTAAGAGAAAAATCTTCGGCATCTTTACGGTCTTTACCTTCGCCGGCATTTCTGCCAATGGTTATCACGGCCGCGTCAGCCTCATTTGCCTGCATGGCTATAGCATTGGCATCTACAGCCAGCTCTGTTATTGGCGGCGGTGTAAACATAATACTCTGCTTAGGGTGTTTGGCCTTTTCTGCAGCTACATAAGTTTTATAAGAATTCGCCATGGTGGTATTAATACTATAGCCTGCCTTTTTAAGGCCTTCATAAAGCGATACCACATAAGCTTTATTAACATCGCCGCTGCCCGTGCCGCCTGCAAAAATATTGTAAGAGGTTGTACCGAATAAGGCTACCTTTTTGGTCATTAATGGTAAGGTGCTATCATTATTCTTCAGCAATACCATACCTTCTGTAGCCGCCATGCGGCTAACTTTTGCATCGCCTGCCAGGTTTGGCTTGTCAGTATATTTAAATTTCCTGAACGTTGGCGATTTTAACATTACATTTAAAATACGGGTAACGTTTGCATCTATCTGGGCCTGTGTTATAGCGCCGGTTTTTACAGCATCTAAAATGGCATTGGTTTGCATCAGCGTACCCGGCATCAGCATATCGTTACCGGCATTCATTTGTGCTACAGGGTTTTTGCCGCCAAACCAGTCGGTCATCACGAAACCTTTAAAGCCCCACTCGTTACGCAGGATCGTGGTAAGCAGATCGGGGTTTTCTGACGTGTAAATACCATTAACTTTATTGTACGAGGACATTACCGTCCATGGTTGTGCCTTTTTTACAGCTATCTCGAAATTCTTGAGGTATATTTCGCGCAGTGCACGCTCGCTAATCGTTTCGTCTATGCTCATGCGGTTGGTTTCGCTGTTGTTGGCTGCAAAGTGTTTTACCGATGTGCCAACACCGTTGCTTTGCACGCCTTTTACCAAAGCAGCTGCCATATTGCCCGATAGCAAAGGGTCTTCTGAGTAATACTCGAAATTACGGCCGCCCAGCGGATTACGCTGAATGTTCATGCCCGGTGCAAGCAAAATATCTATGCCATAATCGCGCACCTCGCTGCCGAAGGCCATACCTACATGCCTAACCAGCGCAGTATCCCATGATGAAGCAAGCAAAGTACCAACAGGGAAAGCCGTAGCATAATAAGTACGTGAACTGTCCTTATGGCGGATAGGGTTTATGCGCACCCCGGCAGGCCCATCGCTGAGCGTTAGGCTTGGTATACCCAGGCGCGGTATGGCGTGTGTACGCCCGGCTGCGCCCGGTACCTTCTCTGGTATTTTATCTTCGGGGGGTACCGGCGGCAGCATACCCGGAGGGAGGCCTTCTATATTAAAGCCCATGCCAACAATAACCTTTACCTTCTCTTGCAAGGTCATGGCGGCAACAACATCTTTAACGGGGCTAAAGCCAAGCATAGGCATTTTAGCGGTTTTTTTCTGTGCAAATAAAAGCCCCGGCAAAGCCATGGCTATTAGCAGCAATTTAAATGGTTTCATTATAATGTAGTTAAAATTGGTTTAAAATTTTACACTTTGTGTAAAAGTGACACAATGTATAAGTTTATTTACAATTAGCCAAATAATTTTTGTGAAGATGTTGGGAATGAAAGGTTTGGTGAGAGTGCGGACTTAAGACAGCAGGACAAAGGAAGAAGGACTTGGTTTAAATTTTCGTGACTGGCGCGATAGCAAAGAATCTTATTCAGTAATGTTAAAGTAAAGTTCCCCATCTGCATGGTTGAAGAGGGCAAGCCTTTCCAGGGAGGTTAAAAATAACGCACTAACATTATGAGTAATTACGGGATTGCTTCGTACCCGCAATGACAAATGGAATTTGGAAAACTATTGCCAATAAATTAACAATTTAAGCCCTTCCGTTAGCTAACGGAGAGGTTGGTCCAAAGGACTCCTTCGGATTTGGGGCCTGCTATCCTTTCTCTGCCAGCAGATCGTCTGTTATTTTTTCAAATTGGCTGATAAATTCGGTGTAGTAATTACCTGTGCCGGGGCCGCTAAAGCCGGTGTAGATTTTGCGCACGTTCCCTTTTTTATCAATTATAAAGGTGGTAGGGAAACCCAGGAAATTATTTACCGGCAGGCTTGCTGCAGTTTCTTTTTTATTACTTGTAAAGCCGGTTACAAGCAGCGGGTACGGGATATCAAAATGATCTACCTCGCGTTGCAAAGATGCCTTAGACCGGTTGAAATTTTTGGTACGCTCGTAAGCTAAACCAATTATTTCTACACCTTTGGGATGATACTTTTTATAATAGTTAACCAGGTAAGCGGTTTGGTCCATGCAGTTGGGGCACCACGAACCCATTATTTCTATAATAACTACCTTGTTTTTGTAAGTACTGTCGGTAAGTGAAACTTTTTTACCCTGCAGGTTTGGAAAGGAGAAATCGAGTTTTTTGTACCCGGGCTTTAATACGGTTAAGTTATACGGGTCGGGCAGTTTAGCTTTGTCATTTTTAATTGCAGCCCAGGGGGTCTTGCTGCTGTAGCCAGCATAAAACAAGCCGTTTGTAAGCGTATCCTTACTTTTATAGTTCGCGGTGAAAAGAAATGCGTGCCCGCCGTCAAAGCAAGAGAGGTATAATTTACCACCGTGAACCGTACCTTCCAGGTATCGGTAGTCGCCCGTTGTTGTTAAAAACGTGCCGGTTACCTTATCGCCGCTTTGCATTAACTCAGCAACGGTTGTATCCGGTTTATCGCCGCCTATTATGGCGCTCCACCTGCCGGCTACGGTGCGGGCGTCTTTAGCGTGTTTAAAAAAGCGGTAATCTACATTTGGTGTGGCAGTAAAATCCATAGCCACATTTTTATCGGCAAGGTGTTTTATCCACTTACCCTGCAGGCCGTGATCAACCAATTGCAGCTTAAATTCCGAATCGAACAAAGGCATATGGATAAATACCGAGTCGCCTTGTAATTTAACATCAGTTACCTTAAAGCGTTCGGTACCGTTTATGATCACCATTTGTTGGTTGCCGGTGCCGCCCGTGATCTCGAAGTTGAAGGGTAAACCCGTGCCGCTTTCGGTTTTTAATACGCCGCGCCAGGTGCCGCGCCTAAGCCTTTTTGGTTTTAAACAAGATGTAAATGCAATAAGTACGATTAAAAAAAGTAAAAACCTGCTTTTCATGGCTTTGAGATAAGTGTTTCTCAAAGTTAACAAAGCATGCAAGATTATTTTAATACCTCGCGCGATATGACAATTTTCTGAATTTCTGATGTGCCTTCGTATATCTGAGTGATCTTGGCATCGCGCATTAGGCGCTCAACGTGGTACTCTTTTACAAAACCATATCCGCCGTGTATCTGCACTGCTTCTATAGTAACCTTCATGGCAGTCTCTGATGCAAAAAGTTTGGCCATAGCACTGGCGTGGCCGTAAGGCTGGCCGGCATCTTTAAGCCAGGCAGCCCTTAAACACAGCAAACGGGCCGCTTCTATTTCGGTAGCCATATCGGCAAGTTTAAATTGTATAGACTGGTGGTTTGAAATTGGCTTGCCAAATGTTTTGCGTTCCTTAGAATATTGTAAGGCCAGCTCATAAGCTCCCGAAGCAATGCCTAAAGCCTGTGCAGCAATTCCAATACGCCCGCCCTCGAGGGTTTTCATGGCGAAGGTAAAACCAAAACCATCATCGCCAATGCGGTTAGCTTTAGGCACTTTTACATCTGTGAACATTAGCGAGTGGGTATCAGATCCGCGGATGCCTAATTTATTTTCTTTAGGCCCAACCTCAAAGCCCGGCATCCCTTTTTCAACAATGAGAGCGTTAATACCCTTCGATTTTTTTTCGGGGTGGGTTTGTGCAATAACAATATAAACCGAAGCCGAATTACCGTTAGTGATCCAGTTTTTTGTGCCGTTCAGTAAATAATGGTCGCCTTTGTCTTCGGCGGTTGTATGTTGCGAAGTGGCATCAGAGCCGGCCTCTGGTTCCGACAGGCAGAAAGCGCCAATGATCTCGCCTTTAGCCAGGGGTACCAGGTATTTTTGCTTTTGCTCTTCCGTTCCGTATTTTTCTATCCCATAACACACTAACGAATTGTTAACCGAAACCACTACAGAAGCAGAGGCGTCGATCTTAGACAGTTCTTCCATGGCAAGTACGTAGGCTATGCTATCCATACCGCTGCCGCCGTATTGTTCGGATACCATCATGCCTAAAAAGCCCAGTTCGCCTAAGTGCTTAATTTGCTCCGCCGGGAATTTTTGATGTTCGTCGCGTTCTATAACACCGGGCTTTAGCTCATTTTGTGCAAAATCGCGGGCTGCCTGGCGTATCATTAAATGTTCTTCGCTAAGTTCGAAATTCATATGCTAATTGTACAATTTCAAATATAATACTATGCATGCATAGCAAAAAATATAACACAAAAAAAGAGAGCTCTTGCGAAGCTCCCTTTCCCCTAATTAATTTAAACTATTGATTAAACCCAAAACAAAGAACAAAAAACCTCAGCTTGGGTGTCTGAGAATTCAAAACAAGTATTTTTGATAGGTAGATGTTGTTTTATTTTCAAAGATGTACTGTAGAGTCGTGAAAGTATTTACAAAAGCTGCGCCAAAAAAATTTCTATTTACTTACTAATACGTCATAAATTTATATTTTCACCTTGGTTTTTGTTTTCGGTATCCTTTTTTGGTGTACAACAACAAATTTAATTAATATCGAAAGCATAAATTCTTTAATACCCCTAACTCTCAAACCCCAATGTTATTAACTGATTTTGAATACCTTAACACTTCTGAAGATGCCTTCAAGAAAAAAGTAGCGCTTCAGGTTAAACGCCTGCGCCGCCAAAACCAGGTAACCCAGGAGCGGTTTTACAGCGAAACGAATATTAACATTGCGCGATTAGAATCGGGTAAAATAGACATCAGGTTAGATACACTTCGTAAAATTTGCTATTATTTCGATGTATCTTTATCTGGGTTTTTTCAGGGCATATATTAAAACAAAAAATTAACTGCATTATTTTCAGTACAAGTCTGCTTTTTGATACACTTATAGTAATCTGTGTATATAATTTAATACAAAACTTATGAAATTAAAAACAATTTATCCTGTAGTAATTTCAGTTTTTCTCTTTAACGCAATTACATCATGCAAAAATAGCAACAACGCAAATTTTGCAGCGCATGATGCAGTTATAAAAGATCTGGATACAACGGTCAAACCCGGCGACGATTTTTTTAATTACGCCAACGGCGGGTGGGTGAAAAAGAACCCGATACCGGCCGCTTACTCCCGCTGGGGAATAGGTAACCTGGTTAATGATGAATTGCGCGACCGGTTAAAGAAAATAAATGAAGATGCGCTAAAGGAAAATGCCGCAAAAGGAAGCAATTCGCAAAAGATAGGCGACTTCTATTATAGCGGAATGGATACCGTTGAGATAGAGAAGCAAGGTATTACTCCGTTAAGCCCCGAGCTTGCAAAAATAGACCAGATAACTAATTTGAAGAGTTTACTGGACGAATTTGCCCGCCTCTCTACCATGGGTGTAACCACACCCATAGGCGCTTTTGTTGGCCAGGATGCTAAAAATAGCGATAAAATGGTACTGCAACTTTGGCAAACAGGAATTGGCTTGCCAAACCGCGACTATTATTTTAACAAAGATGCCCAAAGCGTAAAGATCCGTACGGATTATCAGCAAGTACATTTGCCAACGGTGCTAAAACTATCTGGTATGGATGCAGGCGCTACCGCTGCAGGCACCACGAAAACCTATGCTTTGGAGCAATTTCTGGCTGATAGTTCGCGCAAGCTGGAAAACCTGCGCGACCCCTACAAGAACTACAACAAAATGCCTATTGCGGGTTTAAGCAAACTTATTCCTCAAATAAATTGGAAGGACCTGTTTGAAAAAATGGATTACAAAAATGTAGATACGGTTATAGTAGGCCAGCCCGAATATTACCGTGCATTAAGTAAGGCATTAACAACTTATAGCATTGCAGACTGGAAGGTTTACCTCCGCAAAAACCTGGTGACAGAATTTAGCAGTCAGCTAAGTAAACCATTCAGGGATGAAAGCTTCCGTTTTTACGGAACGGTAATTTCTGGCAAAAAGGCGCAATTGCCAAGATGGAAACAGGTAATAGATGCCGAGAATAGCCTGATGGGCGAAGTGCTGGGGCAGCTTTTTGTAAAAGAATACTTTCCGGCTAAAACTAAAGAGCGTTATGTAAAACTGGTTGAAGCGATTCGCACCAGCTTTAAAGAACATATAGAGAAACTTGATTGGATGAGCGATGCCACCAAGAAGAAAGCCCTCGATAAATTGTCGAAGGTTAACCCGAAGGTTGGTTATCCCGATAAATGGAAAGATTACGGCAACCTACAGATCGTTAAGAATCCTTATGCCCGCAACATTATAAATGCCAACATATTTGCACACAAACGCGAAGCGGCAAAATTAGGCAAACCGGTAGACCGTACCGAGTGGGATATGACCCCGCAAACCTATAATGCCTACTATAATCCATCAAACAACGAGATAGTTTTACCGGCGGCGCAGTTTACCATACCGGGTGTAAAAGATGAGGATGTAGATGACGCGGTAGTTTACGGCTATGCGGCGGCATCAACTATCGGTCACGAAATTACGCACGGCTTTGATGATGAGGGCCGCCAGTTTGATGCCAAAGGGAACCTAAAAGCCTGGTGGACGGCGCAGGATTCTGCAAAATTTACCCATCGCGCAAAGGTTATTATAGACCAGTTTAGCAATTTCACGGTTTTTGGCCTGCATGTTAATGGTAAGGCATCTCAAGGAGAAAATATAGCAGATCTGGGTGGTATTGTTTTAGGGGTAGATGCTTTTAAGAAAACCGACCAGTATAAAGAAGGCAAAAATATAAATGGCTTAACGCCAATGCAGCGTTTCTTTTTGGGTTACGCTTTAGGCTGGCTGGGCCATGAGCGTGAAGAGGCTCTAAAGAACCAGATCGTAACCGATGTGCATGCGCCAGCCTTTTTACGCGTTAATGGCCCGATGAGTAACGTACCCGAATTTTACGAAGCCTTCCATATTAAAAAAGGCGACAAGATGTGGGTTGATCCCGATAAGCGGGTTAAGATCTGGTAAGATATTGATGTGCAGATTCCAAATGTGCAAATGAATCATCTGCATATCTGCACATGCGCACCTCTGCACATAAAAAAATATGCATTTTCTCCAGGCATTTGAGCAATGGTTTCACCAGCAAAGCTGGATTGAGCTGATAGGCGTTATCAGCGGGTTGTTGTGTGTTTACCTGGCGGCCATTAACAACATATGGAACTGGCCTTTGGCTATTATAAGCGTAGCGCTATATATTTTCATATTTTATGAGGCAAGGTTGTATGCAGATATGGGCTTGCAATTTTATTTTCTGGGTACCAACATTTATGGCTGGTATTACTGGAGCCGTAAAACTGCATCAGAAGTTAAGGTGCCTATAGCTGCCATTACGGGTAAAGAGATAATATGGTCGGCAATAACGGTAGCCGGTGTGACACCCGCCTTGGGGTATTCTTTAATAAAGCTGTCGCCAATTTTGCATTACCGGCCGGCAGCATACCCATACCTCGATAGCTTTTGCACCGCGTGCAGTATAGTTGCCCAGGTTTTCCTGGCCCGGAAGGTGATGGAAACCTGGCTCATCTGGATATTTGTTGATATTATTTACGTGGGTGTTTATATTTTAAAAGATTTGCAGCCTACGGCATTTATGTATGCGGTTTACGTGGTGATCGCACTGCTTGGATATTTAGATTGGCGGAAGGATTACAAGGCGCAAGCCCACTTCTAATAATTAAACTTGTATTGCGAGGTACAAGCAATCTACTAATTTCAAAATATAAAAGTGGATACACTATATTGTATTGATACAAATTAGCCGGTATGAAATAGCTACGAGATTGCTTAGTACCTCGCAATTACAAAATGGAATGGAAAATAAAATCAAAAAAATAGCCATCGTAGGGCCCGAGTCAACCGGTAAATCTACCATGTCTGCATACCTTGCAGATTACTTTCATACCGTTTGGGTGCCCGAGTTTGCACGCGACTATTGCGCAGCGTTAGAGGGCCAACCTACCTGGCAGGATGAGATCAATATGTTTCATGGCCAGCTTGCGCTGGAGCAGGAGTTATCGGCCAAAGTTAATAAACTGCTCATTTGCGATACCACTTTTATAACCGTAAAGATCTGGAGTGATTATACTTTTGGCGAATCGCCGAAAGAGGTACTTGATGAATTAGGTAAACATCGGTATGATCATTACCTGCTTTTAAATATCGATCTACCCTGGGAGCATGATCCGCTTCGCGATTTCCCATACCTGCGCGAACATTTTATGGCCGTTTGGTATAAAGAATTAGACGCCATAAACGCCAGTTACACAACCATATCCGGCTTTGGGGCCGAAAGGTATGCTGCAGCCGTTGCCGCTATTGAAAAATATCTTAATTCTTTTCATTAATTTTTAGCTTTCATGCAACGCGGTAAAAAACGCTGCGTCTCTTATTCTCAGAAAGCTAATCATCACAGTTGGAAGCCGTTTATATAGATAAGCATTATGCATTGGTAACAGAATGCAAGCAGGGAAGTAAAAAAGCCTGTTATGAGCTTTATCGTTTGTATTCAAAAGCAATGCTTAACGTGGCATACCGCATTGTGGGTAACGTAGAGGAGGCAGAAGATGTGCTTCAGGAGGCATTTGTAGATGCTTTTAGTAAACTCAAAGACTTTCGGCAGGAAACCACTTTTGGATTGTGGCTTAAGCAAATTGTGGTCCATAGAGCTATAAACCTGTTAAGGAAACGCAAACTCGAACTGGTGGATATGGACGGCGGGCAGCTCGAAAACATTGCCGACGAGGAAAGCTATGACGACAGCGACATGCAATACCGCGTAGAAGTGGTAAAGAAAGCTATACAGCAATTACCAGATGGTTACCGGTTGGTTTTAACCCTTTACTTATTGGAGGGTTATGACCATGAGGAGATAGGGCAGATATTAAAAATTAACGAAAACACCTCAAGAACACAGTTTTTGAGAGCGAAAAGAAAATTAAGTGAAATTTTAGAAAAGAGGAACAAGCATGAGCAAGCGATTAGAAGATTTCATTCACGATAACCGTAACGAGTTTGACGACCTGGAGCCGCGCGCGGGCCTTTGGCTCAATATTGAAAAGCGTTTAGATTTTGATGAACAGCTACCGGTTAAAAGTAAGCGGAAAACATTTTCTCTGGGTTTTGTACTGCGTGTGGCAGCCATGATCATTATGATAATGGGTATTGGTTTTATATTTTACATTAGGAATGAAAACAAAGCAGGCGCCGCTGTAAACCTGACCAAAATAAACCCCGAATATGCTAAACAACAGGTGCATTATGCATCGTTAGTGAAGCAAAAGAGGAATGAATTAAAGGAGGTGGCCAAAATTGACCCCCAACTATATAAAGAGTTTAGTGGCGAGATTGCCAAAATGGATACCACATATAAAAAGTTAACCAGCCAGTTAAAAACCTCTCCCAACCAGGAGCGTGTGTTACGAGCAATGATCCGGAACTTGCAGATACAAACGGAGGTTTTAAACCAGCAATTACAGGTTATAGAACAGTTTAATCAGTACAAAAATCAAAACAGCAATGAAACTAAAAATATTTAACAAAGCCGTATTAACACTTATTTGTGTAGCGGCAGCAAACGCAATTTTTGCCCAACAACGCAGCGATAGCGTAAAAGATGCAGTGGCAGCTTTACCCGCTATGCCTTTGCAGGTACAGGCTTTTTCGGGCGCTTATGGCGAACCCATGACCATGAACTTGTTTTCTCCGCAGGATACTGCCTACCGTAAAGAATACCGCAAGCTACAGGAGCAAATGGGCGAATTGCGCAAAAAGATGAGCAAACTGCAATCTGAAGAAATGCACAAAAATTCGGAAAAGATGCGCGAATTAGCGCGCAGTAATGTTAATAAGAGCTTCGATAATTTAGAGCGTTTATCCTATAGTTACAACGATAATGTTTCGGGCGAAAGCAAGGGTTTGGGCATTACATCAAACACCCGCAGCTTCTATTACAATGGCGGCAAGGGCGACGATTATTTGAAGAAGAAGATTGCCAGCGGCGAGGTTAAGGAGAAAACCAAATCGTACACCAAAACTTACAGCATAGATAAAGACGACAAGATTTCTGTTGATAATTCATTTGGCAAAGTGGTAGTAAATACTTGGGCAAAAAACGAAGTGAGGGTTGATGTGGAAATAAAGGCCGATGCAGACGATGATGCAGCAGCACAAAAACTGCTTGACGGTGTAAACATCAGCGACAGCAAAAGCGGATCGGTAGTTTCTTTTAAAACCAGCATTAACCAGGATAGCGATGGCATGCATTTTCACAGCCATAACGAGGTGAATAAAACGGAGGTTAATTACACAGTCTATATGCCGGCAAAAAGCTCGTTAATACTTAATAACAGGTTTGGCTCTGTTAAAATTCCCGACCTGAGCGGCAAACTGATGCTTAACTTATCATACGGTACGCTTAATGCCCAGCAGCTAACCAACCCTCTTAATGAACTAACGGTACGGTTTGGAGATGCAAACATCGAATCTTTAAACAGTACGGCTATGAATATAAGCTATGGCAAACTGAACATTGGCACTGCCGATAATTTGAAAGCTAAGTTGAGTTTCTCATCAGGTAACGTAGATAAATTAAGATCATCGGGCGATATTTCTGTAAAATATGGCGCAGGCTTTAAGGTGGGCCAGCTTACCAACGTAAAAAATTTAAACGTTGATGCCAGCTTTACCAAAGTGCTGGTAAATGTAAAAGACGATTACGATTTTGATGTGAACACTAAAATGGGCAGCTTCAACTATGATAACAATGGTGCAGTAAAAGTGTTAACCACATCGCCAGAAAATGAGCACGGGTATAGCAGCACTAAATTTTACAAAGGCAAAGTGGGTAAAGGCAATGCCGATAAAACCATTACCATTAAATCAACCTACGGAAGCGTGAAGTTTGATGACGAAAAATAAGGTAAAGCGTTTTAGTTAGTTTAGATAAGCAGAAGCCCCGGTGCGAAAGTGCAGGGGCTTCGTTTTTTTAAGCAAACATTAAACCAGGTGTCATCCTATGCAAACATAGGATGACACCCATTTATCTAAGCGTAAAGATCAGTAAACTATTTCGCCGCCATATAATCCAAAGTAAGATCTGAGAGTGCTTTTACACCTAAAACAAAGCCGCTTTCGTCTATATAAAAATCAGGGGTGTGGTGCGAAGGCGCTTTTAGCGGGTCGCCGCCTTTGGGCATGCCGCCTAAAAAGAAAAACAGTCCGGGTACTTTTTGTTCAAAAAAACTAAAATCTTCGGCACCGGTAACCGCAGGGCGGAGCAGCACATTATTTTTTCCCGCAACTTCCTGTAGTGTAGGCAACATTTTTGCCGTCAGCTCGGGGTTGTTATAGGTAACGGGGTAATGGTTGCTGTAAGGAATTTTTACTTCGGCAGTTGCGCCATTGGCTTCGGCAGTTTTAGTGGCTATGGTTTTTATACGCTCTATGATCATCTTTTCGTCGGCACTGCTTAATGCGCGTATGGTACCCAGCATTGTTACCTTTTCGGGGATAATGTTAGAGCGGTTACCGCCATTTATAGCGCCGATAGTTACCACCGCACCGTTTTGGGTAACATCCAGGTTGCGGCTTACAATGGTTTGTAAATTGTTAATTATTTGTGCAGATACCACAATAGGATCTACACTGCTCCAGGGATATGCCCCGTGCGCAGAGCGGCCTGTAACCACGATCTGCATATCATTTACCGCAGCCATGGTACCGCCCGAACGATAGCCTATTTTGCCAACCTCGGTTTGGGAGTTAATGTGCAGGCCAAAAATGGCATCTACCTTGGGGTTCTCTAACACGCCTTCTTTGATCATCAGTTCGGCGCCGCCTTCTTCGCCAACCGGCGGGCCTTCTTCTGCAGGCTGAAATATGAATTTCACCGTACCATGCAGTTCGCTTTTCATAGATGCCAGTACCTGGGCAACACCCATCAGTATGGCCACGTGCGAATCGTGGCCGCAGGCTGCCATTACCCCAACCTCATTACCGTTATACATGGTACGCACTTTAGATGCAAAGGGAATGTTCACGCGTTCGGTAACCGGCAGTCCGTCCATATCTGCACGTAAAGCAACCACGGGGCCGGGTTTACCACCAACCAGTATACCAACAACACCTGTATGGGCAACGCCGGTTTTAACCTGGATACCTAAAGAGGTTAAGTGTTTGGCCACAATATCGGCCGTGCGCACCTCGTGGTTACCTAATTCGGGGTGTTCGTGAAAATCGCGGCGCCAGGCAATCACCTGTTTTTCGAGAGCGTCGGCTTTTTTAGCCACTTCGGCATGCATTGCCGCCGTTTGCGCGAAAGCGCCGGTGCTGCATAGTAAAATTACTAAAGGGAAAAGTTTTTTCATATCGGTCTGTTAGTTAGACCGTAAGATAGGAATTTTTTAGTTCATTGATAATGGTTCGTGGATCATAGCGCTAATCAGATGACAAGCTGTGCGGTTTTAAGCGTGGACGCTTAAACCTACCGGTCCAGGGTATACGTTGGACTTGGCAAGAGCAAGATAAAAGTATTCTTTATTTTTTTTATCCAACGTTGGTCTTCCCGACTTGCGTACTACTTAAACGCGATCAGATCGATCGTAAATACCGTTACAGAATTCGCAGGTATGCTGCCTGCCGCACTGGTGCCGTAGCCCAGGCCGGATGGTATGAGCAACAAGATACGACCGCCCACCTTTTCATGGGGGATGCCTATCTGCCAGCCCTTAATAAGGCTTGTTAATGAGGTATTAGGTAGGTTCCCACTATCGAAAGTGGTACCATCCAGTAACTTGCCGGTATAGTTTACCGTAATGGTTGAGGTTGCCACCGGGCTTGCACCTGTACCGGCAGTAATGATCTGGTAATAAAGGCCCGAAGCATCTTTCGTAGGGGTCAGGTTGTTGGCCGTAATATAGGTTTGGATCTTGGCATCATCAATAGCGGCCTGGTCTGCAGCGCTAACGTTAGATGATGACGAACCATCTTTTTTACAAGCAGATAAGCCAGCTAAGGCAACAAAAAGGGTAAGTATATATTTTTTCATGTTGTATTTTTTGATTGCACCGATCATTTAGCGATTGCACCGGGAGTATTTATTTTTGATTGCACTGATACATTGTAACTGCAGGTCACTAAAAGCTTCGTAATTAACGTCAATATCCGGTTAAAATTACACTTTTGAATAATCAATTATCTTTTCCTTAATCTGAGGAATCAAGCTATGATCGGTGAAATCAAACAACAGATATCTTCAATTCATTCAACTGAGCATCGGCAATAGCGGATGGTGAATCTATCATCACATCGCGGCCCGAGTTGTTTTTAGGGAAGGCGATCACATCGCGGATAGAATCGAGGCCTGCAAAAATAGAGCAGAGCCTGTCGAACCCAAAGGCGATACCACCATGCGGCGGTGCACCATATTCAAAGGCATCCATTAAAAAGCCGAACTGCTTTTGCGCTTCTTCTTTGCTAAAACCTAAGTGCTTAAACATTAAGGCCTGCAGCTCGCGATCGTGGATACGGATAGAGCCGCCGCCAATTTCGGTACCGTTTATCACCAGGTCATAGGCATTGGCACGTACATCGCCGGGGTTGTTATCCAGCATGGCAATATCCTCAGGCTTTGGCGAAGTGAACGGGTGGTGCATGGCATGCCAGCGGGCGCTTTCTTCGTCGAACTCCAACAGCGGGAAATCTATTACCCAAAGCGGCGCAAATTTATTCTTGTCGCGCAGCCCCAAACGCGTACCCATTTCGAGGCGAAGCTCGTTCAGTTGCTTACGCACCTTGTCGGTATTACCTGCCAGGATAAATATCATATCGCCGGGTTCGGTTGCAAACGCTGCCGACCATTTAGTTAATTCTTCTTCGTTATAAAATTTATCAACAGACGATTTTAGCGTACCGTCTTCGTTATGGCGCATGTATATCAAACCGGTTGCACCAATCTGCGGGCGTTTAAGCCATTCTGTAAGTTCATCTATCTGCTTGCGGGTATAGCCGGCGCTGTTTTTGGCATTGATGCCCACAACCAGTTCGGCATTGTCAAATATGCCGAACCCTTTGCCCTTTACCACATCGTTCAGTTCTACAAACTCCATCCCGAAACGGCGGTCGGGCTTGTCGGACCCATACAAACGCATGGCATCGGCATAATGCATCCGCGGGAAATCGTTAAGCTCGATGCCCTTTACCTTATTGAACAAATGGCGGGTAAGGCCTTCAAAAATATTCAGGATATCTTCCTGCGTAATGAACGACATTTCGCAGTCTATCTGTGTAAATTCCGGCTGGCGGTCGGCGCGCAGGTCTTCGTCCCTGAAACATTTTACGATCTGGAAATAACGGTCGAAACCGCTCACCATAAGCAGCTGCTTAAACGTTTGGGGCGATTGCGGCAAAGCATAAAATTCGCCCGGGTTCATGCGGCTGGGCACCACAAAATCGCGCGCGCCTTCTGGTGTGCTCTTGATTAGTACCGGTGTTTCTACCTCTATAAAATTGAGATCGCTTAAATAACGGCGTATCTCCTGGGCCATGTTGTGGCGTAAAACCAGGTTGTTGCGTATGGGGTTGCGGCGCAGGTCGAGATAGCGGTATTTAGCACGCAGCTCTTCGCCACCGTCGGTTTCGTCATCTATTAAAAAAGGCGGGATCTTGGCCTCATTAAGGATATTGATACCTTCAATGGCAATCTCAATATCGCCGGTTGGCATTTTCGGATTTTTATTAGATCGCTCTAAAACCTTGCCGGTAACCTGTATCACAAATTCGCGGCCCAGTTTGCGGCCCAGCTCTCGGAAGGCGGCATCTGTATCGGTGTTAAAAACCAGTTGTGTTAAACCATACCGGTCGCGAATATCTACAAAGGTAGTACCGCCCAGGTCGCGCGATTTTTGCACCCAGCCCGAGAGCGTTACTGTTTGGCCTAAATTATGAATGGTTAATTCACCGCAAGTGTGTGTCCTGAGCATAGCAAACTGATCTGTAAAAGTTTGCAAAAATAAGGTTTTTGGTTGAGGGCTGAAAGTTTAGTATCATTAAGGGTTGTAACGGTGCATTTGCTGGTTAATAACCTGCTGCCAAACTTGCAACAGCAAGTATGAAAATTCCGAAATTGAAAACCCGAAATCCGAAATCAATCAGTTCCCAACCATAAACACGGCATTGCTGAACAGCAGCTTGCCATTTTCCCAAAAACTTCGGAAAAGCGGATCATCTGCCATGTAAACCACCGTGCCGCGGCCCATGTTTTGCACACCAAACAGCAGGCCGTCGGCAATTTTTTCTTTTGCCTTTTGGCCAACAAAGCCCGCGATATAGCCGTCTTTTTTTATGGTACCTACGTTCCAGCCGTCATCGCCTAAAAAATCATACACGCTGTCATCGAGTTTTAGGGTGTAATAATATTTAGGGTAGCCAAAGGCTAAAGGGTGGGTATTATCCATAGTTACCCTGTAAATTGCCCCCGGTACATTGCCTTTTATAGCTTCGTGGGTTCGCTCATTAAACTCGCGCAGGGCGGCATATTTATTTTTAGGGTCGGGCTTATCGTCTTTCTTTTCTTCCTTCTTTTTTATGCTAAAGCCATTTTTGCCTGCCAATACGCCAACGGCATCGCCAAGGGCTATCAGCTTGCCGCCGTCGCGCACCCAGCCTGCTATTTTTTCGCCGCTAAATTCATTGTAATTACCCTCGGGCATTATGATCACGTCGAAATCGCTTAATTTTACACGGTTAAGGTCCTGATATTTTACCAGCGTAACCGGGTAGTTTATCTGCTGCTCAAAAAAATGCCACACTTCGCCCATGGCCTCAAAATTAACCTGTTCGCCGGCAAGCAGCATTACACGCGGTTGTTTTACAAAGTGCACATTGTCTGACCCTATATCCGAGCCCTTATCTACAAAACCCGATGTAAGCGGTACCGGTGCACGGCCGGTGCGGGCGGCAATGTCGCCAAGTACCTTGTCGAGGTCTATTTTACTATTACCCGCCCGTGCAATAACCAGCGAACCTGCACTAAACTTTTTGCCCGCGGCCTCAAAAGGTGTTTCGGCATAGCGCACTTTTACATGGTTCTTCAACAGCTCGGCCAGGAATTTAACATCCATTTGCGATTGCCAGGGCAGGGCATAAGCATATGCGCGGACGGTAAACCTGGCCGCAACCATGGCATCGGCAGAAACTGATGTTGTGCCCGCACCTTTATCGCCAATTGCTTCTTTTAACCCGTAGGTTTTTAAACCGTAAGCATACGGGAGCGACCATGCCGTAATATCATAAGTGGCAGAATCTGTAATAATTGTTTTTGGCTCGAACAGCACGTTCAGCAATACAGATTTTGGCTGATACGCGCTTATCACCAGGTCCTTCGGGTTAATGTTAAAGCTTTCGTCCTTTCCGGTAAAGTACTCATGCCCGCTTGCTGCGCGGCTGACGCCGGAAGCATAAGTGATGCCGTTTTTATGAAGCAGTTGGCTTAGCAGCTCAATTTTATCGGCATTATCATTTTTTACTACGTAGGCTTTAAACTCTCCCGGTGGCGTGTTCCGGCTGTTGTCGAAAAACTTCTTGAACTCGGTAAGTAACTTGGTAGAATAGGTGGATGCCATTTCGAGCGTGCTTAACCCGGTGGTATGATGGTGGGCAATACGGTCGGCAAGGGTAAGCGTATCGCCGCTGCGGGTAAGCACGGCCAGGCCTGCGCTAATGCCGCCCTGCTCAAACGTCATCCCGATGGAGCCGCTGTAAATAGGATAAGTATCGCCGTAAGAGGGGTAAAGCAGGTCGAATCGTTCTTTGGTAAAATACGTCCAGCCCTGGGCATCAAAATATTTGGCGTTGTTGCGGCCTATAATGTTCTGAAATTCGCGCTGCCAGGGCGTAATGTCTTTGTGAAAAGGCTCGGCAGCAGGGGCAAAATAATAAGGCGCATTATAACTTTGCTCGTGGTAATCTACATGTACCTGCGGCAGCCATTGGTTATAAACTACCAAACGGGCCTGTACCTCTTTTTGCGTTTGCCATGCCCAATCTCGGTTAAGGTCGAAGTAGTAGTGGTTCACCCTTCCTCCGGGCCATGGTTCTATATGTTCGCGGGCCTGGTTATAAGCATCGGGCGCGGCGCCCTTTACCGAGTTATAAAAATTTACGTATCGGTCGCGCCCGTCGGGGTTTAGGCAGGGGTCTATAATAACCACCGTGTTTTTTAACCAGGCTTTGGTTTGCGTGTTGGCGGGGTTAACCAGGTCATAGAGGGTTGCCATGGCAGCCTCGCTGCTCGAAGGCTCGTTACCGTGCACATTATAGCTTAACCAAACAATTACCGGCCCGGTGGTTACGCCGCCGCCCGGGGCAACGCCGGCCAGTTTCATATTATTTTGGCGGATATCTTCTAAACGGCCAATGTTCTCGTCAGATGCAATGAAGGCCAGCAATAGCGGGCGGCCCTCATTAGTGGTGCCATACTGTACCAGTTTAACGTTTTTAGAGGCCTGGGCAATGTAGCGCACATACTCGGCAATGCGGTAATGCGGCGTAAACTGGTCGCCAAGTTTATAACCTAAAAACTCTTGCGGCGACTGTATCTGTTGTGCAAATGCTGCAGAAGAAAAGGCCAGTAATAAAACGAAAGCGTAAAAATGTTTCAGCATAAAATATTGTTTAAGCTAATAAACACATTTTTAGCGAGATTAAGGAACATTGGTATTTGATTAGGGTAGTGTTGAAGTTGCAGGCGGCTTATTTTGTGTTGTGATCTTCCCGGATAACACACCCCGTCCATTACACCGCCCGCCGCCCCCCTCTCCTAAGGAGGGAAGCTTTTTCCTTTTAAGAATTTTTATTATCAAGATGATCGTAGAATCCTGTACTACCGGCTATATAGTTGTTTGAGGTGGGAGACATTAAGACAGCACACTACTGGCAACATTATGATGCCGCCAGCGACGGTATCAGCAAGCTAATGAGCTATTACCTTTTAAACCTGCCTGCCACGGTAGGCAGCGTAGCCACTTATACTTACGATGCCACGGGCAACAAATTACATAACACCGGCAGTGACGGCAGCTGGGATTACATTAACGGCATCACCTACTTTAACAATGCCATTAAATACATTACCACCGAAGAGGGCCGTGCCACACCTAACGGAGGCGGTTACACTTACCAGTACGACCTGAAAGACCACCTGGGCGATGTGCGGGTAACATCCGGCCAGTACAACAACGCCGTACGGGTTTTGCAGGAGGATGAATACTATGCCTTCGGCCTGCGTAAATCTGATTATGATTATTCGAACAATAACCGCCATCTTTATAACGGAAAGGAGTTGCAGGTTGACCTGGCTAACCAATATGATTACGGCGCGAGGTTCTATGATCCGGTGATAGGAAGGTGGTCAACATCAGATATAGCTTCATTTTGTTTGAAACTGTTTTGTTTTTGTTTGCCATTTATAAATGTTATTAAATACTTAACAGGTTATACACCCGGTACCCTTCTACCGAACAAATTCGCTGTTTCCAAGTTAAATCAAATTACATTAGCTGCATTTAAAAGTGCAGGCTTTATGCGCACCACTTATTAATTGTAAATTTAACCAATGAAATTTTACTGGGTATATGATCTTCCTAACTGGCTGTTTGCCATAGTGACTATAATTGCATATATAATTTTTGGCGCTGTGGGGCTATATCTTACCCGCAAATGGGTAAGGCGCCTGCACCAGGTAGATCATTCGCACAACGATATAGTAGGATATTATTTGGCCGCAGTTACTGTATTTTACGGCATTACTTTAGGTTTGGTGGCTGTGGGCACATGGGGAACATTTTCAACCATCAGCAGTAAAGTGGATAGTGAAGCCCAGGTAATAGCCAGTATTTACCGCGATGTAAGCAGTTATAACGAACCCTGGAAGAGCGAAATGAAGCGCGACCTTCAATTGTACACGCAAAACGTGATAACCATTAGCTGGCCTTTACAGCGCAAGGGTATCGTATCTCAAAGCTCGGGTATTTATCTCGATAGCCTGCAAACCCATTTAATGAGTTTCCAGCCGCATACCATGTCTGAAGAGATAAACCAGGCCGAGGTTTTTAAACAATATAATATCCTGGTAGAGTTCAGGCGGGCAAGGTTAGATGCCGTGCAGGCTAATTTACCAGCGCCGCTCTGGTGGCTGGTTATTATTGGCGGGCTAATATGTATTGTGGTATCGTTTTTTTTCGATACAAAAAGTTTCGGGATGCACTTTTGGATGACCACCTTACTATCAGCACTGTTAGGCCTGATGGTTTTCCTGATAGCCACTATGGATAATCCGTTTCGCGGTGGCTTAAGCGTTAGCTCCAAACCGCTGGAGCTTATCTATAAACAAATGGTAAAACCAAACCAGTCGGTAGCCGGCGACGAGGCAAAGATCAATAACTTGTACAAAAAAAAGAAGCCGCGTTGACCATAAAATTAAAGGGCTGACCCCCCGGTGAAAAATGCTGACATGATTTTGCAGAAAAAACATACCGACCGGTATGTTTTGTTTTTTTGCCCAATAAAAGTGCCTGTGTAGAATGTGCTGAATGGTGTAAATTTTTGAGAAAAAACGACCGGAAAAGGTAAAAACAGGTTCGATTTTTTTCGCCCGTATAAAAACATACCGACCGGTCGGTTTTTGCAATGCTTTGGCAGTAACGGCATAAAATTTCATTTCATTTTAGTATAATTGAAGAATCTCTCACACTCAATTTATGAAACTTAAAACCCTTTTTCTCGCACTGCCGCTTGGCTTATTTGCCTGCAATCAGCCCAAAAATAGTAGCCATGCAATTGAAAAACAGCCTATTATAGGCACCTGGCAATTGGTAACCGACAGGATGATAACCAGAGGCGATACGGTAAATACATTCCCGGTAAAGGGGCAGGACCAGGTGATGATCAAGATGTACAATGATACGCATTTCGCCTTTTTTATGCATGATACCAAGCATGGCAAGGTGAAAGCCCCTGTGTATGATACCGGAGCAGGTACGTATAAATTATCGGGCACAGATTATTCCGAACACCTGGAATATTGCAATTACCGGGATTGGGAAAACCGGGATTTTAAATTTAAGTTAGTCATTAAAAACGACACCTTAACCCAGCGTGGCATTGAACGGATAGACAGCCTCAAAGTAAACCGCGAGATCGTAGAGACTTACGTAAGGGTAAAGTAAGCACATAATTTCATAAATGATAGATCATAGTTGATAGTCTGATCGCAAGGTTAAACGCCGTTTGACGCTTAACACCATTATGTAAGAATCATTTCCATGAACTAATCAAACTTTACATCCGCTTAACACATTTGCAATAAATAGCTGTTAAACTTGCATTGGTTATCTGAGTGTACTTTTTACAACAGAAAGCTGCTTAAAAACAGTTAATGAAAATCGGAATTGTATGTTATCCAACGTTTGGCGGCAGCGGCGTTGTAGCTACCGAGTTGGGTAAAGCTCTTGCAGACCGTGGTCACCAGGTGCATTTTGTTACCTACAATCAGCCCGCCCGGCTCGATCTGTTTTCAGAAAATCTTTTCTATCACGAAGTTACGGTAAGTAAATACCCATTATTTGATTTCCCACCCTATGAACTTGCTTTGGCAAGCCGCTTAGTAGATGTTGTGCGCTTCGAAAAACTGGATGTATTGCACGTGCATTACGCTATACCGCATGCTTCGGCAGCGTTTATGGCCAAGCAGATCCTGCTTACTTATGGTATCAGCATACCTGTAGTGACTACCTTGCATGGTACAGATATTACCCTGGTAGGTAATGATCGTACTTATAAACCGGTGGTAGAATTTTCGATCAACAAAAGCGATGGTGTTACCGCCGTTTCTGAACATTTAAGGCAGGATACCTATAAATTTTTCGATATTCATAAAGACATTAAAGTGATCACTAACTTTATTGATCTGAGCCGCTTTAGCCTGAAACCCAAAGATCATTTTAAAAAGGCTATTGCTCCTGAGGGCGAAAAAATACTGATCCATACCTCTAATTTCCGCAGGGTAAAACATGCGCAGGATGTGGTGCGGATATTTGCCAAAGTGAATGCGGTTATCCCATCTAAGCTATTGATGGTAGGAGACGGACAGGACCGGCCCGAATGCGAGCAATTAGCCCGCGACCTTGGCGTGAGCGAGAACGTGCGTTTTTTAGGCAAGCAGGATGCTATAGAAGAAATTCTATCCGTGTCAGACCTGTTTTTAATGCCCTCACAGTCAGAAAGTTTTGGTTTGGCCGCCCTGGAGGCGATGGCATGTAAAGTGCCTGTAATAAGCTCTAATGCAGGCGGTTTGCCCGAACTGAACGTAGAAGGTGTTACGGGCTTTCTGCGTGATGTTGGCGATGTGGTCGCCATGGCCGAGCGTGCAATCTACATCCTGGAAGATGAAACACGTTTGCAGCAGTTTAAAGAAAATGCCTTACAACATGCCCGCACATTCGAACTTTCGAACATTTTACCACAATACGAAGCTATTTACCGGGAGGTAATTGATAGTCTTAAAGCAGATGCTGCTTTAGGTGCGTTTTGAGGACGTTTATAATTGCGAATAAAACTACTTGGCTGCATTTCTGTATAGTTGTTATGAAACAATTTATAGTCATGAAAAATTTATTGAAGATAACATTCGTCTTATCGGCCGTTACTTTATTGTTTACCGCCTGCGGGCCGACCAAAACGGTAGTAAACGGCGGCGCTACCCGTAACCGTTTTGTAGGCACCTGGGCAATTACCAACATTACTTACCAGGGCTTGGTACAAGGTTCCGTATCGAACGTGTTTGATCAGGCAGCCCCGGCGGCTTTTGAGGGCAGCACATGGCAATTTACCAACAGTGGCAATGGCATTTATACGTTAAATGATGGTTCATCGCAAACCATTTACTGGTCGCTTAATGACGATAACCAAACCTTCCAATTCAAAAAGATATTCCAGGGCGACAAGGCAAAAAATGTAACAGCAGGCTATCAATTGGTAGTTGCCGGCAACAACGGCTCTGTTATGACCCTAAAGTCGCCGGTTAGTATCGGTACCGGTACCGGGTATGTGGTTTATATTTTTACGAGGAAATAGGTTTTATATCTCCCACTTGTCATTCTGAACGATAGCAAAAAATCTTCTGCGATTGTGAAGTAACATTAACCGTCATAGCAGATTCTTCTTATCACCTATTAAAAAGGGGTTAACCAAGAAAGGCTCTCGAACATCGAAAGCCTTTCTTGGTTAATTCATGCAGTTTTACATCGCCGGTGCAAACTTTAAACAAACCGGGTTGCCTACCGTCATGCGGTTGCCGGTTATTTTTAGTTTGCCTGTTTCCGGGTCGCGTTTATACACTATTATGTTATCGCTGTTTTGGTTAGCAACCAGTAAAAACTTGCCTGTTGGGTCTATCACGAAATTGCGCGGGCCTTTACCATAGGTAGATACGCGGTCTACAAAAACCAGTTGGCCGGTGTTTTGATCTATGGCATATTGCACAATATCATTTGCGTCGCCGCGGTTAGAGGCATAAACAAAACGACCGTCGGTAGATACATGTATATCCGCAGCGCCCGATGTGCCTGTAAAACCTGGCGCAAGCATGGTAATAGATTGGATCTGCTTCATTTTACCGCCATGGTATTCAAAGGCAGTAACCGATGCGCTTAACTCGGTGATCACATACACATATTTTTTGTCGGGCGTAAAATCCATATGCCGCGGGCCTGCGCCCGGCATAAACTTCACATCCTCATCCGGCATCGGCACCAAAGGCTGTGCTTCCGACGGCTTGTAACGGGTATGCCCCATTTTATCGGTACCCAGATCATTGTAAAAAAGATACTTCTCATCGGGCGAGAAGAACGCGGTATGCACATGCGGGCCTTCCTGGCGTGCTGCATTGGCGCCTTTACCACTGTCTTGTATTTTCTGAGAAACCGCGCCTAACGAGCCGTCTTTGTTAATGGGTAATACAACTAAGCTGCCGCTGGAGTAATTGGCCACAAATGCATTGCGCTGCTCTTTATCTATCGATATATAGCAAGGGTCTGCGCCCTGTGAAGATTGTTTATTGATAGGCATTAGGATGCCATTTTTGGGTTCAAAACTGAAAGAACTTACTCCGCCATCCTTACCATCTTCATTTACAGCGTATATAAACCTATTGTTGGCGCTTACGCATACATAAGACGGATTACTTGTTGGCACCTGGCTAAGGTAGGCCATCCTGCCAGATTCTGTATAAAAGCGATAAACAGAAATACCTTGCGCAGTGCCTTTGGTATAGCTGCCAACAATAAGGTCATAAGATTTTGGCGCAGGCTTTTGTGCAAAAAGTAAAGCAGGGATCAATAGAGATATTAAAAACAGTATTTTTTTCATTGGTTTATAATTGGTTGTGCAAAATAGCAAAAGGAAAGCCATTAAGAAAGCGGCCTGTATTTATTAACAGGATTTCTTTTTTGATGATAAATAGCGCTTATTACTAGCAATTCCTTGGGCTTGCCGAAAAAATAAATTATGGTGAAAGGTTATTGCTCTGTTTGATATTCGTGATAAATATCAAATTTAACGGGGTACTGCGTTGGATTAGTACAGATATTTATAAAGCCTTTATTTATTACCGCTACAAAATTTTCAGCAGCAATAAGACTTCGCTTTAAATACCAATTTGTAGAATAGAGATATTCTTTTTGCGCTTTAGGGTGTAATATGTACGAGAACAAGACTGTTACTTTGCTATTAGGCAATTCCTGGATTTGTTTTTCGCTTTCTTTGGCAGTAAATCATTACTACTTTACCATCAATATATTTTTTTGTGACGCTCGTCAAGCGTGTTTTTAATATCATCTGAGTAGATAAAATCATATTGTTCTTCTACTTTATAGTGAAGTCCCATCTTAGCAAAAAAATCCTTCACTGCAGAAAGATCCTCTTCTCTGCCTATTTCAACTGTTAATGTCGTCATAAACAAATTTAGTAAATAGCCTTAACAAAAAATGCCCCGTAGTTGGAGGCATTTTAGCTATGATTGTACCAGGTGTTTCAACTGGATCACTTCTTTTTCTTCGAGCATACGCCAGCGCCCGCGTGGCAAATCTTTTTTAGTAAGGTTGGCATATACAGACCGGTCAAGCTTTTCTACTTCGTAGCCTAAATGCTCAAATATGCGGCGCACAATGCGGTTACGCCCGCTGTGTATTTGTATCCCTATTTCTTTTTTTGTACCGCCCTGCACGTAAGATACAGAATCGGGCTTAATAAAGCCATCTTCCAGTTCCAGGCCGAAACCGATCTTGTTCAGATCGCCTTGCGACAGGCTTTTGTCCAACTCTACCATATACAGCTTAGAAATACTATTTTTCGGGTGCGAAAGCTTATCAGCAAGGTCACCGTCGTTGGTCATTAGCAATAAACCTGTAGTATTACGGTCAAGGCGGCCAACAGGGTAAATGCGTTCTTTGCTGGCCTTTTCTACCAGGTGCATTACTGTCCGCCGCTCCTGCGGGTCGTCGGTGGTGGTGATGTAATCTTTTGGTTTATTTAATAACACATAAACCATTCTCTCGCGTTTCAGCGTTTCGCCATTGTAACGGATAATGTCTTTCAGCGGGTCAACCTTGTGTCCCAGTTCAGATATTACCTCGCCATTAACAGATACAACACCTGCCTGGATTAACTCGTCGGCTTTACGGCGTGAGCATATACCCGCGTTTGATATATAACGGTTAAGCCTTATCAGCCCGTCATCTTTAACGGTGGTTGATGGTTTTTTACTTCTTAAGGTTCTTGTTGGCTGCTCCATGCCTTCCTCGGTTTTACGCGGCCCGCGATTTGGCCTGTCGAAAGATTTGGTGTAACCACGGTTGTTTTTATCCCGTGGCTCTGAAGATGCCGGGCGCTTTGCAAAACTGCGTTCGCCTAACTGCGGCTTACCGGTCGCCCGGCGTTCGGGCCTGTCTACAGATGATTGATTAGTTTCAGGTGGCCTGCGGTTAAAAGGTTTGTCAGATGATGATCCCCTTGAGTTAGATCTGTCGCCGTAAGGCTTGTCAGATGCGCCTCCTCTTGAGCCGTACGGTTTATCAGAAGCGCTGCGTTCCGGGCGGCCGCTATAGGGCCTGTCGCCATATGCTTTGGGTGAGCCAACGCTATCCGGGCGACCGGTATATGGTTTGGATGATGATTTACGCGGCGTTTTTTCACCGTAAGGGCGGGTAAATGCACTGCCCGATGGTTTATCGCCATAAGGCTTGTCACTTTCAGAACGGTTGCCGTACGGTTTAGCAGACGAACTTTTTGCCGGCCTGTCGCCGTAAGGCTTGCCGGTATCTTTTGATGAGTACGAACTATCACCTGCACTGCCTGATGTTTTACGTCCGCGTGATGGTGATTCATCATTGCTTTTACTCTTGTATTTTGGTGCCGCTGACGGGCCCGGTTTTGAAGAACTGTTTCGGGATATGCCGCCGCTTTTAGCCGGTCTGCCTGGTGATCTTTGTGGCTTGTCGTCGCGACTGCTGCCTGGTTTTCTAAATACCATATTTTTATGATTAACGCTATCTCAGCGGGAGGGTAAAGGTACGATTTTTTACCATTTTTTGAGATTTAATTTCAACGGGAAAACTTTGCCTACAGTAGTTTAAACGTTGCTTTTGACAAATATTTAACAATAGCCAAAACACTAAGCCATTCATAAGTGTTTGATATTGTGATTAATAAAGGTATCTTTGCTGCCACATCTAACACAAATGTTGAATTAAAATAGATTGAATGATTAAAAAACACTTATTTACGTGCTCCGTAATATTGGTGTCGGTTGTCATTTTAAAACTGTTTACCTACAGTGCAACTGAGAGAAAAAGCCCGGCTAAAAACGCAAAATATTTTGCCTATTTAACAGCTGGGATGGAAGAAAGAAGAGGCTATAATTTTGCTGACGAGAATATCCCTGTGGCTAATAAAAAAGTTAACAGAAGGATAAAAATTTCGCTTTGGCGCCATAGCATCAACAAAGAGGGATCTGTAATGTTGCACCAAAAAGCTATGAAGCTTTTCCCCGTCATTGAACCCATTTTATTGGCTTACGGCATACCTAACGATTTTAAGTATATGCCCCTGGTTGAGTCGGGATTAAAAGAAGGCACTTCGCCACGGGGTGCAGCCGGTTTGTGGCAATTCATGCCATCTACCGCCCGCGATTACGGCTTAAAAGTTGGCAATGGCCGCGACGAAAGGCTAAGTGTACGCAAAAGTACCATAGCTGCCTGTAAATACCTTAGAGAACTTTATACGCACTTTAACAGCTGGACACTGGCAGCAGCAGCATATAATGCAGGCTCGCCCAGAATACAGCACGCCATTACCAGGAATAATCATGGTAACTATTACTTTATGAGCTTAAATTCAGAAACGGCCAGCTATGTTTACAAGCTTATTGCAATGAAAGACTTGATCAAAAAGCCGCACAACTATGGTGTGCAGGGTGTTTACACCGCCTATTTACCACCGGCAGAACTGCTGGCTGTTAATTAACTTAAAATTATATTACGGAGCTTAAATGGCCGTTTTGCTAAAAGGCAAAGCGGCCATTTTTTTGTATATTTGTGCCTCTTTTTCTGCTACTTATGCACGGCGTAAAGCCATGCAGGCCTGGCAGAGTTTATATAGTTGGGTTATAAAAATCTATGAGTACAAGTACTGTTGATCTTGGTGAGCAAAGTGAAGTTGAAGTTTTTGGGGCCCGGGTACACAATTTAAAAAATATAGACATTTCTTTTCCGCGCAATAAGCTGGTGGTTATTACCGGCCTTAGCGGCAGCGGCAAATCATCTCTGGCCTTTGATACTATTTATGCCGAGGGGCAGCGGCGTTACATGGAAACCTTTTCGGCATACTCACGCCAGTTCATGGGCGGTATGGAGAGGCCCGATGTGGACAAGGTATCTGGCCTTAGCCCGGTTATTGCCATAGAGCAGAAAACCACCAGCAAGAACCCGCGCTCTACCGTGGGTACCATTACCGAGATATATGACTTTATGCGCTTGCTTTATGCCCGTGCCGGCGAAGCGTACTCATACGTCAGCGGCGAGAAGATGGAGCGTATGTCTGAAGATCAGATATATAACACCATCCTAAACCGGTTTGATGGCCAGCCGGTAAACATCCTGGCACCCGTAGTGAAAGGCCGTAAGGGGCACTATCGTGAACTTTTTGAGCAGATCCGAAAGCAAGGTTATTTAAAGGTTTGGATAGACGGCGCCGTTGCCGATGTTGAGCCTAAAATGCAGGTAGACCGCTACAAGATCCACGATATTGATATAGTTGTAGATCGTTTAGTTGTTACCGAAAAAGACAGTAAGCGCTTATATGCGTCGCTGCAGGCAGCGCTAAAAATTGCCAAAGGTATTATCCGTGTAGCCGATAGGGAGAACAATGTTTCTTATTTCAGTAAATTTTTAATGGATCCGGTTTCGGGAATATCATACGATGAACCTCAACCAAACACATTTTCGTTTAATTCGCCCTACGGTGCCTGCGAAAAATGCGATGGGCTGGGTTATATTTTCGAGATAGATGAAAATTCGGTTATACCGAACCCTAAACTTAGTATTATTAACGGTGGCTTAGCACCAATAGGCGAGTACCGCGAAACCTGGATCTTCCAGGTGTTAAAGGCGTTAGCTAAAAAGTATGAGTTTTCTTTATCTGTACCGATCGATAAGATCCCGCGCGATAAGCTGGATATAATTTTAAACGGGTCGCATGAGATTATTACCGTTGCCGTTGAATATAATAAGTGGAATGTACAAAGCTACCAGGTAACATTTGATGGTATAATCCGTATGCTCGAGGAGCAGCAGGAAAAACGCAGTGAAGAAATATCTGATGATATGGAAGCGTACCGTGTGCTAAAAACCTGCCCTGTTTGCGAAGGTGCGCGTTTGAAGAAAGAATCGCTCCATTTTAAGGTAGATGGAAAGAACATTTTCGAATTGGCTTGTATGGATATCATTACCCTGCAGCAATGGTTCGAGGGCTTGGAAGATCGTTTTAGCGACCGGCAGAATATTATAGGCCGCGAGATTTTAAAGGAGATCCGCGCGCGTATAGGGTTCCTGTTGGATGTTGGTCTGAGCTATTTAACGCTCGACCGTACAGCACGTACATTATCTGGCGGTGAGGCGCAGCGCATCCGGCTGGCTACGCAAATAGGTTCGCAACTGATGAACGTAATGTATATTCTTGATGAGCCCAGCATAGGCCTGCACCAGCGCGATAATGACAGGCTTATCAAAGCACTTAAAAACCTGCGCGATCTGGGTAACACTGTTTTGGTGGTTGAGCACGACAAGGATATGATCCTGGAGGCCGATTACGTAATTGACATGGGCCCTGCCGCAGGCGTTCATGGCGGCGAGATTGTTGCCGAAGGCACGCCTGCCGAACTAATGGCCAGGCATACGCTAACTACGTCATATTTAAACGGCGAACGCGAGATTGCCATACCCAAAAAACGCCGTGCCGGTAATGGCAACAACCTGGTGCTTAAAAATGCTACAGGCCATAACTTAAAAAATGTTACTGCCACTTTCCCCTTAGGAAAACTGATCGGTGTAACCGGCGTATCAGGCAGTGGCAAATCGAGTTTAATAACCGAGACTTTGTACCCGGTTTTAAACCATCATTTTTTCCGGGCTAAAAAGCATCCGCTGCCCTATAAAAAGATTGAAGGGTTGGAGTATGTAGATAAGGTGATCGAGATAGACCAGACGCCTATTGGCCGTACCCCACGTTCAAACCCGGCTACTTACACCAGCGTATTCTCAGATATCCGCAATCTTTACGTGGCCCTGCCCGAATCGAAGATCAGGGGGTATAAACCCGGCCGTTTCTCATTTAACGTAAAGGGCGGCCGCTGCGAAACCTGCCAGGGTGCAGGTATGAAACTTATTGAGATGAACTTTTTGCCGGATGTGCATGTACTTTGCGAAGAATGCAACGGCAGGCGCTATAACCGTGAAACGCTGGAAGTACGATATCGTGGCAAATCGATAAGCGACGTACTGGACATGAGCATTGAAGATGCGACAACATTTTTTGAGCATATCCCATCTATTTACCGTAAAGTAAAAACATTAAATGACGTAGGGCTTGGATATATTACTCTGGGGCAATCGTCATTAACACTTTCCGGTGGTGAGGCGCAGCGGGTAAAATTGGCTACAGAGCTTTCTAAGAAAGATACAGGCAATACATTTTACATACTCGATGAACCAACAACGGGTTTGCACTTTGAGGATATTAATGTGTTGTTAGGCGTATTGCAGCAACTGGTTGACAAGGGCAACACGGTACTGGTTATAGAGCATAACCTTGATGTAATAAAAGTGGTAGACCATGTGATTGACCTTGGTCCAGAGGGTGGATCAGGCGGTGGCAGGATCCTGTTCTCCGGCACGCCGGAGGGTTTATGTAAGGTAAAAGAAAGTTTTACCGGGTTGTTTTTGAAGAAAGAGATGAAGTTGTAATTACTTATTTTGTATACCAGAGGCCAGGCGATTGCGCCAAATTAAACAATATAAAGGCCATCTGTTACGATGGCCTTTCTGTTTATTTACATTGTCGAGGCAGCGCTCAGCATAACCGGCACGCTTGTGTGGTTCCAGTCTATCTCAAAAAGTTTATTTGTAATAACGTAAGTAAGGTTCTCCATCATCGTTGCCGATTTTTTTGGCTTTACCTTTACAACTATTACATTTTTAGCTGCATCAAAATTAGCAACACCGCCGCGGGTTATTCCCCACTGGCCAACCTGCGAATTAAAGGTAATATCCCAGGAATCTTTACCAGGGGTAGCAAATAAGCTGTACTTACCGGCAGGCAATTTCATGCCTTCTACCATAATATCTTTGTCGGTCTCAAAAATGGTTGCCTCATCGGCGCCGGCCCTCCAGGCTTTATCGTAAGGCACCAAGCCACCCCATATTTCGCGGCCCTTAACTCCCGGGCTGCCATAGGTTATAGCTATGTTAGCGCCGCTAACATTTCCTTTGGCGGTTACGTGCGGGCTGTTTGGATGCGAAGGCTGGCCATTGCCGGCAAATGCAACAAGCATAATGGCAAGCGTAGTGAATAACGCTTTAATGTTTTTTGTTAATTTCATTTGGTTTCTGTTTTAATTGATTTTATGGTTTGAAATTACTCATTTCTATTTACAATTTTAAAAAAACAAACCAGCAGATAAAAGCCTTTTAACCCCATGCAGCCATTATTAACATCGGTACAAATACACGAGGCAGATAACGCAACTATAGAGCGTAATAAAATAACGTCACTTGTTTTAATGGAACGTGCGGCAAAAGCTTTTAATAAGGCGTTTATAAGTGCGTATGATAATCTGGCGAAACCAATTGCAGTTTATTGTGGTACCGGGAATAACGGCGGCGATGGATTGGCAATTGCGCGCTTGCTGGCAGAATTTGGTTATAAAAAAATTGTGGTTAAAGTAGCCAGCTTCTCTGATAAGACGACCGGCGATTTTGACCATAATTTTGAGCGGCTTAAACAAACCAAAGTAGCTACAGCTGAATATAGACAAGCGGCCGACTTTCCCGATGAAGAAGCAGAGATCATTATTGATGCGTTATTAGGCAACGGCCTTAATAAACCGCTTGAAGGAGAATATAAAGAGCTTGTGGGCAAAATTAATGATGCTAACAGGATTATCGTTTCTGTTGATGTCCCGACCGGGTTTTTTGGCGAAGGCGCGATGGACCCCGATGCGATAACTATAAAAGCCGATCTTGCGATAACTTTCCAGCAGCCTAAGATCAATTTCCTGCTTCCTGAGTCTAAACAGGCTATAAAGAAGTGGTTAGTGGTAGATATTGGTATCGACCAACAATTTGTTGACGGCCTTAACTCTAAATATCATTATTTAGAAGAATTGGACATTAGGGACCTCTTGAAACCGCGCGAAAAATTTAGCAATAAGGGCACTTATGGCCATGCCCTGATTGTGGCCGGCCAGCCCGAAACTATGGGCGCGGCTTTGCTTTGCAGTGCGGCTTGCGTATACGCCGGCGCAGGTTTAACAACGGCCTGCGTACCTCAAGGCGGTTTAACTGCCTTAAACAGCTATATGCCCGAGGTTATGGTTATTGTGCGGGAGGGAGATAGTTTGCCGGACATTGAATACGATAAATTTACTACTATGGGCATTGGCCCGGGGCTGGGCAAAAAGGAAGGCGCTTTAAATCTAATAAAAGAGATATTTACCAATTTTAATAAGCCGGTTGTTATAGATGCTGATGCACTTAATCTTATCGCGGCCAATAAAATGTTAAATAAAATTCCTAAACAAAGCGTTATTACGCCGCATGTTAAGGAGTTCGACCGTTTGTTTGGCGATCATAAAAGCTGGTGGGACAGGCTGCAAACAGCGTGGGCTAAAGCAAAAGAATATGATATTTATATCATATTAAAGAATGACTACACCATAATAGCTGCGCCCAATGGGCAGTTATACTTTAATTCTACCAGTAATGCAGCAATGGCAACGGGCGGTATGGGCGATGTTTTAACAGGATTTATTACGGCTTTAGTTGCTCAAAGATACCCGCCTTTGGCGGCTTGTTTAGCAGGGGTTTACCTGCATGGCAAAGCGGGCGACGAGCTGGCATTGCCACACAAATTGTTAGTAGTGCTACCGGCCGATGTGGCAGCGCAGGTGCCAAAAATAATTGCGGCCCTCTTAAAATAAAAAAAGCGGCCGAAGTATTATCAACCGCATTCACTAACTAACTGACCATTAAAGAACAAATACTGTATATAAGATGCGGTAAGTGGCGCAGATGTTACAATAGAAAAAAAATAAAAATATATTATAAAAGCTATTTATCAAGCACCGCTTTCCTGCGCAAGCGGTTACGCCATATTTCGCCCATGTGGCGCGTAGGGATATTATCGCCCAGTAGTTTCCCCCACGGCTTTAACCCCTGTATCCTGTCGAAAACGATCTTTATAATGGCAACAAAGGGTATAGACAAGAACATACCCGGTATGCCCCATAACTGATTGCCGAGCAGAACAACAATGATAGACATTAGCGCATTTATCTGCACTTTAGAAGAAACTATGCGCGGCACAAAAATGTGATTGTCTATAAACTGAATGATCATATAAGATACGATTACACCAATTTGGGTCGAAAAACCGTCGGAAGTAACAGTTGCCATTAATATGGGTAACCCTATAGCAACTATGCCGCCCAGATAAGGGATTAGGTTCAATATTGCACCCAGGCAGCCTATCAATACAGGGTATTTAACCCCGAGTAAGATCAATGCAAGCGAATTTAATATACCTACGATTAATGTTTCGATCATAAGCCCTACAATATAACTCTGTATGGCGTTTTTGGTCTCTATTAAAACTTCAGATACTTTGGTAGAATTTTCTTCGGCAAACACCTCATATACAAAATTTAGCAACAGCGTTTTATAAAGCAGCATAAAGAAGATATAAACCGGTATGAGCACTACAATTTCAAATATTCCTAAAACGCTGTTGATGGTTTTGCCCAATAAAGCCTGGCTATTGTCTAAAGCATTTTTAATTATTTGGTCTTGCTTTACTTCGGCAATGCCAAACTTTAAATTTACCCAGTGTTTAATTTCTTCGCCTATTTCAAACAACTTTTTCTTTAATAAGGGCATGGAAGCACCAAATTCCATAAGCTGGGTTGAAAGAAAATAAAATATTCCGGCAAATACTATCGTAACAGTAAGTAATCCAATACCAATAGAAATACCTCTGGATGCGCCGTGCCGTTGCAGCCAGTTACAATACGGGTTAAGCAGAATAGCTAAGAAGGCAGCAAATGCCACGGGTATAAGTACATCAGTTAATACAGAAAGCGTATACACTAAAAGTATTATGCCGAATAGCGTGATGGTGCTGCGAAAATAAAACGGCTGGTCTTTAAGGTTAATGGCCATAACAGGAAAACAAATATAAAAATAACCAAAAAAGCCTTGTAAAAACAAGGCTCTTAAGGTAATATGTCAGGCTATTTACTATAATGCAGAACGCCCCCTTATAAATCCAAGGATAATGGCGATTATAGCGATGACAAGCAGAATGTGGATCAATCCGCCAACTGAATAAACGAATGCGCCAAGTACCCAACCAATGATCAGGATAACGGCAACGATGTAAAGTAATGAACTCATAGTAGTGTGGGTTAAATTGTTTTTATTGATAAAGCGAGTTTAACCCCAAAATGTTTTAAATAAATATTTAACAAACATTTATACCATTTGCTGCTTTAATTTTCATGCTTATAACATTTAACATAAGTACAAATACATACAGCCATGAAAAATCCTTTTAAAAAAGAAGAAGATAAAACTTTAGTTACCCTACTTACCATAGCTGCCGTAACTGCCGGTACACTTAGTTATTTGTACTTTACACAAAGCGGTTTTAATATTCGCAAGGCGGTTAAACACAAAATAAAAGATGAAGCTAAGAACCTGGCTTCGGGCTTTATAAGTGGTAAAACAGGAATATCAAAAAAAACAATTAAAAAGGTGACAGATCATTTTGTGAAATAATAATGAGCGTATAAAAAAAATGCCCGGAGTATTACTCCGGGCATTTTAATATTTTTTTGAATTATTATTCTGCTTCTGTTTTACCAACAACCATCAGGTTGGCCATTGTTGGGTTTGGTAAGCCGCCCCGTGGTTCGAGGGTTACAGCAAAGGCATCTGCCTTGTCTATAGATTTCATCTGTATAACCGCTGTTGAGTTGTTTTTCACATCAAATACACCCAGGTCTACCGGTTTGCCGCCAACAAGCGCCCAAAGCTGGTAAGAGTGAGCTTTATCATTAGCCGGCATATTGCTTGCACGGCTCATATCAATCATTACTTCTTTTTTGTTTGGGCTCCAGGCAACAGCTAAACCAGCTTGTGGCGCGGCAGGGCCGGGGCCAAGCTTAACCAGCTGTACAGATGGATCGCGAAACAAATTTAACTGATGATCTAACAAATTAACACGGTTGCTGAAACGCATAGATTGCTGTTGCATGGCTACCAATTGCCCTTGTGTATTTTGCAGCGTATTATATAATGTGAACAAAGCCGCAACACTTAGCACTAAAAGCGCCAGGCACGCCGCAAATGCGTATTTAAAAAAACTGTTTGATTTTTGGCGAACTATCTCTACAACCTTTGCCTCATGTACAGATGCGGGCTTGGTCTTAAAATTACGGTCATCGCCAAGGTTGGTTATTAAACTGTTCAATACTCTTTCGCGTAGTTCTTCCGCAGGTTCAATACTATGCACATCAGCATACATTTCCATACTCCGCTCTATCTCGGCAAGTTCGGCTTGCACAGCAGCATGCTGCGAGGCCATAGCTTCTACTTCTAACTTTTCGCCTGTGCTTACATCGCCCAGAACGTAAAGTTCAAGTATGCCCGATTCTATATATGCTTTTACGTCTTCCACTTTAATTAAAACTTTTTCTTAACTGCACTATAGCCATCCTCAATCGGGTTTTAATGGTTCCTAACGGGACACCGAGTTCATCGGCGGCTTCCACGTGAGTGAACCCTTTAAAGTACACCAGGTCGAGGATCGACTTTTGTTCAGGCTTTAGTTTTGCAACTAATTCCTTTAGTCCAAGCAGTTCCGGTTTGTAAACCGTGTTCCTTTGCTCGTCTATAAAAGTTACGTTATTTTCGAGTTCCTGGTTTTTACTGTGGTTTTTAAAGTCTTTAGATCTGATCTTATCTATAGAAAGATTTCGTGCAATATTAACCATCCAGGTAAACAGGCGGCCTTTTTCTGCACTGTAGCTCGAAAAGGATTGCCAAATTTTGACAAAACTTTCTTGTAGAACGTCTTCGGCAATGGCCGTATCAATAACAATACGAACGATCACACCGTATAGCGACGACGAGTACATATCGTATAGTGCTTCTGCGGCAATCTTCTCTTTTTGGCGCAGCGCAAGTACGAGTTCTTCTTCTGTTAGGGATATTTTGGTTCTTCGGCTCAACGGGGTGAATGTAACAAGGATATATCAGATTTCAAACAGGTGTTTTTCAGCATGATATGAAGATCTTACCAAAGGCCCGCTTTCAACGTATTTAAAGCCTTTTTCCAATCCAATTTCTTTATAGCTTTTAAAAGTATCGGGGTGTATCCAGTCTATAACCGGGTGGTGGCTGCGCGTTGGCTGCAAGTATTGGCCCAAGGTTAGTATTTGTACACCTGCCAAAAGCAGATCGTCCATTGCTTCTACAACTTCCTGTTCAGTTTCGCCCAAACCAAGCATAATACCAGATTTTGTGCGCAGGCCCGCTGCTGCAATATGGCTTAAGCAATCGAGGCTCCGCTCATATTTAGCCTGTATCCTTACCTCGCGGGTAAGGCGGCGAACAGTTTCTACATTATGCGATACAACTTCGGGCCTAACATCGGTAACCCGTTTCAGGTTATCCCAATTACCCCTAAAATCGGGCAGTAAGGTTTCGAGCGTTGTATCCGGGCTTTCGCGGCGAATAGCATTAATGGTTTCGGCCCAAATGATAGAACCGCCATCTTTTAAATCGTCACGATCTACAGATGTTATTACGCAATGCTTTACCTGCATTAACTTTACAGAGTTGGCAACACGTTCGGGCTCATTAACGTCGACAGCAAGGGGCCTGCCGGTGGCTACCGCGCAAAATGAACAAGAGCGGGTACAGATGTTACCCAATATCATAAAAGTTGCCGTACCGGCACCCCAGCACTCGCCCATATTGGGGCAATTGCCGCTTTCGCAAATGGTATGCAGCTTATGCTCATCAACCAGCCCCCGTACATGCGCATATTCTTTACCCACGGGCAACCTTACACGTAACCAGTCGGGCTTGCGCTGCACCTGGTTGGCCGGTAATACAGGTAAATCAATCATTACACAAAAGTAATTAAAGTATTAATGCGATGTATGCCTGCAAAGCTACATCACACAACGTAATTTTAGCACTTGCAATACATTAAATTTAGTTGGTGATTATTATTGTACCATCACCAGCGCTTCTTCTACTGATATGCCGCCATGTGACTGGTCCAGAATGCATTCTCCCTCTTTAATAAGTAATAGCTGGGGCGATTCGTGATGAACCTGAAAATCTTGCGCTACCTGGGCAGAAAGTGAACGATATTTAATAAGATCTAAAAAATAAAGCGGGATATCCTGTGGAAGTTGGTCGCCGTCCATTTCAAACTTGCGACGGGCCATCATGCTTATAGAACAGCGGGTGCTGTGCTTAAAAATTATGCTATAACCGGGGTGTTGTTTTACTTCTTCTATCTGCTCCGGCAACTCTAACTGTATCCAATTCATGTTCGTATTTACAGAAATTACTGTTCTGCAAAAATAAGTGTCAAATCCCGGAAAAGGTTTGTAAGAAATGTAAAATTAACAACAGGAGAATACTACCTGCCGTGGTAGTTACCATAGGCAGGGCATAGTTTGCTTGAGCAAGATTGGGTAATGCAACCAAGCGTTAATGCCAAAAGCGTTATGTAAAGTAGTTTTTTCATCTTAATATCTCTATTATAGGTGTAATCTAAATCTTTATCTGATTAATCAGATCGGCCATTTTAATGGCGGTAACAGCAGCTTCTATACCTTTATTGCCATGTTTGCCACCTGCCCTGTCTTCTGCTTGCTGCTGATTATCAGTGGTTAAAACGCCAAATATAACCGGCTTATTGTGTTTAAGCCCAACATTACTAAGGCCATTGGCAACCGCATTACAAATAAAATCAAAATGCCTTGTTTCGCCTTGTATAACGCAGCCCAGGCAAATTACAGCATCTAAATTAGCAATATTATTTAAAAGTGCATCTGCGCCGGCAATTAATTCAAAGCTGCCGGGTACGGGATAAGAATAAATATTAGCGGGTGCAGCGCCATGTTCTACAAGGTTGGTATAAGCGCCCCGGTAAAGTGCATTGGTAATAACAGCGTTCCACTCGGCGGTTACTATCCCAAACCGGTAAGGCGCAGCCGAAGGAATTTCGGTATCAGAAAAATCTGAGAGATTCTTTAGCTGCGTGGCCATTATTGTTTTGCCTCTGCGCGGGCAATATACTCATCAATGGTTGCTGCCTCGGTGCTTTCGCTATAATCTGTTTTGATCTTTTTGTAAGTATCGGCAGCATCCTTGTTATTCTTTTGCGCCTCGTAAACCAGGCCCAGTTTCTTCAAATAAACGGGGGTTAAAAACTTGTTGTTGGCTTTATCGGCCGCTTTCTTAAAGTAAGTACCTGCCTTATCAAGATCTTTTATTTCAACATAGGCATCGCCCACACTGCCCAGTGCCTCTGCGGCAACCATGCTGTCATCTCCGTGATAATTGTTCAAATTGTCTATAGCTTTTTGGTATTCGCCTTTATTAAGGTAAGCTATACCCAAATAGTAATAAGCCAAATTAGCCGCCTTTGTATTGCTGTAATTAGCAATAATTTTTTCAAATCCAGGGTAGCTGCCGTCGCCCTTAATGGCTTTGTCCCAATCTTTTTTGGTCCAAAAATCCTGCGCTACGTGCATCTGATCTGCAGCCTGGGTTTCCCTTGGTGCCAGATATAATTTTTGATAAGCAAAATATATGGCAACCAATGCAATGATGGCGGCAATAATAAACGTAAGGCTTTTCTGATTCTCGGTCACAAAGCTGCCGGTACCTCCAATATCTTTGGTTTCGTTCTCTACTTTGGGGTTTACCTGAGTATTTGACATTTTATAATTTTAAAATTAGGAGTGCAAAAATACGGTTTTCAAAATTTTATACAATACCTTTTAACTTAAATAGTTACTTAGGCTTTTTTATAACTTTGGCTTCTCACTATGTACCTGCAGCAGCTATCTGTAATAAATTTTAAAAACTACGCCGAGGCCAGGTTAGACCTAAGCCCCGGTGTTAACGCTTTTACAGGTAATAATGGCGCAGGTAAAACCAATCTGCTCGATGCGGTACACTATCTGTCGCTATGTAAGAGCTATTTTAACCCGATTGATACCCAACAAATAAAACAGGGCGGCGACTTTTTTATCATCAACGGCACCTTTGTTAAAAACGGAAACACAGATACCGTAGCATGCGGCGTAAAACGTAACCAAAAAAAACAGTTTAAACGTAATAAAAAAGACTATCAGCGCCTGGCAGATCACATAGGCCTGTTTCCGCTGGTAATGGTTTCGCCATATGATGTAAGCATTATTATAGAAGGCAGCGAAGAGCGCCGGAGGTTTATTGATAACGTGATATCGCAAACCGATAACCAATACCTTGATGAACTGATTGCCTACAACAAAATACTGATAAACCGCAATGCTGTTTTAAAACAGATGAACGATGCCCGGCAGTTTGACGGCAACCTCCTTGCGGTGTTTGATGAACAACTTGTTCCTTTAGGAGCAGGTATATTTGAAAAACGTAAGGTTTTTATGGATGCTTTTACCCCGATATTTAATGCGCATTACCAGTTTATAAGCAATGGGGCCGAATTGGTTGAACTGGTGTATGAATCGCAGTTGCTTAATGAAAACCTGAGCGATCTGCTAAAAAACACCACAGAAAAGGACCGTATATTAAAGCGAACCACAGCCGGTATCCACCGCGACGACCTGTTGTTTAGCATACATGGCATGCCGATGAAAAAATTTGGGTCGCAAGGGCAGCAAAAGTCTTTTTTAATAGCGCTGAAACTTGCGCAATACACATTTCTTTATCAACAAAAGGGTTTTAAACCTTTGTTATTGCTGGATGATATATTTGATAAGTTAGATGAACTGCGCGTTACCAAACTGATGCAGATGGTCTCTGATCACAACTTTGGGCAGGTTTTTATTACTGATACAAGCGAGCAGCGTGTTGCAGATGTTTTTAAAAAAATTGGAGTTGACTATCAGTTATTTAAAGTAACAGGAGGCGAAGTAAATGCGTAAAGCTAACGACAAATTATTGAAAGAGGCCATTGCACAAATGCTGCAGGTTTATAAAATAAAACGCCGTTATGATGAAACCGGCATTGCCGCTGCATGGCCCGAGCTGGTTGGCAAATCTGTAGCTAACCGTACCAAAGAATTGTTTATCCGCGACAAGAAGTTATTCTTAAAAATAGAGTCGTCGGTTATTAAAAACGAGTTGATGCTGATACGTACACCCATTCTTGCCAAAATAAATGAGCAGGCGGGCTGTGTGCTGGTAGAGGAAATGATCTTTTTGTAGGATGCTGTTTTATTGACAACCTTTTACATAACTAACTTAAATTCCAACATTCTTTACGATACCGTCAGCTCGCCTCTCAGATCTGTTTCCATCAGCTCTTTAATAAATTTAGGATCGTCATACTGGCCAAGCAGGTACATGGTTTTGGTAATTGCAGCCTCGAAGGTCATATCGTAACCGTTAGCAACGCCAATCTCTTTTAACTGCCGGCTGGTTTCGTAACGTCCAAGTTCAACCGTTCCTACTTTACATTGCGAAATATCCACAATAACCTTACCGCTGTCTATCGCTTTTTTAAGCAGGCTCACAAACCAGTCGTCGGTACTGGTATTGCCGGCGCCAAAGGTTTCCATCACAACGCCGCCAACATCTGCAGAAAGAATGTTTTCTACTACTTTGGGGCTTATACCCGGGTAAAGTTTAAGCACCGCAACATCGCTTAAAAGCCGCTGATGGATCTTTAACGGCTCCTCTTGCGGGTGCCGAATATCATTTACGCTAAAACGTAAATGCACACCAGACTCGGCCAGTATGGGATAGTTGGGTGAGCGGAACGCTTCGAACTTTGATGAATTATATTTAAAAGAACGGTTACCGCGAAAGAGCTTATAGTCAAAATAGATACAAACTTCCGGTACCCGTGCACGATCATTCTTTTTTGCCTTTGCTATCTCAATGGCGGTCATCAGGTTTTCCTTCGCATCTGTACGGATAGCGCTTATAGGTAGCTGCGAGCCGGTAAATATTACTGGTTTGCCTAAATTCTCGAGCATAAAACTTAACGCCGATGCACTATACGCCATGGTATCAGACCCGTGCAATATTACAAAGCCATCAACATCATCATAATTGCTTTCTATGAGGCCGGCAAGCTCGCTCCAAACCGCCGGGTTCATATTAGAAGAATCTATAATTTGATCAAAAGAGTGAACCTTAATGCGGCAATTGAGCCTCTCCAGCTCGGGCACATTATCCATTATCTGCTCAAAGTTTATAGGCCTGAGCACTTTGGTTTTGGGGTCGCTCATCATACCGATTGTCCCCCCGGTGTAGATGATCAGTATTTGAGACATGTATAAATAGGTTTCTGCATAAAAATAAACAAAGAAGTGTTAAAAACGTATTATATCCCAAATATGATTTTCGAATTCGCGGTGGTTATTTCGGCAACCTCATCAACACTTGTGTTAAAAAGATCGGCAACCTTTTCTGCTACATACTTTAAATAAGAGCTTTCGTTGGGCTTGCCTCTAAAAGGTACTGGGGTTAAATACGGCGAATCTGTCTCTAAAACAAGATTTTTAAGTTCGAGCTGCTCTACAACTTTATCAAGACCGGCATTTTTGTACGTGACGACGCCGCCGATACCCAGATAAAAGCCAAGATCTATAACCTGCCCAGCCTGCTCAACAGTACCGCTAAAACAATGAAAGATGCCGCGAAGCTTCTCATCAGCGTTGCGCTTCAAAACCTCATAAACTTCATTAAAGGCATCGCGGCAATGTATAACTACCGGCAAATTCAATTTTTTTGCCAACAATATTTGCTGTTCAAACGCCTCAGTTTGCTCTTTTAAAAAAGTTTTGTCCCAATATAGATCGATCCCTATTTCGCCAATTGCATAAATATTTTTACCTAAGCCTGCAGCTCTAATTGCCGCCAGCTCCTCTTGCCAATTTGCTTTTGCATCGCAGGGATGCAAGCCCACCATAGGGAAAAAATTATCGGGATGTGCGTCTGCAAGCTCAAACATTAGCACTGCGGATGCTGCATCAACATTAGGTAAAAATAAACGGCTGATATTATTGCTGAGGCAGCGTTGAAGCATTTCTGCACGTTTGGCCTCACCGGTTTCGTAATAAAAATGAGTATGTGTATCCGTTAATACCATTGTTGCAAATGTAAAAGCCTTCTGTTGGTAGCAGAAGGCTTTTACAAAACATTATTTTTTAATGACTTTCCTCTTTGCGGTTGTTCGTTTGGCCACCGTTTTCTTAGCGGAGGCTGTTTGCGGCGTTGTGCCTGCAACTGCCGCCTTATGAACCCCGGGAGCTACCTTAACAACTCCAACATCAAACACCAGCGTACTAAATGGCCCTATATCCTGGCCCGCTCCCTGCTGCCCATATGCAAGGCCCGACGGAATTATAAATGTGGCTTTAGATCCTTCGTTTAAAAGTTTTAAGCCCTCGTCCCAGCCTGCTATAACCTGGCCCTGGCCAACAATAACCTTTATGGGCTCATAATTGCGGCCCGGCTGCATCAGGTGTGCGGCAACGGCCTCGGGTTGTAAACTAGTGTCAAAAACTTTACCGTCGAGCGTTTTACCTACATAATTAACTAAAATGGTATCTCCCGCCAAAACCTTACGACCGGTTGATGGCTCGGTGATAAGATATTTTAAGCCTGTTGCAGTTGTTTTTACAGTGAGATTTTTATCGGCGATATATTTTGCTGCCAACGCTGTTTCGTTTTGCTGCATTTTTGTGATTGCTGCATTACGCTCGGCTATTGCCTCCGTAAGCGACTGCACTTTTTCTATCTTGATAACAAAAATGATAGTACTTTTTGCAGGCAAAAACTTAGGGCGTTCTGTTTCATGACCCTTATAAACCGAGTCGACCGGTACACGTACGCGTACACTGTCTTTATTGGCCAGCAGTGGAAACACATCCATCAGATCGGCAACGTTTTGCGACGCCTGTACTTTTATCTGCACCGGGTGCCCCGCCGTATAGGTACTGAATAAAACAGAATCCTTTTCGGTTTTTTGAATCACCTGGAAGGTTACTATATCATCCTGCCTTATTTTTGGGCCGGTGTTATTAGTAAATATCTGGAATTGTGCGCCTTTGGGTGTTTGCTGTACAATAGCTTGTGCCCTTACTTTAGCGCTTAACAGGCAAATGGCAAAGGCAAGTAATAATATCCTTTTCATTATAATATAAAAACGCCTGTGCACTTGAAATGCACAGGCGGTTATTAGTTATTTATTATTTTTTAGCTCCTGTGCAGAACCCGGCATAGGAGGCACTACAGATTTTGGCGCGTTGGGGTTTGGCTTTATAATATCCAAAACCTCAATATCAAAGGTAAGCGGGGTAAATGGTGCAATGATCTGCATACCGCGCTCGCCATAAGCCAGGCCCGATGGAACAACAAAAGTTGCCTTAGCCCCTTTGTTCAACAGCATCAATCCCTGGTCCCAGCCCGGTATTACCTTACCAACGCCAACGGCTATGTGTATAGGCACATAAGGTGCGGCTGCATTGTATGTCTTTTCCTTTTGAGCAACTTCTTTAGAACTGGTATCAAACACTTTACCGGTTAAAAATCTGCCGGTATAGTTAACTACCGCAGTATCACCCTTCACCGGCAGCGGGCCTGTACCCGGTTTAGTGATTTGATAATACAAACCAGAGTCGGTTTTGGTCATGGTTAGTTTTTTATCGGCAATAAATTTCTGGATCTTAGCCGGTTCTGCAGTTTTCAATTTTGCGCTTTCGGCTTTAAAAAAGGCCTCAACCTGGCCGGCAAAAACCTGCTCTGTTTGCTTCCCTTTTGCTATAACCTTAGCTATTTTAATATCATAGATTAAATATTTGCCTTTAAAGCCCGGCGGCCTTGGTGCTTTTTTAAATAACGAGTCGGCGTTGATCTTCACCACGGCGCTGTCGCCTTCGCTTAGCATGGCTAAAGCACTGTAAACATCTCCCTTTGCAGCAGGTTTTGCCGGCATCGGGAACTGTGCAGGGTGGCCATTCTCGTAACTGCTGTACAGTACTGAGTCGGCATCTGTTTTAGCAATAATGTTCATACTAACAAAATCGCCGGGCTGTATGGTTGCTCCGGATTTATCGTCAACGATATTATATAACATACCGCCGTCGCCTTTTTTAAATCCACCGCCGCAGCCGGCTAAGCCAACAACTGCAACTGCTAAAAACATTAAGTTTTTTTTCATTTTATTATTTCTGATTACTGTATTAAAAGTGTTTTATATTCGGGTAATATCGATTTAAATTTAGCTACAACATCATCGAGTTTTTCTTCGCTCTGGCCGCCTGCGGCGTTACGGTGACCGCCTCCTTCAAAGTATTTTTTACAAATCTCGTTGGCCGGGAACTCGCCTTTACTTCGTAAAGATAGTTTTACTTTATCTTTCCGCTGCACCATAAATGCAGCCAGTTTTATCCCCCGTATAGAAAGTGCATAATTAACTATGCCTTCTGTATCGCCTGTAATAATATCGTACTTACTTAGCTCCTCACGTGTTACCGGTATTATCGCGGTATTAAATTCCGGTAAAACCTCCAGCTTGTTACTTAAACAATAGCCTAAAAAGCGCAAACGGTTTTCGGTGGCGCTATTGTACACCAGTTCATGAATGCGCCAGTTTACTGCGCCGGCGTCAATAAGATCGGCAACGGTGCGGTGCACTGCAGCAGTGGTATTTGGTAACCGGAACGATGCCGAATCTGTCATGATGCCGGTATAAAGGCAGGTTGCCACATCTTTATTCACAAGCGCTTTATCATTAAGCTCAATTGCTATAAAATCGTATACCAATTGTGCTGTAGCGCAGGCGTTAATGTTCCAGTAACGGTAATCGTCAAAATCCTGAGGTTCCAGGTGGTGGTCTATCATTACTTTAACCGCGCCGCTGTTGCCAACCTCAATACCCATTTCATTGATCCGGCTAAGTGCGTTAAAATCAAGGCAAAAGATCACTTCGGCATCGGCAATTAGTTTATTACTCTGCTCAACATGGTCTGTATAAATGATCACCTCTTCATTCCCCGGCATCCATTCTAAAAACAAAGGATAATCTGTTGGGGTAATTACTTTTGCGTGGTGCCCGCGTTGTATAAGGTAATTATATAAGCCGAGCGATGAGCCTAAAGCATCCCCATCGGGTTTATGATGGGTGGTGATCACTATTTTTTTAGGCTGCGACAGTAACCCTGCAAGCTGAGCGGTATCTAACATTAACGGATAAAAAAACGAAGGGCAAAGCTAACTAAATAATTTAACAGCTGTTAGGTTATTTGGTAAAGATTGTGCTAACTATCAGCAATAAACGCTACTTTTGCGGCAATTTTTGAGACAAATTATAATGGAAAATAATAAAACTTTCACAATGATAAAGCCCGATGCCGTTGCTAACGGGCATATTGGAGCTATTTTAGATCAGATCATTAAGGCAGGCTTTACTATAAAGGCTATGAAACTAACGGCGCTTAGTGAAGCTAAAGCAGGTGAATTTTATGCAGTGCATAAAGAGCGCCCTTTTTATAAAGATCTTGTCGGCTTCATGAGCCAGGGCCCTATAGTTGCCGCTATACTTGAAAAAGAAAATGCGGTTGAAGACTTTCGTAAACTTATAGGCGCTACAGACCCTAAGAAAGCTGATGCAGGTACCATTCGCCAGTTATTTGCCGAATCGATTGAGGCAAACGCGGTTCATGGTTCTGACTCTGAAGAGAACGCCGCCATAGAAGGAAGTTTCTTCTTTTCTGCTTTCGAAAAAATTTAATATACTTCCAGATCTCCCGCCACCTTGTGCGGGAGATTTTTTGAATCATATCTGGTTCCGTTCAATCATCAACTTATTTTTATTTAAACTAATTCTAAATAAATCTTGGATTTTACAGCCCTGTGTTTACCTTTGCGCTTAGAATCAATCTAAATAAAAATAATGAATAACTTGTACTTCTTTTTCAGATCAATAAAAATTGTAGCGGTAATTATATTGCTAAGTACAGCAGCTTTTGCAGATGATGCACCTACAGGCAAAATTTCGGGTACGGTTAAGACAACCGATGGAAAGCCTGCAGCAAACGTAACCGTAATTATAAAGGAAACGAGCCGCGCCACCTCTACCGAAGCAAACGGAACTTATATATTTCACGGCATTAAGCCGGGTACATACAGCATAAGGGTTACTTCTGTAGGTAGCAAAGCCGAAGAAACAACAGTGCATGTTATTGCAGGTAAGACTACAACTGCAGATTTTATGCTTTCTGAAACCGCGTCGCAGCTTAATGAAGTTACTATCCGGTCGGCTAAAACCCTGAATAGTACAAAAGTTACCTTTGATAAGGCAGGGATACGCCCGTTAGATTTGCCGCAAAGTGCAGGCGTTGTAACCAGCCAGATTATACAGGACCAGCAAATTAACCGCCTTGGCGATGCCGTACGTAATGTTAGTGGCGTAACGTTAACCCAAACCCGTGGCGGCGTAGGTGAAACCTATACAGCCCGTGGATATAGTATTGGTATAGGCGGTGCCGCAGGCAGTATATTTAAAGATGGCGTTTTAACAAACACGGCGGGTTTCCCCGAGGCCGCAACGCTGGAGTCTGTCGAGATTTTAAAGGGAACATCAGCCTTAATGTACGGGAACGTATCGGGGGGGCTTATTATTAATATGGTAACTAAAAAACCCAGGTTCGATTTTGGGGGCGAGGTTTCTATGCGCGCGGGCAGCTATAATTTTTATAAGCCGGTTATAGATATATACGGGCCGATAAGTAAAGACCTGGCTTATCGTGCTATTGCTGTATATGAGAACGATGGCAGCTACCGCGACCACGTTAAAACTGAACGTGTTTATGCTAATCCATCATTATTATATAATCTCGGCAAAAGCACTACCATATTACTGGAGGGCGATTTTCTGAAGTCTAACCTTACACCGGATTGGGGCCTTGGATCACTAAACAACGGCCAGGCCATACCATATGGTGTGCCGCGCAATCAATATATAAATACCGGCTGGGCTTACAGCCATATGAACCAATACAGTGGTATCATGATCATTAACCATCAGTTTAGCGACACCTGGAAACTGAACTTTATTGCTTCTACTCAAAAAACTGATATTGACTATTATGGTTCAAGCCTGCCTAACACGGTTACTGCTAATGGCGACTGGAACCGCGGACTTTCACGTACGAATACTACGGAAGATGATTATACAAGCCAGCTAAATTTAACCGGCCGTTTTAGTACCGCCGGGATTAAGCATCAGGTATTGATAGGTACAGATGTTACCAAAGTTGTAAACTACTCAAACTTTTATACAACTGGGGGTAAGAACGTTGCCACTGTTGCTTATGACAAGATCAATATTATAGACCTTAACAAATTTGTACAACGGACAGATATACCATCAGTTGTTGATACTAACTTAACCCGCGCCCCTGTTTACCGCTTTGGGGCGTATGTTCAGGACTTGATAAGCCTTACTGATAAACTTAAAGTATTGGCAGGGGTTAGATGGTCTTGGCAGCAAACATCACAAACTACTATTAATTTTTTGCAAAAAGGCACAACAGGTGTCGGTACTGCAGCAACCAGGTATGACCGGGCTTATTCGCCAAAGGCATCTTTAATTTACGAGCCCTTTAAGGCAACATCGCTATACGTAAGCTATAGCAACAACTTTATATTCAATACCGGTACAGATGTTTCTACCAAACAAGGTTTGGCACCTTCGCTGGTAAACCAATATGAAGCAGGCATGAAAAACGAACTTTTTGACGGCAAGCTTTCGGCCAATGTTAGCGTATACCGTATTATTAACAGCAACTTGGCAGTAGTTGCACCGTATCTCGCCGATGGCGTAACCCCAAATACCGACAATACCGTAAAGCAGCTAAACGGCCAAACCACCAGCGACGGTGTTGAGATTGACCTGAACGGCAATCTTTCTCGTAACTTTTATTTTGTGGTTGGTTACGGTTATAACAACGCCCGCTATACCAAGGTTTCGGGATTGAAAGGATCACCTATAAATGGCGAACGCCTGGTAATAAATCCTAAAAACACCGCCAACGCAACCCTGTTTTACACTTTCTTAAACCCGGCGTTAAAAGGTTTTAAGATTGGGGCTTCGGCGTTTTACACCGGCGACAGGCTGGCGGGTTACAACAATACGGTTGGGCAAACACAAAATTATAGCCGTTTGCTGCCGGTAAGCGGCTTTGTAACACTTGATCTTTCTGCAGGATACACCTATCATAAGATTTCAATACTCGCCCAAATTTCTAATATCACCAACACATTTAACTATTTGATACATGATAATTATAGCATTACACCAATACCGCCGCGGCAATTATTAACAACGCTTGCTTACAAGTTTTAAGTTTAGTTAAGATAGCATTTGACAGGGCCCCGATTTATCGGGGCTTTTTGTTTACGGGCTTTAAAACATTTTTTGGTGGCTTTCATTCTTATAATTGAGGCTAACACCTGCAAACTTTTTTAATATTTAATACTTAAATTTAAAAAGTGTGGTTAAAATTCATACTTTAACAAACAGTTAGTATTATTCACATAAATTTTGAGGAAGATAGATGTATAAAGCAGCTCATTTTGATGGTTACCATTCAATTGAGGGTGTTTGGGACGAAATGTATCTTCAAAACTCAGACATCAGGGCGCATTATCAAAAAGTTATCGACTATTTGTCGAACGAATCGCCCGATGAACTAGGAAAAAAAGAAGAATTAGCCCAGCGCCTGTTCATGAAGCAGGGAATTACCTTTACTGTTTACAATAGCGGCGAAGGAATAGAGAAAATATTTCCATTTGACATTATTCCGCGCATTATAACAGGCGAAGAATGGAGCTTTGTAGAAAAAGGTATAAAACAACGCCTTACGGCGCTAAACCTTTTCCTTAAAGATATTTACCACAATCAATTCATCATTAAAGATGGCATTGTGCCAATTGAGGTAATTTACTCATGCCCGCACTTTTTGCGGGAGATGTACCAGGTAGATGTACCTTACGATATTTATGTTCATATAGCAGGTATTGACCTTATCCGGGACGAGGAAGGTACCTTCTATGTGCTCGAAGACAATCTTCGTACACCTTCTGGTGTAAGTTATATGCTCGAAAACAGGGAGATAACCAAGCGCTTGTTTCCCGATCTTATACCTAAATGCGGCGTTCGCAGCGTTACAGAATATCCAACCATATTGTACAAAAACCTGCAGTCGTTATCACCGCGGCGCATCAATAACCCAACAATTGTATTGCTTAGCCCGGGCATTTACAATTCGGCCTATTTTGAACATACTACGCTGGCAAGGTTAATGGGCGTTGAACTGGTAGAAGGGCGCGACCTGGTGGTAAATAACCAAAAGGTTTATATGAAAACCACTACCGGTTTACAACAGGTAGATGTTATTTACAGACGGGTAGATGATGAATATCTGGACCCACTGGTGTTTAACCCTAATAGCATTTTAGGGGTTGCAGGCATCATGAGCGCTTACAGAAAGGGCAACGTTGCCATTGTAAATGCCATTGGGAATGGTGTTGCAGATGATAAGGCCACCTACATTTACGTACCGGATATGATACGTTATTACCTAAATGAAGAACCGTTGCTAAAGAATGTACCAACCTACCGCCTTAATGCTCTTGATGAGCAAAAGCATGTTTTTGAAAACATTAATAAAATGGTGGTAAAAAAAACTAACGGAAGCGGTGGCTACGGGATGCTAATGGGCCACGCAGCCGGCGAAGAAGAGATAGACGATTATAAAAAGGAAATACTTAAAGACCCGCGCAGTTTCATAGCCCAGCCAACCATCAGCTTATCTGCTGCGCCGTGTTACATTGGTGGAGCGTTAAAACCCCGCCGTATAGATCTGAGGCCTTATGCCCTTTGCGGCCCCGATGGTATTGAGATAGTACCGGGCGGTTTAACACGTGTAGCATTAAAAGAAGGCTCATTGGTGGTAAACAGCTCGCAGGGTGGCGGGAGTAAGGATACGTGGGTGTTAGCCCCCTAACCCCCTAAGGGGGGCATAGAAGTTTTAAACGTCTTAAAATATTATGAAGCATACAATAGACAAAAATAACGAAGCGATAAATTCTCACCCTTTAGGGGGGCGGTGGGCATATGTTAAGTAGGGTAGCAGCAAGTTTTTATTGGTTAAGCAGGTACATAGAGCGCAGCGATGGTATTCTTCGTATGCTGAAGATCAACTATGCATCTTCTCAGGATTCTATACAGGGCTTTACGTGGGAACCTGTGATCAGGATTTTTTCGGGCTCTGATGACGAACTTATTGAGAGGCTGAAAAACGATAGCCGCAAAGTGATCAATTATATGGTTACCGATAAAGACAATGGTAATTCGATATTGAGCATTATAACCCTCGCGAGGGAAAACGCGCGTGGTGTTCAGGAGCATATACCCACAGATCTTTGGCAATGCCTGAACGAATATTACCACACGGTAAAGGAAAACAGCCTTACAGGCAGCATTAAAAAGGATGACCCCATAAGCGTACTTGATGTGCTCATCAAGCAAGTAATGCTATACTACGGCACAGCAGAAGTAACTATGGAACGTGGCCCGGGCAGGGCCTTTATGAACATTGGTAAATATCTCGAAAGGGCCATTCAATCGATAGATATTTTGGATGCCAAGTTTGGTTCCATAAATAATAATCCCGACCTGCTTACCGACACCACTTATTGGAAGCATCTTTTGCTTTCCATTGGTGGTTATGAACTTTATTTAAAGACGTATAGGGATGGTATTGAAGCGCAAAATGTATTGGAGCAGGTTATCCTGAATAATGATTTCCCGCGGTCGGTTATTTACTCGGTAAACAATATTCAACGTTATTTCGACAGGCTGAAGATTGATAGCAGTATGACCGATTACCAGGACCTTTCTTTCCAGATAGGTAAATTGCAGAGCCACATTAAATACAGCTCATTAAAAGGCATCCAGGGCGATGGCTTGCATGTATTTTTAACACAGATTAAAGACCAGTTATACCATATCGGTAATTTGCTAAACGAGCGTTATTTTGCTAATTCATAACGTGATTCACCTATAAGATTATGCCGGAGTTTAAAATACAGCATGTTACCAGATACACTTATACAAACCTGGTACGCGATAGTGCAAACCAAATTATACTGTTCCCTATCATAGATATTTACCAGGACGTGATTAAGCACGACCTGCATATTACCGGCAACCCCGACGTGGATACGCATGTAGACTATTATGGAAATGAAGTTGGCAGCTTTACCTACGCTATACCGCACATGCAGCTGGTAATCAACTCCCAACTTACAGTAAATACACATCATCGCCCGTTGCCGGTCGATGATATTTTCCCGGCCCATCAGTGGGATGCTTTAATGAGCCTTCAATATATTGTGCCTTATATTGATTTTTTAAAGCATGAATATTTTGATGGTTTGAACGACTTGCAGGTAGTGGTAAACGGTCTTAAAACCAACGAAGATACGCCATACCAAATAGCTCTACGTTTTAGCCAGTATGTTTTTAAGCATTTTGAATACATAAAAGGCGTAACCACCGTCGAGTCTAAATTAGATGAGATATGGAAACTAAAAGCCGGTGTTTGCCAGGATTTTGCGCATATGCTTACAGAAATGCTGCGCTTGGTAAACATACCCGCGCGTTATGTTAGCGGGTATATTTGCCCCAACAAAAACGGTATGCGTGGCGAGGGGGCTACCCATGCCTGGGCCGAAGCATACATCCCAAATTACGGCTGGCTGGGTATTGATCCTACCAATAATTGTGTGGTTAATGAGAACCACGTTCGTTTGGCCGTGGGCCGCAATTTTTCAGATTGTTCACCGGTTAAAGGCGTTTACAAAGGCTCATCGGGGCATCATTTAGAGGTTGCGGTGTCTGTAGGGTACCATGATCACGAACCCGAGCCTGCCATAGATCAGTTTGTTGACAAGGTTACTAAACCATCAGCTTTTACTGTGGAGACCGGGTCTGCTAAAAACAGCTATCAGAAATATATGGAGATGGTTCAGCAACAGCAGCAACAACAATAAGGACGATAACGATAATGGCGGCAGCAATTGTAGTTGTAGAGTGCCACCGTGTTTCTTGTTATATTTTGTTGCCTAAACCTTATCCGCTTTTTATAGTTTATATATAACAAACATTAAAATTATGAAAAGCAAATTTTTTAGCGGCTTGTTAATCGCATCATTGGCAATAACAGCTGCAGCACAAGCGCAAACCCAAACGCCAAACATTAATCATCGCGAGGGTACACAGGAAGCACGCATTCATCAAGGTGAGAGAAGCGGTCAGCTTACTCATATGGAAGCCCGCAATTTGCAGCGCAGGGAGAATAGTTTACAACGCCAAAAAATGGCGGCAAAGTCTAATGGATATGTTTCACCCGGCGAACGCAGGCATTTAGAACGCAGAGAAAACCGTATAAGCCGTTCAATCTATCGCAAAAAGCATAACGGCAGGCGCTATTAAAAAAAAATGGGTAATAGCCAAAAAAAGCTCCTCAATACGAGGAGCTTTTTTTATGCATGATTTTTCTTAAAGCTATTATTTATGCCTCGGGCTTTTGAATAACATGCCTTTAAATTTATCGGCATCTAAAGCAGCGCCTGCCGCATTTTGCTGGTCGATAGAAAAAGTTGACCCGCCTAAACTTTGTGTAGCGGTAACAGAAGACAAGAATTTACCTGCACTGATATATGATAATGCGTTAGCAAGTAGTTTTTCGGTCGGGTCGCCAAAATCTTTGGTAATATCATCCAGCCCATAATAGCCGGGGTAATCTGTGGTCCCCGGTTTCATCCCGGTATAATATCCACCGCCGCCGGCAGCATTCTTAGTTTCAAACTCGGGCACATACAGCTGGTACTTATTAATGTCGATATCAAAAAACCCGACAGGTTTGCCGTAAGTGGTTGTACCAATAATTTGAACGTTTAAATATGGCCGTAAATTATTGATAGTAAGCTCGCTGGCAGATGCCGTTGCGCCCGTTACAATAAAATAAACGTTAGACAGTGCAAGTGGATGGCTTGTGCCGTAATTTACCGCGTTGCCGGCCACAGAAAAATCTATTTGAGAATAATTGTAAGTATTGCCCGATGCATCTTTACGCACCTGGTTTCTTAACAATACTTCTTTACCGGCTTGCAGCGTAGCATTGTAATAGGTGTTTGACATGAGCTTGCCCGAGGCAGATGCCGGGGCGATAAGGTTATCGAGATATTGTGCAGTTTCTACATAACCACCGCCGTTGTAACGCAAATCTACTATCAGGTCTGTAACACCTGCCGTTTGGAAAGCAGCAAATGCAGCATCGAGGCTTGGTTTGGCAACTGTTAAACTTACAAATTGGTTAAAAACAATATAACCCGCCTTTTTACCATTACCTGCGTCTATAACTTTCGATAGCAGCACAGGATTGTGTGTATAAGTTGCAACATTAAGGCTTGTGGTTAAAGTTGTTCCGTCCGGCCTTGTAAGTACAAGGCTAATGGCGTTACTGTTAGAGTAGGCATTTACAACAAAATTTAAGTTAGTGCCGGCAGACCCATCGTAATTGATGTTTGTGTTGCCGTTGATAGAAGTTATCTGGTAACCTCTTTTAATGCCCGCAGCATCTGCCGGTGAGCCGGGGTTCACGTATTTGATCCGCAGGTCTGTTGTGGTATTATAAAAAATGCCGAAACCAAAATCGCCGCTTACTGCGCTTAAAATAGTAGATACGTTGCCGCCATCTATGAAAGAATACTTGGCTGTTCCGGGGCTGCTTGCCGAATATTCAAAAGGCTGGCCGGTTGTTGGATTAATCTTATACTGCGAAAGCTGGTTCACCTCGTTTTGTAAAGCAATGGCATCTGTAGAGCCGGTTATGGCACGGGGATTAAATGCAGAGTAAGATGGTATGGCGTCGTACCAATAATAATCTTCTTTAGTATATAAATACACAGAATCTCGGATCAGATCTAACGTTGAGCCTGTGGTAGGTGTTTGGGTGGCAAATCCACCGCCCGAATTATCTTTTTTACAACTTGCCAGTGCAAGCACAAGTGCAAAATATAAGGGGTATTTTTTCATCAAATTAATTTATAGTTTTTACGGAACAAATTAAGCTTTAGTTTTTTCCTGTAAGTGAAATGAAATTTGGGCAACAAGGTTGTAATACAGCTTTAACGAACTTATCAATGGCATATTATAAAATATGCCCGCTTTGTTATACTTTTGCAGCCCACTATTACGGAGAGGTGTCTGAGTGGTCGAAAGAGCACGCCTGGAAAGTGTGTATATGCCAAAAGTGTATCGAGGGTTCGAATCCCTCTCTCTCCGCCGAGTTCAATAACAAAGTACACTAAAAGCCTGCAAATCAAATGATTGCAGGCTTTTATTTTTGGGCTAAAAGCCCGTTTTACCCACCAATTCGCATATAAAAGGTGCGTTATTCGGTGAGTAAAATTTCGGAAATACTTACTCACCAATATTTACTTATCATCCTGATTGTCAACTTGTTCATAAGTTGAACATCTTGTACGGACCCGATTGCAAGCTTAATTTTGTTTCACTTTTTAATGTCAAAACATTATGAAAACTAACTTCAGCTTGCTTTTTTATTTAAAGAAGCAAAAAAACCATCAAAACGGCCTGGTGCCTATCTATTTGCGTATTACCGTTAACGGTAAACGGGCAGAAACCAGTACAGGCCGGGAGTGTGAACCCGCGTTATGGAACAGTACCGCAGGACGGTTTAAAGGGACTAAAGAAGAAATCAAGTCCTTTAACGCTTACCTCGATAACCTGCAAGCCCAAGTGTACCAAGCGCATGGCCAATTGACCGAAACTGGCGGCATGATTACCGCCGAAAGCTTAAAAAACAAGCTATTGGGCAAGAGCGAAAAATCCCGGATGCTTATCAGCTTGTTTAAAGACCACAATAAAAAGGTTTCAGCTTTGGTTGGTGATGAGTATGCAGCCGGGACATTGGAACGCTACGAAACCTCGTTAAGGCATACCCGGAGCTTTTTAGAGTGGCAGTACAAAGTTTCGGACATAGACATAAAACAGATTGACCATGACTTTATAACCAATTATGAATTTTACCTGCGATCTAAACGAAAATGCGCTAACAACTCCGCTATCAAATACATCAAGAACTTTGGTAAGATCATCCGCATTTGTTTAGCAAGTGGCTGGCTGGATAAAGACCCGTTTGTAAATTACAAAGCCAAAGTTAAACGGGTTGATAGGATATTTCTAAACCGGGAAGAATTACAGGCCATAGCTGATAAAGTATTTCCAACTGAACGGCTTAACCAGGTGAGGGATATTTTTCTTTTCTGTTGTTTTACAGGATTGGCTTATGCCGATGTGAAAAAATTGAAACCGGCTGAAATAGTAAAAGGACTTGACGGGGAAATGTGGATATATACCAAGCGGAAAAAGACAGATACGCCAAGCCGTATTCCTTTACTGCCATCGGCGTTGAGTTTGCTAAACAAATACGCAGATCATCCCCTTTGTTGCAATACGGACAAAGCCCTGCCCGTATCTACTAATCAAAAAATGAACGCCTACCTGAAAGAGATTGCGGATGTTTGCGGTATCACTAAAATAATCACCTTTCATATTGCCCGGCATACATTCGCCACTACTGTAACGCTGTCTAACGGCGTACCAATTGAAAGTGTATCAAAAATGTTAGGCCACACCAATATCAAAACCACCCAGCATTATGCAAAGATTTTAGATTTAAAAGTAAGCCAGGACATGGCTTTGCTAAAACAGAAGTACGCAACCTTTAAATAGGTAGTTAATACTGATAATTCCTTATCCACCCGCTACAGCGAAGATAGCCCACGCCGGGATAAAAAGTAAAGGGTATATAAACGGACAGATGTGTTTTGTTTTTTATTGGCTTGCCCGCCCTTGACATTTTACCCGGCTTTGCGCTGCTGGTTGCTTAACGGTTGAAAAAGGACTGGTTGTTCAATAGCATATATCCGGTGAACTATTGCGTTGCGAATAACCTTATTTTTCAATGTCCAAACGCGAGAGCGGGGGGAGCAAGCGGAAGTTGGGCAGAGCCCTACTTTGCTTGCCCTACGCTTCTCTACGGGGGGTTTTGAGTATACTCAAAGTATACTTTGCCCCTCTCACGATAGTTTAAAGGCCGTTTTTACCATGGTAGTGAGTATACTTTAATTTGTTATTCGGAATATACTAAACTCTAATCAGGCTTTGTTCACATAAAAAGCGCTACGAATTTCTATCCAATCCGTCTATATATCCCAATTCTTTCAAGCGGGATTTTAATTGTGCGTCAACTTTATTTTTAGCTGTATAAAACGCCAAAATTTTCAATTTTGATGGTAATGGTTGTTTTATAAACTTTTCAAAATCAATATCTGTCCTAGCGACCCTAAGTTGGTGGAGTGCTGGAAGATTTTCAAGACCAGTTAAAGAAGTAAGCGTTTTACAATTAAGCACCTTAATATCAGTTAAGTTAGTAAGCTTGGTGTCAAAATGAATGTTTGGCAAACGAATATGGTCTTGAACTAATAACGTCTTTAATTTACGGAAGCGGCTTATGTTTTCTAAGTCATTTAATCCCCGTATCCAAGTAAGATTTAAATTTTCAATGTCATTGCCCTCAACCTCGCTAATATTATCCCTACCTCCAAGTATAATGCTCAAATTACGCAAAAGAGCCAATTCATTTACAAATGACAATGAAACTTTTGATATACCATTTAAGCTAAGTTCTTCTAATCTTTTCAATGAGCCTATCGCTTCAATATTCTTGGTATGACCTGCTATGATTAAATAATTTAAATTTTTATAATTGGATAAATATTCCAAATTTAACGCCTTTGTTTTTGTATCAAAAAGAAATAGTTGGTTTAAATTTTGGAAGTTCTTAGCACTAAGTATATCGGTCTCTTTGAGCTCAAATACGCCTATCCCCAGTTTTTTAAGTTTTGCTAATTTAGTAACGCTTTCTAAATTATGAGCTCGCCGCAAGCAGTCAATATTCAATGATTTGACCTCCGGTATCTGGTTAACAATACTACAATCAAATGAACTGCTGTAATGTCCATAAAACCTTATCGTCAGATTTTCATCATACTTCGCGGTTAGTTTATTAATCTTAGATAAGACATGAGCGTTATAAACTTCCGAGGAGAACTGTATAATTACTTCTTTATTTTCGTCCAGTAGCCTGCTAATAACATTTTCATCAATTACATCAGGGTCTTGAATTCTGTGCTGCTTTCTCATTAGCCTTGTTATATTATAGATTAAGGTTTGTACAACAAAACTATCTTTTTTTTAATGATTCCAATTATTGACTGTATTACATTTGCAGGAGCGTTCAAATTGACTATATAGTTTGGCTAAAATCAAATCACCACAGTAGTAACGTCAAGCTTGTTTTATTGAAATAAGTCGCAATTGATGAATTTCTAATTCGTATAGTAAGGTCCATTGCAACCATCGGGAGCAATGGCAAGTTTGCCCCGAGCCGAAGGCAAAGGGAAGTTTTTGTGGTAACAAAAACACAAACTTGCTACTTACCTGTGGACTACTTTATAAAATGAACATAGTCGTTCAGGTGATCGTCTGTTAAGCAACCAAAAGCGGAAGAAGACAGGGCTGTCAAGGGAACGTGGAATAAATGGCCGGGTGCGTGAAAGGCTGGCGGGTTTATGCCGCGAAAGCCCTTTACTGTTCTGGCTTCGTGGGCTACCTTTGCGGTTACAGATGATCAGCATAATAAGCCACAAATAATCTACTTTGCAAATTCATAATTGCTATATTTGTACTATAAGATTTGCAATTAATCTGTATAAAAAGAGTGGTGAGTATTTCGGTGAGTAAGAGACATAATCCGCATAACATATTGAATATCAAATCGGTTTAAGAGGGGAAACAAATCCCTCTCTCTCCGCAAATTTAACAACGGATTGCATATATTTATTTGGAATTGCAACCCGTGGTTAAAAACCTAATTCATTAGCTTGGCTCTTGCAATGTGCGCTAAATGAAGATTAGTAATAATACATTCTATTTCCTGCTAATACTGGCCGTTGCTGTGAACCTTACAGGTGTTGGTACAGGTTTTTTTACAGACGACCCCGGCCTATATGCATCTATAGCCAAGCAAATGGTTTACCGGCACGATTACATTAACTTGTATTCATATGGGCACGACTGGCTGGATAAGCCGCACTTTCCGTTCTGGATGGCGGCCTTATCATTTAAGATACTTGGAATTTACGACTGGAGTTACAGGCTGCCTGCGCTGCTTTTTTTCCTTATGGGCGTTGGCTATACCTATCTGTTTGCCAATAAATTTTACGGTCGGGATGCTGCCCTCATAGCTGTTTTAATTGTATTGGTGGCCCAGCACGGCATTATGTCAAACACAGATGTACGGGCCGAACCTTACTTGTTTGGCTGCCTTATAGCTGTGCTTTATCATCTGTCTAATCTTAAAAATAAGCCAACATTTGTAGATTTTTTTGCTGTAGCATTTTTTACCGCTTGTGCCGTGATGACGAAGGGCATATTTATTATGATAGGTATTTACGGGAGCCTGCTTGCCGAGTTGTTTTTTACAGGCGAATTAAAACAGTTAAGACAGGCTAAGTATTGGCTGTTAATTTTAGTGACAGGCATTTTTATTACACCAGAGATCTGTGCGCTGTATGTGCAGTTTGACTTACATCCTGAAAAAGTGATTTTTGGCCGGACACATGTATCGGGTATCAGGTTCTTTTTTTGGGATAGTCAGTTTGGGCGATTTTTTAACACCGGGCCTATAAACCGCGAGTCGGGCAGTAAGTTTTTTTTCCTGCACACGCTATTGTGGGCTTATGCACCGTGGTGCTTTTTGCTTTACCTTGCCACTTATAAAAGGCTGAAAATCATTTTTAAAAAACGGGCTTTAAAAGAGTACTACACTATAACAGGAAGTACTATCATGCTGTTATTATTTTCTTTTTCCGGGTTTCAATTGCCGTTTTATACCAATATATTATTTCCGCTTTTTTCGATACTGATAGCGGGTACGCTGGTTGAAAACCTTTCGGACGGTGAAAACCGATTTATAATTATTACCCAATTAATTTATATCATCGCGTTTCCGTTACTGCTGATATTGATAAACCTGCAAATGTCAGCGACTATGCCTGAGAAAATAGGGCTAACTGTAGCGATTGGTATATCGCTGATAGGCGGGCTTACCTACGTCTTTAAAATACGGCAGCAAAAGATAGTGCCTTTGCTCTTTTTCAGTGTTATTATTATGGTGTTGGTGAATGGATATGTGGGCATTAAATTGTACCCTGCTTTGGCCGCCAATAAGGCCGAACTACAGGCAGCCGATTTTATTAATAAAAAAACCGGCAAAAGCAACGCTGTATTTGTACTGCAAAATAAGTTTAACAGTTTTCAATTTTATGTTAACCGGCCGGTTGAGCTGATATCGGCAAGTTCTTTTGGCAAACTTCAAGTCGGTTTACCCGCTTATGTTTTTGTTCATCATGAAGATATTGACGTGTTAAATTTGCAGCATATAAAATATACTTTGGTAAAAACCTTTAATGATTACGACCATGAAGGTATACTGCCTAAATTTTTCTCACCCATCACCCGTCACGAAACTTTGAGCAAGGTTTATCTGATCTCTCAATAACTTTAGACAAAAAACCCCGGCATTTAAGGCCCGGGGGGTATACAATATTCAACGTTAAACTTTCAACGAGGCTGCGTCTATTACATATTAAAGCCAACAAAAAACCCCGGTAAAGTAACCGGGTGCCCGCACAAGAAAGTGTGTTTATTATTTTAATACGCCATTAAGACCGTTAACAACGCCATTGGTGCCAATAATATCGTAAACTGTAACCTCTGCCGAACTGCCGGCCGCGTTGGTAAGTTGAAGCGTTTTGTTTGGGCTTACTGATAAGGTAAGCGTTTGATTATCGAGTGTGGTTAGGGTTGCCTTCCCCATGCCGGCGGTAAGCGCCTTTATGATATCAGCCTTAGTGTATCGGCCATTAACAACGTGGCCCTTTAACAGGATAGCCAGCTTAGCGGGGTTTTTCATCAAGCTGTCTAAAGCGCCGGATGATAGTTTGCTAAACGCCGCATTGTTTGGTGCAAATATTGTAAATGGCCCGGGCGAAGCCAAAGTTGTTTGTAAACCTGCTGCCTTTACCGCCATTGCAGCCGTTGCGTAATCGCCATTAGCAGATAGTATTGAGGCAACATCGAATGTGGGTACTGCTGACGTGCTGGTGGCAGTAGTAACGTTTTTTCTTAATGTGTCTTGCCCCTGTGCAAAGGCTTGGGCCGTTATCGTACTTGTTGTAAACAACGCGGCTGCTATGATCAAAAACTTTTTCATAAGTGCTTTTGGTTAAAGTAATGCAAAATTGGAAACGCTTTTCGGCATGTTACTGCATTATAACCCAATAGCTAAAACAATGTTGTGCAGCGCAAACAGCAAGATAATTAAATTGCTGAGGCTCAACCAAAAAAATTTTTCGTAACCGATAGTTTATAACTGCCTTAATATTTCTGCTACAGACGGGCGTTTCTTATAGTCCTTATCAAATTGCACATAAGTTATTTTGCCCGCTTTATTAATAATGTAAGTGGCCGGTACCGGCAATACATGATCGGTATTACCATTGTTCTTCTCCAGGTCTATACCGTAACTTTTGTATTTAGCAAACATGGCAGGGTCCATCGTATAGTTTACGTCGTAAGCCTTCATAATTGTGTAGTCTTTATCCTGGATCATGGAGAACGAAGCGTGTGTTTTTTCAATCGTTTTATTAATGTTCTCGCCTGTTTCGGGGGTAACACCAACAACGTAAGCGCCTTTGGCAGTTAGCAACTGTAGAGAATCCTGCAACTGCTGGATATGTTTATTGCAATAAGGGCACCACTGGCCACGGTAAAAGAAAAGCACTACCGCCTTATGATTCTTAAGTACCGCCTTAAGGTCTACAGTTTTACCGGCATTATCTTTAGCAGTAAATGATGGTGCAGTTTCTCCGGTTTTTAAGCCGCTTTGTGCCATGGCACTTAGTTGGATGGTGCACAGGATAACAAGTACTATTTTTTTCATCTGAAGTTTATTTGAGTATATAAAGTAAAAGGGCAAAAGCCCTTTTACGGGATTAAGATACCAGCAAGCTTACATTTTGCTGCTTGAATCTTTCATTTTGCTGGTTTTCATTTTGCTTTTTTGCATCTTCGACATTTTATCGTCGGTTTTGTGATCCATTTTGCTCATTTTCTTTTTGGACATTTTAGCTGTATCGGCCTTAAGTGTAACATTCGCAGCATTTGCGGGGATGGCAAAAGCAAGAGACGCGGCTACCACTACCGTGGTTAAAAATTTTTTAACAATTTTTTGAGTTTTCATGTATGGTTTTATTTTTTGTTTGGGCTTAGTCGCACAGCACAAATAAACCTTACAATTTAATTTTTTGTAAGTTCTTCTTCAATACGTTCCTGCATCTGATGCTTAAAATAATCATCGAGCTTTATATTACTACAATGCGAGCCATGTATCAGTTGCTGAACCATGCGGTTAATCAGGGCGCTCTGCTTTTCGAAAGTGCGGCATACAGAGCAGCCTGCAAGATGTATCTTCAATTCCAGTTTTTCGCGAAGCGATAACTTATCTATTAGTTTTTTTTCTATCAACAGCGTCGCCCTGTGGCAATTGTAAGCAATCCTGGCAAGCCCTTTCTTATTTGATTCCATCATATCCAGTTTTTTTGAAGGCAAGCCCTCAGGTTAAGTTTAGTGCGGTGTATAATTACCCAAAAATTAGCGGGTGTAAGCCTCAGTTCGCTGCATATCTTATCGGTTTGTTCATCGTCCATATGTTTCATGCTAAATACTGCGAACCATAGGGCGGGAAGTTTTTTCATACAAGCTTGCATAATCACAGAAAACTCCTTATCGTTTAACGGATCAGTACTATGTTGTGTAAACTCTTGTGGGTGGTGATTAATGTTCCAATGGCCGTCTTCCGGATCAAAAAAGTTTTGCTGTTCAAGTTCAGCTGCGATAACGTCTTGCCGTTTATTTAATTCCGAAGCCTTTTTGCGATATACATCAATTACCTTGTTTTTTAATATTGATGTTAACCAGGTTCGTTCTGTACTTCGCCCCTCAAAATGTTTTACTTTCTCCAACGCAGCCAAAAAAGTTTCCTGCACCAGATCTTTTGCCAGCTCGGCATCATTAACCCTCGTTACAGCATAAGCATAAAGGTAATCTGCATACATATTTACCCATAGATGCGGGTTTAGGCAGGTGGCGGGTAGCAGGTTTGTAGCAGAAAAATTTTCGGCAGGCATTTTACGTTTATGTATTAAAGATACGCTTAATATTAAAGACCGATTAATTAGTAGTAAATGCGTAACTTTCCTTACAATAGCTTTTTAATTTTTATTGTAAGGTTTTATAACCGCGTACGACAAATGATCAAAACAAACATCGTTTAGTTATGAAAATATCCAAAATAATAATTCCAATTATTTGTTTAATAAGTGCCGGCTTCATTTTTACCGCTTTTACAAAAATAAAATCGGCAAATAACGCAACCGCAAAAGGATTTGCAGTAGTGGAGCTTTTTACATCCGAAGGTTGCTCCAGCTGCCCGCCTGCAGATGCCGTGGTAGCTAAAATACAAAAGGAATATAATGACCAACCGGTGTATATCTTGGCTTACCATGTTGACTACTGGAACCGTTTAGGGTGGCGCGATGTATTTAGTAATGCGGCGTTTTCTAAAAGGCAATACCAATACTCAAGCTGGATAAAAAGTTCATCTGTTTATACCCCGCAAATTGTGGTAAATGGTACACAAGAATTTGTTGGGTCTGAAGAGGGGACATTGCGAAATGCGATAAGGGCCGATGAGCAAAAAACGGCATCGGCACAATTAACATTAAATGACGTAAAAGTAAACGGCGGTAAGGCTGCCTTTAACTATGCTGCCGGCGGGATAAAAGAAAACACGACATTAGTATATGCCATTGTTCAGCACGCTGCGCAAACCAAGGTTGAAGCAGGAGAGAATGGTGGCCGTACTTTAGGCCATGTACAAATTGTTCGCGAATTGGAAAGCCTGCCACTTAGCGGCAGGGGTAATGGGGCTGTAAGTATTAACCTGCCCAAAGGGCTAAACATTCGCGACCTGGAAGTAATTGCATTTTTGCAAAACCAAGTAACCGGTGAGATTACTGCCGCCTTTAAAACAGACCTGGAAGCTGCAAAAATGGCAATGGCTAAATAGTGTGGTGTAAATGAAGGCCATTAAAGAAAAACATAGCATAATAATGCGGTGGACGCATTGGATCAACTTCCCGATATTAACGGTGATGATTTGGAGCGGCATGCTTATTTATTGGGCGAGCGATACGTATAAGATCACCTTGTTTGGCCACACCTGGTTTCATTTCTTTCCAGATGGCTTTTATAAGTTCTTTAATATTCCTGCCCGATTGGCAGAGGGAATGGCTTTCCATTTTTTGTTTATGTGGTTGTTTGCCATTAACGGTGTTTTGTATGTGGCTTACACTTTAATATCGGGCAGCTGGCGCGAACTGGTGCCGCAAAAAAATTCTTTTAAAGAAGCGTGGCTGGTATTATTGCACGATCTGCATATTCGTAAAATGGCGCCGCCTCAAAAAAAGTATAATGCAGCACAACGCATTGCGTACACCGCAATAATTGTAATGGGGTTTGGTTCTTTATTAACGGGATTGGCTATTTATAAACCGGTGCAATTTTACTGGCTGGTGTGGTTGTGCGGCGGCTATCATTTTGCCCGGATCATTCATTTTGCGTTAACTATTGGCTATGTGTTTTTCTTCATCATTCATATTGTGCAGGTCATACTGGCCGGATGGAACAACTTTCGGTCGGTAGTATCGGGATTTGAAATCGTGGATACTTCAAATAAAAACGTTACCGCAGAAAACTCGTCCGAAGAGTAACAATCTTACAAATCGGTGAAATCATCATAAATCATTGGAACCAAAAAAAGAAATATCGCCCCAAGAGCAGGCCCTTAACCAAACCATAAAACGGAGGAATTTTATTTCGTTCGCTACTTTTTTTGTTGCGGGCGGCGCTGCTTTTGAAGGCTGGAAATGGCTGTATCATTCTCCTGTTGAAAAGGCAGGCATAACAGCCGGAGCACATAAACCATTACGCCGCGCATTAAATAAAACCGAATTGTTTTTCAGGAATACATTCAGTAACAACCACCTGGTTAAAACCTATCCTAAAGCAATGGCGGCAAAAATACCGCGTGTTAATAGCGACATAGGAATTGATGATAAAACCTTTGATCCGTCAACATGGCAATTAAACATTGTGAAGGGTAAGAATGATATTCAAAAGGTTAGTATTAACGAAATTAAAGCCCTGCCAAAAACAGAAATCACTTATAGCTTTAAATGCGTTGAAGGCTGGGACCAGATACAATATTGGGCCGGCGTTAAACTGATAGACTTTATTGAACACTTTGGCCTCGCCGAAAAAACTAAAATGCAATATGTAGGCATGGAAACCCCGGATGGTAAATATTACATCGGCCTTGATATGGAGAGTGCCCTGCATCCGCAAACGTTATTGGCCTACGAGATGAACAGCGGCCCTCTTAGCCCGGAACATGGTGCACCCCTGCGCCTTATTATACCGGTAAAATACGGCATTAAAAATTTAAAGCGCATAGGTAGCATCAGCTTTAGCAATACCCGCCCCCGCGATTACTGGGCCGAACAGGGATACGACTACTATTCGGGCCTGTAAAGCTTGTGTTTTATTACAAACCGTTTACCTTTAGGTAACGTATTTGTATTAATCTTGCACGCACTCTTTCGGTAACTTCTTAAAATTTGAAAAGAATTTCTGCCAAGCTTTTTGTTTGCCTGTATATGATCCTGGTATCAGGCTTGTCTGTTTACGCCCAGGTGGATAAAAGTGTATCGTTACCGCAAATAACCACCGGGAAAAAAAGCACTGCCGACACTACTTCGGCGCCTAAAAAGGCTCATGATCAGTTAGACCTGCCGGATGTTATTCACAAGATATTTAGCACCAAAGCAATAGCACAGGACGATTCTGTAACGTCAAAACCCGAAATTTCCATAGTGCCGGCACTCGGTTATACCCTGGTAACTAAGTTAGCAGTTGTTTTATCCGGTAATGTAGCGTTTCGCACAGGTCCGAAATCAAGAATATCTACCATTGTGGGCAGCGTTTCTTATACACAGAATAAGCAGTTTATAATACCTGTTTTAACCAGCATCTGGACTAAGGATAACAAGTTTAATTTTGTAGGCGATTATCGCTTTTATCGTTATCCGCAGAGCACTTTTGGCCTGGGCAGCAGCTCCGATATTGCAGACGAGGACCCGATGGACTTTACCTTTGCCCGTTTTTACGAAACAGCGCTGCGCCACATTACAGGTAACTGGTATGCAGGAATAGGATATGCCATTGACTCATATTCAAACATTACAGAACAAGGTACGCTTGACGGCCGCCTATCGGGCTATGAACGCTACGGCACTAATAAGCATAATATTGCATCGGGCTTAACAACAAGCGCGGTGTATGATTCGCGCGATAATTCTATCAACCCAACTAAGGGATGGTACGGTAGTGCGCAATTTCGTACCAGCGAAAAGTGGCTTGGAGGTTCGCAAAACTGGCAGTCGCTTATTATAGATGTGCGTAAATATGTGCAGTTTCCGGCCACCTCTAACAATATTCTCGCATTTTGGTCGTATGACTGGCTTGTAGTAGGAGGCAGGCCCTCGTACCTTAATTTGCCGGCTACATCCTGGGATCCAAACTCGGCAACCGGGCGTGGTTATATACAGGGCCGTTTTCGGGGAGCGCAAATGGTATACCTGGAAAGCGAATACCGTTTTCGGATCCTCAAAAATGGTTTAATTGGTGGGGTGGTATTTGCAAATGCGCAAACCCTAACGGCTAACCCAGGCACACGGTTTCAGCAAATACAACCTGCAATAGGGCCCGGTTTAAGAATAAAACTTAATAAAACGTCGCGTACCAATATAGCCATTGATTATGGTTTTGGCAGGCAGGGCTCGCAAGGTTTGTTTATAGATGTTGGCGAGATTTTCTAAGCCGCTGTAACATTGCATTTAACTTTCTTTAACAAAAAATAACAACATTTTACACTTGTTTAAAATAGTTTAGCAAATGTTAATTGATAATCAACATTATGAAGATAAAGCTGTTTTTTACCGCCCTGTTTCTGCTGCTAAGCAAGTGTAACGCGTATTGCCAGGAAGTGGCTGGTTTAAACATCCCTGCCGGCTGGACTACCGAAAAATTTGCGTTGCCGCCGGCATTTGCGTCCGGTATACCTGTGAAAGGAACGGAGGAAATTGCCTTTTCACCTCAATGGAGCAAAAAGAAAACAGAAGGTTACTGGACCTATTGTTACTTATGGACGCTGGACGGTTTCAGTAATTTGAATAAAACCGGCTTAGAGCGCGCCCTGACCACCTATTATACCAGGTTAGTTATAACCAATTTAACGCTTGCCAATATAGATTCGGCGTATGCAATTCCGGTTAAGGTGCACTTGCATCAGCTGCAAGACAATCACAACTTTTACCAGGGGACTATTAAAATGCTCGACTACATGACTCAAGACCCCATGGTACTTAATATCAGCATCCATATTAAAGGTACAAATCTGGTTTTCTTTCAACTATCACCACTTCCTTATGCAAATAAATTTTGGGCCACCATGAAAGAAATTGAACCGGTTAAAAATCCCTAATACTTTATGTGCAACTTATGTTTAAAGCTGTCGGGCAGGAATATTATTTTCCGGCTTTATAAATAATGTCAAAGGTACCGCTGGCATGTGTGCCGTTAATCATCACGTAGTATTTTTCGTTACCGGCTACATTAATTAATAATGAGTCTTGCACGTTATCTGCGATAGTTGCCTTAAAAAGTGATGCCAATGAGGAGCGAATCTCAATATTAAGTTTGCCATCTGCAAGTGTGGCGTGATATTTTATAACCAAGTTTTTTTGGAGCGCAGGTCTAAACTGAAATGTTTTTACGCCTTCCAGATCCTCAAAAGATGCATAGTTATGGCCGGGTATACTGCTGTTAATCCATTTGCCGTTATAGTGCACGTTTGATGCTTTGCGCGATGATGAGCATGAGTACATTATTACAATCATGCATAAAAAATATGTTATTTGCATGCCGGGTATATATTTCAAATTTTTCATATGTCAATCTGATTATTAAATGTAAGATGATGCTTTATCATTAATAGTTACTGTTATTTTAGCAAATAATTAATAATTATAGAAGAGACCGTTAATTGGCATTAACGCGAACAATCAAAATAGAAGCTAAAATTACAAAAGCTTATTTTGAAAGAGATACAAAACTTGCTACGGGAGATATTAAAGAAAAGTACTATATTAAACATACAAAAATGACAAAGGAGCTATGGGTTAACCTACCGGTAAAAAATGTGGCTGTATCAAGAGCCTTTTTTAAGGCAATAGGTTTCGAAACGCCCGACAGTCCCGGTAATACCGATACATCGGCTGTGGTAAAGGTGGGTTCTAAAAGTGTTGCAGTAATGCTTTTTCAGGATGACGCGTTTAAAAGTGTAACCCGGAATGGTTTAACAGACACGGCTACTGGTACAGAGGTAATGTTATCTTTTGATCTGGAAAGCCGCGGGGAAGTTAACGAAGCCGCGAAAAAAGTTACCGAAGCCGGCGGCCATGTTTTTGCCAAGCCTGCCGAAATACAAGGCTGGATGTATGGCTTTGCATTTACAGATCTTGATGGGCACCGGTGGAATGGCCTGTATATGGATATGTAATTTTTGACTAACCAGGCGTATTCTTAAAACTTTTCAAAGCCGCTTCGGTTATTTATATAGTTAATATTATAAACCATTATATAAATAACCATGAAAAAATTAAGTTTAGCGGTGGCTTTCGTAGCCATCTGTGCATTTAATTATGCGTTGGCAAATACCGTTTTTAAAAGCCGCGGAGGCATTACTACTACAGCGCTGCGCGACACAACACCCGCCCGTACAACCACCCGCACACGTACAACCACAAGCCCCACACGCACAACCACAAACCCTGCACGTACAAGTACCAGCCCTACAACAACATCGCCGGTAAGTACAACACCGGCAACTGCGCCTACTCAGATGAATAACCCAACGTCGCCGTACCCAACTAATCAATCAAATCCAACTACCACTACGCCCACTACCACAGCGCCTACATCTACGCCGCGGCCTCCGGTTAAATAGCATATCAATACGATTTAAAAGGCAGCATACTAAAGGTATGCGGCCTTTTTTGTTTTAAAGCTAAAGGGAGCTTAGTTTTAAGCAAAATATTTTTAGTTATGTTTGCTGCGTAACTGATAGGACGCTAAAAATATCAAAAAGCTTGTTTATTATCAATGCTAAGCATTAACGAGATTAAAAAACCCATTGCTGCGGATATTGATGTTTTTGAAGACAAGTTCCGCGCATCTATGCAAAGTTCGGTCCCGTTGCTCGACAGGATAACCCATTATATAGTAAAACGCAAGGGCAAGCAAATACGGCCTATGTTCGTGTTTTTTTCGGCCAAAATTTGCGGTGGTATCAATGAGTCCACACATCGTGGTGCTGCCCTGGTAGAGTTGCTGCACACCGCTACCCTTGTACATGATGATGTGGTTGATAATTCTTATCAGCGGCGGGGATTTTTTTCTATAAATGCCTTATGGAAAAATAAGATTGCCGTATTAGTAGGCGATTATTTGCTCTCAAAGGGTTTGCTGCTTTCGTTAAACAATAATGATTTTCAGCTGCTTAAAATAGTTTCTGAGGCCGTAAAGCAGATGAGCGAAGGCGAGTTGCTGCAGATAGAAAAAGTACGCAGAATGGATATCAGCGAAGAAATTTACTACGAAGTTATTCGCCAAAAAACGGCGTCGCTTATAGCCTCTTGCTGTGCTTGTGGTGCTGCTTCTGCCGGGGCCGACGATGATACCGTAGAAAAGATGCGCTTGTTTGGTGAGAAAACAGGCATCGCCTTCCAGATAAAAGACGATATGTTTGATTTTGGTACCGATGATGTGGGCAAACCGCTGGGTATAGACATTAAGGAAAAGAAGATGACCTTACCGCTTATCTACTCGCTTAACACGGCCGCTAAATCTGAAAAGAGGCGGATCATTAACCTGGTGAAAAATCACAACAACGATGTTAAGCATATAGCAGAGATCATCCGCTTTGTAAAAGATACCGGCGGTTTGCAATATGCCGAAACCCAGATGAAAAAATATCAGGATGAGGCTTTTAAAGTGCTTAATGCGATGCCTGCGGGAGATGCCCGCATAGGTTTAGAACAACTGGTACGATTTACTACCGAACGAAATAAATAATGAGCAGCGAAATACAATACATATTAGGCTTTCTTGTATTTATCGCTGTAATGCTCGCGGTTGATCTTGGCCTATTCAGTAAAAGCGACAGGCCTGTAAGTTTAAAACAGGCGGGTATAATGAGCGCAGTTTGGGTTGGCTTTGCACTTATATTTTACGCACTCATTTATAATTATGGCCAGCTGCTTCATGGTATAGATAGCTTCGGCAGGCTACAGCAGGTTAATATAGATCACCTGCACCGCCTTAAACTTAACCCAAATAACTTTACGGGTGGCCTTACCTTGTACCGCAAAAACCTGGCGCTTGAGTTTATTACCGGTTACATTGTAGAATATGCTTTATCTGTAGATAACATTTTTGTAATGATATTGATCTTTACCGCCTTTGCGGTAGATAAAAGGCATTACCATAAAGTTTTAATATGGGGCATTATTGGTGCAGTTATCATGAGGTTCATTTTCATCTTCCTGGGTTCTGCCCTTATTATAAGGTTCCATTGGGTGCTGTATTTGTTTGGGGCGTTTTTAGTATATACAGGGTTTATGATGTTTATCAACCGCAATAAAGAAGATGAGATAGACCCTGATGGGCATCCCGTTGTACGGTTTGCGTCTAAATATTTTTCAGTTTACCCCAAATTTTCGGGCAATAAGTTTTTTGTTAAGGTTGATAAAAAGAAAATGATAACACCATTATTTTTGGTACTCCTGATTATTGAGGTAACAGACCTGGTATTTGCCGTAGACTCTATACCCGCAATTTTTTCTGTTACCAAAGACCCTTATATAGTTTTCTTTTCAAACATCTTTGCCATACTCGGCCTCAGGTCTATGTTTTTTTTGCTGGTGAATATTATTGATAAATTTCATTTCCTGAAAACCGGCTTAGCATTTTTGCTGGCATTCATCGGCGCAAAAATGCTAGCAGGCGATTATGCCGAACGCATTGGCCTTACCACCACAACATCGTTATTTATTATTTTGGCAATACTTGTAATAAGTGTTGTTGCATCGCTAATTTTCCCTAAGGCAAGCCTTGAAGGGGAGAAGAATTAATTGGCAATAGCTAATATAGCAAGGCTTGCCGGTTAACCTTGGCATTTTTTTTTAACTTGCATACGATGCATTATTTCGACTTCAGTTTCCTGAAATTCAATTTTTTTGATGTATTGGATATCCTGTTGGTCGCGCTGATCATTTACCAGCTTTATAACCTCATCAGGGGAACCATTGCCGCCAATATCTTTATAGGATTGGCCATTATTTGCATTTTATATTTTGTGGTAAAGGCTTTGCAAATGAAGCTGCTTACGGGCATCCTGGGCAACTTCATGAATGTGGGCATAATTGCCATCATCGTGGTATTTCAGCAAGAAATACGGCGGTTTTTATTGCTTGTTGGTAAAAATGCTTCGCTGCAGCGCAATAAGGCATGGTGGCAATATTTTTTTGGTAAGGCCGACTCCGAAAAAAACAATTACATCCGTATAAAGCCCATTATTGATGCATGCAAAAACCTTAAAGAAACCCGCACCGGTGCACTTATTGTTTTTGCTAAATATTATGACGAGCAGTTTTTCCAGAACAGCTGCGAAGTGATTGAAGGTAAAATATCTAAACGCCTGCTCGAAAGCATATTTCAAAAAACAAGCCCGTTGCACGATGGCGCTGTTGTTATTTCTGAAAACAAGATAAAATCTGCAAGCTGCATCCTCCCTCTTACCGAGAATACAGATTTACCACCTCAATTTGGCCTGCGCCATCGCGCCGGCATAGGCGTAACTGAAGCCAATGAGGCAACGGCCATCATCATATCAGAAGAAACCGGCGAACTGGCTTACGCCAAGCAAGGCCGTGTTAAAATGAATATCACTTTCGAGGAGTTGGAAAAAGCGTTGAATAAGGATTTTAATTAGCTTTTTACAGTCAGCACGTTTATACGTTTGTCATCAAATCCGGCGGTAGTAATTTCATCCGCATTGGTAATAAGGGTATCAATAAGTGATAATTCTGCAAATTTTAAATACAACTCTTTACCAATCTTACTTGCATCACAGAGGATGTAATTTTGGCTGCTGTGGGTAGCCATAGCAAAGGTGTTTGCCGCTTCCAGTTCAGAACTGGCAAACAACCCATTAAGTGAGATGCCGTCTATCCCTAAGAAAGCCTTTGTTGCTTTATAGCTTGAGATATGCTTTTCAGCAATTTTCCCGTGTACTGCCTGTCTGTCTTGGTCAACCTCACCCCCTATGAGATTTACAGAAACTTTGCTTCCGAATAATTCTGTAACAACCGGGATAGAATTGGTAATTACTTTTATATTTTTCTGCTTAATAAACCGGCAAAGCCGAAAAACGGTGCTGCCGCAATCCATAAAAATTATATCATCGTCGGTTATCTGAGTAGCGGCTAACCGGCATATATCGTCTTTTACCTTTGCATTAACTGCCGTTTTGTTCTGAAACGTTTTTACATCTATATGCGGATTAACCTTTGTAGCGCCCCCATGGGTGCGGTAAAGCATACCATCACCGGCAAGGCTTTTCAGGTCGCGGCGGATAGTGATCTCAGATACCGCTAATTTTTCGGTAAGCAAACGGATATCTGCCTCCTCAATTTCGTCAAGTAATTTTAAGATCTTTTGCCTTCTTGTTTGCGAACTCATTTATTTATGTAGTTTTACCATTCGGTCGTCAACAATCATATTCAATCAAACATAATCATTTATGAATGACTTCGAAATTATAGACACTAAAATATTATCCAATAATTGGTACACACTCAAAAGGGTAGATTATCAATACAAAGACAGTCAAGGGCTGGTTATTAAGCAAAGCCGTGAAGCTTACGACCGCGGCAACGGGGCGGTGATCTTGCTTTATAATAAGGACAATGGCAGCGTTATTCTTACCAGGCAATTCCGGATGCCGACTTACTTAAACGGCAATAAAACGGGTTATATGATAGAAGCTTGTGCCGGATTATTAGACGAGGATAATGCCGAGGACTGCATTAAACGTGAAACCGAAGAAGAAACAGGTTTTAGGCTAACCACCGTAAATAAAGTTTTTGAAGCGTATATGTCGCCCGGCTCTGTTACAGAAATTCTTTATTTTTTTACTGCTGAATACACCAGAGAGATGCGTTTGCATGCCGGCGGGGGGCTGGCTGAGGAGAACGAAAACATCGAGGTGCTGGAACTGCCTTTCGAAGGGGCCTTAACCATGATTAAAACCGGCGCAATATGCGATGCGAAAACAATAATGCTTTTACAGTATGCTCAAATAAATAAGCTGCTATGAGTATTGTGTGCGCCAACGCTTAAATGCGTGGTTATGGTAAATTAAAAACGCGCAGTTGTCAACTGCGCATTGCTATCAATAGAACTGTTACTTTATTGGTTCTTGTAGATCTTACCTTCCTTCATTACAAACATCATATTGCCCATTGCTTTTATATCCTGCAGAGGGTCGCCGTCTACAGCTACAATGTCTGCAAATTTGCCTGTACTTATACTGCCTGCATTTGCGGTAATGCCTAAAAGATCGGCAGCACTGGTTGTAGCCGCTTTGATAGCCAGCATTGGCGGCATGCCGGCTTCTACCATGTAACCAAACTCCATCCAGTTTTTGCCATGCGGATAAACACCTGCATCTGTACCGAAGGCAATTTTAACTCCCGCTTTGTAAGCCTTGCCAAACGTATTTTGGATAACCGGGCCAACTTCTAAAGCCTTACGCGCAATTACCGGCGGGAAATAACCTACATGTTTTGCCGAGTCCATTACAGAGCGGCCTGCAATAATGGTCGGCACTAAATAGGTGCCGGCTTTTTTTGCCAGTTCCATATCGGCCTCGTCCATAAAGGTGCCATGCTCAATTGAAGTTACGCCGCCAATAATGGCCCTGCGGATACCTTCGGCGCCGTGGGCATGGCAAGCTACTCTTAAGCCATAGTCTTTTGCAGTTTCAACCACAGCCCTTATTTCGTCAATGCTGAATTGCGCACCAGAGCCATCTTCGCTTAAATCTAAAACACCACCAGTTGATGCTATCTTTATAACATTCGACCCGCGTTTAAATTGTAGCCTTACGGCTTTTATCAGTTCGTCCCTTCCGTCGGCAATGCCTTCATCGGGGCCGGGGCGGTGGGCAAACACATCATCCCTAAAACCGTCTGATGAATCCATGTGCCCGCCGCTGGCAGATATTGCCCGGCCTGCAGTGTAAATACGCGGGCCGTCAACCAAACCTTGTGCAACCGCCTTGCGCAAGCTAATATTAACCCCGCTGCCGCCCAGATCGCGCACGGTGGTGAAACCGGCCATCAGCGTTTTTTTTGCATTTACAGCAGCGCGGTAAGCAATGTCGGCATCTGTTAATCTAAAAGCATCCAGTGCAGATGTTTTAGAAAATTCGCTTTCTAAATGCACGTGGCAGTCTATTAAACCGGGCATAACGGTCTTGTTTTTTAGCTCGATGGTACGGTCTGTTGCGCCACCGTTAGTATAGCCTTTTTGAATATCTGCAATGCGGGTTCCATCAACCACGATTGTCATTTCAGTTTGCGCAGTGCCGGCAATGCCGTCTATTAACTTACCACAGTGGATATACGTTTTTTGCGCCCAGGCAAGTTGTGTAGCAGCAATTAAAAGCGGGAGTAAAATTTTTTTCATGCGGGTATAAATAAGATTTTAAATAATTGTAACTTTACTGTTGCAATAGCATATAAATCTAATACTTTAAAACAATTTTTCAATCTACCAGGCAAATGAAATCACTAAAATTCATGTTTTTAAGCGGGCTAGTGGCTGTAGTGTTATTTGCCGTAACCCGGGCTATAGTTAAGCTGCCTGTTAGCGTAGAAATTGCTGCTTCTGTTTTGGCTGTTATATGGATTGCCATTGTATACAGAAAGGTAATGAAACTGGAACCACCCAGCCTTAACACCTATAAGCGCGAAAAAGTTAAGATTTAAATTGGTATGAATTACGGTATAAGATTTATTTAGAATTATTTTTTGCATTTTTAATAGGAAGTACTGTATGTTTCGCGATTTTATTTTTTTTCAGAACCCGAGTATGCAAAGCGTGCAGTTGGGACTTCTATTGCGGGGGCGTTGGCGGCACCATTGCCATATTAATACAAGAGCGCTCAAAAAAAGGAAGATTTTATAAGGATATTTGTAAAAAAGTAAACGATAATAAAAAGGCCGCATCTGTTAGCTAACGGATGCGGCCTTTTTATTAGAGTAAATCAAATTAACAATATTGATCAAATGCGTGCATTAAATTATCCGCAATCATTTGCGCAGGGCGGCCTTCAATCTGGTGGCGCTCTATAATATGTACCAGTTTGCCATCTTTAAATAAAGCCATCGCCGGTGATGATGGCGGGTAAGGCAGCATATAATTACGTGCAGTATCTACCGCATCTTTTTCCATGCCTGCAAAAACAGTAACCATTTTATCAGGGCGTTTTTCGTAACCTGCGGCCATACGTGCGGCAGGGCGTGCATTGGCAGCCGCGCAGCCACAAACAGAATTTACCATCACAAATGTAGTCCCTTCGCTTTCTACAGCTTGTTTAACCGCATCTGCATCCAGTAACTCTTTGAAGCCTGCGTTAGTTAATTCTGCCCGCATAGGAGCAACTAAATATTCCGGATATGTCATTTTTCTATATATTTTGGATTACAAAAATAACGAAACAAAGCCGCATTAATTTTTATACATAAAATATTAACATTCGGTTGACGTTATTTGTAATCACGCGGTAGCGATAATATTGCGTGTACCCTGATTGATTATTTTTAACTATTGTATGAACTTAAAACAAAAAGATTTAGGTGTGGAAGGGATATTATTTGAAGGTAAAAGCCGGTCTAAAGTATTACAGGTAAAAGCAAGGCATTTTAAAGGGTTAAAGATCAGCGTAGCTATCGTGTTAAGCCTAACTGCCGGCCTATCTTACTGCGTAATGCGGCTTCGCGATACCACTTTACAAAAGGAGCAGGAAAACTACAGGCTACAATCGCAAATAGCCGAATTACGCGGGGAAATTGATGAAAGCACCACAAAACTGGAAGCCGTTACCGCGGCCAGCGATAGCAGTAACACCAAAGCGATAGGCTACATAGAAAGCATACAAAATAAGCTGAAAACCATTAATAACTACCTTGGCGTACGGGGATTGAAGGCCGTGACATATCATGGTATTAATGCCCAAAAGGTATCTAAAAAAAAGACAAGCAATTTGCAGCTTTACGCTAAATACGATCGTTATTTAGAACAATTGGTTGATAATGTGGCAATGGTGCCCATGGGCTATCCGCGCATCAGCAGCTTAACTTCATTTTTTGGATACCGCAGCAACCCGTTTGATTTTGGCCGGAATGAATTTCACCCCGGCCTTGATTTCCGCGGGCAGGTTGGCGACCCGGTTAAATGCACCGCAAGTGGCAAGGTGATCTTCACCGGGCGTGCCGGAGGTTATGGCAATTGCATCAGAATACAGCACATGGGTAATATACAAACCTGGTACGGTCACCTATCGCGCATTAGTGTCCGCGAAGGGCAAAGGGTTACCGTTGGCGAAACTATAGGCAGGGTTGGCTCAACCGGCAGATCTACAGGCCCGCACTTGCATTATGAAGTAAGGCGTAATGGCAAAGCTGTCAACCCTGTGCAATACCTCACTTTAAATCAATAATTAAACCGCGCTATAAGCGCCTTATTTCCTTTTCATCAACTTATTATCTACTTTTGTAAAAATTTAAATTAAAACACTATGTCATCAGTAGAGACCGCGTTTGTAAAAAGTAAAGTTAAGGACCCATCGTTAGCGTCATGGGGCCGCAAAGAAATTGAATTAGCCGAGGCAGAAATGCCTGGCTTAATGGCGCTCCGTGCCGAGTATGGCCCATCGCAGCCTTTAAAAGGTGCGCGCATTGCCGGTTGCCTTCACATGACCATTCAAACAGCGGTGCTGATTGAAACATTGATCGCTTTAGGTGCAGAGGTTACCTGGTCGTCATGTAACATTTTCTCAACCCAGGATCATGCAGCAGCAGCTATTGCAGCAGCAGGCGTTTCTGTTTATGCCTGGAAGGGTTTAAATGAAGAAGAATTTGAGTGGTGCATAGAGCAAACCTTATTTTTTGGCGAAAACCGCCAGCCATTAAACATGATCTTAGATGATGGTGGCGATCTTACCAACATGGTTTTTGATAAATATCCTGAGCTGGTTAGTGGAATTAAAGGTTTATCTGAAGAAACCACTACAGGCGTACACCGCTTATATGAGCGTATGAAGGCAGGCACCTTGTTAGTTCCTGCTATAAATATTAACGACTCTGTTACCAAATCTAAATTTGATAACAAATATGGTTGCCGTGAATCATTAGTTGACGCAATACGCCGTGCGACAGATGTAATGATGGCCGGTAAAGTAGCTGTTGTTTGCGGTTATGGCGATGTTGGTAAAGGCTCTGCAGATTCTTTACGCAATGCAGGTGTACGTGTTATTGTAACCGAAATTGACCCTATCTGTGCTTTACAAGCTGCAATGGAAGGTTTTGAAGTTAAAAAATTGAACACAGCCATTAAAGAAGCTGATATTGTGGTTACCGCTACAGGTAACTGTAACATCGTTCGCGAAGAGCATTTCCGTGCGTTAAAGGATAAAGCCATCGTTTGTAACATTGGCCACTTTGATAACGAAATTGATATGGCCTGGTTAAACGGCACATACGGAAGCACCAAAATTGAAATTAAGCCGCAGGTAGATAAATACACCATTGATGGCAGCGATTTGATCGTGTTAGCAGAAGGCCGTTTGGTTAACTTAGGTTGTGCTACAGGCCACCCGAGCTTTGTAATGAGCAACTCATTTACAAATCAAACCTTAGCCCAGTTAGAACTTTGGATGAACACAGACCAATACGAAAACAAAGTTTACGTGTTACCTAAACACCTGGACGAAAAAGTTGCCCGTTTACACCTTGCTAAAATTGGTGTAGAACTGGAAGTGCTTGATCAGGACCAGGCTGACTATATCGGCGTAACTGTTGACGGTCCGTTTAAACCGGAGTATTACAGGTACTAAGTAAAAAGTAAAAATTCAAAATTTTAAAGGGTCCCGGTGTTATCGGGACCCTTTTGTGTTTTAAAAATTATGCTTCTTTTTCCACTACCACCGCAGTGCCATAAGCCAACACTTCGGTAATGCCTTGCATCACCTCGTTGGCATCATAACGCATATTGATGATCGCATTGGCGCCTATGGCTTGGGCATGCTGTATCAATAACTGATATGCTTCTTCGCGGGCGTTCTCGCATAAATCTGTGTAAATGGAAAGCTGCCCTCCCAAGAGTGATTGCAGGCCGCCGGCAAGATTGCCTAATACACTCCGGCTACGCACGGTAAGGCCGCGTACAAGGCCAAGTTGCTTTGTTACTTTATAACCTTCTAAACTAACACTGGTTGTTACTAATGTATGGTCCATAATTTTACTTTTTTTTAAAATTGGATGTTTGTAAAGTAAGAAAGTTACAAATTATTTTAAGCTATAAATCGCTAATTACCTCCCTCAAATTCTTCATCAACACTTTCGCGCAGGTCATACAGCAGCCATTGCTTATTGGCTATTGATTTTGATTTTTCCTGAAGCAATTTAATAAAGTCGTTAACGCCAACGGGTTCATTTCCGTTGCCATGTATTAACACTATGCTGCCCGCCTGCGGCTGCTGCCCTTTGGCAAGCCAGGCATCGGTACCAATAGGTATAAGCCCAAAATTGGTAATATCATAAACCAGCTGTTGGTCTGATACCAACCCCGGAAAGCGGAAAAATACTGAGGGTAGTAAACCATCTTTTAGCATTAATTTTTCTGTTTCGAGCACTTCATAATTGATATTTGTGCCTGGTTCAAGCAAAAAATTTGTTTTCAACGGCCGCGTTTTGCTTACCTTATGGGTAAAAGAATGATTTATCCAGGTAACATCAATTTCCTGTTTTTGCTGCAGCTGCTTTAGCCACAAAAGATCGGCATAGTGCTGTTGCATCCAGATACCCGAAACTGATAAGGCTATAGGCACAGGCCTTTCTACCTGCTGAAAGCCAGTGATGATATCAGTAAAAATACGCCTGTCGAGCGGGCGATGTGATGGGCAAAGATCGGCTGTTAAGCTGATACCTGTTTCTTTAGGCATGCCGCGCTCAATGCCCGCATCTTGTATCATCACAGATTTTTTTTCGGCCTGGCTTATTGCTTTTTCGTACGGGGAACTTTTAAACTGCTGCCTTACTTCAGAAATCGACATAGGTTTAACTTCATAAAAATTGGTCTCGTCTATTTTAGTTTCCAGCGTTTGGGGGTTCACAAGCAGGTAATATGTTTTATTCCTGTCCTCAAATTTGCGCAGGATTATTAAATCTTGCGGCGCATGGTGCGCCCACCCAAAATAAACTTCGTAATTTCTAATTTCGGTATAATTGGCCTGTGAGCTGGCTTTTAACCAGCAGGCGAATAAAATGAAAATTAGTATTCTACACTTCATATATATATTAATTGCAGGGTTTATATAACAACAAAAAGGAAATAGCTAATATTGGCCTCATTAGTTCCGTTTATGCAATATGTAAAAAGAATTGATGGGCTTAGGGGGCTGGCAGTGCTGGCCGTGTTATTTTATCATTTAAATCTCCCTGTATTAAAGGGTGGTTTTATTGGTGTCGACATTTTTTTTGTTATCAGCGGATTTTTAATAACCGGGGTTATCCAAAGCTCCCTGGCAAATTCGGGTTTTAGCTTTATAACTTTTTATCTGCGGCGCATCAAAAGACTTTTGCCTGCGCTTTATTTAATGCTTTTAGTAACTGCGGTACTTGCCGTATTGTTTTTTTTACCGCACGAAATTAAGAGCATTTATCAGGGTATTTTGGTTACTACCGTATATGTGGCAAACACGTTTAACTACAGCCGGGTAAATTATTTCAATACTTTCTACAACGAATCTCCTCTGCTGCATACGTGGAGCTTATCTATCGAAGAGCAGTTTTATCTGCTATATCCGTTAAGCCTATTTCTGATGCGAAACTTAACCCCAAAGAAGCGCATTATCATTATCGCAGCACTTGTTTTAGCATCATTTGCGGCATCTTTTTACTTTAACCGTATAGATGGTTTGTACACTTTTTATTATCCGCAATTTAGGGTTTGGGAGTTAGGATTGGGGAGTTTAACATTTTTGGTCTCCGGCAACCTGCCGTCAATTTCTAAGATAAACCGGGTATTAAATTCAGGCATTACTTATTATCTCGCTATCGTAACCATTCTGCTAAGTATCTTCTTTTGCAGGGCCGATTTCTACATTCCCAGCTTAGGGGCACTACCTGCAGTATTTGCAACATGTATCATATTGCGTGTTAAACCATCGCGCAAAGTATTTGCAGATATTCTGGAGAGCAGCGTATTCATATTTTTTGGCTTGATAAGTTATAGTTTATACCTATGGCATCAACCGGTATTAGCCGTAATGTATAAAATATGTGGGGGGCTTAATTTCATCAATATTTTAACAGGCGTTTTGCTATCTGTCCTGATCGCTTTTCTTAGCTGGCGCTTTGTAGAAAAACCTATCCGCAATTCAAACACCCAACCGTTAAAGGTATTTGGTTATGCAGCAGGCTTTAGCGTTTTACTTATTCTATTGGGGCTTTATGGAAATTACACAAATGGTTTCATGAAGTACTTTATTAATAAAATGCCGCCCAACAGCCGCGGCTGGTTTATTCAACGCGATTCGGTATTCAAAAAAAGATATGAATTATGGCGTGCAGCACTTAAAAAGAACAGCAATGAAGCCATACCGGCACATCTCGATTACCTGATAATTGGCGATTCAAAAGGGCAGGACATGAATGCCTGCTTTTACGCGAATGACTATATCCGTAAAAATTACACGTTTCACTACCTGCAGTTGCGCGAAGCAGATATGGGCAATATAGCAGATGCCATCTTAAATAAAACTACGGGCCAATGGATCGCAAAGCATAATAAAGAAAACGGTTACAAAAAAAAATATAACCTTCTTTCGGGGTTAGATACGATGGAAATTAAAAATGTAATATTCACTTGCACCTGGCAAAGATCTACGAATTACAGTGTAGCTAAACTTGTGAAATTATTATCAAAAAAAGTGCCGCATACTTTTGTGGTAAGCACCGCGAACTGGAATGATGTCACCTCGCTTTCATACGGCTTGGCGAAAACAAATATGACGTATAGCCAGAGAAAAACTTATTTATATAATAACCTCAGGGACGATTTTAAGCGCCAGGGCGATGAACTGCACGGCCTGTTAAGTAACGTAAAAAACGTAACCTGGGTTAATAAGGAGGATGCTTTTTGCGATATGAAAATCGGCGAGTGCGATTTGTTTAATAAAAATAAGTCGGCATATATTTATGATACGGGGCATTTAACATTTGATGGTGCTAAGTATTTTGGTACTTATATCCTAAATCATAAGTGGTTTAATTTAGGGAGAGATAGTGCGGCTGCGCCAATGCAAAGTGTAACTTTAAAATAGAATTTCTAAATAAACCAATCATAAAAATGTTTGCGTTGTTGTTATATTATCACATATAAACCTGTTAAAAAATGATGGCACGATTATCTGTAAACATTAATAAAATTGCTACTATCCGTAACTCACGAGGCGGTAATAACCCTGATCTGGTGAAAGTGGCAACCGACTGTGAGCTTTTTGGTGCACAGGGGATAACTGTTCACCCCCGGCCAGATGAGCGCCACATTCGCTATGCCGATGTTTACGCGTTGAAAGGCGTGCTCACCACGGAATTTAACATAGAAGGTAATTGCCAGGAGCAAAAATTTGTAGACCTGGTTTTAGCTGTAAGGCCACATCAGGTAACACTGGTACCCGATGCATTAGGCCAGCTTACCTCAAACCACGGCTGGGATATCATAAAAAATAAAAGCTATTTAACAGATACTGTAAAACGCTTTAAAGACGCGGGCATCAGGGTCTCATTATTTGTTGACCCGGTAACAGAAATGATTGAGGCAGCAGCCGAAACCGGCACAGACAGAGTGGAGCTTTATACAGAAGGATACGCAAAGCAATTTACTAACAATGAGGAGTACGCGATTGGTCCCTACATTTTAGCGGCGCAGGTTGCAAAAAGGGCTGGCTTGGGTTTAAATGCGGGCCACGATCTGGACCTCAATAACCTGCAGTATTTTGCCGAAAATATCTCTGGACTGGATGAAGTGAGCATTGGCCACGCATTAATTTCAGATGCGCTATATTTCGGTCTGGAGACTACCATTCAAATGTATTTGCAGCGTTTATCGGGCATTGCAACTTTAGAAGAAATCCCTGCCGAGGGAGAGGTATAGCAGCAAATACATTTTATTGGCAATCCAATTGTCACTATTGCTTTATGAATTGATACTCTATGGCAAAATCTTAACTTTGCGGTTTAAAATCTGAGGGTTACCCGTACATGAGTATCAACATTAATTATCAGGAAAAATTTCAGGCCAGGCACATAGCCCCAAATGAGGCAGATACGGCTAAAATGCTTAAAACAGTTGGCACCGCATCGCTGGATGAATTGATAGATCAGACTGTACCCGCCGGGATAAGGTTAAAAAAACCGCTTAATTTACCGCCTGCAAAAAGTGAATTTGATTACCTCAATACACTTAAACAAACTGCGTCTAAAAACAAGGTTTTTAAGTCATACATAGGCCAGGGCTACTATGACGTTATAGTTCCGGGTGTAATTCAGCGCAATATACTCGAAAACCCAGGCTGGTACACGCAATACACGCCATACCAGGCAGAAATTGCACAAGGCCGTTTACAGGCGCTGTTAAATTTCCAAACCATGGTGATAGACCTTACCGGGATGGAAATTGCCAATGCCTCCTTGTTAGATGAAGGCACTGCTGCTGCCGAAGCCATGTTTATGCAATACAGCATGCGCAAAAACCAAAGTGCTAATGTGTTTTTCGTGTCCGAAGATGTATTTCCTCAAACCATAGATATTTTAAAAACGCGTTCAGAACCTTATGGCATCCAACTTCAAATAGGCGATCATCGCGCTACCGGCTTAAATGAGCAGATGTTTGGTGCAATTGTGCAGTACCCAGCCGGCGATGGTTGTGTATATGACTATAAGGATTTTGCTACAGCAGCACATGCTAAAAATATAAAACTTACCGTGGTTGCCGATCTGATGAGCCTGGTGCTGCTAACCCCTCCCGGAAAATGGGGTGCAGATATTGTGGTAGGCACCAGCCAGCGTTATGGTGTACCCATGGGTTTTGGCGGTCCGCATGCTGCATTTTTTGCAACCAAAGAAGACTATAAGCGGGCTATTCCAGGCCGTATAATTGGGGTAACTATTGACAGTGCCGGCAATTATGCCTTACGTATGGCCTTACAAACCCGCGAGCAGCATATCCGCCGCGACAAGGCTACTTCTAATATTTGTACCGCACAGGCATTGCTTGCTATCATGGCCGGTATGTATGCGGTTTATCACGGCCCGCAGGGCTTAAGGCTGATTGCCGGGCGTGTACATGGCCTAAGCGTTTTACTTGCCGAATCTTTAAAGCAGTTAGGTTATACGCAGCTAAATGAAACTTATTTCGATACCATAAAATTTGACGTTGGCGAGCTGGTTGGCCCGATACATGGCGAAGCGCTAAACAATGAAATGAACCTTAATTATAAAGGTTCCGTTATTACCATCGCACTCGATGAAACTACCGGCGTTCAGGATATTGAAACTTTGATTAGGTTCTTTGCCAAAGTAAAAGGCAAAACACTGAACGATGTAAGCTTTGAGGACTTGAAAACAAACGTACAAAGTATTATCCCGGCTTCATTACAACGCACAAGCGAGATACTGAGTCACCCCATATTTAACAAGCATCATTCAGAACATGAGATGCTGCGTTATATTAAATCACTGGAGGCAAAAGACCTTTCGCTTTGCCACTCTATGATCGCGTTAGGTTCATGCACTATGAAGCTTAACGCCACTACCGAAATGGTACCCGTTACCTGGGCAGAGTTTAGCAAAATGCACCCCTTTGCACCAACCGACCAGGTGGGTGGCTACATGCAGATATTTAGCGAACTGAATAACTGGCTGAGCGAAATTACCGGCTTTGCTGCCATGAGCTTGCAGCCAAACGCTGGCGCACAGGGCGAATATGCCGGCTTAATGGTTATCCGCGCTTACCATAACGACAGGGGCGATCATTACCGCAATATCGCCTTGATCCCATCCTCAGCACACGGCACCAATCCTGCTTCGGCAGCTATGGCCGGTATGAAGATCGTGGTAGTAAAATGCGATGACAACGGAAATATTGATGTTGCTGACTTAAAGGCGAGAGCCGAGCAATATAAAGACGCGCTTTCCTGCCTGATGGTCACCTATCCATCAACGCATGGTGTGTTCGAAGAATCTATTATCGAGGTTTGTGATATCATCCACCAAAATGGCGGCCAGGTTTATATGGATGGGGCTAATATGAATGCCCAGGTTGGCTTAACCAGCCCGGCCAATATAGGCGCTGATGTTTGCCATTTAAACTTACATAAAACGTTCTGTATACCGCATGGCGGTGGTGGCCCGGGCATGGGCCCAATTGGTGTGGCAGCACACCTGGTGCCTTACCTCCCCGGCCATGCCGTGGTTGATATTGATAACGGGAAAGCTATCCACGCGGTATCTGCAGCGCCATGGGGCTCTGCATCTATATTGATCATTTCACATGCCTACATTGCCATGATGGGCGGTAATGGTTTAACCGATGCTACCCGTTATGCAATACTGAACTCAAACTATATCAAATCGCGCTTAGAAGCGCATTACCCCGTGCTTTACACCGGCAAAGAAGGCCGCTGTGCCCACGAAATGATATTGGACTGCCGCTCATTTAAAAACTTCGGCATTGAGGTTACAGATATTGCCAAGCGTTTAATGGACTATGGTTTTCATGCCCCAACAGTATCTTTCCCGGTTGCCGGGACTGTTATGGTTGAGCCAACAGAATCTGAACCTAAACACGAGCTCGACCGTTTTTGCGATGCAATGATTGCTATCCGTCACGAAATTGACGACGTTGAAAAAGGCCTTGCCGATAAGACAGACAACCCGCTTAAAAATGCGCCGCATACTGCTGCAATTATTACGGCAAACGATTGGGAGCGTCCATACACACGGCAAAAGGCGGCCTTCCCATTACCATATGTGGCGCAGTTTAAATTCTGGCCCTCCGTTGGCCGTGTAAATGATACCTATGGCGACAGGGCACTAATTTGCTCTTGCCCGCCATTAACAGACTACGAGTTTGAAGAAAGCGAAGTAACTACACCGGAATACGGAACTTGATCTATTATCTCTCAAAACAGATGGAATAAAAAATAAAAAATATTATCCTTGCAGCCATTAACGAATTAATTTTTGTTTAATATTTATTCCTTACGGAAAAATAACAAGCTTAATAACAACTTTTTAAATAAAAACCCGGTACAACAATTTGTTCCGGGTTTTTTATTTACCACATTTGGGGGTAAAACCTTTATTTACAGTTTTGCGTATAAGCAATTGTATGAGTACCAACCCCCGCACAATTAATATTTTACTTGTTGACGATGATGAAATAAACAATTTCATTTCGGTTAAACTCATAAAAAAAGCACTGGAAAGCAGCGAAATTAAAGCATGCCTTAATGGGAAATTAGCTATTGACGAACTGGTGAAAATGCAGGAAGAAGGCGCCGAAATGTTTCCCGACTATATTCTTTTAGACATCAATATGCCGATTATGAACGGATGGGAATTTTTAGATGAATATAAACGCCTCAACCTCGATCAGGATAACCGCTCCAAAATATTCATTATCTCTTCCTCTGTTTTTAGCAACGATATTAACAAGGCAAAATCCTATCCGCTGGTTAAGGATTTCATCTCCAAACCGTTAAACATCGAAAAAATAAAAGAACTGTTTGAGGCCTGGAGCCAAAATTAGGCAGGTGTAATGCTAAAAGCATCATTTACAAAGCTTACCGTATCAATAGGCGCTTTTTTTGCATGATAAAATAAGCAAGTCCAGTGTTCTGCAGCAGCCTTATTGCCGTAAATCTCGCGCAGTTCCATGGCCTTGCGCCCGTCATAGTCGTATTTTGCAATAAACTTACGGATCAGTTGCTCAGGTTCAGGCAATTCGTCGCCGCCAAAAAACAATTTTTTACCTTCCGTCTCAACCCAAAAAACCTGGTGAAACGGGCAGTGCCCACCCGAATGTTCATAGCTTATTCCTGGCTTTACTTCACCGCTGCCATAAACAAATAAAATATCTGCCGAGCGTTGGAGGGCTTCAAATATCGGCGCTTTATAGGATGACGATTTTCCCGAAAATGCAAACTCCCACTCACCCCTTGCTATCACATGCTGTGCCTGAGGAAACGCGGGCTCAAGCCGGCCGTATTTTTCTACAACCAAGCCGCCTGCATGGTCATAATGCAGGTGCGACATCAGGATCATGGTTACATCTTCGGGCTCAAAGCCCGCCGTACGAATGTGTTTGTATAATAGCAATTCGTCGTCATCGGCTTTATAACCGAGCCCGGTATCCAGCAATATAAGATCGGTAGCTGTTTTGATCAGAAATGGGTTCACATGAATAAACAGCGACCCGGGGCGCGACCGGAAATCGTCCTTGATTGGATCGAACGGTATAAATTTTTTGGTAACGTCTACCGAGTATGACCCTTCTTTTAATGCGAAAACTTCCATGCTGCCTTAAATGCTTTTTTGAGCTTATTATTGTTTAATAAACCCGATATTTATATTTGAGGTTTAAACCGACAAATATATGCAAAAACGGTGGGCAGTACGCGAAAAGCCGGATGAGGATACTATAGAAAAGCTGGCCGCCGAACTGAATATCGACCGGGTTTTAAGCGCTTTGTTGCTGCACAGGAATATTGGGTGTTTTGAAGATGCCAGATATTTCTTCAGGCCTGATATCCGCCACCTCCATGATCCTTTTTTAATGAAAGATATGGAGCAGGCCATATCGCGAATAGAGGCTGCGATTACTAATGGCGAGAAGATCTTAGTTTATGGGGATTACGATGTTGACGGCACCACATCTATTGCTGTTGTTTATAGTTTTTTTAAAAAGCTCACCAATAATATTGCTTACTACATTCCTAACCGATATACAGAAGGATACGGGATATCAACCGAGGGAATTGACTATGCAGCCGAAAATAGTTTTTCTTTAATTATTGCGCTCGACTGTGGTATCAAATCAATTGAAAAAATTGCTTATGCTAATGCGTTGGGTGTAGATTTCATCATTTGTGATCACCACCTCCCCGGAGCCGAATTACCTAATGCGGTTGCCGTACTTGATCCCAAACGGCCGGATTGCGATTATCCGTATAAAGAACTTTCTGGTTGTGGTATAGGCTTTAAGCTGATACAGGCATATGCCGAAAAGAACGAAATGCCGTTTGAAGACATCCAATGTTATCTTGACCTGGTAGCTATCAGTATAGCTTGCGACATTGTGCACTTAACCGGCGAAAACAGGTTATTAGCGTATTTTGGCCTGCAGCAGATTAATGAAAAGCCCTGTACGGGCGTAAGGGTGTTAATGGAAATTGCGGGTAAGACAGAAAGATTTAACATATCCGACGTAGTATTTATGATAGGCCCGCGCATAAATGCCGCCGGCAGAATAGACGATGCCAAACATGCAGTAGCCCTGCTTATAGCCGAAAGCCTGGACGAGGCCCGCGAAATAGGTGAACTGGTAAACGGCCATAATGCCGAACGTAAGGGGCACGACCTTTCTATAACAAATGAGGCGCTGAGCATGATAAAACAGGATGCTGCTCTAATAGCCAAAAAATCTACCGTTGTATTTGACGAAAAGTGGCACAAAGGTGTGATCGGCATTGTTGCCTCGCGGCTTACCGAGCAATATTACAGGCCCACAGTGGTGCTTACACGCTCAAACGGGCACGTTGCAGGCTCTGCACGATCTGTTGTAGGTTTCGATCTTTATGAGGCGCTTAGTAGCTGCAGCGACCTGCTTACCCAGTACGGCGGCCATAAATATGCAGCAGGTTTAACTATGCCGCCCGAAAATGTTACTGCGTTTATAGACCGGTTTGAAGAAGTGGTAAACTTAAATATAACCGACGACCAACTGGTACAGGAAATAAAAATTGATGTTGAGATAGATCTGGGCAACATAAATAGCAAATTTTTCAGGATACTAAGCCAGTGCGGCCCATTTGGCCCGGAAAATATGACACCTGTATTTTTGAGCAAAGGTGTTACACTGGCCGGTCAGCCCGCCTTAGTTGGTACCGATCATTTAAAATTATACGTAATGCAGCCCGGTTCGGCTATATTTGATGCCATTGCATTTAACCAGGCGCTTTGGCTGCCCGAATTAAAAAAAGGTGAGCCTTTTGATATTTGTTATTGCATTGAAGAAAACGTTTGGCGCGATAAACGGTCTGTACAATTAAACATTAAAGGGATAAGGTTAAGCGAAAAACAATCAAACTAAACACCTAAAAGCCATTACAGGGTTCTTAAGCTAATTATGATATTACGTGCCGACCATTTGGTTAAAAAATACAGACAGCGCACTGTTGTTAATGATGTATCGTTCGAGGTTGCGCAAGGCGAAATTGTTGGGTTGCTTGGCCCGAATGGCGCAGGCAAGACCACCTCATTTTACATGATTGTTGGCCTGATAAAGCCCAATGAAGGCCGCATTTTCCTGGATGAAAAAGACATAACCGGCGACCCGATGTACCGCCGTGCGCAAAAGGGTATTGGCTACCTGGCCCAGGAGGCCTCGGTATTCCGTAAGCTATCTGTAGAAGATAATATTAAGGCTGTGCTCGAAATGGGAAAAATGGAGAAAGTAGCACAGGAAGGAAAACTAGAATCATTAATAGACGAATTCAGCTTGCATAAGGTGCGCCGCAACCGTGGCGACTTGTTGTCGGGCGGCGAACGCCGCCGTACGGAAATAGCACGTGCCCTTGCTGCCGAACCTAATTTTATCTTGCTTGATGAACCCTTTGCCGGTGTTGACCCTATTGCCGTAGAAGAGATACAGGCAATGGTAGCTAAGTTAAGGCACCGTAACATTGGCATCCTCATTACCGACCATAATGTGCAGGAAACGCTGTCTATTACAGACCGCGCCTACCTGCTTTTTGAAGGCAAGATATTAGAATCTGGTGTACCCGAGGTTTTAGCGGCTAATGAAATGGTACGCAAAGTTTACCTCGGCGCCAACTTCGTTCTCAAGCGCAAAACCTTTGCTCAATAACCCCCGGATATGACCTTTATTGCTTCCATGTTTACCTGGTACATGAAAAAGCGTATGCACCAGATAGAGCTTTTTATGAAGTACCCTAACGAAGTGCAGGAAGAATGGTTCGAGAAGCTGACATCGGCGGCAGAAAACACCGAATGGGGGAAAAAACACCGTTACAAAAATATTGATAACCTTACGCAGTTTAAGGAACAAGTACCCATCCAAACCTACGATACACTGAAACCGTACATAGAGCGCATGCTTAAAGGCGAACAAAGCGTATTATGGCCATCAGAAATAAAATGGTTTGCCAAATCATCGGGCACCACGAACGATCGGAGCAAATTTATCCCGGTTAGTGAAGAAGCGCTGGAAGAATGCCATTTTAAGGGTGGTAAGGATATGCTTACGCTTTACTGCAATAACCGGCCGGACGCCGAAGTATTTTCGGGCAAGAGCCTCACACTTGGCGGCAGTCATCAGATCAGTCAGCTTAACGCCGATGCCTCTTTCGGCGATCTGTCTGCCGTGATCATGAAAAACTTGCCTTTATGGGCAGAGTTAATGCGGGTACCGCGAATGGATATTGCCCTGCATGATAATTTTGAAGAGAAGATAGAGAGAATGGCTCACGCTACCATTAGCGAGAATGTAACCAGTATTAGCGGTGTGCCAACATGGAATATTCTTTTGTTTAAACGCATACTGGAAATTACCGGTAAAGATAACCTGCTGGAAGTATGGCCAAACCTGGAGCTATATTTTCATGGAGCGGTAAATTTTACACCATACCGTGAGCAGTTTAAAAAGCTGATCCCAAATGAGGAAATGTATTATCTGGAAACCTATAATGCTACCGAGGGTTTTTTTGGCATACAGGATCAGGAAGAGCCGGGCGAAATGTTATTAATGCTTGATTATGGCATTTTTTATGAGTTTTTACCAGTTGAGAAGATTGGTGATGAACACCCGGAGACCTTGACACTGGATGAGGTTGAAACGGGCAAAAATTATGCTTTAATTATTAGTACTAATGCCGGGTTATGGCGTTACCTCATCGGGGATACTATACGTTTCACATCGCTAAGCCCATTCCGCATCCAGATAACCGGCCGTACCAAGCATTATATTAATGCTTTTGGCGAAGAGATAATTGTGGATAATGCCGATCGTGCACTGGAAGAAGCCTGCCGGCAAACCGGAGCCATAATTCATGAGTATACTGCCGGACCTGTTTATTTTAAAGACAATAAAGCAGGCAGCCACGAATGGATCATTGAGTTTGAGAAATCGCCGCCAGAATTCGACCGTTTTATTGACTTGCTGGATGAGACCCTAAGAAAGGTGAATTCAGATTATGATGCCAAACGGTTTAAGGATATGGCCCTGCACCGTCCGCTGGTGCACTCGGCACCCCGCGGCACCTTCCTCAAATGGATGAAGCAACGTGGTAAAATGGGCGGCCAGCATAAAGTACCCCGACTGGCAAATAACCGGGAGTATGTAGATAGTATTTTGAAATATTTGAATTGAAGGTATTGCTTGTAGTTTCAATTAGAGTACAAGCTGTAATGAAAGTTGTTAAATTATGCTTGCCAAGTATTTTAATAGATTTAGTCGATATTGTATTCAGGTCTATATAAATTATGTCTTTTAGCGAAAAACAAAAATTATATCTTGAATACTTATTAAAATTAATTGGCTTTAATAATGAAGCTAATATGTTGTATTCAAATTTATTATTAAAAAGATTTTCTAAAGTTATATATGAGCCAGGACATTGGTATATAAGCTATGATGATTGCTTCAAAATCTTAAAGCAGGAAATTGAGTTAAAACAATATAATATTATAAATGCTAAAACAATCGTCGCCTCTATTAATGCAACTGATTTGTCTTCATATATTTTTTGTCCGGCTTCATTTTCGATCAGCAAAACTTTTATCATAGAATACCCTACAAATAGCGAAGAACTTGAATTAGGAACAGATTACCATTCAAAACTAATTACCGCCAAAAAAAGATATTACAAAAGGCTTGATACGTCTGAATTGTCAAAAAAAGAGATTGACAATATGGTAACGTTATCAAACATAAGAAAGAGCAAGCTTATATATTCAGGACACACCCAAAGAAAGCCATTTTTTAACGAAACCGAAAACTTTTATGGGGACCCTGACTATGTATTTTTAAACATACAGAATGAAAGCTTTATAGTGGAAGAAAAGTTTTCGTACAGGTTAGATCCAGGTAAAGAGGAATCCGGTCATCATGACTTTAGTGAATATAAGAGGGCGTATGAACGGAATAAAGAATGGCAAATAAAGAAAACAAACTTCTTCAAAAATCATATTGTACAACTGTACTCATATATAAGAAATTATCCAGTAAAAATATCTCACGGTTATTTGATTTATTGGTATTACGACTTTAATGGAGAAGACATGTATATACATAAGTTCGACATTAAAGAAATTAGAATAAACGAAGAGTATGAAGATTTATACCAGAAAACTAAAAAATATATCGGTGAAATTAAAAGTGTAGGAGAAGTAAAATTTGACAATACTGCTGTAAATCTTAATAAATGTGTCCGATGTTCAGTTAATAAATATTGCGGGCATAAAACCCAACATTATTCTACTCTTTCGTTTCCTTATAAAAAATTCTTTTTAAAATTATTTCCACTAGTTGAGTTTCCTAAGGAATTAATAAAGCGAGTAGATGATAACGATGATAAAATATAAAAAGTCATCGCAATAATTGTTTTAAAGTGTTGTTGTGAAATTAAATGTTAGTAGTAAAGTAAATAATAACAGTATAAGCTTTGCCGGATTTCAACACTATACGTTCAAAACTATAAGCTCAATATTTTTCTTTTAATTCCTCTAAAGACAAAGTTTCTGCTTTGCCGTTTTCCTACTCGTCAATGCGGCTTTTCATTTCCATCAAAAAGTCCTGATCTTCCCATAAATCAAGTTCTTCCTATATTTCGCCTTCGACCATAGTATAAATTGCCTGCACTTTTTATCATCTTCAAAGCGAATATACTCGTGAAGTCTTTCCTTATAATTCCTGATTCCATTAGGCAGACGTTTATCAAATTTAACTTATAAATAGTAATAACGCAAGTGGTATGCTATTCCGTCTTCTTTTTAATCACGCTTACTTCGCCACCGGTTTCCATGTAAACCTCGCTTACATCAGCTAAAGATTTGATACCGCTTTTAAGCCTCACATCGCTTAAAATGTCTTTTTCGCTCATCAGGCTTTTATCAAGATTATCTTTGTAAAGTTTGCCATTTCTATAAAGGGGTATTTCACTGCCCTTAATGAGGTTGCTTATAAATGGGCTTTTAATACTCAGCCATGCCAGCGACCTGTGCAGCAGTACAAGTACAAGGCAGCAGGAAACGGTAGGCAAAAAAGCCGAAGCGCCAACAATGGGGCGGCTAAGTACCGCTCCTAAAATAATGGCAAGTGTATTATCAAAAGCGGAGCGCTTGCCAAATGTGCGCCTGCCCGAAATGCGAATGAGTAAGAGCGTGATTAAAAAAATTGCAAAGGCCCTGCAGCACATTTGCTGCGTATCCAGGTCTCTACCTTCGCCGAAGATTTTAATAAATATTTCCATAATAAAGCAGACTATCACTGCAACATTCCAAATATGTTTACAGCTTCTATAGCTTGTTTTACATCATGAACCCGCAAAATGTTTGCGCCGTTCATTAAGGCAATGGTATTTGCAGCAGTTGTTGCATTCAGGGCATCATCGGCAGTCCTGCCAATTACGTTATAGATCATCCGCTTACGCGACATACCGGCGAGGATTGGCAGGCCAAGCATATTAAAATCATGCAGGCGGTTTAGGAGGGTGTAACTATGCTCCGTTTTCTTTGCGAAACCAAAACCAGGGTCGATGATAACATCATGCACTCCGAGTACTTTAAGTTCGTAATATTTAGTTTCAAAGTATTTAAACACCTCAGTAAACACATCATCGTAATCAGCCAGTTCTGCCATGTTTTGCGGTGTTCCTTTCATGTGCATCAAAATGTAGGGTACTTGCAAGTTAGCAACGGTGTTAAACATCTGGTCGTCTAACTGCCCACCCGAAATGTCATTGATAATATGTGCCCCGGCGTTGACAGCTGTTTCTGCAACTGATGAGCGAAAAGTATCTATAGAAAGCGTTGCTTGAGGGAAAGCGTTGCTTATAACCTCAACAACCGGCAGCAGTCTGTCTGTTTCCTGTTGAACAGAAATATCTTCGGCACCGGGGCGCGATGAGTAAGCGCCTAAATCTAAAAAAGTTGCGCCTTCATTAAGCATTTTTTCTGCTTGTATTAAAGCATCTTCAAGATTGGGTTTGCGGCTATCAGCAAAAAAAGAATCGGGCGTAAGGTTAATAATGCCCATTACTTTTGGGTTACTCAGGTCTATAAGTTTACCGCCTGCATTCAGGGTTGTCTTTTTCTGAAAATATGTATCTTTAGCCACAGTCAATAATAAAAACTAAGGGTAAAAATAAGCCTTATTTTATTAGAAATCATTGGCTGCGCGACACCTTACCCGGAGGGCAATATAGGGCTTACGCCCTGGCAATCGCTAAATAAGGGAACGTCTCAGATGGCACCGAATACTACAGCAGAATACACTGCTGTCATTAACGTTTGTAAAACGCTTTTTCTAAAAAAAACCCGCGATTATGGTACTGCGTGGCGCATACTCAGGCCATCGTCTATAACCGATCAGATATTTATTAAGGCACAGCGCATCCGTACGCTCGAAGAAAAGAAAATTTCTAAAGTTGGCGAAGATATTTTAGGCGAATACATCGGTATAGTTAACTATTGCGTTATAGCTATCATGCAGTTGGAAAGCAGCAACAACATGCCATTAGAGTTAGCAGTTGATCATGTAGAACGCCTGTTTGATGAGAAGGTTCAAGAAACGCAGGATCTGATGATGGCCAAAAACCACGATTATGGCGAAGCGTGGCGCGATATGCGCATTAGTTCATTAATAGACCTCATACTCCAAAAGATATTGCGCGTTAAACAGATAGAGGATAATGCCGGGCAAACCGAGGTATCTGAAGGAGTTAAGGCTAATTACCAGGATATGCTCAACTACTCGGTTTTTGCATTGATAAAATTAGGCGTGCAATGAAGGTATTGGTATGGTTATGCCGCATAGCGGTCGGCTTGTTGTTTATCTTTTCTGGCCTGATAAAGGCTAACGATCCGCTTGGGTTTTCTTATAAACTGCAAGAATATTTCGAGGTGTTTCACGTCACCTTTTTAAACCCATTGGCATTAGGCACAGCGATTATTTTATGTGCTATAGAAATGCTATTAGGTTTTGCACTGCTCATTGGCACAAGAATAAATACTGTTGCCCGGGGTTTATTGCTGCTTATTATCTTCTTCGCATTCCTTACTTTTTATTCCGCTTTTTTCCAGGTGGTGCAAACCTGCGGCTGCTTTGGCGACGCCATTCCGCTTACACCCTGGCAATCGTTTAGTAAAGATCTGGTACTGTTAATTCTTGTGCTCGTGGTATTTATGCAGCGGGGCAATATACGACCATTATTTAGCCCTAAGATTGAAGATGCTTTGCTCATTTTCGCGGTTGTCTTCTCATTCGGTTTCGGATTGTATACCTATAATTTTTTGCCGGTGGTAGATTTTCTGCCATACAAAGTTGGTGCTAACCTGCCCGACGAAATGAAGACACCACCGGGAGCGTTGCCCGATGAATTTGAGCTGACTTATAACCTAAAGAATAAAGCCACTGGCCAAACAAAGGTGATGACCGATAAAGAGTATCTTAAAACCGGAATCTGGAAGGATGCAAACTGGCACGTTGTTGGCAATCCGGAGTCGCGCTTAATAAAGACCGGCTTTAAAGCAAAGATACGTGACCTGGCTATCCAGGATGCGCAGGGTAATGATTACACTAAAGAGTTGCTTAACAATCCTTTTTACAATTTAATTGTGGTGGCATATGATCTTAAACGTACCGACGGGCAGGCCATTAACCGCATTAACGCCCTGGCAGTAAACCTTACCGAGCAATATAATATCCGCACAGTACTATTAACCTCAAATTCTGCGGCAGATGCCACCGCATTTGGCAAAAAACATCACCTGGTATCAGAAATATTTTATGCCGATGGCGTTCCTTTAAAAACAATTGTACGAAGTAATCCGGGCGTTCTATTAATGAAAAATGGTACTGTATTAGGGAAATGGCATTATCATAGCCTGCCCAAGTACGAGGATATTGTAAAAAATTATCTTCAAAAACAGCCATGAAAGTCTTCCTGATCGGTTTTATGGGCTGCGGTAAATCAACTATGGGGCGTAAGCTGGCATTGAGGCTTGGCTACAATTTCATAGACCTCGATGACAGGTTTGAAGAACGGGAGAATATAAAAATAGCCCAATACTTTAACCAATTTGGTGAAGAGGCATTTCGTAAGCGCGAATCTAAATTGTTAAAATCGGATAATTATCCGGAAAACTGCGTGATATCTACAGGGGGCGGTTTGCCCTGTTATTTTGATAACATGGAATGGATGAAGGTTAACGGAACGGTAATTTATATTCAATTGCCGCCAAAAACACTGGCCGGCAGGTTAGAGCATGGCCGGGAAGAACGCCCTTTGTTACATGGCAAACATGGCGATGATTTAGTAAGGTTTATTGGTGAAAAACTGGCTGAGCGCGAACCATTTTATCTGCAAGCCAATATAATTGCCGAAGGTATTAGTCTTAATGCCGAACGCCTGGAGGGGATGATCTTAAACCATCAACCTAAATAAACGGCGTCATCTGCGCCTGTTGCCGATAATGAGACCTCTATATGCTCATTAAGCAAAGTAGATAAGGCAATGCCGGCGTAATCTGTAGAAATAGGGAAGCTTTTGTGGTTTCGGTCTACCAAAACCACGGTGCGTAGTTTCTTTAAGGGCACATCTAAAAACACGCCAAAACCATAGGCCAGGGTTTTACCGCTGTTCATCACATCATCTACTATGATCACCACTTTATTAGTGCAAACAGCTATAGGGGCATTCAGGGTAAAGCTAAGGCTGGTACTGCCTTTATCGAGCTGAATATTAATAATTGAGGTTGTAAATGGCGCAATGTTATCTAACACTGTTTTAAGGCGGCTAGCAATATTGCTGCCCTGGGGCAAAATACCGGCTATAATTATCTCCTGCTCTTCGAAGTTATCCTCGAGAATCTGATACGCAATACGGTCTATCTTTTGTTGTATTTGCGCAGGGTTAAGTAAAAGCAGCCGGTTTTCTGACATGATATTTGGATATCCTAAACTACTATTATTCTTTAGAATATGGAAAAAACACAAAGTTTGCGCCCTCCGGTACTATCACAAAAACACACATAAAATCGTGCGCATTTTTATAGCTGTCTATAAAACGCTGCTTTAGTTCTTTCTTGATCACGCCGCGCTCTATAAATTCCTCGAGTGTTGAGGCATTTATATTCCATTCGGTGTTAAGATCGTTCTTGTTGAAAATCTCTTCGCCTAGTTTAACCTCGTGCTGGTGGGCAATAAAGATTGGGTACATCGACAGGCCTTCAACCATGATCTCTACTGCAACTTCGCGCATAGATTCGCTGAATAATTTTAAGTCTACGCTTAAGCTCGCCAGCGGGCTGTCTGCCTTTTCGTTATTATCGTTTAGTAATTCTTCGGGTTCCATTTCTTATTTATATTGTGATCCTGAACGTAGTGAAGGATCTTATTCAGCAAACATGTCGAATATGCAGATCGCAGAAGATACTTCGTTGCCGCTCAGTATTACAAGTTTGGATTTTTACCTTAATTGCAGCAGCAACACATTCTCCACATGTTGTGTATGCGGGAACATATCAACCGGCTGAATTTTTATCACATCATATTTTTCTTTTAATACCAGCATATCCCGTGCCTGTGTTGCCGGATTGCAGCTTACATACACAATTTTTTCCGCTTCTATCTCCATCAGCCTGTTCACCACATCCGGGTGCATGCCTGCGCGCGGCGGGTCGGTTATGATCACATCAGGCTTTCCGTGTGTTGATACAAAGCCATGGTCAAGCACATCTTTCATATCGCCGGCGAAAAAATCGGTGTTGGTGATGTTGTTGATGTTCGAATTAATTTTAGCGTCTTCAATTGCCGATGGCACGTATTCAACACCGATAACCTTATACACGTGTTTTGCAATAAAGTTAGCAATAGTACCCGCGCCCGTATACAGGTCATAAACCAATTCGGTACCAGTAAGGCCTGCAAAATCGCGGGTTATTTCATAAAGGCGTTTGGCCTGCACGGCATTGGTTTGGTAAAAAGATTTGGGGCCAATACGGAATAATATCTCGTCCATACCCTCGTGAATATATTGCGGGCCATTCCAGGTAATTACATCCTGGTCAAAAATGGTGTCGTTTTTCTTCTGATTGATGATATAAAGTAGCGACGTGATCTGCGGGAAATGCCGCTGAACGTATCCCATCAGCAGATCAACGTCTTCTTCGTTCACGTAGGCAAATACTACGATCACCATCAGCTCACCCGATGATGATGTGCGGATGATGAGGTTGCGGAGTGCGCCCTCATGGCGTTTTAAATTATAAAAACTGATATGATGCTCCTTTGCAAAATCCCGAACGGCATTACGCAGATCGTTAGACGGGTCTTTTTGCAGATAACAATGTTTAACGTCTAATATCTTGTCGAACCGGCCGGGGATGTGAAAGCCTAAAGCGTCCATATCCAGTGCATCATTATCCCTGTTCTCACCCTCGCAGAGCCAGCGTTTATCAGAGAAGGTAAATTCTAACTTGTTGCGGTAATACCTGTCTTCGGGCGATGGCACTATGGGCATAATACTGCTCACGTCCAGTTTTGCTAAACGGCTAAGTGCATCGGCAACAGACTTTTGTTTGAATTGCAATTGTGCGGCGTAGGTCATGTGTTGCCACTTGCAGCCGCCGCAAGTGCCAAAATGTTCGCAAAACGGGGTAGTGCGGTATTCGGATGGTTGTTTAAGGGAAAGGATCTTTGCTTCGCCGAAATTTTTCTTTTTGCGGTAAACCTCTACATCTGCCACATCGCCGGGTACGGCTTTATCTATGAAAAGCACCAGCTCGCCGGCTTTGCCAACGCCCTTGCCTTCTTCGGCAATATCTATTACAGTAACGTTTTCAAACAGCCTGTTATTCTGAGCATGGTTCATGAGGCTGCAAAGTTAACCCAATTATTTAAACGATAAATAAATTGGTAATAACGTTAGCTATGCAAAAAAAGAAACGATGTAAACCCAGAAATTGCTGGTATCTACATCCGATACTTCAAACTGCTCATCAATCTGAAGCGAAAAATCACGTAATTCGCGGCTCATGGGGTCAAAAATTTATTATGCTAACATAGCAATTTTTATACCCAAAACCAAATCGGTATAGTGAATATTTTTAGAAAGAAAAATACAATGTTTTTTAAAGACTTAGTTACACCGTTATAGCTGCTTTAACTAAATAAGGCAAGATCTCTTTTTGGAAAGAAACAAAGTTTTTACGAACGTCTGAGTCGCTTACAGAGGTGAAGGCGAAGCTGAAGACAATGCTTTTACTGCATTTGATTAGAAAACGCAGCCGCTGGTGGTAGCTTTCCATCTTGCGCATACCGCTTAGCTTGGTGAACGAACTTAACAGTAATTCCTCTAGTTCGTTAGAGAGATTTTTGAGAAATTCCTGTGAGTTGGTAGATTCGCGGATAAAGTCCCAGCCAATAAATTCATTGCATACAGTATAAGAGAGGCGGCTGGTTTTTAGGATAAGGTTTGTTAAGTGTGCTTCTTCATCTAACTGGTGGCTGTCGCTGTTGATCAGTTCATCAACGCTCAACTTAATGTAATCCATGAGTAAGGCATGCAGAATTTCCTCCTTACTTTCGAAATATTTATAGATGGTTGCCTTGGCTATTTTAGCTCTTTTGGCAATTTCATTAACGCTGGTTTTATGATAGCCAAATTTGCGGAACAATTCCTGAGCGGCCCGCTTTATACTTTCCTTAATTTTGTCGGCTTCCATGTCAATTAGACACAAATATCACAAAATTACTTACAGTTACACTATATTGCTTTAATGAACGTGTAGCAGGCGCCTTTACCGGCGAGCCATCTGTTAAAGAGAATTTCGACCCGCTGCAAGGGTCTGTAGCGGTAAAGCCGGTATCGTCGATATTCACTGCGCAGCGGTTTTCGGGCAGGTAACTGCTGCAGCGGTCATAAGCTTCATAGCTGCCATCGGCATTATGGTAAAGCAGCAAACCGCTAACGCCATAGCCGCTAATGGTCACTGCGCCACCCACCGCGTTAAGTTTACTTAACCGTGGGTCCGAAAGCGGCGCCTGGAAGTTTACTGGCACACTCGGCACGTAAGAGCCACTATCTTTACCACACGAAACTAACGCAACTATAGCTATTAAAAACACACTTAAACGGTACCTCATATCATTTCTGTTTTAAATTGCTGCAAAAAACGAACATCATTCTCAGAGAATAAACGCAGATCACGTATTACATATTTTAAGTTGGCTATTCTTTCTACACCCATGCCAAATGCAAAACCGGTATATTTTGTACTGTCTATACCGCAATTTTCAAGTACATTGGGATCAACCATGCCGCAGCCCAGTATTTCTACCCAGCCGGAGTATTTACACATATTGCAGCCCGCGCCCTTACATATAGAGCAGGAAATGTCCATTTCGGCGCTTGGTTCGGTAAAAGGGAAGTATGAGGGGCGGAAACGCACTTTGGTACCCTCGCCATAAAGTTCTTTTACAAAATGATAGAGGGTTTGCTTCAGATCTGCAAATGATACATTCTCATCTACATACAAACCTTCTACCTGGTGAAAAAAGCAGTGCGCACGCGCGGAGATTGCTTCGTTACGGTAAACCCTGCCCGGCATAATAGCGCGAAATGGTGGTTTGCCGTTTTCCATCATACGCACCTGAACGGACGAGGTATGCGTACGCAGGGCGATATCATCCTTTCCGCTGTTTTTTTTGATAAAAAAAGTATCCTGCATATCACGCGCGGGGTGCTCGTCCGGGAAGTTAAGGGCAGAAAAATTATGCCAGTCATCCTCAATTTCCGGCCCTTCGGCAACAATAAAACCAAGCCGCTTAAATATATCTACGATCTCGCTCTGCACTAAAGAGAGCGGATGGCGCGAACCAACTTCTAAACCGTTACCGGGTAAAGTGAGGTCGGTTTCAGATTTCGTAATTTCAACTTCGGATTTAAAATTCTCATTCATTTCCAGGTATTTGGCCTCGGCCATTTGCTTAAACTGGTTAAGCACCTTGCCAAATACGCGTTTTTCTTCCGGGCCAACAGTTTTAAATTGCTCAAAAAGATCTTTTATAAGCCCTTTAGTGCCTAAATATTTTATACGAAATGCTTCCAGTTCATCTGCATTTGCAGGATTGAAGGCATTGATCCCGGCGGTGTATTGATCTATTTGATTTTGCATTATATAGGGTAGCTATTTAAAAATTGCTCGGCAGTTTGGGCAGGAATAGCCGGGCTTTTATAATTTCTTATATTGTGGGTTAAAATCGTCTCACAGTTATACTTCACCGCTATAAAGTGTTGAATTGAATCTTCAAAATCTTTAAACTCGCTTTTAAGAACTAAGTCTATTATCCCCCTCAAAAGGAAAAACTATTAGTTTAGTGACAAGATTTTCTATTTTAACTTTTGCTAAAGTTCTGCCAACTTTCTTGTCAAAACATAATTTATGATAGCTATTGCTAAGGTAGAAGTGTTAAGTTTTAAACTCTGATTTTTACCTTCCTGAAATAAGTACTGTGTAAAATGGAAAAAAGGATATCTTTCTAATAACATGCTAAAATAACATCGCTATCAATAAACAAATTGTTATAAGCCATATTTTTCTTTCAAGTACTCATATTTAGCTTCTTTATAGTCGCAAGCATCAGATTTTCCCTTTTTGTATTCCTGTTAAAGCTTTAATCTCATCTGATATTTCGATTTGCTTTGTTTTTTTTAACAGTAAAGTATCCTCTGCCTCCTTATCTGTTATCTCATCAACAAAATCTGAAAACAACTTTGAAAAGCTAATATGTTTTTTTAAAGCAAATTGTTTAGCCCTTTGGACACTATTCAATGGAACACTTAAAGTCAATTTTGTAGTTGCCAGCCTCAATCACAATTTATAAATACAAATATAACAAAACCACACTTATTACTTAATTACCTCTAACTCTTTACCAACCTTCGTAAAGGCGGCTAATGCCTTATCCAGGTGTGTTACATCATGTGCTGCGGAGATTTGTACCCGGATGCGTGCTTTTCCCTGCGGCACCACCGGATAGTAAAAGCCGATCAAATAAATACCCTCTTCCAGCATTTTGGCGGCAAATTGCTGGGCAAGCTTGGCATCATAAAGCATTACGGGTACAATTGGATGCACCCCGGCTTTAATGTCAAAACCGGCGGCAGTTATCTTCTCCCGAAAATATGTAGTGTTTTGTTCCAGTTTATCGCGGAGAATGGTGTTTTCGGTAAGCATATTTAAAACGCTGATTGATGCTCCCGCTATTGATGGCGCCAAGGTATTAGAGAACAAATAGGGGCGTGAACGCTGGCGCAACATATCAATGATCTCTTTCCGGCCGGAGGTGAACCCGCCCGAGGCCCCGCCCAGGGCTTTACCTAAAGTGCCTGTAATAATATCAATCCTCCCTATCACGTGGTGGTGCTCATGAGTACCCCGGCCGGTTTTGCCCATGAAGCCCGAGCAATGGCTTTCGTCTATCATTACCAGCGCCTTGTATTTGTCGGCCAAATCACAGATTTTATCGAGCTGGGCAATGGTGCCATCCATAGAGAATGCGCCGTCTGTAACGATAATACGGTGGCGAAGATCCCGGGTTGCCTGAAGCTTTTCTTCCAGATCGGCCATGTCGTCATGTTTGTAGCGGTAACGCTGGGCCTTGCATAAACGTATACCATCTATAATTGAAGCATGGTTAAGTTCGTCAGATATAATGGCGTCCTGCTCATTAAACAAAGGTTCAAAAACGCCGCCGTTGGCATCAAATGCCGCGGCGTAAAGGATGGTGTCTTCGGTACCTAAAAATTCCGAAAGTTTAGCTTCCAGTGCTTTGTGTATATCCTGCGTACCGCAAATAAACCGTACAGACGATAGCCCATAACCATGTGTATCAATAGCGTCTTTAGCAGCCTCAATTACTTTAGCATTTGCCGATAAACCAAGATAGTTGTTAGCGCAAAAATTAATTACTTCCTGGCCGCCGGATACTTTAATCTCGGCGCCTTGGGGCGACGTAATTATCCGTTCCTTTTTATATAATCCCGCCTCTTCAATTGCGGTAAGTTCTTTTTCTAAAACGGGTTTCAGCGTGTCGTACATTTAAGTATGTGTTAAGGCTTCAAAATTAAGCATTAAGAAAATAATTAACGTGGTGGTATGGCTATATTAAATAATAGCCACTCAAAGCAAACATTTTAGGCTTTAAAACCTATTAGAAGATATATTATGAAGAAACATCTATTTTTCGTGTTTTTGCTGCTTGCTTCAACCACCGGTTTTGCGCAAACATACCTGCTAACGGGCAGGATCACCGATACACAAAGTAAACCCATCGGGTTTGTATCTATATATATCCGTAATACCACTTATGGCACCACGGCTAATGAAAACGGCCGGTATCAATTTAAACTTACACCGGGCAACTACGATGTAGTATACCGCTATGTAGGCTATATAGAGCAAATAGAAAAAATTACCATTACAAATCATAATATTGAAAACAGCGTGCAAATGAAGCCCGAAGTTTTTGAACTAAAACAGGTTATAATTACCGCACGCCGTCGCGGTACTGCAGATTCTATCATGAAGCAGGTTATTGCCAAACGCGAATTTTATTTAAAGCAGGTTAAAGAATATTCGTGCGTGGTTTATGTAAAAGGCGTGCAGCGGCTTATCAAATCGCCAAAAAAATTATTGGGGTTTAATGTTGCCCGGCAGTTAGAGTTAGACAGTAACGGCCGCGGAATTTTATATCAGTCAGAATCGTTATCAGAGTTTAGTTACAGCCAGCCCGACAAGGTAAAGGAAGTAATGATCGCTTCAAAACTGGCCGGGCAAAGCACCGCGTTTAGTTATAACCGGGCATCAGACCTTGATGTTAACTTCTACAAAGATCAAATGAATATTAACGGCCTGAGCGCAAGGGCATTCGTGTCGCCTATAGCCAGCAACGCCATGTCGTATTACAGGTATCGTCTGGCGGGCGTATCCATAGAAAATAACCGGCGCATTGATAAAATAGAAGTAATACCACGCAGGGTACATGACCAGGTTTACCGTGGCTATATTTATATAGAAGAAGGCACCTGGCGCCTATATAGTGTAGACCTGGTATTAACCCGTGCGGCAGAAATTAATCTGGTTGACAGCATGAGCATTAACCAGCAGTACGTACCCGTGCGCGACAGTGTGTGGCTGCCTGCATCGGTGCAATATACCTACAGCGGCAGTGTGCTTGGGTTTAAATTTGCGGGCTATTACGCCGCTGTTTATAATAACTATAACATTACCCCAAATTTTAAGCCCGGCTATTTTAATGGCGAGGTAATGCGTATTGATTCTTCGGCCAACCATCGCGACCCCCTGTACTGGGATAAAACCCGGCCCGTACCTTTAACCGCAATGGAAACGCGCGATTATCGGAAAAAAGACAGTATCGAAAAAATTGAAAGCTCCAGGCTATTTCAGGATTCTTTGCAACACGCACATAATACTTTTGCACCAGTGGGTTATATTATATCGGGATATGGCTACACCAACAGGTATTCAGGGCGGGCTATCTATGTACCGCCTATATATCAAACCATATTTTATAACACGGTTGAAGGCTGGGGCGTAAACCTAAAGGCTTATTATACCCAGTTTTACAACAATGGTAAATCTTTTACCATTACGCCGGCAATCCGTTATGGATTTTCTAATAAGATGTTTGAGGGCAATGTGCACCTTACCTATAACTTCGACCCATTGCATAAAGGATATTGGTTTGGAACCTTTGGCAGCGATGTGCTGGACCTTAACAACGCCGGTACCCGCTCTAACGTGTTTAATACCTTAAGCACCCTGTTAAGCGGCGAAAACTATGTAAAGTATTATAAATCTGAATTTGCGCTGGTTGGCTATCAGCACGAACTGTCTAACAGCGTTTTACTGAATACATCATTATCTTATGCAGATCGTAAACAACTGTATAACACCTCGGCAAATCATATTTTAGGCAGCAGTACACCCTTTACATCCAATAATCCATTATTGCCCGACGCGCCTGAAACGATAAATTCATTATTCCCGGATAACCAGGCGCTAACCTTCAAAGCATCATTAACATTCACCTTCGATCAGCGTTATACTACCCGTCCCGATGGCAGATATTTCGAGCCATCTAAATATCCGCAGGTGAGGATAAATTATCGTAAAGGCATAAACGCCTTCGGATCTGACGTTGATTACGACTTTGCTTCGTTAGATGTATTTGACACCCACATCACCACCGGCTTATGGGGTTACTCGGCCTTTAAATTTACAGCGGGCAACTTTTTTAACAACAGAAGCACTTATTTTGTAGACTATCAGCACTTTTTTGGTAACCAGGGCTTAACTTTCGATCCTACCATCGGCAGCTTCCATTTCCTGCCATTCTATACTTATAGTACCAATAGTGCCTTTGTTGAAGCACACTATGAACATAACTTTACAGGGGTATTGTTAAACCGGGTATCGTTTATGCGAAAACTGAAACTTGAAGAAGTTATTGGCGCCAATTACCTGAGCGGCAGTGCAGGCCGCAAAAATTATTCAGAATTTTATATTGGCTTGCAGCGTTTTATTTTTCGGGTTGATTATGGTGTATCTTACGAGGGCAGCCATAAACTGGTTAATGGTTTCCGGATATTTTACGGTATAAAGTAAGCCGAACGCCTTAATAAGTTAAGGCTTCGCAATATTCTGTCACCATAAACATACCGTGCGGTATGTTTTTACAGTTGCTTTCAAAACCGTGCAGTAAAATGCAAAAACAGGCAGATTTTGTGCGGTTAATTGCCTCAATTAGCATCGCAATTTTATGGCTGTTTCATTGCCTTGTCAGTGCCAACATACCGAACGGTATGTTGGCACTGACAAAATTTTGCACCAGAAAAACCAGACTTAGATCCCTGTGATTGATGCCTTCCGTATCAGCCATTTTAAGCGGCCACACTTACATCAAAAAGTGAAGCGTACGCGCTTGCTTTTCGGGTGATATGTAGAATTTTATGATGCTACTTATTCATGTGCAAAATGGGATCATTCTTTTGTGCTTCGGGGTCTACCACCAGGTTTTCTCCGGCGGTTAGCAGCCACTTACCTTTTTGTTTTACGTATACCAGCAAGGCTAAATCGTCACTTGCCGGCATTTTATGCCCGCCTGGAGTTGTAAATTCGGTTACATGACTTTTAAATTGTACTACAGCGGTAGTCGGGCTTATTATCCGCACGGTTATCCCTTTATTGGTCATGGTGGTATTTTTAAACATAGTGTTATGATAAAACTGGTGCGAATATTCAACCTCTTTTAAGCCCTTCCACCACATACCAACAATGTTTACCCAATTGCAGTCTTCAGTGCAATAAGTTTTCATGTTACTATAGTCGTGGTTATTCCAGCTGTTAACCATGGCGTCTACCTGCATTTCTATGGCTTTAACATCTGCACTTTTAGTTTGGGCATTTGCCGATAGGCCCGATAAGATCATAGCGACGAGTGTGAGGGTGTTTTTCATGTTTTTTTCTGTAAAACTACCGCTCTATAGCCGGCGTAAATAGTAAAAACACGACATGTTAAATACGCATATGATCTTGCAGTAATGCAGGTGCATTGTTAATTTCTTTTGTAATGGCTCCCGGTAGCGCGCCTGCAAACTCCTTAAAATCTTTAATAAGATGCATCTGGTCGAAATAGCCGCAGGTATGTGCAATATAGGTCCAGCTTAACTGCGGTTGGCTTTCCTTCAACCGGTAAGCTTTAGAAAAGCGGATGAGCCGGGAAAACACCTTGGGTGAATAACCCATAACCTCTTTTGCCCGGCGTTCATACTGCCGTATGCTGATGCATGATAACGAGGCTGCCTTCTCTACAGATAAATTGCCTTGCATGCGTAACTGACTTTTCATGGCACGTTCCCAGGGCAATAATGGTGTATACGCCAGTTTCTTTATAAAAAACCGCTCTACTACCTCTTTCATCTCTAAGCCGGTTAATGCGTTGCACAATTGCTCATTTACACGCGCAATTTCGCGGCCTAATAATAATGTAGCATCAAACGGCTTATCAAAAAGCTCTTGCATAGGCATTTTTAGCAGCCGGTGCATACCTCCCGGCAAAAAGGCTACCGATACGATAACATGATTGCCGCCCATTGCTATATTAACCCGTGTAACCTGAGGGCCTATAATAACGCTCGCCGGTAATGTCTGCGTGTTATTTTGGCTGTCGAGCGCGGTAACGGCATCGCGCGGATAAAAATTAATGGCGTGCTGCGGTGTTGGCGGGAAGGGGCTGAACCTGGAGACAGGCTTATCAAACCTGGCTTCAACAACCATAATGTGGCTGATGAATTGCTGCAATTGATGCACTGGCGTAAAGAAGCTTGGCTTCATGTTCATTACCCTAATATACACGTTATGAATAATGCTGCCATAAATAAGTTAGCCCTAAATTTTATCCCTATCGCCGTTCCCCACGTCCACGCATAAAAAAAGTCGGGGGTGGATGCTTTACTTGGCAGAGATACAATTAGCGTTCATATATAGCGTAGTTAATCAGCTTTACCACGGGCAGCTTGCCGGTGCAGGGAAATACTCTTCGCTAAAGTATTTTCCGGTTGGGCCGTCCTGGTCAATCAGTGCGTATTTCGCAATGCGCTGTCCGGCTTCTTCTACCGTGCTGGTGCCCTGGTGGCCGGTAAAATCGGTTTTGGTATACCCGGGGCAAACTGCGTTAACCTTAAATGGCAGGTCGCGCAGCTCATAGGCCAGATTTATAGTATACATATTTAAAGCCGCTTTGCTCGACTGGTATACCGCCATTTTATTATTATCATTGAGGTTGGATGCAAGAGAAAGCGACCCCATGGCCGAACTTACATTTACAATGCGTGGTTCTGCCGATTTTTTCAAATGATCTATAAAAGCTTGTGTAACCCTTACCACACCAAACAAGTTGGTTTCAAATACCGATGTAAATTGATCTATCGTAGCGTTAAGCGCCGATTGAGGAAACCCGCCCGAAATGCCTGCGTTGTTTACCAGCACATCTATCACCTCTGTTTTGTTCCCTATGGTTTCGCGTGCAGAGTTAACCGACTGCTGGTCTGTTACGTCTAACTGTACGGCTTCTATATATTCAAAGCCTTCAGTTTTTAGCTTTTCAACTGCGGCCAGGCAGCTGTTGAGGTTGCGGCCTGCTAAATAAACAAAGAACCCGTTCTGCGCCAGTTGCCTTGTTACTTCAAACCCGATGCCCTTATTGGCGCCTGTTACTAATGCTGTTTTCATATTCATGTTTAATAATACAAATTTACAAGTCGCATTGTTCCCTGTTTAAACACATAATTAAGTTATGGCTGTTTTGTGTTTAAGCCCGCAGTTTTAAGCGACCCCGTTTAAAATAAAAGTCAGCGTGGGCGCTTGACTTGCGGGAGCACCACCACAGTTAAAAATAAAGCTAACGCTTCCCCGTTTCCCGTTGCACCTTTGCCCTTTAACTTTTTCCTTATATTTGCACTTCATTTAACGCTGTTTGCAGCAGCATCAATGTACGTATGGCACAGTATCAAACATTACTTTACTATTGTTATTCAACAATAGCAGATGCAGAGCAATTTGCCGCAGATCATCTTAAATTCTGTAAATCGCTTGGCTTAACCGGTCGCATTATTGTTGCCCAAGAAGGGCTTAACGGTACGGTATCCGGCACTGCCGAAGCTTGCAAAATCTACATAGATACTCTGCATGCCGACAGGCGCTTTGCCCAAATTGATTTCAAGATTGATGATGTTGAGCAGCCGTCATTTGTAAAAATGCACTGCCGCTACAAAAGCGAAATTGTACACTCCGGCCTGCGCGACCCGAATATCATAAACCCGCAGTTGAAAACTGGCAAACACCTGGAAACCAAAGAGTTTTTGGCTATGAAAGAGGACGAAGATGTTGTTATTCTGGATGTGCGCTCTAACTACGAACATAATTTAGGCCGCTTTAAAAACGCTGTAACGCTGGATATCGAGAATTTCCGTGATTTTCCTGCGCAAATTAACGCACTGGCAAAATATAAAGATAAGAAGGTGATTACCTATTGTACCGGGGGCATTAAGTGCGAAAAGGCATCGGCCCTGTTACTTCACGAGGGTTTTACAGATGTATACCAACTGCACGGCGGCATTATAAAATATGGCAAAGAGGCTGGCGGCGAAGATTTTGAAGGAAAATGCTATGTATTTGATAATCGACTGGCCGTTGATGTGAACCGGGTTAACCCGGTTACTGTTTCTGTTTGCTACAACTGCGGTAAGCATACCGAAAAGATGATCAATTGCGCCAATCCCGAGTGCAACGAGCATTTTACCCAGTGCGACGTGTGCGGCACCGATATGGACGGTTGCTGTAGCGATGGGTGTAAATCGCATCCGCGCAAGCGCGCTTACGATGGCACAGGATATTACGTAAAAGTACCGCAGCCAATTGTTAAAAGACAGCAGTTGCCAAATTAGCTAATTATGATGAAGGGCGAACGCCTTTTTGTGCTGCAGAATGGTGGGACGTATTTGAGACGGAATTTTACTCTAAAATTGTATCTTGCATGCTACTAAATTAGCCAACAAAACCTATTATTAATTATGTACTCAAAGAAGATCGGTGCCGCGCTTTTATTAAGCGTAATGTCTTATTGCGGCTTTGCCCAGCGTAAAGCGGCTGCCCCTGCAAATAAAATGGATCAGTTCATTAGCTCGCTGATGCAAAAAATGACCCTCGATGAAAAGATCGGTCAGCTTAACCTGGTAACCAGCGGGCAGGCCACCACAGGAGCGGTAGTTAACAATGGTGTTGAAGCCGGGATTACTAAAGGGGCCATAGGCGGTATTTTTGGTTTATATGGTACAGATAAAGTACGCAAGGTACAGGAACTGGCGGTTAACAATTCGCGGCTGCACATACCGCTTATATTCGGGTTAGATGTAATACATGGCCACCGTACAATTTTCCCTATACCGCTGGGTATGTCGGCCACATGGGATATGGCATTAATAGAACGCTCTGCAAAAATAGCTGCAAGCGAGGCTACAGCCGAGGGCCTTAACTGGGTGTTTTCGCCAATGGTAGATATTGCCCGCGACCCGCGCTGGGGCCGTATGTCAGAAGGTTCGGGCGAGGACCCCTGGCTTGGTTCGCAAGTGGCCAAAGCAATGGTTGAGGGCTATCAGGGTAGCAGTATGAAAAATGCCGACGCGGTGATGGCTTGTGTAAAACATTTTGCGCTTTATGGCGGTGCCGAAGCCGGCCGCGAATACAACACGGTTGATATGAGCCTGATAAAAATGTACCAGGATTATTTGCCGCCATATAAGGCGGCCCTTGATGCAGGCGCCGGTAGTTTTATGAGTTCGTTCAACACCATTAACGGAGTGCCCGCAACGGCTAACCAGTGGTTGCTTACGGATCTGCTGCGTAAACAGTGGGGCTTTAAGGGCTTTGTGGTTTCAGATTATACATCGGTTAACGAATTATCTGCACATGGTTTGGGCGATCTGCAAACCGTATCTGCATTGGCATTAAAGGCCGGCCTGGATATGGATATGGTAGGAGAGGGGTTCTTAACCACGCTCAAAAAGTCGTTAAAAGAGGGTAAAGTTACGCAACAGGAGATTGACCGGGCGTGCCGCAGGGTGCTGGAGGCTAAATATAAATTAGGTTTATTTGAAAACCCTTACAAATCCATCAGTGCCGACAGGGAGGCAAAGGATGTACTAACAGAAGCTAACCGTTTTGCATCGCGCGAAACTGCCGAACATTCTTTCGTGTTATTAAAAAATCAAGGGCAACTCTTGCCCTTAAAGAGATCGGGTACTATTGCTTTGATAGGGCCGTTAGCAGATAATCATTCAGAAATGCTGGGTACCTGGGTTATAGCCGGCGACCCTCAAAAATCTATCAGCGTTATTGATGGCGTAAAAAAGGCGGCCGGCCCCGGTGTTAACATCCTCTATGCAAGGGGGTCAAACTTTACAGACGATTCATTATTAAATTCACGTGCATGGTTTTTTGGCCTGAAACAACCCCGCGACACGCGCCCCGCGCAGGATATGATAGATGAGGCAGTTAAAACCGCCAAAAAAGCAGATGTAATAGTTGCCGTAGTTGGTGAATCTGCAAACATGACCGGCGAGTCTTCCAGCCGGGCTGACATTAGTATACCTGAAACACAGCAGGAACTGCTGAGGGCATTGGTAAAAACAGGCAAACCTATTGTAGCCGTATTGTTTAATGGCCGCCCCTTAACTTTAACCTGGGAAAACGAACACTTAAACGCCATACTTGATGTGTGGGCACCGGGCACCGAGGCTGGGAATGCCATCGGCGATGTGTTATTTGGTAATTACAATCCTGCCGGTAAAATTACCGCCACCTTCCCAAGAAGTGTAGGGCAAATACCCATTTACTACAGCCATAAAAATACCGGCCGGCCTTTTAATGGCAACGGCCCTGCAAAGTTTAAGTCGGATTATATTGACATATCTAACGATCCGCTTTTTCCGTTCGGCTACGGGTTAAGTTATACCACTTTTATTTACAGCGGGGTTAGGCTAAACAAAACCAATTTAAAAGGGGATGAAACCCTTACAGCAACCGTAACGGTTACCAATACCGGCAAGTTGGCGGGCGAGGAAGTTGTTCAGCTTTACGTTAGTGATCCGGTGGCAAGTATCAGCCGGTCGGTAAAAGAATTGAAGAACTTTAAGAAGATAATGTTACAACCGGGCGAGCAAAAAGAAGTATCCTTTAATATTGGCACGCAAGACCTTAAATTTTATAATAACAAGCTAATTTACGACTGGGAACCAGGCCAGTTTATTGTGCAAATAGGCGCCAACTCCAGCGATATACACGCTGCATCTTTAAAATGGGTGAAGTAAAAAGCTATAGATTTAAAACGGCTTATGATCAAAATGAAAACGATTTGGTTAGTGCTGGGCTTTAGCCTCGCATTTACTTTTTTTGTTAAAGCCCAAACTAACCCGGCGTTTGAAAGGGGCATGTTCATCAACAAAACAGATACGCTTCCTTACCGAATCTTAATGCCGTTAAATTTCGACCCGGCTAAAAAGTACCCGTTGATAATTTTTTTACATGGCGTAGGCGAACGCGGTAATGATAATGAGAAACAGCTTGTTCATGGCGGAGCATTGTTTTTGAAGGATTCGATCAGGCAGCAATTTCCAGCTATAGTGGTGTTCCCGCAATGCCCTGTAAAAAGCTACTGGGCCAACGTAAATATTGTGATAGATACGCTGAACAAAAAATATACTTTTAATTTTCAGGAAGGCGGTAAGGCAACAACGGCGATGGCTTCGCTTATTGCGCTAATGGAAAACCTGCGCCAAAAACCGTATGTAAATAAATATCGGGTTTACGTTGCCGGCCTTTCTATGGGTGGTATGGGCACGTTTGAGATACTGCGCCGGAAACCTAAATATTTTGCTGCAGCGATTGCCATTTGCGGCGGCGACAATACAAATAATGCTAAAAAATATGCCACAAAAGCACCCCTATGGATTTTTCACGGCGGGAAGGATGATACAGTTACACCCGATCATTCCATCATAATGGTGCAGGCCATTAAAGCGGCAGGTGGCGACCCAAAGTTTACCCTCTATCCAAACGATAAGCACAACAGCTGGGACGATACCTTTGCCGAACCGGAACTATTGCCATGGTTGTTTGGGCATAAGAAATAGACTGGTTTGCGGAGATTGAGTTGGCTGTACGCAATGCTTTTTTATAAAGGATTTTTATCATTTCAAAATAGTTTAAATACTAATATTTTTAGCATTATATTTGAGGGCTGTTAGAAGAATTCTAATAAAGGGTTCAAATAACATTGCCGGTATGTTAGGGAGCAAAAAAAATATCATCAATCAATTACAAAGGGATATACTCCGTTTGCAGGGTTTAAAAGCACCCGAAGCAAATAATACCTCGTTTTTTGGTTTGGGTGAGATAGAGAATGCCTTCCCTAATGCTATATTCCCTACAGGAACTATTCATGAGTTTTTAACTTTCGAACCGGAATACAAAGCGGCCGGTAGTGGTTTCATATCAGGCTTGGTAAGCACCTTAATGCAAAACGGGGGGGTATGTATTTGGGTAAGCAACTCGCGTACAGTATTTCCGGGAGCACTAAAAAGGTTTAGTACCGAACCGGATAAAGTAATTTTTATAGATCTAAAACGGGAAAGGGATATACTCTGGGCTGCCGAAGAAGCACTGAAATGTGAGGGTATAGCAGCCGTGGTTGCCGAGTTAAGGGAAATGAGCTTTACTCAATCACGCAGGTTGCAACTGGCGGTAGAGAAAAGCAAGGTTACCGGGTTTATTTTACGTACCGATGCACTTAAACTAACCACATCTGCATGTGCCGCAAGATGGCAAATTACCCCTTTGCCCAGCTTGTTAGAAGATGATATGCCGGGTGTAGGTTTCCCCCGGTGGAATGTAGAACTTTTAAAAGTCCGTAACGGAAACCCCGGTGCATGGCAGGTGGAATGGCAGGCAGATAAGTTTATACAGATTGAAAGAAAAGATACCCGCCATTACGAAATACCCAAAATTGCTACATCTATAAAAAGGGTTTTTGCAACCCAACAACACCAAATAAGCAGGAAGGCGGGATGATATGGGCAAAAGATTTATATCCATATGGTTCCATCATCTTATTACAGATTGGTTTATTTTACGCCGGCCCGAATTAAGGGAAGTGCCTTTTGTATTTACTGCCCCCGAGCATAACCGCATCCTAATAACAGCTGCAAACCAGGTAGCAGAAACAGAAGGTATTTATGTTGGCATGCCTGTTGCCGATGCCAAAGCAATAGTCCCTCATTTGCAGGTATTTGAGGATAAACCAGGCCGTAATAGCAAACTAATAAAAGCATTAGGCGAATGGTGCATCAGGTATTCGCCTATAGTGGCCACAGATCATGCAAATGGGTTAATATTAGATGCAACAGGATGCACACATTTATTAGGAACCGAAGATGATTATTTAATAGTTATTGCTAACCGCTTGTATAATAAAGGCTATAGTGTTAATGCAGCAATGGCCAATACAATTGGCGCTGCATGGGCGGTATGCCATTATGGCCATAATGGCGCTATCATTAATCCGGGCGAACAGGCAAAGGCTTTAATGTGCTTGCCGCCATCGGCACTCCGGCTGGGGGCAGACAATATTACCAGGCTGCAAAAATTAGGATTAAGCACTATCGGCAGCTTTATTAAAATGCCTCGGTCGGTTTTACGGAGGCGGTTTGGTGAAGACTTGCTGTTACGCTTAGGCCAGGCTTTAGGAATTGAAGATGAAGTTATACAACCTTTACAAATTATACAGCCCTATGAAGAAAGGCTGCCATGCTTGGAACCTGTGCGTACGGCAACAGCAATTGAAATTGCCATACAACGCTTACTGGAGCAGCTTTGCAAAAGATTAGCGGCCGAAGGTAAGGGCTTGCGTACTGCTGTATTAAAATGCTACCGTATTGATGGTAAAACGGTGCAGGTAAATATTGGTACCAATAAGCCAGCTAACCAGGCAGCTCATTTATTTAAATTGTTTCAATTAAAGATAGCCGATATAGCGCCTGCTTTAGGCATCGAACTATTCACACTAGAAGCGGCTAATGTAGAAGATGTTGAAATAGCACAGGAATCGCTTTGGGGTATAACCACAGGATTAGAAGATCCTAATGTAGCAGAACTGTTAGACCGTATTGCAGGTAAAGCCGGGAAAGACACTATTAAACGCTATTTACCACAGGAACATTACTGGCCCGAGCGTTCTGTTAAAAGCACGGAAACAATTACCGATAAGCCTGTTACAACTTGGCAAGTTTATAAACCACGGCCCACACATTTATTGGCCTATCCGGAACGGATAGAGGTTACAGCACCCATACCGGATTATCCGCCAATGCTGTTTAGGTATAAAGATAAAATACACCACATTAAAAAATCAGACGGGCCCGAACGTATTGAACGCGAATGGTGGATTGATAAAGGTGAGCACCGGGATTATTATGTGGTAGAAGATGAGGCAGGGTGCCGTTATTGGTTATTCCGGTCTGGGCATTATGATGCCGGCAATTCGCAACAATGGTTTTTACACGGATTTTTTGCCTGATAGCTCATGCCATACGCCGAATTACAGGTTACCAGCAACTTTACATTTATGCAGGGCGGTTCGCACCCCGAAGAACTGGTGGAACGTGCTGCCGATTTAGGGTATACCAAAATAGCCATTACGGACAGTAACAGTGTAGCCGGCGTAGTGCGGGCTCATCAGGTTGCTAAATTTAAGCTAAACAAAGATGGAGAACAGGTAATCACCTTCATTCCTGCATGCCGGCTTGATCTGGTTGACGGGGTAAGTTTGTTGGCCTATCCTACAGATATTATAGCCTGGGGTAAATTGTGTGCTTTGCTTACAAAAGGCAATTTGCGTACAGAAAAAGGTAAATGCGAGTTGTATAAACAGGATGTTTATGAGCATGCCGAGGGGATAAAGTTTATCGTTATTCCGCCGGCATCATTAAACACTTACTTTGATTTTGATGATAATTTTAAAACAATACTTAAAGAATATAAAACAGCATTTGGCAACAACCTTTATATAGCTGCAACACGCTCTTACAGCGGCGATGATGGTAAGCGTTTTTACCGGTTATCTAAATCGGGCATCCCTATGGTAGCAACAAACGATGTGCATTACCACGAACCCGAAAGGCGAGAATTGCAGGATATACAAACCTGCGTACGAGAGAAGTGCACCATCCACAATGCCGGCTTTAAATTAAATGCCAATGCAGAGCGCTATTTAAAACCTATGGAAGAACTGGAAAGGTTGTTTCAGCAATATCCGGAAGCCATTGCTAATACCATACAGATAGCCGATGCCTGCAACTTTTCACTCGATACTTTAAAATACCTCGAACCCGAATGGATTAGCCCTGACGGTAGGACTGCAGATGAACACCTGGCAGACCATACCTGGAAAGGCGCTAAAAAGATGTTTACCAAAGAAGAGTTTCAGCAGGTAACCGAGCAGATAAATTTTGAACTGGCGTTTTTTAAAAGGCGTAAACTTGCACCTTATTTTTTGCGAATTTTCGAGTACACTCAAAAAGCCGAGGAATTAGGCATATTGCACCAGGGGCGGGGTTCGGCGGCTAATTGTACGGTTTGCTTTTGTTTGGGTATCACGCCTGTAAATCCAACCAAATCCAGATTATTGTTTTCGAGGTTTATGTCTGATGCGCGCGACGAGTGGCCGGATGTGGATGTTGATTTTGAGCATGAGCGCCGCGAAGAAATTATCCAGTGGATATATGAAACTTATGGGCGCGAACATGCAGCCATCGTGGCAACAGTAACACAGGAAAGGCATAAAGGGGCTATAAGGGATGTAGGTAAGGCAATGGGTTTATCTGAAGATACCATTAAACGTTTATCTGGCTCAATATGGCATTTTACCGAAGAAGCATTTGACCGTGAACGCCTCATAGAAAACGGCCTTAATCCCGATGACCCGCACCTGAACAAAGTATTGGAACTAACCTTGCAATTAATGGGTTTCCCCCGGCAGTTAGGGCAGCATACCGGCGGCTTTGTAATTATGCGCTGTAAACTATCAGACCTGTGCCCGGTAATGAATGCCCGGATGGAAGACCGCACCCAGTTGGAATGGAACAAAGATGACCTGGAAGCATTAGGTATATTAAAAGTAGATGTGCTGGCTTTAGGAATGCTTACCTGTATACGCAGAGGGCTTGATCTGCTCAGGCAGCATTATAATATTAACCATAATTTACAAAGCGTACCTCAGGATGAAACTGAAGTATACGATATGATCTGTAGGGCAGATACCCTGGGTGTATTTCAGATAGAAAGCCGTGCGCAAATGTCAATGCTGCCAAGATTGAAACCCCGTGTGTTTTATGACCTGGTAATTGAAGTTGCCATTGTAAGGCCGGGGCCAATACAAGGGGATATGGTGCATCCTTATTTACGCCGGCGCGATGGTATAGATCCTATAGTTTTCCCTACACCAGAGTTGAAGAAGATATTGGATAGAACCCTCGGCGTTCCGCTTTTTCAAGAGCAGGCAATGGAAATATCAATGGTTGCAGCAGATTTTACTGCAGCAGAAGCAGATCAGCTAAGGCGTAGTATGGCAACCTTTAAAGCTAAAGGCGAGGTAAGCGGCTTTAAGAAAAAGTTGATTGATGGCATGGTAGCTAAAGGTTACGATAAAGAATTTGCCGCCCGGATATTTAAACAGCTGGAAGGTTTTGGTAGTTATGGTTTTCCCGAAAGCCACGCTACAAGTTTTGCGCATTTGGTATATATATCCTGCTGGCTAAAATGCCATTACCCAGATGTTTTTGCAGCGGCTTTGTTAAACAGTCAGCCCATGGGTTTTTATCAGCCTGCGCAAATTGTGAGTGATGCCCGTAAACATGGCGTTGAAGTACGGCCTGTTGACATCAACTATTCTATGTGGCAAAACACGCTCGAAGAAAAAGCAGGCAGCTACTATGCTTTACGGCTTGGTTTTAGGCAGGTAGATGGCTTGCGCGAAGATGATATTACCATTTTAACCAACAACAGGTTTAACGCTTACAAAAGCATCCCGCAATTGATGGAAGCGGGTGTGCCCTTAACTGCTTTAGAAAAACTGGCCGATGCCGATGCCTTTCGTTCCATAGGTTTCGACCGCAGGCAGGCGTTATGGGAAATATCGGCACTACACGACAGGCCTATTGCCTTATTTACCGGCCAACCATCTGAAAGCGCTATAGAAACGCAAATAGCCTTACCTTTAATGACCAAATCAGAGCATGTGGTAGAGGATTATGCCGCAACCTCGTTATCATTAAAAGCACACCCGGTAAGCTTTGTACGCGAAAAGTTGCGGATGCTGCATGTATTATCATCTGCAGAATTAGCCGATGTTAAAGATGGTGAAAAGGTAAAGGTTGCAGGACTAATTTTGGTACGGCAACGCCCGGGCACCGCCAAGGGGATATGTTTTATTACCATTGAAGATGAAACAGGGTGCGCAAACCTGGTAGTTTGGGAAAGCCTTTTTGATAAATACCGTAAAGAAATATTGCAGGCCAGGTTATTAATGGTTGAAGGAAAACTGCAGCGTGAAGGCGATGTAATACATGTTATTACGCAACGGTGCTTTAACCTTTCGCCTTTATTACGCACCCTAACCGCTAACCAAACCGATGATCTGCCGCTTTTAACACTGGCACACTCAGACGAGACCACTAAACCCATAGCCTACGACATTAGGCAGCAGCCGCATGCAAGGGATAAAAAACAAGTTGTGCAGAAGACACGCGATTTTAGGTAGTGAGGTTTTAGTAACGCCCTTTGGTTTAAATGGCATTTATTAAAAAAAGCCTTTAGAAATTAATCTAAAGGCTTTTTAATGTGGGAGCTACTGGGTTCGAACCAGTGACCCTCTGCTTGTAAGGCAGATGCTCTGAACCAGCTGAGCTAAGCTCCCTTGTTTGGGACTGCAAATATAGGGTCTCATGCTAATTTTGCAAAATAAATTTGAGCTTTTTTTAAAGAGCTGATTTAAAGGCGGTTCACAAAAAAGCCGTCCGTTAATCAACGGACGGCTTTTCTCATTTAATAAATATTAATTAGCACTATCGCGCAGGGCTTTAACCCTGTCGTGTGCGCTTTTTTGTGTTTGTGCCTGGGCTGCCACGATAGAAAATGTTTCACCCGATAGGTCACCATCACTCATTGCAGATTGGTATGCCTTTTTGATCGCATCTTCGCCGCGTTCGCACTCGGCTAAAATACTTTTACGGTCTTTACCGGTAAATAATGCCTTTACATCTATCCAGGCCCGGTGAATAGAACCACTGATGCTGGTACCGTTATCGGCACTGTTATTAGTTCTTGATACAATTGCTGTTAACTCTTCCGAGTTTTTCCGGCTGTCCTCTGCATACTCCTGAAATAATGATTTCAGGTCGCTGTCGCTGTCTGTAAGATCGGCAATTGCTTTTTCAAAGCCCCTTACACGGTCGTTATTGATTTCTATTAAATCGTTTAATACTTCTACTGATTTTTCTACGGTTTCCATAATATAGATTGATTTTATACTATAGATGCAATTAACATGCCATTGTTAACCCAGGTGTTCTAAATTTATTTTATCAGTTAAAAATAATGAGTGCAGGTTACTATAAGAAGCTAATCGGTCTCCAAATTCTTCGGTAATGGTAATAGCAATTATTTCATCTACCTTGTAATCGTCAGCAAGTTTAGATAATTTCTCTTTCACCTGTTCGCTATCACCTGCAATAATACGTTTACGGTTATAGGCAATCCGCTCCTGTTCTGCCAAAGTATATTTCTCATTTTTAACGTCGTTATAGCTAACAGGTATTAAGCCCATACCGCGTTCCAGTTGCAGAAAGCGAAAATCCATAACGGCCTGGTGCCGCATTACCTTTTCTTCATCGTCGGCACAAAATACAAATATCGCTACAGCAGCCTCAGGTAATGTGAAATCTGCAGAAGCTTTAAAATGATCGTGATAAACTTTTACCGCTTCTGCGCCGCCATAAGGGTTAATAAAATGTGCGAATGCCAAACCGGTGCCAAAATGCGCCGCAAATTTCACGCTGCCGCCGCTGCTGCTTAACAGCCACTGTTTTGGCGCTGTTTGCGCCATGGGTATAGCCTTAACCCGCTCGTGAATGGTACCTGTTTCTTTGGTATTGTGAAAGTAATGCTGCAGGTCATAAAGCTGTTCTATAAAATCCTGCTCGCTGAATTTGTTATTCGGGTTCAGTATCGAAGCGGTCAGCCTGTCGGTGCCCGGCGCGCGGCCCATACCCAGATCTATCCGCCCCGGAAAGAGCGCCTCCAGCAACCGAAAGTTCTCGGCCACCTGTAGCGAGCTGTGGTTAGGCATCATTACACCACCGCTGCCTATGCGTATATGTTTTGTTTGCCCGGCAAGGTGGGCCATTAAAACAGCCGGCGACGAGCCCGCAAGGCTTGTTGTGTTATGATGTTCGGCTACCCAAAAACGATGGAAGCCCAAATTATCTGCATGTTTTGCAAGGGCTACGGTTTCCTGCAATGCTTGTTCGGCGGTAGCACCTTTCCTAACAGGCGATTGGTCTAAAACGCTCAGCCTGATGTTATTTAATTCCATATGCTCATCTCCTCAAAAATGAGGCTACATTATTGCGAATGGCAGAATTTATAGCTTTATGATGTATTGGTGATAAATTGTTCTTATAACAATTGGAGCGTAGCAATTTAGAGCTCCTGCCCGAAATCGTTTAAGGCACATTCGGTGCCCATTCCTTTTTGAAATCCGAGGGATTTTGCCCCACTACAAGTTTAAATAATTTGTTAAAATAAGAGATGCTTTCTATGCCAACCTGATAGCATGTTTCGGTTACATTGTTGTTTTGCATACCCGAACTGTTCAGGACTTACGATACCTGTAAATTAACCCAGCCCGATGATAGAGATCATTATAAACCCAACACAACCGGCTTTAATATAGAAAAAGTAAAATTAGAGGCGGGCGACCTGTTGATTTTTAATAGCCTGAAGCCGCATGGCATCCGTGCAAATACAAGCGGCAATAAAGTGCGCATAGCTCAATATATTGCCATGATGCCCGCACAGGAAGATAATGAAGAATTAAGGCAATGGCAAATTAACAGCTGGCAAAGCCGTGAAGCGATGCAAGGTTATGCATTCCCCGGAGACCCGGCAGAACGGGAAAGAAAAATCCGGTAGCAGAACTTTCGCCCTTAGGTAAAAAATTGTTGGGCATGGATAAATGGTAATTAATCTTCTAATTCCTGGCAAATAAAACCGGCAGATTGCAAAACGGTTTCTACATGCCGCGGCAATACGCGGTCTGTAATAACTCGTAAAATCCTGTCGCAATCATCAAGGTCAAAATTCCACCGTTTAACATTTGGAATAGAAGTTAACAAGGCGCTAACCTTGCTAACTTGTTCTTGTTGGGTAATACTGGTTTTAAAAACTAAAACATTCATAGCTATTTTTCATGTATTGTTGATGTAAGCCCTCTCTCCCGGGGGAGGGCTTGGAAGGCATGCCTAATTACCTTCCATGTCGGGAGTTTCTTTTGGAGCAGCGGTGCCGGTTTCCCAGTCAAAATCTCTCCATCTGCCGCGCGGGCCGCAACCGTGGTTTCTAAATCTTTCTTTAAAACGCTCGCGCTGTTCGGGCGTCATATTGCGGAATTTATTTTCCATACCACGGCGCATCCAGGGCCCGCCCATGCCGCCGCGGCCACCCCGGCCAAAACCAAATAACAGTTTGCACAGTACAAACAAGCCCATGGCCTGCCAGAAGGTGATAACGCCTACGTGCAATATAGCAGGCAATAAATTGTTCCATAATTGCATTACTGCAAAGCTTATTAAGGACAAAAAGGCAACTGCCGCCAGTGGAATGAATACAAACCGCCCTTCGTGAAATACTTTTCTCATCTTGTTAATTTTTAATATTGTGTAATTTCTTCATACAATTGTTTAAGCCGTTTGCGCAAGTGCAGCACAGCATAGCGCTTTCGTGATACCAAAGTTTGCACGGGATCGCCCGTAAGTTCTGCCATTTCCTGAAAGGGTATGTCATCCAGTTCGTGCCAAACGAAAACCTGCCTTTGTTCTTTGGGTAACTCATCAAGTGCAATAAATAACTGGTCCCAAAAAAGGTTGCGCATATATTCAGTTTCGGGTGTGTTTGCATCTGCCAGCAGCAGTTCGCGAAAAGAGCCCTCATCTTCACTATAGTCGTCATCTTTTATAAAAAGATCATCCAACAGCGAGTCGGTATGCTTTTTATGCTTATCGGTTATTTTGTTACGTGCAACTTTGTAAAGCCACGCCCCTGTTTGTGTAATTGGCTCCGAATTGATCACCGAGCTAAACTGGTACCAAACATCCTGCAGAATGTCTTCGGCATCGGCATCGCTTTTAACCCGCTTGCGGATAAAATGCAGCAAGCTCTTACCATACGCTTTTATGGTGTTGAGTGTATAGCTGTTTTTATCGTTGGGCATCAAAGCGGTTGTAGCCAATTGGAATCTTTTATTAAGGTAGACGATTGTTGTTGAAAAACATTTTAAAAGAAATAAAAAAGGTACCTCACGAGGCCTCACCCCCGGCCCCTCTCCGAAGGAGAGGGGAGTAGAAAACAATTAACTAACTTAAAAAGTTACCTTAATAACCAATAACTCAACCATGACCGATAAGGAAACATTGGTATTAGGCGCAACCCCGGATAGCAGTCGTTACGCAAATCTGGCTGCCAACCGTTTAGTGCGCAGCGGGCACAGTATTGTTAATGTAGGTATCAAATCTGGCGAAGTAGCAGGTGTAGAAATAGAAAAGCCGGAAGCGGTGCACAGCGATATAGATACCATTACGCTTTACTTGGGCCCGCAAAACCAGCCACCATTATATGAGTATATTTTGGCTACCAACCCTAAGCGTATCATTTTTAATCCCGGTACCGATAATAGCGAACTCAAAAGAATGGCTAAAGAAAAAGGTATTGAAACGTTATCTGCCTGTACATTGGTGATGTTAAGCACAGGGGAGTTTTAACCGCCTCCCAGCCTCCCAGACGGGGAGGAGAATAGAGCCAAGAAAAAAGTATTTGCAATTCAGATAATCCTATATTCACAGATGAAAATTTCGATTACTATTATTATCATCTGTATTTCCATAATTTCACCCGTCTTTAATTTAAAAAAACAATACAAAACAAACCAACAATTTTTAATTGGCCAGCCGATTAAATTTTCTCTTTGGAGAAAGGATTCAATAGATAAACTGGTAAAGCGTGCAATTCGAACAAAAAGTAAAAACCTAAAAGTTTTAGTAAAAGTTAAGGGAAAAAATAAATTAGTTAAAGTTGAAGGCACCAATTGGCCGGAAAACATTGAGTATACATATAATCTTATTGAGGATACCGTTAACAATTGCACTTTTATACTTGCAACTCCTTTTAGTGAAAGTGGCGATTGGGATGTTACTTATGCATATTATTTCGATCGAGGCAAACTATTTGCGTTTGAACGTAAAACCGGCTTTTTCAATAGTGAATGCACAGATGATGCCGCACATGAAACAATCTGTTATTTTTACAACAATGATTTCAAACAAGTTAAGAAAACGTACAAACTTACTGATAGGAACGGTAAAAACTTGGTAAAAAGCAAATGTGTATTTAATTATGATTTCAAGGATTATAAGATCTATAAAACTTTAGATGATTGTTTAAAGGGGTACAAAATTGATAGGCAACTTCTATTCTTGCATTAGGGTGTTATGGAGCTGATTATTCTAATCTCCTTAGGATAATAATTATTGATTCGGTTAGGCAATAGTTTAGCCCAGCCCAGTACCTGGTGCTGGTAGGTCATTAAACTCCATCCTTTTTGCAGGGTGTCAATTTTGATATCATCCCTGCGGAGATAGGCAATTGCTTGCTCTTTGGTAAGTTCGGTTTGCTGAAAAATGTCTTTGTTTATGATAAGGCTTAAGGCCAGTTCATGATCGGGTATCAGGTCTTTCCCCGCAAGTTTGCCCAATCTGATCCCCGATTTTTTAAGGTACAAATTATGCTGAAGCGATAACATACTCTCTTTATGAATTGCGGGAATTACCAGCCAGTCGTCACCCACTTTAAAAAAGTGCTGTTCGTCGCTATTTGTGATGTACTGTCTTAACGGGTCTATCTCTTTGCTGTTGATCTTCTGAAATTTATGCTTATGACTTGACGTATTGCCGGTACTTTCGCGCTTGATCAAACACGCTGCAAACAGGCCCTCACCCCTAACTTTATCGGGATAAAAACGATAACCCCAGGCTTTACTTTTACCCGATTGCGTTTCTACAATACCCCAATCGGGCTGGGTGTCAATACGCATACTTTCCATTCCGAATGTGTCGCAAAGCCAGTCTAAAACCTGTTCATTCTCTTGGGGCGAGTAAGAGCAGGTGCTGTAAATGAGGTAACCATCTTCTGCCAACGCTGGGTAAACATCAGCCAAAATGCGTTCCTGTCGCTGGTGACAAAGCTTTACATTGCCTTCCGACCATTCGTTCATCGCATCCGGGTCTTTACGGAACATGCCCGAACCGGAGCATGGGGCATCAACTAATATCACATCAAAAAATCCCGGTAGCCTGCCAAAATCCTTTGCATCGTTATTGGTTACAATAGTATTGGCGTTACCCCAACGCGTCAAATTATCTGTCAGCACCGGTACGCGCGTTTTGATGATCTCGTTAGCAACCAGCAGATCATTATCATTCATGGCCGAAGCAAGCAGCGTGCTTTTACCGCCCGGCGCCGCGCAAAGGTCCAGGATTCTTAGCGCCTCTTTTTCCAGCGCTTTAATTTGGCGCATTATGGTATCGATGAACATGGATGACGCTTCCTGCACATAATAACTACCGGCATGAAAAAGCGGATCGAACGTAAACGAAGGCCGCTCTGCAAGGTAAAACCCATCTTTGCACCAGGGTACCGGTTGTGCGTTCCCGAAACCTGCTCTCTTATTCGGGTTGGTGCGTATAGAAGTTGGCGAGCCTGTTAAATGCGCTTCCACAAAAGCGTCGCGCTCGAACCCCGGCGCGCCGGTAAGATCGTCTAAAAAGTGTGCCGGGAAATTCGGGCTATCCATCCCTTCAAAGATATTGATTTAGGATTACTGATATTTGGGGTTACACGATTACAGATCATAAAAGCAGAAGATATAGGTGGAATATTGTTTAACATCAGAGCATCTCAAAAACGTATATTCGCAGTTTAATCAAAAAAAATGCAGCAACAGAATTATAAAAACCACATGCAGTTTGTTAAGGGATATCACTTTTTCCTTAGTCCGTTGCTAATTATAGGCATAATTACATCTATTATTAATCTATTTTATAACCTGCATAACAATCTGTTTACGTTGTCGCTATTTGTTGTGGTTATTTTTATCTGCATGTTAATAATATCTTATTTTGCACGCACATTTGCGTTAAAGGCGCAAGATCGTGCCATCCGCGCCGAAGAAAGTTTGCGCTATTATGCACTCACCGGAAAACTGCCCGACAGCCGCCTCACCAAGGGACAGATTATTGCGTTACGATTTGCACCTGACGATGAGTTTTTGACGTTGGCAGATAGAGCTGTAATTGAAAATTTATCATCGAAAGAGATTAAAATGGCGGTAAAGAATTGGAAGGCTGATTATCACCGGGTGTAGCAAGAATCATTTTGTTAATTCTTTCCCAAAAACGGTGCAGCCCTCTTGGGTACAACAAAAGAAACACACAGCGAAAAATTCCGTTTCAGGCAAAATTTATACCTTTGCCATCCAATTTATTTATTTGAAATGAGCGTTACAAGAGGCCCTATATCTCAATTTATTGAGCGTAATTATTTGCATTTTAATGCCGCTGCACTGGTTGATGCAGCTAAAGGATACGAAACCCACCTTGCCGAAGGCGGTAAAATGATGATCACCCTGGGCGGCGCCATGAGCACAGCCGAACTGGGCATTTCGCTTGCCGAAATGATCCGCCAGGGTAAGGTTGATATTATTTCCTGCACAGGCGCTAATCTCGAAGAAGATATTATGAACCTGGTTGCGCATTCGCATTACAAACGTGTGCCCAACTACCGCGATCTGAGTCCGCAGGATGAGTGGGACCTGTTAGAGAACCACTACAACCGCGTTACAGATACCTGCATACCGGAAGAAGAGGCTTTTCGCCGCCTGCAAAAACATATTTATAAGATATGGAAAGATGCGGATAGAAATGGCGAACGCTATTTTCCGCATGAATTTATGTACAAAATATTGCTTAATGGTGAGTTGGAACAGTATTATGAGATAGACCCAAAAAACTCCTGGATGTTGGCTGCTGCAGAACGCAATCTGCCTATAGTGGTACCCGGCTGGGAAGATTCTACCATGGGCAATATCTTTGCATCATACGTAATTAAGGGCGAAGTAAAACCCACTACCATGAAAAGCGGCATAGAATATATGGCCTGGCTAGCCCACTGGTACCCTAAAAATTCGGGCGGTAAGGGTATAGGCTTTTTCCAGGTGGGCGGCGGTATTGCCGGCGATTTCCCGATATGCGTTGTGCCAATGCTATACCAGGACATGGAAATGCCCGAAATACCTTTCTGGAGTTATTTTTGCCAGGTATCAGACTCTACCACATCATACGGCTCCTACTCGGGCGCGGTGCCAAATGAGAAAATAACCTGGGGCAAACTGGACATTGATACACCTAAATTTATTGTAGAAAGTGATGCCACCATTGTGGTGCCATTGATATTTGCCTGGGTGCTAAAACAATAAAGTGCATTTGCAAATTATCCAAATAACAAGTGCTTACGGCCTTGTCATTGCAATCTGCTAAATATGATTCAAAAGCCTTTTAATGCTGATTTAGAGGGCTTTTACAATTTATTTAGAAAGATTATAAATTGAGATTATGTGTCATTACTTTGTCAGCCATACTGTAATAAATTATACTTTTGTGGACTGTAAAAACGCTTGTTGGGATACATCTGCTTGCTTATTACTAAAAACTAACTAAGAAATATTTAGCACAAATACACTATATGAGAAATATCTCATTGATTTTTAAACAATTTTCTAGAACGGTTTTGCTGCTTGCCTGCTTTGCTGCGTTTGGTTTAACAGCCAGGGCGCAAGGTGATGCTACCAAGGGCGAGGCATTGTTTAAAGCAAATTGTACCGCTTGCCATAAGATAGATGTGCGCATGACGGGCCCGGCCCTCGGGCCAACCATTTCGTCAGAAACTGATGACAAGTGGTTAACCAGGTGGATACAAAACAACCAGGCGCTAATTGCTGCTAAAGATCCTAAGGCCCTTAAGATCTATAACGAGTATAACCAGGCGGGCATGAACGTGTTCACCAATCTATCTGATGGTGATGTTGCCAATATTTTGGCTTATGTGCGTGCGGATTGGAAAAAAACGCAGGCCGTTCCTGCGGCCGGCGCTGCTGCTAACGGCGCTGCACCTGCAGACAGCGGCCCCAGTGATCTGGTTATCTTTGGCCTTATTGGTGTAATTATAATTGCATTTATTGTTATTCTGGTATTAAACAGGGTTATTGGAACACTTGAAAAAGTGATGCTGAAAAGGCAGAACCTGCCTTTTGAAGAAGAGCCTGTTACCGATGAGGAAGTTGTAAAGGTTGACCGTATGGCGGGCGTTAAGCGTATGCTGGCCAACAAAAAGGTTGTTTTCTTTATAGGTACTTGTGCTACCGTTGCGTTTTTAAGCTGGGCATGGGTTAGCATGTGGAATACCAACATGCACCAGGGTTACCAGCCAGAGCAGCCTATTAAATACTCGCACGAGTTGCACGCCGGTGTAATGAAGATCAATTGCCAGTATTGCCATGGCGGGGCATACAAAAGTAAAAATGCCACTATCCCATCACTTAATGTATGTATGAACTGCCATAAGGTTGTTAAAACCGAATCGCCGGAAATACATAAGATATATGATGCCTTAGGTTATGACCCTGCCACACAAAAATACGACAGCACTAAAGCAAAACCTATACAATGGGTTCGTGTACACAACCTGCCGGATTTTGCATACTTTAACCATGCCCAGCATACACGTGTTGCGGGTATAGAGTGCCAGCGCTGCCACGGCCCGATACAAACCATGAAACAGGTTTATCAATACTCGCCATTAACAATGAAATGGTGTATACAGTGCCACAAACGTACAAACGTTAACCTAAAGGGTAATGCTTACTACGACAAAATGGTGCAGGTACACGACATTATTAAACGTGGTGGTAAGGTTACCGAAGCTGCCATGGGTGGTTTAGAATGCGGTAAGTGCCACTACTAATAGATTTGAGACGTGAGATATGAGGTTTGAGACAGAGAACCTAAACTCATCAGAATATTAACAAGAAGAACTTAGCAATTACAGTTTACATAGCTTAAATGGAAAGCAACAAAAAATACTGGAAAGGTTTAGAAGAACTGAACAAAACGCCGGAGTTTGTTGAAAAAAATAAACACGAGTTTCCGGAGCCTATCCCTATCGAAGAAATTCTGAGTGGAGACGGCCTGAAATCTAAAACTCCCCGCCGCGACTTTTTAAAGACGCTTGGTTTTGGCGTGGGTGCGGTATCACTTGCTGCCTGCCAGAAAGTGCCTGTTCATAAATCTATCCCTTACCTTATAAAGCCCGAGGAAATTACACCGGGTGTAGCCAACTTCTATGTATCCAGCTATGAAGGCCAGGCTATACTGGTAAAAACCAGAGAGGGCCGCCCTATTAAAATAGAAGGCAATCCTAATGACGTTTTTGGTAAAGGGGGGGCATCTGCCAACACGCAGGCCTCGGTTTTAGATCTTTATGATTCAAGCCGGTTAAAAAATCCTATGCAGGACGGCGGCGAAACCGGCTGGGATTCCGTTGATTCATTTGTTAAGGGCCGTCTTGACGCTGCTAAAACAGGCGGTAAAAAGATCCGCATCATCTCATCAAGCATTAACAGCCCATCGAGTTTGGCCGTAATTGCCGATTTTATAGCACAATACCCAACTGCAAAGCATATACAATACGATGCAGTTTCTTATACAGGTATCATTCAGGCTAATCAAAACAGTTTTGGTAAAGCAGTATTGCCGCACTACAACTTTGATAAGGCTGATGTGATTGTAAGTTTTGGCGCAGATTTTTTAGGCAGCTGGATCTCACACACCGAGTTTAGCCGCCAGTACGCCATGACGCGTACGGCAAAGGCTCTCGAAGAAAAGAAAATGTCGCGCCACATTCATTTCGAAAGCGGTATGAGCTTAACCGGCTCCAACGCAGATGTGCGCATGCCGATAAAACCTTCTGAAGAAGGTTTGGCCATCATTAGCTTATACAACGCACTTAGCGGTACACCACTGCCCGGTTCTAAAAAGGTAAATGATGCGGCAACAGATAAAGCAATAACACTTGTTGCTAAAGAGCTGATGGCTGCAAAAGGCCGCGCTTTAGTAGTAGCAGGCTGCAATGATGTAGCTACACAAATTTTAATAAATGCCATCAACTCGCTTTTAGGCAGTTATGGTACAACTATAGACCTTGATAATCCTTCTTTACAGTATGCCGGTAACGATGCAGCGTTAATAGACGTTGTTAACGAAATGAAAAGCGGCGATGTAGATGCGGTATTCTTCTGGGATGCTAATCTTGCTTACGATTTTTACAGCTTGAAAGACTTTAAGGCGGCGCTTGGTAAAGTTAAGCTTAAGGTTTCTTTTTCACCTTATGGTGATGAAACTGCTTCGCTTTGTGATATTGTTGCTCCCGATAGCCACTACCTGGAATCATGGGGCGATGCTAATGCGGTTGAGGGATATTACACCGTCGTTCAGCCTGCTATTAACACTGTATACAATACGCGCCAGGCAGAGCAAAGCTTAATGATCTGGGGCAGCAATCCGGTAAAGGATTATTATACCTATGTGCGCAGTAACTGGGATAAAAAATTTCTGCCTATTGCGGGCCTTAGCGGCCAGCCGGGGTGGGAAACTTTATTGCAAACCGGTTTTGTTAAGGCACAGGCCAAAGCAGCAGGCACCTATACCTTTAACCATGATCTTGCTGCTGTTGCCCAGACTATTTTAAGCCACAGCAATCAAATAGCTGCGGGCGGTGGCAAATTAGAGCTTCAGTTATTTGAAAGCCCTAACATTGGTACGGGCAAAAGGGCTAATAACCCGTGGCTGCAGGAATTGCCTGACCCTATCTCTAAGGTTACCTGGGATAACTTTGCGGCGATGGCTATTAAGACTGCAGAAAAATTAGGTTTGCAGGAAGGCGATTACATCAGCATCTCTGCAAACGGATATACCATTGATCTGCCCGTGCTGTTCCAGCCAGGGCAGGCGCAAGGCACTATATCAGTAGCAGTAGGTTACGGCCGTACCAAAGCAGGCAAGGTTGGCGATGGTGTGGGGCAAAATGCCTACCCATTCTTTACGTTCCGCAATGGCACCTTCCAAACTACGGCAGCGGCAGATGTAAAGGCTACCGGGGCATTAAAATATGTTTTTGCACAAACGCAAACGCACCACTCCTATGAAGGGCGTAACGTGATCAGGGAGGGCACTTTAGCGCAGTATGTTAAAAATCCTTCTTCTGTAACTGGTAAGGGCGAAGGCAAAGAAACTTATGACCTTTGGGACGAGTATAAACGCCCGGCTTATAACTGGGTAATGGCTATAGACCTAAATGCATGTACCGGTTGTGGTGCGTGTATTGTTGCTTGTACTGCCGAAAATAATGTACCGGTTGTAGGCCGCGAAGAAGTACGCAGGCGCCGTGAAATGCACTGGATACGTATTGACCGTTATTATAGCTTTGAAGACAAAGGGCAATCTGTTACCAAAGAAAAAGAGATCAACAAGTTAGACGATCTGGACCATGTAACCGTGGTACATCAGCCTATGCTTTGCCAGCATTGCGACCATGCACCTTGCGAAACCGTTTGCCCTGTATTGGCCACCACGCACTCGAGCGAGGGTTTAAACCAAATGACGTATAACCGTTGCGTTGGTACACGTTATTGTGCAAACAACTGCCCTTACAAAGTGCGCCGTTTTAACTGGTTTAACTACTGGAACGATTCGCGCTTTGAAAACTATGTGCAGAATGAATACACCGAGCTGGTATTAAACCCCGATGTTACTACGCGTTTCCGCGGGGTAATGGAAAAATGCAGCATGTGCGTACAACGTATACAAGCAGGCAAGCTAAAAGCCAAAATGGAAAAACGCCCGATGAAAGACGGCGAAATAAAAATGGCCTGCCAGCAAACCTGCCCTACAAATGCAATTGTATTTGGTAACCTTAACGACCCTAATTCTGAAGTGACTAAAGCGCTGCAAAGCGAAAGAACATACTATGTATTAGAAGAACTTAACGTGAAACCGGGTATCGGCTATCAGGCTAAGATCAGGAATACAACAGAAACAGTAGCTTAATTTAACACAGAGATAAAAAATAATATATGTCATCTCACAGTGAATCAATAATCAGGGAACCGTTAATTACGGGTAGGGATATTACTTACGCCAAAATTACCAATGATGTATTGTTCCCGGTTGAAAACAAGCCTAACATGGCCTGGTGGATCGGCTTCGGCGTAGCATCTTCTGCGGCTGCACTTTGGGTTTTTGCCATCAGCTGGACGTTTTGGTACGGTGTTGGCGAGTGGGGCCTAAATAAAACAGTTGGCTGGGCCTGGGATATTACCGGTTTCGTATGGTGGGTTGGTATAGGCCATGCCGGTACCTTAATCTCGGCGGTGCTGCTCATTTTCCGCCAAAACTGGCGTAATTCCATTAACCGCTCTGCCGAAGCGATGACCATTTTTGCGGTTATCTGCGCAGCTACGTATATTTTCGGCCACATGGGCCGCCCGTGGTTAGCCTACTGGACCTTGCCTTTGCCTAACCAATACGGCTCATTATGGGTTAACTGGAACTCTGCATTAATGATGGACGTGTTTGCGATCTCTACCTATTTCTCGGTATCGTTAATATTCTGGTACACGGGTTTATTACCTGATATTGCGGCCATTCGTGATCGTGCAACAGGGTTACGCCAAAAAATATATTCAATATGTTCTTTCGGATGGACAGGCTCGGTTAAAACCTGGCAGCGGTTTGAAACTGTATCATTAATATTGGCCGGTATATCTACACCGCTGGTACTTTCTGTACACACTATTGTATCATTTGACTTTGCTACGTCGCTTGAACCCGGATGGCACACTACCATTTTCCCTCCGTACTTTGTTGCGGGCGCTATCTTCTCGGGCTTTGCCATGGTGCAAACCTTGTTGTTAATTGCCCGAAAGGTATTAGGCCTGGAAAACTATATCACTATGTTCCACATTGAGTCTATGAATAAGATCATCATCTTAACAGGATCTATAGTGGGTGTAGCTTATTTAACAGAATTCTTTATCGCCTGGTATTCCGGAGTGGAATATGAGCAATACGCTTTCATTAACCGTTCAACCGGGCCATACTGGTGGGCATACTGGAGCATGATGACGTGTAACGTGATCACACCACAGCTATTCTGGTTTAAAAAGATCCGTTTAAGTATCACCGCTTCATGGGTGCTTTCTATCATCGTAAACATAGGCATGTGGTTTGAGCGTTTTGTAATTATCGTTACCTCATTACACCGCGACTATATACCATCCAGCTGGGTTATGTTTTACCCAACATGGGTTGATGTGAGTATTTTCATCGGCTCCATAGGTTTATTTTTTACCATGTTCTTGTTATTCATTAGGGTATTCCCGTCAATAGCTATTGCAGAGGTGAAGTTGCTGCTTAAAACGTCGAGCGAACAGGCTAAACTGAAACTCATTAAAGAAGGCCACCTTGACCGCGAGCAGGTAGAGGCATACAAAGAATCGTTAACCAAATTCGACAGCGTTGAGCTTGCCGACTATGAAAATGTATAACCATGAGCAGCACTAAAATGATATTAGGCGTTTTCGATGACCCGGATGATATGATGCATGGGATCGATAACCTTCAGAAAAATAGTGTGCCTATTTACGATGTGTACACACCTATGCCTATCCACGGCATTGAAGATAAATTGAACATTAAAGATTCGCGCTTAGGGTATGCGGCGTTTTTATGCGGGTGCTTTGGGGCCACAGTTATATTCAGCATTGTTTATTATACCCTTGTGCATGACTGGCCTATGAATATTGGCGGTAAACCACACTTTGCAATGCCCGATTTTGTGCCCTTTACCTTTGAGTGGACAATTTTATTCACGGCTTTTGGTATGGTTTTCACGTTCTATTTCGCAACGCACCTTTTCCCGGGGCGTACACCACGCACTATGCATTTGCGTGCAACAGACGATAGGTTTGTTATTGCAATAAATGCTAAAGGCAATATTCCGCATGATGATATCACCAGGATCTTAAATGAAAGTGGTGCAGTAGAGGTTCAGCATAACGACAGAAAATATGTTAGCTATGAATAAATTTAAAATATTGGGTTTAACAGCTTTTTCTATTGCTGCTGCCATTTTGGTAACTTCTTGTAAAGACAAGAAGAGTACCGGATGGGAGTACGCCCCCAATATGTATGAGCATATCGCTTATGATCCGGATCAAAAAAACCCGAATTTTAAGGACGGTAAAACGGCGCAATTGCCGCCTGCCGGGACTATACCGCTTGGCTTTACACGTTTTGATTATCCAAATACCCGCGATGGTTATAACCAGGCAGGCGGCGAAGTAAAAAATCCTTTGCAGCAAACACCTGTAAATTATAACGAAGGTGCGGTTTTGTTTTCGCATTACTGCTCTCCTTGCCATGGTGAAAAGGGCATGGGCGATGGTTTGGTTGTTCAGCACGGGTTCCCGGCGCCCCCAAGTTATTCAAAAGGCCAGTCATCGCGCGGTGGCGCTATGAAAGACCTTACCGATGGTAAAATTTATCATACCATAACTTATGGTGTAAACTCAATGGGTTCTTATGCCTCGCAATTATCGCCTGAAGAGCGCTGGAAAGTAATCATGTATGTTCACCATTTACAAACCTTATAGTATTACATTAAATGAAAACCGAATATAATTTTAATGAGCAATTTGAGTTTGCAGGTAAAGCAAAAACCTGGAGCTTAATAGCTATTGTTATAGGTGTAATAGGAATTCTATATGGTTTCTTTTTAGACCATGGCGCTTTGGGAGTGCAGCGCACATTTTCAAACCTGTTGTTAATGGGTTACTACTTTGCTTGTGTGTGTATTGCCGGTGTGTTTTTCATGGCCTATCAGTATGCCGCACAGTCTGGCTGGTCTGTTGCCATACTGCGTATACCGCATGCTTTTGCGCGTACTTTGCCTTACGCAGCAGTTGTACTGATAATTATTTGTATAGCAGGGGTATTAATTAAACACCCCGGCGAAATTGAAGGTAAGGCGGCCATGGTGCCTTATTTATATAGCCATTGGGCCACTAAGGGGCTAACAGACCCAACAAGCCCCTTATATGACGCTATTATAACCGGTAAAGCACCCTTCCTGAACATTCCTGCCTTCTTTATGGTGATAGTTGGTTTGTTAGCATTGTACGCCATATTTGGGCGGCTACTGGTTAGATACTCGGAGTCGGAAGATACCGTAGGCGGCATGACCAACTATGACAAAAGCTTTAAATACTCATTAATATTTCTGGTGATATTTGGGTTTACCTACCCGATATTTGCATTCGACGGTATCATGTCATTAGAGGCGCATTGGTTCTCTACTATGTTTGGGTGGTATAATTTAGCGGCATTGCACGTTGCCGGTTTATCAGTTATTACATTAACGCTTATATATCTCTACGAAAGCGGCTATTTTCAATGGATACATATAGATCACATCCACACATTGGGTAAACTGATGTTTGGTTTCTCCATCTTTTGGACTTATGTATGGTTTTCACAGTTTTTCTTAACCTGGTATGCCAACATGCCCGAAGAGTCTGTTTACTTCTACAAACGCTGGGAGCCCGAATATATATGGTGGTTTTGGTTAAATATCGTTTTAAACTTCCTTTCGCCGTTATTACTATTAATGTCGCGCGATGCTAAAAGATATTTAGGGCGTGTTAAATTCACATGTATGGTGTTGATAATTGGCCATTGGTTAGATTATTATCTCATGATCATGCCGGGTACTGTACCGCCGCACAATACCGCATTTCCGTTCGGTGTAGAAGAGATCACTATTTTTATAGGTTTTGCCGGTTTATTTACCTTCCTGATGCTCACATCGCTAAGTAAATTTAAATCGCTGGTGCCTGTAAAGCATCCTTTTATGGAGGAGAGCTTACATCACCACATATAATATTGTTAAATTTGTAAACATTGGAGAATACCAAACAGGACTTAAAAATGGGATTCAAAAAAATAATAAATAATTATAAAATGCTATCGCTGCCAAGCATGCTGCTGTTTGTTGGCAGCGGCGTGTTTGCCCAGGCCGCAAGTTCAAATACTGCGGTAACAGCTACGGGAAACAGCTCGTCGCAGCAGGCAGGTGTATGGACCGGAGTTTGGTACTATACACTCATTTTCCTGATCATATGCTTTGCTATAGGAATTATAGGTAAAATACTGCGTGTTTATGAGTTAACCCTTACTATGCAGGGTAAGAAAGGCATAAACTGGAATGGCTTGATGGCCCGTGTGTGCCTGGTATTCCTGGTGGTGGCTATGGCAGGTGTTTGGTGGTCTTTTAGCGTTCAAGGCAGTATGATACTACCCGAAGCTGCTTCGTTGCATGGCGTTAAGATTGACGATATGTTTTGGATCACTTTCGGTATCACGGTTATTGTATTTATCGCTACGCAGATCATGCTGTTTGGATTTGCATTTAAATATCAGGCATCAGATAAGCGCAAGGCATACTACTTACCGCACAATAACACCATCGAGAAGATCTGGACCATTGCACCTGCTATAGTTTTAACAGTATTGGTAGTATTTGGCTTTTTTACCTGGAGAGAGATCACCAACACGGTTGATGCTAAAGGCGAACGCGCTTCTTTAAATGTCGACTTAACCGGGCACCAGTTTGCATGGGAAGTACGTTACCCCGGCAGAGATGGAAAACTGGGTGCTAAAAATTATAAATTAATAAGCGGCAGCAACAAATTAGGCGTGGATTTTAAAGATCGCAATGCAATGGACGACCTTAATGCCGATACTATTGTATTACCTGTTAACAGATCTGTAAGGTTAAACATATTGGCCCAGGATGTGATACACAGTGTGTATATGCCAAACTTTAGGGTACAGATGAATGCAGTGCCGGGCTTGCCTACATTTTTTAAATTTACCCCTACAATTACCACGCAAGATATGCGTAACCGGCTGGATGACAGCAAATTTAACTATCACCTGTATTGCAATAAAATATGCGGTGGCAGCCATTATAACATGCAAAAATTAGTGATGGTGGTAAGTGAAGCAGAATATCAAACCTGGCTAACGCATCAAAAGCCTTACCTAACAGACCAGTTGAAAAAAGAGTTGAAGATGGCTGATGTAAATGAGCCGAAGAGTGGAGAGAATAAAAGGTTAGCATTAAACAATTAATACAAGAAAAGCTACTATGTCAACATTAGCAGTTCAGGATCATCACGGAATAGAGCATCATGATCATGGTCATGAACACCATACAGATACCTTCCTAACTAAATACGTATTTAGCCAGGATCATAAAATGATTGCCAAGCAATTCCTTATCACCGGTATTACTATGGCCGTTATCGCGATGATCTTGTCTATCTTATTCCGTATCCAGTTAGCCTACCCCGATAAAAGCTTTCCGTTGCTGGAAACGTTATTAGGCAGGTTTGCACCGGGCGGCCGTATAGATTCAAATTTTTATCTTTCGCTGGTTACTATTCACGGTACCATTATGGTGTTTTTCGTGTTAACGGCAGGCTTAAGCGGTACATTTAGTAACCTGCTAATACCATTACAGTTAGGCGCGCGTGATATGGCTTCGCCATTTATGAATATGCTTTCTTACTGGCTGTTTTTTAGCGCCAGTGTAGTTATGCTAAGCTCATTCCTCGTACAAAAAGGCCCGGCGGGAGCAGGATGGACTATTTATCCGCCCTTATCTGCCCTACCAAAGGCAATGCCCGGCTCTGCCGAAGGTATGACGCTGTGGCTGGTAAGTATGGTAATGTTTGTTGCATCATCTTTATTAGGCGCAATTAATTATGTAAGTACGGTATTGAATATGCGTACCAAGGGTATGGACCTGTGGAAAATGCCGCTGACGATCTGGGCTTTCTTTCTTACCGCTATTTTAGGGATACTTGCATTCCCTGTACTTGTTGCAGGTGTAGTGCTCTTAATATTCGACCGCAGCGTAGGCACAAGTTTCTACCTTTCAGATATTGTGGTGCAGGGGCAGGTAATGAACTTTGAAGGCGGCAGCCCGATTTTGTTCCAGCACTTATTCTGGTTTCTGGGCCACCCCGAGGTATATATTGTGATTATGCCGGCAATGGGTATTGCATCAGAAGTAATGTCGGTAAATAGCCGTAAACCAATTTTTGGCTATCATGCCATGGTTTACTCATTAATAGGCATCACGGTACTGTCATTCATTGTATGGGGCCACCATATGTTCGTTACGGGTATGAACCCCTTCCTGGGCGGTGTATTTATGATCACAACGCTTATCATTGCAGTACCATCGGCAGTAAAGACGTTTAACTGGCTGGCTACATTATGGCGCGGCAATATCAGGTTTACACCTGCTATGTTATTTGCCATCGGTTTAGTTTCGTTCTTTATATCAGGTGGTATCACCGGTATATTTTTAGGTAATGCCGCGTTAGACATTAATTTGCACGATACCTATTTCGTGGTAGCCCACTTCCACCTGGTAATGGGATCTGCAGCAATATTTGGTATGCTTGCAGGTGTTTATCACTGGTTCCCTAAAATGTTTGGCCGTTTAATGGACGAGCGTTTAGGTTACCTGCACTTTTGGTTAACTTTTATTGGTGCCTACCTTGTATTCTTCCCGATGCACTTTATGGGCCTTGACGGTGTTCCGCGCCGTTATTATGCCTTTACAGAGATAGAGTCTATCCAAAAATGGGTTACCGTAAATACATTCATTACATGGGCAGCTATCATGTCGGCCTTCGCTCAGGTGGCATTTCTTTTCAATTTTATACATTCTATATTCTTCGGCAAAAAGGCACCGCAAAACCCCTGGGGTTCAACTACTTTAGAGTGGACCACGCCTGTTGAGCGCCTGCACGGTAACTGGCCCGGCGAAATACCGACTGTATACCGCTGGCCTTACGATTACAGCAAACCGGGCCACGAAACGGATTTCATTCCGCAAACTACACCTTATTCGCAAACCATGACATCAAACCTTCCTCATGATTTTGAAGATAACCCTATTGGTTTAGGCAACTATAACGACTGGGTGAAAACACAGGATATGAGCGAAAAGGAAGTAAAATAATACAGCCGGATTTTTGGCAAATTAGGGTATCTGCACCGTAACATTTACCGGTGAGATACCCTAATTTTTTTAACAGCAATTAATGAGTAATATACCGCTGCGCACAAAGTTTAAACAAGCAAACCTGTTGGCTATTGTTTCGCTTTTTTTGGTGATACTGGCAGGCGGCGTTGTTCGCAGTTCGGGATCTGGTATGGGATGCCCCGACTGGCCAAAATGCTTTGGGAGGTATGTACCGCCTACAGACGTTTCGCAACTCCCAAAAGGTTATAAACAGCAATATGTGCAAGAGAGGGTAATGAAGAACATCAGGTTTGCCAAAATGCTCGATGTATTTGGATACAAGGCATTGGCTGCCCGCATCCGTAAAGATAAATCCATATTGGTTCCCGAAGATTTTAACGCCGCCAACACCTGGACGGAATATGTAAACCGGTTGTTAGGTGTAATTGCCGGGTTATTTTTAGTATTAACTGTGGTATTTTCATTCTCATACAATCACGAGGCAGTTATTATACCTGTTTTAAGTGTTGTTAACCTAATTTTGGTAGGTGTACAAGGTTGGCTGGGCTCTATTGTGGTTTCTACCAATTTAACCAGCTGGATTGTTACCGTGCATATGCTTTTAGCCCTTGCCATTGTAGCTGTAAGTATTTACACTTATAACCTGGCACGCACTTTAGGTAAACCGGTTTTAAAAAGACAACCGCTCATTATCTTCGTTACGGTTGCTGCCTTCCTGCTCAGTATATTTCAGATCGTTTTAGGTTCAACTGTACGTGAGGAAGTAGATGCGGCATCAGACCGGCTGGAAGGTTACCGTGGTGATTGGATAAAGGCTGCAGCCGATGCGCTGGCAGATCATCGCACCATCGCGATTGCCGTGTTAGTGATAAACGTTATATTATACATCCTGATAAGAAAGTATTATACCCGCGAGTCTTTTCAGCGGCAGGTAATGAGCTTTACATTTTTGATGATCATGCTACAGATTGTTACCGGTATTATATTATCATACTTTATGCTGCCGCCATTTGCGCAGGCTGCCCACATTTTACTGGCGAGCCTGGTATTTGGGGCGCAGTTTTATCTGCTGTTAAACCTAAGCCGGTCGGCCGTTTTGCAGGGGGGTATATCATGAAGTTTTCGGATTTTGTAAAGCTGGTAAAATTCAGGCTTACCTTTTTAGTGGTATTTTCTGCGTCAATTGCGTTTTTGATAGGCAGCAGGGTAAACGGGTATATCAATTGGACCAACTGGCTCATTCTCATAGTTGGCGGGTTTATGGTTACCGCAGCAGCAAATTGCTTTAACGAGATCATAGAAAAAGACCTGGACCAAATGATGAAACGCACCGCCGACCGCCCTTTGCCCGCCGAGCGCATGACCACGGGGCAGGCGCTGGTTATCGGCCTGTTCATGGGCATCTTAGGCACTTATCTATTGCAAAAATTAAATCTCATAACCGGTATCCTCTCTGTATTCTCTATTATTTTTTATGCGTTTATCTATACACCCTTAAAGCGAAAGGGATCTATAGCCGTGTTTGTTGGCGCAATACCCGGTGCACTATCGCCGCTTATTGGCTATGTTGCGGCCCATGGCAAAATAGATGAAATTTCTTTATTGTTATTTGCTATCCAGTTTATGTGGCAGTTCCCGCATTTTTGGGCTATTGCATGGGTATTGGATGATGATTATAAACTGGCCGGCTTTCGCCTGTTACCCACCGGCAGGCGCAATTTAACGAGCGCAATAGTTACCTTTGTAAGTGCGCTTATATTGCTGCCTGTTAGTTTATTACCAACCTATTACGGTTATGGGGGTAACTATTTGGGCGTAGTATCATTAGTATGCGGATTAGTGTTTTTGTACCAGGCGTTTAACTTAGTGCGCACCTGCGAAGTAAAGGCCGCGCAGCAGCTAATGTTCGGTTCCTTTTTATACCTGCCTGTTGTGCAGTTAATGTTTTTATTTGATTTTATAGGAAAATGATGATGGCCCAGCTACAACAAGATACCGACAGGCTAAACCTGGCACCTAAAAAGTTTGCCTTGTGGATGTTCCTGTTCACGTCGTTCATGCTTTTTATGGCGTTTACCAGCGGGTTTATTGTTTACACCGGCGCCGGCAAAGGGCACGAGTTAACAATAAAACTACCCCCCATATTCATTTACAGTACGGCGGTAATTGTACTAAGCAGCCTTACGTTGTTTGCGGCTACGCATGCTACAAAGCGCCTGCAATTTCAAAAGCAACGCATATACCTTATTGCCACTATAGCTTTAGGCATTTTATTTTTTGGTTTACAGATATATGCCTGGAGCACTTTGATAGCCATGCGGGCCTATCTAATTAACCCCAATGCTTCTATCAGTTTTGTTTACATCATGACCGGCATACATTTATTACACATTTTAGCCGGTATTTTGTTATTGCTAAATAGCCTGCGAAAGAGTTATAACAACACGCCGCAGGTCATGAAATTGTTTAGCATGGATATGTCATCAATATTTTGGCATTTTGTTGATATTGTATGGATTTATCTCTATGTTTTTTTACTTTTGAACCAACGTTAACATTTCTACTATAAGTACACATGAGTACAACAGCAACACAAATAGACGAAGTAAAGACCACGCCATGGGCAGGCGGCAGATCGCCGTTTTCTGTGGAGTATGGTAAAATAATGATGTGGTTTTTTCTCCTGTCGGATGCTTTTACATTTTCGTCGCTGCTTATTGCTTACGGCGCGTTGCGTTTTAGCTCTAACAGCTGGCCCGCACCGGATCTGGTTTTCCAATCGGTACCAGGCCTTATAGAGCATGGCGCACCGCTGGTGTTTGTGGGTATCATGACGTTTATACTCATTATGAGTTCTGTTACGATGGTTTTAGGTGTAGAAGCCGGGCACCGTGGTGCTAAAAATGAAGTAGCCATTTGGATGGTGTTAACCATTATCGGAGGTTTTATGTTCCTGGGTTGCCAGGCGCTGGAGTGGAATCACCTGCATACAGATGGTTTTTGGTGGGGCCGGATACCACATGACCTTACCGAGTATTTTCATAAAGGCGAACCGCTATCAACCACCTACTCCCAGCAATTTGCTAATTTATTTTTTACTATTACCGGTTTTCATGGTTTCCACGTATTTAGCGGGGTTATAATCAATATTGTTATCCTGATAAATGTGTTAAAAGGTACGTATGAAAAACGCGGCAGTTATTTAATGATAGAAAAAGTGGGCCTTTACTGGCACTTTGTAGATCTGGTTTGGGTATTTGTATTTACCTTCTTTTACTTAGTTTAAAAATATTAACTGATCAATTATATGTCGTCAGCAGAAAATACACACGCTCCCGAGGAGCATCACGAAGAGCACGAATCTATGACCAAAAAGAAGATCTGGAATGTATTCTGGATTCTTTTGGGCATTACTACTATAGAATTTATTATCGCCCTGTACCTTGTGCCGCATGGCATAGTGCCGCTTAAAGCCGCCAACCCGGTGTACATTGTGCTAACACTTGCAAAGGCATTTTACATAATTGCCTATTTTATGCACTTAAAGTTCGAGCGGATCGGGCTCATTTACGCGGTGGGTGTGCCGGTATTATTCATTATCGGGTTGATTTTGGTGCTTACTAATGAAAGCCACCACTGGGTCGATCTGAGAATGTAATGCGTAAAACTTCTGCCTTAGTACAAAAAATATTAATCCTGGTATTGATCTTAGCATTACCGGGATTTTTATATTATTTACTAACCGTTAAGGGGAAAAACAGGTATAAACCGCTGCCCTTTTTCGGGCCAAAAGAGGTTGCGGAAACCGGCCATAAGTTTCATGGCAGGTATATAGCCGATACCATTTATCATAAACTGCCCGATTTTAGCCTCACCGACCAAAACGCAAATCAGGTAAACTTAAGATCTTTTGATAATGAGATATTTATTGCCGGTTTTTTTTATACCCACTGCCCTTCAGTTTGCGACAGGGTATATCGTAACCTGGATAGCCTGGTAAAGGGTTATGGCCATAACCGTATGGTACACTTTGCATCCATCACCGTTGACCCGGCGCATGATTCGCCGGAGGTGCTAAAGCGTTACTCGGCAAAATTCGCTTCGACGACCAAATGGCAATTCCTCACTGGCGACAGCACGACCATATATAACCTGGCAGCAAATGGTTTCTTAGTGAATGCCCTGCATGCAGCAAACGGCGATTTTATTGTTGATGATAAACTTGTATTAATAGACCAGGATAAACGCATCAGGGGATATTATTCAGGTACTTCTATAACCGACATGAACCGCCTCAATGACGAAATAAAAGTGCTGATAGCCGAGGAGATCAGAAAAATTAAAGCCCCCGAAATGTAAGATGAATGATAAATTGATATTCCGCCTGGTAGCCGCAATCTCGGTATTTGTTTTTGTGGTTGTTATTATCCTTAACCGCAAGATCATACCCGCTCCGGCAGTTTTACCACCGTTTACCCATTATTTGCCCATGCTTAATGCAGTGCTTAACGGCACATGCAGCGTTTTGCTGCTTATCTCACTTTACTTCATTCGTAATGGTAATGTGATAGTGCATAAGCGCATTAACATCCTGGCGTTTTGCCTTTCGTCGCTTTTCCTGGTGTCTTATATCGCGTTCCACTGGCTGGCACCCGAAACGGTTTATGGCGATCTTGACGGCGATGGTAAACTATCTGCAATGGAGCAAGCAGCCGTTGGGCACTCACGCACCGTATATTTAATTATCCTTATATCACACATTGTACTGGCAGCGGGTGTTTTACCATTAATATTATTAAGTTTTTACAGGGGCCTGCAAATGCAGGTGGCCAAGCATAAGAAGCTGGTGAGGTGGACGTTCCCGATATGGTTTTATGTAACGGTAACCGGTGTAATTGTTTACCTGCTAATATCGCCTTATTATAGATTTTAACTTTAATTTGCGTTATGAAAAGCTTAAAGTTGTTGGTTGTATTAATGGTATTAGGATTGGGCTTAACTATTGTTAAACCTGCTAAAGCGCAGTGTGCCATGTGCTCTGCAACTGTAGAAACCAGCAATAAAAGTGGCGGGCATCAAACCAGCGGATTAAATAACGGCATTTTATATTTACTTGCTGCGCCTTATATAGCTGTAGCCGCCGGGGGCTACCTGTGGTACAAAAAGTACCGCCGTAAAGATGTTGATATTAACATGCGCGGCGAAAAGATCAATCTTAATTAATCGGGTAAATAAATATCAGCATGGGCCGCACTACTAAATTTAAAGCTATGCTGCATGGCAAGTGCCCCCGCTGCCGCCGTGGCAATATGTTTATGGGCGCCATGTATAGTATACATAATAACACTAACGAATATTGCCCGCACTGCGGCATGCGGTTCGAAATAGAGCCCGGGTACTTTTATGCGGCCATGTATGTAAGTTACGCGCTTAATGTGGCAGAGTCTGTAACGCTTGGTGTGGGCACCTATATCCTTACTGGTAACCTTACTTCGCCATGGTTATATCTTGTAGTAATATTAGGCGGCTGTTTCCTGTTGGCGCCGTTTAACTACCGTTACTCACGCATCATTTTATTATATTGGCTGTCGCCAAAGGTGCATTACCATCCCGATTTAGATACAGATGATAAGCCGCAAAGTATTTGATTTTTTAAAAGACGTTATCCGTAATAACAACCGCGAATGGTTTCAGGATAATAAAATAAAATATGATGAGACGCGCGAAGAGGTGATCGAATTTGCTGCGGGCGTACTTAAAGATTTAGGGAAGGCAGATAAGGGCGTTGCAGATCTCGACCCCAAAAAAGTGGTGCAGCGTATTTACCGCGATATCCGTTTCAGCAAAGATAAAACACCTTACAAAAACCATTTTGGCATTTCCTTCGCTTCCAAAGCTACCAGCAAGCCCGGTACCACCGGCTACTATATCCACATTACGCCCGGCAGCTCTTTTGCGGGCGGCGGCTATTGGCAGCCACAAGCTGAGCATATTAAAGCAATAAGGCAGGAAATAGATTATAACGCTGCCCAGTTAAAAAGTATTGTTGATGATAAGGCCCACCTAAAACTTTTTGGCAATATGCGTAACGGCACCAGCTTGAAGACGGTGCCCAAGGGCTATGATACCCAACACCCGGATATTAAATTGCTGAAACTTAAAGATTTTATAAGCATGCATCAATTTACCGATGCTGCACTGCTAAAAAAAGACAGCTATAAAGAAGTTGCAGATATTCTTGCACAGATATATCCTTTAAACGTATTTTTAGATAACGCCATAGCTTAATACCTTCAAAATGAAAATCAAATATATTTTAGCCGCCGCTGTAATTTGCGCAGCATTACACTCATGTAAAATACTATCACCCAAGGCTTATAAGGCTATGGTAGCAGAGCGCGATTCTCTATCTACCCGCACCACCACATTAGAAGCGCAGGTTGCACAGCTACAGTCAGACACGGCGCGTTTACACCGGGCATTAGCAGAATTACACAGCAAGTATGACGCGCTTAATGAAAGCTATAGCCAGGCTAATAAAAACCTCGATAAAACCTCGTCGCAGGTAACACAACTATCTACCGACCTGCAAAAACGAGAGGCGCGGCTAAAAGAAGTTGAAGATATTTTAAAACGCCGTGACGAAGCTACAAATGCTTTGCGTACAAAATTACAACAGGCTTTATTGGGCTTTCAGCAAAGCGGGCTGTCTGTAGATATCCGTAACGGTAAGGTTTATGTATCGCTTACAGATAAACTATTATTCCCCTCCGGAAGTATCGTGATAGACGAGAAAGGTAAGGCGGCCTTAAAGCAGCTTGCCGTGGTGCTAAATAAAGAACCCGACATTAACATAGCAGTTGAAGGCCATACCGACGACAAGAAGGTGATTAATTTGGGCCAGATAAAAGACAACTGGGACCTGAGCGTATTGCGGGCAACATCTGTAGCCCGATACCTGACCGAAACAGAAAGCGTAGACCCTAAACGTGTAACGGCTACCGGAAAAGGCCAGTTTCAACCTATTGATCCAAGCGGCACGCCTGAAGCACTTGCCAAAAACCGGCGTATAGAAATTGTGCTTACGCCGAAATTAGACGAACTTTATAATTTGATCACAAAGTGATAAGCCCTCTCCTACGGGAGGGATGGGAGGGGTTATGAAGACATACGCCATCATATCAGATATTCATGGTAACCTGCGGGCGTTAATAGCCGTGTTAAAGGATATCAAATTGCGTGGTATAGAAATCATTATAAATCTGGGCGACCATTTTTACGGCGCCCTCGAGCCCGAGGGTGTGGCCGAAATACTGCGGGAAAACCCGATGATATGCATTAGCGGCAATACAGATCGTGCCATATTAGAAAGCATTGAGCGCGATGGCCCTAAATCTCATAAGCCGGAGATGGAAAGGGTTAAGAGCGAGCTTTGTAAAGAATCTATAGCGTGGCTTAAAACGTTACCTGATACCACTTCGGTAGATAAATTATTTTTTGCATGCCACGGCACGCCCGAAAACGATAACGAATACCTGTTAGAGCAGGTAACCGACCGTGGCGTATTTGTTTATAATGACGAATACCTGATGGAAAAAGTGAAGGATATTGACGAAAGAATTATCCTTTGCGGGCACTCGCATATTAATCGCGCGGTTTATCTATCTAACGATAAGATTATACTTAACCCGGGCAGCGTAGGGCTCCCGGCATATCTTGGTTCCGAAAAATATGAACACCGTTTCGCCATGGAATCTATGACCCCGCATGCCAAATACGCCATTGTAAAGGCTGATGGTAAAAAAATAAGCATAGATCAAATGAATGTGGCTTATGACTGGCACGCGGCATCAGCTGCTGCCCGCAGCAACGGTAACGAAAACTGGGCGCAATTCCTGCTAACGGGCAGGATGCCTAAAGATCTGCGGGTGGATTAATCTACACGTCATTGCGAGGTAGGCAGCAATCCCAAATCTGTATGTAGGGGATCGCTTCGGCGTACCAACTCGCAATGACGGGCATTTGTTTCCTAAAACGGGCTCACAAAGTCTGCAAACGAAGGTAACAATTCGTCTTTAGGTGATAATACTACTTCGGTATCTGCAATACCCCAACCGATACCTAACAACGGATCATTCCAAATCACGCCAATCTCTGAAGCTTTATCGTAAAAGTTGGTCACTTTGTATGTGAAGATTGTTTCATCCTGGAGCGTAACAAAGCCATGCAAAAAGCCCGCTGGTACCCAAAATTGCTTGTGGTTATCGCCTGTTAATTCTATTGTTACATGTTGCCCATACGTGGGCGAACTTTTCCGAATGTCGACAACTATATCCAGTACACTACCTTTTAAAACACGTACTAATTTTCCCTGTGCAAACGGATCTGCCTGGGCATGCAAGCCGCGCAGGGCGCCTTTTTGTGAAAATGATTGATTGTCTTGAACAAAATCTGCCGTAATACCTATTCCGGCAAACTTTTGTTTATTGTAACTTTCATAAAAATACCCCCGATCATCTGGAAAAACACGCGGCTCAATGATGAGCAGCCCCTCTATATTAGTGGTAGTAATGTTCATGATCAGCTTATTTGCTCCATTAGTGTATTGAACAAAACAAACCGGTTTTCAAATGCCTGGTTATGGGCAATGTGCATTGGGTTCATATGATAGAGCATAAAATGCTCGTACTTTTCTATATCGTTTGTAAAATATTGGATGCAATAAGTTACGCCCTCATTTGGTGAATTTAGCACCTTTAAGATTTGATATGATCCAAAATCGCCGGTCTCCAGAACCTTTGCAATGTGGTTTTCTTTCATCCAGGCAAGCCATTGGTTATGGATCTCTTCGTCTATAACAAAAGTTTCATTGTACACTATCATTAGTGCAAAAATAGCAATTATGACGAACTGTCGGGCTTATCGCCGCGTAATAATCTAAAGCGTTTGCGGGCTTCATTAATCCACAAACTGCCGGGATAATCGCTTATTATTTTCTGGTAATATCCTTTTGCAGCTATTTTATCGTTCAAACGGTTCTCATAAATATCGCCAAGCATAAAAACAGCATCGTCTGCCCAAATACCGGTTTTGTGTGTTTCAGCGATCTGCTTTAGCGAAACTACGGCAGCCAAAAAATCACTTTGCTGAATATCCAATCTCGCCTTCGCCATTAAAATATCATCTGCCAGCGTATTACCGGGGTATTTTTTGTCGATACTGTCCAGCGTTGCCAGGGCTTTGCCATTTTGCTGTTTAAATATCCAGAGATCGGCACGGGCATACATTTTTAAGGCGTTGCCCGTTGTATCGAAGGTTGTATTATCTGTTATCATAAGCGACAAGTTGAGCGCATCATTGGCAATCAGTTGCGATGTGGCTGCTTTCAATACATCAAGCTGCCCTCTGGCCCATGTAAAATCGCCTGTATAATAAGCCAGTTTTGCATTTCGGTAAGATGCCTCCTGCGCAAGGTATGTATCCGGGTTTGCCTTTTCTACCTGGCTGTAGATCAGTGTGGCATCCCAGGGTTTATTGTCCATCAAATATATATCGCCCAGGTCAAGCTTTACCTGCGCCAGTAAATTCGGGCGGATGTTTGGAACGTTTATAGTCTCTTCTAACAATTTTTGAGCCTCCGGATATTTGTGCAGTTTAAAGGCCTGCAGGTTTGCCAGCCGCTGCATAGCAAACGCGGTACTGCTGCTGCGGCCAAATTCATTAAGCAGGTTAATATAATCCTGCTCCAGGCCAAGCATATCTGCAGTTGTTGATCTGCCGGAAGTAAGCTTTTGATTTTTTACTTCAATCAGGTCTATCTTCGCGGGAATGTAAAAAGGGTCTTCTTTGGTCCCTTTTTCTAAGATAAAATTATACCCCCTTATTGCCTCATCATAAGCGCCATTTGCAGTAAGTGTTCGGCAAAGATCATATATGCTGCTGCCTTTATCATTTCTCCGGCGGCTTAATGCCAATGCCTGATTAAGCGCTTGGTCGTACTGTTTTTGCTGCATGAATTGCCACGTGAGCAGGTCGGCATAAATAGTTAAATCGGGTTGTTTTTGAATACGTTGAAGTAGTTCAAATTTTAATACGTCATAATCGCCATCGCCATCAAATATGGTAGCAAACGTGCTTTCGGCCTGGTTTATATAACCGGGATTGGCAGGCAGGAAATTTAAATACTCATTAACGGTACCGGCTTTATCGCGCTTAAAACGGTAAAGGCTTATCAGTTCCATTGCGTAAAGCTGGTCATTATGCAATATTTTACGCCCTTGTAAAAATATCTTTATCGCGTAGTCGGCATTTTCTGCCTGGTAAAACTGCGAGGCAAGGTTAGCAATCTGCCCGGGATCGGCAGGCAGGTTTTTAAGCAGATTATCGTAAAGCTCATCGGCCTTAGCCGTGTTGCCTTGTTCGCGGTAAACCCTGCCCAATGAAATTGAATATTGAAAATCGGCGGGGTGTTTCCGCATTAGTTTCTTTGTAATGCCTTCGGCCTCGTCAAACTTTTTAAGGTTAAGCAGGCTATTTATATAGTAAGGGTAATAATTTTCGTTATTTTCTTTATAAAGCTTTTGATACAGTTCATAAGCTTTTTGCGGCTCGGCGTTTAAGCTGTATTGCTGAGCCAGTTGCAAGTCGTTGTTTTGAGCAAATACAGTTGTACTGCTAAAAACAAAAGATATTAGAAGGAGATAAAGCAGCTTCATGGAACCCAAAAATACTTATTTAATAACAACACTTAATACTGCTATTAAAACGCAGTAAACGGGTAAAATTGTAGTGACAAATTAAAAGTGTTTGATTTAAATTAGCAATTTACCTTATTGAAACTACCGTGCCTACGTGTGAACATGATTAACCAATCCAAGTATTTTTTCCTCGCTTTATTATTTATAACACTTGGTGCATGCCGGCAACCGGTAAGGCAAATACCTGTACTGGATTTTTTCAAAACACCAGAAAAAAGCCTGTTCAGGATATCGCCCGACGGTAAATTCGTATCGTACCTTAAGCCTTTTAAAGACAAACAGAACCTTTTTATACAATCTCTTGCCAACGGTAAAGAGGTAATGGCAACTACTTTTACAGATTACCCTGTACGCGATTATTTCTGGACATTTAATAACCAAATAGTTTTAAGCCAGGATATTATTGCTACAGATGAGTTTAAAATGTATACCCTTGATGCAGCGTCTCTTAAAATTCGTGATGTGCTATCGCTTGGCAAGGTAAAATTTAAACTGCTTAGCCGGGGGCTGCCGAATTCTGATATCATTACCATTAGCCTGAACAAACGCAATGCGGCTATTTTTGATGTTTACCGTTTAAACATACGCACCGGCGAATTGAAAGCCTATATAACCAATCCCGGCAATATGACAGATTGGTACCCCGATGCAGATGGTACCATTCGTTTGGCCGAAGCTTCTGACGGCGTGAACAAGACGATACTCTATCGTAAAAACCAATCATTGGCATTTAAGCCCATTATTGTAAACAATTTTAAAGATCTGGTACAGCCAATTGGCTTTGCTGCGGATAAAAATAAGTTCTACGCTATATCAAACGTTAACCGCGATAAGGCAGCACTGGTAGAAATAAGTGCAGATAACGGCCGCGAAGAAAAGGTGCTATTTATGAGCGGGCGTGCTGATATTGACGACTGGAGCTATTCTAAAAAAAATCATGAAATAGACTATGCGCTGTGGGATGATGAAAAGCCGCATATCCATTTTTTAAACAGCCAGTCTGAGCAACTTTTTAACCAGCTTTTTAAGAAACTGCCCGGTAACAATATTAAAGTTATTGACCGCGACAGTTCTGAAACTAAATTTATTGTAGTAAGCAACACCGACAGAAATCCGGGGTCGTATTATTTATACCAAAGCGATAGTAAGAAACTTACCAAGTTGGGTAATATGAATTCGAACTTAAACCCCGCCGAGCTTTGCAGTATGCAGCCGGTAAGTTATAAGGCAGGCGATGGTTTAACTATAAACGGATATCTCACCTTACCGCAGGGAGATAAGAAATCTAACTTGCCTGTAATTGTACTGTTGCGGAACGGCCCATGGGGGCGTATAAACTGGGGATATAATGCCGAGATGCAATTTTTGGCAAACAGGGGCTATGCAGTGTTCCAGATCAATTATCGTGGGTCTATAGGTTATGGTAAGGCGTTTCATAGCGCCGGTTTTAAGCAGGTAGGCGGTAAAGTTCAGCAGGATATTACAGATGGCGTACATTGGCTTATAGATCAAAAAATTGCCAATCCTAAAAAGATCGCCATTTTTGGCAGCGGGTTCGGCGGTTTTTCGGCCCTATATGGTTTGGCGGCCCACCCGGAATTGTATAACTGCGCGGTTGTGCAATACGGGCTTATTAATTTCTTTACTTATATAAAAGACGCGCCGCCTTTTGTGAAGCCTTATTTGCAAATGACCTACGAAATGGTGGGCAACCCCGAAACCGATGCCGACCAGTTAAGAGCTATATCGCCCGTGTTCCATGCAGATAAAATTAAGGCGCCATTACTCATATTTCAGGGTGCTAAAGATCCCAGGGCTAATATTACCGAACTTAACCAGTTTGTGCGCGAACTTAAGAGAAACAAAGTACCTGTTACCTATGTACTAAAAGATAATGAACGTACCTACTTTAGAAGCGAGCATAACCGTACACAAATGTATGCCGATATAGAAAAATACCTGGCTAACAATATGAAGGGGAGGCAGTAACCTGTGGGCATCATGAAACCGGCACAACAGGGCTATTATAAAAACTTTGCGCTTATTTTTATTTTTTTCACACTCATTTCTGCGGCCCTTTTTATAGCACTCATTATTACCTATAATTTTACTTCAAAATATGTTGAAAATGAGTTTGCATCTAAGAAAATAGACGTACTGGAACAAACCCTTAAACCTTATAATGATCTGTATTTAAACAAGGTTTACGAGATCACATCATACCAGGGGTTTTTAGATTCGGCATCGGCAGGCAAATATTCTGCCTCGGTTTTTAAAGATTATCCCTTTGTAAGAAAGACCATCTTTTACGATATGCGTATAGGCAGTATCCCTAATGCCAATACATTAAATAATCGTAAACTTAATATCACCGTTCAATCTGTTTTTGAATATTCGCAGCGGCATAAAACGCTAATTGCTCAGAGAAGGCACGATATAGCAGGAGAAGATTTCAGGCAAATGGCAGATAAATTCAACAACTACATTGTTAATGCCGATACGGCGCGTGTGCCGGGGCAGAATGAGGTTTTCCGGACATTTTATGACATTAAGCCAAATAAAATAAGTTACCTGAATGTGCCGCGCAGGCAGGAGATAAAAGCGTACAAGGCCCTGCAGCAGGCAGGTGCACAGGCGCCATCATACAAACAAAATATGATGACTTTTTACCTTGATCCTTACCTGCTGCGGGTTAAAAACGTACACCCCGAGCTTTATCAAAAAATAAGCATTCAGCCGGTGGTATATGACCCGCTGGATACGGATGCCAAAGCCATATTTACAGAACTGGCATTCCCTGGTGCGTTTTCAGATTATAAGCTCTATTTCCGTTCATCAGATAAGCATTTACAGGCAGAAGTAATACGCCGTTTTATGCCTACAGCAGCTGTAGTATTGTTAATTTATTTATTCCTGGTGCTTATTGGCTGGCTAATTTATCGTAACCTGAGCACTAATCTTAAGATATTTAAACTGCAGTATGATTTCATAAATAATTTTACGCACGAATTTAAAACCCCGGTTAGTGTGATAAAGATTGCCGGCTCAAACCTGCGCAGCGAAGCCGAATTAACGGAGCGGCAACGCAAGCATTACGGCCGTATTTTAGATGAAGAGGCTGATAAGCTTAATGAACTGATGAACAAGCTGCTTTCTTTTACACAGATAGAAAACCGCAGCATCAAGCTAAAACGTAAAGAGGTTAATATAGAAGAGTTTATCAAAAGTTATATCGAAACATTCAGGCTCAAATACCCCGATTTTAAGATCAGTTACCGTATAGAAAGTATTTACATTTTTCTTACAGACCCGGTTTTATTGGGCAGCTTGTTTCAAAACCTTATAGAAAATGCTTACAAATATTCGCATCCGCAACATAAAGAACTGGCTATAGCCGTAATGCGCGAAAAGCGGGATATTGTATTTACATTTAGCGACAAGGGAATAGGTATCCCAAAGGCCGAGATAAAAAACATTTTTAAAAAGTTTTACCGCATAGAGAATAAGTACAACCAGCAGGGTAGCGTAGGCCTGGGCTTGGCTTTTTGTAAAGAACTGGCTAAATTTATGAACGGCGACATTACCGTAGAAAGTGAACTTAACGAGGGCTCGGAGTTTATTGTAACCCTGCCTTATGAATATTAGAATATGAATCAGGAAATTAAAATTGCACTTGTAGAAGATGATGAAAATCTTCGGTTTTTAGTATCAGAACGATTACAATCAGAAGGTTACCGCGTACTGGAAGCATCTAACGGCGATGATGCCGAAAAAATGATCATGCAGGATAACCCCGATATTGTATTGCTGGATTGGATGCTGCCCGGCAAACAAGGTTCTGAAGTGTGCGAAAATATCCGCAAAAATGGTTTCGATAAATTGGTGATCATGATGACGGCCAAGGCACAGGATATCGACAAAATAGAGGCTTACAACTTCGGCGTATCTGACTATATAACCAAGCCATACAACATGGATGTACTGGTGGCTATGATCGACAATAAAATTAAATTTTCGCTCAATAATGATAAGGCTGAGACCTACCGTTTTGCTAATATGGAGCACCATCCCAATACCCACCTTTTAATAAAAGATGGCAAAAAGGTAGAACTCACCATTTTAGAGAACCGGATATTATTATATTTCCTTAAGAACAAAAATAAGGTAATTAACCGCGAGGAGCTAATGATGGAAGTTTGGGGTTATAATGCGGATGTGAACACACGCACGCTGGATATGCACATTGTAAGGTTACGTAAAAAAATAGAAGATAACCCAGACTCGCCGCAGTACCTGCAAACCGTGCGCGGCATAGGCTATCGTTTTGCTTACGAATAGGTAAAAAATGTGCCTGCGTGTTGTAACCTTTTACAGCCGGGCTACGTCTTATAAATACTAAAAACAGCATGCATGAAAAACTTTACCAGAATTTTATTTTCCCTATTGATCTTAACCGGCGTTAAAAGCGCTTTCGGTGCTACAGAAGATCGCCACATTACCGGTTTTAATGCCATTAGTGTATCCGGCTCGTTTGACGTGTACTTAACGCAGGGTGCAACAGAATCTGTAAAGGTAGAAGCGCCCGAAAATATGATGAGCCACATCATTACAGAAGTGGTGGGTGGCGAACTAAAAGTTTACAACAGAGATGACAGGAACTGGAGTGGCTGGTTTGGCGGTAATCATCGTAAAATGGTTATTTACATAGCGGTTAAAGGAGTGAATAGTATTGCATTGGGCGGTTCGGGCGATATGTATTTTAAAAGTGGTATCAGGGCCGGTGCCTTAAAGGTAAGGGTTTCAGGCTCGGGCAATATTACCGGCATGTTAGACTGTAAAGACCTGGAGGCAGGCGTATCCGGCTCGGGCGATATGAAATTAAATGGCCGCGCGCTTAACTCAACTGTACGTGTATCCGGCTCGGGCGGCTATGACGCAAAAGAACTCGTTACCTATACAACTACTGTGCGTGTATCAGGGTCTGGCAATGCTTCAGTGAATGTTAATGAGAAACTCGATGCATCAGTATCCGGCTCGGGCGATGTTGATTATACAGGTGCAGTAAAAAACGTAAACTCTTCAAAATCTGGCAGCGGCAGTATAAGCAGAAATTAGTGAGTGGTTAGATGGTCAGTAGTTGATGGGTTAGCTCTAATAATTTAACAAGATCAACTACTCACAACTCACATAATCAACTATTAGCTATTCCTTAAACCTTGCAATTGTTTTTCGCCCCAGATCATAGGTTATCCTAAAGGCTTCCTGGTTATCGTTAAAGTGATCTGGCGAGAAGTGGAAACTGGCAATGAACTGGCCTTTTATACCCTTAAACAAAAATGGGGTATAAATAATATCCAGCCTGTTATAAAATTTCTTTTCGTAAAAAGAATCGCCATACGTAACGTGCTGGCCCTGGCCTGCATAAAACTCTTCAAAAAAGGCAAAACGCTTATTTAGGCCCGCGTAAATGCTGGTTACAAAACCTGCCGGTACGTTAAAGCCACCGCCATCATTTTCACGGGTACGCTCTAAAGAGATCATTGCGCCTGCTTCTACAGACAGGGAGTCGAAAACCGTATGTGGGATGTTTATTCCCAATCTTACCTGCGCTGCGCCATTATCCCTGATATTATCATTGGGCACCGCTATTTCTGCGCCGGCATCATGCAGCATGTTAAAATAATGCGCTATGTAAAAGTTTCCGCCTGCTTTAGGTATATACTTCCCTGCAAAGCCAAAAAGAAACTGCTCGCGGTCTGTAGCGGTTTGCCGGCTTACCCAATCCAGGTATATAGTTTCATAACCGTGCGTACTTGTATAGCGCGCCAGTAAACCCTCTACATTTGGCCGGTAATAACGCAGGGTATCGTTAAGGATCGCTCTCGGCACCTGGGTAAGCAAACCTTCGCGCGGGAATTCGCCCGCGTTAAACAGCCAGTGGTGGCTTTCATAACTGTAATAAGCAACCGGATTAACCTTTAAAAAGAAGGGCTGCGCACCAAATTCATGTATACCATTTGCACCCACAATAAAATGATTAAGGCTATCCATATTTAAACCAAAATCTAATTGCGTGCGCGTGCCAGAGTAAGTACGCGACCGGGGGACGAATGCTTTATATTCCCGGTTATCTACAAAACCCAAACCGTTAAAATGCACGTCGAGCGTTTGAGCTATAGACCCGGCCGATACCAGTAACAATATGCAAAGCAGGTAAAATTTTCTATTCATTTAAATTTATTGAACGGTAAAGTTAATTATCCTGCTGTTTCTTCCACCGTCAAAAGGGGTGGTACGCAAAGAAAATATCAGATCGGTATGCCCTTTTAATACCGGAGCATGTACTTTAAAGGTATAATTGGCTGTTTGGCCAGGTTGTATTTTTATAGCATTGAATGTGCTGTCTGCTCGTTGCCCATAAACAAAAGCATCATTCTTAATAAAACATGCCGCCAAAAAAACGGGGTGAAGCTGCCCCAGGTTAGTAAAATTGATTGGATATGGGTAAGGGTTTGTGATTAAAAGACGGAAAGTTACCTCCTTGCCCGGCCCCGTTTTAACATCATATCTATCGCTTTTAATATCAATGCGCTGGTAGGTACGTGTATCATCTATAGCATTAAGATAGAGCATTCCTCTAACTGTATTCAGCTTTATTTCCTTAGGCGAATTTGATTGTGGTTTATCTGTGATGTAATAGGTACGCTGGTGCTGCAAACTATCTTCAATGGGCCATATATCATATTGCGTGCGGCGATAGTAGCGCGTATCATAAGCAAAACCTTTTAACGAATGCGTGTAAAAACAATACCGTGCAGGGTCCTGAAAGTTGCCGGGGAAAATTACGTAGGCATCGCCCGCTTTATGTTTTATCTGGCTTACCCATTGTTTGTTGCCGAAATAGCTTCGTAAGTGCCCGTAACTTGATAATACAGGCAACTGCGCTACCAGCGCAAACCTTAGCAATAAGATTACTGCTATATTAATTATTGCCAGCTTGTTAAACCACTTTGGCGGCTGATAGCCTTGTTTAAAATAAACCATTACCAGGATGGTGAGTGGTACAAAGGCAATAAGTGTCCAGTGTGGCTGCACGCTGCCTTTAAAGGTATTAATCCAGAAAAACAGAATGGTTGCCAGGCCGTTCACCAGCAGCGTGCGGATAAATGCATCCTTTACCTTTATTTTAGCAGCATAGTAAAACAGCAGCCACCCAATGAGCGGGCCTGCCATAAAAATCTGCCCCGGCAAATAGCCGAGTGTGTCAGTAAAATTATAAACCTCTGCAGAACGTTCGTACAAGTGGTATCGCAGCGATGGATAATCATGGCTTATCTGCCAGAAAATGTGCGGCAGGAATAGCAGTGTTGTAATTACGGGTATGATCCAGAACGATGGCCTCTTTAAAAGCTTAATATTAGCAAGCAACGTAAATGCCACAATAAGTACCCCATGGTACTTGCTGTAAAGCAAACATGCCAGGGTTAAGCTAATGGCTAATGCCAGCTGCCACTTATCTGCAACCAAATATTGCTGAAAAAGATAATAGAATATAATGGTGAACAAAAATAGGGGTGCATCCGGTGTGGTTGTGAAGCCATAAATATGGAATACAAACATGCCGCCCACGATGAGTATAAACCGAAAGGCATCGGTATTATATTTTCTTACAATAAGCCATAATAACCTGAGAGATAGGGTGCTGCTTAATACCGTTAACAGTCTTAAGCCAAGTTCGTTATGAAACAGGTAGTAGCCGGCCCTGATGAATAACGCTACCATTGGCGGATGATCATAATAGCCCCAGTCTAACAAACGGGAGTATATCCAGTAATACGCCTCATCGGGATGCAGTTCTAAAGTATAGGCCTGCATCATATTCAACAGCGCCCACCCTAAAAGGAAGAACCAGATCAGTTTTTCTGATTTGGGCGACTTAACTGTTAACGATTGATCCATACAGGGTAATTGCCGGCAAAGATATACTAAAAACGCCTGCCCATCTTAAACGATAAGCAGGCGTTAACATTATGTGAGCGGCTTTTAAGCTACGATCTCAAATTTAGATAATTTCACAAATTGCTGAACGCGGCCGGCAACTTCAGTTTCAGTTAAGTTTTTGATCTTCTCCGTACCGAATTTTTCAACACAGAAAGATGCCAGTGCCGAACCGTAGATAATTGCATTCTTCATATTCTCGAAGTTTACCTTACCGGCCTTTGCCATATATCCTATAAAGCCGCCTGCAAATGTATCGCCTGCGCCGGTTGGATCAAAAACTTCTTCTAAAGGTAAGGCAGGTGCAGAGAAAATATGCCCGTTGTGAAATAACAATGCGCCATGCTCGCCCTTTTTTATAATAAGGTATTTAGGGCCCATAGTGAGGATCTTGTTAGCAGCCTTAACTAATGAATATTCACCTGATAATTGGCGTGCCTCGGCATCGTTAATGGTAAGTACATCTATCATTTTTATGGTTTGCAGCAGATCGTCCATGGCTATATCCATCCAAAAGTTCATGGTATCCATTACAATAAGCTTTGGGCGGTTGGTTAAACGGTTAATAACCGTTTGCTGCACTTGCGGGGTAAGGTTACCCAGCATCAGGTATTCGCAATCCTGGTAGCTCTCCGGTATAATAGGGTCAAAATCTGCCAACACATTCAACTCGGTTATCAGTGTGTCGCGGCTGTTCATGTCGTTATGGTACTTTCCGCTCCAAAAAAACGACTTTTCGCCGGCTTTAACCTGCAGGCCTTCGGTATCTATATGATGCGCACCAAAGTCGGCAATTTCTTCTTTTGGGAAATCGTCGCCTACTACCGCAACAATCTTTACCTTATCATAAAAATAAGAAGCGGCTAAACTTGCGTAAGTGGCTGCCCCCCCTACAATTTTGTCAGTTTTACCAAAAGGCGTTTCAATCGCATCGAACGCTACAGTACCAATTACAACCAGACTCATGAATAATGTTTAATTTTTTTTTGACAAATATTGTGAATTTAGCGCAGATATCATACTTTTGCACCACTCTAACAAAAAGTAAGCACTCCTGAGTAGCTCAGCCGGTTAGAGCATCTGACTGTTAATCAGAGGGTCGCTGGTTCGAGCCCAGCCTCAGGAGCCTCAAAACAATGAATTAATCCCACTCTTGCGAGTGGGTTTTTTTATTATGTACTACTTTTAACAAACATTTTTTTATTGATGTCTGATTTGATATACGAGACAAAGTGCGGTGTGAGATAGGCGTTTAGGAAATTACGAAATGCAAATAGTTAATGAAATTTCGTTTGATTCTATACACGCGGAAGCTCTGAGCCCGACACCTAGTCTTATGAGCCGTTTCCCGGGCAGCTGGTGGATAAGTGATAGCCGCGAAGGATTGTTTTGACAATCTGCTCAAGCACTTCGAATTTTAAGCTTATACCATTCTGGTAATATTCAATCTCCACTTGTTAAAAGGTTCATTTTCACGAGATAGCGAAGCTGTCTCAAGCACAGTCAAGTTGTTAACATGGGGTAGATGATATGACAGATCTCTGTCAGTGATTTGAAATTATCCATCGACCCCTTGGAGAACATGTAGCATAGGTTTCCTTTTTAATTCGATTGGTCGCTTTGTTCTCAATAGAGATGAAGGTCCTTATCGGCAAATCGTAATATATTCGAGCAATCAGCAACGGATTGACTAGGCTGTCACTAAACATGTTACAGAAGAACAATTTCGTATCGCAGTTGGAGCAGGCCGGGGGAATAGTGAATGCATTAAGGTAAGCTGAAACATATCTAAAAAATAAGAGTACTGGACTAAATCATAATCCGGGTACTTTAACAGTTATGTTGCCCAAAAAGAGCCTTATGCCGGCGATTTCAATTCTCCAAGTTAGTGCTGCCCGAGGTGGAGTAAATAGGCGATCAACAAAAGCTTAAGCAACCAGTCGCCACTGTGAATAACCGCGAGTTGCCATGGTCTTCTGTCCCAGAGAACGGAACCACTTAACAAAAATACCGGAAAAGCTATCCAAAGCATGATCACAAAACTTACAGCAGCAAAAAAATTGATATTAAACTTTTCAAAGAAATATGCCATGATGTAAATAATAACCGAGCCACGCAAAAATTCAGCGAGCATCTTCCAGGGCTTAACCTGTTTCATGTCGGCGACAGCTTTCGGGTCATCAATATATTTCATTCTTAGTTTTCCAAAAGCCATATAATATATCGAACTCATAACAAATGCTGCTAAAGCGGTCCCGGCCACAGATAATAAGTGTATTTTATAGATCATAATAAAGTATTGTTCTATGAGCTATGTTCATGTTCCTTGAAACTTAACATCCACTTAATTCCAAACTGATCGGTAACTATTCCGAAGAATGCACCCCAATCCGCATGCGTAAGTGGCGTACTTATTTTTCCATTCTGGGCCAGCCGATCGAAAAGATCGCAGGTTTCTTGTAAACTCTCAGTTTCTATGTTGATCATGAAATTATCCCCAGTCGAGACAACTGATTTACTTTGCGGTATATCCATTCCCGTTAAAGTCAAACTGACTAATTCTAGTTGTACCTGAAGTATTTTGTTCGCTTCCTGAGGATTCATTTCTTTAGCATTGGGCATATCTTTCATATGCAATAGCTCCTTGAATTTTAGGTTGAAAACTGTTTTGTAAAAATTAAATGCCTCCGCAGCATTACCATTAAACAAAAGGGTATTAGCGACCTTTTTCATGAATTTCGTTATTATTATTAATAAATGGCATTATATCGTAGCAACAATTGATCTACTCGCATGCGCCAAATAAAATTGCTATAGCAAATCACCGTTTATTTAGGTAAAATATATACTGTCATATGTGCCATTGTTAAGGTGCTTTTATGACATTTTTATATCTTTGAAATAAACACATTACAATAACTAACCAAAGGAAGAATACCACGTCTGTGAAGTCGTCACATTGGATAGTTTTAACATACTTTGTAAATCATGATTGACGTATATCTACTGGTATTTGATGAAGCTATTCCATCTTCAATTACCGGTGTTATCGACCTGCTTAAAGGCGCTAACAGCTATCTGCATAAAAAAGATTTATCGCCATTATTCAACTTAATCTTAACTGGTGAAAATCCTGGAAGCAAATATCACGTTCTCTATAAGGAAGAAATAAAATTCGTCGGGCTTAGTAATTCTGTAGCGCCAAAGTTGATTATTATTCCTTCTTTCAGTGTGGGAAATACTGATATATTGGGAAAATATCAACGTACATTCAGTTGGCTTAAACGAATGAAAAATAAGGGATCCGAGATCGCCAGCTTATGTGTCGGATGTTATTTTCTGGCAGAATCAGATTTGTTAAAAGGAAAGGAGGTCACATCTCATTGGGCTGTTGCAGAAGATATGCAAAATAAATATCCGGAATTAAAAATGCGGTCTGATCTTATGATTACCGACGAAGACGGTTTATATACCAGCGGCGGTGCATTTTCTTCACTCAAATTGATTATTTATCTGATAGAGAAATTCTGCGGAAGAGAAAGCGCATTGTGGATAAGTAAAATGTATGCGATTGATATGGAAGGCGCTAGCCAGGCGCATTTCGCCATTTTTAAGGGTCAGCACCAGCATAAGGACAATGAAATATTAAATGCGCAGCAGTACATGGAGATCAATTACGCTGAAAATATATCTCTTTCCGCCGTTTCAGCAATGGTAAATTTAGGCTATAGGAATTTTATCAGGCGCTTTAAAGCAACTACCGGAAATACCCCTATGGAATATCTTCAACGCGTGAGAATGGAATCAGCTAAAAAGGCTATAGAAACGGATATTTTAAATCTCACACAAATTGTTTATCAAGCCGGCTACAAGGACATGAAAACATTTCGGTCGACATTTAAACGTTTTACCGGACTTGCCCCATCACAATACAAAAAGAAGTTTGCCAGGCCTGGAGTTAGTAAATATTAATAGCGATATTTTTAAGGAGGCCAATAATTGGTTATTGAAGTATCATTATAAACTCTGTTTTGAGCTTGGGTAATGTTTGGTAAGGTCTCTCAGGTCAAGCTTTTGCATAAGCTGTCAATCCTACAGAAAATATTATTTCTTCATAAAGATTACACTTTCTGGATTGATTTTCTACGATATAAAGTCGGCAAAATGATTTTGCTTTTAAGTATCCCGTAGAGGAAATCAAACCCGATTGAATTGGTTGAACACCGCACCTTAACGGATTAGAAAAGTGCCCTATTACAGTCAAAACCCTGCATTGCTCTAATAAATAGTTCGGGTTATTGAGCAATAAAGGAGCAAAAGCCTCACATCGCTGTGAGGCTTTTTTTGTGCTTTGTATCGCATCCACAAAAGATTGGTATCAATTTTGGAGTTTATAACTTTCAGACAACCCATTTACAGTTTTGGATGCTACTTTTGTTAAATAATGCAAATATAAGAGTATAAAACTGCATAAAGTTATGGTGTTAAAACACTTATCAGCCGGCTTTTTAGAACCAGATATCCAACGTTTATAGAAGAAATTAACTTGTTTGAAAATGATTCGGATTTGTGGCGTACTACGGGCACGATCTCAACTTTTTAGGCACTTTTAGTTTGTTTGACTTGAAGGCCAGGATCTTTAGAATATCCGCACTCTATCTAAATAACCTTTAGCTCAACTTCCAATCCGGCCTTTCATAATGGCAGGTATATCCATACGGATGTTTTTTCAAATAGTCCTGGTGTTCTTCTTCTGCGTTCCAAAAATCGGTTTCGGGTACCACTTCGGTCACAATTTTCCCCGGCCATTTGCCAGATGCTTCCATATCTGCAATTAATGCTTTAGCAGTTTCACGCTGGGTTTCGTCGGCAAAAAAAATGGCCGAACGGTACGAAGTGCCAACATCGTTTCCCTGCCGGTTCCTTGTAGTAGGGTCATGTATCTGGAAAAAATATTCGAGTAATTTTCGGTAAGGTAGTTTTTCCGGATCAAATGTGATCTCAATGCCTTCGGCATGTGTTCCATGGTTTCGGTAAGTGGCATTGCGTACATCTCCGCCGGTATAGCCAACAACCGTTGAAATAACACCCGGATAATGCCTGTATAATTCTTCTACCCCCCAAAAGCAACCTCCTGCCAAAATGGCTTTTTCTGTAATCATATATTTTTGTTTTTCTGTTTATAAAACGCCCGGGGGCGGGAAAAAGTTTCTTGCATAAATACGGCATTATTTCTAGCCTACAGCCTAACAATAGCAAAATTATTAGCTTTAAGGCTATTTAGGTTATGCAGTCGCGGTGTTAAGAATAGTTAAGTTTAAAATAAGTTTATATTTACCCTCCTAAAACCAAATTTTATGAACCCTAACAAGGCCCTTTGGGAAAAAGGCGACTTTACACGTATTGCTGCAACCATGGGCAAAAGCGGCGAAGCATTTATAGCACAATTAGGTATTACCAAAGGCATGAAAGTGCTTGATCTGGGCTGCGGCGACGGTACTACTGCCATTCCGGAGGCAAGGCTTGGGGCCGAAGTTTTAGGCGTTGACATTGCCACTAATTTAGTGGAGGCGGGCAATCGCCGTGCTGAGGCTGCAGGGCTTACAAATCTTACCTTTCAGGAAGGCGATGCCTGCGATCTGCATGAACTTGCAGATACCAGCTTTGATTTGGTGGTAAGCATCTTCGGTGCCATGTTTGCGCCAAAGCCATTTAACGTAGCTAAAGAAATGGTGCGGGTTACGCGGCCGGGCGGCAGGATTGTGATGGGCAACTGGATACCCGGCGACCCGACTTTGGTGGCGCAAGTTTTGCGCATAAGTTCGGCATTTACCCCGCCACCGCCCGAGGGCTTCATAAGCCCCATGTTATGGGGAAAAGAAGACCAGGTTACAGAGCGTTTCGTGGCTGCAGGCATCCCTGCCGAACATATCTCCTTTAAAAAGGACGCCTTTACCTTTAATACAAATGGTACACCGGCAGAATATCTGAATATGTTCCGGTCTTATTACGGCCCAACAATGAATGCCTTTGACGCTGCCGAAAAAAATGGCAAAGCCGGAGAACTGCAAACAGAATTAGAAGCGTTATTTAACAGCCAGAACCAAAGCACTGTAGCCGGCACTACGGCCATAACTGCCGCATTTTTAAGGGTTACCATTAACCGTTAATATTGTTAGCCCTTGCTTTAACCGTATGTTGGTAACAAATCGGGTACCTTTCTGTCCAATAAAAAAACACCAACAGAATGGCGAACAGTACTAATATTATACCCTTGCGTAATGCGGCGTTAATTGCAGGGTTATCCATCCTGGTTATGGTGCTGTGCGCGCCTTTTGCCGAGGTGTATGTATACCCAAAACTTGTTGCCCATGGCAATCCTGCATTAACGGTGCAACATATTTTAGCACACCGCGGGCTTTTTTTAGGCGCTATATATGCCTACTTCATCACTGGTTTGTGCGATATGCTTGCCGCCTGGGCAATCTACATTTTATTACGGCCGGTAAATAAGTACCTGTCGGTGCTAACTGCTTTGCTGCGCCTGGGATATACTTTTATTGCATTTATAGCATTGCTTAATCTGGTTACAGTGTACCGGATGTTAATTGATACAGATTATGCTGCAATATTTACCCCGCAGCAGTTACAGGGGCAAGTGATGCTGCTGCTCAACACATTCCGCTACGATTTTCATTTTGGGCTGCAAATATTTGGTATTCACCTTGTTATGCTCGGGTACCTGATCGCCAGGTCGGGGTATATCCCTAAGGTAATGGGGTATTTGGTACTGCTTTCGGGGATTGGCTATATGATCACGTCGTTGCAGCCTTACCTGTTTGCTAACGTAAACACAAATTTTGCCACCTACACTTTTTATGGCGAACTGATATTTATGCTATGGCTGCTTATTCGCGGGCATAAAATTAAAGAGGTATTGTAATACTTATTTAATAGTTGTTAACCTGCTGATTATCAATTATAAAGATTATCCCCTAAGTGCAAAGAAGAGGTTGTCCCAAAGGTCTTTAAGCTGGTTTTTGGGTTGCACATCGCCGGTTATGCGGTTAATATTTACCCCATCTGCAAGGTAAATAAACAGTTTGGCAACCTGCTCATTGCTCATGTTGGTGTTAATTTCGTAGCTGTTTCTTGCGGTGTTAACTACGGTTTTCCAGATCTGTAATTCCTCTTTCCTGTGCTCCAGATGGTCATTTTTAAACTCGGAGACTATGCGCATGGCATCAAAAATGAGGTAGTAAAAATTGCTGCTGCCTTCCTGATCGGGGAAACGCTGCTGCATGGCCAGTTCGTTTTCCTGGTATAAATTTAGCAGGCCGGTGTAAAAACTCCTGAGCGACCCATGCCCTAAACGGCTGTAATCTATATGCATCATGCCCCCAAAAAAGTGGCGGATGGCTTCGCCAAAAACCTGCTCTTTGCCCGTAAAATGGTGATAAAAAGCCCCTTTAGAGAGCCCAGAAGCGGTTACGATCTCGTTAAGCGATACCTCTTTATATCCCTTTTCTGCAAACAGGCGCAGCGAATTAAGCAGTATTTGTTCCCTCGTTCTTTGCATAAACATACCGTACGGTATGTAAAATTAGCAACTTTATGTCAGTTCTCAAAAAATGCGGGATCGGGCACGTTTTTTCCATTTTTGAGGTCGAAATATGCGGCTTTCGGCACGTTTCTGCAAGCCTGTTTTTTTGCCCGGAAATTGAAAACATACCGAACGGTATGTTTTTGGCGCAGAAATGTGTCAGTGAAAAAAACCTCATCTCAACCATATCCGAAAGGGCGGAACAACCTGATCTCCGAAAGAGTTTCTTTTGAAATAAACCGCTCTCCAAAACAGAAGGATTTCGGTGAAAAATATTACGCTTAAGTTTTGGTGAAAAATCTTATCGGCAGTAAAAACAATCGCAAAATGTTTTTCTCCAAATATTTTTTAATGCTGACGTGCCGGCGCCACAAAAAGCTATAAGCAGCGGGGTTGAGGGATTCTGTGGGATATTAATGTCAGCCCGCTCATTGCCGCGGGAAGCTACTTCGTTATTCGTGTGTGTTATTGTTATTGGTACTCATGAATGCTAACGCAATTTGTCATAGCCACAAAGTAAGCAAAAGGCCTATTTAGCAATAGGCTTCTTTGCCGCACCTGGCCATGCCCTGCAAAACTCCCGACAGGCCCTCATCTCACCAAGCCATAGTAGCGTCGGCAATTTTCAGCGAAGCTGCTTGCTGACATAGGAGTAAGAATTTATTAGGTATAGCATTAATAAAAATAAAGATTAGCTAAATTGGCATTTTTAATAAATGGCTACAATTACAACTGCTGTATATAAGGACACATTTTCTGGTTGGCAGATAAAAATTAAAGATTTAAAGACAACTGGTAAATTAAAAGATAATCCTTTAAAATTAAATACTGATCATAAAAGTCGTACTTGCAATTTTAAAGGTTGTACCAATTCTATTCGGTTTAATAGACATAGTGGATTGTGTGATATTCATCAAACACATCAACATGATTTGTTGCTGGAGGTTGAACATTCTGGACATTTACTAACTAGTATTCCAGCCCACACAGAAATAATCGACCAGCTTATGAGTTGGGCAAGTACACGTAATTATAATTTAACACCATTATTCTCAGCCTTATCATTTAATATATTGGGTAATATTCCAGATGTGTCAACTCTTTCTGGAGATATAGTGCATTCAGGATTCAAACCACCTCTTTTGAAAGATTTGTTAGATAAATCAATTTCAATAATTGACGTCTTTCTACCGGAAACAAATAACTCATCTTATCAGCCTTTAAGAACTTCCAAAGGCGACATTCCTGCTAGAGTTCTTGCGATAGTGTTTACAGGTTTATTAGTTTGTGAAGAGGCAAATAGAGGTGACAGATGGTTTTGGCGACGAATAAAAAATAAAGAAGAAAACACTCAAATGTTAGGAGGGGCTATGGCTTTAGCATATTTTGCAGCCAAATCGTTTTCATGGGGTGTTGAATTGGGAAAAGCAGCAAGCAAATTAACCCCTAGGCCATAATGGTTAAAATCTATAGCCGGGATAAGCGTTCTCCAACACCGAGGCATTCCAATGTTTCTAAGGTGATGAGTTCTAACAAAGCAAAGAACACAAAACCTGAACTTACTCTTCGAAAAGAACTTTGGCATCGAGGTTTAAAAGGTTATAGACTAAATTGGAAGAAAGTTCCAGGACGTCCAGACATCGCATTCCCAGGAAAGAAAATAGCAATTTTTGTAAATGGTTGTTTTTGGCATCGTTGCCCAACTTGCAATTACCCTTTGCCAAAACATAATACAGAATTTTGGAATGAAAAGTTTGGAAAAAACATTAATCGCGACAAGATGAAAGAACGACAACTTGTTGAGTTAGGATGGAATGTAATAACAATTTGGGAATGTGACCTTAAAAACCGGTTAGGTGCAACTGTTGAAAATTTAATTAAAGAAATTACACCGTAGACTTGATCCTGCCAGTTCCATTTGATAACTTAGCTTATTAAATATCAAAATGAGTAAGGAAATTAAAGTTGCAGAATTATTTGCGGGTGTCGGCGGCTTTAGGGTTGGATTAGAAGGCTGGAAAAACAAGTCTGCATTGAGCGGTTATAAAGATGACGTTAAAACCAACTATAAAATTGTTTGGAGTAATCAATGGGAACCATCAACTAAAAGTCAAGGTGCGTCTGTAATTTACGAATGTCGTTTTGGGGCAAATGGGCATTCTAATAAAGATATTGCTACAGTTGATTCATCTGCAATTCCAGATCATGATTTTTTAGTGGGCGGGTTCCCTTGCCAAGATTATTCAGTAGCAAGGACACTTAGTCAATCAGGTGGGTTACAAGGAAAAAAAGGTGTACTCTGGTGGGAAATTTATAGAATACTTAAAGAAAAGGTTGAAAGTGGCAATCCTGTTAAGTATTTGTTTCTAGAAAACGTGGATAGATTGTTAAAATCTCCAGTAAAACAAAGAGGTCGAGATTTTGCAATAATTTTAGCTTCGTTATCGGATATAGGCTATGCGGTTGAATGGAGAGTTATCAATGCTGCTGATTATGGATTGCCTCAAAGAAGACGTAGAACTTTCTTTATAGGCTATTATAAGAATACGGAGATATATAACGAAATCAAAAACGAAAAGTCTCACGAAAACTGGCTATTAAAAGATGGTGTTTTTGCAAATGCTTTTCCAGTTTCTGATGAAGTTCTAAATTCTCGAGAATTTCAAATTGATGGCGATCTTGCAGATATTTCTGATGAATTTAGCGGGCAATTAAATTCCAAAACGCCTTTTGAAAACTCAGGCGTGATGATTAACAGAGAGGTCGCGACATTAAAAGTAAATCCCATACATAGTGGTATTAAAACGACTTTAAAAGATATTTTACAAACCGAATCAATTCCTGGCAGCTTTTACATAGACACAGAAAATTTGCATAAATGGGAATATCTAAAAGGAGCTAAAAATCAAATGCGAATCAATAAAACACTCGGATTTGAATACAGATATAGTGAAGGAGGGATGATTTTTCCAGATCCTCTTAATCAGCCATCACGGACAATCATAACGGGCGAAGGAGGAACGGCTCCATCAAGATTTAAACATGTTATTCAAACCTATGACGGTAGATTACGAAGACTAACGCCGGTAGAACTAGAGCGTTTAAATATGTTCCCAGATAACCATACAAAAGGTGCCTCTGACGCTAAAAGAGCTTTTTTCATGGGGAATGCTTTAGTTGTTGGCATAATCGAAAAGATTGGCCAAGTATTATTCACTTTCATCAATGAACATGAAAGAACTGCCGTATGATAAAGCCGATGCTTATTCGATAGAAGCATATGCTAAAAAATTACTAAAAAAAACTTTAAAGGAGGTTTTAATAGATTCAGAAGAGCTGTCAAAAATTAAGAAAGTGAAAGGCAGTTTGGGTCAGTTAGTTGAAAAGTATTATTTTTTATATGCATTAAATAATATTTCAGGCCCAGACTTTCCTGAAGCAGGTCTTGAATTAAAAACTACTCCAGTTGTAAAGGATTCAAAAAGGTCCTTGAAAGCGAAGGAAAGACTGGTTTTTAATATTATTAACTTTGAAGAAGAATACAGTAAGGAGTTTATAGAGAGCAGCTTTTGGAAAAAAAATCAACTACTGCTGTTGATGTTTTATTTGCATGAGAAGGAAAGTATTGACATTGAACTTGTATTTGAAATTATTAGGCTCTTCAGATTTCCAGCAATCGATCTTAAAATAATAAAAGATGATTGGGAGACAATAAGGGAAAAAATTCGTGATGGACTTGCGCACGAGATTTCTGAAGGAGATACTTTTTATTTAGGAGCTTGTACTAAAGGTGCAAATAACATTCCTAATCGTAAGCAGCCTTTTTCTAATGTACTAGCAAAACAGCGGGCTTATTCTTTAAAACCTAAGTATCTTAATATTATCATAGCCAAAACGTTAGCTGGGGACATAAACTTAATCGATCAGACCAGCGATTATCAGAGGGTATTGGGTTCTTTTGACGTAGCAGACCCACTTGTAAAATATTCAATAGTGGAAAAAGATGGCCAATTATCGCCGATAGTTAAATCGTTAGATGAATTTGAACATGGGGAAACAATTGAACAACTTGTTATCAGAAGGTTTAAGCCTTATTATGGACTTAGTGAACAGCAATTATTTAGTAAACTTGCGCTTAAAACAAGTAAAGCAAAAAGTCGATTTTATAATATCTCGAAAGCAATCTTAAATGTCCAAGGTAAAGAAATTGAGGAATTCGAAAAGGCGGATATCAAATTAAAAACAGTGCGCTTTGAGAGAAATGGAAAAATAAAAGAGCATATGTCTTTTCCTCAAATTAAGTTTAAAGATATCATTGAGGAAGATTGGGAAAACTCTGAATTATACAATATGTTATCAAGTAAATTTTTCTTTGTTGTATTCAAAAAAGACACCGATGGGAATTTAATTTTAGAAAAGGTTAAATTTTGGAATATGCCTTGGAAAGATATTGAAACTATGCATTTGATTTGGAATGACACTAAAGGGAAAATCTTATCCGGTAACTTTAAGCGATTTATAAAAAGCTCACAGAGTAATGTTGGGCATGTCAGGCCCAAAGGAAAAGATTCAAAGGACTTGATGGAAACCCATATCGGAACTTTTGAAAAGAAGAAAAGTTTTTGGCTTAATAATACATATGTCAAATCTATTATAGACTAGACATTGTTGGCAAAGGCTTACATACTAAATAATTCCATAATCTTTGTAAATAAAGCTACGATTATATATAAGTATAAAAGACTGCTACTGGCAACCGTCGCGTTAGGGATAGCAGCGGATACCGGCCGCGATCGTAAGCCTGCAGGCGTATGAGCCCTTCGTTAAACTCAGGATAAACTCCTGCCCGCCCGAACGCCCAAATACCTCTTACTCTATCGAATCGGCTTTTCCCGGCTTCGCAGGGTCGTAAATGGCTACTGCCACGCGCGAGTCTGCACAGCCGTAATACATATACCACTTGTGTTTAAAGTAAGCCATGCCTTCGGTAAATACCGTGCCGGCCGGGTATTGGCCGCTTTTTTCGAAGGGCAGCATTGGCCTAAAGTAAGGTACATCTAAACGGGCCAGGTTTTTAGCAGGGTCGCGCTTATCAAACAGGGCTTGCCCGGCGCAGTACGAGTTCGGCGTAAAACGCTTGTCGCCATCGTTGCCGGCTTTGTTCTTGCCGTTGTAGAAAAGGATAATGCCTTTGGGGGTAAGTATTGCCGGCGGGCCGCACTCGGTAAGCTCGCTATCAAAATACCCCTTCCTGGGCGACATAAGTTCTTTCAGCGTACCATCGTTATTCACAACCGGCGCCCAGTCTACAAGGTTGGCCGATGTTGCCGCATAAACATGCAGTTCGCCCCAGTACATCCAGTACTTGCCGTTAATTTTGGCCACCACCTGTTTGCCATTCTTCACCTGGGTTAATATGCTGGCGCTCTTGTGCGCAATGTTCAGGAATTTGCCCTGGTAGGCATCTTCGAAGATGGGGCCGTGCTTAGTCCAGTGTTTCAGGTCTTTAGATGTGGCCACGCCCAGGCGGGGCACATCGCGGTTCCACTGGGTGTAAAACACCACGTAGGTACCGGCTTCGGTAACGGCAACGCGCGGGTCTTCGCAGCCGCCGGGCCATTCGTACTTCTTCTGGCTGTCTTCGGCAGGGTAAAACACCGGGGCAGGGCTGCGTTTAAAGTGCAGGCCGTCGGCGCTTACGGCATACCCCAGGCGCGATGTGCGGTAGCCAATGCCTACGCCGCTTTTATCTTCGCTGCGGTACAGTACCACAATTTTACCGCCCAGTACGGCGGCGGCAGGGTTAAAGGTATCGTTAGATTCCCACCCTACGGGGGTCTTGAGGATAGGGTCTATAAACCTGGCTGCGGTATCGGGCGTTATAATGGGGTTTATGCCCGCAGGCCTGGTAAAGCCGCCGAAGGCCCATGCGGGCAGCTTGTTTTGCCCGAAACTAATTTGCGCCGCAAATATAAACAGCAGTAATATTTTGGTTTTCATTAAAGGTGGTAATTGGTGCGGTTAAATTAGGGAATATTTTTTATGCGCAAAGGGCTTAAATGCTTTGGTACTTACATATAGGTTAGGAATTATTCTCTCATTCAACCTTCTCTCATGCTATCATTAATTTGGGCGTTTCCCTTCGGGCCGGGCTTTACGCTCATACTGCACAGGCCTTAGGCACAGGGCCGGTATCCGCTTCAATCCCTAGCGCAAGCTTCGTCTTTCGCCAGTAAGCAGCTTTGGATGAAAAGCGGCCGACGCTACTATCGCCCTGTGTGATGAGGGCCCGTCGGGCGATTTGCAGGGCGGGGCCTGTGCGGAGAAAAAGCCTCTTACTGGCTAGGCCTTTTGGTTACTTTGCGGCTATGGCAAAGTAACTAATCCCCTGCGGCTATGAGCAGACTAACGTAAATAAAGCACAAACTCTGTAATTCGGGGATTGCTTCGTACCTCGCAATGACGGTTGAAAGTAATCAACCACTCACACAATCATCATGCACAATTTGGCTAAAAACATTACCTTCACTTCACCAATTATTTTTCTTTAAATGAAACGTGTATTCTTAATGCTATCCCTTTTACTGTTTATGGGCTGTGCCTTCGCGCAGCATAAAAGCCCACGGCAACTATTCCCGGGTTTGTTTGAGGCAGTGCAGCTTGGCGACGTATTCCCCGATAATAAAACTTTTGTAGACTGCACCCCCCGCCGCAATCCATCGCTTATCATGAACGATTACATTGCCCGCAAAGATAAACCCGGGTTCGATCTTAAACAGTTCGTGGCCGATAATTTCGTGATCCCCACAGCAAGCAACAATGTATTTAAAAGCGATATTGGCATGGGTATTCATAAACATATAGATACATTGTGGCAGGTGCTTTACCGCCGGCACGATACCGTTTCCAGGTATTCATCGCTGCTGCCCTTACCTAACGATTTTATAATCCCCGGCGGCCGTTTTCGCGAAACCTATTATTGGGACTCCTACTTCACCATGCTGGGCCTGCAGGAAAGCCATAAAACCGAGATAATCCGGAACATGATCGGCAATTTTGCCTATTTGATAGATACTTATGGTTTTATCCCCAACGGTACACGCACCTATTATTTAACCAGATCGCAGCCGCCGTTTTTTAGTCTCATGGTGCAGCTGCTTGCAAAAGACAACGGCGAACAGGTATTGGTAAAATATCAGCCGCAGTTGATAAAGGAATATAACTTCTGGATGAGCGGCGCCAATAAGCTGGCGCCGGGGCAGGCCAACCGCATGGCCGTGCGTATGCCCGGCGGCGAACTGCTGAACCGCTACTGGGACGATAGCGACCAGCCCCGCGAAGAATCATACAAGCAGGATGTTAACGCCGGTAAACTAACTAAACAGCAATTGGGCAATTTTTACCGTAACATCCGCGCGGCGGCAGAGAGCGGTTGGGATTTCAGTACGCGTTGGTTTGATGCCAGCATGAAACTCGAAAATATCCAAACAACGGATATTATTCCGGTAGACCTTAACTGCCTGCTGTATAATTTAGAAATGACCATTGCCAAAGGCTACCAGCTAAAAGGCGATATGCCTAAATACCGCCTTTACGTTGCCAAAGCTACAGCGCGCAAACTGGCCGTTCTTAAATACACCTGGAACAATACCACCGGCTGGTTTGATGATTATAACTGGAAGCTAAAAGCCGCCAGCCCGGTAGAAACTTTGGCCGGCACTTACCCGTTAGAGTTTAAAATAGCATCGCAAGCCCAGGCAAACAGGGTTGCAGATAAGCTAAAAAAGCAGTTCTTAAAAGCCGGCGGCCTGGTTACTACTTTTAACCGCTCCGGCCAGCAGTGGGACAGCCCCAATGCCTGGGCGCCCCTGCAATACATGGCTATAGACGGGCTTAACAATTACCACCATGAGGCATTAGCTAAAAACGTGGCGCAAAATTGGGTGAACACCAACATCCGCGTTTTTAACAGCACCGGCAAACTGATGGAAAAATATAACGTTTTAGATACCGATATTAAAGCAGGCGGCGGCGAATACCCCCTCCAGGATGGTTTCGGGTGGACAAACGGTGTTTTACTGCGATTGTTAAATAAATATCATTTAGATAGTTTATAGCCAAAACCTTTGTGCGTTTTATTAGCTTTACCATGTTGCAGGGCCTTTCGCTTTTAGTATGAACAAATTTTTAATACCCATATTATTGCTGTTGCTCTTAAGCAGCAAGGCCTTTTCTTCGGAGAGATCTGACAGCCTTTTAACGGTACTGAAAACTGAACTGACCAAAGCACGCGAGTACGATAATAAAAAAGAACTCCGGATAGAAAACCTGCGCGGCCAGCTGGCCTCTACCTTCCCGAATGACTATGCCCGTGAATATACCATCTGCACTAAGCTGTATGAGGAGTACAAGGTTTACAAGTTTGATTCTGCCTACGTGTATGCGCAAAAGCTATATGTGGCCAGTAAAAATCTTAAAGACTTCCCTAAACAAAACGAAAGCCAGATAAAGCTCGGTTTTATCCTGCTTTCGGCGGGGATGTTTAAAGAAACCTTCGATTGCCTGGGTGTTATTAACATCAGCTCGCTCAATGATGCATCCAGGCTGGAATTTTATGCGTTAAAGGCCCGCGCCTATGCCGACCTTGGCGAGTATAATAACGACAGGTATTATGCACGCTTGGATTTCGGCCTGGCGGTAAATTACATCGACTCGGTATTAATGCTGGCCAAGCCCGGCTCTTATGACATGTTGGACCATTTGGGCGATAAGCAGATCCGTTTGGGGCAAACGGGCAGCCCCTCTGTATATTTAACAAAGCTACTGTATCATTACCCACTATCAGAACATCAAAAGGCAATAGTGGCAACCGGCTTAAGCTTGTTTTATGGTGGGCAGGCAAATCGCGATAAGCGGATAGAATTGTTGGCCCTGGCCTCAATTAATGATATCCGCTCATCTACCAGGGAAACCCTTGCCTTGTTTAAATTAGGTGTGGAGTTGGATATGAAAGGCGATGTATTAGACAGCTATACCTTTGTACAGCAAGCCATGACAGATGCCCAGTACTACGGCGCCCGCCTGCGCAAGGTAAAAATAGGAGCCGTACTGCCCATTGTTGCCGCCAAAAAGCTTATCATGATAGAGAACGATAAGCGGCGGTTCTTGATCTACTCCATATCTATCTCTATGATAGCTATAATCATATCGCTGGTATCATTTATCGTGTTCTATCAGTTACGCAGCTTAAAGGCAAAAGAAAAAATAATTGAAGATAAAAATATCCAGCTGGAACGCATTAACAGCCGGCTTACCGAAGACACGCGTATTAAAGAGGAATATATCGGCAATTTCTTTAACATTATATCGGGTTATATCCTCATGCTCGAGAAATTAAAAAGAAGTACAGAGCGTAAACTGGCCGGCAAAAAATATGATGAGATACTTGCTTCTATAAACGAGATAAATATTAAGAAAGAGCGCGAAGACCTTTTCCACACCTTTGATCATATATTCCTAAAGATATTCCCAAACTTTATAACCGTATTTAATTCGATGCTGAAAACCGAAGATCAGCTTTGGCCCAAAGATCACGAAGTGCTGAATACCGACCTCCGTATTTTTGCCCTGATGCGCTTAGGGATAAATGATAACCAGGCTATTGCCAACATACTGGAGTATTCTGTAAATACTATTTACGTATATAAAATGCGCATCAAAGCCAAGGCTATCGTATCGAGCGACCAGTTTGATCAAAAAATAATGTCGGTAAGGGCGGTGGATACACCCACGTACAAGTCATAGCCGCTATAACAAACCTGTTCTACAAATAGTTTTTTCTGCCCCTCAACGGCATTATTACTTAAAAACCTATAAAAAAGTTTTATATTTTTCTCGTACTAAAATGGCATAACTTATTGATATACAATGTGTTTATGTTTATAAACTTTATATTTTTTATAATTTTTTAAAAACGTGTAGTTTTTGTACTTCTATCTTTATTACTTTGTGATAACCAATTGGTCTATTTCAGAACACTAAGGCCCCGCCTTCGGTGTCTTGATAAGATCTCAATTATAACCAATAGTATAGAATCGTATAGCTGCATCGTTTTCTGCATGTTTTAGTTGTTTAATTACAGCTTTAACCGTTACGTTATTATACCGTGTATTGTAAAAACTTTAAATTAACATATGATTAAACTTTACAAAGTTGTTTTCAGACCCCGTCTACCTGTTGCAGACCTATTGCCGGCCGATCTTATTGCGCACGGTGCATCTCCAAAACAGTTTTCAAACTAACCATTAACTTAATAAACCCAATTGTTATGCAATTAAAAAATTTACTCAAAGTATTTTTCGTTGCCTTAGCTTGTTTCTTTGTTTTACCGGCAATGGCCCAAAACAAAAATATTACAGGTAGGGTGCTCGATTCTAAAGACAATTCGCCGCTTCCGGGAGTTGGCATCGTTGCAACCGGTTCTTCTGTCGGTGCTTCAACAGATGGTAACGGTAATTTCAAAATATCGGTACCGGTATCTGCCACATCATTAACATTAACCTATGTGGGCTATGCACGTAAGGTGGTAACCATCACCGGCGAAAGCATGAATAACATTACCATGGACGCTACCAACACCGCATTAAACGAAGTTTTAGTGGTTGGTTATGGTACAGTGCGTAAGAAAGATGCTACCGGTGCGGTAGTAAAGGTTTCATCGGGCGATTTTGTGCAGGGTGTAACCACTAACCCCTTACAACAGTTACAAGGTAAGGCGCCGGGCGTGGTAATTACCACATTTGATGGTGATCCTAACTCTAACCCGGTTGTTCGTATCCGTGGTACAGCTTCATTGGCGGGCGGTAATGATCCGTTATATGTAATAGACGGTATTGAAGGTGCAGATATACGTTCGGTATCGCCAAGTGATATCGAATCTTTCGATATTTTGAAAGATGCCTCAGCAGCGGCCATTTACGGTTCACGTGCTGCAGGCGGTGTTATCTTAATTACCACCAAAACAGGCAAGGCCGGCCGCGCACAGGTTACTGCAAACTCTTACGTTGCTATGGAATCTCCGCTGCGTTTGCCAAATTTTGCAGACCGTACCCAATACCTGGCTTTATACCAACAGGTAAACGGCCACGCTATGCCGGCCGGTACAACTACCACAAATGACCAGGGGGCCAACACCAACTGGTTTAAACAGATTACCCGCAACGCCTTTACCCACCAGGAAAACGTTGCTATGAGTGGCGGTAACGATAAAGGGCACTACAGAGGGTCTATCACTTACTATGACCAGGAAGGTATTGCTTATAACTACAGAAAAGATTTGAACGCTCGTTTCAATTTAGATCAAAAAACTTTAAATGACAAGTTATTGATCACCATGAATGTATCGGCGTCAAACACCCGTTCTAAATATGTGCAAACACCCGGTACAAATGCTAATGATAACGACGTTTTCTTAAACGCCGCCAGCGTACCATCGGTAATTAGCCCATATAATGCTCCGGGCACACCGGCAGATCCGCTTAATCCTAATAATTACCAGTTAATTAATAACACACAAGAGGGTAACCCCCTGCCATTGTTAAACTACATTCAAAATACAGGTACACAAGACCGCATTACAGGTAACCTGCGTTTAGATTATTCTTTGGCTAAAAATTTAACCATCAGCCCTTATGCTAACGCAACCCGCGGCGATTATACTACACAAATTTATTATCAGCCGGGCGGTTTGGTTAAACCCATACCCGATTTTTTGGGCTATGTGCCACAATTAAGTAACCTGGGCGATGTTGATAAGGGTACCCAAACCGGTACAACTACTACTTATGGCGGTTATTTAAACTATAAGCCAACCTTTGGTAAAAGCAGGGTGAATATCACAGCAGGTGCAGAACAATACCAAACCCGGTATGATGGATACCGTGTAGGTGCGCACAACTTTAGTAATATCAATCTCCCGTACGAAAATATAGGCGCGGCTAACGCGATAACAAATGCAGATATTGCATCTTATGCAAATGGTTATACATTAAAATCTGTTTTCGGCCGTATTGAGTATAACTATGCCGATAAATATTACATTACAGGTAATGCCCGTTATGACCACTCAAACAAACTCGGCATAAATAACCAGGGCCAGGTATTCCCATCAGGTAGCGTTGCATGGGCGATCAGCAATGAAGACTTTTTAAAGGATGTACGCTGGTTGTCTAACTTGAAATTGCGTGGCGGTTATGGCCAGGTTGGTAACCAGGATGCCATTGGCCCTTATAACTCACAATTCCTGTTCGGTTCTACCGGCAAAACTTATTATGATGGTACAACAGGCAGCTTCCTGGTAAGCAACTTTGCAACCCAGAATGCCAACCCGGATCTGCGTTGGGAAGTTGATGCCACTACCGATGCGGCTGTAGACTTCGGCTTATTTAACGGCCGTTTAAATGGTAGCTTTGATGTTTACTATAAAAAATCTAACCACCTCTTATACAACTACGTTGTGCCTACGGGCGGCCAGTTCTTTGTGGGTAACATTCTTGCAAACATAGGTACACTTGAAAATAAAGGTTTTGAGTTTAACTTAAACGGCAAAGTAGTTGCCAAGAAAGATTTTGGATGGAATGCAGCAGTAAACTTTAACGTAAACAGAAATAAAATAACTAACCTTTCTGGTTCATTGGCAGGTACACAATTTAACGTTACCCAGGCTTATACAGGCGGCGGTACTGGTGGTTTAGGTATCAGCGGCGCTATATCGCAGGTTACTTATTTAAAGGTAGGTTATGGCGTAGGTACCTTGTTATTACCTGAGTATGCCGGCCAAAATGCTGCAGGCGCACAAACATTTTGGAAATATGCTGCAGATGGCAGCAGAACAGCCACAGCAGATGTAAGCACACTCAACTATGCTGATGATGGCAGCACACAAGACCGTAAGTTCTATAACACCCAGCCCAAATTTGGTTACAGCATTAACAACAGCTTTAACTTTAAACAATTTGACGCCAGCATATTTTTACGCGGCGAATATGGCGGCCGTGCTTTGAACGAAACTTACATGGATTATACCAGTTTAACCAAGGTTGGCACCTATGCGGTGCTTGCAGATGCATCTAAGTATAACATCACAAGTTCTTCAGAACCATCTACTTTCTGGTTAATGAGCACCTCTTACTTAAAGATCCAGAGTGCAAATATTGGTTACAATATAAATGTACATGCCAACAACTATATAGATAAAATTCACGTATATATTGCAGGTAATAATCTTTACACATTTACCGGCTATAAAGGCCTGGATCCGGAGATTATTTCTACAGGTATTTTCCAGGGTGTTGATAGGAGAGCTTTATACCCTCGCCCGCGCCAGATATCTTTTGGGATAAATCTTACACTTAAATAGTTATAAACCATTATAATATGAAAAAGAAACATTTATTAATCACAGCAGCGCTGCTTACAGGCATGGGGTTATACTCCTGTAAGAAATCGCTCAACACACCGTTAGATTCTGTTACGCAAACACAGGCGGCGGGCAGCAATGCATACCTTAACTCTATTGTGTTAGGTACTTATACCAATTTGCAGTCTATAACCGGTAATGATAAAATGCTGTTAACTTCAGAAGAGACTACAGATGCCCTTATAGTACCGGGCCGTATTGGTGGCGACTGGGCAGATGGTGGTGTTTGGCAACAAATGTACCTGCATACCTACCCGGCATCACATGGTAACATAAACAACTCATGGAACGATGCTTATAATGCCATTGGTGCTATTAACATTACCCTGGGCCTATTACAAGGTTTGCCGTCAACATCGTCAACCGCCTACTCTATTAATGAGTTAAGGGTATTTAGGGCTTATTATTATTTCTTATTGGTAAATAACTTTGGTAACATACCTTTAATTACTTCGTCATCTACAGATGCCACCACGGTAAAAACTACACCTGCGGCAACTGCATTTGCATACCTAATAAGCGAACTTAAAGATGCTGGCCCTAAATTGAGCTCTAAAACACCTGCACAAGACCCAAGCCAATACGGCCGCTTAAACAAATGGGGAGCTTACTTCCTGTTAGCTAAGTTATATCTGAACCAAAATGTGATCACCGGTTCAACAGATAACAGCGGTTATACTGCAGCTAACGCTTATTGCGACTCTTTACTTACTTCGGGTTATAGCTTAAACGCCGATTATCTGAGCAATTTTTCCAGCAATAACACAAATTCTACAGAGAACATTTTTGTAATACCTTATGATCACATTAATGCGCAAGGCTTACAGTTCCAGATGATGACTTTCCACTACAACCAGGCTAATAAATACAATTTTGGCCCAACTGGTGGCCCGTGGAATGGTTTCACAACAACTGCAGACTACTATGGCCGTTATGACAATGCCGATAAGCGTAAAGCAGGATGGCAAGCAGGCCAGCAGTATGATGCTGATGGTGTTACGCCTTTAAAAACACGTGGTAGTGATAGTTCATTATTGTTAAATTTCCGGCCGCTGATCTCGAGCTTATATACAGCCACAGAGTATGATGGTGTGCGCCAGCAAAAGTGGCAGATCGTTCCTGGTTTCCAAAGCCAGGATGCAGATTATGCCTTAATGCGTTATGCCGATGTATTGTTAATGAAAGCTGAGTTAACTGCTCGTTTGGGTAATTTAGGAGGTGCATTAACTTACACAGCGCCGGTAAGGCAACGTGCAGGAGTAGCAAACTTTACTTCAGCCGCATTTAACCTGGATAGTATTTACAGAGAAAGAGGCCGTGAGTTTGCCTACGAAGGTTGGAGAAGACAAGATATGATCCGTTTCGGTCACTTTGGAGATGCGCGCGTTTTCAAACCGGTTGATGCAGATAAGCATACTCAGTTGTTCCCTATCCCAACTTCTGCATTGCAGAAAAATCCTAACTTAACTCAAAACCCTGGCTATTAATAAGCCGGTTTAACTTTACAGAATAAATTTAAATGGAGCAGTATTAACTTACTGCTCCATTTAATATTTTAGCCCTTTTATGCGCAGCCTCAAAACGCTTTTTATATATTTTTTATTCGCAGTTGCCGGTGTGTCCTGTCACCAAAAAAAGCAGTATAACACAGCCGATTCGCTGTTTCAGTTGCAGCCTTCGGCACAAACCGGCGTTACGTTTATAAATAAGGTTGCAGATAATGAGAACTTCAACGTATTTAATTATCGCAATTACTACAACGGGGCGGGAGTGGCCATTGGCGATGTTAATAACGACGGTAAACCCGATGTTTTTTTTACCGCTAACCAGGGCAGCAATAAACTTTATATTAACAAGGGTAACTGGAAGTTTGAAGATGTGACCGTTAAGGCCGGCTTAACCGGTTATAAAAGATGGCATACCGGCGTAAGCATGGTAGACATCAACGGCGATGGCTGGCTGGATATTTACGTTTGCAATAGCGGCGGCCTGGAAGACAGTGACCGCGCCAACGAATTATACATTAACCAAAAAGACGGCACCTTTAAAGAAGAAGCCAAACAATACGGTTTGGCAGATACAGGTTTATCTACCCAGGCCATATTTTTTGATTACGACCACGACGGCGATCTGGATTGTTTTGTACTGAATAACAGTTACCGCCCGATAGGCAGTTTTGGTTATGACCGAAACCTGCGTAACCGCCGCGACCCCAAAAACGGCGACCGCCTGTACCGAAATGATAACGGTCACTTTGTGGATGTTAGTGCCCAGGCCAATATTTATGGGAGCGAGATAGGGTTTGGCCTGGGTATTGCTGCCGGCGACTTTAACAACAGCGGTTGGGACGATATGTATATCTCCAATGATTTTTTTGAGCATGATTATCTGTACATTAATCAGCATAACGGTACTTTTAAGGAGAACAGTAACGATGCCATGGGTCACATGAGCATGTCGAGCATGGGTTCTGATATGGCGGATATTAACAATGACGGCATGCTGGACGTTTTTACCACAGATATGCTGCCCGAAAACGACTACCGCTTAAAAACTACCACCAAGTTTGATGAGTACGATATTTACAATGCCAAACTGCAGAATGATTTCCACCACCAGATAAGCAGTAATTGCCTGCAGCTTAATAACGGCGATGGTACCTTTAGCGAAATTGCGGCCCTGGCAGGCGTAAATGCTACCGATTGGAGTTGGGGCGCACTATGCTTCGATTTTAATAATGATGGCTGGAAAGATATTTATGTAAGCAACGGCATAAGTAAAGATTTAACTAACCAGGATTTTCTAAGCTACTTTAGCAGCGATGAGGTGATGAAACAGGTGCAAAAGGGCGGCTTTAAAATGAAGGCTTTTTTGGATAAGATGCCGTCAACCAAAATATCTAACTATGGTTTCCTGAATACGCATACCCTTAAATTTAAAAACGCAACGGAAGAACTCGGCCTTTCTACCCCCACATTCAGCAACGGGGCCGCCTACGGCGATCTGGACGGCGACGGCGATGTAGATCTGGTTGTGAACAACGAGAATGGCGAGGCATTTATGTACCGTAATACCACCTCTGAGCGTAAAACGGGTGCGCATTATCTTAAGGTTGCATTAAAGGGCATTGGCATGAACACCTTCGGGATTGGTGCCAAAGTTATTTGCTATACCAACGGTATGCAACAGCTAATTGAACAAATGCCGGTGCGCGGTTTTGAGAGCAGTGCCGAGCCGGTGCTTAATTTTGGGATGGGCAAGTACAAACAAGTTGATAGTATAAGGGTGATATGGCCCAACATGAAAATGCAAGTGCTTAAAAATATAAAGACCAACTCTGCAATAACATTAACACAAACCAATGCCAACCTCACTTTTGTTGCTGCACCAAAATTTGCCAATGCCATTTATAAAAATGCAACGGCCGATGTATCGGGCGATATTTACCATAAGGAGAATAATTATAAAGACTTTGACGATCAGCGGCTGATCCCTAAAATGCTTTCAACCGATGGGCCCCGCATTGCCGTAGGGGATGTTAACGGCGACGGCCTGGAAGACTTTTTTGTTGGCGGTGCCATAGCAGATACGGCTAAGCTGTTTATCCAACAGCCAAATGGCAAGTTTATGCAAAAAAGGGAGTTTATTTTTGAGCAAGACAGGCTGAGCGAAGATATAGGCGCCCAATTTTTTGATGCCGACCACGATGGCGATATGGACCTTGTTGTGGTATCGGGTGGTAACCAGGAGAAGAATGGCTCTATTAATTTATTGGCAAGGCTTTATATAAATGATGGTAAAGGCAATTTTACCCGTAAGCTATCGGGCTGGCCGCTGGTATCTGTTAATGCATCTTGTGTGAGAGTGAATAACAATGGCGATATCTTTATAGGCGGCCGCAGCGTGCCCGGTACTTATGGCGTAATACCCGAAAGCCACCTGCTGCATAACGACGGGCACGGTAATTTTACAGATATAACCCAAATACAGGCACCCGGGCTTTTAAAACTCGGTATGGTAACCGATGCCCAATGGGCAGATATAGACGGTAGTGGCAAAAATGCTTTGGTTGTGGTTGGCGACTGGATGCCGGTAACTATTCTTAAATATGTAAATGGCAAACTAATTAAAACTGGCGAGATAGAAAATTCTTCGGGCTGGTGGAATTCCCTTACCGTAACAGACCTTAACGGCGATGGCAAACCCGACCTGGTGGCAGGTAATAACGGTTTAAATTCAAAGATCCAGGCAGATGTGGTGCACCCCGCTAAACTTTACGTTTCTGATTTTGATAGCAACGGTACAATAGAATGCGTGCCGGTGTATTACAAAACAGATGGCAAGGCATACCCCTTTAATCTGCATGACGATCTGATAAGGCAAATGCCCATCTTAAAAAAGAAATTCCTGAGGTATGATACTTTTGCCGGTAAGGGGATAAACGATATTTTTACGTCAGACCAACTGGATAAGGCCCAGGTATTAACGGTTAATGAAACACGCTCCTGCATATTTTACAACAAAGGCAAGGGTGCATTTACCAAAAAGGAACTGCCAATAAGGGCACAGTTTTCGCCCGTGTTTGCCATCATGGCAACAGATATTAACGGCGACGGGATAAAAGACCTCATATTAGGCGGCAATTTTTTTGGCTTAAAACCCGAGGTTGGCCGGTATGACGGAAGCTATGGCGTTACTTTGTTAGGCACTAAAACGCATGGGTTTAATTATATGCCACCGGCAAACAGCGGCATATTTATAAAAGGCGAAGTGCGCGATATCAGCGCTATTAAAACACCGCAGGGGCAGGCTGTTATCATTGCCCGCAACAGTGATGCGCTGCAGCTGTATAAACCTTCTAAAAAATAGGAAAGTTTACCTGCATATTAACCTCATCAGCATCGCTTAGCGGTATTTTATTATCCATAAATTTCTCGTAAGGAACTTCTGGCGCTGATAAGGAGTGATTAGTAACATAAGCTTTAATAGCTTTATACAGCTTTTGCCGGCCACCGTAAGGCCCTCTGTAATAAGCGGATAGCATGTAGCCATTGCGTGGCAGGTGCATAAATTTAAAATCTCCGCTGTTTTTTGCCCGCCCAACAATGGGGATGCCGATCATCACAAGCGCCGAATCTTTAGAAACATCACGTATATCCGCCATTATGGGCTGCTCCTGCTTAATGCCGTGAAGTTTAAGATAGGCGTTTAATAATTGCTGAATTTTAACTATTTCACTTGCCCTTGCAGCAATGGGTACTATTTGTTTCTGCACCACAATATTACTGTCTATAACCTTGCCGCGGTTTATTTGATAGCCATAAAACGCTTTCGTATCATACATGTAGCTTTTTAGCGCATCTATATCGCCCGGCTTTTTAATAATAAAGTCTAACAGCCAATTATAGGTATTACCCTTTTTAATTATAATTACGCTGCACTTTCCGGCATTGCTTTGCGGTATAGTAACGTATTTATATTTAGTACTTTTATGGTTAATGGTTTCAGTTACAGCAAATTTAAAACCATCGGCTGTTTGTGCATTTATATAAATATTCTTTGCATTAATACTAAACCCGGTCTTGCTTTGAACGGTTTTAATCCCCGTTGAATCTTTAGCGTAAATCACCAGGAGCTGAGGCTGCCATTTTTTCCAGTTAGCCGCTTTTAGCTGGTTAAAAACAATCATAAACGGATAATCTATGGTTACAATTTTTTGATAACTAAAGGGTATCAAGGTGCAAGCAACAATTGCAATTAATAGGATAGGCAGATATAATTTTTTATTCATTTCGGTTAGCAGGATGCAGGTCTGTAAAAATACTCAAAAAATGCTTTGCAAGCTAATTGGCGCGAGTTTTATGCCTCAATTATACAAGAAAATAAACCGGCATCTGTAATTATTTTAATACATTTGCTCAGCCAATTATTCCATAAGAATACGTTTTAAAACCAGCATAAATTATTGCAGTTAAACGTTTAAAGGTTTTAATTAATGAGCGTAGGTGCTGCTAAATTTTTCCATAGGCTATCAGCTGTTTTAAATAGTTTTCCGGTGCTCGTTATCCTGGTTTTTGGGCTAACTTCTTGTACCCGCAAAGCAACCGAGCAACCCATTTTCCGGCTGTTGCCCTCCGCCCAAACCAATGTTCATTTTGTTAACCAGGTTAATGATAACGATAAGCCCGGCATTATAGATTACCTGTACTTCTACAATGGCGGGGGTGTTTCTATTGGCGACGTTAATAATGACGGCCTGCCCGACATTTACTTTACCTCTAACAAAAAGGGCGGCAATAAACTTTACCTCAATAAAGGCAATTATAAGTTTGAAGATATAACTGCAAAGGCAGGCGTGGCCGGTATTGCCGACTGGTGCACAGGCACCACAATGGCCGATGTAAATAATGATGGTTACCTGGATATATACGTTTGTGCCGTAGCCGGTAAGCTTAATTTAAAGGGGCACAACATGCTCTACATTAATAACCATAATGGTACGTTTACAGAACGCTCTGCCGAATATGGCCTCGATTTTTCGGGTTACGCTACCCAGGCAGCTTTTTTTGATTACAATCACGATGGCCTTCTCGATTGTTTTTTGCTGAACCAGTCGCACCACTCGGTGGAAACTTATGGCGATACCAGCGCGCGTAAAACCGTAAGCAAATTAGCCGGGAGCAAGTTATTTCTAAATACAAAGGGCCATTTTACAGATGTAACGTCTACGTCAGGTATTTACTCCAGTGCGCTTGGATACGGGCTGGGTGTTGCCGTTGCCGACCTTAATAACGACGGTTGGGAAGATATTTACGTTGGCAATGATTTCCATGAGAACGATTACTATTACATAAACAACCATAACGGCACCTTTACCGAAGCGGGGGCAAAGCATTTTAACCACTACAGTCGTTTTAGCATGGGCAATGATATTGCCGATTTTAATAACGACGGCCAGCTGGATGTTTTTACGGCCGATATGCTCCCCGGTGATGAGAACGTTTTGAAGACATATGGCGGCGATGAATCCTTCGATCAGTATAATTATAAAATAGTTAAGGGCGGTTTCCAATACCAATACTCGCGCAATAACCTGCAAAAAAACCTGGGTAACGGCGAGGCCTTTAGTGAAGTAGGATTGATGGACGGCATATCTGCAACAGACTGGTCATGGAGCCCCCTGATGGCCGATTTTGATAACGACGGCATTAAAGACCTGTTTATTGCCAATGGTATTAAGCGCCGCCCAACGGATATGGATTACGTGAGCTATATCTCCAGCTTTGCCGTGCAGGCGCAGTTAACAGCCGGCAGGCAATCAGACAGCTCGGTACTAAACAAAATGCCAACCGGCGAGGCGCATAGTTATATTTTTAAAGGCACTAAAAGCGAAAAATTTATTGATAAGAGCGCGCTTTGGGGCGTTCGGGATGCTATGCTCTCTAACGGAGCAGCGTATGCCGACCTTAACAACACCGGCCACCTCGACCTGGTGACCAACAACATGAACCACGAGGCCTGCATTTATCAAAACCAGGCTAAAGGAAACAATTACCTAAGTTTAAACTTTACCGGCACAAAGGATAACCATTTTGGCATAGGAGCAAAAGCTTATGTTTTTGCCGGCAAGCAAGTGCAATATGAACAGCTGATGCTTACCCGCGGTTTCCAGTCTTCGGGCGAAGCCAAACTGCATTTTGGGTTGGGAAAGGATAAGAAAATAGATAGCCTGCTGATCATTTGGCCCAACCAAAACTACCAGGTGATCAGGAAAGTAAAAGGAGGCCGGTTGTTAAATATCGATCAGAAAAATGCTTCGGGAACCTTCGTTTATAAAAGCTTTTTCCCACCGGCGAAGCCGGTAATGAAAGATATTACCAAAGAAGTAAATCTTAACTGGAAGCATCAGGAAAATACCTTTGTCGATTTTAATGTGCAGCCGCTCATCCCGCACATGCTATCATCCGAGGGGCCGCGTATGGCAGTTGCCGATGTGAACCACGACGGCCTGGAGGATTTTTATGTTTGCGGCGCAAAAGGCCAGCCGGGGGCGTTATTCATTCAGCAGAATAATGGCAGCTTCAGGCAAACCAATCAGCCTGCCTTTACAGGCGATGCCGCAAGCGAAGATGTAGATGCTGTGTTTTTTGATGCCAACCAGGATGGTTACCCCGATCTTTACGTAGCCTGCGGCGGCAACGAATATCCCAATGGTTGGCCACAACTGGCAGACCGTTTGTACCTGAACGATGGCAAGGGCAATTTTAGCAGATCGAATACAATCCCGGCAATTGCCGTCAACAAGGCAGCAGTAGCGGTAGCAGATGTTAACCATGATGGCTACCCGGATATTTTTGTGGCCGCTGCGCCAAACGCGCGCAAATATGGGCCGATACCAGAATCTTATCTTCTGATGAACGACGGTTACGGCAATTTTAAACAAGTGCCGCTGCCCGAAGCGTTAAAACATGCAGGAATGATCCGCTCCGCAGCATTCGGTGATCTAAACAATGACGGCTGGCCCGATTTGGTAGTTGCAGGCGAATGGATGCCGGTAAAGGTGTTCATTAACCACAAAGGCAAATTCATTTTACAACAAAACCAGCAAATGGCGGCGCTAAGCGGCTGGTGGCAACGCATCGTACTGGCAGATGCAGACGGGGACGGTAAACTCGATATCCTGGCAGGTAATTATGGTCTCAATTCTAAACTTAAACCGTCGGCAGAAAATCCGGTAAAACTTTACCTGAGCGACCTGGATAAGAACGGCACTGTAGACCCACTGCTTACTTACAGCATTAATCAAAAAGATTACACATTTTTAGGTAAGGGCGATATTGAACGGCAGGTGCCATTGATCAAAAAGAAATACCTATACTTTCATGACTTTGCGGGTAAGCCGGTGCAAGAGCTATTTGGCGATTCGTTAACAGACCATAACCCGCTGGTGGCAAACAGTTTCGCATCTGGCGTTTTTTATAACAAAGGTAAGGCAGGGTATCAGTTCAAGGCATTCCCTTCATCGGCACAGGTGGCGCCGCTGTTTGGCTTTGCCACGTTTAGCGGTAAGTTTAACGGTATATTAGCAGGCGGGAATTTCTGGGGTGTATTGCCTTATGAAGGCCGTTACGATGCCGGTTACGGCGACCTTTTATTAACCGATAAGCAGCATAATTTTACTGTGCCTTCCCTCGTTGGTTCCGGCTTTTTAGTGCGTGGCGAGGTAAGGGATATTAAGGCGATCAAGACGCCAAAGGGGACAATTTATGCCGTTGCAATAAATAATAACGCCATCAGATTTTTTAAATTTACCAACTGATATGAATAAGAAATTTGCACTTATACTGGGGCTTGGCTTGCTTGCAGGCAACATCACCAAGGCACAGGATGCCTGGACCATAAAGGCCGATAAGATAGACCCTGCCAATTATTACGGCATTACGGTAGCTAACGGTATGATCGGCGTGGTATCGTCGCCCGAGCCTTTTAAGGTAAAGAATGTAGTGTTGGCAGGTGCATATGACCTTTACGGCCGCGGCCGGGTGAGCAACTTCCTCAACAGCTTTAACTTGCTCAACATGTACCTCGAGATCAACGGCAAACGTATCGACGCCAAAAATATCAGCAACTTTAAACAGGAGCTGGATATGCACAAGGCAGCGTTTACTACCACGTTTGATTATGGTGCCGATGCCTCGGTAAAATACACTTACTACTCGCTAAGGCAATTGCCTTTTACCGTATTGATGGATATATCTATCACTGCTAAAAAAGCCGTTAACATTACCGCAGCCAGCATAATGGAAGCGCCCGATGCGCTGAAAGAAGTACAAAACTATTATAATGAAATAGACAGGCCGCATGTAACCATCAGCCTGCTTACATCTACTGCTAAAAGCCCCACAGGCAAACTACAGCTTTGCGCGTCAAACACGTTTTTATTTAACGAAGTGCATGGCCAGGAGCCGCGTGTTATTCACGAAATGTGGGATAACAACATGCACCTTATGAAATTTAGCAAGGCTATTGCCGCCGGCAAAACTTATTCATACTCGGTTGCCGGCTCGTCTATAACCTCGGCCCATGATGCCGACCCGCTTAACCAGGCCGAGCGTTTAACCATGTTTGCCAAACTGGAAGGCCGCGAACGGCTAATCCAATACCACGAAAAGGCCTGGGATGAGCTATGGAAAAGCGACATACTGATAGACGGCGACCCGCAGGCGCAGCAGGATGTGCACAGCATGCTGTATCACCTGTATTCGTTCTCACGGGCAGGTACGGCTTATTCGCCATCGCCGATGGGCTTATCTGGTTTAGGTTATAACGGCCATGTATTTTGGGACGCCGATCTTTGGATGTACCCGGCGTTATTAGTGCTGCGTCCTGAAATTGCAAAATCATTGGTAGAATACCGTTATCAGCGTTTGGCGGCGGCCAAACAAAATGCATTTTCGCACGGGTATGAAGGCGCCATGTTCCCTTGGGAAAGTGCCGATAGCGGGGTGGAAGAAACACCGGTTTGGGCATTAAGCGGCCCGTTTGAACATCATATTACTGCCGATGTTGGCATGGCCGCCTGGAATTATTATTGTGTAACGCAGGATAAAGATTGGCTGCGAGAAAAAGGCTGGCCAATACTTTCGGCCACGGCCGATTTTTGGTCGAGCAGGGTAGAGCGCAACAGCCCAGGCCATTACGATATTAAAGACGTAGTGGCTGCCGATGAATGGGCCGAGAATGTAGACAACAATGCTTATACCAATGCCGCCGCACAGGCAAACCTCATGGCTGCAACAGATGCCGCTAAGATTTTAGGAATCAAAGCTGATCCTGATTGGCAAGTGGTGGCGCAAAACATCCCGATAAGTAAATTTCCGGATGGTGTGACCAAAGAGTTTGATAGCTATAAAGGCGAGGGCATTAAACAGGGCGACGTTAACCTGCTGGCCTACCCGCTAAAAACGATAACCGACCCGGCGCAGATCAAAAAGGACCTGGAGTATTACGAAACCCGTGTACCTAACGAAGGTACCCCAGCCATGACGCAGGGGATCTTTACGCTGCTATGGTCGCGCCTGGGCGATGGCAAAAAGGCTTACCATTGGTTTAAGGATGCCTATGAGCCCAATCTGAACCCGCCGTTTCGTGTTATTGCCGAAACTAAGGGCGGTACCAACCCCTACTTCGCTACGGGCGCGGGTGGTATTGTGCAAAGCCTGCTGATGGGCTTTGGCGGTTTGGATATAACGCCAAATGGTCTTACACAGATCAAAAGCGCCCTGCCGCCAAACTGGAAATCGATTACCATAACCGGCGCAGGCCCCGATAAAAAAACCTATACTGTAAAAAGATGAACTTAACCACTTACAGGTTTAAAAACAGTGTTCAATTAATTGCCGTTGCTTTTATTGCGGTTTGTGCTTCCTGCAAAAAGCCCGATTATGTTAAGCTGTTTCATGACCCGCAGCTATACAGCAGTACCGTACACGAACTGAACGGCGTGGTGATGGGCAATAATTTTACCCCCGTTGTAGCATCGCGCAATTATGCTTATGCCACTATTGCCGGCTATGAGGTTATCGCGGCCGGCTATCCAAAACATTACCAAAGTTTGGCCGGCCAGCTAAATGGTTTTGGCACGGTGCCAAAACCCGAAAAAGGCCAAAAGATAGATTACCCTTACGCTGCCCTATTGGCTTTTTGCAAAGTAGGCGAGGCCGTTACCTTCCCCGAAGGCAGCCTGAAATATTATACAGATAGCCTGCACACCATGGCGGTTACCCACGGCATGCCCGCACCAATGGTTACCGGCTCTGAAGCTTATGCAACGGCAGTTTCAAAGGCGGTTTTAGCCTGGAGCAAGAAAGATCACTACCTGCAAACGCGCAGCGCGCCTAAATTTGCCCTGAATGATTCGGTGGGGCGCTGGGTGCCCACGCCGCCCATGTATGCCGAGGCTGTAGAGCCGCACTGGGGCGAGATCCGCACCATGGTGATGCATGATGCCCGGGAATACGCCGCTCCGCCGCCGCCGAAATTTAACGTAACTGATAAGAACAGCCAGTATTATAAAGAAGTGATGCTAAGCAAAAACGCTGTAGACAGCCTTACGCCAGAGCAAACCCACATGGCCGATTTTTGGGATGATAACCCGCAAAAACTTAATGTATCGGGCCATGTGATGTTTATTACCAAAAAGTTTTCGCCGCCCGGGCATTGGTTAAGTATTGTGGGTATTGGCGCCAAGCAGGTTAATGCCGATTTTAATACCACCGTTTATGCCTACGCAAAAACCGCTGTGGCGCTGTTTGATGGGTTTATAGAATCATGGACAGCCAAATATGTACACAATACCGCCCGCCCCGAAACCGTGATAGATAAATATATTGACCCCGACTGGCGCCCGCACCTGCAGACACCGCCCTTCCCCGAATATACCTGCGGGCATTGCACCATATCTGCTGCTGCGGCCGAAGCGCTGACCAGCGCACTTGGTGATAACATTGCTTATAAAGACACCTCGGAGCTGGAGTTCGGCATCCAAAGCCGCTCCTACAAATCATTCCGCGATGCCGCGAATGAGAATGTAAAAGCAAGGTTTTATGGCGGTATACATTTTATGAACTCGTGCACCGTATCAAACAAATACGGCAGGGTAGTAGGAGATTCTGTGGCGATTAAGTTGAAGATGAAGAAGTGACCCCTCCCAACCCTCCCCGGAGGGGAGGGCTTTTAGAGCACTGTTTTAAGGTCGCCATTGCGATCCGTTGGCTAATGGAGAAAGCAATCCAAGCTGTCTGTTGTTTGAAAACTACAGACATATTTATGTCCGAAGTTTTAAGACTTCGGACAGCGAGAGTTATATTGAAATGAAACCGTTAATGCCATCACGCAGAAGATTCTTCCTTCGTCATAATGACAAATTGGTTTAAGGCCATTTAATTCAACTCATAAACCACCGCTTCATAAGGCTTTAATATATTACCCGCAGAAGCTACGTTGTAATTATCTATCAGCACTTTAGCTTTGCTTAGGTCTATACCGGTGTTGGCGGTTGAGGGCCTTGCTTTGAAGTTGAGCATCACCAGCATTTTTTTGCCGTTCCATTCGCGGGTGTAAGCGTAAACATTGGGGTTGGCTTTGTCTAACAAGGTGTATTTGCCGTACACCAGTACCTTGTTATCTGTACGCAGCGTTACCATCTTGCGGAAATAGTTAAGGCAGCTGTTTGGGTCTTTTTCCTGCGCTGCCGCGTTTATGGTGGTATAGTTTTTATTTACCTGCAGCCAGGGTGTGCCGGTTGTGAAGCCCGCATTGGCGGTATTGTCCCATTGGAAAGGTGTGCGGCCATTATCGCGGCTTTCAAATTCGATCTTTTTGAGATAGGCGGGTATATCGCCCCCTGTGGCTTTCACGTGCTTGTATTCATTTAGGGTTTGCACATCTTTAAAGTCTTCAATTTTGGTAAAACCGGCGTTGGTCATGCCCAGCTCGTCGCCATTATAATAAAATGGTGTGCCGCGCATACTCATTAAAAATGTGGTAAACATTTTAGATGATACATCCCTAAACTGCGGGCTGTCATTCCCAAAGCGGCTCACTAAACGCGCCTGGTCATGATTGGCCAGAAAGATAGATAACCACCCCTTTTGCGCAAAGGCGCTATCCCATCGGGTAAAAACTTCTTTAAAATGCGGCAGCGTGTAACCTTGCTGTGTTGCAATACCCACACCATCAAAGGCATAAGAAATATCGAGCTCGTGGCGGCCGGCATCTACCATATTATGCGCATCCTCCAAAGTATTGCCAGAACCTTCTGCAACGCTCATCACATTATATTTACTTAGCACTTCCTTGTTCATTTCCTGCAGGTAGCCATGCAAATTGCCTTGCACACCGTAATACAGGTTAAAATTCTTTTCAAACCCTTTAGGGAAGGCCGGCCAGGTGGTATCCTTGGCCGCAAACTGAAAGGCATCTAAACGGAAACCATCTATCCCCTTATCGGCCCAATATTTCATTACGCCATACACTTCCTGCCGTAGTTTGGGGTTCTCCCAATTCATATCGGGCTGTTTGCGGCTAAAATAATGCAGGTAATAGGCATTGGTGGTAGAGTCATATCGCCAGGCATCGTGGTTAATATCAAATAAACTGTAGCGGTATGGCGGTTTCCCCGCCTCTGCGGGCCACCAGTGGTAGTAGTTGCGAAACTCGCTTGTGCGCGAACTGCGGCTTTTCTTAAACCATTCGTGCTCGTCGCTGCTGTGGTTTACAACCAGGTCCATCACCAGTTTTATGCCGCGCTGGTGCATGCCCTTCAGCAGGTTGTCAAAGTCTTCCATCGTACCAAAATCTTTCATAATGTTGCGGTAATCGCTCACATCATAACCGTTATCGTCATTCGGCGAACTGTAGATAGGGTTAAGCCAAACCGTATTCACACCCAGGCTTTTAATATAATCGAGTTTTGAGGTAATCCCTTTCAGGTCGCCAACGCCATCGCCGTTGCTGTCTTTAAAACTGCGCGGGTATATCTGGTAAACCACGGCTTCTTTCCACCATTGCTGTTCGCCGGTAGTTTTAGCAAACCGGGTTTGGCTTGTGGCGGCAGGTTTGCAGGCCGAAAACGAAAGCGCAGATAGTGCAGCCAGTGTAAGCAGCAATTTTAGTCGGTAATACATTGTATAAATTTATAATTGGTAACTAATTTACCGTTTTAAACCATCCTGCCGAATTTATTTGTGATTTTATGGTGTATAATCTTCAACAGTTGCAGGCCGGTGCGCCAACCGGGCCAAACTAATAGTTGGTGATTTAAAACCATTAGTTTTATACTTTGTATAACAATAACCACGTTCTTTGGTGGATAAATAGATTGGCAGGCAGTAGGGCATTATATCTTAAGGTATTAGGATCAGGTCTTCTATAAAAGATATAATTTCAATTTTGATATTCAGATCAACCAAATTAAATACAGAATCATTACCGATTTTCAGCCCATCTATGCTGAAAGCACCAACGTTTGCCGCCAAAAAATATAGCTCATTATTTTTCGGCCTTAAGCTTAGCTTAATAGGTTGTTTACTTTTTTGCTGCACACCATTCCTAAGTTTTGCACAGCAAAAAGCAACACCGGCGGCAACAAAAGATAGCTTACCTGCCGATACTGGCAGGCAAAAAAATATGGTGATCCAAAACATAACTCGTGCAAGCGGCAGGGTGGTTGATGATGCCACCGGCAAGCCCCTTGCCATGATAAGCGTAAGTTTTACCGGCACCAGGCATGGCACCATTACTGATAACCTTGGTTTTTTTACCCTGAGCGCCGCAGGGCCCTTTAAAAGCATCTCTTTTTCATATGTGGGCTACGGCACCGTTACCAGGATAGTAAGGCCGGGGATGGTGAACAATCTGTCTATCCGGCTTACTAAAAGTTTTACCCGCCTTAATGAAGTTGTAGTACATGCAGCACGAAAACAACCCTATCATAACAAGGGTAACCCGGCTGTTGAACTGATACAACAAGTAATAAACCATAAGGAGCAAAACCGCATGCGCAGTGCAGATTACCTGCAGTATGACCAATATGAGCGCATTGGCTTTGATCTGGTTAACCCGCCCGCGCTGCTTACAGACCGTGGGTTTTTTAACCAGTTTAAGTTCATGGTTGATTCTACGCATGATATTGACGGAAACCTCAGAACGGCCCTGCCGGTATATTTCAGCGAGAAGATCTCTAAAAACTATTATCGTAAAAACCCTTCCAAAAGCATAAGGATATTGCAGGCCGAAAAGGAAACCAACATTATTAAATTTGTTGATACGGCCGGCGTTGATGTTTACCTAACCCGTTTTTACGGCAACGAAATAGACTTGTACAGCAACAATATATTTGTTGTAAATAACCAGTTCCTGAGCCCCATTGCCGACCATGCACCAGATTTTTACAAATTCTTTATCACCGATACTGTACTGGTAGGTACCACCAAACTCATATCGATAAGTTTTACCCCGCGTGCCAAAGGCGACCTTTTGTTCGAGGGAGAATTGCTGGTTACGATGGATGGGCATTATGCAGTTGAATCTGCCGTGCTGAACGTAAATAAAAACATCAATATCAATTTTATAAAGTCATTTACCGTCGATCTTGATTTTACACCCTACCCCGACGGGCGTTATTACCTGAAGAAAAGTGAGGTAAAGGCCGATTTTGGACTGGCGGGTAAGAAAAGCTTAAACGTATACGGCGACCGCTCTGTTATTTACGATAATTATGTTTTGGATAAACCCCTTGCCCCCGGTTTTTACGATGGCAAGGCCCTGCAGAAATTACCAAATTCCAACAAGGTTGATAACGCTTTTTGGGAAACACACCGAACGGATACGCTCACAAAACTTCAAAATGAGGTGTATGGTAAAATGAACCGGCTGGAAAGTATGCACGCGTTTAAAGTGCTTACCTGGGTTGGTGGCACCCTGAGCGGCGATTATGCCAACGTAGGCCCGGTACAGCTTGGCCCGTTAAGCGCGCTGGTAACCTTCGATAAATTGGAGGGCCTGCGTTTCCAGGCGGGGGGGCGTACCACTCCTAAATTTAATAAAACCTTGTATTTTGAGGGCTATGGAGCGTACAGTTTTAAAGACCAGAAGCCCAAATATGATATTGCCACATACATCTCTTTAAACCAAACCGCGTTTTACCGCTACCCCAATAATTATTTTAAGGTAAGTTACCTTGACGATACCGGCTTGCCGGGGCAAAACTTTGTGATCAATAAATCCAATACCGCCTTATCATCATTCCAAACCAGCCAGAGCAATTATTATTTGTACAGTAAAATTTTCAGGGTAGATTATGTACGCGACCTGGAAAACCATCTGTCTTTTAACCTCGAATTTAAAAACTGGGACCAGCGGGCTGCACTTGCGCTGGTATATCAGGCCAATGATGCGCCAACCATCATCAACAACCTCACCACCAGCGAGTTTGATCTGGGTATACGCTATGCCCCGCATGAGCAATTTATACAGGGTACCACCTACCGCCGCACCATCTACAGCAAATACCCTATATTTAATATTCAGATAAACCATGGGGTAAAAGGGCTGATCAATGGCTCGTACAATTACACCATTGCCGGCGCAAGGGTAGATAAGCGTGTGTATATGTCGCAATTGGGTTATGGCGATGTTAGCTTACAGGGCAACTATCTGTTTGGCAAGGTGCCGTTCCCGCTATTAAATATTGCCAATGCCAACCAGTCTATAGCTTATGACCGTAATTCTTATAACCAGATGCGTTACCTCGAGTTTGTGAGCGATCACTTTGCCAGCTTTAATTATACACAAAGCTTTAACGGGTTTTTCTTTAATAAAATACCGTTGATAGAGCACCTGAAATGGCGCGAATTCCTGTCGTTTAAAGCACTGTATGGTGGTTTGCGCAATGAAAACAATCCGCAGCTATCCGCCGGCCTTTATCAATTCCCTGTGGCAGAAAGCGGCCGAAGCGGCACCTACGGCCTGGGCAATGTCCCTTATCTTGAAGCTGGGGTGGGCATAGGCAATATCTTTAAAATACTAAGGATAGACGGTATCCGCAGGTTCAACTACCTCGACCACCCCAACACTAAACAGTACGGTATTAAAGTAAGTTTTAGCGTAGATCTATAGGCGGGAATCTTTTTGCATATTTTACGCTTATAATTTGGGTTCGGCCTTAGCTATTGATACTTTTATAAACCAATTTCAACTATTTTAAAAAAGCACATTATGAAAAAACTAAAATTAGTATTAGCGGCCTTACTGGCCTTTATATTTATTTCTGTGAAAGGCCAGGCCCAAACTGCCGTAAGCAATTCATTTGCAGGTAAATGGGATATTCTGGCAAAAGGAATACCCGGTGGAGATAAGCATATTATTTTTGATGTGGAAGATAAAGACGGCAAGTTAGGCGGGACGATGACAGACCCGGAAACAAAGGCCGTAACACCGTTAACCAAAGTAGAAAAGGATGATAAGGGTATAACCCTTTATTTTACCGCCCAGGGTTATGATGTATCTTTAGTATTGCATAAAACAGATGAAGACCATGTGACCGGCAGTATGATGGGCATGTTTGATTGCACCGGCGAGCGGGTAAAGCAGTAATTATAACAGATTATAAAAACATTGTTAGCGTGTTGGTCTTAATATGAAATAGAAAATTGTTAGAAACAAAAAGGGCAGTAATACGCTGCCCTCTCAAAAGTCGCTTTAGATTTAGTTGTATAATGGTCTTCTATCCTCTGGCAGCATAAAATCAACTCTGACCGAATCACCAGGTTGTAAACTTAATTTTTTTGTAGTCTTTGGGGAATACGGATAACCAACACCTATAAAACGGTAAATGCCTGGCTTGATAGTTAATTTGTAGTTACCCTGTTTATCAACGTTTGCTAAAATTTTGTTATAAATAACTTTTACACCGCCTGTATAAATTGGGCTTCTGTACCATACTCTTTAAAGTTGCCAAATATTATCGGATCTTTTCCCTCTTGAGTATTGTGCCAGTTCATTGAATAATATTTTGAGCGATATGAAATATTTCTTTTTGTTTCACAAGAAAAAAAAATAGCATAAAAGCGGCAATCAATATCTTTTTCATAATGTATAATTATTGGCAGTTATATGCAGCACCTATTAAAAGTCACGATATTTCCAAAACCATCTTTTCTACCGCGTTCAATATTTACATCTTTATTTATCCTGTTTATATCAGCCTGGCGAAATTTATAAACTTCTTTAAAACTCAGTTTAAACTTGCTGTTATTACAACCGAAAGTTGAGAATGCGAGATCAATTAACCGTTGTAAACCATTTATCGGCGGCATCCCGGAGTGTGCTAACGTCGGGGTTTTGATCGGCAGCCCAGGCAATGATCCCGTCGGGTCGTATCAATAAGGCGCTTAAACCCAATTGGTCTTTTGCCCGGCCAGCAACATATGTTAGCTGGTCGCCGTATTTATCCGCCAGAATTCTAAGTGACTCGTTCATCCCGAAATCGACCAATAATCCCCTGCCATCGCGCAATAGTTCGTTTATGGTCTGGCCGTTTGTAAACTCAAAGTTAGGAACGCTTCTACCCAAAAGGGGATGGCTATCGCCCAGGTTATAGCGGATGTCTACTCCCCAAACTCTACCTGCCACATAGGTTGCGCCGTCGCGCGTGTTTATAAGATCGCTCATTATCGCGTACAACGCCCGGGCTTGCGGCCCGGGTTTCATGATGGCAGCCTGCGCGCGCGACCAATCCAATACCTTTTCTCCAATGGGGTGCCGTTCGGTATAATAGCTGTCTAAAAGGCCGTTGGGCGCTTTCCCATGTATAGTTGCCGCCAGTTTCCAACCCAGGTTCATGGCATCGCCAAGGCCAAGGTTAAGCCCCTGGCCGCCTAAAGGGGCATGAATATGCGCGGCATCGCCGGCCAAAAGCACACGGCCATTACGATAGGTAGTAGCCTGCCGTGCACGGTCTGTCCAGGTGGTGGCTATATGCATGGTGGTTAGGGTAACATTTGTACCGGAAACCCGGCGCAGCACTTCCTGCACACGCGCCAGGGTTACGGGTTCTTTTGCGTCATGAAAGGCACCGCCGTCAAAATCCTGTATGGCCAGGTAACCCGGCTGCGATTGCATGTACATGCCGGCCGGCGTAACATTGCGGCCGGGGAGGAGTTTTTCCGGTTCGGCAATGTCTACCCGGGCAGTATAGCCTGTAAATTCGGGTTCGGTACCGGCAAACTCAAAGCCACCCGCTTTGCGAACAACGCTGCGGCTGCCATCGCAGCCCACCAGCCATTTACCCCTAAAAGAAAGGCTATCAGCATTTACAATTACTTCATTATTATTTTGGTTAAAACCGGTAATGGTAACGCCCCTCTTTATTGTTACACCCAGGGCCTCCGCCCGGCGCGCCATCGCGGTTTCCAGTTCGTCCATTTCTGCTATTAAACTGGTATCGGTATCGCCCGGAAGCCGGTATTGCCATTGCGATGTATTCACGTTACCCTCGGTAAAGGGTATGCCCGCAAAATGCCCAACCTGGCGTTGCGGCCCCTGCCTGGCATTTTGATGCGGGTTTTTAAGGCGTTTATGTATTTCCAGATCGGCTAATAAACCGCGGCGATATAATGCCGCTATAGAAGGTGCCGAAAGGCCGCGTATGCCAAAGGGCAATTGCTTTAATGGCGAGTGCGGGCCTGTGGCCTTCTCGAGTATTAATACTGTGCATTGGGCAAGCGCCAGTTCGCAGGCCAGAAAAAGCCCTACCGGCCCGGCACCCGAGATGATAACGTGGTAAACAGCCGGATCTGTTGCAGACATTTGAGTTTTAATGGTTGTATTCACATTGTATGATTAAACACAAAATTCTGCAATACTGCCTTGTTAGTCTTGTATAAACGCGACAAAATTGTTGCTCACCCCCTGTCGCCCTTCTTTGGCCTTGCGGGCAAAGGCGGCTGGTGTTGTGCCGCTGTAACGCTTAAATTCGCGGCTCAGATGGGACTGATCTGCATAGCCCGTCTCATGCGCCAGCGCCGCAAGTTTAGCATCGGGATGCAGCCATAACCGGTTCCTGACCTGCTCAAAACGGATAAGGGCCGAGACATCTTTAACGCTATGCCCGGACGATTGCTTAAAATTTCGTTCGAGCGTGCGCACGGTTGCGTGGGCCGCCGCCGCCACCCCGCTTACGGGCATAGCGCCATTACCTTCTCTCATGGCAACACCGGCTTTAGCGAGCATTCCGTTGGCCGTATGGTGGGAGTGTGCGCCCGCAAAGTATATTGCAATTTCATTTATCGCCTCGTTTATTTCTCCGGCAGCCATATGTTGTGCTAACCTGGGTTGAAGCCGGGCAATGGGATGTTCAAATACATGCACATCGCCTTTACAGGGCGGCAGCTTAAGCAGATCAAATACGGTCCACGGGAAGCAGCGGATGCCGATAATGTTTAACGGGCCTTCTGCATAAAAAATAGCAGGCTGATTGAGCAGCCCCACCATAAAAGGCGAGGGCAAGGGCTGTAATGCCCCGTTATAAACCGCACTTAAATTGCTGCCGAAATGGAAAATAATTTCTGCATAGCCATCGGGCACCACCTCAAAACCAGTTTGTTGGGTATCTGCTTCCCTGCTGTTATACCAAAAACACTTTATGGTATCTCGTAACGTTTCGGGAGGTGCAAATTCTTGGTGGTGCATGGTGTAAAAATAATAATATCCTATTACCGAACCACCACCCCGGCAGGGTTATGGTTTGTGCAAAGGGGAGAATGATTGTTCTGTCTGAATGTCTCCGGACACCTTTTCCAGGTGACTATAAGTTGCTTTGTATAGAAGAACAGCCATACTAATGCGCTTTACACCACAATCTGCAAGCGCTGCTATAGACGAGAATTGCGGAATCCCTACCACGTTTACGGGCAGCGTTACAGATGAGGTTATTTCCTTAACAATGGCAAGATCATTCACACCAGTTACGAATAAACCATTGGCCCCGGCTTCCTCATACAACTTCGCCCTTTTCAGCGTTAATTCCAGTGGCGAGGGTAGCTTTTGTAAGAAACCATCGGTTCTTGCGTTTATAAACAGTTGCTGGTTGTTTTTGGTCAGGTAATTTCTAAGGCTGTATAGCTTTTTTAAATAGATATCGTCGCCCTGGGCATCTTCCAGGTTAATTCCGGCAACACCCGTGTCAATCAGCCTTTGTACATTCTCATTTAATTCTGCCAGGTTATCGCTGTAACCTCTCTCCAGGTCAACAGATAAGGGGATGTTAATGCATGACGTTATTCTTTGAACAATGTACAACAATTCATCAAACGGAATTTTTTCACCGTCGGCATAACCTAACGAATCTGCGATAGCACCGCTCGATGTTGCCATGGCATCATATTTATTGTTTTCTATAATGCGTGCGCTCTTTACATTCCATGCATTTGCAATGATCAGCGGTTTTTCCCGGTGGTGTAACTCAAAAAATTTTTCGTAGTTATTCATATCTCAAATTTAACTTAATGCTATTGCTAATCTTGTTATGCGCCTATTTAAAAGCGGCTGTTTGTCAAAACTTTCTGTTTTGAAATCAAAAATAATGTCTAAATATCGTATTAAAGGGGTGTGAAGTAGACAATTAATGGTGTTGATTTGGACAAACTAATGTTTTACATTTATAGGAAAAAAACGGATCGATGAAGCAAGTAACTATTCTCGTCCCGGCCGGGGCGGTAAATATAAGCAGTGTGATGGGCACATTGGAGATCCTGAACGAAGCAAATACATATTGGCAAAAACTTGGCAACGGGCCGGGCATACAAGTTCATGTGGCAGGTAATTTGGCCACCTTGAAGCAAACCAGTGGCTTGTATTCCCTCTACCCTAAAGATATTTGCGAGATTAAAAGACATGACCTGTTGATTATCCCTTCTGTTGCCGACCCGAACGGATTTGAAAGTTTGATAAGCAGTAATACCGCGCTGATTGAGTGGATGGGTGCACAATATAAAAATGGTGCCGAAATTGCCAGTATTTGTACGGGCGCATTTTTGCTGGCAGCCACCGGCTTGCTGAACGGGAAAACCTGCTCAACACATTGGCAGGCCGAAAGCGATTTCAGGCGGCTGTTTCCAAACATCGATTTGCAGATAGATAAGATGCTTATGGCAAGCCACGGGCTTTACACCAATGGAGGCGCATATTCATTCTTGAACCTGATACTGGTTTTGGTAGAGAAATATTTTGACAGGCAGACTGCTATATATTGCTCTAAAGTTTTTCAAATTGATTTTGACCGGGCAGCACAATCGCCTTTTTCTATTTTCCGGCCGCAAAAGAACCACGGCGACAAAATGGTTTGCGAAGCACAAAGCTATCTGGAAGAAAATCTAAATGAAAAAATTTCGTTCGAAAAACTGGCTTGTAAACTAAACGTTAGCCGGCGGAATTTCGACCGGCGGTTTATTAAGGCTACCGGTAATACACCTGTTGAATATTTACAGCGGGTTAAGGTAGAGGCGGCAAAAAGCACACTTGAAAAAGGCAGAAAAAATATATTTGAGGTAATGGACGATGTTGGTTATACCGATGAAAGGGCATTCAGGGAAGTTTTTAAAAAAATTACAGGCCTCTCTCCTTTAGATTATAAGGCAAAGTTTAACGGTAAGGCAATCTTATCGTAATTGTACAGGTTATAAATAGCAGAAGCCGCGTAGGCAGGCTTAAAAAAATAATGTGATTCTTTTTTTCCGCCTGAAAGTTGCTTATAACAAACTGCCAACGAAGATTTCTATTAGGTGATCTTCAAAAACAAATGCTCAAAAATCATGTTTTTTTACCGGGTTGCGTGCGCCCGGCCAGTCTCGTCTTTTAATTACTGCTTATTACAAAATTTATTTTTATGTCAGTTATCCGGATATCAAAAGGAAGTTTTCCGCAAGAAAAGCTCAAAGAAGTAAAGGCGAAGTTAAGCGCCTCAGAAAAAACTTTAAATCCTGCCGTAGCCCAACTTAATGGGTTCCTTAATTTTTATGCAGGTATTGATCCGGTAACAAATTCTATGATAAATGTAAGTATCTGGGATTCCCTTTCAAACGCAAAACAGTTAGATACATTTGAACCAATGCTAAAGCTTGCCAAAGAATTTATTGAATCGGGGGTTGAGTTTGAGCGTCCGGTGAGCAATTTCGCTGGCCTTTGGGAAATTTGAACAGTTGAATGGCGTAAACATCTTAAAACTAGAAAAGCCCCATAAACGGGGCTTCAAATAGTAGCGGGGAGCAGGATCGAACTGCCGACCTCAGGGTTATGAATCCTGCGCTCTAACCATCTGAGCTACCCCGCCAAATACGTTTAAGAGACAATTAAACATTTAGTTAAATTGTTGGCAAATTAGTTATCTGCCTTTCCTAAAAAGGTTTGCAAATATAGGGGAAAATAGTTTTCTTTAGAAAAATATGTTCACTTTTGCTCCCCAAGCATTTAAACCATTGGTACCCACATGTCTGATAAGAAAAAGTTTCAAATAGAATATGAAATTAAATCGTCGCCACGCATTCTGTATAGTTTCATAAGCGAGCCCAACGGTTTAATGCAATGGTTTGCAGATAATGTTACCGCCCGCGACCAGGATTATACCTTTACCTGGGATGATGAGCAGCAAAAAGCCAAGCTCCTGCTGCTGAAAGACAATAAGCTCATCCGTTTCCGATGGGCCGATGATGACCCTTCATGCTACTTTGAGATGGAGGTTGTACAGGACGAACTTACCAATGATGTAGCCCTGAGCGTTACAGATTTTGCTACCGAAGATACTATACCCGATAAGAAACTCGTTTGGGATAGTCAGATACAGTATCTCATCAGCGTAATCGGCGCGTAAACACCTGCCGGTTTTCGTTAAATTTACGCATTGAAAAAGATCCACCTTTTACTCATTAAGTCTTTTATCAGGCCCTTTATCGTCACGTTCTTTATCGTGATGTTTGTACTGTTGATGCTTTTTTTGTTTAAGTATATAGACGATCTGATAGGCAAGGGTTTTGAGTGGTATATCATCTTAAAACTAATGATGTATGCATCGGCTACCAACGTGGTAATGGCCCTGCCGCTTTCGGTGCTGCTATCATCCATCATGACATATGGGAGCCTTGGCGAAAATTACGAACTGGTGGCTATAAAATCGGCAGGCATATCGCTTCGCCGGGCTATGTACCCCATGATCATTGTGGTGGTGGTACTGGCCATAGCGGCCTTTATATTTTCTGAGTATATGCTGCCGGTTGCCAATCTAAAATATTACTCGCTGTTGTGGGATGCAAGACAGCAAAAATCGGCATTCCTGATAAAGGAAGGGGTTTTTAATAACAGTTTCCCCGGCTATTCCATCCGGGTAGAGCATAAAGATCCAGACGGGCAAACCCTGCACGATATTATGATCTACCAGCGCAACACTGCCGAAAATAACAACACAGTGCTGTTCGCAAAAGACGGCCTTATGTACCGTACACCGAACGACCAATACCTGGTGCTCAAATTGCGTAATGGTATACGGTATGAAGAGTCGCCGGGTACAAGCGGGGCTAACACCAGGCAACGACTTACCCGTATCAGGTTTAAAGAAACAGAGCAGAAGTTCGACCTTTCGAGCTTTAAGCTTAAACGCACCAACGAAAGCGACTTTAATAAAAATTACCAGATGATGAGCAGCGGGCAGCTGCGGCATTATCAGGATTCCACAGCCCGCAACCTCGATAGCGGCGCAATAAGAAACTATCAGCTTATGGGGGCTTTTGTACGTTATCTTAATTTCCCGCACAAGTTTAAAGGCCCACCGAAACCGATAGACCGGGTAAAACCCGATTACTTTAATAAGCTAACCTTCGACCAGCAGGTAGTGGCCGTAAATAATGCGCTGAACGAGGCACGGTCTTTAAAAGACATGGCCAAAACCCGCTACACAAGGTATGTAGAAGTTAATAAAGACATTAGGCGGGCGTATGTAGAGTGGCAAAAAAAGTATACACTATCTGCATTGTGTTTGGCTTTGTTTTTAATTGGCGCCCCGCTGGGCGCAATTATCCGCAAGGGCGGTTTGGGTTTACCGGTGGTGGTATCGGTTATATTTTTCCTTATCTACTACATTATATCTACCATTGGCGAGAAGGCGGTAAAGGAGGGGAGCGTTTCGCCGTTTTTAGGTATGTGGATCGCGCCGATCATCTTAACACCTATCGGGCTGTTTCTTTCTTACAAGGCCGCAAACGATTCGGTATTGTTTGATGCAGACCTTTATAAGAAGTTTATTATGCGGTATTTGGAAAAAATACCGGGGGTTTCTAAACTTCATTTTACATCTAACAGACGCTCTTTATAGCAATTTGCCGTAAGTTTGTATAAAGGGCAGGTTTTATTTAACCGGCCCGATATATTTACCAGGATGTTAAACACCATACCAGAAGCAATTATAGCCCTGCAGGAAGGCAGGATAATTATTGTTGTTGACGATGAGGACCGCGAGAACGAAGGCGATTTTTTGATCCCCGCGCGTAATGCCACGCCCGAAATTGTAAACTTTATGGTTACGCATGGCCGCGGCTTAGTATGCGCCCCCATCAGTCAAAAACGCGCAAAAGAGTTGCAGCTGGAACCTATGGTGGGGCAAAATACCGCCCAGCACGAAACTAATTTTACCGTATCGGTAGATCTGCTTACCGGGGGCTGTACCACCGGTATATCTGCATCAGACCGTTCTAAAACCATACTCTCGTTAATTGACCCGGCAACCAAGGCCGAAGACCTGGGCAGGCCGGGGCATATATTCCCGTTAATAGCTAAAGATGGCGGCGTTTTGCGCCGGGCAGGGCATACCGAAGCCACTACAGACCTGGCCGTACTGGCAGGGTTTGAACCTGCGGGCGTGATCTGCGAGATCATGAACGACGATGGCGAAATGGCACGTTTGCCGGAGTTACTGGAAATTGCTATAAAATTTAATCTTAAAATAGTTTCTATTAAAGACCTCATAGCGTACCGTTTGGCTACCGAGACTTTGATACAAAAAGAGGTTTCTGTAAAAATGCCGACCCAGTGGGGCGATTTTGATATGATAGCCTACACGCAGTTAGATACCGGCGAGCACCACATGGCGCTGGTAAAAGGCACCTGGGAGCCTGGTGAAGAAGTGTTGGTGCGGGTACATAGCTCATGCGTAACCGGCGATATTTTTGGTTCCTGCCGCTGCGATTGCGGCCCGCAGCTGCATAAGGCTATGGAGATGATACAGCGTGAAGGCAAAGGCGCCATTGTTTATATGAACCAGGAGGGAAGGGGCATTGGCCTTATTAATAAACTGCGTGCCTACCAGTTGCAGGAAAACGGGCTTGATACGGTAGAGGCCAATTTACAGCTGGGCTTTAAAATGGACCAGCGCGATTATGGCATAGGTGCGCAGATATTGCGCAGCCTGGGCATATCAAAAATGAGGTTGATCACCAACAACCCTAAAAAACGTGCAGGGCTGGTTGGCTATGGCCTTACCGTGGTTGAAAATATACCGATAGAAATTGCATCTAACCCGCATAACGAAAGTTATTTGCGTACCAAGCGCGACAAAATGGACCATACCATTTTGCAAAATTCATAACTTATTCTTCTTTATCGGGGCTGTCGGGGCTGGTATCGCCGTATGGGTCTGATGCCGGGCTTGATGCCGGGGCATTCTTCTTTCTGCGCGATATAATGGCTTTCCAGAATTCTTTAAAGGTATCAAAATCGCGCTGATAGACCAATCCTATACCGTTAACGTACTGTATGTTATCCTGGTTGTTGGTGGTAATGTTATCGAGCGTGGTAGAGTTTAAAACCCGGTAAGAATACCGCGCACGCAGGCGGCCATCTTTTCGTAAGAGGTAATCTGCCTGGAAATCTTTAGTATAATTGTTTAGGTTAGATGTAAACACCGCCGTGGTGCCGCCGTTGCCAAACAAATTATTGCTCAGGTTGGTATTGTATAAACTGCCCGTAACAGACAGCCGCTCGTTAAGCAGCCTTACAGATGCGCTTGCATCACTGAATGAGCGGAAACTCAGATCCACATTTTTAATATTTGATTGCGCTATCAGGTTGTTCACCTGGTTAAAAAACACCTCGCTGGCGGCATCGGTAGCGGTTTGCTTAACCTGGTCCTGTATGTTACTGCCATAACCTGAGGCAAATTGCCTGCGTACAATTACACTTAATGCCTGCTGGCTGCGGTTGTTGTAATCAGTTAAATATTGGCCCAGGTCATCTTTAATGGATGGATCGGTGGGGAAGTTAAAATCAAAGTCGATACCCGGATGTATCAAAGACCCTTTTAAAATAAGCTGCGCCTGTACCAACTCCTGGTGAGAACCGGTGGGCGATGTTTGCCCCGCAGCCTTATATAAGTTAGATATATCTGTACGTACTTCGTAAATGGCCTGCATGTTAATTTCGGCGTTAGATGGGTCGCCCGTCCAGCGGATAGTACCGCCCTGGTTAACCTGGAATAATTTGCTGATCACGTTCTTTGCCGTAAACGTAAACTTACCCGACGATATGAGGTAATCGCCATACATTTCAAAGTCGCCCAGGCTGTTGATGTTCAGCTTAAGATCATTTGTTTTCCCGCGGCCTTCCAGCTGCCCGTAATCGGTTATTATCCTCACCACGGTATTCTCGTCGGCAGTAAGGTCAAAATTTAAGGTAACCCCGTTAAAGGCATTGGTAAGCGGTACCACCTTTGCCGAATCTTTATGGCCCACAAACCGAATGAAATCATACTCGCCCGCGGTAGATGAAGTGTTAAGCGGGATATTAAACACGGTGCTATCCTCTGTACGCGCCTTAATATCTATCTTCATATTATTAATGGGCCCGTTGAAACTAAAGCGGCCGGTGGCAAAAGCCCTTCCGAAATACAGGCGGTTATCTTTAAAGGTGGTGTTTAAAGCAAGTAATTTTTGCGCATTAAGCACCACAGCAATATTTGGGTTAGATAAGTTTGTAAGGTCTACCTGGCCATTAGCTGTGCCTTTACCCTTGTGGCCGTCTGTAAGCACCAGGTTATTGATTTTAATAACGCTGTTATTAACCGTAACCTTGTCATTGATCAAATAAGAGGTTTTTAAATAATCCACAGTAACACCGGTATTTGTCAGGGTAACATCGCCGTTAAGTTGCGGTGCACCGGGGGCGCCCGTAAGTTTTAAGTTGGTAGATAAGGTCCCCTTTAAATTAGATACCAGCCCCTTTACAAAGGGAGCAAAGATTATTGCTTCCGTTTGGTTCATATTTACCAAAAAATCCAGGTTGTTGGCATCCTGGCCTAAATGATAAACGCCGCCAATGTTTACGGTCTCCAGCCCGTGGTTCACTACATTAAGTTTTACATTAGCATCTTTACGTTCATTATCTAAAGAGGTTACGATCTTTACATTCCCTACCAGCGTATTGTTCATACTCAGGGTATCTACGCCCAGATTGGCGTTAACACCCGGCGACTTCAAAATGGAACTCAATTCTACCTCGCCATTCATAGATCCCCTCAGGTCAACACCTGCAGCTTTGGTCAGCTGATCAAGTGTTACCATGCTAAATTTTTCGAAGTTTACCTTAAGCTTATCTTCGGGGTTATCTGATAAAAAGCCATTGATCTTTACCTTTTGCGGGCCGTTTGTAAGGGCAAAGCCGCTCACTTGTGTTTTACCGCCCAGCAGGCGTATACGTACCTGTTCGCTTAGCCGCCACTTTTGGTTCTCTAAAATAACATCAGAAGGGAGCAGTTTAAGCTTGGCGGTGGTATCGCGCCCAAATTCAACCAAACCATAAAGGTCTAACTGGTTAACGGCATTCTTGTCTGATAGCTTGATGTTAAAGTTCAGGCTGTCGCGTTTCAGGAAATTAGTTACTGTTATGTTTTTTATAAAAAGGCTGTCTGTAATATCTATTTGCCTTAACGAAAGGTTAACGCCCAGGAAATCGCTGTTTGTACTTTCGTCAATAATAAAGTCGTGGAAGATGGTTTTGCCAAAGTTAACGGTCTTGATGTAGCCGTTTAATGCCGCTGTATGCGTAGCAGAATTAAATTGACCGTTAAACGTGCCCTGGTCCGGTATTTTTAGGTCGGGCATGATTAGTGCCAGCGCGGGGTCGAGGTTTTTTAATTGCAGGCTAAACTGAAAGTTTTGCGGGCCGGATTTATAAATGGTGGTCTTAAGCGATGGGATGTATTGTTTAACCACCGTTTTAAAATACGAGGGCAGCGTGGCAAGATCGAAACTTCCTTTAAGGCTCCCATCTGCCAGGTCAGATTTGAGGTTGATCTCGCGGTTATTGCCTGTCCCTTTTGCGGTAACCACCACAGAATCTACCACGTAATTATGCCGCGGGTCTACAATGCGAATGGGGGTTAGGGCAACACTTCCCTGCAGGTTCTTCAGATCATTACCGGCGAAATGGCTTTTTACCTGCATACTTAGGGTAATGGTGTCTTTCAGCAGGTTAAGCTTGCGCAGGTCGGCATCGCCAACAGTGGCATCTACGGTATAAACCGGTAATTTCGGTCGCAGGTCAACCTTGCCGGTTAGACCGAGCTTAATATTTTTGTCGTTCACCTTAATTTTTGCATCGGCAACGCTATTGGCAAACTTGCCATTGATGCTGAGATTGCTGTACTGATATTTGTTAAAATCGAGGTAATTGATCTTTGCATCGGCTTTGATGTTCAGGTTATTCAACGCGTCGCCGCTGCCGTTTATATCGGCGGCAAGCGTAGTGCGCCCCAGCGAAGCGTTGTCCAGCATACCACCCAGGTCAAAATTGTAGAGCTTAACCTTACCGGCGTAACCGGGCAGTTTTTTTAAGGTAATGCGCAGGTCCGGGTCAACCCGGCCCAGTTTGGTTTTAAATGTGCCCGCGGTTACAAAATTATCCTGCAGGCCTTTCATGCTGCCGGTAAAATTTACGTTGCCAAACTTGCTCATAAACGCCGGCATGGCAAAACTGGGGTCGCCGGTAAAGCCCTGCAATATGCGGTCGAGGTCTTTCTTGTTGGTGGCCAGCTGGTCGAAATTAAGGTTAAGATAGGTTTTATCCCAATCGGGCAACCCTTTCAGATTAAAGTCGCCCCTGATGTAGGTAGCCTGGCCGCCGGTAACCATTAGGTTTTTGGCCGAAAGATTATTCACGTAACCTTTAATACGCCCGTTTACGCCCAGATCAAACCGGGTTTTGCCGAGCGAGCTGGTGAAAAAAGCAATGTCTGATGATGATATGAACGAATTTTTAAGGTCGCCATCCATATATACTTTGTTCTCAAAATCATTAAAACCGTTAAACGACTTAAATTTCATGCGCAGGTAATCCCTTAATTTCGATTTTGGCGTGAGGATATAGAAATTCTGCATCAGGATCTGGTTACTGTCTATCGTGGCATTGGCCGAAAGGTTTTTTACGCTGAAGCCGCTTTTTTCGCGCAGTTTAAAATCTTCTATCTGTGCCTTAAAGATATGGTTGGTTACGTCCATACCCTGCAGGTGCGTAGTTAAGTTGCTAACATCTATATCCTGAAAGTTTACCTCATTTTTTAAAATAAGATGGCTCAACTGATTTTTATAACGAAAATGCAGGTTGTTAACAGATACCTTGTCGAAGCTTATAGCCCACGGTTTTTTACTTTTGGTAGTATCCTTAGGGCTGCTAAAGGCATCAATGATAGACTGGATATTGCTGGCGCCGCCTTTTAATTTCTTAAGATAGATAGAACCATTGTTGAGCACTATATTTTCGAGATTGATCTTGCGCGCCGGGATGCTGCTGAATATCGAAAATTTATTAAGCTCGACAGTTAATTTTTGTGTACTTATCAGCGTGTCCTGCTGCTTGTCGAGTACATAAAAACCCTCGATCACAACCGATGAGAAGGGCTTAATGTACAGGCTCTTGATATCAACCCTGGTATTAAGTTTACGCGAAAGATAAGCCGTCGCCTTTTTAGCGGCCCAGGTTTGTACCGGCTTATATTGAAAAATAAGCAATAGTATACTCAGCATCAGGAAGATTACCAGTACAATACTTATCGCTATTTTAAGTGCTTTTTTAATAAATTTGCGTTTTAACTACAGCCCGTGCCGGTAATATTAGGAATTGAATCTTCTTGTGATGAAACCTCTGCAGCCATTTGTGCAGATGGTAACATGCTAAGCAATATTATTGCCAACCAAACCATACATGAAGCTTACGGAGGCGTTGTGCCGGAACTTGCTTCACGAGTTCATCAACAAAATATAATTCCTGCGGTACAACAAGCTATATTAAACGCAAAAGTAAGCAAAAATGATATTGATGCGGTAGCTTTTACGCGGGGGCCGGGCCTTTTGGGTTCTTTATTGGTAGGGGTATCATTTTCAAAGGCGTTTGCCCTGGCTAAAAACATACCCCTTATAGAGGTTAACCACATGCAGGCGCATGTGCTGGCACATTTTATAGGCAAAGATAAGCCCGTATTTCCGTTCCTGTGCCTTACCGTTTCTGGCGGCCACACGCAAATAGTTTTGGTAAAGGACTATTTTGACATGGAGATCATAGGCCAGACACATGACGATGCCGCCGGCGAAGCATTAGACAAAACCAGCAAAGTGCTGGGTTTACCCTATCCCGGCGGGCCGCTTATTGATAAATATGCACGCCTGGGCAACCCCGATGCCTTTAAATTTCCCGAACCGCAAATACCGGATTATGATTTCAGTTTCAGCGGGTTAAAAACATCGATCCTTTACTTCATTCGCGATAACGAGAAGCTGAACCCAAATTTTGTGCAGCAGAACATAGCCGATATTTGCGCATCGGTAGAGCATCGTATTGTGACCATCCTGCTTAACAAACTTAAAAAGGCTGCCATTGCCCACAATATTAAAACTATTGCCTTAGCGGGTGGTGTATCTGCCAACACAGGTCTTAGGGCAGGAATAAAGCAACTGGCCGACGAGCAGGGCTGGAAAAGCTTTATCCCCGCGTTTGAATATTGTACCGATAATGCCGCCATGATTGCCATAGCCGGGTACTACAAATACCTCAAGAGCGATTTTGTTGGCCAGGGCGTTGCGCCGCTGGCGAGAATGACGTTCTGATTTGGTATTTAGTTATTGCGCTATTAGGCATGGAACAGAAATTCATTTTACATTTGTAACCAATAACTTAATAACTAATAACTTAATCTCATGTCCTGGCCTTCCCTTATTTTCTGGCTCATATTTGTTGTACCGCTGTTCATATTTTTGATATGGCTAATGCGGCAGGACAAGAATAAAAAAACGGGTTTCTGGGGTTTGATCATTGTTATCCTTACCGTTGCCGTAGCAATAGTTTATATGTATGTGAAAACGGGCGGGAAGTAAAGCTTACCCTCCGCAGGAGTCTTTTAGACCTGGATCCTTACCCAAAGCGAATGGACTTGAATGCTGCACTGCGGCCAAAATAGTCCTCATGTCATTGTGGGCGATAGCGTGGCAATGTCGCAGCCAATGCTCATTTGGCGACGCTTTACGACGGGATTGATTCGTACCTCGCAATAACAGAAATGGACAAAATAAAAAGGCCATCCAATAACAGACAGCCTTCTACTATTCAAAAAACTATTATTTCTTATACTGCTTCTACCAGCTTATCGCCGCTTAGCACTTCGCGAATTTTTGCTTCCAGTTCGTCGGCAAGTTCGGGGTTATCCAGTATCAGTTGTTTAACCGCATCGCGGCCCTGGCCCAGGCGGGTTTCGCCATAGCTAAACCACGATCCCGCTTTCTTGATCACGTTGTAATCAACACCCAGGTCAATGATCTCGCCAGCCTTAGATATACCTTCGCCAAACATAATGTCAAACTCGGCAATACGGAAAGGCGGTGCCACCTTGTTCTTCACGATCTTTACCTTTACGCGGTTACCTGATACCTCGTCGCTGTCCTTGATCTGCGATATACGGCGTACATCTAACCGTACCGAAGCGTAAAACTTCAAAGCGTTACCGCCGGTAGTGGTTTCGGGATTACCGAACATCACACCAATTTTCTCGCGCAACTGGTTAATAAATATACAGCAGCACCCGGTTTTGCTGATGGTACCGGTAAGCTTACGCAATGCCTGCGACATTAAGCGGGCGTGTAAGCCCATCTTAGAATCGCCCATTTCGCCCTCAATTTCACTCTTAGGTACCAAAGCCGCAACCGAGTCGATCACGATAATATCAATAGCGCCCGAGCGGATCAGGTTATCGGCAATTTCTAAGGCCTGCTCGCCGTTATCTGGCTGTGAGATCAGCAGGTTCTCTACATCCACACCCAATTTCTTGGCATAAAAACGGTCGAACGCGTGCTCTGCATCTATAAAGGCAGCAATGCCGCCTTTTTTCTGCGCCTCGGCAATGGCATGGATAGCCAGGGTTGTTTTACCCGAAGATTCGGGGCCGTATATCTCTATCACCCGGCCTTTTGGCAAACCGCCAATACCAAGTGCAATATCTAAACTAATAGAACCTGTAGAAATGGCTTCCATGGGTTCTATTTCGTTATCGCCCAATTTCATAATGGTTCCTTTGCCGTACGACTTTTCCAGCTTATCTAACGTAAGCTGCAATGCTTTCAATTTATCAGGGTTGCTCATCTTGTAGTTTTGTAGAACAAATATAATATTAAGTTTTTATAATTGCTAATTATATTAGTAATTAATTTATTGTTATCTAGCTGTATTTACTTTTGTCGGGTTCCGGTTTTTAACAATTTGTTATTCAGAGTAGTAGCTAATAATCTTATTCCGTTATAAAGATATTTAATCTGTCATTGCGAGGTGCCAAGCATCTCGTAGCCTTGCAGATATATTATTCCAAATCTGTGGGCGTTACCCTCCGGGCCGGGCTATCCGCTCATACTACACAGGCCTTAATCTCAGGCCGGTATCCGCTGCTGTCCCTAACGCAAATTCTATTCTAATCTTTTTATAAACTTACCCAACCTAAACCTCACAATCAAATTTCTTTATCAACACTATCCCCTCCGCTAAACTTCACATAATTGCTTACATTAGATTTTGAGAACCAACCTTAAAATCAAATGAAAAAAATAATACTTGCATTCGCCATTTTAGTAAGCACATATACGGTTAATGCACAAACCGAGATACTGTATAAAAAAACCACGGCCATGGTGCCCATGCGCGACGGGGTTAAGCTTTTCACAGTAATATTATACCCGTCTAATACAAAAAAGGCCTTCCCCTTCATCATAACCCGCACACCTTATGGCGCGGATATTGACTATAAGCCGGATAGCGCCGTGAGCCTTAAAAAAAGCGGGCTTAGTGTAATGGCACAAGATGGGTACATTTTTATTTTTCAGGATATAAGGGGCAAGTACAAGAGCGAAGGCAAAATGCAGATACACCAGCCGCTTATACACCGCACGCAGAAAGGCGCCATAGACGAAAGCACCGATACTTATGACACGGTAGACTGGCTCTTAAAAAATGTAGCTAATAACAATGGGAAGGCGGGTATATACGGTATATCATACCCCGGCTGGCTGGCACTGGTTGGCGCGGTAGACCCGCACCCGGCCCTTAAGGCAGCTTCTGAACAAGCGTGCATGGCAGATCTTTTCCTGGGGGACGATTTTCACCATAACGGCGCCTTCAGGCTGAGCTACGGTATGGAATACAGTTACGAGGTAGAGCACGATCATACTACCGACAGCGATTTCCCCTTCCCGCAATATGACCTGTTTAACTGGTACCTTAACCTGGGCCCGTTAAGTAACGTAAACGCCAAATATTTTCATGGCACAATACCCACATGGAACACTTTTGCAGCGCACCCGAGCTATGACGCTTACTGGCAAAGCAACTCTACGTTAAACTACATCCCGCCTATACAAATACCCATGTTGCACGTTGGCGGCTATTACGATCAGGAAGACCTTAACGGCCCGCAATTGATGTATAAACAAATGGAAAAGCATGATGATAAGGGGTTTAACCATATTGTGCTGGGCCCCTGGAACCATGGCCAATGGGCAAACCGCAAGGCCGATAGCCTGGGTGCCATAAGTTTTGGCAGCAACACTGCCGGGTATTTTAAAACCCTGCAAAAGAAATGGTTCGATTTTTACCTTAAGGGCGAGGGCGACGGTAAGTTTGACGAAGCATATGCATTCCAAACCGGCAGCAACACCTGGAAAACCTATAGCACCTGGCCGCCAAAAGAAACAGACCGCGGGAGGCTTTATGCCGGCCCCAACGGTACCTGTGCCTTAACCGCACAACCAACCGGGAAAGTTACATACATAAGCGACCCTGCCAAACCGGTGCCTTACCGCACCCTGCCCATAGAGGCTACTTATGGCCGCGGTAGCAGGTGGCGCCCGTGGCATGTAGAAGACCAGCGGTTTGTAACCACCCGGCCAGATGTAGTTAGCTTTACCGGCGACTCATTGACTACCGACATGACCGTTACCGGCCAGATCACTGCTCATCTGCTGGCAAGTACAACCGGCACAGATGCCGACTGGGTGGTAAAACTGATTGATGTGTACCCGGCGTTTGATAAAGAAAGCGCTAAAATGAGCGGCTACCAGCTACCGGTGGCCATGGAAGTATTCAGGGGCAGGTTCCGTAAAAGTTTTACTAACCCCGAAGCACTGGTGCCCGGCAAACCCGAGGAATTTACTATAGACCTGCACCAGATAAACCACACCTTTAAAAAGGGCCATAAAATGATGATCCAGGTGCAAAGCAGCTGGTTCCCGGTTATAGACCGTAACCCGCAAAAGTTTGTACCCAATATATTTAAGGCAAAGGCTGCAGATTACATAAAGGCAGAAGAAACCATTTACTACGGCGGTGCAAACGGTACGTATATAGAATTGCCAATGGCTAATTAATAAAGAATATAATGATTCTCCTTAGCTCCTTCCCGAAAAAGAGGGACTTAAAAGTTCGTCATTGCGAGGTACGAAGCAATCCCATCGCTATTCTATTGAAGGTGCGCTGCTAAGGGTTCGCTTCGCAAGTAGTATATTATAATTCAAACTATGCGGGCAGCCTGCAACTTTGTGATATGCCTGTATAGCTGCTTGCTTAATAGTCCAAAGTACAGCTCTGCTAAAATTTGTTTCACTAAATTTTGCGCTGTGCAATTTATTCATAAGCCTAACTGTTACCGCCAAAATTTTGTCACAAAAAAACATACCGTTCGGTATGTTGGCTAAAATTTAGGATTAAAAACGGTTAATTCGGAACAGTATCTTTCTGCCAAAAAATAGATAAAAATTGCTAAAAACCGCAAATTTTCGGGAGTGTCATTAATTTGGCATAACTAACATACCGTTGGGTATGTTAGCGGTGACAAGATGGTGCGCAGCGCATCAATTATTGTTAATCTACCAAAGAATTAAAACATAAAATTAAAGCCAAGCGTGGTTTGGATGGCCGTAAAAGGCTGGCGGGTTACATACCGGCCAGGATCGTTGTCGGTGCGGCCACCATTAAATACATCGGGCCCCTGCGAGCTTAAACGATTGCCTTTAAGCACCACGCTTACGCCGTTGCCTAATTTATACCGCAAAGCTAAACTGGTACTGTAAGCAAATGCACTGCCTAAACCGCCGGTTTGGTAAAATGGAGTGGTTTGGGTTGGCGTACCGGAAAGTACTATGGTAGTGCCGGGCGTGGTTTTGGTGGTTAGCAGTCCGCCGGCTATCCTGATATCAACAATAAAACCCTTATAAAATGGTATGGAATATTGCGGGCCTAACATAAAGCTGTAACTGTGGTACCGGCCTTCGGTAGTTACTGTTGCCTGGTCTGATTTGAATGACTCGGTATATCCTGTTGCCAGTGCGGTGGCATCGTCCTGGGTTAGTTCGCCCTGGTCCTGAAAACTAACCGAGGCGCCAACAGCCAGGTTTTTATACACATACACAGCGCCATCTATACCAAACATGGCTCCGCGTTTTGCAAAACCAGCTTTATTATTGCTGTAGTCAAGCTGCTTAAAATCGCTTATAGGGCTCGATATGCCACCAAAAACGCCAACATAGCTTTTTACATAGTCAATAGGTGCAGTTTTGACTGCCTGCTGTGCCTGCGCGGTAAAAGCAACGGCGGTAGTCAACAGGGTAAACAAGCATTTATATAGTGTATTCATTTTAATAGGTAAGGGAAAATAACGGCTCATTCGTTAATTAGATGTAAATGTGTAGGGCAGTTTATTAAACACACCTGCCGAAATATTGTGAATTTCGATAGAACTGATATTCCCTGAGCCATCGAGGTTAGTTTTACGGGATATAAAGCTAAAGCTGCCGGTAATTACCTTAGCAACAGAATCTACCGCTGTAATGGTTACCGATCCTGATCCCGGCCCGGTAGTGCCCGTTGGTACAAAAACATAATTGCCTGCTGCATTTTGTTGCTGGGTAAAATATTGCATGGTGGTAGTTGCCGCGGCATCTACAACGTAGGTTCCTAAATTAAAACCGGGCGTATTGCTGTTTGTAGGTATTTTTATAGCAAACGCAACTTGTTTTTGAGCAATGGTGCCCTGGCAAAAAAAGAGCTTATTTTTAGCTGCCGAGCTATAGGTTAGGGTAGTGGTGATGGTATCGACAGGGTCCCAAACGGTGGCATCAATAAAAGCTTGCAGCTTAAGGTTTGGGTTACCAACCGTGGCCGAAAAAGTATCTTTTTTACAACTTTGCAGTAACCACGCAGATATTATAAATAACGCTATTAGTCTGATTTTATTCATATTGTTCTTAAACGCTGTAAAATTAAATATTACAGCAAGCGGTGCAAAAGTATGAATGTTAAGTGAACTATAAATGAACAGAACGGAGATATTTACCTTATTAGTACGTAAAAAAAGTTAAAAGATGTTAAAACACGGCAAAACAAAAGGGCCGGTGTTAACCTACCAGCCCTTTTTTAAAAATATAAAGTTTCGGGTTATTTCTGTTTTGTAATCCAGGCGTCTATCTTACTTTCTAAAACACTCAAAGGCATTGAACCATCTTTTAGTATCTGGTTATGAAACTCGGCAATATCAAATTTGCTGCCTAGTTCCTTTTCGGCCTTATTACGTAACTCTCGTATCTTTAAAGCGCCTATCTTGTAACCCAAAGCTTGCGCGGGGATACCCATATAACGCTCAATTTCGGCAGTAGCGCCTTGCTCATTTATGGCTTCGTTATCCATCATGTATTTAATGGCTTCCTCGCGGGTCATGCCTTTGGTGTGTATAGCTACATCAACAACCAGGCGTATGGCCCGGTGTATCTCGTCGCCCAGGGCGCCCATGTGCTGATATGGGTCTGTATAAAGCCCCAGCTCTTTACCTAACGATTCGCAATACAAGGCCCAGCCTTCTACATAAGCATTATCGCCCCCAAACCTGCGGAACTTTGGTAACGAAGTGTTTTCCTGCGTTAACGAGATCTGGTAATGGTGGCCGGGAATAGCCTCATGAAGAAATAAAGATTCCATACCCGATGTGGTATTAAATTTAGTAGCATCCAGAATGGGAACATAAAAAATGCCCGGCCGGCTACCATCCGCGCTGCCCTGGTTATACTCTGCACTTGCAGATGCCGCACGAAAAGCTTCTGTTTGCCTTATCTCGAACGGTGTTTTAGGCACGTGGTTAAACAACCTTTTAAGGTTTGGTTCCATACGTTTGTGTATGTTATCAAAAGCGGCCAAAACCTGCTGCGGCGTTTTATAAGGCATAAACTTAGGGTCGTTTTTCATATACTCAAAAAACGCTTTTAGATCGCCTTTAAAGCTTACTTTGTTCTTAATGCTATCCATCTCCATACGGATGCGTTTTACCTCGCTAAGGCCCAACTGGTAAATCTCTTCGGGAGTTTTGTTGGTAGTTGTTTGCTGCCGAACCAAATACTTGTACATGGCAGGCCCATCCGGCATAGCCGAATAACCTGATGTTGAGCGGGCATGCGGCAAGTATTGTGTTTTTAAATAATCGCCCAAACCTTTATAAGTCGGCACAACTACGGTCATTATCGCGTTCTTGTAGTCGGCGGTGAGGCGTTTTTTATCAGCGTCAGAAAAGCTTTTGGGCAAACTGTCTATAGGGCCGTAAAAGAGGCTTTTCTCAGGGCTTGTTACCACCATACCTTCCATTTGCGGTATCATTTTAACTACCAATGCTTTCGGCAGCACATCGCCCGCTTTTATGCCTTTATCAAAATTGGCTTTAGCGGTATCGGCCCATACTTTAAATGCCGATAGTCTTTTCAGCCAATCGTCATAATCTTTTACGGTTTTAAAAGGCTGTGCGCCGGTTCCGCTTCCAAATTGCCCGATGGTGAGTGGTAATGCAAACATCTGGTTAAACGGCAAGTATTCAAAATGATGCTGATAACCATCTATGGCTATATTCATTTCGTAAACAAAAATATCATATGATAGCTGGTCTTCCCCGTCCAGATCAGCACGTTTAAACGTTTTGATCCTGTTAAGATAGTTTACATAAAAAGCGTGCGATGTTTTAAGAAAATTTGCCGAACCGTCATTTGGCAGCAGATCGTTATAACGGTTGTCGCCCGCCGAAGTAGCCTCGAGCGGGAATAGCTTTAGCCGGTCTTCATAATAATCATTAAATACTTTAGCAATATCTTTATTACTGCCCGATGCCGACGTGCTTGTACCAGACTGTTTACAGCCGGCAAATAAAGCTGCCATACAAATGAGTACGAAAATTTTCTGCATGATAATGTTGGTTAAAGTTGAAATATAAGCAAATATGTTGCACTAATGCACTATAGGCAATGGCTATTTTTTGAATTTTATCTTAAGCGTAAGTATCTCGGGCTTATTGTTGGTGTTATGCAGCCATTTGTTGCCATTTCTGATAAATTTTATCGCTGCGGTATCTGTTGCAACGCTTAAACTTTGTAACACTATAAAATTAGTTAGGGTGTCATCATTATTTACGGTAAATTTTACTTTAACCGTACCGGTTTTACCGTCGGGCGATTTACACTTGCTTTGCAGGGACCTAAAGGTATCCCAGCCTATTGCGGGGTGGGCCCAGTCATCATAAGGGTTAAAATTTAAACCTTTAACCGTGGCATCATACATCGATGCATCCTTTCTCTCCAGTTCTACACTTAGTTTATCTTTTTTACCTATAATTATCTTCTCGTTTTTAAAACCCGTGTAACCTACATACAGCAAGTCGCCGGTGCGTGCGTCCAGGTTAAAATAACCATTATTATCTGTAGCGTACTGGCGATCGGTCGTTTTATTCCAAAGGATTGCCTGCGGTATGGGTATATCGCCAATAACGGTGGTAACGCGCCCGGTTATATGCCTGAAACCATTGGTAGCCAAGATGGGTATGTTGCTCGTAGCTACTAAATTACTATCTCTGTTGGTTTTCCTTTTCAGTGTATCGGCACCGTTTCTGCATACCTGAACAGAAATTAAAACTAAATGACGGCGCAGGTGAATGTTTAGCGATGCCCTGTAGGCTGTGTTATAAAAGTTTAATAAGCGCGGCCTTTCTTCCATTAATCTTGAAGTGTTTGCTTTGCGTTTTTCTGCAGGTTTATTATTAAACAATACCCACCATGCGCCTAATAATATTAATGCCAGTACTGCTATTGCCACGCCAATTAAAGGCCACATAGCTGCGGGTTTCTTAATTGTTCTGCGCACCCTTTTTTGTAGTTTCCGCTGTACCTCATCAAGGTTGTTTTGCTGGTCTTTACGGTTGTTGTAACCTTCAAGCGCATCCATCAGGAATGGATCTTCCTGGGCGCGTTTTTCCAAACGGTGCATTGCACGCGCATCCAGTTCGCCGTTCAGGTACTTTCTTATTTGCGATATGTCGTCGGGTTTAAAACTCACCGTTTTTTTCTAAGCAAATTTTAAGGTTGCGCTTTCCGTTCTGAATAAAGCTTTTTACCTCGTTAACTGTATAACCTGTTGCTTCGGCAATTTCTTTATATGATCTTTCATCAAAATAAAATAACCTGATGGCATGCTGCTGGCCCACGTTAAGCTTCTGCATGCAATTTTCAAGCGCCTTTAAATAAGCTTCATTCCCCTCGTTTTCGGGCATCCTGACAAAGGCCGATTCGGCCACATCGTCTAAATTTACCGGCCTGAACTTGCTTTGGGCCCTTATTTGCATAAGGCAATAATTACGGCTTACCACATAAACCCAACTCCTGAAGTTGTTGATCCCCGGTTTTCTGGCCTTATCTGTAAGCTCTTCAAAGATCTGCATTACCGCATCTTTACTACGCTCTTCATCCTGCAGGTACTTTAAGCAAACACCATAAATAAGCGGCGTATATTTGTTAAACAAACGCCCTAAGATCTCTATATCACCGGTGGAGCTGTAATTTTTGAGCAACTCGCCGTCGTCAGCTTCGTCGGGTTTAGTTTTCTTAGTGAACCAGTTCATTTAACGCCGTAAAATAATTTTTTTAACTGGCTTATGGAAACATCTATACAAAAAAAGCCTGCTTAATTGGCAGGCTTTCAAATGTTTAGAGATTTTAGCTATATCAACAGCCTAACCGGTTCTTCTAACAGCGCTTTAAGTGTTTGCAAGAATGACGCGGCGGTAGCCCCGTCAACCACGCGGTGATCTGCACTTAGCGTTACCTTCATTACATTACCCGGCACAACGGTGCCGTTCTTCACAACCGGTATTTGCTGTATTCCGCTTACGGCAAGTATGCAGGCATCGGGTGTGTTAATAATGGCAGTAAACTCATCTACCCCAAACATGCCCAGGTTAGATATGGTAAAGGTTGAACCCTCCCAGTCTGATGGCTGCAGTTTTTTATCTTTCGCTTTTTTAGCAAACTCTTTTACCTCAACAGAAATATGGCTTAACGATTTGCCATCTGCAAAGCGCACAACCGGTACTAAAAGGCCTTCATCAACCGCAACGGCAATACCGATGTTAATATGCTCATTAAAGCGAATTTTATCGCCCATCCATGATGAGTTGATGGCCGGGTGTTGCTTTAAGGCTACCGCACAGGCTTTAACTACAAGATCATTAAATGAGATCTTAACCGGCGCAACTTCATTGATCTTACCGCGGGCCGTAATAGAAGCATCCATATCTATCGACATGGTTACGTAAAAATGCGGCGCCGTGAATAAGCTTTCCGACAGGCGCTTGGCAATAACCTTACGCATTTGTGTAACCGGCTTATCGGTATATTTTACTTCGCCGGTAACTGTTGGCAGGCTGATGGCCGGGCTTGCTTTTGCCGCGCCTTCCTTAGCGTTAGCGCTTGCAGCTTCTTCCTGCTGAACCTGGCCTGCAGGTGCTTTTTCTGTTTGTGCCCTTGCTGCTGAAGGTGTAAACTCTTCAACATCTTTTTTTACTATACGGCCGTTTTCGGCGCTGCCTTTAACCTCGTTAAGATTAATGCCTTTATCTTTTGCAATTTTACGCGCCAGCGGCGATGCCTTTATGCGGCTGTCGTCCTCGTTTACAGCAGTTGTATTAGTAGCAGGAGCAGAGGCAGTGTTATCAGTTTTGTTATCACTGCTACTGCTACCCGACGCTGCTATTTCATTATAGCTACTGTTACTTTCACCCGCTATTGCTTTTCCGTCTTGCAGCAATGGTGTAATATCCGTACCTTCTTTACCTACTATGGCAATTACGCCATTAACGGCAACCGCCTCGCCCTCTTTAACACTTAAGTATAACAGCGTACCCTCTTCGTACCCAACAACTTCCATGGTAGCCTTATCTGTTGCCACGTCGGCCAGAGAATCATCAGATTTTATTTTATCACCAACCTTAAAATTCCATTTTTCTATAACACCCTCGGTCATTGTATCGCTCAGTGCCGGCATGCGGATAACAGTTGCCGGTATACCCGATAGATCTGCAGCGGGTGGCTTAATAGCTGTTGCGGGCGTGTTATCTGGTTTAGGTGCCTCAGCTTTAGGTTCGTTAAGCGCTGCAGACGGCCCCGGGGCAGGGGCAGATGCAGTATCGGCCACGGGGGCGTTTCCGCCATCGGCCTCAAGGGCAGCTTTGTAATCTTCGCCCTCATTACCTAACACAGCAATAACCTGGTCTACAGGTACCGCGCTGCCTTCCTGTACACCTATATATAATAATGTTCCATCCTGGTACGACTCGAAATCCATTGTAGCCTTATCGGTCTCAATTTCTGCAAGTACATCCCCGGATTTTATTTTGTCGCCAACTTTTTTATGCCATTTTGCAATAACACCCTCAGTCATGGTGTCACTCATTTTCGGCATTTTTACTACTTCGGCCATTCTTTATTTTTAATAATAGTATTTATAAAAGGTTAGTCCATAATGTATGGATAGTCTTTCTGAACATATACATCGGTATACAATTCAGCAACATCCGGCCACGGCGATTCTTCAGAGAATTTAACCGATTCATCCACAATGGCCTTAACCTTTGCATCTATGCCGGCTATCCACTGCTCATCGGCATAACCTTCTTTTAAGATCGCCTGCTTTATGGTTTCTATGGGGTCTTTTGCCTTGTAACTTTCTACCTCTTCTTTAGTGCGGTATTTTTGAGGGTCGCTCATGGAGTGGCCCTTGTAACGGTAAGTACGCATCTCTAAAAAGGTTGGGCCATTGCCGGCACGTGCGCGGTCTACAGCCTCGTTCATGGCATTATGAACCGCAACAGGGTCCATGCCGTCAACAGGTGATGATGGGATGCCATAAGGGATGCCCAGTTTGTAAATATCTGTTTCTATTGAGGTGCGCTCTACAGAAGTACCCATGGCATAGCCATTGTTCTCGCAAACAAAAATTACAGGTATTTTCCAAAGCGCCGCCATGTTAAAGGTTTCGTTTAAAGCGCCCTGCCTAACTGCACCGTCGCCCATGTAAGCAACGCACACGCTATCTGTTCCTGCATATTTTTCGGCAAAGGCAATACCTGCGCCTAATGGGATCTGCCCACCTACTATACCGTGCCCGCCAAAAAACTTGTTCTCTTTATCAAACATGTGCATAGAGCCGCCTTTGCCTTTAGAGCATCCGGTTGCCTTGCCATATAATTCGGCCATTACGGAGTTGGGGCTTGTGCCTTTTGCCAGCGCATGGGCATGATCACGATAAGCGGTTATCAAACTGTCTTCGTGTTTTAATACAGACATGGCTCCTGCTAAAACTGCTTCCTGGCCAATATATAAGTGGCAAAAGCCCCTTATTTTTTGCTGCCCGTAAAGCTGCCCCGCCTTTTCTTCAAACTTGCGCATCAGCACCATCGACTCGTACCACTTAAGGTAGGTATCTTTATTAATTTCGATTGAACTCATCTGTATAAACGATCCGTTTTCTTTTTAGAGAATGGGCAAATCTAATTATATCCCATTAAAAAAGGAAACTACAACACATTTGTTATAAATTTTTATTAAAAGGGGTTATAACTCAAATTGGCTAAACCATGAATATTAACAATTAAGCAAAAAAATTATTTTTTTTATGGTTTGGTTTATTAAACAAATAATATATATTTGTACTCAACAATAGACACTCAGTGTCCTGTTTAATAAACAATTGTTGTTATAACCCTACAAACTAACTGATTAATGAAGAAATTTGCTTTAGCTGTTGCTCTGTTTTTAAGTGTTTTAGGTGCGCAGGCACAAACAAAAAATGTTCCACAAAGCGCCGATAAACCGGCCGACGAAGAGCAAAGTTTAGCAAAAGAATATTTCTCGCAGGTAATGGGTGTCGCATTATCGGCCACATCTAACGTAAAGCTTTTTCAATTTGTATATGACTGGGTTGGCACTCCTTACCATTTTGGCGGCAATTCTAAACGTGGCATAGATTGTTCGGCCTTTACCAAACAACTTTATACCAACGTTTTCAACTTAACCATTAAGCGTAATTCGCGCGATATTTTCAGCATGGTTAATCCTGTTGCTAAAGACGAATTAAAAGAAGGCGACCTGGTTTTCTTTAAGATACACAGCCGCAGTATATCGCACGTTGGTATTTACCTTGGCGATGGCCGCTTTGCCCATGCATCTATGAAAGGTGTGGCTATAAGCAATCTCGAAGACCCTTATTACAGCCGTTATTTTTACAGGGGCGGCAGATTGTTAGATGCATTTAAAGATCAGCTCGAAAAATCGAGCGACGTTCAATAAGACCTAATTTTAAACCTCATAACTCTATAAAATCCTTTCGGAAACTGAAGGATTTTTTTTATGCAAAAACTGCCGGTTATTTGGCGTTATCTGTGGTGTTGCGCACAAGGCCCATACCCGAAAAGAAAAATATAATTGAAATAATACCCACCACTACTAAGGTAGTAATGTTTGCACCGTGCTGGATAATGCCGTAACCGGTGTAAATTAAACCTATTATACCCAGTATAGTAAGTATTGCGCCGAAAGTACGTTTTAAGTTCATGTTGAATTGTTTTAAATGTTTATTTTGAGTGAAATTTAGATCAACTAATTCATAGCATATAATGACAACTACAACCTTATTGTTTTATTTTTTGCTGGTAATTGTACTCGTCGTATTATTTTCGTCGTTTGTAACCATTAAACAAGGCACCATAGGGGTGGTAACCGTGTTTGGCAAATACAGGCGTATACTATTACCGGGGCTTAATTTTAAATTGCCGCTGGTAGAACAGATCTACGCGCGCATATCAATCCAGAACAGATCTGTAGAGCTCGAATTCCAGGCGGTAACCGTAGACCAGGCCAATGTTTATTTTAAAGCCATGCTGTTGTATTCTGTATTAGACCAGCAGCCCGAAACTATACAAAACGTAGCCTTTAAGTTTATAGACGACCGTAACCTCATGCAAGCCCTTATCCGTACAATTGAGGGCTCCATCCGGGCGTTTGTAGCCACCAAGCGGCAGGCAGATGTGCTGATATTAAGGAAAGACATTGTTGAGCATGTTAAAGAACAGATAGACCAAATATTGGAAGGCTGGGGTTACCACCTGCAAGACCTGCAGCTGAATGATATTACCTTTGATGAGGTGATCATGAAATCTATGAGCCAGGTGGTAGCATCAAACAACTTAAAAGCCGCTGCCGAGAACGAAGGGCAGGCACTATTGATCACTAAGACCAAAGCCGCCGAAGCCGAGGGTAACGCTATAAAGATAGCAGCCGAGGCAGAACGCCAGGCCAGCCAGCTACGCGGCCAGGGCGTGGCATTGTTTCGTGAGGAGGTGGCAAAGGGTATGACGGTTGCCGCCAAAGAAATGTCGAGCGCAAATATGGATACCTCGGTAATCCTATTCACCATGTGGACAGAGTCTATCAAACACTTTGCAGAAAACTCGCAGGGTAATGTGATATTCCTGGATGGCTCGCCGGATAATATGCAAAAAACAATGAAAGAAATGATGAGCTTAAACCTTTTACACCAAACGGAAGTCAAAAAGTAAAAAATATACCCTAATTAATTTTTTACCCCCGATTAAACCATGAGAATAAGCTTTGTGAGGGTGATTTGTGTAATTGCCTTTGTGTTTACCGGTATGCGCGAAGCAAATGCGCAGGCGTACCATCAATTATCTCCAGTAGATTTTCAGGGTGTGGCGCCAAACGGCAGCTATATAGCTTACACCAATTGCACCATTGATTATACTTACCAGCCGGTGTACATGAACGGGTATTATAAACTCAAGATAAACGTAAACGTGCAGGTTAATAAAAACCGCTCATGGATAGACCGCAGCCGTGTTAATACCCCCGAAATGCTTGCCGAAGTAATGAAGCATGAACAGGGCCATTATATTTTTGCGTACCTCATGCAGCAGGAGATGATGCAGGCCGGAAACAACATGCGTTTTGGAGCCGACTACGACCACCAGATAACCGCAGTGCTAAACAAGATAAAAAATAAGTATAAGCAGCTTAATGATGATTACGACGACGATACCAGCCACATGATAAACCGCAAACAGCAAAACGCCTGGGATATGTATTTTAAGCAGCAGGTGGGCGGGCAATACAATAACCTGGCAACGGTAAGCCAGGCGAGGCAGTAAGTTCTTTTAAGCACCATCTTTGTAATGCCGAATGAAATGAAAACTCTTATTCAACTATGTAAGGGCTATAATTTTGATTAGGGTTTAAAGTATGTATTACAACTATCTCCAAACGATCTTATCCTTGTACCTGGTAACTTAAATGCATTAGCGCGGAAGAATCTTTACCCCATTCAGAATGGCAGATTTTTCCTTTTTGCCAATTCAAACGTTGCGCTAAACTTTTAATTTAAGCGTCGCTTAAAACTTGGGTAACTGTTGTTTTTATTGCGGCTATTTAAGCTAATGTAATTGTTACTTTTGGTACACATTAAACTATATGGATATCATAAAGCAACCCTGGCCGTGGTATGTTGCCGGCCCGCTAATTGGGCTGGTTGTACCGGCGTTATTGTTACTTGGTAATAAAGCATTCGGGATATCATCATCATTACGGCATATTTGCGCGGCCTGCATCCCCGGCAACATTTCTTTTTTTAAATACGATTGGAAAAAAGAAAGCTGGAACCTTGTTTTTGCCGCAGGGGTAATTGCAGGCGGCTTCATGGCTACCTATTTTCTTTCGAACGCAGCGCCTGTAAACATAAATCCTAACACCGCTGCAATACTACGGCAAGAAGGTGTAAAAGACTTTAGCGGTTTGCTGCCCGGTGATATTTTCAGTTTTAAAAGTTTAATAACACTGCGCGGATTTATATTTATAGTGGCCGGCGGCTTTTTAGTTGGTTTCGGTACGCGATATGCAGGCGGCTGCACATCGGGGCACGCAATAATGGGCATATCGTCGCTGCAATGGCCATCTCTAATAGCAACGATTTGTTTTATGGCAGGCGGTTTTGTGTGCACCTGGTTTATTTTACCACACCTGCTTAGCTTATGAAGAACATAAAATTTATGCTCGTGGGCATGCTGTTCGGCGTTATACTTGTGAAATCGGAAGTTATCTCGTGGTTTAGGATACAAGAGATGTTCAGGTTGCAGGCATTTCACATGTATGGGGTAATTGGTAGCGCGGTGTTGGTCGCAATGTTATCTATACTAGCCATCAAAAAACTGGGACTTAAAACCATTAATCAAGAAACCATTGTTATCCCCACCAAAATATTCCATATGGGCAACGTATGGGGCGGGCTTATCTTCGGGCTGGGCTGGGCTATAACAGGGGCATGCCCGGGCCCGCTGTTTGCCCAAATAGGCGGCGGTTTTTCGGTCGTTATCGTAACGTTGTTAAGCGCTGTAGCCGGTACCTGGATTTACGGATTATTAAGGGAGCGTTTGCCACACTAAGAACTTTAAGATTTTATATTATCAGCTCCAATGTTATTTCTCTATTTTCTTTTGCCGCCAACCCTGGTCTGGTAACCCCTTGTCGGCGTAAACCGCTGCCTTTTAGGCTCGGCTGGCTTAGCTTCTTCTGCCTTGGTTTTTTTGCGGGTCTTCACTTCTACGTCATAGTCGCGGGCCATTTTGGTTACGCGTTCTTCAAGGCTTTCGGTAGTAAGTTTTTCGCGCAGGCTGTCAACCATTATCGGGAAGGCAAAAGGTGTTGGCCTGTCAATCTCTTTAATAATAACGGTTTGGCTGCTTATGCGTTGTAAAGCGGCCCTGAGCCTAAATTCTTCGAGTTGAAATGCAAGAGCTTCATTAAAAGCCTGCCTAACCAGTAAGTTGTCGGGCTCATACTCGCTGAACACCTCGAACAGTAGGGATGTTGATGCCTGCAAATGCCGGTTCTTTACCGGTTGGCCGGGATAACCTGTAAACACCAGCCCGCCGATGTGTGCAATATCACGGAAACGCCGGCGCGCCATTTCATTGGCATTAAGGCTGTGCTGAATATCATCGAGCAGGTTATGGATCGAAAATAAATCTTGTTCCAGCGCTTCTTTTAACAGTACGTCATCATCGGTAAGCAGTTCGAACCCATAATCATTCATGGCTATGGAAAACGTTGCAGGCTTAAGTTTAGACAAGCGGAATGCAACCAGTGATGCCATGCCCTCGTGCACCAGCCTGCCCTCAAAAGGATAGAAAAGCAAATGGTGCCCATCCCGTGAACGGAACGATTCGATCAAAAACTCGTGGCTTTGAGGCAAATGCGAAAGAGAAGATTGCAGGTTAAAGAGCGGGCGCAATGCAACCACCTCTTCGTCTTTATCCAGCCCGCGGGCAACTTCATCCAGTTTATCACGAAATACTGCTGCCAATTGCGACGACAGCGGCATACGCCCACCCAGCCAGCTTGGAATTAACCCTTTATTAGAATTCGACTTTTTAACATAAGCGGTCATTTCCTTAACGTTTATGAACTCCAGGCTCCGGCCCGCAAACCAAAAAGTGTCGCCGGCTTTTAATTTCGAGATAAAATATTCCTCGATATTTCCTAAGCCACCGCCATGCAGCAGCTTAACCCGCAAACTTACTTCGCTGGTTATGGTGCCGATGCTTAGCCTGTGCCGCATAGCTACACGGCGGTTGTTTACTTTGTAAACGCCGTTCTCTATCTCCACCTTTAAAAATTCGTCGTACTGCGAAAGCGTGCTGCCGCCGGTTGTGATGAAATCCAGCAATTGGTTAAACTCACTTCGCCTGATATCGGCAAACGCATAGGTCGACTTTACTTCCTCAAATAATTCATTAGCCCTAAACCCGTCTGATACGGCCAGGGTAACCATGTACTGGATCAATACATCCATAGCTAATAAAACAGGGTCGCGGCTTTCGAAGTTTCCGTTTATCATGGCCTGTTTTAATGCAGCGCCTTCAAGTAATTCGAGCGAATGTGTGGGGATAAACCAAACCCGCGATGTTGCACCCGGGTGGTGGCCGCTACGGCCTGCGCGCTGCATAAACCGGGCTACACCCTTCGGGCTACCCACCTGGATTACGGTATCAACCGGGCGAAAATCCACACCCAGATCTAAACTCGATGTGCAAACCACCAGTTTTAACATTTGGTTATGCAGGGCCTGCTCAACCCAGTTACGAAGCTCATTATCAAGCGAACCATGGTGCATAGCCATAATACCTGCGTACTCGGGGTAATTATCTAAAATGGCGTGATACCAGATCTCTGACTGTGCGCGGGTATTGGTGAAAATGAGCGTGGTGTTACTTTTTGCCACAATTTCCATTACCTCGGGCAGCAAAGCCAGGCCTATGTGGCCCGTCCACGAGTAGGTTTCCACATTTTGCGGGATAACCGACTTAATAACTATGTTTTTCTCAATATTGGCCCTGATCATTTTTATACGATCGGGCGGGAAACTATTGCCAAGCAAAACTTCTGCAGCCTGTTCCAGATTACCGATGGTTGCAGAGATACCCCAAATCACCCCTCGCCAGCCCTCCCCGGCGGGGAGGGGGCTTTTATTTGCAAGGTTTGTTCTTTGTAAAGCTTCTTTTATTTTTTCAAGCACCTGATCTGTTTTATTTATAACATCCTCATTTGTAAAGCGAATAATGTTGTAGTCAAAACTTTTAAGATGCTCTTCACGATTTTTATCTAATTCTAATTGTTCTGTGTCAGCGTGATAACCGCCATCTACTTCTACTATCAATTTTTTCTCAATACAAACAAAATCGGGGATATAATTTGAGACAGGATATTGTCTCCTAAACTTGCAACCCAACTTCGCTGCCCTAAGGTGCTGCCATAAAATACCTTCAGCAATGGTAGGGTTACTTCTCATACGTTTTGCATTTTCAATATTAGAATGCCAGCTCAAAGCGCCGATAGTATGGAATTCCGGATATTTATTTAGAGGTATTCCAACAGACTTTAAAGCCCCCTCCCCGCCGGGGAGGGCTGGGGAGGGGTTCAGCTTCTTGATCCTCGATAGCCCCAATTCTACCTGCACACCCCTTTTCGTACCCAGCAGTTCGTGCCATTCGTCTATAACTACCACTTCCAGGTCTTTAAACATTTTGGGATATTCCTTTTGGGCAAGCATAAGGTGCAGGCTTTCGGGTGTGGTGAGCAATACTTCGGGCAGTTTCCGTTTTAGCGCCTGTTTTTCGGCCAGCGAGGTATCACCCGTACGCGTACCGATGTGCCAGGGAATGTCGAGCTCGTTGCACACTTCCTGCATGGCTTTTCGTATATCGTTGGTTAATGCCCTCAGCGGGGTTATCCATAACATGCGCAAGCCGTTATTGGTCCGTTTTTGATAAGTGTCGGGATATTTATTAATGTAGCCGGCTAAAAATGGCAGGAACAGGGCAAAGGTTTTGCCGCTCCCCGTAGGCGCGTTGAGCAGGCCCGAAAAACCGGAAAGGTAAGCCTCCTCCATTTCGAGCTGAAATGGAAATTGTACCCACTTTTTGTGTTCAAACCATTGTTGTATTACTTGCTGGCCTTTGTCCATCTGCTTACTAATACATCTTTATGATGCTAATGTTTAACTTGCCCGTTTATAGTTGAAACGGTTTAATATCAAAATGCTGCTGACAAAAATAGCGGCACATTATTTTGCGCCGCTATTGTAGGTAGATGATAAAAGTAGAGACACGATGTATCGTGTCTCCCCCATGATCTTTATTTATTTTGCCTGGCTGTTCTTTTCCGGATAAAGGATCAGCCTAACCTGGTTTGCGCCAAAATATTTGTTGGCTGCATCCTTAACCATTTGCGGGGTTACGGTATCGAGGTTTTTAAGATGATCATTTATCAGATCGGGGTTGGTGCCTTTTTCTGCCGAACTGCTTAAATAAGCTGCCCAAAAACCATTCTGGTTTAACTGCACTTCGGTAGAACGTTTTTCTTCGGCGGCAAATTTTTCTATGTCGACCTTCTCGGGCCCGTTTTGCTTTATCTTATTAATTTCTTCCATTGTGGCAGCAATTAGCTTATCAACATTGGCCGGTGCGCAACTAAAGCTAATGGTAATATTATACCTGCCCACAGGGATCTTATTGTACGATGCGCGGATCTGAGGCGAGTAAACACCGCTTTCTTTTTCGCGCAGGCGTTCTATCAGTTTTATATTCACTACTTCTTCGAGGGCATCTATCTGCAAATTATTGGCTTCGGTATAATCGTAATTACCGGTCCATACCAGGTCAACTACGCTTTTATCGCCAATTCCTTTATAAACAGATTTGGTAAATTCGCCGGTTGGCGTGCGGATGCCAAGATCTTTATAGGTTGTATTGGTATTAGATGATGGCAAACTTCCCAGATACTGCGCCAGTAAGGGCTTTATCTTTTCCGTATCAAAACTACCCACAAAGGTGAAAGTGAAGCCGCTTGCGTCGGCAAAACGGGTTTTATAAAAACCATAAGCCTTGTCTAAACTGGCGTTATCTAACTGGGGGGCTGTTGTAGTCATCCGACGGAAGTTATGGTTGCTTAGCGTAGAGGTAACCGTATCTGCAAAAACAGATTGCGGGTCTAAACTGCGGTTAGCTAAAACTGCCTTGGTTTGGCTGATGTTAGATTGCCAGATATCTGCATCCCTGCGCGGCGCTGTAAAATAGAGGTAGGTTAGCTGCAGCGCAGTTTCCAGATCCTTCGGCGACGAACTACCGTTAATGCCCTCGGTAGTTTCATTAATATATGGGCTGATGTTTACATTCTTGCCGGCCATCATTTTACTTAACTGTATCTGGGTAAAATCTGCAATGCCGCTGCTGCCGATAATACCATCTGCCAGGTTATCAGAAACAAAATCAGCATCTGTAGCCAGCGATGTGCCGCCAAAACTATAACCACGTATCAGGATCTCATCGTTCTTAAAATCGGTAGGTTTCAGGATCACTTTTACCCCGTTAGATAAAGTTAACGTTGTGGTACCAATGGCAGCATCTTTTACTTCGCCTACGATCTTACCGGCTGCAGGAGGATTAGCCAGCAAAGGTTTATTGCTTGTATTATCTACATAGGCAGTTAGCTTGTTGCGGCTGTTTACCCAGCTTAATACGGTGGCCTCGTCGGGCAGTTTAGTTTTTTCCTTCTCGGGTGCCATAATAATTACATCGCGGTTTTGGTCGCTTATAAATTTGCCTGCAAGCGCATTAATGTCGCTCAGTTTTATCTGCTCTATATTATCCTTATAAAAATTGTATTCCCAGTTTATACCCGGTATCACCTCGCCCTGTAAAAAGTTGCGCTGGTATTCGCCAACAAACGATGTAGAAGGTGTTTTCTCACGCTCTTTCCAGGCGTTTTCCATGGCGGTCATGGTAGCTTGTTTGGCACGTGTAAATTCAGACCCGGTAAACCCAAACTGGCGCGCCCGTTCAGTTTCGTCAAGCACGGCATCAATTGCACCTTTCAACTGGTCGGCAGATTTAGCAACCGCAATTTCTGTTAATGCATCCTGGTTACCCAAAAATCCTGAATAATTTACCTGCCCGAATAAAAAAGGCGGATTGGCCTTTTGCGTTAATTCGCCTAAACGGTTATTTAACATGGCGTTAAAAATGGCTATCTTAATACCACGCAGATAGCCTGCCGTAGTTTTATCATCGTCTTTCGGATGCTTAATAAATATTTGCGCCAGGGTATACGGGAATTCCTTATCGGTGGCTATTTTTACCTTAGTACCTGCCTGGAATGGCACGGTGTACTTTGTACGCGGCCGCTCGTTAGCCGGGTTTTTTAATGAAGAGAAATTTTGTTTTATCAACTCCTCAACCCGCTTAGGGTCAAAGTCGCCAACTACAACTACAGCCTGCAGATCTGGCCGGTACCAATCGTGGTAAAAGCTTTTAATGGTTTCGGGCTTAAAATTATTTAAAATATCCACCTTGCCAATCGGCAAACGTTCTGCATAGCGCGAATTGTTTAGTACGATGGGCAGCCACTGGTTTTGTAAACGCTGTGATGCGTTTTTACCGCGAAGCCTTTCTTCTTCTAATACCACGCCGCGCTCGCCATTGATCTGGTCGGTATCAAAACTTACGTGGCCGGCCCAGTTAGCCAATATTGCAAAGCCCTTTTCAAAAAGTTTTATGCTATCGGTAGGTAGTGGTAACTGGTAAACAGTTTCATCAAAAGAGGTGTAAGCGTTCAGATCGGCGCCAAATTTAACGCCCGATTTTTGAAGGTAATCTACTAACTGATTTTTTGGAAAGTCGCGGGTACCGTTAAAGGCCATGTGCTCTGTAAAGTGGGCCAAACCCTGTTGAGGATCATTTTCCAGAACCGACCCTACCTTGTTTACGAGGTAAAGCTCGGCCCGGCTTTTCGGTTGCACATTTTTGCGGATATAATAAGTTAACCCGTTTGGCAATTTGCCGATTATAACTGCTGCATCAACCGGTATTTTTGCACCGCCGTGTATTGGTGCGGCCATGGGCATAGGTTTTTCAACGGGTGAAACCGTTGGCCTTCTTTTTACCTGTGCAAAACTACTGTTTGCAACCGCAAGCAATGCAATTGCGGCATAAGTGTACTTGTTTTGAAATTTCATTTTGAGTTGGGGTCGTTGCTGATAAGATTATGATTAGCCAAAAATATAATAAAACGGGGCGCAAACAACATTAATTATACCCTTATAAGTATTTTTTTGGCATAAAGCGGATACATTATCACCCATATTAACGCTACCAACCCCAAGGCATCAAACACCGATGCATTAATTGGCGAAAAGTGGGGCGCAAACAAGGTTTGATATAAAAATTGCATACCCTTAACGGTTTTACCATTGTGTTTAAATGTAAAAAAGCTGATAAGGCCCGGCACAATGTCTGCCAAAATATACGCCGCTATAGAATTGGTGCCAAACACCAGGAACGGCCATAATATTTTTTTATGGCCTAATACATCAATAAGCCAATAGCATAACGTAAGGCCAATGGTAGATAATCCGCCGGCATAAAGCACGAATGAGCTTGTCCACAATGCTTTATTAATAGGGAAAAATAGGTCCCAGATTAAACCGAGCAGTATGGCGCAAATGCCGTAAACAAAAAGCCAGCTTGTTTTGGTACTGGTGTCGCGGTCGGTGCGTTTGATCCAGGTGCCTACGCGGATACCGAATAATGCGGTACCGATGGCAGGCAGGGTGCCCAGTAAGCCTTCGGGGTCCCAGGTTTTAGAAAAGCGCCAAAGATGGTTGGCAGTAAACACCGTTCTATCCACCCAGGCACCAAAATTAGTTTCGGGGCTAAGATTTGGCGCATGCCCGTCGGGAACGGGGATAAATGTCATGATGATATAATAGCTAACCAGGACTATCCCAAAAAACCAGTCCTGCGTTTTTTGGCTCGTTTTAACATAAATACATGTGGCTATAAAATAAACCACCGCAATACGCTGCAACACCCCCGGAAAACGCAGCGTAACTAAGTTGTGGTGATAAAATAACTGGATGAGCCAGCTGATAATAATAAGCGTAACCATACGCCTGAAAGCATTTAATAATAGTTTGGTATGGTTAACCGAATTGCGGCGGGTTTGCATGGCATAAACTATGGATACGCCGGCCATAAATAAAAATGACGGAAAAATAAGATCGGTAGGAGTGCAGCCGTTCCACACCGAGTGCTCCAGCGGAGCGTAAACATGGTCATTCCCGGGGTTATTTACCAGTATCATGGCGGCCACGGTTATACCGCGAAAAATATCGAGCGAAAGTAAGCGGGGGGCCTTAGTTAACACTGCAGTTGTCATCTGTTATAGGTTGCGTTTGGTGTTGTAATTTAAGGTTTTTGCAGCAGTTGTCAAATTTCATAGCAAATAATAAAGGCCTGCAAATTCTTACAGGCCTTTGAATTATATCCGGGTAGAAACCCGATCTGCATATCGCAGACCGGGCCTCACCCGGGTGAGAGATCTTTGTTATTTTAAAACTTATATCGCACAAATGCTTCCATTGCTGCATATTCTGCCAGGCCAAGTTCGTCATAGCAGCGGGCGGTTTCGCTGTTGCGGTCTTCTGCACGTACCCAAAACTCACGCGAATCGTCACCGGGGAATACCGGCCTGTCTTTCTGCGACTGGTGCTTAAATATGGCATTACGTTTTCGTAAAACCTCCTGCGGCGAAAGCGGTACGGCCATTTCAATTTCGTAGGTAGAGAACTCGTGCCATGCGCCGCGGTACAGCCACATCCAGCAGTCGTTTACCCAGTCTTCTGTTTTGCGTAAGCGCTGCAAGGCGTTCAATACAATGTTAAAGCATACCACATGGGTGCCATGCGGGTCTGCAAAATCGCCTGCTACAAACACTTGTTGGGGCTTTACTTTTTGCAGCAATTCCATGGTTAGCTCCACATCAATATCACTAACCGAATTTTTTTGCGTTTTTCCGGTTTCGTAAAAAGGGAGTGCCATAAAATGGATATTCTCATCCTGCAACCCCGCATAGCGGGCGCCTGCTATGGCTTCGCTCTTGCGGATAAAGCCCTTCACGTTACGGATCTCCTGTGTATCTATTTGGTTGGGCTGCTTGGTTTCAAAGAAAGCGCGCATGCTTTCGTAAATGCCCCTTATTTCGCTATTGTCTTCGTCCCGGCTGTTTGCAAAATCTATGGCAAATTCCATATACCGCAGCACGTCGTCGTCCCAAACTGCGGTATTGCCGCTTGTTTGATAGGCCACATGCACATCATGTCCCTGGTCTACCAGGCGGATAAAAGTACCACCCATAGAGATAACATCATCATCGGGGTGCGGCGAGAAAACAATTGAGCGTTTTTTTGCAGGGTTAGCGCGCTCAGGCCTGTCGGTATCGTCAGAGTTTGGCTTCCCGCCGGGCCAGCCGGTTATTGTATGCTGTATCTGGTTAAAAATATCGATGTTGATGTCATAAACCGGGCCTTGCTCAACGGCCAGTTGCGCCATGCCGTTGTTATTATAATCATCTTCTGTTAGGCGCAAAATGGGCTTTTTAACTTTGCCTGCCAACCAGATCACGGCCTTCTTTTTCAGTGTGTTTTCCCACACACAATCTTTAACCAGCCATGGTGTATCAAAACGGGTAAGGTTAGATGCGGCACCTTCATCAAGCACAAATTCCACATTATCTGATAGTTGCAGATAGGTTGCCGGTACCTCGCCCGATATTTCGCCTTCTACCGCTTTTTTTACTATCGGGGCTTTTTTCTCGTTCCAGGCCATCAGGATAATTTCGCGGGCCTTAAATATGGTACCTACCCCCATGGTTATGGCTTTGGTAGGTACGTTTTGCTTCCCCCCAAAATCACGTGCGGCATCTGCGCGGGTCAGGTCGTCAAGCGTAACCAAACGTGTGCCCGAATTTGGTGCCGAGCCCGGCTCGTTAAAGCCGATGTGGCCGGTACGGCCTATACCCAGGAGCTGAAAATCCAGCCCGCCAAGTTCTTCTATCTGGCGCTCATACTCTAAACAAAAGGCGGCAACCTGCTCTTGCGGCAGTGTACCGTTAGGTATGTGCACATTGTTTTTGTCTATATCTATATGGTTGAACAAATTGTCGTTCATGAAGGTAACGTAGCTTTGCACCGCGTTAGGCTGCATGGGGAAGTACTCATCCAGGTTAAAGGTGGTCACGTTCTTAAAGCTCAGCCCATCTTCTTTGTGCATACGCACCAACTCGGCATACACTGCAATTGGGGTTACACCGGTTGCTAAACCCAAAACTGCCTGCCTGCCATCAGCTTGTTTTTGTTTAATTAGGTTTGCAATGCGTTTGGCAACCTGCACCGATGCGGTTCTTTGATCGGGGTATACGGTAACCGGCAGTTTCTCGTACCGGGTTTCTTCCAGAAGATTTAAACGTGGCATAATTGATTTTTATGTGTCTTTGTATCTATGTTAAAGTTGTCCATCACCAGCACAGCGGCGCCTATCAATTCGGCGTCAAAGCCAAGTTCAGATATTTTGAGCTCCGTGTTACTTACCAGCCGGGGGATGCAGTATTTGTTCATGGCTTGCTGTATTGGTGCCTGCAATATCTTGCCTACCCTTGCCCCGCGGCCGCTTAATACAATAGTTTGCGGGTTCATGATATGGGTTAGGATGGCAAGCGCTTTGCCTATTTTATAGCCGGCATCAGAAAGCAGGTCGACGGCAAAATGATCGCCGTTATTGGCGGCATCCATAATTGCATCGCCGGCCAGTTTATCAGGATTGTTAACGATGTGTTTAAGGCTGGTTATTTTGCCGTCTTTAATCCCGGCAATGGCTTTCTCCGCAACCGAGAGCATCGATGCTTCTACCTCCAGGCAGCCGCGTTTACCGCAATTGCAAAGGTCGCCATCTTCAGATAAGGGGATGTGGCTTAACTCGCCAGCGAAACCATCATGCCCGCGAAAAAGCTTGCCGTTAACGATCATGCCAAGGCCAATACCCCAGCCGAGGTTAATAACCATCACTTCTTTTTGCGCCTTGGCTGCGCCGAAGCGTTGCTCTGCCAGGGCTATCAGGCTCGAGTCGTTATCTATAAACACCGGCAAGCCTGTTGCATGGCCAATTACGGTGCGCAGGTTCTTACCATCGGCATCCAGGTAGGTATAGTTAATACCTTCTTTAATATTGATAAAGCCCGGCATACCTATGCCGATCCCGGCAATACATTCTTTCGAAATGCCTGTTGAGGAGATGTAGTTATTTATTAGATGAATGAGCTGATGAAGCGAACCCGGATTGTTGAGCAGTGTTAACTCAAAACTCTGTACAGTGGTAACCGGCTTGTTAAGCATATCTAACAAACCGATGCGCAACGAAAGCTGATCCATAGCCACCGCAATGGTATACATGGCCTGCGCCTTAATGCTATACATTAAAGGGCGCCGGCCACCACTCGATTGAGCGTAGCCCTGCTCTATAACCAAGCCCCCGGTTATTAATTCGTTAATTGACCTGGTGACTAAGGGAATACTTTTTTTTAGGCTTTCACTTATTTCTGCACAAGAAAGTTCGGGATTGAAATAGAATTGCTTTAAAACCTTATCGGTGAGTCCGTTTTGTTTATCAGCTTTTGGCTTTACATCCATTTCGCCACAAACTTAACTAACTTATTTAATAACTTCAAATACTTTTTAAAATATTTTAAGAAGTTCGTTGGAATTAAAAAGTCGCCCATATTGGGCGACTTAATTTTACAACATTACATTATAAGCTCAATTTTAGTTTTATCAAAAGTTATGATCCGCTAACACGGGTATAAAAATGGGCGGGAGAATTATAGACGGTCCTATAAATTCTTGTTGATTAAATTTAAATACGGCTTCAATTTGTTTATATGTGAAATGTGCTTTAGAATTTGGTGCATTAGGTTCAAAAGCTAAAGGAATTAACAATGATATATCTTTGTAGTATTTTGATAGTGCATATTTTTCGAGAGTAGCTTTGTAATCGCGATTTTTACGCCGGTTTTGCCAAGCATTTATTAATGATGAATCTGCACTATCTGAAAAATTGATAGATGATACTTTCCCATTCTTATCAATGTCTATTTTTAGCATCGTAAAACTTGGTGTCTGTGTCATTATATAAGGCGAATTGTAAAAAGCATTGTAAACCGTGTTATTTAATTCCGTGTACAAGCTATCAGTATGCGATTTTCGGATAGTTTCACCCAAAAGATTTTTGCTCTGCGCAGAACCACATTTTGCCGCTATGGCCATAATGATTATTATAAAGATTTTTTTTTCGCTTTTCATAATTATTTAATTACAACGTGTGCCTTTCGAACCTATTGAATAAGCTTCTTGTGCGGCTTCAAAACTACCAGATAGATGTAAGTCAGTTGCGATTGTATTCTTAAAAGTATTAGTATTTTGAAGTCCTCCTAAAGCTAAATTTTTTGCATCATCCCCGTTATTATTCAGACTCGGAAATAATTGCTTTAGGGAATTTGCCATTTGTGTAACATAGTTGGTCATAATTTCTTCATGTTGTAACTTAATTTCCATTCCTTTTGCTGCAAGAAAAGCATGTAGAGTTTCATGCATGATAACTGTAGCAATGTATTCTTGTGAGGTGCTTGGTAAAGAATTTTAGTTGAGAGCGATATTTAAATTAATGTTTCCATAAGAATCTAAACTATAATCTTGATATTGTCCCTCAACACCAGTAGGTAATGTATTTACGTCTACATAAACTATATTTACGCTACTGGAAATGCCGAAAACGCTATTTATGAAACCACTTATTTGAGTGTTAATATCTTTACTAATGGTGCTATCAACCATTTTATGTAGGCATGGGTTCACAACTTTATTAATATAGTCTTGACCATTACTTCCCCCTCCTACGTTACAATTGACTCTTACAGACAGCGTTCCCTTGCCATCCCTAAAACTTTCCTGGGCGCAGGAATCGCCAGGCCCATCACAGGTTGTATAAGCATAAAATCTCGCAAATTCATCACCGTCTATACTATAAACCCAATACCAATCTATGCAACTATCTAATCTTTTGCCGGTGCTTTGTACGGTTTTTTTGGTTGATGGTGTTGCTGCCAAAGTTTTAACAAGTGTATTTTCGCCATTGGCGTAAACCTTATTCTTTTTTATACTGTTTCTCCAGCTGGACAAGGTAACCTCACCTGTAAATCCTGAAATACTTTTGTTATTAAATCCGGTAATGGCATTATCTGCCTTACCGTTAAGATCCTTTTCGTTACCATATAAATCATAAATATAACCTGTAGTATTTCCGTTTTGTGTAACAAGGGTTAAATAACGCTGGGTTGTTTTGGCGGCGTCATCATATTTAGCCGTTGTGGTTAAAGTTACAATCTGGTAAACTTTGCCACTGTCGGCAGTAATTGAATGTGCTGATTTCCAGTCGGACTGGTTGATAAGATTGCTTACAGTAAGGCTATCGGTTTTTTGCGAGGTAAGCCAGGCTTGCATTTTGGCAGCTGTAAGATCTATCGTTAAAGCCGATGTAGCAAGGTTCTGATCTTTCTTTTATACATAAATAAAAAGGCCTATCAAAAGTAGTGCTGTCAATACAACGCGACAGCCGTTTAGGGGGTATTAATTTTTTTCATTTAATGTGATAAGCGATTGTTTAGGCGCCTGCACACTTATACGGCAGCTGTAATGGGAAGGTTACAGATAATAAAAATATTTTAAATAAAAATATCGGTACAATGCAAAAGCCACTTTCCAACCGGAAAATGGCTTTTTAAAATTTCAAATATTTAATATAACCTTTACATCTTTGTTGGCAAACCGTATTTATCGCTATAGCGCTTATACAGCATTTTATGCCAGGTGTTAAGGTCAATGTTGCGGCCCTGTATGTATTCGGCCTTAACATCTAAAGTAAGCATGTCTAACGCATCGCCGTCTGATACAAAAAGGTTGGCATCTTTTCCAACTTCTAAGGTCCCGGCGGTTTTATCAATACCTAAAATTTTAGCGTTATTGATGGTTATCATTGATAGGGCCTGCTCTTTGGTTAAACCGTAACCTACGGCTTCGCCAGCTTCGAAGGGCAGGTTACGCTGGCGCCAGAAACCGATACCGGTTAAGCCATACAATACGCCGGCATCCTGTAAAAGGTGCGGCAGTTTATAAGGCAGGTAAACATCATCTTCATCTTTATCGGGCAGGGTTTGTGTTTCCTTTATAATAACCGGCACATTGTTTTGGCGCAATATGTCTGTAACCAGATACGACTCTTTACCGCCTACAATTACGGCCTGCACATTAAACTTTTTGGCAAAATTTACGGCCTGTGCTATCTCCTTAGCACCATCGGCGTTAATGAAAAGCTTTTTGCTGCCGTTAAATAAACCGCGCATGGCATCTAAGCGCAAATTCTTTACGCCCGGCCTTGCTTCTGCTGCGTAGCCTTGTGCCTGGGTAAATAAACTGTTGATATCATCAATGGCTTTTTGTGCGCGCTCTTGTGGTGTTTCTTGCGTAGCAAGCCCCGGAGGGCCGAAGTTACCACGGCGGCCGCGGCCCTGGCGGGCAACAGGCCAGGTTAAATGGATGCCTATATCTTTCTTGTAGGCGGCATCTTCCCAGTTCCAGCCATCGAGCATCATTACAGACGACTGGCCGGATACAACACCACCTTCTGGGGTTGGCTGTGCGAGCAATACACCATTAGCGCGTACAGTAGGGATCACTTTCGAATCGGTGTTAAAGGCAATCAATGAACGCACATGCGGGTTAATTTCGCCCGTTTCTGTATCATCAACGGTGCCTTTAGCGCCCTCTTCTATTTCTACCAAACCTAAAGTGGTAATAGGGCAAATAAAGCCAGGATAAACCTGTTTACCGGCAGCATCAACCATGGTTGCGCCGCCCATCCCGGATGGTGTACCTTCGCCAACAGCGGTGATCTTTCCTTTATCGAAAGCGATATAGCCATTATTGATAACCCTGCCATTACCAACATGAATGGTAGCACCTGTGATAACAATAGGGCCAGATTGTGGCTTTGCCGGTACTATATTTGGCTGGGCAAAAGAGAGGGCCGTAGTTAACAACAACCCTCCAAAACTGAATAATATTTTCTTTTTCATAGCGATCAGCATTAAGAATTACTGTTTATTATTTTGCGTGGATTGTTTTTCCGAAACTTCGCCGCTGCCAGTGCCTTTAACCAGGTTATTATAACCATCGGCAACAACATAAGCGCTTTCTTCAACATCATCACAAGTATATAGCTGCCTGCGGCGTGGCGCACCTACGCGCTGTGTAGCATTACCTGCATTTTTAGATTGCAGCATCTTTTGGATAATGCGGCCCTCTTCGGCCTTCATATCTTTTTGGCGTGCGGCATCTTTATCATAATCCCAGTAAGGCACCCCGTCAACATAAGTTTTTTCGGCCACAGCGTAAATAGAAAGCGGGTCGGCAGACCATAACACCAGATCTGCATCTTTGCCAACTTTTATACTGCCTATTCGGTTATCTATATGCAGCATTTTAGCAGGATTAAGCGTAACCATTTTCAGCGCTTCTTCTTCGCTCATTTTGCCGTAAGTAACAGATTTACCTGCTTCTTGGTTAAGGCGGCGGGCCATTTCGGCATCATCAGAGTTAATGGCTACGTTTACACCTACGGAGGTCATGAGGTTAGCATTGTAAGGGATAGCATCCTGAACTTCCATTTTGTAAGCCCACCAGTCTGAAAATGTAGAACCTGCAATACCGCGGGCCTTCATTTTATCGGCCACTTTGTAGCCCTCTAAAATGTGCGTGAAGGTGTTGATCTTAAAGCCCATTGAATCTGATACGTGCATCAGCATGTTTATTTCAGATTGTACATAAGAGTGGCAGGTAATGTGGCGGGTGTCGTCAAGTATTTCGGCCAAAGCCTCAAGCTCCAGGTCGCGGCGTACAGTGTTACCCTTTACGGCACGTGCGGCTTTGTATTCTTTAGCACGGGTAAAGGCATCAACATATACCTGCTCTACACCCATCCGTGTTTGCGGGAAACGCACGTTGGTTGCGCCGAAAGCGGGTGGATTGTTACTTTGCTTTACGTTCTCGCCCAGGGCAAACTTGATAAACTGCGGCGCATTCTCAAACTTCATTTGCTCCGGCGTTACACCCCAGCGGTGTTTAATGATATAAGTTTGCCCGCCAATTGGATTGGCAGAACCATGCAGAATATGCGATGTGGTTACACCGCCTGCAAGCTGGCGGTAAAGGTTAACGTCCGATGCATCAAGCACATCGCCAATGCGCACTTCTGATGTCACCGCCTGGCTGCCCTCGTTAACGCCGCCTGTAACAGCAATGTGCGAGTGCTCGTCTACTATACCTGCAGATATATGTTTACCTGTAGCATCAATAACTTTGGCAGTACCAGCCGCCAGGTTTTTACCTACCGCTTTAATTTTACCGTTTTCTATCAATACATCGGTATTTTTTAGGATACCGTCTTTTTCGTTTGTCCAAACTGTTGCATTCTTAAACAAAACGGTTTCGGCCTTTGGCACTTCGGTATAACCATAAGCTGCAAAAGGATAAACTACCGCGCCAACCGGGCCGGGAGCAACGGGTACACGTGCACCGCCTTGCCCGCCCGGCATGTTCATGCCTGCAGGGCCAAAGCCTGGGCGCCCGCCGCCTGCCGGCGCAGGGCCGCTGTAGGCAGCAGTCCAGTTAAATGAACCGCCATCGGGGGTAATGCCGGTACCGCTAATGGTAACAGGCGACACAGAACTTACATACCCACTTAAACGTATCACGCCCTGCGGCTGGCGCGATGTGTAATAAATGTTAAGGATATCGCCATTGCGGGTAATGGTACCCGGTGTACGTATACTATCTGCCGCGGTACGGCCAACGCCAACCGAGTAGGCTGCGGGTGTGCCGGTGATAGCCAACGACGCACCGTTAAGGGCACCGCCTGTAACGGTATACAAACCGCGCAGGTCTGTAACGGTCATATTGTTAACCATAAACGGGCGACCTTCTGCCCAGGTTTCGTAAATTATATTTTCGGGTTTAAAGATGTCTTCAGATGTGATCACAAAATTGGCCATTTTACCTTTTGTTATGGTACCTATCTTATCAGCTACACCCAGCATTTCGGCAGGCGCAATAGTTAAGGCATTTAACGCAGCAGTTTCTGACAGACCATTGGTAATGGCAGTACGGATATTTGCCCAGAAATCTCGCGAACTTGTTAATCCATAAGAGGTTATGGCAAACTTGATCCCGGCTTTTTCTAAAGCGGCGGGGTTAGTTGGGGCAAGTTCCCAGTCTTTCAATTGCTCGAAAGTAACGTTACGAGCATCCAACGGATCTTCAACATCATAAGTTGCAGGGAAATTTACGGGGATGATAAAACTTGCACCAGTGGCTTTCATAGCAGCAATATCCTGGTACTCTTTACCATCGGTTTTCATAATAAATTGTTTACCGAATTCTTTGGCTATCTTATCTGCACGCAAGGTGCTTTGCATATCGCTCACCTCGAAAATTTGCGGTAAACCCTGTGTACGGTTAAATTCTATCAAAGAGATGTTGTACTCGTCTTTTTGAGTTTTGTACCAGGCGGCATCCAGATAAGTCTGGCGTATCAATGCTATGGTACCCATTAAAGACGACGGGTAATTTGTAGCGGCTGTACCCTTGTTAAAAGAGTAGTGTGCTGCGGCCTGGTCATTAAGCATAACCTGGTTGTCACGCTCGTCGGCTAATGAAACCACTACAGAGGTACCGCGTGCAATGCCATCATGAACTAATGATTGTGCAGCTGCAAAGCCGTTGCGCTTATAATCCTGGGCGGCGGTGCCGTTTACATGGAACATTGCATTAGCCTTAACATCGGGGCGGATAGCCTCGTTCCAGCCAAAAGCGCCGGGTTTGGTAGATACCGGTATGGATACACGGTTAAAACCACCAAAACCCCCTGCACCGGCGGTACGCGGCGCCTCGGGCATCCCATACGTTGTATACGCGTCAACCAGGCCCGGGTATATGTACTTGCCCTTAAGATCGACAGTTACGTACCCTTTTGGCACAGTTATACCTGCACCAACAGCTTCTATCATTCGGTCTTTAACCAGCAGCGTGGCATTTGTTAGGGTCTGCCCTGCACTAACCACAATGGTGGCATTGGTAAAGGCATATTGCCCCGGCCTAACATCCCATGCGCCATTAACCGGGAAGGTTTGCTGCGCATGTGTGAGTTGAACAACCAGCAGGGCAAAGCAAAAAAGTAAGAGTTTTTTCATTTGCGTTTTTTATTCAGTTTAATCGCTCTAAAGTATCTAACATTTTCTTTAAAATTTTATAATTTGCTCATCATCATACATTTGTTACATCGTTTTGAGGCGTTTTCTCGGTTTCAAATTGTTGTATCTTCGCACAAAATATTTGTTAAAATGAGTACCTATACTGTTTTTAAATACCTGCACTCGGGATTGCGCTTCGTGGTTGTTGTTTTATTGTTAGTAGCAATAATTACAGCATTAGCAGGTTGGTTTGGCAAAAAGACTTACACCAACGGCAACCGCAAACTAAATTTGTTTGCTATGATATCGGCACATACCCAATTACTAATTGGCCTGGTGCTTTATTTTATAAGCCCGTTTGTACAGTTTACAAGCGCTGCCATGAAAGAAGCAGCTACCCGATACTGGACGGTTGAGCACATTAGCATGATGATATTGGCCATCGTATTAATAACCATTGGTTACTCCCGGTCGAAAAAAGCACAGGTACCCGAATCTAAACACCGTACAATCGCCATATTTTATGTACTGGCAATTGTGGTAGTAGTTGTAGCTTTAATGCAAAGCCACAGGCCAATGCTGGGAATCAGCGCTTAATTTATTTTTACAAATAATTTGCACAATCAAATAACTTTACAATATTTGTTCCCCAACAATGAGCAGTAACGTATCTATAACCAAAAGCTGGTGGCTTCATAATACTATGATTGCCGGATTTGATTATTGACTGGACTTACTAAACACTTGTAAACCTGATATGAACCCGGCAAAAACCATTGCCGGGTTTTTTATTTATATGCTATTTTAAAATTAAATGCACACTCACATTATACATACAACCTCCAAAAAGCTGCTTGCCGATATGACAACGCCGGTGAGCATTTTCCTGAGGTTACGCGATGTTTTCCCAAACTCGCTGTTGTTGGAAAGCTCTGATTACCACAGCCGCGAAAACAGCATGAGCTACGTTTGTTGCGAGCCAATAGCCGGGTTTACACTTACAGATGGCTTACTCAAAAAAACTTACCCCGATGAAAGTGTACAGACACTTGACCAGGGTACATTCGATTTGACTGACGAGATCAACAATTTTATAAATGCCTTTAAGGTTGACGATAGCGGGTTGAAGATCATCTCGAACGGCTTGTTTGGCTATTTTACACATGAGGCAGTTGAACACTTTGAAACTATTAAACTTAAGAAAGTTAATGACGACTACCGTAAGATTCCCGAAATGCAGTACCATATATATAGGTACATTATCGCGATAGATCATTTTAAGAACGAGCTTTCTATTTTCTTAAACCAGCCCAAAGGGAAAGATGCCAACGACGGACTGGAGAAAATAGAATATCTGATCAAGAATAAGAACTTCCCAGAATACCATTTCCATACAAAAGGCGCAGAGCAATCTAACCTTACCGACGTGCAGTTTATGCAAACGGTGGAGAAAATGAAGGAGCACATCTTCAGGGGCGATGTATTTCAGATCGTGCCTTCGAGGGCATTCTCACAGCAGTTTACCGGCGATGAATTTAATGTGTACAGGGCATTGCGTTCAGTAAATCCATCCCCTTACCTGTTCTATTTTGATTACGGCGATTTCAGGATCTTTGGTTCCTCGCCCGAAGCACAGATAACCATTAAAAACCGCGAAGCAAGCATATACCCTATTGCCGGCACCTTTAAACGCACAGGCGATGATGAGAAAGATGCAGCGCTTGCCCGCACCCTCGAAAGTGACCCTAAAGAGTCTGCCGAGCACGTGATGCTGGTAGACCTTGCCCGCAATGACCTGAGCCGCCATTGTACCAATGTATCTGTTAAGGCTTTTAAGGAGGTGCAATATTATTCGCATGTGATCCACCTGGTATCGCACGTGAGCGGTAAGTTAAAAGATGGTGTTTCTTCATTTAAGATCGTTGCAGACACCTTTCCCGCGGGAACATTAAGCGGCGCGCCCAAGTACCGTGCTATGGAAATTATAGATGAGAATGAAAATATTAAACGCAGTTTTTACAGTGGTGCCATAGGTTTTCTGGGCTTCAACGGTGAGTTTAACCATGCTATAATGATCCGCTCGTTTTTGAGTAAGCATAACACCCTGCATTACCAGGCCGGCGCCGGCATTGTGGCCGATTCGATAGCACAAAATGAATTGCAGGAAGTAAGTAACAAAATAGCAGCCTTGCATAAGGCTTTGAAACTGGCGGAGGAACTGTAGCCCTAAACCCCTTCTTAACTTTCCCTGGGGGAATTAAAAACAAAAAACATAATGATACAACATAAAAATAGAAATTCGGACTTCCCCCCTCTGGGGGGATCGAGGGGGGTTCTTATCATAGACAATTACGACTCTTTCACCTACAATCTGGTGCATTTGGTTAACGAGGTGGGTATGAAATGCGAAGTATGGCGGAACGACCAGTTTAATATTGATGACGTGGCCGAATTTGACAAGATCATTCTTTCGCCGGGGCCGGGTATACCGTCCGAAGCAGGCTTGCTGCTGGAGGTGATAAAGCGCTATGCGCCGCAAAAAAGTATTTTTGGTGTATGTTTGGGTCAACAGGCTATAGCAGAAGCATTTGGCGGTACATTAAACAATTTAAGCTGGCCTATGCATGGTATTGCAACGCCGATAAAGGTTACAGACAGGAATGAAAAACTTTTTACTGGCCTGCCTGAGCATATTAATGTAGGCCGTTACCACTCGTGGGTGGTAAACGTCGCGGATTTACCGAAAGAATTGGTAATTACGGCGATTGACGAAAAAGACCAGTCGATAATGGCATTACGGCATAAAAATCATGACGTACGAGGTGTACAATTCCACCCCGAATCTATACTTACGGAGCATGGTAAAGAGATGATGGCTAATTGGTTAGCCCCCCGGGCCTACTATCAGGGAGGCAATAAGAAGTAAGATATTCGCCGTTTATATGGATAGCCATAACATGAAAAAAGAGACAACTAAAGCCTTATCCTCCCCCTTTATTGGGGCGGGGGGTACTATACTTGATAAAATAGTAGCCCATAAAAAAACAGAGGTTGAAGCCGCCAAAGCGCGCTTCTCTTATATGTTTTTAGAAGAATCGGAATACTTTACTCGTGAAACTCATTTATTCCGCGATTTTTTACTCGATCCTGCACGTACCGGTATTATTGCCGAGTTTAAACGTAAGTCGCCATCAAAAGGGATCATTAACGACGAGGTGACTGTTGAAGAGGTAACCAAAGGTTACAACGCGGCCGGGGCATCGGCGCTATCGGTACTTACAGATCGTAATTTTTTTATGGGCCAAAAACGCGACCTTACCAAAGCCCGCAGGGTGAATAATATCCCGCTCTTGCGTAAGGATTTTATGATAGATGAGTACCAGATAGTTGAGGCAAAGGCTATCGGGGCCGATATTATTTTGCTGATAGCCGCAATATTAACCCCTGCACAGATCAAAATGTTCGCGGCTCTGGCGAAAAGCCTTAATCTTAACGTGTTGTTAGAGGTGCATAACCTCGAAGAACTGGAACGCAGTATAGACGGAAACCTGGATGCCATCGGTGTAAACAATCGTAACCTGGCCGATTTTTCAGTATCGGTAGAAACATCGTATCGGCTGGCAGAGCATATCCCGGCAGAGTTCTTAAAAATTTCAGAAAGCGCGATCAGCAATCCGCAAACTATAAAGGAATTAAAGCAAGCGGGCTTTAACGGGTTTTTAGTAGGCGAAAACTTTATGAAAGAAGCAGACCCGGGTAAGGCAATGGCGGAGTTTGTAAAAGAGTTGTAAATAGTACTTCATTGCGAGGAGGTACGACAATGCAATTCCCGGCCTACAGAGCGGATCTGCATTTTTGGGATTGCTTCGATATAGCTCGCAATGACGATAAGAACCTGCCATTTACTGCCAAATTAAGCCTTGGCATTTATATTGTTATATTAGTATTAAATGAAGCAAAAATTTTATGATACTGCTGTGAAGCAGGAGAAGGCTGTTCTGGTAGGCCTTATTACACCTGATGAGACCGAGGAGCAGGAAAAAGAATATTTAGAAGAGCTGCAGTTTCTGGTAGAAACCGCAGGCGGCGAAACGGTAAAATGGTTTACGCAAAAGCTGCAGCGGCCCGAGCGTGCCACATTTGTTGGTACCGGTAAGCTGGACGAAATAAGGGAATATGTTGCTGCCGAAGAAATAGACATGGTTGTTTTTGACGACGAGTTATCGCCCTCGCAACTGCGTAACATTGAAAAGGAAATAGGTGTTAAAATACTGGATAGGAGTAACCTCATCCTCGATATTTTTGCAGGCCGTGCGCAAACGGCACAGGCAAAAAGACAGGTAGAGCTGGCACAACTGCAATATTTACTACCACGACTAACCCGCTTATGGACCCACTTGGAGCGCCAAAAGGGGGGTATTGGTATGCGCGGCCCGGGTGAATCGCAAATTGAGACCGACAGGCGTTTGATCTTGAACAAGATTTCTCTGCTTAAAGAAAAACTAAAAAGTATAGACCGCCAAAACGAAACACAGCGTAAAAACCGCAACCAATTAGTTCGTGTGGCTTTAGTTGGCTATACCAACGTGGGTAAGTCGACCATCATGAACATGATCTCTAAATCGGAGGTTTTTGCAGAATATAAGTTGTTTGCTACTTTGGATACTACAGTGAGAAAGGTGGTAATAGAGAATTTGCCATTCCTGCTATCAGACACGGTTGGGTTTATCCGAAAGCTTCCGCACCATTTGGTAGAATGTTTTAAATCGACATTGGATGAAGTACGTGAAGCAGATATATTGATACACGTAGTTGATATCTCGCACCCGAACTTTGAAGACCAGATTCGTACAGTTAATGAAACGCTTAAAGAACTGGGAGCTGTAGATAAGCAGATCATTACCGTTTTTAACAAGATTGATGCCTACCAGCCGGTACAAAACCACCCGGAGGACGAGGCACACAAGTTAACCCTCGATGAATTTGAACACAGTTGGATGGCTAACAACAACAGCCCGGCGATATTTATTTCGGCATTAAAAAAAGAGAATATCGAAGAATTTAGAAAAATGCTTTACGATCATGTGCTGGCTATACACACAGTGCGCTACCCGTATGATCACTTGCTCTATTAACTTTTTGTAAGCAGTGGGCTAACCGTTTGCTTCAGGTTTCTTTATATCAAAGCCGATTTTTCTCAGCCCCAGATGTATGGCTTTATTTTGCCTATTCTTTTTAAGCTGACTTAATTTTTTCTGCTGCACGTTGGCAGCACGTAACAATGCGGTTTGTGTATTGGCGCGTTCATAATAGCGGCAAAAGTGGGTAAGGGGGCATACCTCGCACTTAGGCCTGCGCGCCAGGCAAATATAACGGCCATGCAGTATAAGCCAGTGGTGGGCAACGCTTAGCGTTTCTTTCGGCAGGTGTTGTACAAGTTGTTTTTCTACGGCAAGCGGCGTACGGGCATTAGATGTTAGGCCAAGGCGGTTTGCCACCCTAAATACATGTGTATCCACTGCTATTGCCGGTATATCAAAAATCACTGATACGATCACGTTGGCCGTTTTGCGGCCAACGCCGGGCAGTTTAATTAGTTCGGCATGGTCGGCAGGAATCTCTCCGTTGTAATTATTTACCAACATATTGGCCATACCTACCAGATGCTTCGCTTTGTTATTGGGGTAACTTACGCTGCGTATGTAGCTAAAAACCTCGTCTACACTCGCGGCAGCTAAAGCTTGGGCATTGGGGAAACGTTTAAAAAGGGCGGGAGTAACCTGGTTTATCCGCCTATCTGTGCACTGGGCCGAAAGGCTTACGGCAACAAGTAATTCGTACGGGTTTGTGTAATGCAGTTCTGTTTCTGCTTCGGGCTGGTGTTTAGAAAAGTAATCTACAAAAAGGCGGTAACGTTCTTGCTTTAGCATTTGGCAAATATAAAAAGAGCCCTGGTAAAGGGCTCTTTTTAGTTCTTGATCTTTTTAGCGGTGCCGCTTGGAATAATTTAAGATGTTGTGGATGGTAACTAAACTTGGCTTCAGTTGTAACTTGTCCAAATCTGTACGGATGGCGTGATAAAAGATAGTTTCATCGGCATCCATGGTTTCTCTAACAATTAATTTTTCCATAGCTTCCAGCTTACTGATCGCATTTAAAGTAGTAGTAAAAGTTTCGCCCATAAGCTTTGTAAGGTTTGTTTAACTAACAAACGCAAGCCGTAATGGATTTATTTTAATTATTTGAAAATAATTAATTCTTTAAACTCAACTCTTTAGTTTGCATCATTTTGCGCAGGTTGTTTAACGCGTACCGCATACGGCCAAGGGCTGTATTTATGCTTACCTCGGTAACGTCGGCTATTTCTTTAAAACTAAGGTCGCCGTAATGGCGCATAATTAAAACCTCTTTTTGTTCGGCAGGCAGCAGGTGTATAAGCGATTTTAAGTCTTTATGGGTCTGCTCCCTAACCATGCGGTCTTCGGTGCTCTCATCATAATTACCTAAAACTTCAAATATGTCGAAATCTTCGCCGTTGCTTACAAGCGGGGTGCGCTTTTCGCGCCGAAAGTGGTCTATCACCAGATTATGCCCAATGCGGGTAACCCAGGGTAAAAACTTGCCTTCTTCGTTATACTTTCCGGCTTTGAGGGTGTTAATTACTTTGATGAAGGTATCCTGAAAGATGTCTTCGGCCAGGTACTGATCCTTAACAAGCAGGTAAATTGAGGTGTAAATTTTTGTCTGGTATCTGCGAATCAACTCCACTAAACCGCCCTCATCGCCAGCAATATAAAGATGGATTAAGTCCTGATCACTTTTCAAATGAAAATCCATAGCTACTACTTTAACTTAAATTAATTAAAAAATTACTTAATAAGTAGAGCTTTGATCTATAGCGTTCTGTTTAGTTTAATCCAATAGTTTACTCAAATAAAACAAATATTAATTTAAAAAACAAATTTTATAAAAAAGAGTTATGGGCGGTTGTCATAAAAAAATACCCCCCAAATTTAAATTTAATCCGGTAACTATGGCCACGAATATGCTATTACTTGCCAAATACAGATTCGTAAATCATTTACAACCGGATTTCGCTTATAACAATTGCTGTTTTATCAGCGTTACATTTGCTTTCGGCTAAAAATTTTAGGATTTTTGCAGATTAGAAACCGCACTGCATTTCCCTTGTCAATTGACGAATTTTTTGTTGCCGGGTAGATGCATTGAGGCTTATACAGCAAGATGGATAAAGTATTAGAAACAGATTCGCAGCGGTATATTATTATAAAAGGTGCCCGCGTGCACAATCTTAAAAATATAGATGTTGCCATCCCTAAAAACAAGCTGGTAGTTATCACAGGCATGTCGGGCTCGGGCAAATCATCGCTTGCTTTTGATACGCTTTATGCCGAAGGTCAGCGCCGCTATGTGGAAAGTTTGTCGTCATACGCACGCCAGTTTCTGGGGCGGATGAACAAGCCCGATGTTGACTACATAAAAGGGATAGCTCCTGCAATTGCCATAGAGCAAAAGGTAATTACATCAAATCCGCGCTCTACGGTTGGTACCTCTACCGAAATATACGACTATCTGAAGCTGCTGTTTTCACGAATAGGCCATACACTTTCGCCTGTTTCGGGCGAGCGGGTAAAGCGCGATTCGGTAACAGACGTTATAAATTTTTTAACAGAAATGCCTGTGGATACACAGGTTACCATACTTTGCCCGCTACACCCGCATAATGATCGTTCGCTTAAAGAAGAACTGGCGGTATTAATGCAAAAGGGCTTTGTACGTATAGAATTTAATGGTAAGATAGAGCGGATAGAAGGGATTTTAGAAGACGAGACGATAGCAAATGATTCGCTTGAGGAAAAGCAAGTACGCATTGTGGTAGATCGTATTGCAGTTAATACCGGGGATGAAACCCTAAGCCGCATGGGCGATTCTACACAGACCGCTTTTTTTGAAGGCCGCGGCGATTGCTATGTTCGTTATCCAGATAGTACAGGGCAAGAGGCAGAAGCATTTTTTTGCGACCGCTTTGAACTCGACGGTATTAAATTCGAAGAGCCGTCGCCAAATTTCTTTAGCTTCAATAATCCTTATGGCGCCTGCAAGCGCTGTGAAGGCTACGGGAAGATCATCGGTATAGATGAGGATCTGGTTATCCCCGATAAAAGTAAAACTGTTTATGAAGGTGCAATTGCACCCTGGCGAAGCGAAAAAATGCGCGAGTGGAATGATGCACTGGTAAAAAGCGCTATTAAATTCGATTTTCCGATACACCGGGCCTATAACCAGCTTACCGAAAAAGAAAAAGCTGTGCTCTGGAAAGGCAATAAATACTTTCGCGGGCTGGATGAGTTTTTTAAGGAACTGGAAGAGCAAACTTATAAAATCCAATACCGGGTTATCCTTTCGCGCTACCGTGGTAAAACTACCTGCCCTGAGTGCAAGGGAAGCCGCCTGCGCCAGGATGCGTCTTACGTGAAGATCTATGGCAAATCTATAACAGACATTGTGCTGATGCCTATGGATAAAGCGCTGGAGTTTTTTGGCGGCATCGAGCTTAACGCCCATGATGAAAAAATAGGTAAGCGCCTGCTTCTCGAGATCACAAACCGGTTGGTGTTTTTAAACGATGTTGGTTTAAGTTATCTCACGCTGAACAGGTTATCTAACACCTTATCGGGCGGCGAATCGCAGCGGATCAATTTAGCTACTTCTTTGGGCAGTAGTTTGGTAGGTTCTGTTTATGTTTTAGACGAACCAAGTATCGGCCTCCACCCAAGAGATACACAACGCCTCATTATTGTGCTTAAATTATTGCGCGATGCAGGTAATACCGTGCTTGTTGTTGAGCATGAAGAGGAGATCATGCAGGCAGCAGATTACCTGATAGATATTGGCCCTGAAGCAGGTACAAACGGCGGCCAGCTTGTTTTTGCCGGTACTTATAACGAGATCATTAACGATGCCGACAGTTTAACCGGCAAATATTTGAGCGGGCGCGAACAGATCGAGATCCCGCGTCATCGCCGTAAATGGAGCGATTCTATACAAATAAAGGGTGCCAGGGAAAATAATCTGCAAAGTATCAACGTAAAATTTCCGCTGGGTGTACTTAGCGTAGTTACCGGGGTTTCGGGCTCGGGCAAAACCAGTTTGGTAAAACGAATTTTATATCCCGCACTGCAAAAGGCCCTGGGTAATTATTCGGGCGAGCAAACGGGTTCTTATGATGCCATTGAGGGCGATTACCAGCAGATAGAGCAGGTAGAAATGGTTGACCAAAATCCCATAGGCCGCTCCTCGCGCTCTAACCCGGTTACCTATGTAAAAGCGTGGGACGAGATCAGGAATTTATATGCATCACAACCGGTTGCTAAGGCTACGGGATTAAAGCCCTCAGCATTCTCATTTAATGTTGAGGGGGGGCGCTGCGACGTTTGCCAGGGCGAAGGTGAGGTGAAGATAGAAATGCAGTTTATGGCAGATATTTTTCTGCCTTGCGATGCCTGCCACGGCAAACGTTTTAAGCAAAACATCCTAGATGTAACCTACCTGGATAAGAACGTATCTGAAGTGCTGGAGATGACGATAGACAGCGCTGTTGAGTTTTTCAAAAAGGAAACCAAGATCATGAACAAGCTGAAACCGTTGGTTGATGTTGGTTTGGGTTATGTGCAATTAGGCCAGTCGTCAAATACGTTATCAGGTGGTGAGGCGCAGCGTATTAAATTGGCTTCGTTCCTGATTAAGGGGAACAACACCAGCAAAACGCTATTCATATTTGACGAACCTACCACAGGTTTGCACTTTGCAGATATAAAGAAGCTGCTTAAGTCTTTTGATGCTTTGTTAGACCAGGGGAATACCATTATTGTGATAGAACACAATATGGACGTGATCAAAAGCGCCGATTGGGTAATAGACATTGGCCCCGAGGGTGGCGACCGCGGCGGTAATCTCGTATTTGAAGGCTTACCCGAAGAATTAGTAAATGTAAAGGAATCTTATACCGGTAAGTTTTTGAAAGAGCGGTTAGGGTAAGCAACTTTTTAATGATACGAAAAGCGCCCTTGATTTTCAAGGGCGCTTTTGCTTTAAAGCTGTATGCCGACTATACAGCTTGCCTTTGCTGCTTATTACGAATAATATTTAATGCACCACCGGCCTTAAACCACTCAATTTGCTGAGCGTTGTAGGTATGATTAACAGGGAATGAATCTGTTGTACCATCTGCGTGATGTAGTGTAACGGTTAACTGTACACCCGGAGCAAATGATGTTAAGCCGGTAATGTCGATAACATCATCCTCTTGTACCTTATCATAATCTGCAGTGTCTGCAAAGGTGATACCCAACATACCTTGTTTTTTAAGGTTGGTTTCGTGGATACGGGCAAATGATTTTACCAAAATTGCACGAACACCTAAGTGGCGTGGTTCCATGGCTGCGTGCTCACGTGATGAACCTTCGCCATAATTCTCGTCGCCTACTACAATGGTACCAATGCCTGCAGCTTTGTAGTCGCGCTGGGTAGCAGGTACCGGTCCGTATTCGCCGGTTAATTCGTTTTTTACAGAATCTGGGCTGTTATTAAAATAGTTAATAGCGCCAATAAGCATGTTGTTAGAGATATTATCCAGGTGGCCACGGAACTTTAACCATGGGCCTGCCATAGAAATATGGTCGGTAGTACATTTGCCTTTTGCTTTGATCAGTAATCGTAAGCCGATTATATCGGTACCTTCCCAGGCCGCAAACGGATCGAGCAATTGCAAACGTGAAGATTTTGGGTCAACCTTAACTTCTACAGTGCTGCCATCTTCGGCAGGTGCCTGATAGCCTGCATCATCAACCGCAAAACCTTTAACCGGTAATTCGATACCCATAGGCTCATCAAATTTAACCTGTTCGCCATTAATGTTTGTAAGTGTATCAACAAGCGGGTTAAAAGTAAGGTCGCCTGCAATGGCAAACGCGGTCACGATCTCGGGAGAGGCAACAAACGCGTGTGTATTAGGGTTACCGTCCTGGCGCTTTGCAAAATTACGGTTAAAAGAGGTTATGATGGAGTTCTTGCGGGTTGGATCATCAGTATGCCTCGCCCATTGGCCTATACAAGGGCCGCAGGCATTGGCCAATACAACACCACCAATTTCTTCGAAAGTGTTAAGGTAACCATCGCGTTCTACGGTGTAACGAACCAATTCTGAACCGGGAGTTACCGTATACTCAGCCTTAGCTTTAAGATTTTTATCAATAGCCTGCTGAGCGATAGATGCCGCGCGGGTAATGTCTTCATAAGATGAATTGGTGCAAGAACCTATCAAGCCAACTTCCAAGATTTCGGGCCAGCCATTCTCTCTCACAGCGGCGGCAAATTTAGATATTGGCCAGGCCAGATCGGGTGTGAACGGGCCGTTTACGTGTGGTTCCAGTTCGCTTAGGTTAATCTCGATAACCTGATCGAAATAAGCAGACGGGTTAGCATAAACTTCCGGATCGCCGGTTAAATATTCTTTAACCGCGGTTGCTGCATCGGCAATATCTGCCCGGGTTGTACCACGCAAATAAGCTTCAGATTTTTCGTCATACCCGAATATCGAGGTGGTAGCGCCAATCTCGGCACCCATGTTACAGATAGTGCCTTTACCAGTTGCGGAAAGTGAACGTGCACCCTCGCCAAAATACTCGACAATGGCACCGGTACCACCTTTTACGGTAAGGATACCGGCTACTTTCAAGATCACATCTTTAGCAGACGTCCACCCCGAAAGTTTTCCGGTTAAGTGAACACCAATTAGCTTAGGGAATTTTAGCTCCCACGGTAAGCCGGCCATCACGTCGCAGGCATCGGCGCCGCCAACACCAATGGCAACCATACCCAAACCACCTGCATTAGGGGTATGCGAATCTGTACCTATCATCATACCGCCCGGGAAGGCATAGTTTTCTAATACTACCTGGTGAATAATACCGGCGCCCGGTTTCCAAAAACCAATGCCATATTTATCTGATACCGATGAAAGGAAATCGTAAACTTCTTTATTAATATCTTTTGCCGTTGAAAGATCTTCGTCGGCGCCAATTTTTGCTTGTATCAGGTGATCGCAGTGTACGGTTGACGGCACTGCAACCTGCGGCCTGCCTGCCTGCATAAACTGCAACAGGGCCATTTGCGCCGTAGCATCCTGCATGGCCACACGGTCGGGTGCAAAATCTACATAATCTGTACCGCGCTGGTACGCCTTAGAAGCATCGCCTTCTGAAAGGTGGGCGTATAAAATTTTTTCTGTAAGGGTTAAAGATTTACCGGTCGCTTTACGGGCAGCATCAACACGGCTGCTGTAACGGTCGTAAACCTTCTTGATCATATTTAAATCAAAAGCCATTTGTATTTGATTTTTAGGTGAAATTGTAAATTTAAGAGAATAAAACCCATTACAGGCTTATTGCGGCGAATTTACAAATTTTAACAGCTAAATGGCAACGGAGGTTTCACCATTTGTAATTTATATGCTTTTTAAATTGATATATTAGTTATTATTAAATTTTGGCAATGAAAGAGCGTTTTCTGTTTTTCTTAAATTTTCTATTTTGTTTCGGCACAGCTTTCAGTCAACATAAAGCCCCCGACTGTAATTGTCCGAAAACAATGTATGCAGACACCAGGGCAGAAACGGGGTTCCGCTTGCCTACCGGAAATCAAATTGTTTTGTGCGGTGGTAAGGACACACAAACTATAAAAGGTGAAACACTTTATGCAGAATTTGTATTGGCGGTTTGCGGAAACAAAAAGATCATAGGTTTCTGGGGAGCTACTGATCTGTGCAGGGTAAAAATTATTAAAAACGCATTGGTTGTACAAACGCTGGTTGATTTGCCCGTAGGAGAAAACAGGAATTACCAAGAAACCGTGTGGACGGTAGAGCAAATTCATTTTGTGAAAAACAAACCGGTAAAAGAGCTAAATATTAATACAGATTTCCCTAAGTATACGCTTAAACAAATAAATTCTACTCTTAAAGAGTTTGAAACCGCTTACAATGCCAATACCGACTACACTGCTAAATTGGCTGACAGATTGTTTATTAGCACGATATCTGGCAGTAAGAAGGCTCGCGTAGATCTGTTAACTTTCAAACGGAAGTTTACCACGCTTGATGGTAGTGTAGCCGAGAGTTATGATAGAATAATGCGCATGCTACAGCTTTGGGATAAACTAAATCCTGGTAAGTGAGTTTCTAATATATATGCTGGATAGATGTTAGGCCTCACATCATCAGTCCAGATAAATTTGCCATTGATTATCGTCATTTAAGCCGTAACTAAGGCCGTCGCTCATGTCATGTACCTCCCGCTGAAATTGATCACTAAAACGGGTTTTCATTTCATGTACTGGATAACCGTTCTCTCTTTTGAGGAAGAATTGAAGTGATGCCATATTTGGCGCTACATCTTTTAATTGGTCGCTTTCACCTTCTTTTACAAATGCCCTGCTCATATTTTATCAACAATAGATGGTTATTTAGGTTTGCGATTTATAATACCTGTAAGCAACAGCTGCAAGTGTCCGCAGTTGTCCGCAAGTGTCGGGGGGAGAAACGGACAGTACACCCCACATCATCATATCCTACAGCTTACCCTTACCAAAAGGGTTTAGAAGCCTATTTAATAGTAACAATGGTAAAAGGGGGGTGTTTTTAAAAAATCATGGTCCGATTTTTTAAAGGTATCAATGAAAAATATCTGATATTTATCCTGATGGTTATTTCTTCAATATCCTTTCGTAGGTGTCAATCCATTGCTGTACGGTGAGCTTTTGCGCCATCTTTGCGATCAGTTCATAGGGTATATCATCCATTTTTTTAAAACGGATACAGCCCTTGCCCATATCAAGTTTTGATTTGCTATGCTTTGGATATTCGGCAGCAAACCAGGCAGTAAGCTCGGGGCTTGCATACATACCCAGGTGGTGCATAGCAATAAAATTCTTTTGAGATGCGAGGCTTATGTAGGCCAAAGGCGTACCCGGCGCACAATGGTAGCCGGCAGGATACCTTGATAACGGCACTATATAACTTGGCATACCATAACCAAAACCTTCCTTAAATCCGTCGGGGAGGTTGTTGAGCAATACCTTTCTGATGTTTTCCATCGGTTGTTTACGGTCGGCGGGTAACTGGTCATAATAGTCTTGTGCAGTCATGGGTTTGTGTTTTGATTTATCTAATATAGATAATTTAGCTGTCCGTGCGCAGCAGGGGTGGACAAAACCCGACAGATTAGGCCGCTGTGTCCGCAATTGTCCGGGAGGTAAAGCGGACGGACGGGGGCGCAGTCAATTACTAAAAAAGATAACCAACTATTTCATGCTGAGTTTGTTGAAGTACCGGTAAATAATGCTGCTCTTCAAGGCGGCGATTGCTTCGTCGTTCCTCCTCGCAATAACGTTGCCTTGCCATCAGGTAAAAATCTTGTTTCTAATAGCTTCCCATTATTTATAAACCGCTTATATTCCTACATTGCCCTATTAACCCCGCTCAACATGAAATTGAAATTTTTACTCCCGCTGCTATTTGCTTTGCCTGCAGCAGCACAACCGGTTACCATTAAGCCCGATGCTGCGGTTACCCAAATGGTTGATGAGGTATCGTCAAAAAACATAGAAGCGATTGTACGCAAGCTGGTAAGCTTTAAAACCCGCAGCACTTTAAGCGATACCCTGAGCAAAACCGAAGGTATAGGCGCGGCACGCGTATGGATTAAAGGCGAATTTGAGCAGTATGCCAAAGCCAGCGGAGGGCGTATGCATGTGGGGTACGACACTTTTACCACTCCCGCAGGCGGCCGGTATGCTGCCCCAACCGTATTAAAGAATGTACTGGCAACCCTGAAAGGTACCGACCCGAATGATAAGCGCATCTACATCGTGTCGGGCCATTATGATTCGCGGGTTAATGATGTGATGGATGCCACGTCGGTAGCCCCGGGAGCGGTTGACGATGCCTCGGGCACGGCAGTCTCCATGGAAATTGCCCGGGTAATGAGTAAGCGGCAGTTCCCGGCTACGATAATTTTTATGGCGGTAGCAGGCGAGGAGCAAGGCTTAACGGGTTCTGGCAATGTGGCTAAACGGGCCAAAGCCGAGGGCTGGGCAATAGACGCTATGCTGAATAATGATATTGTGGGTAATACACATGGCTTTGAGACCGGCTTGAAGGACAATCGCAGCGTACGCGTATTTAGCGAGGGCGTACCATCTACAGCAGGTATTGCCGGCAACGAGAAGGCATTAGCGGCCCTGATCAATAATGGCGGCGAGAACGATAGCCCATCGCGCGAGTTAGCACGCTACATAAAAGAGGTTGGTGAGCGTTATGTACAGCAGCTGGATGTGAAAATGATATACCGCCGCGACCGCTTTCTGCGTGGTGGCGACCATACACCGTTCTTACAGCAGGGTTTTGCGGCGGTACGCTTTACCGAGATGAATGAAGATTTTACCCGCCAGCATCAAAATGTACGCAAAGAAAACGGTACAGATTACGGCGACGTGCCCGATGCCGCAGATTATGATTACATACAGAAAGTTGCCCGTATGAACCTTTCGGTACTGGCCAACCTTGCATTAGCGCCGGGCCAGCCGCAAAACGTAGGTATTACTACCAGTGGCCTAACCAACAGGACCACCTTAAAATGGGAAGCGCCAACAGCAGGCAAAAAACCCGCCGGCTACTACGTGCTCATGCGCGAAACCATAAGCCCATACTGGGAAAAGAAATTTTATGTAAACGACCTTGCGATAACGTTGGATTATTCGAAGGATAATTATTTCTTCGCCGTACAATCGGTAGATGCAGACGGCCACGAAAGCCAAATGGTTTATCCTAAGCCGGTGAAGTAAGGTGCGGGGATCCGGTTATCAGGAACTGCGAATAAAAGGATCAAATGGTTACCGGCAACTCCAAACTGAAAACCCGCAACTAAAGATTACCAAAGTTTCTCTTGTGCAACTTGTACAACGGCTTTAACTACGCCGACGCTTTTGTAAAAAAGTGAGGTTGCGTGTATGGTTGTGTTATTTGCAGCGTATTCTTTAGCCTGCTCTGCCTGGTAGCTTATACCCATTACCAGGGCAATTAACACCGGTACTAAAAGAAGAACGAAAGGATTAAGGTTAGAGATTAGCTTTTTCATTTTATTGTGAGTGATTTGACTCAACAAAGGAACATTTTTATAATTTCCTGCTAAAATATATTATACCAACAGCCATTAATTATAGACCAACGGGCATTTTTAGTTTATCGTAACAAATTGCCGGTTCGTCGGTCAAAGTGGTGGGTATATATATTAACTAAAGCCGGCACGTTTGGGAATATTATCTTTAATGCCATGAAAAGAGGCTGGCAGATATTCTGGCATTTATTTTTTTGGATAAGCGCAATAGCCTTTTTTGTGTTTGTGGTGCACAGCAGTGTTAAAATTAGCTGGCAGCAAACCCTGTCTATATTTGTAGGCTACGGTATAATCAATATCGGCCTGTTTTACCTCAACCTGCTGGTTTTTATTCCCCGCTTTCTCGATAAAAAGAAGTTCAGGTCCTATGCGTTTATCCTGGCTATAACGGTTATCATACTAGGAATAGTAAAATATGGTATCGCGCTGTTATTTAAAGAGCTATTGCTGGTTGCCGACCATAAGCCAATATCATTCTGGTTATATTTTTTAAACTCGCTGTTTACCAGCCTGGTATTTATATTTCTAAGCACCGGATCGCGGTTTACGTTAGATTGGTTCCTGAACGAGCGTGTACAGCGCGACCTGGAAAACCAGCGTTTGAGTGCTGAATTAGCCTTCCTCAAATCGCAGATAAACCCGCATTTTTTGTTCAATTCGTTGAATACCATTTATTCACTCGCTTACCAAAAATCGGAAACAACGCCCGAGGCTGTTTTAAAGCTTTCGGAAATTATGCGGTATATGCTGTATGAGTGTAATGATAACAAGGTTGATCTGGATAAGGAGTTAAAATATCTTCAAAATTATATAGACCTGCAAAAAATACGTTTTGGGAATAAGGCTTTTATAGAATATACCGTAAACGGGAATGTAGACCAACAGCGCATAGTGCCTTTAATACTCATATCGTTTGTAGAAAACGCCTTTAAACATGGCGTGGCGAATGACCCCGAAAACCCAATTGTGCTTAAATTAACTGTCGGTACACACAAGCTTACCTTTTACGTTCATAACAAAAAGCACCAGCACAACCGCGATGCTGCCGGCGGCATTGGCCTGGCCAACGTGCAACGCAGGTTAGACCTGCTGTATCCCGGCAATTATTTGTTAAATATCGAGAATAAGGCCGGTACCTATTCTTCCGAATTATCATTAGTTTTATAGCCATGATAAAATGCCTGGTAGTAGATGATGAGCCGCTGGCGCTGCATATACTGGAAGACTATATCTCTAAAGTGCCCTTTTTACAGCTTGTAAAGGCCACTACTAATCCTATAGAAGCGCTTACCCTGGTTCAGGATGGTGGCATAGATCTTGTTTTTCTGGATGTGCAAATGCCCGAGTTAACCGGGTTGCAATTTCTCAAAATAGCTAACGGCAAAACAAAAGTTATACTTACTACGGCTTACCCGCAGTATGCTTTAGAAGGCTACGAACTGGATGTTGCAGATTACCTGCTGAAGCCCATAGCATTCGACAGGTTTTACAAAGCCGCCCAGAAAGCACAGTCGATCATTACACCGGTAGTAGCTGCAACGGTTACGAAAGAAGAGCCGCTGGCACAGTATGACGATTTTATGAGCGATTTTATTTTTGTGAAAACCGAGCATAAGATACAAAAGGTGTACCTGCACGATATTATGTTTATAGAAGGGCTAAAGGATTATATCTCCATCTTCACACCCGATGAGCGTATTATCACACTACAAAACATGAAAAAAATGGAAGATGCGCTGCCCGAAAAGCATTTTATCCGTGTGCATAAATCTTACATTGTAGCCTTGAACAAAATAGATAGCATAGAGCGCAGCCGTATCAGCATCGGTAATAAGGTTATCCCAATTGGCGACACATACAGGGATATTTTCTTTAAGCAAATAGAAGGCAGGAATATCTGAAGGATTTGGAATTTTGGATTTTCAATTTCGGATTGGTTTTTTGTCATTCCGACGAAAAGAGGAATCTTCTGCTTTACACGGTTTTAGCGAAGAAGATATGTCTCCGTTAACCAACGGGTCAGGATGTCATCTGTTGTTCAAAAGATTCATTGACCCAAAAATCCTTTGATCGCATCTTCAGCTTGCTTCACCGCTACTTCGGCCTTGCCTTTTTCGGGAATAATGGCTGGCAGCACTGTAAACCGTAAATGTTCAAATGTGCTTAAGGGAAAAATTCCATAGCGCACCATCTTCCACGAATTTTCAATGGCAATCGGAACGATCAGGGCCTCGGGACATTTTTTTAAAATGGTGGCAATGCCAGCCGACTGAAATGGTTTCACCATGCCATCCTTAGAGCGCGTACCTTCCGGAAAAATCACTGCCCCCCAGTTTCGCTTGCTCATTCGGATACCAAGCCCCATTAATTCTGTAATGGATTGGCGCGGGTCGGCACGGTCTATATTGGCGCCGCCACCTACCTTAAGGTTATAGGATATAGATAAGATGCCTTTAGTGAGTTCTATTTTAGAGATAAACTTAGCATGGTACCTACCCAGTTTCCAAATTAGGGGTGGTATATCATACAAACTTTGGTGATTAGCTACAAATATGATGGGCTTGTTTAAAGGGAGGTTTTGTTTATTGGTGAAGGTAACCTTGTTAAATAACAAATAGTAAGTGGCAGTAAGAAGGCTATTTAAAAAATCTACCGATGCCTTATGCGCTTTGTAGCCGATAAATTTATAGCAAAACCATTGTACAGGCTGAAACAACAGCAGCAGGAACCCGAAAGCTACATAATGTATCGGTGATAAGATGATGCCGAAAATCCTTCTCATTTGGAAAGGCAAATTTATGTATTTGCCTTAAATACAAAAATGCTTTTAAGGCAGGCGGTTCTCGAGGATTAATAACTGCACACGCAATACTGCGGCAACGGTTATAGAATCTGTAATTTCATGATTGCAAACCATACGATATACCTGCGAAAACGGGATCTTATTTACGATCAGATCTTCGGTATCCTCCGGTTCTGCCTCAAATTGCTCCAACCCGCGTGCCAGGTAAATCATCCCGCCTTCGTCGCATACCGAGTTAGAGAGGTGAAATTTTTGCAGTTCGGTCCAGTATTTGGCCTTTAAGCCGGTTTCTTCCAACAGTTCGCGTTTAGCGCCATCAAGCGGGTCTGTGCCAAGCAAGCCTCCGCCTTCGGGTATTTCCCAGGTATATTGGTTTAAGGTAAAACGATATTGGCCAACCAGGTAAGTATTCAGATCATCATCAAGCGGGAGCACGCCAATCGCTATATTCTTAAAATGTACCTTGCCGTAAATGCCAGGGTTACCCGATGGATTTATAACGTTATACTCCGTTACATTTATCCACTTGTTATCATAAATAGGTTTTTCGTCAATAATTTTCCAGGGGTTATGAGTAGGATGGTGCATGGGGGTAAAGGTAATAAGGAATAAAATAGCATAAGTTAAACATTAGTAAACAAAAAAGGCATCCGCTAATCAACGGATGCCTTCAATATTATTTAAAAAGATAACCTACAAACCGAAAGCGGCTTTCACTTTATCTACATAATCCAACTTTTCCCAGGTAAACAGTTCCACTTCTTTAGTTACTGTGCTGCCATCGGGGCTGGTGAAAACCTTGCTAACCGTGGTGCTTGGTTTGCCAAAGTGGCCGTAGGCAGCGGTTTCGCTATAAATAGGGTTACGCAGTTTAAAACGGGTTTCAATTGCGTAAGGCGTCATGTTAAAAATCGACTCTACCTTTTCGGCAATGGCCCCGTCAGATAAGCCAACCTTGCCTGTGCCATACGTATTAATGTAAATACCCATTGGTTGCGCAACGCCAATAGCATAAGATACCTGTACCAATACTTCGCTTGCAATACCCGCCGCAACTAAATTCTTGGCAATATGGCGTGTTGCATAAGCGGCAGAACGGTCGACCTTTGATGGGTCTTTGCCTGAGAATGCCCCACCACCATGCGCACCTTTACCACCGTAAGTATCTACAATGATCTTGCGGCCGGTTAGGCCGGTATCGCCATGCGGGCCGCCGATAACAAACTTACCGGTTGGGTTAATATGGTATTTAATGGCATCGTTAAAAAAGTGAGCATATTTAGGGTAACGAGCCTTAACCCGTGGGATAAGGATACCTATAATATCATCGCTTATCTTCTTAAGCATCACACCCTCTTCGTCAAAATCGTCGTGTTGGGTAGAAATAACTATGGCATCTATACGTACCGGCTGATTATTATCGTCATACTCTAACGTAACCTGCGATTTTGCATCGGGCCTTAAATATTTGATCTCGGTGTTTTCGCGGCGTACGGCGGCAAGTTCTAATAATAAAGCATGTGCTATATCTAAAGCAAGCGGCATGTAATTATCAGTTTCAATGGTTGCATAGCCAAACATCATACCCTGGTCGCCGGCGCCCTGCTCTTCTTTAGAGGTACGGTCCACACCCTGATTAATATCAGGCGACTGCTCATGTATTGCAGATAATACGCTGCAAGAACTGCCATCAAACATATACTCGCCTTTGGTGTAACCAATTTTATTGATCACATCGCGGGCAATTTTTTGAACATCTAAGTAGGCTTTAGATTTTACCTCGCCTGCAAGAAAAACCTGCCCGGTAGTAACCAATGTTTCGCAGGCAACTTTAGATTCTGCATCAAAAGCCAGAAAATTATCAATTAAAGCGTCAGATATCTGGTCGGCAACTTTATCCGGGTGGCCTTCTGAAACAGACTCTGATGTAAATAAATAGGGCATAAAATTATTTTTGTTAAAACAGATTACAAATTAAAACAGGAAGAGGGCTGCGCAAGGCAATCTGAAAAAGCATGGTTTTAGCACTTTTTTATGTGGTTGCAATCCGGCTTCGTAAAAGCTTTACGAAACAACTAAATCAGTCCACTTCCAGCGGCAAAAATAAAACATTTTTATTTAAAGCCAAATAAGGTTTACTTTTGGTGCGCATTAATATCCGGAGTTGAAAAAGAAGGCATTATTTATCATTAACCCTATAGCAGGCGGTAAAAGTAAAGACAAGGTGCCGGAGTTGATTGCCAATAATCTCGACAAAAATATATTCGATTTCGATATAGCGTTTACAGAGGCGCCCAAACAAGCCCGTAGTATTGCCGAAAAAGCAGCCGATAAATATGATCTTATAGTTGCTGTGGGGGGAGACGGTACGGTAAATGAAATAGCCTCTGCACTTGCGGGTATGGATGTTGTTTTCGGTATCCTGCCCTACGGCTCAGGTAACGGCCTGTCGAGGTTTTTAGATATTCCCATGAATGTTGTTGATGCTATAAAAAACCTAAATTTTCTGAAAACACAAATCATGGATGGCGGTAAGCTTAATGGTAAATGGTTTTTTAATATGGCGGGGTTAGGTTTTGATGCCCATATAAGCGAAGTTTTTGCTAAGGAACAAAATAGGGGCTTTAGCACATACTTAAAATCATCGTTAAAAGAAGTGCTTAACTACCAATCGCACGTTTACGGAATTACCATAGATGGGCAGTACTTAGAAAGGAAGGCTTTTATGCTCAGTTTTGCCAATTCATCTCAGTATGGCAACAATGCGCATATATCGCCCCATGCATCGCTGCAAGATGGATTTATAGATGTATGTATCATAAAGCCAATACCGGTTTGGCGTTATCCGGAGATGGTAATAAGAATGTTTGGCAAATGGGCCGATTCATCATCATATGTAGAAATAATAAAAGGGAAGCGCATCAAAATAAAAAGGCAGGATGATGGCCCAGTTCACCTGGATGGTGAGCCGCAGCATACCACCGCCGATGTTGATATAGAGATTATACCGAACGTATTAAAGATAATTGTGGGCAAAAATTACCGGGATTGTCATGGCAAATAAAAATAAGCGCATTATCGGTGTGATGTATTCTACCAACCCCGATTTTACCTATCAGACCGAAGATGAAGTAAATCATAACACCTTGCCACCCCGGCAGCAAAACCTTAAAATTTATCTCGATCGTAAAGGGGGTAGCAAACTTGTTACCCGGGTTAGTGATTTTATCGGGACGGGAGATGACCTGGAAACGCTGGGCAAAAAACTTAAATCTAAGTGCGGTACGGGCGGCTCGGTTAAAGATGGCGAAATATTGATCCAGGGCGATTTTAGAGATAAGATATTGGCAATGTTATTGGCCGATAACTATAAAGCCAAAAAAGCCGGCGGATAAACGGCCCTATATGCTTATTCATTTCTTGCGCTGGTTTTTAACTACCCGGTAAAACAGGCCTCTCAACATGCATTTGCTTTAAAAAGCACTATATCGTGTTAGTTACATACTTTTTAATGAGCTTTCCTTGCTATTATTAAAAAAATTAGTTTTTATTGTAAAATATTGTATTCAGAAACACAATTTTTAAGTGTGTAGATGTTTCTTATTTACCTTAAGCGGGTGCAAATTAAGTACTGTATTAAATAATTATTAAGAACTTACATTTTTAACTTTTATAATTATAAAATATTAGATTTGTTATTCGCTTACTAACAAGCACATTAATTAACTTTCATTATAAACAAAAACTAAAACTAAATTTAAAAAGTAATGGCAAACGCACCAAAACCAACAACACCGGTTAAAAAGGAAAGCTCAGGAACATCGGCGGCATTCTCTACGTTGGTAATCCCTATCGCCTTAGTAGTGGCAATTTTAATTTACATTTTTATTCTGGGCGACCCAAGTCACTTTAAAGGTGGTAATGTAAATGGTGAGGCTACAGATTATTTTGGTACCGTACATAGTGGCGGCCCAATTGTACCTGTATTAATAACTTACCTTTTGTTGGTTATCATCTTCTCTATCGAGCGTTTCATCGTTATCGGTAAGGCATCTGGTACCAGCAGTGTTGATGCCTTTGTAAAAAGGATACAGGGTTTCTTAAATACAGGCAATATTGATGCTGCTTCTGCAGAGTGCGATAAGCAAAAAGGCTCTGTAGCAAACGTTATTAAAGCCGGCTTAAAGAAATACAAAGAAATGGAGCAGGAAGTTGGTTTAGATACAGACCAGAAAACCTTAGCTATCCAAAAAGATATTGAAGAAGCAACAGCTTTAGAAATGCCAATGTTAGAGCAAAACCTTACCATCCTGGCTACTTTAGTATCTATTGGTACGTTAACCGGTTTGTTAGGTACAGTACGTGGTATGATCGCGGCTTTCGCGGCTTTGGGTTCATCTGGTGCAGCAAGTTCATCACAACTGGCGGCAGGTATATCTGAGGCTTTGATCAATACAGCTATCGGTATCTTAACCTCATGTTTGTCAATTATCATGTACAACATTTTTACATCTAAAATTGATAAGCTTACCTACGCTATTGATGAAACAGGTTTCAGCATTGTGCAAACATTTGCTGCATCTCACAAGCATTAATATTTAGTGTATAGTTTTAGTCCTGCCCCTTTAAAAAGGGCAGGATGTTTATAACCTTCACACATAAATATTTTAATAAACGAGATTATGCCAAGAGTAAAAATAAAAAGGAAAAGTACAGTAACAGACATGACCGCCATGTGCGATGTGGCCTTTTTGTTGCTTACGTTTTTCATATTAACAGCAAAACCTAAGGTACCGGATCCGGTTCCGGTTGATACTCCGGGGTCTACGGTAACTATTAAGCAGCCCGAAACCAATATTGCTACCTTAATTGTAGGTTCTGGCAAAGTGTTTTTTGATATAGACGGTTCAAAAGTACGCGCTCAAACTTTAGAGCAAATGGGCCAGAAGTACCAAACTACTTTTTCTGATGCGGAAAAAGCCCGTTATGCAAATATGCAGGGCGTAGGATTGCCCATGAACCAGATGAAACAATATCTGGATCTGGATGCCGATCAGCGTGAGAACGTTAAACAACCGGGCATACCTACAGATAGCGTAAGCAACGAGTTATTTAACTGGATACGCGAAGCACGCATAGCTAACGTAGCCCTAAATAATCAGGAACTGCGCATTTCTATAAAAGGTAACAGCAAAGAAGAATATCCCACCATTAAAAAGGTAATTGATATTCTGCAAAAGCAAAAGGTTAACAAGTTTAGTTTAATCACGTCTTTAAGACAGGCTACTAAAAAATAATTAAACATGGCAGAATTAGACACCTCCTCCAAAGAGGGCAAAGGCGGGAAGGTAAGAAGTAAAAAAGCCTCAACACGCGTGGATCTTACAGCAATGGTAGATCTTGCATTTTTGTTGATCACTTTCTTTATGCTTACCACAACCCTTAACAAGCCCCAAGCGATGGACCTGGCAATGCCAGATAAGGATCAGAAAAAAGACGACCAGTTAGCAGTAGCAGCTTCGCGTACCATGACTGTTTTACTTGGCAGCGATGACAAGATAGAATGGTATATTGGTGTTGCGGGCACATCGGCACCTACAGTAGATAACTTTGGTAAAAGCGGTATCCGTAAAACCTTGCTTGAAAATAGTCAAAAAGTTAAGCAAACTACCGGTAAGGATATGTTTGTGATCATTAAACCGAGTGATAAATCCATATATAAAAATATGGTAGATATACTTGATGAAATGAGCATAGCAAACATCCAGAGTTACGGTATAGTTGATATATCGCCTGTGGAGGTTAATGAGCTTAAAAAGCAAGGCCTTTACAAATAATATTTGTTAATTAAACATTAAAATTTAACGCCTAAAACATGTTAGGATCAAAATTAGACATTTTAAAACCCGAGTGGTTAGATGTTGTTTTTAGAGGCCGCAACAAAGAATACGGTGCTTACGAGCTAAGAAAAGAAAACCCAAGGACTACCAACAAATCCTTGATCATAGCAGTAGTACTATTTGTATTTGTTATCTCTTTGCCAACAATCATCAACTGGATATCTGGTTTTATTCCGAAAGCTGACGATAAAGTCAAAATTACGGATGTGGTGCTGCAACCGCCGCCACCGGTAGATCAAACTAAAAAACCGCCACCCCCTCCTCCGGAACCACCAAAACCGAAGATAGACCAGGTGCGTTTCCCGCCTCCGGTTGTAAAGCCGGATAATGAAGTGCGCGAGAAGGATCCGCCTACTATCCAGGAACTAAAAACTGCTGATCCCGGTCAGCAGGATGTAAAGGGCGACCCGAATGCACAGATACGTATTGACGAACCGGTAGGCAAGGCAGACGTTAAGCAGGTTGTAGAGGAAGACCCTAATCAGATATTCACATCAGTGGAAAACTCGGCAGAGTTTCCGGGTGGCTTGGATAAATTTGGTGCCTTTCTTGGTAAGAACATTCGTTACCCGGCAGTAGCCCGCGAGAACAATGTTCAGGGGAAGGTTATCGTACAATTTGTGGTTGAAAAAGACGGCTCACTTACAGACATTAAGGTATTACGCGGTTTAGGCAGCGGTACAGATGAAGAAGCGATACGTGTATTAAAAATATCGCCACGGTGGAAACCGGGTATCCAAAACGGCAGGCCCGTTAGGCAGCAATATACTGTGCCTATAAGCTTTACCCTGCAAGATCAATAATACTTCATGCCATACAGAATGAATGATAGGCAAAAATCGCTCAAAAGGCGGTTTTTGCTTATTTTAGGTGCTACTACATTTGTTTGTGTTTTCGCTTTCGGGCTTATGATCATATTCTGGAAACGTATGGAACTGCCTTTCAGTAACTGGCAGCGTATAGCAATAGGCTGCCTTATCATTGTATATTCCATATTGCGTTTTTCACGCCTTTTAAGAAGAGACCCGGATGAATAAAAGTGTTAAATTATTGATCTTAAATTTTGTATTGATGGCAGTTGTTATTGGTTGCAAACCCAAAATTCAGGATAAAAGTAAAGAAGAAGATTCTTACCATACCGGAACAGAAATGGTTGCAGCCGATGCTTCTTTTGAACCTATTGTTGCCGAAGAGGCCTTTGTTTTTAAAGGTATTTACCCCGAAGCTAATTTAAAACTTAGCTATCTCACAGAAAACGATGTGTTGCGTAAGTTGTTAAACGATACCGTAAGGGTGGCCGTTTTATCGCGCGAGTTAGATAGCAATGAGGTTAAAATTTTAACCAAGCGAACCCTGCCCCCGGAAACTCAGCCCTTTGCAGTTGACGCCATTGCATTAATTGTAAACAAAAGGTCAAATGATACGCTTACTACGGTAAGTGATATAAAAAAAATGTTGGCAGGTAACACTAAAACCGATAGAAATATCGTTTTTGATAACCCGAACGGAAGTTTGGTAAGGTATTTGAAAGCTTTTGCCGGCAATATAAATTTAACGCAAAAAAATATCTACGCGCTTAGATCAAACAAAGAAGTTTTGAATTATGTAAGTTCGCATAACGATGCGATAGGAATAATTGGCTTCAGCTGGCTTAATGATCCCGACGCAGATTATAAAGCGGCAGTTAGTAATGTAAAGATTGTTGCTGTTAAGGACGAAGCAAGTAAAGCGTTTGGTAAGGCCTATTACAAGCCTTCGCAAGAAACGCTGGAACTGAAACAATACCCGCTTAGCCGAAAATTGTACATTATTAATTGTACAGGTAAACTGGGGCTTGGCCGCGGTTTCCAGGATTTTTTGGCAAGTGAAAGAGGACAAAGGATTATACTAAAATCGGGGCTGTTACCCCATTCAATACCCCAAAGGTTGATAAATATAAAAGATAACTAAAAGAATATAAGCCCATGAAACTAATTAGTAAAATAGCGTACGCCGCAGCAGGCTTGATATTTACAGGTTCATCAGTTTTTGCACAAAGTCTCGCCGACGCCAAAAAAGCTATTGACGCCGAACAATATCAAAAAGCTAAGTCAATGTTAAAAAACTTGACTAACACACAACCGGCAAATGCCGATAATTTTTTTTACCTCGGGTGGGTTTATGCCATTCAGGACTACACAGATTCGGCAAAGGCGGTATTTAACCGTGGCCTTTCTGCTAACCCCAGATCTGCATTAAACATGGCAGGTTTAGGCCTGGTAGCCCACCTCGATAAAGATAACGCAAGCGCAACATCAAACTTTAATGCAGCTATAGCTGCGGCAGGCAAGGATAGCAAACCGTATTTGTATGTTGGTAAAAGCTACCTGCAAATACCTGCAGGCCGTGGTACAGTTGTACCGGCCGCCGATGCGAACGCAGCTATAGCCGTTTTATTAAAAGGGATTGCAATTAACCCGAAGGATGCAGAGGTTGATGTGGCATTGGGTGATGCCTACCGCAGCCAGTTAAACAGCAACCAGGCGTATAAATACTATTCTGATGCCACCGCTATAAATCCGCAATCGGCCCCTGCCAACGTTTCTATCGGGGTGCTTTGGCGGTATGCCGATAACTTTGAAGATTCTGAAAAGCAATTTCAAAAAGCATTAAGCATCGACCCTAATTTTGGCCCTGCCTATCGCGAATGGGCAGAAACAGATCTTCGCTGGGCTCAAAAGATCCCGACAATGACCTCCGAAAAAATTAAGGAAGCTGCAGATAATTATCGTAAATTTTTAAGTTTAACAGACCTTTCTGTAGAATCCCGTATGCGTTATGCAGATTTCTTACTGCTATCCGGCGATTATAAAACTTTACAAACAGAAGCTGCAGCGCTATCTTCGTCGGCTAATTCAAATTTGCGTATCTATCGGTACCTGGGTTATTCGGCTTATGAAAACGGCGATTATCCTGCCGGTTTAACCGCAATTAACAAATGGATAACACAAGCAGACCCTAAACGTATAATTCCGAGAGATTATCTTTATCAGGGGCGGTTAGAGTTAAAGCTGGGGCAGGACTCTTTAGGCATCCTGGCCTTGCGTAAAGCTTACCAGTTAGATACCACACAGGCCGATGTATTTGGCGAGATAGCTAAGAGCTACTATGCTAAAAAGCGCTATGCCGAAGCAGGGGATGCTTACAGCCAGTACATTGATAAAACACCGCGGGCTAAACTGCAGGATTACTTAAACGAGGGTATCAGTTATTTTTATGCTTATGACGATAAAACACACAAACCCGGCGATACCGTATATTTGGTAAAGGCCGACTCGGCATTTGCGCACATCGAACATACTGCAACTACGCCTATTGCTGCAGTTGCTTTATACCGTGCTTATGTAAATGATACCAGGGATGCAGACCGCCAAAATATTAAAGGTTACGCCAAACCTTACTACGAGAAATATATTTCTATAGTAACTACAAAGGGCGTTACTGATGCCGATAAAAAGAACCTTGCTGCTGCTTATGCGTACCTGGGCACTTACTATGAATTTAAAGAAAAGGATAATGCCAAAGCCACGGAGAATTTCAACAAGTCTTATGAATACGACCCGACTAACCGCCAGGCCAAAGCTTTTTTAAAAAAACCGTAATTTTTAATAACATCTAAAAGAGACCTCCTGAAAAGAGGTCTTTTTTTATTTTACAGCATTAGTATATTTGCACTATGGAAGTACAAAGTTTACCGGTTAACTACCTGCCCATAATATTTCAAATGATTGTGGCCATTGGCTTTGTGGTAACAACTATGTTTTTTACCCATAAATTAGGGCCAAAGCGCAATACGCAAGATAAGCTTACACCGTTTGAATCTGGTATAGAGGTTGTTGGTAACGCGCGTACACCAATCTCTATTAAATATTTTTTGGTGGCAATATTGTTTGTACTGTTTGATGTGGAAGTGATATTTATGTACCCCTGGGCGGTAAACTTTCGCGATCTGGGTAAAACCGGGCTGGTAGAAATGTTCATTTTCATGGGGACGCTTTTACTTGGCTTTTTTTACATCATAAAAAAGGGCGCGCTCGATTGGGAATAAGTTTAGATTAATTCTAAATATGCGTTAGCATTTGGCATCAAAGCATTTTCATTTGTATTATTTGTAAATTTGCGTTTATCTAATTACAGATAACTTATATCGTTTTTGACACAATCAATGAGTGATATTCAAATAGTTGACGCGCCTGCCGGCGTAGAGGGGTCGGGTTTTTTCGCTACATCGCTTGATAAAGCCATTGGCCTGGCAAGGTCGCATTCGTTATGGCCATTACCATTTGCCACCTCGTGCTGCGGTATAGAGTTTATGGCTACAATGGGCTCTCATTATGATTTGTCGCGGTTTGGCGCCGAGCGTTTAAGTTTTTCGCCGCGCCAGGCAGATCTGCTGATGGTTATGGGTACTATTTCAAAAAAGATGGCCCCGGTACTTCGCCAGGTGTATCTGCAAATGGCCGAACCACGCTGGGTTATGGCTGTAGGTGCCTGCGCATCAAGTGGTGGCATATTTGATACTTATTCTGTTTTACAAGGTATTGACGAGGTTATACCGGTTGATGTTTATGTACCGGGCTGCCCTCCGCGTCCCGAGGGCATAATAGATGGCTTTATGAATATCCAGAAACTGGTACAAACAGAATCGTTACGCAGAAGGGATTCGCCCGAGTATCAGAAATTATTAGCTTCATACGGCATTCAATAAGCATGGGCAGGATAACCAACGAAGAGCTGCTGCAAAAGTTAACTGCCCAATTTGGCGGTAAGCTTACCGGCATTAACGAGCCTTATGGTTTACTTACTTTCGAGACCGGGCGCGACGACATTACCAATGTACTAACCTGGTTAAAGAACGACGCGCAGCTTCAATTCATATATTTAACAGACCTTACCGGTATCCATTATCCCGAAATTGAGGGTAAAGAGATAGGCGTTATTTACCACCTGCACAGTTTGGTTAACAATGTACGGGTAAGGATAAAAGTTTTTATGACCGATGGCGATTTAAACATTCCTTCGGCTACGCAGCTTTGGAATGGGGCCAACTGGATGGAACGTGAAACTTATGATTTTTTTGGGATCAATTTCACCGGTCACCCAAATCTGCGCAGGATATTAAACGTTGATGATATGACGGTTTTCCCGATGCGCCGCGAGTTTCCGTTAGAAGACCCGAACAGAGTAGATAAAAAAGACTATTTTTTTGGAAGATAACATGCAAGATTTTCCTACATACCAGGATACCGACCTGCAAAGCGAGCTTTCGACCCTAAATTTAGGGCCCACCCATCCTGCTACACACGGCGTATTCCAAAATATTATTCAGCTTGATGGCGAGCGCATAGTTAGCGGCGTATCAACCATTGGCTATATCCACCGTGCGTTTGAGAAAATTGCAGAGCACCGCCCGTTTTATCAGATCACCCCGCTTACAGACCGTTTAAACTATTGTTCGGCCCCAATTAATAATATGGGCTGGCACATGACGGTCGAGAAGCTGCTGAATATACAAACGCCAAAACGTGTAGACTACCTGCGCATTATTGTGATGGAACTTGCCCGCATTGCAGACCATATTGTTTGCAACGGGGTATTAGGTGTAGATACCGGCGCTTTTACGGGGTTCCTTTATATGATGGAATACCGCGAGGCCATTTATGAAATTTATGAAGAAGTTTGCGGCTCACGTTTAACAACCAACATTGGGCGTATAGGCGGTTTTGAGCGCAACTTTAACGATATTGCTTTTGCTAAGATCCGCAAGTTTTTGGTAGATTTTCCTAAAGTATTAAATCAGTTTCAGGACCTGTTTAACCGCAACCGCATTTTTATGGACCGCACCCGCGGCGTTGCTGCGGTAACTCCGGAAATTGCGTTGGATTATAGCTGGAGCGGCCCGATATTGCGCGCCACAGGTGTTGATTACGACGTACGGGCCATGAACCCTTACTGCTCTTATCAGGACCTTGATTTTGAAGTACCGGTTGGTACCACCGGCGATGTTTACGACCGCTTTATGGTACGTAACGAAGAGATGTGGCAGAGTATGCGCATGATACAGCAATGCCTGGACAAAATAGAAAAAGAAGATCCAACCATATTCCATGCCGATGTACCAGAGTTTTACCTGCCCCCAAAAGAGGAAGTGTACAACAATATGGAAGCCTTGATTTATCATTTTAAGATAGTGATGGGCGAGATAGATGCACCTGTTGGCGAGGTTTATCATGCTGTTGAAGGCGCCAATGGCGAGCTCGGATTTTACCTGGTTAATGACGGCGGCCGCACACCGTACCGCTTGCATTTCCGCAGGCCAAGCTTTATAAATTACCAGATGTATGCCCCAATGAGCAGCGGCATGCTTTTATCAGATGCTATTATTAACATGAGCAGTTTAAATGTTATTGCCGGAGAATTAGATGCTTAAAGTTGAACATAAAACCAGTGTATCGGTCGAGTTTTCGTCAGAGTTGTTAAGCAAGTTTGCCGATAAGGTAAGCCGTTATCCCGAGCTGAACCAAAAATCGGCCCTGATGCCTATTCTGCACGATGTGCAGGCCGAGTTTGGCTGGTTAAGCGTACCGGCAATGGATAAGGTTGCCGAATATTTGAGATTAGAACCTATTGAGGTATATGAGGTTGCCACGTTTTACACCATGTACTTACTGAAACCGCAGGGTAAATACTTTTTAGAAGTTTGCCGCACAGGGCCTTGCTGCCTTGTTGGTGCCGAGAAGATAATGGACTATATCGGGCAAAAGCTTGGTGTGAAAGAAGGAGAAGTTACAGCCGACGGCTTATTTAGTTGGCGGGGTGTAGAGTGCCTTGCAGCATGCGGCTTTGGCCCGGTTTTGCAGATTGGCCCTGAGTATACTTTTTACGAAAACCTAACGCCGGCATCTGTAGATCAGTTAATTAGTGACTTAACTGTAAAAGCTAATAACTAATGTTTAAAATAAAAAATCAGCTGTTTAATTGCGACCTGATGACTTTTATCGGGTTAGCGGCAATAGTTTATTGCTTGGCAATAGCTGATTTCAGAGATTTTTATATTATGCTGCTATTATCATCGGTAGCAATATCACAAAGCCTTTACTGGCACATAAGGCATTACAAATTAACCCGTAAGTTGTATTAGTATCATGGGGCGCAAATTATTACTCGAACATATAACCGTACCCGGTATTGCTACCTACGATGTTTACCGCGCTAAAGGCGGTTATGCGTCTGTAGAAAAAGCTATAAAAACCCTATCACCCGATGATGTGGTAGAAGAGGTTAAGAAATCAGGCCTTCGCGGCCGCGGCGGTGCAGGTTTCCCAACCGGTATGAAGTGGAGCTTTCTGGCCAAGCCCGAAGGTGTGGCACGTTACCTGGTTTGCAACGCCGACGAATCTGAACCCGGTACTTTTAAAGACCGGTTTTTGATGACTTACATTCCTCATTTGTTAATTGAAGGGATGATCATTGCCAGCTACGCACTGGGCGCAAAAACATCATACATATACGTTCGCGGCGAAATGATGCCGCAAATACGCATACTCGAAAAAGCAATTGCCGAAGCAAAAAATGCCGGTTACTTAGGTAAGAATATTTTAGGCACAGGTTACGACTTGGAACTTTATGTTCAACCAGGAGGCGGCGCCTACATATGTGGTGAAGAAACCGCCTTGCTCGAATCACTGGAAGGAAAACGCGGTAATCCGCGTATTAAGCCGCCATTCCCTGCAATTGCAGGTTTATATGGCTGCCCAACGGTGGTAAACAATGTAGAATCTGTTGCTGCTGTTGTTCCCATTATCCGCGAGGGTGGTGAGGAATATGCCAAATTGGGCATTGGCCGCAGTACAGGGACCAAGCTGATATCGGCAGGCGGCAATTTGAAAAAGCCGGGCATTTATGAAATAGACTTAGGTTTAACCTGCGAAGAGTTTGTGTATTCTGATGAATATTGCGGCGGTATAGCTAGCGGCAAACGTTTAAAGGCGGTTGTTGCAGGCGGTTCGTCTGTGCCGATCTTGCCGGCTAATCTGTTCTTTAAAACAGCCAATAACGAAGCGCGCTTAATGAGTTACGAATCGTTATCTGATGGTGGTTTTGCCACAGGTACCATGATGGGCTCGGGAGGTTTTATTGCTTTTGATGAAGATCAGTGCATAGTACGTAATACCTGGAACTTTACCCGTTTTTATCACCACGAAAGCTGCGGCCAATGTTCGCCATGCCGTGAGGGCACCGGCTGGATGGAAAAGGTATTACACCGTTTAGAGCATGGCCATGGCAAAATGAGCGACATGGACCTGCTGGTAGATGTATCGAAAAAGATAGAGGGAAATACAATTTGCCCGCTTGGCGATGCAGCAGCATGGCCGGTGGCAAGTGCTATACGCCACTTTAGAGATGAGTTTGAGTGGCACGTAACAGATGCCCCTATAGCGGTAACCCGCAACTACGGCTTAGCGCATTATGCTGATCCTTTAATAGTGAGTGTGTAATATTGCTTCCATTTGTCATGCTGAAACGATAATGAAGAATCTTCTTCACCAGGGACAGTTGGCAAGTGCATTTGAAAGAAGATATTTAGCTATTGCTCAATATGGAAAATCGATGTATTGCTTAACGCAATTACCGAAAGAAAGATATATTTAAATGAAAGTAACAATAGACGGTATACCTGTAGACGTAGAACCGGGAACAAGCATCCTGAATGCCGCAAGGCTGATAGGCGGCGACATTGTTCCGCCGGCTATGTGCTACTATTCAAAACTGGATGGCAGCGGCGGTAAATGCCGCACCTGCCTGGTGCAGGTGAGCAAAGGTTCTGAAAAAGACCCGCGCCCCATGCCTAAACTGGTAGCATCTTGCCGCACAACGGTGATGGACGGTATGGAAGTAAAAAATATTACTTCGGCCGAGGTTATTGAAGCGCGTAAAGGTGTGGTAGAAATGCTTTTGATAAACCATCCGCTTGATTGCCCGGTTTGCGACCAGGCCGGCGAATGCCATCTGCAAGACTTAGGTTATGAGCACGGTTTAGCCAAAACCCGTTATGAGTTTGACCGCCGTACTTTTGACCGTATTGATATTGGCGATAAGATACAGCTGCACATGACGCGCTGCATCCTTTGTTATCGTTGTGTTTTCACTGCAGATCAGATAACAGACCACCGCGTACACGGTATTTTAAACCGCGGCGATCATTCAGAAATATCTACTTACATACAACAGGCAGTTGATAATGATTTTTCGGGAAACGTAATTGATGTTTGCCCGGTTGGCGCTTTAACAGACAAAACCTTCCGGTTTAAAAACAGGGTGTGGTTTACCAAACCGGTAGAAGCGCACCGCGATTGCGATCACGAAAAGTGCAACGGTAAAGTAACACTTTGGTACAAAGGCGAAGATGTGATCCGTGTAACGGCGCGGAAAGATGTTTATGGCGAAGTGGAGGAGTTTATCTGCAACGAATGCCGTTTCGACAAAAAGAAAACAGCCGATTGGGTTATAGAAGGCCCGCGCAAGGTTTCACATCAATCGGTTATTAGCTCTAATCATTACGATGCATTGAGGCCGCTGCCGGTTGTAAAAACCAATCCGTTGTTACAGGAAGCGAATAAAGGACAATTTGAAAGGGACACAAGGTTATAATGGCACTGGCAGATATTTTAATAAAATTTGGGCTCATCTTAGTCATCTTCGTTATCAGCCTTTTGGTAGCTATGTATTCTACTTATGGCGAACGTAAGATCGCGGCCTTTTTGCAGGACAGGGTAGGCCCCAATCGCGCCGGCCCGTTTGGCATTTTTCAGCCCCTGGCAGATGGTGCCAAGATGTTCATGAAAGAAGAGATCATCCCAACCCAGGCAAGCGGTTTGCTGTTTATTGTAGGCCCTTCGCTGGCTATCATGACGGCTTGTATCGGTTCGGCGGTTATTCCGTGGGGCCAGTCTTTGCAAATCGGTTCTTATACTATCCCCTTACAGGTAACGGATATTAACGTAGGCATCTTGTACATCTTTGGCGTAGTATCGCTTGGCGTTTACGGCATTATGATAGGTGGCTGGGCATCTAATAATAAATATTCGCTATTAGGCGCTATACGCGCAGCATCGCAAAATATCAGCTACGAAATATCAATGGGCCTTTCTATTATCGCTTTGCTGATGGTGACTAATACGCTAAGCCTTAAAGAAATCGCACAGCAGCAGCACGGTTTTTGGGCAAACGGCTATTTTAGCTGGAACTTTTTCCGTCAGCCGCTTGGTTTCCTGATCTTCATTACCTGTGCTTTTGCAGAGACTAACCGCAGCCCGTTTGACCTGCCGGAATGCGAAACCGAGTTGGTGGGCGGTTACCATACCGAATATTCTTCTATGAAACTGGGTTTTTACCTGTTTGCAGAATACATCAACATGTTCATATCATCAGCAGTAATGGCAACGCTTTATTTCGGCAGTTATAATTATCCGTTTATGGATAATGTATCAGCTGCGCTTGGGTCTAACCTTGCCGTTATATTAGGTGTGGTATTGCTGTTCGTTAAAATATTCATGTTTATTTTCTTCTTCATGTGGATACGCTGGACCATTCCGCGTTTCCGTTATGACCAGCTGATGAACCTGGGCTGGCGCACGCTAATCCCGCTGGCTATTGCCAATATTGTGTTAACCGGTTTAATTATTACTTTTCTAAAATAAACAGATGGAGCCATTAAGCAGTAAGCGAAAAGTAATTGATATTAAGCCGCTAAACTTTTGGGAGCGTGCTTACCTGCCTGCAATTGTAAAGGGTTTAGGCATTACTATGAGCCACTTTTTTAAAAAGGACGTGACCATACGCTATCCCGAGCAAAAGCGGGAATTTTCTGAAAATTACCGCGGGCTGCACTCCCTAAAACGCGATGAGGACGGTAAGGAGCGGTGTACTGCTTGTGGCCTTTGCGCATTATCATGCCCGGCAGAAGCCATAACCATGACGGCGGCAGAACGCCAACCTGGAGAAGAAAACCTGTATCGCGAAGAGAAATACGCCGCGGTTTACGAAATAAACATGCTGCGCTGCATTTTTTGCGGTTTATGCGAAGAAGCTTGCCCTAAAGAGGCGATATATCTGGATGGCGATATTGTGCCTACAGACTTTTTACGGAAGGATTTTATTTACGGCAAGGACAAATTAGTTGAGCCACCTTTAAATCAATAAGAGTTTTATACCTTTGCCCATCAAAAAAATGGGCAGGTATTTGTAATATTATATGAGTACATTTTACTTCATCGCGTTTTTATCTGTGTGTTTTTCGCTCCTGGTGATCTTTGCAAAAAATCCGGTGCACAGCGTGTTGTATTTGATACTTACGTTTTTCACTTTTACTATTCATTACATTTTATTGAACGCCCAATTTTTGGCAGTGGTAAATTTTATTGTTTACATGGGCGCCATTATGGTGCTTTTTCTGTTTGTAATGATGCTGCTTAACCTTAATAAAGAGACTGAGCCCGGTAAGCATTACCTGGCTAAAATTGCCGGCTGCGTTGCAGGTGGATGTTTGCTAATTGTAATTGTAGGTTCGCTGAAAGCGTTGGGCAAATCGGACCCGGTTATTTTAGCTAACCCCGATCTTGGGCTGGTTAAAAATTTAGGTAAGGTGTTGTTCAGCGAATTTTTACTGCCTTTCGAAATATCATCTGTGCTGTTACTATCGGCAATGGTTGGCGCAGTGTTATTGGCCAAAAAAGAACCAAGAAGTACTATATAATGGATAACGTAACACAAACTATACAGGCAGTTCCGCTTAATCATTACATACTGTTAAGCGCCATCATATTTTCGATAGGTGTAACAGGCGTTTTGATCCGCAGAAATGCCATAGTAATATTTATGTCGGTAGAGTTAATGTTAAACGCTGTGAACTTGCTTTTAACTGCTTTTTCTGCTTATCGTGGCGACGCATCAGGCCAGGTATTCGTATTTTTCGTAATGGCATTAGCCGCTGCAGAGGTGGCAGTAGGGTTGGCTATTATAGTGATGATATACCGTAACACGCATTCAACAGATATTAATGTGCTGAACAGGTTGAAATGGTAAAGAAATTTGGATTTCGGATTTCAGATTTGCGATTTAAAAAATAGATTAAACATAACGTAAAAACGTAGCAACGTAAAAACGTCCAACGTATAAAATGAATAATTATCTCTGGCTTATTCCTGTACTGCCGCTTGCGGGTTTTTTGATAAACGGACTTGGCCGAAATGTATTACCAAAAAGTGTTATCGGCGCTATTGGCAGCCTGGTAATATTAGCCGCTTTTGGTTTAAGCCTGGGCGCTTTTCTGCAGGTTAACAATACAGGCCAGGCTATTAACGTAAGTTATTTTACGTGGATAAAGGTTGGTAATTTCACAGTGCCGTTCGCATTTCTGATAGATCAGCTTAGTTCTATTATGCTATTGATCATTACCGGAGTGGGCTTCCTTATCCATTTGTACTCCACCGGATATATGCATGACGATAAGGGGTTCGGGAAGTATTTTGCCTACCTCAACCTGTTTGTATTCTTCATGCTGTTACTGGTTTTAGGATCTAATTTTGTAGTAATGTTTATCGGTTGGGAGGGTGTTGGGTTATGCTCTTACCTGCTCATCGGCTTTTGGTTCACCAACGGCAGTTATGCTGATGCTGCCAAGAAGGCATTTATTATGAACCGCATTGGCGACCTGGGTTTCCTGATAGCCATATTTATGATCATACACGCGTTTGGGAGTGCTAATTATGCCGATGTGTTCCCTAAAGCGCTTCAGGCAAGCGGGCCCAAAGCCACATTGTTTATTACGGTGACTACCATGCTGTTATTTGTAGGTGCAACGGGTAAATCGGCACAAATCCCGTTGTTTACCTGGCTACCCGATGCCATGGCGGGCCCCACACCGGTTTCGGCATTAATACATGCGGCAACTATGGTTACAGCAGGTGTTTATATGATAGCCCGTGCCAATATCCTGTTCACACTTTCGCCAATTACCATGAACGTTATAGCCGTTATTGGATTAGCTACTGCAATACTGGCCGCGCTTATCGCTTTAACCCAAACAGATATAAAAAAAGTATTAGCCTATTCAACGGTGTCGCAACTGGGGTATATGTTTTTAGGCTTGGGTGTTGGCGCTTATACCGGTGCCTTCTTTCACGTAATAACACACGCCTTTTTTAAGGCATTGTTATTCTTGGGCGCGGGTTCTGTTATCCACGCTGTTAGCGGCGAACAGGATATGCGCAAAATGGGCGGCCTTCGCGGTAAGCTGCCGATAACGTTCATAACGATGCTGATGGGCACGATAGCCATATCAGGTATCCCGCCATTTTCTGGCTTTTTCTCAAAAGACGAAATATTAGCACACGCTTATACTTATAGCCCTACATTTTATGTGATCGGGGTGATAGGCGCTATGTTCACTTCGTTTTATATGTTCAGGATGTTGTTCCTAACCTTTTCAGGCAGTTTCCGCGGAACACAGGAGCAGGAATATCATTTGCATGAGTCGCCGTTAAGTATAACCGTTCCGCTTATAATACTGGCTGTGCTTTCTGTTGTTGGCGGGTTTATAGGCGTACCCGAAGCTTTGGGAGGGCATCACTGGCTGGAGCATTTTTTAGCGCCGATATTTAAAGCATCAACAGAAAAAATGCCAGATATACATACAGCAGCTTCAACAGAAACCTTGTTGATGGCAATATCTGTAGGAGGTGCCTTAATAGCGCTTGTTTATGCTTACGTTAAGTATATTAAAAATAAACATATACCTGTTACCGATACAGAACAACGCCCTTTATTGGCAAATTTATCATACCATAAATTTTACATCGACGAATTTTACGATTTTATTATCCGTAAACCACTCGATGCTATGTCGGTGTTTTTCTACCGCGTAATTGATAAAGTGGGTATAGATGGTTTAGTAAATGGCATAGGTAGCAGCGCAGTAGAATCTAGCAAAGGGTTACGTCTATTACAGGCCGGCAACATAGGGTTCTATATTTTCATGATGGTTGTTGGCATTATTGCCATTTTAGTTTATAGTTTAAAATTTTAGTTACAGGATTTACTGTACCAGGGAAATGAGTGTTAGCTTATTAATTTTTTTACCGCTTCTTGCAGCGCTTGTTGTACTACTGTTTAAGAACCAAACAGCCAAATACGTAGCGTTATTTTTTGCCGTTGCAGAACTTGCCATTGTTGGTGTATTTTTAACGCATTTTGTGCCAGATGCAAGTACCCAGTTTTCGGCAGATTATCCGTGGATGCCAAAAATGGGCATTTATTTTAGCGCCGGTATAGACGGTATCAGTATGATCATGGTGATACTAAACGCCTTGCTCGTGCCAATAATTATCCTTGCTACGTATAATCACGAGTATAAGAACCCCAATGCCTTTTACGCGCTCATCCTGTTTATGCAAAGCGGCATGCTGGTTGTGTTTACCGCTTTAGACGGTTTTTTATTTTACATAGGCTGGGAAGCTGCATTGATACCTATCTATTTTATCTGTGCCTTGTGGGGCGGCGAAAACCGTGTTAGAATTACGTTAAAGTTTTTCATTTATACTTTTGCGGGGTCGTTATTCATGCTGCTGGCCATTATTTACATGCATTTGCAAACACCTTCGCGCACTTACGACATTCAGGACTTTTATGCCTTAAAATTAAACGCTACCCAGCAGGGCTTTGTATTTTGGGCGTTCTTTTTAGCCTTCGCCATTAAGATGCCAGTATTTCCGTTCCATACCTGGCAGCCGGATACCTACACTGAAGCGCCTACCGGTGGTACCATGATGCTATCGGGCATTATGCTTAAGATGGGGGTTTATGGCGCGATCCGCTGGATGATCCCTACTGCACCTGTGGGTTTTGACCACTGGCAGTCGCTGGTTATCACTTTGGCAGTTATCGGCATATTGTACGCTTCTATCATCGCCTTTACGCAGCGCGATGGTAAGCGGTTGGTTGCATATTCATCTATTGCACACGTAGGGCTAATGGCGGCGGGTATCTTTGCATGGACATATACGGGCGTACAAGGTGCTATAATACAAATGCTTAGTCACGGTATAAACGTGGTGGGTATGTTTTTTATCATAGACATTATTAGCCGCAGGTTAAAAACGCGCGATCTTAGTGCTATGGGTGGTATAGCAAAGGTTGCACCGCAAGTTGCAATTGCTTTTTTAGTAATAGTTCTGGGTACGGTTGCGCTGCCACTTACTAATGGTTTTATAGGCGAGTTCTTATTGCTGAACAGTGTATACGAATACAACATTTTCTTATGCGCAGCGGCCGGCCTTACCATCATATTTGGCGCTGTGTACATGCTCAGGATGTATAAAAAAGTAATGCAGGGAGAAACGAACGAACTAACCATACTTTTTACAGATATAACCGGAAACGAGAAATTGGTTTTAGGCATTATTGGTGTGCTCATCATTTTTTTGGGCATCTATCCGCAATCTGTTCTGCATCTATCAGAGGCATCGGTGCAAGGCCTTGTACAAACTGTGAGTGACAAGATTGTTAAAGCAGCAAATTTAAAATAATGAATACCTTAATACTAATATCTGTTTTACCAATAGTACTGCTTTATTTAGGCTTATATAAGGCTAAAAACGCATTGCTACCAGTCACAGTTGTTGGTTTGCTGGTGGCAGCCGGTTTGGCAGTATTAGAGTGGAACAAGGGCGCTAACCCTATTTACCATGGTATGATGCAGTTTGACAATTTTGCCATAGCGTTTTCTGTAATTACTATATCTTCTACCATTCTTATTCTGTTACTTTCTAAAGGGTATTTTGAAAAGATAAGCAGTAATGTGGCCGAGTATTATGCCATTATTCTATTTTCTTTAGCGGGCATTATCGTTATGGTATCTTACCATAATTTAACTATGTTGTTTATCGGCATCGAGATCATGTCGGTTAGTTTGTACATCCTGGCAGGCATCCGCAAACGGGATATTGCATCTAACGAGGCATCATTAAAATATTTTCTGATGGGTGCTTTTTCCACAGGGTTCCTGCTATTTGGCATTACACTTATTTATGGTGCAACCGGCTCTTTTGATCTGTCGGTAATCAGAGACTGGATATTAACTCACCCGCACCCAAGCGAATTCTTATACCTGTTTTACACCGGTATATTAATGATAATCGTAGGCTTGTGCTTTAAGCTTGGCGCCGCACCGTTCCATTTTTGGACGCCCGATGTGTATGAGGGTTCGCCGTCTTTAATTACTGCATTTATGTCTACCGTTGTAAAAACGGCCGGGATAGCCGCATTCTTAAGATTGTTTGCAGCATGCTTTGCAAGCGTAGCAGATTTTTGGATGCCGGTACTGCTGATCATTACAGTGATCACACTTTTTATAGGGAACATCACTGCTATGTATCAGCAAAGCTTTAAACGTATGCTGGCCTTCTCCAGCATATCTCATGCAGGGTATTTGCTATTTGCTATAGTGGCGCTGGGGCCGGCCTCTGCCAATTCTGTACTCGTGTATGCAACCGCTTATTCAATTGCGTCTATCATCGCTTTCGGGGTGCTTTTACTTATACAAGAGCAGACAGGCACAGATAACTTCGAAAGTTTTAACGGGGTTGGCAAAAGCAATCCGTTTTTGGCATTTGTTTTAACTATTGCCATGCTATCTTTAGCCGGTATACCTTTAACTGCAGGCTTTATCGGTAAATTCTTTATGTTCTCAGGCGCGCTGTCCCGCTATCAGGTGGCACTGGTCATTATCGCAGTTATTAACGCCATCATTAGCATTTACTATTATTTTAAAGTTATTGTTGCCATGTATTTCCGCAGCAATGAAGAGAGGCTGCCATTACAAATAACCGGCTTGTTCGGTTTTGTGCTCGGTCTATCAGCCATTCTAACCATCTTTATAGGCATCTTTCCGTCAATAATATCAAACCTCATTTAACGCCTAAGCTTTTGATATAATATTTGTAGTTTTACGAATATTGTGAATGGAAAGCTTCTGGGACCACCTTCAAAATATAACCGACGCTAAAGCAATTATTAGCCAGGGAGGTTTTTATCTTCTGCTCGTAATTGTTTTTGCCGAAACCGGTTTGTTCTTCGGTTTCTTCTTACCGGGAGATTACCTGCTGTTTATGGCCGGGCTTTTTTGTGCAACCGGTACGCTCGATGTTTCTGTTTACACCCTTGTTTCGTCACTCATAGTAGCCGGCATTTTAGGTAATTATATGGGTTACTGGTTTGGATGGAAAACCGGGCCTATGTTGTTAAGACGCCCCGATTCGTTTTTCTTCAAGAAGCGTTTTGTGGTAATGGCCGAGCAATTTTATGAGAGATACGGAGGCATGGCGCTAATATTAGGCAGATTTTTTCCCATAATAAGAACTTTTGCACCTATCTTTGCAGGTGTGGTTAAGGTTAAATTTGGTAAGTTTAGCTTATACAACATAATAGGAAGTATTGCATGGGTACTTACGCTCACGCTAACAGGTTATTTTTTAGGTAAACGTTACCCCGAGTTAAGAGAATATGTTCAGTACGTAGTGCTGGGCTTAATTACGTTTACAACAATTCCCTTACTTATTGCTTTTTTTAAAAGATCGTTCATCAAAACAACGCCTACAGAAACAACAGAATAATACAGTTAATATAATAATGAGTACTCAACATCCCTGGCACCAGGTATCTACAGGCGAAAACGTGCCTGAAACAGTTAATGCAATTATAGAGATCCCAAAGGGGTCAAAAGCTAAATATGAGATAGACAAAGAATCGGGCTTATTAAAACTTGATCGTGTACTATTTTCGTCGGTTATGTACCCGGCCAATTACGGCTTTATACCGCAAACCTATTGTGACGACCATGACCCCTTAGATATACTTGTGCTTTGTTCTATTGATGTTTTTCCAATGTCTATCATAGAAGCCAAAGTTATTGGTGTAATGCACATGGTTGATAATGGTGAGCAGGACGACAAGATTATAGCGGTTGCTAAGAATGATATGTCTGTAAATTATATTAACGACCTGAATGAACTTCCACCCCACACCATGAAAGAAATTGTACGCTTTTTTCAGGATTACAAGTCGCTGGAAGGCAAAAGCGTTACCATTGAACATCTGCTTGGCAGGCGCTACGCGCATAAAGTAATCCAGGAGGGTTTAGAGCTGTATACGAAAACTTTCCCCGAGCACCAATAATATAAATTGATGGGCCTCGAAGAGATAAGCGGTTTTAAAGTTTTCCTTACCATATTCCTGGTTTTACTAAACGGCTTTTTTGTAGCTGCCGAGTTTGCGATCGTACGCGTTCGTGGGTCGCAGATAGAAATACAAGCAAAGGCCGGCAGCCGCATGGCAAAAATTGCGCGCGGCATTATGCACAACCTCGACGGTTATTTGGCAGCGACACAGCTTGGTATAACTATAGCATCCCTTGGGCTTGGCTGGGCAGGAGAGAGCGTTGTGGCGAACATTATGCTGCACATGTTTTCATTTTTCGGCCTAAACCTTACATCGTCACTTATCGTCAATACCAGCCACGTTGTAGCGTTTATAGCTATCACTATTTTACACATTGTTTTTGGCGAACTCGCCCCCAAAACTTTGGCTATACAACGCTCGGTCCGTACTGCAATGGCAGTATCGCTACCGTTGCGGTTTTTCTTTGTGGTGTTCAGGCCCGCAATTTGGATGCTAAACACCTTTGCCAATTTCATATTAAGCTTGTTTGGCGTGCAAACCATACATGGCGAAGAAGCACATCACAGCTCCGAAGAATTACAATACATCCTGGAACAGGGAAAAGAAAGCGGCGCAATAGATTCGTCCGAGCACGAGCTTATTAAAAATGTTTTTGATTTTAACGAGCGTGTGGTGAAAAACATTATGGTGCCCCGCACAAAAATTTCGGGCATAAATTTAGAAACAACTGCCGAAGCGTTATTGGAATGCCTGATAACCGAAGGTTATTCGCGTATGCCGGTTTATGACGAAACCATAGATAAAATAGTAGGTATAGTGCACGCGAAGGATATTTTGCCACTACTGGCACGCGGGCAGCATATCTCATTAAAAGATATCATCCGCAAACCGTATTTTATCCCTGAGACTAAAAAGATAAACGATCTGATGGCCGAACTGCAACAAAAGCGCATCCAGATTGCCATTGTGCTCGATGAATTTGGCGGTACTGCAGGCATGGTTACTCTTGAAGATATTGTTGAAGAACTGGTTGGCGAAATACAAGATGAGTATGATGAAGAAAAGCCAATAGTTGAAGTAGTTAATAACCGCGAGTTTGTGGTAAATGCACTGGCTTCTATTTATGATGTAAACAGCCATTTGCCCCACGACCTGCCCGAGGATGGCGATTTTGATACCGTGTCTGGCTGGTTAGGCCACCTTTTTGGTAAAATACCCGATGTTGGCGAACAAAAGGAATCTAACGGGTATAACATTACGGTATTAAGGAAATCGGAGCAAAATATAGAATCTGTGAAATTAGAATTGCTGCTCAACGAAGAAGACACCGTTGACCTGCATTAAATGATGTTGGTATGCATCTCTTTTATACACCGGATATTATTGCCACACAGTCTCATTACCAGTTAAGCGAAGAAGAAAGCAAACATTGTATCCGCGTACTGCGCCTTGAACAGGGTGATACCGTGCAGCTGATAGATGGTAAGGGAGGCTTGTATAAAGCGTTAATTTTTGAAGCCCATCCAAAACGTACCCTCCTGCAAATTACCTCAGTAATTCAGAAATATGGTGAGCGCAATCATTACCTGCATATCGCTGTAGCGCCAACTAAAAATACAGAGCGGTTAGAATGGTTCCTGGAAAAAGCTACGGAGATTGGTATAGATGAGATTTCGTTGATCATCTGCCAGCGGTCTGAACGGAAGGATGCAAAAGAAGAACGGCTAACCAAGATCATAACGGCAGCCATGAAGCAATCGTTAAAGGCTTATCATCCGTTGCTTAATGGGCCGGTAGCTTATACTACGTTCATCAGCCAATCGTTTTCAGGGCAGCAATATATTGCACATTGCGAACCCGGACACAAGGCTGAATTGAAAACTGTTGTACAACCTAATGGCCGTTATTTGATCATGATAGGGCCAGAGGGCGATTTTGCTCCGCAGGAAATAGATGAAGCTATACAAAACGGTTTTAAAGCAATAACTTTGGGCAACAGCCGGTTGCGTACAGAAACCGCCGCACTTGAAGCATGTTTTGAGATCAATTTTTTAAACCGCTAATGAAATTTAAACCTGTTGTTTTATTTTTAAGTTTTATGCTTTTGCTGTGCAGTTTTACGGGCCGGCCTGCATATAAACTTGCACGATTAAAATATAACGGGGGCGGCGACTGGTATGGTGATCGTACTGCGCTTACTAACCTCATTAAATTTTGCAATAGTAACCTGCACACCAATTTTGAGAGTGAAGAAGAAACAGTAGAAGCGGGCAGCGCCCAACTCTTTAACTACCCGTTTATTTTTATGACGGGGCATGGCAACGTCGTTTTCTCAGACCTGGAAGTGCGTAACCTGCGTAAATATTTAACAGGCGGCGGCTTCCTGCATATTTGCGATAATTATGGGCTCGATCAGTTCATAAGGCCGCAAATGAAAAAGGTTTTCCCCGAACTGGAATTTGCAGAGCTGCCCTTAAATTATCCTATTTATCACCAGAAATATGATTTTCCAAACGGTTTGCCCAAAGTGCATGAGCACGATAACAAACGTGCGCAAGGTTTCGGGCTTATTTATAAAGGCAAATTGGTTTGCTTTTACGACTATCAGTGCGATTTGGGTAACGGATGGGAAGACTATGGCACTTATGCCGGCGATAGCCAGGAGATACGTTTAAAAGCGCTTAAAATGGGGGCTAATTTAGTTCAGTACGCGTTAATACAATAACTATGTACCAGATAAAAATAAATGAAAAACAATTTGCCGTAAAGCGCGATAAAACCGGCCTGATGGTAAATGATGAAATTATTAATCCGGATATCGCAAAGGTTGGTGATGCTGCTTATCACGTGATCAATAACAATACATCTTACAACATAGAGATAGTTGAATTTGACAGTGCCGAAAAGACTGCTGCTATTAAAGTTAACGGTAATATTTACCAGCTTGCAGCTAAAGATCAGTTTGATATTTTACTGGAGCAGCTTGGCCTTAATAATTTAAAGGCCGGCACGGTAGGTGATCTTAAGGCGCCTATGCCCGGTATGGTATTAAAGGTATTAGTGAATGAGAATGATAGCGTGCAAAAAGGCGACAGCCTGTTCGTTTTGGAAGCCATGAAAATGGAGAATATTATTAAAGCCCCTGCAGACGCAATGGTAAAAATCATTAAAATAGTCCCCGGCGATAAGGTAGAAAAGGGGCAGGTGCTTATATCCTTTAGTTAGCCATTATAACATTAAATAGATACCACTTCAAATAAGGAAACATAAAAGGCCATTCGTAACTAATGAATGGCCTTTATTTATAAGCTGAACAAAATTATCTGCCCGCTTTAGATTTCTTTGGAGAAAAGCTTGGTGTGCTGCCCGGATGGATCTGGGTTTGGCCAACCATGGTCATCGCGCAGCGAAAACCAACTTCGGCGGTTGCATCATCCTGGTTCATAAACCGGCGTGTTGCCGGGTTTAACCATAAGATCCTATCGTTCCACGAACCACCTTTATAAACCTTAGAGTGATCGTTAACTAGCGTAGTTGTACCGTATAGTACGGTGCTTATAGAATCGTCATAACTCCTAAAATCTGCATTATAGGGCTTTGCAATATTAGTGGCATTGGCCGGGGTACTGCCGGCTGCTCCTGCCGGGGCGTTAGCAATGGTAGCAGGCAATGCCCCGCCTTTTTGCTGTGCGGCTAATTCGCTCCATTTTAGTTTTTTGCCGGATTTGGCCGGGTCTAAAATAGGGCGGCCATATTTATCTTTCGCCAGTTTACCGGTTAAGGGGTCAACAAGGCGTTTATCTTTAAATTCGTTACCGCGAAAAGGGTTAAAATCATCCTCCTCTTCAAAACTCATCTGGCGATAGGTATCTGCGGTCCATTCGTTTACGTTACCGGCCATATTATATAAGCCGAAGTCGTTTGGCGTATATGATTTTACAGGCGCTGTAATATCGGCCTTATCATTCAGGTAACCGCCCACACCCATGTTATCACCGTCGCCGCGTTTAAAGTTGGCTAATATTAAACCACGTGTTTTCTTTTTTGGCGAGCGTACACCCATGCCATTCCACGGGTACATTTTACCATCCGTAATATTTTCGAATTCGGTATTGCCTATAAGACCTAAAGCAGCATATTCCCACTCAGCTTCAGACGGCAGGCGGTAGCCTTGCGTAAGTTTGCCGTCTTCGATAGTAACCGTACGTGTAGGGCGGCCATTTTTACCTGTAGCACCTGCAACCGGCTTGGCATTAGGGCTAAGATCTGTCATCATTCGCTTACCATCAATACCCGGCCCCTTATATTGGCCGTTTAAATAAAGATCTGTATTGAAGGGGGTAGTGCCTGCCGGCGGGGCAGCAGGTGCGCCATTTTTACCTGCGTCTTTTAAATTCGCAAGCTGGCCTCCCTGGCGCAGTTTAAATTCGTTAGCCCTGTCTGTACGCCAGATACAATAATCTTGCGCCTGGTCCCAGGTTACGCCCACAACAGGATAATCCTGAAACGCCGGGTGCCTTAAATAATTATAAACATAAGGCTCGTTATAAGATAAAGGTTTACGCCAAACCAGGGTGTCGGGCAAGGCATTGTAATAAAGTTCTCTGTCCTGCGGGAAATTAACAGCTATCCAGTGCAAATATTCTAACCAGTCTACATTGGCAACCTCTGTTTCGTCCATATAAAAAGATGGCACAGTTACCCTGCGTTTTACATTGTTATATTCATAAGAAACATCCTGATCTGCACTGCCACCCAAAACAAAGGTACCACCCTCTATGGGTATTAAGCCCGGCCCGGGTGCCGGGTGCGTTTTTGCAAACACCTGGAAACCACCATTATACTTATCGTTATACGGTACGCCTGTTTTTGCAGATTTAACAGGCGGCTTATGGCAGCTGCTTACTAAGGCCCCAAAGCCCAACATCACTAAAGCAAACCTTGTAAACTGTATCTTCATGAGTTAATATAGTTATTCAGAATGTAAATATAATTAATTTTATAAATCCGTTCAAGCAAAATTATTGTCCAACGGTCAAAAAATAAATATATCAATTGTCCGTTTCTATGTTTATTATGCTGTGAGTTATCATCATTATATAATATGAAAGTTATATGTTTGATTTACCTTTGATAAACTCGAAGAATAACAATATTATTGTGTTTAACACCCAAAAAATTTCAAGGCGTATTGAAAAAGCTTTTATTTTTTAGTTTATTAGGTATTAGTATAATTGTTGCAGCGCTGCTGCCGTTGGGGGGATATGCCCAAACCGCAGGTACAGGTGTTAGCACTGCAACCAGCGGTATAAACCCGATAACGGTTGGCGTGCCAATATTGATGGTTACTCCAGATTCGCGTTCGGGGGGTATTGGTGATGCCGGTGTGGCACTGTCGCCTGATGTTAATGCTAACTTCTGGAACCCTTCCAAGCTTGCCTTCCTCGAAAACACTAATGATCTTTCTATCTCATACAACCCATGGCTGCGCACCCTGGTGCCCGATATCAGCCTTTCTTATTTAAGTTTTGCCCATAAATTAGATGACAGGAACACACTTGGCTTTTCTATGCGGTATTTTAACCTGGGTTCTATACAACTTACAGACGAGTTACAGCAAGACCAGGGTACATACACACCCAACGAGTTTTCTGTCGATGCTTCCTTCGCCCGCAAATTCGGTAATAATTTCTCATTAGGTTTAACAGCCAGGTATATCCACTCGAGCTTGTATAATAATTCCGTTTCCGGCGGGCCGCAAACTACACCGGGTAATGATGTAGCTGCAGATGTTTCGCTTTATTACCGCAAACCAGGCGAGCTGTTCGGGAAAACGAACTTGTTTGCATTTGGTACAAATATTTCTAACATAGGCCCGCGTATTAGTTACAGCACAAACGGCCAGCGCTATTTTTTACCAACTAACCTTAAAATAGGTGCGGCAAATACCCTCGATCTCGATGATTTGAGCCAGCTTACCTTTACTTTAGATCTGAATAAACTTTTAGTACCTACACCGCCTATACGCGATGCAAGCGGTAATATAATTGCCGGCAAGAACGACGACCGCTCTGTTGTATCGGGCATATTTGGCTCATTTAGCGATGCCCCGGGCGGGTTTAGCGAAGAGTTAAAGGAAATAAGTTATTCGCCCGGTTTGGAATATTGGTACAACAGGCAATTTGCATTAAGGGCGGGTTATTTTTACCAAAGCCCGCAAAAAGGCAGCGGCCAGTATTTAACGCTCGGAGCCGGGGTTAAATACAACATTTTTAACATAGATTTTGCTTATATAGCAGCAAGCCAGCAAAAAAGCCCGCTGGCAAATACCCTTCGCTTATCGCTGCTGGTAAATTTCGATGGGCGCAGGAAGTAATGACTAAGATCCGTGTTGGTTTTGGCTTCGATGTTCACCAGCTAAAAGAAGATCATCCATTTATTGTAGGCGGTGTTAAACTGGATCACCATGCCGGTGCCTTCGGCCATTCTGATGCCGATGTGCTGCTGCATGCCATTTGCGATGCCCTGTTGGGAGCCGCTAACTTACGCGATATCGGGTTTCATTTCTCCAACACAGACGAACGATGGCGGGGGATAAGCAGCCTTATTTTATTGCAGGAAGTTGTTAAATTGCTTAAAGAAAAAGGCTGGAGCATTGGCAATATAGATGCCATGATTTGCCTGGAAGCGCCAAAGATAAACCCGTATGTGCCTGCCATGAAAATAAATATCGCTAAAGCTGCGGGCATATTGGACGACGATATTTCTATCAAAGCCACAACCAATGAGCAGCTTGGTTTTATAGGCAGGCAGGAAGGCGTTGTGGCTTATGCGGTATGCCTGATAGAAAAATAACTTACTTTACCTGAGGTTCCCTTACGCTTACATTACCCGTACGCTTTAATACGCCCCATCCGCTTAATTCGCCTTTAACCGCCTTCCGCATAGATTTAAAAAGCACATAATACATTAACTGGCGCCAGATAAAGCGCTGCGGAATAATGTAAACCAGCTTTTTATAATCCTCTCTTTCCATACGGAACGCAATAGCCGCAACTATACAATCAACAACTATAAAGGCAACATAGTAGAACAATATTTTCCCGGGATGGTCACTAAACAAGCCGAAGATCATCATCAGATCTGCAAGTGGTGAGAATAACGGCAGCACGATCTGAAATACCAGAATGTTAGGCATGCCCACCATACCAAAATACCTATATTTTTTATTGAACAGTGCATCACGGTTTTTCCAAAAGCTTTGTATAACCCCAAAACTCCAGCGAAAACGCTGTTTTAACAGGGCGCCCAATTGTTCCGGCGCTTCGGTGTAGGCAACTGCCTCGGCGCAGTTTTTTACAACATACCCTTGTTTTAAAATACGCATGGTAAGATCGCAATCTTCGGCAAGGGTATCATAGGTAAAGCCACCGGCCCTAAAAATTGCAGCTTTGCGGAACGCGCCTATCGCTCCCGGCACAACGGTTATGCTGTTGAGCAGATCAAATGCCCGGCGATCCATATTTTGGGCCGTAATATATTCTATAGACTGCCAGCGCGTGACCAAATTATTCTCATTACCAACCTTAACGGTACCGGCAACGGCGCCTATCTCGTCATCGGTAAAGTAGGTCATGAGGTGATAAATAGCATCCTCTTTCAACTGCGTATCGGCATCAATACAAACCACATAATCATATTGCGCGTGGGTAATACCAAAATTCAGGGCCGATGCCTTACCACCGTTTGGCTTGGTTAGTACCTGCACCAGCGGATGGTTGCCATAAGTGGCATCAACAACTACAAAAGTGCGGTCTTTAGATCCATCATCAACAAAAATGATCTCTAAAGCAGGATATTGGAGCTGCAACAAGCTTTCGATAGTTTTAACAGCTGTTACCTCTTCATTGTAGGCGGGCACAATAATGCTTACCGGGCGAAGATCTGCTGCGGCTAAGCGTGCGGGCGTTGTACGCTTATCTATTATGCGTTGCCGTATAGCCAGAACGCCTATCATAATAATGCGGCCCATGGCTAAAAATATGGCCGAAAAGAAAAGATATGTGATAAACCAATTACCAAAAAAATAACCGAATATAAAGATGTTATAAAGGCTGCCGGTAATACCGCTATTGGCATCATCTTTAATAGCAGGCATCAGGTCGGCCTTGCTTTTGCCAATAACGTCTGCAATGGTGGTAAAGGTGTAGCCGTTATCGCGATACCACTTAATAATGCGCGGCAGCGCTTTTACCGTTTCTTCTCGTGTATCGCCGCCAGCATCATGCAGTAAGATCATAGAACCCTTGTCTTTTTGCCTGATGGCACGGGCGAAAATACTATCGGCCGTTACGCCGGGCTGCCAATCCCACGGGTCAATGGACTCGCCTATGTTAATATAATTTTGTTCGCGGCTGCGTTCAACCGGTAAAACTTCGGCCAATGTTTGCGGCTCTGCATCAGCATTAAAAGGCGGGCGGAAAAGTATGGTGCTTCTGCCGGTAACAGATTCTATTAAACGCCTGGTCGCGTTCAATTCCAGATCTACCCGTTGTAAACTTATAGTAGAAACATCGGGGTGGAAGAAGGTGTGGTTACCTATCTCATAGCCCAGATCAAACTCGCGCTTTAGAATAGATATATTCCTTTCGGCCATTACTCCTACCACAAAAAATGCAGCCGGCACATGCTCCCGTTGCAGAATATCAATTATTTGGGGCGTGTACTCCGGATCGGGGCCATCATCAAAGGTTAAAACAACCTTTTTAGGTGCGTATCCGTACCTGCGAATAACGTATTTGGTTGGCAGTTTTATATAATCCTGGCTTGTGATCTGGAAGTTTACCGGGTCCATCTTCAGCGCAATAACACCTGGTTTAGGGGTAGTTATCAGGTCGAGCACTTCGCCATCGCCGTCATAATCTATACGGTTATTTAACCCGACGGTAGTAAACCTTTTAAGATCGACACCCGTTTTGCGAAGCGAATCAATTGACAAATTCTTTTGAAAAAACGTCCATAACCGCGGGTCTTCTGCGCCCAGGCGCCATAATGCAACGCCCCCTGTAGCCCAGTCATCTGCCTTGCGGATAATGTTAAAGTTAGTGGCTGCGTCTGTAAAGTAAATGGTATGCTCAAGGCTGTCTTTATCGTAGTAGTTATAATGCAAGTTTGCAGAGGCAGGGTCGAAAATTATTTTTTGATTATTCTCTTTGGCTGTACTCACCGCCTGTTGATAACCTATAGACTTGCCAACGCTGTTTTCTGTCCAATCATAACCACCACCGGCAACCGTTAAAATAATTTTGTTACTGGGTACTATGGTGCAAACCCTGTCTAATATTTCTTCAACCCAGCTTTGGTTAGATACTTCACCTGCGTTACTGGTTTCATTGTGCTGGTCTATCGCCATTACAAACAGGTAATCGTTAAAATGCTGCAGTGCGCTTAGGTCGTATTGATCATCGTCGGGTATAACGTTTTGTGTAACCAAAAAGCCTGCACTGTGCAGCGTGGTGTATAGCTCGGTTTCGAATGCGATATAATCTTTGGCCTTGCGGTTGGCAATATCGTCAAAGGCTAAACTGACGCCCTTTAACTTATATCTGGTAAGCTGCTTTAATACGCTCCCTATAAAAACAGTACGCAGTTTTTTACTTTTAACTATCCGCAAAACATCCTTACTGTCAAACGCGCCCGTAACGTTATCAATATTAATGTAGTTGGATATGGAGACAATTATTGGTTTGTGGTACTTTTTATTAAGGTTGAGCAGGCCTGTATCAAGTTTCGATGTAATGGTATCTTTATTTGGAGTAACCGTAAAACCTTCGGTTACTACCATATCCAGTTTACCAATGTGATCTAATAAAGAATAATAGGCCTGTGGTTCCCAGGCATGATAAAAGGCGGCATTTATACGGTCTTTATTGTTAGGCTGCTTTAACTGGTGTATATGCCGTGCGCGGGCAAGGGCATGTATTTCTGCAACCTCTATTTTAAAATCTTTAAATTTTTTAGATTTTTTTAGCTGCTCTAACTCCGTTTTACTAAACCGCTTAGGTGCGGGGTTTAGGTTGGGCAGCATAGGATACTGCTTAGATGTAATAGCTATGGCGGCCGCAACAACCGCACTGATCAGGAAAATAACAATAGCGCGGCTGAGCCATTTAAAACGGTTCCATCTCCTGGGGTTATCGGATTGAAAGATCTGTTTGTCTGCCATTAAGTGCTTAAACTTTATTTAAAATTAAAAGTTTGGCCTGAAGATTTTATGAATTGAAAACAAGTGTAATTATACAACTTATTTTGGATTGATGTCGGGGAAGTCGACACCACATTTGCAGTTGGAACCGCAGCCTGTTTTTGCAGATAAGCTTTTATAAATAAGCCTGCCCACATAAAATAATGCTGCCGTAAAAAGTAAAATAATAATGACCGACTGAATCATAAAACAAAAATACAATATTGAAACGGCACAACCGGCATAATATTGCTGAAATGTCTTGAACCAGAATTTTCAGAATTTAAAAAATTAACAGAATTACAACGCTAATCTGCACATCTCACATGTTCAAATCTGCACATCGATGTTACCTGCCAAATGCCCAGCACAAGAATTTGGGCATATTGGCTGCCCATGTTAAAATATCATGCCTGCCGCCAACTACCTCCAAATAATGGATATCTGCAGGGCGCGTATAGCCCTTGTTTTCCAGTTCTATGATCAGATCTATCGTATCGTCAATAGAATCTATAATGCCATTTTGGTTCCTGTCTGCAAGCTCATCTTTGGTACCTGTTTGCAAAAAGAATTTTATACCGGGTTTTATATCACTTTCGCGGACGATCTTATGCATAATACGGTCAAGATCGGTATAACCGTCTTTCAGGTCTTTTTCGCGCCACCATAATGAACCCGAAAAAACACCCGCAGCATTAAACACTTCCGGATGATGCCAGGCAATATCCAAGGCAGATAAACCCCCTAAAGAAAAGCCGGCAAACACTGTTTTTTCAAATATATCTATACCGGTATGGTGTTTTATCCCAGTAATTAATTCTTGTACAATAAAGGCAGTATATAGCTCGGCCCTGGCGCCCCGCTGTTTAAAATCCGGCTTGCCGGCAGTGCCATATTCTTGTATACGCTCTTTGCCGGCATGTATAGCCGCAATAACCATGGGCCTGATGCGGTTGGTATTATACAATAGTTCTAATACTGCGGGCAGGTTAAGGTTTGCAGCTTCCTGCCCATCGTTTAATAAAAGTAATGAGGGTGCTTGCGCAAAATAATTATCGGCAGATGTGTACAGGCTTACCATTACCCTCCGGTTAAGGTGTACAGAATCTACAATAATAGATGTTTCGGCAATTTTTATATCCGCGACAGCGTTCAATAACATTTGTATCCGTAAATTAAGGGGTGGCAAAAATATAACTATATCATCGTATTTTTATGATAACAATTATATTATTTGATTGGCCCTCGTCAGGAAACGAGACGAAACAAGTGTTTTTTTAAGGTTGGCCGGCTTTGTTTACAAAGATGAAATTATTATCAGACTGGCCGTTAAATGCAACAAGCTCGTTATCTACAACTACTTTAACATCATAATTTAAGCCGCTTAAATAGGTTATTACCTGGGGGCGCACCTCATTATCCCATAGCTCGCAATAAATTATGGGTGTATGTTTAATTAATAATTCTTTGGCACCCAGCAAAACCTGGTATTCAAAATTCTCTACATCTATTTTAATAGCGGCTATTTTGGTTGCATTTTTTATTACTTCTATGCCGTCAAGCCTTTTTTGGGGCACCGTAAAAATCTCACCTTTATTCCAATCGCTTTCATCATCATCTTTAAAAACGTGGCTCAGACCTTGTTTTTTTACGTTTTTCAATACAGGCAAAACCATTTTTAATTCGCTGTCCTCTACGCCTAAAGCAATTTGATGCAACACAACGTTTTTTAATTTATAATAATTAATAATACGCTGCATAGCGGTAATATTGTTGGGTATCGGCTCGAAGGAATGAATGGTGCTATTTTTGAATTTCCTTGCCAGCGGCACTGTTGTAATACCAATATTAGCGCCGATATCTAAGATAACATCCCCTTCTGGTATAAGGTCCATGAAGAGCGAAAACCCTTTTTCATAAAAGGAGAAGTTTAGGCAAAATATTTTAAAACGCGAGAAAAGGAATAAATAATTATCGAAGCCCAGCAATTTCTGGAGCCACCCCGTGGTAATTGATTTTATCATAAAAACCGGGTAAATCTTGTTAACGGCACCGCCGAATATATATAATTATTTCGAGGTTGCCAGTTTCGGGGCGTACTTTTTTGTATTTAAAACAATACTGCTATCTTACACTTACTAATATAAACCTCCGTGTTTTGATTGAAGATTACAGGCGATGGTATTCGCATAATTTAAATACCGATGTAGAGATGCTGGTTTTTGGCGACAGAGGCTATCCAATAGTGCTTTTCCCAACTACACTTGGCCGCTATTATCAGAATAAAGATATGGGGCTTATAGAGAGCGTACGATGGCTTGTTGACCAGGGCCTGGTACGGGTATATTGCCCGGACACCTTCGACGGCCTCACATGGTATGATAAAGCCGTAACCCCCTCAGAACGCGCGCGCCGGTATGCATGGTATGATAAGGCGCTTAATGAAGAACTGATACCCTGGATACAATATGAAAACGGCGCACATAAAGTGGGGATGGCCGGCTGTAGTTTCGGCGGCTACCATGCAGCCAATTATGCGTTTAAGCATCCGCAAAAAGTAGGCAATTTGTTTAGTATGAGCGGCGCATTTGATATTCGCTCATTTACAGATGGTTTCTATAATGACGATGTTTTTTTTAACAACCCTGTAGATTACCTGCCGGGCGATAATCAAGCGGATCTTTGGCAAATGAACATCATACTGGGTACATCTGACTGGGACATTTGTAAAGAGGCTAACTACAATTTATCAAACATTTTAAATCAAAAACATATTAATCATTGGCTGGATGTGAGGCCTAACGCCCCGCACGACTGGCCCGTTTGGAAAGAAATGTTCCCGCATTATTTATCAAGTATACGATAGTTAAATAAAGGACAAAGGAGAAAAAGAAAACAAACAGCTAAAATAAACCTCCGGCAAATCGCTACTTACAACTGGCAACTGAAAATATGAAAAAAATAGGCATTTTATTCGGGCAGGAAAATACCTTCCCACAGGCATTTATAGACAGGGTAAACCAAAAAGGCGAAAAAGATATCCAGGCAGAGTTTGTGCGTATAGATAAGGTTATGCAGGGCGAACCGCTTGATTATTCGGTTATAATAGATCGCATATCGCAGGATGTGCCTTTCTATCGCGCAGCGCTTAAAAATGCGGCCATTAGCGGTACTGCGGTTATCAATAACCCGTTCTGGTGGAGCGCCGACGAAAAGTTTTTTAATAACGCCCTGGCAGTTAAATTAGGCATCCCGGTACCCAAAACAGTTTTGTTGCCCTCACGCGATCATCCGGCAGGCACAAGTGATAAATCTTTCCGTAACCTGGCCTATCCGTTAGACTGGGACGGGATATTCAATTATGTTGGTTTCCCGGCTTACATGAAACCATTTGACGGGGGCGGCTGGCGCGATGTTTATAAAATAAGTAGTGCCGAAGACCTTTGGGCCAAATTTGAAGGCACCAAAGAGTTGGTAATGCTTTTGCAGGAAGAAATTATTTTCGATGATTATTTTCGTTGCTATTGCATTGGCGGCAAACATGTGCGCATTATGCAATATGAGCCGCGTAACGCACATCATTTACGTTACGAACATGGTAAAGCGCCGGCAGCAAAAGAATTATTGGCTACAATAGAAAAGTATGTATTAACGCTTAACCAGTATTTAGGTTATGATTTTAACACAGTGGAATTTGCCGTACGCGACGGTATACCAATTGCCATCGACTTTTGCAATCCCGCACCAGATGCCGATATAAACAGCGTAGGCCAGGATAATTTTGAATGGGTGGTAGAAACCTCTGCAAACTACGCTATCGAACGCGCGAAAGCGCAAAAATTTGGTGCAGATAACTTAACATGGGGCGAGTACGTACGCCGTTCTACGGTTAAAACGCCGCTCATTGGCGCTAAGCCCAAAAGCGACAAAGAGGTGTCTACAGGCAAGATTGCCCGCAAAGTTACCGATGAGCATCAGGAAGAAAAAACGAAAGAAGCAAAGGTAGCGAAGCCTAAAAAGGCTTCGCCGAAGAAGTAAAACCTCCCCCAACCTTCTCCGAAAGAGGCTTTTTAAATAAAACAGTCATTCTGAGCGGCAGCGATGAATCTTATTCAGTAATATCTGCGAGAAAGCAGGGCGAAGAAAATTTTTCACTACGTTCAGAATGACAAAGATAAAACAAGGTTTAAAATGAATGAGTTCACTTTAGGTGTTGAAGAAGAGTTTATGGTGATAGACCCGGTTAACCGGGAGCTAAAATCGCACGAGCAAAAAATTGTTGATGGTGCGCAAAAAATTCACCACGACCAGGTAAAGGCCGAAATGCACCAGGCCGTGGTAGAAGTGGGCACCCATATATGCAAAAACACGCAGGAAGCGCGCAACGAGGTTGCTAAATTGCGCTTAACGGTTGCCCAATTGGCCGGCGATCTTGGCTTGCGCATTGGGGCCGCCGGTACGCACCCGTTCTCGCACTGGCAGCACCAGCTCATAACTGAGCATCCGCGTTATAACGAAATTGTAGACGAGCTGCAGGAAGCTGCGCGTTCTAATCTTATCTTCGGGTTGCATGTACATGTAGGTATCCAATCGCGCGAGATGGCAATCCATATTGCCAACCAGGTACGTTACTTTTTGCCCCACGTGTTTGCCCTGTCAACCAATTCGCCGTTTTGGGAAAGCCGGAATACAGGTTATAAATCATTCCGCACCAAGGTATTTGATAAATTTCCGCGTACAGGTATTCCCGATTATTTTAGCAGTATCGAAGAATATGATAACTACATTAAGCTGCTGGTAAAAACCAATTGCATTGATAATGCCAAAAAGATCTGGTGGGATATCCGTGTGCATCCATTCTATGAGACCATAGAATTCCGTATTTGCGATTGCCCCATGCTGATAGATGAGACGATAGCTTTCACGGCTATTTTCCAGGCTTTATGTGCCAAGCTGTACAAGCTTCGCCAGCAGAACATGAACTTTATTACATACAGTCGCGCATTGATAAATGAAAATAAATGGCGCGCGGCGCGTTATGGCATCGATGGTAAAATGATAGATTTCGGTAAACAAGCCGAGGTAAATACCCGTGCGCTGATATTAGAACTGCTTGACTTTGTTGATGATGTTGTTGACGAATTAGGTTGCCGCGAAGACCTGAACTACATTCATAAAATACTGGAACATGGCACCGGCGCCGACAGACAATTAGCCATTTACAACCAGAATAATAGTTTTATAGATGTGGTAGATTACATAACTTCGCAAACTTTAAAGGGAATAGATTAGAAGATGACTGATAAGCAGGAAATTAAAGTAGCCATACTCGACTTATATAACGGTATTGCCAACCAGGGCATGCGTGGTTTCGACGAAATACTGAACAGATACGAAGATGATCACGACATTGGCCTTACCCGGCAGGTTTTTGATGTGCGTAAGAAAAATGAATTACCAGATCTAAGTTTTGACTTATATATTTCGAGCGGTGGCCCGGGCAGCCCGTTAAGTGAGAATGAAGATTGGGATAAAAATTATTTAAGTCTGATAGATCAGATCGAAGAATTCAACGCAGGCGATAACGGCCCAAAAAAGCATGTTTTGTTTGTGTGCCACTCGTTTCAATTAATGTGCCGCAAGCATGAGCTTGGCGAGATCTCATTAAGGCGTTCGCCATCGTTCGGGATATTGCCCGTACACTTTGTAAATGATGGCCAACATGATGTAACAATGGAAGGATTAAATGATCCGTTTTACACGGTAGATTCACGCAGCTGGCAGGTGGTAGAACCCAACATGGCAAATTTCGAAAAGATTGGCGCAAAAATTATTGCTATAGAAAAGGAGCGTCCTTACGTCGACTTGCCCCGCGCGTTGATGGCAATTCGTTTTAACAATTATTTTATCGGCACGCAATTTCACCCCGAGGCTGATCCGGTTGGCATGCGCGCTTACCTCATGACCGATGAAAAAAAGCACCAGGTGATAGATGAGCATGGCGAAGAGAAATACCACGAAATGTTGGAGCGACTCGAAGATCCTGATAAAATATTGCACACGCAAAGCACATTGATCCCTAATTTTTTGGACGAAGCAATCTTAAGCTTGCAGGAAGCGTAAACCGCAACACCCATGGAACCATCGGCCCGCAAAAAATTTAATGAAAACTTTACTGAGGCAAAGTTTGGCGATTTTTTAGATAACCTGAACGAAGGCTTGCAAAATCCCGTAGCGTTCCGGGTGGCCGAAACCCCCATATTTATTCCCGATGCTTTTCGCGACCAGCTTAAGGCTGCAGGCGATGAGATCATTGAAACCATTTTGCAACCCGGCTTTAAAGAATTAACCGAGCGCGCTATCCCCGAAAAATGGAATATCCCGAACGAGAACGATCACCCGCATTTTATTGCGCTGGATTTTGGTGTTTGTAAAGACGAACGGGGCAATCTTGCGCCCAAACTAATTGAGCTGCAGGGCTTCCCCTCGCTATACGCCTTTCAATTGTATTTGTCAGAAACATTCACATCTATCTTCAACATAGATGAGGATTGGCAGCCGTTTTTAAGTGGTTTGAATAAGGAAGGCTACCTGGAGTTATTCAGGCAAACCATTTTGGGAAAGCATCAGCCGCACGAGGTTGTGCTTATGGATGTTAATGCCCATGAACAGAAAACGGCTGTCGATTTTTATCTAACGCAGCATTACCTCGGTATACCGGTTGTTGCATTACAGGAACTAAAGCAGTTGGGCAATCAATTGTTTTACGAAGCAGATGGCGAACTGGTGCAGATAAAAAGGATATATAACCGTTTGATTTTTGATGAGATAGAAAGCGACCCGGAGATCTTTAACAAAGTTGTTGACATCCGCCAGCCGCTTGATGTGGAATGGGTAACCCACCCTAATTGGTTTTACCGCATAAGCAAATACACTATGCCTTTTTTGAAAGGTGATCATATACCCGAGAGCCGTTTTGCGAGCGACATTTTATCGCCCGCGCAAAAACGGGATAAATACTTCCAAAACCTGGATAAATACGTCTTAAAGCCGCTGTTTTCTTTCGCGGGGCAGGGGGTTATCATCGATGTAAAACCCGAAGACCTGGATAGTCTGACTGACCCTGAAAATTGGATCTTGCAGGAAAAAGTAGAATATGCGCCTGTTGTAGAAACTCCCGAATGCGGCGTAAAAGCAGAGATCCGCCTGCTATATTTATGGCCCGATGGCGAAGCCAAACCTACGCTTGCCATTAACCTGGCCAGGCTTAGCCGCGGTAAAATGATAGGCGTTCGTTATAACAAAGACTTCACCTGGGTAGGCGGCACATCTGGTTTGGTTAGATATTGACGTTGCAATTACTTGCCTAAGCTTTAAATTACGATAAATTAAGCTTACCTTTGCGCAAAATTTAGAGGCATATTTCATGCAAAATAAAATTCGCAATATTGCTATTATAGCACACGTTGACCACGGTAAAACTACACTGGTTGATAAGATCCTGCACAGCTGCGCCATCTTTCGTGAGGGGCAGGAAACAGGTGAACTGATACTGGATAACAACGACCTGGAACGTGAGCGTGGTATTACCATTGTTTCAAAAAACGTTTCTGTTCGCTATAAAGACGTAAAGATCAACATTATTGATACCCCTGGTCACGCCGATTTTGGCGGTGAGGTAGAGCGTGTATTAAAAATGGCTGATGGTGTATTATTGCTTTGTGATGCCTTTGAAGGCGCCATGCCGCAAACACGTTTCGTGACCCAAAAAGCTTTGGCTTTGGGCTTAAAGCCAATTGTGGTTGTAAACAAAGTAGATAAAGAGAACTGCCGCCCCGAAGAAGTTTACGAGCAGATTTTCGAATTGTTCTTTAACCTTGAGGCAACTGAAGATCAATTGGATTTCCCGGTTATTTATGGTTCATCAAAACAAGGCTGGATGAGTACCGACTGGAAACAACCTACAGAAGATATTTTCCCGCTGATGGACGCTATATTGGCAAATATCCCGCCACCGCCTATTGAAGAGGGTACTTTGCAAATGCAGATCACTTCGTTAGATTATTCTTCTTTTGTGGGCCGTATTGCCATTGGCCGTGTTGCCCGTGGTAGAATCAGGGAAAACCAACCGGTATCACTGGTAAAACGCGACGGTACTATCCAAAAATCGAGAATAAAAGAACTTTACACTTTCGAAGGATTAGGTAAAGTGAAAGCGACCGAAGTTAGCTCGGGCGATATATGCGCTGTAGTTGGTATAGATGGTTTTGATATTGGCGATACCATTGCCGATTTTGATAAGCCAGAACAACTGGAAGTGATACATATTGATGAGCCAACTATGAATATGCTGTTCACCATTAATACATCGCCGTTTTTTGGCAAAGAAGGCAAGTTTGTAACCTCGCGCCACCTGCGCGACCGCCTCTATAAAGAGATGGAAAAAAACCTTGCGCTTAAGATCATCGAAACCGATTCTCCGGATTCATACCTCGTTTATGGCCGTGGTATCCTTCACTTGTCGGTACTGATAGAAACCATGCGCCGCGAAGGTTATGAGCTGCAGGTAGGCCAGCCGCAAGTTATTGTTAAAGAAATTGACGGTGTTAAATGCGAACCGGTTGAGACACTTATAGTAGATGTGCCGGGCGAAGTTGCAGGTAAGGTTATCGAGCTGGTAACCCAGCGCAAAGGCGATCTGCTGGTAATGGAACCGAAAGGTGACTTGCAACATTTGGAGTTTGACATCCCCGCACGTGGTATTATCGGTCTCCGTAACAATGTACTTACTGCAACAGGCGGCGAGGCCATTATGGCCCATCGCTTTAAGGCATACGAACCATGGAAGGGCGTAATACCCGGCCGTTTAAATGGCGTATTGGTTTCTATGGATACCGGTAAAACTACTGCCTTCGCAATTGATAAACTGCAGGACCGCGGCCGTTTCCATATAGACCCGGGAACTGATGTGTACGAAGGCCAGATCTTGGGCGAGCACATCCGCGATAACGATTTAGTTATCAATCTAACCAAGGGTAAGCAGTTAACCAACATGCGCGCATCGGGCAGCGATACAAACGTGCGTATTGCGCCAGCCATTAAGTTTTCGTTAGAAGAGTCGATGGAGTACATTCAGGCCGATGAATACATAGAGGTTACCCCACAAAGTATCCGAATGCGTAAGATATTCCTGAACGAAAACGAAAGAAAAGTGAATTCTAAGAAGTTTGTTAATCAATAAAAGCCCACTCTAAATCTCCCCGGAGGAGAGACTTATACTACTAAGCCCGTCTTAAGCCCTCCCTACCGGGGAGAGTTTGGGAAGGGCTTATTTTTTTGTTGAAATATTAACGTGCGCGGTGTTTTATAGGTTTGCTCATAACCTTTGCTCCGCAGAAAACTATATACTTCTGATGCATCGACCGAACCGGAGCTATCCACATCTTCTATCAGGAGAAACTGCGGTTTATGTTTATCCCAATCGTTAGATTCTAACAGGCCTGTGCTTAGGCCCGCAATATCTATACTCATAAAATTTATAGTTGTACCAACAGGTAAATATTCATCCAACACTTTCACAAGCGGCAATATCTGTACTTCAACCGTCCCGACAACTTTATTATTTTCATGCGAATTTTTATCAAAGCTGTTTAATGACGAATCACTAAATTGATACAGCGTTCGGGTTTCTTGTTGGGCACCAATACCGATGTTGAGGTTAATATCCATTTTACGATGCTCTGCGAAGAGATTAATAGCTTCGGGAGTTGGCTCAATATTAATACCCTGCCAGCCCTGCTCATAAAAGTAGGCCGTATTTGAAAACCGAAATGGGTGATGTGCGCCGATATCTACATAAAATCCCCTAAAATCTTTAGGCAGGCTTTGCGACATGATAGCTTTCAACAGCATATCCTCGCCATTTTGGGAGTACGATTTGCAGGGTTTAAAGTTGCCGGTCGTATTTTCGGTAGTCATAGGTATTTTAGTATGTGGGGCAAAATAGCAAATTATAAAGTGCTTATGAAATAAGCAAACGCGATTAACAGGAGATAGCATTTGCAATTTCATACCTTTGCAGCCAAACATGCAAATACCCAGTATCCCCGGATTTGATCAGCAAGCATTTGAAAAGTATTTTAAAAATACCGGCTGGTTGTTTATCGGCCGCATAGGCAGCCTGGTCATAAAAATGGGCGTGAGCATCCTGGTAGCAAACTACTTAGAGCCATCTAAGAATGGCATTATTACCGGAGGCATTACCTATATCTATTTTTTCTCTGCAATAGCAACACTTGGGCTGGATCAGTTTGTGGTTAAAGAATTGCACGCCTTCCCCGAAAACCGCGATAAAATCTTGGGCACTTCGTTTTGGCTTAAAGTAATGGCCGGTTTTATTTGCGTGCCGCTTATTTATTTGGCCTATCAGGTATATCCGGCTAAGGCAACGCCTTACAGCTTCGTATTTATCCTGTCGTTCACCGGGGTTTTTCAGGCTTTTAATGTTATCGATTCTTACTTTCAATCGCAGGTAAAGTCTAAATATATTATGCAGGTGCAGGTGATCGGCAACATAGTTTCTGCACTGATAAAAGTTATGCTTATATGGCAAAAAATGCCGCTCATTTATTTCGTATACGCTTACTTATTTGATATTGTGCTACTATCGTCCGGATATTATTATACCTACCAAAATAAAGACCGGAGTATATTCAACTGGAGCTTTAAGGGCACGCTTGCCGCCAAACTGCTTGGGTATTCATGGCCGCTAATTATCGCCGGCATTATGGTGTCACTTTATATGAAGATAGACCAGATCATGCTGCAGAACATGGTAAACGTGCGCGAAGCGGGAGCCTACAATACTGTTGCGCAGCTTAGTGAGGCCTGGAATTTTATCCCGTCGGTTATTGTCACCTCGCTCTTCCCTGCCATACTTAACGCCCGCCGGGATGATGTTAGCCGTTATAAAAAGCGTATTCAAAATTTATACGATCTGATGGTTTACCTCAGTTTGCCTGCAGCCATAGTCATCACATTCGCATCGCCCCTTATTTATAAATTATATCACCCAGGTTACGCTTATGCTGCGCCTGTACTTTCGGTACATATCTGGTCGGGCGTGTTTGTTTTTCTGGGTGTGGCGAGTACGCAATACCTTATAGCAGAAAATTTAAATAAGCTTACTTTTATCCGTACCGGTTTTGGCGCCATTGTAAACATTGTACTTAATCTAATCCTTATTCCTAAAATGGGCATGATGGGCGCGGCAATTGCAACACTGGTGGCCTATGCAAGTGCCACTTTTTTTATTCTTTTTATACCGCAAACTTATAAGCAGGGCATAATGATGTTTAGATCATTATTCTTAATTTCACTTATTAAAAAAATCACAAATCGTTGAATATATTTTCGTCATTATTAAAACTTGCGGGTAAACCAAAAAGGTTAAGGTCGCTTTTATCTTTTAACGGCAAGGGTTACCTGCATGAGATCGGCTGGTTCAAATCTTTCGATCTTAATAAGCCCGTTGATGGCGAGGGGAACCCAATACCTTGGGTAACTTATAGTTTTATAGATTTTATAAAAACCCGCATTGGCAAGCACCATACCATATTCGAATTCGGCTCAGGTAATTCAACCTTCTTTTATTGTAAATATGCGGGCGTTGTAGTTTCTGTAGAGCATGATAAGGGCTGGTACGAAACTATCTTAGAGAACCGGCCCGATAATTCGGAAATCATTTTTTGTGAACTGCAACGCGACGGCGATTATTGCCGCATGCCGGTTAAGCTGGAAGAAAAATTTGACGTGATCATAGTTGACGGCCGCGACCGGGTGAATTGCTGCAAGCATGCAGTGAACGCACTATCAGCAAGCGGAGTGGTGGTGCTTGATGATACCGAGCGGGAGTTTTACAAAGAAGGAGTAGATTTCTTGCTGACTAATGGCTTTAAGCAATTGCTCTTTAGTGGTATCTCGCCGGGGATGTTTTATTTAAAGTCGACCTCTGTTTTTTATAAGGCTGATAACTGCTTGGGTATTTAACGGTACTTAAATAGCAGCAATTTGCAAAATCTGGCACCTATAGCGCTTTTTGTATACAACCGCCCAGACCATACACGGCGTACGCTTAGCTATTTGCAAAAAAATTTATTGGCCGATGAATCGCGGCTTTACATTTTCTCTGATGCGGCCAAAACCCCGGCCGGGCAAGTTAGGGTTGATGAGGTAAGAGAAATAATTGAAAAGGTTAGCGGTTTTAAATCGGTTAAAATAATAAACCGGGAGGCCAACGTGGGTTTGGCCGAATCCATTATTAGCGGTGTGACGCAAATAGTTAACGAGTATGGTAAGGTGATCGTATTTGAAGACGATCTGCTGTCATCACCTTACACCCTGCAATATTTTAACGAAGGTTTAAACCGTTATCAAAACGAAGACCAGGTAATGCATATCGGCGCATATATGTATCCGTTAAAGAATGATAAGCTGCCGCTTACCTTTTTTTACCGTGTTGCTACAAGCTGGGGCTGGGCAACCTGGGCGCGAGCATGGGAACACTTTGAGCCGAATATTGATATTTTAATAAGCCAGTTCGACCATAAAAAGAAAAACGATTTCACAATAGACGGCGCTATGAATTTCTGGAAACAGATGCAGGGTTTTAAAGCCGGTAAAAATAATTCTTGGGCTATACGTTGGTACGCTTCTGTGTTTTTAAATGGTGGGTTAACGCTCAATCCTTCGCGTTCTTTGATCCAAAACATAGGGCATGACGGCACCGGCATACATTCTAATAATGAAGATATGTACCAGGTAAATATCGCCCAAAAGCCGGCTGTTGGTTTCCCCTTAGAGATTAAAGAAAGCAAAGTTGCTTATGAAGCCATAAAACATTTTCTAAAACATCGCAAAGGAAGTTTGCTGCAGCGGGTGGTAAGGTTTGTGAGGCAGCGGTTTTGAATAGTTACTTCCCGTTACCCATTTCCATTCTCAATTTATTTATAGAATCTGTTGCGGCCACAATTGCGGGCCTGTACTTCTTTGTGCTATCCCTGAGTTCCAGATACAAAAAATTGAAATATTTGCATTGTAGTTTGATGATCTTTGAACGATAGATGGCCTCTTTTTTTAGCTTCGGAGGAAGCGGTAAAACTGATATGGAGTCGGCAAGTTGGTTGTAATGTTTTAATTTAACCAGGCCAAATTGCGTTATTGTTGCTAACTTCTGGCTTCTGATGGTGTCTTCGTAATTGTAAAAGTCGCGGCCTATATTACCGCTGAGCTGCTGTGATGATTCAGCCATTCGCCGGTAATCGTCAATTTTATAATCAACCGTAAATGACAAGCCTATAATTACGAACGCAACCGTTAAAATTAATGACACGCTGCCCGTAAGCCATATATTCAGGTGGTTGCCTTCTTTCCTGATGCTTAAATACGCAACCCACCCTAAAATATAACCCGAAATGAGGCCGCCAAAATGCGCCGCATGGTCAACACTACTCCCAACAGGAAGTATGTTATAGGCAACAAATATGGCAGTACTAATTAAGATGGCCTTACGCGCATGCTGTTCGTAAAAGTTTGTGCTGAGCAGTGCCAGTAAGATACCAAACAAACCAAAAATGGCCCCCGATGCTCCTGCGCTCACCGTAGCCTGCGACCAAATAACTGATGACATACTTGCAATTACGCCCGTGCAAATGTACAGGAAGAGAAAATTCCACTTACCTAATTTGCTTTCTATCATGGCGCCTATGTACATCAGCACGATCAGGTTAGCCACAATATGCAGCAAATTAAAATGTAAAAAGGTACTTGTAAACAAACGCCATACCTGCCCATGTAACACGGCCGGGCGATTGTTAAATCCAAGTATAAGATAGGCCTGCTCAACCGGGTTATCGTGGCTGTTTAAAGTAAAATGCCTTTTTAAAAGCCATACTACTATGATGCTAAAGGCAATTTTTGTTACAATGAAAACAGCAATATTAAGTATGATAAGGAGTGGTGTAACAAAATATTTGCGCTGGGGGGTGAACCAAGCCCAAAAATCCTGGAGCTTTTCTTTACCTGCCAGCGGCGGGTCGTTAAGTTGAACGAATTGATTAACCGGTATGGAGTCCATCAGCTGCTGGGCAGTTTCGGGCAGCGTTTCATTTAAAACTACTTCCCTAACGTGAATTTCTCCAAACAGCAGGTCCAGGTTTTCTTTGTTTTTGCCGTAATCTGTAAACAGCCCCTGGTAGCCAACACATTCACTCTTTACAAAAACTTTAGAATTTATAACCCTTGCAGATACCTCTTCAGAATATGAAGGCCACGAAATATTAGTATACGCTATTATACCATCGTGGTCAAAATAACTAATATGCCAGCCGAGTGGTTCCATGGCATGGTAAAGCAAGGTAAGGTAATGGTCGGTGCTGTAACCGGCAAGCGGCACTACCTTTGTTTCTCTCGGCGATATACCCCAGGCCATATTTATTTTGTTGCGGTGAGCACAATATAAGGCGAAAGCTTTTTACTTTCTATAGGTACCAGCCGGGTTGCAATTTTACCGGTTAGCCAGATCAATGTAAAAAACATTTTAACGCCGGTGGACTGTGTGGCCTTGTTCTCCAGCCAAACCGAAAATTTGCCATAATAAGTGGCTTTTATATCCTTGAGCCCAAGTTGTTCACAATATTTTGCTAATAGCCGGGGGTTCATACTGCCGATGTTGTGCTTACTGTAATTGTCGGCATCATATTTACGTTGCAGCCAGCCGTTAACCCCGGTAAAGTTGGGCAGGGTAATTACCAGCGTGCCGCCTGGTTTCAGGAAGTTAAGGTGGCGGGCAATAATATCTTTGGTATCTTCAAAATGTTCAATAAGACCGGCAGATAGTACAAGGTCATATTCATTTTCGGGTTTGTATTTAAATAAGTCGCCCTCAATAATTTTTATATCATGCTCATCGAGGCCATTTATCTTAAGAACATCTGTTAAGATAAGCGGATGGATATAATAATCGAACAGTGTTGCCTTAACGGCCAGGTATTTCTTCAAAAAGATGGCGTAGTAACCCGGGAAGCCGCCAAGTTCTATAGCTGTTTTTATGCCGTATTTTTTTACAACATCTTCTAAAACTTTATGGAACGTATAACCGGCAGGGACTTTAAATGCGAGCCCCTGCTTTGATTCCCAATAATGCGCCCAAAAATTACGATCTGTAAGTTGGTTGCTCATATCTTATTTCAACTGCTTCATGATCTCGGCTATGGCCTTGTCCAGCTGCGGGTCGTTATTGTTTAGTTTGTCGGTAAACGTAGTATTCACATAGATATCTGGCTTAACCCCCTCCTTTTCAATGTCTTTACCGTCTAATGTAAAGCAGCCCCAGGCAGGTATCCGATAGCTGGAACCATCAACCAGCCCTTTAGCGCTTGTAAATATTATCCAACGGTACGTTTCTGTGCCAATTATCTTTCCTAAACCTAACTGTTTAAAGCCCTGTGCGGTCATTTCACCATCGCTTAGGGTCTGCTCGTTCACTAAAAGTATTAATGGCTTAGCAGCGGGGGTAAAGTTAGGCTGCTGGGTGCGCTGGCCATCGCGGTACTGCCATTGCAGGTATGGGCGCTGCGACAAGAATTTAAGCACACCATCATGTACGTTGCCACCTGTATTATACCTTAGGTCGAGGATCAAAGCATCTTTTTTATAGGCATCATCTACCATATCTTCTAAAAAAGTTTCCAGATCACCGTCGCCCATGGCTTTCATATAGGCATACGCAATGCGGTTGTTGCTCTTTGCAGATACTTCCTTACGGTTATTATCCACCCACTGGTCATAAAGATTGCCTTTAAAATCTGCTGAAGACTCGGGATGGATGTTTACATCTACTCTTTTACCTGCACGGTTAAAGGTGAGTTGCAATTCGGCCTCAATTGATGGCTTTGTAAAATAATAACTGCGATCCATTTTTTCATCTACATGCACGCCGTTTACGGCTATCAGCTTATCGCCGGGCAAAACGTTTATACCCTTATGATCGGCGCTGCTCATTTTCACAACAGAGGCAACTTTGTAGGCGTCGTTGTTATCAAACTCAATGCCTGTTTCCATGGTACGGTAACGCAGCGATGTACGCTCTTCGGCACCGTTAGAATTAAAGCCCTGGTGCGATGAATTAAGTTCGCCAAGCATATCATTAAGCATTAGGCGCAGGTCTGCACGGTTGTTAAGATAGGGCAGGTAGGTGCCGTACAATGCGTGAATATTGTGCCAGTTTACTCCATGGAAATTACCATCGTAGTAGTTTTCTTCCAGCCCGGCCCATGCCTCATCAAACATCTGCCTAAATTCACCATCCAGATTACGGTCAAATTTATAATTGATATCAATTTTATCCGTTTTATTCTGATCCAGGTTTAGCTTGTAAATGTTACCGTTAGAGAGCGTATAATATTTATCGCCGCCACCAACAATATCAAAACCGCCGCCGTCGCCGCCGGTAACCTTTTCTGTTTTAAGCTGCTCAAAAGGCTCAAACGTAGTACGAAACATACCGCGTTTGCCTTCGGCCTGGTCTGATGTATAAAACACAAATGTTTTGGTCCCTTTTTGAATTACATAAGGCGAATTTTGTGTGCCGAAGTTGGGGCTGATGCGTTCCAGCCGTTTCATCAGGTCGTCTGTATTGATCACAATGTCGGCAGGCGGTTTGGGCACGGGCTGTTGCGAAACAGGATTAGTTGCACCTGTTTTTTTATCTTTGGTATCAATAGGTGTTTTTACCACCGGGTTGGTTTCCTCTTTCTTCTCTTCTTTAAAAAGATCGTTAAACTTATCCAGTTTATATTCCTCATCAAATTTCTGAAGCGGCATCCTGTAAATGTGCGAGTCATGCAGGCCCGACGGATAAGATGCTGCGGTGCGGTTAGATGTGAAATAAATATATTTCCCGTCGGGCGACCAAAATGGTTCCGCCTCTGTTACGCCGCTGTTGGTAAGGTTTATACTTTTCGCCGTATTTATATTATAGATAAAAATATCGTTTTCGAAATTGCGGATGGCATTATATACCACATACTCTCCATTTGGCGAAAAACCCGGTGCCGAGTTCTGAAAGCCCCATATCTCGTCATGAACAACGGTCTTGCTTACAAAAGTTGCCAGATCCATCAACCGTACCTCATCACGGCCGCTCAGGTAAACGGCTTTTGTTCGCGCCTTGTTTAAGATCATGAGGCGGTTGCTGCGCTTATCATTAGTTAGCTGTTTTTCCGTTCCCCTTGCATCGGCACTAATGGAATACCAGTTTGGGTAACCGCCAAATGTCTGATTAAATACTAACGTACGGTTATCTGCCAGCCATTTCACTTCTTCTACGCGCTCGGCGTTGCCACGTTCTATCTGGCGAATGTATTTGCCCTCTATATCGCTCACAAACAATTCGCCACGTGATACAAAGGCTAATTTTTTACCATCGGGTGAGGCATCCACAGCTTCTATCTTCCCTGCAACATCAAATTCCTGTTGTTTAGATAATACATTATTGCGAAAAATATTGAGGTTTAGCTTTTGCGTTTGCTTTGAAGCCACATCGTAAATAAATAACTGATAGTCTTTCTCGAAAGCAACTTTTGCACCATTAGCGCTTACAACGGGCCTTTTGATAGACGTTTTAAACCCGGTTAAGTCGGTTTTCTTCCCGTTGATGAAAGTGTAAAGATTATATTCCCCGTTGGCTTCGTCAGATACGAAATAAACATCTCCTTTTTGGCTTACCGAGGGCCAGAAGTCTTTACCTATCCAGGTGGTATACTGCTTGTAAACCTTAGTTGTGGGATTATAAGATTGTATATCGGGATTATAAGCTCCCTTATAATGCTTACGCTGCGGAAAGCGATAACTTTCCCATGTATTACTAAAAAATAATTCGCCGGTATGCGGGTGTTCGTAAACCCCGTGTATGGTATTAAAATAATTACCAAAAAGCCGCACAGGTGTACCGCCATCTTTACTAACCTTATACGCGCTAAAGCTATTATACCGCCCCGACGTAAAATATATTGTTTTTGAATCCCAGCTCCATGAATCAACCTCATCACTTGCTTCATGATAGGTTAATTGTTTTACATCACCTCCTGCCATTGGCATTACGTACACATCATTATTGCCGTATTGGTTTGATGAAAAAGCAAGCCATTTACCATCGGGCGATACCCGGGGGCTGGTTTCCTGGCCCTGCATTGCGGTAAGCCGTTCTGCTATCGGGTTAGCTATATCAGCTTTCCATAGATCACCTTCGTAGCTAAAAATTATGGTTTTACCATCGGGCGTTAACGCTGGGTAAGATGTGAAGTAAACATCCTGGCGCTGCGCAAAAACTGCGTGGGAGAAAAACAGGGCCAGGCATATAGGCAAGCAAATTTTTTTCGTAAATTGTAAATTCATTTTCTGGTACGAATAAATGTATTTTTGAAACATGCTGAAAGTGGTGCATTTAAACACGTATGATGGTAACGGAGGGGCCGGTAAGGCCTGCCTGCGCCTAAACCATGCATTGCTTGGCGAAAATATTGATTCTAAAGTAATTGTACACTATAAATTCGGCAAAAATGAGCAGATAGATACATTTGATAGAACTGTTTTACAAAAGGGCTACACCGCTGCAAAAATAGTACTCGAAAGGTTTTTGGGCGCACGCTATTTAAAAGCAAACCTGCGCACCCCATTTTCATTTACCTGGTTTGGCCGGTCTGTAATTAACCATCCCGATGTTAAGGCTGCAGATATTATACACCTGCACTGGGTTAACCACAGCTTTTTAAATCCAAAACACTTAGCAGAAATTAGCAGGCTTAACAAACCTATGGTTTGGACTTTTCATGATAGCAATGCTTTTACAGGTGGTTGCCATGTGCGTTATAGCTGCGATCATTATCAGCATGCCTGCGGCTATTGCCCTCTTCTGAAAAAACCTGAAGCCGATGATATATCCAACAAGATATGGAACGAAAAGGATAAGGCATATCAACGGCTTAATTTTACCATTGTGGCTCCAAGTTCATGGATGTTAAACTCTGTTTTATTGAGCAGTTTAATGAAAGATATGGCAATTAAGCATATACCAAACACGCTCGATACCGATGTTTTTAAGCCCGGCGATAAAACCGAAGCCCGTATACGGTTAGGATTGCCGCAGAACAAATTTTTGTTTTTAACGGGCTTTATGCCCTCGCGGAAAGACTCGCACAAGGGCACTGAATATTTGTCTGCAAGCCTGGATAAATTAGCCGATAGCAAGGGGATAAAAGAAAGCAATATAGAATTAGTGGTTTTTGGCAACCGCGAGGGAGACCAGTTGCCGATCTTCCCTTTCAAGACCACGTTTTTAGGTACCATAGCCGATGAACAAAAGTTAGCGACGTGCTACGCTGCTGCCGATGGGTTTTTAATACCTTCGCTGGAAGATAACCTGCCGTATACCGTAATGGAAAGCCTTGCCTGCGGTACGCCTGTGATCACCTTTAAAACAGGAGGTATACCAGATATGGTTCTGCACAAATACAATGGATATGTATCTAATTACCAGTCGCCGGAGAGCTTTTGCCACGGCATGACCTGGCTTTATGAGCATGAAGACTTGCCGGCCTTGCAAAAAAACGCAAGGGAAACTGTGCTGCAAAATTTTAGCCAGCAAGGCATAGCCCACAAACATATTAATATGTATGAGCAACTTGCCTCTGCATCTTTTACAGATACCGGTATTTAATGTTTAAACCAAAATTAAGCGTAATTACGGTAGTATATAATAACGTTCGTGACATTGAGCGCACACTTAAATCCGTCATAAATCAAACCTACAACCTTATTGAGGTTATCATTATTGATGGTAAATCTACGGATGGTACCGTAGAAATATTAAATAAATATCACACCCACTTTAGCAAGTACATTAGTGAGCCCGACAAGGGGATCTATGATGCTATGAATAAGGGACTATTGACCGCTACAGGGGATTATGTGCTTTTTATGAACTCGGGAGATGAAATTTATTCGCCCCAAACAGTTGCTAATGTCTTCTCATTTGCCGACGAAGCGGATATATACTATGGCGAAACCGAGATGACAGACGATGCAGGGAACAGCTTAGGCCGCCGCAGGCATAAGGCCCCGGATCAATTTAATTGGAAGAGTTTTAAATACGGCATGAGCATAAGCCACCAGGCAATTTATATCAGGCGTTCGCTGGTGCGGCCTTATGATACACGATACAGCCTGAGTGCTGATGTTGACTGGATATTAAACGCCGCAAAAGAGGCAAAGTTAATTGTAAACGTACAGCAATATGTTGCCAAGTACATGGTAGGCGGAATGTCTAAAAAACGGCATGGGCAAAGCCTTATTGAACGTTTTAAAATTATGCGGAAAAATTACGGATTATTACCCACGATTTTTAATCATGGTGTAATTGCGTTCAACCTTGGATGGTATTGGTTGTGGAATAGAAGGACGAATGATTAACCCCTGCCTAACCCTTCCCACAGGAGAAATATAAAAAGGCGACTCTTACAGATCGCCTCTTATATGACACATGCCTTAGGCCTTAACCGGTTTTTTGCGGGTTTGATTGTAAACCACGCCGCCTAATGCGAGCACTAACAGTACTGAGCCTGCCAAAGAAATACCTTCGCCGGTATAATACGATGCCGGGTGGAAAATGAATTCGATCTTGTGATTGCCTATAGGTATTTGTGCTGCGCGGAGAACATAATCTGCACGAAAATAAGGTTGTTCTTTGCCGTCTATAAGCATCTTCCAACCCTTGTTATAATAGATCTCAGAGAATACCGCGATCATTGGTGCTGTGGAACCACTTTGGTAAACCATATGGTCTGGGTTGTAGCTGGTTAGTGTAATAGAAGCTGCGGGATCCTGCGCGGTCTGTTTTTCGTCAATTGCCTTGCGGTAGCTTTCATCAACAATTGCTTCGTCTTTTGGCGCAAAACTGCTGATCACCTGCATTTCCTGGTCGCTGTTTTTTACATAGCGTATGCTTTTTACAAACCAGGCATGGCCGCAAGCTGTTGCATTGGTTTGCATACCCAGGTTTTGCGTTTTAGGGTCCTGATTAATTACGTACTTAACGTTCAGCATATCCAGTACATCCTGGTTTAGGCTTTTGCTCAGCTGATTGTCTATCAGTTCGTCGTAACGTTTAAGTCTCGCTGCAGAATAACCACCTACCGACTTGTAAAAATATGGTGTGATGGCATCCTGCTTCAATGATTGAGTTAAATCTATCACGCGGTAGTCAGGGTCTTTATCACGCATAATGAACGAATCAACTTCGCGCGGCTGGGGTTGCTGTACGTCGGTTTTGTTTACAAAGCTGTCTTCTTTCAGATAACGCTTATCTATCTGCCACATATCTACCAGCGTGAGTGCTAATACAATAAGCGATAAAATGGTAATATTTAATTTTCGGTTAATAAACGCCCATAGTAAACCAAACGTTATTAATATAAAGATCAATGATCTTATGGCATCCATTCTTGCCAGGCTGATACGATCATTAACCAATGCCCTGCCTATCGACTGGGCAAATGCATTGTCGCCTTTAAGGGCTTGCGTTAAGTAATCTATTATTTGCTGATGCTGCGCTGTTTTAAAGCTGAAAAAGGCGTCGGGAACGGCAACAAGCAGCAAAGGGATACCACCAACAATGTATAAAGTGAGTTTTAACTTCTTAAAGATATCTGTTTTATCGGGAGTAATTATCACTTCGTTAATGGCCAGGAATGCCATTATAGGGAAGCAAAGCCCCGCGATAACCATAATAGATTCTACCGCCCTGAATTTATTGTAAAGCGGGAAGTAGTTGAAGAATAAGTCTGAAAGGAAAGGCAAATTACGGCCAAATGAAAGAAAAAAGCTCAGGATCACAGCACCCAGGAGCCACCATTTTATCCTGTTTTTGATGATGAGCAACCCAAAAACAAAAAGGAAACATACAATTGCCCCAAAATAGAACGGGCCGGCTGTAAAGTCTTTATTCCCCCAATAGGTAGTTATACCCAGGCCGCCCAATTGCTGGATGTATTGCATAGCCTGTTCCTGGGGGATACCTTTGGCAACAAAGGTTTTGGCAAGGTCTGAATTATTATCAATAGCAGAAAAATCTGAACCCCCGCCATAAAGATTAGGTACCAAAATGGTTAAGCTTTCGCCAACGCCCTCACTCCACTGGTAAGCATAATCTTTAGGCAGGCCGCTGCCTGGCTCGGCCTTAGTGGTCAGGTTGCTTTTGCCGCGATAGGTTTCGCTGCTGTATTCGCCGGTGCTCCAAAGTATGGAGGCATTTATGGCCAATGCCAGAGCGATGGCAGCGCCAATATAAGCCATTGACTTACCGAATGCAGGGAGAGTTTTTGCCTTAAAGGCATTATATAATTCGAAACAAACTAAAAGCAGCAGGGCGAGCATCAGATAATAGGTCATCTGGATGTGGTTAGCCCTTATCTCTATAGCAAGAAACAGTGCCAGCAAGGCCCCTCCTTCAAAATATTTACCCCGTAAAGTGAGTATTACAGCGGCAAGTATAGGTGCAAAGAACGCTATGGCATATGCCTGATTGGCATGGCCGGCCACCAGTAAAATAAAATTATATGAAGAGAAGGTAACCGCAATGGCGCCAGCCGCTGCAAGCCATGGGTTTAGTTTTAAAACGCAGAATAACAGATATGCACCTAATAAAAATAACAACACGGTATCAATAGGGGTTGGGAAAATTGCCTTTAAGCCCGATACAATATGTGTGGTAATGTTATTTGGATACGGCGCCCAGATCTGGTACGCGGGCATACCGCCCAGGATCTGGTTTGTCCATAAAATGGTGGTGTCTTTAGCGCGGTAATCCATGATCTCTTTTTGAGTGGACTGCGCCCGGGTTACATCGCTCTGGCCGATGGTTTTACCCTGGAAAACAGGGGTGAAGTAAAAAAAACAGATTGCAAAAAAAATACCTGCGATGGCGAAGTGGATACCATTTCGCTTAAACCAATTGCCCATTCGTATTAAAAAAATAATTTAATCTCCAAAAATAGAAATTTGAACGGGATTAAAAACCATCAATTTTTTAAGGCGGATCAGCAGTCGCGGGTTGCAAGCAAGATGATAATGACGGCAAACACAACAACACTAAGGATATAAGCTATCATTGCCGCTTTATCAAAGTTTTCTCGGTTGCGGCGCACAGTGTAGATGTTATATAAGGCTAAACCTGCCAATCCAATCCAAAATACCAGGCCGATATGGTGGCATTTAATAAAACCCGGGCCTATTAAAGCAAGAATAATGGTGTTGACAATGATAAGCGAAAAAGATTCGGGGGTGCCGCGGTGCCGGCGTTTAAAAACTTCTTCGGGCAGCATTTTACTTTACTTCTTCATATTCAACAAAATCACCCTCAGAGTCCGGGATATTGGCCTTTTTGCCCGGCGGCATATAATCTACCTTTATTTTTCCGGTAGGTTTTTGCTGCTGGCGATACTGGTTTTGCTGTGTATTTTGATGTTGCTGTGCCTTATTTACAAAGCTGCTAAATATAGCAGGTATGATCATACGTACAATACTTTTCAGTATATATAAAACACAAATAGAAATGATCAAAAAACGGATCAAAAGCATGTTGTAAAAATTAAAGCTTACAAATATAAGTATATAACGGAAAAAAAGTTTGTTTGATACGTATCGATTAGATGATTTGGGAATTTGAAGATTTGATAATGTTCGAAATCCACAAATCCACAAATCCACAAATAATTACTTTTCCCCTAATTTCTTTTCCAGGGCAAACATCTCGTCGCGCAGTTTGGCGGCTTGTAAAAAGTCCATATCCTTTGCGGCGGCAAGCATTTCTTTTTTGGTATTTTCAATTGCCTTTTTAAGGTCGCCTTTGCTCATGTATTGCACAATAGGGTCGGCGGCCATACTCTGGATGTTTTCTTCCTCAATGTATGGCCTTTGCACACCACCCTTAAAGTCCATTACCGATGTTTGCTCGATTATGGCCTCGCGCGATTTGCCTACCGTTTTAGGGCTGATGCCGTGCTCGGTATTGTAAGCTATCTGCTTATCTCGGCGACGGTCTGTTTCAGAAATGGTGATCTGCATACTATCCGTCATTACATCGGCGTACATGATAACCCGGCCGCGATCATTCCGGGCTGCCCGGCCAATGGTTTGTATCAGCGAACGCTCTGAACGCAGGAAGCCTTCTTTATCGGCATCTAAGATTGCTACTAAAGAAACCTCCGGCAGATCCAAACCTTCACGTAAAAGGTTTATACCTATAAGCACATCAAATTCGCCAAGGCGCAAACCGCGCAAAATTTCAACACGCTCCAGGGTTTTCACTTCGGAGTGGATATAACGCACTTTGATACCCAGCCTGTCCATATACTTGGCCAGTTCTTCGGCCATGCGTTTGGTTAGGGTGGTTACCAATACCCGGTCGCCCATTTTTATGGTTTTATCTACTTCATCAAGCAAATCATCTACCTGGTTAATGATCGGCCTGATCTCTATGATCGGGTCGAGCAGGCCTGTTGGGCGTATCACCTGCTCAATAACAATACCTTCCGATTTTTCCAATTCAAAATCGCCGGGGGTAGCGCTCACATAAACTGTTTGCGGTGCCAGCCTTTCAAACTCCTGAAAATTTAACGGCCTGTTATCCAAAGCTGCGGGTAGGCGGAAGCCATATTCAACCAATGATATTTTACGGCTCCTATCGCCACCATACATAGCCCTGATCTGCGGAACGGTTACATGGCTCTCATCAATGACCATCAGGTAATCATCGGGGAAATAATCGAGGAGGCAAAACGGCCGCGCACCGGGTTGACGGCCATCAAAAAAGCGGGAATAATTTTCTATGCCCGAGCAGTAACCTAACTCACGGATCATTTCCAGATCGTAATTAACCCTTTCTTCCAGGCGCTTGGCTTCCAGAAAACGTTTCTCATCTATGAACTGTTGCTTGCGCATTTCCAGCTCTTCCTGTATAGCCCAGATAGATTTAGTGAAACGGTCCCGCGGCGCTACATAAAGATTGGCAGGGAATAAGATCATATTCGGCATTTTTTCAATGGTTTTGCCGTTAGCAGGATCGAAGCTGCTCAGTTCTTCTATATCATCGCCATAAAAAGATACGCGGTAAGCATAGTCAAGGTAAGCCGGGTAAATATCAACCGTGTCGCCCTTAACACGGAAAGTACCGCGTTTAAAATCTGCTGTGGTACGTGAATATAAGATCTCTACCAGCCGGTGCAAAAATGCGTTACGGCTAACCCGTGTGCCTACGGCAAACTTAAAAACCGAATTAGAAAAATCCTCCGGGTTCCCCATACCATAGATACAGGATATAGATGATACTACGATCACATCCCTTCGGCCCGACATGAGCGACGAGGTAGTTCTAAGCCTCAGTTTCTCTATCTCCTCGTTTATTTGCAGGTCTTTTTCTATGTAGGTGTTAGTAGTAGGTATAAAGGCCTCAGGCTGGTAATAATCGTAATATGACACGAAGTAGTTAACCGCGTTCTCCGGAAAAAACTGTTTAAATTCGCCGTAAAGCTGCGCGGCAAGGGTTTTATTATGGCTTAAAACCAGTGTTGGTTTTTGAGTTTGCTCTATAACATTGGCAATGGTAAAGGTTTTACCGGAGCCTGTAACACCTAATAAAGTCTGGTAATTCTCCCCCCCGTTTACGCCCTGTACAAGCTGTTTAATAGCTTCGGGCTGGTCGCCCGAGGGTACATATTGTGAACTTAATTTAAAATCCATTACCTCAAATTTACGAATAATCAGCCATTTAAAACTAAAGTGTTTAGCAAAGATTACAAGTGGTTGATAGTAGGGAAGTGGGGAAGTCTGTAAGTCGGGAAATCCGGAAGAAAGGAAGTGAAAGGAAAAATAACGGTATTTCTAAACATACCGTTCGGTATGTTTTTACTGACAAAATTTGGGCATCAATATAAAACTTCATCAATTGTCGCTCTTCATTCGATTTTGGCCAGTAAAATCTAGTGGATTTTCGCAATGCAAAATCAGATTTTTTTTTCAAACATACCGATCGGTATGTTCGGGCTGGCGAAAATTTGACAGCATCTGTTAACGCAATTTTCTAAGTTTGTTAAGCCTTGCCTCTCGCCGTCTTATGCTGTCAAAATTACGTTTAGCAAACTTGCCGTAACTTGTAAAACGCGTCTTTCAACTTTATGAACATGTGTATATTTGCAAATGACGCATCAGCATCAATCACTTACTGTTATAGATTTTAGCAAAGAGACCACCGGGAAAGAGGTATATACTAATTTGCCGGTAGCATTAGTGAATGATCATGTTGTGCGGCTCAGCGTGATGACCGAGCCTTATTTCTGGCATTACCATCCAAACTCTGATGAGAGTTTTCTGGTGCTGGAGGGTTCGGTAATTATTGATCTTGAAAACCGTACCGTTGAGCTTTTTCCCAACCAGTTGTTTACCATCCCCAAAAATATTTTGCATTGCACCCGGCCGGGCGGCAATCGTTCGGTAAACCTCACTTTCGAAAGCCGGGATATGGAAACCGTGAATGGATAAGCCGGGCACACAAATTACGCTCCCCCGCTTTCTTCGAGAAAATACCTGGTGAGCCTTACTTATCATCATAAGTATGCCGCGCTATTTGCGCCACAAACAATTTACATTAACGTATCTCTACCACACCCTCGGCAACTTTCGGGAAGTTGATTAATACCTTTCCATCATGCCCGGGGATAATGTATTTAGAATTGCTGGCTAAGGTTTTCATACGCTTCATAGCCTTTATGTAACCTCCCGGATCGAGTGTGCCACCTTTTGATGGCGGTACCAAATGTTCTAAGCTATAGTACACCCAAACATTGTCTGATGCGAGAACGATTTTATTTGTTCCGGTATTTACCAGAATATACTGGGAATTATAGGTATGCCTGGAGCCGGTATAAACTTTAATTCCGTTGATGATTTCCTTATCGTCGCCGTTAACAAGCGTTAGTTTGCCATCAAGATTTAAATCAACAAGCCGCCTCACATCACGCTTATCGAAACCGCCGCTACCTATTTCTTTTTGCCATGTTTCTCCAACAAAATAATTATAGTCTTTTTTCTGGATCCAGAAATGGGCGTTAGGGAAAAGGCCTATTCCATCTATATGGTCCCAATGCGGGTGACTGATAATAACGTCAGTAATATCCGCAGCTTTGAGGCCGAGCTTTAACAAAGCAGAATCGGGCCTGATATAATCTACTACTTTAAAATCTTTAGCTTCTTCAATATCGGGCAGGAAACCGGTGTCGAACAGAATATTCTTTCCATTGTCGCCTTTAATGAGCCACACCATAAAGTTTATCGAAATTTTTTCGGTTTTCGACCCGCCATCTGCCCAATCAGCAACAGTAAATGGGTAAGCAGAGCCGGCAAATTTTAGCGCGTAAACTTTATAGTTTACCGATTGCGCATGAACGGTAATTGCGCAGCGTATCAATAGCAATAATAGCCCCGGCTTTTTCATGATTTGAAGATAGCTATCGATACTCACAATACGATGGGAGGATGCGTTAATAAATGTTAATTATGCAGGTTGTTTGATAACACAACACCGCGGCACCACTGGCTAAGGGCTTACCTCACCCTTACCATACTGCGTACTTGCTGCAAACTGCCATTTTGCAAACGTGCATAGTAAATGCCTGCGGCAAGATGCTGCGCTTCAAAAGAGGTTTCGTAAGTGCCTGTTTCGTAAGTGTTATCAACCAGGTTTGATATCAGTTTGCCTTGTACGTCAAATATCTGGATAAGTACATGCCCGCCCGATGATTTAAAGATCACTTTAGTGGAGTCGGTAAAAGGGTTTGGATAGTTACTGATGATCTTATCGCCCGCCGATGCGTTTAATATATCTGATTCTGAGGATACACACGGCGCCGTTGAGCGGATAACCGGGAGGGTTTGGAAGTTATTGAGCAATATATCGCTAAGGGTGCTACCTTCAACACAAAACCATTGCTGTAATAATGAGGCATAAACCGACCTGAAATCATACTGCATTGGTATATTATCATTAACGCCCACGCTGGCAGATATGACCGGACTGGTACCTAATACGCCCGACTGTATATAATCGCCGAAGAGGATCATAGGGGCGGCTGCGCCATGGTCTGTGCCTACGCTGGCGTTTGACTTTATACGGCGGCCAAATTCGGAAAAAGTCATGCCGGCAACGCGTTTAGATGCACCCAGGCCTTTCAGATCGTCCATAAATGCTTTAATAGCGTCTGATACCTTGCCCAATAAGTTGGCATGTGTACCGGTTTCTGTAGCGCCGTTATTAACCTGCGCGGCATGGGTATCAAAACTACCTATGCTTACCATGTAAATACGGGTTTTCAACCCGCCGGCAATCATACGGGCAACAATTTTAAGCTGGTCGGCCAGGGTATTGTTGGTTGGGTAGGTGCCTTGTTTGGTTATTTTACCGGCAGCGGTTTTTATTACGTTGCCATATTGCGTGGTTTGCTGCGATATCTGGCGGATGTAGGTTAGCTCTTTACCGGCGTTTGTTGCCGGCGCAGTATCCTGTATGCCGTTAATGAGGTTATAAAAGTTATTGGGGTCGGTTATGGCCATACCCATATTTACAGATGGCCCCTGTAAGGCCGGCGACACCGACGAGCCTATCTGGATAGCCAGCGGATCTGGCATGATGGTGTTGGGATAGCCTACCGGATAGTTGGTATACTGCTCGGATAAATATCGCCCTGCCCAGCCTGAGTTTAACGTTACGTTAGAATCTGCACCGGTAAGCCAGATATCTGTGGCCCTGAAGTGCGAAAAGTTAGGGTTAGGATAACCTACCGACTGTACCAGTTTAACCTTGCCATCATTATACAGGCTTTGTAAACCCGTCATAGCGGTATGGATGCCGGTATAAGAGGTACCATCGAGCTTTAGTATCTTGTTTTGCGGCAGCATGATGTTGCCCCGTGCGTTGGCCAGGTTATCATACTGATCGAACGGGATCACCGTGTTTAAACCATCATTACCGCCGGTTAACTGGATAAGCACCAGCACATGGTCTGTCTCGGTAGGCGCCGCAGTTAACGCCGCTAAAAACGGCGATGTGCCGAAGGCCTTAAAACTGAAACCGTTAATAAGTGATGGCATTACTACCCCTGCCGGTAATGCTTTGCCTAAAAAATTGCGCCTGTTCATGATAGTTGGTATTCAGGCAGGTCCATAATGTATTTATAAAGCGTTTGCAGGCGGGTTATTACAATGGCTTTGGTAGCGGTATCGGCAGGGTTGGTTTTTAAGCCGTTCCAGGCATCGGTCCAGTAATGATCTGATATCTGGCCCGATAAAAGAATGCCCTTTAAAAAGTCTTTAACCTGCTGCGAAACGTCTATCTGGTATAATTGTGCAAGTGCATCTGCAATCAGCACATTTGGATCGGCAGGATTTGATAGTGTTGCCGTATATACCAGCACATCAATAGCTATCTTTTTACCGCTGCGGGTATAACCGCTGCCTATCATGGTATCGGTAAGCTGATTGCGTTTGGGCAGCGTGTCTGAATTTATCCACAGTTCATGAAACTCGGGCACCTGGTAGTAAGCAGGCCAGCCCGATACATTTGGCGGGTCGCCAATGTTCTGGCCCATATTTGATGCCCAGGTGCGCATATAATCCCACATGGCATAAGCGTTCACATAATCGCTATCGGCAGGAAAGGCTATATTATACTCCCGGCATAACCCTACGGTAAAGGTAACCGGTTCTTTTATAAGGCAGCCCTGGCCGGTTGTGGCGTAAAAGTAATCGCTGCCTAACAAGGCCCGCAGCACCGGTTTTATCTCGTAATTATTTGCGCGCATTACCGCTGCCAGTGGTGCAATTATATTGGCTTCGGTTGCATCATCTATATTGTAATAAACAAAAAAACGGTACAATTTGCGGCAAATAAAAAGCGCGCATTCGTCCGTTTTAAATATCATGTTCAGCAGGTCATCAACCTCGGTTGCGCCTGCTGCAAGTGTTTTACAGGTAATTAACGTATTAGCATAAAACGCCGAGAACTGCTTATTGGTGCTATCGTGCCTGGTAGGGTCAAATGCCGACGATATGGTGGTGGCATTAACCGTGTAGCCGGTAAGCAACCTTGCTGCCGCCTTTACATCATCTTCTGTATATTTGCTGTTAGGGCCTTTGCCCACGGTAAAAAGTTCCTGCAGTTCGCGGCCGTAATTTTCGTCGGGAGCGGTTTTTACATTTACATAACCGTTAAGGTAACGCAACATAGCCGGGTCGAGCGTTATTTGCTTTACAAAATCTTTAAAATTGCCCAGGGCGTATTTGCGCAGCAGGGCATTATGCTTATAAATTAGGCGGGCATCATTTACCGTAGTGGTTTGGGTAGAAAAATGGTTGTGCCAAAAAAGCACCATCTTCTCCTGTAAAGTGGTGGCCTGATTTATCATCTGGCCCATCCACCAGGCTTTGAAAGAGGTTATGCGCAGGCTGTTTGCCGTACCATCACCAATGGCGGCGGTTACCCATGTTTTACCGGCGGCTATATCGGGATCTGTATAAGTTGTTGTATTGTAGTTGTTAACCGGCGGTAAAGGTGCCGCGGTTTCTGTAAGCAGTTTATCCAAAACCTGCGTAAGGGTTTTACCGGTAAAAGCGGCTATATCTGCCTGGCTTACACCAAACATGGTGCGTTTAAGTAAATGCACAAGTTCGGGATTGCCAAAACTTACGGGTGGCGCTCTAAACAAAACGGTATGTTCTAATTCTGCTGTCAACATTTAACTCAATAGGGGTCAGAGCCTTAAAGATACAAAAAGATTAATTATAACAAGAATGTTACACAAGTATTTGTGACACGAATTTAATGAAATTTAATTAGCGATAGTAAATTTTAAGGGGCGGTTCACTTTTTTGACCTTAAATTGATAATGCCCCGCTCGGAATCATAGAATCTAAGAAACATCAGAATAACAGCGGGTTATTATTGTTGATCATCTGTGTAATTGTACGAACTAAAATTTTAAGAATTATCAGGATTTATTGAACGTAAATTCTGTAAATCATCTGCACATTTGCACTTCCGCGTATCTGCACATTAATAATGAAGTACAAGCACATCTTTTTCGACCTCGACCATACCATCTGGGATTTTGACCGCAATGCCGAGGAAACATTACAAGAACTTTATATTGAGTATGGCCTTGCAGAACTTGGCGTGCCTTCTGCAGAAATATTTATTGCAAAATATACCGAAAACAATCACCGCCTTTGGGCCGAATATCACCTGGGCAAGATCACCAAAAATGTGCTGCGCGAAATGCGGTTTAAACAAACCTTTTTAGACCTGGGCCTGCACCCGGATGTTATACCCGCCGGGTTTGAAGATCATTACGTAAGGGTTGGCCCTTACCGTACCAACCTCTTCGCCGGCGCACATGAAACCCTGCAATACCTGCAAACTAAATACAAACTGCACCTCATCTCAAACGGCTTTCAGGAATCAACCCGCATTAAGGTAAGCGGTAGCGATCTGGGTAAATATTTCGAGAATGTAATTATATCAGAAGTAGTTGGTGTAAACAAACCAGATAAAAAGATCTTTGAGCATGCGCTAAATCTTGCCGGTGCCAAAAAAGAAGAAAGTGTAATGATAGGCGACAGCCTGGAGGCCGACATTTACGGCGCACTAAATTTCGGAATGGATGCCATTTATTTTAATCCGGCAGGTTTGCCCAAACCTAATGATGTGGATGTAGAGATCAGGAGTTTGAAGGAGTTGATCGGGATGTTGTAAACGTTAATAACCAAAATTATCAGCGTGCGTTACGAAGCAATCTCGTAGCTAATGTCCTTGAGTGTTTTAATATTATTTGCTAATCAATTTATTTTTTATAGATACCTACACTGAGATTGCTTCGTACCTCGCGATTACAAAATATAGGGCACAATCTTAAAAAACTTCCCGACCTTAGTTCTAAAATCAACCACCACTTGAAACTTAACCGTCAACGTAAATTATTAGAACAGGCGCTGGATAAATACCGCCGCGAACTGGACCTGATACCCGATGCACAGTTTGAAATTACGCCGCCTATAGGCGGATGGTCGTTCGCCGAAACATATTCACATATTTTACAGGCCGATTTTGGCTCATTGATAGCTGCAGAAAAATGCGCTCGTAAAACTGCAGATGCCACAACCAAACGATCGAATATTTTGGGCTGGATGGTATTAACAACGGGCAGTTTCCCGCCGGTAAAGGTAAGCGCGCCCGCAGCCCAGCTGGCGATAGTAAAAAAAATAACTAAAGAAGAAGCCCGCAACCTGCTTATTAAAGTACGCGCCAGATTGGAAAGCGTTATGGAAATCGTAAAGAATGCGCCCGAAAATTATCGCATAAAACACCCGCGGTTGGGCATGTTTAACGCAAAGCAGTGGTTAAAATTTACACGCATACATACCGAACACCATTTAAAGCAGTTAAAACGGATAAGAAAGAGCTTCGCCTCGTATGCGGCCGTTACAGAAGATCTGTAATAAAATCTTCTGCGGCATTAAACCTGCTGATAAAAAATCTGTCAATCTTTCCGGAAGGCATAGTTATAAATGCGAAATTGATCCCGATAACTATCGGGACGGGGCTTTGAAATTATTTTGCCTACCTTGTAACATACTTATATTTAACACCGTCTTAACGATAGCATAATTTACACGCTGTACCTTTACCATTAATCTAAGATTAAAATGAGTTTTAATTTTGCTTATTTGATCGTAACCTGCCTGGTGCTGTTGCTCTTTGTACTTTACGTTAGCCCTTACGAACTAAAGGTTGACGAAGAGGAAGAAGATTAAAACCTGCCACGCCGATAGAATAATTGAACCCGGTTAAAAAAAACCGGCTATGCATCTTATTCTTTAATTAATGGCAAAGCGCGAAGTTGATATTGTAGTTATTTCTGATGTGCACCTGGGCACGTATGGCTGCCACGCTAAAGAGCTGCTTAAGTACCTTAAGAGCATAAAACCCAAACAACTTATTTTAAACGGCGATATTATTGATATATGGCAGTTTAGCAAATCCTACTGGCCAGAAAGCCATACCAAAGTTATACGCCGCATTTTAAAATTTGTAACCGAAGGCGTACCCGTTTATTACCTCACCGGCAATCATGACGAAATACTGCGTAAGTTTGCCGATTTTGACCTTGGCGCTTTTCAGCTTAAAAATAAGCTGCTGTTAAATGTTGATGGCAAAAAAGCCTGGATATTTCACGGCGATGTTTTTGACGTTACCATGCAGCACTCTAAGTGGCTGGCCAAAATGGGTGCAGTGGGTTATGACACGCTTATCCTCATTAACAGTTTAACTAATTGGCTGCTCACCAAAGTAGGGCGACCTAAAATGAGCTTCTCGCAAAAAATAAAGGGAAAGTTTAAAGACGCGGTAAAGTTTATAAACCAGTTTGAACAAACCGCCGCAGACCTTGCCATTGAAAAAAACTACGATTACGTAATTTGCGGCCACATTCATCAGGCCGAGATCAGGACGATGATAGCTACGGACAATGCCGGTTCTGTACTTTATCTAAACTCGGGCGATTGGGTAGAAAGCCTTAGCGCCCTGGAATATAAAAACAGACTTTGGACGGTTTTTAAATACCGCCCCGAAGATTTTATAACCGAACCCGATGCGGACGACAACACCGATGCCGAAGACCTGGACAATAAGCTTGATGTAAAAGTTCTGTTGGAAAAATTTAAGGTGGAAGTCTGATGAATATAGAATAATGAAATTCCAATAATGAATATCGAGTGATGGAGAAAATTATTTTTTTAACTTCATTATTCGACATTCAGAATTCATTATTCGATATTCATCATAGTCCGCTATCTTTGGCCAAAGCATCTGCATGAAAATATTGTTTGGCATACAGGGTACAGGCAACGGCCACATTAGCCGTGCGCGTGAGATTGTGCCCCTGTTGCAGCAATATGGCGAGGTAGACCTGCTGATAAGCGGCACCGAAGCCGAGGTTGGATTGGCACAGCCGGTAAAATATCGTTTCCACGGCGCCAGTTTTGTGTTTGGCACTAACGGCGGGGTTGATATGCGGGCAACTATAAAGCTTATTAACCTGCGCCAGCTTTGGCGCGATATGCAAAGCCTGCCGCTGTATCAATACAACCTGATCATTAATGATTTTGAACCGGTTAGCGCCTGGGCATGTAAGTTAAAAAAGGTGCCTTCTGTTTCGTTAAGTCACCAATGCTCTTTTGTTTCCCCAAAAACGCCACGGCCTGCCAAATGGAACTATGCAGAGTGGTTTTTTAAATATTACTCGCCAACAACGCACCATGTTGGCTTCCATTTTGAGGCTTACGACAGTTTTATACATACGCCGGTTATCCGCAGTGAGATACGTAACCTTACCACACAAAATTTGGGGCACTATGCGGTTTACCTACCTGCCTATGACGATAAAACACTGGTAAAATATTTAAGCCGGGTAAGCGAAGTTAAATGGCAGATATTCTCCAAACGCCAGAAAGCTGAATACACCGAAGGAAATGTAACCGTGTTACCCGTTAATAACGATGCCTTTAATCAAAGCCTCGCCAATTGCGAAGGTCTGCTTACCGGCGGCGGCTTTGAAGGGCCTGCGGAAGCGCTTTACTTGGGCAAAAAGGTGATGATGATACCCATGAACAACCAGTATGAGCAGCAATGCAATGCGCTGGCGGCATCAAGACTGGGTGTGCCTGTGGTACAACATATAGACGAGCAATTTGTAAGCCACCTGCAAAACTGGATAGCAGATGACAAGCGCATAAAAGTTGACTTTAAAAATGAGACTGCGCAGATTGTAGAAAAACTGGTGAAGCAATACGCCCGGCCCGGCTCTTTTTGAGCATAAGCCCTTTTTGTGGTATAATTGCACCGCAGCTATAAATGATCAACCTCTTAAGAATATATAATCCGCTTAATACCATCTGGCTTATCATGATGCTTATTTTACTGCGGGTTATCTACATCGTAAAGGCACCGGATCATCTCGATTTTATCTTTGTCGAATCGTTTACCCGGTCGCTGGCACCGGTAGCTTATGAAAATGCCTTCTCCCCATCGGCCAATATATTAATTGCAGCAGTGCTGGTGTTCATACAGGCAATGCTGGTGAATTACATGGTTAACTTTTATAACCTGCTGGGCAAGCCAAGCTTTTTGCCTGCCCTGCTTTATATTGTCGCCTCCAGCCTGTTTACCCCTTTTTTGATATTAAGCCCGCCGCTCATCTGTAATTTTCTACTCATCTGGATGCTGTTCAAAATGTTTGGCCTTTACAAGGCCGAAGACTCAAAATCAGCCTCATATGATCTGGGCATGATCGTGGCTGTAGGCTCACTTATCTACCTGCCGTTTATATATTTTATTCTTATCGCCTGGATAGCCTTATTACTTTTTCGCCCGTTTGACCTGCGCGATTTCCTGGCAAGCATATTTGGCTATATCACCGTATTTTTCTTTTTGGCCGTTTACTACTATCTTACTAACAGGCTTGGTGCTTTTTACACCATCTGGTTGCCCCTGGCCACCCGTTTCCCTAACAACATCCACATCAATTACCTCAATTACCTGGAGCTGGTACCGGTTGTCATCATCTTTATATTTTGTTTCTTCAGGATACAGCAATCGTTTTACAAAAGCTTTGTGCAGGTGCGCAAATCTTACCAGTTGTTGCTTATGCTGTTCGTGATTGCAGGGCTTTCGTTCTATGTAAAGGCCGAATTCAGGCTTAGTCATTTTTTGCTTTGTGTAATACCTTCGGCCATTTTTATGGCTTATTATTTTTTGTATGCCACGCGGCGCTGGTTTTACGAGTTTTTGTTTCTGCTGCTGGTGGGCAGCATAATATTCTTTCAGTTTAACACTTTTTAACTTTTACCTTCGTTCAGGTTCAAGGTGTTGTATTAGTTTTGTAACATGAAGTTTGGCGTAGTTATTTTCCCGGGTTCCAATTGCGATGAAGACATTATTTATGTGTTGGAAAAAGTACTGGAACAGCAAGTGGTAAGGCTTTGGCATAAAGACCACGATCTGCAAGGCGCCGATTTTATAGTTCTTCCCGGCGGCTTCTCCTTTGGAGATTATTTACGCTCGGGCGCCATTGCCCGCTTTTCGCCAATTATGCAGGAGGTTATTAAATTTGCTGCAAACGGTGGTTACGTTTTTGGTATATGCAACGGTTTTCAAATATTGGTTGAGGCGCATTTGCTGCCCGGTGTGCTATTGCATAACAAAAACCGCAAGTTTATTTGCCGTAACACCCATATAAAGGCCGAAACAACAAACTCTTTGCTCACCTCACAGGCAGATGTTCAGCAGGCGTTGAAAATTCCGGTTGCGCATGGCGAGGGTAATTATTACGCCGACGAAGAGACTATAAAAATGCTTAACGATACAGACCAGGTGCTTTTTCGTTACTGTGATGAATCTGGTATGGTAACAGATGAGGCTAACCCTAACGGCTCTATCCAAAATATAGCAGGAGTGTGCAATGCAGGCCGCAATATATTTGGTTTAATGCCGCACCCCGAGCGCGCCTCAGATACGCTGGTAGCTAACCAGGATGGCCTGGTAATTTTCGAATCTATATTGTCGCTGGCAAAAGCCTAATGGCCAACCTTGTTATAGATATAGGTAACACACAAACAAAACTGGCCGTTTTTGATGAGCAGGAAATCATTTTTTTTGGGCATTTCGATACAAGTAACAGCACACAAATAGAAGAGATAGCCCGAAACAACAACGTGAGCAGGGCAATAATATCATCGGTAAAAAAAGACGAAGGGTTGCAAATACGGCCCGGCAGTAACATTAAAACGTACCGGTTTAACTATCAGATGGCAACGCAGATTCATAACCATTACCGCACACCCGAAACGCTTGGGGCCGACAGGCTTGCAGCCGTTGTTGGCGCGGTAAAGGCAAATCCCGGTAAAGATAACCTGGTAATTGATGCAGGTAGCTGCATTACTTATGATTATGTAGATGCTGGTAGTAATTACTACGGCGGCAGTATATCGCCTGGGATAGCTATGCGTTATAAGGCCATGAACAATTATACATCGGCATTACCGATGGTTGATAAGGATGCCGGATTTACAGGCAGGGCAGGGCACGATACAAAAACCGCCATGCTATCTGGTGTGCAAAACGGTATCCGTTACGAAGCAGAAGGTTTTATAAAAAGCTATGCGCAGCAGCATACAAGCATCAATATTACACTAACCGGCGGCGACGGTATTTTTTTGGATACTCTATTGAAAAATAGCATCTTTGCCCCCTATATTAAAAATGACCCATACCTTGTTCTACGGGGTTTAAATGCAATTGTACAAGAATATAATGATTAAATATATCCGTTTTATAGTGCTTATACTGCTGGTTGCGGCTGCCGCCCCTGCGGTTATGGCGCAAACGCTTAATACTACAAGTTCTCCTTACTCCCGTTACGGCCTGGGCAGCCTCGATGAAGATATTTTGCCGCAAAGCCGCGCCATGGGTGGTATAGCAACCGGCCTAAACCGTATAGGGGGCTATAGCAATATCAATTCGCTTAACCCGGCATCTTTCGGGTTTATGAACCTTACCGCTATAGATATCGGGTTGTTTTACAACAATGTATCACTTGGCCAAACCGGTACGGCATCTCAAACAAATTCTAATTTTCGGTTAAGCCACGTTGCCTTCGGTATTCCGGTTAGCAAGCGCTCGGCCTTAAGCTTTGGGTTAAAACCATACTCAGAGCTGGGTTACAACTATACCCAAACCAAATCAAATTTCGGTACCGGCCTGGCAACAGATACCAACACGGTAAATTATATTTATAATGGCGAGGGCGGATTATCTAAGGCCTATTTAGGCTATGGTTTTGGTTTAGGTAAACATCTTTACCTGGGGGCAAACGTTGCCTATTTATTTGGTGATCTTAAGCAGTTTCGCTCAACAGAAGTGCCCGGCCTTTATGGTGTGCTTAATACCCGTATAGAAGAAAGCAACTCGGTAGGGGGCCTTACTTATGATTTTGGCACGCAGATAAACTTCGATTTTGGCGATCAAACAAACGGCGCCCTGCAAACCAAGCACCTAACCTTTGGCTATTCTATGTCGGCATCTTCGCAAATAAATACCCAGAACAGGTTTATAGTAACACAATACCAAAAAGATTTTACAACCCTGATAGAAAGCCCTGCGGCCGATACGCTGGTGAACAACCAGTCGAGCTCGGCCAAAATAAAGCTACCGCTGATAAACCATTTTGGCGTAACGTTTCAAAAAGACGGGAAATTTTTAGTAGGCGCCGATTACAGTATTGGCAACTGGAGCAATTTAACCATAGCAGGCGTTAACCAGGGCCTGCAAAACAGCCAGTCGGTTAATCTGGGCGGCCAGTTTACACCAAACATTAATGCCATTCATAATTATTTAGCCGCTGTAGATTACCGGTTGGGGGTTAATTATCAAAAAACGTATATCAGCATTAATAATACCAACATTAACCAAAAGGCTATAACCTTTGGCTTAGGTTTGCCGCTAACGCCTGCTGTTGGCAGCCTTAGCTTCTACAAAATAAATCTTTCTGCCGAAATTGGCGACCGCGGTACATTATCAAACGGCCTCATCAGGGAAAGATTTTACAATTTTCACGTTGGCTTTATGCTGAATGATAAATGGTTCCGCAGGTATAAGTTCGATTAATTGTCCATGCCAAACAAGGTTACATATACGGTTAAAAATATTTTGCCGCTTATGCTTGCCCTTACCCTATGGTGCTCTTGCGAGAACGACCTTAAAAAGATCAAAGAAATTTCGGCTAAATACGAAACCACACCTGTGGAACGCACAACGGGTGTTAATGTATTATACAGCGACTCGGGCCATGTAAAGGCAATGATAGAAACGCCGTTGATGATTCATTATAACACGGCCAAGCCTTATTACGAGATGACAAAAGGCGTTAAGATCACCTTTTACGACGGCCAATTAAACATTACAAGTACTATTACATCGGCATATGCCATCCGCCGCGAGCAGGAAAAGATCATAGAGATGGATAAAAATGTGGTAGCAACTAATGGCAAGGGCGATGTTTTTAAATCTGACCAGCTGATCTGGAACGAAACCGATAAAAAGGTAACGTCGCAAAAGCCGGTAACCATTACCACAAAAGATGGGAGTGTTATTAACGGCGCATCGCTTTTAACCAACGAACAGTTTGACCCCTGGGATATTTCACAAACTACCGGTAAATTTCACGTAACACAAGATCTAACCTCGCAAACGCCTTGATATCAGTATTTTACAGCAGGCATTTTTGTGCCGTAAATTTTCTTAAAAATTGTATCTTGCGCCTCTTTTAACTTAATAGCAAACTATAGAATAAGTATATGGGTATCATGACCTTTTTGCGCGAAAGGATGGGAATAATTTTGATTGCCATCATCGGTTTAGCGCTTTTTGCCTTTGTGGCCAGTGAAGCAGTGCAGTATGGCCGCTCCTATTTTTCGGGTGATCAAACTACCGTTGGCGAAATTGCCGGCGAAAAGATCAAGTACGAAGATTTTAACACCAGGATGGACCAAAACACAAAGCAATACCAGCAGCAGTTTGGCCAGAACCTTACGCCGCAGTTGTTAAGCTTTGTGCAAAACACCACCTGGAACCAATTTTTAACCCAGATCTTATTAAAAAAAGAAGAAGATAAAGTTGGCGTTGTAGTTGGCGGCGACGAGATCAGGAACATGATAAGCGGCACAAACCCCGACCCGGAAATTGCCCGCTACTTTACTAACCAGCAAACCGGGCAGTTAGATCGTAACCAGCTTAACCAATTTTTAAATACGGTGGCAAGTGCGCCCGCCGGCGACCCTACAAAACTTCAGTGGGACCAGTTTGTAGCTTCACGGATAGACGCTAAACGTACCGAACGGTATCTTTCGCTCATTAATAATGGTGTTTACGTAAACTCGCTTGAGGCTACAGATGATTACGAAGCAAAAAATAAGCTTGCTAATTTTAAATATGTATCCCTTGCCTATTCATCAATTCCCGATAGCAAGATTACCCCTACAGATGCTGATTACAAGTCTTACTATGACGAGCACAAGGCCATGTTTAAAAACCCTGCCGAAACCCGGACGTTTAAATACATTACCTTTAATGGTGCACCATCAAAAGAAGATACTGCTGCCGTAAAGGTACAGGCCGATAAGTTGGCTGCAGATTTTAGGGATAGTAAAAACGATTCGCTTTTTGTACAGATAAATGCAGTTGATGCGGCTAACCGCGCTGCACTCACATTCCAGAAAAAAGGCCAGTTAACGCCTAAATTAGATTCTGTTATGTTTACTGCGCTAAAGGGTTTTGTTTATGGCCCTTACGTATCTAACGGAAGCTACAAGGTATCTAAATTGGTAGACAAGCAGGTTGGCCCGGATTCTGTAAAGGCGAAACATATTCTTTTAAACCCGCAGCTTTATGGCGGTTTAGACAAAACAAAACTGAAAGCCGACTCTATACTTAAGATTATTAATGCAGGCAAGCCATTTGCCGATATGGCAAAGATGTACTCATCTGATAAGGGTTCTGCCGAAAAGGGTGGCGAACTGGGTATGTTTGGCCGCGGCGCCATGGTGCCTGTGTTTGAAGAAGCAGTTTTTAATGGCAAGCCGGGCCAGTCTAAAATTATTACCTCTCAGTTCGGTGTTCATATCATCCAGATAGAAGATCAAAAAGGATCGTCTAAGGTGGTAAAAGTGGCCACGGTTGACAGGCCGATCCTTGCCAGCAGCAAAACACAATCAGAAGCATTTGGAAAGGCGCAAACATTTTTGTCTGGCGCTACCGGCGATAACTTTGATGCACAAGCAAAAAAGGCAGGACTAACGGTTAAAACAGGTACAGATATTAATGGCCTGGCAAATTCCTTACCGGGGCTTGACGCCTCGCGCGAGGTTGTAAAATGGGCCTTCAAGGCAGATAAGGGTGACGTATCTGACAAGGCGTTTACTGTTGGTACGCAATATGTTGTTGCGAAACTAACAGAAGTAAAACCCGAAGGCACATTGCCTTTAGACGCTGTTAAAAAGCAAATTGAGGGTGCCGTACGTAACCAGGTAAAAGCGAAACAACTAACAGATAAACTGCAAGCTGCAGCAAATGGTGCAGGTAACTTGCAGCAAGTGGCGCAAAAAGCTGGTACGCCTGTTGTGCCGGTAGAGAATATCGTATTTGCAAACCCTGTATTGCCTGGTGTGGCGCAGGAAAATAAATTGATCGGTTCGGTTTTCGGTTCGGCCCTTAATAAAGTAAGCAAGCCAATTGAAGGCGAGCATGGTGTTTATATATACAGTGTGGATGGTTTTATTAATCCGCCGGCTTTAAACAACTATGTTAAACAACGCGAACAAATTGCGCAGGCTTTAGCACAGCGCACACAAAACCAGGTTTTTGATGCCCTGAAAGATAAGGCGAATGTAAAAGATTACCGCGCTAAATTCTTATAGTAGAATATATCGTAATTTTGGATCCGGAACAGCGTTATGATACCTGTTCCGGATTTTTTTATTTAGCGGCTATGGAAATTCAGGAAAATTTTGTGAACAAGGTTGCACAGAGCGGTTTGGTAACCCTCGACCCGGCAATTTTTTACCCAGCCGGCGAACGCGTGATCTATGATATAGCGGTTAATTTATTTCAAGGATTGATTTTGCGCGAAAAAGATTTCCGGGAATTTGTAAAGGCGCATGACTGGAGCCAGTACCAAAGTAAGATTGTAGGCATAACTTGTAGCGCCGATGCCATTGTGCCGGCCTGGGCCTTTATGCTGCTGGCTAACCGCATAACGCCGTATGCTAAAGAGGTGGTTTTTGGCGATGCCGAAACTGTTGAGGCTAAAATATTTGAAAAGCAGATTGAAAAGACTGACTTTGAACAATACCGCGACCAGCGACTCGTGTTAAAAGGTTGCGGCGATATCCCGGTGCCGGTATCGGCCTACGTGGCATTAACTGCAAAACTTACCCCGTTGGCTAAAAGCCTGATGTTTGGCGAACCTTGCTCTACAGTGCCGATCTACAAACGAAAAGACTAATTCTACCTGAATGCGGAAAGCAATTATTGCGATCACTATTTTCTCGGCGGGTTTATTTTTTGCCTTTAAAACACAACAGGTACCCATGCCCGATAGGATTGCAGAGGTTGCCTTTAAAACGGGCGAAGTGCTCGATTATCGGATGAAATATGGTTTTTTTACCGCGGCCGAAGCGCATTTGAAAATAGAAGACAGCGAAGTTAATTTTGACGGTAAACCGGCATATCATATTATTGCCGACGGCGCTACGGCGGGCAGCTTTGATGTGTTTTATAAAGTACGCAACCGTTATGAGTCTTATATTGATAAGGTTACGTTACTGCCATATCTTTATACAGAGAACCGCCACGAAGGCAGCTGGCACCACGCCGATAAAATTAAATTTAACCGCGAAAGTGAGAAGATAACAGCCACAAATGGCATATACCCTTTGGCCGGTAAAGTCTTCGATTTTCCGTCGGCTTATTATTTTGCACGTAATATCGATGTTTCAAAGCTGCACGAGGGCCAATCCTTCGACATGAAATATTTTCTTGATGACGCTACCCAAACCCTAAGCATAACTTTTATAGGGCGTGAAAAGGTTAACACGGTATTAGGCACATTTAATTGTCTGAAGTTTAACCCAACCATCATACCGGGCCGTATATTTAAAAAGAACAGTAAGTTGTACCTTTGGATAACAGACGATGAAAACCGGATACCTGTTAAGGCACATGTGGAAGTGTTGGTAGGCAGCCTTACCATGGAACTTACCGGCGCCAAAAACTTAAAATTTCCGCTACACGCGGCAAGTAGACAAAATGATTGAAGTAAGCGGCACCCTGGTGCATGAAGATGTGGTAAAAGAGAATTTTGTTTGCAACCTTAGCCGTTGTAAGGGCGCATGCTGCGTTGAAGGCGACTCGGGCGCACCCCTTAACGCAGATGAGCTGGATAAGCTTGCAGCCATCTACCCGGCTGTTAAACCGTATATGACGGTAAAGGGGATAGCCGCAGTAGAATTACAAGGCTCACACGTTACCGATTTTGAAGGAGACTATACCACACCCTGCGTTGATACCAACAAAGAGTGCGCTTATGTAACCTGGGAAAACGGGATCACCAAATGCGCCATTGAAAAAGCATGGGAGCAGGGCGCGGTAGATTGGCGTAAACCCATCAGTTGCCATTTGTACCCTATCCGCATCACCAAATATCCCGAGTTTGATGTGCTTAACTACGACCGGTGGAGCATTTGCAGCCCTGCATGTGCCTTTGGCGATGAGGTAAAAGTACGTGTGCACGAATTTTTGAAAGATCCGCTGATCCGTAAATATGGCAAAGACTGGTATCAGGAACTGGAAGATCAACTGGCAAGTGTAGATCTATAATTTAAACATGAGTTATTATTTCATCAATGCGGTTCATCAGGTAATTTCAGGCCGGCAGCCTTGTGTTTATATTGTAGATCTTGATGAAGTTGCTGAGGCAGAACACTTAACTTTTCGTGATATGGTTCGTACTGCCTTTACAAATCAGGGCGTTGAGATAGAATTTAGCGGCAAAGGTATTAATGAACGGGGCGTGGTAATAGACATTGATGAATACAAATTTGCAGAATTAGCTATAGATGCCAATACGTTGCGTTTTGGCCAAACAGTGGTGAGGGTGAGGGTTTAGATAAACAGAATAGAAAAGTAAGATTTACGAATTGCTAACCTTTTACGAAGCAATAATATGCTGATTTCTCCTGAGGCTTAGTTCTTTAACCTTAGTAGCAATAGCATCAGCATCATAACCGCACTCGGCCCAAAGCTCGGGTTGCTCGCCATGTTCAATAAACTGGTCGGGTATACCTAAACGGATAATGTTGGCTTTGTAATTATTATCGGCCATAAACTCCAAAATTGCGCTGCCCATGCCACCTTCAAGACAGCCGTCTTCTATAGTGATTACGTTTTTAAACTTGCCGAAAACCTCGTGAAGTAAGGTTTCATCTAATGGTTTCACAAAACGAAGGTCGTAGTGTGCAGGGTTATAACCCTCCTGGTTTAAGGCAGCAATTGCTTTTGCAGCTTCGTTACCAATGGCCCCAATGGTTAACAGAGCAACTTCCTCACCATCGCAAATTTTACGGCCTTTGCCAATTGGTATTTCTTTGAACGGCCTCCGCCAGTCAACCATAACACCGTTACCACGCGGATAACGGATCACGAACGGGCCTTTGTTTTCCAGTTGTGCAGTATACATGAGGTTGCGCAGTTCTTCCTCGTTCATCGGGGCAGATACCGTCATGTTGGGTATGCAGCGCATGTAGGCCAGGTCATAGGCCCCATGATGTGTGGCGCCGTCGGCACCGGCCAGGCCGGCACGGTCCAGGCAAAATACCACGTTAAGATTTTGCAGGGCCACATCATGTATCACCTGGTCATAGGCCCTTTGCATAAAGCTGGAGTAGATGTTACAAAACGGCACAAGCCCCTGTGTGGCTAATCCCGCGCTAAAGGTAATTTCTTCAATGCTTCAGACACCTACTTCTAGTGCTGAGATTATCTGGTTCAGAACCTTGCTCTTTCAACTGCCTCTACTACAGTTGTCTGTGTCTACAAATAGGTCTTTTCATTTATTGACTTCTTACAGCTATCTGTCACTGTGACAGAGTACTTCTTAATCATTTGTTTACCTACTTCTTGCAGGACTTGAGAATTGATTGTTAATAGTTAATTAATGAATTTAGAATGTTCTAGAAACCTTCTAATCACTCAGTAAACTGTAAGTTAAGACATTTAATGATGTTGAGGAAGAATTTTTTCATCAACACACATGTTTGTCCCAGCTAATATTCTGTCACCTTCAGAGGTTGAAAAGAGTGAGGGTACTTTTCTAATGTTATAGCTAACTATTTCACTTTATAAGCAGGTCTAGAACTGTTGCAAGAGGTGAGCTATTTAAATCTAGAAAAGTACAAAGAAGGAAGCAGTCTTGTGAGTGCAGTCACAACATAAATGTCAGAGTGCTAAGACACACTAGTCTCAATCTAGTCTAACATCAGATAATTCAATATTCATCAGTGTCAGTTAACTATGTCATAACATTAAGTGTTAGTAGTGAAAGTTGTATAAAGCATATAACAATCTCTGTAACAAAACACTAGTTCTAAAGTAGATAACTAGTTAAGCTCAGTCAGTAAGTCAGCTGATATAATAACTTCTATATTCAATAATGCAGTACAACTACTGATAAATAGCAGCTGCACAGAAAATTTCTTATTGTTAAGTTTTATAAAAGAATATAAGATTTTAATATAAGTAAAGAATTTTAATCAGCAATACTGACTGTATAAATTTAATAAGAATTCAGTAAAGAGTAATAAAGAACTTATAGACTGCAAAATAGCTATTATTCATCTTTAAGTAGCACATCACTGAAAAAAGATTCAGTTTAATATAGTAAAGCAGCTAGACAGCAATATAGTTTTAGACACATTATAACTCTAAAAAATAAATTCATTAATTAATTAAGTTGAAAATAAGATATACTTTATAAAAGAATTAGCTTCAATAAAGCTATATTTAATAATGTACTTATCTAAAAATGTAAAAGTCTTTATTATAATAATGAAAGAGATGCATAAAAAACTGATAAACCTTAATGCATAAACACTGTAAAGCTGATTAGTTTCAGAGAATTAAAATCTAACTATTAAGTTATCTATTTCTAGAAAATATAACAAATTTAAAAAGATGTTTACAGATTGAAGTGATGATACTGTCTTATTAAAACATTAAGACTGAAATTATAAGATAAAAATAGAAAAAGAAAAGAAATTTATAAAGCAATCTATTTACTCATTATTATTTCAGAAGATAAATGCTCTGTGAGAATACTTAAAAGAAAACCTGCAGAAAGAATTTATATAAGAATTTCAGTCATTAATAGAATACTCAATATTGTTTATATTAAAGACTGATAAAACTCTATAACTGTATATTAACCATTGAGCTCTTAATAATATTATAACTAAGAACAGCTATCTGTTATCACTTATTTTAGAGCTTCAGAATAGATTTTAAAAAGCTTAATAATTTATCAAGTTTAATATATCTGATGCCTTTAATCAGAT